>NZ_CP070239.1:2640727-2740711 GCF_016906145.1 Citrobacter sp. MGH 55
TCCTTAACGTATAAATGAGAGTGCTATTGTCGTTTCCGCTTGCCTGGATTTTGTGAGGCTCCTCACGACAGTAAATCTGAATAACCGCCAGAGTTATTCGACTGACAAAATCAGTTGGTCGAGTGAAATGGAAATCCAGGACAAAATACATCTCAATGTTTGTAAAAGTTGGTCGTGCCCCAATCTCGGCGTGGCGGAAGCGGCTGACTATCTTTATCCCGTTTATCGTCTGGGGTATGCGGCGCTGGAATGCCAGAAATGTGGCAGTCTGCCCCCCTTATTTAATGAGCGTGAATTTAACCACTGGTTTGCACGGTTAATAAAAAATAAACCGGACGCAACCGGAACAGAATGCCCGCACTGCTCTGCCAGCGACGTGATTCGCTATGGGCGAACGCAGGCAGGTCATAGTCGATTCCAGTGTCGTCTTTGTCGGACGGTTTTCACTCCCCGACAGACGAAGCGCTGTTTCGAACGCACCATCGAGCCGTTTCTTTTGCGACTTCAGCAAGGTGATTACGCGGCAGAAACCACGCAATATCGACTGCTGGCGAAAGCGGTTAACTGGTGTGAGCAACAAGCGCATCATGCTAACCGTGATGTGAAACGCGTTGCGACAAAGGTTCTGGCGTTGCCTTTCCAGGGACAGGCGGCAGAACAGCGGCTGTATGTGGTGATCAGCGCTGATGCCTGTTCTGGTCATATTCTCCAGGTCACAACTAACTACTGTGATGAGGCGGTAGGTGACTCTTTGCTTTATACCGGTTCGTCGAGTCCTGTGCCGCAAATGGCGCATGAGTGCTCGGTGGAGTCCCTTCGCTGGCAGGAAATGCAGTTCATGCAGAGATGTCAGTTTGATGAAATTCACTATGGCAGTGCGCGACTGAAAGGCAACGATCGTGGGTGTATCCTTCGCCCTGCGATCGCGATTCACGGTCATTTCCAGCGGTTGAAACGGCGGTTTCCGGCTATCACCGATCACTACCTGGCGCACGAGTGTGTGCTGCGTGGCGCAGCGATTACGGCCTGGTCAGTGGAAGTACAGCGTGGTACGACGAATCTGTGGTTTGTGCTGGAAGATGCCAACCCGCCATCCGGAACAGAGGCTGAGTACAGGCTGACAGGCAGGTGGAACATTGGGTGGTGGAGCAATGTCTGGCAGCGGTGGAGTTGCGGCGGAGCGGATAAGATCGTCTGCTCATTAACCGGGCAAAAGCAGGCCGGGAACATTGCTCCGGTTTCTCTGCGCGCCAGCGATGCCTTTGTTCGCTGGCTGCATACGCACCCGTGGTCCTCGGGTCAGTCAGGATTAGGGCCGAAAGTGTTGAGCCGTCATGTCGTGTGCCTTGCGTATCTTTATAATCACTATCGTTAATTTGGTCTGTCGGGAATTCACGACAAATGCACGCAAGGGGTGTCTCTAAAAAGAGACATGTAACTTGTTGATTTTTATGTGGCTAAATCCATTGCGTTTAAGGTGTTGCTAATTGGCGACAGTTTGTATGAAAGTTGTTCACTGCATTAATCGATTAATTATCAATAAAAACCAATTAAATTCAGAGTGTTAATAATTTGTTTTGAATGTTGGCATAGTTACTGCATAATAGTAACCAGTGGCTCATTCACCTTCTTATGTCAGCCCCTTCGGGACGTGCTACATAAACTTCGAATGACGCACAACAAGGTGCCTGCCGTCCAACTTCTGATAATAGCGCTGCTTTATCAACCATCGGGCGAAACGTCGAGTTAGGCACCGCCTTATTCCATAACAAAGCCGGGTTCAGCCCGGCTTTGTTGTATCTGGCGTTTCCCTCAGTTAGCATCGTTCTATTCATCTCCTGTGAGAGTAATGCATTGAAGCGCTGGTCTGTTTTTCCCCGGTCATTACGCCAACTGGTGACGCTGGCATTCCTGCTGATCCTGTTACCGCTGCTGGTCCTCGCCTGGCAGGCGTGGCAAAGTCTGAACGCGCTTAGCGCCCAGGCGGCGCAGACTAACCGTACTACCCTTATCGATGCGCGTCGCAGTGAGGCGATGACCAATGCCGCCCTGGAGATGGAGCGCAGCTATCGTCAGTATTGCGTGCTTGACGATCCGACGCTGGCAAAGGTGTATCAGAGCCAGCGCAAACGCTACAGTGAAATGCTGGACGCCCATGCGGGTGTTCTGCCTGACGATAAGCTGTATCAGGCGTTACGTCAGGATCTGAACGACCTGGCGCAACTGCAATGCCGGAACAGTGGGCCTGAAACCGCCGCGGCCGCGCGACTGGAAGCATTTGCTAACGCCAATACCGAAATGGTGCAAGCGACGCGTACCGTGGTTTTTTCACGCGGGCAGCAGCTACAACAAGAGATTGCCGAGCGCGGACAGTTCTTCGGCTGGCAGGCGCTGGTATTGTTTCTGCTGAGTCTGGCGATGGTGCTGTTGTTCACGCGGATGATTATCGGGCCGGTAAAGGGCATTGAGCGGATGATCAATCGTCTGGGGGAAGGGCGATCGCTGGGCAATACCGTCACCTTTGCCGGACCGCGCGAACTGCGTTCCGTTGGGCAGCGGATCATCTGGTTGAGCGAGCGCCTCTCCTGGCTGGAGTCTCAACGCCATCAATTTTTGCGCCATCTCTCCCATGAGTTGAAAACCCCGCTGGCCAGCATGCGTGAAGGCACCGAACTGCTGGCGGACCAGGTAGTGGGGCCACTAACGCCGGAACAAAAAGAGGTGGTTGGCATTCTCGATAACAGTAGCCGTAACCTGCAAAAATTGATCGAACAACTGCTTGATTACAACCGCAAACTGGCGGATAGCGCCATTGAAATGGAAAGCGTGGAGATTGAACCGCTGGTAGATATGGTGGTTTCCGCTCATAGTCTACCGGCTCGCGCTAAAATGATGCATACCGACATTGCGCTGGCGGCCGATCGCTGCCTGGCCGAGCCGATGTTACTGATGAGCGTACTGGATAATCTTTATTCCAATGCGGTGCACTATGGGGCTGAATCCGGTAACATCCGTATTCGCAGCCGCTTACAGGGATCAACGGTGTACATCGATGTTATCAACACCGGAACTCCTATTCCTGAAGCGGAAAGAACTATGATTTTCGAACCTTTTTTCCAGGGAAGTCATCAACGGAAAGGGGCAGTGAAGGGGAGCGGACTGGGGCTAAGTATCGCCAGAGATTGTATCCGCCGTATGCAGGGTGAGCTATATCTTGTCGATGAACAGGCGCAAGAGGTTTGCTTCCGCATAGAACTGCCGTTATCTGCAACGAAAAACGACTAAATAATGCTAAGCCTGGTGAATATGCCACACGTTTTTTCTCACATTTTCCAACGTCTATTCTCCCGCCAGTTCATCCTGGCGGGAATGCCGTGCCTTGCGCTGATGGGGTGTACGCCGCATGCGGTGAAGCACATCACCGGGGATGCGCCGCAGGATGCCCTCCCGACGTATCAACTGGCGGATTATCTGTCTGTTGAGTGTACCGATATCTGGGCATTGCAGGGGCAATCGACGGATACTAACCCTCTTTACTGGCTGCGCGCCATTGACTGCGCAGATCGCCTGCTACCGGTGCAGTCGCGCAGCGAGGCCCGCTCGCTGAGTGACGACAGCTGGCAAAACGCTTTTAAGCGCGGCATCTTGCTGGCGAATGCCAAAATTACGCCGCTGGAGCGTCGCGAAAACGTCTCGCGACTGGATGCGTTCAGCCCGCAGATCCCGGCGCAGGTGCGCCCGCTTTATCAGGTCTGGCGCGACGGACAGTCGTTACAGCTCCAGCTCGCCGAAGAACGCCAGCGTTACAGCAAACTGCAGCAAACGACCGATGGCGATCTGGATACGCTGCGTCAGCAGCATCAGCACCTTCAGGCACAGCTCGATCTCACCACGCGTAAACTGGAGAACCTGACTGATATTGAGCGCCAGCTTTCCACCCGTAAACCGGCGGGAAATTACAATCCGGATGCGACGCATGGCGGCGACAAGTCTGAGGGACAAGCCCCGGAATCATCACAAGATGAGGTGACCCCATAATGAGTCGTAAACCGGCGCATTTACTGCTCGTGGATGATGATCCAGGCCTGTTAAAACTGCTGGGAATGCGTCTGACCAGTGAAGGCTATAGCGTGGTGACCGCAGAGAGCGGGGCAGAAGGGCTGCGTGTTTTGAACCGTGAAAAAGTGGATCTGGTGATAAGCGATCTGCGGATGGATGAGATGGACGGCATGCAGCTGTTCAGCGAGATCCAGAAGGTGCAGCCGGGAATGCCGGTTATTATTCTTACCGCCCACGGTTCGATTCCGGATGCGGTCGCGGCAACGCAAAAGGGCGTGTTCAGCTTCCTGACTAAACCCGTGGATAAAGATGCGCTGTATCAGGCGATAGACGAGGCGCTTGAGCAGTCGGCACCCGCCACGGATGATAGCTGGCGTGAATCGATTGTTACCCGTAGCCCGCTGATGCTGCGTCTGCTGGAGCAGGCGCGGATGGTGGCGCAGTCCGACGTCAGCGTATTGATCAATGGTCAGAGCGGTACCGGGAAAGAGATCTTCGCCCAGGCTATTCACAATGCCAGCCCGCGCAGCAGTAAACCGTTTATTGCCATCAACTGTGGGGCGCTACCGGAACAATTGCTGGAGTCGGAGTTATTCGGCCACTCGCGCGGCGCGTTTACCGGCGCGGTGAGTAACCGTGAGGGGCTGTTTCAGGCGGCGGAAGGCGGGACGCTGTTCCTGGACGAGATTGGCGACATGCCCGCGCCGCTACAGGTCAAACTGCTGCGCGTTTTGCAGGAGCGTAAAGTCAGGCCGCTTGGCAGCAACCGCGACATCGATATTGATGTGCGTATTATCTCGGCAACCCACCGTGACTTGCCGAAAGCGATGGCGCGCGGCGAGTTTCGTGAAGATTTATACTATCGCCTCAACGTGGTAAGTCTGAAAATCCCGGCGCTGGCGGAACGGACCGAAGATATTCCGCTACTGGCAAATCATCTGCTGCGCCAGTCGGCGGAGCGGCATAAGCCGTTTGTGCGGGCATTTTCGACGGATGCAATGAAGCGGCTAATGACCGCCAGTTGGCCGGGCAACGTGCGTCAACTGGTGAACGTGATTGAACAGTGTGTGGCGCTGACTTCTTCGCCGGTTATCAGCGATGCGCTGGTGGAACAGGCGCTGGAAGGGGAAAACACCGCGCTGCCGACTTTTGTTGAAGCGCGTAACCAGTTTGAACTGAACTATCTGCGCAAGTTGCTACAAATCACCAAAGGCAATGTGACGCATGCGGCAAGAATGGCGGGCCGTAACCGGACGGAGTTCTACAAACTCCTGTCACGCCATGAGCTGGATGCAAACGATTTCAAAGAATAACGTTGCGTAATATGTTACGTTTACCCGATTAAAAGACAGGCGACCTTTTCAAGGACTAGCATGAAAAAGATTGATGCGATTATTAAACCCTTCAAGCTCGATGATGTGCGTGAAGCGCTGGCTGAAGTCGGTATTACCGGGATGACCGTCACCGAAGTGAAAGGCTTTGGGCGTCAGAAAGGGCATACCGAGCTGTACCGCGGCGCGGAATACATGGTGGATTTTCTGCCGAAGGTGAAAATTGAAATCGTCGTACCAGACGATATCGTTGAAACCTGCGTGGATACCATTATTCGCACAGCGCAGACGGGCAAAATCGGCGATGGTAAGATCTTCGTCTTTGATGTGGCGCGCGTGGTGCGTATCCGTACCGGTGAAGAAGACGACGCGGCAATTTAAGCCGCGCCGTGCGCATGCCGGATGGTGGCGTAAACGCCTTATCCGGCCCTGCATCCTATAGGCCGGATAAGCACAGCGCCATCAGGCATGACGTCATTACAAGACCTTATGCGGGCCGAAGCATTCGTAATGAATGTTTTCGTTTTTCACACCCAGCTCAACAAGCTGCTTCGCGGCAAACTGCATAAAGCCCACCGGACCGCACAGATAAAACTGCATCGCCGGATCGCTGATTGCGCCTTCCAGTTTGTTCAAATCCATCAGCCCAACGCTATCAAACGTCCCTTTCGCGCGATCGGCTTCGGTTGGCTCACGATACCAGGTATGGGCGCTAAAGCGTGGCAGCGTTTTACCCAGCTCACTCACTTCATCGGCAAACGCATGGACGTCGCCGTTTTCTGCGGCGTGGAACCAGTTGACCTGCGCGGTGTGGTTTGCTTTTGCCAGCGTATCCAGCATTGCCAGCATGGGCGTTTGACCGACGCCAGCAGAGATCAGGGAAACCGGCGTATTCGGGGTGACTGCCATAAAGAAATCGCCAGCCGGTGCGGCCAAATGCACGACATCGCCGATGTTCGCATGGTTATGCAGCCAGTTTGATACCTGACCGCCTTCTTCACGTTTCACGGCAATACGGTAGCTTTTACCATCCGCTTTACGGGTCAGAGAATATTGACGAATCTCCTGATGCGGGAAGCCTTCCGGTTTCAGCCAGACACCAAGATACTGGCCCGGCTGGTATTCGGCCACGGTGCCGCCGTCTACCGGTTCAAGTTCAAAGCTGGTAATCAGTGCGCTGCGCGGGGTTTTCGCCACGATACGGAACGGACGCGTGCCTTCCCAGCCACCGTTTTTACGGGCGTTTTCACTGTAGATTTGTGCTTCGCGGTTGATAAAGACATTCGCCAACACGCCGTAGGCTTTGCCCCACGCATCCAGCACGTCCTGGCCTGGACTGAACATTTCGTCGAGGGTCGCCAGCAGGTGTGTACCGACAATGTTGTACTGCTCAGGTTTGATCTGGAAGCTGGTGTGCTTTTGGGCGATTTTCTCAACCGCGGGCAGCAGGGCGGGCAGATTCTCAATATTGCTGGCATAAGCGGCAATGGCATTAAACAGGGCTTCACGCTGATCGCCATTACGCTGGTTGCTCATGTTAAAAATTTCTTTGAGTTCAGGGTTATGAGCAAACATGCGATCGTAAAAATGGGCGGTCAGTTTGGGGCCGGTTTCTACCAGCAGGGGAATGGTGGCTTTTACAGTGGCGATGGTTTGGGCGTCAAGCATACGGTCTTCCTTTATGTGAATCTTTAATGATGTATGTCAAATGCATCTTATAAAAAATATCCCTGCTTTGTAAATGGTTCTTTGACGCTTTACGTGTTAAACGTTACAACGTGAAAAATCTGCATCACAAACCTGAAAAGAAATCCGTTGAAATTCGTAAGGTCTTCATTCCGCAAAGCCTTGTGTCCTGTGAAGGTAATCGTTTGCGTAAATTCCTTTGTCAAGACCTGTTATCACAGAATGATTCAGTTATACTGTTGCCCGTTGTCCAACAGGACCGCCTTTTAAGGCCAAAAATTCTATCGTTAGCTGAGTCAGGAGATGCGGATGTTAAAGCGTGAAATGAACATTGCCGATTATGATGCCGAACTGTGGCAGGCTATGGAGCAGGAAAAAGTACGTCAGGAAGAGCACATCGAACTGATCGCCTCCGAAAACTACACCAGTCCGCGTGTCATGCAGGCGCAGGGCTCTCAGCTGACTAACAAATACGCTGAAGGATATCCGGGCAAGCGCTACTACGGCGGCTGCGAATACGTCGATATCGTTGAGCAACTGGCGATTGATCGCGCCAAAGAACTGTTTGGCGCAGACTACGCTAACGTACAGCCGCACTCCGGCTCTCAGGCTAACTTCGCGGTCTACACCGCGCTGCTGCAACCCGGTGATACCGTTCTGGGTATGAACCTGGCGCAAGGCGGCCACCTGACTCACGGCTCTCCGGTGAACTTCTCTGGCAAACTGTACAACATCGTACCTTACGGTATCGATGAGTCCGGTAAAATTGACTACGAAGAGATGGCGCAACTGGCGCAGACGCACAAACCGAAAATGATCATCGGAGGCTTCTCTGCTTATTCCGGCGTGGTTGACTGGGCAAAAATGCGTGAAATCGCTGACAGCATCGGTGCGTACCTGTTCGTTGATATGGCCCACGTTGCGGGTCTGATTGCCGCAGGTGTTTACCCGAACCCGGTTCCGCATGCACACGTTGTGACCACCACCACCCACAAAACCCTGGCGGGTCCGCGCGGTGGCCTGATCCTGGCGAAAGGCGGTGATGAAGAGCTGTACAAAAAGCTGAACTCTGCCGTTTTCCCAAGCGCGCAGGGCGGCCCGTTGATGCACGTGATTGCCGGTAAAGCGGTTGCACTGAAAGAAGCGATGGAGCCAGAGTTCAAAGTCTACCAGCAGCAGGTTGCGAAAAACGCCAAAGCGATGGTGGAAGTGTTCCTGAACCGTGGCTACAAAGTGGTGTCCGGCGGTACTGAAAACCACCTGTTCTTGCTGGATCTGGTGGACAAAAACCTGACCGGTAAAGAAGCTGACGCCGCGCTGGGTCGTGCCAATATCACCGTGAACAAAAACAGCGTGCCGAACGATCCGAAGAGCCCGTTCGTCACTTCCGGTATCCGTATCGGTTCTCCGGCCATTACGCGTCGCGGCTTTAAAGAAGCGGAAGCGAAAGAGCTGGCGGGCTGGATGTGTGACGTGCTGGACAACATCAATGATGAAGCGGTGATTGAGCGCATCAAAGGGAAAGTTCTGGATATCTGCGCACGCTTCCCGGTTTACGCATAATTCCGTTTTGCTGCAAACAAAAGGCCGCCGATGCGGCCTTTTTCCTTTTTAGCGCCGGTCAATGGAAATCGCGCCCGGTCCCGTCAGCGCCAGCAGCAGAAAACCGCCTGCGATACTGACATTCTTATAGAAGTTAATCATATTCGGTCCCACCGCATCACCGGTCATATTCCAGAAGTGATGACCGATCACGGCGGTACCCAGCGTATAGAAAACGAAAATAACCGCCAGTGGACGCGTGAAAAAGCCCAGCACAATCAGTATCGCTGCCGGAACCTCCATAACAACGGCAATGATCGCAGCAAGCATCGGCGCAGGGGTACCGAGAGACGTCATATACTGTACGGTACCGTCGAACCCTGTCAGTTTCGGAAAGCCAAAAATAATAAACAGAATTGCCAGCGCAATACGGGCAATCAATAAAAACAGATGGCGTGATTCTCCAAAATCAAAATAACGTAACGTGTTCATAGCAGGCTCATTAGCATGAGTAACGTACTTTAAAACTACTACACAACCCCGAGGCTCGCCATTCGCGCCATAAGCTTATATTTCGTTCAGTTGCGACTCCACGTACAGATAGCCAATGCCCATCAGTTGCTGGGCGCGGGTCAGCGTGCCAACGCTAATTTGCGTCGCTTTCGCCCGCGGGTTATCGCCGTGATCGAAAGGGTTAAACCCTGTCTGTTGCCGTAGCGTATTGAGCCAGGATTCACCAAAGGCGCAACTGCGTCCGTACAGCCAGATCTGGTTGATATTCAGGATATTAAGAAAGTTATACAGGCTTAAACCAATCGCGCTGGCGGCATGTTCCACCCATGCCTGAATGCGTACATCACCCTTGCGCCAGGCGTCGATCAGTAAATCCGTGGTCAGCGTTTCCGGATCCCTTCCCGGCACTGGCTGCGCCTTCATCCAGACTCTGGCCTGCTTTTTCAGCGCGCTCAGGGAGGCGACGGTTTCCAGACAGCCGTAACGACCGCAGTCGCAGGCGATCCCGTCGGGGTTAACAATGGTATGCCCAATCTGACCGCTGCCGTACAGGCTACCGCGCCAGATATTGTCGTGAATGACGAACGATGAGCCAATGCCGTAATCGACGTTAATCACGCAGAAGTCCTCGTTGGCCGCCGGGTTTTGCCACTTTTCCGCCAGCGCCAGCATCACGCAGTCGTTGTCGAGGCGGACCTGTATACCGAGTCGTTCCTCCAGCAGATACTTGATTTCCACCGGCGTTTTCCACGGCGCCTGTGGCATCGTTTTCGATGCACCGGTGATCGGATCCACCTGACCGTGGACGCCCAGCGCGAGATTGATCGTGGTGTCGGGATAGCGCTGACGCCAGCGCCGCCAGTGGTTGGCTATTGCGGCAAGCAGCGCGTCAGGCGTCGCGGCGTTAATCACCTCATGCTGCCAGTCGCCAACCGCCACCAGACGCGCATCGGCCAGCTGGCTGGTCAGACTGGTCGGGGTGACGTTCATGCACAGCGTCCACGCGCCCTGTACCGGCAGATGAAAACTCCCGCTGCTGAGTCCGCGCTGGCTCAGCGTTTCACGGGAGTGGCACAGCCGCCCTTCGTCCAGCAATTCTTCAAGAATGTTACTCACCGCCGGAATCGACAGGCCGGTGAGCTGCGCCAGTTGCGATTTACTGAGCTGCTTTTCGCGCCACAAATGCGACAGGAAGATCTGTTTATTCGCCTGTCTGACACGGGCGTTATTGAATCCCTAACGCTGCATACACTTAACTCCCTTAACTATATTGCGTGAGCATTGCGCATTTTACCGCCAGTTAACTGCCACACAATAGCCACAAGATGACATTTTACTTTTGTTTATTGAGTGGAGGCAGCATGTACGGTTCAGTTAAGGTCTGGCAGGAAACCCTCTCACTACCGACCTGGACGGTGGGTGAGGAAGATCCGAACCCGATGTTTCTGGAAAAACGGGTTTATCAGGGCTCCTCAGGTGCGGTTTACCCCTACGGTGTGATCGACACCCTGACCGGCAAGCGCGAGATGCGCGATTACCAGGCCGTGTGGATGGAAAACGATTTTATCCGCGTCATGCTGCTGCCCGAACTGGGGGGGCGTATTCACCGTGCGTATGACAAAGTGCAGCAGCGCGATTTTGTCTATTACAACGAAGTGGTGAAGCCTGCGCTGGTTGGCCTGCTGGGGCCGTGGATCTCCGGCGGGATCGAATTTAACTGGCCGCAGCACCATCGCCCCACCACTTTTATGCCGGTAGATTTTACACAGCGGGCAGGGGAACACGGCGAACAAACCGTCTGGATGGGTGAAGTGGAGCCGATGCGCGGTCTGCAGGTGATGACTGGATTCACCCTCTACCCGGATCGTGCGTTGATAGAAATCACCGGTAAAGTCTTCAACGGCAACGCCACGCCACGTCATTTTTTATGGTGGGCGAACCCGGCGGTGAAGGGCGGCGACGATCATCAAAGCGTGTTCCCGCCTGATGTCACGGCGGTGTTCGATCACGGCAAGCGCGATGTCTCCGCTTTTCCGATCGCCACGGGCACCTATTACAAAGTTGACTACTCGGCAGGGGTGGATATCTCCCGCTATAAGAATGTGCCGGTGCCGACTTCGTACATGGCGGAAAAATCGGACTATGATTTTGTCGGTGCCTGGCATCACGGTGAGCGCGGCGGGTTGCTCCATGTTGCCGATCATCACATCTCGCCGGGGAAAAAGCAGTGGAGCTGGGGCTACGGGGATTTTGGCGTGGCCTGGGATCGTAACCTGACCGATGAGAATGGCCCGTACATCGAATTAATGACCGGGGTGTTTACCGACAACCAGCCGGATTTCACCTGGCTTGCACCTTATGAAGAGAAGGTATTCGTCCAGAACTTCCTGCCATACAGTGAATTAGGAATGGTGCAAAACGCCAGTACCGACCTGGCGTTGCGACTGGTGCGTGATGAAAGCCAGCTGTCCGTTGGTGTCTATGCGGTTGCGCCATTGCAGGATGTGCAAGTGACGCTCAGTGCAGACGGCGCGCCTTTCTTCGAAACCACGCTGACGCTGGCACCTGGGAAAAGCTGGCTGACGACGCTTGCCGATTCGGGCTATGCGCGGATCACCATGACGGTCACCCGTCACGACGGTCAGACATTGCTGCAATACGAAGAGCATATTGCTGACGATTTGCCGCTGCCCTCGGCGGCAACGGCCCCGGCACAGCCGGAGGCATTATCTAACACTGATGAACTTTACTTTATCGGTCAGCATCTGGAGCAGTACAACCACGCCAGTCGTTACGCCGGGGATTACTATCGCCGGGCGCTGGAAATGGATCCGCTGGATTACCGCAACAACGTTGCGCTGGGGATGCTGGCACTGAACCAGGCTGACTGGGCGCAAGCTGAACGCTGCGCGAAAGCGGCATTAGCGCGGGCACATCACCTGAACAAAAACCCGCGCGATGGTGAAGCCAGTATGCTGTTAGCCGCTGCGCGGGAGCGCCAGGGCGATTGCCAGCAGGCCTGGGATCATTACTACAAGGCGAGCTGGAGCGGAAACTGTCGCGACGCGGCCTTCTGGGCTCTGGCCCGGCTTGCGATGGCGCGTGGCGATCATGCAGATGCACTGGCAAAAGTGACGCAGAGTTTGCGCTTTAACGGCAGCAACAATCTGGCGATGGGACTGAAAGCGCTGGTACTGGCAGAACTGGGACGCACGTCTGAGGCGCTGAAGTACATCGAGCAGCAGCTTAATGACTATCCGCTTAGCTACGTGCTGCACTATGCCCGCTGGGCGATACGCCGGGATGAACCGTCGAAAACGGCGCTTATCGCCATTACCGGTCGCCGAGGTACTAACGCCTGCGAACTGGCAGGATGGCTACTCTCTTTCGGTCAAAAAGCTGCAGCCCGCGAACTGCTGGAACTGCTGGACAGTCAGGAAACGCTGCCGTTGCTGTGGCGGGCGTCGCTGAGCGACCATCCACAGCCGTTCATCGCCCAGGCGCGTGCTTGCCTGCCTAACCGGGTACGTTTCCCGAATACCCTCGACGAAGTACAGATGCTGCAAACGCTGGAGCATAGTGCTTACGCTCGCTATCTGTTGGGCTGCTTCTGGTACAGCAAACGCCGCTACGAAGAGGCGCTTACCTGCTGGCAATTTACCCTGCAACAGGAACCTGAATTTGCGCCTGTGCACCGTCTGCTGGGGATTTATGCGTGGAACAAACAGCACGATGCCGTCAAGGCACACCAGTATTTGTCGCAGGCCGTGGCGCTGGAACCTGATAACGCCCGTTTCCTGTTTGAACTGGATTACCTCAATAAACTCCTGGCGACGCCTGCCGAACAGCGTCTGCAACAGCTGGAATCGCGTAAGGTGGTGGTGTTCCAGCGTGACGATTTAACCGTGGAGTTGCTCAGCCTGTGGAACGGACTGGGCCACTACGATGATGCCGCGAAGGTGCTTGGCGAGCGCGTATTCCACCCCTGGGAAGGGGGCGAGGGGAAAGCGACCGGGCAGTACCTGCTGAACCAGATGCACCGGGCGCTGGCGGCGATTGGCAAAGAGGAATTCTCCGACGCAGTCAGTCTGCTACAACAGGCGCTGATCTATCCGCATAACCTGGGGGAAGGGCGCTTACCCGGACAAACCGATAACGATATCTGGTATCTGTTGGGCTATTGCGCTCAGCGTCAGGGATATCATGACGAAGCGCATCGTTACTTTGCACGCGGCACTCGTGGCGGAAGCACGCTGGATGCCGGACGCTATTACAACGATCAGCCCGTGGACTATCTCTTCTGGCAGGGCATGGCGCTGAAACAGCTGGGTGAACGTGACGACGCAGAGCAACTTTTCCGCAGCTTCCTGCAATGGGTGACATCACAACGTGACCACGTGCCGGAGGTGGATTTCTTCGCCGTCTCATTACCGGATCTGGTGGTGCTCGATACGCCGGCGGAGGCAAAGCACCAGCAGCACTGCCTGTTTATTACCGCGTTGGGGCATCTGGGGCTTGGGGATTTATCCGCCTGCCAGCAGGCGCTTGACGCACTTCTGCAACAGAACCCGGCGCATGACAAAGCTCTGCTTTTGCGCCATGTCATCAGACTGGAGTTATTGTACTAACCCTGAACCGGTGGCGGTAACGCCACCGGAAACCTACTGTTCCCTGCGTTTCCCTGAAAGAGGAATCATAATGAATAACGCGCAGACACATTTGAAAATCGGCTATGTCTGGACCATCTGTCTGGTCGCAGCCTGTGGTGGTTTGCTGTTTGGCTACGACTGGGTGGTGATTGGCGGGGCAAAGCCTTTTTATGAAGCGTACTTCTCGATAACCGATCCGGCGCAGTCGGGCTGGGCGATGAGCTCCGCGCTGGTGGGCTGTATTTTTGGCGCGTTGATTTCGGGCTGGTGCGCCGATAAATTTGGTCGAAAAATGCCGCTCATCCTCTCTGCTATTCTGTTCAGCGCCTCGGCATGGGGAACCGCCGTTGCCAGCAACTTCGACATGTTCGTGATTTACCGCATCGTTGGCGGCGTCGGGATTGGTCTTGCGTCAGCGCTCAGCCCGCTGTACATCGCCGAAGTCAGCCCGGCGGAAAAACGGGGGCGCTTCGTGGCGGTGAACCAGTTGACCATTGTCATTGGCGTGCTGGCGGCGCAACTGATCAACCTGATGATCGCTGAACCCGTTGCCACAGGGGCGACACAGCAGGCAATTGTTGAGAGCTGGAACGGGCAGATGGGCTGGCGCTGGATGTTTGGCGCGGAACTGGTTCCCGCGTTGGCCTTTCTGGTGCTGATGTTTTTCGTCCCGGAATCCCCGCGCTGGCTGGTGAAGGCGGGTAAACCGGAGCGTGCGCGTGCCATGCTGCAACGCATTGGCTCTGCGGAGTACGCCGGACAGACGCTAAAAGAGATCGAACACACGCTGCTCAAAGATAATCACAGAGTCGCATGGTCCACGCTGCTGCAACCGCAGATCAAACCGATCGTGATCATCGGCATGGTGCTGGCGGTCTTCCAGCAGTGGTGCGGGATCAACGTGATCTTTAACTACGCGCAGGAGATTTTCGCCTCTGCCGGTTTCGACATCAACGGTACGCTGAAATCGATCGTTGCTACCGGCATTATCAACCTGGTCTTTACCCTCGCCGCACTGCCGCTGGTGGACAAAATTGGCCGGCGCAAGCTGATGCTGTTCGGCGCATCCGGCCTGACGGTGATTTATGTGTTGATTGCCGGTGCCTACGGGATGGGGATTATGGGCTGGCCGGTGCTGGTTCTGGTGCTGGCGGCCATTGCCATTTATGCCCTGACGCTGGCACCGGTCACCTGGGTGCTGCTGTCTGAAATCTTTCCTAACCGCGTGCGCGGGCTGGCGATGTCGCTGGGTACGCTGGCGCTGTGGATTGCCTGTTTCCTGTTGACCTATACCTTCCCGCTGCTCAATGCCGGGCTGGGTGCCGCCGGGAGTTTCCTGCTTTACGGCGTGATTTGCGCAATGGGATATGTGTATGTGCTGCGTAATGTACCGGAAACCAAAGGCGTAACGCTGGAAGCGCTGGAAGAACAACTGGCGGCGAGACATTTGAAAGCCAGTCCGTCGGCACAGCCAAAAAGCGTGCGCTGATGACCACGCCGCTGACGCTGCATAACGCGCATCTGCGGATGCGCGTGGATCCTCAGGGCGGCGCGCTGTTGTCGCTGTTTTCGTTACAACATCAACAACCGGTTCTACGCGAAAGCGAGGGAAAAACCGCCGGTGATGGCGGGCTGTTTCCGATGCTGCCGGTTGCCAATCGCGTGGCCGGTAACCGCTTCAGCCAGCGCGGAACCGAGGTGCAATTGCCGTTATATGAGGTCGACGACGCGTTTTTCCTGCACGGTGACGGCTGGCTTAAACGCTGGGAAGTGACGGCGGCGACCGATGATAGCTGTTCGCTGCGTCTGCGCAGTCAACTGGCATGTGGCTATGATTATCAGGCGGAACTGCAGTATGTGCTTGACGCGTCAGTATTCAGGGCGTCGCTGACGATCGCTCATCTGGGCAAGCGCCCCATGCTGTACGGCTGCGGTTTCCACCCGTTTTTTGTCTTTGATGCGCGAAGCACCGTGCAGTTTTCTGCCAGCGGTTACTGGCCGGAAGGCGAGCACCATTTGCCGCTGGCCTGGCAGAGTGAACTGCCGACGGAGGCTGATTTTACCAGGGCGCAGTATGGCGCGGATCGCTGGCTAAATGTGGGGTATTCCGGCTGGAGTGGGCAGGCGATCGTTCAACGTAATGTGATGTGTGTCACGATTTCTGCGCAAACTCCCTGGCTTATGCTTTTCAGAATGCCAGGTGAGTCATTTCTTTGTCTGGAACCGCAGACGCATCCGGTGAATGCCCACCACATGCCGGGGCAGCCGGGATTGCGGATGTTAGGCTCTGGAGAACAGTGCCGTTTCGCGATGGAGATTCGCGTTGATTAGCGACAAAACGTTGTTATGTTGCTGTTAATGTTCACTTGCGCCAGCCTGCGTTTATCGCCAGACTATCGCCTCCACACGGGAGGGGATCATGTCTTTGCACTCCACGCGCTGGCTGGCGCTCGGTTACTTCACCTATTTTTTTAGCTACGGGATTTTTCTTCCCTTCTGGAGCGTCTGGCTTAAAGGGCTTGGCCTCACGCCGGAGACGATCGGCCTCTTATTGGGCGCTGGTCTGGTCGCCCGTTTTCTTGGCAGTTTGATCATTGCCCCGCGGGTCAGCGATCCATCACGGCTGATCTCCGCGTTACGCATTCTGGCGCTACTAACGCTGATCTTTGCGCTGGCCTTCTGGGCCGGAACCCATGTCGCCTGGCTGATGGTGGTAATGGTCGGCTTTAACCTCTTCTTCTCGCCGCTGGTGCCGCTCACGGACGCGCTGGCGAATACCTGGCAAAAGCAGATCACCATGGATTATGGACGGGTGCGTCTGTGGGGATCGGTCGCGTTTGTGATTGGTTCGGCGCTAACCGGCAAACTGGTCAGCCTGTTTGATTACCGGGCGATTCTGGCGCTGCTGACGCTGGGCGTCGCCTCAATGTTGCTGGGAATGCTGATTCGCCCCAGCGTGTTACCCAAAGGGGAAAACCGTCACCAGGAGAGCGCTGGCTGGCCCGCCTGGCGTTCGCTGGTCACACAAAGCTGGCGCTTTCTGGCCTGCGTCTGTCTGTTGCAGGGGGCGCATGCCGCCTACTACGGTTTTAGCGCCATTTACTGGCAGGGGGCGGGGTATTCCGCGTCGGCGGTCGGCTATCTCTGGTCGCTCGGCGTGGTGGCAGAAGTGATCATCTTTGCCCTGAGCAATAAGCTGTTCCGCCGCTTTAGCGCCCGCGATCTGTTACTGCTCTCCGCCATCTGCGGTGTGATTCGCTGGGGACTGATGGGCTGGACGACGGCGCTGCCGTGGCTGATTGTGGTGCAGATCCTCCATTGTGGCACCTTTACCGTCTGCCACCTGGCGGCGATGCGTTATATTGCGGCGCGTCAGGGAAGCGAAGTCATTCGTCTGCAGGCGGTCTATTCTGCTGTGGCGATGGGCGGCAGCATTGCCATCATGACCGTGTTTGCTGGCTTCCTGTACCAGAATCTGGGCAACGGCGTCTTCTGGGTTATGGCGCTGGTGGCGTTGCCGGCTATGGTACTGCGGCCAAAAGTGGCCGCTTCATCCTGATTCCAGCATCTTGCGGATCTGCTGCTGCTGATGTGGCGTCAGCGCCTGATCCGCATGAATCAACGGGGGTGAAAAGAGCGGCAGCAGCGTGGCGTAAGGGGTAACAATCAGCGCCGCTCCGCGCGGTGAGCCTTCCTGCTGGAAAGTTCGCATCGGCAATGGCTTGATGTTCAGCGGCAGTAGCGTCAGTTCACGCAGTTGTTGTTCTATCTGCTGCTCCAGTTGCGGATTATCACCGGTCAGTAAGACGACCTGTTTCTCATGCAGGTCATTATCCTGCATCAGCCATGCGCCAAAAATCACCGCCACCAGTCCCGTCTCTTCTTCAGAAAACTCAACGGCATACTCTTCTTCAAACCCGCGTAACGCATCGCGGGTGGTACGCATCAGACGCGGATAGAGACGGGCGAACTCTTCCGGCAAGGTGTTATCGATGCCAATCGAAAACAGGCAACGGTTCAGCGCCTGGGACAGATGGATATAGAGCTGATCGTTTAGCCCCTGCTCGTCGTTAAAACGCACTGTGCCCATTTCGCGAAAACGCAGGATCAGGCGGGCGATCGCCAGACGCAACCGCCGGTTCTGCTGATGGTTATCGCGAATCGGGTCCGGGATGCGGACCATCGAAAACAGCAGCGCCATAAACAGCGATTCCGTTAATGGCGCATCCTGGCGGACACGACGCTGCCAGTGACGGCCAATCTCCTGCGCTAACGCGTATTCGGCGCAGGATTGCGCCCAGCTCTGCTGGACGGGATTGAATTCTGGCGAGATCCCCGCGTGATGCTGCAACAGACAATATTGCAGATAGAGGCGCAGGAACTGGATGTCCCGGCACTCGAACGGCTTTTGCAGACGACGCGCACAGAGGTTAATCAGCGCATGCAGATTGGTATCGTCATACAGCGTGCGCAGGATCCCCCGCTGTTTTAGCTCAATTTTGAGGGCGGGGGCAAAGTGTTGATTAATGAACGCCGGACACAAACGCAGGCCGCGTCTGAGCCAGTGTAAGAGGCAGAGGCGTTGGTTAAGCGCAGTACCTTCGATCCGGTAGCACCCATTCGGACCAGTGCTGATGCTAAGTCGATGATAGCGTTGGATCTCCAGTCCCGTTTCGACAATATCCTCACGGGCAACAGTATCATCGACACCATTTAGCGCACTGAACATTTCCGCGGTGGCAATCTGCCCCGGCTGGAAAAGCGTCAGCAAAACCTGGCAACGGCGCTGGGGAGCAGAAAGTACAGATGGCGGAGCAAGCGTTGTCATCATCTGTCGGATCTCCCTTAGGTATGTTAGATAAGAATAGCTAAAGTTTTTCCATAGCCATTACGAATGAAATGTTTTGCGTCAGGAATGCAGGGAGAGGTCACAGAATTTTTCACGTGTGCAACCGTGTAAGAGAGTTTAACGCAGCGCTTTATTAGGATTTTCCGCGTTTTTATCTTCAGATTGTGCAGTAAAAAGCCTCGCCAGGGGAGACGAGGCTGAAAGGTTATTAATGGATTAACGATCCTGTCGCAGGGTTAACCCGACATCACCACCCGGATGCACGGCCAGCAGTGTTTCTCTGGTATAGCCGCTTTCACTCATCAGGCAGGCGCAGGCAGCATCAAAGATCGCAATCACCAGCATGATGGAGGTGGTCGCCAGCATGTTCAGCGGATCCGCCTCGCGCTGGACGCCGGTGGAAATCACCAGCCGGGCGGCCTTTGCAATGGCGGAATTCGCGTTTTCCGTAACACTGATAATCGGCACGTTGCGCGCCGCAAGGCCTGGCAATAAGCGCGTGAGCTCGTCAGAGTTACCGCCGCGCGAGAGTAAAATCATCCGATCGTCAGCGCGTAAAAAACCGAGATCGCCGTGCGCGGCATCGGTGGCGTTGAGGTAGATCGCCGGGCGCTCAACGCAGGAGAGCATGTGGGCGATTTTACGCGCCGCAATGCCAGAGGTGCCGACGCCGGTGACCACGATTTTCCCCTGACATTCACGCAATTCCGTCATTAATGCATTCCAGACCGGTTCGCTCAAATGCTGACCCAGACCGGCCAGCGCCTCACTGTAGAGGGTCCAGGTATCGGTGGCCTGTTGCCATGGGCTACTCATGTGTCCCCCTGCATCAACTGACGGTACTTCATGTGATCCTGATACATCTCGTGGAACACCTGATATTTACGGTCGTAATACTGCTTAATGCGATTGGTCTGCGGGGTGACCGTTTTACCTATCCGGCTCATGGCCGACATTGCTTCCGGGAAGGTCTCGAACACGCCGGCGGCGATGGTGCCCATCATTGCGCCACCGAGCAGCATCGCTTCGCTCTCTTCCGGAAGTAGCATGGCGCAACCAGTGGCATTGGCATGTTCCTGCACAAAGATAGGGTTCTTGGTGCCGCCGCCGCTGGCCATGATGGTGTCGATGCTGTACCCACTTTGGTTCATGGTTTCAATGATGTGACGCGTACCCAACGCGATGGCCTGAATGGTTGCCAGATAGTGCAGCGCCATGTCTTCCGGCGTGCGGGAAAGCTTCAGCCCACTGATCGCCCCGGTCAGCGTCGGATTGGCGCGCGGCGAACGGTTGCCGTGGAAGTAGGGCAGAATATGAATATCACGGGTCAGAAAGGCGATATTCTCCGGCTCGCCTGCCATTTTACGCAGCAGCGCGTTCAGCACTTCATAAATGGTTTGCCCCTGCGCTTTGGCTTGCGCCAGCAGCGTATCGTAACAAGGGTGCGACTGAATAATGTGGTCGATCAGCGCGCCGGTCGCGGACTGTCCGCCTTCATTAAGCCAGTATTCCGGCAACACGGCGGAATAGTAAGGACCCCAGACGCCGCCAATAAAGCGAGGCTCTTTTGAGATCGCCATATGACCGGTTGAGGTGCCGCCAATCAGGGCAACGCGACGGTCAAAGTCAGCGACTTCGCCAGAGACACCGCAGGCGCCAAGCGTGCCGAGGGTACCCGCATGGGCATCGATGATCGACACGCTGACGGCGGTGCCCGGAATCAACCCCATTTCACTGGCGGCGCGCTGAGTCAGTCCGTGACCAAGCGGTTCGCCCATCGTTTTCACATAGCGACCAATTTTTGCCGCATCGTGTTCCAGCAGATCTTCCAGTCCGATCTCGCGGAAGTAGCTGGCATCCCACTTGTCTTCATGGCCCATGTAGGTCCATTTGCACACCGTGGAACACAGTGAACGCGTGTCGTCGCCGGTGGCGCGCCAGGTCAGGAAGTCGGGTAAATCAAAATAGTAGCCCGCGTTGGCCCAGGTGTTAGGCATATGCTGTTTCAGCCACAGCAGTTTCGGCGTCTGCATTTCCGGGGAGATGATCCCGCCTACGTAGTCCAGCACCCGATGGTGCATCGCGTTGATACGCTCGGCCTGGGTGATGGCGCGGTGATCCATCCACACGATGATGTTTTGCTCGCTGCGCCCGGAAGGGCTGATGGTCAGCGGTTTGCCCTCCTTATCCAGCACCACCAGCGAACAGGTGGCGTCAAATCCCAACCCTTTCACCTGAATGGGGTTGATATCGGACTGATTAATGGCATCACGAACCGCGTTGCAGACGGCCTGCCAGATGTTATCGGACGACTGCTCGACGAAATCGGCCTGCGGGCGGTAAATTTCAATCGCGCGAGTGGCCTGACCGACCATTCTGCCGTTGAGATCAAACACCCCTGCGCGAGCGCTGCCGGTTCCTACATCCACACCAATAAAGTAACTCGCCATAATTTTTCTCCTGAAATCAGGCTCTACGATTCTGTAATGCGATAAAGAGGATGAGTACCGCGCCCCAAAGCGCCATCGTCAGATAGCTACTGATCCCCAGCAAGTTAAAGCCGCTTTCCAGCATTTGCAGCACAATCAGCGCCAGCACCAGGCCGATGATACGGCCAAATCCGCCGTCCGGATTGATGCCGCCCAGCACCGAGGCGAGAATAGTGACCAGCAGATAAGACTCACCGTATCCGGCCTTCGCCGAGTTGAATTTCGCCATCATTAAGATTGCGGCCACCCAGCCGAGCAGGGCGGAAATGACGTAGACGGAAATCTGCACCCGAACGGTATTCACGCCGCTGTAGCGGGTCGCCTGTTCGTTGGATCCCATCAGATAAAGACTACGCCCGAGCGTGGTGTGTTCCAGCAATACCCACAGCAGCACCGCAACCACGATGAACAGCAGCAGAGCCACGGGAATACCTGCGAGAGTGGCGTTGCCGAGGTACTGAATTGCCGCCGGGAAGCCCGAAATCACCGTGCCGTTAGAGAGTAAAATGTTCAGCCCGGAGATCAGCGTCATGGTGCCGAGCGTGGCGAGGATCGGCGACACGCCAACCCAGGCGATCAGCGCGCCGTTCAGCGTCCCTATCGCCACGGCGACCGCTGCACCGGCCAGCAGCGCCAGCGCGAGGAACAACGGGTTGTCCGGATGGCTGACGATGACTGCCGCCATCACCAGCGAACAGGCGTTGGCACCGGCAATAATCGACAGGTTAATGCCGCCCGTCAGCATGGTCATCCCCATTCCCAGCGCCAGCATGCCGAGGATCGGTAACTGTGAGCCGATGGACTGGAAGTTTGCGACGCTGAAAAAGCGAGTGCCCAACAGCGCCGAGAAGACCACGGCGACGACGATAATAATCACGCACTGCAGGCGGATGATGGCATCACCGGGTAATACTCTTGCGAACGCTTTCATCTCAAAGCTCCCTTGCCAGTTTGCGTTTTTCGTTCCACGCGGTGGCGCTGATGCTGACCAGGATAATGATGCCGCTGAAAACGGTGTGCCAGTACGAGGAGACGCTGAGCAGCGTCAGACCATTTTGCAAAAAGGCCAGCAGAATCACCCCCAGCAGCGTTCCGGTCAATGTGCCCCGACCGCCGCTCATGCTGGTGCCGCCAAGCACCACCGCCGCCAGCACCGTCAGCTCAAAACCGAGCAGCGAGTTTGGTGCGACGGACTGGGTGATCTGCGCCTGCACGACGGCGGCGACGCCGGCCAGAATACCCATGTAGCCGTAGACATAGAAATGCAGCTTCAACAGATTCAGTCCGAGGCGGGAGGCGGCGTCGCGGTTACCGCCCATCGCGTAAATCTGGCGACCGAGACGGGTGTAGTTCATCAGGATAGCGGTGAAGACGATCACTGCCGCCAGACACAGTAACGGCAGGGTAATACCGTAGTCATAGCCATCTGCCGCGGTGAACGAGAACCAGTTGATACCGTTCATGAACCAGTCCGGGAAGCCGTACAGCCAGGTGCCTTTGGTGGCGTAAACCAGCAGACCGTAATAGACGTTAAGCGTGGCGATGGTGATGATGATAGCGGGCACGCGCAGCCAGTAGACCAGGAAGCCGTTAATCAGCCCGAGCAATAACCCGACGGCGATGGCGATGGTCAGCGCCAGCAGAAAGTTGCCGCCGTGGGCGATCACCCAGCTTGCCATCGCGTACTGCGCTATCGCCGTCATCGCCGGGAACGAAATATCGATTCCGCCGGAGATCAGCACGACAAACAGCCCGCAGGCGAGAATACCGAGAATGGCGTAGCTGGTGGCGACGTCCGTCAGATTACCGAGTGACAGGAACTCGTCAGTGCTGACGCTCAGCCCAACGGCAAGCGCAATCACCAGCAGGCCCAGCCAGAATTCATGGTGCCCGATTAAACGGGAGAGATGAAAGTTATTCATGGATGACCTCGACCACCTCTGCAATGTCCTCTTCGCGACAGCGATGCGGATTAAACTCGGCGACCAGCTTTCCGCGACGCATGACCAGCACGCGATGGCTGTTGTAATACGCTTCCGGGATCTCATCGCAAATCATCAGCACCGCCATGCCCTGTTCCGCAAGATTGCGGGCGATCTGGTAGATCCCCTCTTTGTTGGCGATATCAACCCCCACCGTTGGGGAGTCCAGGATCAGGATATGCGGTTGGGTCGCCACCCATTTGGCGATGGCGATACGCTGGGCGTTGCCGCCGGAGAGCGTTTTGACCGGCAACTGCGGATCGGAAACTTTAATGTTCAGTTCACGGATCAGATCGGCGACCAGCGTTTTGGCTTTACCGTGATCGAGCAGGCCGCTGCGGGTATGCAGTTTGTCAAAGACCGTGACAATCGTGTTGTCGTAGATCGACTGTTCCATGATCAGCCCCTGGGTCAGGCGATCTTCCGAGACATAGCCGATCCCGTGTCTGATTGCGTCATGGTTGTTGCGCAGTTGAACCGGTTTCCCGTTAATGCGAATTTCCCCGCTGTCCGGATGCGTCATGCCAAACAGACTCAGGCAGAGCTCGGTGCGGCCTGCACCAAGCAGGCCGACAATTGACACGATCTCACCGCTGCGCAGCGACAGGTTGATGTCCTGATATTTTCCTTTGCGGCTCAGGTTGCGCAGTTCCAACATTGGCTCCTGTTCAACCGGCGGTTTTTCCGGCAGCGGACTGTAGTGGAAGCGTTGACCGGTCATCAGGAATGCCAGTTCATGGCTGTCGAGTTCGCTGGCGGGATACGTCCCCACCAGTTTGCCGTCGCGCATTACGCTGATGCGGTCCGCCACTTCCATCACCTCATCGAGACGGTGGCTGACGAACACCACGCAAATCCCGTCGGCTTTCAGTTCATTGACCACTCGCAGCAGGCCGTTGACCTCCTGGCGCGTCAGGGAAGCGGTGGGTTCGTCCATAATCACCAGACGCGCGTCGGCGGCAATGGCGCGACAAATCGCGACGAGCTGACGGTCGGCAATGGAGAGTTTTTCCACTTTTTTATCGGGATCGATGCTGACGCCAATCCGCTTCATTGCCGCCAGCGCCTGTTGCTTCATCGTACCGCGCCGCACCCAGATGTCGCCGCCGGGCAGGTAGCGGTTGACGGCAATATTCTCCGCCACGCTGAAGTTAGGAAAGAGGGATAAATCCTGATAGATAACCTGGATGCCGTAATGCGAAGAGAGCTGTGGTGACAACTGGTGAAACAGTTTGCCATCCAGCAGGATCTGCGCTCCTTTTTCCGGCTGATAGACTCCGGAAATCACTTTAATAATGGTGCTTTTACCGCAACCGTTCTGTCCTGCCAGACAGTGAACTTCGCCTTTTTTCAGCGTCAGATTCACATTATCCAGCGCCAGCACGCCCGGGAATTGCTTGCTGATATTCTCAAGAGTGATAAATGCGGTGGTGTCTGTCATGGACAATACCCCTGCGAGCGCCCTGACGGGCGCAGAGTGTTAAGCCTGTTGGTAGCGCCGACCAGACGGTCGGCGTTAGGTTTCCCTGGTGGTGGCTGGAGCCTTAGAAACCGAGTGATTGCGCGTTGTCTTTGGTGACTTCGAGGATCTTGTTAAAGCGGATCACTTTCTTCTCCATGTCGACATCGGCTTTCCCTAATCCTTCAATGGTCAGATCTGGCGTGACCTCTTTGCCCTGCAGCAACTGATCTGCCACGGTCACCAGCGCGTAGCCGGCATCTTTTGGATCCCACAGCATCGCTTTTTTGATGTCGCCACGCATCAGATAAGGCGCTGCCTGTGCGGGCATTGCAATCCCCACCACGGCAATTTTATCTTTCGCGCGTTTTTTCTGTACCGCCTGACCGGCACCAATCGGACCCAGCGAACCGAAGCCAATGATGCCCTTCATCTGCGGATAGGTTTTCATCAGGTCCAGCGTCGTGGAGTAGGATTTGTCGATGCTCTCAGCCACCGGCAGACGAGTGGTGACTTCAAACATCTCCGGGTATTTTTCTTTCTGGTACTTGATGGCGTAATCGGCCCAGGCGTTGTGCAACGGCACGGTCAGCGAGCCGACGTAAATGGCATAGCCGCCTTTCCCGCCCATATCCTTCGCCAGCTCGTCAACGTTAGCCTGCGCGTACTTCTCGCTGTCGATCGTTTCGATATCCCACTGGCCGATTTGCTGATCTGGCGATTCGTGAGTCAGGACGACAATACCCTTATCGCGCGCTTTTTTAAGCACGGGCTCAAGCACCTTGGCGTCATTAGGTACCACAATGATCGCGTTAACGTTCTTGGCAATGAGATCTTCAATCACTTTTACCTGCTGAGCCGGATCCGGTGTGGAAGGGCCAGTCTGGTAAGCATTCACATCCAGTTTCTTCGCGGCTTCATTCACGCCGTTTTCCATGCGGTTAAACCACGGAATACCAGTGACTTTAGCAACCACAGCGATTTCATATTTTTCTGCCGCAAAGGACGGGCCGGACAACATGCATGCAGAAACCAGGGTTGCACTGAGTAATGCGAGTTTGAATTTCATAGTTGTACCTTTTGTAGGGACCGGGGCATGTCACGGACAGGAGGTTATCAACGAAGGGAAGAGGTAATGAATCGCAAGTTTCATAAATGTGATAAATGCCCGTTTTTGTTAATTTATGGGTATTTTATGGTTAAATTATAGTTAATTTGAGCGATTGAAATGCTTTTTTGGTTAATTTAATTGTTAATAAATGTCGAAAAATGCTTATTTATTTTTACAATTAATTATCAAATTGGCTATTGCACACAGAAAATAACCGCAGCAGGCGTACCGCCCTCAGCGACGAAATCGCAAATCTGAGAACTGAATCGAGTCCAGAAATCAGCGCCCAACATTCCTCATTTCAATGTTATTCTCACGGACAATCCTGCCACGACGATCGTGACTCGCGTGGCCCGTCCTGTTTTTGTGGGGAGTTGATACCATTCATGATACGCGGCGCTTTGCTGGTATTACTCGCATTTTTGACGTCTACGGTGAGCGCACATCCTCACAGTTTTATTCGTCTGAAAACGGAAGTGATCGGCGATAACGGGACTTTTGTGGCGCTGAAGATGCGCTGGACAATGGATGAACTGACCTCTGCCGATCTGCTTTATGATGCGGGCGACGCTCAACCGGGTTCTGAAATCTGGAAGAAGCTGGCGGCGGAAGTGATGGCGAATGTGCTGGGACAGCATTACTTTACCGAAATGTGGCACAACGGGCAGCGCGTTAAATTTAAGAACCGCCCCACGGAATATAGCATGGAGCGTGTTGAGCATCAGGCCGTGCTCACCTTTGTGCTGCCGCTTGCCGAACCGCAACCATTGAGCGGGCAGCGTTACACCTTCTCGACCTTTGATCCCTCTTATTATGTCGATATGAGCTACGAAGAAGATAACGATGCAACGCTATCGTCGGCGTTGCGTGAGCAATGTGAAATCGCCGTGAACACACCGACCCCGAGCGAAGAATCGCTCAGCTTTGCCCAGTCGCTGGATAAAGAAGACGCGCCTCCGGAGGATATGGAACTGGGGAAACAATTTGCACAGACGGTGACGGTCTCATGTCAGTAATATCCACGACCCGCATTCGCGCACGGCGTTGGCTGTCGCTGTGGCCGCTGGCGCTGTTTTTGCTGATTACAGCGATCGGTGGTGTCTGGCTGTGGTACGCCTGGCCGCAGGTGATGATCAAAAGTATTGTCTGGCAGCGGGAGGTGAATCAGCAGATGAGCGTATTGCTGAAGGCCGTTGCCGCCAGTCCAGCCCAGGCGGGTGGGTCATTGCTGCTGTTTAGCTTTTTATATGGTGTGCTGCACGCACTGGGACCGGGGCATGGAAAGGTCGTGATCACCACCTGGCTGGCGACCCATCCTTCAAAGCTGAAGTCGAGCATCGGGCTGACGCTGGCTTCTTCGTTATTGCAGGGGCTGGTGGCAATCGGGCTGGTCGTGGTCGTGCTCAGCATCCTGCAACTGCCGGCGAGACAGTTACATCTGAGCGGTTTCTGGCTGGAGAAGGGGAGCTATGCGCTGGTGGGGATTCTGGGCGTTTTGCTCTGCTGGCGGGCGCTGAAGAAACTGCATGCGCTGCTGCGCAAACCCAGGTTTATCGCCTTCACGCCACACCATGTGCACCATGAAAACTGTGGCTGCGGGCATCAGCACATGCCGAATCCGGAGCAGATCCACCACGATGATGACTGGCGCGCGCGGCTAATGATTATTCTGTCGATGGGGATGCGTCCCTGTTCCGGGGCGATCATGGTACTGCTGTTCAGCAAAGTCATCGGCGTCTTTGGCTGGGGAATAGTCTCGGCGCTGGCAATGGCGGCGGGAACGTCGCTGACGATTACCTCTCTGGCGCTGCTGGTGCACAGTTTTCGTACGCTGGCAGTCAGGTTGAGCAGCAATCATGCACCGGTACTATGGCGGCAGGTCGGTTGGTTAACGCTGGCGTTAGCCGGTGGCGCGATATTAGTGGTGGCAGCAGGAGTGATGTGGGTGAGTGCGGTGCCAGTGGGAAGGGGATTAAGGCCGTTTTGATTTTGCCGGATAGCGTTAGCGCTTATTTGGCCTACTGTTCGAGTAGGCCCGGTAAGCGTTAGCGCCACCGGGCAGTACTGAGATTAACGCTTCAGCGCGTCGCTCAGTTCGTCACGCATATTCGCCAGCATCGCTTTAACCACGCGCGGGTTACCCGCCACGATGTTGCCGGTCGTCATGTAGTTGTGACCACCGGTAAAGTCGCAGACCAGGGCGCCAGCTTCACGGGCGATCAGTTCACCCGCGGCGAAATCCCACGGACGCAGACCAATTTCGAAATAACCGTCAACGCGCGCAGCGGCAACATAGGCCAGATCCAGCGCAGCAGAACCGGTGCGACGGAAGTCAGCACACTCGGTAAACATTTTGCCGAGGATATTCATGTAAGAGGTGGCGTGCTGTTTGGCTTTGAACGGGAAGCCGGTCGCGATAATAGTGCCGTCCAGGTCACGCGCATTGCTGCCGCGCAGACGGTAACCATTCAGCTGTGCGCCCTGGCCGCGGGTTGCGGTGAACAGTTCATTACGCATCGGATCGTAAACCACGGCGACTTCAGTGCGGCCTTTAATACGTACGGCGATGGAAACCGCGAAGTGCGGCAGACGTTTTACGAAGTTGGTGGTGCCATCCAGTGGATCGATAACCCATTGAACATCCTGATCGGTACCTTCATGTTCACCGCTTTCTTCGGTGATGATGGTGTGCTGCGGGTAAGATTTGCGGATCGTTTCGATAATAATCGCTTCAGCGGCTTTATCGACGTTGGTCACGAAATCATTGCTGCCTTTCTGGCTGGTTTCTACTGAGTCAGGCGTTTCGTAGTGTTTGGCAATTACATTACCCGCCTTGCGCGCTGCGCGCACGGCGATGGTCAGCATCGGATGCATCGGTCTCTCTCACTGGATGTTAAAGAACGGGAAAACGGCGCAGAGTATAGCAGCGAGATCGGAATATGTCTTCGATTTATGATAATATGGCCGAATAATCTTTAGCTGAAGAAAGACAATGCTGCAAAATATTCGAATCGTGCTGGTGGAAACGTCTCACACCGGGAATATGGGCTCTGTTGCCCGCGCCATGAAAACAATGGGGTTAACCAACCTGTGGCTGGTGAACCCGCTCGTGAAACCTGATTCCCAGGCCATCGCCCTGGCGGCAGGGGCCAGTGATGTGATCGGCAACGCGCAGATCGTCGATACCCTCGATGAAGCGCTGGCCGGATGTAGCCTGGTGGTCGGGACCAGCGCACGTTCGCGTACGTTGCCGTGGCCGATGCTTGACCCGCGCGAATGCGGTTTAAAAAGCGTAGCGGAAGCGGCAAATACCCCCGTGGCGCTGGTGTTTGGTCGTGAACGCGTTGGGCTGACCAATGACGAGCTGCAAAAATGCCATTACCATGTCGCGATTGCGGCGAACCCGGAATACAGTTCGCTGAACCTGGCAATGGCGGTACAGGTCATCGCGTATGAAGTGCGCATGGCCTGGCTGGCGACGCAGGAAAATCCTGATGCGGTCGTGCATGAAGAAGCACCGTACCCGCTGGTAGACGATCTGGAGCGGTTTTACGGTCACCTTGAGCAGACGTTGCTGTCGACGGGGTTTATC
Organism: Citrobacter sp. MGH 55; assembly: GCF_016906145.1. NCBI lineage: Bacteria > Pseudomonadati > Pseudomonadota > Gammaproteobacteria > Enterobacterales > Enterobacteriaceae > Citrobacter > Citrobacter sp. MGH 55. The sequence continues at coordinate 2,669,990 of NZ_CP070239.1, forward strand.
CGTGAAAACCATCCGGGACAAGTGATGAACAAGTTGCGCCGTCTGTTTACGCGTGCGCGTCCGGAGAGCCAGGAGCTGAATATTCTGCGTGGAATGCTTGCTTCTATTGAGCAGCAGAATAAAGACAAGTAAGTGCAAGCCATCCGGCAAAGCAAAATGGCACTGAAGGTTAAATACCTGACTAAAACAGTCAAGTAAATAGTTGACTGATTTAGTCGGGAATGTCAGACTTGGCCCTGCTATGCAATACCCCATTTTACAATAAAAAACCCCGGGCAGGGGCGAGTTTGAGGCTAAGTAAGACATGAGACTGACATCTAAAGGGCGTTATGCCGTGACCGCAATGTTGGACGTTGCGCTCAACTCCGAAGCGGGCCCGGTACCGTTGGCTGATATTTCTGAACGTCAGGGAATTTCCCTTTCTTATCTGGAACAGCTGTTCTCCCGTTTGCGTAAAAATGGTCTGGTGTCCAGCGTACGTGGGCCAGGCGGTGGTTATCTGCTGGGTAAAGATGCCGGCAGTATTGCAGTCGGTGAAGTGATTAGCGCTGTTGACGAGTCGGTAGATGCGACACGTTGTCAGGGCAAAGGCGGTTGTCAGGGCGGCGATAAATGCCTGACCCACGCGCTGTGGCGCGATCTGAGCGACCGTCTGACCGGTTTCCTCAACAACATTACGTTAGGTGAACTGGTGAATAACCAGGAAGTCCTGGATGTGTCTGGTCGCCAGCACAGCCACGACGCTCCACGCACAAATCGTGCACAAGACGCGATTGACGTTAAGTTACGCGCTTAATTTAACCGTCCTGTTTCGGGTTGCATCTGCGTTGGCTGCACATGTTCACCCCGCTTACTTTTGTAAGCTCTCGGGGATTCGCATGTTTACCGCCTTGCTGAAACGCGAAACAGTTAGGTTAACGATAAGAAGATTTTCGAGTCAGGCCGGAGCGTTTGCGCTCCGTTAACACGGTCGTACATCCAGCCGGTTGCCTGACTCCTTGCATTGAAGCGATGTACGGAGTTTATAGAGCAATGAAATTACCGATTTATCTCGACTACTCCGCAACCACGCCGGTGGACCCGCGTGTTGCCGAGAAAATGATGCAGTTCCTGACACTGGACGGAACCTTTGGTAACCCGGCCTCCCGTTCACACCGTTTCGGCTGGCAGGCTGAAGAGGCGGTTGATATCGCCCGTAATCAGATTGCCGATCTGGTGGGTGCCGATCCGCGTGAAATCGTCTTTACTTCCGGTGCGACTGAATCCGACAACCTGGCGATCAAAGGTGCAGCCAACTTTTATCAGAAAAAAGGCAAGCACATTATCACCAGTAAAACCGAGCACAAAGCGGTACTGGATACCTGCCGTCAGTTGGAGCGTGAAGGGTTTGAAGTGACCTACCTGGCGCCGCAGAGCAACGGGATTATCGATCTCAAAGAACTGGAAGCGGCGATGCGTGACGACACCATCCTGGTTTCCATCATGCACGTGAATAACGAAATCGGCGTGGTACAGGATATCGCGACTATCGGTGAAATGTGCCGTGCTCGCGGCATCATCTATCATGTTGACGCCACCCAGAGCGTGGGCAAACTGCCTATCGATCTGAGCCAGTTGAAAGTTGACCTGATGTCCTTCTCCGGTCACAAAATTTATGGCCCGAAAGGGATCGGCGCGCTGTACGTTCGTCGTAAACCGCGTATTCGCATTGAGGCACAGATGCACGGCGGCGGTCACGAGCGTGGCATGCGTTCCGGTACGCTGCCTGTCCACCAGATCGTCGGTATGGGCGAAGCCTATCGCATCGCGAAAGAAGAGATGGAAACCGAGATGGCGCGTCTGCGCGGTCTGCGTAACCGTCTGTGGAACGGCGTGAAAGATATGGAAGAAGTCTACCTGAACGGTGACCTTGAGCAGGGCGCACCAAATATCCTCAACGTCAGCTTTAACTACGTTGAAGGCGAGTCGCTGATCATGGCGCTGAAAGACCTCGCGGTCTCTTCCGGTTCTGCCTGTACCTCTGCGAGCCTCGAGCCTTCCTACGTGCTGCGCGCACTGGGAATGACCGACGAGCTGGCACATAGCTCTATTCGTTTCTCTTTAGGTCGTTTTACTACCGAAGAAGAGATTGATTACACCATCGAACTGGTTCGTAAATCTATCGGCCGTCTGCGTGACCTTTCTCCGCTGTGGGAAATGCACAAGCAGGGCGTGGATCTGAACAGCATCGAATGGTCACATCATTAATCGGTACCGATAAGGAGAATTCATCATGGCTTATAGCGAAAAAGTAATCGATCATTACGAGAATCCACGTAACGTGGGCTCTTTTGACAACAGCGATGAGAACGTGGGCAGCGGCATGGTGGGTGCACCAGCCTGTGGCGACGTGATGAAGTTGCAGATCAAAGTTAACAATGAAGGTATCATTGAAGACGCGCGTTTCAAGACTTACGGCTGCGGTTCCGCTATCGCCTCCAGCTCCCTGGTTACCGAATGGGTGAAAGGGAAATCACTGGACGAAGCACAGGCGATCAAAAATACCGATATTGCCGATGAGCTTGAGCTGCCGCCAGTGAAAATTCACTGTTCTATTCTGGCAGAAGACGCGATCAAAGCCGCCATTGCGGACTACAAAAGCAAACGTGAAGCAAAATAAGAAGAGTTGAGGTTTTATTATGTCGATTACACTTAGCGACAGTGCAGCAGCGCGAGTAAATACCTTCCTGGCGAACCGTGGTAAAGGGTTTGGCCTGCGTCTGGGCGTGAGAACCTCCGGCTGCTCAGGTATGGCGTATGTACTGGAATTTGTTGATGAACCGGCGGCAGAAGACACCGTGTTTGAAGACAAAGGCGTTAAGGTTGTGGTCGACGGAAAAAGCCTGCAATTTCTGGACGGAACGCAGTTAGACTTCGTGAAAGAAGGTCTGAACGAAGGGTTCAAGTTCACAAACCCGAACGTGAAAGACGAGTGTGGTTGCGGCGAAAGCTTCCACGTGTAACGCGCGTCATCCGAAAACCCCGCCGTGGCCTTGCTACGTGTGGGGTTTGTTCTAACAGGCTACCCCTGAGAATGTTATGGACTACTTCACCCTCTTTGGCTTACCGGCCCGTTATCCGCTCGATATTCAGGCGCTGAGCCTTCGTTTTCAGGATCTGCAACGCCAGTATCACCCTGATAAATTTGCCAGTGGTACCCAGGCGGAACAGCTTGCTGCCGTCCAGCAATCCGCCACTATCAACCAGGCCTGGCAAACGCTGCGCCATCCCCTGATGCGCGCAGAATATCTGCTTTCGCTACACGGTTTTGATCTCAGCAACGAGCAGCACACGGTGCGCGATACCGCGTTCCTGATGGAACAACTGGAACTGCGTGAAGAACTCGATGAGATCGAACAGACGAAAGACGAGGCGTGGCTGGAACAGTTTATTCAGCGCGTGAAAAAGATGTTTGATAGCCGCCATCAGTTGATGGTGGAACAACTGGATAGCGAGACGTGGGACGCCGCGGCCGATACCGTGCGTAAACTGCGTTTTCTCGATAAACTGCGAAGCAGTGCAGAACAACTCGAAGAAAAACTGCTCGATTTTTAAACTTCGGAAGCAATTATGGCCTTATTACAAATTAGTGAGCCTGGTCTGAGCGCAGCGCCACACCAGCGTCGTCTGGCTGCGGGTATCGATCTCGGGACCACCAACTCTCTGGTCGCAACCGTGCGTAGCGGTCAGGCGGAAACGCTGGCCGATCACGACGGTCGTCATCTGCTGCCGTCCGTCGTTCACTATCAGCCACAGGGCCACACGGTCGGCTATGATGCGCGCGCTAATGCTGCGCTGGATACCGCCAATACTATCAGTTCAGTGAAACGCATGATGGGACGTTCACTGGCAGATATTCAGACTCGCTACCCGCATCTGCCATACCGTTTCCAGGCAAGTGAAAATGGCTTGCCGATGATTGAAACGGCGGCGGGTTTGCTAAATCCGGTCCGTGTTTCAGCCGATATCCTGAAAGCGTTGGCGGCGAGAGCCTCTGAGTCGCTTTCCGGCGATTTGGATGGCGTGGTGATTACCGTACCGGCGTACTTTGACGATGCACAGCGTCAGGGGACCAAAGATGCCGCACGCCTGGCGGGCCTCCATGTGCTGCGCCTGCTCAATGAACCGACCGCTGCGGCGATTGCCTACGGTCTGGATTCCGGCAAAGAGGGCGTCATTGCAGTGTATGATCTCGGTGGCGGTACGTTTGATATTTCTATTCTGCGCCTGAGTCGCGGGGTATTCGAAGTGTTGGCGACTGGCGGGGATTCCGCGCTTGGTGGCGATGACTTCGACCACCTGCTGGCGGATTACATCCGTGAACAGGCGGGAATTGCCGATCGCAGCGATAACCGCGTGCAGCGCGAACTGCTGGATGCCGCCATCGCGGCGAAAATCGCGCTCAGCGATACCGAGTCAGTCACGATTAACGTGGCGGGCTGGCAGGGCGAGATTACCCGCGAACAGTTTAATGAACTCATTTCCGCACTGGTTAAGCGTACGCTGCTGGCCTGTCGTCGCGCACTGAAAGATGCCGGCGTTGAGGCGCAAGAGGTGCTGGAAGTGGTGATGGTTGGCGGTTCCACGCGCGTACCGCTGGTGCGTGAACGTGTGGGTGAATTCTTCGGTCGCCCGCCGCTGACGTCAATCGACCCGGATAAAGTGGTGGCGATCGGCGCGGCAATCCAGGCGGATATCCTGGTTGGTAATAAACCGGACAGTGAAATGCTGCTGCTCGACGTGATCCCGCTGTCGCTGGGACTGGAAACGATGGGCGGCCTGGTGGAGAAGGTGATTCCGCGTAACACTACGATTCCGGTGGCGCGCGCGCAGGACTTTACTACCTTCAAAGACGGTCAGACCGCGATGTCTATCCACGTCATGCAGGGTGAACGTGAACTGGTGCAGGACTGCCGTTCGCTGGCGCGCTTTGCCCTGCGTGGTATTCCGGCGCTCCCGGCAGGCGGCGCGCATATTCGCGTGACCTTCCAGGTGGATGCTGACGGTCTGCTGAGCGTCACTGCGATGGAAAAATCCACCGGCGTTGAGGCTTCTATTCAGGTGAAACCGTCCTACGGTCTGACCGACAGCGAAATTGCCTCAATGATTCAGGATTCGATGAGTTTTGCCGAGCAGGACGTAAAAGCCCGTATGCTGGCAGAGCAGAAAGTCGAAGCGGCGCGCGTGCTGGAGAGTTTAACCGGCGCGCTGACCGCTGATGCCGCGCTGCTAAGCGCCGCAGAACGTCAATTGATCGACGATGCCGCCGCGCACCTGAGCGAAGTGGCGCTGGGCGATGATGTTGACGCTATCGAACAAGCCATTAAAAACGTAGACAAACAAACCCAGGAATTCGCCGCTCGCCGTATGGATCAGTCGGTCCGTAGCGCGCTGAAAGGCCATTCCGTGGACGAGGTTTAATATGCCAAAGATTGTTATTTTGCCTCATCAGGATCTCTGTCCGGATGGCGCAGTTCTGGAAGCTAAGACCGGTGAAACCATTCTTGACGTTGCGCTGCGCAACGGTATCGAGATTGAGCACGCCTGCGAAAAATCCTGTGCCTGTACGACCTGCCACTGCATTGTGCGTGAAGGTTTTGACTCCCTGCCGGAAAGCACGGAAGAAGAAGACGACATGCTGGATAAAGCCTGGGGACTGGAGCCGGAGAGCCGTTTAAGCTGTCAGGCTCGCGTAACCGGGGATGATTTGGTAGTCGAAATCCCACGTTACACAATCAATCATGCTCGTGAGCATTAACAGAGGGTAGTATGGGACTGAAGTGGACCGATAGCCGCGAAATCGGTGAAGCGCTGTACGATGCGTTCCCCGATCTCGATCCAAAGACCGTTCGTTTCACCGATCTTCATCAGTGGATCTGCGATCTTGAGGAATTTGATGACGACCCTGACGCATCCAATGAAAAAATTCTGGAGGCGATTCTGCTAGTCTGGTTAGATGAAGCAGAGTAAGTCACATAACGGGCTGCCATGAGGCGGCCCGTTTGCTAATAAGGATAAATAACATGACAGAAGCCATGAAAATTACGCTTTCCACACAACCTGCTGACGCACGCTGGGGTGAAAAAGCTACATACAGTATCAATAACGATGGTATTGCCCTGCACCTTAATGGGAAAGATGACCTGGGTCTTATTCAGCGCGCGGCACGTAAAATCGACGGCCTTGGCATCAAGCATGTGCAACTGGCAGGCGAGGGCTGGAATGCAGACCGCTGCTGGTCATTCTGGCAGGGCTACAAAGGGCCGAAAGGCAGCCGAAAAGTGGAATGGCCAGAGCTGGACGACGTACAGCGTCAGGAGCTGGATAACCGTCTGACCATCATTGACTGGGTGCGTGACACCATTAACGCACCGGCGGAAGAGCTGGGTCCAGAGCAACTGGCGCAGCGTGCCGTTGACCTGCTGTGCAGCGTGGCGTGCGATCACGTCTCTTACCGTATTACCAAAGGCGAAGATCTGCGTGAGCAGAACTATATGGGGCTGCATACTGTGGGGCGCGGCTCTGAACGTCCTCCGGTCCTGCTGGCGCTCGACTACAACCCGACAGGAGATAAAGAAGCCCCGGTTTTTGCTTGCCTGGTCGGGAAAGGGATCACCTTTGATTCCGGCGGTTACAGCATCAAGCAGAGTGCCTTTATGGACTCCATGAAGTCCGACATGGGCGGTGCCGCAACGGTAACCGGCGCGCTGGCATTTGCGATCACGCGCGGTCTGAACAAACGCGTGAAGCTGTACCTGTGCTGTGCGGATAACCTGATCAGCGGTAACGCGTTCAAGCTGGGCGATATCATCCACTATCGCAACGGTAAAAACGTCGAAGTGATGAATACCGACGCGGAAGGGCGTCTGGTGCTGGCGGATGGCCTGATTGACGCCAGCGCGCAGAAGCCAGAGCTGATCATTGATGCTGCGACGCTGACCGGAGCCGCGAAAACCGCGCTGGGTAACGACTACCACGCGCTGTTCAGCTTCGATGACCAACTGGCGAACCGTCTGCTGGCAAGCGCAGCTGAAGAAAACGAGGCGTTCTGGCGTCTGCCGCTGGCGGAATTTCATCGCAACCAGTTGCCGTCTAATTTTGCCGAGTTGAACAATACCGGCAGCGCGGCGTATCCGGCAGGGGCGAGCACAGCCGCAGGATTCCTGTCGCACTTTGTGGAAAACTACCAGCAGGGTTGGCTGCATATCGACTGCTCGGCGACCTACCGCAAAGCGCCGGTTGAGCAGTGGTCTGCCGGCGCGACCGGTCTGGGTGTGCGCACTATTGCAAATCTACTGACTGCCTGAAAGGTGTTTTTGTAGGCCGGGTAAGCGAAGCGCCACCCGGCATTTTGCCTGGTAGCGACGCAGTGCGTCTTATCAGGCCTGCAACCCATAGATAATTTGTGATCTCTATGTCCGAAACAAAAAACGAATTAGAAACCCTGCTGGAGCAGGCGGCGACTGAACCCGCACACCGTCCGGCATTTTTCCGCACCCTGTTGGAATCCACTGTCTGGGTACCTGGTACTGCGGCAGACGGCGAAGCGATTGTCGAAGACAGCGCGCTCGATCTTCAGCACTGGGAAAAAGAAGATGGCACCACCGTTATCCCTTTTTTCACCTCGCTGGCAGCGTTGCAGCAGGCCGTCGAAGATGAGCAGGCGTTTGTGGTGATGCCAGTACGGACGCTGTTTGAAATGACGCTCGGCGAAACGCTGTTCCTCAACGCCAAATTGCCGACGGGTAAAGAGTTTATGCCTCGCGAAATCAGCCTGCTGATGGGGGAAGAGGGCAATCCACTGAGCACGCAGGAAGTGCTGGAAGGTGGGGAATCGCTGATTCTCTCCGAAGTGGCCGAACCGCCAGCACAGATGATCGATTCGCTCACGACGCTGTTTAAGACCATCAAGCCGGTGAAGCGTGCGTTTCTCTGCTCAATTAAAGAGCGCGCGGACGCTGAGGCTAATCTGCTGATTGGTATTGAGGCCGATGGCGATATTGAGGAGATTATTCAGGCTGCGGGCAGTGTGGCAACTGATACGCTACCGGGCGATGAACCGATCGATATCTGTCAGGTGAAAAAAGGGGAGAAAGGGATCAGCCACTTTATCACCGAACACATCGCGCCGTTCTACGAACGCCGCTGGGGCGGGTTCCTGCGTGATTTCAAACAGAACCGAATTATTTAAGTGAAGGAAAGCCGCCCCGAAAGGCGGCATCCTCGTTTACCTGCCCTGGTCGCTGGTCTTTACGAGAACAGAATTACTGGGGTAACTCTGGTCTGCGTGAAGGCACAACACACCAGAAACAAGAAGCACGATACAGACGTACCGTATCGTCATTGTGCGGTCCATGCAAAGACCGCTTCACGACAGCACCACTGGCGATAATGCCTTGACAGCAAGCACTACGACATGCCTGCGCTAACGGCCAAGGGACATCCTTTTCTGAAGCCAGTGCCCGCTTGCGAGGCGGCGAAAAGGGCCGGGAAGAATGATACATCAACTTCCTAATAGTTTCCTGGCTAACTAACTTGACATTATTTTCCTTAAAAGAGAGTATTACCCCACTACGGCATGCCTGCGTTGCTATGGCAACACAGCCAGCTGGAAAGGCCGCGAACCGGACCAGCACAAAAAAAACCGCTCAAACGTTTGAGCGGTTTTTTTGTGGGCGAAGCTGACTAAGAAATCAGAATTTATTTAGCGTCAGCCGGTTCTACCGGTAAATCGGTACGCGATCCCCATTCACTCCACGCGCCGTCGTACAACGTGACGTCTGGCACGTCCAGCGTCGCAAGCGCCAGCACGACGACGGCTGCCGTCACGCCAGAACCACAACTGGCGATAATCGGACGATCAAAACTGACGCCGTGGCGAAAGAAGATGGCATCCAGTTCGTCGGTTGTTTTCAATTCGCCTTCCTGAACCAGTTCTGTCCACGGCACGTTTAAGGCGCCGGGTATATGACCGCGTCTGAGACCTGGACGCGGCTCGTCGACTTCAGCATTAAAACGTGCTGCCGGGCGGGCATCGACAATCTGTGCGCTTTTCTCATGGCTGGCGAGCAGGACGTCGGTGACGCGCACGACAGCTTCAGAGGTAAACGCTGCATCAAACTCACCTTCCGGGAGTTCGACGTTACCTTCCTGTAGCGGCAACTCATCACGTTGCCAGCCCGCCAGACCACCACCCAAAATGGACACGTTCTCCACGCCAAAGGTGCGCAACATCCACCACGCGCGCGGGGCGGAGAACAGATTACCCTCGTCATACACGATCAGATGTTTATCCTGATGTACCCCCAGTTCACGCATCGCCACGGCGAAGCTTTCCGGGCGTGGCATCATATGCGGCAGAGGTGAAGTGTGGTCGGAGAGCGCTTCGATATCGAAAAACACCGCACCCGGGATATGTCCCGAGCGATACTCTTGCGCAACGTCGCGGTCTTCCTGTCCTGGCGGTGCCATACGGGCGTCGATAATTTGAATCTGCGGATCGTCAATATGCTCGGCAAGCCAGTCGGCGGCGACAAAAAAGGCGGTAGTCATGGGGATCTCCATGTTTATCAGGTGTCCGGTAAATTGTCAGGCCTTTGCCGACAGGGGACAAGTAGAAGAGGCTGATTTGTCCGGTGATCCCACATTTCTTAATTAAATTCAGACAAGATGGGAGGGGAAAGAGACTTACACAAAGTGAAATCTCACGCATAATAACGGTTCTACGTTGCTAACGGGCCATATTGGCCAGGGATGAAAAATGAAACACATACGCGTAGTCGCCTGCATGCTCATGCTGGCGCTGGCTGGGTGCGATAACAACGATAAAGCTCCGACAGCGGCAAAAAACGACGCCCCCGCCACACAACCCGCGGCGGAAAAGAAAGCGGAAAAAGATACCGCACAGTTGCAGAAACTGGCCCGACAAAGCGAGGGCAAAGCGCTGACGCTGCTGGATGTCTCAGAGGTGCAGTTGGACGGCGCATCGACGCTGGTGTTGACCTTTTCCATCCCGTTAGATCCTGAACAGGATTTTGCCCGTCTCGTCCACGTGGTGGATAAAAAAAGCGGCAAAGTCGATGGCGCATGGGAACTGTCGCCGAATCTGAAAGAGCTGCGTTTACGCCACCTGGAACCGAATCGTGATCTGCTGGTGACCATTGAGCGCGATCTCAGGGCGCTGAACAAAGCGACCTTCGAAATCAACTATGAGAAAAGCCTCACCACGCGTGATATTCAACCCAGCGTGGGTTTTGCCAGCCGTGGTTCACTGCTGCCGGGGAAAGTGGTGGAAGGGCTGCCCGTGATGGCGCTCAACGTGAACAACGTAGACGTTAACTTTTTCCGCGTGAAACCTGAATCGCTGGCAGCCTTTGTCAGTCAGTGGGAGTACCGGAATTCGATGTCCAACTGGGAGTCCGACAATCTGCTGAAAATGGCGGATTTGGTCTATACCGGTCGCTTCGATCTCAATCCTGCGCGTAACACCCGCGAAAAACTTCTTCTGCCGCTGAGCGAGATTAAGCCGTTGCAGCAGGCGGGTGTCTACGTCGCGGTGATGACCAAAGCCGGGCAGTACGAGTACAGCAACGCCGCAACGTTGTTCACGCTCAGCGACGTCGGCGTATCGGCACATCGCTATCAGAACCGGCTCGATGTGTTTACGCAAAGTCTGGAGAATGGTGCCGCGCAGCAGGGGGTAGATGTCGCTTTGCTGGATGAAAAAGGACAGACCCTGGCGAAAGCGACCAGCGATGCGAAAGGCCATGTACAGCTTGAAAATCACCAGAATGCCGCGCTGTTGCTGGCGCGTAAAGAGGGGCAAACCACGCTGCTGGATCTGAAGCTCCCGGCGCTGGATTTAGCAGAATTCGACATCGCGGGGGATCCTGGCTACAGCAAACAGTTCTTTATGTTTGGCCCGCGCGATCTCTACCGACCCGGCGAGACGGTGATCCTCAACGGTCTGCTGCGTGACAGCGACGGCAAGACGCTGCCCGATCAGCCAGTGAAGCTGGAGGTCGTTAAACCGGACGGCCAGGTGATTCGTACTGTCGTCAGTCAACCGGATAACGGGTTGTATCGCTTTACTTATCCGCTGGACAGCAGTGCGCCGACCGGAATGTGGCACATTCGCGCCAACACGGGCGATAACCAAAGCCGGATGTGGGATTTCCACGTTGAAGATTTCATGCCGGAGCGAATGGCGTTGAATCTCACCAGTCAGGAAACGCCTTTGTCGCCGTCTGATAAGGTGACGTTCTCGGTAGTGGGCTACTACCTCTACGGCGCCCCGGCGAATGGCAATGCGCTGCAAGGGCAGCTGTACCTGCGCCCACTGCGTGATGCTGTGCCGTCACTGCCCGGCTTCCAGTTTGGCAATATCGCTGAAGAAAACCTGTCGCGCACTCTTGATGAAGTCCAACTGACGCTGGACGAAACCGGGCGTGGTGACATCAGCACTAATAGCGAGTGGCGTGAGACCCACTCACCGTTGCAGGTGATCTTGCAGGCGAGCCTGCTGGAGTCCGGTGGTCGTCCTGTTACGCGTCGCGCTGAGCAGGCGATCTGGCCGGCAGACACATTACCGGGTATCCGGCCGCAATTTGCCGTTAAAGCGGTGTATGACTACCGCACCGATACTACGGTGAATCAGCCGATTGTTGATGAAGACAGCAACGCCGCTTTTGACATTGTCTATGTCGATGCCCAGGGAGAGAAGAAAGCGGTCTCCGGGTTACAGGTGCGTTTGATTCGTGAGCGTCGCGACTACTACTGGGACTGGCTGGAAAGCGAAGGCTGGCAGTCGCGCTTTGATCAAAAAGATCTGCTGGAAGGTGAGCAGACGCTGGATCTGAAAGCCGATGAAACCGGCAAAGTGACATTCCCGGTCGAATGGGGTGCCTACCGACTGGAAGTAAAAGCGCCAAACGATGCGATCAGTAGCGTTCGTTTCTGGGCAGGTTACAGTTGGCAGGATAACAGTGATGGCAGCGGGGCGGCTCGGCCGGATCGCGTGACATTGAAGCTGGACAAACCGGCCTATCGCCCGGGCGACACCATGAAGCTGCATATTGCAGCACCGGCGGCTGGGAAAGGGTATGCGATGGTAGAATCCAGTGAAGGTCCGCTGTGGTGGCAGGAAATTGATGTCCCGGCGCAGGGGTTGGATCTCTCCATTCCGGTCGATAAATCGTGGAATCGCCACGATCTATACCTGAGCACGCTGGTGGTGCGTCCGGGAGATAAATCTCGTTCTGCAACGCCGAAACGTGCCGTAGGCTTGCTGCATTTACCGCTGGGAGACGAAAACCGACGTCTGGAGCTGGCGCTGGAAAGCCCGGCCAAAATGCGTCCCAACCAGCCATTGACCGTGAAGATCAAGGCCAGCAGTAAAAACGGCGAGACGCCAAAGCAGGTTAACGTCCTGGTGTCGGCAGTGGACAGCGGCGTGTTGAACATTACCGATTACGTTACGCCGGATCCGTGGCAGGCCTTCTTTGGACAAAAACGCTACGGCGCGGATATTTATGACATTTATGGCCAGGTGATTGAGGGCCAGGGGCGTCTGGCCGCACTGCGCTTTGGCGGTGATGGCGATGAACTGAAGCGCGGCGGTAAACCGCCGGTCAACCATGTAAATATCGTGGCGCAGCAGGCGCAACCGGTCACGCTCAATGAGCAGGGTGAAGGCAGTGTGACGCTACCGATTGGCGATTTTAATGGCGAGCTGCGCGTGATGGCGCAGGCGTGGACGGCGGATGACTTTGGCAGCAATGAAAGCAAAACTATCGTCGCCGCCCCGGTCATTGCTGAGCTGAATATGCCGCGCTTTATGGCCGGTGGCGATACCTCGCGATTGGTGCTGGACGTGACCAACCTTACCGATCGACCACAGTCACTGAACGTGACGCTGGCCGCCAGCGGACTGATCGAACTGGTCAGCGACCAGCCTGCGCAGGTCAATCTGGAGCCGGGCGTGCGCACAACCTTGTTTGTTCCTGTTCGTGCGAAAGAAGGATTTGGTGATGGTGAACTGCAGGCGACGTTAAGTGGATTGAACGTGCCGGGAGAAGACATCGGACCGCAGCAAAAGCAGTGGAAGATTGGCGTACGTCCGGCATTCCCGGCGCAAACGGTCAATAGCGGCGTGATGCTGCAACCGGGGGAAAGCTGGACCCTTCCTGAAGAAGGGTTGATGAACTTCTCGCCGGTGACGGTACAGGGCCAACTGCTGTTCAGTGGTAAACCGCCGTTAAATCTGGCGCGCTATATTCGCGAACTGAAGGCGTATCCTTACGGCTGTCTGGAACAAACCACCAGTGGCCTGTTCCCGTCGCTTTATAGCAATGCCGCGCAACTACAAGCGCTGGGCATCGCGGGTGATACTGACGAGAAGCGTCGTGCGGCAATCGAAACCGGGATTGCCCGCCTGTTACAAATGCAGCGTGATAACGGTGGTTTCGCGCTGTGGGACAAAAATGGTCCGGAAGAGTACTGGCTGACCGCCTATGCGATGGATTTCCTGGTTCGGGCGGGTGAGCAGGGCTATAGCGTTCCAGCGGCGGGGATCAATCAGGGCAATGCGCGCCTGCTGCGATACCTGCAGGATCCGGGAATGATGTCGATTCGCTACTCCAGCGATACGCAGGCAAGCAAATTTGCCGTGCAGGCTTATGCCGCGCTGGTCCTGGCGCGGCAGCAAAAAGCCCCACTTGGCGCGCTACGCGAGATCTGGGAACGGCGCAGTCAGGCGGCATCCGGCTTACCGCTGCTGCAATTAGGTATAGCGTTGAAAACGATGGGGGATGCGAAACGGAGTGACGATGCGGTTGCGCTGGCGCTCTCCACCCCGCGTCACGATGAACGTCAGTGGCTGGCTGATTACGGTAGTCCGCTTCGCGATAACGCCCTGATGCTGGCGTTGCTGGAAGAGAATAACCTTAAGCCGGACGTCCAGAACTCGCTGCTGAACACGCTCTCTGAACAAGCGTTTAGTCAGCGCTGGCTGTCAACGCAGGAGAATAATGCGCTGTTCCTGGCAGCCCGTTCGCTGCAGGATCTACCCGGTATCTGGCAGGCGCAGACTTCTCTTGCGGAGCAACCGCTGACGGGCGATAAAGCACAAACCCGTAATCTGGATGCCGATCAACTTGCGGCGTTGCAGGTGACGAATAACGGTGCTCAACCGATGTGGTTGCGCCTGGACGTGAGCGGCTATCCACAATCGGCTCCGGCACCTGCCAGCAATGTGCTGCAGATTGAGCGTCATATTCTGGGCAGTGACGGGCAGAGCAAATCGCTGGATTCCCTGCGTAGTGGTGAACTTGTTCTGGTCTGGCTGGAAGTGAAAGCCAGTCAGGATGTACCGGATGCGTTGGTGGTGGATCTGCTGCCAGCCGGGCTGGAACTGGAAAACCAGAATCTGGCAAACGGTAGCGCCAGCTTGCAGGACAGCGGCAGCGAGGTGCAAAACCTGCTCAATCAAATGCAGCAGGCAGATATTCAGCACGTTGAGTTTCGGGATGACCGCTTTGTTGCCGCCGTGGCAGTGAATAGTGGACAGCCGGTGACGCTGGTCTATCTGGCGCGAGCGGTGACGCCGGGAACCTATCAGGTGCCGATGCCCATGGTAGAATCGATGTATGTACCACAATGGCGGGCGACCGGTGTAGCCGGGGACATTCTGATTGTTAAGCCGTAAATGGGGCGATTAACCGGCAAACGCGGCGGTTGGCTTTGGCTGACCGCCGCGTCTGTTTTACTCGTTTGCGCCGTCTGGGTGGCAGATAAAATCTGGCCGCTGCCTTTACGTGAGGTCAATCCGGCGCGAGTGGTCGTGGCCCATGACGGAACGCCACTGTGGCGGTTTGCTGACGCGGATGGCATCTGGCGCTATCCGGTAACGCCTGAAGAGGTCTCTCCGCGTTATCTTGAGGCGCTCATTAATTACGAAGACCGCTGGTTCTGGAAACATCCGGGGGTAAACCCTCTCTCCATTCTTCGTGCCGCCTGGCAGGATCTCTCCTCCGGACGAGTGATTTCTGGCGGCAGTACGCTGACCATGCAGGTAGCGCGATTACTCGATCCACATCCCCGCACTTTTGGCGGTAAGTTTCGCCAGCTCTGGCGCGCTCTGCAGCTCGAATGGCATCTCTCAAAACGCGACATCCTGACGCTGTACCTCAATCGTGCGCCGTTTGGCGGCACGTTGCAGGGAATTGGCGCGGCCAGTTGGGCCTATCTCGGAAAACCTCCGTCACAGCTCAGTTACTCTGAAGCTGCGTTACTGGCGGTATTACCGCAGGCACCGAGTCGACTGCGCCCTGATCGCTGGCCGGATCGGGCAGAAGCTGCGCGCAACAAAGTGCTTGAGCGGATGGCAATGCAGGGGATTTGGTCGCCGCACCAGGTGGAGGAATCACGTGAAGAGCCGGTCTGGCTGACGCCTCGCCAGATGCCGCAACTGGCACCACTGTTCTCGCGGATGATTTTGGGTAAAAATCAAGGCGACAAAATTGTCACCACCCTGGATGCCGGGCTGCAACGACAGCTGGAAGAGCTGGCACAAAACTGGAAGGGCAGGCTGCC
The DNA here is from genome assembly GCF_016906145.1 of Citrobacter sp. MGH 55. NCBI lineage: Bacteria > Pseudomonadati > Pseudomonadota > Gammaproteobacteria > Enterobacterales > Enterobacteriaceae > Citrobacter > Citrobacter sp. MGH 55. Next base: position 2,685,620 of record NZ_CP070239.1, read on the forward strand.
AGCGCGAAGTTCGCTGGCGATGATCGTCGTCGATCACACTGACATGAGCGTGCGTGGCTGGGTCGGTTCGGTCGATCTGAATGATGCCACGCGTTTCGGTCATGTGGATATGGTCAAGGCGATTCGATCGCCCGGTTCCGTGCTTAAGCCTTTTGTCTATGGGCTGGCGCTGGATGATGGATTAATCCACCCGGCGTCTTTATTGCAGGATGTACCGCGCCGTAGTGGGGATTATCGTCCAGGTAATTTTGACAGCGGTTTTCATGGCCCTGTCAGTATGAGCGAAGCGCTGGTGCGCTCGCTGAATTTACCTGCGGTACAGGTGCTTGAGGCCTACGGTCCGAAGCGTTTTGCCGCACAATTACGTAATAGTGGACTGCCGCTGTACTTGCCTGCGGGCGCGACTCCTAATTTGTCGCTTATTTTGGGGGGCGCAGGCGCGCGGCTTGAGGATATGGTCGCGGGGTACAGCGCTTTTGCTCGCCACGGCAAAGCGGGAAAACTGCGTTTGCAGCCGGGCGATCCCCTTGTCGAACGCAGACTGATGTCGCCCGGCGCGGCGTGGATCATCCGGCGTATTTTGGCCGATGAAGCGCAGCCGCTGCCGGATAGTGCGCTTCCCCGGGTGGCCCCGCTGGCGTGGAAAACGGGCACCAGCTATGGTTATCGCGATGCGTGGGCGATTGGCCTCAATGCTCGCTATGTCATCGGTATCTGGACGGGCAGACCGGACGGTACGCCCGTTGCCGGACAGTTCGGTTATGCCAGTGCAATCCCGCTGCTCAATCAGGTAAACAACCTGCTCTTAGCCCGTGGCGCCTCGCTGCCGGAAGATCCGCGCCCGCAGTCGGTCACCCGTGGCGTTGTGTGCTGGCCTGGCGGGCAGTCTCTTCCCCCTGGTGACAGCAATTGTCGGCGTCGTCTGGCCACCTGGCTGCTGGAAGACGTGCAGCCGCCCACGCTGTTGCTGCCGGAGCAGGAAGGGGTGAGCGGTATTCGTTTCCCGATCTGGCTGGATAAGGCAGGCCGACGCGTTGCCGCTGATTGTCCGCAGGCGCAAGAACAAATGCTGATTGTCTGGCCGTTGCCGCTTGAACCGTGGTTGCCCGCCGCTGAGCGTCGCCGTGCGCGCTTGCCGTTATCCTCAACGGTGTGTCCGCCGCACGGGCAGGATCCCGCATTACCACTGTTGCTGTCTGGCGTGCGTGATGGCGCAATCGTCAGACGTTTACCGGGGGCCACAGAGGCGAGCGTAACGCTTCAGAGCAGCGGCGGCACAGGAGAGCGCTGGTGGTTCCTTAATGGCGAACCGCTACAAGAACGTGGGCGCGGTGTCACGTTACGTCTGCGCGAAAAAGGTGACTATCAGCTACTGGCGATGGATGAGAGCGGGCAGGTTGCGACGGTGAGGTTTACGTTGCAGTAGACTAGGTTGACACTTTTTGTTGCTAATGCTCATCTTATTTTAAAAAAATGTTACCTTCATCCATATGCAATAGCCGGGATGCTCTTTATAATCCGCGCCAGGTAAAACACAACAGAACATCTTTCAGAGGTAATCATGGCTATTGAACGTACTTTTTCCATCATCAAGCCAAACGCGGTGGCAAAAAACGTTATTGGTAATATCTTTGCGCGCTTTGAAGCAGCAGGGTTCAAAATCGTCGGTACCAAAATGCTGCACCTGACCGTTGAACAGGCGCGCGGTTTCTATGCTGAGCATGATGGCAAACCGTTCTTTGACGGTCTGGTCGAGTTCATGACCTCTGGTCCTATCGTGGTGTCCGTGCTGGAAGGCGAAAACGCGGTACAGCGTCACCGCGATCTGCTGGGTGCAACCAACCCGGCTAACGCCCTGGCGGGTACGCTGCGTGCCGACTACGCCGACAGCTTCACTGAAAACGGGACTCACGGTTCGGATTCCGTGGAATCCGCCCAGCGCGAAATCGCCTATTTCTTCGGTGAAGGCGAAGTGTGCGCTCGCACTCGCTGATCCCTTCGGGAATAATTTTCGGTAAATGCCGCGTGCAAACGTGGCATCCTTGCGCCAGACTTTGTACAATGCAACGCCCCGGATGAGCACTGCTTACCGGGGCGTTTCTTTTCAACCTCCCATGGGCCATAACGTGTAACAACGAGGCCGGAAAAAATTATGTCTGAATTAGTTAACACTTCCGAAATCATCACCCCTGCGGTTCCTGCGAAAAATGGCAAAATCAACCTGCTGGATCTGAACCGTCAGCAGATGCGCGAATTCTTTAAAGAGATGGGTGAGAAGCCGTTTCGCGCTGACCAGGTGATGAAATGGATGTACCACTATTGCAGCGACAACTTTGATGAGATGACTGACATCAACAAAGTGCTGCGCAACAAGCTCAAAGAGGTGGCGGAAATCCGCGCACCGGAAGTGGTTGAAGAACAGCGCTCCTCCGATGGCACCATCAAATGGGCAATTGCCGTGGGCGATCAGCGCGTCGAAACGGTGTATATCCCGGAAGATGATCGCGCCACGCTGTGCGTCTCTTCGCAGGTGGGTTGTGCGCTGGAATGTAAATTCTGTTCAACCGCACAGCAGGGTTTTAACCGTAACCTGCGCGTTTCTGAAATTATTGGTCAGGTCTGGCGTGCGGCGAAAATTGTCGGCGCGGCGAAAATCACTGGTCAGCGTCCAATCACCAACGTGGTGATGATGGGGATGGGGGAACCGCTGCTCAACCTGACTAACGTTGTGCCAGCCATGGAAATCATGCTTGATGATTTCGGCTTCGGTCTGTCCAAGCGTCGCGTCACGCTGTCGACTTCCGGCGTCGTGCCTGCGCTCGACAAATTAGGTGACATGATTGACGTCGCGCTGGCGATCTCGCTGCACGCGCCGAATGACGACATTCGTGACGAAATTGTACCAATCAACAAAAAGTACAATATCGAAACCTTCCTGGGCGCGGTTCGCCGCTATCTGGAGAAATCCAATGCCAACCAGGGACGCGTCACTATTGAATACGTCATGCTGGATCACGTTAACGATGGCACAGAGCATGCGCATCAACTGGCAGAGTTGCTGAAAGACACGCCTTGTAAAATTAACCTGATCCCATGGAACCCGTTCCCGGGGGCGCCTTATGGACGTAGTTCTAATAGCCGTATTGACCGTTTCTCTAAGGTGCTGATGAGCTACGGCTTTACCACCATTGTGCGTAAAACACGCGGTGATGATATTGACGCTGCCTGCGGACAACTGGCGGGGGATGTGATCGACCGGACTAAACGTACACTACGTAAGCGTATGCAGGGTGAGGCTATCGACGTTAAAACCGTCTGATGCACATTGCGCCAAAGCCGGATTTTTGTGCTGTGGCGCAATGTAATTTGCATGAGGGCCAGGGTTGTACTTGTCCGGTCAATAATAACGGTGCGTTTTTGTCGACTTTAAGGCAGTATGTACGGCGCGACAATAGTTTAGCCCTCAGGCTTAAGCTGTTTTTGTTAAGAGTCAGCAGAGAGGTTTATACTGTTTGACTCAGGTTGACTGAACCGATTTTCGCGGTGTGGGTGGGCATTGTGACTCACCGGCGCCTGAACCCTAATTTTCACCAGCAGCTGTAGCGAATGAATACTGAAGCCACTCACGACCAACATGAAGCACAATCCACCGGCGTTCGCCTACGTAATGCCCGTGAACAACTCGGACTCAGCCAGCAGGCTGTCGCTGAGCGACTTTGCCTGAAGGTATCCACCGTACGCGACATTGAAGACGATAAGGCGCCTGCCGACCTGGCTTCAACGTTCCTGCGCGGATACATTCGCTCTTATGCACGCCTGGTCCATATTCCTGAAGAAGAACTGTTACCGGCTCTGGAGAAACAGGCTCCGGTTCGTGCGGCGAAAGTGGCACCGATGCAGAGCTTCTCATTAGGCAAGCGTCGTAGAAAGCGTGATGGCTGGTTGATGACGTTTACCTGGCTGGTGCTGTTTGTGGTGGTCGGCCTGACGGGCGCATGGTGGTGGCAAAACCACAAAGCGCAACAGGAAGAGATCTCCACGATGGCCGATCAATCCTCTGCTGAGCTGAACGCCAACAGCGAAAACACACAAAGCGTGCCGCTGGACACCAGCGCGACGGCAACTCAGGACAACACACCAGCGGCAACCGGTCCGGCGGAGACGGTGCAAACGCCTGCGCCGACGACGGCACCTGCGGTTGACCCGCAGCAGAACGCCGTAGTCGCGCCTTCTCAGGCCAACGTTGATACCGCTACAACCTCTCCTGCGACACCGGCAACGCCGGATGGCGCGGCACCGTTGCCGACCAATCAGGCGGGTGTGGAAGCCGCTGCGGATCCAAACGCGCTGGTGATGAACTTTACCGCCGATTGCTGGCTGGAAGTCAGCGATGCGACAGGTAAAAAGCTGTTCAGCGGAATGCAGCGTAAAGATGGTAATTTAAACCTGACCGGTCAGGCACCTTACAAGCTTAAAATTGGCGCGCCGGCTGCGGTGCAGATCCAGTATCAAGGAAAACCTGTCGATCTGAGCCGTTTTATCAGAACTAACCAGGTTGCGCGTCTGACCCTAAATGCCGAACAATCACCGGCGCAGTAATAGACGGGTAACGCGGGAGATTTTTCATGCATAACCAGGCTCCAATTCAACGTAGAAAATCAACGCGAATTTACGTTGGGAATGTGCCGATTGGCGATGGGGCTCCCATCGCCGTCCAGTCGATGACCAACACGCGGACCACGGACGTGGAAGCGACGGTTAATCAGATCAAAGCGCTGGAACGCGTTGGCGCTGACATTGTTCGTGTCTCCGTACCCACGATGGATGCCGCAGAAGCCTTCAAACTGATCAAGCAACAGGTTTCTGTTCCGCTGGTCGCCGACATTCACTTCGACTACCGTATTGCGCTCAAAGTGGCGGAATACGGCGTTGACTGCCTGCGGATTAATCCAGGCAACATCGGCAATGAAGAGCGTATCCGCATGGTGGTGGATTGCGCGCGCGACAAGAATATCCCGATTCGTATCGGAGTTAACGCCGGATCGCTGGAAAAAGATCTACAGGAAAAGTACGGCGAACCCACGCCGCAGGCTTTGCTGGAATCAGCAATGCGCCATGTGGATCATCTCGATCGTCTGAACTTTGATCAGTTCAAGGTCAGCGTAAAAGCGTCTGATGTTTTCCTCGCCGTTGAATCCTATCGCCTGCTGGCGAAGCAAATCGATCAACCACTGCATTTAGGGATCACCGAAGCCGGTGGTGCGCGCAGTGGTGCGGTGAAATCGGCAATCGGTCTTGGTCTGCTGCTGTCCGAAGGGATTGGCGATACGCTGCGCGTTTCGCTGGCTGCCGATCCGGTGGAAGAGATTAAGGTTGGCTTCGATATCCTGAAGTCTCTGCGCATTCGTGCTCGCGGGATAAACTTCATCGCCTGTCCGACCTGCTCGCGTCAGGAGTTTGACGTGATCGGTACGGTCAACGCCCTGGAGCAGCGTCTGGAAGACATCATTACGCCGATGGACGTTTCCATCATTGGCTGTGTCGTTAACGGACCGGGTGAAGCACTGGTTTCGACGCTGGGCGTGACGGGCGGTAACAAAAAAAGCGGCCTCTATGAAGACGGCGTGCGAAAAGATCGCCTGGATAACAGCGATATGATTGACCAGCTTGAAGCCCGTATCCGCGCCAAAGCGACGATGCTCGACGAAGCGCAGCGGATTAACGTGCAGCAGGTTGAAAAATAATAACGTGATGGGAAGCGGCGTGCTTCCCGTGTATGATTGAACCCGCATGGCTCCCGTATCGCTCGGGGAAGCGCTGAGGGTTCATTTTTATATTCAGAAAGAGAATAAACGTGGCAAAAAACATTCAAGCCATTCGCGGCATGAACGATTATCTGCCTGGCGAGACCGCCATCTGGCAGCGCATTGAAGGCACACTCAAAAACGTGCTCGGCAGCTACGGTTACAGTGAAATCCGCTTGCCGATTGTAGAGCAGACCCCGTTATTCAAACGCGCGATCGGCGAAGTGACCGACGTGGTTGAAAAAGAGATGTACACCTTTGAGGACCGCAATGGCGATAGCCTGACGCTGCGTCCGGAAGGCACGGCGGGCTGTGTACGCGCCGGCATCGAGCATGGTCTCCTGTACAATCAGGAACAGCGCCTGTGGTACATCGGGCCGATGTTCCGCCACGAGCGTCCGCAGAAAGGGCGCTATCGTCAGTTTCATCAGTTGGGTGTCGAAGCCTTTGGTCTGCAAGGGCCGGATATTGATGCCGAACTGATTATGCTTACCGCGCGCTGGTGGCGTGCGCTGGGTATCGCTGAACATGTCAATCTTGAGCTGAACTCCATCGGATCGCTGGACGCGCGTGCAAACTACCGCGATGCGCTGGTGGCATTCCTGGAGCAGCACGTTGAGAAACTGGACGAAGACTGCAAACGTCGCATGTACTCCAACCCGCTGCGCGTGCTGGATTCAAAGAATCCGGACGTACAGGCGCTGCTCAACGATGCTCCTCAGCTTGGCGACTATCTGGATGACGATTCCCGCGAACACTTTGCTGGCCTGTGCAAACTGCTGGAAGCCGCAGGGATTGCCTACACTGTCAACCAGCGTCTGGTTCGTGGCCTCGACTACTACAACCGCACCGTGTTTGAGTGGGTCACCAGCAGCCTGGGCTCACAGGGCACCGTCTGTGCGGGTGGTCGTTATGACGGACTGGTTGAGCAACTCGGCGGTCGCGCGACGCCGGGAGTGGGCTTTGCAATGGGCCTGGAACGCCTTGTTTTACTGGTTCAGGCAGTTAATCCGGAATTTAAAGCCGATTCTGTTGTCGATATATACCTGGTCGCTTCAGGTGCGGATACGCAGTCTGCGGCAATGACACTGGCTGAGCGCGTGCGTGATGAAATCCCGGGCGTGAAGCTAATGACAAACCACGGCGGCGGCAACTTTAAGAAACAGTTTGCCCGAGCTGATAAATGGGGTGCCCGCGTTGCACTGGTGCTTGGCGAGTCCGAAGTGGCTGCCGGTACTGTTGTAGTGAAGGATTTGCGCTCCGGTGAGCAAACTGAAGTTGCACAGGATAGCGTTGCAACGCATTTGCGCACGTTAATGGCTTAAGGAGAAGGACTGCGTGGAAATTTACGAGAACGAAAACGATCAGGTTGAGGCGATTAAACGCTTCTTTGCCGAGAACGGCAAAGCCCTGGCTGTTGGGGTTATTTTAGGCGTTGGTGCGCTGGTAGGCTGGCGCTACTGGAACAATCATCAGATTGAGTCCGCACGCTCTGCTTCTCTGTCATATCAAACCGTGGTGAGTTCGCTCAGCGCGGGTAAAGCGGAAGACCTGTCAGCCGCAGAGAAATTTGCTGCCGACAATAAGAACACCTACGGCGCGTTAGCGTCGATGGAACTGGCGCAGCAGTTTGTCGATCAGAATCAACTTGAGAAGGCCGCAGCCCAGCTTCAGCAGGGACTGGCCGCCACGAGTGATGAGAATCTTAACGCAGTGATCACGCTGCGTCTTGCTCGCGTTCAGATTCAACTCAAGCAGGCGGATACGGCGCTGAAAACCCTGGATAGCGTGAAGGGTGAAGGATGGGCGGCGATTGTTGCCGATCTGCGCGGCGAAGCGCTGCTGAGCAAAGGTGATAAACAAGGTGCGCGTAGTGCGTGGGAAGCGGGCGTGAAAAGTAACGCCTCCCCGGCACTGAGCGAAATGATGCAGATGAAAATCAATAATTTGTCCATCTGAGAGGGACCCGATGCAATTGCGTAAATTACTTCTGCCAGGGCTGCTTTCCGTTACCCTGTTGAGCGGCTGTTCACTGTTTAGTGGCGAAGAAGACGTTGTTAAAATGTCCCCATTACCGGTGGTTGAAAATCAGTTTACCCCGTCTACGGCCTGGAGCACGTCTGTAGGCAATGGTATCGGCGATTTCTATTCCAACCTCCACCCGGCGTATGCCGATAACATGGTCTACGCAGCCGATCGCGCTGGCGTGGTGAAAGCGTTAAATGCTGATGACGGCAAAGAAGTCTGGTCGGTGAACCTGGGTGAGAAAGATGGCTGGTTCTCGCGTTCGTCAGCCCAGTTGTCTGGCGGCGTAACGGTTGCAGGCGGTCACGTCTATATCGGCAGCGAAAAAGCGCAGGTTTATGCGCTGAACGCAGCGGACGGTACGGTTGCGTGGCAAACCAAAGTGGCGGGCGAAGCGCTTTCCCGTCCGGTAGTCAGTGACGGCATGGTGCTGATTCATACCAGCAACGGTCAGTTGCAGGCACTGAACGAAGCCGATGGCGCCATTAAGTGGACCGTGAACCTGGATATGCCTTCGCTGTCACTGCGTGGCGAATCTGCGCCGGCAACCGCCTTTGGTGCGGCCATTGTCGGTGGCGATAACGGCCGCGTGAGCGCCGTACTGATGCAGCAAGGCCAGATGATTTGGCAGCAGCGTATTTCTCAGGCGACCGGTTCTACAGAGATTGACCGTCTGAGCGATGTGGACACCACTCCGGTCATCGTCAATGGCGTCGTTTACGCCCTGGCTTATAATGGTAACCTGACCGCGCTGGATCTGCGCAGTGGCCAGATCATGTGGAAACGTGAACTGGGCTCGGTGAATGACTTTATCGTCGACGGCAACCGTATCTATCTGGTGGATCAGAATGACCGCGTACTGGCGTTGACGACCGATGGCGGCGTTACGCTGTGGACGCAAAGCGATCTGCTGCACCGTCTGCTGACTTCCCCGGCGTTGTATAATGGCAACCTGGTGGTGGGTGACAGCGAAGGGTATCTGCACTGGCTTAACGTCGAAGATGGCCGTTTTGTGGCTCAGCAGAAAGTAGACAGCTCCGGCTTCCTGACTGAACCGGTCTCTGCCGACGGCAAACTGCTGATCCAGGCCAAAGACGGTACTGTGTATTCCATTACACGTTAATCGTCCTGGTCGTACGCTTTAAAAAACGGCTCCTGGTGCAGGGGCCGTTTTCCTGTTTTTAACAACGGCGCAAAAATCGCGTCTGTTGTCTGATGATTTTTAAAATGAGGCTTTAAACATGATACCTGTGGTCGCGCTTGTCGGGCGCCCTAACGTCGGAAAATCCACGTTATTTAACCGTCTAACTCGCACCCGAGATGCGCTGGTGGCGGATTTCCCGGGTCTGACTCGTGACCGTAAGTACGGTCGTGCGGAGATTGAAGGCCGTGAGTTTATCTGCATCGATACCGGCGGGATTGATGGCACCGAAGATGGCGTAGAAACCCGTATGGCGGAACAGTCGCTACTGGCAATTGAAGAGGCGGATGTGGTGCTGTTCATGGTGGATGCGCGCGCTGGCCTGATGCCTGCCGATGAAGCGATCGCCCAGCATTTACGCTCTCGTGAAAAACCGACGTTCCTGGTCGCCAACAAAACGGACGGACTCGATCCGGATCAGGCTATCGTTGATTTCTACTCGCTGGGCCTGGGTGAAATCCATCCGATCGCCGCGTCTCATGGCCGTGGCGTGCTCAGTCTGCTGGAACACGTTCTGCTGCCGTGGATGGACGATACCGCGCCGCAGGAAGAGGTGGACGAAGACGCCGAATACTGGGCACAGTTTGAAGCTGACGAGAACGGTGAAGAAGAGCCTGAAGATGACTTCAATCCGCAGGATCTGCCGATTAAGCTGGCGATTGTCGGTCGTCCGAACGTCGGTAAGTCCACACTGACTAACCGTATTCTGGGTGAAGACCGCGTGGTCGTTTATGATATGCCGGGCACCACGCGTGACAGTATTTATATCCCGATGGAACGTGATGAGCGCGAATACGTGCTGATCGATACCGCCGGGGTACGTAAACGCGGGAAAATCACCGATGCGGTAGAAAAATTCTCCGTTATCAAAACGTTGCAGGCGATTGAAGACGCTAACGTGGTGTTGCTGGTGATTGATGCCCGCGAAGGTATCTCTGACCAGGATTTGTCGCTGCTGGGCTTTATCCTCAATAGTGGGCGCTCACTTGTCATCGTAGTGAACAAGTGGGATGGCCTGACGCAGGAAGTGAAAGAGCAGGTGAAAGAGACGCTGGACTTCCGTCTGGGCTTTATCGATTTTGCGCGTGTGCATTTTATCTCTGCGTTGCATGGCAGCGGTGTCGGCAACCTGTTTGAATCCGTCCGCGAAGCCTATGACAGCTCCACCCGTCGCGTTAGCACGGCGATGCTGACCCGAATCATGACGATGGCGGTTGAAGATCATCAGCCACCGCTGGTCCGTGGTCGTCGCGTGAAACTGAAATATGCTCATGCCGGAGGCTATAACCCGCCGATTGTGGTGATTCACGGTAACCAGGTCAAAGACCTGCCGGATTCCTATAAGCGCTACCTGATGAACTACTTCCGTAAATCGCTGGAAGTGATGGGGACGCCGATCCGTATTCAGTTTAAAGAGGGCGAGAACCCGTATGCCAACAAGCGCAATACGCTGACCCCGACCCAGATGCGCAAGCGTAAGCGTCTGATTAAGCACATCAAAAAAAGCAAATAATTCATTACGCCCTCTCCCGACGGGGAGGGCGCCATCAACTGGAATATGAGGAGGAAGTGTGGAACTCATTTGTCCCGTTTGTCAGCATCCGCTCGATCGTCATGGCGATAAAGCACATTGTGAAACCTGTCAGACAGACTTTAGCGTAGAAGCGCGTTGCCCGGACTGCCATCAGCCGCTCCAGGTTTTAAAAGCCTGCGGCGCAGTCGATTATTTCTGTCACAACGGTCACGGACTGATTTCGAAAAAACGCGTTGAGTTTGTGCTGTCGCAGGATTAATCGCAGATACAGGCTTCGCCCTTTTGCCAAAGATCGACCAGTGAGGCTGGCGCATCGTTTTCCGGTACCAGTACGATGATGTCGGTAACGCCTGCCTGAGTATGCTGTGTCCAGATGATCTGTATGCGAAAGTAGCGCTGGTCGCCGCGACCCGGCGATCCCGTCTGTCCCGGAGGCATACCGACGGTCAGGCTCTGCCGGAGAATGTCGGCCACGCGCTGACGCTGAACAGTCGATAAGGTCGACAGCGCAATTTTGCGCTGCCGGGCCAGTTTGGGCATAAACGCGACGCCACCTTCCCGGGCCAGTTCTACCACGGCGTCATCGGTTAATTCTGGGATCTCCATTCACATCACTCCTGTGGCTTTCCAGGCCGCTTCTATCGCCTTCGCCGTTTCCGCGCCGCTGCGCTTGTCGCCGTGATAAACGGTTAAGCGGGCAAAATCAATGAAGTCTGCATCCTGTGCCAGTTGCCGATCGCAGACCGTATCATACCAGGCATAACCCGCTTTTTCCCATGCGTAGCCGCCGAGCGCGGTGGCAGCCAGATAAAACGCCCGGTTCGGGATGCCAGAGTTAAGATGAACACCGCCATTGTCTTCGCGTGTCTTAATAAAGTCCCGCATATGCGCAGGTTGTGGGTCTTTCCCGAGCAACGGGTCGTCATAGGCTGTGCCCGGCGCTGACATGGAGCGCAATCCCTTGCCATTAATGCCGTCCGCCAGCAATCCTTGCCCGATAAGCCAGTCAGCCTGATCGGCGGTTTGTTTGAGATGATACTGTTTAACCAACGCGCCAAATACATCGGAAACCGATTCGTTGAGCGCCCCGGCCTGTTCAAAGTAAATCAACCCTGCTTCTGATTCGGTGATCCCGTGTGCCAGCTCATGAGCCACGACATCAATGGCAATCGTAAATCGATTAAATATCTCACCATCGCCGTCGCCAAAGACCATCTGCTGACCGTTCCAGAACGCATTCTGGTATTCATGCCCGTAATGCACGGTCCCGGTGAGAATTAAGCCTTTGTTATCCAGCGAGTCGCGGCGCCAGTTTTTCCAGAAAAAGTCATGCGTGACACCGAGGTAATCATAGGCTTCGTCCACTGCAACATCCCCGTTTGAGGGATGGCCTTCATAGCGCACCTGTGTGCCAGGCAATTCCTGCCTGTTTTTCGCATCGTAGATATCACGTTCAAGTTGACCGGGTTGGTTCACATGCGGCGCCGCTGGTTTTCCGGGCATGTGCGCCATCAGGGTTTGTACATGAGTCAGCGTCTGGCGTGCGCACTGTTGCTGCATCGCCGAACCGCTTTCAATAATGCGTCGCAGGATATAGGGCGGGATCAAACTGTAAGCATGGTACATAAGGCTCTCCTGAGTCTGGCAAAGCCGAAAAAGTAAGCATATTAAGTGTAAATCATAGAAGCAAACCTGCAGGAAAGTCGGACAAATCAGCGCTGCTGAAAGTGGCGCAACTGACTATCAGGGTTTACGTTTTTAACGACGCATAAGGTGAGGGGAACAATGAATAAACATGTCGCGTTGGGGATGACGGGTTTCTCACTGATTGCTGTGACTTACGGAATGGCGCGATTTTCATGGGGAATCATGCTGCCTGATATCAGTCAGGCGATTCCCTTCACGCCAGAAGTTGCCGGGATAATTGCGGCCTGCAGCTATGTTGCCTACTGTTTATCCGTTTTTTTGGCCTCCTTTCTGACGGATCGCTTTGGTCCACGACTCCCGGCCGTTCTGGCGGGGATCACCGCTGCAATTGGATTAGTTATCCTGGCGTTGGCGTATTCCCCCCTTATTCTGGCGACAGGTCTTTTTATCGCCGGGCTCAGCTCCGGGCTGGCCTCACCGTCCCTTGCCGCAGCGGTGAGTAAGCGAATCTCTGCGGAACGGCAAACCCAGGTAAATACCCTTATCAACGCCGGAACGAGTGGGGGGATCATCCTGTCGGTTCTGGTGTTACGGGTTATGTCGGGCAACTGGCGCCTGGCATGCATCGTCTTTGCAGTCATGGCGCTACTCTGTCTGTTTGCCGCACTGCGTACGTTGCCTGGGGAACACGCGGAACAGCTCCGAGCGCCGCCGCGCTGGCGCGTTGTCCTTGCGAAATCGGGGATGTTTCGCCTGCTGGTGATAGCCTTTGTTAGCGGTGTCGCCAGCGCGGCATGGTGGAGTTTTGGCCCCGAATTGCTGCAGCGTCATACCGGGCTGGACAGTGCCATCACCCATATGCTGTGGCTGGTCAGCGGTGGTGCAGGAATTGCCGCTGTATTTACCGGAAGTGCGGCAAAGCGTATCGGTATGCGCGGGGTTTACTGTTGCTCGCTGCTGTTTATGGCGGTTTCGCTAGTGTCCCTGGCGCTAAGCCACGGTTTCGCCTGGTGGCTGTTTCCGGTCGCGGCGTTAAACGGGGCGGGATATGTCATTTTATCCGGTGTGCTGTTGGTGCGGGGCGCCGCGCTGGCGGAGCCTTCACCGGCGGCGGGCGTCAGTCTGGCTTTCCTGATGCTGGCCGTTGGGCAAATTGTTGGCTCAGTGGCATTTGGTCAGCTTTATGGCGCGATTAGCGCGGCGGGGGCACTGGTTGTTTTTTCTGGGCTGTCGGGGGCATTGCTGTTCATTTCACCTGAAGGTGAACGCTAGCCTGATGTCAGGCTTTTTTTCGCGCGCGTTTTTTCACCGGCGTTATGCTTTTGACTTCACTTTCTACCCAGCCGTCTTCCAGCCGGGTCGTCATCACATCACCGGCTTTCACTTGTGTCACTTTTTTCAGCACTTTGCCGTCGGTGGCCGTAGAGACGCTGTAACCACGCGCCAGGGTCGAGAGTGGGCTGACCGCTTCCAGGTGGGTAACTGCGTTGCCAAAGCGTTCCCGCGTGGCGCTCAGACGGGAACGTACATTCTCCGCCAGACGATATTCCAGTTGCTGAATGCGGGTTTGCGCACGATGAATGCGTGGCTGCGGATTTTGCTGGTTCAGGCGTTGCAGCAGACGGGATTGCCGCTGGCTGGTGCGCTTCAACTGGCCGTCGATGGCCACGTTCATACGCTGATGCAACCTCTCCAGTGCCGTCTGCTGACGAGCGAGACGCAACTGCGGATGTTGCTGTTGCAGGCGATGATAAATCTGAGTGAATCGACGACTGCGGTTCGCCAGAAAGTAATCCATCGCCATGCCGAGACGCTGCTGTGCAGACAGGATCTGACGCAGCAACTCCTGCTGATTGCGACTGACCATTTCAGCGGCGGCCGAAGGCGTCGGCGCACGCAGGTCGGCAATAAAATCGGCAATGGTGACGTCCGTTTCGTGGCCGACGGCGCTGACTACCGGAATCGCGCTGGCAAAAATAGCCCGTGCGACACGCTCGTCGTTAAAGCTCCATAAATCTTCCAGCGAACCGCCGCCGCGACCGACGATCAGGACATCACACTCCTGGCGCGCATTCGCCAGTTCGATTGCACGGACAATCTGCCCCGGTGCGTCGTCACCCTGGACGGCGGTCGGATAGATGATAACCGGTAAAGAGGGATCGCGACGTTTCAGAACATGGAGAATATCGTGCAGTGCGGCCCCGGTTTTCGAGGTAATCACCCCCACGCAGTGGGCGGGAGAGGGAAGTGACTGCTTATGCTGCTGATCAAAAAGCCCTTCAGCCTGCAGTTTAGCTTTTAACTGTTCATACTTTTGCTGGAGCAGACCTTCACCGGCAGGCTGCATGCTTTCGACGATAATCTGATAGTCGCCGCGCGGCTCGTACAGGGTGATATTGGCGCGAACCAAAACCTGCTGGCCGTGCTGGGGGCGAAAGGTCACCCGACGATTGCTGTTGCGGAACATGGCACAGCGAACCTGTGCCGTATCATCTTTTAGCGTGAAGTACCAGTGCCCCGATGACGGCTGTGAGAAATTGGAAATCTCGCCGCTGATCCAGACCTGTCCCATTTCCTGTTCTAACAGCAGACGAACCGTCTGATTAAGGCGGCTAACAGTAAAAATTGCGGAGGTCTGAGAGGATAACATGTGAGCGGGATCAAATTCTAAATCAGCAGGTTATTCAATCGATAGTAACCCGCCTGAGCAGGAGCGCAAGCATTATTTGCAAAAAAGTGTGGATGCAACCGATTACGCTCTGTATAATGCCACGGCAATATTTATCCACCCCCAGGTTAGAGATATTGCCCATGCTACGTATTGCTAAAGAAGCTTTGACGTTTGACGACGTCCTCCTCGTTCCCGCTCATTCCACCGTTCTGCCGAATACTGCTGACCTCAGCACGCAGTTGACGAAAACGATTCGTCTGAACATTCCTATGCTCTCCGCAGCGATGGATACCGTGACTGAAGCGCGCCTCGCGATTGCACTGGCACAGGAAGGTGGCATTGGTTTTATCCACAAAAACATGTCGATTGAGCGTCAGGCAGAAGAAGTCCGCCGCGTGAAAAAACATGAATCTGGCGTAGTAACTGACCCGCAAACCGTTCTGCCGACGACTACCCTGCGTGAAGTGAAAGAACTGACTGAACGCAATGGCTTTGCAGGTTATCCTGTCGTGACCGAAGACAATGAGCTGGTTGGGATCATCACCGGTCGTGACGTGCGTTTTGTCACCGATCTGAGCCAACCGGTCAGCGTTTACATGACGCCGAAAGAGCGTCTGGTCACCGTTCGCGAAGGCGAAGCGCGTGACGTCGTGCTGGCAAAAATGCACGAGAAACGCGTTGAGAAAGCGCTGGTTGTTGATGACAGTTTCCATCTGCTTGGCATGATCACCGTAAAAGATTTCCAGAAAGCTGAACGTAAGCCGAACTCCTGTAAAGATGAGCATGGCCGTCTGCGCGTTGGCGCTGCGGTTGGCGCAGGCGCTGGCAACGAAGAGCGTGTTGATGCGCTGGTCGCGGCAGGTGTTGACGTGCTGCTGATTGATTCTTCTCACGGCCATTCTGAAGGTGTTTTACAGCGCATTCGTGAAACCCGTGCGAAATACCCGGATCTGCAAATCATTGGCGGTAACGTGGCGACCGGCGCGGGGGCTCGTGCCCTGGCGGAAGCGGGCGTGAGCGCGGTGAAAGTGGGTATTGGCCCTGGTTCCATCTGTACCACTCGTATCGTGACTGGCGTGGGTGTTCCGCAGATCACCGCAGTGTCTGATGCTGTTGAAGCGCTGGAAGGGATGGGGATTCCCGTTATCGCTGACGGCGGTATCCGTTTCTCTGGCGATATCGCCAAAGCTATCGCGGCTGGCGCAAGTGCGGTGATGGTGGGTTCCATGCTGGCGGGCACGGAAGAATCCCCGGGTGAAATCGAACTTTACCAGGGCCGTTCCTACAAATCCTACCGCGGTATGGGCTCTCTGGGCGCAATGTCCAAAGGCTCTTCTGACCGTTACTTCCAGAGCGATAACGCCGCAGACAAACTGGTGCCGGAAGGTATTGAAGGCCGCGTTGCCTATAAAGGCCGCCTGAAAGAGATTATTCACCAGCAGATGGGCGGCCTGCGCTCCTGTATGGGGCTGACCGGCTGTGGTACTATCGACGAATTGCGTACTAAAGCGGAATTCGTACGTATCAGTGGTGCGGGTATTCAGGAAAGCCACGTTCACGACGTGACCATCACCAAAGAGTCCCCGAACTACCGTATGGGCTCCTGATAAGTTTCCGCGCCCGGTTTTAACCGGGCGTTTTGTTATTGTTTCACTTGCCTCGGAATTAGCGTCAATGACAGACAATATTCACAAGCATCGCATTCTCATCCTTGATTTCGGATCGCAGTACACACAGCTGGTTGCACGTCGCGTACGTGAACTGGGTGTTTACTGTGAACTGTGGGCGTGGGATGTAACTGAAGCACAGATTCGCGAGTTTAATCCTAGCGGTATCATTCTTTCCGGTGGCCCGGAAAGCACCACGGAAGACAACAGCCCACGTGCACCGCAATACGTTTTCGAAGCCGGCGTTCCGGTCTTCGGCGTGTGCTACGGCATGCAGACGATGGCGATGCAGTTGGGCGGTCATGTTGAAGGGTCGACTGAGCGTGAATTCGGCTACGCGCAGGTTGAAGTTGTAACCGACAGCGCGCTGGTTCGCGGTATCGAAGACTCCCTGACCGCTGACGGCAAACCGCTGTTGGATGTGTGGATGAGCCACGGCGATAAAGTGACGGCAATTCCGTCCGACTTCGTCACCGTTGCCAGCACCGAAAGCTGCCCGTTTGCCATTATGGCGAACGAAGAAAAACGCTTCTACGGCGTTCAGTTCCACCCGGAAGTGACCCATACCCGTCAGGGGATGCGTATGCTGGAGCGTTTTGTCCGCGATATCTGCCAGTGTGAAGCGTTGTGGACGCCGGCAAAAATCATCGACGACGCCGTTGAGCGTATCCGCCAGCAGGTTGGCGATGACAAAGTGATCCTCGGCCTTTCCGGTGGCGTGGACTCTTCCGTCACGGCGATGCTGCTGCACCGTGCGATCGGTAAAAACCTGACCTGTGTCTTCGTCGATAATGGTCTGCTGCGTCTGAATGAAGCTGGGCAGGTGATGGATATGTTCGGTGATCACTTTGGTCTGAACATTGTGCATGTTCCGGCTGAAGATCGTTTCCTGACCGCGCTGAAAGGCGAGAACGATCCAGAAGCGAAACGTAAGATCATTGGCCGCGTCTTTGTTGAAGTCTTCGACGAAGAAGCGCTGAAGCTGGAAGATGTGAAATGGCTGGCGCAGGGCACCATCTATCCTGACGTTATCGAATCTGCCGCTTCTGCGACCGGTAAAGCGCATGTCATCAAATCTCACCATAACGTAGGTGGTCTGCCTAAAGAGATGAAGATGGGTCTGGTTGAGCCGCTGAAAGAGCTGTTCAAAGACGAAGTGCGTAAAATTGGTCTGGAACTGGGCCTGCCGTACGATATGCTCTACCGTCACCCGTTCCCGGGACCAGGTCTGGGCGTGCGCGTGCTGGGTGAAGTGAAGAAAGAGTACTGCGACCTGCTGCGTCGTGCGGACGCTATCTTCATTGAAGAACTGCACAAAGCCGACCTGTACAACAAAGTGAGTCAGGCGTTCACCGTGTTCCTGCCGGTTCGCTCTGTTGGCGTGATGGGCGATGGCCGTAAATACGACTGGGTGGTTTCTTTGCGTGCGGTCGAAACCATCGACTTCATGACCGCGCATTGGGCACACCTGCCGTATGACTTCCTGGGCCGTGTGTCTAACCGCATCATCAACGAAGTGAACGGCATTTCCCGCGTCGTGTATGACATCAGCGGTAAGCCGCCAGCTACGATCGAGTGGGAATAATATCCCCACACGTCACTGACGTATAATCGACAAAACCCTCTGTTTATACAGGGGGTTTTTGTTTTATTTGGGCGTATAAAAGACCAAATGGCGTCTGTCTGAAATAACAGGATTAACGTTGAGCAGGCGTTTCGACAGACAGAGTAGACTGTTGCGCGTCTTTTTTGTCCTGATGATGATGCCAGGCACCGATAGAAGAGTAGACAAAACGTCCAAAAAAGAAGATAAAGCTGATAAGCAATACGATACGGGTCATGCGACTGTTAAATCGATGTCGTTTTCGCATACTGGTTGCCTGACTCACAAAAGGTTCCTTAAGGGATGCCCATACGGGCGATAGATACATTAAGGCACACTGTGTCAGGCGGGTCAATTCTTGATTATGTAAAATTGCGTCAGTTGAATCATATCTCGTTGTTATGAAGAATAATGATATTATTTACATTAATAATATGAGAATGATAACAACGTGAAATAAAGGTAATAATTGATTAATGGGGACGGAATTATTTGATATACGTCAAATATAACTTCCCGTTGATAACTAAAATCTGTGCGACATGTATGGTGAGTTTTTCATCTTAATTTTGACGTCAGGTGGGATGCCTGTCTGATTCACCCCTTAAGGATCCAGGGGTTCCGCTGAGCGTCTATGCGACTGAATAAAACTTATATTGCAATCAGAGATAAGTGGTGGGGACTGCCTCTGATTTTGCCTTCCCTGTTTTTACCGCTCGTGAGCCATACGAATACCTATGCGCATGTGGCCACCGGGGATGTCATCCTTTTCTACTTACCGTTATCACTCATGATGAGCCTGATGATTTTTTTCGGTTGGGCGGCATTACCCGGTATTGTTCTGGCGGTTTTTATTCGCAAATATCCGCAGGTAGGTCTGGCGGAAACATTGCCTGTTATTGCGCATTTTCTTATTGCTGTCGTGCTCAGTTGGGGCGGTTACCGCGTTTTTACGCCCCGACGTAACAACATCTCGCATGGTGACACGCAGCTGGTCTTCCCCCGCATTTTTTGGCAAGTTTTTTGTCCCGCAACGCTATTTCTGGTGCTTTTCCAGTTCGCAGCCTTTGTGGGATTGTATGAAAGTAAGTTGAGCTTAATGGGGGGAACACCATTTAACATCAATGCATTAATAAACTATCAGGGCATTCTGGTGGGCAATTTGATTGGTGTACCGCTCTTCTATTTTATTATTCGCGTTATTCGTAACCCGCTACATTTACGCGGCTATTATTCACAATTAAAGTTACAGTTTGACACCAAGGCCTCGCAAAAAGAGATCATTATTTGGTTGCTGGTATTGTCCGCCTTAATGTCTTTGCTTTGTATGCCACTGAATGAAAATAGTTCCATATTCAGCACGAACTATACTATGTCATTATTACTCCCGGTTATGTTATGGGGAGCGATGCGTTATGGCTATCGATTCATATCACTGCTATGGGCGCCAGTTTTAATTATTGCGATCCATAATTACAGAAGCTATACGCCCTATTATTCAGGTTACGATGTACAACTGGCGATTACCTCTTCCAGTTTCCTGGTTTTTTCTTTTATTGTGAATTACATGGCGGTGCTGGCGACGCGTCAGCGGATTGTGAGCAGTCGTGCCCGACGGCTTGCGTTTCTTGATCCGGTTGTCCATCTTCCCAATCTTCGTGCGCTCAACCGCGCGCTGAGAAATACGCCCTGGTCTGCGTTGTGCTTTCTGCGCGTTCCTGAACTCGAGTTTCTCGTGAAAAATTACGGAATAATGCTGCGTATCCAGTACAAGCAACAGCTCTCCCACTGGATTGCCGAAAAGTTGGGTCCTGATGAACATGTTTATCAAATGTCCGGGCCTGACCTGCTGCTACGCTTAAATACGGAGTCACATCAGCAACGCATTGACGATCTGGATGAGCATATCAAGATGTTCCGGTTTGTCTGGGATGGCATGACGTTCCAGCCACAGGTGGGGATGAGCTATTGCTATGTGCGTTCCCCGGTAAATCACATTTACCTGTTGCTGGGGGAGTTGAGCACGACGGCTGAGCTGTCCATCATGACCAACACGCCGGAAAATTTAGAGCGTAGTGGTGCGATGAACATGCAGCGTAATCTGCGAGACAAAGTCGCAATGATGAACCGGTTACAGCATGCGCTGGAGCATGACCGTTTTTGTCTGATGGCGCAGCCAATCGAAGGGCTTCGCGGCGATGTTTATCATGAGATTTTACTGCGATTGCTGGATGAGGACGGCGGCATGATCAACCCTGATGCCTTCCTGCCCGTCGCGCATGAGTTTGGTCTCTCCTCGAGAATTGATCTCTGGGTTATCGAACACACGTTACGCTTTATGGCGGAGAATCGTGCGCAGATGCCTGCCCGTCGCTTTGCGCTTAACCTGTCGGCGTCCTCGGTCTGTCGGGCCAGGTTTGCGCAGGATATCAGCAAACTACTGAGCAAATACCAGATCGAAGCCTGGCAATTGATATTTGAAGTGACAGAAAGTCAGGCGCTGATGAATGCCGGACAGGCGGAGGCAACGCTGCAAAACCTGCAACAACTGGGCTGCCAAATCGCTATTGATGACTTCGGTACGGGTTACGCCAGTTATGCAAGGCTGAAAAACGTTAACGCCAATATTCTGAAGATTGACGGTAGTTTCATCCGCAATATCGTTTCGAATAGCCTCGACTATCAGATTGTGGCCTCAATCTGTCATCTGGCGCGTATGAAGAAAATGCAGGTGGTCGCTGAATTTGTCGAAAGCGAGGAGATTCGCCATGCCGCGATCTCTCTGGGGATTGATTATATGCAGGGATATTTAATCGGTGTGCCGCAGCCGTTAAGCGACACGCTGAAAGAGCAGGTGCCAGTGACTGGCACCTGAGTGTGCTTCACGCGGCGATTTCCGGTGAGCGTTCTTCTTCAATTTTCAGACGCCAGCCGGTCACCGCTTCCCAGTATTGCTGTTCTTTTTCCAGATCGAGCAAAACCAGCGCGTTCTGGCTGAACCAGTCGTGAGGGAAACGCAGGGTCCAGTGGTTGTCATCGGTGATGAGCGTCAGCGTAGGCGGTGTGGTTGTGGCCTGGCGCTGGTTGTTCAGCAGTACGCCAAGACGCAATAGCTGAATGAGCGGCAGGAACTGCTTCTTCTTAAACAGCGTAAAGCGCGGGAGATCGTCCAGCTTCACCGCCTTACGATGATAGCGAACCAGCGTCGCCATCATGGTTTGCTGCTCCTGATTAAAACCAGGCAAATCGCTGTTTTGCAGGATATACGCCGAGTGGCGATGCAGACCGCTGTGATTAATGTTCAGTCCAACCTCGTGCAGCATCGCTGCCCATTTCAGCAGCGCTTCTAACTGCGGATGCGCCAGTTTAGGCTGCTGCGCCTGCCACTGCTCATACATCTGCATGGTGGTTTCCAGCACGCGTCGCGCCTGTTCGCTGTCGATATTGTACTGATTTGCCAGGCTGCTGGCGGTGCGACTGCGAACATCCTGATGACGAAAGCGACCTTCCATTTCGTACAGCACGCCTTCGCGCAGCGCGCCATCGGAAAGGCGTAACTCGCGGATCGCCAGCGCATCAAAGACACCGCATAAAATCGCCAGACCTGGAACAAAGACCGCTTTTCGCTCTTCAGATAACCCCGGCAGGCTTAGCGATTCGAAACTGCGGTGTTGCAGCAGTTCGGTTACCAGTCGGTCCAGACGCTCTGGGGTGATGAACCCGTCTTTCTCGCCCATTTCTAAGAGCACTTCGTGCGCGGCTTTGATGGTGCCAGAGGCCCCCAGCGCAACGTTCCAGCCCTGAATACGGAATTGCCAGGTCAGGGTTTCAAGCTTCTGCGCCGCCGCCATTCTGGCACGCTGGAAGTTTTCCTTGCTGATGACGCCGCCGGGGAAATAGATCTGGGCAAAACTGACGCAACCCATACGACGGCTTTCAACCAGCTTCGGTTCGAAGTTTTCGCCAATGACCAGCTCCGTCGAGCCGCCGCCAATGTCGATGACCAGCTTGCGGCCTTTTTCCGGTTGCGTATGTTCTACGCCCATAAAGATCAGACGCGCTTCTTCATTACCGGAAATGATCTCGATCGGATAGGGGATAACCTTTTCCGCTCGTTTGAGAAAATCGGTGGCGTTTTGCGCCTGACGAAGCGTATGGGTACCGACAATACACACGCTGGAGGGGGCGAACCCCTGAAGACGTTCAGCAAACAGTGACAGGCAGCTTAGCCCGCGCTCCATTGCCTCTTCGCTCAGCATGTTGTCTTCGCCGAGACCGTCCGCCAGATGCACGCGCTGTTTCAGGCGACCGATAATCTGCATGGCGCCATCCACCACACGGGCAATCACCATGTGAAAACTGTTTGAACCGAGGTCGACCGCCGCAAACTCCTGCGGTCGTGGGGTCTTATCATGTATTGGCATAGCGTTAGTCAGATTGCTCGAGTGATTTGATATAGTCGTAAATAGCCAGTTGCGACTGCACTTTGCGGCGGTTTCCACGCGGCACGTAGCGATTACTCAGTTCTTTATCGATGTAGCGGGCTTTTACCGTATCGCTGAACAGGATGTCAATAATATCCAGCACCCGCTGCTTCAGGCGCGGATCAAGCAGCGGCGTCGCCACCTCAATGCGGTAGTCGATATTACGCGTCATCCAGTCGGCGGAAGAGAGATAGACCTGCTTATCGCCGCCGTTTTCGAAGATATACACCCGGTCATGCTCAAGATAACGGTCCACAATACTGATGACGCGGATATTATCGCTGATACCTTCCAGATTCGGAATAAGCGAACACATACCACGAATCAACAGATTGACCGGTACACCTGAGCTGGAGGCGGCATACAGCCGATCGACCAGCCCTTTGTCCACCAGGTTATTCAGTTTCAGTGTGATGCCGGAGGGGAGTCCCTGTTGAGCGTTGGCGATTTCACGATCGATCATCTCATACAGCAGGCGGCGCGAGTTTTGCGGCGAGACCAGCAGATAATCAAACGTCACCGGGCGATACGGGTTCTCGATAAAATTGAACACCCGACGGACTTCGTTAGTGATCCGTGCGTCGGCGGTCAACAGCGAATAGTCGGTATACAGACGCGCGGTTTTTTCGTTGAAGTTACCGGTGCCGATATGGGCGTAACGCACCACCTCTTCGCCTTCTTTGCGCGAAATCAGGAACAGCTTGGCGTGAATTTTTAAGCCGGGCGCGGAGAAGATGACATGCACGCCCGCTTCCGTCAGGCGTTTCGCCCAGTGAATGTTGGCCTCTTCATCAAATCGTGCCTGTAACTCCACCACAACGGTCACTTTTTTACCGTTATGGGCGGCGTGGATCATTGAGTCGATGATCCGCGAGTCTTTTGCCACGCGGTAGATGTTGATTTTGATTGCCAGCACGCTCGGGTCAAACGAGGCCTGGCGCAGCAGTTCCAGAACGTGCTCAAAGGTGTGATACGGATAGTAAAGCAACACATCGCGTTCACGAATGGCGTCAAATCCGTTACGGAACTTCTCTTTATCAAACCAGATATGGCGTAAGCGCGGCAGCGGCTTATTCACCAGATTGGCTTTGCCGACATTAGGGAAGTTAATGAAATCTTTGAAGTTGTGATAACGTCCGCCGGGAACGATAGAGTCATAGCGTGAAATCGTCAGCTTCTCGCGCAGCACTTCGACCAGTGCATTAGGCATGTCGCGCTGATAAACAAAACGCACCGGCTCGGCGGTCAGACGCTGTTTCAGGCTGGAGGACATCAGCTCCATCAGGCTGGATTCCATCTCGTGCACCAGATCGTACTCGGCGTCACGGGTCATCTTCATGGAATAGGCGTTCAGTGCGTCGTAATCAAAGAAGCCCTTAAAGATGTCGTCCAGACAGTAGCGCAGAATGTTATCCAGCAGGATCATTGGCTTACGGCGACGCGGGGCTTCCGGCGGCAGATTCACAAAGCGTGGAACCTTGTCAGATGGAATTTCCAGCAGCGCATAGCGAATGGTGTCGCCGCGAATAATTTCGACTGCCAGATAGGTGTAGTCATCCTTCAGGAACTGTACCAGATCCGTTTCGCGGTTAATTAAAATTGGGGTGATGTGCTGGCGCAGATACTGTTTGAAATAGTGGCGCAGCCAGCTTTGCTGATTGACTGACAGTTGACGCTCGTTGATCAGGAAGATCTGATTACGCGCCATCTCCAGCAGCAGTTCGTTATACAGGCCATCGAATTCCTGGTCGGCTTTCAGTACGCGGGACTGGATTTTGCCTAACAGGTGGCGAGAATGTGAATTTGAACCCTGTTCTTCGCTGATGATGATGCGGCGTTTGAGCTCTGCGAAGCGAACTTTGTAGAATTCATCCAGGTTATTGGAATAGATGCCTAAGAAACGCATCCGTTCAATTAGCGGGTTTGATTTATCCGCGGCTTCCTGGAGCACACGTTCGTTGAACGCTAACCAGCTTAGCTCTTTCTCGATATAAAGCTTTTCCTGACCCATTAATACTTATACTCCGTTTTATTCACGGGACACTGCCTGATTATTATGGCGAGCATTGCGCTCAGATGTCCAACTGTGCCAGAAAAATATGACAATAAACCGTCTGATCGCCAAGGGGAAGGGGGACTGGAGGTCTGAAGAGAAGCGCTGGCCGGATAACGGATGTCATCCCTTATCCGGCACCGTTTTTACTCGTCGGCAGCGTAGCCCTGTGGCGGCAGGCGAACACCGTCCAGCCAGGCGGCGTTATCGCGCATTTTCAGCCGTCCGTCCACAAACCAACTGACGACCAGCGGGTAAATGGCGTGTTCCTGAACCTGAACGCGAGCGGTGATTTCATCTTCGTCATCGCCCTCAAAAACCGGAACTTTGGACTGCAAAATGACCGGTCCGCCGTCGAGCTCGTCAGTGACAAAGTGGACCGAGGTGCCGTGTTCCTCATCGCCGTTTTCCAGCGCCTGACGGTGGGTGTGCAAACCGGGATATTTGGGCAACAAGGAAGGGTGAATATTCAGCAGTCGACCGTTGTAGTGTGCGACGAACGCCGGGCTCAGAATGCGCATAAAACCGGCCAGCACCACCACGTCAGGCGCATACGCGTCGATCTCAAGGATCAGCTCGCGGTCAAATGCTTCACGGCTGGAAAACTGATCCGCCGTTAGCGTATGGGCCGGGATTGCCGCTTTTCTGGCACGCTCAAGGCCGAACGCGTCGGCCTTGTTGCTGAATACTGCCCGCAGGGTGCCGTTGATTTTCTTCTCTTTGCAGGCATCAATAATCGCCTGCAAATTGCTTCCGTTACCGGAAATAAGCACCACAATATTCATTATTCAATAACCACGCGCTGCGCGGAATCGGAAGCCTTGATGACGCCGAGCTTCCAGGCTTCTTCACCTTTTGCCTTCAGCAGGGTAAGGGCGTTGTCTACTTCCGCCGCCGGCAGAGCAATGACCATGCCGACGCCGCAGTTAAAGGTACGATACATTTCATGCTGGCTGACGTTACCGGCGCTTTGCAGCCAGTTGAAAACGGCTGGCCACTGCCAGGAGGATTCATCGATCACCGCCTGCGTGTTGTCCGGCAGTACGCGCGGAATGTTTTCCCAGAAGCCGCCGCCGGTCAGGTGCGCGATAGCGTGCACATCAACCTTTTCAATCAATTCCAGAATCGATTTCACGTAGATGCGGGTCGGCGCCAGCAGGTGGTCGGCTAACGGTTTGCCTTCCAGAACCGTCGTTTCTGGATCGCAGCCGCTGACTTCAACAATTTTACGTACCAGTGAGTAACCGTTGGAGTGCGGACCGCTGGAACCCAGTGCAATCAACACATCGCCATCGGCTACTTTGGAACCGTCAATGATGTCTGATTTTTCGACCACGCCGACGCAGAAACCCGCGACGTCATAATCTTCACCGTGATACATCCCCGGCATTTCAGCGGTTTCCCCGCCGACCAGCGCGCAGCCGGATTGCAGGCAGCCTTCGGCGATACCGTTAATCACGCTGGCTGCGGTATCCACATCCAGTTTGCCAGTGGCGTAATAGTCGAGGAAAAACAGCGGCTCAGCACCCTGAACGACCAGGTCGTTGACGCACATCGCCACGAGATCAATGCCGATGGTATCGTGACGCTTCAGATCCATCGCCAGACGCAGTTTTGTCCCGACGCCATCAGTACCGGAAACCAGCACTGGTTCACGATATTTTTGCGGCAATGCGCACAGCGCACCGAAGCCACCCAAACCACCCATCACTTCCGGGCGGCGAGTTTTCTTCACTACGCCTTTGATTCGATCCACCAGAGCATTACCCGCGTCAATATCAACACCGGCATCTTTGTAGCTAAGAGAGGTTTTATCGGTCACTGCCTGGTTCCCCACGTTTTCTTACGGTAAAAGTAAAATTCGGCGCAATTCTAGCAGGGAAAGCAAACGTTTGCGAGCCTGTGTTGCATCCGTTTTTATCTGTCGAGATTTGCTGCATTTTCTCCGCGGCGCGGTGTTTTTATGACCTGAACCACGAAAATGAAACCGGGTTCAGTTTCACCCTTGAAAGCAGTGCCGGGATTGCTCAGTATCATACTGAAACCGGTTTCTGTTTTGTCATAGCAAATCAACGAGGGAAACTATGTCTGGATTTAACGCGAATTTCATGTGGGGCGGGGCGGTCGCCGCTCATCAGCTTGAGGGCGGCTGGCAGGAAGGCGGAAAAGGGATCAGCGTTGCTGACGTCATGACGGCGGGCGCTCATGGCGTGGCGCGAGAAATTACCGATGGCGTGCTGCCCGGCAAAAACTACCCTAACCACGAGGCGATCGATTTCTATCATCGCTACAAAGAAGACATTAAGCTTTTCGCGGAAATGGGCTTTAAATGTTTCCGGACGTCCATTGCCTGGACGCGCATTTTCCCACTTGGGGATGAAACGCAGCCAAACGAGGCGGGACTGCAATTTTACGACGATCTGTTTGATGAATGCCTGAAGTACGGCATTGAACCGGTGATTACCCTGTCGCATTTCGAGATGCCCTACCATCTGGTGACGGAGTATGGCGGCTGGCGCAACCGGAAGCTGATCGACTTTTTTGTCCGCTTTGCGAAGGTCGTCTTTACCCGCTATCAGGGCAAAGTGAAGTACTGGATGACCTTCAATGAGATCAACAACCAGGCCAATTACCATGAGGATTTTGCACCGTTCACGAACTCCGGCCTGAAGTATCAGCCAGGTGAAGATCGTGAACCGGTAATGTACCAGGCGGCGCACTATGAACTGGTGGCCAGTGCGCTGGCGGTGAAGGCGGCACGAGAAATTAACCCGGCATTGCAGATCGGCTGCATGATCGCCATGTGCCCCATCTACCCACTGACCTGTGCGCCAAACGACATGATGATGGCGATGAACGCCATGCACCGTCGCTACTGGTTTACCGATGTGCATGTGCGGGGGAAATATCCGCAGCATATTCTCAACTATTTTACGCGCCGCGAGTTTGACCTCGATATCACGGAAGAAGACCGTGTTGCTCTGTCCGAAGGCTGCGTCGACTACATCGGTTTTAGCTATTACATGTCGTTTGTCACCAAAGCGACAGACGATAACCCGCAACTCGATTATGACGAGAGCAAAAGTCTGGTCTCCAATCCCTACGTACAGAAATCGGACTGGGGCTGGCAGATTGATCCGGTGGGATTGCGCTATTCGCTGAACTGGTTCTGGGATCACTACCAGTTGCCGTTGTTTATCGTTGAGAACGGGTTTGGTGCGATTGATGTTCAGTTGCCTGACGGCACCGTGGATGACAGCTACCGTATCGAGTATATGGCGGCACATCTTCGTGAAATGAAAAAAGCGGTGGAACAGGATGGCGTGGATCTCATGGGGTACACGCCGTGGGGATGTATCGATCTGGTTTCTGCGGGAACGGGAGAGATGAAAAAACGCTACGGGTTTATCTACGTTGATAAAAATAATGACGGTAGTGGGACGCTGGCGCGTAGCCGTAAGAAATCTTTCGCCTGGTATCAGCAGGTGATAAAAAGTAACGGTGAATCCCTCTGATTTCAGCCACTTGATACTTGGCCCCGCACAGAATGCGGGGCGTGTTTTATACTCATCACCCAAACGTATACTACTTTGCTTGATCCAGGTCATGCATACGTTATGTTGCGCCAGAGAGGAAAAGCGGTATAATCCGGCGATTTTTTTTGTGGTTGCCACTCGTCTGAGGAAAGGAGAAGAGTATGAAGATCGTGGAAGTCAAACACCCACTCGTCAAACACAAGCTGGGTCTGATGCGTGAGAACGATATCAGCACCAAACGCTTTCGTGAACTCGCCTCGGAAGTAGGCAGTCTGCTGACCTACGAAGCGACTGCGGGCCTGGAAACCGAAAAAGTAACCATTGAAGGCTGGAATGGTCCGGTCGAAGTGGATCAAATCAAAGGCAAAAAAATTACCGTTGTACCTATCCTGCGTGCCGGTCTGGGCATGATGGAAGGCGTGCTGGAAAACGTACCCAGCGCACGTATCAGTGTGGTCGGCATGTACCGCAACGAAGAAACGCTTGAGCCGGTCCCGTATTTCCAGAAGCTGGTGTCCAATATCGACGAGCGCATGGCGCTGATCGTCGACCCGATGCTGGCAACCGGGGGTTCTGTTATCGCCACTATCGATCTGCTGAAAAAAGCGGGCTGCAGCAGCATCAAAGTGCTGGTGCTGGTGGCGGCGCCGGAAGGGATCGCCGCGCTGGAAAAAGCGCATCCGGATGTGGAACTCTACACCGCGTCGATCGACCAGGGCCTGAACGAGCACGGATACATTATTCCGGGGCTGGGTGATGCCGGCGATAAGATTTTTGGTACGAAGTAAGTGAATAACTGATAAATAGCCGACTTTAAGAGTCGGCTTTTTTTTGAATAAAACAACTCAACGACTCATAACAAACACACTCAGAGGAAAACACTATGACGCGCCGTGCTATCGGGGTGAGTGAAAGACCGCCACTTTTACAGACAATCCCGCTTAGTTTGCAACACCTGTTCGCCATGTTTGGCGCAACCGTGCTGGTGCCAGTTCTGTTTCATATCAACCCGGCTACCGTTCTGTTATTCAACGGGATCGGGACCTTGCTGTATCTCTTTATCTGTAAAGGAAAAATTCCTGCCTATTTAGGTTCAAGCTTCGCGTTTATCTCACCGGTTCTGCTGCTGTTGCCGTTGGGATACGAAGTGGCGCTGGGCGGCTTCATCATGTGTGGTGTGCTGTTCTGCCTGGTGTCCTTCATTGTCAAGAAAGCGGGAACCGGCTGGCTGGACGTGATGTTTCCTCCTGCGGCAATGGGCGCAATCGTTGCCGTCATCGGTCTTGAACTGGCAGGCGTGGCCGCTGGTATGGCTGGATTGCTGCCTGCGGAAGGACAATCTGCGGATTCGAAGACCATCATTATCTCGATGGTGACGCTGGCGGTGACCGTGTTTGGCTCGGTGCTATTTCGTGGTTTCCTTGCGATTATCCCGATCCTGATTGGGGTACTGGCAGGTTATGCACTGTCATTTGCGATGGGCGTGGTTGATACCACACCGATTGCCGAGGCGCACTGGTTTGCGCTGCCGACTTTCTACACGCCGCGCTTTGAGTGGTTCGCCATTCTGACTATTCTGCCTGCGGCGCTGGTGGTGATTGCCGAACACGTCGGTCACCTCGTGGTCACGGCGAATATCGTCAAAAAAGATCTGGTTCGCGACCCGGGCCTGCATCGCTCGATGTTTGCCAACGGTTTGTCGACGGTGATTTCTGGCTTCTTTGGCTCCACGCCGAACACCACCTACGGTGAGAACATTGGTGTAATGGCAATCACCCGTGTTTACAGTACCTGGGTAATTGGCGGCGCGGCGATTTTCGCGATTCTGCTGTCCTGCGTCGGTAAACTGGCGGCGGCGATCCAGATCATTCCGCTACCGGTGATGGGTGGGGTGTCATTGCTGCTGTACGGGGTGATCGGGGCATCCGGTATTCGCGTGCTGATTGAATCGAAAGTGGATTACAACAAAGCGCAGAACCTGATCCTGACCTCTGTCATTCTGATCATTGGCGTCAGCGGCGCGAAAGTGCACATTGGTGCGGCGGAGCTGAAAGGAATGGCGCTGGCGACGATCGTTGGGATCGGGCTGAGCCTGATCTTCAAGCTGATTTCTGTCCTGCGCCCGGAAGAAGTGGTGCTGGACGCGGAAGATGCGGATACGCCGAAGCCGTAAAATGGGATCCGGGCAGTGATGCTGCCCGGTTCTAACGCGACGGAATTCTGTGGTAAACTCATCACGATTTTAATGAAATCTGGATTGAGGTCTCTCTGAACACACCGGCACAGCTCTCTTTGCCACTTTATCTGCCTGACGACGAAACGTTTGCAAGTTTCTGGCCGGGAGATAACGCCTCTTTACTGGCCGCACTGCAAAACGTGCTGCGCCAGGAGCATAGCGGATACATCTATCTCTGGTCGCGTGAAGGCGCCGGCCGCAGCCATTTGCTGCATGCTGCCTGTGCTGAATTATCGCAGCGTGGTGATGCCGTGGGCTATGTGCCGCTGGACAAGCGCACCTGGTTTGTACCGGAAGTGCTCGACGGGATGGAACACCTGTCGTTAGTCTGTATCGACAATATTGAATGTGTCGCGGGTGATGAAGAGTGGGAGATGGCGATATTTGATCTCTACAACCGCATTCTGGAATCCGGAAAAACGCGGTTACTGATCACCGGCGATCGTCCTCCACGGCAGTTAAAGCTGGGGCTGCCCGATCTGGCCTCGCGTCTGGATTGGGGGCAAATCTACAAGCTGCAACCGCTGTCGGATGAAGATAAATTGCAGGCGCTACAACTACGCGCCCGACTGCGCGGATTTGAACTCCCGGAAGACGTGGGGCGCTTCTTGCTCAAACGGCTCGACAGAGAAATGCGCACGCTGTTTATGACGCTCGATCAGCTTGATCACGCCTCCATCTCCGCGCAGCGCAAATTGACCATTCCGTTCGTGAAAGAAATTCTGAAGCTCTAGCCGAAATACAAGGTTACGCATCGCAGTCGGTCTGATAAGCGTAGCACCATCAGGCAGAACGGTGCGGATGCCGGAGGGCGACGTCGCCTTATCCGGCCTGATTACCCAAACAAACGCCCTCACTCAGAGGGGGAATCCTCAACTGCCAGATCGTTAAGTAAATGCTGCATCAGCAGTGGAATCGGTCTGCCCGACGCCACGCTTCTCCCTCCTTCGCGCCACAACGCCGTACCGCTGACGTCGAGATGCGCCCACGGAATCGTCGCCGGACAAAAATGATGAAGCAGCCAGGCCGCCGATGCGCTGATTGCCGCGTTGTTAGTCGGCGTATTGCACAGATCGGCAATCGCGCTCTCCGTTTGTTTTTTCAGGTGAGCGTCCAGCGGCAGCGACCAGACTCTGTCTCCGCTCTGTTCACCGGCAACGGTTAACGCCGCACGCAGTGCGCTATCCTGAGTCATCAACCCACTCAGCTCATAGCCCAGCGCTTTCACCACGGCGCCGGTCAGCGTTGCTAAATCAATGATATAGCGAGTCTCTTTGTGGCGCTGGCTGGCCCAGGCAATGGCGTCTGCAAGTACCAGTCGTCCTTCGGCGTCGGTGTTGTTGATCTCCACCGTCATCCCGTTACAGGCGCGTGCTACGCTACCCGGCTGCATGGCGTCGGGACCAATGGCGTTTTCCGCCAGCGCCAGTACGCCCATGACTCGGACCGGCAGCGCCAGCCGGGCAATACTCAGCATCAGCCCAAGCACGTTGGCTGCGCCGCACATGTCGTACTTCATGGTGTACATGCCCGCGCCTTCTTTCAGCCACAAACCGCCGGTGTCGAAAGTGATGCCTTTCCCGACATAGCTGCGCACCGGGCCGCTGCTGACGCCGTCGTAATGAATCGCCAGCAGGCGGGGCGGGCGGCTGGAGCCTTTCCCCACGGCGTGCAGCAAGCCAAGGCCTTGCGCTACGATGGCCTGTTCGTCCAGCACTTCGCAGCGCAGGTCAGGGTAAGCCGCGCATAGACGTTGGGCCTCTTCGACAACGAACTGCGGCGTACACTGCTCGGATGGCATATCCGCCAGGCGGCGGGCGGCGACCATGCCGTTGGCAATGGCCTGCTGCCGACGGAAAATTTCCTCTAACGCTTCCTGCTGTTCGGGTAAACAAAGCGCCGTTATGTGGTCGAGTCGTATCGTCGCGTTGTCTGTAGTTTTCAGTTGCAGGTCGTCAAGGCGATGTACCTGATTGAACAGAAAACGCAGAACCTGAAGCAGCACGGTTTCGTGTATTTCGCGAACATCAATGATCACGTGAGAACTGACCGGCGTGGTGAACAGTGGACGTAATGCGTTCAGCAAACCGTCGGTCAGGTTGTCCTGCCACAGTGCTGATGGAATGAGGGTGATGCGTTTGAAAGGGGCGCAGCCAAAACAGGTATCCGCCAAGTTACCCGTGGCACGCATTTCGTTCATCAGCGCGGTGTCTGGTAACTGTTGGCTTGTGGGACGGGCAATCAGGTGCGCGTTGGGTTGCGCCTCTGAAAGGGACTGAATCAACTGATATGTCATCATTATTCTTCCTCTATTGGCGCACGGATCCGTGCCGCATAGGCCTGCATCCACGCCTCATCGACTGGCTGGTAATACGTCTTTTCGTGCCGACGTTCCGCGAGATAGACGGTAAGTGGGTGACTGGCGGTGGCAACGGTAAATGAGAAGGTTTTGATATTGGTCCCCGCGCCAAATTCTCCCCGGTGATTCATACACACGACGGATAAATCGCCCACCCGGCCAAAGCGGGACATCAGGTTGTCCTCCAGTTCAAAAACCACTGAGTCCGCAGCCTGCTGCGGCGTCATGCCCTGTGCCATACGGCGAACGATTTCGTAGCTGGTGCAACCCTTCATCAGGTCTTCGCCAACGCCAGTGGCGGTCGCGGCGCCGATTTGACTGTCGCAGTAGAAGCCGGAACCAATAATCGGGGAATCTCCCAGACGACCGCGTTTTTTCATAAACAGACCGCTGGTGGAGGTCGCCACGCTCATCGAACCTTGTGTGTCCAGTCCGATAATACCGACGGTATCATGGCCGTCATAAGGACTCAGTCCCTTATCCAGCGTCTCGCGGCAGCGTTTGCGATAGTGTTGGATGGCACGGTCGGTAAGCATGGTTTTTTCTGCAAACCCCTGGCTTAACGCCCATTCTCGGGCACCCTGGCCGACAAGCAGGCTGTTATACCGTTGACGACTCAGGGCGTGCGCAACGCGTACCGGATTGGCGATATCCACGAGATTGCCCACGGCGCCGAACGCCAGCGTGTCGCCATCCATGAATGCGGCATCCAGTTCCACCTCACCCTTTTCGGTTGGCAGTCCGCCGTAGCCAACGGACTTGTATAATGGGAAGTCCTCAACTGCGGCAACGGCATCGACTACCGCACTGGCCGCTGTTTGGCCTGCAGCCAGCGCGGAAGCGGACTCAGTAACGCCTTCAAGCGCCATTCGCCAGGTGGCGATAATTCCCCACATGTTTTACTCCTGTTTAACGGGTGTACTCTCGTTT
Source organism: Citrobacter sp. MGH 55 (assembly GCF_016906145.1). Taxonomy (NCBI): domain Bacteria; kingdom Pseudomonadati; phylum Pseudomonadota; class Gammaproteobacteria; order Enterobacterales; family Enterobacteriaceae; genus Citrobacter; species Citrobacter sp. MGH 55. Next base: position 2,719,370 of record NZ_CP070239.1, read on the forward strand.
TGTGCCAGCGTGGTGACTTCCGCCGCGCGGTACTGTTTATCGACAATGCGCATAAATGGCAGATAGAGCATTGCGCCAATCAGTAAATTGATGATCTGCATGACGCTACCGCTGAGATGGCCTGTGACGATAAAACCACTGATAACCGGCGGCAGCGTCCATGGAATAAACACGCCCGTCGTGACGGCAACGGCGCCAATTTTCATTGCGACGTACTGGATGGTGACTAACACCAGAGGCACCAGGTTGAACGGTATTAGCATGATGGGGTTCATGATGACCGGCAGACCGAACAGAATGGGTTCGTTGATATTGAAAATCGATGCGCCGGCCCCCAGTCGGGCCACTTCCCGCATGTTTTTACTGCGGGCAAAAATCAGCATCGCGATGACCAGCGATAAGGTTGCGCCAGCGCCCCCCATCCAGATCATGTCAAAAAACTGCTCGGTGATAATATGCGGTGGCGTGACGCCCGCCTGAATGGCGGCGATGTTATCCGTCTGGTTCTCCATCCACAGTGGCCGGATAATGCCGTTGATCATTGAGCCAGAGTTAATCCCTACCGACCATAAAATCGTAATGCTGAAAACCGTCATCAGCGCGCCAAAATAGGAGGTGCCATAGTGACGAACCGGCGTCGCAACCACTTCATAGATAAAGCGGTGAATTGTCTGGTAGTGGGTATTTTCAAACAGGATGCGAATAATCAGCACCAGGATCATTACCAACAGGGCGGGGATCAGCGCGGCAAATGATTCCTGCACGGCAGGCGGAACCCCTTCGGGCATCTTGATAACCAGTTTTTTGCGTTTCAGCCAGCAGAACAATTCCGTCCACAGCAACGAGCCAATCATTGCCACAAATAGCCCTTTAGTGCCGATCCATTCTACTGGTATCACGGTGATGCCGCCGTTATCCGCAACTTTGATAAACGGGGTGAGGATCAGAAAGCAGACCAGCGCCAGGATGCCGCAAGAGATACGGTCTTCACCGTAATGTTCCGCCAGACGGTAGGCAACCAGGAAACTGATGAACAGTGACATCGTTGAGAACACCGCGTTAAACGGGATCTCGATAATACTGCTCCAGCTTTCGCCAAACGCGCCAGACATAAATTGCTGATAGGTCTGGTTCGGAAAGGAGGAAATAACTAGCAGAATGGAGCCGACGATAATGAACGGCATAAAGGAAACATAAGCGCCGCGGATCGCGCCCAGGTGACGCTGCTGCGCCGTTTTGGCCGCAAGCGGCATCAGTTTTGCTTCAAGAAATCCCAGAACATTGTTCATTGTGAACTCCGTACAAGATCGGATGAGAGTATTTATGGTATGCCAGAGGATTATCAGTGAAGCACCGCAGCCGAAAGGTGAATCTGGTCACAATGTGTTCGCCTTATAAATATAAATCTCATATGATTAGTTATCTCTTTGGAAAAGGATTTGGCGATGGAAATAAAACTGCATGCCAATGCCACCACGACACCGCGCATCCGTCGTTATCTGCAGCAGTCGGATAAAAGCGACAGAGCGCTGGCCGCTGAGCTGGGGATTTCCGTCACCACGGTCAGACGCTGGCGACAACGTGAGCAGACTGCCGATCGGCAAACTACGCCGAAAGTGATACACAAAGTGATGAGACAAGAGCAGATTGCGCTGATTAACGGACTGCGGGATGCGACCGGCGCGCCGTTAGATGAGCTTTTGTTACTGGTCAATGAAGGGCTGGGCATTCACGTATCCCGTGCGACGCTAAATCGTTATCTTAAACCTGCAAGGTTGATGCGTCAGGGGACACCTTTGCAGGGGAAAAAGGCACTGAAGGCCGGGCATTTCCCTCATGTGCTTGAGGTGCATCACCTCCCGCTTTCACTGCATATGGAGGATGGCGGGGAGCATCATGTGCTCTGGGCTCGTGAACCGGTGAGCGGCTGGTGCTACGCGCGACTGTATGCTGGGATTTCGCCGCATCTGGTCATGAAATGGCTGGATGCGCTGCTGACAGCCTGTCCGGCTGATATACAATCTATTGAGACATTCTTTTCTGACACCTATCTTGATGGGCTGGAACAGGGGCTGATAGCACGAGGGATGACGCACAACATAAACCATAACGTGCAGAATGCGATTCAGGTTAACCTTCCGCTGGTGGCGATTGTGCCGCGGGTAAAGGACGTATCAGCCAGTCAACTGCTGGCAGAGATTTGCGAAAGTTATAATACCGGCAAGGCGCAGAAAAAACTGGGAGAGATGACGCCGCAGGCTTTTCTCGAAGCACTACGGCGGGAGTGATTAGCCGATGATTTCCAGCACGTGTTCCGGTGGACGGCCAATACGCGCCTGGCCGTTCGCCACTACAATTGGACGTTCCATCAGTTTCGGGTGTTCCACCATCGCCTGAATCAATTCACCTTCACTCAGACTGCTGTCAGCCAGGTTGAGCGACGCGTAGAGATCCTCTTTTCGGCGCATCAGTTCCCGGGCGCTTTCCATGCCCAGCATCTTCAACAACTGACGCAGTGTTGCGGCATCGGCAGGCGTTTCCAGGTAAAGCACCACTTCTGGCTCCACACCGTGCGATTGCAGCAGGTTCAGCGTTTCGCGGCTCTTGGAGCAGCGCGGGTTATGGTAGATTTTTACGGCCTTTGACATGGAGAATCCTTTTTACATTTTCGTGTACGGCTTAAAGCGTTCCTGCAACTGGCGCAGTTGGTCGATGCGCGCATCGTAACGCGCTTGTTGTTGGCTGCCCAGCTTCACTTGCGAACTGGCGCTGCTCAGTAACGAGATGGCCTGATCGAGACGGCCCGCCAACGCATACCCTTCCGCACGCGCGGCCAGTTCCTGATCGCGGTTATACAGCGCGGCTTCCGCCTGCGCCAACAGATCCCAGCCATTGGCGTCGTCCTTGTTATTAAAGGTATAACGGTTAAGGATGGTTGCCGCTTCTTGCGGCTGACCGCCCTGTAGCAGGGCGTTCGCAAGGTTAAGTTGCAAAACCGGGTTGACTCGCAAATCACGCGCTTTTTTCAGTCGGGCAATCGCGTCACTGGTTTTCTTTTGTCCGAGGTCGATGTCGGTGGCCAGATCCAGATACCAGGCGTTATTGGGCTCTGCGGACAGCAGCGGTTGCAGCGCTTTGCGAGCCTCGTCGTATTTATTGGCTTCCATCGCCTGTAACGCACGGCCATACTGCGCTGCGCGCTGCTGTCGGACGTTACCTTTTGCCCACTCGTCGAGCATGTCGCTGGTCAGTTGGTTTCGCCCGGAGTTATACATCCCCAGAGTTCGCGCTTTCGCCAGATAGAAATCTTCAGAGGATTGCACCACCACCGGACGCATCTGGTTTGCGCGATTGCGGGTATCTGAAAGACGACTTTCCGGCAGGGGGTGGGTCAGCAAAATTTCAGGCGGACGCGAGGAGTAACGCGCCTGGTCGAGCAGTTTTTCCAGGAAGGTCGGCATCGCCTGTGGATCGAATCCAGAACGTTGTAAAACCTGAATGCCGATACGGTCTGCTTCCTGTTCATTTTGCTGCGTGAAGCTAATCATCCCTTGACGCGATCCCGCCAGCGTGCCGGTGAGCGCGGCCATCCCGGCCTGAGGGCTCGCCATCGCCAATAGAATGGAGCCTAACGCGCCAACCCAGGTCAGCGGCGCGCTGCGTTTCTGATCTTCCATGGCGCGCGCCAGGTGGCGCTGGGTGACGTGCGAGATTTCGTGCGCCATAACTGAGGCGAGCTGACTTTCGTTATCGGAATAGCGAAACAGGGCAGAGTGCAGCACGACGTTACCGCCAAAAAAAGCAAAGGCGTTGATTTCGTCATTGTTAATCAAAAAGAAATGGAAGGGCGTCTTGACCGAATCGGCGTGTGAAACCAGACGCATACCCAACCCATTAATGTACTGAACCAGCAGCGGATCGTTAATCAGCGGCGCGCTGCCACGCAGCTGGCGTACATAATAATCGCCCATCTGCATTTCCTGGCCGATAGAAAGCGTACTTGCCGCCGAGGTTCCCATGTCTGGCAAGCTGTCCGCGGAGTTTGCGAACGCGGGAGCCACCTGACTCAGGGTCAGCGCGGCAATGAGGGTAGCAACCAGGTTCTTCTTAAACTGCCTGAACATAACCTCTGTCCTGTTTTCTTTGAGATAGTCATTTGACCGATGCCGGGTCGTATCGTTCCGTGTCTGCCGACACAGGCAGTGTAACGGCGAAATTTGTCGATGAATACCCTGCACAAATGACTTTTCAGTTTCCAGAATCAGCAATAAAAAGCGAAGTCTTTTTTGTGACATTTCGATACAATTCGGGATCGCAATCCCGCTATTGAGGTTCAGGGAAGGTTTTATGCTCGAAATGTTGATGCAATGGTATCGCCGTCGTTTTAGCGACCCCGAGGCGATTGCCTTGCTGGTTATTCTGGTTGCCGGGTTTGGCATTCTTTTCTTTTTTAGCGGATTACTGGCACCGCTGCTGGTTGCCATTGTGCTGGCGTACCTGCTGGAATGGCCAACGGTGCGTCTTGAAGCCATCGGCTGTTCGCGCCGCTGGGCGACCTCTCTCGTGCTGATCGTATTTGTCGGCATTTTGTTGTTGATGGCCTTTGTGGTGATGCCGGTGGCATGGCAACAGGGGATCTTACTGATTCGCGACATGCCAGGCATGTTGAACAAACTGTCGGATTTTGCCGCCACGCTGCCGCGTCGTTATCCGGCTTTAATGGATGCGGGCATTATCGATGCGATGGCGGAAAATATGCGCACCCGCATGCTGACGATGGGCGATTCGGTAGTGAAATATTCGCTGGCCTCTTTGGTCGGGCTGCTGACTCTGGCGGTCTATCTGGTGCTGGTGCCGCTGATGGTATTCTTCCTCGTCAAAGACAAAGAGCAGATGCTGAACGCCGTGCGTCGTGTGCTGCCGCGTAATCGCGGGCTGGCGGGGCAGGTCTGGAAGGAGATGAACCAGCAAATCACCAACTATATCCGCGGCAAGGTGCTGGAGATGGTGGTGGTGGGCGTGGCGACCTGGCTGGGCTTCCTGATGTTTGGCCTCAACTACTCACTGCTACTGGCCGTGCTGGTGGGGTTCTCGGTACTCATTCCCTATATTGGCGCTTTTGTAGTCACTATTCCTGTGGTAGGCGTTGCGCTGTTCCAGTTCGGTCTGGGGACCGAGTTCTGGAGTTGTTTCGCCGTCTATTTGATTATCCAGGCGCTGGACGGCAACCTGCTGGTGCCGGTGTTGTTTTCTGAAGCAGTCAATTTGCATCCGCTGGTGATTATCCTGTCAGTGGTGATCTTTGGCGGCCTGTGGGGATTCTGGGGCGTTTTCTTCGCCATTCCGCTGGCGACGTTAATCAAGGCCGTTGTCCATGCCTGGCCGGATGCGCAGGTCGTTGACGAGTCCTGATGCGTTTATGTAACAGGGAAGGTGGTGAACTGTGTGCTAGTCGATGCGCTCTGAGCGAAAGGCAAAAAGGTAGCGCGAGATAAAAAGGCGAGTGTAAAAAAGGACGCTTAAACAGACAGCCGATTACCCGGCCTACACACGGTAGGCCGGACAGGGCGTCAGCCGTCATCCGGCAGCGTGAAAGTCAGGCGTTTTCTTTCAGCCAGTTCAGCACCACATCGTGGTGATTACTGGTTTTGAAATCATCGAAAACGTGTTCAATCTTACCGTCAGCGTCAATCAAGAAGCTGATGCGATGGATCCCATCATAGGTTTTCCCCATAAAGGATTTCTCGCCCCAGACGCCAAACTGCTCGCAGACCTGATGATCCTCGTCGGACAGCAGGGTAAAGTTAAGCAGCTCTTTTTCGGCAAAACGGGAAAGCTTTTCAGGCTTGTCAGTGCTGATGCCCAGCACGTCTACACCTGCTTTTTTCAGCTCATCCATGTTATCTCGCAGGCCACAAGCCTGAACGGTACAGCCTGGCGTCATGGCTTTCGGATAGAAATAGACCAGCACACGCTGTCCCTGGAAGTCGGTCAAATTTACTTGTTCTCCGTCTTGATCCGGCAAGCTAAATTTCGGTGCGATGTCACCGGCTTTCAGTGGATTCATTACTTAACTCCATCCTGTTCATCATGTTGTGAATAATTAACAACGTTAATACTGCCTTGTGCATTGAGTTCTGTACATAGTGCTTTAAAGGCCTGTTCAATATTTGCGGCATCATCCGACGCCGGACTGTGGGCGGTAATCTGGATGTATAACTGCGCCGCCTTATCATTTTCAGCAGGTTGCGTGCGCGAAACCAGTTCCGCAATGTTCATTCGATGGTTATCAAACAGGGCTGTAAATCGTTCAATTAAATGTGGCGAATCCGGTACATCAACCTGAACCCATACCGTTGCCGGCATTGGCGGACGGGGATGCGCCGTCGTACGCTTCATCACAATCAGTAAATCCAGCTCTGCACCTTTCAACGGCAGGGTCGATTCGATCAGGGTGATGGCATTCCAGGTACCCGACAGCAGCATGATAAACGTAAACTCATCGCCCAACATGGCCAGGCGACTGTCTTCGATATTACAGCCGCAACTGCTGACATGGCGGGTGATCGTGTTCACAATTCCAGGGCGATCGGCACCCAGCGCAGTAATAACCAGGTAATGTTGCGATGAAGGTGTCAAACCTGTTCTTCCTTTGAGAGGTGGGGTAATCATAAGGAAAGCATAAAAAAAACCTGCATACAACAATCAGAAGGGCTCTCGTCGCTTGCTTTTATTGTCGTACCAAACGTAACATTGAGACACTTGTTTGCACAGAGGATGGCCCATGTTCACGGGAAGTATTGTCGCGCTTGTTACACCGATGGATGAAAAAGGTAATGTCTGCCGGTCAAGCCTGAAAAAACTGATTGATTATCATGTCGCCAGTGGCACCTCGGCGATCGTTTCTGTTGGCACTACCGGTGAGTCCGCTACGCTGAGTCATGATGAACATGGCGATGTGGTGATGATGACGCTGGAGCTGGCTGATGGGCGTATCCCGGTGATTGCCGGTACGGGCGCGAACGCGACCGCAGAAGCCATTAGTCTGACGCAGCGTTTCAATGACAGCGGAATTGTCGGCTGCCTGACGGTAACGCCTTACTACAACCGTCCGACTCAGGAAGGTTTGTTCCAGCATTTCAAAGCCATCGCGGAACATACTGACCTGCCCCAAATTCTGTATAATGTGCCATCCCGTACCGGTTGCGATATGCTGCCGGAAACCGTTGGCCGTCTGGCGGAATTAAAAAATATTGTCGCAATTAAAGAGGCGACAGGGAACTTAAGTCGGGTTCACCAGATCAAAGAGCTGGTTTCCGATGATTTTCTGCTGCTCAGCGGCGATGACGCGACCGCGATGGACTTTATGCAGTTAGGCGGTCATGGCGTGATCTCCGTGACGTCTAACGTTGCGGCGCGTGATATGGCGGAAATGTGCAAACTGGCGGCGGAAGGGCGTTTTGCCGAGGCGCGTACCATTAATCAGCGTCTGATGCCGTTACATAACAAACTGTTTGTCGAACCCAACCCAATCCCAGTGAAATGGGCATGTAAGGCGTTGGGCCTTGTGGCGACCGATACGCTGCGCTTGCCGATGACACCCATCACAGACAATGGTCGTGAAATTGTCAAAGCGGCGCTCAAGCATGCCGGTTTGCTGTAAAGTTTAGGGAGATTTGATGGCTTACTCAGTACAAAAGTCGCGCCTGGCCAGGGTTGCGGGTGTTTCGCTTGTTTTGCTGCTCGCGGCCTGTAGTTCTGACTCGCGCTACAAGCGCCAGGTGAGTGGTGATGAATCCTATCTGGAAGCCGCACCGCTTGCTGAACTTCATGCGCCTGCCGGTATGATTCTGCCGGTGACCACGAGCGACTACAACATTCCGGTCACCAACGGCAGCGGTGCCGTTGGGAAAGCGCTGGATATCCGTCCGCCGGCACAGCCGCTGGCGCTGGTTTCCGGTGCCCGGACCCAGTTTGCGGGCGATACCGCCACGCTGCTGGTGGAAAACGGGCGTGGAAATACGCTGTGGCCGCAGGTGGTCAGCGTGATTCAGTCTAAAAACTACACGATTGAAAAACGTGATGATGCCAGCCAGACGCTGACAACCGGTTGGGTTGACTGGAACCGTCTGGACGAAGACGAGCAGTACCGTGGCCGTTATCAAATCTCGGTTAAACCGCAGGGCTATCAGCAGGCGGTGATGGTGAAACTGGTCAACCTTGAGCAGGCCGGTAAGCCTGTGGCGGATGCCGCTTCACTGCAGCGTTATAGCACTGAGATGATGAACGTGATTTCTGCGGGTCTCGATAAGACCGCGACTGACGCCGCGAATGCTGCACAGAACCGTTCTGCCGCCACGATGGATGTGCAGAGCGCCGCGGATGACACCGGTTTACCGATGCTGGTGGTGCGTGGCCCATTCAACGTCGTCTGGCAGCGCCTCCCGGCAGCACTGGAGAAAGTCGGCATGAAAGTGACCGACAGTACCCGTTCGCAGGGGAGTATGGCTGTTACCTACAAACCGCTGTCCGATAGCGGCTGGCAGGAGCTGGGCGCTCGCGATCCAGGGCTCTCTTCCGGTGACTACAAACTGCAGGTCGGTGATTTAGACAACCGCAGCAGCTTGCAGTTTATCGATCCGAAGGGGCATACCCTGACGCAGAGCCAGAACGACGCGCTGGTTGCTATCTTCCAGGCAGCGTTTAGCAAGTAAAAAAACAGGGCTGGAGAAATCCGGCCCTTTTTATTTCCGTGCTACGCAAACGTGTGCGTGGCATAATATTCCCCGTTTTGAATACAAATGATCACACCCAGGAGTAATGAAGATGCAAAAGCAAGCTGAGTTGTATCGTGGTAAAGCGAAGACCGTATACAGCACGGAAAACCCGGACCTGTTGGTGCTCGAATTCCGCAATGATACGTCAGCAGGGGATGGCGCGCGCATTGAGCAGTTTGATCGTAAGGGTATGGTGAATAACAAGTTCAACTATTTCATCATGACCAAACTGGCCGAAGCGGGTATCCCGACGCAGATGGAGCGACTACTCTCTGATACCGAATGTCTGGTGAAAAAGCTGGATATGGTGCCGGTCGAGTGCGTGGTGCGTAACCGTGCGGCAGGCTCTCTGGTTAAACGTCTGGGTATTGAAGAGGGCATCGAACTGAATCCGCCGTTATTCGACCTGTTCCTGAAAAACGATGCAATGCATGACCCAATGGTCAACGATTCCTACTGCGAAACCTTTGGTTGGGTGAGCAAAGAGAATCTGGCACGAATGAAAGAGCTGACCTATAAAGCGAACGATGTGCTGAAAAAAATGTTCGATGACGCAGGACTGATCCTCGTCGACTTCAAACTGGAGTTCGGTCTGTACAAAGGCGAAGTGGTGCTCGGCGATGAATTCTCTCCGGACGGTAGCCGTCTGTGGGACAAAGAGACCCTCGAGAAAATGGACAAAGACCGTTTCCGTCAGAGCCTGGGTGGCCTGATTGAAGCCTATGAAACCGTGGCGCGTCGTCTGGGTGTGGATCTCGACTAACTTACCTTTCGGGTCGGGGACGCTCTCCGACCCGCTCTTCGCACTTCAATCTTGTTTTCCTGTGGTAATCTTCCGCTGAACCGCCTACGATCATCATCATAACGAATAGAGTGTTGAGGTGAGTATGCGCTGGCAAGGGCGTCGTGAAAGTGACAATGTGGAAGACAGGCGCAGCAGTTCAGGCGGTGGTCCCTCTCTGGGCGGGCCAGGATTTCGTCTGCCGAGCGGCAAAGGCGGGATTATCCTGCTTATCGTCGTGCTGGTTGCCGGGTATTACGGCGTCGATTTAACCGGACTGATGACGGGACAACCGGTCTCTCAGCAGCAGTCTCAGCGTTCCATCAGCCCGAATGAAGATGAAGCGGCAAAATTTACCTCGGTGATTCTGGCAACGACAGAAGACTCCTGGGGACAGCAGTTTGAAAAAATGGGGCGTACCTATCAACCGCCAAAGCTCGTGATGTACCGTGGAGCAACGCGAACTGGCTGCGGTACCGGGCAATCCATCATGGGGCCGTTTTATTGCCCGGCGGATAGCACGGTCTATATCGATCTCTCCTTCTACGATGACATGAAAGACAAACTGGGCGCGGACGGTGATTTCGCTCAGGGGTATGTGATTGCTCACGAAGTCGGTCATCACGTCCAGAAACTGCTGGGCATCGAGCCGAAAGTGCGTCAGATGCAGCAGAACGCCTCGCAGGCGGAAATCAACCAACTCTCTGTCCGTATGGAACTACAGGCGGACTGCTTTGCCGGTGTCTGGGGCAACAGCATGCAGCAGCAGGGCGTACTGGAGTCCGGCGATCTGGAAGAAGCATTGAATGCCGCCGAAGCGATTGGCGACGATCGTCTCCAGCAGCAAAGTCAGGGGCGCGTCGTTCCGGACAGCTTCACCCACGGGACGTCAGAGCAGCGCTATCGCTGGTTTAAGCGCGGTTTCGATAGTGGCAATCCGGCGCAATGTAATACCTTTGGTAAAGGTTTTTAACTTCTGAGGCAGGGATGTCTGGTTACACCGCGCTGAATGCGTTAACCGCGCAAATGACCCGGGAGGGAATTCGCCGCCTGCTGGTGCTGAGTGGCGAGGCGTCCTGGTGTCATGAACAAGTACAGCACCTGCGCGACACGTTGCCCGGCGACTGGCTATGGGTTTCCCCTGATGCCGCCGCCGAACCCAGTTGCACGCCGCTGGCGCTGCAAACGTTACTGGGACGTGAATTCCACCATGCCGTTTTCGATGCTCTGGCCGGGTTTGATGCGGCGGCTTTTGCTGCGTTAAGCGGAACGCTGCGCGCGGGCAGTTGGCTTGTGTTACTCACGCCACCACTGGCGCGCTGGCATCTCTGTCCTGATAATGATTCGCTGCGCTGGAGCGACTGCGCGCAACCTATTGCGACTCCCCATTTTATCCACCGCATTCGTCGCCTCATCGCGGCGGATGAACAGACGCTGTGCTGGCAACAGTCGCAGCCGTTTTGCGTACCGTATTTTTCAGAACGTCCTCACTGGCAGTCCGCAACCGGTGCGCCGCTGCCGGAACAGGCCGCTATTCTGACGCAACTGCTCCAGATGCCCGAAGGGATCGCCACGGTGACCGCCGCGCGTGGACGAGGGAAATCGGCGCTGGCCGGTCAGTTGATTTCACGTATTACGGGCAATGCCCTTGTGACGGCACCGGCGAAAGCGGCAACGGACGTGCTGGCGCAATTTGCCGGTGACCGTTTCCGCTTTATGGCGCCAGATGCGCTGCTGAGTGCGGAGGTTGATGCCGACTGGCTGGTGGTGGATGAGGCGGCGGCGATCCCTGCGCCGCTCCTTCAGCGTCTGGTTTCCCGTTTTCCGCGCGCCCTACTGACAACGACCGTACAGGGCTACGAAGGCACCGGACGCGGCTTTTTGTTAAAATTTTGCGCCCGCTTCCCGGAACGACAGCGTTATGAACTTCAGCAACCCGTCCGCTGGGCACAGGGATGTCCGCTGGAGAAATGGGTTAGCGACGCGCTGGTTTTTGATGATGACGATTTTGCGACTACCCCGCAGGGCTGCATGGTGATTAGGCCTTTCGAACAGGACGCCTGGCAGACGCAACCGGAAATGCCTCTGGCGGTCTATCGGCTGCTTTCCGGGGCGCATTATCGTACCTCTCCGCTGGATCTACGCCGAATGATGGATGCGCCGGGGCAGCATTTTTTCCACGCCACCTGTGACAGGAAAATCGTCGGGGCACTCTGGCTGGTTGAGGAAGGCGGTCTTGCTCCCGAACTCAGCCAGGCGGTCTGGGCGGGATTTCGGCGACCGCGGGGGAATCTCGTCGCGCAGTCGCTGGCGGCACACGGCGGCGATCCGCTGGCGGCTACCCTGACCGGTCGTCGAATCAGTCGCATTGCCGTCCATCCGGGACGTCAGCGTGAGGGGATTGGACAACAGCTGATCGCGCAGGCTCATACGGCACACTGTGACTATCTTTCCGTGAGCTTTGGCTATACGCCGGAGCTGTGGCGCTTCTGGCAGCGCTGTGGTTTTATCCTGGTGCGGGTAGGCAACCACAAGGAGGCCAGTAGCGGCTGCTATACCGCAATGGCGCTCTTACCGCTAAGCGCGGCAGGCAGGCGCCTGGCCGAATATGAGCACCACCGTTTGCGTCGCGATGCGGATATTCTTGCGCGGTGGAATGGGGAGGCGATCCCGGTTGAACCGCTGAAAGCGACTACGCTTAATGAAGATGACTGGCAGACGCTGGCAGGGTTTGCTTTCACGCACCGTCCGTTGTTGACCTCTCTCGGTGGTCTGAACCGCCTGCTGTCGACCAGCGCGTTGCCGCTACCGGCGCTGCGGGGCAGCCTGCAAGCACGCCTCAGCGATGCGGAACTCTGCGTGACATTGCGCCTCTCAGGGCGCAAAGCACTGCTGAAGCGTCAGCGGGAAGAGGCGGCGCAGGCGTTAGCCGGGCTGGATCCCGCACGGACTGAGCATGACCGTAATCGCATTCTGCAATGGCAATTTTTTCACTAACTCCTTCAATTTTCTGGCATGGTCATTGCGATTGAGCAGCGTAGAATTAACGACATCAGTTAAGGAGATCGCCATGAAACATGACCATTTTGTTGTTCAAAGTCCGGCCCAACCTGCTCAACAGCTGTTGCTGCTGTTTCATGGCGTGGGTGATAACCCCGTTGCGATGGGAGAGATTGGTTCGTGGTTTGCCCCTCTCTTCCCGGACGCGCTGGTGGTCAGTATCGGCGGCGTTGAGCCGAGCGGACCGGCATCCGGGCGGCAGTGGTTTTCCGTGCAAGGGGTGACGGAAGAGAACCGTCAGGCACGGATTGACGCTATCATGCCGGTGTTTATCGAAACCGTACGTTACTGGCAAAAACAGAGTGGCGTAGGGGCAAATGCCACGGCGCTGATTGGTTTCTCGCAGGGCGCGATTATGGCGCTGGAGAGCATCAAAGCCGAGCCTGGGCTGGCCTCGCGGGTGATTGCGTTTAACGGACGCTACGCCAGCCTGCCGGAAACGGCATCGACCGCCACCACGATTCATCTGATTCACGGTGGAGAAGATCGGGTCATTGAACTTTCGCATGCGGTCGCCGCCCAGGACGCGCTGTTAAGCGCAGGCGGGGATGTCACGCTGGATATTGTGGAAGACCTCGGTCACGCGATTGACGACCGTAGCATGCAGTTTGCCCTCGACCATTTGCGCTATACCGTGCCGAAGCACTACTTTGACGAAGCGCTCAGCGGCGGTACGCCGAACGATGATGACGTAATTGAGATGATCTAAAAGACAAAGCCGGAATGGGGAAACCCCTTCCGGCTCTGGTTTATTTCTTCGGTTGGTCTTTCTTCGGCCAATCGTCGTCGTCATCCCACTTATCGTTAAAATCACGATGCGGGGGAAGTTCCGGTTTATTCGCGAGGAATTTTTTGTGGTCGACGCGTTTGAGATCCTTGATCACATTCAGCAGCACACCTACCAAAAACACCAGCACCAGAATCCACCAATATTTTGCCAGCCAGTCCATGCGCGTTACCTCTTGCAGGAATCTCGTCAGGCGACGAGTTGTTCCATTATACGTTGATACATACGGGCAAGCAGTTGCAGGTCGGCGGCGTTCACACATTCATTGATTTTATGAATCGTGGCATTCACCGGACCGAGCTCTACGACCTGCGCCCCCATACGAGCGATAAACCGTCCATCGGACGTACCGCCCGTGGTCAATAACTGCGGTTTAATTTCATTATAGTGCTCGATGGCGTTCACGACTGCATCCACCAGTTTCCCGCGATCGGTCAGGAACGGCTGGCCAGAGAGCCACCAGTCAACGGTATAGCGCAACTGATGTTTCTCGAGCAGCGCGTGCACCCGCGCTTTGATCATCTCGTCAGTCAGTTCGGTACTGAAACGGAAGTTGAACTGCACAAACAGTTCACCGGGGATGACGTTATTGCTACCGGTACCCGCCTGGACGTTGGCAATCTGCATGCTGGTGGCCGGGAAAAACTCATTGCCCTGATCCCACTCAATATTCACCAGTTCATTAAGCATCGGTGCGGCACGATGTACCGGGTTATCCGCCAGGTGTGGATAGGCGACGTGACCCTGTACACCGTGGATAGTCAGGTTACAGGTGAGCGATCCGCGACGGCCGTTTTTCACCACGTCACCCACGACTTCAGTACTTGAGGGCTCGCCAACCAGACAGTAATCCAGGCGCTCATTTCGCGCCATCAGCGCCTCAACCACCTTAACGGTACCGTTTTTCGCGCTGGCCTCTTCATCGGAGGTGATCAGAAACGCCAGCCGCCCTTTGTGGTTCGGGTGCTGAGCGACAAAACGCTCTGCCGCCACCACCATGGCCGCCAGCGAACCTTTCATATCCGCCGCGCCGCGGCCGAATAACATCCCGTCGCGGATGGTTGGCTCGAAAGGTGGGTTGATCCAGCGATCGGCATCGCCCGCCGGCACGACGTCGGTGTGACCGGCAAACGCCAGCGTCTCACCCTGTCCGCGCCATGCCCAAAAATTCTGTGTATCCGCAAAATCCATGCGCTCAACGGTAAAACCGATCGCGCGCAGGCGTTCAATCATCAACGCCTGACATCCGGCATCATCCGGGCTCAGGGAAGGGCGGCGAATAAGCTGTTGTGTCAGCTCAATAACCGGGCACGACATAGACTACACCTCGTCAAAAAACTGCTGATAACTGGATTCACTAAAACCCAGCAGCATAGGCTTCCCGGGCGCACAGAGCAATGGGCGTTTGATGATTGCCGGCATTTCAGTCATTAATGCGGCGGCGGACGCGGCATCCGTGATGTGACTGCGTGTGGTTTCATCCAGTTTTCGCCACGTCGTCCCACGGGTGTTGAGAAGCGGTTCCCACCCTAATTCATTGATAAATGAAGTGAGAAGTGTGCTGTCCAGACCATCGACACGGTAATCATGAAAACGGTAGTCAATGCCACGCGCTTCCAACCAGCGGCGGGCCTTTTTAATGGTGTCGCAATTTTTAATACCGTAGAGGGTAATCATGTGCATCCTTATTAACGTAAACTGATTATATAATCATCAATATCGTTACGTCCGATAATACATCTTGTCATTTAATCGTGATCGGTAAATATAACATTGTTGAAGTAATGTGAATAATAATTCCTGAATTTGTTGGAATTTTCTTCTTAATCAAAATTCGGAATTTTCTCCGACGCAGTCACTTGTTTTTAATCGAAATTGAAGAGGTACCAGATAAGGTATGATTGTTGCGAATTATTGCAGTAAGTCACATAAAATTTATGGTGACCGCGCCATAGTAATCACATCAACCACACCCCGGAGGATGTAATCACAGCAATCGGTTAATTTGTCTTCACCAGATGAGAATGTTTTTGTAGAATACCCATAATAAGAAGCAGAGGTTGTTATGATTGAACGCGAACTGGGGAACTGGAAAGATTTTATCGAAGTTATGCTTCGCAAATAAATTTCTGGAAGGATGACCAAATAACAGAACATACCGTGTGAGATTCATCACACAGAAAGGGCGACCCGTTGGCAGGTCGCCTTTTTTTATCTGTTATTCCGGACGCGGCTTCAGTGGGAAGCGGCGACGCACCAGCACGAAAAATAGCGGCACGAAGTAGATTGCCAGCACCGTTGCCGAGATCATCCCGCCCATGACGCCCGTCCCGACGGCGTGTTGACCGCCGGAGCCTGCGCCGCTGCTGATCGTCATCGGCAGTACGCCAAAGATAAACGCCAGTGAGGTCATCAGGATCGGACGTAAGCGCTGCCGACATGCATGTAGCGTCGCATCCAGCAGATCGTGTCCTTTCTCATTCATCTCATTGGCAAATTCAACGATCAAAATGGCGTTTTTCGCCGAAAGCCCAATGACCGTCAACAGCCCGACCTGGAAATAGACATCGTTTTCCAGGCCACGCATCCAGGTCGCAAGCAGCGCGCCGATGACCCCCAACGGCACCACCAGCATCACTGAGAACGGTACTGACCAGCTTTCATACAGCGCAGCCAGGCACAGGAATACCACCAACAGTGAAATGGCATACAGGGCCGGTGCCTGCGCTCCGGAGAGTCGCTCCTGGTAAGACATGGCGGTCCATTCCAGTCCAAATCCGGTCGGCAACTGACGCACCAGCGACTCCATCACATCCATCGCTGTCCCGGTACTCACCCCTGGTGCGGCTTCACCGACAATCTCGACGGCGGAATAGCCGTTGTAGCGCTCCAGACGTGGAGAACCCGTCTCCCAGCGAGAGGTGGCGAAGGCGGAGAAAGGCACCATACCGCCGCTGTTATTGCGCACGTACCACAGGTTGATGTCGTCTGGCAGCATACGGTATTTCGCTGCCGCCTGGACGTAGACCTTCTTGACGCGGCCACGGTCCATAAAGTCGTTGACGTAGCTCGATCCCCAGGCGGTCTGCAACGTATCGTTGATATCGTCAATGGATACACCCAGCGCCTGCGCTTTGCGTTGGTCGACATCAATTTGCAACTGAGGACTGTCGTCCAGACCGTTGTGGCGCACACGGGTCAGGGCGCTATCCTGCGACGCCAGGCGAAGCAGTTGGTCACGCGCGGCCATTAAGGCGTCATGACCGGCGCCGGCGTGATCTTGTAGTTCCATATCAAAACCTGCGGAACTGCCGAGACCGCTGATGGCAGGCGGACTGCTGGCGAACACGCGCGCCTCTTTGATTTTGTTAAACGCCTTCGTCGCACGTTCGATAATGGCAAACGAGGTGCCAGTCGTCGGGTCGCGTTCGCTCCAGTCTTTCAGGCGTACAAACATACGTGCCACGTTCTGACCGTTGCCCCCTGGGCCAGAACCGACCGTCGCAAAGACGGACTGGACGGTATCCTTTTCCTGGGTGAAATAATATTTCTCGACTTCCTGTACCACTTTTAAGGTTTGTTGCTGCGTCGAGCCGCTTGGCAACTGAACCGAGGTGATAAACATGCCGCGATCTTCCAGCGGCAGGAACGAGGTCGGCAGACGCAGGAACAGAACCACCATCGCGCCAAGCAGCAGCACATAAATCAGGAGCCAGCGCAGGCTGCGATGCAGAATTTTGGCAACGCCTTTTTCGTAGCGTTCGGCGTTACGGTTGAAGGTACGGTTAAACCAGCCGAAGAAACCGGTTTGCCCGTGATGCTCGCCTTTATGCAGTGGTTTAAGCAAAGTGGCGCACAGGGCAGGGGTAAGGATCATCGCCACCAGAACGGAAAGCACCATCGCCGCCACAATGGTAATGGAGAACTGACGGTAGATTGCCCCAGTGGTTCCGCCAAAAAAGGCCATCGGTACGAAGACGGCTGACAGCACCATCGCGATACCGACCAGCGCACCCTGAATTTGTCCCATCGATTTTCGCGTCGCCTCGCGCGGCGTGAGGCCTTCCTCACTCATAATACGCTCGACGTTTTCCACAACCACGATGGCGTCATCCACCAGCAGGCCGATTGCCAGTACCATTGCAAACATCGTCAGGGTATTGATGCTGTAGCCGAAGGCATAGAGCACT
Organism: Citrobacter sp. MGH 55; assembly: GCF_016906145.1. Taxonomy (NCBI): domain Bacteria; kingdom Pseudomonadati; phylum Pseudomonadota; class Gammaproteobacteria; order Enterobacterales; family Enterobacteriaceae; genus Citrobacter; species Citrobacter sp. MGH 55. Next base: position 2,736,965 of record NZ_CP070239.1, read on the forward strand.
GAAAACGTCCCCATCAGTACCACCGGTACGGCAATGGTGGGGATCAGCGTGGCGCGGAAATTTTGCAGGAACAGGTACATCACGAGGAACACCAGTGCGATGGCTTCCAGCAGTGTTTTCACCACGTCTTCAATCGAGGCTTTAACAAAGGAGGTGGTTTCATAGGCCACCTTGTACTCAAGACCATGTGGGAAGTATTGCGCCAGTTCATCCAGACGCTTAATGACCTGGGTCGCGGTGGCCATTTCGTTGGCCCCCGACGCCAGTTTCACTCCAAGACCGGATGCCGCATTGCCATTGAAGCGGCTGAGATAGTCATACTTCTCAGCCCCCATTTCGACGGTGGCGACATCGCCCAGGGTTACTTCTGAGCCATCCTGATTGACACGTAACGTAATGGCACGGAACTGTTCCGGCGTTTGCAGCAGCGACTGGGCGTTAATGGTGGCATTCAGCGCCTGGGTATCAATGGAAGGGGTTCCGCCAAGCTGTCCGACGGCGATCTGCGCGTTCTGCGACTCAATGGCGTCGGTGACATCTTTCGCCGTCATCTGGAAGCTGTTGAGCTTTGCCGGATCCAGCCAGATGCGCATGGAATATTGCGAGCCGTAGGCATCGATGTCGCCGACGCCGCTCACCCGGCTGAGCGGATCCTGAATATTACTGGCGACGTAGTCCGCGATATCCTGCTTATCCATCGACCCGTCGGTGGAGACAAAAGCAATCGTCAGGATGTTGGTATCCCCGGTCTTACGGACCGTGACACCCTGGTTCTGTACCGCCTGCGGCAGTTTACGCATCGCCGACTGTAACTGGTTCTGGACCTGTTGTACGGCTTCATCCGGATCGGTGCCCGCCACGAAGCTCAGCGTAACCGACGCTTGCCCGGTGCCGCTGCTTTGCGATGACATGTACATCAGATTATCGAGGCCGGTCATGTTCTGCTCAATGACCTGGGTGACGGTGTTTTCCAGCGTTTGGGCGGAAGCGCCAGGATAGTTTGCCGTGATGCGCACGTTTGGCGGTGCCAGATCAGGATATTGCTCCACCGGCAAAGAGAAAATCGCCAGGGTACCTGTCAGACACAACAGAATAGCCAGCACCCAGGCAAATATGGGGCGATCGATAAAGAAATTCGCCATCAGAAAGAGGACCTCATTATTCTACATATCTTTATAGGTATGACTTGCTTCACTGTATCGGGAAGGTACGAGCCAAACGTGGAGAAAAAAAGGAGATAATGTAAATTATCATGCCTGATTACAGTGTTTGTCAGCTTCCCACATGCTCACGTCCGGTTTTGTGCGATTTTATGCCAGATGACTCGCATCCTCTTCTGATTCTGTCGAGCGAAAGCTAATGCTCACTAACGTCCCACCGCCGGAAGGCTGCGAAAAACTTAACGTGCCGCCAAGACGTTCCGCGCGCTCGCGCATAATGTTCAGGCCGTAATGCCCCGCCGGTTCTTTAGGTTCGCCAATGCCCACGCCGTTATCGCGAATATACACCGTGTGATTGCCATCCGGCGCAGTCACACAGCTGACGGCAATCTCACTGGCACTGGCGTGCTTCATCGCGTTGAGCACCGCTTCCCGGATAATCTGTAACAGATGGACCTGCATCTGCGCATCGAGCGCCAGCGTCGGCAACCGGCAGTCCAGAGTGAGTTTAGCGGCAGTTTGCCCTTGTAGCGCTTCGAGCATTTCATGCAGTGCGGAAGGTAAATCGGCCTGTTGCAGGGTCAGGCGGAAGGTGGTCAGCAGTTCACGCAACTGACGATAGGCGTCGTTCAGCGCCCGCGAGAAGTCATCCATAATGGCCTGCGCCGGGGCGTTATCCTCAGGAATGGCGCGTTTGAGCAGCGTCAACTGAATGCGCAGATACGAGAGCACCTGCGCCAGAGAGTCATGCAGTTCACGGGCAATAGTGGCGCGCTCTTCCATCAGCAACAGTTGCTGGAAGTGTTTTTGCGCATGGTTGAAGTACAGGCCGCGCCCCAGCATTGTCGATACGCTGTTTAACAGCGGGATCGCGCTGGCGACATGTTGACTTTGCCAGTGCAGCTCGCCGTAGACCGTCTCCTGCATGGTCACCGGCAGGATTTGCATCGGCAGGTCGGCCTGTTTTTCACCTTCACTGATACGCCAGTTTTCGCCGACGGTAAGCTCCAGAAATAGTGCCGCTTCGTTATCACGGACAATCTGCAAAATATGGCGGAAGCAGTGCACATCAATCTGACTGGTATTCAGCGCCTGAGAACACTGGTACAGCACTTCCAGACGCCGCTTGGCTTCATGGAGATCGTGGGTCTTTTCTTCGACCTTCGCTTCCAGCGAGCGGTACAGCTTATGCAATTCGCTCGACATCTGATTAAAGGTCTTCGCCAGTAGCCCCAGTTCGTTGGGAAGGTGCGTATCCAGCGGCGGCGAATCAAACTGACCGTGTTCGATGCGCTGGCTGGCCATTACCAGTTGGTTCAGTGGGCGCACAACCTGATGACGAATACGGCGCAGGGTGAAAAAGACGAGAGTAAAGATCCCGATACCGCCCGCCAGCGAGATCCCGACCACCAGCATGACTTTGCGTTCGGCATAGTGCTGCAAGGCCAGCACGAAGAGATCGATCTTATCGACGTAGGCATTAATGTTGTTCTGATACCACTGCAGATCCCCATCAATCAGGCGGGTATTCATCTCCAGCCAGTTGGCATGCAGTTGCGCGTAGCGACCTTTCACCGCCTGAGGCACATACCAGGCATTCAGATTGCTTAACGCCGATGAGTTGAGGGCCTGTTGAAAGAGCAGACGATGGGCGTTTAATTGCGGGCTGCGGCTTTGCAGATCGTACCCCAGACGATAGCTCTGCATACGTAATGAACCCGCCACGTTAATGGCTTCGGCATCCCGCAGGCTACTCGCCAGCGTCAGTAACGCCACGCCGGTTGAGAGAATCGAGAGCAGGACAATGTAAAAAAAAGCCCGGGCCAGGCTGGCCGAGACGGGGCGTTTGACGATCACACGCGTAATTTCCTTTAAAAGTGCTTACGATAAAAATCTCTCGCAGAACTGAAACGTAATTTCACCTGGGCTGAAATAAATTGATCTGCCACAGGTTCAGTAGAAATAGTTGTGCTTCCTGGGCAAATGAACATTGCCGACGTGTAGTCAGTCGGTTAATAACAACACTTATATAAAGAATAAGGTTTTTACAACCAAAAAAGAAGGTCGCCATGAACCGTTTTATTATGGCCAACAGCCAACAGTGCCTGGGATGCCATGCCTGTGAAGTCGCTTGCGTTTTGGCCCACAATGAAGAGCAACACGTCCTTAGCCAACGTCACTACCAGCCCCGGATCACGGTTATCAGGCATCAGCATCAGCGAAGTGCAGTGACCTGCCACCATTGCGAAGATGCGCCCTGCGCCCGAAGTTGTCCGAATGGAGCGATAAGCCATGTCAACGACAGCGTGCAGGTCAATCAGCAAAAGTGTATCGGCTGTAAATCCTGCGTGGTGGCTTGTCCGTTTGGCACCATGCAAATCGTCCTGACCCCCGTCGCCAACGATCAGGTCAAAGCCACAGCACATAAATGCGACCTCTGTCAGGGGCGGGAAAAGGGGCCGGCCTGCGTGGAGAACTGTCCTGCGGACGCGCTGCAACTGGTGACGGAAGCCTCGCTCACGCATCTGGCGAAAGCGCGCCGCTTACGTACCGCCCGCCAGGAGAACCAGCCCTGGCATGCCGATGC
>NZ_CP070239.1:2740737-2749637 GCF_016906145.1 Citrobacter sp. MGH 55
GCAAAATTGAGCAAATGCACGCGACGCCGGCGCGCGGTGAGCCGGACAAACTGGCTATTGACGCGCGAAAAGTCAGCTTTGACGAAATCTATCTGCCGTTTCGCACGGCTCAGGCGGAGCGGGAGGCCTCACGCTGCCTGAAGTGTGGTGAACACAGTATTTGCGAATGGACCTGCCCGCTACATAACCACATCCCTCAGTGGATTGAACTGGTGAAAGCCGGAAATATTGATGCGGCAGTGGAGTTGTCTCACCAGACGAATTGTCTGCCGGAAATCACCGGGCGCGTTTGTCCGCAAGACCGACTGTGCGAAGGCGCCTGTACGGTGCGCGACGAGCACGGCGCGGTGACGATCGGCAACATTGAACGCTACATTTCTGACCGCGCGCTGGGTAACGGCTGGCGACCGGATCTGAGCCATGTCCAGAAGGTCGACAAGCGCGTGGCGATTATTGGCGCCGGTCCGGCAGGGCTTGCCTGCGCCGACGTGCTGGCGCGTCACGGTGTCAGCGCCACGGTTTTTGATCGTCACCCTGAAATCGGCGGACTGCTGACCTTTGGCATTCCGGCCTTCAAACTGGATAAATCACTGCTGGCGCGCCGTCGGGAAATTTTCAGCGCGATGGGGATCCATTTTGAGCTGAACTGCGAAGTGGGCAGGGATGTGAAAATGGAGGCGCTGCTGGAGGATTACGATGCCGTTTTTGTCGGCGTGGGAACCTATCGTTCGATGAAGGCCGACCTGCCTAACGAAGAGGCTCCGGGCGTCTATGACGCGCTGCCATTCCTGATCGCCAATACTAAACAGGTGATGGGACTGGACGAATGTCCTGAAGAGCCGTACATCAACACCGCCGGACTTAACGTGGTGGTGTTGGGCGGTGGCGACACGGCGATGGACTGTGTCCGTACCGCGCTGCGTCATGGCGCAAGCCAGGTCACCTGCGCCTATCGCCGTGACGAAGCCAACATGCCGGGTTCGAAGAAAGAGGTGAAAAACGCGCGTGAGGAAGGGGCGAAGTTCGAGTTCAACGTGCAGCCGGTCGATCTGGAACTGAGCGCGGACGGGCGCGTTTGCGGCATTCGTTTTCTGCGTACGCAATTGGGTGAGCCGGATGCCCAGGGACGCCGCCGTCCGGTGCCGATTGCTGGCAGTGAATTTGTGATGCCGGCAGATGCCGTGATCATGGCGTTTGGTTTCCATCCGCACGGGATGCCGTGGCTGGAGAGCCATGGAGTGCAAGTGGACAGCTGGGGGCGCATCGCGGCGAACGTTGAGAGCACATACCGTTACCAGACCACTAACCCGAAGATCTTTGCCGGTGGCGATGCCGTACGCGGCGCCGATCTGGTGGTCACCGCAATGGCGGAAGGACGCCATGCGGCGCAGGGGATCATCGACTGGCTGGGGCGGTAAACGTTCGATTATCCCGTAGGCCGGATAAGGCGTAGCCGACATCCGGCTTGATAGCGCTGCGCTTATCAGGTCTACAATTCACCTCTGTCCGGCATAAATCAGCCTTATCTTACACAGACAAATCCGGCTTCACGGCGTAGTATAATTTCTCTTCTTACGCTGTGGAGTCGATATGTCGCAAAAAATCACCCTCGTTAAAGACAAAGTCCTTTCTGATAACTATTTCATCCTGCGCAATATTACCTACGATCTGACCCGCTCGAACGGCGACGTCATCCGCCACAAACGTGAAGTGTACGATCGCGGCAATGGGGCAACGATCCTGCTGTATAACGCAGAGAAAAAGACGGTGGTGCTGATTCGTCAGTTCCGCGTAGCGACGTGGGTGAACGGTAACGAAAGCGGGCAGTTGATTGAAACCTGCGCCGGATTACTGGACAACGACGAGCCGGAAGCCTGCATTCGCAAAGAGGCCATTGAAGAGACAGGCTATGAAGTGGGTGAGGTGCGCAAGCTCTTTGAGCTGTACATGTCTCCCGGCGGTGTGACGGAGCTGATTCACTTTTTTATCGCCGAATACAGCGAAAGCCAGCGTGCTAACGCGGGGGGTGGTGTGGAAGACGAAGACATCGACGTGCTGGAATTACCGTTTACTCAGGCACTGGAGATGATTAAAACCGGTGAAATACGAGACGGTAAGACCGTGTTATTGCTCAACTATTTACAATCCTCACATTTAATGGATTGATAAATAAGGTTTATATTTCTTTACGAATGATTGAATCTATCCGACAAATCCGATTGAGCATGGTCAACAGCACAACGAAGATACGACCTGTGTTGTTCGTTTGACTTCTGGGGTTATTACCGTCCATGCGCTATCGCGTTATTTTCCTTTTCCTGCTCGGCCTGATTCCGGCCCGCTTGCTGTGGGCCGCGCCCGCGCAACAGGCCTTTTCTGACTGGCAGGTAACCTGTAATAACCAGAATTTTTGCGTCGCGCGTAACACCGGTGAACATGGCGGGCTGGTGATGACGCTGAGCCGCAGTGCCGGGGCGCATACCGATGCCGTCTTGCGCCTCGATCTTGGCGGATTGACCGCGCCCACCAACGAAGCGGATATCGCGCCACGCCTGTTGCTGGATGGCAAACCGTTGGCGCTGAGCCCAGATCACTGGCGAATGACGCCGTGGCACCTGATGACAGATGATCCGGCGACTATCGCTGAATTTCTGCTGACGATTCAGGACGGGAAGGCGATTACCCTGCAAAAGGGCAATCAAACCATTTCGCTGGCCGGGCTGAAAGCGGCGCTGTTGTTCATCGACGCGCAGCAGAAGCGGGTGGGCAGCGAAACGGCGTGGATTGAAAAAGGGGACGATCCTCCACTGAGCGTGCCACCGGCACCGGCGCTGAAAGGCGTAGCCGTCGTTAACCCAACACCCACACCGCTCTCCCTCGACGAACGCAACGACCTTCTTGATTACGGCAACTGGCGAATAAACGGCATTAAGTGTTCACTCGATCCTTCACGCCGTGAGGTGCGGGTGACCGCCCTTACCGATGACAAAGCCCTGTTGATGATTGCCTGCGAAGCCGGAGCGTACAACACGATCGATCTGGCGTGGATCGTGTCGCGGAAAAAACCACTGGCCTCACACGCCGTACGCCTACGTTTACCGTTTAACAGCGGCGCGGAAAGTAACGACATGGAGTTAATGAACGCCGTGTTTGATGAGAAGTCGCGTGAACTGGTTACCCTGGCAAAAGGGCGGGGATTAACGGACTGCGGCATCCAGACTCGCTGGCGTTTTGACGGTCAGCGTTTTCGTCTGGTGCGTTATGCCGAAGAGCCGAGCTGTGATGGCTGGCATGGGCCAGATGCCTGGCCCACGCTATGGATCACGCGTTGATTTTTTATCGGATGACGACGCAGTCGTCATCCGGCGTTGCAGACATCAGGCGTTCAAAACCTTGTGTGCTTTCTCCACAATGTTCTCCACCGTAAAGCCGAAGTAAGGGAACAGCTTCTCTGCTGGCGCGGATTCACCGTAGCCGGTCATCCCGACAATCGCCCCTTTTAAGCCCACATATTTGTACCAGTAATCGGCAATACCGGCTTCGACCGCGACGCGCGCGCTGACGTTCGATGGCAGCACCGACTCGCGGTATGCCTCGTCCTGGGCATCGAAAATATCCGTTGAGGGCAGCGATACCACGCGGACGTTACGCCCTTCGCCGGTCAGTTTCTCCGCGGCCTGCAGGGTAATCTCCATTTCTGACCCGGTGGCAATCAGAATGATATCCGGTTTGCCGCCGCTGTCTTTCAGCACGTAGCCACCGCGGGCGATCGCTTTCACCTGCTCCGGCGTGCGTTCAACCTGCGCCAGGTTTTGTCGTGACAGGATCAGCGCCGTGGGGCCATCATGGCGCTCGACCGCCAGCTTCCAACCCACCGCGGCTTCAACCTGATCGCACGGACGCCAGGTGCTGAAATTGGGCGTCAGACGCAGGCTGGCAAGCTGTTCCACCGCCTGGTGCGTCGGACCGTCTTCCCCGAGGCCAATAGAATCGTGGGTATAGACCATGATTTGCCGCGCCTTCATCAGCGCCGCCATACGCGCCGCATTACGCGCATATTCAACGAACATCAGGAAGGTGGCGGTATAGGGCACGAACCCGCCATGATGGGCGATACCGTTGGCGATGGCGGTCATGCCAAATTCACGCACGCCGTAGTGAATGTAATTGCCCGCCAGATCTTCTTTCAGTGAGGTCGAGCCTTTCCAGATTGTCAGGTTGCTCGGCGCCAGATCCGCCGAACCGCCTAACAGCTCCGGCAAGAGCGGACCGTAGACGTTAAGGGTATTTTGCGATGCCTTGCGGGTGGCGATTTTGGCGGGGTTCGCCTGTAACTCGTTGATGTATTTCTGTGTGGTTTTTTCCCACGCCTCTGGCAGACCGCCGGTCATGCGGCGTGTGAACTCCGCGGCCAGTTGCGGGTGCGCTTTCTGGTAAGCGGCGAATTTTTCGTTCCAGTGCTGTTGCGCTTTCTCGCCTTTTTCGCGGGCGTCCCAGGCGCGATAAATCTCTTTCGGGATCTCAAATGCCGGATGGTGCCAGCCGAGTTTTTGGCGGGTCAGCGCCACTTCTTCTTCGCCCAGCGCCGCGCCGTGGGATTCCTCTTTCCCTGCTTTGTTCGGTGAGCCAAAGCCGATCACCGTGCGGCAGATAATCAGCGACGGTTTGTCCTTCACGCTCTGCGCTTCCTGAATCGCTCTCTTCACCGCTTCCGGGTCGTGGCCATCAATCTCGTGGACGACATGCCAGTGGTAAGCCTCAAAGCGTTTGGCGGTATCATCGGTAAACCAGCCGTCGGTTTCACCATCAATGGAGATACCGTTGTGATCGTAAAAACCGATCAGCTTGCCCAGCCCCAGCGTTCCCGCCAGCGAACAGACCTCATGCGAAATGCCTTCCATCAGGCAACCGTCGCCCATAAACACATACGTGAAGTGATCGACAATCTCGTGGTCCGGCTGGTTGAACTGTGCCGCCAGCGTGCGTTCGGCAATGGCTAAACCGACGGCGTTCGCCAGCCCCTGGCCCAGCGGCCCGGTGGTGGTTTCCACGCCTGGCGTATAGCCGATTTCCGGGTGGCCTGGCGTTCTGGAATGCAACTGGCGGAAGTTTTTCAACTCTTCAAGCGGCAGGTCATAGCCTGACAGATGCAGCAGACTATAGAGCAGCATAGAGGCGTGACCGTTCGAAAGAATAAAACGATCGCGATCGTACCAGGTTGGATCGGTCGGGTTGTGCTTAAGAAAATCGTTCCACAGCACTTCGGCGATATCCGCCATTCCCATCGGCGCGCCGGGGTGACCGGAATTGGCTTTCTGAACAGCGTCCATACTGAGCGCACGAATGGCATTGGCAAGGTCTTTACGGGACATAGAACACTCCGTGGCAAGGTTTAGAGTTTGGCCGCAAGCAGGTCTTCCAGTTTGCGTTGGTCGACGGCGAACTGACGGATGCCGTCAGAGAGTTTCTCGACCGCCATCGCATCCTGGTTATGCTCCCAGCGGAATTCAGCTTCGCTCATGGGGGCGGGACGATGGAAGGTTTGCGAAGACGGCACCAGCTTGCGCACGACCGGTTCTTCTTTTTCCTGTAATTCTTTCAGGAGATTGGGGGCAATCGTCAGGCGATCGCAGCCGGCCAGCGCGAGGATCTGCTCAGTGCGGCGAAAACTGGCGCCCATGACGATGGTGTCATAACGATGCTGTTTGAAGTAATCGTAGATATTGCGCACCGACTTCACGCCGGGATCTTGCTCGACAACGTACGGGTCCATGGGGCTGCGTGCCTGGTACCAGTCGTAAATGCGACCAACGAACGGGGAGATCAAAAAGACGCCCGCTTCAGCGCAGGCGCGGGCCTGAGCAAAGGAAAACAGCAGCGTCAGGTTGCAGTTAATTCCCTCTTTCTCTAACGCTTCTGCCGCGCGAATGCCTTCCCATGTGGAGGCCAGTTTGATCAGTATGCGGGATTTATCGATCCCCTGCTGCTGGTACAAATCCACCAGGTGGCGGGCCTTGTCGATACTCTTTTGTTGATCGAAGGAGAGGCGGGCATCCACTTCGGTCGACACGCGTCCCGGAATGCTTTTAAGAATTTCCGCACCAAAATTGACTGCCAGTTTGTCGCAGGCTTCGGCAACCTGCTGTTCCTGGGTTTTACCCCGCTGCTTTCCCCAGCGGATCGCATCGTCAATCAGATGCGCGTAGTGCGCCAGGCCAGCGGCTTTCAGCAGCAGGGAAGGGTTGGTGGTGGCATCCTGGGGTTGGTAATGACGAATAGACTCAATATCGCCGCTGTCGGCCACGACAGTGGTGAATTGTTTGATGCCGTCTAACTGGTTCATAGGAAATACTCCTTGAAAAGTAACGTGTTAGGTGAGTGCTTAAAATCACACTTCTGAGAAATTCATGATGTGCACCACAAAAAAGCATAGCAGACAGGCATGGTATTGCTGGCTTAAGCAGGTAACATGGTTGTTATGAGTTGATTACGAAATCTTTATTTAAGTCGTGATAGTTTGGGGACCTTCAAAGTTTGCGTCCCGCAGTGCGGTGATAATGTGCGACGCACCTGGCTGCGCGTGACTTTTTTGAACGATACGTGAAAGGAACAACAAGATGGATGACCAGTTAAAGCAAAGCGCCCTTGATTTCCACGAATTCCCGGTACCTGGTAAAATCCAGGTTTCTCCGACCAAGCCCCTTGCCACGCAGCGCGATCTGGCGCTGGCCTACTCGCCGGGCGTCGCGGCACCTTGTCTTGAAATCGAAAAAGACCCGCTGGCTGCGTATAAATACACCGCGCGTGGCAACCTGGTTGCCGTTATCTCTAACGGGACGGCGGTGCTGGGCTTAGGCAATATCGGTGCGCTGGCCGGTAAACCGGTCATGGAAGGCAAAGGCGTTCTGTTTAAGAAATTCGCCGGTATTGATGTGTTCGATATCGAAGTCGATGAGCTCGATCCGGACAAATTTATTAACGTCGTTGCCGCGCTGGAACCGACGTTCGGCGGGATCAACCTGGAAGACATCAAAGCGCCGGAGTGTTTCTACATCGAACAGAAACTGCGCGAACGCATGAATATTCCGGTGTTCCATGACGATCAGCACGGCACCGCGATCATCAGTACCGCCGCCATTCTTAACGGCCTGCGGGTGGTAGAGAAAAATATCTCCGACGTGCGGATGGTGGTATCCGGCGCGGGCGCGGCGGCGATCGCTTGTATGAACCTGCTGGTGGCGCTGGGAATGCAGAAGCACAACATTGTGGTCTGCGACTCCAAGGGCGTTATCTACAAAGGTCGCGAGCCGAATATGGCTGAAACCAAAGCGGCCTACGCGGTAGATGATGACGGCAAACGGACGCTGGATGACGTTATTGACGGCGCGGATATTTTCCTTGGGTGTTCAGGCCCGAAAGTGCTGACCCAGGAGATGGTCAAGAAAATGGCCCGCGCGCCGATGATTCTGGCGCTGGCTAACCCGGAACCAGAAATTCTGCCGCCGTTGGCAAAAGCGGTGCGTCCGGACGCCATCATCTGTACCGGCCGTTCCGACTACCCGAACCAGGTCAACAACGTCCTGTGCTTCCCGTTCATTTTCCGTGGCGCACTGGACGTTGGCGCGACGGCAATCAACGAAGAGATGAAGCTGGCTGCGGTCCATGCCATTGCCGAACTGGCGCATGCCGAGCAAAGCGAAGTCGTGGCCTCGGCCTATGGCGACCAGGATCTGAGCTTCGGCCCGGAATACATCATTCCAAAACCGTTCGACCCGCGTCTGATCGTTAAAATTGCGCCAGCGGTTGCCAAAGCAGCAATGGATTCCGGCGTGGCAATGCGTCCCATTGCCGACTTTGACGCTTATGTCGACAAGCTGACGGAATTTGTCTACAAAACTAACCTGTTCATGAAGCCGATTTTCTCGCAGGCACGCAAAGCACCGAAGCGTGTCGTGTTGCCGGAAGGGGAAGAGGCGCGTGTGCTGCACGCAACGCAAGAACTGATCACGCTGGGTCTGGCGAAGCCGATCCTGATCGGCCGTCCGGGCGTAATCGAAATGCGCATTCAAAAACTGGGGCTGCAGATCAAAGCAGGCGTCGATTTTGAGATCGTCAACAATGAATCCGATCCGCGCTTTAAAGAGTACTGGAACGAGTACTACCAGATCATGAAGCGTCGAGGCATTACCCAGGAGCAGGCGCAGCGTGCGGTGATCGCCAACACCACGGTGATTGGGGCGATCATGGTACAGCGCGGTGAAGCGGATGCGATGATCTGTGGCACTATCGGTGATTACCATGAACACTTCAGCGTGGTGAAAGCGGTGTTTGGCTACCGTGAAGGCGTCCATACCGCCGGGGCGATGAACGCGTTACTGCTGCCGAGCGGCAACACCTTTATTGCCGATACCTACGTCAATGACGATCCTGAGCCGGAAGAGCTGGCGGAAATCGCCGTGATGGCGGCGGAAACCGTGCGTCGCTTTGGTATCGAACCGAAAGTGGCGCTGCTGTCGCATTCTAACTTTGGTTCGTCCAACTGTCCGTCTGCCGGCAAAATGCGCGCCGCGCTGGAGATTATCAAAGCACGTGCGCCTGACCTGATGATTGACGGCGAAATGCATGGTGATGCCGCGCTGGTGGAAAGCATTCGTAATGACCGGATGCCGGACAGCCCGCTGAAAGGCTCGGCCAATATTCTGGTGATGCCGAATATGGAAGCGGCGCGTATTAGTTACAACCTGCTGCGTGTTTCCAGTTCGGAAGGGGTCACTGTTGGGCCGGTACTGATGGGGGTCTCGAAACCCGTTCATGTATTAACGCCGATCGCCTCTGTTCGTCGAATCGTTAATATGGTGGCGCTGGCGGTGGTTGAGGCACAAACACAGCCGCTGTAATTC
>NZ_CP070239.1:2750974-2751259 GCF_016906145.1 Citrobacter sp. MGH 55
CTATCCCCCCATCAACCCAATCGGATCCTGYGTGATATACCTTCCCTGTGCAGGGTCGTAGTACCGGTGCCGGTTATAGTACAGCCCCGTCTCTTTATCATACTGCTGCCCCGGCAGACGAATAAGCTGTTCCAGGTTATGCGGGTTATCTTCCCGCAGCACATTTCCCCATTCATCACACTCTGCGCGCCACGCAACCAGGCCGTTAACGTCAATCAGCGCCAGCGGCAGGCCCCGGTGGTCGCAGTGGTACAGGTGGATTTTTCTCTCCGGTATATATTCCGG
>NZ_CP070239.1:2752161-2752246 GCF_016906145.1 Citrobacter sp. MGH 55
TCCATCCCCCCATCAACCCAATCGGATCCTGTGTGATATACCTTCCCTGTGCAGGGTCGTAATACCGGTGCCGGTTATAGTACAA
>NZ_CP070239.1:2752285-2752638 GCF_016906145.1 Citrobacter sp. MGH 55
GAGCTGTTCCAGGTTATGCGGATTATCTTCCCGCAGCATATTCCCCCATTCATCAMWYTCTGCGCGCCACGCAATGGCCCCGTTAAYGTCAATCAGCGCCAGCGGCAGKCCCCGKKGGTCGCAGTGRTACAGGTRRATTTTGCGYTCCGGCGTGTATTCCGGCTCCAGCTGATTTTTCATCTGYTCCGGCGTCAGGCCGCACTGTGCCAGCCACGTCCGGCTGGCTTCGCTGAGTTCCCCGCGCCGTAGTTCCGCWTCCAGATTATCCACCATCGCCACCAGTTCCGGCGGGAAGGTCACGTTTGCTTCCTGCTGAAATTTCTCGGCCAGCGTGCGGCGGGTGGCTCTGGTCA
>NZ_CP070239.1:2752673-2752906 GCF_016906145.1 Citrobacter sp. MGH 55
GTGAAGCTCCCAGGCAGGTACACCGTCTGGATGCGGGTTTTGTCCGTCTGCGTGGTGGTCAGCCGGTTGCCATCCTGGCCGTACCACACGGTTTCCTGCAGCGCCGGCTGTGAACACGAGCCATCGTGAAAAACCGTACATGCCCACACCCGTTTGCTGACGCGGCGGCCCGGCGGGTCGTAAAGATAACGGCTTTCCGTCAGCACGTTGCCCTGTTGCATCCGGCGGTAGTG
>NZ_CP070239.1:2752959-2753651 GCF_016906145.1 Citrobacter sp. MGH 55
GGCGTATCCGGCGCTCGTCTTTCTCTGTCAGCCTGCCGTGTTCGTCATAATGATAAAAGTTATCCACATCCTGGCTGATGCGGTTATCCCGGAAATGGTCCGGCAGCATCGGGTATTTATCCCGCTGCGCTGTCCGGTTGCCCGCCGGGTCGGTGAACGTCCACTGCGCCAGGTCGTGGTGGGGCGACTGAATATGTGTACCGAGGAGCCTCCCGGCGTCGCCGTACTGATAATCCCGCTGCTCATGCTGCCCGCTGATGCGGACAAGCTGTCCGCCGCTGTTCCAGGTGTAGTCGCGGTTAAGCTGAAGAATGCTGAGGTGATGGCGCTGTAGCTGACCGCCCGGCGTGTATGCCGTGGTCAGGTCGTATTCGCCGAAGCGGCGCTGCGTTTCCCGGTGCAGGCGGTCGCGGGTGAACTCAACCAGCGGCGTGTCGCCGAGCTTCATGCCGGCCAGATACCCGCTGCCATACGTGAGCCACGCCACCGGGGGAAGGGCGTCCGGTGTCACGCGGTCCGGCAGTCCCTTATCGCTGTAATCGTGCCGGGTGGTGTGCTGCCACAGCAGSKCWYYCGTYTCSGGRTGMTGCACCGTCTGGCGTTCAAGGTTCATCCGTCCCTGTTTATCGTACTCATACTGCACGGCGACGCGGTGGCCGTCGCTGAGATGGCTGACTTCGGTCAGCCAGCCG
>NZ_CP070239.1:2753702-2754431 GCF_016906145.1 Citrobacter sp. MGH 55
GTCAGGCGGTCTGACGCATCGTAATGCCAGAGGGTGACAAGGCTTTCGTCCTCACTGCGGATAAGCTGCCCGGTAATACCGTACTGATAACGCTGCGTCCTGCCGTCAAAGCCCGCTTCCTGCACCAGCCTGTCCAGCACATCATAAGYGAARGTGGTGTGGCTGCCGTTTTCGTTGGTCAGTTGCGTCACACGRCCTGCGGCATCGTAGGTCATCTGCCGGGTCAGGCTGCCAGTGGTGGTGCTCACCGGGTGTCCTGCGGCATCATACTGCGTCTCCGTGCGTACGCCGTCCGGGCCAGTGACCGCCATCAGGTCGCCCGCAATGCTGTACTCATAKCGGGTYTCRTGGCCCTGTGCATTTTTCTGGCTGACCAGTCTGCCCCGGTCATCGTAAGCACGGTACTGGCTGAGGCCTTCTTCCTGATGAAGGGCAGTGACCTGCCCGAAGCGGCCGTATTCATAACGGGTCTGGTAGCCTGAGCAGTCGGTGAAGGTGAGCAACTGCCCGTAGCGGCTCGAAATGAATACTGCGCCCGCCGTKGTCGTTGAGTATCAGTTCTTCATCRCGRAKYTGTAAGCGGATATCGAAGGGSGCTTTCCAGCCGGGGCCRAARATGCTCACCGGTGCAGGCGTTTTCGTCCGGTAGCTGCTGTAGGTTCTGGAGAGCACAAACGGTAACGGACCCGGCAGGGCGAAATCGGTTTCGCCGGGCAGGACTTTGGCACC
>NZ_CP070239.1:2754785-2798575 GCF_016906145.1 Citrobacter sp. MGH 55
TTATTAGTGATCCACTTCACCTTTTAAATCACCTTGCCGAATTTTGTTATTTACCCTGACAAAAAATTGCCACGATAAGCCCAGTCTTAACACAGGCGGTGAGCAATGGATAAAGAACGCATCATTCAGGAATTTGTGCCGGGCAAACAGGTCACGCTGGCGCATCTCATTGCGCATCCAGGTGAAGAACTGGCGAAAAAGATCGGCGTTCCCGAAGCAGGTGCCATTGGCATTATGACCCTGACGCCGGGTGAAACCGCCATGATTGCTGGCGATCTGGCGATGAAGGCGGCTGACGTACACATCGGTTTTCTCGACAGGTTCAGCGGCGCGCTGGTGATCTACGGCTCCGTTGGCGCGGTAGAAGAGGCCTTATTGCAAACGGTCAGCGGGCTGGGTCGGTTATTACATTTCACGCTCTGCGACCTGACGAAAAGCTAATTTTGAGGTGCTCATGAAACGTATTGCGTTTGTTGGCACTGTCGGCGCGGGAAAAACAACGCTTTTTAATGCATTACAGGGAAATTATTCCCTCGCCAGAAAAACCCAGGCCGTGGAATTTAATGAAAATGGCGATATCGATACGCCGGGGGAATATTTTAGTCATCCCCGCTGGTATCACGCCTTAATTACCACGCTGCAGGATGTAGATACGTTGATTTATGTCCATGCGGCCAATGACAAAGAAAGTCGCTTACCTGCCGGGCTGTTAGATATCGGTGCCAGTAAACGACACATCGCCGTGATCAGCAAAACGGATATGCCGGATGCCGACGTAACCGCAACGCGGGAATTACTGCGCGGAATTGGGTTTCAGGAGCCGATTTTCGAGCTCAACAGCCATGACCCGCAAAGCGTGCAGCACCTGGTGGACTATCTGACTGAGCTCAGCCAAAAGGAGGAAGGGGCAGGTGAAAACACTTATCACAGCTAACGATATACGTGCGGCGCACGCACGAGGCGAACAAGAGATGTCGGTGGTGCTGCGCGCCAGCATCATCACTCCGGAAGCCCGTGAAGTCGCGGAGTTACTGGGCATCACGATTGTGGAGTGCGAGGGATCCGCGCCAACGGCAGCGTGCAGTGTGGACGAGGCCAAATCTGAAACCCAGCGCATTCGTGAAACTATCATCGCGCAACTACCAGAAGGGCAGTTTACCGAAAGCCTGGTTTCACAGCTGATGGACAAGGTGCTGAAGGAAAAACAGTCGCTGGAGCAGGGCGAGATGCAACCGGGTTTTCACTCGGTGACCGGCAAAGGCGGCATCAAAGTGATCGACGGCAGCAGCGTTAAGTTTGGCCGCTTCGATGGCGCGCAGCCACACTGCGTAGGCCTGACCGATCTCGTCACCGAGCAGGACGGCAGCAGTATGGCCGCCGGGTTCATGCAGTGGGATAACGCATTCTTCCCATGGACGCTGAACTACGACGAAATCGACATGGTGCTCGACGGTGAATTGCATGTGCGCCATGAAGGCGAAACGATGATCGCTAAAGCCGGGGACGTCATGTTCATCCCGAAAGGCTCGAGCATTGAATTTGGCACGCCGACGACCGTGCGCTTCCTGTACGTTGCGTGGCCTGCGAACTGGCAATCGGTATGAAAGATTTCATCACCGAAGCATGGCTCAGAGCGAACCATACGCTCAGCGAAGGGGCGGAAATCCATCTCCCCGCTGACGCTCGCCTGACGCCCTCTGCCCGCGAACTGTTGGAAGGCCGTCATCTGCGCATCAAGTTTCTGGATGAGCAGGGCAGTCTGTTTGTCGACGACGAGCAACAGCAGCCGCAGCCGGTGCACGGGTTAACCAGTAGCGATACGCATCCCCAGGCCTGCTGTGAACTGTGTCGCCAGCCGGTGGCGAAAAAGCCTGACACCTTGACCCACCTGACGGCGGACAAAATGGTCGCCAAAAGCGATCCGCGTCTGGGCTTTCGCGCCGCGCTGGACAGCACCATCGCGCTGGCGGTGTGGCTGCAAATCGAACTGGCGGAGCCGTGGCAGCCCTGGCTTGCGGATATTCGTTCGCGGCTGGGCAACATTATGCGCGCCGATGCGATGGATGAACCCCTGGCGGCACAGTCCATCGTTGGGCTGAACGAGGATGACCTGCATCGTCTTTCCCATCAACCGTTGCGTTATCTGGAGCACGATCATCTGGTACCTGAAGCCAGTCATGGTCGTGAGTCCGCGCTGCTGAATCTGCTACGTACCAAAATTCGCGAGACGGAAACGATCGCCGCTCAGGTCTTTATCACCCGCGGATTTGACGTCCTGCGCCCGGATATTTTGCAGGCGCTGAACCGTCTCTCCAGCGCGGTCTACGTGATGATGATTCTGTGTGTCACCAAACACCCACTCACCGTCAACCAGATCCAACAGCGACTGGGAGGTGAACAATGATCATTGAACGCGCCCGTGAACGGGCTCAGCAGGCGCCGGCCCGGGTGGTCTTCCCAGATGCGTTAGACGAACGCGTGCTGAAAGCGGCGCACTACCTGCAACAGCACGGTCTGGCGCACCCCATTCTGGTGGCCAGTCCGTTTGCACTGCGCCAGTTTGCCCTCACACATCGGGTGGCGCTGGATGGTATTCAGGTTATCGACCCGTACAGCAATCTGGCGATGCGTGAAGCGTTCGCCCAGCGCTGGCTCGCCCGGTCTGGAGAGAAAACGCCGCCGGATGCCCTTGAGAAACTCAATGACCCGCTGATGTTTGCTGCGGCGATGGTAAGCGCAGGCAAGGCGGATGTCTGTATCGCTGGCAACCTTTCATCCACAGCTAACGTGCTGCGTGCGGGCTTACGCATTATTGGCCTGCAGCCGGGATGTAAAACGCTGTCGTCCATTTTCCTGATGCTGCCGCAGTACGTCGGACCCGCGTTAGGGTTTGCCGACTGCAGCGTGGTGCCGCAGCCGACGGCGGCGCAACTGGCAGATATCGCGATCGCCAGCGCCGACACCTGGCGCGCCATCACCGGTGAAGAACCGCGTGTGGCGATGCTGTCATTCTCCAGTCAGGGTAGCGCCCGTCATCCCTGCGTGGCGAACGTGCAGCAGGCAACGGAGATTGTTCGCGAACGTGCGCCCACGCTACTGGTGGATGGCGAATTGCAGTTTGACGCCGCCTTTGTGCCGGAGGTCGCTGCGCAAAAAGCGCCCGCCAGCCCTTTGCGCGGTAACGCCAACGTGATGGTTTTTCCGTCACTGGAGGCCGGCAATATTGGTTACAAAATCGCCCAGCGTCTGGGAGGGTATCGTGCCGTCGGGCCGCTGATTCAGGGGCTTGCCGCACCGCTTCATGACCTTTCGCGAGGCTGTAGCGTACAGGAAATTATCGAACTGGCGTTGGTGGCAGCCATGCCGCGCCAGACTGACGTGAGACGCGAACGTGACTCACAAACCCTGGTTGTATAAATGGTCCCGTTCTGGACCCCATGAGAGGAAAACACAATGGAAGCTTTAGGAATGATTGAAACCCGGGGCCTGGTTGCACTGATTGAGGCCTCTGATGCGATGGTAAAAGCCGCACGCGTGAAGCTGGTTGGTGTGAAACAGATTGGCGGCGGTCTGGTGACTGCGATGGTTCGTGGCGATGTCGCGGCCTGCAAAGCAGCAACAGATGCCGGTGCCGCAGCGGCACAGCGTATCGGCGAACTGGTCTCCGTTCACGTGATTCCGCGTCCGCATGGCGATCTGGAAGAAGTCTTCCCGATCAGCTTCAAAGGCGACAGCAACATCTAAGCAGGACTGGGGGCCGGATGGCGCTGCGCTTATCCGGCCTACAGGATCGCAGCACAACGAAACCCACGGAGGCGGGTATGAAACTGGCAGTCGTCACAGGACAAATCGTTTGTACCGTACGCCATCAAGGACTGGCACACGATAAATTGCTGATGGTGGAGATGATCGATGCCCAGGGAAATCCCGACGGGCAGTGTGCCGTCGCCATTGACAGCATCGGGGCGGGAACCGGGGAGTGGGTGCTGCTGGTTAGCGGCAGTTCTGCTCGCCAGGCGCATCGCAGCGAAGCGTCCCCTGTCGATCTGTGCGTGATTGGTATCGTCGATGAAGTGGTGGCTGGCGGTCAGGTGATATTCCACAAATAGGACTGAACATCATGAATCAACAGGATATTGAACAGGTGGTGAAAGCGGTACTGCTGAAAATGAAAGACAGCAGTCAACCCGCGACCGCCGTTCATGAAATGGGCGTCTTTGCCTCCCTGGATGATGCGGTGGCGGCAGCAAAAGTCGCTCAGCAGGGGCTGAAGAGCGTGGCGATGCGCCAGCTTGCCATTCACGCCATCCGTGAAGCGGGCGAAAAGCATGCCAAAGAATTAGCGGAACTTGCCGTCGCAGAGACCGGCATGGGACGCGTCGACGATAAATTTGCCAAAAACGTGGCACAGGCTCGCGGGACGCCGGGCGTGGAGTGCTTATCGCCGCAGGTACTCACCGGCGATAACGGCCTGACGCTGATCGAAAATGCGTCGTGGGGCGTCGTCGCCTCAGTGACGCCATCTACTAACCCGGCGGCGACAGTGATTAATAACGCCATCAGCCTGATTGCCGCGGGTAACAGCGTCGTGTTCGCTCCCCATCCGGCGGCGAAAGGCGTTTCACAACGCGCTATCACACTGCTTAACCAGGCGGTGGTGGCGGCAGGTGGCCCGGAAAACCTGCTGGTGACCGTGGCGAACCCGGATATTGAAACCGCACAGCGGTTGTTTAAGTACCCAGGCATTGGTCTGCTGGTCGTCACCGGCGGCGAAGCGGTGGTCGACGCTGCCCGCAAACACACCAATAAACGTCTGATTGCCGCCGGTGCCGGTAATCCGCCGGTGGTCGTCGATGAGACGGCGGATCTGGCGCGGGCTGCACAATCCATCGTCAAAGGCGCTTCTTTCGATAACAACATCATTTGCGCGGATGAAAAGGTACTGATTGTCGTCGATAGCGTGGCGGATGAGCTGATGCGCCTGATGGAAGGCCAGCAGGCAGTGAAACTGAGCGCCGCACAGGCCGAACAGCTCCAGCCGGTGCTGCTGAAAAATATCGATGAACGCGGCAAAGGCACTGTCAGTCGTGACTGGGTTGGACGCGACGCGGCAAAAATCGCCGCCGCCATTGGCCTGCAAGTTCCGCCGCAAACCCGTCTGCTGTTTGTTGAAACGTCAGCCACGCATCCTTTTGCCGTCACGGAACTGATGATGCCGGTTCTGCCGGTGGTACGGGTGGCAAATGTCGACGAGGCGATTGCGCTGGCGGTGCAACTGGAAGGCGGCTGCCACCATACCGCTGCGATGCACTCACGCAACATCGACAACATGAACCGGATGGCGAACGCCATTGATACCAGCATCTTTGTCAAGAATGGACCGTGCATTGCCGGGCTGGGGCTGGGTGGTGAAGGCTGGACCACCATGACCATCACCACGCCAACCGGAGAAGGGGTGACCAGCGCGCGTACGTTTGTGCGTCTGCGTCGCTGTGTATTGGTGGATGCGTTTCGAATTGTATAAGGGATGAATGATGGCGCACGACGAAGAAAATTGGCTCACGCCAAGACTGCAAAAAGCCGCTGACCTGTGTAATCAGGCACCTGCGACGAGCGATTCCGCGCTGTGGCTGGGTGTTGATCTCGGCACCTGCGACGTGGTGTCGATGGTTGTCGACGGTGACGGACAGCCGGTCGCGGTGTGTCTTGACTGGGCTGACGTCGTGCGCGACGGCATCGTCTGGGATTTCTTCGGTGCGGTCACAATTGTGCGCCGCCATCTCGATACGCTCGAACAACAGCTCGGTAGCCGGTTTACCCACGCAGCGACGTCGTTCCCGCCGGGCACCGACCCGCGCATTTCCATCAACGTGCTGGAATCTGCCGGGCTGGAGGTCAGCCATGTGCTGGATGAACCAACCGCGGTCGCCGATCTGCTGCAACTGGATAACGCCGGTGTCGTGGATATCGGTGGCGGCACGACCGGGATCGCCATCGTCAAACAGGGCAAAGTGACGTACTCGGCGGATGAAGCGACGGGCGGCCACCACATTTCGCTGACGCTGGCCGGAAACCGGCGCATCGAACTGGAAGAGGCCGAGCAGGTCAAGCGCAGCAACGCGCAGGAGATTTGGCCGGTGGTGAAACCGGTCTACGAGAAAATGGCGGAGATCGTTGCTCGTCATATCGAAGGACAAGAAATAGCCGATTTATGGCTGGCGGGCGGCTCTTGTATGCAACCGGGTGTAGAGGCGTTGTTTCGCCAGCGCTTTCCTGAACTCCAGGTACATCTGCCCCGGCATAGCCTGTTTATGACACCGCTGGCGATCGCCAACAGCGGGAGAGAGAAAGCGGAGGGAATCTATGCAAGCTGAATTGCAGACGGCGCTCTTTCAGGCATTCGATACCCTGAATCTGCAACGCATGAAAACGTTCAGCGTACCGCCGGTCACGCTGTGCGGGCTCGGGGCGCTCAGTTCCTGCGGACAGGAAGCGCAATCGCGAGGCTTAAGCCATCTGTTCGTGATGGTCGACAGTTTCCTGCATCAGGCGGGGATGACCGCGTCGTTAGAGCGCAGTCTGGCGATGAAAGGCGTGGCGATGACGGTCTGGCCGTGTCCGATGGGTGAGCCGTGCATCACCGACGTCTGCGCAGCGGTCGCCCAATTGCGCGAGTCAAAATGCGACGGCGTTGTTGCCTTTGGCGGCGGTTCGGTGCTGGATGCGGCAAAAGCAGTCGCCCTGCTGGTGACGAATCCACATCAGACGCTGGCCCAGATGACGGAATACAGCAGCTTACGCCCGCGACTGCCGTTGATTGCTGTCCCCACCACCGCCGGAACCGGATCGGAAACCACGAACGTAACGGTGATTATCGACGCGGCGACAGGACGCAAGCAGGTGCTGGCACATGCGACGCTGATGCCGGACGTGGCAATCCTTGATGCCGCGCTGACTGAAGGCGTACCGCCTCATGTGACGGCAATGACCGGGATTGATGCGCTGACGCACGCGGTTGAGGCATACAGCGCGCTGAATGCCTCGCCGTTTACCGACAGCCTGGCGATTGGCGCAATTGCAATGATTGGCAAATCGCTGCCGAAAGCGGTGGGCTACGGTCACGACCTCGCCGCACGGGAGAGCATGCTGCTGGCCTCCTGCATGGCAGGAATGGCGTTTTCCAGCGCCGGGCTGGGGCTGTGTCATGCGATGGCGCATCAGCCTGGCGCCACATTGCACATTCCGCACGGCCAGGCGAACGCCATGCTGCTGCCAACGGTGATGGGCTTTAACCGTATGGTGTGTCGCGAACGCTTTAGCCATATCGGACGCGCCTTGACCAATAAGAAAGCAGACGATCGCGACGCTATCGCCGCCGTCAGCGAACTGATTGCGGAGGTGGGCCTGAACAAACGGCTCGCTGATGTCGGCGCAAAACCAGAACACTACAGCGTCTGGGCGCAAGCCGCGCTGGAGGATATTTGTATACGCAGCAACCCACGCACCGCCACGCAGAGCGACATTATTGAGTTGTACGCGGCGGCACAATAAAAGCATACCAGGACGTAGGCCAGATAAGGCGTTCGCGCCGCCACCCGGCAAAACGCGACATCATTGCCTGATGACGCTGCGCTTATCCGGTCTACGAAAACCCTGGCAAATGGAGATAAGGGTATGGGAATTAACGAAATCATCATGTACATCATGATGTTCTTTATGCTGATTGCCGCCGTGGACAGGATCCTGTCGCAGTTCGGCGGGTCGGCGCGTTTCCTCGGGAAGTTCGGCAAAAGTATTGAGGGATCCGGCGGTCAGTTCGAAGAAGGGTTTATGGCGATGGGCGCTCTGGGACTGGCGATGGTCGGTATGACCGCGCTGGCGCCGGTGTTAGCCAAACTGCTCGGGCCGGTGATTATTCCGCTGTATGAAATGCTTGGCGCGAACCCATCCATGTTCGCCGGAACGCTGCTGGCGTGCGATATGGGCGGCTTCTTCCTTGCCAAAGAGCTGGCGGGTGGCGACGTCGCGGCGTGGCTCTACTCGGGGTTGATTCTGGGGGCAATGATGGGGCCCACCATCGTGTTCTCTATCCCCGTTGCGCTGGGCATTATTGAGCCGTCTGACCGCCGTTATCTGGCGCTTGGCGTGCTGGCAGGCATTGTCACGATCCCTATCGGCTGTATTGCCGGTGGTCTGGTCGCGATGTATTCGGGCGTTGAGATCAACGGACAACCGGTCGAGTTCACCTTCGCGCTGATCCTGATGAACATGATCCCGGTGATTATCGTCGCCGTGCTGGTGGCGCTGGGGTTGAAATTCATCCCGGAAAAAATGATCAACGGCTTCCAGATCTTCGCCAAATTCCTCGTTGCGCTGATCACCATTGGTCTCGCCGCGGCAGTCATCAAGTTCCTGCTGGGCTGGGAGCTGATCCCCGGTCTCGACCCCATCTTTATGGCACCTGGCGACACCCCCGGTGAAGTGATGCGTGCCATTGAAGTGATCGGTTCTATCTCCTGCGTACTGCTCGGGGCGTATCCGATGGTGCTGTTACTGACCCGTTGGTTTGAGAAACCGCTGATGCGCGTCGGAAGCCTGTTGAAAATCAACAATATGGCAGCTGGCGGCATGGTGGCGACACTGGCGAATAACATCCCGATGTTCGGCATGATGAAGCAGATGGATACCCGCGGCAAAGTGATCAACTGCGCCTTCGCCGTCTCCGCAGCCTTCGCGCTGGGTGACCACTTAGGCTTCGCGGCGGCCAACATGAACGCCATGATCTTCCCGATGATTGTCGGCAAATTGATTGGCGGTGTTACGGCGATTGGCGTGGCCATGATGCTGGTGCCAAAAGATGAAAACGTTCCGGCAGAAACGGAAGTGGAGGCGCAATCGTGAACACGCGCCAGCTACTGAGCGTCGGTATCGATATCGGCACCACGACCACGCAGGTGATCTTCTCGCGCCTGGAACTGGTTAACCGTGCGGCAGTGTCGCAGGTGCCCCGTTACGAATTCATCAAACGCGACATTAGCTGGCAAAGCCCGGTCTTCTTTACCCCCGTCGATAAGCAGGGCGGGTTACGGGAGGACGACCTTAAAGCGCTGATCCTCGCGCAGTATCAGGCGGCGGGGATCGCGCCGGAATCGGTTGATTCAGGAGCCATCATCATCACCGGCGAGAGCGCGAAAACCCGCAACGCGCGCCCGGCGGTGATGACGCTCTCCCAGTCGCTCGGTGACTTTGTGGTTGCCAGTGCCGGACCGCATCTGGAATCGGTGATTGCCGGTCACGGCGCCGGGGCGCAAACCCTGTCTGAACAGCGGATGTGCCGGGTGCTGAACATCGACATCGGCGGCGGCACTTCGAACTACGCGCTGTTTGATGCCGGAAAGGTGAGCGGCACCGCCTGTCTGAACGTCGGCGGGCGTCTGCTGGAGACCGACGGTCAAGGGCGCGTCGTACATGCCCATCAACCCGGTCAGAAGATTGTCGATGAGGTATTCGGGGTGGGTACCGATGCCCGTTCACTGACCGTCGCGCAGTTAGGGCTGGTGGCGCAGCGGATGGCGAGTCTGATCGTAGAAGTGATCGACGGCGCGTTGTCGCCGCTGGCGCAAACGCTGATGCAAACCGGGTTACTGCCAGCGGACGCGAAGCCGGAGGTCATCACCCTGTCCGGCGGCGTGGGAGAGTGCTATCGCAATCTGCCTGCCGATCCGTTCTGCTTTTCTGATATTGGGCCGCTGCTGGCGACGGCGCTGCATGAGCATCCGCGTCTGCGTGCGATGAACGTGCAGTTTCCGGCGCAGACCGTGCGCGCCACGGTGATTGGCGCAGGGGCGCACACGCTGTCGCTCTCGGGCAGCACCATCTGGCTGGAAGGGGTT
This sequence comes from Citrobacter sp. MGH 55, assembly GCF_016906145.1. Classification (NCBI taxonomy): domain Bacteria; kingdom Pseudomonadati; phylum Pseudomonadota; class Gammaproteobacteria; order Enterobacterales; family Enterobacteriaceae; genus Citrobacter; species Citrobacter sp. MGH 55. The sequence goes on from NZ_CP070239.1 coordinate 2,764,679, forward strand.
CAGTTGCCGCTGCGCAATCTGCCGGTGGCGATCCCGATGGATGACGCCGATCTGGTTGGCGCGTGGCAACAGGCGCTGATGCAGCTCGATCTGGATCCACAGACTGACGCATACGTACTGGCGCTTCCCGCCTCGCTACCGGTGCGTTACGCCGCATTACTTACGGTCATCGACGCGCTACTGGCCTTCATCGCGCGTTACCCGAATCCGCATCCCCTGCTGGTGGTGGCCGAGCAGGACTTTGGTAAAGCGCTGGGCATGCTGTTGCGCCCACAGTTACAGCAACTCCCGCTGGCGGTCATTGACGAAGTGATTGTCCGGGCGGGCGACTATATCGACATTGGTACGCCTTTGTTTGGCGGATCGGTTGTGCCGGTGACGGTGAAATCACTCGCAATTCCTTCCTGAGGGAACGACTTATGAAACTAAAGACCACATTGTTCGGCAATGTTTATCAGTTTAAGGATGTAAAAGAGGTGCTGGCAAAAGCCAACGAACTGCGTTCGGGGGATGTGCTGGCCGGCGTCGCGGCGCAAAGCTCGCAGGAGCGTGTCGCGGCGAAACAGGTGTTGTCGGAAATGACGGTGGCGGATATTCGCAATAACCCGGTGATTTCCTATGAAGAGGACTGCGTCACACGCCTGATTCAGGACGATGTCAACGAAACGGCCTACAACCGCATTAAGAACTGGAGCATCAGCGAGCTGCGTGAGCATGTGCTGAGCGATGACACCTCGGTTGATGATATTGCCTTTACGCGTAAAGGACTGACCTCGGAAGTGGTGGCGGCAGTGGCGAAGATCTGCTCTAACGCCGATCTGATCTACGGCGGCAAGAAAATGCCGGTGATCAAAAAGGCCAACACCACGATCGGTATTCCGGGCACCTTCAGCTGTCGTCTGCAGCCGAACGATACCCGTGATGATGTGCAGAGTATTGCCGCGCAAATCTACGAAGGGCTCTCTTTTGGTGCCGGCGATGCGGTGATTGGCGTCAACCCGGTGACCGACGATGTGGAGAACTTAAGCCGCGTACTGGACACGGTTTATGGGGTGATCGACAAGTTCAACATCCCGACCCAGGGCTGTGTGCTGGCGCACGTTACCACGCAGATTGAAGCGATCCGTCGCGGTGCGCCGGGCGGACTGATCTTCCAGAGTATCTGCGGCAGTGAAAAGGGCTTAAAAGAGTTCGGCGTAGAGCTGGCAATGCTGGACGAAGCGCGTGCGGTAGGGGCGGAGTTTAACCGGATCGCCGGAGAAAACTGCCTGTATTTCGAAACCGGACAGGGCTCGGCGCTTTCCGCCGGGGCGAACTTCGGGGCGGACCAGGTAACGATGGAAGCACGTAACTACGGCCTGGCGCGTCATTACGATCCATTCCTGGTGAACACCGTGGTGGGCTTTATCGGGCCGGAGTATCTCTACAACGACCGCCAGATTATTCGTGCCGGTCTGGAAGATCACTTTATGGGCAAGCTGAGCGGCATCTCGATGGGCTGTGACTGCTGCTACACCAACCATGCCGATGCCGATCAGAACCTCAACGAAAACCTGATGATTCTGCTCGCCACCGCGGGCTGTAACTACATCATGGGTATGCCGCTTGGCGACGACATCATGCTCAACTACCAGACCACCGCCTTCCACGATACGGCGACCGTACGCCAGTTGCTGAATCTGCGTCCGTCGCCGGAGTTTGAACGCTGGCTGGAAACGATGGGCATTATGGCAAACGGTCGCCTGACCAAACGGGCGGGCGATCCGTCACTGTTCTTCTGATGACGCGGGGATGACAAACAATGGATCAAAAACAGATTGAAGAAATTGTACGCAGCGTAATGGCGTCAATGGGACAGACACAGCCGCAGACCGCCGCCCCGTCGCAGTCCTGCGACAAACCGCAGTGTGCGGCACCGTCGACTACAGAGAGCTGCGCGCTGGATCTGGGCTCCGCTGAAGCAAAAGCCTGGATTGGCGTGGAGAACCCGCATCGCGCAGAGGTGCTGACCGAACTGCGGCGCAGTACCGCAGCGCGCGTTTGCACCGGGCGTGCCGGTCCGCGTCCACGCACTCAGGCGCTGCTGCGTTTTCTCGCCGACCACTCACGCTCAAAAGACACCGTCCTGAAAGAGGTGCCGGAAGAGTGGGTGAAAGCGCAGGGACTGCTGGAAGTGCGTTCGGAAATCAGCGACAAAAATCTCTACCTGACGCGCCCGGATATGGGCCGCCGTTTGAGTCAGGAAGCCATAGAGGCGCTGAAATCGCAGTGCGTCGCAAATCCGGATGTTCAGGTGGTGGTGTCTGACGGCCTGTCTACCGATGCGATCACCGCGAACTATGAAGAGATCCTGCCACCGCTGCTGTCCGGTCTGAAGCAGGCCGGGCTGAAGGTCGGGACACCGTTCTTTGTCCGCTATGGTCGCGTGAAGATTGAAGACCAGATCGGCGAGATCCTCGGAGCGAAAGTGGTGATTCTGCTGGTCGGTGAACGTCCAGGACTGGGGCAGTCGGAGAGTCTCTCCTGCTACGCGGTCTATTCACCGCGCGTGGCGACGACGGTGGAGGCCGACCGTACCTGTATTTCCAACATCCACCAGGGCGGTACGCCGCCGGTAGAAGCCGCTGCTGTCATCGTGGATTTGGCCAAACGCATGCTGGAGCAGAAAGCGTCCGGCATCAACATGACCCGTTAAGGAGGCATCATGCCAGCATTAGATTTGATTCGACCGTCGGTCAGCGCGATGCGCGTGATAGCTTCCGTGAACGACGGGTTTGCACGCGAACTTAAATTACCGTCGCATATACGTAGCCTCGGTCTCATCACGGCAGATTCTGATGACGTGACGTATATTGCCGCAGACGAAGCGACAAAACAGGCGATGGTTGAAGTGGTGTATGGCCGTTCGCTGTACGCCGGGGCGGCCCATGGGCCGTCGCCGACAGCCGGTGAAGTGTTGATTATGTTGGGGGGACCAAACCCGGCGGAAGTGCGCGCCGGGCTGGATGCGATGGTGGCGCATATCGAAGGCGGCGCGGCGTTCCAGTGGGCGAACGATGCGGAAAACACCGCGTTCCTGGCGCATGTGGTGTCGCGTACCGGCTCTTATCTGTCGTCAACGGCAGGGATCGCGCTGGGCGATCCGCTGGCTTATCTGGTGGCACCGCCGCTGGAAGCAACCTATGGCATTGATGCGGCGATGAAATCCGCCGATGTTCAACTGGTGACCTACGTGCCGCCTCCGTCAGAAACTAACTACTCGGCGGCGTTTTTGACCGGTAGCCAGGCTGCCTGTAAAGCTGCCTGTAATGCCTTTGCCGATGCGGTTCTGGACATCGCCCGTAATCCTGTTCAGCGCGCGTAACGGAGGTCATCAATGATCAATGCACTGGGGTTACTGGAAGTGGAGGGCATGGTTGCCGCCGTGGACGCGTCGGATGCCATGCTGAAGGCGGCTAATGTCAACCTGCTGAGTCATGAAGTGCTTGACCCGGGCAAAGTGACGCTGGTGGTGGAAGGCGATCTGGCGGCGTGTCGTGCGGCGCTGGATGCCGGAAGCGCCGCAGCACAGCGGACAGGCCGCGTCATCAGCCGCAAAGAAATTGGTCGGCCAGAAGACGACACCCAGTGGCTGATCGGCGGATTTAAGCGCGCGTCGAAATCCCCTGAGCAGAAGACAGCGCCGAAGCCTGAAGCACCTGTACGGTCTGAATACGCCGACGCGCTGCTGGCGCAGCTCGCTACAGCGCGTCAGGGAATGACGGCAGGAGAGGTCGCCGCGCACTTTGGCTGGCCGCTTGAAGAGGCCAGAAACGCACTGGAACAGCTCTTCACTGACGGGGCGTTGCGTAAACGCAGTAGTCGCTATCGCTTAAAAAATTAACCTGTCGGAGGGCCGGGCGTCTTACCAGGCGTCCGGCATAAAAGATCATGAAAAAGACCCGTTCAGCCAGTTTGCACCATCTTTATCATGAAGCGTTACCCGAAGACGTTAAACTCACGCCAAAGGTGGAAGTGGACAACGTTCACCAGCGGCGGACCACGGATGTTTATGAGCACGCCCTGACCATCACTGCCTGGCAGCAGATTTATGATCAACTGCATCCGGGGAAGTTTCATGGTGAATTCACGGAAATCTTGCTCGATGACATTCAGGTTTTTCGCGAATACACCGGACTGGCGCTGCGTCAGTCATGCCTGGTGTGGCCGAATTCGTTCTGGTTTGGCATTCCGGCCACGCGGGGCGAGCAGGGATTTATTGGCGCACAGTGTCTCGGCAGCGCCGAGATTGCGACCCGCCCGGGCGGTACGGAGTTCGAGCTGAGCACGCCGGATGATTACACGATTCTCGGGGTGGTAATTTCAGAGGATGTGATTTCCCGTCAGGCACAGTTTTTACATAATCCGGAAAGGGTGCTGCATATGCTGCGCAACCAGTCGGCGCTGGAGGTCAAAGAGCAGCACAAGGCGGCGCTGTGGGGCTTTGTCCAGCAGGCGCTGGCGACTTTTAGCGAGAACCCGGAGAATCTTCATCAACCCGCAGTGCGTAAGGTGCTGGGGGATAATCTGTTGTTGGCGATGGGCATGATGCTGGAGGACGCGCATCCTATCAACTCGGCGGAGAGTATCAGCCACCAGGGCTACCGCAAACTGCTCTCCCGGGCGCGTGAGTATGTGCTGGAAAATATGTCGGAGCCGCTGACGGTACTCGACCTCTGCAACCAGCTTCACGTCAGCCGTCGTACGTTGCAGAATGCATTTCACGCCATTTTGGGGATTGGACCGAATGCGTGGCTGAAAAGGATCCGCCTGAATGCGGTGCGACGGGAATTAATCAGCCCGTGGTCGCAGAGTACCACGGTCAAGGATGCGGCAATGCAGTGGGGGTTCTGGCATTTAGGGCAGTTCGCCACCGACTACCAGCAATTGTTTGCCGAGAAGCCGTCGCTGACGTTGCACCAGCGTATGCGCCAGTGGATGTGATGAACGCAGGCTGCAATGGATTGTAGGCCTGGTAAGGCGTAAGCCGCCATCAGGCAATTACACCCACTCACGCACCTGAATAAAATCGCTGAGAGCGGCCTCCGGGCTGCCAGCGTCCGGCTGCCAGTCGTATTCCCAACGCACCAGCGGCGGCATCGACATCAGGATGGATTCCGTGCGCCCGCCGGTCTGAAGCCCAAACAGGGTGCCACGATCCCACACCAGATTAAACTCCACGTAACGACCGCGACGATAGAGCTGGAAGTTACGCTCACGTTCACCCCAGCTCATTGCCTTGCGGCGCTCAACGATCGGCAGATACGCCTCGGTATAGCCTTCGCCGACGGCCTGCATGAAGGCGAAACAGTGGTCAAAATCCGGCGTGTTCAGATCGTCAAAAAACAGCCCGCCGATGCCACGCTGCTCGTTGCGATGTTTGAGGAAGAAATAGTCATCGCACCACTTTTTGTAACGTGGATAGACATCGTCGCCAAACGGCTGACACAGATCGCGCGCGGTGCGATGCCAGTGAATGGCGTCTTCTTCAAAGCCGTAGTAGGGCGTTAAGTCAAAACCGCCGCCAAACCACCAGACCGGATCGGCATCCGGCTTTTCGGCAATAAAAAAACGCACGTTGGCATGGCTGGTGGGAATATAAGGGTTAAGCGGGTGCACGACCAGCGACACGCCCATCGCTTCAAAACTGCGTCCTGCCAGTTCCGGGCGATGGGCCGTGGCCGATGCTGGCATGGCGTCACCGTGTACGTGAGAAAAATTGACGCCAGCCTGTTCGAAGATGCCGCCGTTACGCAGCACCCGACTCCTTCCGCCGCCGCCCGCGTCACGCTGCCAGCTATCTTCGACAAACTCCGCACCGTCAATGGCGGTGAGCTGCTGGCAAATGGCATCCTGCAAGTTCAGCAGGAACTGTTTTACGCGTAGAGCATCGGGTTTCATGATTACCGTTTCTTCGAATGGGCTTTCTGATTATCAAACCAATGGAAATAGCTGATCACACCATTAGCGATGGCGGTGGCGATCTTCTGACGAAATGCCGTGGTGCCCAGCAGTCGCTCCTCTTCCGGATTGGTGATGAATGAGGTTTCAACCAGTACCGACGGGATTGACGGTGATTTTAGCACCACAAACGCCGCCTGTTCCGTATTCCGGCTGTGCAGTTTATGTACCGGTTTGATCTTCCTGAGAATATGTGACCCCAGCGTCAGGCTGTTTTTGATGGTATCCGTCTGTACCAGGTCAAAGAGCACCTGTTGCAACAGGTGATCCTTGTCGGTCGTTTTCTTACCGGCGACTTCGTCGGCGCGGTTTTCGCGGTCGGAAAGGTATTTCGCCATGGCGCTACTGGCCCCGCGATTGGAGAGGGCAAACACCGACGCGCCCGCCGCACTGGGATTGGTAAAGCCGTCCGCGTGGATTGACATAAACAGATCCGCGCCGTGCTTGTGGGCGATTTCGACGCGGTCGTACAGGGGAATAAAGGTATCGCCCGAACGCGTCAGGCGGCAGTCGATCCCCTGACTGCGTAAAATGGAACGCACATTTTTCGCTATCGCCAGCACAACATGCTTTTCTTTGGAGCCGTTGCGGCCAATGGCGCCGGTGTCGATACCGCCGTGGCCAGGGTCCAGCACGACAATGCGCTTGCCACCTGATTTTTTCGTGGCAGGCTGACTGTGACCATTGCTGGTTTTCAGTGGGGCTTCTTTGGCTGTGGCGTTCGCCATCCCTGTTAATGTCAGTGCCGCCAGTCCGGCTTTCAGCACCTGGCGGCGCGATGTGAGAGTTTTTAGCGGTTTAAAAGTGCTCATACGGCCTGAGTTGTAAAAAAAAGAGTCCTGATGTTATATCGTATCGCGTAATCCGTTACGACGCTTGATGTTGAGAATTGTTTTACTTTTCATTTCAATACGTGACAATCCGCTATTATGCCATTTTTTCCGCCGTTTCGCGTCAGATATTGGCTAAATGGGGCGTTCGCGCCATAATCGGAGTTTTAACCTTGAAAAGGGCCTCAATACCATGGAGATACGCGTTTTTCGGCAGGAAGATTTCGAAGAGGTGATCACCCTCTGGGAGCGCTGCGATTTGTTGCGTCCGTGGAATGACCCGGAAATGGATATCGAGCGGAAGGTGAACCATGACGTTAGCCTGTTTCTCGTTGCGGAAGTAAACGGGGAAGTGGTGGGGACGGTGATGGGCGGCTACGACGGTCATCGCGGATCGGCCTATTATCTTGGCGTGCACCCGGAATTTCGCGGTCGCGGCATCGCCAATGCGCTGCTTAACCGGCTTGAGAAAAAACTCATTGCGCGCGGTTGCCCGAAGATTCAGATCATGGTGCGTGAAGATAACGACGTGGTGTTGGGGATGTATGAGCGACTCGGCTATGAGCATGCCGACGTGCTGTGTCTCGGAAAACGCCTGATCGAAGATGAAGAATATTGAGTTTCATCCTGCAGATTACGATGGCCACGGCCATTTGCGTCTGCCCTTTTTGTTCTGGCTTGTGCTGCTGCTTCATGCGCGGACCTGGGTGCTGTTTGTGATTGCCGGTGCTTCGCGCGAACAGGGCACGGCGCTGTTGAATCTGTTCTATCCCGATCACGACAACTTTTGGCTGGGGCTGCTACCCGGCATTCCTGCCGTGCTCGCATTTTTACTGAGCGGGCGACGTTACACTTTTCCGCGTTTATGGCAGGCATTGCGACTGCTATTGATTGTTGCGCAGGTGGTGCTGCTCTGTTGGCAGCCCGTTCTCTGGTTCAATGGCGATCCTGTCAATGGCGCGGGTCTGGCGCTGGTGGTGGCGGATATCGTGGCACTTTTGTGGCTATTGACCAACCGACGGATGCGCGCCTGTTTTACTCTGGAGAAAGAATAACGGAACTTTTTGGTGAAGCCGGACTCCAGGTAACGTTGATCATTAATGAAAGGAAGTGAGATGAAATCGCTGCGTGTAGTGTTATGTGCTATGCCGCTGGTGCTGACCGGCTGTTCGACGCTGTCGTCGGTAAACTGGTCTGCCGCCAATCCGTGGAACTGGTTTGGTTCATCGACAGAAGTAACCGAACAGGGCGTTGGCGCACTCACGGCATCGACGCCGCTAAATGAACAGGCCATTGCCGATGCGCTGGACGGCGACTATCGCCTGCGCAGTGGCATGAAGACCGAGAATGGCAATGTGGTGCGCTTTTTCGAAGCCATGAACGGCGACAAGGTGGCGATGGTCATTCACGGCGAGCAGGGAAACATCAGCCGCATTGATGTCCTGGATAGCGGGATTCCTTCCGACGCGGGCGTTGAAATTGGCACACCGTTTAGCGACCTCTACAGCAAAGCGTTCGGCAATTGTCAGCCTGCCAGCCACGCTGAGCAGAGCGCAGTAGAATGTAAAGCCGAAGGCAGTCAACACATCAGCTATCTCTTTACCGGTGAATGGAAGGGGCCTGAAGGGTTAATGCCGCCGGACGATACGCTGAAAGCGTGGAAAGTGAGCAAAATTATCTGGCGTCGTTAATTTGCGTCTGAACAAACCCTCGAACGTAAAAAAAGGGTAAAATAACGCCCATCAATGCCACGATTGCGTGGCATTCTCATTTTTCAGGAGGAATGATGTCTCAGGTTCAGAGTGGCATTTTGCCAGAGCATTGCCGTGTGGCGATTTGGATTGAAGCGAATGTAAAAGGCGACGTTGATGCCCTGCGTGGTGCCAGCAAAGCGTTCGCCGATAAACTGGCGACCTTCCAGGCGACATTCCCGGACGCCCATCTGGGTGCGGTCGTGGCCTTCGGCAACAACACCTGGCGCGCCCTGAGCGGCGGAGTGGGGGCTGAAGAGCTGAAAGACTTTATCCCTTACGGTAAAGGCCTGGCCCCGGCGACCCAGTACGATGTGCTGATCCACATTCTTTCTCTGCGTCACGATGTGAATTTCTCTGTCGCTCAGGCGGCGATGGAAGCCTTCGGCGATTGCATTGAGGTCCAGGAAGAGATCCACGGTTTCCGTTGGGTGGAAGAGCGTGATCTCAGCGGCTTTGTCGACGGTACGGAAAACCCGGCAGGGGAAGAGACGCGCCGCGAAGTGGCGGTCATCAAAGACGGCGTGGATGCGGGTGGCAGCTACGTCTTTGTTCAGCGCTGGGAACACAATCTGAAGCAGCTCAACCGCATGAGTATTCACGATCAGGAGATGATGATCGGGCGTACCAAAGAAGCCAACGAAGAGATCGATGGCGACGATCGCCCGGTAACGTCGCACCTGAGCCGTGTGGATCTGAAAGAAGACGGCAAAGGGCTGAAAATTGTTCGCCAGAGCCTGCCATACGGTACCGCCAGCGGCACTCATGGTCTCTATTTCTGCGCCTACTGTGCGCGTCTGCATAACATTGAACAGCAACTGCTGAGCATGTTTGGCGACACCGACGGCAAACGTGACGCCATGCTGCGCTTCACCAAACCGGTGACCGGCGGGTATTACTTTGCGCCGTCGCTGGACCGTTTGCTGGCACTGTAATTTTCCGCTTACGCACGTCGCTACGATCAGCATAAAAATAGTGTCCCCGCCCCGGCGGGGATGATTTTTATCTAAGATTTACCTTAATTAGTGAGCTGTTCCTCAGCACGTATCCTTTTTTCCTGTATTTTCAATGTTAATGGAGTGTGAGACTTCATATTCACAAGGAGAGCATTGAAATGGGTAAACTCACGGGCAAAACAGCATTGATTACAGGCGCATCACAGGGCATTGGCGAAGGCATCGCCAAAGTGTTTGCCCGACATGGGGCGAACTTAATCTTGCTGGATATCTCCGATGAGATTGAAAAGCTGGCGGATGAACTCGGTGGCCGCGGGCATCGCTGTACGGCTGTGATTGCGGATGTGACCGATCCCGCCTCCGTGGCGGCGGCGTTGAAGAAAGCGAAAGAGGTGGAAGGCCGCATCGACATTCTGGTCAACAATGCAGGCGTCTGCCGTCTGGGCAGCTTCCTCGACATGAGCGACGAAGATCGCGACTTCCACATTGATGTGAATATCAAAGGCGTCTGGAACGTGACCAAAGCGGTCCTGCCGGAGATGATTAAGCGTAAAGACGGACGCATCGTGATGATGTCCTCGGTCACTGGCGATATGGTCGCCGATCCGGGCGAAACGGCCTATGCGTTGTCGAAGGCCGCGATTGTCGGGCTGACCAAATCGCTGGCGGTGGAGTACGCCCAGTCGGGGATTCGCGTGAATGCGATTTGCCCGGGCTACGTGCGTACCCCGATGGCGGAAAGCATTGCGCAGCAGTCTAACCCGGACGATCCGGAAGCAGTGCTGACCGAAATGGCGAAGGCGATCCCGCTGCGTCGACTGGCCTGCCCGCTGGAAGTGGGTGAACTGGCCGCCTTCCTGGCGTCGGATGAGTCCAGCTATCTCACGGGCACGCAAAACGTGATTGACGGCGGCAGCACGTTGCCGGAGACCGTCAGCGTCGGAATCTGACGACCGCACAACCCCTTCTGACCATCAGGAGGGGTTTCTCTTATTCCCTTTTCAACTTTCAAATCAGTAAACGGTATATAAAACCGTTACTCCTTTCACACTCGTTATAAATATTATGGCTATTAGAAAGTCATCAAATTTATAAGGGTGCGCAATGGCCGTTAACTTACTGAAAAAAAGATATCTGACGCTTGTGGCGTCGTTGTTACTGGTCGGTCAGGCGCAGGCGACGGAGCTGTTGAACAGCTCGTACGACGTCTCCCGCGAACTGTTTGCCGCCCTCAACCCGCCGTTTGAACAGCAGTGGGCGAAAGATAACGGCGGCGATAAGCTGACGATTAAACAGTCGCACGCGGGCTCCTCAAAGCAGGCGCTGGCAATTTTACAGGGACTGAAAGCCGACGTCGTGACCTACAATCAGGTGACCGATGTGCAGATCCTGCATGACAAAGGCAAGCTGATTCCGGCTGACTGGCAAAGCCGTTTGCCGAACAACAGCTCACCGTTTTACTCCACGATGGGATTCCTGGTACGTAAAGGCAACCCGAAGAACATTCGCGACTGGAACGACCTTGTCCGTTCTGATGTGAAGCTGATCTTCCCGAACCCGAAAACCTCCGGTAACGCCCGTTACACCTATCTGGCTGCCTGGGGCGCCGCCGATAACGCGGACGGCGGCGATAAAGCCAAAACTGAACAGTTCATGACCCAGTTCCTGAAAAACGTCGAAGTGTTTGATACCGGCGGTCGCGGCGCGACCACGACGTTTGCTGAGCGCGGACTGGGCGATGTGCTGATTAGCTTTGAGTCCGAAGTGAACAACATTCGCAAACAGTATGAAGCGCAGGGTTTTGAAGTGGTTATCCCGAAAACCAATATTCTGGCTGAGTTCCCGGTTGCCTGGGTGGATAAAAATGTGCAGGCCAATGGCACCGAGAAAGCGGCGAAAGCCTATCTGAACTGGCTGTACAGCCCGCAGGCGCAAACCATCATCACGGACTACTACTACCGCGTGAACAACCCGGAGGTGATGGACAAGCTGAAAGATAAATTCCCACAGACCGAACTGTTCCGCGTGGAAGAGAAATTTGGCTCCTGGCCTGAGGTGATGAAAACCCATTTCACCAGCGGTGGCGAACTGGACAAACTGCTGGCGGCGGGGCGTAAGTAATGTTTGCAGTCTCCTCCCGACGCGTACTGCCTGGCTTTACTTTAAGCCTGGGCACCAGCCTGCTGTTCGTTTGCCTGATTTTGCTGCTGCCGCTCAGTGCGTTAGTGATGCAACTGGCACAGATGAGCTGGGCGCAATACTGGGATGTGATTACCAATCCGCAGGTGGTTGCTGCCTATAAAGTGACGCTACTGTCGGCGTTTGTGGCGTCGATTTTTAACGGTGTGTTTGGCCTGCTGATGGCGTGGATCTTAACCCGTTACCGTTTTCCGGGCCGGACGTTGCTGGATGCGCTGATGGATCTGCCGTTTGCGTTGCCGACGGCAGTTGCCGGTCTGACGCTGGCTTCGCTGTTTTCCGTTAACGGTTTCTACGGCGAATGGCTGGCAAAATTTGATATCAAGGTGACATACACCTGGCTTGGCATTGCGGTGGCGATGGCGTTCACCAGTATTCCGTTCGTGGTGCGTACCGTGCAACCGGTACTCGAAGAGTTAGGCCCGGAATATGAAGAAGCGGCGGAAACCCTGGGCGCCACGCGGCTGCAAAGCTTTCGCAAGGTGGTCCTGCCGGAACTGTCACCTGCGCTGGTGGCCGGTGTCGCGCTGTCGTTTACCCGCAGCCTTGGCGAGTTCGGCGCAGTGATTTTCATCGCGGGCAACATCGCCTGGAAAACGGAAGTCACCTCGCTGATGATTTTTATTCGTTTGCAGGAGTTTGATTACCCTGCCGCCAGCGCGGTTGCCTCGGTGATCCTTGCGGCATCGTTATTGCTGCTGTTTTCAATTAACACCCTGCAAAGTCGCTTTGGCCGACGTGTGGTAGGTCACTAATGGCGGAAGTTACTCAATTGAAGCGTTATGACGCCCCCCGCATCAACTGGGGAAAATGGTTTCTGATTGGCACCGGCATGCTGGTGTCGGTGTTCATCCTGTTGGTGCCGATGATCACCATTTTCGTCCAGGCGTTCAGCAAAGGGGTGTTGCCCGTGCTACAGAATCTGGCCGATCCGGATATGCTGCATGCCATCTGGCTGACGGTGTTGATCGCCCTGATTGCGGTGCCGGTGAACCTGGTGTTTGGCGTTCTGCTGGCCTGGCTGGTGACCCGTTTTAACTTTCCGGGCCGCCAGTTGCTGCTGACGCTGCTGGATATTCCTTTTGCCGTCTCGCCGGTGGTGGCGGGGCTGGTGTATCTGCTGTTTTACGGTTCCAACGGCCCGTTGGGCGGCTGGCTGGACGAGCATAATCTGCAAATTATGTTCTCCTGGCCGGGGATGGTGCTGGTGACCATCTTCGTCACCTGTCCGTTTGTGGTACGTGAACTGGTGCCGGTGATGCTCAGTCAGGGCAGTCAGGAAGATGAGGCGGCGATTTTGCTGGGCGCATCCGGCTGGCAGATGTTCCGTCGCGTGACGCTGCCGAACATTCGCTGGGCGCTGCTGTATGGCGTGGTGCTGACTAACGCCCGTGCGATTGGCGAGTTTGGCGCGGTGTCGGTGGTTTCCGGCTCAATTCGCGGAGAAACCCTGTCGCTGCCGTTACAGATTGAATTACTGGAGCAGGACTACAACAGCGTCGGCTCTTTTACCGCTGCGGCGCTATTGACGCTGATGGCGATTATTACCCTGTTTTTGAAGAGCATGTTGCAATGGCGCCTGGAGAATCAGGAAAAACGCGCGCAACAGGAGGAAAATCATGAGCATTGAGATTGCCAATATTAAGAAGTCTTTTGGTCGCACCCAGGTGCTGAACGATATCTCACTGGATATTCCTTCAGGTCAGATGGTTGCCTTGCTGGGGCCGTCCGGTTCCGGTAAAACCACACTGCTGCGCATTATTGCCGGGCTGGAACACCAGTCCAGCGGACATATTCGCTTCCATGGTACCGACGTCAGCCGCCTGCATGCGCGCGATCGTAAGGTGGGATTTGTCTTTCAGCACTACGCGCTGTTCCGCCATATGACGGTGTTCGACAACATCGCCTTTGGCCTGAGCGTCCTGCCGCGTCGTGAGCGTCCCAATGCGGCGGCGATTAAAGCCAAAGTGACGACACTGCTGGAGATGGTGCAACTGGCACACCTGGCGGATCGCTTCCCGGCGCAGCTTTCAGGTGGGCAAAAACAACGTGTCGCGCTGGCCCGCGCGTTAGCGGTTGAACCACAAATTCTGCTGCTGGATGAGCCGTTTGGTGCCCTTGATGCGCAGGTGCGTAAAGAGCTGCGCCGATGGCTGCGTCAACTGCATGAAGAGCTGAAATTCACCAGCGTCTTTGTCACGCACGATCAGGAAGAGGCCACTGAAGTGGCGGACCGCGTGGTGGTAATGAGCCAGGGGAATATTGAACAGGCCGATGCGCCGGATCAGGTCTGGCGTGAACCGGCGACCCGCTTTGTACTGGAATTTATGGGTGAAGTGAACCGCCTGCAAGGCACCATTCGTGGTGGGCAGTTCCACGTTGGCGCACACCGCTGGCCGCTGGGCTATACGCCTGCGTATCAGGGGCCGGTCGATCTGTTCCTGCGTCCATGGGAAGTCGATATCAGCCGCCGTACCAGTCTGGATTCGCCGTTGCCTGTTCAGGTTATTGAAGCCAGCCCGAAAGGTCATTACACCCAATTGGTCGTGCAGCCGCTCGGGTGGTATCACGACCCGTTGACCGTGGTCATGCAAGGGGACGATGCTCCGGTACGCGGCGAGCGTCTGTTTGTAGGCCTGCAAAATGCACGCTTGTATAACGGCAATCAGCGTATTGAACGTCATGATGATGTTGTTTTCGCAGAAATAGCGTAATCTCAGAGCGTTTTTTATGTAGGCCGGATAAGGCAGTTATGCTGCCTCCGGCAATACACATTTGCCTGATGGCGCTGGGTTTATCAGGTCTGGGTTGTGGACTGAAATTGTGAACACATTAGAACAAACTATTGGCAACACGCCGCTGGTGAAGCTGCAGCGGTTGACGCCGGATAATGGCACTGAAATTTGGGTCAAACTGGAAGGCAATAACCCGGCGGGGTCGGTGAAAGATCGTGCCGCGTTATCGATGATTGTTGAAGCGGAAAAACGCGGGGAGATTACGCCTGGTGATGTGTTAATTGAGGCCACCAGCGGGAACACTGGCATTGCGCTGGCGATGATTGCGGCACTAAAAGGCTATCGTATGAAGCTACTGATGCCGGACAACATGAGCCAGGAACGCCGCGCCGCGATGCGCGCCTACGGTGCCGAGCTGATTCTGGTGACCAAAGAGCAGGGGATGGAAGGGGCGCGCGATTTAGCGCTGGAGATGGCTCAGCGCGGCGAAGGCAAGCTGCTGGACCAGTTCAATAACCCTGATAACCCATACGCGCATTACACCACCACGGGGCCGGAAATCTGGCGGCAAACGTCCGGACGTCTCACCCATTTTGTTTCCAGCATGGGGACGACTGGTACTATCACCGGGGTTTCTCGCTTTCTGCGCGAGCAGGCCCGTACGGTCACTATTGTGGGTCTGCAACCGGAAGAGGGCAGCAGCATTCCGGGGATTCGCCGCTGGCCAGCGGAATACATGCCGGGCATTTTTAATGCTCAGCTTGTCGATCAGGTCGTCGATATTCACCAGCGAGACGCGGAGAACACTATGCGTGAACTGGCGGTACGTGAAGGGATCTTCTGTGGCGTCAGCTCTGGCGGCGCGGTCGCCGGTGCGATACGGATTGCGAAAGCCAATCCGGGCGCGGTGGTAGTGGCGATTATTTGCGATCGCGGCGATCGTTATCTCTCTACCGGCGTGTTTGGCGAAGAGCACTTCAGCCAGGGCGCGGGGATTTAACCCTATTGCCCGGCGATGACCGGGCATGCGGATTAACCCTGACGTTTTTTCACCAGCAGATCCAGGAACTGCCAGAGTTTTTCATTCATTTCCTTATAATCCCATTCGCGCATTTCCGCCTTCGAGCGAATAAAGCGCTTCCCTTTGGCTTCCGCCAGCTCTTGCTCAGAATGTTGAATCAGTCCTTCCACCGCCTCGGCAGTAAATTCCATATGGCACTGGAAGCCGTAGACAAAATTGCCATATTGCACGATCTGTCGTGGACAACCGACGCTTGTGGCAAGCACCGTGGCCTGATCGGTAAGCCCTGGCATGTCGTTATGCCAGTGGCCGACCGTCAGCGGAGAGCCGAAGTGGGCAAGCAACGGATGCTGTTTTCCTGCTTCGGTCAGCGTAATGGGATAGTGACCAATCTCTTTTTCCGGACTCTGGCAGACCCTGGCTCCCAGCGCTTCGCCAATCAACTGTGAACCCAGACAGATCCCGACCACGATCCGACCCGCCGAGATAGCCTGATTGATCAGGTGTTGTTCAGCCTTAGAGTCAAAATAAGGGCACTCTGCAAGCGTGGTGCGCGGTGACTGCGGGCCGCCAAACACGACCAGCATATCAAAGCCATCGGCGTTGGCCGGAACCGGTTCGCTGTCATAGACGCGGGTCCAGGTGATGTGATGACCGCGCGTTTCAGCCCACGGCAAATAAGCGCCTGCCGATTCAAATGATTCGTGAATAATAAAATGGACGTGCACGGATACTCTCCTGTTATTGGCTCAGCGCCTGATGAAGATGGCCGGCCAGGCGGTTGATGTCGTTGTCATTGAGTGTGGAAAGGGTGATACGCAGTCCCTGTGCGGGCGTGTTAACGCCGAAAGCGTCGCCTTCACGCACCAGCCAACCGGATTTCGCCAGCGCGAATGCAACGTTTTGGCTGGCTTCGGCAAGGGGTAGCCACAGGTTCAGACCATCGCCGGGGAAAATGTTGTTGATGCCTTGTGCGTGCAGCGCCTGCGCCAGTTTGCGCTGCTGATCGGCGTAAAACTGGCGGGATTCGGCGAGTGTTTGCTGCCAGACGGGGTCTGCCAGACAGGTGTAAACCAGATCCTGCAAAATGTGGCTGATCCACTGACTGCCGGCGTTTAGACGCAGGCGTAATTTTGCTGACGTCGCGGGATCGCTGGCGACAATGGCAAGACGCAGGTCTGGCCCCAGCGTTTTCGACATTGAGCGAACGATTGACCAGTGGAGCGTTTCTGTCGCAATCACCGGATGCCACGCGCAGGCGGAAAGCAGGGCAAAGTGGTCGTCAACAATCACCAGTACCTGCGGGTATCGCGCAAGGATGGCCTGTAATGCGCCAGCGCGTGCGGCGCTTAAACTGCATCCCGTCGGGTTGTGCGCCCGAGGTGTAACGATTACTGCCCGGGCGCCTTTACTCAGCGCCTGTTCGAGCCCCTCCGGTCGCATCCCTTCACTGTCGACGCTCACCGGGCTGGCGCTGAATCCGGCGTATCGCAGCATATTGATACTGCTTAAAAAGCAAGGGTCTTCAACCACCACGCTATCGCCGGGCAGCAGATGGGCGCTCAGCAGGCGTTCAATGGCGTCAATTGCGCCGCTGGTGATATCAATTTCACCCGCAGCGGGAACGGCATCCTGCATCCACTGCGTGGCCCAGCGCTTTAGCTCCGGGGAAACCGGCGCGTCACCGTACAGGCGGTGGTCGTGATGACATTTTGCAAAGTAACGGCTCAGGTCCGGCAGGCGAGCCGGGTCAGGATTTCCGCTGGAGAGATCGTGAAGCGGCGTGTGGGGGTCGCCGCCTTCGCGTGCGATGGGCGTCGAGGCGCTTTTAATAACGGTGCCATTGCGGCCACGACTTTGCGCCAGTCCGGATGTCACCAGGCGTTTGTAGGCCGCTGCAACAGTATTGCGATTTACATTGAGTTGTGCAGCCAGTTCCCGTACCGGCGGCAATGTTTCACCTGCAGACAACACGCCGCTGGTGACGTGCTGCCGTATACTGTCAAAGATTTCGCTGGCGGTTTTTCCGTCGATCATTATTGACCTATGACAAAATGAATTTTAGCATATGACGATAATAGTGAGGCACCCGCCCGCTGTCCAGTGAGAGGAGAAGTTAATGGAGCAGGAGAGTGATATTCAGTCAGTGCTCTTCGACGATAAGCATCGGGCGTTGCAGACCGATATTGTCGCCGTTCAGTCACAGGTGGTGTATGGCAGCGTCGGCAATAGCATCGCTGTGCCAGCCATCAAAGCAAAGGGTTTGCGGGTGACGGCGGTGCCTACCGTCCTGTTCAGTAATACTCCGCACTATGACACGTTCTACGGGGGCGTTATTCCGGCCGACTGGTTCCGCGGTTATTTGCTGGCGTTAAGCGAGCGTGATGCGCTGCGCGAATTAAAGGCCGTGACCACCGGTTATATGGGCAGTGCAGAACAAATCGCGCTGCTGGCGCAATGGTTGCAAAACGTTCGTCAAACGCATCCTGACATTCCTGTTCTGGTCGATCCGGTGATTGGCGATACTGACAGCGGAATGTATGTGAAAGCCGAGATACCGGATGCCTATCGACATCACCTGCTGCCGCTGGCGCAGGGGCTGACGCCGAATGTCTTTGAACTGGAGATGCTCAGCGGTATGCCGTGCCGCACCCTGGAGGAGGCTGTTATCGCGGCGAGATCGCTGCTGACCGACACGCTGAAGTGGATTGTCATCACCAGCGCGCCAGGACAGGACAGTGAAACCATCAATGTGGCGGTGGTCACGGCCCAAACGCTGGATGTGATTGAGCACCCGCGGGTAGAAACCGATCTGAAAGGGACCGGCGATCTGTTCTGTGCCGAGTTGATTAGCGGCATTGTGTTGGGGAAATCGTTGACGCAGGCAACGCAACAGGCCGCGGAACGCGTACTGGCGGTGATGACCTGGACGCAGCAATGCGGATGTGACGAACTGATACTGCCTCCGGCAGGGGAGGCGCGATGAAGAGTTATCGGTTAGTGGTTCGTCAGCAGGGACGTATCGTGGGACATTTTGAAACCAGCGGGCTGAATGCGCTGGAAGATATCTGCGTGGCGCGCGCGATGTTTGGCATCACGGGCGGCTATCAGTGCGAACTGTTGGTTTCTGATTCAGAAAAGCGGATGCTGGAGAGCGGGCCGGAAGGGATGAAAATCCTGATGCGTGAAAAGTGTTATCGCCCGGTGACCTCACCATTGTAACCGCGAACTGATGCCGGATGGCGGCGTATGCGCCATCAGGCGGGTTTTGCCATCCGGTAGATAAAAAAATGGCGCCAGAAGGCGCCATTTTTCTCTGCGGCAAGAATTATTTCTTGATGCGGATAACCGGGGTTTCACCCACAGTCACGCTACCGGACAGTTTGATCAGTTCTTTGATTTCGTCCATGTTGGAGATAACAACCGGAGTCAGGGTTGACTTGGCTTTTTCTTCCAGCAGCGGCAGATCGAATTCAATTACCGGGTCACCCACTTTCACACGCTGGCCTTCTTCAGCGATACGCTTGAAGCCTTCGCCTTTCAGCTCAACGGTGTCGATACCGAAGTGAACAAACAGTTCGATACCGCTATCGGATTCGATAGAGAACGCATGGTTGGTCTCAAAGATTTTGCCGATGGTACCGTCAACCGGTGCAACCATCTTATTACCGGTTGGTTTGATAGCGATGCCATCACCCACGATTTTTTCAGCAAAAACGACATCCGGTACGTCTTCGATGTTGACGATCTCGCCAGAGAGCGGTGCAACAATCTCAATAGTTCCGGTGTCTTTCTTATCATCAGAAACCAGAGACTTCAGTTTATCGAACAAACCCATGATCTTCTCCTAAGCAGTAAATTGGGCCGCATCTCGTGGATTAGCAGATTGTTTTTTCTTCAATGAACTTGTTAACCAGCGTCATTAACTCGTCCGTTGTCGGTTGAGCAAGAGCCTGCTCTGCTAACACCTTCGCATCTTCGAAGTTCGTGTTACGGATAATCTTCTTAATGCGCGGGATAGAAATGGCGCTCATAGAGAATTCGTCCAGACCCATCCCCAGCAACAGAAGTGTAGCACGTTCGTCGCCTGCAAGCTCACCACACATGCCAGTCCATTTACCTTCAGCATGAGAAGCATCAATAACTTGCTTGATCAATGTGAGGACAGATGGCGACATTGGCTGGTAGAGATGTGAAATCATATCATTACCACGGTCAACTGCCAGAGTGTACTGCGTTAAATCATTGGTGCCGATACTAAAGAAATCAACTTCTTTGGCTAAATGACGAGCAATCGTTGCCGCAGCCGGTGTTTCCACCATCACGCCAATCTCAATGGTCTCGTCAAAGGCTTTACCTTCGTCACGCAGTTCCTGTTTGTAGATTTCGATCTCTTTACGCAGTGCGCGAACTTCTTCAACAGAGATGATCATCGGGAACATAATGCGCAGTTTGCCGAAAGCAGACGCGCGCAGGATAGCGCGAACCTGATCGCGCAGGATCTCTTTACGATCCATCGCGATACGCACGGCACGCCAGCCCAGGAACGGGTTTTCTTCTTTCGGGAAGTTCATGTACGGCAGCTCTTTGTCGCCGCCGATGTCCATGGTACGCACGATCACCGCCTGAGAGCCACACGCTTCAGCCACGGCTTTGTAAGCTGCAAACTGTTCTTCTTCAGTCGGCAGCGCGTCGCGATCCATAAACAGGAATTCAGTACGGTACAGACCCACACCTTCCGCACCGTTGCGCTCTGCGCCTTCAACGTCACGCACGGTACCGATGTTGGCGCACACTTCAACCTGATGGCCATCCAGGGTGATGGCAGGGAGATCTTTCAGTTTAGCCAGTTCCGCTTTTTCAGTGGCAACTTGCTCCTGAACGGCGCGCAGTTTTTCAATTTCTTCGTTGGTCGGGTTGACGTAAACCTGGTTGTTTACGGCATCCAGAATCAGATAATCGTCGTTTTTCACCTGAGAGGTGACGCTACCGGTACCCACGATGGCTGGCAGTTCCAGAGAACGCGCCATGATAGAGGTGTGGGAAGTGCGGCCGCCCACGTCGGTAATGAAACCCAGCACCTTTTTCAGGTTCAACTGTGCAGTTTCAGACGGGGTCAGGTCAGCGGCAACCAGGATCACTTCATCCTGAATTGCGCTCAGGTCAATAATTGCCAGCCCGAGGATGTTGCGCAGCAGGCGCTTACCAATGTCACGTACGTCAGCCGCACGTTCTTTCAGGTATTCATCATCCAGTTCTTCCAGGGCAGTGGCCTGACCTTCGATAACTTCATGCGCAGCTGCGTCAGCCGTCATGTGTTTATCTTTAATCAGGGCTATGATTTCCTGCTCCAGCTCCTCATCTTCGAGCAGCATAATATGCCCTTCGAAAATGGCTTCTTTTTCTTCACCGAACGTTTCACCAGCTTTCGTTTTGATCGCTTCTAACTGTGCAGATGCCTTGGCACGACCGCTCAGAAAACGTTCAACTTCCTGATCAACCTTGTCGGCAGAAATTTTTTTCCGGTCAATGACGATTTCGTCTTCTTTCAGCAAAAGTGCTTTGCCGAAAGCGATACCCGGGGATGCTAAAATGCCTGAAATCATAACCCTACCTTACTTGTGACTGATTTTTAAAAGAACCCGGAAAAACTTATTCCAGTTCCGCCATCAGCTTGACCAGATGTTCTACGGCTTTCTGCTCGTCTTCACCTTCTGCAGAGATGGTCACGACGGTACCCTGAGTCAGACCCAGAGTTTGCAGTTTAAACAGGCTTTTCGCGCTGGCGCTTTTGCCGTTGGAAGTCACAGTAATCTCAGAAGTGAAGCCTTTCGCTTCTTTAACAAACTGAGCAGCAGGGCGGGTGTGCAGACCGTTCGGAGCGGTAATGGTAACTTCTTGCTGGAACATTGTATTTCCCCAACTTATAGGTTTAGTGTTGTGGAACTAAAGTCTAGCCTGGCGGTTTGACTTTAGCCTGTATTGTTAGCGCCGGCGTAAACGGGCGCGACACACCAGGTGTTTTACGCCATCCGTTGCTGTCAACCTCTGGCCGCTGACGTTTCGCTCGTCATTAAACATTATGCCGCTAAATCAATACTTGAACCAAATCATAAAATCGATTCAGCTAGCAGTTTTCCTGTAACGATTAATTTCGCGCTTCAAAATAATTAATCAGGTTAAATACCAGACCTGGCGGGGTGAAGCAATGGCAGGTGGGGTGAAAGTTTGAAGCAGGCCACAAAAAAGCACCTGAAAAGGTGCTTTTTTACGCGTTTTTAACATGCTGGCATTACTGTTGCAATTCTTTCTCTGTGAAGAGATCGGCAAACAGTGCAGTGCTCAAATAACGCTCACCCGATGACGGTAGGATAACCACAATATTCTTATTGGTAAAGGTTTCATCTTCCTGAAGCTTAAGAGCGGCAGCCACTGCGGCTCCGGAGGAGATACCGGCAAGAATGCCTTCCTCTTCCATCAGGCGGCGGGCGGTGGAGATCGCCTCTTCGTTGGTGATGGCGACCACTTTGTCGATCAGTTTCAGATCCAGGTTACCCGGAATGAAACCGGCACCGATACCCTGAATTTTGTGCGGACCTGGCTTCAGCTCTTCGCCTGCCAGCGCCTGAGCAATGACCGGGGAATCCGTTGGCTCAACGGCAACGGTAATCAGATCGGTTTTGCCTTTAGTGCCTTTAATATAGCGGGTGACGCCGGTCAGTGTACCGCCAGTCCCCACGCCGGAGATGAAAACGTCAACCTGGCCGTCGGTATCTTCCCAGATTTCCGGACCGGTGGTTTTTTCGTGAATTTCGGGGTTTGCCGGGTTGCTGAACTGCTGAAGCAACAGATACTTCGCCGGATCGCTGGCGACAATCTCTTCTGCTTTCTGAATGGCGCCTTTCATGCCTTTTGCGCCTTCGGTCAGCACCAGGTTGGCACCCAGCGCTTTCAGCAGTTTACGACGTTCGATACTCATGGTTTCCGGCATGGTCAGCGTCAGTTTGTAACCACGTGCCGCCGCGACATAGGCCAGCGCGATACCCGTGTTGCCGCTGGTGGGTTCAACCAGCTCGACGCCCGGTTTCAGCACGCCGCGTTTTTCAGCATCCCAAATCATATTGGCACCGATACGGCATTTCACGCTGAAGCTCGGGTTACGTGATTCCACCTTCGCCAGAATGCGTCCGTTACCGATACGGTTCAGTCGAACCAGCGGCGTATGACCGATAGTCAGCGAGTTGTCTTCAAAAATCTTACTCATGGCCTGTCCTTAACTGTATGAAATTGGGATACCTTCCCAGCATACCCTTCAGACGAATATGGGGAAGTAAGGATTTCGCATATCTATATGCTATGAAGAAATAATGGGTATCAGTATGGAATAAGAGGCGTTATAAACAACCTCTTATTTACACAAACTTTCGTTATTTCCATAACGCGTGCTTAGCACGATAGCAATCCACCCACATCGCCGTGGCGCCACAGACTGCCACTGGCATGATGAAGAGATTAAGAACCGGGATCAGGGTAAACAGGCTGGTGAGCGCACCAAACTGCATATTGGTGACCTTACGGCTGCGCAGAGCAGTGCGCATCTCTTTAAACGGCACTTTATGGTTGTCAAAAGGGTAATCGCAATACTGAATGGCCAGCATCCAGGCGCTGAACAGGAACCACAGTACGGGGGCGACGGTTTGCCCGATGCCGGGAATAAAGTAAAGGATCAGCAGTACGATGGCGCGTGGCAGATACCAGGCCAGCTTTTGCCATTCGCGTTTCATAATCCGCGGCACATCTTTCATGATCCCCAGAATGCCCGTGTCCGGCGGCGTTGCGCCGGTGAGTCGCGCTTCCAGTTGCTCCGCCAGCAGCCCGTTAAACGGCGCGGCAATCCAGTTGGCCAGGGTCGAGAAAAAATAGCCAAACACCAGCAGCACAGAGATGACCGCGACAGGCCACAGCAGATAGCTCAGCCATTGCAGCCAGTCCGGGACGTGATTCATAAGCGACGGGATCCAGACATCCAGCTGTGTGAACAGCCACCAGAACGCACTGCCCATTAGCAGGATGTTGACCAGTAGCGGTAAAATGACATAGCGACGGATCCCTGGTTGCGAAACCAGTTTCCATCCCTGAGCAAAGTAGTAAAAACCGCTGCGTGGCGCAGTGACAGATGATGACACCATAGTCAGGACATGCTCCTTTTCGTATAAGTCCTAAGCGAACACGGGTATCTTACCGGGTTATCGCACACAGAACAGTTCGGAAATGTTCGAAAAAACAGCAAAAAGCACGATTTCGTTCATCTTTATGCTGTGAAAGCTAAGAGTACACTTGCACTTGACGTAATCGGCAAATACTCTTAGTGAGTAAATGTTTGCCGTGGTGGCAAGGTGTTAGAACAACAGAGAATATAATGATGCAGGATTTGCGTCTGATATTAATCATTGTTGGCGCGATCGCCATAATCGCTTTACTGGTACATGGTTTCTGGACCAGCCGTAAAGAACGATCTTCTATGTTCCGCGATCGTCCACTGAAACGCATGAAATCAAAACGCGACGACGACTCGTATGACGATGATGTCGAAGCAGACGAAGGCGTGGGTGAAGTTCGTGTTCACCGCGTGAATCATGCCCCTGGCAACCCGCAGGAGCATGAAGCTCCTCGCCAGTCGCCGCAACACCAGTACCAGCCGCCTTATGCGTCGGCACAACCGCGTCAGCCGGTTCAGCCATCGTCTGAAGTGCCGGTACAGCCGCAGCATGCCCAGCGTCCGCCGCAGCAGCCGGTACACCAGCCACAGCCTGCGCCGCAGCAATCCGCTCAGCCGCAGCCGGTGCATCAGCCTGCGCCACAGCAACCTGTGCATCAGCCGCAGCCGGTTCAACAACAGCCTGTCGCGCCGCAGGTTCAGCCCGTTCAGCCGACTGCACCGCAGCCGTCGCCACAGGCTTTCCAGCCTGCAGAACCCGTGGTCGAGCCACAGCCTGAGCCCGTCGTTGAAGAAGCACCAGCCCCGGAAAAGCCTCAGCGTAAAGAAGCGGTGATCATCATGAACGTCGCCGCCCATCATGGCAGCGAGCTTAACGGTGAAGTGCTGCTCAACAGCATTCAGCAGGCCGGATTCAAGTTTGGCGACATGAATATTTTCCATCGTCATCTGAGTCCGGATGGCAGCGGCCCGGCGTTATTCAGCCTGGCGAATATGGTTAACCCGGGTACGTTTGATCCAGAAATGGTCGACTTCACCACGCCGGGCGTGACCATCTTTATGCAGGTGCCGTCTTACGGCGATGAACTGCAGAACTTCAAACTGATGCTGCAATCCGCACAGCATATTGCCGATGAAGTCGGTGGTGTGGTGCTCGACGATCAGCGTCGGATGATGACGCCGCAAAAATTGCGTGAGTATCAGGACCGTATCCGCGAAGTGAAAGACGCGAACGCCTGATACACTCAAGGCACGACAACTTCCTTTCTGAACCCCCGCCTGTCGGGGGTTTTTTATCATTGATGGTGCGATATGGAATCAATCGAACAACAACTGACCGAACTGCGAACCACGCTTCGCCATCATGAGTATCTTTACCATGTGATGGATGCGCCGGAAATCCCCGATGCAGAATATGACCGCCTGATGCGCGAGCTGCGTGAACTGGAAGCGCAACACCCGGAGCTGATTACTCCGGACTCTCCGACCCAGCGCGTGGGCGCTGCGCCGCTGGCGTCTTTCAGCCAGATTCGTCATGAAGTGCCGATGTTGTCGCTAGACAACGTCTTTGATGAGGAGAGTTTCCTGGCGTTTAACAAGCGCGTGCAGGACCGTCTTAAGAGCAGTGACAAGCTGACCTGGTGCTGTGAGCTGAAACTGGACGGTCTGGCGGTCAGCATTCTCTATGAAAACGGGGTGCTGGTGAGTGCCGCAACTCGCGGTGATGGTACGACCGGTGAGGACATTACCTCAAACGTGCGGACTATTCGCGCCATTCCGCTGAAACTCCACGGCGATAACATTCCGACGCGTCTGGAAGTGCGAGGCGAAGTTTTCCTGCCGCAGGCGGGTTTTGAAAAGATCAATGAAGATGCTCGCCGCACGGGCGGAAAGCTGTTTGCTAACCCGCGAAATGCGGCAGCGGGCTCGCTGCGCCAGCTCGATCCGCGTATCACCGCGAAGCGACCACTCACTTTCTTCTGCTATGGCGTTGGCGTGCTGGAAGGCGGCGAACTGCCTGATACTCATCTGGGGCGTCTGCTGCAATTCAAAGCATGGGGGTTGCCGGTCAGCGATCGCGTGACGCTGTGTGACTCGCCGGAAGCGGTGCTGACGTTTTACCACAAGGTGGAAGAGGACCGTCCGACGCTGGGTTTCGACATCGATGGGGTGGTGATTAAGGTCAATTCGATGGCGCTACAGGAGCAACTGGGTTTCGTCGCACGTGCGCCGCGCTGGGCGGTGGCCTTTAAATTCCCGGCGCAGGAACAGATGACCTTTGTTCGTGACGTGGAGTTCCAGGTCGGACGCACCGGAGCAATTACTCCCGTTGCGCGTCTTGAACCGGTACAGGTCGCGGGTGTGCTGGTGAGTAACGCCACGCTGCATAATGCCGATGAAATCGAACGTCTTGGCCTGCGCATTGGCGATAAGGTGGTAATTCGTCGTGCTGGCGATGTTATTCCGCAGGTCGTTAACGTGGTGCTTTCCGAACGTCCGGACGACACGCGTCCGGTAGCATTTCCGACGCATTGCCCGGTATGCGGTTCAGACGTTGAGCGCGTGGAAGGTGAAGCGGTTGCTCGCTGTACCGGCGGTTTGATTTGCGGCGCGCAGCGTAAAGAATCGCTCAAGCATTTTG
Organism: Citrobacter sp. MGH 55; assembly: GCF_016906145.1. Lineage (NCBI taxonomy): Bacteria > Pseudomonadati > Pseudomonadota > Gammaproteobacteria > Enterobacterales > Enterobacteriaceae > Citrobacter > Citrobacter sp. MGH 55. The sequence goes on from NZ_CP070239.1 coordinate 2,791,030, forward strand.
TGTCTCGTCGGGCGATGGACGTGGACGGCATGGGCGACAAAATTATCGACCAACTGGTCGAGAAAGAGTATGTCCACACGCCGGCGGACCTGTTTCGTCTGACCGCCGGGAAACTGACCGGTCTCGACCGAATGGGGCCGAAGTCGGCGCAAAACGTGGTGGAGGCGCTGGAAAAATCGAAATCGACCACCTTTGCGCGCTTCCTGTATGCACTCGGTATCCGGGAAGTTGGAGAGGCTACGGCCGCCGGTCTGGCCGCTTACTTCGGTACTCTGGAAGCGCTGGAAGCGGCGTCTATTGACGAGCTGCAAAAAGTCCCCGATGTGGGCATTGTGGTCGCCACCCATGTGTTCAATTTCTTTGCTGAAGAGAGCAATCGCGAAGTCATCGGGCAACTGCTGGGCGAAGGCGTTCACTGGCCTGCACCGGTGGTGATCAATGCGGAGGAGATTGACAGTCCATTTGCCGGGAAAACGGTAGTGCTGACGGGAAGCCTGAGCCAGATGTCGCGCGATGATGCTAAAGCGCGGCTGGTGGAGCTCGGCGCGAAAGTGGCGGGCAGTGTCTCGAAGAAGACCGATCTGGTTATTGCTGGCGAAGCGGCCGGTTCCAAACTGGCAAAAGCGCAGGAGCTGGGGATTGCAGTGATTGACGAAGCGGAAATGCTCCGCCTGCTGGGTGTCTGAGATGGAGAAAGAGCAGCTCGTTGAGATTGCCAACACGGTGATGCCGTTTGGTAAATATAAAGGGCGTCGGCTGATCGATGTGCCAGAAGAGTATCTGCTGTGGTTTGCCCGCAAGGATGAGTTTCCGGCGGGTAAACTGGGCGAGCTGATGCAAATTACGCTGCTAATCAAAACCGAAGGGCTGAGCCAGCTGGTTCAGCCCCTGAAGCGCCCGCTTTAAGCTTTGGCGGCGCGGCTGTCCTGCTGCGCCTGTAACTGTTCGGTCTGGCGCTTATAGCGGCGCGCCAGTACCGCACAGACCATCAACTGAATCTGGTGGAAGATCATCAGCGGCAGCACCATCATCCCAATGACGGACGTCGGGAAAAGGATGTTGGCCATGGGGACGCCGTTTGCCAGACTCTTTTTCGACCCGCAGAAAACAATCGTGATTTCGTCGGCTTTGTTGAAGCCGCATTTGCGCGCCACAACGATGTTTACAGCAATCACGATGGCGAGCAACACGATGCTGACCACGACGATAAACAGCAGCGATCCCCAGCCCACTTTGTGCCAGATCCCGTTCACGACGGCTTCGCTGAAGGCGGAATAAACCACCAGCAAAATTGACGTTTGATCGGTCTTCGCAATCCATTTTTTATTTCGTGCGACCCACTTGCCGATCCACGGGCGGGAAAGGTGCCCGAGCACAAACGGCAACAGCAGTTGCAGCATGATTTTCCCGACCTGCTCCAGACTGCCTTCTGCGCCATGAATATTCATCACCAGACCAACCAACAGCGGGGAGAGGAAAATCCCCAGCAGGCTGGAGGCTGAGGCTGAGCAGACCGCCGCCGCAACGTTTCCTCCCGCCAGCGACGTAAAGGCAATCGCTGACTGTACCGTAGCGGGCAAAATGCACAGATACAGAAAGCCGGTGTACAGCATCGGATCAACGTTGACCGGCGCCCACCAGGCAAACAATACGCCGAGCACCGGGAACAAAATGAAGGTGCTGCACATCACCCACAGGTGTAACCGCCAGTGACTGCCGCCCGCGATAATGGCTTCGCGCGAAAGCTTTGCTCCGTGCATAAAGAACAGGAGCGCGATGGCCGCGGTGGTAATGCCTTCAACAACAGGCACAAAATCTCCCTCAGCGGGGAAAAATGAGGCCAGCAGGACGACCGTAATCAGGGTCAGCGTAAACGGATCGAGGATACGAAAAATATTCATAAATACTCCAGGAATTCGGTGTCCTTATTTTGCGTTTTTCATTTTGAGAAATAAAATTGATTTATTGCATCTATATATGAATCGAATCGATGAATTATTCACTGCGTCAACTTCGGGTGTTTGTCACTGTAGCCCAGGAAAAAAGTTTTAGCCGTGCAGGCGAGTGCATTGGTCTGAGTCAGTCAGCAGTGAGCCACAGTATTAAAGAGCTAGAACGCCAGACGGGCGTTAAACTGCTGGATCGCACGACGCGAGAAGTGGTGCTGACGGACGCCGGCCAACAACTGGCGGGTCGTCTGGAGCGACTGCTGGATGAGCTACACATCACGCTGCGTGAAGCGGGTAGGGTGGGCACGCAACTCACCGGGACGGTCCGCGTGGCGGCAAGCCAGACGATCTCCGCCCATCTCATTCCGCAGTGCATTGCGCAAAGCAACTTGCGCTATCCGGCGATCGACTTTGTCCTGCACGATCGACCGCAGCAGTGGGTACTGGAGAGTATCCGCCAGGGAGAAGTGGATTTTGGTATTGTGATTGATCCGGGGGCGGTGAGCGATCTGCAATGTGAAGCTGTGCTCTCCGAACCTTTTCTCCTGCTTTGCCATGAGTCACACTCGCTGGCGACACGGGAATGGGTGAACTGGCAGGATCTCCGGGAGGAACGGTTGGTCTTACAGGATTATGCATCGGGGAGTCGACCGCTCATTGATGCAGCGCTCGCGCACTTTGCGATAGAGGCCAATATTGTGCAGGAGATTGGTCATCCGGCGACGCTGTTTCCGATGGTAGAAGCAGGAATAGGTATTAGCATTTTGCCTGCGCTGGCGTTACCGCTGCCCCAGGGGAGTCACTTGCAGGTGAAGCGTCTGACGCCAGTGGTGGAACGACAACTGATGCTGGCACGGCGCAAGAATCGCTCGCTGTCGACAGCAGCCCAGGCGCTGTGGGAAGTGGTCCGCACCCAGGCGAATGCATTAACAAATTTACGTGCGCAGGATCCACTTTATCAGATATAAACATCAATCTGATGGTCGTCGGAAGGATGATTAACGCCTTGTGCGTTAATCTGGGTTTGTTCCTGCTTTTGCTGAGTCTCTTCGGCCTGCTGGTGCTGTAACTGCGCCAGTTGTGCCTGCAACACTTTGATCTGTGTCTGGAGCATTTCTTGTTGTTTTTTCTTATCTTCCGCGCTGCCGGTGCTATCCGGCACCTCTTTGAGCTTCTGCGTCAGTTGGGTGATTTTCTCCACAATCTGGGCGATCTGCGCGGCGGTACTGTTACCTGAAGCGGTTTTTGCGCTACTCCCGCCGCTTTGAACGGAAGGGGTTGAGACGTTGATGGTGGTCATCGTGGTTTCCTTTTGCCATTAAACCTACGATATCGGCATAGAAAGACAGACCTTCAGTGCATCCTCCTATTTCTGGCAGGGACAATTAGCCTTCATACGTGCTTGCCGGGCCCAGGATTGATATACATTTGCTATCGATCATCCGGGAAAACTGTATTGGTAATCGATTGCGTACTCTCGCTATAACCATTACCTCCCTCACTCAATGAGTGACTAGCTGATTATAAGGACATCTCATGACCGACTCCCACTTTTCCCAGAATCCCTGGAACAGCGCTGATATTATCCGCGGCTATAAACCTGACTTCACGCCGCGCGTAGCTTTTATCCTTGGATCGGGTTTAGGCGCGCTGGCCGAGCAGATAGAAGATGCGGTGGCGATCTCTTACGAGAAGCTGCCTGGGTTCCCGGTGAGTACCGTTCACGGGCATGCCGGTGAGTTAGTGCTCGGTCATCTGGCCGGGGTTCCGGTCGCCTGTATGAAAGGACGCGGGCACTTCTACGAGGGGCGCGGCATGACCGTGATGACCGACGCTATTCGCACAATGAAGCTACTGGGTTGCGAACTGCTGTTCTGCACCAATGCGGCAGGGTCTCTGCGTCCGGAAGTGGGGCCAGGGAGTCTGGTGGCGCTGAGTGACCATATCAACACCATGCCGGGAACGCCGATGGTTGGACCGAACGACGAACGCTTTGGTGAGCGTTTCTTCTCGCTGGCGAATGCCTATGATGCCGATTATCGTGCGATTTTACAGACCGTGGCTGCCGACGAGGGTTTTACGCTGAGCGAAGGCGTATTTGTTTCTTATCCGGGACCTAACTTTGAGACGGCCGCGGAGATTCGCATGATGCAGATTATTGGCGGCGATGTGGTGGGGATGTCGGTGGTACCTGAAGTTATCACCGCCCGCCACTGCGGACTGAAAGTGGTTGCCGTGTCGGCGATCACCAATCTGGCGGAAGGGCTGGGGGATGTGAAGCTCTCGCACGCGCAAACCCTGGCGGCGGCTGAACTTTCACGTCAGAACTTTATCGACCTGATTTGCGGGTTCCTGCGCAAACTGGCCTGAAACCGATAATAATAATGACCCCGCCTGCTGGCGGGGTTCGTACTCTACGGCAAGGAAGAAAAAATGGGTATTGCGTCCCGATTAAAGATCATGTCGTTTATGCAATATTTTATTTGGGGAAGCTGGCTGGTCACCCTGGGTTCATACATGATTAACACCCTTCATTTTACCGGTGCCAACGTGGGTATGGTGTACAGCTCAAAAGGGCTGGCGGCGATTATTATGCCCGGCATTATGGGGATTATTGCGGACAAATGGCTGCGGGCAGAGCGTGCTTATATGCTTTGTCATCTGCTCTGTGCGGGCGCGCTGCTCTACGCGACGACGGTGACCGATCCGGACACCATGTTCTGGGTGATGTTGATCAACGCAATGGCCTTCATGCCGACGATTTCGCTTTCCAACAGTGTCTCTTATTCCTGTCTGGCGCAATCAGGGCAGGATCCGGTGACGGCATTTCCGCCTATTCGCGTTTTTGGCACGATTGGTTTTATCGTTGCGATGTGGACCGTCAGCCTGATGGGCCTGGAGCTGAGCAGCGCGCAGTTGTACATTGCGTCTGGCGCATCGCTGCTGCTGGCTGCCTACGCACTCACGCTGCCGAAAATTCCGGTCGCCGAGAAGAAAGCGAGCGCGTCGTTTGCCAGTAAGCTGGGGCTGGATGCGTTCGTGCTGTTTAAAAATCCGCGGATGGCGATTTTCTTTCTGTTTGCCATGATGCTGGGTGCAGTGCTGCAAATTACCAACGTTTTTGGTAACCCCTTCCTGCACGACTTTGCCCGCGATCCGCAGTTTGCCGACAGTTTTGTGGTGAAATACCCGTCCATCTTACTCTCTGTCTCGCAGATGGCGGAAGTCGGCTTTATTCTGACTATCCCGTTCTTCCTCAAACGCTTTGGCATCAAAACGGTCATGCTGATGAGCATGCTGGCGTGGACATTGCGCTTTGGCTTCTTTGCTTTTGGCGACCCGTCTCCACTCGGATTTGTTCTGCTGCTGATGTCGATGATCGTCTACGGTTGCGCATTCGATTTCTTCAACATTTCAGGCTCGGTCTTCGTTGAACAGGAAGTGGATTCGAAAATTCGTGCCAGTGCGCAGGGGCTGTTTATGACGATGGTCAATGGCGTCGGCGCGTGGGTCGGCTCCATCCTGAGCGGTATGGCGGTGGATTACTTCTCAGTGGATGGCGTGAAGGACTGGCAAACTATCTGGCTGGTCTTTGCGGCGTATGCCCTGGTGCTGGCGGTGATTTTTGCGCTGTGCTTTAAGTACAAGCATGAACCTGAAAAGCAGGCACAGCCCTCGCTGGCCCGTTAATCCCCCTTTGCGGCGGGCATATGTTGCCCGTCGTTCCTGTTCTGCGACGCAATGTGGTAATTTGGCGCATCAGTCCTCTCCCCAGGAGCGCATTACCCATGGAACGCACGCCTCGTATCGATCTCAAGTTACTGCGTTATTTTCTTGCTGTCGCCGAAGAGTTACATTTTGGACGCGCCGCCGCTCGTCTGAATATGTCGCAGCCTCCATTGAGTATTCATATTAAAGAGCTGGAACAGGAGCTCGGCACGCTGCTGTTTATCCGCCATTCGCGCAGCGTAGCGTTGACCCATGCAGGGAAAATCCTGATGGAAGAGTCACGACGTCTGCTTTCCAGCGCCAGCCAGGTGTTAGCACGCGTCGAACAGATCGGGCGCGGTGAGGCAGGGCGGATCGAACTGGGCGTGATCGGCACGGCGATGTGGGGAAAAATGCGCCCGGTAATGCGGCGATTCCTGAAGGACAATCCTAACGTTGAGGTGCTGTTTCGTGAAAATATGCCAGCGATGCAGATGGCCATGCTGGAGCGGCGTGAGCTTGACGCTGGCATCTGGCGAATGGCAACGGAACCGGCGCCTGGGTTTACCAGCTTGCGCTTGCATGAATCCTCTTTTCTGGTGGCGATGCCAGAAGAGCATGCGCTGACTGTGCGGGAGGCCGTACCATTAGAAGCCCTGCGCAATGAATACTTCGTCACCATGCCTTCGATTCACACTGACTGGGCATTCCTGCAACGCGTTTGCCAGAGTGCGGGGTTCTCTCCGATGATCATACGTGAAGTGATGGAACCGCAAACGGTACTGGCGATGATCAGTATGGGAATTGGCATTACGCTGATTGCCGACAGCTACGCGCAGATGAACTGGCCGGGTGTGGTGTTCCGTCCATTAGAGGAGCGTATTCCGGCAGATTTATACATTGTGTATGACCAGCAACAGGCGACACCCGCACTGGAACACATGATTAATGCCTTAACGGCGTAACGGGTGCATCGTGTACTTTTTTGCTTCAACGTACCCGAACCGACCCCCGTTGTGGTGCCAGGACGTCTGGCAGTGGACCAATCATTGTATAGCATCACCAATTGATCCTATGCGGTTGATGGTGACGCTGGGAATATATGTTTGAACCAATTTCCGCAAGGATTATTCACAATTTCGGTAAATGAAAATGTAGCAATGTATATGCGGAAGGTGAAATTTAAATTTGTTATTCTTTATTGAATTTTTCCGTTCGGGGCGTATGCTGAAGTAAAATAAATGGAGGTTGTTATGTGCGAAAGGATATTAAGAAACGCTTCTTTTGATCATGAAGGCACTATTCTGAGAGACTGTCAGGAACGATTCACAGAGCCAGAGTTATCTTCTGGGGCTGATCCTGTATTATTCAGATCGTTAACCTCCGGAGAGTTAAAACTGGCGCAAACTCTATTTAAGAATATCATCAACTACGACAGAGTAAAAATATATTGTGACCGCAATCATTCAAGGTATCAATCTAAAGTAATAACCAATACCAGAAATGGTGAGATTCTTTTGAGTGTAAACGAGTATAAATCTGATTTTTCAGCCGATTATACAAACTTCCATGATTCTGTAAAATATCCTCATTTGTTTATATTTGCCATGTCTTTTGTCTGGCAATATTATCGGCATGACTCTTCTTTTCATGATAATACCTATGCTTCAACACGCTGGGATTCATATCATCTTGATGAGCCTCATTTTATTTTTTACTCTATGGAGCAACAGGCGGCAATGATTGCTGACTACTGGTTATTGAAAAAATATGGACTTACGGAATATGAAAAGTTAAGCAGCTATCAAAAACATGGTCAAGTTGATTTTAGTATAAGAAAAGAGTTATTGGATAAATACCAATCTATTTTATGGATGCATATTCAAGCT
>NZ_CP070239.1:2801231-2801315 GCF_016906145.1 Citrobacter sp. MGH 55
CCCTATCGGATCCTGCGTGATATACCTTCCCTGTGCAGGGTCGTAGTACCGGTGCCGGTTATAGTACAGCCCCGTCTCTTTATC
>NZ_CP070239.1:2802464-2802714 GCF_016906145.1 Citrobacter sp. MGH 55
ATCCAATCGGATCCTGCGTGATATACCTTCCCTGTGCCGGGTCGTAATACCGGTGCCGGTTATAGTACAGTCCTGTCTCCTCGTCATACTGCTGCCCCGGCAGACGAATAAGCTGCTCCAGGTTATGCGGATTATCTTCCCGCAGCATATTCCCCCATTCATCAATTTCTGCGCGCCACGCAATGGCCCCGTTAATGTCAATCAGCGCCAGCGGCAGGCCCCGGTGGTCGCAGTGATACAGGTGGATTTT
>NZ_CP070239.1:2803911-2855280 GCF_016906145.1 Citrobacter sp. MGH 55
TTCCTGCACCAGCCTGTCCAGCACATCATAAGCGAAGGTGGTGTGGCTGCCGTTTTCGTTGGTCAGTTGCGTCACACGACCTGCGGCATCGTATTCTACCCGGCGTGTCAGGCCGCCAGTGGTGGTGCTCACCGGGTGTCCTGCGGCATCATATTCTGTGGTCTGCCTGCTGCCGTCCGGGTGGAGCACGACCATCAGGTCGCCCGCGATGCTGTACTCATAGCGGGTTTCGTGGCCCTGTGCATTTTTCTGGCTGACCAGTCTGCCCCGGTCATCGTAAGCACGGTACTGGCTGGCTGTTTTCCCGTCAGAACGCTGCTGACAACCTGCCACTTTTGGTTAAGCGTGTTTACCGGATGCCCGGTAAGTGTGAAGGTTGTGCCCGGCCACAGTAGGGGAGAGTTGCTGATACAGGCGGCGGTTTCCGCATTGTTACGCCAGCCCTCTATCAGGTAGCGGGCGAAATCCTGCCCGTGTTGTTCATCCTTAAAACGCCCCGGCCAGTCAAAGACTTCATACTGCTTCCTCTGTCCGTTCAGATTTTCACCAGAATGTCCGTAATACCCGGGCCACTGCGGCATTTTAAAGGTGTAGTCCTGAGTTTCTACGGAAGAGGGGCGGATTTGCGCCTGGTAACTGAAGGTACTGACACTCGGAATGGTAATTTCTAATGAACAGTTTGGATTGAATGGCAGTTCACCGGCATCGGATAATCCGGCAACGTTATCGCATAGCGTCAGTGTCTGCGCCGGGCTGTCAGCAGCAAAACGATCAAAAAAGAAAATACCTTCCTCTGACCACAGCCTGGTAAGAAACGTAAGGTCCGTCTCACCATACTGAACACAGAATTCTCGCGCCGGGTGGTCTTCATAAAACCAGGGCTTCCAGTCAGTAATGCCGTTCTCCTCCAACAAGGTGGCGGAAATGGTCTGAATGTCCTGTTGCTGGAAGATGCGAAAATTCTGTCGCAGCCCGCTGCGCCAGAGGGGCGGAGTGATAGTCAGGCAGTAGCACATCTGCCAGCCGTTGTACTCTTTCATCCCAAAACGGGTAACGATACCGCTGACATAGCGTTGAGGGGTATTGCCTTGCCAGATAGTCAGGGTGGCATTTTTCTCCAGTAGCTTTTCTGCGGTCTCTCCGAAAGAATCGCTGGCAACATCAATATCCAGCACAAACGGAAATGAGTGGCGCTGCCTTAACACAAAATTCACCACGGCGAAGGTTTTTTGCCCCAGCCCGTCCACGTCCAGCGTAAAACGCAGTCCTTTCAAAGACACAACGACCTCCCCTGATGCAGATAAAAGTATCCTGCGGGAACCGATAGTGCGGCGGAGGATAAAGCGAACCTGACGACACAATACCGAACAGAATAATAACTACTGTTATTGTATGAAACGGAATACTCTCTTTCGGGGCTGTTTTTTTTGATGGATATCAATGGAATGGACAGACGGGGAAAGTATTTTCCCGAAACGGGCTATATTTTGCGCTATTTATTTTTATTCTGAATTTATATTATTTTTAATATTTACAGCGTGCTTGATTTGGCATGAAATTCCCCAGACTCGGTACAGGCTCGAATCTGACAAACAGTACATAGCAAAAAGGCGCCTTTAGGGCGCCTTTCTACATTGGTGGGTCGTGCAGGATTCGAACCTGCGACCAATTGATTAAAAGTCAACTGCTCTACCAACTGAGCTAACGACCCGAAGTGGTGGGTGATGACGGGATCGAACCGCCGACCCCCTCCTTGTAAGGGAGGTGCTCTCCCAGCTGAGCTAATCACCCCCGCTGTGTGGAGTCGCATTATAGGGAGAGTTGAAAATGAGTCAACGCATTTTCTAAAGAAATTGTTTGTTCGTCGTAATTTTAAGCAAAACGATCGTGAAACGGTCTCTGGCGCATGATTTCTAAACAAAAAGGGTTCTGTACGGCGTTTACCCGGTAACAACATTGAGGATTTACTTCACAGTGATAGAATATCGGCCATTCCATTTTTCCCGGATTTGCCGGTTGTCGGCATCTTTATAAACGTAAGGCCATTTCATGAAAATCAAAACTCGCTTCGCGCCAAGCCCGACAGGCTATCTGCACGTCGGTGGTGCGCGTACTGCTCTCTATTCCTGGCTTTTTGCACGTAATCACGGCGGTGAGTTTGTGCTGCGTATTGAAGACACCGATCTCGAACGCTCCACGCCGGAAGCTATCGAAGCCATTATGGACGGTATGAACTGGCTGAGCCTGGAATGGGACGAAGGTCCGTACTTCCAGACTAAACGTTTCGATCGTTATAACGCAGTGATTGATGAGATGCTGGAAGCGGGCACGGCCTATAAATGTTACTGCTCCAAAGAACGCCTGGACGCACTGCGTGAAGAGCAGATGGCGAAGGGTGAAAAGCCGCGCTACGACGGTCGTTGCCGTCATGGTCATGAACATCACGCTGATGATGAGCCTTGTGTTGTCCGTTTTGCCAACCCGCAGGACGGCTCTGTCATTTTTGACGACCAGATCCGTGGCCCGATCGAATTCAGCAATCAGGAGCTGGACGATCTGATCATCCGCCGCACCGACGGTTCCCCGACCTATAACTTTTGTGTAGTGGTGGACGACTGGGATATGGAGATCACCCACGTCATTCGTGGTGAAGACCATATCAACAATACCCCGCGCCAGATCAACATTCTGAAAGCGCTGAACGCGCCGGTGCCGGTGTACGCCCACGTCTCTATGATCAACGGCGACGACGGTAAAAAACTGTCCAAACGTCACGGCGCGGTGAGTGTAATGCAGTATCGTGATGACGGCTATCTGCCGGAAGCGCTGCTGAACTACCTGGTGCGTCTGGGCTGGTCCAGCGGCGATCAGGAGATCTTCACCCGTGAAGAGATGATCAAGCTGTTCTCCCTTGGAGCGGTCAGCAAATCCGCCAGTGCGTTCAACACGGAAAAACTGCAGTGGCTGAACCATCACTACATTAACTCGCTGGCACCGGAGTATGTGGCAACGCATCTGCAGTGGCACATCGAGCAGGAAAACATCGATACCCGTAACGGCCCGGAGTTGGCTGAACTGGTGAAACTGCTGGGCGAGCGTTGCAAAACACTGAAAGAGATGGCGCAGAGCTGCCGTTACTTCTACGAAGACTTTGCCGAGTTTGATGCCGATGCCGCGAAGAAACACCTGCGTCCGGTGGCGCGTCAGCCGCTGGAAGTGGTGCGCGACAAACTGGCAACCATTACCGAGTGGACGGCTGAAAACGTGCATCATGCGATTCAGGCTACTGCTGATGAGCTGGAAGTGGGGATGGGTAAAGTCGGTATGCCGTTACGTGTGGCGGTAACCGGTACGGGCCAGTCTCCTGGCTTAGACGTAACGGTGCACGCGATTGGAAAAACTCGCAGCATTGAGCGCATCAATAAAGCTCTGGCTTTTATTGCGGAGCGTGAAGCGCAGCAGTAAGCGATCGCCGCATTAATGAAACGGCAGGGGAGACTCTGCCGTTTTTCTTTGCATTACTCAGAATCGTTCAGACCCAGGCGTGTAAGGAAACCACGGATACCTTCACGTGAAAGGAATAGCGCTAACTTTTCCTGTTCCGCAGCGGACATATTTTCCACGGCATCAATAATTTGCCTATAGGCATGACTGCGTACGACGGGATTGTACTCGGCCAGCGGCTCTTCAGCCTGATAAAATGCAGAATGGTTACGAAACGCCGGGATGTTCAAAATAAACTCCCGCACGCGTGTATCGATATGAACGAGTCTTGCCCGACCACCTTTAACACCTGGAAATTTTTCCGTTTCCCATTTTTGTTCACGTATCCAACGATTCACGGTTTGCTTAGCGACACCGAGGCAATCTGCCAGTTCTTCGGTGGTCATTTTGCTGCGTAATCTTTTCATATTATTTGCTGTCGCGGATCCCTAAGCGTTGTAATAAACCGGTAATCCCTTCCCGCAGTAGCAAAGAGGTAAAGTGTTTTTGTTCGGCAGGCGTCATCTCTTTCACCAGCTTGATCAGGAGTGCTTCCAACGAGGCATCGCCAGGGGGTGAGAAGGTGTCAGACAATCCTTCCGCTGAGCGTTCTGCGCTGCGGATATATTCACGAACCTGTTCGTTAACATGCACCAGTCGCGCTTTACCGCCCTGAACGCCTGGTTTTGGTGATGTCGCCCAACCTTCTTTTCGCACCCATTTATTAATAGTCTGTCGGCTGTAACCCGTCAGATTCGCGAGTTCTTCTGGCGTCATCCGTTCCTTGAACATAACGATTCCCTGAGTAGTCGTGTAGTTAATTAGTGGTTCATTTTATAGCACCATTTTAGTGGAAACCGTGACGTGTTTAACTACTGAATGCGAGTTGTTGCGCATTGTTCTTCATTTGTCTGCTTTTTCAGCGATTAGAATCGGCGCTTTCAATTTGCCGTTGACACATGCGAAGGGAATTCATATGATGCCGCCCGTCAACTCGACAAGCTTTACGTAATGGGGCTATAGCTCAGCTGGGAGAGCGCTTGCATGGCATGCAAGAGGTCAGCGGTTCGATCCCGCTTAGCTCCACCAAAAATTGAACCCAACAATTTTGGTACGTAAACGCATCGTGGGGCTATAGCTCAGCTGGGAGAGCGCTTGCATGGCATGCAAGAGGTCAGCGGTTCGATCCCGCTTAGCTCCACCAAATTCAGAACCCTCGCTGAAAAGCGGGGGTTTTTTTATCTCTGCGCGCCTTTCATTTTTGTAATACAGTTTCTATTAAGCCAGAATCTGTGCTCACAAATTCGGTGGATTTATCTGGCGGGTATAGGTTTGCTTCGCGGTGCGAATAAACTTATCATTTATGTGACAAATAGTTCGTTCCGTGAGAGCAGTTAATTCATGCCACCCAAGCGTAACCTGATAAATAATATAAGAATATTCGCTCTTGCGATCGTACTCTCCATCGCAGCCATCCAGTTTTCACGTTTGATTTCCCCTCGCACCATAGTGGACTCCAGCGATATCTATCTTTCGTGGCTACCGTTGTGCGTGCTGCTGTCGATGCTGCTGCTGTTTGGTCGACGCGCTGTTCTGCCCATTGTGCTGGCGTTATACCTGACCAATCACTGGAATCTTCATCTGCCGTTTGCGCAAGGTATCGTGTTGCTCTTTTGTCAGATGTTTGCCGTACTAGGAACGAGCGCGCTTGTTCGCTGGCATATTGGACCGCGCTGGCGTTACGGCTTGCCCGATCGCAATATCTGGCGCAGGGTGATTTGGTTTGGCTTTGTGGCTCCTGTCGGGATGAAGATCAGCATGTATCTCGCCGGGCATTATCTCGACTTCCCGGTCGCGGTGTCGACATTCTTTGGTGCTGCGGCGGCCATCTTCACGATTGTCGATATTCTGAGTCTGATCTCGGCGGCGCTGATCTTCACCATGCTGTTTTATTATCCGCTGCGGATGATTGTGAATCCGCGGTATGCCCGAACGTTCTGGCGCAGAGACATTGCGCCGTGTTTCGATAAAGAAAAGCGCTTATTTACCGTCAGTTGGCTGGCCTGTATTTCGGCCCTTCTTGTTATTATGTGTTCTCCCCTGGAGAGCGGATACATTGCAGGGTATCTGGTGCCGGTCTTCTTCATTATTTTTACCACCGGCGTGGGTAAACTCACCTATCCGTTTATTAATCTAAGCTGGGCGATTAGCACGCTGTTCTTGTTGACCTATAACCGCAATTTCTTACAAGGCGTGGGGTCGGAGTATTCGCTGGCGTTTATCCTGTCGGTTCTTGTTTCGTTCAGTATCTGCCTGCTGTATATGATGCGTATCTATCAGCGCAGTGAATGGCTTAATCGCCGCTGGCATATGCAAGCGCTTACCGACCCCTTAACTCGTTTACCGAATCTGCGTGCGCTGGAGCAGTTCCTGAAAAAAGAGTCCGGGCAGAGCGTCTGCTGTCTGCGACTGGAGAATCTGGAGTTTCTGAGCCGTCACTACGGCATGTTAATGCGCGTGCACAGCAAACGCACGGTGCACCGTATGCTGCAACCGTTGATGCTTGAGAATGAAAAAATCTTTCAGTTGCCGGGGAGTGAATTATTACTGGTGCTTAACGGGCCGGAAATGGACGCCCGTCTGCAACATATGCTCGACCTGTTGAACAGTCGTAAAATTTACTGGAACAACACCGGGCTGGACATGGGCTACGGCGCATCCTGGGGACAATGGGATGGGAAGCAGGAGACGCTGCAACCGTTGTTGGGTCAGTTAAGCTGGCTGGCGGAACAATCCTGCGCCAATCACCGGGTACTGGCGCTGACGCATAGCCAGGAAGTCGCGACGGGCCAGACGACCGAACGGGTACTGCTGCTCAATAAAATTCGTAAAGCGCTCGATAACGGCGATCTCCTGCTTTATGCGCAGCCTATCCGCGACGCTCACGGCAAAGGGTACGACGAGATTCTTGCGCGGCTGAAAAGCGATGAAGGTATCATGACGCCGGATCAGTTCATCCCGCTGATCGCGCAATTTAACCTCAGCGCCCGTTTTGATTTGCAGGTGGTGGAAGCTTTGCTGAACTGGCTATCTGCGCATCCTTCTGGCGAGGCGGGACCGCTTTTCTCGGTGAATCTCATGCCGCTGACCCTGCTGCAAAAAGAGACGGCGCCGCGCATTATTCGCCTGTTCACCCGCTATGGTATCGCCCCGGAAACGGTGATCATTGAGATCACCGAAGAGCAGGCATTTTCCAATTCGGAAACCAGCATGCAGAACCTTGAACAGTTGCATAAATTCGGCTTCCGGATTGCGATTGACGATTTTGGTACCGGGTATGCCAATTACGAGCGCCTGAAGCGTTTGCAGGCTGACATCATCAAAATCGACGGCGTGTTTGTAAAAGATATTCTGACCGATTCACTGGACGCGATGATTGTGAAGTCGATAACCGATCTGGCAAAGGCGAAGTCGTTAAGCGTGGTGGCGGAATACGTGGAAACCCCTGCGCAGCGGGAGCTGCTGTTAAGCCTGGGCGTGAACTACCTGCAAGGATATCTGATTGGACGACCGAGGCCGTTAGGGGAATCACAGGTATAAAAAAACGGGGATACGCTCCCCGTTTTTTGTGTCAGTGCTGTCTTACAGAACCAGTGCGGCGATAGAGGCAGACAAGACGCTCACCAGCGTAGAGCCGTAAACCAGTTTCAGACCGAAACGGGATACGACGTTACCTTGCTCTTCGTTCAGGCCTTTAATCGCGCCTGCGATGATACCGATAGAAGAGAAGTTGGCGAAGGAGACCAGGAATACAGAAAGGATACCTTCCGCGCGCGGAGAGAGCGTGGCGGCGATTTTCTGCAGATCCATCATTGCAACGAATTCGTTGGAAACCAGTTTGGTCGCCATGATACTGCCTACCTGCAACGCTTCGCTGGACGGCACACCCATCACCCAGGCAATCGGATAGAAAATGTAGCCCAGGATGCCCTGGAAGGAGATGCTGTAGCCGAACCAACCGGTGACGGTGGCGAACAGGGCGTTCAGCGCGGCGATCAGGGCGATAAAGCCGATCAGCATGGCGGCAACGATAATCGCAACTTTAAAGCCCGCCAGAATATATTCACCCAGCATTTCGAAGAAGCTCTGGCCTTCGTGCAGGTTGGACATCTGGATGTTTTCTTCGCTGGCATCAACGCGGTACGGGTTGATCAGCGACAGCACGATAAAGGTGCTGAACATGTTCAGAACCAGCGCCGCAACCACGTATTTAGGTTCCAGCATGGTCATGTACGCACCGACGATAGACATGGAAACGGTGGACATTGCTGTCGCGGCCATGGTGTACATACGGTTGCGGGACATTTTGCCGAGAATATCTTTATACGCGATAAAGTTCTCAGACTGACCGAGGATCAGCGAGCTGACGGCGTTGAAGGATTCCAGTTTGCCCATGCCGTTGACTTTGGATAACAGGAAACCAATGGCACGGATGATAATCGGCAACACGCGAATATGTTGCAGAATACCGATCAACGCTGAAATGAAGACGATAGGGCAGAGAACTTTCAGGAAGAAGAAGGCCAACCCTTTATCGTTCATGCTGCCAAAGACGAAGTTCGTCCCTTCATTGGCGAATCCGAGCAGTTTTTCAAACATTTCGGAGAAGCCTCTCACGAAGCCGAGGCCGACGTCAGAGTTCAGGAAGAACCACGCCAGTAACACTTCGATAACAAGCAGTTGAACGACATAACGAATGCGAATTTTTTTACGGTCACTGCTTACCAGCAATGCGAGGATCGCAACAACGGCAAGTGCCAGGACAAAATGAAGGACGCGGTCCATATTTGCTCCAAATATGAGGCAGGTTAAGTTTTCGTGCACATTCTATGCAACGTGTACAAAGAAAACGAGATCTAACACACACTATAATCAGGACCTGTGACGAGATTCAAAAATAGTGATCCGGCATACACTTCTGTTATGTCTAATGCGAAAGTAAATAGTTAAGTTATTGTGCTAATATAATAACAATTATTAAACATGCCACGCGCATTCCTGTACCCACACTTTTATCGTTCCCGCCTATTAGAGAAATCAAGGTTACCTTTTTTACATGCACTTGATAACCATTCTCATCAGGCATACTATAAAACATAGCAAAGGCTATGTTTCCGAGGCAGAAGATGACAAACGATCGCGTTGAGAGTAGCAGTGGAAGAGCAGCGCGCAAGTTAAGGCTCACATTAATGGGACCTGCGTTTGTCGCGGCTATCGGCTATATCGACCCGGGCAATTTTGCGACCAACATTCAGGCCGGTGCCAGCTTTGGTTATAAACTGCTGTGGGTCGTGGTCTGGGCAAACCTGATGGCGATGCTGATTCAGGTCTTGTCTGCGAAACTGGGTATTGCGACGGGTAAAAATCTGGCTGAACAAATTCGCGATCACTATCCGCGGCCGGTAGTCTGGTTCTATTGGGTGCAGGCGGAGATTATCGCGATGGCGACCGATCTCGCGGAATTCATCGGGGCGGCGATAGGATTCAAACTGATCCTCGGCGTTTCGTTATTGCAGGGGGCGGTGCTGACCGGGATCGCCACCTTTCTGATCCTGATGCTCCAGCGGCGTGGACAAAAACCGCTGGAAAAAGTGATCGGCGGCCTGCTGCTGTTTGTCGCCATGGCTTATATCGTTGAACTGATCTTTTCCCAACCCAACTTTGCACAGTTGAGTAAAGGCATGATAATCCCTGACTTGCCCAACTCTGAAGCGGTATTTCTGGCCGCCGGGGTGCTGGGCGCTACCATCATGCCACATGTAATCTACCTGCACTCTTCGTTAACGCAGCACCTGCATGGCGGCACGCGTCAGCAGCGCTATGCGGCGACAAAATGGGATGTGGCTATCGCCATGACTATTGCGGGGTTCGTCAATCTGGCGATGATGGCGACTGCTGCCGCCGCGTTTCACTTCAGTGGTCACACCGGTGTTGCCGATCTGGATCAGGCTTATCTGACGCTGGAACCGTTATTAAGTCACGCGGCAGCAACGGTCTTCGGACTGAGCCTGGTGGCGGCGGGGTTGTCGTCAACGGTGGTTGGTACGCTGGCAGGGCAGGTCGTGATGCAGGGGTTTGTCCGCTTTCATATCCCCTTATGGGTGCGGCGTACCATCACCATGATGCCGTCCTTTATCGTGATTCTGATTGGCCTTGATCCGACGCGGATTCTGGTGATGAGCCAGGTGCTGTTAAGCTTTGGTATTGCACTGGCGCTGGTGCCGCTGCTGATATTTACCAGCGACAGCAAACTGATGGGCGATCTGGTGAATACCCGCTGGGTTAAACAGACTGGCTGGATGATTGTGGTGCTGGTGGTGGCGTTGAACCTGTGGTTGCTGGTCGGCACGGTGCTGGGGTTGTGATCTAACCCGCCGTGACACGCAACAGGTCACGGTTTTAGTCCTGGATTTCCGTTATCCTGCATCTTGCATTATCCACTGGCGAGCGTTCATGAATCACTTTGATCTCTCTTTCCTGAAGTATTTACAGGATAACAGCCCGCTGTCGATTGACGAGGCGGTTCAGCGTTTCGGTAAGACTCTCTCCACGCTAAAACGCACCATGAAAGAGCTCAATGAACTCTTGCCGGAAGACGTCCAGCTCCATCAGGATAATCAGTTTATTACGACCCGGATTGGCTATAGCGAATACCGGCAATTTTTAGCGCGTATACGTTTTAATCGCTATATCACTACGTCGGAAGAGCGTGTGAGGGATCTCCTCGTGGCGCTCTGTTTGCATGATGTGGTGAATAAAAACGAGTACTACAAAAAGTTTTATGTCAGCGCGGGGACGGTCAAAAATGATAATCCCGTGATGTTGCGTCTGGCGCAAGAACACGCCCTGACGGTACAAAGCATCCCACGTACCGGGTCGCGGCTTGTCGGCGATGAGTTCTCGTTGCGCCTGGCGGTGTGCATGTTAATACTCAAAACCGTTGAGATTGGTGAACACCACCAGTTGATAGCCCATCAGGCGAATGAGCCCGTCAGTCGTTCGATTGCCGATCAGTTTCTGAGTGAATGTGCTTCGGAGATTATCCAGGCTGCACGTTGCTATGAAGACGTTATCCGGCCGATTAACACGCTGGGTTACAACGGTCGGAAATACCTGCTGGTGTATTTGAGCCTCGCGTTACACCGCATCCGCCGGGGGCATGTAATCAAAAAGAGTACGGCGACGCCGTTTTTGACGACGTTCCCTTTTGAGGCCATGACCGATCCGCAGGAAAACCGCTGTCTGGATCTCCTGATTGCTTCGCTGACGTTTACGTATCGCCCTTTCACCTTATATGACGCCAGCCTGGTGGCGCATGTGAAACGGACCTGTGAACGTTTAGCCGCTAGCCTGAACAACACCATTCACAATCAACATGCCTGGTTTGCTGAGGTTTATCACTTTATCTATGCCGCCATCATCCAGAATAAATTTCATCTCTGGTTTGATGATAAAAAACTGCATAACGTCCAGAATCGCTACCCTGAACTCTGGGACGACGTTCAGTCTGCGGTGAGCGAGATTGAAAAAGGCTGGCAAACGACGTTTTCCGCCATTCATCTGGCGACACTGGTGTTGATCACGAAAAAATATGAGCTTAAAAACCGGGTAGTGAGTGAGCCGAAAAAGCGGGTCATTATTGTGACGAACTCTTCGGAAAGTAAGGTCGGGTATTTCAAAGAGGTCCTGTCCTCACGTTTTCATATCGATATCCCGGTATGTATTAATATCAATGAGATTGAACAGCTCCAGTCACGTGAGTTTGATCTGCTGATCACCTTTACCAATAAGATCTCAAGCCATTTGCGGTATGCCGGACTGGATTACGTCAAAGTTAACTTCTGGCTAACGCAGGATGACTTCCAGTTGCTTCGTGAGCGGGGACTTGCCTCCGCGCGCAAAAAAATACCTGCTGAGCAGTTTGTTCAGCAGGTACAGGGTATGAGTCCCGAGGCGCTCAGGGATTTCCTCGAACGCCATTATGGTGATGTGTTTATTTAGCCAGTGGTTGTAAGACGCCGCGACACCAGACGGCTTCAAGATCTAACGCCTCATCAAGGACCAGAATATCGGCATCTTTTCCGGGCGTCAGGCTGCCCTTACGCTGTTCAACACCGGCGAGAATCGCCGGATTCAGGCAGGCAATCTGCGCTACGGAAACCCAACTATTCTCCAGACGATCAACCACATTTTTCACTGAATCCAGAAAGCTCATCTCCAGTGTGCAGACGCCCGCCCAGTCATCAGGCGAGACCGTGCGGATATTGCCGTGGCGATCGGTAATTTCCAGAAGATGATGGCGAATACGAAACGTCTCCTGACGCAGGTAATGGTGAAATTCAAACCCTTCCGGGAAATCCACATATCCCAGACAGTCGCTGACCATGACCAGACGACGATCTTTTTTCAGACGATAGAGAATATCGAACACTTCCGGGCGCAGAGTGATGCCGCTTTGTTTTGCCACTTCGGCGAAGGTGTCCTGGTGGTACATCAGCGCGCCGACAACGCCTGGCTCACGATGATGTAATCCGCGCATGGCGCTGAAGGCGTGGGTAAAGTGGCATAGCCCTGCTTCAATCGCCCGGGTGGTTTCGTCAAACGTCGCATCGGTATGCCCTGCGGATACCGTGACGCCAGCCTGGTGCAAATGACGGATCAGCGGCAGCGCATCCGGCAACTCTGGCGCCAGCGTCATTAAGCGAATATGCCCCCGTGCAGCCTGCTGATAGCGTTCAAAGCCCTCAATGCTGGGAGTCTGAATAGACTCCTTGCGCTGCATCCCGCTGTATTTGGCATTGATAAACGGTCCTTCCATGTGAATGCCGACGGCTTCAGCCCCGTCTTCCGCTTTCGCGTGCGCAATCCAGTCGGCGGCCGTGGTCAGACTCTCCAGTAAGAACGCCTCCGGCTGGGTGGCGGACGTAGCAAGCCACGCGGTGACCCCGGCATTGACCAGATCCCGGCTCATCGCCTGTAAAGAGTGACGCTCCCCCTTCCAGGCAAACGAACCTCTTCCCCAACCGTGGACGTGGATATCGACAAAACCCGGCATCAGCATCGCATGTTGGTAATCAACCACCTGGCCGCGAGGGGTATTATCCAGGCCAACAATCTGTCCTTGTTTGATATGCAGATAACCGCGTTGTATCCCGTCGGGGGTGATGATTCGGTCGCTTGCCAGAGAGAGCAGGGGGTCAGACATCCTCTTTCTCCCATACGCGTGCTGCCGTTTCGGCGGCGATCTCCGCACACAAACCGAGGTAGTGGGCGGGATCGAGCAGGGCGTCGATTTCTGTATCGCTAAAATGCTGGCGAATCAGGGGGTCGGCGCGCAGCACGTCGGCATAGGGCAATCCCTCGTGGGTACTGCGCATCGCCAGCTGGTACACGCGCTCGTGCGCCGCGTCTTTGCCTAACCGCTCCACCAGTTGCATCATGATTTTTTCGCTATTGATCAAGCCATGGGTTAAGTGGACGTTCTGGCGCATACGTTCAGGATTAATCACCAGCGTACGGGTCAACTCTTCCGCGCGCATCACGATCTCCGCCATCAACTCCATGCTTTCCTGAATATTTCCGTCGAAGATAAAGTAGGCTGAACTGTCTGCTTCAAATGGGCGAGGGCTGACATACAGGCAGGAAGTGAGCACGGAATACAATTTTTGCGAGTTGGCGATAATCCCTTTAGCCAGTTTGGGGTTCACTTTTTGCGGCATCGTACTGCTGCCAACCGTTCCTTTGGTGAACGCTTCAGAGACTTCAGCGAACTCTTCGCTGGAAGTCTGATACACCTCTTCGGCGATTTTATGCAGCGTGGTGGCGAGCAGGCACAAATTGCTGATGTATTCCGTGCGATAAACGCGGGAGTTACGCGAAGGGATCGCCATGGAGTGCATTCCCAACCGTTGTGCGACGCGATCCTGCACCCGACGTCCAGTTTCGCCAGTGGCGTGAAACGCCCCTACAGCCCCCCCCATCATCACCGTGAAAACGCGTTTTTCCGCTTCCTGCATGCGCTGTTGGGCGCTCAACAGTTCGTCAATCCATACGGCAGCTTTATAGCCCCAGGTCACCGGTAAGGCATGCTTACCGTGGGTGCGACCTGGCATCAGGGTGGCCTGATGATCGGACGCCATTTTCGCCAGGTTGCGCAGAATATCATTCACAAAACCCTGCATGATGTCATCGAACTGCTTTGCCAGGTAAAGCTGTGCGGTTTGCTGGATATTCTGGGTGGTGACGCCATAGTGCACATACTTCCCGCTTTCGCTGTCGCAGGCTTTGACCAGTACTTTAATCACCGGGACAAAGCCGTGGCCTATCTCGCGGAGCAGGCGTTCCATTTCTGTCAGGTCGATTTTATCGACGCGACAGTTGGCGGCAATATTTTCTGCCGCACGGGTGGGAATCATCCCGTATTCAGCCTGTGACAGCGCCAGAGCAGCTTCGACATCCAGCCAGGACTGGACCCGCGCAGGTTGAGCGAGCAGCGTTTTCATTCCCCGATCGTCGATGGTTTTACTTTTTGAATCATACAATGCGCGCATTCCTGTCTCCTTAAGCTTATTTCGCGCCGACAAGGCGGTCATCTACCGCATTGCGGACAAATTCGACGTGTGGGCCAAAGACCACGTGGACATGGTTGCTGGAGGGGATAAAGGTACCCAGCGATCCCGATTCTTTCAGCACGGTCATGTCCATTTTTTTCTGATCCTTTACATCGACACGCAAACGCGACACGCAGTTTTCAACATGTTTAATATTATCGGATCCGCCTAGTCCCTGAATAACCAGTTCAGCGACCTTGTCGTACTCTTTATTATTCAGCAAGGTACTGTCTGACGTTTCACTTTCGCGTCCCGGCGTTTTTATATCAAAGCGAGCGATCGCGAAGCGGAAAACGACGTAGAAAACGACAAAGTTAATGGCGCCAAGAAGCAGTAAATTTACCCAGTGCGTCTGTTCATACATCAGACCAAAAATACCGAAGTCGAAGATCGTGCCGCGAATATAGCCGATGGACACGTCCAGCATTTGCAGTGGAATAGTCAGCAAGCCGCAAAGTATGGCGTAAACAATAAAGAGCTGTGGAGCAATAAACAGGAAGGAAAACTCCAGCGGTTCGGTGATATTCCCCAGCATGGCGGTGAGCACCACGGTCAGAATCATCCCTTTGGCAAATTTCTTATTCTTAAAATAGGCCATGTGATACATCGCCAGCCCAATCGCTGGCACGCGGAACAGCGTGGTGAGCATTTGCGACGACGCCAGATAACTGGTGAGCGTCGGCATATATTCCTTCCAGGCAGGATGGGAAGGGCCAAGCTCAAACAGGATCTTATTAATCGCAGGCAAAATGCCGACGTACGTTTGCCCGTCAATGAGATAGGTACCCCCAGCCGCGGTAAAGCGGACGGTCGAACTCAGGACATGGTGTAAACCAAATGGAATTAACAGACGGTTGAGCGTCATGTAAATTCCGGCACCGATATTAGGGGCCATCATAATGGTTGAAATGGCGCGCATACCGGCAGTAAACAGATCCCAGATAAAAGGGATAATTAACCCCACGGGAATTGAAAAGGCGATAGCCAGAATCGCTACGGATTTCTTACCGCTGAAAAAAGCAAAGGCGAGAGGAAGTTGCAATCGGTAAAACCGGTCGGTGACTTTGGCCGCCAGTAGCCCGGCAATAATGCCGCCAAGCGCTTCGATTTTAAGCGTCTGAATACCGAGTACCATTCCTTGCCCAACGAGCGCCAGCTCATCTTTTGCCAGTGTACCCGCCAGTTTAAGGTGAACATGCATGGCGATAAGTAGCGTCAGATAGGCCACCACGGAGGCAAAAACCGCAATCCCTTTCTCTTTTTTGGACATGCCGTACGCCACACCCATCGCGAATAATAACGGGATATTGTTGAATACGACGCTACTGATTAATCCCAGTGAAGAAAGAATGGCTTTAAATATATCGTTCCCGAGAAACGGGAGTTTTTCTATCATATAGCTCTGGCCTAACGCAGAGCTAATTCCCATGACCATC
This sequence comes from Citrobacter sp. MGH 55, assembly GCF_016906145.1. NCBI lineage: Bacteria > Pseudomonadati > Pseudomonadota > Gammaproteobacteria > Enterobacterales > Enterobacteriaceae > Citrobacter > Citrobacter sp. MGH 55. The sequence continues at coordinate 2,819,501 of NZ_CP070239.1, forward strand.
CCCACGGGCGCCAGTACGGCAATCGGCAATAACAGCGATCGACCGAATGTCTGAATTTCATTCTTAAAATTAGCATTCATAAGTTAATCCTGACGTGAATTCTCATGAGGATAAGATACGTTCAGGATATTTTTGCTCAAGGGCAAATGGTGCAGGATAAAAAGCGCAGGATTTGACCATAAAAAAGAGCCCGAAGGCTCTTTTTTTTAATGATGGTGACCGTGGCCTTTTTTCCCGCGCCCGCGATGGTCGTCGCGATCGCGCCAGCCTTCCCGGTATCCGCGCTCGTAAGCATTACGCTTATCCCAGCCACGGTGATAACCATTGTCATGTCGCCACCAGCGATTTTTACGCCATTCATAATTGCGATGCCAGTAGTCACGGTCACGCCAGTGTCCGCCGTCCCAGTAGTTACCGTAATTATCGCGATCGCCAATTTGTAATTTTATCGATGGCAACAGGGTGATTTCGCCCGCGTTTGCGGCAAGCGGTGTAAAAGCCAGTAGGGCTGCCGCCAGAATCAGTGACCTGAACATTCTTTATCTCCTTCACGATCGAAGCCGTAGTCGGCCTGTTAACGTAATATTACGGGGCCGTAAAGCCCCATTTCATCGCCTTAACTCTTAAATCACGAATGAGAGCACGAATTGCTAAAAACGCTGCTAACGCGTACTGTTCAGAATGTTGTCGATATCAGCGCACTCCTGGTCAGTGAAATGACGATTGGCCAGCATGCCGACCGCATCCTCAATCTGCGAAGTTTTACTGGCACCAATCAGGACCGAGGTGATGTTATCGTTGCGCAGTACCCATGCAAGCGCCATCTGCGATAATTTTTGTCCGCGCTTTTCAGCCAGTGCATTGAGCTGGCGAACGGTTTCCAGCTTTCCGGCGGTAAGCTGATCAGCATTCAGAAAACGGCTTCCGCTCGCTGCTCTGGAATCAGCCGGGATCCCGTTCAGATAGCGATCGGTGAGCTGTCCACCCGCCAGCGGGGAAAAGGCAATGCTGCCCACCCCTTTTTCCTGCAACATCGTCAGCAGTTCCTCCTCCACCCAGCGTTCAAACATCGAATATTTAGGCTGATGGATCAGGCATGGCGTGCCCAAATCATTGAGGATATCGATAGCTTCACGAGCACGATCGGCCGGGTAATTGGAAATCCCGACATACAGCGCTTTCCCCTGGCGTACGAGGTGATCGAGCGCTTGCATTGTCTCCCGCAGGGGCGTTTCAGGATCGGGACGGTGGTGGTAGAAAATATCTACGTACTCCAGCCCCATTCGCTTCAGGCTTTGATCAAGACTGGCAATCAGATACTTGCGGGATCCCCAGTCGCCGTAAGGGCCGTCCCACATGGTATATCCCGCTTTGGTGGAGATAATGAGCTCATCGCGCCACGGTAAAAAATCTTCCTGCAGGATGCGGCCAAAGTTGCGTTCCGCTGAACCCGGCGGGGGACCGTAGTTATTGGCGAGGTCGAAGTGGGTAATCCCCAGATCAAATGCGCGCTGAAGCAGTGCCCGGCTGTTTTCCATCAGGGTGGTATCGCCGAAGTTATGCCACAGGCCAAGCGAGATGGCGGGTAGCTTCAGGCCGCTCTGACCGCAGCGGCGAAATGCCATTCTCTGATAACGATTTTCATCAGGCTGGTAAACCATTGTCTTCCCTCGCAGTGAATTCAGCGCCCAAGTGTATACGTTTACACTGGTGATTTTTCAATGACATTTTCACTCCGGAAACTGTAAATCCTGCTTTCCACCCTCATCGCCGCCTCTTTCTGGACAGCCCCGACGCTTCTTCAATACTCAACATGAGGTTACCGTCAGAAGGAAAGCTGTCATGCAAACCCCTTACACCGTTGCGGATTACCTGCTCGACAGAATTGCCGGGTGCGGCATCGGGCATCTGTTTGGCGTGCCGGGTGATTACAATTTGCAGTTTCTTGACCATGTGATCGACCATCCGCACGTGCGCTGGGTTGGGTGTGCCAACGAGCTTAACGCTGCCTATGCGGCGGACGGTTATGCCAGGGTCGCCGGGTCCGGAGCGCTGCTGACTACCTTTGGGGTCGGGGAGCTGAGTGCGATGAATGGCCTGGCGGGCAGCTATGCGGAATATGTCCCCGTTCTGCATATTGTTGGCGCCCCATGTAGCGGCGCGCAGCGTCGGGGAGAACTGATGCACCACACGCTGGGCGACGGCAATTTCCAACACTTCTACCGGATGAGCCAGTCCCTTTGTGCGGCCAGCGCAGTGTTGGATGCGCAAAACGCCTGTCATGAGATTGACCGTGTACTGAGTACGATGTTGACCGCCCATCGCCCGGGTTACCTGATGCTGCCTGCTGACGTGGCGAAACGTCCCGCGTTGCCTCCTTCAGCGGAACTGATCCTCTCTGCACCGGAATCGCAGGGGAGCGTGGTGACGGCATTTCGCTATCATGCCCGACAAAAGCTGATCAACAGTCCCCGCGTGGCGCTGCTGGCCGATTTTCTCGCCCACCGTTTTGGTCTACAACCGGTCCTGCAACGCTGGATGGCCGAGACGCCTATCGCCCACGCCACGCTGTTGATGGGAAAAGGACTTTTCGATGAACAACAGCCGGGATTTGTCGGCACCTATAGCGCGGGGGCCAGCAGTGACGACGTCCGTCAGGCGATAGAAGAGGCGGATACGACGATTTGTGTGGGTACCCGATTCGTCGATACGCTAACGGCTGGCTTCACCCAGCAACTGGCGCTGGAACGCACAATTGAGGTGCAGCCGCAGGCATCGCGGGTGGGAGGCATCTGGTTCAGTGGACTGTCTATGGAGCAGGCGGTTACCACGTTACGTGAACTATGCCTGGAACTCTCCATTGCGCCGCCGCCCGTTAAACCTGCGACCGTACAGCTGCACATCGAACGAGGTCCACTGACCCAGGAGAACTTCTGGCATACCGTGCAGCAGGCGCTGGCACCCGGCGATCTGATCCTGGCCGATCAGGGAACGGCGGCATTTGGGGCCGCGTCCCTGTTGTTGCCTACGGGGGCGGAACTGATTGTCCAACCGCTCTGGGGATCGATAGGCTATTCGCTGCCCGCCGCGTTTGGCGCGCAAACGGCGGCGCCTGAGCGTCGGGTTATCCTGATAACCGGCGACGGCGCGGCGCAACTGACCATCCAGGAAATCGGCTCCATGTTGCGCGACGGGCAAACGCCGGTAATTCTGGTACTCAACAACGACGGCTACACCGTCGAGCGAGCTATCCACGGGGAGAAACAACGGTACAACGATATTGCTTCCTGGAACTGGACGCAGATCCCTCGGGCATTCAGCCTTGCGGATCAGGCTGAATGCTGGCGGGTGACTCAGGCCATCCAGCTCGAGGAAGTTTTGGCCCGGCTGGCACGTCCACAACGGCTCTCGCTGATAGAGGTCGTGCTGCCAAAAGCCGATTTACCCGTGTTATTACGTAAGGTCACCCAGGCGCTGGAGTCGCGTAACAGCGGATGACTATTTGTCCTCCCGGTTGGCGACCATCATGGGTTTGCCCGCCAGCAACAGCCAGGCCGGAAGCATCACAATACACAGCAGCGGCAGCAGGGTGGTATCCGGTACCACCACAGCAGCCATAAACAGGCTAAGCCAGCCGTCACGGGTGACGACCAGCACCAGGCCAAGAATAGCGCAGGAAACGGTAATCGCGGCCGGAACGGCTTCAACGTGGGCGTGCAGCATCAAACCTAATGCCACGCCGATAAACACGGCCGGGAAGATCCGCCCGCCGCGAAAACCACTGGCCGCAGCAATGACCAGCGCAGCGAGCTTTATCACCGCGAGCATGAAGAAATCCGTGGTGCCGAGCGTCTGACTGAACGCCATTTGCTGCATTTCATCCAGACCTTTAAACAGCGTCAGTGGTCCACCCATCACGCCGAGTAACCCTAACAGGAAACCTCCAACGCCGAGGATCAGCACCGGATTCTTCAGGCGATGCAGTAAAGCGTGCAGCCGGGGTAAGCACCAGACCGCCACCATCCCCGCGGCGATAGCAATCGCCGCCACCACGGCTCCGGAGAAAATGTCCACGATGCGCATCTGGGTGTAATGGGCGATCGGGAGCGAGAAATGCGGGTGAAAAAACAGGCTGGTGGTCAATGAACCTGCCGCCGCCGCCATTAACGGCGCAAAGAGGCGATCCCACAAAGGGGTATCGTTAGAGCCACTCAGGGTTTGCGAGAAAATCAGCGCGGCGGCGACCGGCGTGCCAAACAGGGCGCCGATGGTGCCGGCCGAGGCCAGAATGGTCCAGTCGAGGGCACCAATCCGTGGGAAAAACCGACGTCCCAGCGCAACGGCTAGCGCGATGTTAACGGCCATAATCGGATGTTCGGGACCAAGGCTGACGCCACCCGCCAGACCCAGCACCAGTGCGATGATTAGGCCTGGCAATGCAACAGGAGAAATTGGCGCACCGATCAGCGGTTCGGTGGCCGGATCAGGGCCAGCGTGCCCGGTGCTGTAACGAATCACCAGCCCCACCAGAACCCCGGTTAACGTCAGGGTGAGCATGATCCAGAGCGGGGAGTCGGCGGCAAATCCCACACTTCCCGGCAGACGTTGCCAGAGTATGCTCTGTAAGATGGAAGCAAACTTCATGACCACAATCAGGACTAAACTGGATGCAACCCCCAGAATCAGCGCGGGGATCGACAATAACAACATGGTTCTGGCTCGCGGATGGAGCATGTTTTTTTCCTTAATACCGTGTCTTACGTTCAGTTTGCCGCGTCAGCCAGATGGCATCGCTGCAAATGGTGCTGAAACGATAAAGTTATTGTGTGACCTGGATCGATATTTTCAGGGGACTCGCTTTTCTGAGATTGTTGTTATGCCCCCGTATATTTACAGTGTGGCAAAGACTTATTTTGACTTTAGCGGAGCAGTAGAAGAATGACAAAGTATGCTTTAGTAGGTGATGTCGGCGGCACCAACGCTCGTCTTGCTCTGTGTGATATCGACAGTGGTGACATCTCGCAGGCTAAAACCTATTCCGGTCTGGACTATCCCAGTCTGGAAGCTGTCGTGCGTGTTTACCTCGATGAGCACAAGGTGAAAGTGGACGCGGGCTGTATCGCGATCGCCTGTCCGATTACGGGTGACTGGGTGGCTATGACCAACCATACCTGGGCGTTTTCTATTGCGGAGATGAAAAAAAATCTCGGTTTCAGTCATCTGGAAATCATTAATGATTTCACTGCGGTGTCGATGGCGATCCCGATGCTGAAAAAAGAGCATTTGATCCAGTTTGGCGGCGCGGAACCGGTTGAAGGTAAACCTATCGCAGTGTATGGCGCGGGCACCGGTCTGGGGGTATCGCATCTGGTTCACGTCGACAAACGCTGGGTTAGTCTGCCGGGCGAGGGCGGTCATGTCGACTTCGCGCCGAACAGCGAAGAAGAGGCGATCATCCTGGAGGTCCTGCGCGCTGAGATTGGTCACGTCTCTGCAGAACGCGTGCTTTCTGGTCCGGGTCTGGTGAATTTGTACCGGGCGATCGTCAAATCTGACGGACGTCTGCCGGAAAATCTGCAGCCAAAAGATATTACCGAACGTGCGCTGGCCGACAGCTGCACGGACTGTCGTCGCGCGCTGTCGCTGTTCTGTGTGATCATGGGGCGCTTTGGCGGCGATCTGGCGTTAACGCTGGGTACCTTTGGCGGCGTCTACATTGCGGGTGGCATCGTGCCGCGCTTCCTGGAGTTCTTCAAAGCCTCGGGTTTCCGTGGCGGTTTTGAAGATAAAGGTCGCTTTAAGGCCTACGTTCAGGATATTCCGGTGTATCTGATTGTTCACGATAACCCCGGTCTGCTCGGTTCCGGCGCGCATTTACGCCAGACGTTAGGCCAGATTCTGTAAGTCACGTTCCACAGGAAAACCGCGTGTCTCACGCGGTTTTTTGGTCTCTGTTCTCTGCGTCGCACGGGTCTACAGTTTATGACCAGGCGGCATCCGTAACCCTGTCCGAGCATAACGAGACCCGTAAACCACGTCCGCCAACTGGTATCGCCGCAAAAATTGCAGGTATAATCTCAGACATCATTCCACAGGTTTATAAGTAAAGATGACGAAACTTACCTTACAAGAGCAGATGCTAAAAGCGGGTTTAGTAACCAGCAAAAAAATGGCGAAAGTCCAGAGAACGGCTAAAAAATCACGCGTGCAGGCTCGTGAGGCAAGAGAGGCAGTTGAAGAAAATAAAAAGGCACAGCTTGAGCGTGACAAGCTGCTCAGTGAGCAGCAAAAACAGGCGACGCTGGCGAAAGAATTTAAAGCCCAGGTAAAGCAACTGATTGAAATGAATCGTATCACTGTCGCAAAAGGCGACATTGGCTTTAACTTCACCGATAACAATCTCATCAAGAAAATCTACGTTGATAAGCTGACCCAGACGCAGTTGATTAACGGACGTCTGGCGATTGCGCGTTTGTCTACCGATAACAGCGCCGAGAGCGAATACGCGATTATCCCGGCCAGCGTCGCCGATAAAATTGCGCAGCGTGACGCAACCAGCATCGTATTGCACAGCGCGCTGAGTCAGGAAGAGCAGGATGAAGACGATCCGTATGCTGATTTTAAAGTGCCTGATGATCTGATGTGGTAAGTCGTATTCAGAACGGCGCGGCGTGATGCACGTTGATGCGCTCCCCGCTAATGGGGTGAGTAAAGCGTAATTCGCTGGCGTGTAGCATCAGCCGTGTGGTTTGTTCTGTACCGGGCAGCAGGCGACCGCCATACAGGTCGCAACCCAGAATAGGGTGCCCCAATAGCTGGCAGTGAATGCGTAGCTGATGCGTACGTCCGGTCTCCGGCGTGAGCTGGACCCGCGTCAACGGCAGTATAGTTCCGTCGTCCTGCGGTTGGTTAATTCGTGCGACGACCTGATAACGTGACCGCGCGGGTTTGCCATTGACCGGGCAAATAGACATCAGCGGGAACCGTGCCGGATCGTTGGCTATCGGCGCATCAATCACTCCTTCGTCAGCGTTCAGATGTCCGCAGAGCAATGCGCAGTAGACTTTACTGACGGTGCGCTGGCTGAACTGGTGGCAGAGGGCGGCATTGACGGCCTTATTACGCGCCACGACCATCAGTCCGGACGTGCCGAAATCCAGACGGTGGACCAGCGTGCAGCCAGGATATTGCTGAACCAGCCGATAGTGTACCGAATCGAGATTTTGTGGATTTTTCCCTGAAAGACTGAGCAGCCCGCTGGGTTTATTGATCAACAGCAGGTGATCGTCCTGATAGAGCGTCTCTATCTCGTCGTTGCATGGTGGGGCAATAAAGGTATCAATAATCGTAGACATCAGGCTGCCCGACGGGAAAGTGGGTGCGGATGATAACCCATTTTCAGCCGACCGGCGAATGACGGCGGCTTGACTTTCTCTCGCGTCGCTAAAATTAATCATCCAGACTTAAGGCAAAGACGTGGCCTGCGCAGGCAATGTGCTTTACACTGCGCGCTGCAAAAAATTGAGTGGATTAACCAGACGGTAATGGCGATGAACGGAACAATCACAACGTGGTTTAAAGATAAAGGTTTTGGATTTATCAAAGATGAGAACGGCGATAATCGCTATTTTCATGTGATTAAGGTTGCCAACCCTGAGCTTCTCAAGAAAGATGCGGCGGTAACCTTTGAGCCCACCACCAACAACAAAGGTCTTTCTGCGTATGCGGTGAAGGTCGTGCCGGACAGCAAATATATCTATATCGCGGGCGAGCGTCTTAAGCTCACCTCGATTAAGTCCTTCGTGGTATTCAGTGAAGAGATCCCGGCCGACACGCCGATTGATAAAGAAAATGCAGTGCTCTCTGTCGGGCTACTGATGAGCAACATCCGACCGAAAACTACGGCGACACCGGGTGAAATGCGCACGGTAAAAAAACTGGCGATCACCACTTTCCAGGGCACGACATTAATCTTCTCGGAAGATGAGATTGATATCGAGTCCACGGTTAAAATGCTCAAAGTTTGATTTTTGTGCTGCCGCGCAGCAGCACAGTTCAGCCGACTACAGATGCATTAACTGGCGGAATTCTTTGACCTTACTGCGGCTTACGGGAATTTCAAATTCCAGATCCTTGAGCCGCAGAATATAGGTATTGTTGAACCACGGCTCGATCTCGCGAATCTTGTTCAGGTTGACGCAGAACGAGCGGTGACAGCGGAAAAAATGCGAAGGCGGCAGTTTGTTGCAGAACTCGGTGATGTTGATGGGCATCACGTACGATTCCCGCCGCGTATAAACAAACGTCATTTTCTCATGCGCTTCGGCATAATAGATATCGTTGATCGGGGTAACGATGATCCGCTCATCTTTAATTAGATTGATGGTGTCATTTTCACGCGCCACGGGCCCAACCCCAGCCGCGCCAGACTGTTGCTGCTGCCAGGCCGCCTCCAGTTTTTGCAGCATTCCGACAATTCGCGATTCCTGATACGGCTTGAGAATATAGTCAAACGCTTCCAGTTCGAACGCTTCAACCGCATGTTCTTTCCACGCGGTAATAAACACAATAAACGGCTTATGGGCGAACTGGCTGATATTTTGCGCCAGCAGAACGCCGTCCAGAGACGGAATATTGATATCGAGAAAAATGGCGTCAACGCGCTGATGCTGCAAAAACTTCAGCACATCCAGACCGTCGTCAAACGTCCCGACAATCTCCATCTGGCTATGTTCTTTAATCAGCCAACTGAGTTCCTGTTGGGCGAGGAATTCATCTTCAACGATGATGACTTTCACAGTGTTACTCCGGCTTAAAGCAATAACGTGGCGGGCGTAGCCGTTGCCGAACGCTGGTTGGGGACATAAAAGGCGATTTCGGTGCCTGGTTCCAGGCGGCGTATATGCAGGCCTTCACCAAATAACAGCTTAACGCGATGATGGACATTAAGCAGGCCAATTTTATTGCCCGGCATTTCGTTGGACTCCACGCGCTCGATCACTTTCGGATCGATACCGTGGCCGGTGTCCCTTACCGCAATGCGCACCCGGTTGCCGCACTCGGCGACGCTAATCGTTACCACGCCTTTCCCTTTGCAGGGCTGAATGCCGTGGACGATAGCGTTCTCCACTAACGGTTGTATCAACAGGCTGGGAATGGAGCAGTTGACCTCTTCATCAATATCATAAATCACGGTCAGCTTGTCGCCAAAGCGGGCCTGTTCAATGGCAATGTAATCCTTGATTTGATACAGCTCTTTTTTGATGTCGATCTGCTCGTCATCCTTTAACTCAATGTTATAGCGCAGATAACGCGACAAATTAAAAATGAGCTGACGGGCAGTGTCCGGATTAAGTCGAATCGACGACGAAATCGCGTTCAGGGCGTTAAACAGGAAATGAGGATTAATTTTGCTTTGCAGCGCACGTAGCTCTGCCTTATTTGCCATTTCCCGCAATTGCTCGGTACGGGAGACTTCGAGCTGGGTTGAGATAATTTGCGACAGACCCACCGCCATCTCCTGCAATGATGAGGTGATTTGATGGGCGTGACAATAGTAAATTTTTAGCGTACCGGTCACCACGCCTTTTTCCCATAATGGAATGACCAGCATGGAGTGGATCTCCGGCGTGCGGTGCGCTTCATCATTGTTTTTAATAATGATTTCACCGTGATTGATCGCCTGCTGAGTGGTCGGACTGACGAAGTCATCGTGGTTGCGGTAATTTGCTTCCCCGACGCCGACGTAGGCCAGCACATGCTGGGTATTGGTAATGGCGACCGCATCGGCGTGGATATCGTGACGAATGATGTCGCAGATCTGGCGCAGCGATTCGCTGTTGACCTTGCGAAACAGGGGCAGGGTTTTATTGGCGATATCCAGCGCCAGCTTGGCTTGCCGTGCGGCGCTCGCTTCTTTTTCCCCCTCAACGCTCTGAACCAGCAGCACGATAAACCCGATACAGACGCTACCGAGGATCATCGGAATACCGATTTTCGAGACAATATCCAGCCCCAGTTCAGTGGTTGGCGCCCAGAGGACCACCAGGATCATCGTCAGCGTTTCGCAAAGCATGCCGCCTAAAATTCCGGCGCGCCAGTGTTGGGCTTTGGGGATCCTGCGGTTAATCCAGCCCGCGAGGCAGCCCGCCAGAATGCTGGTAATAAAGCAGGGGATTGCCGTCACGCCGCCAATGTCGATCAGGTAACGGTGCGTTCCTGCGATCACCCCCGTAATAATGCCGACCCATGGACCAAACAGGATGCCGCCGGACATTACGGCAATGATCCGCACGTTCACCAGCGATCCTTCTACCGGTACACCAGACCAGGTACTGAACAACGCGAACATCGAAAAAATCGCGGTGACAGCAAGCAATTCCTTTGGCGTATGGGCAGACTTATGCAGCAGCTCGCGAAACAGGCGGATGCGGATGAGAAAGAACAGGCAAAATAGCATCAGCGCTGCGCGGTCAAACACGGCCAGCAGCATGGTAAATATTTCGTGCACGGGGGGACTCTTGCCAAAGGATTAAAGCCCTATGATAGGTAACCTCAGGGGGGATGACCAGCCTGCTGAGATCTTGCGGCTAATGAGGAAAAACCATAATTTTAAAAGGGGATTGATGGTTGATTGGTGTATTTACAATACATCTCATAAAACGCCCGCTTTCATAGTTATCATCATGGCAACAAAATGTTACTGGAAGGTAATATTGAGCGGTGTCGAAAACCTGTTATTTCCCCTTTTAAAATTGTTATTCCTCATTTGGAGAACGAAAAAATATTTTCCTTTCCCTCTCGACAGAAGGATTTTAATCAGGCTATTTTCTAAACGTGCCACCATCGTGGCAGCGTCGCTCGGACGGTCCGGGCGCTAACGTGAATCTGAGGAAATTATGGCTGACTCTCGCCCTGAACGTCGCTTTACGCGTATTGATCGTCTTCCCCCTTACGTTTTTAACATCACCGCTGAACTGAAGATGGCTGCGCGTCGGCGCGGCGAAGATATTATCGACTTCAGCATGGGGAACCCGGACGGCGCGACGCCGCCTCATATCGTCGAAAAACTGTGTACCGTGGCGCAGCGCCCGGATACGCACGGTTATTCCACTTCTCGCGGTATTCCGCGTCTGCGTCGGGCCATCTCCCGGTGGTATCAGGAACGTTATGATGTCGATATCGACCCGGAATCCGAAGCGATTGTCACCATCGGCTCAAAAGAGGGGCTGGCGCATCTGATGCTGGCCACGCTCGATCACGGTGATACGGTGCTGGTGCCGAACCCCAGTTATCCCATTCATATTTACGGTGCGGTGATCGCCGGCGCGCAGGTCCGTTCTGTTCCGCTGGTGGAAGGTATCGATTTCTTCAACGAGCTGGAACGTGCGATTCGCGAAAGTTATCCAAAGCCGAAGATGATGATCCTCGGCTTCCCGTCTAACCCGACGGCACAGTGCGTTGAGCTAGAATTTTTTGAGAAAGTGGTCGCGCTGGCGAAGCGTTACGATGTGCTGGTGGTGCACGATCTGGCTTATGCCGACATCGTTTACGACGGTTGGAAAGCGCCGTCCATCATGCAGGTGCCTGGCGCTCGCGACGTGGCGGTGGAGTTTTTCACCCTGTCGAAAAGCTACAACATGGCCGGCTGGCGTATTGGCTTTATGGTCGGTAACAAAACGCTGGTCAACGCGCTGGCGCGGATTAAGAGCTATCACGATTACGGGACGTTTACCCCGTTGCAGGTTGCGGCGATTGCGGCGCTGGAAGGCGATCAGCAGTGCGTACGGGATATCGCCGAGCAGTATAAGCGTCGCCGTGACGTGCTGGTGAAAGGCCTGCATGAGGCCGGATGGATGGTCGAAATGCCTAAGGCTTCGATGTACGTATGGGCGAAAATCCCGGAACAGTATGCCGGCATGGGGTCGCTGGACTTCGCGAAGAAACTACTGAACGACGCCAAAGTATGTGTATCGCCAGGCATTGGTTTTGGTGATTACGGCGATACCCATGTCCGCTTCGCGCTGATTGAGAACCGCGATCGCATTCGTCAGGCGATCAGAGGGATTAAATCAATGTTCCGCGCCGATGGCTTGCTGCCAGCCGGGACGAAATCACCCTCTGAGACACTTGAGTAAAACCCAGTCCTTCCAAACGCAAACAGGAGCCATCGGCTCCTGTTTTTTTGCTGCATTGTTGTCTTTAGATCATCAGAGCAAACGTACCGGCCCAAACGATGACCATAAAAGAAATGCCCATAAAGAAATATTTCACTTTCATCTCTCCGCGCAATAACTGATACGCCTGAATGAATTTCATCTCATCTGATTATAGAGAGCTGATACCGGTAAAAACGAAACCCAGAATATTCCTCATTTCGTTTACGGCACCACCTCAGAATTCTGTGCGTTGATTGCTCCAGACGGCGCTAATGTACGCCTAAAAATGAGGCGAGACAAGAGGGATTTTTTTATTTACTTTTAGTAACTTACAACTGTCGTGATTCGGCGACAGTATAATTTCAGACGGTAATAAATCACATTTGAGCGACGCGATTGACGACCCGAAAAACGAGGATAAAAACCATAACATAATCAAGGTTATTGGCGAGTAACAGGCAATAAAAAAGGCCTTGCGGCCTTTTTTAAATGTAGAGTGAGGTTTCACCCATTGGACGGGTTTTAAAGCGGCGATGGATCCAGAGATACTGTTCGGGCGCGCGCATGATCTCTTTCTCGATAATCTTGTTCATATAGGCAGCAGCCTGATTTTCATCCGCCGGGTAGCCTTGCATCTCCGGTGAGATATACAGACGGTAGCCGCAATTACCGGCTTTTCTGACCATCGTTACGGTGAGCATCGCGGAACCTGACAGGCGCGACAACACATAGGTACCATTAGTGGTCGCTACGTTTTTAACGGCGAAGAACGGCGCGAAAGAACTGCCTTTCGGGCCGTAATCCTGGTCGGGAGCAAACCAGACGGCTTCCCCTTTTTTCAGGGCACCGACGATACCGCGCAGATTGTTTCTGCCGATCATCGCTTTATTCGAACGCATCCGTCCACGGGTCTGTACCCATTCCATCAGCGGATTGTTGTGTGGACGATAGGTTGCCATCATCGGCTGGCAAAGCCCCATTACCCGGCCACCCAGTTCCAGTGACATAAAGTGAACGCCAACGACCATCACGCCGCGGTTTTGCGCCTGCGCGCGCTGTAGGTTTTCCAGTCCCTCAACATCAAACCATTTACGCACGCGACGGTCAGGCCAGAACCAGGCCATACCGGTTTCCAGCAGCGCCATCCCGAGAGAACGGAAATTCTCTTCAATCATCTTTTCTCTCTGTTCCTGAGAATAAGACGGGAAGCAGAGCTCAAGATTTTTGCGGGCAATAGACTCGCGACGTTTCAGTAAGGGGCGCGCCAGTGTGCCCGTCCGGGTGCCGAGAAAGCACAGAACAGGGTAGGGCAGTTGCACCAATAACCAAAGCACACCGAGGCCAAACCAGGTGAGCCAGTAACGCGGATGCAGAAACGCGCGGGAAAATTTGCATGTTGGGAACATAAACACCTTCTATAGATACCCATTTTTGTATCGCAGAAGATGAATTCTCCAACGCGGTACACTCAATGTCTTAGGCCATCATGTACGACAATGGTTCCTGCTAAGAGTGTAAAACTGCGTCAGGATAAAACCACGAGGGGCATGAATGCTGGACGTATAATGTACCATCAGGGGATTAATGTCAGCCACAAATAATTAATCAAGAAGCGTAAATATTTGCATGGCGTATAAAGGATAATGGCGTGTTTTTTAATTATTTGTTTTTAATAAGGTTAGAAAAGCACAATGCGGAATATTCGTATAATTAGACTTGTTATAAAAAAGTTGTGAAATTTGCTGGTGGTGGCGCTTTAGTTTATGATGAAAAGTATAAGGAGAGTAAGGATTTAGGTTTGGAGTTCACGCAAAAAGGAGGTACAGCGATGATCTTTTTTTTAGCCTTTCTGCTCGCGAGTATGCTGGGGGTCAGCGGGTATATCGCGCAGGTTTTAGGTTGGATATCAGCCATTAGCGCGCTTCTTGGCATGGTCGTTCTGGCAGTGCTGATATACTACACCACGATGTGGTTGACTGCGGGTGATGAAATGGTCACAGGATTGTTTCTTTTTCTTTCACCTGCCTGCGGCCTGATCATTCGTTTTATGGTGGGTTACGGTAAGCGTTAATTAGCACGGCAATAAATCATTATTATTGATGATTGCCATTTTTATATTGGGTTGTCGCGTCCTGTGGGAAAGTGCCAGCCAACTGGCACTTTCGTTGTCAGCCCCCCGAAACGACCCGGTTAGTCCTCTGTTCTTCCGTTCGCGCCTTACTCGGCGACTGACCACTCCTGTGGATAGCGTGCGGGAACGAAACGCACTGTGAGCGCCATCAGTCCGGCGATACAGAGGGCATGGAACGTCCAGTCAACCCAGTAATTGCCGCTCAGACTGCGCAAGAGACCAGAGAGCCAGGGAGAGAGGCCAGCAATAATAAAACCAATCCCCTGCATGAAAGCGACTAATTTACCGGAGATTACCGGATGTCGGGCATGGTCGAGCGCCAGCACCAGACATAAAGGAAACGCGCCGCCCAGGCCGATACCGCACACCACCGCCCACAGAATCGGCAATTGCGCAGGCCAGAGGATAAAACCACAAAAGCCGAGCATCTGTAGTGCCAGCGTGAAAAGCAGCAATTTACGGCGATCCTGATGATGCGCGAGCATAGGCAATATGAGCGCTCCCGCCGTTTGACCGACGGTCATCAGCGCCAGCAGCGTACCGCTGAACTGTGCACTTTTGCCCAGTTGAATATAGTACGGCGGCAGCCAGGCAATCAGACTGCCGTAACCGCCATTGATCACGCCAAAATAAAGCCCCAGCGTCCAGGCACGCGGATTGAGGACGACGCGCACGGCGGCACCTTTCGGGTGAGTGATCGGCATCTCTGCGGAGCGGCGTTGTGCTAGCCAGCCAACCAGAGCAATCAGCGCGGGCAAGGCCCACCATGCCAGCGAGCGATGCCAGAGTTCGCTGTGTTGCGCGATCCACGGCGTCAGCGCCGCCCCGAGTCCCCCGCCCCCCATCAATGCGGCCGACCAGAGTCCCATCACCTGCGGCATGCGGCGATAAAAAAGACGCTTAATCACCGTGGGCATCACCACCTGAATGATCCCGATACCAATGCCGCCCAGCAGAGCGCTGCTGAGCAGCACAACGCTGTGCGGCGCCAGTTCACGAAGCAACGCGCCGGTCATCACCATCAACAAACTCAAGGCGACACTGATATGCTCGCTGATATGGCGATTGATCCACCCGCCTGCCAGCGCCAACGCGCCCATGGCGATCATCGGTAGCGCCGTGAGCAGCGACGCCACGGCAAAGCTCATGCCGCTGTCGGCGCGCAGCTGTGGCAGAAGCGGGCTGACAGAAGTCAGCAGCGGACGCATGTTCAGGCCTATCAGCACCAGAACCAGCAGCATCAGGCCAACGCGGGGAGTTTTGTTCATGACTGTTTTTCAGCCCAGCGTTGATACACCGCCAGACCGTTAGGCTGCGGAAGATGATGAACGGGCAGGGTTTGCTGCTCGAGAGGCTGCTGTAGTTGCTGATAAATGGCAGCCGTAGAAAGACGGAACGTTTCGCCGTCGCCATTGCTGTTGGCGAACCAGACTTCTTTCACCCCGGTGAGATACATCGCGCTAAGGCACATTGGGCACGGTTGTCCGCTGGCGTAAACCACGCATTCGCGGAGCGCTACACTGCCTGAATGGGCAGCAATCGCCCGAATGGCATTGAGTTCCGCATGCCCGGTGGGATCATCATCCAGGTGCAGTGTATTGACGGCTTCGGCGATCGCGACGCCGTTGCGGACAATGACCGCGCCAAACGGGCGTCCACCCTGTTCAACGTTACGGGCCGCCAGGGCCAACGCCTGTTGCAGATAGTTATCATGTGCAGACATGCTTTACTCCTGTGAGCAAATAAAAGAAGAACGATACGCCTGCGCGTACCGTTCTGATGGATTAAAAAGGCTTCGTTGGTAAGTACTTACCATCCAGAGTAATCACGGCGCGCTCGCCCCCTTCTGGATCCGCCACTTTTTTTACATCCAGCCTGAAATTTATGGCGCTGATAATGCCGTCGCCAAATTTTTCGTGGACCAGCGCTTTTAGCGTGGTGCCGTAAACCTGCAACATCTCATAGAAGCGGTACATCGTCGGGTCTGTCGGTACGCGATCGTCAATACTGCCGCGCAGGGGAATGGTTTGTAACAACAGGACTGCATCGCTGTCGAGGGCCAGCTTCTCGCCGATGAGACGCGCAGCATCGGCCGGGAGGGCATGTTGACCGAGCAGCGCGGCGGTGACAAAGGCTTCGGATAAGCCGGTACCGTCCGCAAGCTGGGCAAATGTGAGATCCTTTTTGGCTTTGCTCAGCAGGATCTGGTCAGCCAGGGCCAGGCGAATATCACGGTTAATTTGCGACTGAATCATGATGAATCCTCATTGATACGTTAAAAAATAGCTCAGGCTGCGGATGGCTGGCGGTAAGGCATCGCGCAGGTGTCTGGGTTTTTCGCCAAAGAGACGAACTGTCTGCTGGCACCGTCGTAAGCGGCAATCTCTGCACTTTCGATGTCGTATACCCAGCCGTGTAGCGCGATGCGCCCCTCTTCGAGCGCGAGGCGCACGGAGGGATGGGTCTGGATGTTGGCGAGTTGCGCGATGACGTTTTCACGCACCATTGAGGCCGTTTTCTCAGCCAAAGAGGTGTGCATTCGTGACTCGTTAACGACGCGAGCGGAGTCCGCATAACGCAGCCAGTGGTTGACGGCAGGCATATGATCCAGGCAGTGACAGCCGGCAATGGCGGTCATCGCACCGCAGTCTGAGTGTCCGCAGATCACAATGTCGCTGACGCGAAGCGCAGAGACGGCGTATTCCACCGAGGCGGTTACCCCGCCGGGCTCCGGCCCGTATGACGGCACAATATTTCCGGCGTTGCGGATCACGAACAGATCGCCAGGCTCGCGCTGCGTGACCAGTTCGGGAACCAGGCGGCTGTCCGAACAGGAGATGAATAACGCCCGGGGGTTTTGCTGGGTGGCAAGGCGTCTGAACAATTCCGCGCGTTCAGGAAAAACCTTGCGCTGAAACTTCAGGAAGCCATCAATAATCTCTTTCACGAATAATCCTCTGTCTCGCTATGCGATGGACACAGGCTACGTACTTCATGTCATAAGATAAAAGACTCATTTATAATGGAGGCTATTGGAAAATCTTATGGGTAAAGGCGATGCTGGATCGACACACTCACTATTTTCTTGCCGTCGCGGAACATCACGGATTCACTCGCGCAGCGGCGGCGCTGCACGTTTCGCAACCGGCGCTTTCACAGCAAATCCGGCAACTGGAGGAGTCGCTGGGCGTTCAGTTGTTCGATCGTAGCGGGCGTTTGACCCGGTTGACCGATGCGGGAGAGGTTTATCTGCGCTATGCGCGTAGCGCGCTACAGGCGCTGGAAGAGGGCAAACGTGCCATTCATGATGTGGAGGATCTGAGCCGGGGGACCCTGCGCGTCGCGGTGACGCCTACCTTTACCGCCTGGTTTATCGGCCCGTTACTGGCCAAATTCTATACCCGCTATCCTAATGTGACTTTACAGTTGCAGGAGCTCTCGCAGGACAAAATCGAAGAGAGGCTGGTCAACGATAAACTGGATGTTGGCATTGCTTTTGATGAGATTCACTCTGCGGATATCGATGCACAGCCGTTGCTGACTGAAAACCTGGCCCTGGTTGTGGCGAATCATCATCCGCTGGCGGCACAGGCGTCGGTGGATTTAAGCGTGCTCAATAATGAAAAGTTGATTTTATTGAGCGCGGAGTTTGCTACCCGGGAACAGATTGATCGTTACTGTCGTCAGGCTGGACTGCAACCGCAGATCCACATGGAGGTTAATTCCATCAGCGCGGTGCTGGAACTGGTGCGGCGCACGGGATTATCCACGCTATTGCCTGCGCCTATCGCGTTGCAAAGCAACGATCTGCGGGCCATTTCACTGACGCCACAACTGCTCGAACGCACGGCCGTATTATTGCAGCGCAAAGGCGCCTGGCGAACCGCCGCCGCCAGGGCGTTTGTCGCGATGGCGCAAGAAGGCGTTAAGACTGTGAAAACGACACGCTAAGCGGCGTTTCGGCGAGGTAAGCCGCGGAGCAGATTGTGATTGCATAAGGAAAGTAGTTTGGGTATTTTTATGCAGTAAATGTGCATAAAAATAAAAGGAGAAGGGAATGTTCAGTCAGTGGATAAAAGCAGGATGTTTGATGATGGCGTTGACCGGGGCCGCTTTTGCAGCACAAGAAACCTACGTGGTCGGCGCGGGTGGCACCTATCGCCCATTTGAATTTGAAAACAGCCAGAAACAACTGGAAGGCTTTGATATCGATATTATTAAAGCCATTGCTAAAGCAGAAAATTTTGATGTCAAACTGGTCAACACGCCGTGGGAAGGTATCTTTGCGACGCTGGGTTCCGGGGATCGCGACATCATTATCTCGGGGATCACCATCACGGATAAACGTAAGCAGATGGTGGATTTTTCTCTTCCTTATTTCCCGGCGGAACAGTCCATTGTCGTTCCGGCTGATTCAAAAGTGAGTTCTCTGGACTCGCTGAAAACAGAAAAGGTTGGCGTCGTTAACTCCAGCACCGGCGACATTGTGGTTTCTGGCGTTCTCGGGAAAAACAGCACCGCAATTAAGCGTTTCGACAACACGCCGTTAATGCTGCAGGAATTATTTGAAGATGGCGTCAGCGCGGCGGTTGGCGATGTTGGCGTGGTGAAATACTACATCAAGCAGCATCCGGAAAAACAGTTCAAGCTTGTGCCGGATGCCAAGTTTGAGCGCCAGTATTTTGGTATTGCGGTCGCCAAAGGGAATACCGAATTACAGCAAAAGATTAACGCGGGATTGAAGAAAATCATCGCTGACGGTACCTACGATAAAATTTATAAAACTTGGTTTGACAGTGAAGTCCCGACACTTCCGTCAGAGTAATTTGCATTATTAATTTATTTTTTAGGCTGACACGCGGTCTGTGTCAGCTTTTTTGCAGGGGAAAACCATGACGGGATTTCGTTGGGAAATCATCCAGGAGTATGCGCCATTATTTATGGAAGGCGCGTGGATGACCATAAAATGCACCATCATCTGTGTCTGTCTTGGCACACTCTGGGGGCTGACGCTGGGGCTCGGCCGCATGGCGAAAGCCGAGCACGGTTTCTGGAAATACGCACTCCGCTATTTTGTTCAATATCCCGTTCGTTTCTACGTCAGCGCCTTTCGCGGAACGCCACTGTTTGTTCAGATCATGGTCGTCCATTTTGCGCTGGTACCGCTGTTCATCAATCCCCGTGACGGAATTCTGGTCACCAGCGGGCTGATGAGCGCCGATTTTGCCCGCGAATTGCGCTCGGGCTACGGGGCTTTCTTATCCTGTATTGTGGCGATCACGCTGAATGCCGGGGCTTATGTTTCTGAGATCTTCCGCGCGGGGATCCAGTCGATTGACCCCGGTCAGATGGAGGCCTCGCGAGCGCTGGGGATGCCGTGGTGGAAAACCATGCGCAAAGTCATTCTGCCTCAGGCTTTTCGCCGTATTCTTCCACCGCTGGGCAATAACGCCATTGCGATTGTCAAAGATTCCTCACTCGCCTCGGCGATCGGTCTTGCCGATTTGGCCTACGCGGCGCGTACGGTTTCAGGCGCTTACGCCACCTACTGGGAACCCTACCTGACCATTTCACTGGTGTACTGGGTACTCACCTTCCTGCTGGCGCAGCTGGTTAACCGTCTGGAAAAAAGGTTTGGTAAAAGTGATCCACATTAAAAATTTACATAAACATTTTGGTGACAACCACGTTCTGCGCGGGATTGACTGTGATATCAAACCGCAGGAAGTGGTGTGCATCATTGGCCCGTCAGGGTCCGGGAAAAGCACCTTTTTACGCTGTATGAATGCGCTTGAGACAGTCACCGAGGGCGAAGTGATGGTGAATGGTTTTGCCGTTCACGATCGCAAAACCGATCTCAATAAAATGCGCGAAAGCGTGGGGATGGTGTTCCAGCGTTTTAATCTGTTTCCGCACATGACGGTGCTGGACAACCTGATGATGGCACCGCAAATGTTGTTGGGGCTCTCGCGTCGCGATGCGATCAGTCGGGCAGAAATGTTGCTGGAAAAGGTCGGATTAAGCGATAAACGCGACGCCTGGCCTTCACGCCTGTCGGGCGGTCAACAGCAACGTGTGGCGATTGCCCGCGCGCTGGCAATGAACCCCTCGATCATGTTGTTCGATGAGCCAACCTCGGCGCTGGATCCAGAGTTAGTGGGGGATGTGCTGGAGGTTATGAAGAATCTGGCCAATGAAGGCATGACCATGGCGATTGTCACCCACGAAATGGGGTTCGCCCGTGAAGTGGCTGATCGGGTCATCTTCATCGATCACGGTATTATCCAGGAAGAGGGATCGCCTGACGTGCTTTTTACATCGCCAGTGAATCCGCGAACGGCTGAGTTTTTAAGTAAGGTTCTTTAATATTAGAGGCCAGATCGGTATTTCCCGATCTGGCCAATTACGTCAAAATCCGATCTGCTCTTTTATCGTTTTGCAACTGCCGTTTGTTTTTACTGGCGCGATGCCCGCATCACGCGATTGCACGGAGGCATACATCTGGCTGGCGCTAATAATCTGATGATTACCTGCTTTCAATACAAAACGGAATTGATCGTTTGTACTCTTACTCAATTTAAACCAACCGGCCATCATTATCGCCTTTTTGAAAAGAGAGGAATTACCGGACCGTATTGAGCATCGTTTAGTGATAATTTATCAGGCACTATTCGAAGGGAACTGTAAAGTCTCAAACTAGTCGCGATGCAGAAGGAGAGAAATGAAACAGATCAATGTGCGTCTCGCAAAGCTCAGAAGTCGGTTTCCGCCGCCGGTCATTTTGTTAATCTTTGTGGTCGGGGATTGTTTGACCGCAAATCCGCGTTTTACCTTTGGCCTGGTCACCCAGGTGCTGAGTCTGGCGATTGCTGCAGTCAGTCTCGGCGTCATTCTGACGACCGCGTGGCACATGCATGTGAGTCGCACTACCCTCAATCCACTACAGGCGGATAAAACAACGACGCTGGTTACACACGGATGTTATGCCTGGAGTCGAAATCCTATCTATCTTGGACTGACCGGTATGCAATTTGCCGTTGCGCTCTGGATGGGCAGTCTGCCTGGCATGATTGCCGTGCCGCTCTTTATGCTGGTGGTGGCCCGGTTGCATATCGATTTTGAAGAGTTCGAGTTACATAAGCGCTTTGGTGCACAGTGGGAGCACTACACTAAACAGGTTCGCCGCTGGCTATAAAGGCAGGATGTCGACTATCCGCAGACCGCGTCAACAAATGCGATGGCATCAGCGACAGCATGGCGCGCCTGCCACGCAAGGTATCCGGGGCTGTCTGCGTCACAAAAGCCGTGCTGTGCATCGTACATATGACATTGCACCAGGGGCAATGTTTCCAGCTTCTGTTGTAGCGCCGTAGGGTCGAATGATGGCTCATGGCGAGCCATGATCATCAGCGCAGGGCAGTGCGGTAACTCATCGCTGTACTGGCGAATGCGAGAGCCATAATGACAAATAACCCCGTCACACAAGCCGCTTCCTGCGACCCGCCATGCGAGCGTTGCCCCGGTGCTGTAGCCGATGACAATCAATTTGCGATGTTGCGCACGCAGTGTGGTAAGCAACGTTAAGATGGGTTGTGGATCAAAACCAACGTGGTTTGAAAAATAGCGATACGCCTCGTCCTGCTGAGCATAGCTGTACGGCACGTCATGCGGAAAAAGTGCGGGGGCGTAGACATCGAAACCACGCGCCCGCCACATTTCCCTGGTGCGATGTATATGCGCATTGATGCCGTAGATTTCATGCAGGATCACGACGGCATCTGACCGTTGGGTTGGCATCGGCGGTTTAGTCGTCTGCTTTGTGTGCCCAGGCAGGCATGGATGTCAGGTAACGGATTGCGCGCTTACGTGACTCCTCAGGGCCCACTTTTTGCCAGGAATCCAGAAATCCTGCCAGACCGGAAACGGCGTCATCCCAGGGCTTCAGATTGCCTTCGGCATCGCTGCAATAGGCACAGTATTTATCGCTCGCCCCTTTGGCATCGGGTGCGGAAAGTGGCATTCCGCAGGCATGGCAAAACTGTTCTTGCTGTGACATTTCACGCTCCTTGTATCCTGTGGTTGATGAATGAATATACGGTTATTTTTCGAGAAGAATCCGATGCCAGATCAAATAACCCTGATAGTTGTGTCACAAATATTGATTTGATTTATGTATTGAGAGGCCAGGGGTCTGTTAGTCTTGCTGGCCTATCGATAACTCAAGGGATTGTTGTGCTGGAAATCTTTTCTTAACCCACTGAAAAATATCTTCAAATATTTTTCGCATAGCAAAATTCATGGTTCGTCCAGGACGAATCCGTTTTTGTATGGGTTAAAAAAGGGTCAACATGCACGTCACATGGACTGTCAGTCCCGTGGGATATCAGCGCATTGCGAAGCGCTGTCCTGCCTGCAATATCAAACGCGATTTCATCCCTGCCGGGGCTTTCAGAATGAATTCGCAAAAGAAGCTGCTGGATGTCTGGAGCATCTATAAGTGTCTTCATTGCGATTATACCTGGAATATCAATCTGTTTTCTCGACTCCCTGTCAGCCGTATTGACCGCGATCTTTTTGCGCGGATCGTTGGCAATGACGCAAGCGCGATCCTGCTTTTCGCTCACGATCGCCAGGTTTTGAAGCGAAATAATGCTGAGCTTTCCGGTAGCCCGGAGTTTGCTGTTCGCGAACAGTGGCGGATGACGCTTGCCCGGCATCAACAGGTGAAGGTCACTATCCGCTTAACGACCGCCTTTCAGGTCAGTCTGTTGTCGGTGATGAAAAAGCAGTTACGACTCAGTACGGGGGAGGTCGCGCGACGGATTGCAGAAGGGAAGATTCGCGGCATTACGCTGCGTGAGCTAAAAAATCGCAAAATTCATGAGACGACGCATGAGTTTTGGATGAGTCACGACGCGTTCTACGCAACCCGAAAAATACACATCGGAGTGAAACGCTAAACCAGACGACGCCCGCCAGTATAGCGGGCGTCACCGTCCAACGAGTCAATCCTGCGAGGGATATCGCGTTTCCGTGATGAGGTCTTTTTATTTTACGGACAATTTCTCCTGAAATATCAATCTTCAAGTGAGATAAATTCTTCGCAAAAAGGCGTATAGGGACGCAGATTCGCGTAATTCCGCGAGAAGCGAAGTCTGCGGTCAATATTTTTGACCAGCCTGTTTGTGGAATCTTCATTCAGGAGTTTACACACGTGCCGTGTATCCAGACGTAATATTTTGCACGCCTCCAGCGTTGGACAGAAATTCATGGAATGGAACGTGATCTGTTTTTCACTTCTCGCCACCACAGGCATTTCATCAACTGTGGTGTGAAATCGACTTACCAGCAAGCGATGGGCCGCTTCTAACAGATTGCTGTGTTCAGCACGCAGTATCGCGCTATTCTCACAGAACCAGGCCGTTCGACGCGCAATGGAATCGGCATTCAGCGCCCTAAGATCGTCATCGGTCGCCGAACGTAGTCTATTGATTTCATTTCGAACATCCGCGCGATAAAGAGTTGCGCATTCTCGCTGAAGAATACCTTTATGTACGGTAATATCCATTCCTGCTTTATCAAACGCTTCGGTACAGAGGAATAAAATCCGCCGCCGCCCCTGGGCCAGCGCATCCTGAATAGAGTATCCAAAGGCTATCTCTTTGATACCTGACCACGCAATGGCGAAGGCACACATCGGACAAGGTTCACTGGTTGAGAGAAGAAGACAACCGGATAAATCTTTGCCGATCTTTTTCCCGGCGAGTTTAATGGCATTAATTTCCGCGTGCGATGTCGGGTCTGATTCTGTTTCCTCACCATCATGCGCAGAGGCAATGATTTCCCCATCCTTGATGATGACTGCGCCAAAACCTTTATTTCCTTCACGCAGACTTTCTTCCGCTTCACGAATGGCGTGGCGCATATAGGATTCAAGTTGAATAATATCATCCATAAGTTATTTATTCCGTGGCGTATTTTTATGAATTATTACACCGCCGTTATTCCGCTGGCAAGGAACAATAACAGAATTTACTGCCACACAAAAAAGCGTTATTTACGTAAGGTTTGGTGACTCATTATTTATTTGAAAAGAGATTTCTGCATAAACGCGCCGATCCCTGTGCGATGCCGCCGAATAAAAACATCAGTATTCCCGGAACGACTGACGCCGTGCCAAACGGCTGCGCGTTTTTTCGCAACCGTCTTTTTTTGCATAACACAATTAATGCGTTCTTATTACAAAAATAGTTTCTATTCGCATCTTTTCTATTCCTGCGGTCGCTGCAATTCCATACTTTTTATCTGGTTATCTGTGAATGCTTTCACAACATCCATTCAGTCATAAGCCTAGCCTCATAAGTAGCTATTTGTACTCAGTTTGCCTTACGTAAACTTATTATTAAGGAATGGCATATGTCGCAACGAGACTACCTTGATGAACTGATTCCTGGCTTCACGCCCTTGTTGGCTATCAAAGAAGCTTCCCGCTGTTTGCTGTGTCACGACGCACCGTGCAGCCGATCCTGTCCGGCGGAAACAGACCCGGGGAAATTTATCCGCTCTGTTTATTTCCGTAACTTTAAGGGCGCGGCCGAAACCATTAGAGAAAATAACGCGCTTGGCGCCGTCTGCGCCCGGGTATGTCCCACGGAAAAACTCTGCCAGCGCGGCTGTTCCCGTTCCGGAATTGATAAACCTATCGATATTGCCCGTTTGCAACGGTTTGTCACCGACTTTGAACGACAAACGCAGATGCAGATTTATCAGCCAGGCCGTAAAGATAAGGGCAACGTCGCCATCGTGGGGGCGGGCCCAGCCGGGTTGCAGGCCAGTGTCACGTTGTGCAATCTGGGCTATGACGTCACTGTGTTCGAAAAAACGGCTCAACCCGGCGGTTGGTTGCGCCACGGCATTCCTGAATTCCGTCTGCCGCAATCGGTGCTGGACACTGAAATTGCGCGTATTACGGAAATGGGGGTGACAATCCGCTGTGGCTGCGAGATTGGCAACACCGTCACGCTGGAGGCCCTCAAAGCTGAATATCGCGCTGTCCTGCTGACGGTCGGCCTGTCAAAAGGCATGTCGCTGCCGTTGTTTAATGACGCGGGGACGGCAGAAATCGCCGTCGACTTTTTAAAACGCGCGCGTGGCAAGGCGGGTGGCATATCCGTGCCGCAAAGCGCGCTGGTGATTGGCGGCGGCGATGTCGCCATGGACGTGGCCAGTACGCTCAAAATTCTCGGCTGTGAATCGGTTACCTGCGTGGCGCGTGAAGAGCTTGCGGAGTTCCCGGCCAGTGAAAAAGAGTTCACCACCACCCAGGCGCTGGGCGTCTCTATCATTGATGGCTTTACGCCAACGGCAGTTGACAGAAATAAGGTCACCTTCAGGCACATGCGCCTGCCTGGCGAGCTATCTCTGACCGCAGAAAAAATTATCCTCGCCGTCGGTCAGCATGCCGGGCTGGAAGCCTTCTCCGGCATTCGGGTACAACGCAATACCGTCGACACTCAACATTACCAGACTGCAGTTCCGGGACTGTTCGCCGCTGGCGATATCGTCCAGGGAGATAAAACCGTGGTGTATGCCGTTAAAACCGGGAAAGAAGCCGCTCAAGCCATTCATCACTATTTAGAGGAGGCGTCATCATGCTAACCAAAGATCTCTCTATTACCTTCTGCGGCGTGAAGTTTCCCAATCCGTTCTGCCTCTCTTCTTCCCCGGTCGGCAATTGCTATGAGATGTGCGCTAAAGCCTACGATAGCGGCTGGGGCGGCATCGTTTTTAAAACCATCGGTTTCTTTATCGCCAACGAAGTTTCTCCCCGCTTCGACCATCTGATTAAAGAAGACACCGGGTTTATCGGCTTTAAAAACATGGAGCAGATTGCTGAGCACCCGCTGGCAGAAAATCTTGCGGCGATTCGTCGGCTCAAACAAGATTACCCGGATAAGGTGCTGATCGCCTCGATCATGGGGGAAAATGAGCAGCAGTGGCAGGATCTGGCGCGTCTGGTCGAAGAGGCTGGCGCGGATATGATTGAATGCAACTTCTCCTGTCCGCAGATGACCTCTCACGCCATGGGGAGCGATGTGGGGCAAAGTCCTGAACTGGTGGAGAAATATTGCCAGGCGGTGAAACGCGGCTCTTCTCTGCCGATGCTCGCTAAAATGACGCCCAATATCGGCGATATGTGCGAGGTTGCGCTGGCGGCGAAACGCGGTGGTGCCGATGGTATTGCCGCCATCAACACCGTCAAGTCAATTACCAATATTGACCTCAAGCGTAAATTGGGTCTGCCAGTCGTCAATGGCAAATCCAGTATTTCGGGCTATTCAGGTAAAGCGGTGAAACCGATTGCCCTGCGCTTCATTCAGCAGTTACGCACCCATCCTGAACTGAAAGATTTTCCGATTAGCGGTATCGGTGGAATTGAAACCTGGGAAGATGCTGCCGAGTTCTTGCTGCTGGGCGCCGCAACACTTCAGGTGACAACCGGCATCATGCAGTACGGTTATCGCATTGTTGAAGATATGATTAGTGGCTTGTCGCACTATCTTAACGATCAGGGTTTCGACTCGCTGGATGAGATGGTGGGGCTGGCAAATGCCAATATCGTTCCGGCAGAAGATCTCGACCGCAGTTATATCGTTTACCCGCATATTAATCAGGAAAAATGCGTCGGCTGCGGTCGTTGCTACATTTCCTGCTTCGACGGTGGTCATCAGGCGATGGAGTGGAACGAACAGACGCGGACCCCGCACTGCAATACCGAAAAATGCGTCGGCTGCCTGCTGTGCGGCCATGTTTGCCCGGTCGCGTGTATCAGCCTCGGAGAGGTAGTATTCAAACCCGGCGAAAAAGCGCATTCGGTCACCCTTTAACGCCTGGACGTTTTCCGGCTCGCCACGGTGGGCCGGATGGTGTCCCCTGCAGGAATCGAACCTGCAACTAGCCCTTAGGAGGGGCTCGTTATATCCATTTAACTAAGGGGACGAGGCGGCACGAGTATACCGTTTTTTGTGTGCCCCGGTAAGAGAGTGACCGCCTGACTGTTCAAACCGTCGCCATTCAGGACTGTTTTTCCTCCTTTTTCTGCGCATTGTCTCTTTTTTGTGCCGCGATTCTGGCTTCTTCTTTGCGGGCGTTGCTCATATCGTTGCGGATCTGCGCGTGGCTCATCAGGGCAAAGATAAAGGTGCCGCCGCAAATGTTTCCGGCAAGTGTGGGTAAGGCAAACGGCCAGAGGAAGTCGCTCCAGTGCAGCGTGCCGTTAAATACCAGATAGAGAATTTCGACCGACCCGACGACGATGTGGGTGGTATCGCCCAACGCAATCAGCCACGTCATCAGGATGATCACCACAATTTTCGCTGCACCCGCCGCCGGGAACATCCAGACCATGGTGGCAATCAGCCAGCCGGAAATAATGGCATTGGCAAACATTTCCGTAGGGGAATTTTTCATCACGTCCATGCCGATCTTCACGAACGCATCGCGGGTCTCTTCGTTGAAAATGGGCATGTATTCAAAGGCCCACGCTGCGACGCCGGTGCCCAGCACGTTCCCCAGCAGTACGATGCCCCACAGTCGCATCAACAGGCCCGCGTTACTGAGCGTCGGATTCTGCATGACGGGCAGCACGGCGGTGACGGTGTTTTCAGTGAACAACTGCTGGCGAGCCATGATGACGATGATAAAGCCAAAGGTATAGCCGAGATTCTCCAGCAAGAAACTGCCGGGTACCCCCTCCAGTTCAACGTGGAAGATCCCTTTTGCCAGCAGCGAAGCCCCCATCGAAAGCCCGGCGGCGATGGCAGACCACAGCAATGCCATCGCGTCCCGTTCCAGCTCTTTCTCCCCGTCCTGACGAATATGCTCATGAATCGCCATCGCCCGCGAGGGGAGGCGATCCTCATCCAGTTCTATCTTCTTCCCATCCTGTTTTTCTTCACTTTCGACGGCAAGCTCGTCGCTATGTTTATCTAATTTGTCGTTTTCATGATCGACCATTATTCGTCTCCGGTATAAGCACTGACACGTTAAAGCGTAGCGGTTTTTAGCCTGCCCCCTGTCAGGACATGTTCTGAAAACGCAAAAATGGTAACGTTTGTTTTTCTTCATCCCGCTAAAATAGAAGCGCGACGATTCTGGTGTGACCAGGCTATGATCAAATCAACAAGTTCGGTGATATAGACATCGTTTGACGTACTGTTACAATCGCTCACACCTTAACAGGCGGATACGATAGCGTTCCGTCATGGATGGCAATCAGCAATAGCCATAATTAACAGGGAGACATTTATGAAGCTTCGCCTGTCGGCGCTTGCGCTGGGAACCACACTGCTGGTGGGGTGTGCGAGTTCCGGCACAGAACAGCAGGGGCGTTCAGACCCGTTTGAAGGGTTCAACCGCACCATGTACAACTTCAACTTTAATGTGTTGGATCCGTATATCGTTCGACCGGTGGCCGTCGCCTGGCGTGATTATGTTCCGCAGCCTGCCCGTAATGGTCTGAGCAACTTCACCGGTAACCTGGAAGAGCCGGCGGTGATGGTGAACTATTTCCTGCAGGGCGATCCGTATCAGGGGATGGTGCATTTCACCCGTTTCTTCCTCAACACGATCCTGGGGATGGGGGGCTTTATTGACGTCGCCGGTATGGCGAACCCGAAACTGCAGCGTGTTGAACCGCATCGTTTCGGCAGCACTTTAGGTCATTATGGCGTAGGTTATGGTCCTTACGTGCAGTTACCGTTCTATGGTAGCTGGACGATCCGTGATGATGGCGGAGATATGGCGGATACGTTATATCCGGTGCTCTCCTGGCTGACCTGGCCGATGTCTATTGGTAAATGGACGATTGAAGGGATTGAAACCCGCGCGCAGTTGCTGGATTCCGATGGTCTGCTGCGTCAGTCTTCCGATCCCTATATTATGGTTCGTGAAGCTTACTTCCAGCGTCATGATTTTATCGCTAATGGCGGCAAGCTCAAGCCGCAGGAAAACCCGAACGCGCAGGCGATTCAGGATGAACTCAAAGAGATCGATTCCGAGTAAGCCAGATTGAGCAAATAAAAAGGTGAGCTAAAAAGCTCACCTTTTTTACATCTGCAAGAAATCAGAATGCGTAGTTGAAGTTGGTACCGAACAGCCAGGCTTTACCTTCAGACTCGAACTGGTACGGACCTTCGTTAATCTTAACGCTCTGACCGTGCATATAAGAGACACCAACGTCCACAGACGCATCTTTATTGAAGGCGTAGGTGGTACCGGCGCTCAGCCAGAAGCGGTCCTGATCCGGAATCGAGATAGAGCGGTTTTGTGATGGAACCGGGCTATCATCGAAGGCGATACCGGTACGGAACGTCCAGTTATCATCGTAGTAGTAGGTGGTACCCAGTGCGATGCGGTAAGCGTCTTTAAAGCCTTCATGTTTCTGGAACAGCGTATCACCACTGGTGGATTTCGCTTTCAGCTCCTGGAACTGACTCCAGCTGGTATAGGCCAGGCTGTAGTGGATAGCCCACTGCGGCGCTACGCGGTTATAACCGGACACTTCCCACATTTCTGGCAGGTTAAGCGTCAGGTAACCTGACTGAGTGGCGCTGCCGGTAGCGGTCGGGATACCCAGGTTGTAGTTGTTGATCGCCGGAGGCAGATCGCTGCTGTAATTACCTTTAAAGTCAATTTTGACTTCAGAACGGTAGGTCAACGCGTAGCGGTTGTTTTTATCCAGTTCATACAGGATCCCGGCGTTCCAGCCGAAGCCCCATTGGTTACCATTCAGATGAGCAATTTTGGTATCGCTTGGGATGCCATTTGCGGTGGCAGCCAGTTGCTGACCCTGCGGCGTTTGTCCGGCAGGAGAGTTCATCACCTGACCGGCGACCAGTTGACCCAGGTCACCGGCGAAGCGTTCGATTTTCGCACGCGCATAAACGGCGTTCAGACCAAGACCGAAGCTCCAGGCGTCGTCTAAGCGATAGGCGCCGCTTAAGTTGAGGTTCATGGTTTCGAGGTCGGTGGTACCGCCAACAGAACCGCCTGCGTAGGTATCGTTGAACTCTGTTGCCAGACCGTAGTTAGAGGTAATTGATGCCCCCCAACCGAACTGATCGTTAATTGGCGCAACAAAGTGTGCGTTTGGCACCCATGCCGTTGGCGCGATGTTATCGGCATCAAGGCTACGACCAGACGGTGAGCGTCCGCTGATGTTGACGTCCGGATCGATATAGACCGCACCCGCAGAGAACGTCGGGCGATCGAACATTGTGATCAGCGCTGGGTTACGGCTGACGTTACCTGCATCGTCTGCGATAGCGCCTTCACCCGAATAGGCCCGGCCGAGGCCAGAGGAAGAAAATTCGTTTAACTGAAAGCCTGCAGACCAGGCCTGGGTGGAGATAATTGCCACTGCGACTGCGAGAGCAGACTTTGTTAACAGGGTTTTCTGGCTCATGACCATAACCTCAATTGATTTATTTTTATACAAACTATGTTACATGGTGTAACAGGAGCGCGAAGTGTAGGGTCTGTGGTACAACATAGAAATCAGACCAGTGGCGTGAGTATAGGTCTGACCAGCTGAAATGTTGCAAGTATGTTTATAACTTTTTTCAATTGTGATCTTAAAAACGCGATCCAGCTGGCAAAATTGACGGTTTGCGCACTCACCCTTTTAGGTGAAATTTGTTTTAGATCATTTTTAATTGTGATTTCGGTCACTTATCGCATTTCGCACAATTAACAACTGGAGAGGTGAATGTGGGGGGCGTAAAATATCCCCATCGTTTATCTGGCACCCTGGGTGCGAAATACAGAGGAAATCTACAATGAGTAAATGCAGTGCTGATGAAACCCCGGTTTGCTGCTGTATGGATGTTGGTACCATCATGGACAACTCCGATTGCACCGCATCATACAGCCGCGTGTTCGCTAACCGCGCAGAGGCTGAAGAGACGCTGGCGGCGCTGACCGAAAAAGCGCGTAGCGTGGAATCTGAACCGTGCAAAATCACCTCGACCTTCACCGAAGAGTCTGACGGCGTGCGTCTGGATATCGATTTTGTCTTCGCCTGCGAAGCCGAAACCCTGATTTTCCAGCTGGGTCTGCGTTAATCCCGCCTCGTTGTTTCTGATGCCCCGGTGAGTTTTCCCCGGGGCATTTTCGTTTCAGGCAGTGATTATTCACTGTGTCGTAGCTCTCACTTTCTTTGCGCTCCGCTTGGCTAAATGTAAAAAATTGGTTAAGACTATGATCAGGTCAGACCACTTATTTATTTTTTACAGGGGAGTGTTATGAGTCAGGCATTACCGCTGGTCACCCGTCAGGGCGATCGCATCGCCATTGTGAGCGGATTACGTACGCCTTTTGCCCGTCAGGCGACCGCATATCATGGCATTCCCGCCGTCGATCTCGGCAAAATGGTGGTTGGCGAACTGCTTGCACGCAGTGAAATCCCTGCTGATGTGATTGAACAACTGGTTTTTGGCCAGGTGGTACAGATGCCGGAAGCGCCGAACATCGCGCGTGAAATTGTGCTCGGGACCGGGATGAATGTGCATACCGATGCCTACAGCGTCAGTCGTGCCTGTGCGACCAGTTTTCAGGCAGTCGCTAACGTCGCAGAAAGCCTGATGGCCGGCACCATTCGTGCGGGTATCGCCGGTGGGGCTGATTCATCTTCGGTGCTGCCCATTGGCGTCAGCAAAAAACTGGCGCGGGTGCTGGTCGATGTCAACAAAGCCCGCACGATGGGGCAGCGTCTGAAACTCTTTTCCCGTCTGCGCTTGCGCGATCTGATGCCCGTCCCGCCTGCTGTGGCGGAATACTCAACCGGCCTGCGAATGGGCGATACCGCCGAGCAGATGGCGAAAACCTACGGGATTACCCGTGAACAACAGGATGCCCTGGCGCATCGCTCTCATCAGCGGGCCGCCCTGGCGTGGGCAGAAGGCAAGCTCGCCGATGAAGTCATGACCACTTACACACCGCCTTTTAAAGAGTCCCTGTCTGAAGATAACAATATTCGCGGCAACTCCACGCTGGCAGATTACGCCAGACTGCGTCCGGCATTTGACCGCAAACATGGCAGCGTTACGGCGGCAAACAGCACTCCGCTGACCGATGGCGCGGCGGCAGTCATCCTGATGACGGAATCTCGAGCGAAAGAGTTGGGGCTGGTTCCGCTCGGCTATCTGCGCAGCTACGCGTTTACCGCGATCGATGTCTGGCAGGATATGCTGCTGGGTCCGGCCTGGTCTACGCCGCTGGCGCTGGAACGTGCGGGCATCACAATGGCCGATCTGACGCTTTTCGATATGCACGAAGCCTTTGCCGCGCAGACGCTTGCCAATCTCCAGTTACTTGGCAGTGAGCGTTTTGCCCGCGAGGTGCTCGGTCGAAGCCATGCCACTGGCGAAGTGGATGACAGCAAATTTAACGTACTTGGCGGTTCAATTGCCTTTGGACATCCATTTGCCGCGACGGGCGCGAGGATGATCACGCAAACGCTGCACGAATTACGTCGTCGTGGTGGCGGCTTTGGCCTGGTCACCGCCTGCGCAGCGGGTGGGCTGGGTGCGGCAATGGTTCTGGAGGCGGAATAATGGAAATGACATCGGCTTTTACGCTTAACGTGCGTCTGGACAACGTCGCGGTCATCTCTGTTGATGTCCCCGGAGAAAAGATGAATACCCTTAAGGCGGAGTTTGCCTCGCAGGTACGCATCATTCTTAAACAGATTCGCGAGAACAAGGCGATTCGCGGCGTCGTCATTATTTCCGCAAAAGCGGACAATTTTATTGCAGGGGCGGATATCAATATGATTGGCCGCTGCAAAAGCGCCCATGAAGCAGAAACGCTGGCGCGACAGGGGCAGCAACTGATGGCCGAGATTAACGCGCTGCCGATTCCGGTGGTGGCCGCCATTCACGGCGCTTGCCTGGGTGGCGGACTTGAACTGGCGCTGGCCTGTCATACTCGCGTCTGCACGGACGATGCAAAAACCGTACTCGGTTTACCGGAAGTGCAACTCGGGCTGCTGCCGGGGTCGGGCGGTACCCAACGGCTACCCCGACGGGTGGGTGTTAGTACGGCGCTGGATATGATCCTCACTGGTAAGCAACTTCGCGCGAAGCAGGCGCTGAAAGCGGGGCTGGTGGATGAGGTAGTCCCGCAGACGATCCTGCTGGATGCTGCCGTGGAATGGGCGAAAAAAGATCGTCCCGTTCACCGCGCTTTACCGGTTCGTGAACGTATTCTGGCGGGCCCGCTCGGACGGGCGTTGCTGTTCCGCATGGTTAGCAAGAAAACAGAACAGAAAACCCTGGGAAATTACCCGGCGACAGAACGTATTTTACAGGTGATTGAAACCGGACTGGCACAGGGGAGTAGCAGCGGCTATGACGCGGAGGCGCGCGCGTTTGGCGAGTTGGCGATGACGCCGCAATCGCAGGCGTTACGCAATATCTTTTTTGCCAGTACGGACGTGAAAAAGGATCCGGGCAGCGAGGTGCCGCCAGGGCCGCTTAACAGCGTCGGCGTTTTAGGTGGTGGACTGATGGGAGGCGGTATTGCGTACGTCACAGCCTGTAAAGGTGGCTTGCCAGTTCGTATCAAAGACATAAATACCAAAGGAATCAATCACGCGCTGAAATACAGCTGGGATCAGCTTGAAACGAAGGTACGTCGTCGGCATATCAAAGCCAGTGAACGTGACAAACAGCTGGCGCTAATATCGGGTTCGACCGACTATCGCGGCTTTTCCCATCGCGACCTGGTGATTGAAGCGGTATTTGAAGATCTGTCGTTAAAACAACAGATGGTGGCGGAAGTTGAGCGGAATTGCGCATCCCACACCATTTTTGCCTCCAACACGTCATCTTTACCGATTAGCGATATTGCGGCCAAAGCGGCCAGACCTGAGCAGGTGATTGGTCTGCACTTCTTTAGCCCGGTAGAAAAAATGCCGCTGGTGGAGGTGATTCCGCATGCTACGACGTCGGGACAAACCATCGCCACTACGGTTAAGCTGGCGAAAAAACAGGGTAAAACGCCAATTGTGGTGCGTGATAAGGCTGGATTCTACGTAAACCGCATTCTTGCGCCGTATATCAATGAAGCGATTCGCCTGCTGACCGAAGGTGAGCGGGTCGAGCAGATCGACAGCGCACTGGTAAAGTTTGGTTTTCCGGTAGGGCCAATCCAACTTTTGGATGAAGTCGGAATCGACACCGGCACTAAAATTATACCGATACTGGAAGCCGCTTATGGCGAGCGTTTTAGCGCCCCTGCAAATGTTGTTTCATCAATTTTGAATGACGATCGCAAAGGTAGAAAAAATGGTCGGGGTTTCTATCTTTATGGGGCGAAAGGGCGTAAAAGCAAAAAACAGGTCGACCCTACAATTTATACGCTTATCGGCGCTCAGGGGCAGAGCAGGCTCTCCGCTTCGCAGATTGCGGAACGCTGCGTCATGCTAATGCTCAATGAGGCGGCACGCTGCTTCGATGAGCAGGTGATCCGTAGCGCGCGCGATGGTGACATTGGCGCGGTGTTTGGTATTGGTTTTCCTCCGTTTCTCGGTGGCCCGTTCCGTTATATGGATTCTCTCGGGGCGGGTGAAGTGGTTGCGGTATTGCAACGTCTGGCTTCGCTGTATGGTCCGCGGTTCACGCCGTGCGATACGTTGTTACAGATGGCGGAGCGGGGTGAAAGTTTCTGGAAAGCAGATGCAACTGACCTGAAAGAACAAGGTCAAATGTAAGGTATATCCGCACTGAATGGCTGTGAGTTGGTTAAATTGTAAACACAGATTGACTATACTTACGCCATTGAGGTAAAACACAGCGTTTCATTCAGTGAACGGATAAGGCACAATGCCGGCCACTGCATTACAGCAACCCTGAGGGGTTTTGGCTGGGGTGCGTGTGATTCTGGTTAACAAAAGCGGTGCAATATGCAAGTTTTTATCATGCGTCACGGCGACGCGGCCCTCGATGCCGCCAGTGATTCGGTTCGTCCCTTAACCCCCTGCGGTTGTGACGAATCACGCCTTATGGCGAACTGGCTGAAAGGTCAAAAAGTGGATATCGAACGTGTTCTGGTGAGCCCGTTCCTGCGAGCCGAACAAACGTTGGATGTGGTAGGGGGATGCATGAACCTGCCTGGCGACGTGGATGTTTTGCCGGAGTTGACTCCCTGCGGCGATGTCGGTCTGGTCAGCGCCTATTTGCAGGCTCTGGCCAATGAAGGCGTAGCCACCGCGCTGGTAATCTCACACCTTCCGTTAGTGGGTTACCTGGTGTCCGAGCTGTGTCCTGGCGAAACGCCGCCGATGTTTACCACCTCCGCGATTGCCAGTGTGACGCTGGATGAAAGCGGAAAAGGGGTGTTCAACTGGCAGATGAGCCCGTGCAACCTCAAAATGGCGAAAGCGATTTAACCGCTGTACTTTCTGTAAAGAGCCGCTGATGCGGCTCTTC
>NZ_CP070239.1:2855418-2860813 GCF_016906145.1 Citrobacter sp. MGH 55
CTAAAGAGCCGCTGATGCGGCTCTTGTTGTTTCTGTGCTCAGGGCAGTTCCGGCGGCGCCCACTCTTCCACTTCGATTAACACCAGCAGCGCGGCATCGCCGCCGTACTCTTTCGGTGCCTGATGGAAGGCCATGACGTGCGGATGCTGCGCCAGCCACAGCGGCGTCTGTTGTTTCAGCACATGTTTGCCGTGACCGTGCATCACGCAGGCGCAAAACACATGTTCCCGGCGGCAGGCGGCAATCAGCGCGCCCAGTTCCTGCTTTGCCTGAAGCTGTGTCAGACCGTGTAAATCGAGAAACAGCTCCGGAGAGTAATCGCCACGGCGCATTTTCTTCAGCTCGAAATGGCTCACGTCAGGACGGACATATTTGACCGGGCCTTCCGTATTCAGCAGCGGCTGAAACTCATCAGAGAAATAATGGCTGGCATCGGCCTGCTCCGAAAGCAGCCGCTTAACCGGCACCTCGGTGATCTTTTTACGCAGCGGGCGATGAACAATGGTGTCCTGTTTAATCTGACGGGTGCCGGTCATCAGCTGCCGGAACAGCGCCTGGTCCTCCTCGCTCAGCGATGTTTTCTTTTTCATTCTGTGATCTCATCTTTTTTTATTGTCCGTTAGTTTACCCGACTCGATGCGGATGCGAATGCTCAAAACGCAATTTTCACCCGCAACCCCTGCGTGATTGCTGATTTATCGCCGTCTTCATGGCAAACTAGCCGCCGAAATTAATGCGAGCATGCCCTGGAGGAACAGGTGGATAAAATTTTCGTTGATGAAGCAGTGAGTGATCTGCATACCATTCAGGACATGTTGCGCTGGGCGGTCAGCCGTTTTAGCGCGGCGAACATCTGGTACGGTCACGGTACCGATAACCCGTGGGATGAAGCCGTGCAACTGGTGTTGCCATCGCTGTATCTGCCGCTGGATATTCCAGAAGATATGCGTACCGCGCGCCTGACCTCCAGCGAACGCCACCGTATTGTTGAGCGCGTAATCCGCCGTGTGAACGAACGTATTCCGGTGGCCTATCTGACCAACAAAGCCTGGTTCTGCGGCCATGAGTTTTATGTTGATGAGCGCGTGCTGGTGCCGCGTTCTCCAATTGGTGAGTTGATCAACAACCGCTTTGCGGGGCTGGTCAGTGAGCCGCCTCAGCTTATCCTTGATATGTGTACCGGTAGCGGCTGTATTGCGATTGCCTGCGCCTATGCCTTCCCGGAAGCGGAAGTGGATGCGGTAGATATCTCGGCTGACGCGCTGGCCGTGACCGAACACAACATTGAAGAGCACGGTCTGATCCATCATGTCACGCCGATTCGTTCCGATCTGTTCCGTGACCTGCCGAAAGTCCAGTACGATCTGATCGTAACCAACCCGCCGTACGTTGATGCGGAAGATATGTCCGATCTGCCTAATGAATATCGTCATGAGCCGGAACTGGGTCTGGCGTCCGGCACTGACGGCCTGAAACTCACTCGCCGCATTCTGGGCAACGCGCCGGATTACCTGTCTGATAACGGCATTCTGATTTGTGAAGTCGGTAACAGCATGGTACATCTGATGGAACAATATCCGGATGTGCCGTTCACCTGGCTGGAATTTGACAATGGCGGCGATGGCGTTTTTATGTTGACCAAAGCCGAGTTGATTGCTGCCCGCGAGCACTTCAGCCTCTATAAAGATTAAACCACAACGACAACAACGAGACCGCAATGGCAGGAAATACAATTGGACAACTCTTTCGTGTAACCACCTTCGGCGAATCGCACGGGCTGGCGCTCGGTTGTATCGTCGACGGTGTGCCGCCAGGCATTCCGCTGACAGAAGCTGACCTGCAGCACGATCTCGACAGACGTCGCCCTGGCACGTCGCGTTACACGACGCAGCGTCGCGAACCGGATCAGGTGAAAATCCTCTCCGGCGTGTTTGAAGGCGTAACGACGGGGACCAGCATAGGTCTGCTGATTGAAAACACCGATCAGCGCTCGCAGGACTACAGCGCTATTAAGGACGTGTTTCGTCCGGGACACGCAGACTACACTTACGAACAGAAATATGGCCTGCGCGATTATCGTGGCGGCGGGCGTTCTTCCGCGCGAGAAACCGCGATGCGCGTGGCGGCAGGTGCCATTGCTAAAAAATATCTCGCTGAAAAATTTGGCGTAACCATTCAGGGCTGTTTGACCCAGATGGGCGACATTCCGCTGGCAATTAAAGACTGGTCGCAGGTCGAGCAAAACCCGTTCTTCTGTCCTGACCCTGATAAAATTGAAGCGCTGGACGAGCTGATGCGCGCGCTGAAAAAAGAGGGCGATTCCATTGGAGCGAAAGTAACCGTGGTCGCCAGCGGTGTGCCGGCAGGCCTGGGTGAACCCGTCTTTGACCGACTTGATGCCGATATCGCCCACGCGCTGATGAGCATCAACGCGGTGAAAGGTGTCGAAATTGGTGACGGCTTTGAGGTCGTGGCGCTACGCGGCAGTCAGAATCGTGATGAAATCACCAAAGACGGCTTCCAGAGCAATCACGCCGGCGGTATTCTGGGCGGGATCAGTAGCGGCCAGCAAATCGTGGCCCACATGGCGCTGAAACCGACGTCCAGTATTACCGTTCCGGGTCGCACCATTAACCGTTTTGGCGAAGAGGTGGAGATGATCACGAAAGGTCGTCACGATCCGTGCGTGGGGATCCGCGCCGTGCCGATTGCGGAAGCGATGCTGGCGATCGTGCTGATGGATCACCTGTTACGTCAACGGGCGCAGAATGCGGATGTCAAAACGGATATTCCACGCTGGTAAGAGATGAAAAAAACCGCAATAGCTCTGCTGGCGCTTCTTGCCAGCACGGCCAGCCTGGCGGCGACGCCGTGGCAGAAAATTACCCAGCCCGTGCCGGGCAGCGCGCAGTCAATTGGTGGCTTCTCGAACGGCTGCATAGTGGGAGCGGATACACTTCCCGTGCAGTCGGATCACTATCAGGTGATGCGCACCGATCAGCGCCGCTATTTCGGTCATCCCGATCTGGTGATGTTTATTCAGCGGCTGAGTACGCAGGTGAGCAATCTTGGACTGGGTACGGTGCTGATCGGTGACATGGGCATGCCTGCTGGTGGTCGATTTAACGGTGGACATGCCAGCCATCAGACCGGTCTGGATGTCGATATTTTCCTGCAGTTGCCAAAAACACGCTGGACGCAGGCGCAACTGTTGCGTCCCCAGGCGCTGGATTTGGTGGCCCGTGACGGTAAACATGTCGTGCCAGCGCTGTGGAAACCGGAAATCTCCAGCCTGATTAAGCTGGCGGCGAAAGATAACGACGTCACGCGTATTTTTGTGAATCCTGCCATCAAACAACAGCT
The DNA here is from genome assembly GCF_016906145.1 of Citrobacter sp. MGH 55. Lineage (NCBI taxonomy): Bacteria > Pseudomonadati > Pseudomonadota > Gammaproteobacteria > Enterobacterales > Enterobacteriaceae > Citrobacter > Citrobacter sp. MGH 55. Next base: position 2,858,782 of record NZ_CP070239.1, read on the forward strand.
TTGCCAGGATGCCGGCACCGATCGCGACTGGTTACGTAAAGTGCGACCCTGGTTCCAGCACCGTGCGCATATGCATGTCCGATTACGCTGTCCTGCCGACAGCCTTGAATGTGAAGATCAGCCGTTGCCTCCGCCGGGCGATGGCTGTGGCGCTGAGCTACAAAGCTGGTTTGAACCACCAAAGCCCGGCACAACAAAGCCTGAGAAGAAGACACCGCCTCCGTTGCCGCCTTCCTGCCAGGCGCTACTGGATGAGCATGTACTCTGATGGATAATTTTGCGGACCTGTTTATGGTCTCTCCGCTGCTGTTGCTGGTGTTGTTTTTTGTGGCAATGTTGGCTGGATTTATCGACTCACTGGCGGGCGGCGGCGGCCTGTTGACCATCCCCGCGCTGATGGCGGCAGGGATGTCTCCCGCGCAGGCGCTGGCAACCAATAAACTGCAGGCCTGCGGCGGTTCGATTTCTTCTTCAATTTATTTTATTCGCCGTAAAGTGGTGAACCTCGCCGAGCAAAAACTCAATATCGCGATGACGTTTATTGGTTCGATGAGCGGCGCACTGCTGGTGCAGCATGTGCAGTCAGGTGTGTTGCGACAGATCCTGCCTGTTCTGGTGATCTGCATTGGTCTCTACTTTTTGCTGATGCCGAAAGTGGGCGAGGAAGACAGACAGCGTCGCCTGTACGGTCTGCCGTTTGCCCTGGTGGCCGGTGGCTGCGTAGGCTTCTACGATGGTTTTTTTGGCCCGGCGGCAGGTTCATTTTACGCGCTGTCGTTTGTCATGCTGTGCGGCTATAACCTTGCTAAATCGACGGCTCACGCCAAGGTGCTGAATGCCACCTCCAATATTGGCGGCCTGCTGCTGTTTGTCATCGGCGGGAAAGTGATTTGGGCCACCGGTTTTGTCATGCTGATCGGGCAATTTCTCGGGGCGCGGATGGGGTCACGACTGGTACTGAGCAAAGGACAGAAGCTGATTCGGCCTATGATCGTCATTGTCTCGGCGGTGATGAGCATGAAACTTCTTTATGATAACCATGGACAGGAGATTCTCCACTGGCTGGGGATGAATTAATGAACAGTACGCACCGCTACGAACAATTGATTGAGATTTTTAACGGCTGCTTTGCCGATGATTTTAATACCCGTCTGATTAAAGGCGACGACGAACCGATCTATCTTCCTGCTGATACGGAGATCCCGTATCACCGGATTGTTTTTGCGCATGGCTTTTACGCCAGCGCATTGCATGAGATTTCGCACTGGTGCATTGCCGGAAAAGCGCGCCGCGAGCTGGTGGATTTCGGCTACTGGTATTGTCCGGACGGTCGCGATGCGGTGACACAGGGGCAGTTTGAAGATGTGGAAGTGAAACCGCAGGCATTCGACTGGTTGTTTTGCGTGGCGGCGGGATATCCGTTTAACGTCAGTTGCGACAACCTGGAAGGCGATTTTGAACCGGACCGCGTGGTGTTTCAGCGTCGGGTTCATGCACAGGTGATGACGTATCTGGAGGAGGGCATTCCCGAACGTCCGGCGCGCTTCATCAAAGCATTACAGAATTATTATCACACGCCTGAACTTACGGCGGAACAATTCCCGTGGCCAGAAGCGCTCAACTGAAGCCAGTGCCACGTTACAATGAGGAAAGAAGATGATCGCGGAGTTTGAATCACGCATTCTGGCATTAATCGACGACATGGTAGAGCATGCAAGCGATGATGAGCTGTTTGCCAGTGGGTATTTGCGTGGCCACCTCACATTAGCCGTTGCAGAACTGGAAGGAACGGATGACCATTCTGCTCAGGCCGTCTATGCCAACGTTACCCGTAGCCTGGAAAACGCTATCAGTGCAGGTGAATTGTCACCGCGCGATCAGGCATTAGTCAAAGAGATGTGGGATGCGCTGTATCAGAAGGTGGCGGATCAAGGCGTTTAATAATGACTCAGCATAGGGTCAATTAGACATCTAAACGAAAGTGTCTCATTGTGGGTCCGATAGTGAATTCTTTATTGGACCCAAATTCAGG
>NZ_CP070239.1:2860984-2874019 GCF_016906145.1 Citrobacter sp. MGH 55
CTTCGTTATATAAATATAATCTTAAAAAAATATCACAGGGTTATATTTTAGAAATCCAAAGTTCATAATATTTCCAGCTTGAGCCATATACGAATTCAGGCTGCAGACTGTGTATACGCGCGACTAGCTATCAGGGTTGTTAGCTACTAAATGTATCATAATAGGGACTAAGAAAATGAATGAGCTACTCATCAAAGCTTATGTTAAGGGGTTAAATGGGGCCGAACGTGTCCATAACTACTTTAAAGATGAGCGAGGCGTGACAGCTGTAGAATATGCAATTGTACTTGCTGGCGTTGCAGCCGTAGTCGCAGTGATCTTCGGTAAAAATGGTACAGTACAGACGTTGTTAGAAAGTATTTTCAAAACGGTATCGCAACAGGTTTTGGATTCTATCACTTCATAATAAGCGTTGAGCTAATGCGGGCAGAAAATATTCTGTCCGCACAGTTTAATAAAGTGAATATTAATAAATGGTGTGAAAACATCATTTTTTATGTGTAAGCAAAATATGGTAATCCCTTTGTAGGCTTCGCAATCAGCAAAGTCCGTGCGGTAGCTATGTCCTAAATAAATGTATATCATGTACGTATTCCTCAATATACATTTACTCCTATTATAGAACTTAACTCTTATATTCAATATTATTCATAATATGCGGACGATGATGGCATCATAAATCATAGTTTGCGCATATAAATTATGACGTCACACATATTAGCCTGATAACGTTGAGGATATCAATGAGCAAAAAATACTCATTAATAATTAATATTGCCATGATCGTTATTGGTATCATTGGTATGCTTTTTTATTATATGGCGAGCAAGAAACCCCAGTACAAGCCCAGTCAGGTGCAGAAAGTTGTTCAAACAAAAGTTATCGAAGCGCCTACTGAGAGTATTACCGTCGCCGTTGCGAAGAAAAATCTGCAAAAAGGGACGCGCTTAACCTCTGGTGATTTTCAACTCGAAACCCTCAAGATAAAAGAGGGGGGGAATGAAAAAAGTACACTTTCAGTGGGCGATATTGATAACTGGATGCTCAAAAGTGATATCTCAGAAGGTGCAAAAATACCCCAGGCAATTTTAGTTAAGCCAGGTAGCGACGAATATATAAAAATGTCAGCAAAGCCTGGAAGTATAGTCTACGGCTTCTCTATTAAAAAAAATGATAGCTATCTCTTCAATAATGCGCAAGCTGGCGGCGGAGTAGATATTTATCTGGCCTATAATTTGAGAGTAACAAAAGACGAATCCGGAGAGATAAAGACTGCGCCAGTAACGGATGCAACGGATCACATTAATGGTCGGCATTTTAAAATGTTAATGAAAAATAAGAAGATACTGTCCATTCAAGCGGTTACATCGAAAGTGAAAAAAGTAGTATATGAACAAAACCCCATGATGAATGAAGGTTATATTTTAGTGGAGCTCACGCCTGCAGAAGTGATAATGCTGAAAGGTTTAGAGGATGCAAAACTGTATATTTTTCCAACAAGCGAAAATGTTGCTGAATTTGATCCTACGCATTCTGTCTTAGTGGGGGACGAAGGCCAGTGGCCGATTGATAATAGCAATATTTTATCGACTGCGGTTCAAAGTGCGACAACGATTCAAAATGACAGTGAGCTTATAAGAGAGTTTCGCGGCGAGAATAGTGCTAACAGTTCGATAAATAGCAAATAGCGCTAAAAGTATTAATAATACGGATGCTTAAAAATAAGGATAGATTTATGTCGAAAACAGCAAAAGTGCTCGTTTTATTTTGTTTATGTCCATTATTACTATCGTCTGCCTTTGGAGAAAATTTAACACTGAAGGAAGGGCAAGCAAAAAATATTTCATCGCAGCAGAAAATAGAGACTGTTTTCATCTCAAACCCAGAAGTTGCAGATTACAAAGTCATTGATAATAAAAAAATTGTCCTGTTCGCCAAGCAACCAGGTGTGGCTGATCTAACGATTTACGGAGTGAAAGGAAAAGTATTAAAAAAAATTAGCGTTGCCGTTGATGAAATCGGAAGCTCCCTGGCCCAAAAGGTGAATAAAAAATACCCTGGCACCAAAATTAGCATTGAGCGCTACATGAGTAAAGATAAGGCAACTTATATTATTCAGGGTGAAGTGGCGACAGAAGAATTAAGAGATGAGATCTATAACACCGTTGGTAGTCTTGTTGGCAGTGATAAAAAAGAAGAAGACGTCACCTGGAGTGAAAACTCGCCAGGCGGCGGCACGGGCGGCACCAAGATCGACCATTTAAGTAAAAAAAGATGGGACAACATCATCGATCGCATGACTGTACTATCATCGCCGCAACAGGTTAATGTGAAGTTAACCGTTGTTGAAGTGACTAAGCAATTCACCGATGCGTTGGGCATTGAATGGAGCAGCTTAACACTGGACAGTATCATCAACGGGGGGAGTACAGCAAACAGCGCGGGAGTCTTCAGCTTAATTGGCTTCAAAGGTGGATTTGATGCAGGTAACATTAGTACTGTTATCAACGCCGTCAAAAATGACAGCATTGCGAAAGTGTTAGCACAACCGAATTTAACCGTACTCTCAGGAGAGTATGCCAGCTTTCTGGTAGGAGGGGAGATTCCAATTGTTGTCGATAGTGGTGGCAACAGTACGGCATCTGTGGAGTATAAGGAATACGGCATACGCCTTAATATTGGCGCAAAGGTGAATCGCACTGATAAAATCCGTCTTTTCATATCTAACGAATTAAGTAATGTTACAGGGAGCTACACTTACAACTCCTATGCTATCCCGACCATTAACACCAGAAGAACACAATCCACAATAGAATTAGCCGATGGAGATAGTTTTGTCATCGGTGGATTACTGACTGAAACTGACCGAGAGTCTTTATCTAAAGTGCCGTATGCCGGCGATATCCCAATCCTTGGGGCTTTTGCCCGAAGCTCACAGACTGAAAGAGAGAAGAGTGAGCTGGTCGTATTCGCAACTGTAAAATTAGTAAAACCGTTTTCAGCAGAAAATAGCTATAAAATCCCCACTCCCCAATACCATAAAACTTCAGTAGACAAACTTTTCTTCAATGTCGGTGTTGCTGATGAACACACTAATAGACTGGAAGAAGATGCAAGAAGTTTCATTTCACGCGGTGGATTTATCCGATAAGGAACGGGAGGGAAAATGCTGGATCTTACTAAAATTAACAAAAGAAATATTGAGAATAAAAATAACAATTCCACCATTGGAACTGTTGCTGTCATCTCATCACGTAGTCATGTTTCTGCTGGAGTCATGACCCAAATACGTGTGAACGGCTGTCAGGACATTATCCAGGTAAATAAATTTTTCAATGATATTATCGATGATAAAGAATTAACATCGTCAGAGTATCTCATCGTTGATATTGAAGATTTTAACGATATAGACGTGATACAGGAAAAGATAAAATATCTCTTTCCTGCTGCAACGAAAAAAATATTTATTGGTGATGTTGATTCAATTACCTTTAGCAATGAAATGAAGCGAATTGGAGCAGTATATTTGCATCTTGATTCACAAATTACATTGCTCGGTGTTACATTGAAGAATTTTGAAACTGATATTACAAGTGTGAGCTATACACAACGAATCAGTATCCTGGGCTGCAAAGGGGGAAGTGGAACTTCTTTTGTTGCATACCAGTTTTTTAGATCAATCTGTGAATTAAGTCATTTACCTGTATTGCTTGTTCAGGGGCACACAGGCACACCCGATCTTGATCTCATATCAGATACCGCTCTACAGCAGGACGGTGTAATAACATATCTTGATGCAATACGTGGGATGAAGATTGCTACTGATGAAGAACAATGGCAGTTTGATGCCGACGAACACAAAAATTATAATATTGTTGTTTTTGACCACAATGTAACAACCCAGGTGAGAGATAAACTTGCCTACATTGTCCCTGGTTCCGATTTTATCTTTATTGTCGTAACCAGAGAACTCTCATCAGTGCGCAATGCCCGCCTTATCATTGATGAATTAGAACGGACAACCACTACTTCAGATAATCAAAAGAAAAATTCAAAAAATATTATCATTCTGAATGAAAATCATCATTCAAGACCGGATGAGTTGACTAAGGAAGATATAGAAAATTACCTTGGCAAGAAAATTGATATTTTTCACCCTTTCATTAAAGATGTAAAAAAGACAGATAATAAATCAGAACTCTATTTCTTTACGGCTAAAATGTTGGGCAAAAATATAAAAGGCGAGAAACCTGATGGCAATAAGAAAGGTCTATCGCTATCTTCAATATTTAAAAAGAAGAAAAATAATTAATGAGCAGTTTGTCATCGTGGCTATCCCTCGGCAAGGCGCTATATTAATCATGGGCCTTATATGAATAAATCCATTTCCTTTATCTATTTCAGACAAGAAGTACTCAAAAACATAGATCTGGAACAAATTGAAAGTATCAAAGAAAACCGTGCGGAACTCATTAACGAAGTTAATGCGGTTATGCGTAATGTTATTAATAACAATCGCACAGAGAATTATCTCTCTGCACCGGAGCGTCAGGAACTGTGTGAGTTAGTTGTTGATGAAATTACGGGCTATGGCCCATTGCGCGAGTTAATGGAAGATGAGTCAATTAGCGATATATTGGTCAACGGCCCGGATCGCATCTTTGTAGAACGTAAAGGTCGCCTGGAACTATCTGATAAACAGTTCATCAATAATGAGCAGTTAACAGATATTGCCCGACGTCTGGTGGGAAAAGTAGGAAGGCGAATTGATGACGCTCAACCACTCGTGGATGCGCGTATGCCTGATGGTAGCCGTCTCAACGTAGTTATTTCTCCAATATCTATTGATGGCACCTCAATGTCGATCCGTAAATTTGGTAAGGGAAATATAACTCTGGGAGAGCTTATCAAATATGGCAGTATGAATGAAATGATGGCCAATTTCCTGGTAATCGCCAGTCGTTGTAGAGTCAATATCATTGTCTCCGGGGGGACTGGTTCGGGCAAAACAACGCTACTAAATGCGATGTCCCAATATGTTGACGAAACTGAACGTGTATTGACACTTGAAGATGCTGCGGAACTTCGCTTACAACAAACACATGTATTAAGACTAGAAACGCGATTGGCCGGTTCAGAAAACCAAGGGCAAATCACGATGCGAAATTTGGTTATCAACTCACTTCGTATGCGCCCGGATCGTATTATTATTGGGGAATGCCGTGGGCCTGAAGCCTTCGAAATGCTGCAGGCGATGAACACCGGACATGATGGTTCTATGTCAACGCTGCATGCTAATAACCCGCGTGATGCATTAGCTCGTCTTGAGAGCATGGTAATGATGGCCAATTCAGCATTACCACTAGTAGCAATACGGCGAAATATCTCAACTGCTGTAAATATCATTGTTCAGGCTTCACGTCTTCCCGATGGGTCCAGAAAAGTAATAAATATATCAGAAGTCATGGGGATGGAAGGTGAGAATATTATTCTCCAGGATATCTTTTCTTATGCTGCTAATCCTGAAAGAGATAATAATGGTATGATCACGGGTACGTTTACATGTAACGGTCTTTTGCAGCGGTCAGCAGTTTATCGGCAAGCTTTAATTCATGGTTATCTTGATCCGTTACGGCAACTATTTGGGAATAAAGTCTCATGATAATGGCAATGATTTTTATCGTTATCTCTATTTGTGGCATTCTTCAAATATATTTATCGTTAAAGAGAACGAAGGAAATAAAAGGAAAGATACTCTCGACTAACATCATTGCCAGCCAGGAAGTAGCAAGTAAAAAACAACCATTCAAAGATTCAATGGAAGGAGTTTTCATTTTTATTGAAAAACTTCATGCTAATCTTATTGGTAAAAAAAACGAGCACATTTTTAAGCATGTAGCGATAATACTGGTGGCATGTGCCGCAGCATTATATGTAAACATGGAGTATCTGAATTTCAGCAATATTGTAATAACTAATATCACGTTACTTTCTACTATCTATATCTTGTATATGCGACAAGTAAAAAAGTATCGTCGAGAGTTTGAGCGGGATTTCTCCGAGGCACTCAATATAATTAATAGTGCGGTACGAGTAGGGCGCCCGGTATTGCAGGGTTTTGAAGAATGCTCACGGGTGATAGACAGTGATTTCGGAAGAGAGTTTAAACGTATTCTCATGCGGCTGGATATCGGAGATGATCCTGAGCGCATATTTATGGATTCATACGAAAAATTTCCCTATAGTGAATATTTTTCATTTGTTATTACGGTACTTATAAATATGAAAGGTGGCGGGCAAGTTAGCGAAGTGATGTCCCGCCTGACAATGTTAATCTCGGCAAGTAAGACGTTGGATAGGAAAAAAATCGCAATGACTGCTGAGGCAAGAATGTCGGTTAAAGTACTGGTCATTATTCCTGTCTTTTTCTTCTTTTTCCTGAAGTTTGTGGCACCAGATAACTTTGAAATTCTTGTTGGAACCGATGCAGGAAAATATATTCTTTATTACGCATTAACAAGTATATTAATAGGGCTATTTATCGTTTGGTCTATGATGAATAAGGTTGGGTGAAATGATATATATTATTTCTTTTATTGTTTTTCTGACAGGGGTCAGAAGTATATTACTCCTCATTTATCGCAAGCAACGTGCCAATAAAGTTAACAAGCTAATCAATTTTTCTAAAGTAGATAGTAATAAAAAGAATATATTAACATATGGCACAAATTTGATAGAAACACAACTGGACAAAACTTTCAAGAAAAATAGCAAACTTGTTTCCATTTCATCTGAGCTAGATAAAAATGTTAAAGTTAAGGCGTTTTTATTCGTTGTGATAGCGTCACCAGTGCTCATAGCAAATTATATAGGATGGATGAAGCTTGATAATCAGATGCTAATGATTGCACTGTTGGTCATACTCGGAGTGATTGTTATCGTACCTTCGAGAGTACAAACGGCTATTTCTCAGCGGCGATTTCGAAGAATATCCAATGACATTCCTTATTGTATAGATCTTTTAGCCGTATGCATCCAGTCAGGTATGACAGTCGAAGCTTCGCTTGCTTATATTTCTCATAAGATGGAAGTGATCAATAAAGATCTGTCTTCGTTGCTTATTCGCACTGTTTTGAGAGCTGATGTTAGTGGTATTAATGCTGCACTTGAACAACTTTCTGGGGAAGTGGTTAATGAAGAAGTAAGAATGATGTGCTCAGCATTATTACAGAGCACAAAATTTGGATCGTCAATATATGCCGTACTTATAGATTTATCAAAAGAAATTAGACAGATGCAATTACTTGCAATGGAAGAAAAAGTTGCAGCTCTTTCTGCAAAAATGACATTCCCAATGATTGCTTTTATTCTCTTTCCCCTGATCGCAATTGTTGCCGGTCCGGGCCTGATTAAGATGACTTCGACATGGTAAAAAGATTATTACCCCTATTAATGCTTGCTGTGCTATCTGGCTGTACAGGTGGGCCTACGAATGCATCTGATGAAGAACAAAAGGAATATATCCTCACTCAACTGAATGATTATCAAGGGCTCATAGAGATATACAGAAATAAGCTTAGTGTTAAAGATAATGATGATGAACGATACTATCTGTCCCAGCTATATAATAAAATTGGCGACTATAATTCATCGAATATTTATCTGGCACCGTTGGTGGAAAAAAAAGGAAGTAAAGAATATTTACTGCTTAAGACACAGAATCTGCTTGAGTTAGGAAAGGAAAATGAAGCCCAGGCCATTCTAAATGAAATGCTTGCACATGATGGCTCAAACGGGGAATTATGGAATTTACAGGGTATTTTACTGGCTCAAACAGGAGACTATCTTAAGGCAACGTTATCTTTTGAAAAAGCAAGAGGGCTTTTTTATGATGAAGAGGTAGTCGTCAATAATCTGGCCATGATGGCTATTCTGCAAGGAGATTATATTACGGCAAGAAATTATCTTCTCCCTCTGTATTCCAGGAAAGAATATAAACCACAAACTGCGTATAACCTAGCCTATGCTCTGGTAAAATCCGATGATTATGAGAGTGCGAAAAAAATTATTATTGATGATAAACTCTCAACATCACAACCTGATGCGCTAATTGCATCTTTGGCAAAATTATCACCGCGAGAACATTTTAAAATAGAAGGACAAAAAAACGATGTTGCAGTGACTGCAAGCACAAGCGTTGGCCTTAATCAAAATAAGCCCCTGACAATACCTGTATCTGATATGCAGAATAATATAAAATCTGATGATTCCTCTCAACTGGTGAACAGTGGGATATCACAGAATTGTACATTTGATAAAAGTATTTCTGATACTGTTCTCCCATTTGCGGGAGAAATACCTCATGCTAAATTAATAGCCAATCTGACGTCTGCCGGTATATCTGGTGGCGATAGAATTGCTCTTTATTCTGTCTACCCACTTAATTATAGTGTGATGCCCAAACGTTATGACAATATAGTCGAAATAGAGATATTTAACGCTCAGCCTATGAAGCGTATTTATGAGTCTCTTCTCTCAAATATACAAAAACGGCAGAATATTAAAAAAATAGAAATCATGAATAATGGCAATGGAAACTCGAAACTGCAAATAGTAACTAACAAATGTATTACAACTAAAAATGTTTCACGTTTATCAGTTAACGGCCAGTATAAAGAGAAAATAATAATTGATCTTAACTATTAGTGTATTGCTTACTTAATCTTCTCGCTTATGCTTGCGAGGCTGTAGATTGTCTGCCCTGGATATTTAAGAATTAATAGTCATAATGCACTCTTTTACTATCATTATTATTGGGGTAAAGAGTGAATGGAGCGAGTATGGAATATAAAATTAATAATTTGCTTGATACATTATCTGGGATTGATGGAGTTCTGGGCGTTGCTTTAATAGATAACACAATTAAAGAAATCGTACACAGCAAAAATATCAATGATAGGTTTGGTTTTTTGAGTACAGGTATGAGTGATATTATCAGGGCGAATATAAAGTTTAGCAAGCTCTCTGCACAACAAAAGACTATGGAAGATATATTAATTACCTATAGTGATGATATATTTCTTTTAAAACAAGTTCCTGAAGCAGCAAAATATTTTATTTTTATTCGCATTGCGCGAGATGCAAATATTGCATTGACTCGCCTGCGATTAAATGAAAAATTTTCTAATTTGTCTGTGCAATAATCTTTAAAAGTTATTGTTGCATACAGTCCAGGTAATTTGCTTTATCGGAAAGCAAATTGGTGTTGAAAAATTTACGATGGTTAATGACGATGGATAAAATTATGTTACCGTTTGGTATGAATGACGTTGAGTCTGACCTTTCCGAGCCAGAATTAGAAGCGCAAGATCAATCCGATTCGATGGCACAGCATAGCGATGCAGAAGTTAATAATATTTCTGAAGTGCTAATCAATGAATTAAAAGCCGAGCTTGAACGCTTCTCGGAAGGGAATGCAGTATTAAAAAATTTGCTCATATCTACAGCAGATGGCTTTGAAATTGCCTCTCTTCTCACGCCAGGCTATGAACTCCATATTCGAAAAGTATCAGCATTAACCAGTTCCCTGCTGGGGATCAGCTCTGCGATGTTAACTGAAGTGGGGGGCGGTGAGCAAAATGCCGTTTTTATGGAGAGCGACCAAAACATGATTCTTTTTAATCGCATCCCGGCCGCACAGAAGATGTTATGTTTGATGGCAATAACATCAAAAGATGAGTCAATTGGTCAAATTTTCTGGCGTGTAAGGCAGCTTTCTGAAAATATAATTGAGATTTGTAATAACCATTAATAAATACGGTGAGGTAATGTAATGAATAGTTCATTTAGCTTTGAAGCCGCTGTAGGCTTGTGCGCATCTGATTTTATCAGTGGCTTTATTTCAGCGAAGCCTGTCATTGAATCGCGTGATAATATTACGGCAAAGCGAATTTCTCAGCTTCATGAGATGATATCAAAGATCAGAAAAGACCTTTTAGATAAAATGTCTGGTGAACCTGTCGAGAGAATAGATTATTGTCTAAAGAAGGCTATTGATCTTACTCGTGCTGATATTACCTGTGGTGTTATTGCTATTGAACCGATACTTTGCGATCGTGACACGCTGATCAGTGACACAATTAGTAATTATTTCAGTATGATGTATTCTCTGTTCGAAAAACACGATATTCGACTTGTTCAGAGTGAAAGCATTACAGTTTCCCACCAGCCAATTTCTTCAGCAGAAGTAATTGTTAAACATCAGGGTGTGGTTATTCCTGTGTATCACAAAATGAAGAGTGCTAAGAAGAAAAAGGGTAAAAGGTGATTTCTCTTTTTTATCTTGTCTGAAAGTAAATTTTCATGGTATTAACTAATGATTTTATTGCAGAGAGGTTTGATAGTATTAATTGCCCTTCAATTGATATATTGTTGTTACACGGATATTTTTGAGAGGAAAATTAAAAATAAAGTGGTTTTTTCTGTTTTACTTCTCTCACTTCTTCTCTCATTCGCCGTACAGGATATTAATATAAAAATTCCTCTCTCTATTATGTTTGTTGGATTTTTCATAAATCTTTTAGGGGTAATTGGTGCCGGGGATGTAAAATTAATAGCATCTTTATCTTTTAGTATACCAGTCAGTCAATTTATTGACTTTGCTGTTTTTATCAGTTTACCCGGCGTATTTTGCGCGCTTTCAATCTTATTGTTCACTCGATATATACTACATCATAATGAAACCTCTGTCCCATTTGGTGTTGCGATTACTATAGGTTATATCATGACCATGTGGAGGTTTGTTTATTAAAATGTCAAGACTCAGAAGATTATTTGCAGATGAAGATGGTGCTGCAGCAATCGAATTTGCATTTGTTATTGTACCATTCATTGTTTCTGTTCTTTTTATCATGGAGCTGTGTCGGATAATTTTTATCATGGCTTCTCTGGACGCTCTCCTGGCTGACAGTGGGAACGCAACAGCAAATATACAGAATCCTTCAAATCCAGATTTGGTACATGAATATTTTCAAGATGCAATCAATGAAAGTGCTAGCGGATGGGCTTTGTTGACATTAGGAAAAGAAGTTTCAATAAAAGTAGAAATAGAATCATGTGGCTATGATCACAATCAAACGAAACCATTTGTTAATTGTAGTGAATTAAGTAACACAAAAAAACCAATTTCCATTTATAAAATCGAAGTTCCTTACGAACCGCTATTTTTTGTGTTCCCTGTTAATATTATGCAGGAAAAAATGACTCGACGAATTGTCTATATACAAGAAGCCAATGTCGACAGAAGCTTTAAGGATGGTTATTAACTTGAGCGATGTTTGCGCTTTGTGAATCAGTAAACTATCTAGCATATAATAAACGCTGGCATTAATAATTCTTCTGACGCAGAAGGTGCTCAAATACGTAGAACAAGTTTTCATACGTGTCATGATAACAATAAATAAAAACATTTTTACCTATAAATTTGACATGATCACTCTTGTTAAGTGAGTCCTCTATATACAGGATGTTGCGATGAAAATTTACAGTTTATGGAAAAGATTACATACTGAGAAAGGAACCTCAAGCATCGAGTTTGCCTTCTATTTACTGATTTTCGCTTTAATGTGTGGATTCCTGATTGATATGAGTTTTTCACTCATAACAAAAAGCCATATGGAGCGCGTTAATTATTCATTAACAATGATTTTTCGTGAGCGAAACGGTCTGTTTGGTGGCGGTAACGCTTCCGATATTAGCAAAAGCGATTTTGATACCTTAAAAGCAACGCTGGACGAGATGTTGCGCCATAATGATGGTTCCGTCGAGCCCTATCAGCTCGGTATACAAATTCTACAGCCTATAGCCCAACAATGTAGTATTCAAAGTAGCATTCAAAGTAGTCCACTAAATAATTGCCCAAGCCCGCATCCCGTTAAACCAGACGGGCCACTTTCAAGATATACATCAGCCTCTTTTAATACCATGTTCATTGAGGGTTGTGATGTTAGACGTAAGTATTCCCGGCGTGAGGATCTTGCGAAGCTTTCGGTCTGGGGCCATCGCCCGGATAGATCTCCTGACGCTGATCAAGATTGGTTTCCGGTTTATGAAGTGATTCTGTGTGTTCCCGGAGAAGAAAGTTATTTTAATCGAGCTTTAGGCATCTTTAATAAGGACCTCGGTAGTCTTTATATTCGAAATGTCGCGCTGCCGCGGTAAATGAATCTATCATTTCTGCTGGTAACTCAGGTAGATATAAAATGAAATATTTAATCAAGCGATTTTTGTTATTTATTATGTGCAGGAAAGGCGCTATAACAATAAGTTATGCGCTTATGTTGCCTACACTTATCGGTTTCTTTTCATTAGCAATTGACGGGGCTCGATTTATCACTGAGCGGTCTCGTTTATCAGATGCTATCAATCAGGGCGTTTATTCAATTGCGATGTCATATGACAGTGACGATAAAAATGCAGATACTGAAAAAACAGTATTGTATTTATCATATCATCTTCCTGCTGAGAAAATAGACAAGAATAAAGTCTATATAAATGTTGATAAGGAAAAGGATAAGAATGGTAAGGTGGTGTCGACTGATTTTTCCTTAAATTCTGATGTCATCACCCATCCGTTACTTTCCTTATACAAAGAGGGTTATAGTGGTTTTCATTCGAACATAACTTTGCATGGCGGTCGGTCGTCGGGTCATATCCGCAAATCACTTGAAGATCTTTCTGTCCCTGCAGATTATACGTTTGTACTCGACTTTTCAGGTTCTATGACTAATAGTTCCGCAGAGAGAGGCTACACGCGTATTGAATTATTAAAAAAGGTGTTTACCGATCTGGGTAACCGAATATTCGATAATGACAATGGCAGTACGATTGGTATTGTACCGTTTTCTACGGGAATTCCTGCCGTATTAGACAAGACAAATTACGCGAGTGCAACAAGTAAAGAGGTTGGGTGTACTTATATTGGTAAACTTAAGGATAAGTATTCAGGGTTAGACTGGAGTTTTTGGTATAACAAAC
>NZ_CP070239.1:2874069-2875694 GCF_016906145.1 Citrobacter sp. MGH 55
TATCTTAATAGCTATTACAAGGACGTAATCGCGAAAGCAAATGGTTATACGACAACCTCTGCGGAGACATGGTTAATTGATGAGGGATATTGTAGAAAAGATAGTGGCAGGTTAACCTGTGATGCAGACCCTAATTCTGATATTCATAACCCAGATAATAATGAAGAGTTCTACAATAATTTTGAAAAGTTTCATTTACTAACTGAATTAGTAAGCAAATATACTTCTATCATTAATCCTGAAACAATGGATTACGAAGGTACAGTTGCAGACGATTATCTATTTATCGATGATAATGTTGTCACTTTTATTAATTATCTGAATGCTCCCTCGAATTCTGATCCTTCTGCTCATGTTATTCCTTTTGATTCTCTTTGCGCCTACGCGACTTCGGGGACCCGTGACCATGGCAATGTTGTTAAGTTTATTAAGACAATCGAAAAACCTAATTTCTACCTGGTGGAGCTTACAGATAACCGTTCCATAATCAATGATTTTAACAGCATGGGACCTCCTGGTGGAGGTACGGATAGTATTAGCGGATTATTACGAGCAGTGCCACTCATCACCAAAGGCAAAAATGACGTTAAAATGATTTTTGTCATCTCTGATGGTGAGGATAATACCGATTCAAAACAAGTTAGAAAGACACTAATGGATAAGTATCATCTCTGTGATGTAATCAGAAACGGTCTTAAAAAATATCCTGCTGGAACGACGACAACAGATGTTGAAATATATTATATTTCTTTAGTAAGTAATAATTCTATTTCAGACTGGCAAAATTCTTGTGTCGGATCTGGACACGCTTTTATAGCAACTAATTACGATGCGCTTTATGATGTCATTGCCGGAGCGATGGCAAGAGAAACGACCCGCTATGTAAACCCGGATGAATAGTCAAAATTCCCATAGTGCAAATAAACGTCGCTACATTTTTCTCTATTTTCTGAAAGGGTTTGAGAATGCTTGACTTGCCTGCTATTACGGCACAATGTGGTGCAGAATTGTACACTGAGGCTATACATCGAATTATCAGCGTTGAGTCCTCTTTTAACCCTTATGCAATAGGCGTGGTTGGGGGAAGACTGGCTCGTCAGCCTGTAAATAAGGAAGAGGCTATTGTTACTGCGCGCTATCTTGCTAACGCTGGTTGGAATTTTTCAATGGGGCTGGCGCAGATAAATCGGTATAATTTGTCCAGATATGCCCTTGATTATGAAACTGTATTTGAACCTTGTTCAAACCTCCGCGCTGCGGCTTCTATTTATCAGGAATGTTACGATCGTGCGTTAAAAGTATCTGATGCGGAAACTGCCCGGCTGAAAGCGTTCTCCTGTTACTACAGTGGCAACTTTAGTCGAGGTTTCATTCCAGATGCTGGAGGTAGTTCCAGCTATGTGCAACGAATAGCAAATGTAAAGATGGATAATCAGGGAATAAATAACGTGCTGCCTATACCTGTGTTAGGTGACGGAGGTAAGGATAGCCATACTGCTTCGAGCCAACACAAAGGAATACGAAGTGAATCGAATAAGAATACGGTTGATTCACGACGCATGCGAAGCCTTAATTCTCATCATGATGCAGCTCGGGGAATTAAACAGCTGAGAGGTGATTAATGG
>NZ_CP070239.1:2875930-2943481 GCF_016906145.1 Citrobacter sp. MGH 55
TTTTTTCTGGTTATTTCCTTTTTTATGCTTATAATGCATTTCATACGGTGAACCTCTGAATGTTGCAAAAACACACTAATTTGCTATCTGGTGTTTTTATATATGAATGAATTAAAAATAGTGTTCGTGGGGCCAACAGGGGCTGGTAAAACGACAGCCATAAATGCAGTTAGTGAAATATCTGTTGTGAGCACGGAGGTTATGCGTTCCTCATTAGATACAGAGTCTTTGAATAGTCAGCTGGTTCCAAAGAAGACAGTCACTGTTGGCATTGATTATGGTGAGTTTAGCTTTAACAATGATACCCGTGTGAGACTCTATGGCGTCCCTGGTCAGATGAGGTTCGAGTTTCTCTGGGAGTTTATGAGTAAAGGATCAAGTGGCACTGTTATACTTTTTGATATTACCAGCAAGACATTTACCGGTGAAATTAATTTTTTCATCAATAGGTTTCGTGATGTGTTGTTGACCAGTAAATGTATTGTTGGAATTAGTAAATATAGTGATTCTTATTCCGATAGAGTCATTGAAATATTAGATTTAATTAATGATTCTAATGTTCCTGTTATTGCTGTTGATATCAGGAATAAGGAGGATGTACTAAAGTTATTGGCGTTGTTAATCGAGTAGTTTTATTGGAATTAATCTATTTTTTTATAAAGGACTTATCATGAGTAATATTTCTGAATCATTAAATTCGCTGATGCAGGTTTCTGGTGCGATCGTCGCTTCTGTTGTGGACTCTAATAGCGGTATGATGTTAGGTCAGGCTGGCTCAGGCATTAATCTGGAACTGGCTTCTGCGGGTAATACCGAAGTAGTGCGTGCGAAAATGAAAACGATGGAAACCCTTAAGCTCAACGATAAAATTGATGATATTCTGATTACGTTAGGTAAACAGTATCATATTATTTGCCCAATTGATAAGAATCCGGGGCTTTTTATCTATTTTGTTCTTGATAAGTCGAAAGCTAACTTAGCTCTGGCTCGTCACCATGTGAAAGAAGTTGAGTCCCAGTTAGTTGTATAATTTTTGATTGAGTAAAGCGTTTTGTCATTGTCATACTATGTCAATGACTGGAGGCTCAACAAATTCATTGATACCCTACCGGCATTTTGCTTGTAGGGTATTTTATTGTGTTATTTTTATAAAAACATTTATTATGAATAATATACTTACGGGAAACAGTTGATAAATAATTTTCTATGACATCAGCATTTCCAATGACTGAGATTTAAAAGGATGCAGTTTATTATGGAAATGGGAAATGAGAGTTGGTCTTTTTTAGCAGCCTTGCTTTATTTGTCTGCTTTCTTTTTTTTCTTTAAAAGCCATTGTCGAGGTATCGCCGGTTCGATCATTGCTACCTGTTTTATCCTTATTACAATCATTTTTAGTTTGTTGACAGGTTGCTATTTAGTCGCTAATTGGTTTACGGGTATAGGTTTTGATGATTCTGTATTCTACCATCTTCGATTCGGAGTCGAAGGGGGCGATTTTAGTGATTTTTACTTTTTAATATTTTACTTCTTATTGTCGCAAGCTATTTTTGCAGTTCTTATTATTATCTATTTGAGGTCTTTTCTAAAAAGCAAAAAGACCAAATTCAAAATAGTGTCGGTGGTTGAAGGCGTGATAATGGTGTTATGCGCATTCTTTTGCGCTCCTGCGACCTCAAATTTAATTGCGTATTCTTTAACATCACAATCATCAGGTGATTTTTCTGATTATTTTATAAAGCCGCAAGTCATAGCATCAACTCCCAAACCAAAGAATATCATTTATTTCTATCTGGAAAGTCTGGAAGGGAATTATATGGATGAAAGTCTTTTCCCTGGGTTGCTTCCTGAGTTGCATAAAATTGAAAAGGATAGTGTTACATTTACGAACATTGGTCAAACTATTGGTAGCAGCTGGACAATGGCTGGAATGGTTTCCAGTCAATGTGGTATGCCGTTATTATCTGTGTTCACCAATGATAATTTCCAGATGAATAATTTTATGCCCAATGCTGTATGTTTAGGGGATATTTTAAAATCGAAAGGCTATCACCTGGAGTTTATGGGCGGAGCCGAAACTGAATTCGCAGGAAAGGGGCAGTTTTATAAGGATCATGGTTTTTCTGATGTGAAGGGTAAAAAAGAGTTTGTTGATCAACATGTGGCCAAAGATTACATAAACAACTGGGGGCTGTATGATGATACTCTTTACGAACAATTACTGACGCGCGTTGCTTCTTTGCGGCAGACCCAAACCCCCTGGGGACTCTTTTCGATCAATATCGGAACCCATCAGCCGGAAGGGTATTTAGCACATGAATGTGAGTCTATGAAGTATGGTGATGGCATTGATCATCTGCTGAATGCGGCGCATTGTACCGATTATCTTATTGGTAAAGTGTATCAGTCCTTGAAGAAGGAAGGTCTTCTGGATGATACGTTGCTGGTTTTTGGTTCAGATCATCTCGCTCCAGTAATGGTAAAGACGCTACAGACGTTGAAAAAGAAGGAGCGTCATAATTTGTTGATGATCACTGGTGCGGGTATCAAGCCGACACAAAATCCTCGTCATGGTACAACTCTTGATGTTTCTCCGACCATTCTCAATTATCTGAACTATGGTTCTCACCCTGTAGGGCTTGGCCGTGATTTAAATGGCAATATGGCGACGCTCGCGGAAAACTTCTCGGGGCAAATGTTCCTGGACAAAAAGCTGCTTTCCTGGCGAACGACTATTGATATGGCATTCTGGGGTTACCCTGATATTAATGGCAGCGTTGAAATTGATTCCCATAAAAAGCAAGTTAAGATAGGCGGTAAGTCATTTAAGATCCCTTCTCTTATCCGTTACACGAAAACCGGTAAAATAGAAGATGTTGTCTTTAGCAGTGATAATATCATCTCTGTCGGGAATAACAGCTATCTTCCGGCTTTTTTCCTTGTGAACCTTATCAGCAACAATCAAATGTTTTTGTGGATAGATACTTGTCGCGAGTTATCAACACTGAATCCTGAACTGCGTAGTTTTGACAATCAGTATTGCTATTATAATGGTTCTCTGTCTTCCATTCATTCGGCATCAGGTCTTATTTCTAAAACACCCATGGCTGTTAAGGTCAGTCTGAATGAAGATAATGCTTATTCTTCCTCACGAGCGAATGATTTACGTAATGCATTGAAAGATAGAAATCTAATGGTCTGGACAGAGACGCTGTTAAAATCTGAAAAAACACATAGTTTTCCGCCTGTTAATATCATGTCTGCCGGACATCATTCACTTATTCAACCCTCTATACTTGCTAACCGCTTTCTGGAAGGCGATGGTTTGTTTTTGACCCGTTTTACGTATACAAATCTCCCTTCGGCGGGGGTTACCATCTACCCGGAATTCATTGGAAAACTGGCGGTTTGCGATAAAAAACAGGGGGAAATCTCCCTTTCCCGGATGATTAAAGATGCCCCGCCGACAAAAGGAAAAACGAATCTCTTTTATGCCATTATGGGTAATGTTGATCCGGAGTGTTCGAAGGGGATTGTTAACCGTATTGATCTCGATTTGCCTCAGTTCGCTGCATTGACTGCAGAGAAGCCTTATATCGCTATTCTTGATGATAATCTGAGGCCTCTTACTGAGCACGCTGGTCGTCCTGACCAGTCAA
The DNA here is from genome assembly GCF_016906145.1 of Citrobacter sp. MGH 55. NCBI lineage: Bacteria > Pseudomonadati > Pseudomonadota > Gammaproteobacteria > Enterobacterales > Enterobacteriaceae > Citrobacter > Citrobacter sp. MGH 55. The sequence continues at coordinate 2,879,590 of NZ_CP070239.1, forward strand.
TAGCCATACAGGTCAAATTTAATGATGATGAATAACCGTACGAGTCAGCGTAATGCTTGAGTCGTTTACCGCGTAAAGCTGCATGATACGCCTGCGTTGACTCCTTTAAGACGAGGCGTATTGATACCTTCTACGCGATATGGTCTGTTCTCGTTGGGTTTAGCTCATCATGCCGGAACTGATTTGATGGGCTACTCAACAGGCCGACCTTTCAGGAGCTTTCGGATCCACAATCGATTCGGGTTCAGTGCAGCCAGTGTCAGTTTGTCGAGGGGAAGAGGTTCACTGCTCATTTGGGAAGCCAGAATTTCTGCTGCAAGTGGCCCAGAACAAAGTCCGCGAGCACCCAGGGCGCCAATCATGTACAGGTCCGGATAATATGGGGCTAAAACGGCATTTTTAGTCTGTTCATTGAGTGTTGCATAGCATGAAAGCGTCGACGCGTAGTCCGGAACGCTTCCTACCATCGGTAAATGATCGCGGGTGGCACAACGCACGCTGCAGCGAGCATCTTTGTCGTTCACATCGACTTCTTTGGCCCAGTCTACCGCCGGGAAGCAGTCAATCAGGCGCTGCCTATTTTGCCGCTGATCGTCTTCCCGATACTGCGTCTCTTCGCTGCCACGATGGTAGCTGGCGCCAATACAGTGTTGCTGGTTCGTCGGATTCTGCGGCGTCAGATAACCGTCATAGCACAGCACCTGACGGATCCGGGAAAGCGCTGGCGTCGTCGGAATATGACTGACCTGGCCGGCGACAGCGTAGACGGGTAACGGCTGCGTTTGGGCAAAATGGTTAATCTGATGACCATTGGCCAGCACTACCGCGGCATGTTCTGCGTGATTGCCGTGCGTAAAGTGCAGATCCCAGCCGGAAGCTGAACGGTGAAGAGCTGCCAGAGAATGTTGGTAATGGCAACGTAACCCTTGCTTTTCCGCGAGTTTCAGCACGGCTGCGGTCAGTTGCGCCGGGCACAGCCAACCGCCTTGCGGATAGGTTATGCCACCGCACCCAGTCTCTACCCCGGTAAGTTTTTGTGCCTGGGTGATATCCACCGCGCTTGCCAGCGCAGACGGCAATGCCAGCGACAGCATTTGTTGGATCTTGTGCTGGCTCTTGTCGTCATAGCCAAACTGCGTGACGCCACACCAGTCATGATCAAATTCTACAGGCAGGGCGTCATACAAGCGACGGGCAAAGGTAAATGCTGCCGGGAAGAAAAGGGTGAGCGCCGTGTCGTGCTTGCTGAGCAGGGGATAAAGCGCTCCCTGACGGTTGCCGGATGCGCCTTGGGCGGGGGCGTCATCGGCACAATAGAGTGTCACTTGCCAGCCCCGGCGTAACAACGAAAGCGAAAGCAGTGCACTGGCGATCCCGCCGCCGATGATGGCGACGTCACGTTTTTCGCTTCCCTGACGAGCAAACCACGGCGTTGAGGACGGGATTTTCAGCGTCTGTTCCATGGTTCCGCGCAGCATTTCGCGCTTGCGGCCAAAACCTTTGCATTTTTGCATAGTAAAGCCGGCGTCCTGCAAACCACGACGAACAAATCCCGCAGATGTAAAGGTTGCCAGCGTACCGCCAGGACGTGCCAGACGCGCCATGGCGTTAAACAGATTTTGCGTCCACATGTCCGGATTTTTGGCCGGGGCGAAGCCGTCGAGAAACCAGGCGTCAACTTTTTGATTCAGACTGTCGTCGAGTTGATCGGTGAGTTCATTAATATCGCCAAACCAGAGGTCGAGCGTGACGCGTCCTTCTTCCAGCAGCAGGCGGTGGCAACCTGCCAGCGGCAACGGCCACTGGGCCTGAAGTTGTCCGGCAAATTCGGCCAACTCCGGCCAGTGCTGATGCGCCGCCGTGAGATCGTCACGACTCAATGGAAATTTTTCAAAACTGATGAAATGTAATCTTTGTAGCGTAGCCTCGGGCTGAGTGGCGCGAAATGCGGCGAACGCCTGCCATAGCGTGAGAAAGTTCAGACCCGTGCCGAAGCCGCTCTCAGCCACCACAAACAACGGGCGAGGATGTTCCACAAAGCGTTCAGCGATCCGGTTGCCTCCGAGGAAGACATAGCGCGTCTCTTCCAGACCGTTGTCGTTGGAAAAGTAGACGTCGTCAAAATCTCGGGAAACAGGTGTACCCTCAGCGTTGAATTCGAGGTTGGCGGGTTGTATAGCGTATTGTTTCACGTAAGTTACTCGTCTGACAGGCAGTGTCACGATCTTAGCGATGTGTGCCAGGCGGCGCAAATTTCAGTATAAATTGGCTGATCGGACTTGTTCGGCGTACAAGTGTACGCTATTGTGCCAATCGAAACTTACTATAGTGCGACTGACAGAGGTATTGAATGAAACGTGCAGTGATTACTGGCTTGGGCATTGTTTCCAGCATCGGTAATAACCAGCAGGAAGTCCTGGCATCTCTGCGTGAAGGACGTTCAGGGATCACTTTTTCTGAAGAGTTTAAAGATGCGGGAATGCGCAGCCACGTATGGGGTAACGTCAAACTGGACACCACTGGTTTGATCGACCGTAAAGTGGTGCGTTTCATGAACGATGCCTCTATTTATGCCTATCTCTCCATGCGTGAAGCTATCGCAGACGCTGGTCTGAGCGAAGAGGTTTATCAGAATAACCCGCGCGTTGGCCTGATTGCAGGTTCCGGTGGATCGTCTAAAGCGCAGGTTTTCGGTGCTGACGCCATGCGCAGCCCGCGTGGTCTGAAAGCTGTTGGCCCGTATGTGGTGACCAAAGCGATGGGCTCTGCCGTTTCGGCCTGCCTCGCTACACCGTTTAAAATCCACGGCGTAAACTATTCGATTAGCTCGGCCTGTGCGACGTCTTCTCACTGCATCGGCAATGCAGTTGAACAAATTCAACTGGGTAAACAGGACATCGTATTTGCGGGCGGCGGCGAAGAGCTGGGCTGGGAAATGGCCTGTGAATTTGATGCGATGGGCGCACTGTCCACCAAATATAACGACCAGCCTGCTAAAGCTTCCCGTACCTATGATGCGCACCGTGATGGTTTTGTTATCGCAGGTGGCGGCGGTATGGTGGTGGTTGAAGAACTGGAACACGCCCTGGCGCGTGGCGCGCATATCTACGCGGAAATCGTGGGCTACGGCGCGACCTCTGATGGCGCTGACATGGTGGCTCCGTCCGGCGAAGGCGCAGTGCGCTGCATGCAGATGGCGATGCACGGTGTAGATACGCCGATCGACTATCTGAACTCCCACGGTACTTCTACACCAGTTGGCGACGTGAAAGAGCTGGGCGCGATTCGCGAAGTGTTTGGCGATAAGAGCCCCGCGATCTCTGCGACCAAAGCCATGACAGGTCACTCTCTTGGCGCTGCGGGCGTACAGGAAGCGATTTACTCTCTGTTGATGTTGGAGCATGGTTTTATCGCGCCGAGCATCAACATCGAAGAGATGGACGAGCAGGCTGCAGGCCTGAACATCGTGACCGAAACTGTCGATTGCGAACTGAACACCGTTATGTCTAACAGCTTCGGTTTCGGCGGTACTAACGCCACGCTGGTGATGCGTAAGCTGAAAGCGTAAGACAATTGTTGACGGAAAAGGGAGCCATAAGGCTCCCTTTTTACTTTTTAAGCGCTTCGTATTCAGGTGCGATTTTCGCAGACCAGGCTCTGGCTTGGGTAATGGCACCGGCGCTGTAAATGGGATGTTCAAATTGGTTTCCAATATCCCTGACGCGATAGATTTTCCAGTGTTTTTCTTCCCAACGCGTATAGACCTCCAGATGAACGGGCGCTATGTTGGCGGGTCCACCCAGTTTGACATCTACTTTTTCGCCGCCGAGGAAGGGACGTGCTTGTCCAACCTGTAACAGTGGGATCCACTCAGGGGCATAATCCTGCACATACATAAAGTAGTCTGAGTCGATGATGTCTTGCTCATAATAGCGATCAATCAACGTCAGACGATCGATAACCTCTTTAGCAACATAACGTTGCATTAACCCGCGGGTATCGTGAGGCTTATCTGGTGCATCGATAAATGCCGCCATCCACGCGAGATAGAATTGTTTAACGTCTTCTGTGCTGTCGTGCCGGGGCGTGGAGCAACTGCAAAGCAGCAGGACAAGTGCTAAAAAAGAGAAGGCTCTCATCGCTATTTCCTGTAGATGATATAGGCCGGTTTTGCCGCCCGGTAACCAGGGCCTGCCCACATGTCGCGTTGTCTGAAATCTGAGTACCACTCTGAACGACTCATTGCGGCTGTTTTAGCCCAACTCATAATAACCCCTGTAAGTAATGTGCATAGAAAAATAAATGCAGCATTAACAAAATTATGTTTGGATGTGTAACCGTTAAGACTGTTCATGCTATTTTTGTCTATTTATTAATTGCAGTGAATAATAAAACAACTTGAATCATTCATTTGCTTTTTTAATATGATTCTACAATGCAGAATAAATATCATTTTCTCTTGTCAACTAAATATGCCACCAATAACGCCTGGATGACATGGGAAAAGCCATTTTTATGTCATTGGCGAAAGGAAGGAAATGATTTTTTCGCCATGGTTTACGATACAGGAATGTATTAGCGTACCTGGATTTTCGGCAGCGTCCACGCTGTTTATCTTCGACTCAAGATACCGAGTCCATATAAAAAGAGTATCAGGTACAAACAGGGCAAGTGCCGTATACCTTCATGCTTTAGCAACAAACCATCATTACGTAACGCAGGGTTACTGTTGACAACGTGAGTCACTCGCAGGCAGACTTCAGGCCCATCATTATCTTCCGGATAATGCGTAAGCGTTTGACGTTATCCAACGCACCTTAATCCTGACGGTCAGGTGGAGGGGGCGTGTCGTTTCCTCGCCTTACTCTGCATTCTGGAGTAACGCATGACAGCAGTAACCCATAAAGAAAAAACATCTGCAGCGAACACATCGCTTTTTCGTATCGCGTTTGCGGTCTTTTTGACCTACATGACGGTCGGCCTGCCGCTACCCGTCATTCCACTTTTTGTTCATCATGAACTGGGCTATGGCAATACGATGGTCGGTATCGCCGTGGGGATCCAGTTTCTCGCAACCGTCTTAACGCGCGGCTATGCCGGGCGACTCGCCGATCAGTACGGCGCCAAGCGTTCTGCGCTGCAGGGCATGTTTGCCTGCGCGCTGGCGGGCGGCGCGTGGCTACTGGCGGCACTCTTACCCGTTTCTGTACCGTTCAAATTCGCGTTATTAATCGTCGGACGGCTGATCCTCGGCTTTGGGGAAAGCCAGTTACTGACCGGAACCCTGACCTGGGGGCTGGGTCTGGTGGGGCCGGCACGTTCCGGTAAAGTGATGTCGTGGAACGGGATGGCAATTTACGGTGCGCTGGCGGCAGGGGCGCCGCTGGGTCTGCTGATCCACAGCCATTTTGGGTTTGCGGGTCTTGCGGGCACGACAATGGTGTTACCGCTGCTGGCATGGGCATTTAACGGAACGGTGCGTAAAGTACCGGCACATGCGGGTGAACGTCCCTCACTGTGGAGCGTAGTAGGGCTTATCTGGAAACCGGGTCTGGGCCTCGCGCTGCAAGGCGTGGGATTTGCCGTGATCGGCACCTTTATCTCTCTCTATTTTGCCAGCCACGGTTGGGCGATGGCGGGCTTTACGCTGACTGCGTTTGGCGGAGCCTTTGTGATCATGCGCGTGCTGTTTGGCTGGATGCCGGACCGCTTTGGCGGGGTCAGGGTGGCTATCGCTTCTCTGCTGATCGAGACCGTTGGGCTGGTCTTGCTCTGGCTGGCGCCGACGGCCTGGTTTGCGCTACTCGGTGCGGCATTAACCGGAGCCGGCTGTTCGCTGATCTTCCCGGCGCTCGGCGTTGAAGTGGTGAAACGCGTACCGTCACAGGTCCGCGGGACCGCGCTGGGGGGGTATGCCGCATTTCAGGATATCTCTTACGCGGTCACTGGTCCGCTGGCGGGGTTGCTTGCCACGTCCTGTGGCTATCCATCCGTGTTTCTTGCCGGTGCGATTTCAGCGGTGCTGGGGATTGTGGTGACGCTACTGTCGTTTCGCCGGCGCTAGATGACCAGCCAGAAAATCAATAACGCGACCAGCAGGGCGATAAACAGCAGTCCGGGACGCGCGGTGAACGAGCGCAGCGTATCGCTAACCGGTGTAAACGGACTATAAATCGGTTGAATGTGGCGGGGATCGTTTAATTCCCGATCGCGCTCGACGCGGCGCAGGAAGATCTGATTCAGGAGATCCTGCACTTGCGCGGTGGTCAGCACCGTCTGCGGTTGAATTTGCCAGGTCTGCTGGGCGTAATCTTTCAGGTTGAGCAGTTCATCGGCTTCCAGCGGTTGCTTGAGCGCCGCCTGTAGCGATTGCAGGGTCGGGGCGTGTTGCAGACTCAGGGTTTGACGCGCCTGCAGCCAGGTCGCCAGATGGGTGAACTGTTTTGCCGGGATCAGCTCACCGCTTTTCACGCCAGAAAGTTCCAGCATTGATTGCCAGATCAGCTTGCTGGATTCCCCCGTTGCGGCGGCCAGTTTGGTAACCAGTTGATTTAACGTATTGTGTTCGGCTGGCAGTAGCGGGCGATCGGTCGCCGGGCGCTGCTGCGGCTGCGGGATCGACAACTGTCCCTGCTGTAAAAGCGTTAGCACGTTCTTAAGCTGTTCCGGTTTGAGTTGGCTGAGCGCCGTTTGTCCGTACTGCTGACGAATAAAATCGCTGACCGCCTGGCGGTTATTTCCCTGAGTCAGTAATTCTGTCAACTGTGAAAGCACCTGGCGGTTGGCATGATTTTGTTGGGCCACACCGAGGCGCTGGTTGAGATTTTGTTCCGCCGCAGGGAAATGGCGCGACAGCAGTGGAGTATCGCTTTTTACGCCGAGATCGTGCTTCATACCTGCCCACACTTCCGCACTTTGCTGTTGCGTCAGTGAAATCAGGCGCGTTATCAGGCGTTCCAGTACGGTCCGCTGTTGCGTGGAGAGCGGTTGTTCGCCCGCCGTGGAAACCGCAGGTTGCCCTTCACCGGGAGGGCGTGCGGGAGTACCGGAAATGGGTTGCATCATCACTTATCCTTAAACCATCAATCTTAGCAAAGTATGCCTGGCGGCCAGATTATGGCACACTTGCCCGGTTAACTCTCGTTCTCAAACAGGTACGACAGACGTGAAAATTCTCGTTGATGAAAATATGCCTTATGCCCGCGAATTGTTTAGTCGTCTGGGTGAGGTCAAAGCGGTTCCCGGACGTCCCATCCCTGTCGCTGAGCTCGATGATGCCGATGCGTTAATGGTGCGTTCGGTCACCAAAGTGAACGCGTCGCTGCTGGAAGGGAAAGCCATCAAGTTTGTGGGTACCGCAACTGCGGGTACCGACCATGTGGATGAGGACTGGCTCAGGCTGGCGGGCATCGGATTTTCAGCGGCACCAGGCTGTAACGCCATTGCGGTGGTGGAATATGTGTTCTCCGCGCTACTGATGCTGGCAGAACGTGACGGATTCGCGCTGCGCGATCGTACAGTCGGGATTGTCGGTGTAGGTAACGTCGGTGGACGCCTGCAGGCGCGACTGGAAGCACTGGGGATCCGCACGCTGTTATGCGATCCACCCCGTGCGGATCGCGGGGACGAGGGCGACTTCCGCTCGCTTGATGAACTGGTTCAGGAAGCGGATGTCCTGACATTCCACACGCCGCTGTTTAAAGAAGGGCCTTACAAAACGCTGCATCTGGCCGATGATGCGCTGATTTCTCGTCTGAAACCGGGCTCTATTCTGATTAATGCCTGTCGTGGCGCCGTGGTGGATAACGCCGCGTTGCTGGCGCGTCTTAACGCCGGACAGGATCTGAGTGTGGTTCTGGATGTCTGGGAAGGCGAGCCGGATCTGAATGTGGACCTGTTGAACACGATCGATATCGGCACCGCGCACATTGCGGGCTACACGCTGGAAGGCAAAGCGCGCGGCACCACGCAGGTCTTTGAAGCATATAGCGCATTTATCGGTCATGAGCAGCGTGTCGCGCTGGATACCTTGCTGCCGGCCCCGGAATTTGGCCGTATTACGCTGCATGGTCCGTTGGATCAGCCGACGCTGAAAAGACTGGTGCATTTGGTGTATGATGTGCGCCGCGACGATGCGCCGCTGCGCAACGTTGCCGGAATACCGGGTGAATTTGATAAACTGCGCAAAAATTACCTCGAGCGTCGTGAATGGTCCTCACTGTATGTGATGTGCGACGACGCAGATGCGGCGGCGTTACTGTGTAAACTGGGTTTTAACGCAGTTCATCACCCGACACGTTAATGTCTTCTTAATGCCCCCTGACGAATAATCGGCAGGGAGGCTTATGCTTTTCTGGAGTAAACCACCATGTCTGAAGGCTGGAATATTGCCGTCCTCGGCGCGACGGGCGCCGTTGGCGAAGCGTTGCTTGAAACCCTGGCTGAACGTCAGTTCCCGGTTGGGGAAATTTTTGCGCTGGCACGTAATGAAAGCGCAGGCGAACATCTGCGCTTTGGTGGTAAGTCAGTGATTGTGCAGGATGCGGCCGAATTTGACTGGACGCAGGCGCAACTGGCCTTTTTCGTTGCTGGCGTTGAGGCCACGGCGGCCTGGGTTGAAGAGGCGACAAACGCGGGCTGTCTGGTCATTGATTCCAGCGGTCTGTTCGCCCTTGAACCCGACGTTCCGCTGGTGGTGCCGGAAGTGAACCCGTTCGTGCTGGCGGACTATCGCAATCGCAATGTAATCGCCGTGCCGAACAGCCTGACCAGCCAACTGCTGGCCGCGCTGAAACCGCTTATCGATCAGGGTGGGCTTTCTCGCATCACCGTAACCAGTCTGCTTTCGGCATCTGCGCAGGGTAAAAAAGCGGTCGATGCACTGGCCGGACAAAGCGCGAAACTGCTGAACGGGATCCCCATCGATGAAGATGATTTCTTTGGTCGCCAACTGGCGTTCAACATGTTGCCGTTGTTGCCGGATCGCGAAGGCAGCGTGCGTGAAGAGCGGCGGATCGTCGATGAAGTACGCAAAATCATGCAGGATGATGGGTTGTTGATCTCGGCAAACTGCGTACAGTCACCGGTGTTTTACGGTCACGCGCAGATGGTGGCATTTGAAGCGCTGCGTCCACTGGCTGCCGAAGAGGCGCGCGATGCCTTTTCCCGCGGCGAAGACATTGTACTGTCAGAAGAGAGTGAATTTCCGACCCAGGTGGGCGACGCTTCAGGCAGCGCGCATCTGTCTGTGGGCTGCGTGCGTAACGATTACGGCATGCCGGAACAGGTTCAGTTCTGGTCCGTGGCGGATAACGTCCGCTTTGGCGGCGCGCTGATGGCGGTGAAAATTGCGGAAAAACTGGTGCAGGAGTACCTGTACTGATGTCTGACCAGCTACAACCGCCGGTGTATAAAATTGCGCTGGGCATCGAGTATGACGGCAGCAAATATTATGGCTGGCAGCGTCAGAATGAAGTCCGCAGTGTGCAGGAAAAGCTGGAAAAGGCGCTTTCGCAGGTCGCCAATGAGCCGATTAACGTCTTTTGCGCCGGGCGCACCGATGCCGGTGTGCACGGCACCGGACAGGTTGTGCATTTTGAAACCACCGCGCTGCGTAAAGATGCGGCCTGGACATTGGGTGTAAATGCGAATTTGCCTGGTGACATTGCGGTGCGATGGGTGAAAGCTGTACCGGAAGATTTTCACGCGCGATTCAGCGCCACGGCTCGCCGATATCGTTACATCATCTACAATCACCGGTTACGTCCGGCGGTGTTAGGCAAAGGGGTGACGCATTATTACGAGCCGCTGGACGCCGAACGCATGCATCGTGCGGCGCAGTGTCTGATTGGCGAGAATGACTTTACGTCGTTTCGCGCCGTCCAGTGCCAGTCGCGCACGCCGTGGCGCAACGTGATGCATATTAATGTGTCGCGCCATGGGGCGTATGTGGTGGTCGATATCAAAGCGAATGCCTTTGTACATCATATGGTCAGGAACATTGTTGGCAGCCTGATGGAAGTTGGCGCCCACAACCAGCCGGAGAGCTGGATAGCAGAGTTGTTAGCGGCAAAGGACAGAACGCTCGCAGCGGCAACGGCGAAGGCCGAAGGACTGTATCTGGTTGCGGTGGACTACCCTGACCGGTTTGACCTTCCTAAACCGCCTATGGGCCCGCTCTTTCTGGCGGACTAATTCGAGTCGTATAAAGGCACAACTATGGACCTGATTTACTTTCTCATCGATTTTATCCTGCACATTGATGTGCACCTGGCGGAACTGGTCGCAGAGTACGGCGTCTGGGTTTACGCAATTTTGTTCCTGATTTTGTTCTGTGAAACCGGACTGGTGGTCACGCCGTTCCTGCCAGGGGACTCCCTGCTGTTTGTGGCGGGAGCGCTGGCGTCGCTGGGCACCAACGATCTCAATGTGCACCTGATGGTGGTGTTGATGCTGATTGCCGCGATTGTCGGGGATGCGGTGAACTACACTATTGGTCGCCTGTTCGGCGAGAAGTTATTCAGTAACCCGGACTCGAAGATTTTCCGCCGTAGCTATCTGGACAAAACACACCAGTTTTACGAAAAACACGGTGGAAAAACCATCATTCTCGCCCGCTTTGTGCCGATTGTCAGAACATTTGCACCGTTTGTGGCGGGAATGGGACATATGTCGTATCGTCATTTTGCGGCGTATAACGTGATAGGTGCGCTGTTGTGGGTTCTGCTCTTTACCTATGCCGGTTACTTCTTCGGCACCATTCCGATGATTCAGAACAACCTTAAGTTGCTGATCGTCGGGATTATTGTGGTATCGATCCTGCCGGGCGTGGTGGAAATTGTTCGCCATAAACGCGCAGCGTCACGTGTAACAAAATAGAAACTAACTCAGCGGTTCGACCACTTTTTTGTCCAAAGTTTCGGGCTGTTATGTTTTAATGTGCAACATTCATGGTCTGTTGGGGGCAAAAATGGCATTATGCGCCCCCACGGCAAAACTGGAACACACCAGGTTCAGGCAGAAAGGTCATAAATGAGCTGGATTGAACGAATTAAAAGCAACATTACTCCCACCCGCAAGGCAAGCATTCCTGAAGGGGTGTGGACTAAGTGTGATAGCTGCGGTCAGGTTTTATACCGTGCTGAGCTGGAACGTAATCTTGAGGTCTGTCCGAAGTGTGACCATCACATGCGTATGTCGGCGCGTAACCGCCTGCATAGCCTGTTAGATGAAGGAACGCTGGTGGAGCTGGGTAGCGAACTCGAGCCGAAAGACGTGCTGAAGTTCCGTGACTCCAAGAAATACAAAGACCGTCTGGCGTCCGCGCAAAAGGAAACCGGCGAGAAAGATGCGCTGGTCGTGATGAAGGGTACGCTTCACGGCATGCCGGTTGTGGCAGCGGCATTTGAGTTTGCTTTCATGGGTGGCTCGATGGGGTCTGTGGTCGGCGCACGTTTTGTCCGTGCCGTTGAACAGGCGCTGGAAGATAACTGCCCGCTGGTATGCTTCTCCGCCTCCGGCGGTGCGCGTATGCAGGAAGCGCTGATGTCGCTGATGCAGATGGCGAAAACCTCTGCGGCGCTGGCAAAAATGCAGGAGCGCGGTCTGCCGTACATCTCCGTGCTGACTGACCCAACAATGGGCGGCGTTTCTGCAAGCTTCGCGATGCTCGGCGATCTCAACATTGCTGAACCGAAAGCGCTGATCGGCTTCGCGGGTCCGCGCGTTATCGAGCAAACCGTACGTGAGAAACTGCCGCCGGGATTCCAGCGCAGTGAGTTTCTGATCGAAAAAGGCGCTATCGATATGATCATCCGCCGTCCGGAGATGCGCCTGAAACTGGCGAGCATTCTGGCGAAGCTGATGAATCTGCCGGCGCCAAATCCGGATACCCCGCGTGAAGGCGTGGTGGTGCCGCCGGTGCCGGATCAGGAACCCGAGGCCTGATAACTGAAAAGGGCAGGGCCACAGGCGCTGCCCTTTTGCTTTTCTCAACGTAACGATTTCACGGGCATCATGAATAACAAACGTATTCCTAAAGCCACGTCGCCCCTGGCCTCGTGGCTTTCTTATCTGGAAAACCTCCACGCGAAAACGATCGATCTGGGCCTTGAGCGCGTAAGCCAGGTGGCTGCGCGATTGGGCGTACTGAAGCCTGCGCCGTTTGTCTTCACCGTGGCTGGCACTAATGGCAAGGGCACGACCTGCCGGACGCTGGAGTCGGTATTGACGGCGGCGGGATATAACGTCGGGGTATACAGTTCGCCACATCTGGTGCGTTACACCGAACGTGTGCGTGTACGTGGCAATGAACTGCCCGAATCGGCTCACACCGAATCCTTTGCCGAGATCGAAGCGGCGCGTGGGGACATCTCGCTGACCTATTTCGAATACGGCACTTTGTCTGCATTGTGGCTGTTTAAGCAGGCACAACTGGATGTGGTGATCCTGGAAGTTGGGTTGGGTGGACGACTCGACGCGACAAATATCGTCGATGCCGATGTTGGCGTAGTCACCAGCATCGCGCTGGATCATACCGACTGGCTGGGGCCGGATCGTGAAAGCATTGGCCGTGAAAAGGCCGGTATTTTCCGTGCGGGAAAACCGGCGATTGTCGGCGAACCCGAAATGCCTTATACCATCGCCGATGTCGCACTGGAGAAAGGCGCGCGGTTACAGCGTCGTGGCGAGGACTGGCAGTTTACGGTAACGGAGACGGGCTGGTCCTTTAGCGATCGCCACGGTAGCCTGGTGGATTTACCGCTGCCACAGGTGCCTCAACCTAATGCGGCGACTGCGCTGGCGGCACTGCGCGCCAGCGGCCTGAACGTCAGTGAGCAGGCGATTCGCGACGGGATTGCCCGGGCGATTCTACCAGGACGTTTCCAGATTGTGAGCGAGTCGCCGCGCGTCATTCTTGATGTCGCGCATAATCCTCATGCGGCGGAATATCTCACCGGACGGCTGAAAATGTTGCCAAAAAAGGGGCGCGTTCTTGCCGTTATCGGTATGCTACATGATAAGGATATTGCGGGAACGTTGGCCTGGTTGAAAAGCGTGGTCGACGACTGGTATTGTGCTCCGCTGGAAGGCCCCCGGGGCGCAACGGCAGAACAACTGCTGGAACATCTCGGTAAAGGCAGTGTCTATGACAGTGTCGCGCTGGCATGGCATGCGGCGCTGGCAGACGCGAGACCAGAAGATACCGTACTGGTGTGCGGTTCATTTCACACGGTTGCACATGTCATGGAAGTGATGGACGCGGGGAGAATCGGTGGCGAGTAAGTTTCAGAATCGTTTAGTCGGCACGATCGTGCTGGTCGCGCTGGGCGTCATTGTGTTGCCCGGGCTGCTCGACGGGCAGAAAAAACATTATCAGGATGAATTCGCGGCGATCCCGCTGGTCCCGAAACCGGGCGATCGCGATGAGCCGGATATGATGCCAGCGGCAACGCAGGCATTGCCGACTCAGCCGCCAGAAGGGGCGGCGGAAGAGGTACGGGCAGGCGATGCGGCGGCACCGTCGTTGGATCCGTCACGCTATGCATCAGCGAATAATCCTGAGCTTGATTCGACGCCAGCGCCGGTAGAGCAGCCTAAACCAAAACCGGTTGAAAAGCCGAAGCCGCAACCGAAGCCGCCTGTAGAGGCAACGCCTGCTCCTGTTCCCGCTCCTGCGCCAAAACCGGCGGCAGAAGAGAAACCGGCGCCAACGGGTAAAGCCTACGTTGTGCAGTTAGGGGCGCTGAAAAATGCCGATAAGGTCAATGAGATCGTGGGGAAACTTCGTGCCGCAGGTTTCCGGGTATATACTTCTCCGTCAACGCCAGTACAGGGTAAAATAACCCGTATTCTCGTGGGGCCGGATGCATCACGCGACAAGCTGAAAGGCTCGCTCGGCGAGCTGCAGCAAATCTCCGGATTAAGCGGAGTGGTGATGGGGTACAGCCCGAACTAAGTGAGGGTTGCCTGATGACAGCGCTCGGCGTCTTATCAGGCTTCCCACCTTGTTGTATGTCGGCCGGATAAGGCGTTTACACCGCCATCCGGCAGTGCCCGAAGAGGCATAAAACGGTATGGCGTTGAAGTTTTTTTCAGCGCCATTTTTATTTACGCGCGGGAAGGAAATCCCTACGCAAACGTTTTCTTTTTCTGTTAGAATGCGCCCCGAACAGGACGACAGGGCGTAAAATCGTGGGACACATATGGTCTGGATTGATTACGCCATTATCGCGGTGATTGGTTTTTCCTGTCTGGTTAGCCTGATCCGTGGCTTTGTTCGTGAAGCGTTATCGTTGGTGACATGGGGTTGTGCTTTCTTTGTCGCCAGCCATTACTACACTTACCTGTCTGTCTGGTTTTCGGGCTTTGAAGACGAACTGGTTCGAAACGGGATTGCCATCGCGGTGCTGTTTATCGCGACGCTGATCGTCGGCGCCATTGTGAACTACGTGGTAGGGCAACTGGTTGAGAAAACCGGTCTGTCAGGTACCGACCGGGTTCTGGGGGTCTGTTTCGGGGCTCTGCGCGGCGTGTTGATTGTGGCTGCTATTCTGTTCTTTCTCGACACCTTTACCGGCCTGTCGAAAGGTGAGGACTGGAGTAAGTCACGGCTGATCCCGGAGTTCAGTTTCATCATCAGATGGTTCTTTGACTATCTGCAAAGCTCGTCAAGTTTCTTGCCCAGAGCATAAGCGTTGGGTTGTAGCTTAACGAGGAAAAAGACGTATGTGCGGTATTGTCGGTATCGCCGGTGTTATGCCGGTTAACCAGTCGATTTATGACGCCTTAACAGTGCTTCAGCATCGTGGTCAGGATGCCGCTGGCATTATCACCATCGATGCAAATAACTGCTTCCGTTTGCGTAAGGCAAACGGTCTGGTGAGTGATGTTTTTGAAGCTCGCCACATGCAGCGTATGCAGGGCAACATGGGCATCGGTCATGTGCGTTATCCAACGGCTGGCAGCTCCAGCGCCTCTGAAGCTCAACCTTTCTACGTCAACTCCCCGTATGGCATCACGCTTGCCCACAATGGCAACCTGACCAATGCCCACGAACTGCGTAAAAAGCTGTTTGAGGAGAAGCGCCGTCACATCAATACCACCTCAGATTCTGAGATCCTGCTCAATATCTTCGCCAGTGAACTGGATAACTTCCGTCACTACCCGCTGGAAGCAGACAACATTTTTGCCGCGATTGCCGCGACCAACCGCCAGATCCGCGGCGCGTATGCCTGTGTGGCGATGATTATTGGTCACGGTATGGTTGCCTTCCGTGACCCGAACGGTATCCGTCCGCTGGTGTTGGGTAAACGTGATGTCGGCGACGGTCGCACCGAATATATGGTGGCGTCTGAAAGCGTCGCGCTGGATACCCTGGGCTTTGAATTCCTGCGTGACGTTGCGTCGGGCGAAGCGGTTTATATCACGGAGAAAGGGCAGCTATTCACCCGTCAGTGTGCCGAAAACCCGGTCAGCAATCCGTGCCTGTTCGAGTATGTTTACTTCGCGCGTCCGGATTCCTTCATCGACAAGATTTCCGTCTACAGCGCCCGTGTGAACATGGGTACCAAGCTTGGCGAAAAAATTGCTCGTGAGTGGGAGGATCTGGATATCGACGTGGTCATCCCGATTCCAGAAACCTCCTGCGATATCGCTCTGGAAATTGCGCGTATTCTCGGCAAGCCGTACCGTCAGGGGTTTGTGAAAAACCGCTACGTTGGTCGTACCTTTATCATGCCGGGACAGCAGCTGCGCCGTAAGTCCGTACGCCGCAAACTGAACGCCAACCGCGCGGAGTTCCGTGATAAAAATGTCCTGCTGGTGGATGACTCCATTGTGCGCGGCACCACCTCAGAGCAGATTATTGAAATGGCACGTGAAGCCGGGGCGAAAAAGGTCTATCTGGCCTCTGCGGCACCGGAGATTCGCTTCCCGAACGTGTACGGCATCGATATGCCTACTGCAAACGAACTGATTGCGCATGGTCGTGAAGTGGATGAGATTCGCCAGATCATCGGCGCAGACGGTCTTATCTTCCAGGACCTGGACGATCTGATCGACGCGGTCCGTACCGAGAACCCGGATATCCAGCAGTTTGAATGTTCCGTGTTTAACGGCGTATACGTTACGAAGGATGTGGATCAGCAGTATCTCGATTTTCTCGATTCCCTGCGTAATGACGATGCCAAAGCAGTTCAGTTGCAGAACGAAGTTGAAAACCTCGAGATGCACAACGAAGGGTAATCCCTGACCTGCCAGGGGGCGAATCCCGCCCCCTGACTTGCAACTCCCCATAAAATCCTGCAAAGTCAGCCCAGAAGTCAGACAGGGCGATAAATCATGAAGCGACTCATTATTGGTATTTCGGGTGCCAGTGGCGCCATTTACGGCGTGCGGCTGCTCCAGGTGTTGCGCGATGTACCGGATGTTGAAACGCATCTGATCATGAGCCAGGCCGCCCGCCAGACGCTTTCTCTCGAGACTGACTTATCGCTGCGTGATGTTCAGGCGCTCGCGAGCGTGACGCACGATGCGCGCGATATTGCCGCCAGCATCTCCTCCGGCTCTTTTCAGACCGCCGGAATGGTTATTCTGCCGTGCTCAATTAAAACGCTTTCTGGTATTGTCCATAGCTATACCGATGGCCTGTTGACCCGCGCGGCAGACGTGGTGTTAAAAGAGCGCCGCCCACTGGTGCTGTGCGTTCGGGAAACGCCGCTTCATCTGGGGCATTTGCGCTTAATGACCCAGGCGGCGGAAATTGGTGCGATCATTATGCCACCGGTTCCGGCGTTTTATCATTGTCCTCAGACGCTGGATGATGTGATAAATCAGACAGTTAATCGCGTCCTCGATCAGTTTGATATCGCCCTTCCGCAGGACCTTTTTACCCGTTGGCAGGGAGCATAATATTGCCCCGTCGGCGGGCCTTTTTGCATCAATTGCCCTGAAACAGGGCAATTTTGTAACCGCGATCATATCCTCAACATTTAATTCGCTAAATCCATCTGAAACGCTGCGGTTCATCCGTCAGACCTGCTATCTTCAACATCAGGACAATATTGCAACGTTTTATTAACATATTTAACGTCGAATATCCCGAGCGGCGCGAAAATGGCATAAGACCTGCATGAAAAAGCCTGCAAACGCACAACACAACGTAAAACATAATAAAGTCATTCCACTTGAGGGTTATGTATGAAGAAGTCAATTCTCGCTCTGTCATTGCTGATTGGTCTTTCTGCTACTGCATCCAGCTATGCAGCGCTGCCGCAAACGGTGCGCATTGGCACGGATACCACCTACGCTCCGTTCTCTTCAAAAGATGCCAAAGGCGACTTCATCGGCTTTGATATCGATTTGGGCAATGAGATGTGTAAGCGTATGCAGGTCAAATGTACCTGGGTCGCCAGTGATTTCGATGCACTGATCCCGTCGCTCAAAGCGAAGAAAATTGATGCCATTATCTCTTCGCTCTCCATAACCGATAAGCGCCAGCAGGAAATTGCCTTCTCCGACAAACTGTACGCAGCGGATTCGCGTCTGATCGCGGCGAAAGGCTCCCCGATTCAGCCAACGCTTGACGCGCTTAAAGGTAAGCACGTTGGCGTGTTACAAGGCTCCACTCAGGAAGCCTATGCCAATGACACCTGGCGTAGCAAAGGCGTGGATGTGGTGGCCTACGCAAACCAGGATTTGATTTACTCTGACCTGACGGCGGGCCGTCTTGATGCGGCATTGCAGGACGAAGTTGCTGCCAGTGAAGGTTTCCTCAAACAGCCTGCGGGCAAAGACTTTGCTTTTGCCGGCCCTTCCGTGAAGGATAAAAAGTACTTCGGCGACGGTACAGGCGTCGGTTTACGTAAAGACGATACGGAACTGAAAGCTGCCTTTGATAAGGCGCTGGCCGATCTGCGTCAGGATGGCACTTACGACAAGATGGCGAAAAAGTATTTTGACTTTAACGTCTACGGCGACTGATACCTGAATACGGGGGACCCGACTGCACCGTTTGGGTTAGCCATAGCGGTGCGTGACGGGTTTAATGCACCATTATGGTGCAATTATTGCGGGTGAACAGAGCGGAAGTGCATATTTAAGCGCTTTTCATGCAAAATAAACCGGGGGCAGGGCAGAATGTTTTGCCTTGTCGACCCGATTAATGGCACGATAACTGCACCTGGTCCTGTAAACATCCCCTATAAAAGACAGTCTGTTGAGGATAGTTATGAAAAAACTGGTGTTATCTCTTTCTCTGGTCCTGGCTTTCTCCAGTGCTACCGCAGCCTTTGCCGCCATTCCGCAAAAAGTTCGTATTGGTACCGATCCAACCTACGCCCCGTTTGAGTCGAAGAATGCGCAGGGTGAATTAGTGGGTTTTGATATCGATCTGGCGAAAGAGCTGTGCAAACGTATTAATACGCAATGTACCTTCGTTGAGAACCCGCTGGATGCGCTGATACCGTCGTTAAAAGCGAAGAAAATCGACGCGATCATGTCCTCGCTTTCGATCACTGAAAAGCGTCAGCAGGAGATCGCCTTCACTGACAAACTTTATGCAGCTGACTCGCGTCTGGTCGTGGCCAAGTCATCAGACATTCAGCCGGCCGTTGAGTCGCTGAAAGGCAAACGCGTCGGTGTGCTGCAGGGCACCACTCAGGAGACGTTTGGTAACGAACACTGGGCGCCAAAAGGCATTGAGATTGTGTCGTATCAGGGGCAGGACAATATTTACTCTGACCTGACGGCCGGGCGTATTGATGCTGCATTCCAGGACGAAGTTGCCGCAAGCGAAGGCTTCCTGAAACAACCCGTTGGCAAAGATTACAAATTCGGCGGCCCGTCTGTGAAAGACGAGAAACTGTTTGGTGTAGGGACCGGCATGGGTCTGCGCAAAGAAGATAACGAACTGCGTGAAGCCCTGAACAAAGCGTTTGCAGAAATGCGCGCTGACGGAACTTACGAGAAGCTGGCGAAGAAATACTTTGATTTTGATGTTTATGGCGGCTAATCCCCGCAGGTGCAGATAAAGCCCAGGACGTGATGATGAACCGGTTTTATGCCTGATGGCACTGCGCTTATCCGACCTACAGGTGATTGATGTAGGCCGGGAAAGGCTACGCCGCCATTCGGCATAACAGGTACACCATCACGTCAAAAGAGGCTTCTAACTCGCCACTCACGACAGGACAGGCAGCATGTTGTACGGGTTTTCAGGTGTTATTTTACAGGGCGCAATTGTCACGCTGGAACTGGCTCTCAGTTCCGTGGTGCTGGCCGTTCTGATCGGCCTCGTCGGTGCGGGAGCTAAACTCTCGCAAAATCGGGTGACGGGGCTTATTTTCGAAGCTTATACCACCCTCATTCGCGGGGTGCCGGATCTGGTGCTGATGCTGCTGATTTTTTATGGCCTGCAGATAGCACTCAACACGTTAACCGATGCGATAGGCATCAGTCAGATTGATATCGACCCGATGGTCGCTGGTATTATTACGCTTGGCTTTATCTATGGCGCGTATTTTACAGAAACCTTTCGTGGCGCTTTTATGGCGGTACCAATAGGACATATTGAAGCTGCTACCGCTTTCGGTTTTACCTCTTCACAAATTTTCCGCCGTATTATGTTTCCGGCAATGATGCGCTACGCGCTGCCGGGGATTGGGAATAACTGGCAGGTGATCCTCAAAGCGACGGCGCTGGTTTCGCTGCTCGGTCTGGAAGATGTGGTCAAAGCCACGCAACTGGCCGGAAAGAGCACCTGGGAGCCATTCTATTTCGCCATCGTCTGCGGGCTTATCTATCTGGTGTTTACTACGGTTTCCAATGGTGTGCTGCTGTTCCTTGAGCGCCGTTACTCCGTCGGTGTGAAGAGGGCTGACCTGTGATTGAGATAATTCAGGAGTACTGGAAATCCCTGTTGTGGACGGATGGCTACCGGTTTACGGGGGTGGCGATTACGCTGTGGCTGCTGATTTCCTCCGTGGTGATGGGCGGCATTCTGGCCGTTTTTCTGGCCATTGGTCGTGTTTCCAGCAACAAATTCATCCAGTTTCCCATCTGGCTGTTTACCTATATTTTTCGCGGGACGCCATTGTACGTTCAGCTACTGGTGTTCTATTCAGGGATGTACACGCTGGAGATAGTCAAAGGCACCGATTTTCTGAACGCTTTCTTCCGCAGCGGTCTGAACTGTACCGTTCTGGCGCTGACGCTGAACACGTGCGCCTATACCACAGAGATTTTCGCCGGGGCCATTCGCTCTGTTCCGCACGGTGAAATTGAAGCCGCGCGCGCGTATGGCTTCTCCTCATTCAAAATGTATCGTTGCATTATTTTGCCTTCGGCGTTGCGTATCGCGTTACCCGCGTACAGCAACGAGGTCATTTTAATGCTGCACTCCACGGCGCTGGCGTTCACGGCAACGGTTCCGGATCTGCTGAAAATCGCCCGTGATATTAACTCGGCGACCTACCAGCCCTTTACCGCTTTCGGTATTGCCGCCGTGCTGTACTTAATCATATCGTATGTCCTGATAAGCCTGTTCCGCCGTGCGGAAAGGCGCTGGTTGCAGCATGTTTCCTCTAAATAATTCGGGTAACACGATGTCTGAGAATAAATTAAACGTTATCGATTTGCACAAACGCTACGGCGAACACGAAGTGCTGAAAGGGGTTTCACTGCAGGCCAACGCCGGAGATGTGATCAGTATTATTGGCTCATCCGGCTCCGGGAAAAGTACTTTTTTGCGCTGCATAAACTTCCTCGAAAAACCGAGCGAAGGGTCGATTGTGGTCAACGGCCAGAACATCAACCTGGTGCGTGACAAAGACGGTCAGCTTAAGGTAGCGGATAAAAATCAGCTTCGTTTACTGCGTACCCGCCTGACGATGGTGTTTCAGCACTTTAACCTGTGGAGCCACATGACGGTGCTGGAAAACGTCATGGAAGCGCCAATTCAGGTGTTGGGTCTGAGCAAACAGGAAGCCCGTGAACGGGCGACCAAATACCTGGCGAAAGTCGGCATTGATGAGCGTGCACAGGGGAAATACCCGGTGCATCTTTCCGGTGGTCAGCAGCAGCGAGTGTCGATTGCGCGCGCCCTGGCGATGGAGCCGGAAGTGTTGCTCTTTGATGAACCAACCTCGGCGCTGGATCCTGAACTGGTCGGCGAGGTGCTGCGTATCATGCAGCAACTGGCCGAAGAGGGGAAAACGATGGTGGTGGTGACGCACGAAATGGGCTTTGCCCGCCATGTCTCCAGCCACGTGATTTTCTTGCATCAGGGGAAAATCGAAGAAGAAGGCAATCCAGAGCAACTCTTCGGTAACCCCCAAAGTCCACGCCTGCAACAGTTCCTGAAAGGATCGCTGAAGTAACGGGTTCAGGCGTATCGTTAAGGTAAGCCGGGAAAGGCAACAGCCTCCCGGCTTTTTTTGCGAGTGACTTTCCGTAAGCCCTGAAAATATTGCAGACCAGCGCATTTAACCGGTCTTCCCGTTGACGAGCTTACCGCTACGCGCGCCTGAGACTTTCTTGCGTCGATGAACGGTTAACCTCACGCCATCTCCAGACGGTATCCCCAGTCGTCATAGTGGATACCGTTGATCTCAAACGCTTTCTCCAGCACCTGCGTACGCACAAATCCCAGTTTTTCCAGCAGGCGGACTGAACCCCGGTTCTCGGCAAGCACCCAGGCGTTGATGGCTTTCACGCCAGCTTCGCGGAAGGCATAGTCGCAGACGGCACGAACGGCCTCACTGGCGATACCGCGTCCCTGGACGGCGGGGATAACGCAATAACCGATGTCAGCTTCCTGCGGAAAATGATGACTGATTTGTAAGCCAATGTCGCCCAGCGGTGTGGCATCGTGATGCTGGCGGATCACGAAGGTGTGTTTTGAGGTAAGACGACGCGCAAACAGCAAACGCGTTTCGCGTTCCGGGCAGAGGTTGCCCATAAAACGCATGATGTCCGGATTTTCACGAAGCGCGAGGAAAAAGGGCCAGTCTGTGGGTTGAAACGGGGAAAGCGTCAGTCGTTCGGTTGTGAGTCGTGCCATAAAATCGCCATTCCGGGAGCCAGTGAGACTACCTTACCACCGGAACGGCGAGAGTGAACAGGGAAGACGTTAGCGAACGACATCCGACAGCGCTTCTTCAAGGTCATACCAACGGAAGGGAAATCCGGCGGCTTCCAGTCGTTTGGGCAGGGCGCGTTGCCCGCCCAGCACCAGTACCGATGATTCGCCCATCAGCAGGCGAATCACGGTGGCTGGTACGCGAAGAATGGCTGGCCGTTGCAGGGCATGTCCCAGCGCATGAGCAAACTGCTCATTGCGTACCGGATAGGGCGAGACCATGTTGAACGGCCCACGCAGGTCGTTATCCAGCAGCCAGAGAATCGCATTAACCATATCATCAATGTGGATCCAGGCCAGATACTGGCGGCCGTTGCCAATGGGGCCACCGAGGCCCAGACGAAACGGTGGAACCATTTTGCCTAGGATCCCGCCCTTTGGTGCCAGCACCACGCCGGTACGCAGCAGGCAAACACGCGTTTTGTCGCTTTGCGCTTCGCAGGCAATTTGCTCCCAGCGTGCGCAAAGTTTATGGGTGAATTCGTTATGCGGCGGTTCTTCCTCAGTGACGACCACTTCGCCCAGATCGCCATAATAACCTGTGGCAGAACCTGAAATCAGGACTGACGGCGGGGATTCACTGGCATTAATGAGGTCCGCCAGTTTCTGGGTGATGCGCCAGCGGCTCTGACACAAGCGATCTTTTTGCTCCGTCGTCCAGCGCTTGTCAGCAATGGGCTCACCGGCCAGGTTAATCACCGCGTCAAAACCGTCGAGATTTTGCTTATCTTCCAGCGTGTCCCACAGTGTCACCCGGTCATTGAGCTTTTCCCGGGCGGTATCGCGGTGGCGGGTCAGTACGGTCACCTGATGACCCAGTTCCTGCAGGCGCGGGACCAGGTGTCCTCCAATAAGGCCAGTCCCTCCAGTTACCAGTATCTTCATGCAGCCTCCCGTGATGGCGGTTAGCGCTGCCAGCTCAACGTCATGGAGACGGAATCGGCATAACGCAACGCGTGTAGTTTGTCGACTTCCACTTCAGCATAAGTGACCCAGTGGTGTTCGCGTGCGATATCGAGCACATCCTGGGTTAATTTTTCTAACAATGAGAAGCGATTGTTCTCAACGTGCAGGATGATATTTTTGGTGATCGTGCGGTAATTCAACGCATCATTGATATCTTCGCTGACGCGAGCCTTGTCCGCCGGATAGTGAATCGCAACGTTGATGACAATATCCTGTCGGTTATTGATCTCTTCCTCTTTGATGCCAATGAAAGTGCGTAAGCGAAGGTTTTTTATACGAATTATAGCGTCATGATGTGACATTGCAGGTCTCCTCCATGTATGAACTCTCGCATGATACACGAGAACCCGGTCGCGTTATCCTTTTGCTCACGCAGGATCCTGATGCGCCAGCATCATTGCGCGCTCTGTGGCGGGCCGACTGCGAATGCGCTCAAACCAATTCTTCACGGCAGGAAAGATGTCCAGGTCGACGCGCTGACGCTGCCAGGCGTTCACCCACGGCCAGCAGGCGATATCGGCAATGCTGTAATGCTCGCCGCCCAGCCACGGCGACATCTCCAGCCGTTTATTGAGAACGTTATACAGCCGTTGTGTTTCAACCTGATAGCGCTCAATAGCGTAGGGGATGGACTGTGGAGCAAAATGGTTGAAATGGTGGTTTTGACCAAGCATTGGGCCCAGCCCGCCCACCTGCCAGAACAGCCATTGCAGCGTGCTATGGCGCTCGCGTAATTCACCGCTAAGCAACAGGCCGCTCTTTTCTGCCAGATAGAGCAAAATGGCACCGGACTCAAACAGGCTCAGCGATGGGCCGCCATCGAGCGGGTTATGATCGACGATGGCGGGAATTTTATTGTTGGGTGAAATGGCGAGGAAATCGGGGCGAAACTGATTACCCTTACTGATATCCACTTTAATTAATCGGTAGTCCAGCGCGGCTTCCTCAAGGAAGAGGGTAATCTTGTGCCCATTGGGTGTCGGGGCGTAATAGAGGTCGATCATTTCTGCTCCACAACGTGTTTATCGGATAAGCCAACCACAAGTATAGAAAGCCTGTCGTGCTGTGTGAGTTTTCATCAGGTGACAGCGAGCGAAAGACCCTCTATGTTGGGAGAAAAGCCTAATAACGACGAGGATGCTATGAGTAAACCCACTATCACGCTTTGGTCAGACGCGAATTATTTTTCTCCTTATGTACTCTCTGCGTATGTCGCGTTACAGGAAAAGGGGCTGCCGTTTAGCCTGAAAACCATTGACCTGGGCAGCGGCGAACATCTACAACCGGGCTGGCAGGGGTATGCACTGACGCGTCGGGTACCGTTGCTGAACATCGATGGTTTTGAGTTGAGCGAGTCCTCCGCGATTGCTGAATACCTGGAAGACCGCTTTTCGCCGCCAACCTGGGAGCGAATCTATCCTCACGACCTGCAAAAACGCGCGCGTGCGCGACAGATACAGGCATGGCTGCGCAGTGATTTACTGCCCATTCGAGAAGAACGTCCGACGGATGTCGTTTTCGGTGGGATAAAAAAAGGACCGCTGAGCGAGGCGGGGAAAATCAGCGCAGACAAACTGTTCTCCATAGCGGGGAATCTGCTGGCACACGACATGCCAAATCTTTTCGGTGAATGGTGTCTGGCCGATACTGATTTAGCCCTGATGCTCAACCGTCTGGTTCTCAACGGCGACGACGTCCCGGAGCGACTGGCGGAATATGCAGCATTTCAGTGGCAACGCGCCTCTGTCCAGCGTTATATTGCGCTTTCCGCGAAGCGTTCAGGCTGATAAAACGTTTGTAATCCAGTATCATAATGCGGTTTTTGATGACACGGAGCATGTGATGAAACTGATGTTTGCATCCGACATTCATGGGTCCTTGCCTGCTACAGAACGCGTGCTGACCCTGTTTTCACAGAGCGGCGCGCAGTGGCTGGTGATACTGGGCGATATCCTTAACCACGGGCCGCGAAATGCGTTACCCGAAGGCTACGCACCCGCTCAGGTCGCTGAGCGGCTCAATGAACAGGCGTCGCAGATTGTCGCGGTGCGGGGAAATTGTGATAGTGAAGTGGATCAAATGCTGCTGCAGTTTCCAATAACCGCGCCCTGGCAGCAGGTGCTACTGGAAAATCAGCGACTGTTTCTGACTCACGGTCATCTCTTTGGGCCGGATAATCTGCCGGCACTGCGGGCCGGTGATGTCCTGGTATACGGGCATACGCATCTGCCGGTGGCAGAAAAAAGAGGCGATATTTATCACTTCAACCCGGGTTCAGTAAGCATTCCGAAAGGTGGCTACCAGGCAAGTTATGGTCTGCTGGACGATAATGTTTTGAGCGTTATCGCACTCAATGATCAAAGTATCATTGCGCAGGTGGCGATTAATTCGTAATTTACCCCCACATATGTAAATGCGCCGTAAGAGCGCCAGAAAAAGAAGGTTTCCTGATGGTGGAACAGCGTCGTTTGGCAAGTACGGAATGGGTGGATATTGTGAATGAAGACAACGAAGTCATTGCACAATCCAGCCGGGAACAGATGCGAGCGCAGGGCCTGCGTCATCGTGCGACCTATATTGTTGTACACGACGGAATGGGCAAAATACTGGTGCAACGTCGTACCGAGACAAAAGACTTTTTACCCGGAATGTTAGATGCCACTGCCGGTGGCGTTGTGCAGGCTGACGAACAGTTGCTGGATTCTGCCCGCCGTGAAGCGGAAGAAGAGTTAGGCATCGCCGGTGTGCCATTCGCCGAACATGGTCAGTTCTACTTTGAAGATAAGAACTGTCGCGTCTGGGGTGCGCTGTTCAGCTGTGTGTCGCACGGCCCGTTCGCCTTGCAGGAAGAAGAGGTCAGCGAAGTTTGCTGGCTGACGCCGGAAGAAATTACCGCCCGCTGTGATGAATTCACGCCCGACTCGCTGAAAGCGCTGGCGCTGTGGATGACCCGTAACGCTAAAAATGAAGCGGCAAGGTCAGAGTCGCAACAGGAGAAGCAGGAAGAGGCGGAGTAACGCCCTTTCTGAACTAACCGTAAAAAGGAGCCATAAGCGGCTCCTTTTGTCTTTTAGTGGTATCCCATGATTTGAGCGCCAATCACCACCACGCTGGACATAATGAACAGCAGCCCCAGCAGCGTCGCACCCACTTTCAACCAGTTACGGAAATCCACCCGACAGACGCCTAATGTCGCCATCAGTGATGCAGAGGTCGGATAGATGATGTGGCTAAAGCCATCGCCAAACTGGAACGCCAGTACGGTGACCTGACGGTTAACCCCCACCAGATCGCCGAGCGGTGCTAACAGCGGCATGGTCAGCGCCGCCTGGCCCGATCCCGACGTTACAAAGAAATTAAACACCGCCTGGAAGAGCAGCATAAACCACGCAGCAACGGCATTGTCCAGTCCGCTGATGCCGTTGGCGATGCTGTGTAACAGCGTATTGAGCACGCTGGCGTCACCCGCTTCGCCGTTGCCTACCAACAGTAAAATGCCTTTGGCAAAACCTACCAGCAGGGCGGGGGCAATCATCATGCGTGCGCCTTCGGTGAATGAGGACGCCATAATATTGACCGTCATGCCGTTAAGACGGAAGACAACGGCGATAATGCCAATGACCAGGCCCATGGTGAAAAACTGACTGGCTATCTCCGGAATAAACCATGCGTTGACGATAACGCCCCAGACCACCCAAACCATCACCCCGGTCAGCACCAGCAGCACCAGCCAGTCGCCGATTGTGAAGCGGCGCTCGACAACATCATCCTGCTGTTCGCGAAAGAAACGGTCAGATTCATGCACGCGTGACAGAAGCGGGTTCTTTTTCACCCGCGAGGCATAGACCAGGGTAAACGTCAGACCGATCAGTGTCGAAATAACCCATACCACGATACGCAGACCGGAACCGGAAAGGACCGGTACGCCGGCAATGCCCTGCGCGACCACCACGCAGAAAGGGTTCATCCACGAACTGGCAAAGCCAATTTGTGTCGCAATATAGGTCACTAACACCGTGGTGATACTGTCATACCCCAGTCGCACCATCAGCGGCGCGATGATGATCGCGAAGGCAACCGCCTCTTCTCCCATGCCGAACACCGCACCGCCCAGCGAGAAGAGAATAAACAGTACCGGGATAAACAG
Source organism: Citrobacter sp. MGH 55 (assembly GCF_016906145.1). NCBI lineage: Bacteria > Pseudomonadati > Pseudomonadota > Gammaproteobacteria > Enterobacterales > Enterobacteriaceae > Citrobacter > Citrobacter sp. MGH 55. The sequence continues at coordinate 2,906,841 of NZ_CP070239.1, forward strand.
AACCTCGTTGCCTTTGGTATGACGGATGAGCGCAAGGATGCCGTTATCAATAGTTCCCGTGCGCATAACGATGCCAAACGCACCGCCAATCACCAGCATAAACATGATGATACCGACGGCGGTACCGAATTTAGAGCCGGAGGTCAGCCCTTCGAACGGGAAGTTCATCAGTCCCGGGCTTTCATCGCCGGTAGTGAAGAATTTAACCGGATGATACTGCGCTTCACCGGCCTCGTTGGTCAGAATACGGAAAGAGTGGGGGTCAACCACTTTACGGGTTTTTGTCTGACCATCTACCTGGTATTGCACCTCCTGGCTGTCGAACATCCCGACGGGGACAACCCAGGTCGCAAGGCTGGTTAAAATGGCGACAAAGAAAATAATGACCAGCGTATCGGGCATGGCCCATTTTCTGGCTGGCTGTGTTTCGGTTACTGCAGACATGAAAGACTATCCCTGTTGCAAAGCAAAGAGGCTAAGTATGCAAACAGGCGAATGGTTATTCATTGATGCAGCGCAGTTAAGCAAATAAATCCGTTTTTGCATTGCCAGAAACGGCAATAAAAAAGCCGGAAATCAGGGTGATTTCCGGCTTTTGACCGGGCCCGTCTGGACCCAGCGGAGACAACTTACTGCTGTTGTGAAGACTGAATTGCGGTCAGAGCGATGGTGTAGACGATATCGTCAACCAGCGCGCCACGGGACAGGTCGTTCACCGGCTTGCGCATACCCTGCAGCATCGGCCCGATGGAGATCAGGTCAGCCGAACGCTGTACCGCTTTGTAAGTGGTGTTACCGGTGTTCAGATCCGGGAAGATGAACACGGTAGCGCGACCCGCAACCGGAGAGTTCGGCGCTTTGGATTTTGCCACGTCAGCCATCACGGCGGCATCGTACTGCAGCGGACCGTCGATCATCAGGTCAGGACGTTTTTCCTGCGCCAGACGAGTTGCTTCACGCACTTTCTCAACGTCGCTACCCGCACCAGAGGTGCCGGTGGAGTAGGAGAGCATTGCGACGCGCGGTTCGATACCAAAGGCAATGGCAGAGTCGGCAGACTGGATAGCGATTTCAGCCAGCTGTTCAGCGGTCGGATCCGGGTTGATCGCGCAGTCGCCGTAAACGTAAACCTGTTCTGGCAGCAGCATGAAGAAGACGGAGGAAACCAGTGAACTGCCTGGCGCAGTTTTGATAAGCTGCAGCGGCGGACGAATGGTGTTAGCCGTGGTGTGAACAGCGCCTGATACCAGACCGTCAACTTCGTCTTGTTCCAGCATCAGCGTACCGAGCACCACGTTGTCTTCCAGCTGTTCGCGGGCAACGGTTTCGGTCATGCCTTTGCTCTTACGCAGTTCAACCAGACGCGCGACATAGCTTTCGCGAACCACTTCCGGGTCCACGATTTCGATGCCAGCGCCGAGCTCAACGCCCTGAGAGGCCGCAACGCGGTTGATCTCTTCCGGGTTACCCAGCAGTACGCAGGTTGCGATACCACGTTCAGCACAGATGGCTGCCGCTTTCACGGTACGCGGTTCGTCGCCTTCTGGCAGCACAACGCGTTTACCGGCTTTACGCGCCAGTTCGGTCAGCTGATAGCGGAAGGCTGGAGGAGACAGACGACGGCTACGCTCAGAGGTCGCGGTCAGGGACTCGATCCAGTCAGCGTTGATGTAGTTCGCCACGTATTCCTGAACTTTCTCGATGCGTGCGTGATCGTCAACCGGCACTTCCAGGTTGAAGCTCTGCAGGCTCAGAGAAGTTTGCCAGGTGTTGGTGTTCACCATGAATACCGGCAGGCCGGTAGCGAAAGCGCGTTCACACAGTTTAGAGATGCGCGCATCCATTTCGTAGCCACCGGTCAGCAGCAGGGCGCCGATTTCAACGCCATTCATCGCGGCCAGACACGCGGCAACCAGCACGTCCGGACGGTCAGCGGAGGTGACCAGCAGGGAACCGGCGCGGAAGTGTTCCAGCATGTGCGGAATGCTACGCGCACAGAAGGTGACAGACTTCACGCGACGCGTATTGATGTCGCCTTCGTTGACGATGGTGGCATTCAGGTGGCGCGCCATATCGATCGCACGGGTCGCGATCAGCTCAAAGCTCCACGGCACTGCGCCGAGAACCGGCAGCGGGCTGCTCGCGGTGAGCTGTGCCGGATCGACTTTTACGACCTGCGCTTTGGAAGAGTCGTCGAAAATCTCAGACAGATCCGGACGGGTACGACCTTGTTCATCAACCGGAGCGTTCAGTTTGTTCACGATAACGCCGGTGATGTTGGTGTTTTTTGCGCCGCCGAAGCTGCTGCGAGTCAGTTCAATACGCTCGTTCAACTGTTCCGGCGTATCGGTGCCCTGAGACATGACGAAGACGATTTCCGCGTTCAGCGTTTTAGCGATTTCGTAGTTCAGAGACTGCGCGAACTGGTGTTTACGGGTTGGGACCAGGCCTTCAACCAGTACCACTTCTGCGTCTTTGGTGTTCGCATGGTAGTTTGCGATGATCTCTTCCATCAGCACATCTTTCTGATTGCTGGACAGCAGAGACTCTACGTGGCTCATCTTCAGCGGTTCAGCCGCGGTGACAGAAGAGTTTGCACGAACGATAGCGGTAGTCTGGTCTGGCGCATCGCCACCGGCGCGTGGCTGGGCGATGGGCTTAAAGACACTCAGACGAACGCCTTTGCGTTCCATAGCGCGGATGACGCCGAGGCTGACGCTGGTCAGGCCGACGCTGGTTCCGGTAGGGATCAGCATAATAATACGGGACACGGTTTATCCTCTTTCGTTACCGCCCGTTGGGCGGGTTACAAAACAGCACCGCCAGCTTAGCTGGCGGTGTGATATCAGGCAGTCAGACGGCTCGCGTCTTGCGCGATAACCAGTTCTTCGTTGGTTGGGATCACCACCGCAGGACGGGTACCTTCTTTGTTGATGAAACCAGATTTGCCGAAACGGGCAGCCAGGTTACGTTCATGATCAACTTCAAAGCCCAGCACGCCCAGTTTACCCAGGGACAGCTCGCGAACCATGGCCGCGTTCTCACCGATACCGCCGGTGAAGACAACGGCGTCCAGACGACCGTCCATCAGCGCCGTGTAGGAACCGATGTACTTCGCCAGACGGTGGCAGTAAACGTCCATTGCACGTTTCGCGTCTTCTTTGGTGGTGTAGTTGTCTTCAACATAACGGCAGTCGCTGGTCACTTCGGTCAGACCCAGCAGGCCGGATTCTTTGGTCAGCATCTTGTTGATCTGATCAACGCTCATGCCCAGCGTGTCGTGCAGGTGGAAAATGATTGCCGGGTCGATGTCACCAGAGCGGGTACCCATCACCAGACCTTCCAGCGGGGTCAGGCCCATAGAGGTATCAACACATTTACCATTGCGGATAGCAGAAACAGAACCCCCGTTGCCCAAGTGGCACGTGATGATGTTCAGCTCTTCTACCGGTTTGTTCAGCATTTTTGCCGCTTCCTGGGTAACGAAGAAGTGGCTGGTACCGTGCGCGCCATAACGACGAACGCCGTGTTCTTTGTACAGGCTGTACGGCAGGGCATAGAGGTAAGACTCTTCCGGCATGGTTTGATGGAACGCGGTGTCAAACACAGCCACGTTTTTGTCTTTCAACTGCGGGAAGGATTTCAGTGCTTCTGCAATCCCGATCAGGTGAGCCGGGTTATGCAGCGGTGCGAAAGAGGCAGAATCTTTGATGCCCTGAATAACAGAGTCATCGATAACCACGGAGCTGGTATACTTCTCGCCGCCGTGTACGATACGGTGACCGATTGCAGTCAACTGCGCAGACAGTTCTGGTTTTTGTGCCAGAATAGTATTAACGATAAAGTTCAGCGCTTCACTGTGAGCGGCGCCTGCACCTAAAGCCGCTTCTTGTTTACCGCCGTCCATTTTCCATTTGATACGTGCTTCAGGGAGATGGAAACATTCGGCTAAACCAGAAAGGTACTCTTCACCGTTAACTGCATCGATGATTGCAAATTTCAGTGAGGAGCTACCGCAGTTCAGAACCAGTACTAACTTACTCGACATGGAAGTACCTATTATTGATACGTGGCTAAAAAAACGTCAGGGAGCCATAGAGCGTAGCGCAGTGTGACGCTGACATTTATGATTAACATCATGCCAGTTGTCTTTTTTGGCATGATGGAAGAAATACCTTTGAGTCTATGCCATTTTGCGTATTTTTCAGCCAATGGCATACTATATGTAAATTTGACGACTCAATGATTTTGGACTACAGGCCTTTTACAGGCCGCTACAGGATACCCGATAGTGGGTATCAATGACAAAATGTTTTGAACGTTGTCCCGTATAGTTGTTGTTTTGCACAAATATTTGAAATTTTATATGTGAAGTTGAGGTAAGCCATGTCGACGCCGGATCATCGCTCCGTAAATTTTTTTAGCCTTTTTCGTCGGGGGCAACATTACTCAAAGACGTGGCCAATGGAAAAGCGCCTTGCACCCGTCTTTGTTGAGAACCGCGTGATTCGGATGACACGTTACGCTATTCGCTTTATGCCGCCGATCGCTATCTTTACCCTGTGCTGGCAGATAGCACTGGGCGGCCAGTTAGGGCCTGCCGTCGCCACCGCGTTGTTCGCGCTCAGCCTGCCGATGCAGGGGCTGTGGTGGTTAGGGAAGCGTTCCGTCACGCCGCTGCCGCCCTCGATCCTGAACTGGTTTTATGAAGTCAGAGGCAAATTACAGGAGGCGGGGCAAGCGCTCTCCCCGGTTGAAGGGAAGCCGGATTACCAGGCGTTAGCTGACACGCTTAAGCGTGCCTTCAAACAACTGGATAAAACTTTCCTTGATGATTTGTAATTGCCCCCTGATTACGCATATAAAAGAAGGCATATTAATGCCTTCTTTTTTTTCACCGTTGTAGAGTGATACAGGAGTCCCAAATGGAAATGACCAACGCTCAACGTCTTATTTTGTCTAATCAATACAAAATGATGACTATGCTCGATCCAACTAACGCCGAGCGTTATCGTCGTCTGCAGACGATCATTGAACGCGGTTACGGTCTGCAGATGCGCGAACTGGATCGGGAATTTGGCGAGCTGAAAGAGGAAACCTGTCGTACGGTTATCGACATCATGGAGATGTATCACGCTCTGCATGTCTCCTGGGCCAACCTGAAAGATGCGCAAAGTATTGATGAACGTCGGGTAACCTTCCTGGGCTTTGATGCCGCAACGGAAGCGCGCTATCTCGGTTATGTTCGCTTTATGGTGAATGTGGAAGGACGTTACACCCATTTTGATGCCGGCACGCACGGTTTCAACGCGCAGACCCCAATGTGGGAAAAATACCAGCGGATGTTAAGCGCGTGGCATGCCTGCCCGCGTCAGTATCATTTGAGCGCCAACGAAATCAACCAAATCATCAATGCCTGAGGAGGTGAACGTGCAATGCAAGGGCTTTCTGTTTGACCTGGATGGAACGCTGGTTGACTCGTTACCTGCTGTGGAAAGTGCATGGTGTAACTGGGCCGATCGTTTTGGGCTGACGCATGACGAAGTGTTAAGTTTTGTTCATGGCAAGCAGGCGATTACCTCTTTGCGCCATTTCATGGTGGGCAAACCTGAGGCGGAAATCGCTGCGGAGTTTACGCGTCTGGAGCAAATAGAAGCGACAGAAACGGCGGGCATCACCGCGCTGCCTGGCGCGGTTGCGCTGCTTAACCATCTGAACAAGGCCGGGATCCCGTGGGCGATTGTGACATCAGGGTCGATGCCGGTTGCGCGCGCACGTCACCAGGTGGCCAACCTGCCAGCCCCGGAGGTTTTCGTGACCGCAGAGCGGGTCAAACGTGGTAAGCCGGAGCCGGATGCTTATCTGCTCGGCGCGCAACTGCTCGGTTTAGCGCCGCACGAATGTGCGGTGGTGGAGGATGCCCCTGCGGGCGTGCTCTCGGGACTGGCCGCAGGCTGCCATGTTATCGCAGTAAATGCCCCGGCGGATACGCCGCGTCTGGATGAGGTCGATTTCACCCTGACCAGCCTGGAGCAGCTTTCGGTGACCAAACAACCGAATGGTGATGTGGTTGTATTAAGAAATACCTGATCATGATTTAGCCCCGGCTTGTCGGGGCTTTTTTATGGCAGAATCATTCCATCTTCTCATCTGACAAGGATAGGTTGTGAACGGTGAATTGATCTGGGTTCTCTCGCTGTTGGCGATTGCTGTGATTTTGTTTGCGACGGGCAGAGTGCGTATGGACGCGGTAGCTCTGTTTGTCATCGTAGCCTTTGTTCTCAGTGGCACACTGACCCTTACTGAGGCCTTTTCAGGATTCAGCGACCCTAATGTGGTGTTGATTGCCGCGCTGTTTATCATCGGCGACGGGCTGGTACGCACCGGCGTGGCGACCGTCATGGGCACCTGGCTGGTGAAAATGGCGGGCAGTAGCGAAATCAAAATGCTGGTCCTGCTGATGCTGACCGTTGCCGGACTGGGCGCGTTTATGAGTTCAACCGGCGTCGTTGCTATCTTTATTCCCGTGGTACTCAGCGTCTCGATGCGTATGCAAACGTCGCCGTCGCGCCTGATGATGCCGCTCAGTTTCGCCGGGCTTATCAGCGGCATGATGACGCTGGTGGCCACCCCGCCCAACCTGGTCGTTAACAGTGAATTGTTGCGCGAAGGCTATGCCGGTTTCAGCTTCTTCAGTGTCACGCCTATCGGCCTCGTCGTGCTGGTGCTGGGCATTATCTATATGCTGCTGATGCGCTTTATGCTCAAAGGCGACAATCCACAACAGCAGCGAGATAGCTGGAAACGTCGCACCTTTCGCGATCTGATCAAAGAATATCGCCTGACAGGGCGCGCGCGTCGACTGGCGATTCGTCCGGGGTCACCGATGATCGGTCAGCGCCTCGACGATCTTAAACTGCGTGAGCGCTATGGCGCCAACGTGATCGGCGTCGAACGCTGGCGGCGTTTTCGGCGGGTGATCGTAAACGTGAATGGGGTATCGGAGTTTCGCGCCCGTGACGTGTTACTGATTGACATGTCCGCCGCTGATGTCGATCTCCGTGAATTTTGTAGCGAGCAATTGCTGGAGCCAATGGTGCTGCGTGGGGAGTATTTCTCTGACCAGGCGCTGGATGTGGGAATGGCGGAAATCTCGCTGATCCCGGAATCGGAGTTGATTGGCAAGTCGGTGCGGGAAATCGGTTTTCGTACCCGTTATGGGCTGAATGTGGTTGGCCTGAAACGTGACGGCGTGGCGATCGAAGGTTCGCTTGCCGATGAGCCGCTGCTGATGGGCGATATTATCCTGGTCGTCGGTAACTGGAAACTGATCGGGATGCTGGCAAAGCAGGGGCGAGATTTTGTCGCGCTGAACCTGCCAGAAGAGGTGAGCGAAGCTTCCCCAGCGCACAGCCAGGCCCCGCACGCGATTTTTTGTCTGGTGCTGATGGTCGCGCTGATGCTGACTGACGAAATTCCTAATCCCATCGCGGCGATTATTGCCTGTCTGTTGATGGGAAAATTTCGCTGTATTGATGCCGAAAGCGCCTACAAAGCCATTCACTGGCCCAGTATCATTTTGATTGTCGGCATGATGCCTTTTGCGCTGGCGCTGCAAAAAACCGGTGGTGTGGATCTGGTCGTGAAAGGATTGATGGACGTGGGCGGCGGTTATGGCCCGTACATGATGCTGGGCTGTCTGTTTGCGCTGTGCGCGACCATTGGTCTGTTTATCTCGAATACCGCGACGGCGGTATTAATGGCGCCGATTGCGTTGGCGGCGGCGAAGTCGATGGGCGTTTCTCCCTATCCCTTTGCGATGGTGATCGCGATGGCGGCCTCGGCGGCCTTTATGACGCCGGTTTCATCACCGGTCAACACGCTGGTGTTAGGACCAGGGAATTACAGCTTTAGCGATTTTATTAAGCTGGGCGTACCGTTCACCATTATCGTTATGGCGGTATGCGTGGTGATGATCCCGATGTTGTTTCCGTTTTAATGTTGTANCGCATTGCCGGATGGTGCTGACGCGCATCCGGCAAATCGTTACAGCGGAGAGTCCTGGCTAATTTCATCGAGAGACAGGTGAAAACTGGGAACGAAGACTTCCATAAAGTAATCCATCTCCGGACTGCGGCGTGACTCCAGCGTTTTTTCCAGTCGCGTCTTTGCCAGCAGGAATTCATTATTCCCTGCCGACAACTCTTCCAGACACTTCAGATACGCACACAGCGCATCGGCCTGTTTCACAATCGACTTTTCATCTTCGCTATATGCATGCTCATCAATCAGCGGGGCAAAAATATCCCGCAGCTCATCGGGCACCATATCGACCAGTTTCTGCTGAGCGATTTTCTCAATAGCCTTATATTCCTGGGCGATTTGCGAATTGAAATATTTTACCGGCGTGGGCAGATCCCCGGTCAGCACTTCTGACGCATCGTGATACATCGCCAACAGCGCAATGCGTTCGGCATTAACCTGACCGGCAAACTTACGGTTTTTGATCGCCGCCAGCGCGTGGGCCACCATCGCAACCTGGAGACTGTGCTCAGAGACGTTTTCTGTGCGCACATTGCGCATTAAAGGCCAGCGGTTAATGAGTTTGAGGCGGGAGAGGTGGGCAAAAAAATGGCTCTGCTTCATAGTGACCTTTTCATGATGACAACCTGGAGGTCATTGTGCGCAGAGAAGGCCGCCGGATGCAAATGCTCGTCATACTTCATGTTGCAGGACAAAACACCCTGGGTGTTTTGTCCTGCAACGCATTTTGGATTAAAGCTGGTGATATCCCGACAGGAAACGTGCAAATTTGCTCAGCGACATCTCTATGTCGTCGATGCGGGGCAGGGTGACGATGCGCACGTGATCCGGCCACGGCCAGTTAAATGCCGTCCCCTGAACCAGCAGGACTTTTTCCTGTAACAGAAAATCGAGCACCATTTTCTGGTCGTCATGAATATTGAAGCGCTTCGCGTCAATTTTCGGGAACATATACAGCGCACCGCGCGGCTTCACGCAGGAGACGCCCGGAATATCGTTGATCAATTCCCAGGCGCGATTGCGCTGCTCATACAGACGACCGCCGGGCATGATGAATTCACTGATACTCTGGTAACCGCCCAGCGCCGTCTGAATGGCATGCTGTGCCGGCACGTTGGCGCAAAGACGCATCGATGCCAGCATTTCCAGCCCTTCGATATAACCTTTCGCATGCTTCTTCGGCCCGTTGAGAACCATCCAGCCCTGGCGGAAACCGGCCACGCGATAGGTTTTGGACAGGCCGTTAAAGGTCACGGTCAGTAGATCCGGTGCCATCGCGGCGATGGAATGGTGCTCGGCGTCGTCATACAGGATCTTATCGTAGATCTCATCGGCAAAAATAATGAGATCATTCTGCCGCGCGATCTCGACGATCTCCATCAACAGCTCTTTGGAATAAACCGCGCCGGTCGGGTTGTTCGGGTTAATGATGACGATCCCACGGGTACGCGGCGTGATTTTGGCGCGGATGTCATCAAGGTCCGGGAACCAGTCGGATGATTCATCGCACAGGTAATGCACCGCATTGCCGCCAGAGAGCGCGACCGCCGCCGTCCACAGCGGATAATCCGGCGCGGGCACCAGCATTTCGTCCCCACTGTTCAGTAATGCCTGCATCGCCTGCACGATCAGCTCTGAAACGCCATTACCGATGTAGATATCTTCGACGGTGACGTCACGCATGCCACGCGCCTGATAGTGCTGCATGATGGCTTTACGCGCGGAATAGAGGCCTTTGGAATCGGAATAACCTTGTGCAGTAGGCAGATTACGGATGACATCCACCAGAATTTCATCGGGGGCGTCAAAGCCAAAAGGGGCGGGGTTACCAATGTTCAGTTTCAGAACCTTATTGCCTTCTTCTTCAAGGCGTTTCGCTTCCTTCAGAACAGGACCGCGGATGTCATAACAGACGTTATCTAATTTGCTGGATTTCTCAATGGGGGACATGAACCTTGACCTTTATGCTGTTATCACCACTTCCTGCCGTGGAAGTCAGTTTGGAACAATGTACTCCCCCAGCGGGGCGTTTTGAAGGCTTTGCAGAAGAAGATTTTGCTGAATGGTGATGTACTATTGTGCTGTTATTGACTGATTTTTACGGAATTTATAGAGATAAGAATAGGTTATTCAATTTTTTATAGCATGATATTGCGATTTTTACGTTCGCGGGTGGCCGATTCTCTTGTATACAAAAAGGTTCAGCGCCCGTGAAATTTCGGGGAGAATTCTGACGTCATTTAATAATTCGTAAATACTGAAAGATTAATCACTGCCCGTGTTATCGGGATGTACGGGAACCCTGGCGGTGTAAATCTAATGTTAAGCAGGATTTATGAATGACCTGGAATCTCATTAATTATTATTTAATAATTAAAAAGGCTTTACGCAAGGCGCGAATAATAGCGAGTTGATTTGAGAAACATAACAAAACTTTGCATCAGATCATTCGCATTAAAGCTTATAAATAAAAAGGTTTTAGGTTAAGATACGCATGATGAAATGACATGTGGCCGCATGATTTGTTAATATCCCGAATGGGTTTTTGTGGCTAACTTACTGCCATGTATGCTTATTTCTCGTTGATGTATGCCCGGTTCCATTCTTTACATTTACACTTTTTACATCCAGAAAATGGCAGAAATCTACATAGGCTTTAATAGGTCAGCCCGTTCTTAACGAAATAACCTGAGAGTTCGCGTAAGGTATTATTACGTAAGAAAGAGGGTAGCATTTCGCCAGTCACATGATATACCTATTTACTTTCACCTGCTGTCAGCGGGTGACTCTGCTAAGGAAGCGCATTACAAACGGAATTGCTTGATTTTGTATGCACAGCATTAACAAGCTCAGTATGAGCCGCCAGTAAGTGAAAAATTATGATAAATGCAAATCGTCCGATAATTAACCTCGACCTCGATCTGCTGAGAACATTTGTTGCTGTTGCCGATCTGAACACATTTGCAGCAGCGGCTGCAGCAGTGTGTCGTACTCAGTCTGCGGTGAGCCAACAGATGCAGCGCCTCGAACAGCTCGTGGGAAAAGAACTCTTCGCTCGTCACGGTCGTAACAAACTGTTGACTGAACACGGCATTCAGCTTTTGGGTTACGCCAGAAAAATCCTACGTTTCAATGATGAGGCCTGCTCATCATTGATGTTCAGCAATCTTCAGGGAGTATTAACTATCGGGGCTTCGGATGAATCCGCCGATACGATACTGCCTTTCCTCCTGAATCGCATTAGCTCGGTTTATCCGAAGCTTGCGCTGGATGTCAGAGTGAAGCGAAATGCCTTCATGCTCGATATGCTGAAATCGCAAGAGGTGGATCTGATCGTCACCACTAACCGTCCCGGACCGTTTGAGAGCCTGACGCTGCGTACCTCGCCGACACACTGGTATTGTGCCGCAGAGTATGTGCTGCAAAAGGGCGAACCGGTTCCGCTGGTATTGTTGGATGATCCCAGTCCGTTCCGTGATGTGGTCCTTGCCACCCTGAATGCGGCGAACATCCCCTGGCGACTGGCCTATGTGGCGTCGACATTGCCGGCCGTGCGCGCGGCGGTGAAAGCTGGTCTTGGCGTGACGGCGCGTCCGGTAGAAATGATGAGTCCGGATCTACGCGTGCTGGGGGCAGTTGACGGATTACCGCCGTTGCCGGACACCGAATACCTGCTGTGCCGTGACCCGGCCTCGAAGAACGATCTGGCGCAGGTTATCTATCAGGCGATGGATACCTGGCAGAATCCGTGGCAGTACAGCCCGATTACCCCTGAAGGGGGAGATGATTCCGTGCTGGTCCAGGGAGACTATGAGTAACGGGTCACAAAAAAAGCATTAAAAAGGGCAAGTGTAAAAAAGAGCCACTGGAGATTAAAAAACATCCAGTGGTTCTTTTTTTGTACTAATATCCTTAACGGGCAGGAGGAAAAAGGTAAAAATCCTCATAAATCAGCGAGTAGACGTTGCGATTAAAAAATGCGTAAAAAAGAAGCGAAATTCGCAGGTCAACCCTCTCATGTTAAAAAACGAGAGAAATTGTTGCTGTTTTTTGAGGTGGATTAACAAAAGCGTGTCACAGATCAAGAAAATACTCCCTTTTAGGGGAAGGCTTTTGGATCAATTCCTGTCAAAATAGGCGCGTTTTTTTCTACTTACTTCACAACGGACACGATTCAACAACATTCCCATTTAGCCTGTGAATCGATCGACACGGTGCTAAAGCGCATTAAATGTTAAGGGTGTTGTTGTCATGTAAATTAATGTGAGGAAACTTTTGTTAAAGTTGACAAAAGGTTATAGAAAGGAGTAAAAAACCCCATCAATTGGCTGTCTAAAACATTTTCTGCAGCGATTGTAAGGTTTTTTTTATTCCTCCCCATGAATCGATGTGGCGTTCATCTGCCGAAAAGAGCAGAGAATTTGGCGCTACTTTTGATGAGTAAGCAATGAGTATGTCAACATCCACTGAAGTCATCGCTCATCACTGGGCATTCGCTATCTTTCTTATTGTTGCTATTGGCCTGTGCTGCCTGATGCTTATCGGCGGTTGGTTTTTAGGCGGTCGCGCACGCGCGAGGTCAAAAAACACCCCGTTTGAATCAGGTATCGACTCGGTCGGCACCGCCCGCTTACGCCTGTCTGCCAAGTTTTATCTGGTAGCCATGTTCTTCGTTATCTTCGACGTTGAAGCGCTGTATCTGTTCGCATGGTCGACCTCTATCCGCGAAAGCGGTTGGGTAGGCTTTGTCGAAGCTGCAATTTTTATTTTTGTGTTACTGGCAGGTCTGGTTTATCTGGTGCGTATTGGCGCGCTGGACTGGACGCCCGCGCGTTCACGCCGCGAGCGTATGAACCCGGAAACGAACAGTATCGCTAATCGTCAACGCTAACCGCGAGGCATTAAGATGGATTATACGCTCACCCGCATAGATCCTAACGGTGAGAACGACCGTTACCCCCTGCAAAAACAGGAGATCGTAACCGACCCCCTGGAACAGGAAGTTAACAAGAACGTGTTCATGGGCAAACTCCATGACATGGTTAACTGGGGTCGCAAAAACTCAATCTGGCCTTATAACTTCGGCCTTTCCTGCTGCTACGTAGAGATGGTGACCTCGTTCACCGCCGTGCATGACGTGGCGCGCTTTGGCGCGGAAGTCCTGCGTGCTTCACCACGTCAGGCTGACTTGATGGTGGTAGCGGGGACCTGCTTTACCAAAATGGCGCCGGTCATTCAGCGTCTTTACGATCAGATGCTGGAGCCGAAATGGGTCATTTCCATGGGCGCATGTGCCAACTCCGGCGGTATGTACGATATTTATTCGGTAGTGCAGGGCGTTGATAAGTTTATCCCTGTGGATGTTTACATCCCGGGTTGCCCGCCGCGTCCGGAAGCGTACATGCAGGCGTTAATGCTGTTGCAGGATTCCATTGGCAAAGAACGTCGTCCGCTCTCCTGGGTGGTTGGCGATCAGGGCGTTTATCGCGCCAACATGCAGTCAGAGCGCGAGCGTAAACGCGGCGAACGCATTGCAGTCACGAATCTGCGTACACCAGACGAGATTTAATTTGCGCCTGTCGGCAGCAGCATTTTACTTCGCCCATCACTACATAATTCGCGCGAAGCTCTGTCGACAGTCACCACGGACCATTTGCAATGGTGAACAATATGACCGACTTAACCGCGCAAGAAGCCGCATGGCAGACCCGGGATCACCTTGATGACCCGGTCATCGGCGAACTGCGCAACCGTTTTGGGCCGGATGCCTTTACCGTTCAGGCGACTCGCACCGGGGTACCCGTTGTTTGGGTCAAGCGTGAACAATTACTGGAAGTGGGCGATTTCTTAAAGAGATTGCCGAAACCTTACGTCATGCTGTTTGACTTACACGGCATGGACGAACGTCTGCGCACACACCGCGAAGGGTTACCCGCCGCGGATTTTTCCGTTTTCTACCACCTGATTTCCATTGAACGCAATCGCGATATCATGCTCAAGGTGGCCTTGTCTGAAAACGACCTGCGTGTACCGACCTTCACCAAACTGTTCCCGAATGCTAACTGGTATGAGCGTGAAACCTGGGACATGTTTGGTATTGAATTTGACGGACACCCGCACCTAACGCGTCTGTTGATGCCGCCAACCTGGAAAGGCCATCCGCTGCGTAAAGACTACCCGGCGCGTGCTACCGAATTCGATCCGTTTGAGCTGACCAAAGCGAAGCAGGATCTGGAAATGGAAGCGCTGACCTTCAAACCGGAAGACTGGGGCATGCAGCGTGGTACCGAAAACGAGGACTTTATGTTCCTCAACCTCGGCCCGAACCACCCGTCTTCACACGGTGCATTCCGTATTGTTCTTCAGCTTGATGGCGAAGAGATTGTCGACTGTGTGCCTGACATCGGTTACCACCACCGTGGTGCTGAAAAGATGGGCGAACGTCAGTCCTGGCACAGCTACATTCCGTATACCGACCGTATCGAATACCTCGGCGGCTGCGTCAACGAGATGCCGTACGTGCTGGCAGTGGAAAAACTGGCGGGCATTACCGTACCGGATCGCGTTAACGTTATCCGCGTGATGCTCTCCGAGCTGTTCCGCATTAACAGCCATCTGCTGTATATCTCGACCTTTATTCAGGACGTCGGCGCCATGACGCCGGTCTTCTTTGCCTTTACCGACCGCCAGAAAATCTACGACATCGTAGAAGCGGTCACCGGCTACCGTATGCACCCGGCCTGGTTCCGTATTGGCGGCGTGGCGCATGACCTGCCGCGCGGCTGGGACAAACTGCTGCGTGAATTCCTCGACTGGATGCCGAAGCGTCTGGCGTCTTACGAGAAAGCCGCACTGCAAAACACCATTCTGAAAGGGCGTTCGCAGGGCGTTGCCGCTTACGGTAAGAAAGAAGCGCTGGACTGGGGCTGCACCGGTGCGGCGCTGCGTGCGACCGGTATTGATTTCGACGTGCGTAAAGCACGCCCTTACTCTGGCTACGAAAACTTTGACTTTGAAGTGCCGGTTGGCGGCGGGGTTTCCGACTGCTACACCCGCGTAATGCTGAAAGTGGAAGAGCTGCGCCAGAGTCTGCGCATCCTTGAGCAGTGCCTCAACAACATGCCGGAAGGCCCGTTCAAAGCGGATCACCCGTTGACGACGCCGCCGCCGAAAGAGCGCACGCTGCAACATATCGAAACCCTGATCACCCACTTCCTGCAAGTGTCGTGGGGCCCGGTTATGCCGGCGAATGAGTCCTTCCAGATGGTGGAAGCGACTAAGGGTATCAACAGTTACTACCTGACCAGCGATGGCAGCACCATGAGTTATCGTACCCGTATTCGTACCCCGAGCTACGCGCATTTGCAGCAGATCCCGGTGGCAGTACGTGGCAGCCTGGTGTCCGACCTGATCGTCCATCTGGGTAGTATCGATTTTGTTATGTCAGATGTGGACCGCTAATTATGCACGAGAATCAACAACCACAAACCGAGGCTTTTGAGCTGAGTGCGGCAGAGCGTGAAGCCATTGAGCACGAGAAGCACCACTACGAAGACCCGCGTGCGGCGTCCATTGAAGCGCTGAAAATCGTTCAGAAGCAGCGTGGCTGGGTGCCGGACGGTGCGATCCACGCGATCGCCGATGTGCTGGGGATCCCGGCAAGCGATGTCGAAGGTGTTGCGACGTTTTACAGTCAGATCTTCCGCCAGCCGGTGGGTCGCCACGTGATCCGCTATTGCGACAGCGTGGTGTGCCATATCAACGGTTACCAGGGGATTCAGGCTGCGCTGGAGAAAAAGCTCAACATCAAGCCGGGACAGACGACCTTCGACGGTCGCTTTACGCTGCTGCCGACCTGTTGCCTTGGGAACTGCGACAAAGGGCCGAACATGATGATCGATGAGGATACTCACGCTCACCTGACCCCGGAAGGCATTCCTGAACTGCTGGAGCGGTATAAATGAAAGACATTATCCGTACTCCCGAAACGCATCCGCTGACCTGGCGTCTGCGTGATGACAAACAGCCTGTGTGGCTGGACGAATACCGTAGCAAGAACGGCTACGAAGGTGCGCGTAAGGCGCTGACTGGTCTGTCCCCGGACGAAATCGTCAACCAGGTCAAAGACGCTGGCCTGAAAGGGCGCGGCGGCGCAGGCTTTTCCACCGGTCTGAAGTGGAGTCTGATGCCAAAAGACGAATCCATGAACATCCGCTACCTGCTGTGTAACGCCGATGAAATGGAGCCGGGCACCTATAAAGACCGTTTGCTGATGGAACAGCTGCCGCACCTGCTGGTGGAAGGCATGCTGATCTCCGCGTTTGCGCTGAAAGCGTACCGGGGCTACATCTTCCTGCGCGGTGAATATATTGAAGCGGCTGTGCATCTGCGCCGTGCGATTGCGGAAGCGACCGAAGCCGGTCTGCTCGGCAAAAACATCATGGGCACCGGTTTTGATTTCGAACTGTTTGTTCACACCGGGGCAGGGCGCTACATCTGCGGTGAAGAAACGGCGCTGATCAACTCCCTTGAAGGCCGTCGCGCTAACCCGCGTTCGAAGCCGCCGTTCCCGGCGACCTCCGGCGCATGGGGTAAACCGACCTGCGTCAACAACGTTGAAACGCTGTGTAACGTTCCGGCGATCCTCGCCAACGGCGTGGAGTGGTACCAGAACATTTCGAAGAGCAAAGATGCTGGCACCAAGCTGATGGGCTTCTCGGGTCGCGTGAAGAATCCGGGACTGTGGGAACTGCCGTTCGGTACCACTGCACGTGAGATCCTCGAAGATTACGCGGGCGGCATGCGCGATGGACTGAAGTTCAAAGCCTGGCAGCCTGGCGGCGCGGGAACTGACTTCCTGACCGAAGCGCACCTCGATCTGCCAATGGAATTTGAGAGCATTGGTAAAGCAGGCAGCCGTCTGGGTACCGCACTGGCAATGGCGGTTGACCATGAGATAGGTATGGTGCCGCTGGTGCGTAACCTGGAAGAGTTCTTTGCTCGTGAATCCTGCGGATGGTGTACGCCATGTCGTGACGGCCTGCCGTGGAGCGTCAAAATTCTGCGTGCGCTGGAGCGTGGCGAAGGCCAGCCTGGGGATATCGAGACACTTGAGCAACTGTGTCGTTTCCTCGGCCCGGGTAAAACCTTCTGTGCACACGCACCGGGCGCGGTTGAGCCGCTACAGAGCGCCATTAAATATTTCCGCGAAGAATTCGAAGCTGGCATTAAGCAGTCGTTCAGCAATACCCACGCGATTGGTGGTATTCAGCCGAACCTGCTGAAAGAGCGCTGGTGATTACAGGCCTCTGAACCTGTATCGCGATATGAATTTCGATTAACGCTTAGTCTCTGACTAAGCCAACTGGAAGCATGCTGACTATGGCTACGATTCATGTAGACGGCAAAGAATATGAGGTCAACGGAGCGGACAACCTGCTGGAAGCTTGTCTGTCTCTCGGCCTTGATATTCCGTACTTTTGCTGGCATCCGGCGCTGGGAAGCGTTGGTGCTTGCCGCCAGTGTGCGGTGAAGCAATACCAAAACGCGGAAGACACGCGTGGTCGCCTGGTGATGTCTTGTATGACACCGGCAACCGAAGGCACGTTTATTTCGATTGACGACGAAGAAGCGAAACAGTTCCGCGAAAGCGTGGTGGAGTGGTTGATGACCAACCACCCGCACGACTGTCCGGTCTGTGAAGAGGGCGGTAACTGCCACCTTCAGGATATGACCGTGATGACCGGCCACAGTTTCCGTCGCTATCGTTTCACCAAACGTACTCACCGCAACCAGGACCTGGGGCCGTTCATCTCTCATGAAATGAACCGCTGCATCGCCTGTTATCGCTGTGTGCGTTACTACAAAGATTATGCAGACGGTCAGGATCTGGGCGTGTATGGCGCGCACGATAACGTCTACTTCGGACGTCCGGAAGACGGTACCCTGGAGAGTGAATTCTCCGGTAACCTGGTGGAAATCTGCCCGACCGGCGTATTCACCGATAAAACGCATTCCGAACGCTATAACCGTAAATGGGACATGCAGTTTGCGCCGAGCATCTGCCAACAATGTTCCATCGGCTGTAACATCAGCCCGGGTGAGCGTTACGGCGAACTGCGTCGTATCGAAAACCGTTATAACGGGACCGTTAACCACTACTTCCTCTGCGACCGCGGTCGTTTTGGCTATGGTTATGTGAACCTGAAAGACCGTCCGCGTCAGCCTGTACAGCGTCGTGGCGATGACCTGATCACCCTCAACGCCGAACAGGCAATGCAGGGCGCGGCAGATATTCTGCGTCAGTCGAAGAAAGTGATTGGCATCGGCTCACCGCGCGCCAGCGTTGAGAGCAACTTCGCGTTGCGTGAACTGGTCGGGGTGGAAAACTTCTATACCGGGATTGCACAATCCGAGCAGGAACGTCTGCAACTGGCACTGAAGGTGCTGCGTGAAGGCGGTGTGCATACCCCTGCGCTGCGTGATATTGAATCTTACGATGCGGTACTGGTGCTGGGCGAAGACATCACTCAGACCGGCGCTCGCGTTGCGCTGGCCGTGCGTCAGGCGGTGAAAGGCAAGGCACGCGAAATGGCGGCAGCCCAGAAAGTGGCTGACTGGCAGATTGCGGCGATCCTCAACATCGGCCAACGCGCGAAGCACCCGCTGTTCGTGACCAATGTGGATAACACCCGTCTGGATGATATCGCGGCCTGGACCTACCGTGCGCCGGTTGAAGATCAGGCGCGTTTAGGCTTCGCGATTGCCCATGCGCTGGACAACAATGCGCCAGCTGTTGACGGCATCAGCAGCGACCTGCAAAACAAAATCGACGTGATCGTCCAGGCGCTGGCCGGGGCGAAAAAACCGCTGATCATTTCCGGTACCAACGCCGGTAGCGCAGAAGTGATTCAGGCGGCTGCCAACGTGGCGAAAGCGCTGAAAGGTCGCGGTGCGGACGTCGGCATCACGATGATTACCCGTTCGGTTAACAGTATGGGCCTGGGCATTATGGGCGGTGGTTCGCTCGACGATGCGCTGACCGAACTGGAAACCGGCCGTGCTGACGCGGTGGTCGTGCTGGAAAACGATCTGCATCGTCATGCGTCGGCAACGCGCGTGAATGCTGCGCTGGCAAAAGCGCCGCTGGTGATGGTGGTTGACCATCAGCGTACGGCGATCATGGAAAACGCCCATCTGGTGCTTTCCGCCGCCAGCTTTGCCGAAAGCGACGGCACGGTCATCAACAACGAAGGCCGTGCTCAGCGTTTCTTCCAGGTTTACGATCCGGCGTACTACGACAGCAATACTATCATGCTGGAAAGCTGGCGCTGGTTGCATTCACTGCACAGCACCGTACAGAACCGCGAAGTGGACTGGACGCAGCTTGACCACGTGATCGACGCGGTCGTCGCCGCGATGCCTGAACTGGCCGGTATTAAAGATGCTGCGCCGGATGCCACCTTCCGCATTCGTGGACAAAAACTGGCGCGTGAGCCGCACCGTTACAGTGGTCGTACGGCGATGCGCGCGAACATCAGCGTTCATGAACCGCGTCAGCCGCAGGACAAAGACACGATGTTTGCCTTCTCAATGGAAGGGAACAACCAGCCGTCTGCGCCGCGTTCACAGATTCCATTTGCCTGGGCGCCGGGCTGGAACTCTCCACAGGCGTGGAACAAGTTCCAGGATGAAGTGGGCGGGAAACTGCGCCATGGCGATCCGGGTGTGCGTCTGATTGAAGCCTCGGAGGGCAGTCTGGATTACTTCACGACGGTTCCTGCAAGCTTCCAGGCCCAGGACGGTCAGTGGCGTATCGCGCCGTACTACCATCTGTTTGGTAGCGATGAACTGTCTCAGCGTGCGCCGGTCTTCCAGAGCCGCATGCCGCAACCGTACATCAAACTCAACCCGGCCGATGCCGCGAAGTTGGGCGTGAATGCCGGTACCCGCGTCTCCTTTAGCTACGATGGCAATACGGTCACGCTGCCGGTTGAAATCGCCGAAGGGCTGACGGCAGGGCAGGTTGGCTTGCCGATGGGGATGCCGGGCATTGCCCCTGTTCTGGCGGGTGCGCGTCTTGAGGATCTGCAGGAGGCACAACAATGAGTTGGATTACACCGGATCTGATCGAAATCCTGCTGACCATCCTCAAAGCGGTGGTGATTCTGCTGGTGGTGGTCACCTGCGGGGCATTCATGAGCTTTGGCGAACGTCGTCTGCTGGGTCTGTTCCAGAACCGTTACGGACCGAACCGTGTAGGCTGGGGCGGTTCGCTCCAGCTGGTTGCGGACATGATCAAGATGTTCTTTAAAGAAGACTGGATCCCGAAATTCTCGGATCGCGTCATCTTTACCCTTGCTCCAATGATCGCCTTTACCTCGCTGCTGCTGGCGTTTGCCATCGTGCCGGTGAGTCCGGGTTGGGTGGTCGCGGATCTGAACATCGGGATCTTGTTCTTCCTGATGATGGCGGGTCTGGCGGTGTATGCGGTGCTGTTCGCCGGTTGGTCGAGCAACAACAAATACTCGCTGTTGGGTGCGATGCGTGCGTCTGCGCAGACGCTCAGCTACGAAGTGTTCCTCGGCCTTTCCCTGATGGGCGTGGTGGCGCAGGCCGGTTCCTTTAACATGACCGACATCGTCAACAGCCAGGCTGATATCTGGAACGTTATTCCGCAGTTCTTTGGTTTTGTCACCTTCGCTATCGCGGGCGTGGCGGTGTGTCACCGTCATCCGTTTGACCAGCCGGAAGCCGAGCAGGAACTGGCCGATGGTTACCACATTGAATACTCCGGGATGAAATTCGGTCTGTTCTTTGTGGGCGAGTACATCGGTATCGTCACCATTTCTGCGCTGATGGTTACCCTGTTCTTTGGTGGCTGGCAGGGCCCGTTCTTACCGCCATTCATCTGGTTCGCGATTAAAACCGCGTTCTTCATGATGATGTTCATTTTGATTCGTGCGTCGTTACCGCGTCCTCGTTATGACCAGGTAATGTCCTTCGGCTGGAAAATCTGCCTGCCGCTGACGCTCATCAACTTGCTGGTAACGGCGGCTGTCATTCTCTGGCAGGCGCAATAAGGGGCACAAAGACCATGACCTTAAAAGAATTGTTAGTAGGCTTCGGCACCCAGGTACGCAGTATCTGGATGATCGGCCTGCATGCGTTCGCCAAACGCGAAACGCAGATGTACCCGGAAGAGCCGGTCTATCTACCGCCCCGTTTTCGTGGTCGCATTGTTCTGACGCGCGACCCGGACGGCGAGGAGCGCTGCGTTGCCTGTAACCTGTGTGCGGTAGCGTGTCCGGTAGGCTGTATCTCTCTGCAAAAAGCAGAGACCAAAGATGGTCGCTGGTATCCGGAGTTTTTCCGCATTAACTTCTCACGCTGCATTTTCTGCGGTCTGTGCGAAGAAGCCTGTCCAACAACCGCGATTCAGCTTACGCCAGATTTCGAACTGGGTGAGTACAAGCGCCAGGATCTGGTTTACGAGAAAGAGGATCTGCTGATCTCCGGTCCGGGCAAATACCCGGAATATAACTTCTACCGGATGGCAGGTATGGCAATCGACGGCAAAGATAAGGGCGAAGCAGAGAACGAAGCCAAGCCTATCGACGTCAAGAGCCTGTTACCGTAAGGAGAGGGGCAATGGAGTTCGCTTTTTATATCTGTGGCCTGGTCGCCATTCTCGCAACCTTGCGGGTGATCACCCATACCAATCCGGTGCACGCGCTGCTGTACCTGATTATTTCGCTGCTGGCGATTTCCGGGGTGTTCTTCTCGCTGGGCGCTTATTTCGCGGGTGCGCTGGAAATCATCGTTTACGCGGGCGCCATTATGGTGCTGTTCGTGTTTGTGGTGATGATGCTCAACCTGGGCGGTTCTGAAATCGAACAGGAACGTCAGTGGCTGAAGCCGCAGGTGTGGATTGGCCCGGCAATTCTGTCGGCTATCATGCTGGTGGTGATTGTTTACGCCATTCTGGGGGTTAACGATCAGGGTATCGACGGTACGCCAATCAGCGCGAAAGCGGTAGGTATTACCCTGTTCGGGCCTTACGTACTGGCGGTTGAACTGGCATCCATGCTGCTGCTGGCAGGTCTGGTTGTTGCCTTCCACGTTGGACGCGAAGAGCGTTCAGGTGAAGTGCTGAGCAACCGTAAAGACGATAGCGCGAAAAGAAAAACGGAGGAGCACGCATGATCCCCTTACAACATGGACTGATCCTCGCTGCGATTTTATTCGTTCTGGGTTTAACCGGTCTGGTTATCCGCCGCAATCTGCTGTTTATGCTGATTGGCCTGGAAATCATGATCAACGCTTCCGCGCTGGCCTTTGTGGTTGCCGGTAGCTACTGGGGCCAGACCGATGGTCAGGTGATGTATATTCTCGCCATCAGCCTTGCGGCTGCCGAAGCGAGTATAGGGCTTGCGCTGTTGCTGCAACTTCATCGCCGTCGCCAGAACCTGAACATCGATTCAGTAAGTGAGATGCGTGGATGAACATGCTTGCCTTAACCATCATTCTGCCATTGATTGGCTTTGTCCTGCTGGCGTTCTCTCGCGGACGCTGGTCAGAAAATCTCTCCGCAACCGTGGGCGTAGGCTCCATTGGTCTGGCGGCGCTGGTCACTGCCTTTGTCGGGATGGACTTCTTCGCCAACGGCAAGCAGGCGTTCAGCCAGCCGCTGTGGACGTGGATGTCTGTCGGTAACTTCAACATTGGTTTCAACCTGGTACTGGACGGCCTGTCGCTGACTATGCTGTCGGTTGTCACCGGTGTCGGTTTCCTGATCCACATGTTCGCCTCCTGGTACATGCGCGGTGAAGAGGGCTACTCCCGCTTCTTCGCTTACACGAACCTGTTTATCGCCAGCATGGTTGTTCTGGTGCTGTCCGATAACCTGCTGTTGATGTACCTCGGCTGGGAAGGCGTGGGCCTGTGCTCTTACCTGCTGATCGGTTTCTATTACACCGATCCGAAGAATGGCGCTGCGGCGATGAAAGCGTTCGTCGTGACCCGTGTGGGTGACGTGTTCCTCGCGTTCGCACTGTTCATTCTGTACAACGAGCTGGGTACCCTGAACTTCCGTGAAATGGTTGAACTGGCGCCAGCACACTTCGCCGCAGGCAACAATATGCTGACGTGGGCGACGCTAATGCTGCTGGGTGGTGCTGTGGGTAAATCGGCACAGCTGCCGTTGCAGACATGGCTGGCTGACGCGATGGCGGGCCCGACGCCTGTCTCCGCGCTGATCCACGCCGCAACGATGGTGACCGCTGGTGTTTACCTGATTGCCCGTACGCATGGCCTGTTCCTGATGACCCCGGAAATTCTGCATCTGGTCGGTATCGTGGGTGCGGTGACGCTGGTGATGGCAGGTTTTGCCGCACTGGTGCAAACCGACATCAAGCGCGTACTCGCCTATTCCACCATGAGCCAGATCGGTTACATGTTCCTGGCGCTGGGCGTTCAGGCATGGGATGCGGCGATTTTCCACCTGATGACGCACGCCTTCTTTAAAGCGCTGCTGTTCCTGGCGTCCGGTTCCGTCATTCTGGCCTGCCATCACGAACAGAACATCTTCAAGATGGGTGGCCTGCGTAAGTCCATTCCGCTGGTTTATCTCTGCTTCCTGGTGGGCGGTGCGGCGCTGTCGGCGCTGCCGCTGATTACCGCAGGCTTCTTCAGTAAGGATGAGATTCTGGCAGGCGCGATGGCGAATGGTCATATCAATCTGATGGTGGCAGGACTGGTCGGTGCGTTCATGACCTCCCTGTATACCTTCCGTATGATTTTCATCGTGTTCCACGGTAAAGAACAAATTCATGCTCATGCAGGGAAGGGGATTACTCACCACCTGCCGTTGATTGTCCTGATGATCCTGTCCACCTTCGTAGGCGCGCTGATTGTGCCGCCGCTTCAGGGTGTACTGCCACAGACAACTGAACTTGAGCATGGCCGCGTGATGACCCTGGAAATTACTTCTGGCGTGGTAGCGATTGCGGGCATCCTGATTGCCGCATGGTTGTGGCTGGGTAAACGTACTCTGGTGACCTCGATTGCCAACAGTGCGCCGGGTCGTCTGCTGGGCACCTGGTGGTATAACGCCTGGGGCTTCGACTGGCTGTACGACAAAGTGTTCGTTAAGCCGTTCCTTGGCGTCGCCTGGCTGCTTAAACGCGATCCGCTCAATGCCCTGATGAACGTGCCAGCCATCCTTTCTCGCTTCGCAGGTAAAGGCCTGCTGTTCAGCGAGAACGGTTATCTGCGCTGGTATGTCGCATCAATGAGCATTGGCGCCGTGGTGGTGCTGGCACTGCTGATGGTACTGCGTTGAGTTTGCGGGCTGGATGAACGACTGCCGGATGGCGCTACGCTTATCCGGCCTACACGCTCAAAGAGAATTTTTAGAAAATTCGTTGAAAATCAGGTCCAACTGGACAGGCATTATCGGCGAAGTCAGAGTGAGCACCGCCTGTGCACCGCAACCGGAGCGTACTGAGGTATGTGAGGATTGCGAGTACTGTCGGGGTTCGCTATGACGAGTGAGATAGCCTGAACCGGACTTAAACAAGGAACAAAGATCACCATGTTATTACCTTGGTTGATATTAATCCCCTTTATCGGTGGCTTCCTGTGCTGGCAGACCGAACGCTTTGGCGTGAAGGTGCCGCGCTGGATCGCGCTGATCACCATGGGACTGACGCTCGCGCTTGGCCTGCAACTGTGGCTACAGGGCGGTTATTCGCTGACGCAGTCTGCTGGCATTCCGCAGTGGCAGTCTGAATTTGTCCTGCCGTGGATCCCGCGCTTTGGCATTTCGATTCACCTGGCAATCGACGGTTTGTCGCTGCTGATGGTGGTGCTGACCGGTCTGCTTGGCGTTCTGGCGGTGTTGTGTTCCTGGCGAGAAATCGAAAAATACCAGGGCTTCTTCCACCTGAACCTGATGTGGATCCTGGGCGGCGTGATCGGTGTGTTCCTTGCCATCGACATGTTCCTGTTCTTCTTCTTCTGGGAAATGATGCTGGTGCCGATGTACTTCCTGATCGCGCTGTGGGGCCACAAGGCGTCCGACGGTAAAACGCGTATCACGGCGGCAACCAAGTTCTTCATTTACACCCAGGCGAGCGGTCTGGTGATGCTGATTGCCATCCTGGCGCTGGTGTTCGTTCACCATAATGCGACCGGCGTGTGGACCTTCAACTATGAAGACCTGCTGAAAACGCCGATGTCGCACGGCGTCGAATATCTGCTGATGCTGGGCTTCTTCATCGCGTTTGCGGTGAAAATGCCGGTGGTTCCACTGCACGGCTGGCTGCCAGATGCGCACTCCCAGGCACCGACCGCGGGTTCTGTTGACCTCGCCGGTATTTTGCTGAAAACCGCTGCTTACGGTCTGCTGCGTTTCTCCCTGCCGCTGTTCCCGAACGCGTCAGCGGAGTTCGCGCCTATCGCGATGTGGCTGGGCGTAATCGGTATCTTCTACGGTGCATGGATGGCGTTCACGCAGTACGACATTAAACGTCTGATCGCCTACACCTCGGTTTCACACATGGGTTTCGTGCTGATTGCCATCTACACCGGCAGCCAACTGGCGTACCAGGGGGCGGTGATTCAGATGATTGCGCACGGCCTGTCCGCTGCGGGTCTGTTCATTCTGTGTGGTCAACTGTACGAACGTCTGCACACCCGCGACATGCGAATGATGGGCGGCCTGTGGGGCAAAATGAAATGGTTACCGGCGCTGTCGATGTTCTTCGCCGTGGCGACGCTGGGTATGCCTGGCACCGGTAACTTCGTTGGCGAATTCATGATCCTGTTTGGCAGCTACCAGGTGGTTCCGGTCATCACCGTGATTTCGACCTTTGGTCTGGTGTTTGCTTCTGTTTACTCGCTGGCGATGCTACATCGCGCTTACTTCGGTAAAGCGAAGAGCCAGATTGCACAACAAGAACTGCCAGGGATGTCGCTGCGTGAGCTGTTTATCATCCTGTTGCTGGTCGTGCTTCTGGTACTGCTTGGCTTCTATCCGCAGCCGATTCTGGATACCTCGCATTCTGCGATGAGCAACATCCAGCAGTGGTTTGTTAATTCCGTTACTACTACAAGGCCGTAAATCGCCATGACAATAACTCCACAACACCTGATTGCGCTGCTACCGCTGCTGATCGTCGGCTTGACGGTGGTGGTTGTGATGCTCTCCATTGCGTGGCGACGCAATCACTTCCTCAATGCCACGCTGTCGGTCATTGGGCTTAACGCCGCGCTGGTTTCGCTCTGGTTTGTTGGCCAGGCTGGCGCGATGGACGTGACCCCGCTGATGCGGGTTGACGGTTTCGCAATGCTCTACACCGGACTGGTTCTGCTGGCGAGTCTGGCGACCTGTACTTTTGCCTACCCGTGGCTGGAAGGCTATGACGATAACCGGGAAGAGTTCTACCTGCTGGTGTTGATTGCCGCGCTGGGTGGCATTCTGCTGGCGAACGCCAATCATCTGGCGGCGCTGTTCCTTGGTATCGAACTGATCTCCCTGCCGCTGTTTGGTCTGGTGGGCTATGCCTTCCGTCAGAAACGTTCGCTGGAAGCCAGTATCAAATACACCATCCTGTCTGCTGCCGCCTCGTCATTCCTGCTGTTTGGTATGGCGCTGGTGTACGCGCAGTCTGGCAACCTGTCGTTTGTTGCGCTCGGTAAGAGCCTAGGCGACGGTATGCTGAACGAGCCGCTCCTGCTGGCGGGCTTCGGGATGATGATTGTTGGTCTGGGCTTTAAACTCTCTCTGGTTCCGTTCCACCTGTGGACGCCAGACGTATACCAGGGCGCACCGGCTCCGGTTTCCACCTTCCTGGCGACGGCGAGCAAAATCGCTATCTTCGGCGTGGTGATGCGTCTGTTCCTGTACGCGCCGGTTGGCGACAGTGAAGCGGTTCGCGTGGTGCTTGGCGTGATCGCCTTTGCTTCCATCATCTTCGGTAACCTGATGGCGCTGAGCCAGACTAACATCAAGCGTCTGCTGGGTTATTCGTCTATCTCTCACCTCGGCTACCTGTTAGTGGCGCTGATTGCTCTGCAGAGCGGCGAGATGTCGATGGAAGCGGTCGGCGTTTACCTTGCCGGTTACCTGTTCAGCAGCCTCGGCGCGTTCGGCGTGGTCAGCCTGATGTCCAGTCCGTACCGTGGTCCGGATGCCGATTCTCTGTTCTCCTACCGTGGGCTGTTCTGGCATCGTCCGATTCTTGCGGCTGTGATGACGGTGATGATGCTGTCTCTGGCGGGTATCCCGATGACGCTGGGCTTTATCGGTAAATTCTACGTGCTGGCCGTCGGTGTGCAGGCGCACCTGTGGTGGCTGGTTGCCGCTGTGGTGGTTGGTTCCGCGATTGGTTTGTATTACTACCTGCGTGTTGCCGTGAGTCTGTACCTGAGCGCGCCGCAGCAGCTTAACCGCGATGCGCCGTCTAACTGGCAGTACAGCGCAGGCGGTATTGTGGTACTGATCTCCGCACTGCTGGTGCTGGTGCTGGGTATCTACCCGCAGCCGCTGATCAGTATTGTGCAGTTAGCCGCACCGCTGATGTAAGCGACAAGCAAAAACGAAAAACCCGCCGAGGCGGGTTTTTTTATGGATGAAGAATCTTCAGGCAATCAACTGACGACTGACCAGCGGGCCGCTGATGTTTTGCGCCGCGCGATCCATCACTTCCTGAATAACGGATGACAGTTCGTTCACTTCAAACTTCGCCACGTAGCCATCGGCTTTCACTTTGCGGACGTGATCTTCATTGGCACTACCGGAAAGAGAAGAGTGGATCACCACCGGAATTTTCTTCAGCCGCTCGTCGGTTTTGATTTTTCGGGTCAGGGTGAAACCATCCATCTCCGGCATTTCCAGATCGGTTAACACCAGTGCGATCTTCTCGCTAATCGCTTTGCCTTCCGCTTCCGCTTCCTGCGCCAGTTGCTGAATTTTGTCCCAGGCATCTTTACCGGTGACGTGCATTTGATGGGGAATGTCCATGGCCGTCAGACCTTTCTCCAGCATCGCACGGGCTACGCGGGAGTCTTCCGCGACAATAGCCACGGCACCGGGAGTGATGTTGAACTTATTGGTTTTCAGTTCCGTTGCGCGCAGGTCGTGATTTGATGGCACGATGTCATACAGAATCTGTTCTACGTCGAGCACCAGCGCCAGGTTGTTGGTCTCTTTGTCTTCATCCAGACAGGCGATACTGGTGATGTAGCGGCCGTTCACCGCTTTCTCTGCGGTGTGTACCTGCTTCCAGTCCAGGCGCATGATGTTTTCGACCGACTCGACGGCGAAGGCCTGCACGCTACGGGCATATTCGGTGATTAACAGAATGTTGAGTCCATTCTCCGGCTTGCAGCCGGCAACGGCGGGGAGGTCAATAACCGGAATCACCTGATCGCGAATATTGACCATTCCCAGCAATGGCGCCTTCATCCCTGCCGGACGAGTAAAGGCAGGCATAGGTACAATTTCGCGCAACTTGAACACGTTAATGCCAAACAGCTCAGATTTCTGTTCGTGCAGGGAGTTTCCCAGACGAAACAGCAGCAGTTCAAAGCGGTTGGACAGGGTCAGATTCGCCCTGTCATCGATATCTTTCTGGAAATTGTCCATGCTGTCCTCAGTGTGAATACTGCGTTTTTACTGTTATCGGCACTGAGAGCAAAAAATGGAGCCCTAAACCGTGAAAATGGCGAAATCGTCGGCAAGTTCAGTGGAAGGGAAGATAGCCTGACACTCTGCCAGCAGTCGCTGGCAACCTGCGGCGTCATAGCGCGAACTGACGTGCGTTATGATGAGCTTTCCGACTGCAGCCTCCCGTGCCAGCAGTGCCGCCTGGCGGGTGGAACTGTGTCCACGGCTGTTGGCCTTTTCTTCCATTGACGTATCCAGCGTGGTTTCGTGAATCATCACGTCGACCCCTTTCGCCAGCTCAAGCGCGGATGCGCAGGGCGCAGTATCGCCAAAAATCGCGACCGTTTTACCGGGCGTCGCCGGGGCAAGAAAATCGGCCCCGCGTATCACGCTGCCGTCTTCCAGGGTGACCGTTTTGCCTGCTTTCAGATCCTGGAACCAGGGACCGGCTTTCACCCCAGCGGCTTTCAGCGCTCTGGCGTTGAGCGCGCCGGGTTTATCATGCTCCTCAACGCGGTAACCGTAACATTCCAGCGGGTGTTCAAGCGGGTAAGCCGTTACTTTTCGCAGCCCGTCATCAAGAATTTCCCCGGCGGTGATTTCGACGATTTCCAGCGGATAGTCAGTCCATGAACCGCTCAGACGCAGCGCGGTTTCAGTAAACTCCCGTAGCCCCTTCGGCCCGTAAAGCGTTAGCGGCTGAGCATTGCCCGCCATCGAACGACTGCACAGTAAACCCGGCAAACCGAACAGATGATCGCCGTGCAGATGGCTGATGAAAATCCGCTCAATGTTACCGGGATGATATGCCGTGCTCAACATCTGATGTTGCGTACCTTCACCACAGTCAAACAGCCATAGCGCGGGCTGCGTCGGGTGTTGATGATGTAGCAAAATGGCTGTCACGTTGCGCGTACGCGTGGGCACGCCAGCTGAGGTACCCAGAAAGAGAAATTCCATTATTTCATTACACTTTTGAAAAATAATCTGGCTAGTATAAATCGTTTACGGAAAAGGAGCGCACGATGATTACCTGGCAAGACCTGCATCATTCGGAATTAACCGTCCCACAGCTCTATGCGCTGTTAAAACTGCGCTGTGCGGTGTTTGTTGTGGAGCAGAACTGTCCCTATCTCGACGTAGACGGTGACGATCTGGTGGGTGAGAACCGCCATATCCTGGGCTGGCATGACGGCGAGCTGGTGGCGTATGCGAGGATTCTGAAAAGCACTGAAGATCTGGAGCCCGTCGTGATTGGACGGGTGATCGTCAGTGAAGCGTTACGCGGTGAAAAGCTGGGCCAAAATTTGATGGCGCAGACGCTGGCGTCTTGTCAGCGACACTGGCCGGAGAAGGCGCTGTATCTGGGCGCACAGGCGCATTTGCAGGCATTCTATGCACGATTTGGTTTTGCTCCGGTCACCGAAGTCTATGAGGAAGATGGCATCCCACATGTGGGGATGGCGCGCGAAGCGATTCGGGCGGGATCCTGAGTCGTTGTCTATAGTTAGGGGCAGGTTTACTAACATGGAGAACGAGAATGTCTTATCAATTTGGTGATTCGCGTATTGATGACGACCTGACGTTGCTGAGTGAAACGCTGGAAGAGGTGCTGCGTTCCTCAGGGGATCCCGCCGATCAGAAATACATTGAGCTGAAAGCGCGGGCTGAAAAGGCGCTGGATGAGGTCAAAAATCGCGTAAGTCAGGCTTCAGATAGCTATTATTATCGTGCCAGACAGGCCGTTTATCGTGCAGATGATTATGTGCACGAAAAACCCTGGCAGGGGATTGGCGTTGGCGCGGCGGTCGGACTGGTGCTCGGCTTACTGCTGGCACGACGCTAATCTGCAAGCGAGATCGCATTGACTCCCTAAACTGGGGTACTGCTTTTTTTGTGCAGTACCCCGTATAATGTGAGGTTTTTAACAGGGAGAGGTCCGCGTGCATTCACTCACTACTGCGCTGGAAGGTCTGACGCGTCTTTTGTCGCAGGCAATCCCGGCGGCACCAGGCATTCGGGTTCTCGATGTTCCTTTTCCCCTTAATGACGCTTTCGATGCGTTAAGCTGGCTGGCAAGTCAGTCAATTTATCCGCAATTTTACTGGCAGCAGCGCAACGGTGATGAAGAGGCCGCCGTGCTGGGCGTCGTTGCGCCATTTTCTTCTCTCGATGAGGCGCAATGCTTTCTTCGCCAACATCCGCAGCAAACCGACCTGCGTATCTGGGGACTGAATGCGTTTGATCCAGAGCAGGGTAACCTCGTGTTACCGCGTCTTGAGTGGCGGCGCTGTGCGGGCGTGGCTGTGCTGCGTCTGCATTTGTGGAGTGATGTTTCTCTGCGCGAGGATGCTGACCGGGCACTGACCTTTCTCGCCTCGCTGGCGAGTGTAAAACCGCTGCCGACATTGCGTCTGAGCAAAACCGCTGAACAGCACTGGCCCGAAAAAGCAGGCTGGATCAACCTGATTGAGCAGGCCACGCAGACGATTGCCGAAGGTGAACTGGATAAAGTGGTGCTGGCGCGCGCCAGCGATCTGCACTTTTCTCGCCCGGTGAATGCCGCTGCTGTGATGGCTTCAAGTCGCCGTTTGAACCTGAACTGCTACCATTTTTATATGGCTTTTTCTGCGCAGAGTGCGTTCCTGGGTTCGTCTCCGGAACGTCTCTGGCGACGTCGCGATACCGCGCTCCGTACCGAGGCGCTCGCCGGGACGGTAGCAAATCACCCGGATGATTATAAGGCCTGGCAACTGGGCGAATGGCTGATGAAGGACGACAAAAATCAGCGCGAAAATATGCTGGTGGTCGAGGATATCTGTCAGCGCCTGCAGGACTACACGCATACACTGGACGTTTTGCCGCCGCAGGTGCTGCGGTTGCGAAAAGTGCAGCATTTGCGACGCTGCATCTGGACGGCGCTGAATCAGGCGGATGACACGCTCTGTTTACTGCAGTTGCAACCCACGGCAGCCGTGGCCGGGATCCCACGCGAACGGGCACGGGCATTTATTCAGCAGCGTGAACCTTTTGCGCGGGAATGGTACGCCGGGTCGGCGGGCTATCTGTCTTTACAGCAAAGCGAATTTTGTGTTTCGCTGCGGTCGGCGAAAATCAGCGGTAACGTGGTTCGGCTGTATGCCGGTGCGGGGATTGTTCGTGGGTCAGACCCTGAGCAGGAGTGGCAGGAAATCGATAATAAAGCCGCTGGTCTGCGATCTTTGTTACAGATGGATGGATAATGAGTTACATATTCCCGACTCATATCAATAATCCCTTTTTTCCGTTCTTTATACTGAGTCGCAATATTGATACCGGACAATCTCATGTCAGTAAGCGCATTTAACCGACGCTGGGCGGCGGTCATTCTGGAAGCATTAACTCGCCATGGCGTCAGGCATGTTTGCATTGCCCCTGGCTCTCGTTCCACGCCGCTCACTCTGGCGGCGGCGGAAAATTCGGCTTTTATTCACCACACGCATTTTGATGAGCGTGGTCTTGGTCATCTGGCGCTGGGACTGGCGAAGGTGAGTAAACAGCCTGTTGCCGTGATCGTGACCTCCGGTACGGCGGTCGCTAACCTCTATCCGGCGCTGATTGAAGCGGGCCTGACCGGTGAAAAATTGATCCTTCTGACGGCCGATCGTCCTCCTGAACTGATTGACTGCGGCGCGAATCAGGCGATTCGTCAGGCGGGCATGTTTGCGTCACACCCGTCACAAACGCTTTCGCTTCCGCGCCCGACGCAGGACATTCCGGCCCGTTGGCTGGTGTCGACTATCGATAATGCGCTGGCCTCGCTGCATGCCGGCGCGGTCCATATCAACTGTCCGTTTGCCGAGCCGTTATATGGCGAGATGGACGATACCGGTCTGGCCTGGCAACAGCGTCTCGGTGACTGGTGGCAGGATGACAAACCCTGGCTGCGCGAAGCGCGTCGGCTGGAGAGCGACAAACAGCGCGACTGGTTCTTCTGGCGACAAAAACGCGGTGTTGTCGTTGCCGGGCGAATGAGTGCAGAAGAGGGCAAGAAAGTTGCGCAATGGGCGCAGACGTTGGGCTGGCCGCTGATTGGCGATGTGCTGTCGCAAACCGGACAGCCGCTTCCCTGTGCCGACCTTTGGCTCGGCAATCCGCAGGCGGTGACGGAACTGCAGCAGGCACAGATTGTGGTGCAGCTGGGCAGCAGTCTGACCGGAAAACGCTTACTGCAATGGCAGGCGACCTGCGAGCCGGAGGAGTACTGGATTGTCGATAATATCGAAGGGCGGCTGGATCCGGCGCATCATCGCGGTCGTCGTCTGGTGGCAAAAATCGGCGACTGGCTGGAACTGCATCCTGCGGAAAAACGGCAACCGTGGTGTGTAGACATCCCGCGTCTGGCGGAGCAGGCCTGGCAGGCCGTGGCGGCGCGGCGTGATACTTTTGGCGAGGCGCAACTGGCGCATCGCATTCGCGACTATCTGCCTGAACAGGGGCAGCTTTTTGTCGGCAACAGCCTGGTGGTACGCCTGATTGACGCGCTGTCGCAGCTTCCGGCAGGTTACCCGGTTTACAGCAATCGCGGCGCAAGTGGTATTGATGGTCTGTTATCGACCGCTGCGGGCGTGCAGCGCGCCAGCGCGAAATCGACGCTGGCGATCGTGGGCGATTTATCGGCGTTATACGATCTCAATGCGTTAGCCCTGTTACGGCAGGTCTCCGCGCCGTTCGTACTGATTGTGGTGAACAATAACGGCGGGCAGATTTTCTCGCTGCTGCCCACGCCGCAGAGCGAACGTGAACGCTTTTACCTGATGCCGCAAAATGTCCATTTTGAACACGCGGCTGCAATGTTTAACCTCAAGTATCATCGCCCGGAAAGCTGGGATGAACTGGAGGCGGCGCTGGCTGGCGCGTGGCGTATGCCTGCGACCACGGTGATTGAACTGGTGGTCAACGACACCGACGGCGCGCAGACGCTACAACAGCTGCTGGCGCAGGTGAGCCATTTATGATCCTACACGCGCAGGCAAAAGCCGCGCAGTCAGACTCACCCTGGCTGGTTTTCCTGCACGGTTTTTCCGGCGATAGCCAGGAATGGCAACCGATCGGCGAGCGGCTTTCCGGCTTTTCACGCTTGTACATCGATCTGCCTGGTCACGGTGGATCGGCGGAGATCCGCGTCAGCGGATTTACCGATGTGATCAGCTTGCTGCGTGATACCCTTCTTAGTTACAACATACTGAAATACTGGCTGGTGGGATATTCCCTCGGCGGCAGAGTGGCGATGATGGCGGCCTGTCAGGAAATGCCGGGGCTTTGCGGCCTGGTGGTTGAAGGCGGGCATCCGGGACTGCAAAGCGACGCCGAACGCGACGCGCGCCGGGATTCTGACCATCACTGGGCGGAACGTTTTCGCCATGACGCGCTGACTGAGGTGTTTACTGACTGGTATCAGCAGCCGGTTTTTGCTTCGCTGAACGCGCGGCAACGAGAAGCGCTGGTCGCGCTGCGTAGCCAGAATAACGGCGAAACGCTGGCGGCAATGCTGGAAGCCACTTCGCTGGCGGTCCAGCCTGATTTACGCGCTGCGCTCACCGCGCGCGCCTTTCCGTTTTATTATTTATGTGGTGAACGTGACAGCAAATTCTGCGCCCTGGCGACGGAATTAGCGGCGACCCGCCATGTGATTCGTAACGCCGGACACAATGCGCACCGGGAAAATCCCGCAGGCGTGGTGGACTGTCTGGCTCAGATTCTGCGTCTCTGACTAAAGGACACACTATGATCTATCCTGATGAAACAATGCTTTACGCACCGGTAGAATGGCACGATTGCTCGGAAGGCTACACCGACATTCGCTATGAGAAATCGACCGACGGTATCGCAAAAATCACCATTAATCGTCCGCAGGTGCGCAACGCATTCCGTCCTCTGACCGTCAAAGAGATGATTCAGGCGATGGCGGATGCCCGTTACGACGATAACGTGGGCGTGATTATTCTGACTGGCGCAGGCGATAAAGCCTTTTGTGCCGGCGGCGACCAGAAGGTTCGCGGCGACTACGGCGGCTATCAGGATGACTCTGGTGTGCATCACCTGAACGTGCTGGATTTCCAGCGCCAGATCCGTACCTGTCCGAAGCCGGTCGTGGCGATGGTGGCGGGTTATTCCATTGGCGGTGGTCACGTGCTGCATATGATGTGCGACCTGACGATTGCGGCGGAAAATGCCATCTTCGGGCAGACCGGCCCGAAAGTCGGCTCCTTTGACGGCGGCTGGGGGGCGTCTTACATGGCGCGGATCGTGGGGCAGAAGAAAGCGCGTGAAATCTGGTTCCTGTGCCGTCAGTACGATGCCAAACAGGCGCTGGATATGGGGCTGGTGAACACCGTTGTCCCATTGGCCGAACTCGAAAAAGAGACCGTGCGCTGGTGTCGTGAAATGCTGCAAAACAGCCCGATGGCGCTGCGTTGCCTGAAAGCGGCGCTGAACGCCGACTGTGATGGTCAGGCCGGTTTGCAGGAGCTGGCGGGTAACGCCACCATGCTGTTCTACATGACGGAAGAAGGTCAGGAAGGCCGTAACGCCTTCAACCAGAAACGTCAGCCTGATTTCAGCAAATTCAAACGGAATCCGTAATGCGTAGCGCGCAGGTATACCGCTGGCAGATCCCCATGGACGCGGGGGTGGTTCTGCGCGACAGGCGGTTAAAAACGCGTGACGGGCTGTATGTTCGCCTGCACGACGGCGAGCGTCAGGGATGGGGAGAGATCTCCCCACTGCCGGGATTCAGTCAGGAAACCCAGGAAGAGGCGCAGGTTGCGCTGCTGGCCTGGGTTGACGGCTGGCTGCAGGGAGAAGATGCATTGCCTGACATACCTTCTGTGGCCTTTGGCGTCAGTTGTGCACTGGCGGAAATAGCCGGAACGCTGCCTGAAGCCGCAGACTATCGGGCGGCGCCGCTGTGTACCGGGGACCCGGACGATCTGGTGCTGCAACTGGCGGACATGCCCGGCGAAAAAGTCGCGAAGGTGAAGGTCGGACTGTACGAAGCGGTTCGCGACGGCATGGTGGTCAACCTGCTGCTGGAGGCGATCCCGGAATTGCGGCTGCGGCTGGATGCCAACCGCGCCTGGACGCCGTTGAAGGCGCAGCAGTTCGCGAAGTACGTGAACCCGGACTACCGTAACCGCATCGCTTTCCTCGAAGAACCGTGCAAAACGCGCGACGACTCGCGAGCCTTTGCCCGTGAAACCGGGATTGCTATCGCCTGGGACGAAAGCCTGCGTGAGGCGGATTTTGTCTTTGAAGCAGAAGAGGGCGTACGTGCAGTGGTGATCAAACCGACGCTGACCGGGTCGCTGGAAAAAGTGCGTGAGCAGGTACAGGCCGCGCATGCGCTGGGGCTGACGGCGGTGATCAGTTCATCCATCGAGTCGAGCCTGGGTCTGACCCAACTGGCGCGCATTGCCGCGTGTCTGACGCCAGACACTATTCCGGGACTGGATACGCTGAGCCTGATGCAGGCGCAGCAGATTCGTCGCTGGCCGGGCAGCATGTTGCCCTGTATTGAAGAATCTGCACTGGAACGCCTGCGATGACCTTTCCTGACTGGCCGTGGCGATACTGGCGGCAGGTTCAGGGAGACGCGCCAGCCATACGCCTGAATGATGAGGTGCTAAGCTGGCGCACGCTCTGTACGCGTATTGATGCCCTGGCGAGCGGTTTTGCCGCGCAGGGGGTTACCGAAGGCTGCGGCGTGATGCTGCGCGCCTGGAATCATCCGCAGACACTGCTGGCATGGCTGGCGCTGTTGCAGTGCGGTGCACGGATCCTGCCGGTCAATCCACAGCTTCCTCACGCCTTGCTGGCAACATTGCTGCCCGATCTCACGCTGCAGTTTGCGCTGGACCTGGAGGGAGAAAACCGCTTTCCCTTTCTG
>NZ_CP070239.1:2943512-2978255 GCF_016906145.1 Citrobacter sp. MGH 55
TGCATGCCGTCGACTGGCAGCCGCAGCGTCTGTGTTCCATGACGCTGACCTCCGGTTCGACCGGTCTACCGAAAGCGGCAGTTCATACCTGTCAGGCGCATATTGCCAGTGCTGACGGTGTGCTGTCGCTGATGCCGCTGGCAACAGAGGACGACTGGCTGCTCTCTCTGCCGTTGTTTCATGTCTCCGGACAGGGGATTCTGTGGCGCTGGTTAGTGGCCGGGGCGCGGATGACGGTACGGGAAAAACAGCCGCTGGAACAGATGCTGGCCGGATGCACCCATGCTTCGCTGGTGCCAACGCAACTCTGGCGACTGCTGGTGAACCAGACGCCGGTGGCGCTGAAAGCCGTTTTGCTGGGTGGCGCGGCGATCCCGGTGGCGTTAACCGAGCAGGCGCGCGCGCAGGGTATTCGCTGCTGGTGCGGATACGGCCTGACGGAATTTGCCTCAACGGTATGTGCAAAAGAGGCGGACGGTCTGGCTGATGTCGGTATGCCTTTACCGGGACGAGAAGTCAGAATCGTAAATGATGAAGTCTGGCTGCGGGCGGCCAGTATGGCGGAAGGCTACTGGCGAGACGGTAAACTGGTTTCGCTGGCTAACGATGAAGGCTGGTTTGCCACACGCGATCGCGGCGTGCTGAATGGCGGAAAACTGACCATCGCCGGACGTCTGGATAATCTCTTTTTTAGCGGCGGAGAGGGGATACAACCCGAAGAGGTGGAACGGGTCATTGTTACACATCCTCACGTGCTGCAGGCGTTTATCGTGCCGATCGAGGACGCCGAATTTGGTCATCGACCGGTGGCGGTGGTGGAATGTGACACAGACGTCGCAGAGACAGAACTTAACGAATGGGTGAAAGACAAACTGGCACGTTTCCAGCAGCCGGTACATTGGCTTTCTCTGCCTGCCGAACTGAAAAATGGGGGGATCAAGATATCCCGGCGTGCCGTCGTTGATTGGGTGAATGAAACATTAGGAAAACATTAATTTCACTTCGCAGTTTTACCAATTGATGCCCATTGCCACTTTGTTTATCTGCTACTGTGTAACGTAATGTAAAAGTTCCCGATACGTAAAGGTATGCAATGGAGTGGCAGGTGAAGAAGTCGTGCTATGACAAAAGGTCAGGGAAGCATGCATTAGTGTTAAGTGATGCCGGCGGTTCACTGAAAATGATCGCTGAAGTCCAGTCTGACATTGTGGTGAATGCCGGTGATATCCTTTCTCCGCAGAAGGATGCGCTGTATTCCGTCAACCGTGACAGCGGGCGGACGGTGAAGATTCTGGATGCCAGAAATTATACCTGCGACGAGTGGGAGCGCCTGAAGACGTTGTTGGGGAACAAATAAACGTCAGCGCGTTTTCCGCGGTGCGGGCAGAAAAATGAACATCAGTCCGGCCATGATACACAGTACGCCCAGCAGCGCTTTCAGAGAAAACGTGCCCTGCCAGCCGGGTAAGATTATCGACGCCACCCACACCAGCACATAACTCAGGCTGAGCAGCGCGTAAGCCTTGCTCAGCGCGAGGTGATGCAGCGCGTTATGCCAGCAGAAAACCGACAGCAGATAGCCCACTAAACTGGTGCATAGCACGAACGTACCGGTATGAAGGGAGAACAGTACCGGGATAAACGTCTGCCACTGTGTCATCGGCGGCAGGTTTGCCATCGCAAAGCTCAGGCCCAGTTGCGCGACGGACGTGATGATCACGCTGCACAGTCCCCAGAGTAATCCCATTACGCCGCACTCCCCAGAATAAAAATACCGCTGATGATCAAGACGATGCCCAGCCAGTGACGAAGCGCCACCGGTTCACGCCAGATTTTCCATGCCAGCAATGTGACCCAGACAAAGTTGAGACTGAGCATCGGGTAAGCGATACCCACGGGAATGTTCTGCAATACCAACAACCACAGGATCATCGCCAGGCCAAGGCAGGCGAGCGCCAGCCCCAGCCACAGGGCAATATGGCGTCTTCGCGCGCGGGTCGGCACGCGGAGCGTCGCCTGTTTCTGGCATAACTGCCCTGCAACGCTAAGCAGGCTGGCCAGTACTAATACCAGCCAGATCATTTGGGACGATACTGAATCAGCACCAGACGCCCCTGATTATCGATACTGTCAGCAGGGGGAATGGCAAGGCGGTTGATGTCTTCATCCTTCGCGATAGTGAGCACGAGCGTAATGATCCCCTCCTGACGGTGCTGGCTGAGCCAGTCCGCAAAATCGCCGTAGCGAATGAACCGGCCTTTAGCATCGGGATAGTTAAGGCCATATTTCAACTCGCCGGTTTGCCCATACATTAAAATGTCGTCGCGCTTCAGGCTCCAGGCCAGCCCGGCGGCGACGCCTACGCTGTCGGTAAGAATGTAGCGGCTTGGCGCCAGGTTTTCCCGGGTCATCTCGACAAAAAACTGTGGCTGTTTGGATTCCATGACCCGATCGGGCACAGAAAAACCAAACAACAGCGCCAGCGCCACGGGACACAGCGCGGCATAAATCCAGCTCTTTTCGGTGTTAGTCAGCGTATACCAGCCGAAAAAAGTCCACAGAGCAAACATCCCCAGCGTGCAGAAAACCTTATACACCTCAATGTGCATCCAGACCGGCGATTTCAGCGGTCCCCACGGCGAGACAACCAGCGTAGCGATAATCCCGATGACGCCGAACAGAATATTGATCCAGCCGTTGATGCGCAGCGCGGCAAAGCCCTTTTCCGCTGCGTTCAATCCGTATCTCGCCATCAGTATGGCGAGCGGGGCGAAACAGGACAGAATATAGGTCGGTAATTTGCCTTTCGCGATGCTGAAAAACGCCAGCGGCATTACGATCCAACCGAGCAGATAGAATGCGCTGCGCGATTCATCTCGCGTCTGCCAGCCGGTCTTTAAGGCTCCGGGAAGCAGCGCAAGCCACGGCAGGCTTCCGGCGATCAGCACCGGCAGATAGTACCAAAACGGCGCTTTGTGCTGGGCGTCATCCATCGCGAAACGCTGGATGTGTTCGACCCAGAAAAAGTAGTGCCAGAAATCGGGTTCACGTTGGGCAATTGCCAGTCCCCACGGCAGAATGACGACGACACAACTGATGACCGCTAATCCGCCAAAGAGGAACAGATCTTTCCAGCGTTTCTGCGCGGCGACCCACGGCAGAACGCTGAGCACCGGTACCGCAAGCGCCAGAAAACCCTTGGTCATCACGCCCATCCCGCAGGTGACGCCCAGCAGCAGGAATCCTGCACTTTTCCCTTGCCAGGTGGTGGCCTGCATCGCCTGCCAGAAGCAGCACAGTCCCGCCATTAGCCAGAGCGCAATCAGCGGATCGAGCACCGCATAGGTGCCAATCCCGTAGACAATAAACAACGACAGGAAGATGATGGCCGACAGCAGGGCGGTACGCGTATCGCGCCATAGGCGCATGGCAAGCCATGCCACCAGCACGGCGGTGACCAACGTCGCAAAAATGGCGCCCGCGCGAACGCCGAAATTGTTCGCACCAAACAACCCCTGCCCGATGCTGTTGATCCAGTACCCGGCAATGGGTTTTTCAAAGTAACGGACGCCAAGAAAATGAGGAACAAGCCAGTCGCCGGAGGCCAGCATTTCGCGACTGATCTCGGCATAGCGCGTTTCATCAGGTTGCCACAACAGACGCAGGTTGATGGGGATGATGTAACAGAACGCGATTAGCGCGGCCAGTATCTGATAATAACGGGTGTTTTTCATCGTATGACACTCATTGCTTGCTGGCAGCCTAACCATCCTTCTCTTCCCGCGATGTGACCGCGAATAATCTCTCCCGGCGGCAAGGTGTTGCGATCCTCAGGCAGGAGATCGCCAAGTGGGCAGAAGGTGATGCCCGCATCGGCCGCACGCTGGAGCAGTTCCTCAAACTGGCTGTGCCAGGCACCGCCTTCGACTTCGGCATGAATGGTATACACCGGCGTACCGGTATCCCGCTGTATTCGGGAGAGGATCCAGTCGTTGAAATCCTCTGCCTGAACCTCACGACCCACCGCTTCATCCCACGTGGGCAACGTGACCGGAATTTGTGGCGTAGCGAACGCATCAGCCCCGAGAACCGGACGGAACGGCGCCCAGCCGCGGCAGTCGCTGTTGTAACGCAGAGGAAATGTCTCTTTGGCGAGCACCACACGCTGGTCAGCGCGCCAGCCCGCGACGGCTGAACAGGTCACGGGTTGTCCGGTGATGGCCTCAAGGGCGGCTATTCCATGTGAAATATCGGCGATCAGTTGCTGTTCGCTCCACTGAGGACTCCGGGACTGCCAGGCGTGGTGATCCCAGGCGTGCAGCCCCGTTTCATGCTGGCGTGCCGCTTCACGGATAATCTCCGCGTTGGCGCGACCGATTTCTTTTCCCGGCCAGGCGGTACCGGCCAGCAAAATATCCCAGCCGTAAAGAGACGCGGCGTTTGAGCGCAGCATTTTCCACAGAAACTGCGGTTTAATCAGGCGCCAGAGATGGCGCCCCATGTTGTCAGGCCCAACGCTAAAGAAAAAACTTGCCCGAATGTGGTATCGGCTCAATGACGCTAACAGGCGCGGCACGCCTTCGCGGGTGCCGCGGAAGGTATCGACATCAATACGCAAGCCGACTTTTGTCATGATGAATGTTCCGTGAGATCTACACTGCGCAGGAAGAAATCCAGCGTCTCGTCAACCGTTTCGCGCATATCGATGGTAGGCTCCCAGTCCAGGCAACGTTTTGCATTACGGATGTTGGGCTTACGGTGCTCCACATCCTGATAGCCTTTGCCATAATAGCTGCTGCTTTCAACCACCCGTAACCCGGCAAACGGTGGAAAATGATGGCGCAGTGGATGTTTGTCGAAACTCTCCAGCAGCATTTCCGCCAGTTCCTTGATGCTGGCTTCGTTTTCCGGGTTGCCGATGTTGATGATTTCACCGTCGCAGCGACCCCCCGCATTTTCAATGAT
Source organism: Citrobacter sp. MGH 55 (assembly GCF_016906145.1). NCBI lineage: Bacteria > Pseudomonadati > Pseudomonadota > Gammaproteobacteria > Enterobacterales > Enterobacteriaceae > Citrobacter > Citrobacter sp. MGH 55. The sequence continues at coordinate 2,948,478 of NZ_CP070239.1, forward strand.
CCGGTACAGCGCTTCGATGCCGTCGCGGATATCCGTAAAGCAGCGTTTCTGTTTTCCGCCTTCGATAAGCTTAATCGGTGAGCCTTCCACCAGGTTAAGGATCAACTGTGTGATGGCGCGTGAGCTGCCAATTCGCGCAGAATTGAGGCTGTCGAGTCTCGGCCCCATCCAGTTGAAGGGGCGAAAGAGGGTAAATCGGAGCCCGTCTTTTTCGCCATAGGCCCAAATGACACGGTCGAGAAGCTGTTTGGACACCGAGTAAATCCAGCGGGGTTTATTGACCGGCCCGACAATCAGATTCGAGCTGTCTTCATCAAACACTTTGTCGGTACACATCCCGTACACTTCAGAAGTTGATGGGAAAATGATCCGCTTACGGTATTTCACGCAGTAGCGAATGATTTTCAGGTTTTCTTCAAAATCCAGTTCAAAAACGCGCAGCGGGTTGCGGGTATATTCAATTGGCGTGGCAATGGCCACCAGCGGCAGCACCACGTCGCATTTCTTAACGTGATATTCGATCCATTCAGAATGAATGCTGATGTCGCCTTCCACAAAATGAAAACGCGGATGGTTGAGGAATCGACCAATCGCATCGCTGCCGATATCCAGACCATAGATTTCGTAGTGGTCTTCGCGCAGCAGGCGTTCGGTAAGATGGTTGCCAATAAAACCATTCACGCCGAGGATCAGCACGCGGGTACGGCGCTTGCTGGTGGCCAGTGACTGACTGTTTAAACGAGACCCCGCAACCAGGCCGAGAACCTGCGCTAACTGTGCACCCTGCATGGTGATGCCGTTACCCGCCTGTCCGGTCATTACCTCCAGCGCGCCTTCGGAACAGGCGATCAGCAGGGGCGCGACGGAAATCACGGTACCCGGTTGCGCGGTCTGGGGCTGTGGGTGGACGCGGGATGACCAGATGGTGAATTTTTGCGTGCCGGAATAGCTGAACGCGCCCGGCCAGGGGGCCGCGACCGCCCGCACCATGTTGTGCAGCGTCGTTGCCGGTCGGTTCCACGTCAGGAAACTGTCTTCAGGCGTGCGACGACCAAAGTACGTTGCGTCGCTCTCGTTTTGCAAAACGTCACGCGTCTCTCTGCGTTTGATAGCGGGTAGTGCCTGTTCCAGCACCTGTCGGGCGGTCTGGCAAAGCTTATGATGTAGCGTAAGGGCCGTATCGTCAGGCGAAATAGCGACACGCTGTTGCCCGATAATGGCGCCTGCATCGGCGCGGTTGACCATGCGGTGCAGCGTCACGCCGGTTTCACTTTCGCCATTCACCAACACCCAGTTCAACGGGGCGCGACCGCGATACTTTGGCAGGAGTGAACCGTGCAGGTTGAATGCGCCTGCCGAAGCCTGTTCCAGAATTGCATCGCTGAGCAGATGACGGTAATAGAAAGAGAAAATAACGTCAGGAGCGAGTTGGCTGATACGCTCAGCCCAGATTGGATGGTTCACGTCATCCGGGGCGTAGACCGGGATCCCCGCCTCAGCGGCCAGGCGAGAAACGGAGCCAAAAAACGTGTTTTCTCCTGGATTATCCGCATGTGTAAAAATGGCGGCAATGTCATAGCCGGCGTCGAGCACGGCCTGAACGCCCAGACAGCCCATATCGTGATACGCGAAGACAACGGCTTTCATTATTGATTTTCCTTTGTAGAGTGCGGGCTTTCCGGACGAATAACTTGCTGGACGAAATAGCGGGGGCGGGCGCGAACATCGTTGTAAATTCGACCGATATATTCGCCGAGTAATCCCATGCCGATGAACTGCGCGCCGATAAAGGTAAACAGAACGGCAAACAGCATGAATACTCCTTCAGCCGCCCATTGTGGCCCCAGCGTCAGGCGGAGAATGACGAGGAGTATCGACAGAGTAAATCCGGTAACGGCGATGACGCTGCCGAGCAGGCTCAACATGCGCAAAGGCGTCGTCGTCAGGCAGGTCACCAGGTCGTACATCAGGTTAATCAGCCGCATAAAGCTGTATTTGGAATCACCAAATTCACGTTCCGCGTGATGAACGGGGATCTCCGTGGCGCGCCGGGCAAAAATATTCGCCAGAATCGGGATAAATGTGCTGCGCTCATGACAATGCAACATGGCATCGATAATGTGCCGACGATAGGCGCGAAGCATGCATCCGTAGTCGCCCATGGCTTTGCCCGTGGTGCGCTGAATCAGATGGTTGATCATCTTCGAGGCGGTTTTACGGAACAGACTGTCCTGACGATTCTGGCGTACGGTGCCAACGACGTCATACCCTTCATCGGCTTTTGCCACCAGACGCGGGATCTCTTCCGGCGGGTTTTGCAGATCGGCATCGAGCGTAATGATCAGGTCGCCAGTAACGTGACTGAATCCCGCCATGATGGCGGAATGCTGCCCGTAGTTGCGATTGAGCAAAATCGAAACGATGTGGCTGCCTTCAGCTTCTGATGCGTCGATCAACAACCGGGCAGAGTGGTCGCTGCTACCGTCATCAATCAACAGGATTTCATAGTCTTTTCCCAGACTCTCGCAGGCCGCAGTGGTTCGCCTGAACAGTTCCGGCAGGCTTTCCTGTTCGTTATAGACAGGGATCACCACCGACACTTTCGTAATCGGAAGAGCTTCAAACATGGTTATTTACCTGCAATCTGGCGAAGTGCGGTGATGACACGAGCGGTATCCGCCGGGGTCATATCAGGAAACAGCGGTAGCGAGCAGATACGTGCGCTGTTCCATTCGGTATGGGGGAGCGACAGGGTGTTAAAGCGCTCGCGGTAATATTTCTGCGTGTGCGCCGCGCGAAAATGCAAACCGGTCCCGATTCCCTGGGCTTTGAGCGCCTCCATCAGCGCGTCACGACTGATGCCACAGCGCTCTTCGTCGGTACGAATAATAAACAGATGCCATGCATGGACGTGGGGCCATGACGGCAGGCTCAGCGGTTGAAACGGCAGATCGGCCAGCGCTTGTTGGTACGCGTGGGCGATAGTTGCCCGGCGACGGTTTAGTGTCTCTAGTTTGTCTAACTGAACCAGCGCCATCGCTGCGTTAATATCGGTTAGATTGTATTTGTAACCTGGTGTCACTACCTCGGCCTGAGGCGCGCGACCCCAGGTCTGGCGATCGTAGGCATCCACGCCGAGTCCGTGGAATTTCAGGGCGCGTAACTGCCGGGCGAGTGGCTCATCATCGGTGACGATCAGTCCTCCCTCTGCGCAGGTGACATTCTTGATGGCGTGAAAGGAGAAAATCGCGGTACCTCGTGCGCCGACGTGACGACCCTGATAATAAGTCCCGACCGCGTGGGCGGCATCTTCGATAACCGCAATGCCGTGACGTTCCGCAAGGGCGTAAATGGCATCCAGATCAGCCGGTGCGCCGGCGTAATGGACGGGAATAATGGCTTTCGTGCGCGGCGTTATGGCAGCTTCAATGTGCTCAGCGGTGACCATCAGCGTGTCGCGGTCGACATCCACCAACACTGGGGTGGCGCCCAATAGCACAATCATGTTCAGGGTGGAAACCCAGGTCATTGACGGGGTGATGACTTCATCACCGGCACCGATTCCCAGCGCCATGAGGGCGATATGCATACCTGCCGTGGCGGAGCTGACGGCAATAGCGTGGTGGTTTCCCGTCAGCTGGCAGAAGGCCTCTTCCAGTTGCTGATTTTTCGGGCCGGTCGTAATCCATCCGGAATCAAGAACCGCTTTGATTGCGGCAAGTTCTTCCGTACCTATCGCCGGGCGAGAGAAAGGCAGAAAATCAGACATTATATTTCCTTAAGCCATTTGGATACTGCGATCCTCTTATTTATTAAGTCATAAACAGGAGGCTAAATGAGGATTATCCAGTTAGAGCCAAATAATAGTGGCTGAATATTAATTTAACCTTAAGAACTTAACGTTAAGAAAATATATCCTTTTTTCTCTATATTGCATTTGCATTGGCCAGGGTTTTCGGGCATTTTGCCCACTTAAATGATCATGCCTTTGATTAAGCGGTACGCCGCAAAGTGATATTTCTGTTCGCCGGTAACGGGTGGAGTTTACTGTGTTTATCGTGTCCCAATATTTCATTAAGTCCAAAAAATATACGGTTATCCTGTTATCGGCGCTGGTGATAATGGTAGGGCTGGGCAGCCATTTCGCCTGGAGTAGTAACGGATTGCCGCGAATCGATTCCCGTACCCTGGCGGTACTGGCAAAACAGCATCCGGTGGTGGTGTTGTTTCGTCATGCCGAGCGCTGCGACAGGTCAGACAATCTCTGCCTGTCGGATAAAACCGGCATTACCGAGCATGGCGCGAAGCAAGCCCGTGCGTTGGGTGCCGCGTTTGGTAAAGAGATAAAAGACTACGATTTGTATGCCAGCGATACGGTTCGCACCATTCAGTCAGCGACCTGGTTTTCTGCGGATAAAAAACTGACGGTAGATAAAGGCATGCATGCCTGTGGGCGGGGGACTTATCAGGCCATTGAGCGTTTAGCCAATAAGTCGGAAAATAAAGATGTGGTAATTTTTACCCACAATCATTGTTTGACATATCTGGCAAAAAATATGCGGGGTGTAAAATTGACCCCGGATTATCTGGACGGCCTGGTGATGCATGTCGATAAGGGAAAATTATTCCTTGATGGTAAACTGGTATCACTCTAACCCCTATTATGAATAAAGAATGACAGCCGTAATGGCTGTCATCAAATATTACAATAACCCTTTCAGTGTTAAGGTTTTCACCGTCGCAACGTTCAGATCGTATTTCGCTAAATCTTCCGGCTTGACCCAGGCAAACGCCTGAAACTCGTCATTGATATGTACCTCACGATTGGCAGCGATGCAGTCGAAAATCAGGTAAATCATATAAATCTCTTCCTGACGGCCATCGGGGTAGGTTTTGGTACGGATATCATCGCTGAAGGTCCAGGGTTTGATATCAGTCAGAACCAACTCAGTACCCAGTTCTTCGCGAATCTCACGGCGCAGGGCCTCTTCAATGCGTTCCCCTGGTTCAACGCCACCACCAGACAGTGCCCATTGGCCCGGGAAAACGCCCCGGTCGTCGGCCATCTGGCACAGGAGATAACTTCCAGCATTCTGTATTAAGGGGCAAACAATAGTCCTTTGACGCACGGTAATGTTCCTTGAAGCAGAGGGAGTGTTAGCAGGGAAAAGTTTATCCCCTGGCAACAGGGGAGAAAATGTTTATTTTCTATTCATATGAGAAATGTACTTTGATGAATTGCTATGAATAAAAAATAGTATCCTGGCGCTTTTCAGGACGGTAAAGAGGGTTAACGAGACTCTTCTTGCCTCTGAACGGTATTATTTAGTTACAAAATGCTGCACGATCGCTTTTTTAGCTCATTGATTCCTTTAGCGCTGGCAGTACAATCCTGCGGCTTTGGGGAACTTTACGTATTTGCTTGCTGGAAAGGGTAAAAATGAAAAAAAGCGTATTATTTGGCATAGCGGGAATGCTGTTCGTTTCCGCCTCTGCGAGTGCAATGAGCATCAGCGGACAGGCGGGTAAAGAATATACCAACGTTGGCGTCGGCTTTGGCACCGAGTCCACGGGACTGGCGCTGAGCGGTAACTGGATGCATAGCGATGACGACGGCGACGTCGCGGGTCTGGGGCTGGGGCTAAATCTACCGCTCGGTCCGCTGATGGCGACGGTGGGCGGCAAAGGGGTCTATACCAACCCGAACGACAGTGATGAAGGCTATGCTGCTGCGGTTGGTGGTGGATTACAGTGGCCAATAGGCGACAGTTTCCGCCTGTTCGGCGAGTACTACTACTCACCGGACTCGTTATCCAGCGGGATCCAGAGCTATGAAGAGGCGAATGCCGGCGCGCGTCTGACGATCATGCGTCCGCTCAGCATCGAAGCGGGTTATCGCTACCTCAACCTGGCGGGTAAAGACGGCAATCGTGATAACGCCATTGCAGACGGCCCGTATGTTGGGGTCAATGCCAGCTTCTGATTTTGGTGGCGCGGTCTTCTGCCGCGCCACTTTTGTTACCTTCCTGATATTTCTCTACCACGCCACTTCCCCCTTTGCGTTATAGTGTTTTCATCATAAAAGCAGGAGAACACGATGTTAAACGTGGAGATGTTATCCACCGGGGATGAAGTGTTGCACGGGCAAATCGTCGACACGAATGCAGCCTGGCTGGCCGATTTTTTCTTTAATCAGGGATTGCCCTTAACCCGTCGCAATACGGTGGGCGATAACCTCGATTGCCTGGTCGCCATTCTGCGCGAGCGGAGTCAGCATGCTGACGTACTGATCGTCAACGGTGGACTGGGGCCGACCAGTGACGATCTCAGCGCGCTTGCTGCGGCGATGGCGAAAGGGGAAGGGCTGGTTCTGCACGAAGCCTGGCTTGCCGAGATGGAACGATTCTTCCGCGAGCGCGGCAGAGTGATGGCGCCCAGCAACCGCAAACAGGCGGAACTGCCCGCCAGCGCTGAATTCATCAATAATCCTGTCGGCACCGCCTGTGGTTTCGCGGTACAGCTTAATCGCTGTCTGATGTTCTTTACGCCGGGTGTACCGTCAGAATTTAAGGTGATGGTAGAACATGAGATCCTGCCGCGTCTGCGCGAGCGCTTCTCTCTCACCGAACCGCCGCTGTGCCTGCGTCTGACCACCTTTGGTCGTTCGGAAAGCGATCTGGCGCAAAGCCTCGACTCACTTTCATTACCGGAAGGGGTGACGCTGGGTTACCGTTCTTCGATGCCGATTATCGAACTGAAATTAACCGGACCGTATGCCCAGCGTGAAGCGATGCGCAGTCTGTGGCAGGAGGTCAAACGCGTTGCCGGCCAAAGCCTGATTTTTGAAGGTACCGAGGGACTTCCGTTGCAAATCGCCCGCGAGTTGCAGAAAAGGCAGCTCAGCCTGACGCTGAGCGAGCAGTTCACCGGCGGGTTGGTGGCACTGCAGCTCTCCCGCGTGGGCGCGCCGCTGCTGGCCAGTGAAGTGGTGCCTTCGCAGGAAGAGACGCTAGCGCAGACTGCGCACTGGACGACAGAACGGCGCGATAACCACTACGCCGGACTGGCGCTGGCGATCTCCGGGCTGGAAAACGATCACTTGAATTTTGCGCTGGCGACCCCCGACGGGACGTTTGCCCTGCGCGTGCATTTCAGCGTGACCCGTCACAGTCTGCTGGTCCGTCAGGAGGTCTGTGCGATGATGGCGCTAAACATGTTACGTCGCTGGTTCAACAAGCAGGATATTGCCAGCGAACACGGCTGGATTGAGGTGGTTGAATCCCTGACGCTGTAGTCTTTACCTCGCCCGAAGGCATTGTGTTTTTCGGGCTGATTCTTTTTTGTCCAACCCATTGTACTCCCCACGAAAAAATCCGTGCGTCACCTCACATTCCTGCACGTAATTTCTCCATTCTGCTGGAAGAAAGGCGCGACATGACGCGCTTCACAAATTTACCTGGCGCGACCGATCACACTGATTCCAGTATCTCAGACTGGAGTCCAGTATGTTGGAATCAAGCAAAGTCCCGGCGCTCACCCGCGCCATCGATATTCTCAATCTGATTGCGCGGATTGGCCCCTGTAGCGCCGCCACGATTATCGAAACGCTGGGTATTCCCAAAAGCACGGCGTACCTGCTGTTGAGTGAACTGAAGCGTCAGCGGTTTATCAGTGTCGATCACCAGGAGAATTTTTGTCTGTGGACCAAACTGGTGGAACTTTCCGGCCATGCGCTCAGCAAAATGGATCTGCGTGAACTGGCGCGACCACGCCTGACGCAACTGATGGATGAAACGGGGCTGCTCTGCCATTTGGGGATCATTGACCATGAAAGCGCGTATTACATCCTGAAGGTGGAATCGTCTTCGACCATCAGCGTGCGCTCTCACGAAGGGAAAAGCCTTTCGTTGTATCGCTCTGGTATTGGTAAGTGCCTGTTGGCCTGGCAGCCCGCCGCCGTGCGTAACGCCATTATTGAACAGCTGGTGTGGGAGCAGACGACCCCCACCACGATCACCCAACCTCAGCAACTTAGCGATGAACTGGAACGCATCCGTCAGCGCGGCTGGAGCTTCGACAACGGAGAGGATTATCCGGATGTACGCTGTGTTGCTGCCCCTGTATTTAATGCCAATAACGAACCCGCCGCCGCCATTTCGGTGGTTGGCACTCGCTTAGAAATCAACGAAGAGAATCGTGATTATCTTGCCGGGAAAGCCATTGCCTGCGCGAAAGATATTTCACGTCTGTTGGGATGGAAAAGTCCCTTCGATTCACTCGCATCATAATAATGGAGAACATCATGACCCTACCCAAAATTAAACATGTCCGCGCCTGGTTTACCGGTGGCGCTACCGCAGAAAAAGGCGCTGGCGGCGGTGATTATCATGACCAGGGCGCGAATCACTGGATTGACGATCATATCGCCACGCCGATGAGCAAATATCGTGAATATGAACAGTCACGCCAGTCCTTTGGGATTAACGTGCTGGGTACGTTGATTGTCGAAGTTGAAGCCGAAAACGGACAAACGGGATTTGCGGTCTCTACGGCAGGGGAGATGGGGTGCTTTATTGTTGAAAAACACCTCAATCGCTTTATCGAAGGAAAATGCGTCAGCGATATCAAACTCATTCACGATCAGATGCTCGGTGCGACCATGTATTACTCAGGCTCTGGCGGTCTGGTGATGAACACCATCTCCTGCGTTGATTTGGCGCTGTGGGATCTTTTTGGCAAGGTGGTCGGCCTGCCGGTCTACAAACTGCTGGGCGGCGCGGTGCGCGATGAAATTCAGTTTTACGCCACGGGCGCTCGTCCGGATCTGGCAAAAGAGATGGGCTTCATTGGCGGCAAAATGCCGACGCACTGGGGACCACACGACGGCGATGCGGGGATCCGCAAAGATGCCGCGATGGTGGCGGAGATGCGTGAGAAGTGCGGCCCGGATTTCTGGTTGATGCTGGACTGCTGGATGAGTCAGGACGTGAATTACGCCACGAAGCTGGCTCACGCCTGCGCGCCATCTAACCTGAAGTGGATCGAAGAGTGTTTACCGCCACAGCAGTATGAAGGCTATCGCGAACTGAAACGCAATGCGCCGGCAGGCATGATGGTCACCAGCGGTGAACACCACGGCACGCTGCAGTCCTTCCGTACGCTGGCGGAAACCGGCATCGATATCATGCAGCCGGATGTCGGCTGGTGCGGCGGCCTGACCACGCTGGTCGAGATTGCTGCGATTGCGAAATCGCGCGGACAACTGGTGGTGCCGCACGGCTCGTCGGTCTACTCACATCATGCGGTGATTACCTTCACCAATACGCCGTTCAGTGAGTTCCTGATGACCAGCCCGGACTGCTCAACCATGCGTCCGCAGTTTGACCCGATTCTGCTTGATGAACCGGTACCGGTACAGGGCCGCATTCATAAGTCCGTGCTGGATAAACCAGGATTCGGCGTGGAGCTTAACCGCGACTGCAATCTGAAACGGCCTTATAGCCACTAATGACCTGTGCGTTGCCGCAGCGTCGGCAACGCCCTCATCTCTTTGAGGATCTTGCTATGAGTACCACTCTTCTTGACGGCGTGGTGAAGAAAAACCGCGCACGTTTAATCCCATTTATGCTGGCACTGTATGTACTGGCGTTTCTGGACCGTTCGAACATTGGCTTTGCCAAAGAGACCTATCAGATTGATACCGGGCTGAGCAACGAAGCCTATGCGCTTGGCGCGGGGATTTTCTTTGTGGTCTACGCCTTTCTTGGCGTGCCCGCTAACCTGTTGATGCGCAAGCTGGGGGCCCGAACCTGGATTGGCACCACCACGCTGTTGTGGGGATTCCTCTCCGCCGCGATGGCGTGGGCGGATACCGAGGCGAAATTCCTGATTATCCGTACCCTGCTGGGAGCGGCGGAAGCCGGTTTCTTCCCCGGCATGATCTATCTTACCTCGCAATGGTTCCCGCAGCGTAACCGCGCCAGCATTATGGGGCTGTTTTATATGGGGGCGCCGCTGGCGTTGACGCTGGGATCGCCGCTGTCCGGCGCGCTGCTGGAGATGCACGGTTTCATGGGGCATCCTGGCTGGTTCTGGATGTTCGTTATCGAAGGTTTGCTGGCAGTTGGTGCCGGGGTCTTCACCTTCTTCTGGCTGGATGATACCCCGCAGCAGGCCCGTTTCCTCAGCGCAGAAGAGAAAGCGGCGCTCATAAGCCAACTGGCGAGTGAAGAAGAGAAGAAGACCACGTCAAAACTGACGGATGCCCTGCGTAACGGACGCGTCTGGCAACTGGCGATTATCTATCTGACGATTCAGGTGGCGGTGTACGGACTGATTTTCTTCCTGCCGACTCAGGTTGCTGCACTGCTGGGCACCAAAGTCGGCTTCACGGCATCGGTGGTGACTGCCATTCCATGGGTTGCCGCACTGTTCGGGACCTGGCTGATCCCTCGCTACTCAGACCGTACGGGTGAACGTCGTAATGTCGCTGCGCTGACGCTGCTGGCAGCGGGGATTGGCATCGGCGTATCCGGGCTGGCGTCTCCGGTGGTGGCGATTCTGGCGCTTTGCGTAGCGGCTGTCGGTTTTATCGCCGTACAACCGGTGTTCTGGACCATGCCGACGCAATTGCTTTCCGGCACCGCGCTGGCGGCAGGGATCGGCTTCGTGAACCTGTTTGGTGCGGTGGGCGGGTTTATTGCGCCAATCCTGCGTGTTAAAGCAGAAACGATGTTTGCCAGCGATGCCGCAGGACTGTTGACGCTGGCGGGCGTCGCCATCATCGGCTCATTGATTATTTTCACCCTGAGCGTAAATCGTCCCGCGTCGCAACCGGGTGCTGCGCATCAATAAGTTTATCCATGTTGTAAGGATCATTATGAACGCATTGTTAGCAAACCCTTTTAAGGACGCACTCCGCAAAGGGGAAGTACAAATCGGACTGTGGCTGAGTTCGACCACCTCTTATATGGCGGAAATTGCCGCGACGTCGGGTTATGACTGGCTGCTGATCGACGGCGAACACGCGCCGAACACGATGCAGGATCTCTATCATCAGTTGCAGGCGATAGCCCCTTACACCAGCCAGCCGGTGATTCGTCCGGTAGAAGGCGCTAAGGCATTGATCAAGCAGGTACTGGATATCGGCGCGCAGACGCTGTTGATACCGATGGTCGATAGCGCAGAACAGGCGCGGCAGGTTGTTGCTGCAACCCGTTACCCGCCGGTGGGGGAGCGCGGCGTCGGTGCCAGCGTGGCGCGGGCAGCGCGCTGGGGACGCATTGAAAACTATATGGCGCAGGCCAATGAGTCACTCTGTCTGCTGGTGCAGGTTGAAAGTAAAGCCGCGCTGGATAATCTGGATGCGATCCTCGATGTAGACGGGATTGACGGCGTGTTTATTGGTCCCGCCGATCTTTCGGCTTCGTTGGGGTATCCGGACAACAGCGGGCACCCGGAGGTGCAGAGGATTATCAAAGAGAGCATCCAGCGCATTCGTGCGGCCGGAAAAGCGGCGGGTTTTCTCGCCGTCGATCCGCTCATGGCGCAGAAATGTCTGGAATGGGGGGCAAACTTTGTCGCCGTGGGCGTTGATACTATGTTATATACCGACGCGCTGGATCAGCGACTGGCAATGTTTAAGCCCGGTCAGACGATGCCGAAACTGAAAAGCAGTTACTAAATCCATAGCCCGGCGGCGCTGCACCGCCGGGCCATCTGTCAGACTTTACGGACTGTTTGCCATGATATCGTCGAGTGACAGTCCGGTTATCATCAACACCTTGTCGCGTTCGATCCCGCTCTTCAGCATCATCCGCGCGATACGTAATGCCTCCTCCCTGGTGCCTTTTTGCCTGCCTTCCTGCAATCCCGTATGGTGGCCTTCCTGCCGAAGCCTTTCTGCAATCGTCATCAATTTCTCCTTGTGATGGGGAACTCGCTCAGCGACGTTACGGATAAAGTCACTGAAGCGGGACACATCGCCGTACTGCACCAGATAATTAAACAGTGTATGCAACTGGCTGTCATTAGCAGTACCTGTAATTAACAGCGTGACCAGTCGGTCAACCAGCCCCATCAAATCACGATCGCGGATATGTTTTTGCATCAGTTCCAGCAGAGCTATGCGCTTATGCTGCATGATTTCGTCGTCAGAGATGACCGTGATATCGACCAGTGGAAAGGCTTCCGTGTAGAGTTGCCGCGCCAGCTGCGGGTCGTTAAATTCGTCCAGCCAGTTCAGTGAGAAAGGGTATGGGCTTTGTTCGCCATGATAAAACAGCATCGGGATCACCAGCGGTAGGGTTTTATTTCCGCTATCAAGGTGGTGTTGCATCGCGGCAGTGGCATAGCGCATCAAACGAAAGGCCATGTGCGGCACGGCGGTACTCTGATGTTCAATAACGCAGTAAATGTAACCCTCACCCTCGCGTGTTTTCAGCGACCACAAAACATCGGAATAGTAGGTTCTCAGGTCGTCTTCAATGAAGGTGGTGGATTCCAGTTTGAGCGTGGTTAACTCGCAAAGTTTGCATAATGACTCAGGAAGATGAATCTTAAGAAAATCCTGCGCAATTTCAGGATGGGTCATCATCTTTTTAAACACGGCATCGTGCGGTGTTGACGTCGTTGATTTCGCCATGGTTGTCCGTCACCAAAGAATCCAGTGACGTGACGATACGAGGTTACATTAAGGGCTGCATGCCCGAAATTCAGTCTTTGCGAAGAGGGACGGGAGATAAATACGTACGACGGTAACGTATTCAATTTTGTGGAAGGCTAAACGCAAAAACGCCCGGGGCACCGTGCCGCCGGGCGAGTCATTTAGCCTAATGCTTTCGCCAACAGGGTGATCGGATGTTCGCAGCGTTTGCTGGTGGACATCTCGATTTGCCATTTGCAGGTCTCGCAGTCGGTCACCACAATATCCGCGCCGCTGTCTTCAATCTGTTTAAACAGCGGTGCGCCGATGGCTTGCGAGGTAGGATAGTTCTCTTTTTTAAAGCCGTAGGTACCAGCTATTCCGCAGCACTGAGAATCCAGCACCGTGAGTTCCAGCCCCGGAATGCGGCGTAACAGTTCAAGGGTGTACAGCGTCCAGCCCATTTTTTCCATATGGCACGGCGTGTGATACACCACTTTTAACGGTAACGGCTTCAGCGGCAGGGTTTTTCCTTCGTCCAGTTTTCGCCACAGCCAGCGGGTTGCCAGTTCGATATGTTCCCGCAGACCGCTGTTGTCGACGTCCAGCACTTCCGGATACTCGTCACGCAGTGCAAAAGTACAGGTCGAGGAAGTGGCAATGACCGGAATCCCCTTCACGCCAATCGCTTCACGCAGTGATTCGACGTTAGTCACCGCCTGTTTACGCGCCTTGTCGGTGAACCCGTTGGCAATCAGCGGCACGCCGCAGCACTTCTCTTTACTCAATAACTGGACGCCGGTGCCCATCGCGTTCAGCACTTTGATCAAATCTTTGCCGAGCTGCGGATGGTTGTAATTCACAAAACAACCGTGGAAGAAGGCAACCTGATCGTTGTACTGCGCCTGCTGGGCCGCCACGCTGCGATACCAGCGGCGGAAGGTGCCGAAAGAGTATTTTGGCAACGTCCGGCGATGGTCGATTTTCAGCGCGTAATCGAGCAACTGGCGCACCGGTTTCAGTGATGTTGCCGTGTTGACCACCGGCGCGAACGGGGTGGAAACACTGCCCATCAGGTCGGTGTGGCTTAAGATAAAGTTACGCAGCGACGGGGTGGAGGTGTCATATTTTGCCCGCGCACGCTGAATGATATCGCCGATTTTGACGTCAGACGGGCAGGCCACTTCGCAGCGTTTGCAGTTAATGCAATATTTCAGCGCGTCGTCGTACAGCGCGCCATCTTTCAGACGCAGGCGCTCACCGTCGGGACCGGCCTGTTTGGGGCCCGGGTAACCTGGATTCACACGGCTGACCGGACAGGCGGTAGTACACACCGTGCATTTGATGCAACTTTCAAAACTCGTATCGCTCATTGCTCACCTCCTGCACGTGCTGCAATGTGATGGGCGGCATGTAACGCGGTGACTGCGCAGACGCCGCCTCCGCATCCCTGGGCAATGGGGTCGAATCCGCCGAGAACCGAGCCAATAGCATAGAGGTTGTCTACGGTTTGTCCGGCCAACGACGGGCGCAGCGCCTCATCAGTGCTGACGCCAAACTGTTGCCAGGGTTGCGCGTCAAAGAAATCGCGTTGATACCATTCGGCGCGGGTCGCCGTTTGCTGAACATCCAGTCCCAGAATCGGTTCGCGGATCCCTTCACGTTCGGCAAGCAGGCCGCTGCTAAAGAAACTCCCGCTGGCAAGCACCGCGAAACGCGGGCGTAGCGGAATGTCCGCGTGGTTGCGCGTCCAGATTTCGCTCACCACGCCATTTTTGCAGGTGACTTTCTTCACCTCATCGCCTGGCATCCAGATGCCGCCCTGACGGACGAACTGACGCTGCAACTGGTTATGCAGACGGATCCCCAGCACCGATGGCGGTAGCGTAGGTAGTAGCATCAGCGAGCATGGCAGACGCTCGTTGAGCCAGCGCCACAGGCTGTCATCCGCCAGACCAAAGCAGGCGGGCATGATGATCATTTCGCAGGTTTTTGCGATCGGCAACAGCGCGTCATACAACAAGGGCCATTTATCTTCGTTATCCAGAAAACGCGCAATATTCACCGCCCGAAATTCGGTGGCGTTGTCACGCAACACGTCCAGTTCCGGCAGGTCGATTTCGGCGGTTTCAACCGTCAGATCGTGTTGACGTAAAGAGGCCGCCGCCAGGTGCGCCTGAAAATCGAGTAAGCCGCTAATGCCCACCACACAAAGGCGTTTTGCCGCCAGCGGCCAGACAGGGACTTCCGGTGAACTGAGCCAGGTCGAACGCAGTGTGCCGAGCGGGGTGACCCGCTGATGTGACTGCCGAACCTCGCCTTGCAAATGCGCGCAGGAGGCTTCCAGCAGCGCCTGTGTCTGTTCAGCGAGTGTCAGAACGCGTTGCGTACCCAGCGTGGCGTAGGGATGTGTTGGGGCCTGTTCGCGCAGGGCGTCCAGACCGGCAGTGATGTCATTCACTGGTTGCCCGTCCGGTAGCGCGCTGAGCAGATCCAGCGAGCCGGAAGAGAAGTGCAGCGCGCTCTGACCGCGAGTGACCACCGCACAGCGTAATCCGCTCTTTTGCAACTGCAGTCCGCACAGCAGTCCGGCAAGACCGCCGCCCATTATGACCGTATCAAATCTCATCGCGAGGCTCCTTTTCCAGACCACATAATCCCTGGTATACCCAGCGGGTAAATTCGCTTTCGCGCAGGGCATCACCCCAGGCGATCGGTTGTACGCCTTTCCAGCGTTCGTTGAGGAAGTCTGACAACTGGGTAATGGACTGCGCAGCGGTGGTGATGTTAAAGCGTTGCAGCAACCCGGCGGCACGGCAGGCGCAGAGTTCACCCTGACAGGTGCCCATCCCCACGCGGGTGCGACGACGGAGATCAAGCAGGCTGTTGACGTTTAAATTTTCGACGGCGTACTGCACTTCACCCGCGGTGACGGCTTCACATTCACAGACCAGACTGCGGTGCTGACGACCATGACTCAGCCATGCTGGCGTACGGTCGCCGTGGCGATACACCGCGGAGCCCCGCAGTGGGGCTGGCAGAGAGATCACGCGCTTCAGCGTGCTTTCCGTGGGTTCCTGCGAGCCCGGTAGCGGCGTGTCTGCAGTGATGCAAGGACGCGTGTTACCCAGTTTCCGGCAGACCGCGTCGGTGGCCCATTCCGCCATTAGACGATAAGTCATCAGTTTGCCGCCGGTAATCGTGATAAACCCGTCCAGGCCGTCGCGTTTCGCGTGATCGAACAGCACAATGCCGCGACTGACGTTACGACCGCTGGGATCGTCATCGCTTGCCACCAGTGGACGCACCCCGGAGTAGGCGCGCAGAATGCGCGTTTTCGCCATGATCGGCGCCAGCTTTTCACCTTCGCGCAGCAGAATATCGACCTCATCGGCGGTGACGCGGTTGCTGTCGATATCATTGTAATCAATGTGGGTTGAGGTGGTGCCAATCAGCGAAATGGTATCGCCGGGTACCAGAATATCGGCGTCGGAAGGCTTGCGGCAGCGGTTAATGACGTGCTGGTTGATGCGGTGGTCCATAATGAGCAGCGACCCTTTCGCCGGGAACATGCGGATACTCAAATCGGCATATTCCGCGATCCGCTGTCCCCAGATCCCGGCGGCGTTCACCACCACCGGCGCATGCAGCGTTTGCGTTTCGCCATTGAGATGGTTGCGCACATGGACACCGCTAACGGTCGCGCCTTCACGGATCAACCCCGTCACTTCGTGGGCGGTCAGGATAATAGCACCGTGCTCTTTCGCATCAAGCATGTTGGCTGCAGTCAGGCGGAACGGATCGACCGTTCCGTCCGGCACTTTGACCGCGCCGATCAGCTGTGGATTCACCGACGGTTCGATAATCCGCGCCTGTTGCGGATCGATCGCTTCTGCCCGAATGCCCGCTTCTTCACAGGCACGGATAAAGGTAGCCTGAAAGGAAAGCTCATCTTCGGGCAGGGTAATAAACAGACCGTCCGTCGGCTCAACGCAGTGGCGGGCGATACGTTTCAGAATTTGGTTTTCGCTGATGCATTCGCGGGCAGATTCGGCGTCAGTCACCGCATAACGCGCGCCGCTGTGCAGCAGCCCGTGGTTACGACCGGTCGCTCCGGTCGCAATATCATGACGCTCGACTAAAATAACACGGAGTCCACGCAGCGCGCAGTCGCGGGCAATCCCTGCGCCAGTGGCACCACCCCCAATGATAATCACGTCACTGGTTTGCGAGTCGCGAGTTTTCATTGTTTTCCCTCACAGTTCGTTTTTTATCATTTAGCCACATAAAAAGCATGGTTTGTTTGATTTCGCGCATATTCGCTCATAATTCGAAAATGAAACGTGATTTCGTGCGCTTTTCTGAACATTCATCATAAATCTGTAACAATATGTGCTGTAATTCACATTCACGGCATGTATCTTTGCATAACATCGCGACCAACACTGGAAGCAGCGGGGGTTGCGTGTACCACCTGCGGTGTTTACTACTTATAAAAGACGGGCCACGGAGGCTACATTATGTTGAGTATTTTTAAACCAGCGGCGCATAAAGCTCGCTTGCCTGCAGCGGAGATCGATCCGACATACCGCCGGCTTCGCTGGCAAATATTCCTGGGGATATTCTTTGGCTATGCCGCGTACTATCTGGTGCGCAAGAACTTTGCCCTTGCAATGCCTTACCTGGTCGAGCAGGGGTTTTCACGCGGTGATTTAGGTTTTGCCTTGTCGGGGATCTCTATTGCCTACGGATTTTCGAAATTCATCATGGGGTCGGTTTCGGATCGCTCGAATCCGCGCGTTTTCCTGCCTGCCGGTCTGATTCTGGCCGCGGCAGTGATGCTGTTCATGGGCTTTGTACCGTGGGCGACATCGAGCATTGCCATTATGTTCGTGCTGTTGTTCCTCTGCGGATGGTTCCAGGGAATGGGCTGGCCGCCGTGCGGACGCACCATGGTGCACTGGTGGTCGCAGAAGGAACGTGGCGGGATTGTCTCCGTCTGGAACTGTGCGCATAACGTCGGTGGCGGGATTCCTCCGCTGCTGTTCCTGCTCGGGATGGCCTGGTTTAACGACTGGAAAGCTGCCCTGTATATGCCAGCGTTCGGCGCCATTCTGGTGGCTATTTTCGCTTTCGCGCTGATGCGTGATACGCCGCAATCCTGTGGCCTGCCGCCCATCGAAGAGTACAAAAACGACTATCCGGACGACTACAACGAGAAAGCGGAAGAAGAGCTGACCGCGAAGCAGATCTTCATGCAGTACGTTCTGCCGAATAAACTGTTGTGGTACATCGCGATTGCGAACGTGTTCGTTTATCTGCTGCGTTACGGCATTCTCGACTGGTCTCCAACCTATCTGAAAGAAGTGAAGCACTTTGCGCTGGATAAATCCTCCTGGGCCTACTTCTTCTATGAATATGCAGGGATCCCTGGCACGCTGCTGTGCGGCTGGATGTCGGACAAAGTGTTCCGTGGTAACCGTGGCGCGACCGGTGTGTTCTTTATGACCCTGGTGACGATCGCTACCATCGTTTACTGGATGAACCCGGCAGGTAACCCGACCGTCGATATGGTTTGTATGATTGTGATCGGCTTCCTGATTTACGGTCCGGTGATGCTGATTGGTTTGCATGCGCTGGAACTGGCACCGAAAAAAGCCGCAGGGACGGCAGCGGGCTTTACCGGCCTGTTTGGTTACCTCGGCGGTTCCGTGGCGGCCAGCGCCATCGTCGGCTACACCGTGGACTTCTTCGGCTGGGACGGCGGTTTCATGGTGATGATCGGCGGCAGCATTCTGGCGGTGATTCTGTTGATTGTGGTGATGATCGGCGAAAAACGCCACCATGCTGAGATGCAACTGAAACGCAACGGGGGCTAAGTGAATGAAAAAAACACTGAAAAACCTGAGCCTGACGCTGATGATGGCGGGCGCGGTAATGGGAAGTCATGCCCTGGCCGCCAGCAACACGGATAAAGTTGTGATTGCCCACCGTGGCGCGAGCGGCTACCTACCGGAACATACGCTGCCCGCGAAAGCGATGGCCTACGCGCAGGGGGCGGATTATCTGGAACAGGATCTGGTGATGACCAAAGACGACCAACTGGTCGTCCTGCATGACCACTATCTTGATCGCGTGACGGATGTCGCCGAGCGTTTTCCGGATCGTGCACGCAAAGACGGTCGTTATTACGCCATCGACTTTACGCTGGACGAAATCAAATCTCTGAAATTTACCGAAGGGTTTGATCTGGAAAATGGCAAGAAGGTGCAAACCTATCCTGGGCGTTTCCCGATGGGTAAATCGGATTTCCGCGTGCATACCTTTGCTGAAGAGATCGAGTTTGTTCAGGGACTGAACCATTCTACCGGCAAGAACATCGGTATCTATCCGGAGATCAAAGCGCCGTGGTTCCATCATCAGGAAGGGAAGGACATTGCGACGAAGACTCTGGAAGTGCTGAAACAGTACGGTTACAGCGACAAGCAGGACAAAGTCTATCTGCAAAGTTTTGATGTAGCAGAACTCAAGCGCATCAAAAATGAGCTGGAACCTAAAATGGGGATGGACCTGAACCTGGTGCAGTTGATTGCCTATACCGACTGGAATGAAACCCAGGAGAAGCAGCCGGACGGCAGTTGGGTCAATTACAACTACGACTGGATGTTCAAACCCGGGGCGATGAAACAGGTGGCGGAATATGCGGACGGCATCGGTCCGGATTACCACATGCTGATTGACGAGAAGTCGACGAAAGGCAATATCATCCTGACAGATATGGTGAAAGAGGCCCACCAGAATAAGATGACGGTTCATCCTTATACGGTGCGCGCCGATCAGTTGCCGGAGTACACGACGGATGTGAATCAGCTGTATGACATCCTCTACAACAAAGCGGGCGTGGACGGGCTGTTCACCGACTTCCCCGACAAAGCGGTGATGTTCTTACGTAAAGAGTAACAACCGCGTTATCCCTCTCCACTGCACCCCAAAGGCGGGCAACCGCTGAGTAAGGTGCAGTTTTTTTATCTCTTTTCCTGCCGGTTTAATGCAAAAAAGCACACGTCAGATCAAGAAGTCCGTAGCCGATCATGAATTTCTTAAGATTTCCTTAAGAAGAAGATTTATATTTGTTCGATAAATAATTTATGTCGTTACTGTAACGGATGGTCACAATGGCGCAGGCAGCAGTGCAGGATGAGTTTGAGAGCTGGTGGGCAACGGAAGGCGATTGGGTCGAAGAACCGAATTATCGACGCAAAGGGATGAGCGGTGTGCAATGCATCGAACGTGACGGGAAGAAATTGTATGTGAAGCGGATGACACAACACCTGTTTCACTCGGTACGCTATCCTTTCGGACGTCCGACGATTGTGCGCGAAATCGAGGTGATCAACGAACTGGCCCGCGCGGGCGTTATCGTGCCGAAAATTGTCTATGGCAACGCGACAAAAGTTAACGGTGAGTGGCGTGCGCTGCTGATCACCGAAGATATGAAAGGTTTTGTGAGCATCGAGGAGTGGTATAAACAGCATGCAGTGACGCCGTATCCTGATGAGGTGCGTGATGCAATGCTAAACGCGGTCGCGCTGGCCTTTAAAAAGATGCACAGCGTCAATCGTCAGCACGGTTGCTGCTACGTAAGACATATCTATGTGAAAACGGAAGGGACGGTTGAAGCCGGGTTTTTAGATCTGGAAAAAAGCCGTCGTCGTTTGCGCCGCCATAAAGCGGCGCACCATGACTTCTCTCAGCTTGAGAAGTACCTGAGTCCCATCCCGAAAGCGGACTGGGAACAGGTGAAAGCGTATTACTACGCGCTGTAACGCGCGCTACATCTCAATTTCGATGTCGCCTTTTGCCCTGCAACAGCAGGGCAAAATTTCGCCGGGCTGAATGAATGCTAACGGCTCGGCGATCCAGTCCACTTGACCTGCAACCAGACGGCAGCGGCAAGAGCCGCAATAGCCTTCGCGGCACTGATATTCCACTTCAACGTTGTGCGATTCAAGCGCGGCGAGCAGGGAAGGGTGTTCATCCTGGCACAGCAACTGTGTGCCAGTGATGCGCAGCGTGACGCGTCCCATCAGAGCTGGAAGTTACTCAGATCGTCGGTATCGACTTCAGAGTCGATCTGCCCGACCAGATAAGAACTCACTTCCACTTCCTGCGGGGCCACCTGAACGTTATCGGACACCAGCCAGGTGTTGATCCACGGGATCGGGTTGGAACGGGTCTGGAACGGCAGATCCAGACCGACCGCCTGCATACGAATGTTGGTGATGTATTCGACGTACTGGCACAGAATGTCTTTGTTCAGGCCGATCATTGAACCGTCGCGGAACAGATAGTCTGCCCACTCTTTTTCCTGCAGGGCGGCCTGCACAAACAGGTCATAGCACTCCTGCTTACACTCTTCGGCAATTTCCGCCATTTCCGGATCGTCAACGCCGCTGCGCAGCAGGTTCAGCATGTGCTGAGTGCCAGTCAAGTGCAGCGCTTCGTCACGGGCAATCAGGCGAATGATTTTAGCGTTGCCTTCCATCAGTTCACGCTCGGCGAAAGCGAATGAGCAGGCGAAGCTGACGTAGAAGCGGATTGCTTCCAGCGCGTTGACGCTCATCAGGCACAGATACAGTTTTTTCTTCAGCGCACGCAGGTTCACGGTGACGGTTTTGCCGTTCACGGTGTGCGTCCCTTCGCCCAGCAGGTGCCAGTAGCTGGTCATCTCAATCAGCTCATCGTAATAGCTGGAAATGCCTTCCGCACGTTTCTGGATCTGCTCGTTGGTGACGATGTCATCAAACACAACGGCCGGATCGTTAACGATATTACGAATGATATGGGTGTAAGAGCGCGAGTGAATGGTCTCGGAGAAGGCCCAGGTTTCGACCCAGGTTTCCAGTTCCGGAATGGAGATCAGCGGCAGCAGTGCCACGTTCGGGCTACGCCCCTGAATAGAATCCAGCAGCGTCTGGTACTTCAGATTGCTGATAAAAATGTGTTTTTCATGCTCTGGCAGCGCCTGGTAGTCGATGCGGTCGCGTGAAACGTCAACCTCTTCAGGACGCCAGAAGAAGGAGAGTTGTTTTTCGATCAGCTTTTCGAAGATGTCATATTTTTGCTGATCGTAGCGGGCCACGTTAACCGGCTGACCAAAAAACATCGGCTCCAGCAGTTGATCGTTTTTCGTCTGTGAAAATGTGGTGTATGCCATTGAAGTGAGTCCTGTCAGCTGTGTAATGCCGGATGGCGCTTCGCTTATCCGGCCTACAACATCCGATTGATTTTGTAGGCCGGATGAGGCTTTTCGCCGCCATCCGGCAACAGATTAAATCTTACATGCGCCGCTTTCGCAGCCATCGTCCTGAATGGATGGCACCAGATCGTCCTGGGCATCTTCCGCGCCGTCGCGGGTGTTCTGATAATACAGCGTTTTGACCCCGAACTTATAGGCGGTGAGCAGGTCTTTGAGCAACTGCTGCATCGGCACTTTTCCGGACGGGAAGCGCGACGGATCGTAATTGGTGTTGGCTGAAATCGACTGATCGATAAACTTCTGCATAATCCCGACCAGTTGCAGATAACCGTCATTCCCCGGCATTTCCCACAGCAGCTCATAGGCGTTGCCCAGGTGCTCGTAGTCCGGCACGACCTGACGCAGGATGCCGTCTTTCGACGCTTTAATGCTGACGTAACCGCGCGGCGGCTCAATACCGTTAGTGGCGTTCGAGATCTGCGAAGAGGTCTCGGACGGCATCAGGGCAGAGAGCGTTGAGTTACGCAGACCGTGGGTCTTGATGGACTCACGAAGCGCTTCCCAGTCATGATGCAGCGGTTCACTGGTGATGGCATCCAGATCTTTCTTGTAAGTATCGATCGGCAGAATGCCCTGTGCGTAGGTGGTTTCGTTAAACCATGGGCAGGCGCCTTGTTCAATCGCCAGTTCGTTAGAGGCCTTCAGCAGATAGTACTGAATGGCTTCAAACGTTTTGTGCGTCAGGTTGTTGGCGCTGCCGTCGGAGTAACGTACGCCGTGCTTCGCCAGATAGTAAGCGTAGTTAATCACGCCAATACCCAGCGTACGACGCCCCATCGCACCACGTTTGGCAGCCGGGATCGGGTAGTCCTGATAATCTAACAGCGCATCAAGGGCACGAACGGCCAGTACCGCCAGCTCTTCCAGTTCCTCGAGGCTGTTGATTGCTCCCAGGTTGAACGCGGAGAGCGTACACAGGGCGATTTCACCGTTTTCGTCGTTCACATCCATCAGCGGTTTGGTTGGCAGCGCGATTTCCAGACATAAGTTGGACTGGCGCACCGGCGCGACCTGCGGATCGAACGGGCTGTGGGTGTTGCAGTGGTCAACGTTCTGAATATAGATACGACCCGTAGAGGCGCGTTCCTGCATCATCAGCGAGAACAGTTCAACGGCTTTGACACGCTGTTTGCGGATGCTGTCGTCTTTCTCATATTTCGTGTACAAACGCTCGAACTCGTCCTGATCGGCGAAGAACGCATCATACAGGCCAGGGACGTCGGACGGGCTGAACAGGGTAATGTCTTCCCCTTTCAGCAGACGGGTGTACATCAGTTTGTTGATTTGTACGCCGTAGTCCATGTGACGCACGCGGTTGCCTTCCACGCCACGGTTGTTTTTCAATACCAGCAGGCTTTCCACTTCCAGATGCCACATCGGGTAGAACAGCGTGGCCGCACCACCGCGTACACCGCCCTGAGAGCAGGATTTCACGGCGGTCTGGAAGTGCTTGTAGAACGGGATACAGCCGGTGTGGAACGCTTCGCCGCCGCGAATCGGGCTGCCCAGCGCACGGATACGACCGGCGTTGATACCGATACCAGCACGCTGGGAAACGTATTTCACAATCGCGCTGGAGGTGGCGTTGATCGAGTCCAGGCTGTCGCCGCACTCGATCAGCACGCAAGAGCTGAACTGACGCGTCGGGGTACGAACGCCGGACATGATCGGCGTCGGCAGAGAAATTTTGAACGTCGACACCGCGTCATAAAAACGTTTGACGTATTCCAGACGGGTTTCGCGCGGGTAATTCGAGAACAGGCAGGCTGCTACCAGAATATAGAGGAACTGGGCGCTTTCGTAGATCTCACCGGTGACACGGTTTTGTACCAGATATTTCCCTTCCAGCTGCTTAACGGCGGCGTAGGAGAAGGTCATATCACGGTCGTGTACGATGAACGAGTCCATCTGCTTGAACTCTTCTTCCGTGTAGTCTTCCAGCAGATGATTGTCGTATTTGCCCATTTCAACCATTTTCACCACATGGTCAAACAGTTTCGGCGGTTCAAATTCGCCGTAGGCTTTTTTACGCAGATGGAAAATCGCCAGACGCGCAGCCAGATACTGATAATCCGGCGCATCGCGGGAGATCAGGTCCGCCGCCGCTTTAATGATCGTTTCATGGATATCGGAGGTCTTGATACCGTCATAAAACTGGATGTGGGAGCGCAGTTCGACCTGAGAGATCGATACGTTATTCAGTCCTTCTGCCGCCCAATCCAGAACCCGATGGATTTTGTCGAGATTGATGCGCTCTGTACTACCATCACGCTTTGTCACCAGCAGACTCTGATTCATGTGGTTTTTTACCTGTCCGTGAAAGAAAAAATATCCCCTGCATTATCCACAATGCCACCTTGTGACTAACTCTGTGGATAAATACTATATGTAGGGGTTGAGTGTTAAAGTAAACGCTATATGGTGAGTATTCTAGTAGGGATTCTTTTCAGCACAAGAGTTGATTTTGAGGTTAAATTGAGGTTGCAAAAGGGTAAGAAAGGCTAAGTGCACGTCGCATAAGGCCTGGCGGGGATGTCAATAATTCATAAAAAAAATAGATAATTTGATCGAGTGCTGATTTCTTCAACGAAGGTGTAGAAAGTTCTCATGATCTGGCGCAATTTTTGTAAGCCGGATGGCGACAGTAATGTTGTATCCGGCCTACAGGCACATCTTTGTAGGCCTGATAAGCGAAGCGCCATCAGGCAGGGGGCTTATTCCGCTTTTGCGGTGGTATGCACCATATAGTTCACATCAACGCCAGGGCCAAGCTTGAAGGTGTTGGTGATGGGGTTGTAGTGCAACCCGGTCATATGGCGCTCCTGCAAGACCGTCTGATCCACCCAACCTAGCAGCTCCGCAGGTTTAATAAATTTCTTCACATCATGGGTCCCTTTCGGCACCATGCGTAAAATATATTCCGCACCAACAACCGCCATCAGCCAGGATTTGCCATTACGGTTGAGCGTTGAGAAGAACACCTCGCCGCCGGGTTTCACCAGTTGCGCGCAGGCGCGGACCACCGATTGCGGATCGGGCACATGTTCCAGCATCTCCATACAGGTTACCACGTCATACTGATGGGCATGTTTTGCCGCGTGTTCTTCCACGGTTTCCTGCACGTAATCCACCTGAATACCACTTTCCAGCGCATGCAGTTTTGCTACCTGCAAGGGCTCAAACCCCATGTCCAGACCGGTCACTGTGGCGCCTTCACGCGCCATGCTCTCTGCCAGAATGCCGCCGCCGCAGCCGACGTCGAGCACCTTTTTACCAAACAGGCCGCCTGAGCGTTCAGCAATATAACCCAGCCGCAGCGGGTTAATGCGATGCAACGGCTTAAATTCGCCTTCCAGATCCCACCAGCGCGACGCGACTGCTTCAAACTTGGCAATTTCTTCATGGTCAACGTTGTGGTTTACCGGTGGTTTTACGGCATTCATCGGGGCTTTTACTCCTTATAGGGCTAGTGACAGGAGTATATCAGTCCACGCGGGTGAATAAAGCTTATTGGTTTACCTCAATCTCTGCGGTTGTGTTATAATTTGCGACCTTTGAATCCGGGATACAGTAGAGGGATAGCGGTTAGATGAGCGACCTTGCGAGAGAAATTACACCGGTCAACATTGAGGAAGAGCTGAAGAACTCTTATCTGGATTATGCGATGTCGGTCATTGTTGGCCGTGCGCTGCCGGATGTCCGAGATGGCCTGAAGCCGGTACACCGTCGCGTACTTTACGCCATGAACGTATTGGGCAATGACTGGAACAAAGCCTATAAGAAATCAGCCCGTGTCGTTGGTGACGTAATCGGTAAATACCACCCGCATGGCGACTCTGCGGTATACGACACCATTGTCCGTATGGCTCAGCCGTTCTCGCTGCGATATATGCTGGTGGATGGCCAGGGGAACTTCGGTTCCATCGATGGCGATTCCGCGGCGGCGATGCGTTATACGGAAATCCGTCTGGCGAAGATTGCCCATGAGTTAATGGCCGATCTGGAAAAAGAGACGGTTGATTTTGTCGACAACTATGACGGCACGGAAAAAATCCCTGACGTTATGCCGACCAAAATCCCGAACCTGTTGGTAAACGGTTCGTCCGGTATCGCAGTAGGGATGGCGACCAACATCCCGCCACACAACCTGACGGAAGTGGTTAACGGCTGCCTGGCGTATATCGACAATGAAGACATCAGCATTGAAGGGCTGATGGAATACATCCCGGGTCCGGACTTCCCGACGGCGGCGATCATCAACGGTCGTCGCGGTATTGAAGAAGCCTATCGTACCGGTCGCGGTAAAGTGTATATCCGTGCCCGCGCGGAAGTGGAAGTAGACGCGAAAACCGGTCGTGAAACCATTATCGTGCATGAAATTCCGTATCAGGTGAACAAAGCGCGCCTGATCGAGAAAATCGCGGAACTGGTAAAAGACAAACGCGTTGAAGGCATCAGCGCGCTGCGTGATGAGTCTGACAAAGACGGTATGCGCATCGTGATTGAAGTTAAGCGCGACGCGGTCGGGGAAGTGGTACTGAACAACCTCTACTCCCAGACTCAACTGCAGGTCTCTTTCGGTATCAACATGGTGGCACTGCACCATGGTCAGCCGAAGATCATGAACCTGAAAGACATCATTTCAGCGTTTGTGCGCCACCGCCGTGAAGTGGTGACCCGCCGTACCATTTTCGAACTGCGTAAAGCCCGCGATCGTGCGCATATCCTTGAAGCACTGGCGATTGCGCTGGCGAACATCGACCCGATCATTGAGCTGATTCGTCGTGCGCCGACCCCGTCGGAAGCGAAAGCCGCATTGATCGCACGTCCGTGGGATCTGGGCAACGTGGCTGCGATGCTGGAACGTGCCGGTGACGACGCTGCGCGTCCGGAATGGCTGGAGCCAGAATTCGGCGTGCGTGACGGTCAGTACTACCTGACAGAACAGCAGGCCCAGGCGATTCTGGATCTGCGTCTGCAGAAACTGACCGGCCTTGAGCATGAAAAACTGCTCGATGAATACAAAGAGCTGCTGGAACAGATCGCGGAACTGCTGCACATTCTGGGCAGCGCCGATCGCCTGATGGAAGTGATTCGCGAAGAGCTGGAGCTGATCCGCGATCAGTTTGGCGATGAGCGTCGTACCGAAATCACCGCGAATAGCGCTGATATCAATATCGAAGATCTGATCAACCAGGAAGATGTGGTTGTGACCCTGTCTCACCAGGGCTACGTGAAGTATCAGCCGCTGACCGACTACGAAGCACAACGTCGTGGTGGGAAAGGCAAATCGGCTGCACGTATTAAAGAAGAAGACTTTATTGACCGTCTGCTGGTGGCCAACACCCATGACACGATCCTCTGCTTCTCCAGCCGGGGCCGTCTGTACTGGATGAAGGTTTATCAACTGCCAGAAGCGAGCCGTGGTGCGCGTGGCCGTCCGATCGTCAACCTGCTGCCGCTGGAAGCCGACGAACGTATTACCGCTATCCTGCCGGTTCGTGAGTACGAAGAGGGCGTGAACGTCTTTATGGCGACTGCCAGCGGTACGGTGAAGAAAACCGCGCTGACCGAATTCAGCCGCCCGCGTTCTGCCGGTATCATTGCGGTGAACCTGAACGATGGCGACGAACTGATTGGTGTGGATCTGACCTCCGGTTCTGACGAAGTCATGCTGTTCTCGGCCGCGGGCAAAGTGGTGCGCTTTAAAGAGGACGCCGTCCGTGCGATGGGCCGTACTGCGACTGGCGTACGAGGCATCAAGCTGGCGGGCGAAGACAAAGTCGTCTCCCTGATTATTCCACGTGGTGAAGGCGCGATCCTGACCGTGACGCAAAATGGTTACGGTAAGCGTACGGCGGCGGAAGAGTATCCGACCAAGTCCCGTGCGACGCAGGGCGTTATCTCTATCAAAGTGACTGAGCGCAACGGTTCTGTTGTTGGTGCGGTGCAGGTTGATGATTGCGACCAGATCATGATGATCACCGATGCCGGTACGCTGGTGCGTACTCGCGTGTCGGAAATCAGCGTGGTAGGGCGTAATACTCAGGGCGTGATCCTCATCCGTACAGCGGAAGATGAAAACGTGGTGGGTCTGCAGCGTGTGGCTGAGCCGGTGGATGACGAAGAACTCGACTCCATCGACGGTAGCGCGGCGGAAGGGGACGATGATATCGCCCCGGAAGCGGAAACCGACGACGATGTCGCCGATGACGCTGACGAGTAATCGGCGAGTTTAACGACTGCACAAAAGGGAGGCGCTGCCTCCCTTTTTTTCATCCTGAATTCACCATTTCCCTTTGTCAAAATGTCCTGTCTGGTGATTTTGCTTTTCATGTATAAAAATACAAAATTAAATGAATAATTATAACTCTGTGAAGGTGCTCACTGTTTGTGCAGCCATTTCCCGTTAACTTTCCTGTTACCAAACCGCGATATTTACGAGCCCTTACTGCCAGGAGAACTGAAAAATTATTAAATAACATCATCTGAATTCTTAAAGACAAAAGCGTTGGCTGCCTTCATCTGTCAATACACTTCTGACGGATGAATATACTTATATCTACACGTTGGGAGTTAACTATGATAGTTGAAATAGCAGAAGGCTTTATCCATCTTTTCCAGAGCGCAGGTAAGATATTCTCCGGGATGATCGTCAGTACCATTCCGATGCTGATAACCTTAATTTTGACCGTTAATTTTATTATGAAATTAATTGGCCAACAGCGAATGGAAAAAGTCGCCACCCTGATGGGGAAGTCAAAAATATTAACCTACGGAATTTTGCCGAGTTTTGCCTGGTTCTTTCTTAGCAGTCCGGGCGCGCTGACGATGGGTAAATTTCTGCCCGAACGTTGTAAACCCGCTTATCAGGATGCGCTGGGCAGCACCGTACACCCGCTGACCTCTTTGTTCCCACACATTGTGCCATCTGAACTCTTTATCTGGCTGGGCGTCGCCGCTGGCCTGACGCGACTCGATCTACCGGTTGCCGACCTGGCATTACGCTATATCGCTGCGGGTATTCTACTCGGTTTTATCCGTGGTTTTCTGACGGAATATATCTTCACCCGGCTGGAGAAACGCGAACTTAATCAGGAATAAGGGAAAACAATGAAAGTACTATTTTCGGCTGACGTCGTAAAGGCTGGAAGAAAAGTGGAAGAGGGACTGCTTAATGGCATGTTGATTACCTTTAATGACCATGCTCCGGAAGATTATCTCGATTATGTCCTGGTCATTAAGAATATTGTTTGTGATGTTACCCCATTACAAAAAACAATGGATTATGTTCTGCAGATTAATAATCAGACCTGGAATATAACCTGCTGGGGAGAGGCCGCATGGCAAAATTTATGCGAGTTAGGTCATGTGACAGTGGTATTTGACGGGGCTGAAAAGCCAATAGCCTATGGTTCATTACACGTTAACAGTCATTGTTCTCCATCCGTAAATGAATTGATTGGCCCATTGACAATAATGAGGAAAACCAATGAAAACCGTACTGATTAAAAAAGGTCATTCAGGGATTGGCGATGACATGTATTTATCTCGCGATACCCGCATGGTCATCCTGTCGCTTACCGGCAAAACCATTGATCCGGTCGCGAAAAAACTGGGTGAAATGCTGGAAATGACCGTGGTTAACGGCTTTGACGCCATGCCGGATGATAAGAAAATCCTATGTGTGGTCATCAACTGTGGCGGTTCACTGCGCTGCGGCATTTATCCGCAGAAAAGAATCAAGACAATCAACGTACTCCCTACCGGTGCGATGGGGCCGCTGGCGAAATATATCACCGAAGATATTTACATT
>NZ_CP070239.1:2979490-2996534 GCF_016906145.1 Citrobacter sp. MGH 55
CACATCTCTGATGTCAGTCTTGAATCGCTTTCGCTGATTGAAACCATTAATCAACCGGTAACCGGGGAGGAAAACGTTGAGCTCAGTGAGCCTCTCCCGGCAGACCATGCCTGTGCCGTGGCTCAGGATCGCGTGGAGGCAAAACCACGTGGTTCCGCGACCAACACTGCGCTGGAGTTGATGACGCGTTTTGCGACGGGAATCGGTAACTTTGTCAGCCTGCTCTACTCCTCGGCGCGTGAATCGGTCGAGCTGTGTATTAAAAACGTGATCCCTTTTATGGCCTTTATCTCGGTTCTGATCGCTCTGGTTCAGGAGACCGCGATTGGTCAGTGGACCGGGAATGCGCTGTCGCCGCTTGCCGGATCGTTAACCGGTCTGTTTGTGATTGCGATTATTTGTGGTCTGCCCTTCATCTCTCCCATTCTGGCTCCTGGCGCGGCGATTGCGCAGGTCGTTGGTGTGCTGGTAGGAACGCTAATCGGTAGCGGGGTGGTTTCACCGCTGATGGCGTTGCCGGCGCTGTTCGCGATTAACGTCCAGGTCGGTGCCGATTTCATTCCCGTTGGGCTTTCCATGCAGGAGGCGAAAGAGAAAACCATTCGTCTTGGCGTGCCCTCTTTCTTGCTGTCACGGATGATTACCGCGCCTCTGGCGGTGGCCATCGGTTATCTGTTTTCGTTTGGCTTGTTTAACTGAGGAAATGTGTAATGAACAAAATCAATGCCGCGGTAGTGGGGGCCGGTATTTATGGCAAACATCATATCAATGCGTATCACTATAATCCGTGGGTGAACCTGGTGGGGTTTTGCGAGATCAATCCGGACATCCGCGCCAACGTTGCGGCGGAGTTTCAGGTGCCAGGTTATGCCTCGCTGGCAGAGTTGTTTGCCGCGACGGACGTTGATCTGGTATCGATCGCGACGCCGGATCCGTTCCACTTTGATGCCACGATTGAAGCCATCAGGGCGGGCAAACATGTGCTGATTGAGAAACCGATGGCGACAACGTCAGCGGAATGTCGGGAAATCATCCACTGTGCGCAGCAACAAGGAGTGAAGATTGGCGTTGATTACCACAAGCGTTGGGACGGGATGGCACAGCATATTCACCATGAGCTGCTGAAACCCGAAACCGGTCAGGTCCTGCGTGGCTATATGAGCATGGACGATATTATCGACGTGCCGAAAAACTGGCTGTCATGGGCGAATGAGAGTTCTCCCGTTCATTTTCTCGGAACGCATTGTTTTGATTTGATTAGATATTATATGAACGGCGCCAATGCGGTGAGCGTCTATGCGATAGGGCAGAAGAAGAAGCTGGTGGCGGAAGGCGTTGATTCCTGGGATACCATTCAGTCGTTTGTCACCTTTGATAATGGCGCGCAATGGACCGTTGAAGTGGGGTGGTGCTTACCACCTTCATTCCCCAAAGCAAACGATGGTCGTAGTTTTGTTATTACCGAGAATAACTATTATCGCGCCGACGCGCAGTTGCGGGGATATGAAATGTTCACCCCTCAGCGCAGTGCAACGCCAAATTATAATTTTATTAATTACGTTAATAATAAAGCCAGTGGCTATGGGATTCAGCCAATACATGATTTTGTTGAGCACATATTATTTGATACCCCTTATCTGGCAACCGCTGATGATGGGTTGCAGGCGACGTTAATATGTGAAGCCGTGCATCATTCGTTATCGACAGGACGTATTGTGCAGTTATAAATCATCGATGGTTTACGCCTCATAAACCGCTTTTCTGGCTTTAATTTCTTTGATTAAGGCAGGGTTCGTTATTCCCCCTCAACCCGGTCGATGATCATCGTTTATGAGGCGCCTTTTCATTATTCATATTCAGATAGCAATATTGCAGCGCGTGGAAAAAAAGCGTGTGTAAAGACATTTTCAGTGCGGCGAAACTGAGGGGGCTGACGCTGGACTGAGGCGTATATAAGGTTACATCGGCAAGCGTCGCGCCGCTCTGATGGCAGGCGACTGCCAGTGAGGCGGCCTCATGCTCACGAATCAAGGTAATGAGTTGATTATCCGGCTCATCTTTGAGTCCAGGAAGCAGGATCACGGAATCACAATCCGTCAGGGTGTTTGTCAGCAATGAATGGGCATTCTGGTACTCTACGGGAATGCAGACTTTGCCAATATCACTATAATCCTGAATGATATTGCAGAGTAATGAACTCAGTTCTCGCGGATGACAGAAATAGAGGTTACGGCTGGAATTAATAATTTCAAAGAAAGTATTAAGGGCCGCAGGGTTATTATTATTAATAAACTCGCCAAGAATAACATTGTTTTTCGTTGCCTGGGCCGGAAGCAGTGCCTCAGGTGCGCTGCGCAGACACTTAATTAAATCATATTTAAATGAAGTAAAGCCGGTATAACCGAGAGATTGCGCAAAGCGAACAATGGAGGGTTGGCTGGTTTGCGTCTTTTTTGAAATTGCCGTCGACGTCAGTTTTTCCGCGCCCGACAATGTAGCCAGAATGTAACGGCTAATTGTTTGCTCCGCGTGCGTACCTGTTTTTACCAGTAACTGAAGTTGTTCGATAATGTTCATTGAGGTCCCTCGGTTTTGTTTATTATGACAGATACACTTTATCCTTCAAGCAGCCTCTGTGTTGGCGACGGAGCGATCCGGCTCGTCCATGAGCCTCGTCCCTTTAAGCCAGCGCAAGCGTTGTCCAAAATGCCTGCTGCATGTTGTCCTGCGACTCGAAGGATTTAGTGTCTAACCAGTGGACCCCAGGGATTAATTCATCCTTTCCACAATCATTGCAATACCCTGACCGCCGCCGATGCACAGCGTTGCCAGACCCAGCGTCTTATCCCTGGCGGAAAGCGCATGCAGCAATGTCACCAGGATCCGCGCGCCGCTGGCGCCGATCGGATGCCCAAGCGCAATCGCGCCACCGTTCACGTTCACCTTTTGTGGGTCGAAGCCCAG
This sequence comes from Citrobacter sp. MGH 55, assembly GCF_016906145.1. Lineage (NCBI taxonomy): Bacteria > Pseudomonadati > Pseudomonadota > Gammaproteobacteria > Enterobacterales > Enterobacteriaceae > Citrobacter > Citrobacter sp. MGH 55. The sequence continues at coordinate 2,982,455 of NZ_CP070239.1, forward strand.
CGTCTTGCCGACGGCAAGGAACTGCGCGGCAAACGCCTCATTGGCTTCAATCAGATCGATATCGGAAAGCTGCAATCCGCATTGTTTCAGGGCTTTCTGCGTGGCGGGTACCGGCCCCATCCCCATCAGCGCTGGCGCGACGCCGCCGCTGGCATATGTCTTAATGCGTGCCAGCGGTTTCAGTCCTGCCGCCAGTGCGGCAGATTCTTCCATGACCACCAGCGCGGCCGCGCCGTCGTTGATCCCAGAGGCGTTGCCAGCGGTGACGGTGCCGGCCTTATCAAACGCCGGACGCAGTGCCGCAAGACCTTCTGCTGTTGAGTCAGCCTTGGGGAATTCGTCGCGGTCAAAGACAATGGTTTTTTTACGCGACGTGACGCTGACCGGCACAATTTCGGCCTCAAAGGCGCCAGAATGGATGGCGGCGACCGCTTTTTGCTGGGAGAGCAGTGCGAGCTCATCCTGCATGTCGCGGCTGATACCGTATTCACGGGCGACGTTTTCGGCGGTGATTCCCATGTGATAACCATGGGTGGCACAGAGCAGACCGTCACGCAGAATCACATCCGATAACTGGCCGTCGCCGAGGCGATAACCCCAGCGGGCTTTCGCATCCAGCAGATAGGGGGCGAGACTCATGTTTTCCATGCCGCCAGCAACCAGCGCCTGTGCCTGACCGGCCTGAATTGCCTGGGCGGCCAGTGCGACGCTTTTGAGCCCTGAACCGCAGACTTTGTTGACGGTAAACCCGCAGACGGTTTCGCTAAGGCCGCTTTTTAACAGCGCCTGGCGCGCCGGGTTTTGTCCCAGACCGGCCTGCAACACGTTGCCCATGATCACTTCATCCACTCGTTGCGGGTCGAGTTGCGCGCGTTCCAGCGCGGCGCTAATCACAGTCGCGCCAAGTTCGATGGCACTGGTGGTGGCCAGCGCGCCGTTGAAGCTGCCGATGGCGGTACGTACTGCGCTGACGATGACACAATTTTTCATCTTCTGTTCCTTAAAAGTGAGTCGCTGCCGTCAGAAAAAGGTCAGACCGACAACAAAAATGACACCGGAGAAAAGCAGGGCGGTGATGCAGTACCCCATGATGTCGCGAACCCCCAACCCGGCGATGGCCAGTGCGGGAAGCGCCCAGAAGGGTTGCGCCATGTTCATCCACTGCTCGCCGTAGGCAATCGCCATCACGGATTTACCCAGATCGGCCCCTAGCGCTTGCGCGGCTGGCATGACGAACGGTCCCTGAATAACCCAGTGACCACCGCCTGACGGCACGGCAAAGTTGATCAGCGCAGAGCTGAAGAAGGTCATGACCGGGAAGGTGTCTTTATTGGCGACGTTGATGAAGAACTCGGTGATGAGTCCTCCGAGACCGGAGTGCTCCATCATCAACTGGATACCGGCATAGAACGGGAACTGCACCAGGATACCGGCGGTGCTGCGCGCAGCGGCACTAATGGCGCGCATATAGGCCATCGGCGTTTTGTGCAGCAGCAGACCGGCAATCATAAACATCAGATTGACGGTGTTGATGGTGATGTTGAACCCTTTCTCGGCGAAGTAGATCCCGAGATAAGCGATGCCTAATGCCCCAATGATCAGCGCCAGGATTCGGCTCTCTTCCAGTTTTTCGGACGGAGGTGCATCTGCTGGCAAGGTCTTCTGGAAATCAGGCTCTTCCATCAACAGTTTCGGATCGACGCTGACAACATCCGACGGTTTTGGCGTCATCATGCGGGTGATAAACGGCATGACCACAATCAGACCGAGAGTGATGAAGATGTTGAAACCGGTAAACAGGGTGTCGCTGACCGGAATCAAGCCCGCAATGTGTTCCACCGGGTTACCCGGCGTTGCCGCCAGCAGGGGCATCGAGCCTGAGAAGCCGCCGCCCCAGGTCAGAAAACCGATATAAGCGCAGGCAATCAGCAGCGGATAATCGGATCCCGGCACGCGACGGGCAACTTCACGGGCAAACATCGCTCCCACTACCAGACCGAAGCCCCAGTTAATGACGCAAGCGACGGAGCCAAAGAAGGTCACCAGCATTACGCCCTGCGCGGGCGTTTTTGCGGCAGACGCGGCAGTACGCAGCAGGTTTTTCACCGGACCGGAACTGGCCAGCGCGTGACCTGTCACGATGATCAACGCCATCTGCATCCCGAAGGCCAGCAGATTCCAGAAGCCATCCCCCCAGAAACGCACCATACTGATCGGCGTTTGCGGCGTCAGCCACAGCGCGATGCCGAACGTCAACAGCGTCAGCAGCATGGCGAAAATCAGGGGATCGGGCAGCCAGCGACTGACGAAGCGCGTCATGAAACGCGAGATACGGCCGATCATGCTTCACCTCGCTGAACGACCAGATCGGCGGCAATGTCAAACTGCGCTTCTGTTTTTGCTCGCAGAGTATCGAGGTCGCATCCGTCGACGATTTCCGTCAGCCACATTTTGCCGTCGATAAAGCGGAACACGGCGAGTTCGGTAACCAGCATATGCACCGCATGCTGGGCCGTCAGTGGCATGGTGCAGTGACGAAGGATTTTCGCTGAGCCGTCTTTCGCGCAGTGTTCCATCGCGATAATCACTTTGCGCGCTCCGGTTACCAGATCCATCGCGCCGCCCATCCCAGGGACCATTTTGCCGGGCACGACCCAGTTCGCGAGGTTAGCCTGTTCATCAACCTGCAATCCGCCCAGTACGCAGGCATCGACGTGGCCGCCACGAATCAGTGCGAATGACATCGCGCTATCGAACATCGCCGCCCCCGGTAATATTCCGCAGGGTTGACCACCGGCGTTCACCAGATCGGGATGCGCGGTGGTGACCGGTCCCAGTCCGAGAAATCCGTTCTCTGATTGCAGGGTGATATGAATGTCATCCGGCAGATAGTTGGCGACCATCGTCGGCAGGCCAATGCCTAAATTCACAACATCACCATCGCGAAGTTCTTGCGCCACACGGCGCGCAATACGTTGTTTAGCATCCATTATTTGCTCTCCTGTGGCATGACGATATGGTCGATAACGGCGCCGGGGGTGACTATCTGGTCAGGCAACAGATCGCCTGTCTCAACGAGTTCGTCAGGTTCCACCAGGGTGATATCGGCGGCGAGGGCAATAAGCGGGTTGAAGTTGCGGGCGCTGAGTTGGTAGGTCAGGTTGCCGAGTGGGTCGGCACGGTGCGCGCGGATGAGTGCCAGGTCGGCACGCAACGGTCGCTCCAGTAGCCAGGTTTTGCCGTCAAGTGTCAGGGTTTGTTTGCCATCTTCCACAATCGTGCCGACGCCGGTTGGGGTCAGGAAGCCGCCGAGTCCAGCACCGCCGCAGCGGATCTGTTCAATCAGCGTACCCTGCGGCACCAGCTGAACGTCCATCTCTTTGGCGATCATCCGACGCCCGGTTTCCGGGTTAGTGCCGATATGGGACGCAATGACTTTGTTCACCCGGCCATTGACGATCAGCGGGCCGATGCCGGTATCGACAAAGGCGGTATCGTTGGCGATCAGTGTCAGGTCTCTGACGCCGGATTCAAGTAAGGCTTCGACAAGGCGGGGCGGGGTCCCGACCCCCATAAAACCACCAACCATGATGGTCATGCCGTCACGAAAGAATCCGGCAGCGTTCTGTAAGGTAATCAGTTTTGTTTTCATTATGTTTCCCTTTTGCATACTCCATTTTGGGTACACAAAGGGAATAGCAAGCGGGATGCCAGAATGGCTAACGGACAGGGATATTAGTTAACCTGTTGAATATAATTAAATATTCATGGGAGTGTTGTGTGATCTTAGTGCGGATGCTATGCAGAATTTTGCGCACTGTGCAAAATTCTGCATAGCAGATTCTGGTTCTACAAGCCTGCCGTATCGATACCGTATTCCTGCAATTTATACATCAGGGCACGTCGACTGATGCCTAACATCAGGGCGGCGCGGGTGCGGTTTCCTTCATGCTGTTCAAGTACCTCGATAATGATCCGCTTCTCTTCGCGTTTAATCTCTTCTTTCAGATTGCGTTCACCGGGCTGTGTGGCCTTTATCTCGCTGCCACCACCCACCGGCTGGCGGAGCGGGGCAGGCAGATCTTCTGCAAAAATGACGGCGCCGGTATTCATCACCACCGCCCGCTCAATGACGTTTGAAAGTTCGCGGATGTTTCCGGGCCAGGGCCAGGTGGTAAGCATTGACATGGCTGCCGGATCGATCTCAATAATGTCGCGCTGATTTTCCGAACTGAATTTCTGCAGGAAGTGGTTAGCCAGCAGCGCAATGTCTTCCCGTCGTTCGCGCAGCGGGGGAAGTTGCAGATGAATCACATTCAGACGATAGAACAGGTCTTCACGGAAAGCGCCTTCTTTCACCATCGCATGGAGATCGCGGTTGGTGGCAGCGACGATGCGGATATCCACCTGAATCGTCTGATGCCCGCCCACGCGTTCGAATTCCCGTTCCTGCAGAATGCGCAGTAATTTAGCCTGGAGCACCAGCGGCATTTCACCAATTTCATCGAGTAGCAGCGTTCCCTGATGAGCGCGTTCGAACAGTCCCTGACGCTGAGTTTGTGCGCCGGTGAAGGCCCCTTTTTCATGACCGAACAACTCGCTTTCCAGCAGCGACTCCGGTAACGCGGCGCAGTTGATTTTGATAAACGGACCGTTTGCCCGGCGCGAATTGTAGTGAATAGCGCGCGCAATCAACTCTTTGCCGGTACCGCTTTCACCACTGATCAGAACGTTGGCCTGCGACAGGGCAATTTTCGCCGTATCTTTGCAGATATCCATCATCCGCGGACTGTTGGTCAGGATATGTCCCCACTGCCAGCTGGTGCTCAGCGCCTGATGCAGGCTGCGGATCTCCTGTTTCATCGCCTGCAGTTGCAGGGCGCGTTGGATCAGTAAATTCAGTTCATCGAGATCGAAAGGTTTGATCACGTAATCAAACGCCCCGCTGCGTAACGCTTCGACGGCGGTTTCGACTTCGGCGTAAGCGGTCATCAGGATCACGGGGATACGCGGCTGCTGAGTGCGCATGACTTTCAGGGCGTCGATCCCGTTCATTTCCGGCATGCGGATATCCATCAGCACCACATCCGGTGGAGCGTCGGCAAAGCGCTGCAACGCTTCCTCCCCGTTGCTGGCACAGTGCGTTTCATGCCCCTGTAGCGAAAAGGCGGTGGTGAGCATGCGACGAACGTTATCTTCGTCATCCACAATGAGGATACGGTAGCGGGTTTTCATACTGACAAGTTTCCCTGCGGGTTAATCGGTAAAATAAGGGTAAACGTCGCGCCACATCCGGGCATGCTGGCGACGTGAATATCACCCTGATGAGCATTGATAATGCGCTGGCTGAGCGCGAGTCCAAGCCCTGTTCCTGAGGCTTTGGTGGTGAAAAAGGGGTCAAAAATCTTTTTCTGTAGCGCGATATCAATCCCACCGCCGTTATCTTCAATCGCCACGGCTTGTTGGGTGGCTGAATATTGCCAGGTGCGAATGCGGATTTCACCGCGTGCGTTGATGGCCTGCACGGCATTAATCAAAAGATTGAGGATCACCTGTTTTAACAGTTCACGATCGGCAACGATGGCAGGCAGCCCCGTATCCTGTTCAAAGTTGAACGTGATCCGTGCCTGAACGCCGGAGGTTTGCACCAGAATCAGCGTCTCTTCGATCAGCGAATTGAGCAGCACTTGCTGCCACTGGCTTTGTCGCGGCCGGGAGAAATCCAGCAACTGCTGAATGACTTTGTTGATGGAATCAATTTCTTTCAGTACCACGGACAGATATTCCTGATGCACAGGCAGGCTGGTTTGTTGACGAATGATCTGCACATACCCCCGGATGGCGGTGAGCGGATTACGTACCTCATGCGCCACCCCGGCCATCAGTTCACCCAAAGTGGCAAGTCTCTCGGTTTGCGCCAGGCGACGCTGCGTTTCTTTGCGGGCAGTCAGGTCGGAAAAAATCACCAGCGCACCGATCAATTCACCATTGGGGTTATGAATACGGCTGGTGGTGACACTGAGTTCAATGGTGCGGTCGCGTGCCGGAAAGCTAACTTCCTGTGCCAGATGCTCCGTCCCGTGCGCCAGGGTATCGAGAACCGGGCTGGCAAAATGCGGGTCGGAGAAGAGGGTGGCATAGGGGCGACCGACCAGTTCATTGAGCGTATAGCCGGTAATCATTTCCGCCGCAGGGTTCATGGTGGTGACATCGCCCTGTCTGTCGATTGCGATCACCCCATCGGCGGCGTTTTCAATGATCAGATCGTTAAGGGTTTTCGTTTCACGCAACGTTTGCGCCAGCGCGTTAACGCTGCGGCTAATTTGCCCCAGTTCGCCAGGCAGATTGGGAAGTTGCGCTGGCGTTTTTTGCGCCAGCGTCGACAGACCGTCCGTGATGATGTCGATATTGGCGCCAAGGCGTCGGGAAAACAGCACGATCAAGAGCAGGCTACAGAGCAGACCAGCCGCCAGCACCGCAATGATGCGCACGTCCATCCTCCACGCCTGACGCTGGATATCTTCCGTCAACTCATTCGCCCAGATGTAGCCCAGCACGTCGCCATCCCGGGTGATGGGGATCATGGAGTTAAGAATATCGCCGCGCACCTGGCGACCGGAAAAGACGACCGGGGCATTGCTGCGCATCACTTCGCGTCCGGGGTGATCGGCGGCAATCGTCACGCCAACGTTATTTTGGTACAGCGCGGAAGGGGCGTAGGTCACAATCGCATCCAGCGCTTTGTTATAGTAGCCCGCGCCGACGCCCGGAAATGCCTGAGTGATCCGCTCGGTGATGGGGCCGAGTTCGGCATTCAGCGCCTGAATACGTTCGTCCCGCGGCAGCGCCGTAAAATGGGTAAAGCGATCGCCCAGCGCCTGATCGAGCAGGTGTATAACGGCAGATAATTTTTTCTCTTTTTCAGATAAGACTGCTGACCGTCCTTCGGTTTCTACGATATAACCAATCGACAGCGTCGGCACGATGACCATCAGAAGCGCCATCAGGATCATCTGATTGCGTAAGCGTCGCGGGTATAACCCTCTCAAAAAGCGCATGCTGGCATCCCTGTGACCCATTTTCTGACAAACGCTAATTATCGGGGGTTGCGGCAACTGTTTCTCAGCGGTGTATCATATTCCCGCAAACGCAGGCGCGGGCATTGCGACGACGCGCATTTACCGCTACCTTAACCACACTCCATTTATCGCCTGAGGCGGAGCTTCGCCCTTTTGAAATACCTTGCATCCTTTCGCACGACCCTGAAAATCTCGCGCTATCTGTTCAGAGCGTTGGCGCTGTTGATTTGGCTGCTGATTGCCTTTGCTTCGGTGTTCTACATTGTGAACGCCTTGCATCAGCGGGAGTCAGAGATCCGCCAGGAGTTTAATCTCAGTTCCGATCAGGCCCAGCGCTACATTCAGCGCACGTCGGATGTGATGAAAGAGCTCAAGTACATCGCGGAGAATCGCCTGACGGCGGAGAACGGCGTGTTGTCTTCGCGGTCGCGTGACGATAAAACCGAGGTGCCGACCTTTCAGCCGCTGTTTGCCGATTCCGACTGCGCGGCAATGGGCAACGCCTGGCGCGGATCGCTGGAGTCGCTGGCGTGGTTCATGCGCTACTGGCGTGACAACTTTTCCGCTGCGTACGATCTGAATCGTGTATTTCTCATTGGCAGCGATAATCTCTGCATGGCGAATTTCGGCCTGCGCGATATGCCCGTCGAGCGCGATAACGCGCTGAAAACGCTGCACGAGCGGATTATGAAGTACCGCAACGCGCCGCAGGATGAATCCGGAAACAATCTCTACTGGGTGGCGCAGGGACCACGTCCAGGGATCGGCTATTTCTACGCGCTGACGCCGGTTTATCTGGCAAACCGCCTGCAGGCCCTGTTGGGCATTGAACAATCCATTCGAATGGAAAATTTCTTTACGCCGGGCAGTCTGCCGATGGGCGTGACCATTCTGGATGAAAATGGGCATGCGTTGATTTCGCTGACCGGGCCGGAAAGTACCATCAAGGCGGAACCTCGCTGGATGCAGGAACGCTCCTGGTTTGGCTATACGCCGGGCTTTCGTGAGCTGGTGCTGAAGAAAAATCTGCCGCCGTCTTCGTTAAGCATCGTCTATTCCGTTCCGGTCGATCTGGTGCTGGAACGGATCCGGATGCTGATTCTGAATGCCATTCTGCTGAATGTGCTGGTAGGTGCGGCACTGTTTACCCTCGCGCGGATGTACGAACGACGGATCTTTATTCCGGCGGAAAGCGACGCCCAACGGCTGGAAGAGCATGAGCAGTTTAACCGTAAGATTGTCGCGTCCGCGCCGGTCGGGATCTGTATTCTGCGCACCGTTGACGGTATTAACATCCTCAGTAACGAGCTGGCGCATACCTATCTGAACATGCTCACCCATGAGGATCGACAGCGGCTGACGCAAATCATCTGTGGACAGCAGGTGAACTTTGTCGATGTGCTGACCAGCAATAACACCAATTTGCAGATTAGCTTCGTCCATTCCCGCTATCGCAATGAAAACGTGGCGATTTGCGTGCTGGTGGATGTTTCCGCCCGCGTCAAAATGGAGGAGTCGTTGCAGGAGATGGCGCAGGCGGCTGAACAGGCGAGTCAGTCGAAATCGATGTTCCTGGCGACCGTCAGCCACGAGCTGCGCACGCCGCTGTATGGCATTATCGGTAACCTTGATCTGCTACAAACCAAAGAATTGCCAAAAGGGGTCGATCGCCTGGTGACGGCGATGAATAACTCTTCCAGTCTGCTGCTGAAAATCATCAGTGACATTCTCGACTTCTCGAAAATCGAATCGGAGCAGTTGAAAATTGAGCCGCGTGAATTCTCGCCACGTGAGGTGATGAGCCACATTACCGCGAACTATCTGCCGCTGGTGGTGCGCAAGCAGCTCGGGCTGTACTGCTTTATCGAACCGAATGTGCCGGTTTCGCTTAATGGCGATCCGATGCGCCTGCAACAGGTGATTTCTAACCTGTTGAGCAACGCGATTAAATTCACCGATATTGGTTGCATTGTGCTGCATGTCAGCCGCGACGATGATTATCTCAGCATTCGGGTGCGGGATACCGGCGTCGGGATCCCGGCGAAAGAAGTGGTGCGCTTGTTCGATCCGTTCTTCCAGGTCGGTACGGGCGTGCAGCGCAATTTCCAGGGAACGGGGCTGGGACTGGCGATTTGCGAAAAGCTGATCAGCATGATGGATGGTGACATTTCGGTTGATTCAGAACCAGGGATGGGGAGCCAGTTTACAGTGCGTATTCCGCTGTATGGCGCGCAGTATCCGGCGAAAAAAGGGCTTGATGGACTTGCCAGAACACGCTGCTGGTTGGCGGTGCGTAATGCGTCTTTGTGCCAGTTTGTCGAAAACAGCCTGACGCGTAACGGTGTTGAGGTGATGCGTTATGAAGGGCAGACACCGGCGAGTGATGACATGTTGATCACCGACGATGCCCTGGAACAGCCGTGGCAGGGGCGGGCAGCGGTGATTTTCTGTCGGCGCCACATTGGTATTCCACAGGAAAGGGGGCCGGGGGAATGGGTGCACAGCGTGGCGTCGCCGCATGAACTGCCGGCGCTGCTGGCCCGGATCTATCGTATTGAGCTGGACGATGAGGAGCTCTCCTCCGCGTTACCGGCTCCGGAAAAAGCGGCGGCTACTAATGATGACATGATGATCCTGGTGGTTGACGATCATCCGATTAACCGCCGCCTGCTGGCCGATCAGCTGGGATCGCTCGGGTATCAGTGCAAAACCGCCAATGACGGCGTGGATGCCCTGAACGTGCTGAGCAAAAACCATATCGATATCGTGCTGAGTGACGTAAACATGCCGAATATGGATGGCTATCGACTGACACAGCGCATACGTCAGTTAGGGCTGACTTTACCGGTAGTTGGGGTGACGGCCAACGCTTTAGCCGAAGAGAAGCAACGCTGTCTGGAGTCGGGGATGGACAGTTGCCTGTCGAAGCCGGTCACGCTGGACGTTATCAGGCAGACGCTGGCGGTGTATGCGGAGCGGGTCAGGAAAACGCGAGCATAAAAAAGCCCGGTAAGCGCTGAAACTTACCGGGCTTTTTTACGTCTGCAAGAATCAGTCTTTGTCTGCCGGACTCAGGGTCACGGAAGAGAGATAGTTCAGCAGTGCGATATCGTTTTCAACGCCCAGTTTCATCATTGCTGATTTCTTCTGGCTGCTGATGGTTTTGATACTGCGGTTCAGCTTCTTGGCGATTTCAGTCACCAGGAAACCTTCGGCAAACAGACGCAGAACTTCACTCTCTTTCGGAGAGAGACGTTTGTCACCGTAGCCGCCCGCGCTGATTTTTTCCAGCAGGCGAGAGACGCTTTCCGGGGTGAACTTTTTGCCTTTCTGCAGCGCAGCCAGCGCTTTCGGCAGGTCTGTTGGCGCGCCCTGTTTCAGGACAATCCCTTCGATATCGAGATCAAGCACCGCGCTCAGGATTGCCGGGTTATTGTTCATGGTCAGAACAATGATCGACAGGCTTGGGAAATGACGCTTGATGTATTTGATCAGGGTGATCCCATCGCCGTACTTATCGCCCGGCATAGAAAGATCGGTAATCAACACGTGTGCATCTAATTTTGGCAGGTTGTTGATCAGTGCTGTGGAGTCTTCAAATTCGCCAACAACATTCACCCACTCGATTTGCTCAAGTGATTTGCGAATACCGAACAGTACAATCGGATGGTCATCGGCAATAATTACGTTCATATTGTTCATGTAAAGGCTACCTTGCTACAGCAAGCTCTTGACGTAGGTGTCAATGTCGCTGATGTATTTTTCTATTCCTGGAGCATCTTTCTCACGAATCAGATGTTCCAGCGTTTCACATAACTGCTTGCCGGGTACCAGATTTAGCATGGCAAACACGCCTTTCAGGCGGTGAGCCGTTTGGGCTAGCGCAGCAAAATCGCTGATTGCAGCCTCAGTATACAACCTCTTAACATCATCCGGTACTGTGTCTACAAATAGTGCGTAATAACCGCTGGCATGAAGTTCGGCGTTTTCATCACCTCCCAGAGGGGATTCCGGGATCGCTTCTTGCGCCAGTTGCTCTTCAATTAGTTGTAGTACAGCTTCCTGCATAGCGTTGCTCATATTAAAGTTGACGCGAAGCTGGCCTGGGCCAATTTTCCGCACGCCTGACTCATCATCGCTTAAAAGCAAGCCGGAGGCAGTAAGATTAGACGGATTATCAGTTAAAAAGAGATCATATTCTTGACTTATGAGTCTCTCATCCGGGGTGATGCAGGTCGCTCCCCAGTTTTCCAACTGGCGAAGCACGATATTGCGCACCTCGTTAGAGGTCACGTCGATCATCACGCTGACATCATCCAGCAGACGCTCTTCGTCTTCTTTATGCTGGTCGAGCGGCGTCATTTTAACATGGACTGTATAGCGTGTACCCAGCGCATCTCGCGCTTTTATGCTCAAATGTCCGCCAAGTTTACGCGCCAGCTGATCGCATAACCAAAAGGCCAGCGGATTGGCTTTACCGTAACGGTCTTTCTGCGTCTCACTGATGAACGGGAAATGCAGGTTGTCAATTTCGCTTAACGTCACGCCTTCGCCGGTATCCAGAATGCGGAACGTCAGGCGCTCGGCCACCGATTCGTCCTGATCAACCTCGAGCGTGATTTTGCCAATCTGGGTAGTTGTTACCGCGTACTGCATCAACAGCAGTAAGATCCGTCGCAGTGCATCGCGATCGCCATGTCGTTCGTCGTTTGCCTTCAGATGGTTGTTGATGAGCAGTTGCAGACCTTTACGCTTCATCGCGGGCAGCACTTGCGGGACGACTTCGTCAATTAACGCCTGAACCGAGAAGAGGGTAGGCTCACTCTTCCAGGCGTCGTTTTCCAGCATGTTCGCCAGTTGAATTTCATCGATCATGCGGACCAGTACATCGGCATGATTCGCCAGTTGCTGTGCATCAGACGTTTGCAATTGAGCAACTTCCGCTGCCAGCGTTTTGACCGGCTCTTTCAACGTCTCGCTGATGTTTTGCATAAAGGCGACGCGGCCCTGCTGATTTTTTTCATATAACCGCTGAGCCTGTTTGAGCTTTTTGTTCACCAGCACTTCACGATCCTGGTCGCGGATAATAAAGATCTGGGTGCGTGGAGCGACCTGGCTGCGGAACAGGCGTATCTCATACAGCTCGTTATTGACGGTCGCCTGGATCACGCCCTGATGCTGTTCCGCCATGCTGGTGATGTTTTGCAGATTCAGATGCGGCAACAGATGGTCGGCAATTTTGTTACTCATCACCGTGCGGTTCGCTTCTTGATCATGCACCAGCAGACCCAGCGGCAGTAGGGAGACAATCTCTTCGTTAATCGCGCGCAGAATCCGTAGCTCATTATTAGCTGCGGTATTGGGCGCGACTTCCGTTGTGCGTCCCGGCTGGTTGCGGAAGGTGGTATAGCCGAACAGGGCGAGCGCCAGCAGCCCGATATTCAGCAATAGCGGTAACAGGATGTTTTGCAGCGTATCGAGCAGTAGGGTGCCAAACGGCACCTGCCAGACCAGGCGCATTCCCGTCGAGTTCAGCGCCGACGAGATTTCAATTTTCGAACTGTTAAAGCTGATGCTTACGCTGTCGGGCGATTCTTTATCTGCATTGCGTGCGCTGGCTGGAGTCGTGTCAGGCTCAAGGCGGAAGCTGTCCAGTGGCATGCCGGGAGGAATTAAGTCGTTGATGGGCAGGTCAAACGCGACAACGGTCGCCAGGTGTCCCGGCTGATTAAACGTGGTTCGCAGCGTAAAATAGTGGCCGTTTTGCCATGCCAGCCGACGCAGCGATGAGAAACTTTCCCGTTCGTCCAGCGCATTGGCCTGCTGGAGCATCTCTGCCCGACGGGAATCGACAATGCTGCCGATGGTCGACTCTTTAAATCCCGAAGAGAGATCTTTTAACGGTAGCGTCGAGATGAGCGTCAGGCTGTTATCCTGTCCGTTGAGATAATACATGGACCACGGCACCGTCTCAGCGCCCCACAGCGTGTCGAGGTAGGACGAGATGCGCTGCGTCATTTCCAGCGTTGAGCTGTCATGCGAGCCAAAGATCAGCGCTTCGGTTTTTCGCCGTGGTTTTTCAAGATAGTAAACGTCCTGTTTCAGGCGTGTTTCCTGCAATCCTTCGCTGCTCGACGGATTCGTCGTCGCGGCGATGTTGTCATAGATTTGCCAGGTCGCGTAACGCCAGGTATCGATACGCTTATGAATTGCATGGGTGATATCGACGATTTGATAGCTTTTATCTTTCAACCAGGCGTTAACCGCGCTTTGCACCATCACGCCCATCGTCACCAGCAACACAATGATCAGCAATAAAAAGAAACGGGTAATGCTTCCCGGCAGGAGGGAAAATCGGGACGTAGCCGTTGTATCAGACTGACTCATTCGTGGTTATGACCTGTAAAACAACGCAGAAGGTGAAAGGGCAGTATAAAGGGTACGGTGTGAATTTCCACACTCTCTACTCATTGATGTTCTGCATTTTTTGCCAAAAAGAATTCATCAGTTAAATGGCGTAAAAGTGTACAGGCCCACCAGAGGCGTACACATATTCCCCGTCAAGTGTGAAGAAATAGCACGAAATAACAAGAAATCGGTTTCTGATATCAGTCAGTGACTGAATGAAGGTAAATAGTTAATAGTTGTTATTATTTTTATGCGGTAGCACATAAAGAGAAAATAAGTGTAAAGAAGGGTAAAAAAAAACCGGACGCATCGCATCCGGTTGAAATAGGGGTAAACAGACATTCAGAAATGAATGACGGTAATAAATAAAGTTAATGATGATAGCGAGAGATATTTTAGAGATGCATGACGATTTTGTTTTGTCATTCAGTGCTATCAAATTTATTTATGTAATTAATTGTTTTATATGTATTTTATATATTTCTTGAGTGATCGTGCTTATTTTTTGTCTTTTTGAAGCAAAAAAAAAGTTCCTTGGAATTTACATTTTGAAACATCTATGTGGATAAATGAAACATCTTAAAAGTTTTAGG
>NZ_CP070239.1:2997728-3022415 GCF_016906145.1 Citrobacter sp. MGH 55
CTTAGTATCATATTCGTGTTGGATTATTCTGCAATTTTGAGGAGAATGAACTTGCCGACTGGTTAATGAGGGTTAATCAGTATGCAGTGGCATAAAAAAGCAAATAAAGGCATATAACAGAGGGTTAATAACATGAAAGTTAAAGTACTGTCCCTCCTGGTACCAGCACTGCTGGTAGCAGGCGCAGCAAATGCGGCTGAAATTTACAACAAAGACGGCAACAAATTAGACCTGTTCGGTAAAGTCGACGGTCTGCATTATTTCTCCGATGATAAAAACGCTGATGGCGATCAGACCTACATGCGTATCGGCTTCAAAGGCGAAACCCAGGTTAACGATCAGATCACCGGTTACGGCCAGTGGGAGTATCAGATCCAGGGTAACGCGCCTGAATCCGAAAACAACTCCTGGACTCGTGTTGCCTTCGCCGGTCTGAAATTCGGCGATGCGGGTTCTTTCGACTACGGTCGTAACTACGGCGTTGTGTATGACGTCACGTCCTGGACCGACGTCCTGCCAGAATTCGGTGGGGATACCTACGGTTCTGATAACTTCATGCAGCAGCGTGGTAACGGCTTCGCGACTTACCGTAACGCTGATTTCTTCGGTCTGGTTGATGGCCTGAACTTTGCCCTGCAGTATCAGGGTAAAAACGGTAGCCCGTCTGGTGAAGGTGCTGATGGCATCGCTTACACCGGCGTGACTAACAACGGTCGTGAAGCGCTGCGTCAGAACGGCGACGGCGTTGGCGGTTCTGTAACCTATGACATCGGCGAAGGCTTCGGTCTGGGTGCGGCAGTGAGCAGCTCCAAACGTACTGATGAGCAGAACAGAGCGATCTACCTGGGTAACGGCGATCGCGCTGAAACCTACACCGGTGGCCTGAAATACGACGCTAACAACCTGTACCTGGCGGCGCAGTACACTCAGACCTATAACGCAACGCGTGTAGGCGGCGAAGGTTGGGCAAACAAAGCGCAGAACTTCGAAGTGGTTGCTCAGTACCAGTTCGACTTCGGTCTGCGTCCGTCCGTTGCTTACCTGCAGTCCAAAGGTAAAAACCTGGGGACTCTCAACGGTCGTAACTACGACGATGAAGATCTGCTGAAATATGTTGATGTGGGCGCAACCTACTACTTCAACAAAAACATGTCCACCTACGTTGATTACAAAATCAACCTGCTGGATGACAACAACTTCACTCGTGATGCCGGTATCAGCACCGACGACGTTGTTGCACTGGGCCTGGTTTACCAGTTCTAAGTTTGCTTAATGTCGATAAAAGGCCCTGCGGGGCCTTTTTTTGTGCGGTTTTTCGGCGTACAACCGCCGGTTTTTGGTGTACTCTTGCGCCTCTTTTGCAGGAGGACAATCACGTATGGAAATGAACGTTGCTCGTGCGGCCTTACTGGCTGTGACTCTCTTTTTTACCGGGTGCGATAACGCACCGGACGCGGCGCAAACGCCTGCCGCGGCTCCGGTCGTGCTGGAAGGGAAAACAATGGGCA
Organism: Citrobacter sp. MGH 55; assembly: GCF_016906145.1. Taxonomy (NCBI): domain Bacteria; kingdom Pseudomonadati; phylum Pseudomonadota; class Gammaproteobacteria; order Enterobacterales; family Enterobacteriaceae; genus Citrobacter; species Citrobacter sp. MGH 55. The sequence continues at coordinate 2,999,237 of NZ_CP070239.1, forward strand.
CCTTCTGGCGTGTGAGCGTGGTCGGAGTCGATGCCAAATCAGCAGCGGCGCTACAAACGAAAATTCAGACGCAACTGGATGCCGACGACCAACTGCTCTCCACTTATAAAAATGATTCGGCGCTGATGCGCTTCAACCAGTCGAAAAGTCTTTCTCCCTGGCCCGTCAACGAGGCAATGGCGGACATTGTTACCTCAGCGCTACGTATTGGGCAAAAAACCCAGGGGGCGATGGACATCACCGTTGGGCCGTTGGTGAACTTATGGGGGTTTGGTCCCGACAAGCAACCGGTCCAGATCCCGACGCAGGCGCAAATTGATGCGGCAAAAGCCAACAGCGGGTTGCAGCACCTGTCGGTGATCAACCAGGCTAAACAGCAGTACCTGCAAAAAGATCTGCCAGATTTGTTTGTCGATCTCTCCACTGTCGGTGAAGGCTATGCCGCCGATCACCTGGCACAGTTGATGGAGCGCGAAGGTATCGCACGCTATCTGGTCTCTGTCGGGGGGGCGCTGAACAGTCGCGGGATGAACGCTGAAGGGCATCCGTGGCGGGTGGCGATCCAGAAGCCTACCGACCGTGAAAACGCGGTTCAGGCGGTGGTGGATATTAACGGGCACGGTATTAGTACCTCCGGCAGCTATCGCAACTATTATGAGCTGAACGGAAAACGCCTCACTCATGTTATCGATCCGCAGACGGGACGCCCCATTGAGCATAATCTGGTGTCAGTGACGGTGATAGCGCCAACGGCGCTGGAAGCGGATGGCTGGGATACCGGACTGATGGTGCTCGGCACGGAGAAAGCCAAAGAGGTCGTACGCCGGGAAGGGCTGGCGGTGTACATGATTATCAAAGAGGGGGAGGGATTCAAAACCTGGATGTCTCCGCAGTTTGAAAGTTTTCTCATTCGTGAACAAAATTAAAAAGCAAGATTGCGGGTTTTCGTGTGATGGGTTTCGGACACACTGCCGCTAAGCAGGCACTATGCTTAACGAAGGAGTCCAGTATGAAAAATTCTCTACGCGTAAATGACGACCAGCGCTGGCAATCGGTGCTGGAACGTGATTCTGAGGCTGACGGACAGTTTGTCTTTGCGGTGCAGACGACCGGCATCTTTTGCCGACCTTCCTGCACGGCAAAACATGCGCTGCGTAAAAATGTCCGCTTCTTTCCCGACGCGCAGGCCGCGTTGCTGGCCGGGTTTCGCCCGTGTAAACGCTGTCAGCCGGATAAAACCAACGCCCGGCAGCATCGACTGGATAAAATTACGCTTGCCTGTCAGCTTCTGGAGCAGGAGAGCCCCATCACGCTCGATGCGCTGGCTGAACAGGTGGCGATGAGTCCGTACCATCTGCATCGCGTGTTCAAAGCCACGACCGGGATGACGCCAAAAGCGTGGCAGCAGGCGTATCGCGCCCGCCGACTGCGCGATGCCCTGAGCCACGGCGAAAGCGTGACGCAGGCGATTCTGAATGCCGGATTCCCGGACAGCAGCAGCTACTATCGTAATGCTGATGCAACGCTTGGGATGACGGCGAAGCAGTTCCGTCGCGGCGGTGACAAGCTGGCGGTGCGCTATGCGCTGGCGGATTGCTCACTCGGACGCTGTCTGGTGGCGGAAAGCGAGCGGGGGATTTGCGCCATTTTGTTAGGGGATGACGATGCGGCGCTGAAGGCTGAACTGCAGACATTGTTCCCGGCCGCTCAGGCTCAACCCGCTGATCCCGCTTTCCTGCAGCGTATTCGCCACGTTATCGCCAGTATTGACGGGCGTGATGCCGCGCTGTCGTTGCCGCTGGATATTCAGGGTACCGCGTTTCAACAACAGGTCTGGCAGGCGCTGCGGGCGATCCCTTACGGTGAGACCGTCAGCTACCAGCAACTGGCAAAAGCCATCGGTAAGCCGAACGCGGTTCGTGCCGTCGCCAGCGCCTGTGGCGCGAATAAACTGGCGATCGTGATCCCCTGTCACCGCGTTGTGCGAGGCGACGGTTCGCTTTCCGGTTATCGCTGGGGCGTGTCGCGTAAGGCACAAATCCTGCGACGTGAGTCTCCTGATGAGGGGGCATAATGCTTGATTTGTTTGCCGATTCGCAGCCCTGGCAGGAACCGCTGGCGCCTGGTGCCGTCATTTTGCGCCGCTTTGCCTTCAACACAGCGTTGCAACTGGTGCAGGAGATTGAGGCGGTCGCCCGTCGGTCGCCGTTTCGCCAGATGATCACCCCCGGCGGTTACACCATGTCGGTGGCGATGACTAACTGTGGACGGCTGGGCTGGACGACCGACCGTCACGGCTACCTCTATTCGCCAATCGATCCGCTGACGGGGCACGCCTGGCCGGATTTTCCGCCGTCCTTCCTGCGGTTGTGTCAGCAGGCGGCAACGGCGGCAGGCTATACGGATTATCAGCCGGACGCCTGCCTGATCAACCGCTATGCGCCTGGCGCAAAGCTTTCGCTGCACCAGGATAAAGACGAGCCGGATCTGCGGGCGCCCATTGTTTCTGTCTCGCTGGGATTACCGGCTGTCTTTCAGTTTGGCGGCCTGAAACGTAGCGATCCGCTGACGCGCGTTCTACTGGAACATGGCGATGTAGTGGTCTGGGGCGGCGAATCGCGCTTGTTTTACCACGGAATTCAGCCGCTGAAGGCTGGGTTCCATCCGGCGACCGCCGACTGTCGTTACAATCTGACTTTTCGCCAGGCGGGTAAAAAAGAATAAAAATAAGAATTATTATTGCTGAACGCGTTGAGATGTTTAAACTGCGGGCTGTTATTCCTTGTCCGGGTTGTATGAATGGAACTACTTCTTCTTGTCTGGCGGCAGTATCGCTGGCCATTTATTTGCGTGATGGCGCTCAGCCTCGTCAGCGCGGCGCTGGGGATTGGCCTTATCGCTTTTATCAATCAGCGTCTTATTGAGACTGCGGATCCCTCTCTGCTGGTTTTACCGGAATTTCTCGGACTACTGTTACTGCTGATGGCGGTGACGCTGGGTTCACAACTGGCGCTCACCACGCTGGGACACTACTTTGTCTTCCGTCTGCGCAGTGAATTCATCAAGCGTATTCTCGATACGCACGTGGAACGTATTGAACAACTGGGCAGTGCCTCTCTGCTGGCCGGGTTGACCAGCGACGTGCGCAATATCACCATCGCTTTTGTTCGTCTGCCTGAACTGGTGCAGGGGATTATTCTGACCGTCGGTTCGGCGGCGTATCTGGCGATGCTGTCGACCAAAATGCTGTTGGTGACCGCTATCTGGATGGTCATAACCATCTGGGGCGGGTTTATGCTGGTATCGCGGGTTTACCGGCATATGGCGACGCTGCGCGAAACCGAAGATAAGTTGTATAACGATTATCAAACGGTGCTGGAAGGACGCAAAGAGCTGACGCTCAACCGCGAGCGGGCGGAACATATCTTCAACAACCTCTATATTCCGGATGCCAAAGCGTATCGCCACCACATTATTCGCGCCGATACCTTCCACCTCAGCGCCGTGAACTGGTCGAACATTATGATGCTCGGCGCGATTGGCCTGGTGTTCTGGATGGCAAACAGTCTCGGCTGGGCGGATACCAACGTTGCGGCGACCTACTCATTAACGCTTTTATTCCTGCGCACGCCGCTGCTGTCGGCGGTGGGAGCACTCCCTACGCTGCTTACGGCGCAGGTTGCTTTCAACAAGCTGAACACATTCGCGCTGGCACCGTTTAAAGCAGAATTTCCGCGCCCGCAGGCGTTCCCGGGATGGAAAACCCTCGAACTGCGTAACGTCATGTTCCACTATCAGGACAATGCGTTCTCCGTGGGGCCGGTGAATCTGACGATCAATCGCGGTGAGTTGCTGTTCTTAATCGGCGGTAACGGCAGCGGCAAATCGACGCTGGCGATGCTGCTGACGGGGCTGTACCAGCCGCAATCAGGGGAGATCCTGCTGGACGGTAAGCCTGTCAGCGCCGAAAAGCCGGAAGATTATCGCAAGCTCTTTTCCGCGGTGTTTACCGACGTCTGGCTGTTTGACCAGCTACTGGGACCAGAAGGCAAACCGGCCGATCCTGCTCTGGTTGAGAAGTGGCTGGGGCACCTGAAAATGGCGCACAAACTGGAACTGAGCGATGGCCGGATACTGAATCTGAAACTGTCGAAGGGGCAGAAAAAGCGCGTGGCGCTGCTGCTGGCGCTGGCGGAAGATCGCGACATTATCCTGCTCGATGAGTGGGCGGCCGATCAGGATCCGCACTTCCGCCGCGAGTTTTACCAGGTGTTGTTGCCGCTGATGCAGGAGATGGGGAAAACCATTTTCGCCATTAGTCACGACGATCACTATTTTATTCACGCCGATCGTTTGCTGGAAATGCGTAACGGACAACTGATTGAGCTGGTGGGCGATGAGCGTGATGCTGCGTCACGCGATGCCGTCGCGCGCACGGCCTGATTTATCTGACCGTGGTCCCGATGGCGCAAGGCGTTTCGGGACAACGGTTGTTTTTTTATTCATCTGACGCCCCCGTTTATTGTTATTTACATAACCTCGCGCCATGCTTAATGGCATCTCGTATCATGGATTTATGATTAATGTTCGCAAAACACCAAAACAGCGCAAGGCTGCGCGATGAAGAGCGTGCGCGGCTGATCTGGCTGCTTACCACCGATAAAGCCATTGTTTCCACCCTGTTAGGCAAGCTCACCCTGGCTGAGCAATATGATGTCGGAACGTTAGCCGACGATATTGCTGAGGTAGGCGCGCTGGTCGACCATCTTCCACCACCTGACCTGGCGGATACCCTTGAAGCGCTCCCGTCGGAAGAACGTCACGCCCTCTGGCGGCTGATTCAGAGTGATAAGCGTGGATACGTCCTGCTTGAGGCGTCCGAAAACGTCTGGGATGACCTGATCGATGAAATGACCGACCGGGAACTGCTTGAGGCGCTGCAATATCTCGACATCGACGAACAGATTTACCTGGTTCAGCACCTGCCGCGTAACCTCACAGGCCGGTTGCTGGCGACGCTGCCGCCCGAAGAGCGGGCCCGCGTGCGCCAGGTCATGCATTACGAAAAGAATCGCGTCGGCGCGATCATGGAATTCGAGGTCATCACCGTGCGCCCGGATGTGACGCTGCAAGTAGTGCAGCGTTATCTGCGTCGTCTGGGCAAGATGCCGGAAAACACTGACAAACTGTTTGTCACCCGTCGCGACAAAACGCTGGTCGGTGAGCTAACCCTGACCTGTATTTTGCTCAATGACGTGCAGTGCAAAGTCAGCGAGGTGATGGATGACGATCCGCTGACCTTCGCCCCGGAAGATAAAACGGAAAATGCGGCGCGTACCTTCGAGCGTGACAACCTGGTCAGTGCGGCGGTAGTCGATTCTGCTGGTAAACTGATGGGACGCTTGACGATCGACGAGATCGTCGACGTGGTCTACGAAGAGACGGACACCGATCTGCGTCGAATGGGCGGATTGAGCGCCGAAGAGGATGTTTTTGCGCCCGTTCCTAAAGCGGTGAAAACGCGCTGGGCGTGGCTGGCTATCAACCTGTGTACTGCGTTCATTGCCTCGCGCGTGATTGATGGCTTTGAACACACCATTTCACAACTGGTGGCGTTAGCGTCGCTGATGCCCATTGTCGCCGGGATCGGCGGGAATACCGGTAATCAGACCATCACCATGATTGTTCGGGCGCTGGCGTTACAAAACATCCAGCCTGGCAACCTGACGTTTCTTATTCTGCGCGAGATGGGGGTGGCACTGGTCAATGGCCTCGTCTGGGGGGGGATTATGGGCGGGATCACCTGGTGGCTGTACGACGACATGGCGCTCGGCGGGGTGATGACCCTGGCAATGATGCTGAACCTGTTAATGGCGGCGCTGATGGGGGTGATTATCCCGATGACGATGGTGAAGCTCGGGCGCGACCCGGCGGTCGGCTCGAGCGTGATGATCACCGCGATTACCGATACCGGCGGATTCTTTATTTTTCTTGGGCTGGCGACGCTGTTTCTGATGTAGTGCGTCGTTTACGCTTCACGACGCGAGGCAGTAATCCCATCGCCACCACCCCGGCAACCACGCCAATCGCCAGGTTGCCGGTGGAGACCGTTGCGCCAACGGTAATGACCATTACCAGCGTTTCCACCACGGGCAGTGTCGTCAGGGTGGCGGGCTGGATACTGTGCCAACTGAACGTTTTCAACGCCACAATCACCATGATCCCGGCCAGAACCGACATCGGGATTTTCGCCATCACGTCGCTCAGCGCAGTGACCAGCAGCAGTAAAACCAACCCGGCGGCGATCGTCGACACGCGGCTACGGCCTTTCCCCATCTCCACATTCACGATGGTCTGTCCGATCATCGCGCAGCCAGCAATGCCGCCGTAAAAGCCCGCCAGAATGTTGGCGAACCCCAGACCCGCGCTTTCACGATTTTTGTTCGACGGCGTGACCGTCAGGTCATCAACCAGTTTCGCCGTCAGCAGCGACTCCATCAGGCCCACAAAGGCGATACTCAGCGCGCAGGGCCAGATAATTGTCAGCGTTTGCAGATTCAGCGGCACTAACAACTGCGTCAGTCCCGGTAGCCCGCCGCTCATTGCGCCTTCATCACCAACGGTCGGCAGCAATTGTCCGGTGGTTGAGGTAAACAGCGTCAATAAAACAATGGCAATCAGCGGCGCAGGAATGCTTTTAATAACGCGCGGCACCCACAACACAATGAGTAGCGTTAAGGCAAACAGCCCCCAGATGAGTGGGCTTTTGCTCCAGAAATGGGGGACCTGGGCGAAAAAAATCAGAATACCGAGGGCGTTCACAAACCCGGTCATGACGGCGGCGGGAATAAAACGCATCAGGCGCGCCATCCCGGTAACGCCAAACAGAATCTGGATAAACCCGGCTAATACGACCGCTGGCAGAATGTACTGTACGCCATGCTGGTGCACCATCGGGCCTATCACCAGCGCAACGGAACCGGCTGCTGCCGTGACCATCGCCGGGCGACCGCCCATGAAAGACATTGCCAGACAAAGCACCACTGAGGCAATCAGGCTGACTTTCGGGTCAACGCCGGCAATCACCGAAAAGGAGATCACTTCCGGGATCAGCGCCAGCGCGGTGATCACCCCAGCCAGCGTTTCGCGTACCAGCAGACGTGGGGCGCGAAGAACGCCACTGACCGTGTGTTCCGCTGCCAGAGCAGGAGACGAAGGGGTTACAGACATATTTACTCTCAGGTCGGAAAGGGCCTGATAACAGCAGACCGACAGGCGTCCGTGCGGTGAATCACAACGCGCCGCATAGTACCTTTCTGGAGCGTCTGTTTCCAGAAAATATTGTGAATAACCCTATAAAGATTCAACGTATTTTTAACGTTTTTAAAATCTTAATATAATCTATAAACAATATTTAAATATTATTACTGAAGTGTTAACGTTGGTGCCGTTCGATTTTCACCTGCAAAAAGCAAAAAAACGATACTAAAAGTAAGGCATTAACCATATGAAAAAAGTGACTGCCATGCTCTTCTCGATGGCCGTAGGGCTGAATGCTGTCTCGATGGCGGCAAAAGCGAAAGCGACGGAAGAGCAGGAGACGGACGTACTGTTGATCGGCGGCGGCATCATGAGCGCCACACTGGGAACTTATCTACAGGAACTGGAACCCGACTGGTCGATGACCATGGTGGAGCGCCTGGACGGTGTCGCGCAAGAGAGTTCAAACGGCTGGAACAATGCCGGTACCGGGCACTCTGCGCTGATGGAGTTGAACTACACACCAAAGAAAGCCGACGGGAGTATCAGTACCGAAAAGGCAGTCGAAATTAACGAAGCTTTCCAGATTTCCCGCCAGTTCTGGGCGCATCAGGTCAAGAGTGGCGTGATGCACGACCCGCGCACCTTCATCACCACCGTTCCGCACATGAGCTTCGTCTGGGGTGAAGAGAACGTCAACTTCCTGCGCGCCCGCTATGCGGCCCTGCAACAAAGCACGCTGTTCCGTGGTATGCGCTACTCCGAAGACCACGCGCAAATCAAAGAGTGGGCACCGCTGGTGATGGAAGGGCGCGATCCGAAACAGAAAGTCGCCGCTACGCGTACCGAAATGGGAACGGACGTGAACTACGGCGAAATTACGCGCCAATTGATTGCTTCGTTGCAGAAAAAGCCTAACTTTGCACTGGAGTTGAGCACCGAAGTCCGTGGATTTAAACGTAACGACGATAATACCTGGACGGTGACCGTCGCCGATCTGAAAAACGGCGAAGCGGAACATAACATCAAAGCCAAATTCGTCTTTATCGGTGCGGGCGGCGCAGCGCTGAAACTGTTGCAGGAAACCGGTATTCCGGAAGCCAAAGAGTACGCAGGCTTCCCGGTTGGTGGGCAATTCCTGGTCGCAGAAAACCCGGACGTGGTGAACCGGCATCTGGCGAAAGTGTACGGTCAGGCTTCCGTCGGCGCGCCGCCGATGTCGGTCCCGCATATCGATACCCGTATTCTGGATGGTAAACGTGTCGTGCTGTTCGGGCCGTTCGCCACCTTCTCCACTAAATTCCTGAAAAACGGTTCGTTGTGGGATCTGCTGAGTTCAACCACGCCTTCCAACTTCATGCCGATGGTCAACGTCGGGATGGATAACTTCGATCTGGTGAAATACCTGATTAGTCAGGTGATGCTGAGCGATGATGACCGCTTCGACGCGCTGAAAGAGTACTATCCGCAGGCGAAGAAAGCGGACTGGCGTTTATGGCAGGCGGGTCAGCGTGTCCAGATCATCAAACGTGATGAAGACAAAGGGGGCGTGCTGCGTCTGGGGACGGAAGTGGTGAGCGACAAAGAGGGGACCGTTGCCGCACTGCTGGGCGCGTCACCGGGCGCATCCACTGCGGCACCGATCATGCTCCATCTGATGGAAACCGTCTTTAAAGAGAAGGTGAGTACGCCGCAATGGCAGGCGAAGCTGAAAACGATTATTCCGTCTTACGGTACAAAACTGAACGGCAACGTTGAGGCGACGCAGCAGGAACTGCAATACACCAGTGAAGTGCTGGGGCTGCAATATGTCCAGCCGCAGACGACGGACGCGGCACCAAAAGCGCAGCTCAAACCACAGGCTCAGCCTGCGCGTAAAGAAGTGGCAGATATCGCACTGTAACGGCATTGCCGGATGGCGCTGCGCCGCCATCCGGCATCATCAGAGACTTAACGCGTTACCGCGTTCTGCACGTTATCTTCCGCTTTCCAGATGCGGAATTTCACATCAACATTTGCCGGGGTATACACCACGATCGGCAACTTGCTGTTGTAACGCAGCATACCGTCATTACCCAGATAGGCGGTCACAAATTTCTGCTCTTTTTTGCCATCCGGACAGGCCATCATGGTCGATACCGGGGAGGTGACTTTATTAAAGACGTAGTAGTCATAACCCCAACCTTCCAGCGTTTTGCTTTCCAGCTCGCCGCCCAGGCGATGCTGATTGCAGTCGACTTCCAGCGTCTGTCCGATCATCAGTTCCACTTTAAGAGTAGATTCATCTTCCTGATGGGGTAGCTGAATAACCTGGCGCTTCATGCCTTTTTCCGCCTGCGGCCAGGGGGCGATTTTTTCCAGCGGTTGCGGATTAGCTTCCGTGGAGGCCGCCCACACAGAGGTGCTGGCGAAAGCAGCGAACAAAACGGCAGGAACCATTGTCTTTATTTTTGAGTTCACAGGTTTTCCTTTTTTATCTTATGAACGATTTCACGGCAGATTAACATATAGACCAGAATCATTGATCTGTCTTTACGTATTTTTAAAGTCTATTTACTGTAGTTATGTAAATTGTTTGGTTATTTATTCTTGTTTTTGCTGTTTGTTTTGGTTAATTATCCCGACAATCATGGCGATATATAAAATATTACATAACCATTTGATCTGTGCGGAGAAGCACATTCTGACAAGCTTCATTAACACTCTTTTGATCCAACCACTGGTTTTACCCCGATTGGGGTATGCACCTGGAACACATCCTTTACTATCTTACCGATCATAATAATGACGTAGTAGTAACGCGGTTTTTATTGTCGTTCACCCAGCCGGGGGAGCGTCGTTTATGGAAGGGCGATGCCATGGTTGATCTATCCCGTCGAGGCATACTGACTGGCAGTTGGCGTAGTGCCAATCGTGGGATTCGTCCGCCGTGGATCATGGAAGCATCTCAGTTTCTGTCCCAGTGCACCCGTTGCGACGCCTGTATTCAGGCTTGTGAACACGATGTTTTGCAGCGTGGCCCGGGTGGCTATCCGAGCGTTAATTTCCAACAAAACGAATGCACCTTCTGCTACGCCTGTGCGCAGGCTTGCCCTGAATCTCTTTTTTCTCCGCGCCACACCAGGGCATGGGATCTGATTTTCACCATTGGGCAAGCGTGTCTGGCGTATCAGTCCGTAGAGTGCCGCCGCTGTCAGGATAGCTGTGAACCGCAGGCGATCCTGTTTCGCCCAACGTTGTCCGGCATTTATCAGCCACAACTCGATAACCAGAACTGTAACGGATGCGGCGCGTGTGTCGCCAGTTGCCCGGTGTCAGCCATTACCGCGGAGTATAACCATGCACATTAACTGGCAGGTCTGCAGCCTGATTGTTCAGGCCAAAGGCGAACAGGTACAGGATATTAGCACGCAGCTAAATGCTTTGCCGGGCTGCGAAGTGGCCGTAAGCGACGAGCAAAGCGGCCAGATGATTGCGGTGGTTGAAGCAGAACACAGCGAAACGCTGATGCAAACAATTGAGTCGGTACGCAACGTTGCGGGCGTGCTGGCGGTGTCGCTGGTTTATCACCAGCAGGAAGAACAAGGTGAGGAAACACCATGAAACTCAGTCGTCGTAGCTTTATGAAAGCTAACGCCGTTGCGGCCGCTGCGGCGGCTGCCGGGCTAAGCGTACCGGGCGTTGCCCGCGCAGTTGTCGGTCAACAGGAAGCCATTAAGTGGGATAAAGCCCCGTGCCGTTTTTGTGGTACAGGCTGTGGCGTGCTGGTCGGCACTCAGCAGGGGCGTATTGTCGCCTGTCAGGGTGATCCGGAAGCCCCGGTTAACCGTGGTCTGAACTGCATAAAGGGCTATTTCCTGCCCAAAATTATGTACGGAGAGGACCGTTTAACGCAGCCATTGCTGCGTATGAAAGACGGTAAGTACAGCAAAGACGGTGAATTTACGCCGATCAGCTGGGATCAGGCTTTCGATGTGATGGAAGAGAAGTTTAAAACCGCGCTGAAAGAGAAAGGCCCGGAGTCTGTCGGCATGTTTGGTTCCGGCCAGTGGACCATCTGGGAAGGTTACGCCGCCTCCAAACTGTTTAAAGCGGGCTTGCGCTCGAACAACCTCGATCCCAACGCGCGTCACTGCATGGCCTCAGCGGTGGTAGGTTTTATGCGTACCTTTGGCATGGACGAACCGATGGGCTGCTACGATGATATCGAGCATGCCGATGCGTTTGTCCTGTGGGGCTCGAACATGGCGGAAATGCACCCGATCCTCTGGTCGCGCATTACCAACCGTCGTCTCTCCGATCCGAATGTTAACGTCTCCGTGCTGTCTACCTTCCAGCACCGTAGCTTCGAGCTGGCGGACAACGGGATGGTGTTTACGCCACAGTCTGACCTGGTGATCCTCAACTACATCGCTAACTACATCATTCAAAACAACGCGATTAATCAGGACTTCTTCAGCAAACACGTCAACGTCCGCAAAGGGGCAACGGATATCGGTTACGGCCTGCGTCCGACGCATCCGCTGGAAAAAGCCGCGAAAAACCCAGGCTCTGATGCTTCTGAGCCGATGAGCTTTGAAGACTACAAAGCGTTTGTGGCTGAATACACGCTGGATAAAACCGCTGAAATGACCGGCGTGCCGAAAGATCAGCTGGAGCAACTGGCGAAGCTGTATGCCGACCCGAACAAGAAAGTCATCTCTTACTGGACGATGGGCTTCAACCAGCATACGCGCGGCGTGTGGGCCAACAACCTGATCTACAACATTCACCTGCTGACTGGCAAAATCGCGCAGCCGGGCTGTGGACCGTTCTCACTGACCGGTCAACCTTCTGCCTGTGGTACCGCGCGTGAAGTGGGAACCTTTGCCCACCGTCTGCCGGCGGATATGGTGGTCACTAATGAAAAACACCGTGAGATCTGTGAAAAGCACTGGAATATCCCGGCTGGAACCATTCCGGCGAAAATCGGTCTCCACGCGGTTGCCCAGGACCGGGCATTGAAAGACGGCAAGCTGAACGTCTACTGGACGATGTGTACCAACAATATGCAGGCCGGTCCGAACATCAACGAAGATCGTCTGCCGGGCTGGCGCGATCCACGCAACTTTATCATTGTCTCCGATCCGTACCCGACCGTCAGCGCGCTGGCCGCGGACCTGATCCTGCCAACCGCAATGTGGGTGGAGAAAGAAGGGGCTTACGGTAACGCCGAGCGTCGTACCCAGTTCTGGCGTCAACAGATTAAAGCGCCGGGCGAATCGAAATCCGACCTGTGGCAACTGGTTCAGTTCTCGCGTCGTTTTAAAACGGAAGAGGTCTGGCCGGAAGAGCTGCTGGCACAGAAACCGGAACTGCGCGGCAAAACCCTGTACGACGTGCTGTTTGCCACCCCTGCGGTGAGCAAGTTCCCGTTGACGGAGTTGAAAGAGGATCAGCTTAACGACGAATCACGTGAGCTGGGCTTCTATCTGCAAAAAGGGCTGTTTGAAGAGTACGCCTGGTTTGGTCGTGGACACGGTCACGATCTCGCCCCGTTCGATGACTATCACAAGGCGCGCGGCCTTCGCTGGCCGGTGGTTGACGGGAAAGAGACGCAGTGGCGCTACAGCGAAGGCAACGATCCATACGTCAAAGCAGGTGAAGGCTACAAGTTCTACGGTAAGCCAGACGGTAAAGCGGTGATCTTCGCGCTGCCGTTTGAACCGGCCGCAGAAGCGCCGGATGCCGAGTACGACCTGTGGCTTTCCACGGGGCGTGTACTGGAGCACTGGCATACCGGCAGTATGACGCGCCGCGTGCCGGAACTGCACCGTGCGTTCCCGGAAGGGGTGCTGTTTATCCATCCGCTGGATGCGAAAAAACGGGATATGCGCCGTGGCGACAAGGTCAAAGTGGTCTCACGTCGTGGCGAGGTGATTTCCATTGTTGAAACCCGTGGACGTAACCGTCCGCCGCAGGGGCTGGTCTACATGGCGTTCTTCGACGCCGCGCAGCTGGTGAATAACCTGACGCTGGATGCGACGGATCCGCTCTCTAAAGAGACGGATTTCAAGAAGTGCGCCGTGAAACTGGCGAAGGTGTAACACGCCATGTCCAGGTCAGCGAAACCCCAAAATGGCCGCCGCCGCTTTCTGCGCGATGTTGTTCGCACAGCGGGCGGACTGGCTGCCGTTGGCGTGGCGCTGGGGTTACAGCAGCAAACCGCACGGGCTACAGGCGTGCGGTTGCGCCCGCCTGGGGCCGTGAACGAGAATGCCTTTGCCAGCGCCTGCGTGCGCTGCGGGCAGTGCGTTCAGGCATGCCCGTATGACACCTTAAAACTGGCGACGCTCGCATCAGGGTTGTCGGCGGGGACGCCGTATTTTGTTGCCCGTGAGATCCCGTGCGAGATGTGTGAAGACATTCCGTGTGCCAAAGTCTGCCCCAGCGGGGCGCTGGACCGGGAGATTGCCTCCATTGACGATTCGCGGATGGGGCTGGCGGTGCTGCTGGATCAGGAAAACTGCCTGAACTTCCAGGGATTACGCTGCGACGTCTGTTATCGCGAATGCCCAAAAATCGATGAGGCTATCACGCTGGAACTGGATCGCAACATGCGAACCGGCAAACATGCGCGATTTATCCCGACCGTTCACAGCGACGCCTGCACGGGGTGCGGGAAATGTGAAAAAGTCTGCGTGCTGGAGCAACCCGCGATAAAAGTGTTGCCGCTGTCGCTGGCGAAAGGGGAGTTAGGTCACCATTACCGCTTCGGCTGGCTGGAGGGGAACGATGGCAAATCGTAAACGTGATGCCGGGCGTGAAGCGCAGGCGAAAAAAGGCGTCTGGCGGAGTCATCGCTGGCTGATTTTCCGCCGGCTCTGTCAGTTTATGGTGCTGGGGATGTTTCTGAGCGGCCCGTGGTTTGGCGTGTGGATCCTGCATGGGAATTACTCCAGCAGCCTGCTGTTGGAGTCGATCCCGTTGACCGATCCGCTCATCACCCTGCAAAGCCTGGCGAGCGGTCATCTGCCTGTGGCGGTGGCGCTAACAGGCGCGGCGATTATTACCGTGCTTTACGCCCTGGCAGGAAAGCGATTGTTTTGCGGTTGGGTTTGCCCGCTGAACCCGATTACCGATTTTGCGGCCTGGCTACGCAGAAGGTTTGACCTGAATCAGTCCGCAACCATTCCACGTCATATACGGTACGTACTTTTGGTTGTCGTGCTGGTGGGTTCAGCACTGACCGGGACGCTACTGTGGGAATGGATTAACCCTGTTTCACTGCTGGGGCGTAGCCTGGTGATGGGATTCGGTAGCGGCGCACTGCTGATTATCGCTCTGTTTTTATTTGATTTGCTGGTCGTTGAACACGGCTGGTGCGGGCATCTTTGTCCTTTAGGCGCACTGTATGGCGTACTGGGTAGCCAGGGCGTATTAACCGTTGCGGCGAAAGACCGACAGAAATGTAACCGCTGTATGGACTGTTTTCATGTTTGCCCGGAACCGCATGTATTACGTGCCCCGGTGCTGGATGAGCAAAGCCCGGTGCAGGTCACCAGCCGCGATTGCATGGCCTGCGGTCGCTGCGTGGATGTCTGTTCTGAGGACGTATTTACAATAACTACACGATGGAGTTCGGGAGCGAAATCATGAAAAGCCATGACCTGAAGAAAGCGCTGTGTCAATGGACAGCCCTGCTGGCCCTGGTGGTGAGCGGTGCGGTTTGGGCGGCAAACGGAGTGGACCTTAGCCAGTCTCCGGAAGTGTCGGGGACACAGGAAGGGGCGATTCGCATGCACAAAGAACAAGAGCGTATGCCGCTGAATTACGTGAATCAGCCGCCGATGATTCCCCATAGCGTCGATGGTTACCAGGTGACCACTAACACCAACCGCTGCCTGCAATGCCACGGCGTTGAAAGCTATCGTACCACCGGCGCGCCGCGTATTAGTCCGACGCACTTTATGGACAGCGACGGCAAAGTGCTGGCCGAAGTGGCGCCGCGTCGTTACTTCTGTCTGCAGTGTCACGTGCCGCAGACTGACGCCCCGCCGATTGTGGGTAACACCTTTACCCCATCGAAAGGTTACGGGAAATAAGAGGTCATTATGGAAAATGCTAACCGTAAACCAGGCCGGATTAAGCGCCTCTGGCAGTGGTGGCGTCGCCCCAGTCGCCTGGCGCTGGGTACGCTGCTGTTAATCGGGTTCGTCGGCGGGATTATTTTCTGGGGTGGATTTAACACCGGGATGGAAAAGGCCAACACCGAAGAGTTCTGCATTAGCTGCCACGAAATGCGCAATACCGTGTATCAGGAATACATGGAAACCGTACACTACAACAACCGTAGCGGTGTGCGTGCGACCTGTCCTGACTGCCACGTACCACACGAGTTTGTGCCGAAAATGATCCGTAAGATCAAGGCCAGTAAAGAACTGTACGCAAAAGCGTTGGGACTGATTGATACCCCGCAGAAGTTCGAAGCGCATCGTCTGACGATGGCACAGAATGAATGGCGAAGAATGAAAGATAACAATTCTCAGGAGTGTCGTAACTGTCACAACTTTGACTTCATGGACTTAACGGCCCAGAAGAGTGTCGCCGCAAAAATGCACGATCAGGCGGTGAAAGACGGGCAAACCTGTATTGACTGCCATAAGGGGATTGCGCATAAGCTCCCCGATATGCGCGACGTCAAACCGGGCTTCTGACGGGATGGTAATGAGTGGGTAGTATGCTTGAAGCCAGAAAGCTCCTCTGTGAGCGGGATGAACGAGTCCTGTTTAGCGATTTGTCGTTCCAGGTCAACGCCGGGGAGTGGATACAGGTCACCGGCGGCAACGGCGCAGGGAAAACCACCCTGTTGCGGTTGCTGACAGGACTTTCTCGTCCTGATGCCGGTGAGGTGTGCTGGCAGGAGCAACCGCTACATCGTGTGCGGGACAGCTACCATCAAAATTTGTTGTGGATTGGCCATCAGCCGGGGATCAAAACCCGGCTGACGGCGTTGGAGAACCTGCGTTTTTTCCATCAGGACGGCGATATCGCGAAATGTCTCGCGGCGCTGGCGCAGGCCGGCCTTGCCGGTTACGAAGATATCCCTGTTAACCAGCTTTCTGCCGGACAGCAGCGCCGGGTGGCGTTAGCGCGTCTCTGGCTGACCCGCGCCACGCTCTGGATCCTCGACGAACCCTTTACCGCCATTGATGTGAACGGCGTTGAACGCCTGACGCAGCGGATGGCGCAGCATACCGATGAAGGTGGGATCGTTATCCTCACCACCCACCAGCCAATGAACGTTGCTACAGACCGCATTCGCCGGATTGCGCTGACTCACGAGAGGGCAGGGCAATGATGTGGCGTATCTTCCGTCTCGAACTGCGCGTTGCCTTTCGCCATAGCGCGGAAATTGCCAACCCGCTGTGGTTCTTCCTGATTGTTATTACGCTGTTCCCGCTGAGTATTGGGCCGGAACCACAGCTGCTGGCGCGCATTGCGCCGGGGATTATTTGGGTTGCTGCGCTGCTGGCCTCGCTGCTGGCGCTGGAGCGACTGTTTCGCGATGACCTGCAGGACGGCAGCCTTGAGCAACTGATGCTGCTGCCAATCCCATTACCGATGGTGGTGCTGGCAAAAGTGATGGCCCACTGGATGGTCACCGGTCTGCCGCTATTGATCCTCTCTCCGCTGGTGGCATTGCTGCTGGGGATGGACCTCTACGGCTGGAAAATTATGGCGCTGACTCTACTGCTGGGGACGCCGACGCTGAGCTTTCTCGGCGCACCGGGGGTGGGGTTAACGGTCGGGTTAAAGCGCGGCGGTGTATTGCTGAGCGTACTGGTACTGCCGTTGACCATTCCCTTGTTGATTTTTGCGACTGCCGCGATGGATGCGGCATCCATGCATCTTCCAGTGGATGGATACATGGCGATTTTGGGCGCGTTACTGGCAGGTAGCGCGACGTTAAGTCCTTTTGCAACGGCGGCGGCGTTACGCATTAGTTTGCAGTAATGAGTTGCCTGATGGCGCTGCGCTTTTCAGGCCGACAAGAGCCGGGTTTTTAGGTCGGATAAGGCATCAGCCGCTATCCGGCATGACGGTAACTTTATTCGTTTGAGTCTGGTGACTGAACTATGTGGAAAACACTTCATCAACTGGCTATGCCCCCACGGCTGTATCAGCTTTGTGGCTATTTTGTGCCGTGGCTGGCCGTCGCCTGCGTCCTGGTTCTGGCGACGGGCTGGATCTGGGGATTCGGTTTTGCGCCGGCGGATTACCAGCAGGGGCAGAGCTACCGCATTATTTATCTGCACGTTCCGGCGGCGATCTGGTCAATGGGGATTTATGCCTCGATGGCGGTAGCCGCGTTTATCGGTCTGGTCTGGCAGATGAAGATGGCGAACCTGGCGCTGGCTGCAATGGCGCCGATTGGCGCGGTGTTTACGTTTATTGCGCTGGTCACCGGCTCGGCCTGGGGTAAACCGATGTGGGGTACCTGGTGGGTGTGGGATGCGCGGCTGACGTCGGAACTGGTGCTGCTGTTTCTCTACGTCGGCGCAATTGCTCTGTGGCACGCCTTTGATGACCGTAAGATGGCGGGGCGCGCGGCGGGGATCCTGGTGCTGATTGGCGTGGTGAACCTGCCGATCATTCACTATTCGGTGGAGTGGTGGAACACGCTGCATCAGGGCTCGACCCGTATGCAACAAAGCATCGATCCGGCCATGCGCACGCCGCTGCGGCTGGCGATTATCGGCTATCTGCTGCTGTTTATCACGCTGTCGTTGATGCGGATGCGTAACCTGATTCTGATAATGGAAAAACGTCGCCCGTGGGTGAGTGAACTGATCTTAAAAAGAGGCCGCCAATGACCACTGCATTTGCATCCTGGAGTGATTTTTTTGCGATGGGCGGCTACGCCTTTTACGTCTGGCTGGCTGTGGCGCTGAGCGTCATCCCGCTGGCAGTGCTGGTCATTCATACCGTGACGCAGCATCGCGCAATTTTGCGTGATGTCTCCCGTCAGCGGGCGCGTGAAGCCCGCCTGCGTGCAGCGCAGACACAACGGGAGGCGGCGTGAATATTCGACGTAAGAACCGTTTATGGATTGCCTGCGGCGTGCTTGTCGGGTTAGCGCTGACGATTACGCTGGTGCTGTATGCGCTGCGCGCCAACATCGACCTGTTCTACACGCCAGGCGAGATTCTCTACGGCAAGCGCGAAACGCAGCAAATGCCGGAAGTGGGCCAGCGGCTGCGAGTAGGTGGTATGGTTATGCCCGGCAGCGTCAAGCGCGACCCCAACTCGCTGAAGGTGAATTTCAGCATCTATGATGCCGAAGGCGTGGTGGATGTGACCTACGAAGGCATTCTGCCGGACCTGTTCCGTGAAGGACAAGGCGTGGTGGTGCAGGGGGAACTCGGCGAGAAAAACCATATTCAGGCGAAAGAAGTCCTCGCCAAGCACGATGAAAACTACACGCCGCCGGAAGTTGAAAAAGCGATGCAGGATAACCACCGCCGTCCGGAGAGCGTCTATAAGGATAAAACATCATGATGCCTGAAATTGGCAATGCGCTGTTATGCCTGGCACTGGGCGTTGCGTTGTTACTCTCAGTCTATCCGCTGTGGGGCGTGGCGCGAGGCGACGCGCGGATGATGGCGTCGGCAAGACCGTTTTCCTGGCTGTTGTTTATCCTCGTGATGGGCGCCTTTCTGGTGCTGGTCAACGCCTTTGTAGTGAATGATTTCACCGTCGTTTACGTCGCCAGTAACTCCAACACGCAGCTGCCGGTCTGGTACCGCGTCGCCGCCACCTGGGGGGCGCATGAAGGCTCGCTGCTGCTGTGGGTGTTGCTGATGAGCGGCTGGACCTTTGCCGTCGCGCTGTTTTCCCAGCGGATGCCGCTGGATATCGTCGCCCGCGTACTTGCGGTGATGGGGATGGTTAGCGTCGGTTTTCTGTTGTTCATCCTGTTTACCTCCAACCCGTTCACCCGCACGCTGCCGAATTTCCCGATAGAAGGGCGCGATCTCAACCCGTTGTTGCAGGATCCTGGGCTTATCTTCCATCCGCCGCTGCTATATATGGGCTACGTCGGTTTCTCGGTCGCCTTCGCGTTCGCTATCGCGGCGCTAATGAGCGGTCGCCTGGACAGCACTTTCGCCCGTTTTTCCCGTCCATGGACGCTGGCCGCGTGGGTTTTCCTGACGCTGGGGATTGTGCTGGGTTCAGCATGGGCGTATTACGAACTGGGCTGGGGCGGCTGGTGGTTCTGGGATCCGGTGGAAAACGCCTCGTTTATGCCATGGCTGGTGGGAACCGCACTGATGCACTCGCTGGCGGTCACTGAACAGCGCAGCAGTTTCAAGGCGTGGACGCTGCTGCTCTCTATCTGCGCGTTTTCGCTCTGTCTGTTGGGGACGTTCCTCGTGCGTTCGGGCGTGCTGGTGTCGGTGCATGCATTTGCTTCCGACCCGTCTCGCGGGATGTTCATTCTGGCCTTCATGGTGCTGGTCATCGGCGGCTCGCTGCTGCTGTTTGCCACGCGAGGACATAAGGTTCGCTCCCGGGTCAATAACGCCCTCTGGTCGCGTGAATCGCTGCTGCTCGGTAACAACGTGCTGCTGATTGCCGCCATGCTGGTCGTGCTGCTCGGCACGCTGCTGCCGCTGGTGCATAAGCAACTCGGTCTGGGCAGTATCTCTATTGGCGAACCGTTTTTTAATACCATGTTTACCTGGCTGATGGCGCCGTTTGCCCTGCTGTTGGGTATTGGCCCGCTGGTCCGCTGGGGACGCGATCGACCGCGTAAACTGCAACGACTGCTGGTTATTGCGCTGGTCAGTACCCTGGTACTCTCTCTGTTGCTGCCGTGGCTGTTTGAGAACAAGATTGTCGCCATGACCGTAGTCGGGCTGGCAATGGCCTGCTGGGTGTTTGTGCTGGCGATGGCGGAGCTTGCGCTGCGAATTTCACGTGGCGCGAAAATGACGCTGAGCTACTGGGGAATGGTGGCCGGGCACGTCGGCCTGGCGGTGACAATTGTCGGCATCGCCTTCAGCCAGAACTACAGCGTCGAGCGCGATGTTCGCATGAAAGCCGGTGACAGCGTCGATATTCATGAATATCGCTTCACCTTCCGTGAAGTGAATGATATCACCGGACCAAACTATCGCGGTGGTGTGGCGATTATCAGCGTGACCCGTGATGGCAAGGCAGAAGCAACGTTGCACGCTGAAAAACGGTTCTACAACAGCACCAGTTCGATGATGACGGAAGCGGCGATTGATGGTGGCATCACCCGCGATCTGTACGCCGCGCTCGGTGAAGAGCTGGATAACGGCGCGTGGGCTGTTCGTCTGTACTACAAACCGTTTATTCGCTGGATCTGGGCGGGTGGGATATTGATGGCGCTGGGGGGGCTGTTATGCCTGTTTGACCCACGTTATCGCAAACGCGTACAACCGCAGAAATCGGCGTCGGAGGCGGTATGAAGCGCAACGTACTTTTGATTCCCTTTGTGATTTTTCTCGTGATTGCCGCAGCGCTGCTGTGGCAACTGGCGCGTAACGCAGAAGGCGATACGCCGACTAATCTGGAGTCGGCGCTGATTGGTAAACCGGTACCGACTTTCCGGCTTGAGTCGCTGGAGAACCCCGGTAAGCATTATGAGGCAGACGTGCTGACTCAGGGTAAACCGGTCTTACTCAACGTCTGGGCAACGTGGTGTCCGACCTGCCGCGCTGAGCATCAGTACCTGAACCAGCTGTCGGCACAGGGGATTCGCGTAGTGGGGCTGAATTATAAAGACGATCGCCAGAAGGCCATCGTCTGGCTGAAAGAGTTGGGTAATCCTTACGCGCTGAGCCTGTTTGACGGCGACGGTATGCTGGGCCTGGATCTTGGAGTCTATGGCGCGCCGGAAACCTTCCTGATCGACGGTAAAGGCATTATTCGCTATCGCCATGCCGGGGATTTGAACGCCCGCGTCTGGGAGAGTGAAATCAAGCCGCTGTGGGAGAAATACAGTAAGGAGGCCGGGCAATGAGACTTTTGCTGAGTGTGCTGATGCTGCTGTTTTCTGCTAACGCGCTGGCCACCATTGATGTGATGCAGTTTAAGGATGAGACCCAGGAGCAACAATTCCGCCAGTTGACTGAACAGCTGCGCTGTCCAAAATGCCAGAACAACAGCATCGCGGATTCCAATTCGATGATTGCGACCGACCTGCGGCAGAAAGTCTATGAGCTGATGCAGGAAGGGAAAAGTCAGAAAGAGATCGTCGACTATATGGTGGCGCGCTACGGTAACTTCGTCACCTATGATCCGCCGCTGACACCACTGACTGTCCTGCTGTGGGTGCTTCCCGTGGCGGCAATTGGCGCAGGTGGCTGGATTATCGTTGCCCGTTCGCGTCGGCGGGTACGCCTGAAACAGGAGGTGTTCCCGGATGAGATATCGTTACAGGAGGGTAAACGAGCCGGGCTGGCGGTTTATCTGCCGGGGATAGTGATTGCCGTCATCGTAGGTGCCGTCAGTTATTACCAGACCGGGAGCTATAAGCAGGTGGAAATCTGGCAACTGGCGACGGCACAAAGCCCGGCACTGCTGGAACGTGCGCTGGATCCAAAAGCGCAGCCGCTGGATGAGGAAGAAATGACGCGTCTGGCGCTGGGGCTACGTACTCGTCTGCAAAGTGATGCGACAAACGTAGAAGGCTGGATCATGCTGGGGCGGATCGGAATGGTGCTTGGCAATGCCAGTACCGCTACCGAAGCGTATGCCAACGCCTATCGACTCGATCCGAAGAACAGCGATGCTGCGCTGGGCTATGCCGAGGCGCTGACCCGTTCTTCCGATCCTGATGATAACCGTCGTGGAGGGGAGCTGCTGCGAGAACTGGTTCGTAGCGATCACGCCAATGTGCGGGTTCTGAGCATGTATGCCTTCAACGCCTTTGAGCAGGAGCGTTTTGGCGAGGCGGTTGCCGCTTGGGAGATGATGTTGAAGATGCTGCCGGCGAACGATACGCGTCGTGCGGTGATTGAGCGCAGTATCGCGCAGGCGATGCAGCACTTATCGCCAAAGAGCGAGTAACCACCCGGCCAGATGGCGAGGCACAGGCCCGATAAGCGTAGCGCCATCGGGCATTTGCTGGGCTATTGCATACCGCGGGTTTGTAAAAACAAGATGGTCGCGGCAACGCGTGAGCGTACGTTGAGCTTGCGCAACAGGTTGCGAATATGCACTTTTACAGTTTGTTCGGAAATATTGAGGACCGAGGCAATCTGCTTGTTAGACAGCCCCTGTGCCAGCTCGTGCAACACATCCAGCTCTCGCTCGGTCAGCATGCTGAACGGATCGTCCTCTTCACCAAACATTTCGCGTTCGCGCAGATAATCACTGACGCGTTCACTGAAAACTTTGCCGCCATTAGCACCTGTGCGAATGGCATCCAGCAGAACTTCCGGATCGCTGTCTTTCAGCAGGTAGCCATCTGCGCCGGCGTCAATCAGGGCGTAGATGTCGTTGGCCGAATCCGAAACGGTAAGAATGATGATCTGCGCCGTGATCCCATCGCGGCGCAGGGCGTTCAACGTATCCAGACCGCTCAGTCCTTTCATATTCAGATCAAGCAGGATTAAATCCAGATCGAGACGGTTTGCCAGATCAATCGCCGTTGCACCATCGCCCGCTTCGGCAACCACCTCAAATGTCGGATCCAGTTCCAGTAATTGACGGATACCACGACGCATAAGAGGGTGGTCATCTACCACCAGCACCTGAAAAGGCGTTGCTTCAGGCATAGTTATCTCCCGAGATTTTATTAGAATCATTATTGTTATTCGATCGCGAATCGTCCAGATTCACCGCATCGATAAGAGGGAGAAATATTACCCCAGATTACGTATGGGTAAGAAGTAAAACCTGA
>NZ_CP070239.1:3022475-3069958 GCF_016906145.1 Citrobacter sp. MGH 55
GTATTTTGGTCGGCACGAGAGGATTTGAACCTCCGACCCCCGACACCCCATGACGGTGCGCTACCAGGCTGCGCTACGTGCCGACTCGTGGGAGCTAATACTACCGCTTTCCGTACCGAATGCAAGGGGACATCCAGCTAACTGATTAATAATAAATCAGTTAGCGATAAAACGCTTCTCGTCTGTCAGCACCTGTAATAACAGACTCAACTGTGGCTTCTGATCTTTAATCTTCTCGCCGCGTAAATCGTATGTCTGGTACTTGCCGTTGTTGTTCAGCACCAGCGTCATTTCCGGCGTGGTGATTGCCAGCGTACTGAGATCGGCCGCCGTTACCCAGTAGTGACGACGATTGGCATTGAACAGATCCTGCCCCTGCGAATATTCATTAGCCGGCGTGCTGACGTGAAGCAGACGCTGCATCAACGTGGTCATGACGTCTGTGTGATCGGTCAGGCTGTTGATCCGCTGCGCGGGAGTTCCCGGCCAATGAATAATGAGCGGAACCTGCAGGTGACCGCGCGACCAGGCGAAGTTTTTCTCTTCATCGCTCAACGCGACGCCGCGCCCGGCGGTGATTATCACCACCGTGTTATCCAGTTTACCGGACTCACGCAGCGCGCCGAGCACACGGTTGATCTGCTTATCAACATCTCCCGCCGCGCGAGCGTAGCGGCGAACGAAGTTAGACTGGTTGCTGTCGTCAATGTTGGTGCCGTTAAACGAAACCCACGAGAACCAGCGGTTGTCTTCCTGCGCGTAACGCCCCAGCCAGTTGATCCACTGGCTGGCGGTCTGTTCGTCAGACTGCGTCTGTACGCTTGGCATTGAGAAATCAGACAGTAACGCCTGGCGGTAGAGCGGGCTGGTAAAGCCGTCGGAAGAGAACAGTCCCAACTGATAGCCTTGCTGATTCAGAGCCGAAATCAGCGCAGCCGGCGTTCGGGTGGACAGAATACCGTCCATATAGCTCGGCGACACGCCGTAAAACAGGCCAAAAATACCATTATCGGTGGTGTTGCCGGAACTCATGTGGCGCGTGAAGGCAATGTTTTGCCCGGCAAATTCGGCAAGGGCAGGCATCTGCTTTTCATAGCGCGAATAGTTCAGGCCATCGACCGTGATCAGCAGGACGTTTTGCCCGGTTCCCATATCGCGATAGCGTAATTCGCTCAGTGGATACTGCACGGACACCGCTTCCGGATTCCCCTGTTCGACCAGACGGCGCTGATACTCCTGCGCATCCAGCAGGCCATGTTTTTCCAGAAACCGGCGCGCGGTCATCGGATAGGAGAGCGGCAGATTGGCGCGCTGCATGGTGATCGGACGATAGAAATTGGCATCCGCCCAGATATAGACCACATGTGAAGCAATAAATGACACAAAGAAGAAGGCGGCCAGCGGCTTGGCGAAGTGACGACGACGCGTCAGGCTGCGCAGTTTTTGCCAGCTCCAGGTCGCAAACAGCATTTCAATCAATAAGATAACCGGCACACTGATAAACATCAGCTGCCAGTCGCGCGCCATTTCATTTTGGTCGGGGTTAATCACCAGTTCCCAGACGATGGGATTAAGATGCAGGTGGAAACGGGTAAACACTTCGCTGTCGATCAGCAGAAGCGTCATTCCGGCCGTCGCCAGAATGGCTGACAGGAAACGCATCAGCCTCTGGGACATCACAATGAACGTCAGCGGGAACAGAATCAGCAGATAGGTGGCAAATACCAAAAAGCTGAAATGGCCGACGATACTCAGATAAGAGTAAACGCGACCGGCCAGCGTTGTCGGCCAGTCGGCGACAAACAGGTAACGGCTGCCGAGCACGATAGCCAGCAGAATGTTGAACAGTGCAAACCAGTGCCCCCAACTAACCATCTGGGAGACTTTTTCACGGTAGCGCTGACGATGAGTTACCATAACGTGTCGTTCGTTTCCCCGAAATCGGCTTTTAGTGCGCTTTGTCGTCGTTAACCGAGGACTGCAATGCGCGGGCAAAAGAGTTCGCAATCGCCTGGCGCTGAGCCGGGGCAATGCTGGTATTAATAAGGTTGGTGACCATGTTTCCCAGCACCATCAGGGAAAGATCAGTCGGTGCCTTATGTTTTTCCAGTACGTTGAGCATCTCGGTGAGCAGTTGTTCAACGTGTTCGTCACTATAGCGGGAGATTTGTGGCATAAATCGACATCAGTTTATTCATGAAAGGGCAACATATTACCGTAGCAACAGTTTTTTTTCCGCTTTTTTATCCTCAATAATTCGCGTTACCGTGCGACAGGCAAAACGGCGCTGCATCTTCTGTTGCGTCGCCTCGCCGGTGGTGGTTGAATACCGCCCGGTCTTTAAGGAGAGTTTATCATGAGTCTGGATATCAACCAGATTGCCCTGCACCAGCTTATCAAGCGTGATGAGCAAAACCTTGAGCTGGTCCTGCGCGATTCATTACTGGAACCGACAAACACCGTTGTCGATATGATGGCTGAACTGCATCGGGTCTATAGCGCGAAAAACAAAGCGTATGGTCTGTTCAGCGAAGAGAGCGAACTGGCGCAAGCGCTGCGCTTACAGCGCCAGGGTGAGGAAGATTTTCTCGCCTTTAGCCGTGCGGCGACCGGACGTTTACGTGACGAGCTCGCCAAATACCCGTTTGCTGACGGCGGCATTGTGCTGTTCTGTCATTATCGCTATCTGGCGGTAGAGTATTTACTGGTGGCGGTGCTGAACAACTTAAGCAGCATGCGCGTCAATGAGAATCTGGATATCAACCCGACGCACTATCTGGATATCAACCATGCGGATATCGTCGCGCGTATCGATCTGACCGAGTGGGAAACCAATCCGGAATCCACCCGCTATCTGACCTTCCTGAAGGGGCGGGTAGGGCGAAAAGTGGCTGACTTCTTTATGGATTTCCTCGGAGCCAGCGAAGGTCTCAACGCCAAGGCGCAAAACCGTGGACTGCTGCAGGCGGTCGATGACTTCACCGCTGAAGCGCAACTGGATAAAGCTGAGCGCCAGAACGTGCGCCAGCAGGTGTACAGCTACTGCAACGAGCAGCTTCAGGCCGGTGAAGAAATTGAGCTGGAGTCGCTGTCAAAAGAACTTTCTGGCGTCAGTGAAGTGAGTTTTAGCGAGTTTACGGCAGAGAAGGGCTATGAGCTGGAAGAGAGCTTCCCGGCCGATCGCAGCACGCTGCGCCAACTGACCAAATATGCCGGCAGCGGCGGTGGGTTAACCATTAACTTTGACGCGATGCTGCTGGGCGAGCGTATTTTCTGGGATCCGGCAACGGATACGTTGACCATTAAAGGCACGCCGCCGAACCTGCGCGATCAGCTTCAGCGCCGTACGTCTGGCGGTAATTAAAAGCCATAAAAAAACCCCGCCGGAGCGGGGTTTTCTTCAACTTGTTGGCGATTACGCGCGAACGAAGTCGATGTGAGTCAGCTTCGGCTTGAACGCGTGACGCTGTACAGCCTGAGCTTTAACTTTTACTTCTTTACCGTCAACAACGATGGTCAGAACGTCGCTATAGAAACCTTCTTTAGCTTGCATGTTCATGATGGAATCGTGGTCCAGTTCGATAGCAATCGGGGCTTCTTTGCCACCGTAGATGATTGCCGGGAACTTGTTAGCGGCACGCAGGCGGCGGCTCGCACCCTTACCCTGCTCTTTACGTACTTCAGCGTTGATAGTAAACATTTAAATCTCTCTTTAATAATTCCTGCTACAGGCGACCCAGCAACAGGTAAGTGATCTGCTTTGCGTATGCAAAAGCGGGCGAGATTCTATCCTCAAACGCCCGTTACATCAATCAAAAGTACGATTAACCGCGTAATTCATGTGCCCGACGGAAACGCCCCTCGTAATCGAACACCTTTTCCCGTACCTGCCAGTACTGGCCTTTCATCCGCGCCACCACAAAGTCGGGATGGCGTAACAAGGGTTGTTGCGCGAGGATATCCGCCGCGGTGATCCAGCGTAGCGGCACACCTGGCGTGCGGGTATGCGGGCGGATAAACAGTTGTTCAAATGCCGTACGTTGGGCCGGGGTTTGCAGGCGAAAGCGCTCGCTAACGTCCGCGCCATCTTCGTCATAGTAGGTGATTTTCAGCCATTCGCCTTTCTCGTCATGGCCGTGTTGCAACGTCATGCCGCTACAGCGGAGCACCAGCGCGTCTTTCAGTTTCAGCGCTGCTTTCAGCATGTCGTCGGGATCGACAAGGATCGTATCGCATTCCCGACAGCGGCGAGCGGCAATGTCGTTTTCGGCGTTGCACTGCGGGCAATTTTTAAAGCGGAAGCGAAAATCGCACTGCTCGCGATGCCCTTCATTATCTTCAAACCAACCCTGACAGCGGCGGCCAAAATGTTCGATCAGCGTACCGTCAGCAGTGGTTTTGCCCCAGAAGGTATTTGCAAAACCGCAGGCCGGGCAGAAGACCTGGACCGGCACGTTATCACTTTTGCCTTTCGGACTCCCCACCTCCGGAGAATAGAGATCGTGCGGATTACCGGCGTAATCCAGAATCAAACAGTCCGTTTTTCCCGGTGCGAGACGCAGGCCGCGACCCACAATTTGTTGGTACAGACTGACTGACTCGGTGGGGCGCAGAATGGCAATGAGATCGACGTGCGGGGCATCGAAGCCCGTGGTTAAGACGGAGACGTTGACCAGATAACGAAAACGCTGAGCCTTAAACGCGTCTATCAGCTCATCACGTTCAGGACCCGGCGTGTCGCCGGTAATCAGCGCGGAATCCGCTTTCGGCAGCAGTCCGGCAATCTCTTTGGCATGCTCGACGGTGGCGGCAAAAATCATCACCCCTTTGCGGGTCTGGGCGAATTCAATAATCTGGCTGATGATATGCGGTGTGATACGCTGCTGCTTTTTCAGCTCACGGTTCAGGTCGGCTTCGCTAAACAGACCGTTGCTTTGCGCCTGCAGGCGGCTGAAATCGTACTGCACCACCGGCATGTCGAGGCGTTCCGGCGGCGTAAGATAGCCGTGCTTAATCATATAGCGCAGCGGCAGTTCGTAAATGCAGTCGCGAAACAGCGCCTTGTCATCACCGCGAACCATACCGTGGTAGTGGAAATGATAGATCCAGCCTTTGCCCAGGCGAAACGGGGTAGCGGTTAGCCCTAACAGACGAATATGAGGATTGGCGTTGCTCAGATGGGTGAGTATCTGCTGATACTGGCTCTCTTCGTCATCGCCGATACGATGGCATTCATCGACAATCAGCAGCGAAAACTCGCTCTGGAAGGCGTCCAGATTGCGAGCCACGGACTGAACGCTGCCGAACACCACTTTGCCGTGGCTCTCTTTACGTTTAAGTCCGGCGGCAAAAATATCCGCCTCCAGCCCCAGCGCGCAGTATTTGGCATGGTTTTGCGCAACTAGTTCTTTCACGTGCGCCAGCACCAGCACTCGCCCTCTGGCGACGCGCGCCAGTTCAGCAATCACCAGGCTTTTACCGGCGCCAGTGGGCAGAACAATCACCGCAGGCGTGCGATGGCGACGGAAATGGTTGAGCGTGGCATCCACGGCTTCTTGCTGGTAGGGGCGAAGTGTAAAAATCATGGTCTCACAATACGTAACGAACTCGGGTATAGTATGCCACGAATCGTTTTCCCTTGAGGGATGTTGTTAGCCCGCTATACTGGGCAGATAACGGCTCCCCTTTTCGGGCGACGCGCCCGACTCCCGTATTTTTACAGGCAAAATCACACTCATGCGACTTGATAAATTTATCGCTCAGCAACTCGGCGTCAGCCGTGCTATTGCCGGGCGTGAAATCCGCGGTAGCCGTGTTACCGTGGATGGTGAAATCATCCGGAATACTGCGTTCAAACTGCTGCCAGAACACGACGTAGCATATGACGGCAACACGCTGGTTCAGCAAAACGGCCCACGTTACTTTATGCTTAATAAACCCCAGGGCTATGTGTGTTCGACGGATGACCCGGATCACCCGACAATCCTGTATTTCCTGGATGAGCCGGTCGCGCATAAATTACACGCTGCGGGTCGCCTGGATATCGACACCACCGGTCTGGTGCTGATGACCGACGACGGGCAGTGGTCGCACCGCATCACCTCTCCGCGTCACCACTGCGAGAAAACCTATCTGGTCACGCTGGAGTCGCCCGTCGCCGAAGATACCGCCGCACAGTTTGCGAAAGGCGTGCAGTTACATAATGAGAAAGATCTCACGAAGCCCGCTGTGCTTGAGGTCATCACCCCGACGCAGGTGCGACTGACCATCAGCGAAGGGCGCTATCATCAGGTGAAACGGATGTTTGCCGCTGTGGGCAACCACGTGGTCGAACTGCACCGCGAGCGGATCGGCGCGATAACTCTCGATGCTGACCTTGAACCCGGTGAGTATCGTCCTCTGACCGAAGCAGAAATTGCCAGCGTTGGCATGACGTCCAGCTAAATTCAGGAGTTTTTTGTGACCACCCGGCAGCACTCGTCTTTTGCCATTGTTTTTATTCTCGGTCTGCTGGCGATGCTAATGCCATTGTCGATCGATATGTATCTTCCGGCGCTGCCGGTGATCGCCGATCAGTTTGGCGTGCCGGCAGGCAACGCGCAGATGACGCTCAGTACCTATATTCTGGGCTTCGCCGTTGGGCAGTTGTTGTATGGACCGATGGCGGACAGCCTCGGGCGAAAACCGGTGATCCTCGGCGGCACGTTGATGTTCGCCGCTGCGGCTGTGGCCTGTGCGCTGGCGCAGACCATCGATCAGCTGATTGTGATGCGATTCTTTCACGGTCTGGCGGCAGCCGCTGCCAGCGTGGTGATCAATGCGCTGATGCGCGATATGTATCCTAAAGAAGAGTTCTCCCGCATGATGTCGTTCGTCATGCTGGTGACCACGATTGCACCGCTGATGGCACCAATCATCGGCGGCTGGGTGCTGGTGTGGTTGAGCTGGCACTCTATCTTCTGGATCCTGGCGATCGCCGCGGTTCTGGCCTCTGTCATGATCGCAACGCTCATTAAAGAGACGTTACCGGTTGAAAAGCGCCAGCCGTTCCATATCCGCACGACAATAGGTAACTTTGCCTCGCTGTTTCGCCATAAGCGGGTGCTGAGCTATATGCTGGCAAGCGGCTTTAGCTTTGCCGGGATGTTCTCTTTTCTCAGCGCCGGGCCGTTCGTGTATATCGAAATCAACCACGTATCGCCGCAGGATTTTGGCTACTACTTCGCGCTAAACATCGTCTTTTTATTCATTATGACGATTTTTAACAGTCGCTTTGTACGCCGGATCGGTGCGCTGAACATGTTCCGTACCGGATTGTGGATCCAACTGGCGATGGCGGTGTGGATGGTGCTGAGTGCGCTGTTTGGCATCGGTTTCTGGGCGCTGGTGCTGGGGGTGGCAGTCTTTGTCGGTTGCGTGTCGATGATTTCTTCCAATGCGATGGCGGTGATCCTCGATGAGTTCCCACACATGGCGGGAACGGCCTCATCGCTGGCGGGCACTTTCCGCTTTGGCATTGGCGCGCTTGTTGGCGCATTACTTTCTCTGGCAACGTTTAACTCAGCCTGGCCGATGATTTGGTCTATTGCTTTCTGTGCAAGCTGTTCAATTTTGTTCTATCTCTATGCGAGCCGCCCGAAAAAACGGTGATCAAATACACAATATGGAAGCCGTTCGGCTTCCTTTGTTGATGTATGTCAACGACAATCCTATCATTCCCCCGATATATGTTTATTTTATGTAAAATCAATTTATGTAAAAAGTCACATCATTGTAGTTAAAAAGGTTGAGTTAGATCGCAGAAACGGGTACATATAGCCCGCGCTCCTGTCCCGACTGGAAATCTCTATTTTAATAAAGGCCATACCCAACATACTGGCCACGCGGGAGAAGGATTGCCACGTTATGCATCCGTTTAAGGACGGATTGTCAATGATGTGTTAATATAGATGTAAATAAATTGTGAAGTGATTGTGCTTCCGGGGAAAGAAAGTGACAACATTACAGCTCTCAATCGTTCATCGCTTACCACAGAACTATCGTTGGTCAGCGGGTTTCGCAGGTTCGAAAGTTGAACCGATTCCGCAAAATGGCCAAAGCGTCGAAAACAGTCTGGTGGCGCTTAAACTGCTGAGTCCGGATGGCGATAGCGCCTGGCCGGTGATGCATAAACTCAGTCAGGCGCTCAGCGATATCGAAGTGCCATGTTCCGTACTGGAATGTGAAGGCGAACCGTGTCTGTTTGTGAATCGCCAGGACGAATTTGCCGCGACCTGTCGTCTGAAAAACTTTGGCGTGGCCATTGCCGAACCGTTTTCTAACAACAATCCATTTTGAGCGTCAGCTTAGCGTGAGAAGTTGACGCGTATACGCCTGTTGCGGTGCGCTAAAGACGCGCTCGCATTGCCCCTGCTCAATAACCTCTCCCTGTCTCAGCACAATCACCTGATGGCATAGCGCACGTACCACGTGCAGATCGTGACTTATGAAGATATAGGCCAGGCGATGCTTTTGCTGTAGCGATTTCAACAGCGCGAGAATTTGCGCCTGCACGGTCCGGTCGAGAGATGATGTCGGTTCATCAAGAACAATCAATGACGGCTTCAGGATCAGCGCTCTGGCTATCGCAATCCGCTGGCGCTGACCGCCGGAAAACTCCGCGGGATAGCGGTGACGCGTGTCGGCATCCAGTCCCACTTCCGCCATCACCGCCATGACCTGCTGCTCGCGCTGTTCGGCTGAGAGCGATGGTTGATGAACGCGCAGTCCCTCTTCAATGATTTGTAACACGCTCAGACGCGGATTCAGCGAGGAGTTGGGATCCTGGAAGACCACCTGAATACGATGACGTACGGGCAACAACTGTCGGCGGTTAAGATGTTGTAACTGTTGGCCGTCAAATTCTATGCTGCCCTGAGAGGTGATAAGCCGCAGGAGCGCCAGCCCGGTGGTACTTTTCCCTGACCCTGACTCACCAACCAGCCCCAGCGTTTCACCCGGTTGCAGACTGAAACTGATGCCTTTCACCACCTCATTGTTTGCCACCACGCGCTTGAGAATCCCTTTGCGAATGGGGAAGGCGACGCGCAAATCCTCGACCTTTAGCAGAGGTGAATGTCCGGCTGGTAGCGGTACGGGGTCGCCTGTCGGCTCGCTGTTGAGCAATTTCTGCGTATAGGGATGCGTGGGCGCGTGGAGAAGGGGAGCGGCCCGGTTTTGCTCAACGCATTGCCCGTTTTGCATCACCGCTATGCTGTCGGCGAGCTTCCTGACAATACTGAGATTATGGGTGATAAACAGCATTCCCATATTCAGCTCGCGCTGGAGTTCGCGCAGCAGTTGCAGGATCTGCGCCTGTACCGAGACATCCAGCGCGGTAGTCGGCTCATCGGCGATGAGCAATTCGGGGCGCGTTAACAGCGCCATCGCAATCATCACCCGCTGACGCTCGCCGCCGGAAAGCTGGTGCGGATAATCGCCCAGCCGGGTTGCAGCCTGCCGAATACCGACCCGATCGAGGCAGCTTATTATCTCTGCGCGTGCCGCCTCCCGGCGCATACCGCGGTGCAGGGAAAGGACTTCATAGAGCTGTTTTTCGAGGTTATGGAGCGGGTTCAGCGACACCATCGGCTCCTGAAAAATCATGGCGATCTTGTTGCCGCGCACGCCGCGTAGCGTCTGCTCGCTGGCGTGGAGTAATGACTCGCCGTGAAAACGGATATCGCCGCTAAGATATACGGCGGGCGGCGTGGGCAACAGGCGCAGAATCGACAGTGCGGTAACACTCTTGCCGGAACCGGATTCACCGACCAGCGCCAGCGTTTCGCCGGCCTCCACGCGCAACGACACCGCGTTAACTACCGTACGAAACGTTTCCTGCTTACGAAATCCCAGCGTCAGATTGTCTATATCGAGCAAAGGTTGCGTCATGTTACACCGCCTTGTTGGGATCGAATGCGTCACGGACGGCCTCGCCAATAAAGATCAGAAGCGAGAGGAGAATGGCGACCGACAAAAACGCAGTAATACCCAGCCACGGCGCCTGCAGGTTGTTTTTGCCTTGCAGGAGTAACTCACCGAGCGAAGGAGAACCTAACGGTAAACCAAAGCCAAGAAAATCGAGCGACGTCAGAGTGGTGATGGAACTGCATAAAATGAACGGTAAGAAGGTCAGGGTGGCAACCATCGCGTTGGGCAGCATATGGCGAAAGATAATACTGCGGTCGTTGACGCCGAGCGCCTGGGCGGCCCGGATATAGTCGAAGTTTCGCGTGCGTAAGAACTCCGCACGCACCACGCCGACCAGACTCATCCAGCCAAACAGCACGGTAATCGCCAGCAGCCACCAGAAGTTGGGTTGCACGACGCTGGAGAGCAAAATAATCAGGAACAGCGTCGGCATACCCGACCAGACCTCGATAAATCGTTGGCCCCATAAATCCACTTTACCACCGTAATAGCCCTGTAGCGCCCCGGCCAGTACACCCATGACGCTTGAACACAAGGTCAGCATCAGGCCGAAAAGAATGGAGATCCGCGTGCCGTAAAGCACTCGCGCCAGTACGTCGCCGCCGTTGGCATCGGTACCCAGCCAGTTCTGCGCCGAAGGGGGCGAGGGGAAGGGTTTGTCAGTCGCAAAGTTGATGCTGTTCGCCCCAAAGCGCACCGGAGCCCAGAGGACCCACCCGCGGCTTTCCAGTTGTTGCTTCAGCCACGGGTCCTGGTAATCCGCCCTTGTTGCCAGCGGCCCGCCAAAATCGCTCTCACTGTAGTTCTTGACCAGCGGGAAATACCAGCTTCCGTCGTAGCGCACTAACAGCGGTTTATCGTTAGCAATCAATTCAGAACACAGACTCAGACCAAACAGGACGAGAAAAATCCACAGCGACCAGAAGCCACGACGATGATGGCGAAAACGCGCCCAGCGGGCCTGATTGACGGGGCTTAAATGGGCCATTAACGTCCCTCAAAATCAATGCGCGGATCGACCAGCGTATAGCTGATATCACTGAGAATATTCAGCAGCAGGCCGATCAAGGTGAAGATGTACAGCGTGCCAAACATCACCGGGTAGTCGCGTGACACCGTTGCCTCATAACCCAACAGGCCCAGACCGTTGAGGGAAAACATCACTTCGATCAGCAGCGAACCGGTAAAAAACATGCTGATGAAGGTGGCCGGAAAACCGGCGATCACCAGCAGCATGGCGTTACGAAAAACGTGCTTCCGCAGGATATTCCCTTCACTGACCCCTTTGGCGCGGGCAGTGACGACATACTGCTTGCGCACTTCATCAAGAAAGGAATTTTTGGTCAGCATCGTTAATGCAGCAAACCCGCCAATGACTGTCGCCAGGACGGGTAAGGTGATGTGCCACAGATAGTCGGTTACCTTTTGATACCACGGCAGCGTGTCAAAATTCGCCGAGACCAGACCACGCAGCGGGAAGAGGTCGTAATAGCTGCCGCCGGCAAAGAAGACAATCAACAGTATTGCGAACAGAAACGCCGGGATAGCGTAGCCGATGATAATAAACGCGCTGCTCCAGACGTCAAACCGGCTGCCGTTATGCACGGCCTTGCGGATCCCCAACGGAATCGACACCAGATAGATGATGAGCGTACTCCACAACCCCAGGGTGATCGACACCGGCAGACTCTCTTTGATGAGCGTCAGTACCGAGGCGCTACGAAACAGGCTGTCGCCGAAATCGAAGCGGATATAGTTCCACAGCATGGTGAAATAGCGCTCGTGCAGTGGCTTATCGAAACCGTAGCGTTGGGTGATTTCGGCAATCACTTCCGGATCAAGGCCGCGTCCCCCGCGATAGTTGCTGTCGCTGATATTTCCCACCCCGGTTCGGGCATGGCTGGCGCGAACACCTTCGCTCCCGGCACCGGGCAGCGCGCTCGTTTGACCAAATTCGATGGCGGCAATCGCCTGATCGACCGGGCCGCCGGGGGCAATTTGCACGATAAAAAAGTTGATGGTGATGATTGCCCAGAGCGTCGGGATAACCAGCAACAAACGACGAATCAGGTACGCGCCCATTTATTCACCCTGCCGTCTGGCGGCAGGTAACTTCGCTGCCCGGTTTACGTCATACCACCAGTTATCCAGGCCAATGGTATACATTGGACGAATGCCTGGACGGGAAAATTTATCCCACCAGGCCAGTCGATCTTCCGCCATGTACCACATCGGCAACATGTAGTAATTCCAGGTCAGCACGCGGTCCAGCGCACGTCCAAGCGGCAGCAGTTTGTTTTTATCACCCTGTGCGGCGATGATTTGAGCGATCAGTTTATCGACCACCGGACTTTTCACACCAGGAGAATTATAACTTGAGTCGATATACTCGGACGCCCATGAGATTTGCAGATCGGAACTGGGCCACGGCATCGCCCGCCACAGGGTCGGCATCATGTCGTAGTCCCGGCTGCGCAGGCGATTGGTGAGCTGTGAGTTATCCACCTGACGAATAGTCATCGTAATCCCCAGACGCTGGAGATTATGCTGGAAGGGCAGGACCCACTGGCTGTTACTGGCGGCGGAAATGAGCAGTTCAAAATTCAGCGGTTTGCCAGTGACCGTGTTAATCCGTTGCTGACCTTTCAGTTCCCAGCCCGCGTCTTTCAGTAATTTATCCGCTTTTAACAGGTTTTCCCGATCGTAACCGTCGCCTTTGGACACGGGAGGCTGATAAATCTGGCTGAAGACTTCCGGCGGCAGATCCTTTTTCATTGGCGCAAGCAGGACCAGTTCAGCCGCATCGGGGTAGTTTCTGGCCGCATACTCGGTGTTCTGGAAATAGCTGTTTGCCCGGCTCCAGGCGTTGTAGAACAGCGCTTTATTCATCCATTCAAAATCAAACGCCAGCGTAACGGCTTCACGGACGCGTCGATCATTGAAAACGGGGCGCTGAATGTTGAACGCCAGCCAGCGCGTATCCTGCGCTGATTCATTTTTCTGCTCATCTTTGATGATGTACTGATTATCAAAGTTTTTGCCAACATAGCGCGTCGCCCAGTTTTTGGCATCGCTCTCCAGGCGCAAATCAAACGCGCCGGCCTTAAAGGCCTCAAAGGCTACGTTGTCGTCGAGATAATAGTCATAACGAATGACATCGAAGTTCCAACGGCCACGATTGACCGGCAGATTGGCCGCCCAGTAATCCTTCACGCGCGTATAGACAATATATTGCCCCATCTTCCACTGACTAATGCGATAAGGACCACCACCCAGCGGCGGTCTGGACAACGGGTCGCTGAGCTTATGATCTTTCCAGTACGCTTGTGGCATTACGGGTAATGAGAACAGACTGAGCATATCCTCTTTACCCGGCTTCGCGAGCTCCATGCGTACGGTGAGTGGGGCAATGGCTTTAACCGTTGTGCCTTTGTAGACCAGACGAAACTGTGGCACGCCTTCAGTCATAAATTTGTTGAAAGTGAAGGCGACATCTTTGGCCATGACGGGCGAGCCATCATGAAAACGAGCGCGGGGATTGATCGTGATTTCCACCCACGAATAATCCTCTGCATAGCGTGCGCTCTCGGCGATCAGCGGATAATAGCTGCCGGGCTCGTCATCAGAGGTGGTAAACAGGGTGTCGTAAAGCTGTTCGGTCCGGGCGCCGGGGTTACCTCGCAGGGCGTAGCGGTTGAAGTTGTCGAAGGTGCCGAGCGCGGAAAGGGTAATCTGACCGCCTTTGGGGGCGGCGGGATTGGCGTAATCAAAATGATCAAAGTTGAACGCGTATTTAGGCTCTCCCAGTACCGCGAAGGCATAACTCTCTTTGATCGCCTGCGCCTGGACACTCGCGCTTATCAACATGACAAACAGCAGCAATATGCGAACGATTATCTGCAAAGGGATTCCTTGTCTTGCTTACCTGCCCGCGCAGGTCACTCTGATGCCTGAATAATAGGGCAGGTGGCGTCTGTTGTGAATCCACGCGTTGGGACTTTACCATTTCAGCGCGTGTGGCTGTGAAACCCAATCA
Organism: Citrobacter sp. MGH 55; assembly: GCF_016906145.1. Classification (NCBI taxonomy): domain Bacteria; kingdom Pseudomonadati; phylum Pseudomonadota; class Gammaproteobacteria; order Enterobacterales; family Enterobacteriaceae; genus Citrobacter; species Citrobacter sp. MGH 55. The sequence continues at coordinate 3,036,481 of NZ_CP070239.1, forward strand.
ACAAATTCGTCGAGCGGCAGCGGGCGGCTAATCCAGTAGCCCTGCAGGAAGCGAACCCCGCGTTCATGCAGCCATTTTGCCTGCTCAGGCGTTTCCACCCCTTCGGCTACCGTCATCATATCGAGGCGTTTAGCGAGCGTCAGCACTGCATCCAGCACCGGCGAAGTGACGGTTTCTGTTCCAATGGCGTTAATAAAACCGCGATCGATTTTCAGATAATCCAGGGTGTAGCGTTCCAGATAAATCAGCGCACTGTGGCCGGTGCCGAAGTCGTCTATCGCAATTTCGAAGCCCGCGGCGTGCAGCCACTCAAATAACTGTGACGCTTCATGTTGCTTGAGCATGTCGCGTTCAGTAATTTCCAGCACGATCTGGAAGTGGTTGGGCGGCATCGCGGCGACTAACTGCCGAACGTCATCTTTAAAACTGCTGCTGTGCAGGTGATCAGGCGCAATATTGATACCGTACTTCGCGCCGACCGGGAGGACTTTTTGCAGCGTAGGGGCGTCCCGCGCCACCAGCTTAAACAGATGTTGGGTCAGCGGCACAATCATGTGCTGGGCCTCAGCGTAATGAATAAACGCATCAGGTGGGATTTCTCCTGCCGTTGGGTGTCTCCAGCGCAGCAACACTTCCAGCCCGGTGACCTTCAGCGACTGCGTATCCACGACAGGCTGATAGACGACGTAGAACTGATCGCGTTTGATCCCGGTGAGGATCTCTTTTCCGGGCCGCAAGCGAATGCTCATGACGTAGTAGCAGAGTAAACCCGCAATGATCCCACCCATCCCGCCGAGAAGCAGGGCATACCATAAGTCGGGCCAGGTCCAGTTGGTTGCGTATAGCCTGATCGTCACCGGAACACCGGCAATTTTTGCTTCGCGCTCCGGTGAACCGTCGAGTTCATCAACGGTGAGCAGATGGTCTGAAAAGGTCGACAACACGGTGTTGCCGACGATGATGGCAATCCCGTCAAAGTCTTCCTGGCGGGCGGTATAGAGCAAATACGGCGTAAGGTTGATATTCAGGGAGGTGAAAACGCCGCTATTCATCATCAGGGGATTACGATACCAAATCACCATCGCGGGTTTATTGGGCATCATCGGCGTTCCCGGGATAATCGCCATATCGATATCTTTACCAATATCGAGGCTGGGGACCAGTTCAGTCAGCAGCGTATCCATGCCTCCGGTTGCCGATGAGCAAAATGCTTTCTTATCCTTGACCAGCAAAAAGGCACGAACGTTCAGGCTAAAGGCGGCACGGGAAGTGAGTTCTGCGCTGACTTGTTTACAGGTCTTTAAAGTCAACGGTTGAAGAATGTCGGTAGTACTTTTGAGATCGGCAAAATAGCTAACCAGGTAATGCTGAATGTCAGAAACCAGCGTGTCGTATTTAACTTCCCGCTTATGCCACGCCATCACGAATTGTAAGCTACTGATAACAATAGCAACGACAACCCCGGTAATCAGGCAGGTAAGCACGATTTTTCGACCAGTCGTTAAGGCGTGAGTGAACATGATGCCTGGCTTTATCCTGAGATTGCGATGATGATAAATGTGATGGAATAACAAGACTATAGCCTGGATTGCTTCGGCGAGTCATGCTTTTCCACAGGGAGAAAAAGGGAATCAAAAAAAAAGCACCGCCGAAGCGATGCTTTTCGTCTGTCTCGTCAGGGTCGCCAAGGGATAGCAACCAAACGATTAACTGCGGCTCAGAACCCGACGCGCTTCGTTATAGCGCTTCTTCCAGTATGGCTCGTTCATGCTGGAGATGATGACACCGCTGCTGGTAGAGGCATGAACAAACTGGTTGTTGCCAATGTAAATACCAACATGACGGCCCGTCGAACCTGCGCGGAACAGAACCAGATCGCCAGTACGCAGATTAGTGCGCGAAACGGATTTACCGGTTTCCTGTTGCTCGTAGGTGGAGCGTGGAAGTTCTAAACCAAACTGTTCACGGAATGTACGCTGTACAAAGCTGGAACAATCAATACCTTTTTTGGAGTTGCCGCCGAGACGATAGCGCACGCCTTTCCAGTCAGCGTACTGATCCATAATCCGCGATTTAACATCGAGGTTACGTACCATACTCTCAAATTCATCCTGAGAAGCTTGCAGTGAGGAAGCTTCTTGATTCACACCAAGCGTCTCAGAATGCGTGTTCTTTGCGGTGTTTGTGGTAGTGCTACATGCAGAAAGCAGTACCGCGACTGCTATCGCGGGGATCCCGCGCAAGATATATCTCAAGATCGGTTGAGATTTGACCATTTTGTTTGTTTTCCCTTGAAGTCCTTAACGATAAATATCGTTATAAAAAAATGCCAAACGTGACGAGACTAATTACCTGCGCACAATGAGACAATTCTTTAAGCGCAAAACTGTGGCAGAACGCACAAATTTATTCGCGAAGAGAATAATAACCCAGCGAGGCAAAACGAGTTCGAGGTTACCCGATCGTTTCAGGCTTGGCGAGTGATTTTATCTGAATTTTAATAAGAAAATGTGATACAGAAAGTGAATAAACGGGATTGGTCAATTTAAACGCAAAATGGCGGAAAATCCGACAACTTATTCATTCCCAAAGGTAATATTATGACTAAATAATGACGATGAGGTGAATGATTTATCTTAACACATCATCAGGGCGTAAGAATAAACCCTGATAATGTTAATAATTGTGGGTTATTTGTTTAAGATTTGTGTGTTTTTGCCGGGAAGATAATTGTCGAAAAGCGCGATAAGGCGATCGCTTAACGGGGTCAGGAGACACCAGGGCAGGCCAATTAGAACCACGGTTAATGATCCTACGGCGATATCGGTGAACCAGTGGGCGCCGATCATGACACGTGGGAAAGCAAAAACCACAACAATAATAAGGCCGATAAATCCTGCGGCTTTTCCGAAATAGCGCAACATAAATGCGGCGAAAATAAGCAGCATCATCCCGTGATCGCCAGGGAAACTGTCTTTGGAGGCATCCTTCGTCGAAATATGCAGCAATTCGCTGACGCGATAAATATTAGCAAAACTGAGCGTAGGACTGGCGCGTTTTACAGGCAGCAGCGCCTGACCTGCCTGGTTCAGAACCACGGCGGTAAGCAGCATCACCAGACCGATGATGACAATACGGCGGCGGCCAGCAGGCGTTTCTTTCAGCCAGAAATTCAGCATCAGACAACCCATCGCCAGCAGGGAACAGGCGTCAAACGCCCGATTATTGGTGATGGCGACCAGCCACAGGAAGGCCTGGCTCTCTACCAGTTTCTGGTTAAAGAAGTGAAAAATGCCGGCGTCAACCGTGAACCAGAATCCATGATTCACGGGCATATACCAGCTCATGAATAACGCCAGACCGGCAACATTCAGCAGAAGTATCAGTGGTAACCGGATTTTCATATTTAACGTGTTCGCTGTTCAATAAATCGCAGGCAACCTTACGCGTGTTCAGCTAAACGAAGCTTCAACAATGCGCTCTGCAACGTATTCCAGTCTGCCTCGGTGCTGGAAATCAGTTCAATACGACTGTCCGGCGGCGCGACGTTCTGCGTTTCAATGTGCAGATCTTCGCCCTGGCGATTAATGCGCACGAGGCCTTCCGGAATACGCATGACTCCCTTCACCCGGCCAACCGGCGCCAGTCGTGCCCATTCCAGCAGTCCGATGGTGTCAAAGACCGTATCGGCATCAAAAATCCAGCCGCAGGCCTGATGCCCCTGACCGCTGTTCAGGCTGCGACGCCAGCGTTGTTGAGTTGGCAGGCTCAGCGCCGCCAATCCTCGCGGTTCTGGATGGCTGTGCGAATGCGCGGCGCTGGTGGGCAATTCAGCCAGATTCAGACGCGGTAAATCGAGCAACTGTCTGTCAATCTGACCATGCGTGGCCTGCACTAACTGACGGTTGCCGCCAAACTGTTGCCACCAGGTTTGCAGCGCGCGTTCACTTTCCGCGGTCGCACGATCGGTTTTATTCGCCACGATGATATCTGCCGCCGCTAACTGATCGCGGAAGTTCTCATTGGTAACGCTTTTTTCATCCAGCAATCCGCGAGGATCAAGAATGCACAACGTGGCGCGCAGGTCGATCCAGGGTTCATACACCGGTGCGGTGAGGAGGGAGAGGATCTGTTTCGGATGCCCCAGTCCAGTTGGTTCGATCAGTAGGCGGTCTGGTTTTCCCTGACGCAGCAGGGTATTCAGTCCAACCTGCATGGGCAGGCCGTTCACGCAGCACATACAGCCGCCGGGGATCTCTTTGAGCAACGCGCCGCTATCAGCAAGCAGAGCGCCGTCAATGCCGACCTCACCGAACTCATTGACCAGTACCGCCCATTTTTCGGCGGGGTCTTTGTGTGCTAACAGATGGAGGATAGAAGTGGTTTTTCCGCTGCCGAGGAAACCGGTGATGAGGTTAGTTTTGGTCACGCCTGCTCCAGAATAATGTACCGTAACGGTTTCCATTAATCCTGGCGAAAAAAAGTGAAAAAGAGAAGGGCGGGGCGAACGAAGACGGCCTTCGTTCACCTTAATGGCAGAAATTGTTAATTTTTTAACGTATCAATCACCGCCTGATGTGCACCGTGTTGCGCGATACGCTGCCAGGCCGTTTCAATCGCCTGGACAAAAACCGGATTGTGCGGGAGGTCGTTGCCGAAAATTTCCGATAAGGAGAGCAGTGCCGACACGCGCTGATCCTCATGATGAGTGGTCACTATAGCGCGGATTTTATCATTCAGCGGGTCGCGAACGTCGATGGCCACACCGGCATCATCGACGCCGCTGACGTAGCGCATCCATCCCGCCACGCCAAGCGCCAGTAATGGCCATGCGGTTTCGCGCGCCAGATGAAGGCGAATACCCGCCAGCATTCGCTGAGGCAGTTTCTGACTGCCGTCCATCGCGATTTGCCAGGTTTTATGCTTCAGTGCCGGGTTCGCAAAGCGTTCAATCAGGCTTTGCGCGTAGCAGGTCAAATCCACGTCAGTAATAGTGAGCGTCGGCGCCTGTTCGTCCATCATCAGTCGGTACGCGGCTTCGCGGAATGCGATGTCCTGCATGCATTCATTAATATGCTGAAATCCGGAAAGATAACCGAGATACGCGAGAAACGAGTGGCTGCCATTAAGCATCCGTAATTTCATCTCTTCCCAGGGACGCACATCGCTGACCATCTGCACGCCAGCCGCTTCCCATGCGGGACGACCGGCGACAAAGTGGTCTTCAACCACCCATTGAATGAACGGTTCACAGCTGATGGCGCAAGGATCGGTCACACCCAGTTCGCGGGTGATTTCTGCCAGTGAATCTTCTGTGGCGGCCGGAACAATGCGGTCAACCATCGTGGCAGGGAAGCTGACGTGCTCGCGGATCCAGTCTGCCAGCGCGGGGGATCGTTTTTCCGCCATCCCCAGCACGGCGTTCTTCACGACGTGGCCGTTATCAGGAATGTTATCGCAGGAGAGTACAGAAAAAGCTGCCAGGCCGCGTGCCTGCCGACGTGACAGTGCTTCCACCAGAATACCCGGTGCTGAATGTGGTTCATCAGGCGATTGCAGGTCGTGAACAATGCGCGGATTTGTCAGGTCCAGCGCACCGGTAGCCGGATCGATGCAATACCCTTTTTCGGTGATGGTCAGTGAGACAATCGCCACCTGAGGTTCGCAGAATTTTTCGATTATAGCGGCGAGCGAATCGAGTTTCGCATTCAGGCATTCGTTGACGGCACCGACAATAATCGCCTGATTGCCGTCTGCGCCTTTTTCCAGCACGGTGTATAAATGATCCTGCTCGCGGAGTTGACGCATCAGCGTGTCGCCGCTGAACAGGCTGATTTCACAAATTCCCCAATCTCCGCCCTGGGCGTTCAGCACCCGCTCGGTCAGTAATGCCTGATGCGCACGATGAAAGGCACCAAAACCGAAATGCACCATGCGGGTTTTCAGTTGCTGGCGGTCATAGCGTGGCGTTTGTACGCCATCCGGCAATATTGCTGAGGCAATTGTAGTCATTTATTACACACCTGATTAACCATAAATTAACAACACCAGTGTAAAGTTATATGACAACAAATTAAATTGGTAAGCCTGATTTATCCGGGTAATGTGAGCTGGATCAATCAATCACGCCCCTTTTATTGATCACCTCGCAGAAGCCTGTATGGTAGTCGTCATTCAGGTAAGCTAATTTGGTATAACAACTTTGTGAGGTAAAGCAATGGAACAAACCTGGCGTTGGTACGGGCCTAACGATCCGGTATCGCTTGATGATGTGCGTCAGGCTGGTGCAACGGGTGTTGTGACAGCATTGCACCACATTCCGAACGGCGAAGTGTGGCCGGTCGATGAGATTAAAAAACGTCAGGCGATTCTGGCGGAAAAAGGGTTAACCTGGTCGGTGGTCGAAAGTATTCCGGTTCATGAAGAGATCAAGACCCGCTCCGGTCAGTATCAGACATGGATCGCAAATTATCAGCAGAGCATCCGTAATCTGGCAGCCTGCGGCATCGACACCGTCTGCTATAACTTTATGCCGATTCTGGACTGGACGCGTACCGACCTTGAGTACGAATTGCCAGACGGTTCGAAAGCGCTGCGTTTCGATCAAATAGCCTTCGCCGCTTTTGAGTTGCATATCCTCAAGCGTGCGGGTGCGGAAGCGGACTATAGCGAAGAAGAACAGCGTCAGGCGTTGGCTTATTTCAATACCATGAGCGACGCGGATATCGAAAAACTGACCCGTAATATCATTGCCGGTCTGCCTGGTGCGGAAGAGGGTTATACGCTCGATCAGTTCCGTGCGCGTCTGGCCGAGTATGACGGCATCAGCAAAGACGATCTGCGTGACAATATGGCCGTGTTCCTGCGTGCGATTGTCCCGGTGGCTGAAGAAGTGGGCGTGCGTCTGGCAGTGCATCCTGACGATCCGCCGCGTCCGATTCTCGGGTTACCACGCATTGTCTCCACCATTGAAGATATGCAGTGGCTGAAAGAGACCGTCGACAGCATCTACAACGGTTTCACCATGTGCACAGGCTCTTACGGCGTTCGTGCGGATAACGATCTGGTGAAAATGATTGAAACCTATGGCGATCGTATCCACTTTACCCATCTGCGCTCGACGTGCCGCGAAGCGAACCCGAAAACCTTCCATGAAGGCGCACATTTGCAGGGTGATGTGAATATGGTCGCGGTGGTGACGGCGATTCTGACCGAAGAGCAGCGCCGTAAGAAGGCGGGGGATTTGCGTCCCATTCCGATGCGCCCCGATCACGGTCATCAAATGCTGGACGATCTGCATAAGAAAACCAACCCGGGTTATTCCGCGATTGGCCGTCTGAAAGGGCTGGCGGAAGTGCGCGGTGTAGAACTGGCGCTGAAAATGACCCAGTTCCGCGACCTGCTGTAAAACAGCAAATGACAAAAAAAGGACAGCTCAGGCTGTCCTTTTTTACATCCATTCAAAAATTAATCCGCACGGCCCATATAGCGGCGCTCTTCGATATGAATGCGGATTTTCTCACCGGCGCTCAGGTATTCTGGCACCTGAATAACCAGACCGGTGCTCAGCGTCGCGGGTTTGTTACGCGCACTGGCAGAAGCGCCTTTGATGCCTGGAGCGGTTTCCACGATTTCCAGATCTACCGTCTGCGGCAGTTCGAGCGCCAGCAGTTGGCCGTCCCAGGTCAGCACCTGCATATCCGGCATTCCACCTTCCGGGATAAACAGCAGCTCTTCTTCGATCTGATCTTTGGTGAAGGTATAAGGCGTGTAGTCTTCTTTATCCATGAACACGTATTCGTTGCCATCGATATAGGAGAAGTCGACGCCACGGCGGCTCAGGGTCACGGTATCGACAATGTCATCGCCCTTGAAACGCTCTTCCACTTTCAGACCCGTGCGGACATCGGAGAACCGCATTTTGTACAGCGTTGCCGCGCCACGGGCTGTCGGGGACTGAATATCGATATCTTTCACAATCAGCAGTTTGCCGTTGTAATTCAGTACCATACCTTTTTTGATTTCGTTCGCTCTTGGCATCGAAAAGATCCTGTTATAGAGATTAGCTAAATTATCGCGTCAAACTACTCGCGCCGGGTCATTCAGGCAAGTGGAATTCACCTTTAGCTGGTGCAAAAAAGGTGGTACTGTGCGCGCCTGTCCGGTGGTCACAATAAAGAGAGTCAGATTATGGAATGCCGTCCGGATTGTGGGGCGTGTTGTATTGCCCCTTCTATTTCCAGCCCCATCCCCGGCATGCCGCAGGGAAAGCCCGCAAACGTCAGGTGCGTCCAGCTCTCAGATGACAACCTGTGCCGTATCTTTGGCTCCAGCCTCCGCCCCAACGTCTGTCGCAGCCTCAAACCGTCCCAGGAAATGTGCTTAACGAACCGCGACGAGGCGATGACCTGGCTTATTGATCTTGAAGCGCTGACCGCGCCCTAAACATCCTTAATGCGCGACAGGCAGGCCATGGTGGCGACAATCATCACCAGCGCAAACCAGAAAACGGCATGGTAGTTCCAGATTTCAGCGGCAATGCCCGCCAGCGATCCGGCGATAATCCAGCCGACGCGGATGGTATTGGTGTAGAGCGTGGTGGCGGACCCTGCCTGACCAGGCATCAGATCCTGAAAATAGAGCATACCGATGCCGCCGAGAATACCGATATAGATGGCGTTCAGCAATTGTAAACCCAGCAGCACAACAGGGGAGTGCGCGATCAGCATTCCTGCGTAAAAGCAAAAACCGGCAGCGACCGCAATGCACATTAGCAGACGTTTACCCAGACGTTTTGCGAAGTAGCCAGCAATCAACATGGTCGGGATTTCCAGACCGGCCGCTGTCCCCATCATCACACCCGCCAGTTTCTCCGGCAGATGCAGCTCATTAATAATAAACAGCGGCATATTAATGATATACAGGCTGTTGGTACCCCACATTAAGGTACAAATGGCAAACAGCAGCAGGGTATCGCGACGGTTACGACGCGGCGCTTCCAGCGTACCGATCGCCAGTGCGGTCTCTTTGCGCATGGACGGTAAGAAAAACCATACCATTGCCCCGCAAACTACAAACGCCACCGCGGCACTGAGGTACATCACCGTAAAGCTGAAGCCCATTGCCAGCGCGTAAGCCAGCGGCGGGCCGATCACCCACGCAAGGGAAACCTGGGCGCGCAGTATGGAGCTGAACATCACCGCTTCACGGCCTGTGCGGTCAGCATGTTCGCGGGCCAGGGCAAACATTTGCGGGTTGGCGGTCGACCCAAAACTGCTGAGAAACACCCCGATAAACAGCAAAATAAAGTAGTTACGATTCCAGGCAAATAACACGCACGCCAGCATGCCCAGCGCACAGCAGAAGACGATCAGCTTTTTGCGATCGCCTTTTTTATCTGAACGTCCCGCCAGAAACTGGCTCACCAGGATGCCGATCACCGCACTGCCGGTAAAAAAGAAGCCGACCATTGCTGGGCGCGCATGGACTTCATCAGTCAGAAAAAGGCTTAGCGTGGGGGTCTGTAGCGCACCGGCGATACCGGTGAGAAAGGCGACAATAAGGAAAGCCGTAGACGTCAGGTCAAACGTTTTTGGCGAGGCGGCAGCGGGGGTATTGTGCATGTTTGGATATCAGTAGTGTGACGAGACGCGGAGTTTACGCCGCTTAGTGAGAAATAAACAGATGACTAAATCAAAATCGCCACGAAAAATCAAAATGGCATTTCACTCTGACAATGCTGTTAGCTGACGCTGCTGAACCTTAAGTGAAATGACGCTGTATTGACTTCAGCAACCTACCGCCAGTGAGGCAAAAATGTGCATTGCTTCTAAATTTTGCGATCAAAAATGCAACTTTACTTGCGTGCTGAAGCAGAAAGCGCAAGACTTCTTGAAACGTTTCAGCGCTGTCGAGTTTCAGTTGAGGGAACCGTATAGCGTCTTTTTTCTCATGTAAGCTGAATCGTTTCAATTCAGCAGGAGAGGAGAACCATGTTTCAGTTATCCGTTCAGGACATTCATCCGGGCGAGCAGGCCGGAGACAAACAGGAAGCCATCCGTCAGGTTGCCGCTGCGTTAGTGCAGGCTGGCAACGTTGCGGACGGCTACGTAGACGGCATGCTTGCTCGCGAGCAGCAGACGTCCACTTTTCTCGGCAACGGGATTGCGATTCCGCATGGCACAACCGATACCCGCGATCAGGTGCTGAAAACCGGCGTTCAGGTTTTTCAGTTCCCGCAGGGCGTAACCTGGGGTGACGGTCAGGTGGCATATGTGGCGATTGGCATCGCCGCCAGCTCCGATGAGCACCTTGGTCTGCTGCGTCAGCTGACGCACGTGCTGAGCGATGACTCCGTAGCTGAACAGCTTAAGTCAGCGACCACGGCTGAAGAGCTGCGTGCGTTGTTGATGGGCGAAAAGCAGAGTGAGCAGCTGAAGCTCGACAACGACACGCTGATGCTGGATGTCGTCGCGACCGATTTAGTGACGTTGCAGGCGCTGAATGCGGCACGTCTGAAAGAGGCTGGCGCCGTAGATGCGGCGTTTGTCGCGAAAGTGATTAACGAACAGCCGATGAACCTGGGGCAGGGGATCTGGCTCAGCGACAGTGCTGAAGGCAACCTGCGCAGCGCCGTGGCGGTGAGTCGTGCGGTAAATGCTTTTGACGTACAGGGCGAAAAAGCGGCGCTGCTAGTGACCGTTGCCATGGCTGACGACCAGCCCGTCGCCGTGCTAAAGCGTCTAGGCGATCTGCTGCTGGAGACGAAAGCTGACCGTCTGCTAAACGCCGACACGGCGACTGTCCTGGCACTGCTGACCAGCGATGACGCACTGACTGATGATGTGCTGAACGCCGAGTTTGTGGTCCGCAATGAGCACGGCCTGCATGCCCGTCCGGGGACCATGCTGGTCAATACGATTAAACAATTCAACAGTGAAATTACCGTGGCAAACCTTGATGGAACCGGCAAACCGGCAAATGGACGTAGTCTGATGAAAGTGGTGGCGCTGGGCGTGAAGAAAGGACATCGCCTGCGCTTTACGGCGCAGGGGGCTGATGCTGAACAGGCGCTGAAAGCGATTGGCGATGCCATCGCTGCCGGTCTTGGGGAGGGCGCGTAATGAGCAGACGTGTTGCGACCATCACGCTAAACCCGGCCTACGATCTGGTGGGGTTCTGTCCTGAAATTGAGCGCGGTGAAGTTAACCTGGTAAAAACGACCGGTCTGCACGCGGCGGGGAAAGGGATCAACGTCGCCAAAGTGCTGAAGGATCTCGGCATCGACGTGACGGTCGGCGGTTTCCTCGGCAAAGATAACCAGGACGGTTTTCAGCAGTTGTTCAGCGAACTGGGAATTGCTAACCGTTTTCAGGTGGTGCAGGGGCGTACCCGCATCAACGTCAAGCTGACGGAAAAAGACGGTGAAGTCACCGACTTCAACTTCTCCGGTTTTGAGGTCACGCCTGCCGACTGGGAGCGTTTTGTTAATGATTCCCTGAGCTGGTTGGGTCAGTTCGACATGGTGTGCGTCAGCGGTAGTCTGCCATCCGGCGTGAGTCCAGAAGCCTTCACCGACTGGATGACGCGTCTGCGCAGTCAGTGTCCATGCATTATCTTTGATAGTAGTCGTGAAGCCCTGGTTGCAGGACTAAAAGCCGCGCCGTGGCTGGTGAAACCGAACCGCCGTGAACTGGAAATCTGGGCCGGCCGCAAGCTGCCAGAAATGAAAGATGTGATTGAGGCGGCGCATGCGTTACGTGAACAGGGTATCGCACATGTGGTGATCTCCCTGGGAGCAGAAGGCGCGCTGTGGGTGAACGCCTCGGGAGAATGGCTCGCCAAACCGCCTTCGGTTGACGTGGTCAGCACCGTAGGCGCCGGGGATTCGATGGTTGGCGGCCTGATTTACGGTCTGCTGATGCGTGAATCCAGCGAACATACGCTGCGTCTGGCAACAGCCGTTGCTGCGCTGGCAGTCAGTCAGAGCAATGTCGGTATTACCGATCGTCCTCAGTTGGCCGCAATGATGTCGCGTGTCGACTTACAACCGTTTAACTGACAGCAGGAGAGGCATAATGAAAACGCTGCTGATTATTGACGCTAACCTCGGGCAGGCTCGCGCTTACATGGCGAAAACTCTGCTCGGTGCGGCGGCGCATAAAGCAAATCTGGATATCATCGACAATCCAAATGACGCTGAACTGGCGATCGTACTGGCCGATGCCATCCCTAATGACAACGCGTTGAACGGCAAAAAAGTCTGGCTGGGTGATATTGCCCGGGCGGTGGCGCATCCTGAGCTATTTCTTAGCGAAGCCAAAGGTCACGCGAAGCCTTATAGCGCACCGGTTGCTGTAGCGCCTGTTGCCACAACCAGCGGTCCGAAACGCGTCGTGGCCGTGACGGCATGCCCAACCGGCGTAGCACATACCTTTATGGCGGCGGAAGCGATCGAAACCGAAGCGAAAAAACGCGGCTGGTGGGTGAAAGTCGAAACCCGCGGTTCTGTGGGCGCTGGCAATGCCATTACGCCGGAAGAAGTGGCCCAGGCGGATCTGGTGATTGTGGCGGCAGATATTGAAGTGGATCTGGCGAAATTTGCTGGTAAACCCATGTACCGTACCTCTACCGGTCTGGCGCTGAAGAAAACCGCGCAGGAACTGGATAATGCCGTGGCGCAAGCCGTGGTATATGAGCCCGCCGGCAAAGCGCAGGCTGCGGCGAATGAAGGGAAAAAAGAGAGTGCTGGCGCGTATCGTCACCTGCTGACGGGCGTGTCCTACATGCTGCCGATGGTGGTTGCCGGCGGTCTGTGTATCGCGCTTTCCTTCGCCTTTGGTATCGAAGCGTTTAAAGTCGAAGGGACACTGGCGGCCGCGCTGATGCAAATTGGCGGCGGTTCAGCCTTTGCGCTGATGGTGCCGGTTCTGGCGGGCTACATTGCTTTCTCGATTGCTGACCGTCCGGGTCTGACGCCAGGTCTTATCGGCGGTATGCTCGCCGTCAGCACGGGTTCTGGCTTTATTGGCGGGATCATTGCGGGCTTCCTTGCAGGCTATGTGGCGAAGGCCATCAGCACGAAGTTGAAGCTGCCGCAGAGTATGGAAGCGCTGAAACCGATCCTGATTATTCCGCTGATTTCCAGCCTCGTGGTGGGTCTGGCTATGATCTACCTCATCGGTAAACCGGTCGCCGGGATCCTCGAAGGGTTAACGCACTGGCTGCAAACCATGGGGACGGCGAATGCGGTGCTGCTGGGTGCGATCCTCGGTGGGATGATGTGTACCGACATGGGGGGGCCGGTTAACAAGGCGGCATACGCGTTTGGCGTCGGTTTGCTGAGTACACAAACCTACGCGCCAATGGCGGCTATTATGGCGGCAGGCATGGTGCCACCGCTGGCGCTGGGTCTGGCAACCATTGTTGCGCGTCGTAAGTTCGACAAGGCGCAGCAGGAAGGGGGTAAAGCGGCGCTGGTACTGGGTCTGTGCTTTATCACCGAAGGAGCCATTCCTTTCGCCGCGCGCGACCCGATGCGTGTTCTGCCGTGCTGTATCGTTGGCGGCGCGCTGACGGGGGCGATCTCAATGGCGGTTGGGGCGAAACTGATGGCACCGCATGGTGGTCTGTTTGTTCTGCTGATCCCAGGGGCGATTACCCCGGTGTTGGGATACCTGATTGCCATTGTCGCCGGTACGCTGGTTGCGGGTCTGGCCTATGCCTTCCTGAAACGTCCGGAAGAAGATGCCGTCGCCAAAGCGGCATAAAGTCATCATTTCACACCAGGGCAGAGAGTTCTCTGCCCTTTTTTTCTCTCCGTTTTGTGTCCTTCCTCTCAAATATTTCCTCGCTTGCAAACTGTATCTATAAAAAATTGTGATTCTGTTCATATCTGGCGGCTTTTGCTCTTGCCAGTGCGTTTACTTTCATAAAAACAAGCTTACTATAAACACATGTTTGAATATAAACATGTGCTCTAATAAGTCGTTTGAGCCGTGAATAGTCTTAACAATCTCAAAGTCATGGTATTTTCGTACCAGGAGATGTGCTATGCGCGAAAAGGAATACATCATCACGATTGGTTCCGCCAATATGGACGTTGCAGGATATTCGCATGCTTCCTTGAATTATGCGGACTCAAATCCGGGGAAAATTAAATTTACACCCGGCGGGGTTGGTCGCAATATCGCTCACAATCTTGCATTGCTCGGGAAAAATTCCTGGTTAATGACGGCGGTTGGCAATGATTTCTATGGCCAATCGTTATTGGCACAGACGAATCAGTCAGGCGTGCATGTGGATAATTGCCTGATTGTTGCCGGTGAGAACACCTCAAGTTATTTATCGCTTCTCGATAATACCGGTGAAATGCTGGTGGCAATCAATGACATGAGCATTACCGAACATATTTCGGCGGCGTTTCTGGCGCAGCATCTCGATTTTATCCGGGGTGCCCGTGTCATTGTGGCAGATTGTAATATTAGTGAACAGACGCTGGCCTGGTTACTGGATAACGTGGGGGATGTACCGGTGTTTGTTGACCCGGTATCGGCGTGGAAATGCGTCAAGATCCGCGAGCGTCTGGCCCAAATTCATACCCTCAAACCTAATCGTCTTGAGGCGGAAACTCTCAGCGGCATTGCGCTTTCAGGGCGCGAAGATGTTGCGAAAGTCGCTGCCTGGTTCCATACGCGTGGCTTGCACCGTCTGGTACTCAGCATGGGGGGCGATGGGGTCTATTACAGTGAAAAAGACGGTGAGAGCGGCTGGTCGCTACCGATAAAAACCCATGTCGTTAACGTTACCGGAGCGGGAGATGCCATGATGGCGGGACTCGCTTCCTGCTGGGTTGAAGGCATGCCCTTCATTGATTCTATTCGATTTGCACAGGGTTGTTCCTCAATGGCGCTGGCCAGTGAATATACCAATAACCCTGAATTATCTGTTGCGAACGTTAAAACCCTTGTGGAGAACACAGAATGTCTGAATTAACGATTTCCTCTGAATTACTGCATATTTCGCCAGAAGTCCAGGACGCTATTAACAGTAAAAAACCGATTGTTGCGCTTGAATCGACAATTATTTCTCACGGTATGCCTTTTCCACAAAATGCGCAGACGGCAATTGAAGTCGAAGAAACTATTCGTAAGCACGGTGCTGTGCCGGCAACGATTGCCATTATTGGCGGAGTAATGAAAGTCGGCCTGAGTAAAGAAGAAATTGAATTATTAGGTCGCGAAGGACATAGCGTAACTAAAGTCAGTCGTCGTGATTTACCGTTTGTGGTAGCCGCCGGAAAAAATGGCGCGACCACGGTTGCTTCAACCATGATTATTGCCGCCCTTGCGGGTATTCACGTTTTTGCTACCGGGGGTATTGGCGGCGTTCATCGCGGTGCGGAACATACGTTTGATATTTCCGCCGATCTTCAGGAACTGGCTCATACCAATGTAACCGTGGTTTGTGCCGGTGCGAAATCTATTCTCGATTTAGGTTTAACCACGGAATATTTAGAAACGTTCGGTGTGCCGTTAATTGGATATCAGACCACTGCGTTACCGGCATTTTTCTGCCGTACCAGTCCGTTTGAGGTCAGTATCCGTCTCGACAGCGCGAAGGAAATTGCCCGGGCGATGGCAGTGAAATGGCAAACTGGCCTGAACGGAGGTCTGGTGGTCGCCAATCCAATCCCGGAAACCTACGCCATGGCGGAAGAGAAAATCAATGCGGCGATTGACCAGGCCGTCCGGGAAGCGGAAGAGCAGGGCGTTATCGGTAAAGAGAGCACGCCGTTCCTGCTGGCGCGCGTTGCTGAATTAACCGGAGGCGACAGCCTGAAGTCCAACATCCAACTGGTGTTTAACAACGCCGTACTGGCCTGCGAGATTGCGAAGGAATATCAACGCCTCGCCTGATCGAAACGAACGGGCAGCGTGCGGTCGCCCGAAACCACCAAAACCTGGCCTCGCGCCGGGTTTCCTGGCATGAAGGGAAATCATTATGGATATAATGAGAAGTGTTGTGGGTATGGCGGTACTGCTGGTGATCGCATACTTACTGTCAGTGAATAAAAAACACATCAGCTTACGTACCGTGGGCGCAGCGCTGGTGCTGCAAATTGCGATTGGCGGGATCATGCTCTATTTCCCTCCGGGCAAATGGCTGGTTGAACAGGCCGCGCTGGGCGTGCATAAAGTTATGTCTTACAGTGACGCGGGCAGTGCCTTTATTTTTGGCTCTCTGGTTGGGCCAAAAATGGATGTGCTGTTTGATGGTGCCGGTTTTATCTTCGCCTTCCGCGTGCTCCCGGCGATCATTTTTGTCACCGCGCTTATCAGCCTGTTGTACTACATTGGCGTGATGGGACTGCTGATTCGCATCCTGGGCGGGATTTTCCAGAAGGCCCTGAATATCAGTAAGATTGAATCGTTCGTTGCGGTCACAACGATTTTCCTCGGGCAAAACGAGATCCCGGCGATTGTGAAGCCGTTTATTGACCGCCTGAATCGCAATGAACTGTTTACCGCGATCTGTAGCGGGATGGCCTCGATTGCGGGCTCGATGATGATTGGCTACGCCGGTATGGGCGTGCCGATTGATTATCTGCTGGCGGCCTCGCTGATGGCGATTCCTGGCGGGATCCTGTTTGCGCGTATTCTGAGTCCGGCAACGGAAGAGTCAAAAGTCACTTTCGAAAACCTCTCTTTCACCGAGACGCCACCGAAAAGCATTATCGAAGCCGCGGCAAGCGGTGCGATGACCGGGCTAAAAATTGCCGCAGGCGTGGCAACGGTGGTCATGGCATTTGTCGCGATTATCGCACTGCTTAACGGTATTATCGGCGGAATTGGCGGCTGGTTCGGCTATGGGCATGCGACGCTTGAAGGGATCTTCGGCTGGGTGTTAGCCCCGCTGGCGTGGATCATGGGCGTTGACTGGAGCGATGCCACCCTGGCAGGGAGCCTGATTGGGCAGAAGCTGGCAATCAACGAATTTGTCGCTTACCTCAACCTGTCGCCTTATTTGCAGGATGGCGGCACCCTGGATGTGAAAACCATCGCCATCATCTCTTTTGCGCTGTGTGGGTTTGCCAATTTTGGTTCCATTGGCGTAGTGGTCGGGGCGTTCTCGGCTATTTCGCCTCAGCGCGCGCCGGAAATCGCCCAGTTGGGTATGCGGGCGCTGGCGGCAGCCACGCTCTCTAACCTGATGAGTGCGACCATTGCCGGGTTCTTTATTGGACTGGCGTAGCGTGGCTGATGGCTTATCCGGTCAGGGGACCGACCCTGGGCCGGATAAGCCGTTTTCACTGGCTTGTTTTTAACAGATACAGCGCGTTATCAGCGGAAAGGGTGGGGTTGTTGATACTGACGCTGGCGCGTGACAGGGCCGCACAGGCCATTGCGAAATTCGCGCTTTCGCGAAAATCGCTCCCTTCCAGAAAGCAATAGATCAGTCCGGCCATAAAACCGTCATCGGCACCGAAGCTGTCGACCACCGTATGCGCGGGCGGCGTGAGCAAGAATTGCTCACCATCTTTCTCGCTACAAAAGACTGACTCATCTTCCAGACAGACAAAAATCTGTTGAATGCCCTGTTGATGAAGGGCATTCACCGCGCTGAGTCGATCGGCATCGCTGTTGATGGGGTGACCCCATAAGATCTCCAGCTCTTTTTGTGTCGGTTTCAGCGTATGGATGCGCGTAAACCAGGTTTTCACCTTCGTCGCTTTGAACTCGGAAACGGTATCAATAAATACCGGAATATCATCAGCAACCGTAAAGACCCATTCAATGGCTTCCGGCGTCAGGTTGCAGTCCGCCAGCACCACTCCGGCGTGACGGATTAAATCCCGTGAGCTGTTCAGCAACTGCGGCGTTAGCTGTTGCAGGATATGGGTATCATTAATTGCCAGCACCGTCTCTTCTTGCTGATTGGCGATGGAGAGATAAGTTGAGGTGTTATGCCCATGCAGGCGAATGCAACTGGAGATATTGACGCCTGCCTGGCGTGTTTGTTCCAGCAACGTCTCGCCGTAAAAATCACTGCCGACAGCGGAAATCAGATGCACATCGCGACCCAGCAGGGCGAGGTTATGGGCAATGTTGCGCCCGACGCCACCCGCAGAACAGTGGATACTGCCTGGGTTAGAGGCGGCCTGCGGGTAGTGGATATCCGCCATCCCACGAATATCCATGTTAATCGCCCCTACCACCACGCAATAGGCCTGTTCGGTAAGAATGTAACCTTTTCCTTTGATTGCCCCTTTACGCATCAGGTCCATGATGTGCGCGGCGACGCGTGAACGGCTGATCTGCAAAATATCAGCGATTTCGTTTTGCTGAATCAGCGGGTTGCGGCGCAGAATTTTGAGTATCTGTTTTTCCCTGTCGTTCATGATTACGCAACCGCCTTTTCAGTTTGCTGCGCTTTCAGCCACGCGATCTCTTCTGCCCAGATGTCGGGATTGATGGTTTCCAGCACCAGCGGAATGCCGTCGAAACGGGCGTCCTGCATGATCCAGCGGAACGCGTCATGACCAATGTTGCCTTCGCCCAGACTGTGGTGACGGTCGACCCGGCTGCCAAAGGCACTCTTGGCATCGTTCAGGTGCATACCGCGCAGGTACTGGAAACCGACGATGCGCTCGAATTCGGCAAAGGTTTTTTCGCATTCGGCGGCGGAACGCAAGTCGTAACCCGCGGCGAAAGCGTGGCAGGTGTCAATGCAAACGCCGACGCGTGATTTGTCTTCTACACCATCGATGATGGCGGCAAGGTGCTCGAATTTGAATCCGAGGTTGCTGCCCTGACCGGCAGTATTTTCAATCACCGCAGTCACCCCTTCGGTCTGGGCGAGTGTGATGTTGATCGACTCAGCAATCTTTGCCAGACACTCGTCTTCCGAAATTTGCATCAGGTGGCTGCCTGGATGGAAGTTAAGCAGAGATAAGCCGAGTTGTTCACAACGCTGCATTTCATCAAGAAAAGCCGCGCGGGATTTTTCCAGCGCCTCGCCGACCGGGTGGCCCAGGTTGATCAGATAGCTATCGTGCGGCAGGATTTGAGCGGATGTGAAGTGGTATTGCTCACAGGCGGCTTTAAAGTCATCGATGATTTGCGCGGTAAGAGGGGCGGCGCGCCATTGACGCTGATTTTTAGTAAAGAGTGCAAACGCGGTTGCCTCGATTTCAGCGGCGCGAATTGCGGCATTTGCCAGCCCGCCAGCTGCGCTGACGTGTGCTCCGATGTATTTCATTAAAGACTCCTGTTAACCCACCAGATGTGGCCTGGCGGATTTGTGTATCCGAAAATTGAATCTTGCCAATCATAGCGGGTTAACAGGGTCGGGATGT
Source organism: Citrobacter sp. MGH 55 (assembly GCF_016906145.1). NCBI lineage: Bacteria > Pseudomonadati > Pseudomonadota > Gammaproteobacteria > Enterobacterales > Enterobacteriaceae > Citrobacter > Citrobacter sp. MGH 55. The sequence goes on from NZ_CP070239.1 coordinate 3,055,838, forward strand.
AGTGAATTATGCAATAACGTGCTGGACCAGGACGTTAATCACGCCACCGCCGACAATCAGCCAGATGAACAGCACCAGTGCCATCAACAGCGGTTTCGCCCCGGCTTTCTTCAGCGCGCTGACATGCGTCGTCAGCCCCAGTGCCGCCATTGCCATAGCCAGCAGGACCGTATCCAGTGTGACCAGCATGTTCACCACCGCCTGCGGTAGCAGGTGGAACGAGTTGAAAATGGCGACCACAATGAACAGGATGGCAAACCACGGAATGGTGATTTTGCTTTTTTCCCCACCGTTGGCCGGTGACAGTTGCTTAACGCGAGCGGCCATAAAGATGAGGAACGGAGCCAGCATCATGACGCGCAGCATTTTGGCAATCACCGCTGCGTTTTCGGCGTCCGGGTTAATCGCGTGTCCTGCCGCCACAACCTGAGCAACTTCATGCATGGTGGAGCCAATGAAGATGCCGTAGGTTTCCGGACTAAACCAGTGCGCCAGCAGCGGATACATCGCCGGGTAGAGGAAAATCGCCATCGTCCCGAAGATCACGACCGTTGCGACGGCAACCGTGACTTTGCTGGCTTCGGCTTTCACAACCGGTTCCGTCGCCAGTACCGCCGCCGCGCCGCAAATGCTGCTACCCGCGCCGATCAGCCAACTGGTCTGGCGATCCAGCCCAAAGACTTTTTGCCCCAGAAAGCACGCCAGCATAAAGGTGCTGGACAGCGTCAGGATGTCGATCAGAATGCCGCTGACACCTACGTCAGCAATTTGCGCGAAGGTGAGGCGAAAGCCGTAGAGAATGATCCCCAGGCGTAATAAATGTTGTTTGGCAAACAGGACGCCGCCGTCGCAGCTTTTCCAGATTTGGGGATAGACGGTGTTACCGATCACCATTCCCAATAAAATCGCTAAGGTGAGGGCGCTGAATCCGGCACCTGCCACGGCGGGAATGGACCCGCCCCATAAGGCGACTCCGGTAATCACTGCACTCAGGGCAAGCCCCGGAATAAAATGCCACATTGTTCGACGATGATTCGTTAAGGTGAGTTCTGTCATTGCCTTCTCCTCTTTTATGGGCAAAAGGTTACGGCGAACTGGCTTAAAAATAAAATTGATTATATATTTATAATTAATCTTTATAAGTGGTAAGTGACCATGCACATCACCCTGCGGCAACTCGAAGTCTTCACCGAAGTTTTGAAAAGCGGCTCAACAACGCAGGCATCGGTGATGCTGGCGCTGTCGCAATCGGCAGTCAGCGCGGCGCTGACCGATCTGGAAGGTCAACTGGGCGTTCAGCTTTTCGACCGCGTAGGCAAACGGCTGGTGGTGAATGAGCACGGGCGCTTGCTTTACCCGCGGGCGCTGGCGTTGCTGGAGCAGGCGGTGGAGATTGAGCAGTTGTTCCGCGAAGACAACGGCGCGATACGCGTGTATGCCAGCAGCACCATCGGCAACTATATCCTTCCGGGGGTGATTGCCCGTTATCGTCGCGATTTCCCCGCGTTGCCGCTGGAACTTAGCGTCGGCAACAGTCAGGATGTGATTACAGCGGTGCTCGATTTTCGAGTCGACATTGGGCTTATCGAAGGGCCGTGTCACAATACGGAGATCATCTCGGAGCCGTGGCTGGAAGATGAACTGGTGGTCTTCGCCGCACCATCTTCACCGCTGGCGCAGGGACCGGTGACGCTTGAACAGCTCGCAGCCGCCCCCTGGATCCTGCGCGAACGCGGTTCCGGGACGCGCGAAATTGTCGATTATCTGCTGCTGTCGCACCTGCCCAAATTTGAAATGGCGATGGAGCTGGGAAACTCCGAAGCCATCAAGCATGCCGTTCGTCATGGGCTGGGCATTAGCTGTCTGTCACGACGCGTGATTGATGAACAACTCCAGGCGGGAACGCTGAGCGAAGTGGCGGTGCCGCTTCCGCGTCTGGTGCGTACGCTCTGGCGGATCCATCATCGCCAGAAACACCTCTCTAATGCGCTCCAGCGCTTCCTCAATTATTGCGAATAATGCCAGCCGGGGACCGATCGCCTGACGGTGATAAGTCCTGGGGGCAGTAAGTTCCCCATTCTCTGCTATTACTTATAATCCGCGGCCAGTCATGAAGGTCTCTTATAACAGCGCATTTGTGCCGGAAGACGAGCGTTTCGTCTGCTACAATCGCGCCTCATTTTTTGGATGGATAGCATTTTCACATGGTTTCCGAAACTAAAACCACAGAAGCGCCCGCGTTACGTCGCGAACTGAAGGCGCGTCACCTGACGATGATCGCGATTGGCGGTTCTATCGGTACAGGTCTTTTCGTGGCATCTGGTGCCACCATTTCCGCAGCGGGTCCAGGTGGTGCGCTGTTTTCCTATATTCTGATTGGCCTGATGGTGTACTTCCTGATGACCAGTCTGGGCGAACTGGCGGCGTATATGCCGGTGTCCGGTTCGTTTGCGACCTACGGTCAGAACTATGTTGAAGAAGGCTTCGGCTTCGCGCTGGGCTGGAACTACTGGTACAACTGGGCGGTGACCATCGCTGTTGACCTTGTGGCGGCACAGCTGGTGATGAGCTGGTGGTTCCCTGATACCCCAGGCTGGATCTGGAGTGCGCTGTTCCTCGGCGTCATCTTCCTGCTGAACTACATCTCGGTCAGAGGCTTTGGTGAAGCGGAATACTGGTTCTCACTGATCAAAGTGGCCACTGTGATTATCTTCATCATTGTTGGCGTTATGATGATCGTCGGTATTTTCAAAGGCACTCAGCCGGTGGGCTGGAGCAACTGGACGACGGGCGATGCGCCGTTTGCCGGTGGCTTTGCGGCGATGATTGGCGTGGCGATGATTGTCGGTTTCTCCTTCCAGGGGACGGAACTGATTGGTATTGCCGCCGGTGAATCTGAAGATCCGGAGAAGAACATTCCGCGTGCGGTGCGTCAGGTGTTCTGGCGAATCCTGCTGTTCTATGTCTTCGCGATTCTGATTATCAGCCTGATCATTCCGTACACCGATCCGAGCCTGCTGCGTAACGATGTTAAAGACATCAGCGTCAGCCCGTTCACGCTGGTCTTCCAGCATGCCGGTCTGCTCTCTGCGGCGGCGGTGATGAATGCGGTGATCCTGACGGCGGTGCTGTCGGCGGGTAACTCCGGGATGTACGCCTCAACCCGTATGCTTTACACCCTGGCCTGCGATGGTAAAGCGCCGCGTATTTTTGCGAAACTGTCTCGCGGCGGTGTTCCGCGTAATGCGCTGTATGCCACGACGGTGATTGCCGGTCTGTGCTTCCTGACCTCAATGTTCGGTAACCAGACGGTGTACCTGTGGCTGCTGAATACTTCCGGGATGACGGGCTTTATCGCCTGGCTGGGGATTGCCATCAGCCACTATCGTTTCCGTCGTGGGTATGTTCTGCAAGGGCATGACGTGAAGGATCTGCCGTATCGTTCCGGCTTCTTCCCGCTGGGGCCGATCTTCGCGTTTGTTCTGTGTCTTATCATCACGCTGGGCCAGAACTATGAAGCGTTCCTGAAAGACACCATTGACTGGGGCGGCGTGGCGGCAACCTATATTGGTATCCCGCTGTTCCTGATTATCTGGTTCGGCTATAAGCTGACCCGCGGGACTCACTTCGTACGTTACAGTGAAATGCACTTCCCGGAACGCGTGAAGAAATAGTCGTAAACGCGTGAATGAAGGGATAAAAAAGCCTCCGTTGCGGAGGCTTTTTTTTGGGAGGGACTCAGAAGTTGTACGTCAGACCTACCGTATAACGACGACCATCGAGAATGGTGTCATAGGTATCGTAATCAATCTGTTTATCCAGCGCGTTGTACACCCCGGCTGTCACCAGCAGGTTTTTGTTCGCGTTGTAACGCAGACCGACATCAACCTGCGTATAGGACGGTGTGCCCTGCGACATTGAGGTGCGGCTCAGGTATTCAGACGTTTTACCGCGGAAGTTCAGACGGCTCCAGAAGCCGACGGTCTCCGTTGCCTGCCAGTCCAGCGTGGTGTTAAACATATGCTTTGGCATTTTGTTTAATGGCTTGCCTTCAAACTGGCCGCTCTTCTGTTCTGACTCGGTATAGGTGTAGTTAGCCGTCCAGTTGAGGTCGCGGGTCATCTTCCAGCCGAATGTGGATTCCACGCCACGCATGTTGGCTTTATCGACGTTCACGCGATCGCTGACAAAATCATAGCTTTCGCTGCCAATCGTACAGGCCGGATCGGCGCTGCTATTGCAGCGACGGACTTCGGTGATCTTGTCTTTGAAATCAGTATTGAACAGGGTGATGCCGGCATTAAGGTTATCGCCGTTATCCCACAGCAGTCCCAGCTCTTCGCTCAGGCTCTTTTCCGGTTTCAGATCCGGGTTGCCGACAATAATGCCATTCAAACGACCGCCACCGGTTACCTGACCCCAGTTTGCGGAGGATTGACGCAGATCGGGTGCGCGGTAGCCTGCGGAGACGCCACCTTTTAAGGTCCATTGATCGCTCAGATGCCAGACGCCATAACCGCGCGGCGTCCAGTTGTCGCCGTAGTTTTCGTCCTTATCCATACGGATCCCGCCGGTCAGGGTAAAACTATCGGTCATCGCCCATTCGTCTTCTGCAAACAGCGCCCAGCTCCAGCGGGTCAGTTTATTCAGACCGTCAGCCGCTTCCAGTTGGTTGCCGTTATCGCGCAGTTTTTCATAACGGTACTGACCGCCCAGCGTCATCGTATGGGCGCCGAGGAAAATCTGGTTCTGGTTATTGAAGATCGTGTTGTATGACTTCATCTCACGACCCGGGTTGTGGGTCTCTTCCTGCTGGATATAGCTGGTGCTGTTGAAATCATCGTAATAGCCGCTGTGCGTCAGTGAATACGTGGTGTGCTCATAGCGGTTTTCACTTTTCGTGTTTGGCTTACAGGTGCCTTTCCGGCAGGTTTCCTCGGCCATCGATTTACCTGGCGTACTGTTGCGATCCTGCAATTCACGAGCGATATCAAAATCGATGTCGTTCTTATCATCCGGTGTAAAGTTAAGGGTCAGACCGCCGTTACGCAGGCGCTGCTCATTGTAACCGTTGACGATCTGATCTTCCGCGCGGCGGGACAGCAGTCCGGTGACTTTCGCGCCCAGCAAGCCGTCGATTAGCGGACCAGAAGCATAGGCATTGGTCTGGAACAGATCACCGGAGTCGCTGTTTTCCTGGAAAGTAGCGTCACCGTGCAGAGAACCGGTCCAGCCTTTGGTGTTAGAGACTTTTTTGGTGATCACGTTAATCACGCCGCCCATCGCATCGGATCCATACAGCGAGGACATCGGGCCACGGATGACTTCGATACGCTCGATGGACTCCAGCGGCGGCAGCCAGCCCTGCTCGATCCCAGAATTATCGCTGTTCGGACGCGTACCGCGAGTGCTGATGCGTTTACCGTTCACCAGGAACAGCGTGTATTGCGACGCCATCCCTCGGATGCTGATATCACTGCTGCTGCCCCCGCCAGTGACGACTACGCCAGGGACATCTTTCAGTGCATCGGTAACGTCACGGTAAGCTTTGTCTTCAATTTGCTGTTTTGAAATAACCGAAATTGACGCTGGGGCGTTCTGGATTTTCTGCTCAAATCCCGTCGCGGTAACCACAACGGTATCCTGATCGGCAGCATGAACGAGCGATGGGAGGCATGCCGCGCTGACGACGATGGCAATAGCCTTAACGTGAGGTATAGTCATTTTGTCATTCCATTAAACGAATAAAAACCGCGTGCCATGTAAAAGGCCATGACAACTGTATGTGTTTGTCTTTTAAGAACTCTTAGCGGTAAAGAAGCGGGGGAAATTGTACAAAAGAATGAATATTTGTAAACACAAATGATAATTGAAATCATTTGCGTTTGTTTGGTTTGTGAGGAAAAACCTTTTAAGTCAATAAGATAACGGAACGTAAATGTGAGGAAAAAATGAAGAAATCATGGAGAAAGGGAGAAGAAAAAGGAGGGCGCATTGCCCTCCTGCGGTTATTTCATCAAATGTGCGGCATGGAAGCGCAGATGATCCTCAATGAATGAGGCAATAAAGTAATAGCTATGATCGTAACCAGGCTGAATACGCAGCGTCATCGGCCATGCGGTCTGGCGTGCGGCTTCAGCCAGAACCGCGGGTTGGAGCTGATCGGCCAGAAACTGATCGCTGTCGCCCTGGTCAATCAGCGTCGGGATGGCGTCTTCCGGCTGGCTGGCGTACATCAACGCACAGCTATCCCATTGCGCCCATGCGGCGCGATCCTCGCCGAGATAGGCGAGAAACGCTTTTTCGCCCCACGGGACGCGGCACGGGTTAACGATGGGGGCGAATGCAGAAACGCTGGTGTATTTGCCTGGATTTTTCAACGCCATGATCAGCGCACCGTGACCGCCCATGGAGTGTCCACTGATCGCGCAGCGATCGCTGACGTTAAAATGCGCCTGAATCAGCGACGGGAGTTCGTCCCGCACGTAATCATACATGCGGAAATGAGCAGCCCAGGGTTGCTGCGTCGCATTGAGATAAAAACCGGCCCCCTGACCAAGATCATACCCCTCATCGTTGGCGACCTGTTCACCGCGCGGGCTGGTATCCGGCATGACTAAAACGATGCCTAATTCAGCCGCGATACGCTGCGCACCGGCCTTAGTGGTAAAGTTTTCATCATTACAGGTTAACCCGGACAGCCAGTACAGAACCGGCGGAGGGGTCGTATCGCGAGGGGGAGGGAGAAAAATGCTGAACGTCATTGCACAGTTCAGCGTGGTGGAGTCGTGACGCCAGCGTTGCTGCCAGCCTTCAAAACAGCGGTGCTCTTCGAGCATTTCCATGCGTGGCTCCTTGTTGTGTTGAACCTGAATGTGTTCGCAAACTCCCCATAATACAGATAATTCATGGCACTGTGAGTAACTTTCACTTCCGCATCGCGCAGACTTGCTTCATCATCGAGCACACGTCGATGTAACCCTTCCCGTCCCCTTTTACGAAACGCGGTTTGAAAGGCAACGGCGATTTCAATAATTATCGTTGTGAATACTGGATTATGTGCGCGGCCTCACGCACAATAATCAGGCTGTCAACAGCCTACAAACTTTGCCCCACGCAGGGCAGAGGCGCCACACCTGCAGGAGAAGAATAAATGTCATCACTCAGTAAAGAAGCGGCCCTGGTTCATGAAGCGCTGGTAGCGCGAGGGCTGGAAACGCCGCTGCGCCCGCCCGTGCATGAGATGGATAACGAAACGCGCAAACGTCTTATCTCAGGCCATATGACCGAGATCATGCAGTTGCTGAACCTCGACCTGAGCGATGACAGCCTGATGGAAACCCCGCATCGCATCGCCAAAATGTATGTCGATGAGATTTTCTCAGGCTTGGATTACGCCAATTTCCCGAAAATCACCGTCATTGAAAACAAAATGAAAGTCGATGAGATGGTCACCGTACGCGACATCACTCTCACCAGCACGTGTGAACACCATTTTGTGACCATTGATGGTAAAGCCACCGTGGCCTATATCCCGAAAGAGTCGGTGATTGGTTTGTCGAAGATCAACCGCATCGTCCAGTTCTTTGCCCAACGTCCGCAGGTACAGGAGCGTCTGACGCAACAGATCCTGACCGCGCTGCAAACTCTGCTGGGAACCAATAACGTGGCCGTATCGATTGATGCGGTGCATTATTGCGTGAAAGCACGCGGTATTCGTGATGCCACCAGTGCAACCACCACCACCTCGCTTGGCGGTCTGTTTAAATCGAGCCAGAATACGCGTCAGGAATTTTTGCGCGCGGTCCGTCATCACAACTGATTAAGGCAGGAGCTATGGAGCGTAATGTCACGCTGGATTTTGTCCGTGGCGTCGCCATCCTTGGCATCCTGCTGTTAAATATCAGCGCCTTTGGTTTGCCAAAGGCGGCTTACCTCAATCCCGCCTGGTACGGAAATATCACGGCTTCAGATGCCTGGACATGGGCCATTCTGGATCTGTTCGCGCAGGTAAAATTTCTCACTTTGTTTGCACTGTTGTTTGGCGCGGGCCTGCAAATGCTGCTGCCGCGCGGTAAGCGCTGGATCCAGTCCCGTCTGACTCTACTGGTGCTACTTGGTTTTATTCATGCCTTGCTGTTTTGGGACGGCGATATTCTGCTGGCCTATGGGCTGGTGGGGCTGATCTGCTGGCGACTGGTGCGCGATGCACCATCGGTGAAAAGCCTGTTTAACACCGGCGTGATGCTCTATCTGGTCGGCATTGCCGTTCTGCTGCTGCTTGGCGCGATCTCCGGCAGTGAAACAAACCGCGCCTGGACGCCGGATGCGTCTGCGTTGCTGTATGAACAATACTGGAAGGTGAATGGCGGCGTGGAAGCCATCAGTAATCGGATCGATGCCTTATCGAACAGCCTGCTGGCGCTGGGCGCGCAGTATGGCTGGCAACTGGCGGGTATGATGTTGCTCGGGGCGGCACTGATGCGCAGTGGCTGGCTGAAAGGGCAGTTTCGTCTTTCGCATTACCGACGCAGCGGTTTTTTACTGATCGCCGTGGGTCTACTTATTAACCTGCCTGCCGTGGTCGCGCAGTGGCAACTGGACTGGAGCTATCGCTGGTGCGCGTTCTTGTTACAGGCCCCGCGTGAACTCAGCGCACCATTTCAGACGCTCGGCTATACCGCGCTGATGTTTGGTTACTGGCCGCAGTTAAGCCGCAGCAAAATCGCTCATGCGATTGCCTGTGTCGGGCGAATGGCGCTGACAAATTATCTGCTACAAACCGTGATTTGCACCACGCTGTTTTATCAATTCGGCTTATTTATGAAATTTGACCGACTGGAACTGCTGCTGTTTGTCATCCCGGTGTGGCTGGCAAACCTGCTTTTCTCCGTGATCTGGTTACGGTTCCTGCCTCAGGGCCCGATGGAGTGGCTCTGGCGGCAATTAACCCTGCGAGCGTCAGGGACATCTTTGTCCCATACATCCAGATAACGATCTGGATCACAATCATTAACAAAATGGATGTAAGCGCTTTCATCGCTGTGACCGCACTCACGTAGTCCTTTTCCCTCCGCTGACAAAATAGCCGCCAGTTATGCAGCGAGTGGCTGCAATTCCAGACAGGGTAGTGAATATGATCACCATTCGTGATGTGGCGCGTCAGGCAGGCGTATCGGTAGCGACGGTTTCCCGCGTGTTAAATAACAGCGCGCTGGTCAGTCCTGATACGCGCGAGGCGGTAATGAAGGCGGTGACGCTGCTGGGCTATCGGCCAAACGCCAATGCCCAGGCGCTGGCCACGCAGGTCAGTGAAACCATCGGCGTGGTGGTGATGGACGTGTCCGATGCATTTTTTGGCGCGCTGGTGAAAGCGGTGGATTTGGTCGCTCAACAGCATCAAAAATATGTGCTGATCGGCAACAGCTATCATGAAGCCGAAAAAGAGCGTCATGCCATTGAGGTGTTGATCCGCCAGCGCTGTAACGCGCTGATCGTTCACTCAAAAGCGTTAAGCGATCGGGAACTGGGCGAGTTTATGGATCAGATCCCCGGTATGGTGCTGATCAACCGCATTGTCCCTGGCTACGCCCACCGCTGCGTGTGCCTGGACAATATCAGCGGCGCGAAAATGGCGACCCGTATGTTATTGAATAATGGTCATCAGCGGATTGGCTATCTGGCTTCCAGTCACCGCATTGAAGATGACGTCATGCGCCGGGAAGGGTGGAGCAGTGCGCTTAAGGAGCAGGGCATTGTGGCGCCTGAAAGCTGGATTGGCATCGGATCGCCGGATATGCAGGGCGGTGAGGCGGCAATGGTTGAGCTGCTGGGGCGCAACCTGCAGCTAAGCGCCGTGTTTGCCTATAACGACAATATGGCCGCGGGCGCGCTGACGGCGCTAAAGGACAACGGCATTTCCATTCCCTTACACCTTTCAATCATTGGTTTCGACGATATTCCCATCGCCCGTTACACCGATCCCCAGTTGACAACGGTGCGCTATCCCATTGCTTCTATGGCAAAACTGGCGACAGAACTCGCATTACAGGGCGCTGCGGGAACGCTGGATTTATCCGCGACCCACTGCTTTATGCCGACCCTCGTGCGGCGTCATTCGGTTGCTGTACGACAGAATGCGGCGGCGATCACTAACTTATGATTTCGCCAGATGTAACCGCTTTCAATATGTGAGTAAATTCACAGTATCTTAACATTGTGATAGCTATGATGGCACCGCTTGTCGCACTGTAACTACGATGTAACTGTGAGTAATCACTTTTACCGAGGTAAAAGCGCTTTAAGCGAAATTAAAGCCTATTTCTGGAGCGTTACTGGGCAAGGAAGAGAGATTTTTTTAAAATGAGCTTCGGCGTTTACATAACACTTCATTAACGTTTTGTCCCGCCGGGCATTTATCTTACGTACTACCCTGCATAATAAAACCGGAGTTACCATGAATAAGAAGGTGTTGACCCTTTCTGCCGTTATGGCAAGCATGTTATTCGGCGCGGCTGCGCACGCTGCGGATACTCGCATCGGTGTGACAATCTACAAATATGACGATAACTTTATGTCTGTGGTGCGTAAGGCTATCGAAGCAGATGCGAAAACGGCGCCAGATGTGCAACTGCTGATGAACGACTCGCAGAACGATCAGTCCAAACAAAACGATCAGATCGACGTGCTGCTGGCAAAAGGCGTGAAAGCGCTGGCCATCAACCTGGTTGACCCGGCGGCTGCGGGCACCGTTATCGAAAAAGCGCGCGGTCAGAATGTGCCTGTGGTCTTCTTCAACAAAGAACCTTCCCGTAAAGCGCTGGACAGCTATGACAAGGCTTACTACGTCGGTACTGACTCCAAAGAATCCGGTATTATCCAGGGCGATCTGATTGCCAAACACTGGGCGGCAAACCAGGGCTGGGATCTGAACAAAGACGGTCAGATTCAGTTCGTGCTGCTGAAAGGCGAGCCGGGTCATCCGGATGCTGAAGCGCGTACCACTTACGTTATCAAAGAGCTGAACGACAAAGGCATCAAAACCGAACAGCTGCAGTTAGATACCGCCATGTGGGACACCGCAATGGCGAAGGACAAAATGGATGCGTGGCTTTCCGGTCCGAACGCCAACAAAATTGAAGTGGTTATCGCCAACAACGATGCGATGGCAATGGGCGCCGTTGAAGCGCTGAAAGCACACAACAAAACCAGCGTACCGGTATTTGGCGTCGATGCGCTGCCAGAAGCGCTGGCACTGGTGAAATCCGGCGCACTGGCCGGTACTGTGCTGAACGATGCGAACAACCAGGCAAAAGCGACCTTTGACCTGGCGAAAAACCTTGCCGATGGCAAGGGGGCGGCTGACGGCACTGAGTGGAAAATCGAAAATAAAATCGTCCGCGTTCCTTACGTAGGCGTTGATAAAGATAACCTGGCCGAGTTCACTAAGAAGTAAGTTTGTGGGGCGCGATGTTATCGCGCCCTTTCATCCCGCACTCTGCGAGGCCAACAAGGTATAATTATGGTCAGCACAACTACTCAGCCGTCAGGCGAATTCTTGTTGGAAATGAGCGGCATCAACAAGTCTTTTCCCGGCGTTAAGGCACTTGATAATGTTAATTTAAAAGTCCGCCCACATTCGATTCATGCATTAATGGGAGAGAATGGCGCAGGAAAGTCGACACTATTAAAATGTCTTTTTGGGATCTATCAAAAAGATTCTGGCAGCATATTATTTCAGGGTAAAGAAATCGATTTTCATTCAGCCAAAGAAGCGCTGGAGAATGGTATTTCAATGGTACACCAGGAATTAAACCTGGTATTACAACGTTCTGTTATGGACAACATGTGGCTGGGGCGTTATCCCACCAAAGGCATGTTTGTCGATCAGGATAAAATGTACCGCGATACCAAAGCGATTTTTGACGAGCTGGATATTGATATCGATCCGCGTGCGCGCGTCGGAACATTGTCCGTCTCGCAAATGCAGATGATCGAAATTGCCAAAGCGTTTTCGTATAACGCTAAAATTGTGATTATGGATGAACCGACTTCTTCGTTAACCGAAAAAGAGGTCAACCATCTGTTCACCATTATTCGTAAGCTGAAAGAGCGCGGCTGCGGTATTGTCTATATCTCCCACAAAATGGAAGAAATTTTCCAGTTGTGTGATGAAATTACCGTGTTGCGCGACGGACAGTGGATTGCGACGCAACCGCTGGAAGGGCTGGATATGGACAAGATCATCGCCATGATGGTCGGCCGTTCCTTGAACCAGCGATTCCCGGATAAATCCAACAAGCCGGGGGAAGTGATTCTTGAAGTGCGCAACCTGACCTCGCTGCGTCAGCCGTCCATTCGGGATGTTTCCTTTGATTTGCATAAAGGCGAGATCCTCGGTATCGCAGGACTGGTCGGCGCTAAGCGAACTGACATCGTTGAAACGCTGTTTGGTATCCGTGAGAAATCATCGGGCACCATTACGCTGCACGGCAAAAAGATTAATAACCACAGTGCGAATGAAGCCATTAACCACGGTTTCGCGCTGGTCACCGAAGAGCGTCGTTCTACCGGGATTTATGCTTATCTGGACATTGGTTTTAACTCCTTAATTTCCAATATTCAGAATTACAAAAATAAAGTGGGTCTGTTAGATAACTCACGAATGAAAAGTGATACCCAATGGGTTATTGACTCTATGCGGGTAAAAACGCCAGGTCACAAGACGCAAATTGGTTCGCTTTCGGGCGGTAACCAGCAGAAAGTGGTTATTGGTCGCTGGCTGCTGACGCAACCGGAAATTTTAATGCTCGACGAACCCACCCGTGGGATCGACGTCGGTGCGAAGTTTGAAATTTATCAGTTAATTGCGGAACTGGCGAAAAAAGGTAAGGGGATCATTATTATCTCCTCCGAAATGCCGGAATTGTTAGGGATAACGGATCGTATTCTGGTCATGAGCAACGGCCTCGTTTCTGGAATTGTTGATACAAAAACGACAACGCAAAACGAAATTCTGCGTCTTGCGTCTTTGCACCTTTAAGATCAGGGGCTCCTCATGAGTGCGTTAAATAAGAAAAGTTTTCTTACTTATCTGAAAGAGGGCGGTATTTACGTCGTTCTTTTAGTCTTGCTGGCCATTATTATTTTCCAGGATCCCACGTTCTTAAGTCTGCTTAACTTAAGTAATATTCTGACCCAGTCTTCCGTGCGTATTATCATTGCACTGGGCGTCGCCGGTCTGATTGTCACCCAGGGGACAGACCTGTCAGCGGGTCGTCAGGTGGGTCTGGCGGCGGTGGTGGCGGCAACGTTGCTACAGTCGATGGAGAACGCCAATAAAGTGTTCCCCGAAATGGCGACCATGCCGATTGCGCTGGTTATCCTGATCGTCTGTGCTATTGGCGCGGTCATCGGTCTGGTGAACGGGATTATCATTGCTTACCTGAACGTAACACCGTTTATTACGACGCTCGGCACGATGATTATCGTCTACGGGATCAACTCTCTGTATTACGACTTCGTGGGGGCTTCACCGATTTCGGGCTTTGATAGCGGCTTCTCGACCTTTGCGCAGGGCTTTATCGCACTGGGCAGCTTCCGGCTGTCGTATATCACGTTCTATGCGCTAATTGCCGTGGCGTTTGTCTGGGTGCTGTGGAATAAAACCCGCTTCGGTAAAAACATTTTCGCCATCGGCGGTAACCCGGAAGCGGCTAAGGTATCAGGCGTGAACGTGGCGCTGAACCTGCTGATGATCTATGCGCTGTCCGGTGTGTTCTATGCCTTCGGCGGTCTGCTGGAAGCGGGGCGTATCGGCTCAGCAACCAACAACCTGGGCTTTATGTACGAACTGGATGCGATCGCGGCGTGCGTGGTCGGCGGCGTATCGTTTAGCGGTGGGGTGGGAACGGTGTTCGGCGTGGTGACCGGTGTGATCATCTTTACCGTCATCAACTACGGTCTGACCTACATCGGCGTTAACCCGTACTGGCAGTACATCATCAAGGGCGGCATCATTATCTTTGCGGTCGCACTGGATTCACTGAAATACGCGCGTAAGAAGTAATCCCTTCAGGGCAGAATCAAACCGGTGCAGACGTGCTCTGCGCCGGTTTTTTT
>NZ_CP070239.1:3070580-3160067 GCF_016906145.1 Citrobacter sp. MGH 55
GGTCTTTTATTTGATAAAAACTAACCAGATGCCGACAAGCAGCGCGCCGACCGAAAGACCAAAGTAGACGCCAATATAGCTCCAGTAAGCGCCAGGTTCCGCTGCGCGCTGAATTAAGCGCGGCGTTTGCGAACCTTTAACCGTTTTCTCAACGACGCCAGAGCGTAACCCTTTAATACCTTCCCGCAGGGTCCAGGCGACGATCATCAGTACGCCAATCACGATAAAAAGCGTTTTGTCTTCCATGCTTATTTTCCTTGTCTCTTTTGCAGTTCAAGCAATTGTTCCGGCGTTACGGCCGGATAGCCCTGGGCATCGTCGGGAACCTGATGCAGGGAGGGAATTGGCACTAACGGGCCGAGGAAACGGGGTTCACGTTTAAACAGATACAGATCGGCCAGCGCGCCAAAACGTGCGCCAAACTCGCGTACCCGAACCGTCAGCATATCTTTTGGCGACGGCACGGCGTAGCACTGCGCCTGAATCCCCATATGCAACGCGATAAACAGTGCGCGTTCGCAGTGGAAACGCTGGGTAATGATGATGAAGTCATTGGTGTCAAAGACTTTACGGGTGCGGACAATCGAATCGAGCGTGCGGAATCCAGCGTAATCTAACACAATATCGGCAGGATCGACGCCAGCGGCAATTAGATCTTTGCGCATCGTCATCGGTTCGTTATAGCTTTGCAGGGCGTTGTCGCCGCTGAGCAGCAGATAGTTAACTTTGCCGCTGTTATAGGCGTTCAACGCGCCCTGAATACGATAGCGATAATACTGGTTGATCACCCCAGTACGATAATATTTGGCCGTGCCGAGCACCACGCCAACCTGGCGGTAGGGCAGGTCCTGAAGCTCGTCGTAAATATAGGGGGCAGTTTTCCAGCTCATCCAGCGATCAAGGCCCAGCACGATCAACAGCAGCAAGCCGATCAGGACCAACAGGCTGTAGAGGGCGCGCTTTAGCATGAAGAAAACTCTGTCACTGGATGAAATTTCAATCAGGCTACTGTACCCGCTGGCGAAGCGCAAGAAACAGCAGTCTGATTGGGGGGATTTTCAGCAATACGTGAAACAAGCGTAGGTCTGATAAACGTTGCGCCATCAGGTGGTTAGACCGGATAGCGATGAAAACGCCTTATCCAGCCTGTGCGCGGACGCCATCAGACAATTAGCCCAAAAGTACGCGATCGATGTTGCTGCAGCCCAGCGCTTTCAGCGTGGCGGCGGTGGCATCCCACTGGATCAGCGGCGCGTCGGCTTTTTCCGCCAGCACCGCACGCTGAATATCGGCATAACCATAGCCGTTCAGATTCAACATAATCAGCGCGCCCTGTAGCGGTGGGATGGTCGGGTTAAATGCGGCGTTTTCGCCATAGCTTCCGCTAAAGATACGTCCATCTTTGCACTCCAGCGCTACACCGCTCGGTGACTGGCTGTACGGCATATGACTGCGGCTCGCGGCGGCAATGGCCGCTTGCGTCAGCGCATCTCCCTGAGGGGCGAAACCGTGATCCTGTTCGTCCATCAGCAGCGTTTTGATGTCGAGATCTTTCGGTCCAAACGCGTCCGGCAAATAGTCGCGCAGCGTATGCGGTTCCCGACCGGGCAGATGAATGCGCAGATCCAGCCCGCTGTTGAGTTCGTTCATAAACTGGCGGCAGTGGCCGCACGGGGTGTAGTTAACGGTGATTGCGGCGAGACCTTTCTCGCCGCGCAACCAGGCGTGGCTGATGGCGCTTTGTTCAGCGTGAACCGTTTGTTGCATCGTCGCGCCGAGGAATTCCATATTGGCGCCGAAATACCACGTTCCGCTCACGCCGCGCGCAATTGCGCCAACGTTAAAGTTCGACAACGGCGTACAGGCGCAGGCCGCCGCCAGCGGCAGCAGCGCAAATGCCAGTGCGTCTTCGTCCAGTCCCGTTGCGCTTTTAAGCATTGATACCTGCTCAGCCGTCAGCGACGCGGGGAAATGCGTATCTGCCAGAATGGGCGCCAGCGCGGATTGCAGGTTGTCCGCAAGTTGGCTAAACGCAGTGTGAAAACGTGGGTGCATGGCGTTGCCTCATAACAATGTATTGGGATCGTAGTGTACGGGCCTGTTATGGCTATATGTGTGATCTAATTCTCATTGTGTATGCAACTTATGAAACATAAATTAAAAATGCGCGACGTATCGCAAATTTTAGCCCACAACCGCGAGAATAACCGGAAACAGGAACGGGGCGATCAGCGAGGTAATAATCCCGCAAATCACCAGAGCCAGCGAACTGAATGCGCCTTCCTGATAATCCAGCTCCGCACAGCGGGCGGTGCCGAGGGCGTGGGACGCGGTGCCCATCGCCAGTCCGCGTGCGGCTTTGGTTTTAATGCGCATGGCGTTTAACAGGGTATGACCAAAGACGGCACCGAGTATACCGACGAAAATCACGCACACGGCGCTGACCGCCGGAATGCCGCCGATGCTGCCGCCCACGGCCATCGCAATCGGCGTAGTGACGGATTTCGGTAAGACGGAGGCGGCGATTTCAGGCGTGGCGCCCATCAACAGCGCCACTGTGGTGCCGGTCACCATCGCCACAACGCTGCCAACAAAACAGATAGTAATGATTGACTTCCAGCGGGCGCGAATCTGATGCAGCTGTTCATACAGTGGATAGGCCAGCGCCACGACCGCCGGTTGCAGCAGGTCATTCAGCACTTCGCTACCTTTAAAATAGCTGTCGTAGGAGATGCCGGTCAGCAGGAGGAACGGGATAATCACCACCATCGCCACCAGCAGCGGATTCAGTAAAGGAAATTTAAACCGTGTCGCCAGTTTGCGCGCGCCGAAAAAAACCGCCAGCGTCAGCGGTAAAGACCACCAGATTGACGACATCATTCTTTAGATCCTTCCTGACCCACCACTTTCCGTTCACCGTGAACCAGATGTGAACTCCAGCTCACGACCAGAAACACCACCAGCGTACTGATCGCACACGACACCACCACCGGGCCAAACTGCGCGCGCAGCAGATCGAAGTACTGCATCACGCCGACGCCAATCGGCACAAATAACAGCGCCATATAGCGAATCAGCACATAGCAGCCAGGATTCACCCATTTCGCCGGGATAATTTGCAGCGCCAGCAGCACAAACAGGATCAGCATCCCGATGATGCTGCCAGAAATGGCGACAGGCAGCAGGGACGCAATAAAAATGCCTGCATACAGACAGGCATAAATCAGCACGAAAGCGCGTAAGTATTGCCAGATGATATTCAGTGTCTTGCTCATGTTGAAATTCCTCGAAGCGACGGATTCATCATACAATTAAACTTTAAAACGTGCTATCGATCACATCATGAATTCTTAGCATACTGAACATAGACAGCGGGAACATTGGGCAATATCCCCAATACGTGATGCTAAACTTGTGCCAGCAGTTGCAGAAAACGACTCAGCGCGCTGGACGGCGTCTCATTATTGCGCCAGAACACGCCCACGCTGCCTTTTTGTTCAATCTTCGGCAGGTTGAGGATCACCAGCTGTCCCTGGCTGGCATAGCGCTGCGCCAGCCGTAAAGAAAGGATAGAGATCATATCGCTGCTTTGCAGCAGGTTAGTACTGACGTTCATCGATGCCGACTCGATGGTGTTCTCCGGCAACATCACTCCGTTATCGACCAGCGCGTTATCAATGCTCAGGCGGATAGGTGTTCCCGTCGGCCAGACGATCCAGCGCCAGTGCGCAAGATCGGCCCAGCTCAGGGTGTCAAACTTCGCTAATGGATGGTGGGGACGGGCGACAAAGCAAACGGGTTCGGTATACAGCACCTGATAATTGAGCGGAAGCTGCAGTGCCCGCCCACCGACGCGGCCGACCACGACATCCACGGAACCGGCAAGCAGGTCGTGCAGCAGCGGCGTCATGACCTTTTCTTCAATGTTAAGGTGCAGCGTCGGCATCTCCACGAGCAGATTGAGGATCGCCTGCGACACACAGTCGGTCGCCACTGGCGAGCAGCCAATCTTCAGGCTCCCTACCAGCCCGCCTTCTTTAAAGCGCGCCATTTCATACTGTGAACGCTCCATGTCATTGATTAAACGCTGGGCGTGTTGCAGCAGCAACTTGCCGCCTTCCGAGGGGCGCAGGCCTTTACTGTGACGTTCAAAGAGCGTGATCCCCATCTCATCTTCGAGCTGTGACAGCCATTTCGACAGCGCGGGCTGGGTGATATTCATCATTCGTGCAACGTGCGTGAGATTCCCTTGTTCGCCTAGCGCCACCAGCATTTGCAGATGGTGCAGCTTCAGTTTTTGCGCCCAGTTTGCCATCAGCGATAACCTCCAGGTTATGTCTCTGCATGAAATGCCATTGTACATTTTATCGCCCAGTCTACAAACTCGTAACATACCAAAAACAAAACAACATCTGTCCCTACCTGCACCGAGGCATTCACTATGACTCAACGACGTGAACTACAAGCCCTGATCGATGCTGCTCCTGTCAGCAAGACACAGTGGCGGGTGATCATCTGCTGCTTTCTGGTGGTCATGCTTGATGGTTTTGATACCGCAGCCATTGGCTTTATTGCACCCGATATTCGTACCCACTGGCAGTTAACTGCCGGAGACCTCGCTCCGCTGTTTGGCGCAGGTCTGTTAGGACTTACCGCCGGCGCCTTACTTTGCGGACCGCTGTCTGACCGTTTCGGTCGCAAACGAGTGATTGAGCTCTGCGTGGCGTTGTTTGGTGCGCTGAGCCTGATCTCCGCCTTTTCGCCGGATTTGCAAACGCTGGTTATCCTGCGCTTTCTGACCGGTCTGGGCCTCGGCGGTGCTATGCCCAACACCATCACCATGACCTCTGAATACTTGCCTGCCCGCCGCCGCGGTGCGCTGGTCACCCTGATGTTCTGTGGCTTTACGCTCGGTTCAGCGATGGGCGGAATTGTCAGCGCGCAGCTGGTGCCGGTTATTGGCTGGCACGGGATTCTGGTCCTCGGCGGCGTGTTACCGCTGATGCTGTTCTTCGTCCTGCTCGCGGTCCTGCCGGAATCTCCACGCTGGCAGGTCCGTCGCCAGTTGCCGCAGGCAACCATCGCCAGAACGGTCAGCGCGATCACCGGCGAACGTTACGACAATACCCAGTTTTACCTCCAGGAGGCGGCGGCGATAGCCAAAGGCAGCATTCGTCAGCTGTTTGTTGGCCGCCAGTTGCCCATTACCCTGATGTTATGGGTGGTGTTCTTCATGAGTCTGTTAATCATCTATCTGCTGTCGAGCTGGATGCCGACGCTGTTGAACCATCGTGGGATTGACCTGCAGCAGGCTTCCTGGGTGACGGCGGCGTTCCAGATTGGCGGTACGCTCGGCGCGCTGGCATTGGGCGTGCTGATGGATAAACACAATCCCTTCCGGGTGCTGGCTACGAGCTACGCGCTGGGAGCGGTATGCATTGTCATGATTGGCCTGAGCGAAAACGGTTTATGGCTGATGGCGCTGGCGATTTTCGGTACCGGGGTAGGTATCAGCGGATCGCAGGTGGGCCTCAATGCCTTAACCGCCACGCTCTATCCCACCCAGAGTCGGGCGACGGGCGTGAGCTGGTCCAACGCGGTGGGGCGCTGCGGAGCGATTGTCGGTTCGCTTTCCGGCGGCGTGATGATGGCGATGAATTTCTCTTTCGACACCTTGTTTTTCATTATCGCTGTTCCGGCGGCCATTAGCGCGGTGATGTTAGCCGTACTTACGGTAGTTGTCCGCCAGTCAGCCTCTGTCCCTGATGCTATGCCGCACGCAAGCGTCGTGAACGAATAAGGAGAATCCCTATGTCAGACCATAATCAGGATGTTAAAAACAGCCGTCAGCAGTTTTATCAGCATATTTCGGGGCAGAACCTGACCCCGCTGTGGGAATCGCTGCATCATCTGGTACCACAAACGCCGAATCCGACCTGTGCGCCAGCATACTGGAACTACCAGGAAATTCGTCCGCTGCTGCTGGAAAGCGGCAACCTGATTGGCGCGAAAGAGGCGATTCGTCGCGTGCTGGTACTGGAAAACCCGATGCTGCGCGGTCAGTCCTCAATTACGTCAACGCTCTATGCGGGACTGCAGCTCATCATGCCGGGCGAAGTCGCTCCCAGCCATCGTCATAACCAGTCGGCGTTACGCTTTATTGTGGAAGGGAAAGGGGCATTTACCGCCGTGGACGGTGAACGCACCCAGATGCACACCGGCGATTTTATTCTGACCCCGCAGTGGCAATGGCACGACCACGGCAACCCTGGCGATGAGCCGGTTGTCTGGCTGGACGGTCTGGATCTGCCGCTGGTGAACATTCTGGGCTGTGGCTTTGCCGAGGATTACCCGGAAGATCAGCAGCCAGTTTCACGCAAAGAGGGCGACTATCTGCCGCGCTATGCCGCCAATATGCTGCCGCTGCGCCATCAGAAAGGCAATTCATCGCCAATTTTCAACTATCGCTATGACCGCAGCCGCGACGCGCTGCACGACCTGACCCGTCTGGGCGATGCCGACGAGTGGGATGGCTACAAAATGCGCTATGTCAACCCGGTGACCGGCGGCTACCCGATGCCATCGATGGGGACGTTCCTGCAACTGTTACCAAAAGGCTTTACCTCGCGAGTGGCGCGTACCACTGACAGCACCATTTATCACGTGGTTGAAGGGGCGGGTGATGTCACCGTCGGCAACGAGACGTTCCATTTCTCAGCCAAAGATATTTTTGTGGTTCCGACCTGGCACGGCGTGTCATTCAAAACCACCGATGAGACCGTTTTATTCAGTTTTTCGGACCGACCGGTACAGGAAGCCCTCGGGTTGTTCCGCGAAGCCCGCTATTAATTTGGGAGAGAACCATGACTCAGTATGTATTTGCACCACAGGCCCCCGTTACTGTCCCGGTTGTCGGCAGCGATGCGCAGTTCCCCGTCCGTCGCGTGTACTGCGTGGGGCGTAACTACGCCGCCCATGCCCGCGAAATGGGGTTTGATCCGGACCGAGAGCCGCCGTTCTTTTTCTGTAAGCCTGCCGATGCGATTGTGCCGGTTGCCGCAGGCGAAACGTTAGCGCTGCCATACCCGGCGCAAACGGATAACTATCACTATGAAATTGAGCTGGTGGTCGCCATCGGCAAAAAGGGCAGCGATATCCCGTTAGAAAACGCTCATGAGTATATCTGGGGCTATGCCACCGGACTGGACATGACCCGCCGCGATCGCCAGATGGAGATGCGTCAGATGGGACGTCCGTGGGAAATCGGCAAAGCGTTCGATCTCTCTGCGCCCATCGCGCCGCTGCATAAAGCGGATGAAATTGCGGATATCACCTCTGCGCCCATCTGGTTACAGGTGAATGGCGACGATCATCAGCGCAGCGATATTCGCCATCTAATCTGGTCGGTAAATGAAACGATCAGCTATCTGTCCGGCTTCTTCGAACTGCAACCGGGCGACCTGATCTTCACCGGCACGCCGGAAGGCGTGGGTGCCGTAGTGAAAGGGGATGTGATCACCGGAGGCGTGGACGGACTGACGCCTATCGCTGTGAAGATTGTCTGAGGTGATGTATGAAGCTGTACAGTTTTTTTAACAGTTCGGCGTCGTACCGCGTGCGTATCGCGCTGGCATTAAAGGGCATCGACTACCACACGGTGGGCGTCAATATCCGTATTGGGCAGCAAAATGAACTGGCCTACCGGCGGATGAATCCGGTGGGGCTGGTACCAACGCTGGTAACCGATGATGGCGAAGCGCTGGGCCAGTCGCTGGCGATTATCGACTGGCTGGACCGGCATTTTCCGCAATCACGCTTGCTGCCCGTCAGCGATCCGGCGCGCACGCAGGTGCTGGAGATTGTCTATGCCATCGCTTGCGATATTCATCCGGTTAATAACCTGCGGGTGCTGCGCTATCTGAGCGAGGAACTGAAGGTCAGTGAAGAAGAGAAAAAACGCTGGTACGCGCACTGGATCCAGCAGGGGTTAAGCGCCGTTGAGCAGCTACTGCGTCAGAGTCAGTCGCAGAACTTCTGCGTGGGTAATGCACCGACGCTTGCCGACTGCTGTCTGGTCCCGCAATGGGCGAATGCGTTAAGAATGGGGTGCGATCTGAGCGGCTATCCGCGCTGCAAAGCCGTGTATGACGCCTGCACACAGCTCCCGGCGTTCATCGCCGCTGCCCCGGAAAATCAACAAGATAAAATCTCAGCCTGAGAAGGAGAATGACAATGGCTAAAGTGACGAGCGCAATTATTGTCGGCGGCGGAATTGGCGGGGCAGCCACCGCGCTTTCGCTGGCGCGTCAGGGTATCAAAGTGATGCTGCTGGAAAAAGCCCATGAAATTGGCGAGATCGGCGCGGGCATTCAGCTCGGTCCCAACGCCTTCTCTGCGCTGGACAGCCTCGGCGTCGGCGACGTCGCGCGTCAGCGTGCGGTGTTTACCGACCACATCACCATGATGGATGCCGTGAACGCGGAAGAAGTGGTGCACATCGAGACCGGGCAGGCCTTTCGCGACCATTTCGGCGGTCCGTATGCGGTCATCCACCGGGTCGATATTCACGCTTCCGTCTGGGAATCCGTACTGACTCATCCAAACGTTGAGTACCGGACCTCGACCAATGTGGTCGACATTCGCCAGACGGCGGACGACGTAACGGTGTTCGACGAGCAGGGGAATAGCTGGACCGCCGATATTCTGGTCGGTTGTGATGGCGTGAAGTCGGTGGTGCGTCAGAGTTTGCTGGGCGATTCGCCGCGCGTGACCGGACACGTCGTTTACCGTGCGGTGATTGACTGTGCGGACATGCCGGAAGACCTGCGCATTAACGCGCCAGTGCTCTGGGCCGGGCCGCATTGCCACCTCGTGCACTACCCGCTGCGCGGCGGCAAGCAGTACAACCTGGTTGTCACCTTCCACAGCCGCCAGCAGGAGGAGTGGGGCGTGAAAGACGGCAGTAAGGAAGAGGTGCTGTCGTATTTCGCCGGGATCCATCCGCGCCCGCGGCAGATGCTGGATAAACCCACGACCTGGCGTCGCTGGTCAACCGCCGATCGCGAACCGGTAGAGAAATGGGGCACTGAGCGCATCACGCTGGTGGGCGATGCCGCGCACCCGGTGGCGCAGTACATGGCGCAGGGGGCCTGTATGGCGCTGGAAGATGCTGTGACGCTGGGTAAAGCGCTGGAGCAGTGCGATGGCGATGCGGCGAAAGCCTTTGCGCTGTATGAGTCGGTACGCATTCCACGCACGGCGCGCATCGTCTGGTCGACGCGCGAAATGGGGCGCGTGTATCACGCAGCAGGCGTGGAGCGTCAGGTGCGAAACCTGTTGTGGAAAGGTAAATCGCAGGCGGAGTTTTATCGCGGCATGGAATGGCTGTACGGCTGGAAAGAAGATAACTGTCTTCTGCCACGCTGAGAATACAGGCGCTTTGCGTCGTCATCCGGCAAAAGGTTTTGCTCATCGCACAGAGGCGCTATGATAGCGCCTCTTTTTTTGCGGATAACGATATGCGTGTTTTACTGGCGCCGATGGAAGGCGTACTTGATTCACTGGTGCGCGAACTTCTGACGGAAGTGAATGACTACGATCTTTGCATCACCGAATTTGTGCGCGTGGTGGATCAACTCTTGCCAGTAAAAGTCTTTCATCGACTCTGTCCCGAACTGCTCAACGGTAGCCGGACCCCATCCGGCACCTTAGTGCGCGTGCAACTGTTAGGGCAGTATCCTCAGTGGCTGGCGGAAAATGCCGCCCGCGCCGTGGAACTCGGTTCTTACGGTGTTGATCTTAACTGCGGGTGTCCGTCAAAAATGGTCAACGGCAGCGGCGGCGGTGCGACGCTGCTGAAGGACCCGGAACTCATCTATCTGGGCGCGAAAGCGATGCGTGAAGCGGTGCCGGCGCATCTGCCGGTGACGGTGAAAGTGCGTCTGGGCTGGGACAGCGGCGACAAAAAGTTTGAGATTGCAGATGCCGTCCAGCAGGCCGGGGCGAGTGAACTGGTTGTACACGGGCGCACCAAAGAGCAGGGCTATAAGGCGGAACATATCAACTGGCAAGCGATTGGCGAAATTCGCGAGCGACTGTCTATTCCGGTGGTTGCCAACGGTGAAATCTGGGACTGGCAAAGCGCCCAGGAATGCCTGGCGGTCAGTGGCTGTGACGCGGTGATGATTGGCCGCGGGGCATTAAACATTCCCAACCTCAGCCGGGTGGTGAAGTATAACGAGCCGCGAATGCCATGGCCGCAGGTTGTCGAACTGCTGAAAAAGTATACCCGTCTGGAAAAACAGGGCGACACCGGTTTATATCATGTCGCGCGTATTAAACAATGGCTGGGCTATTTGCGAAAAGAATATGAAGAAGCCACGGACGTTTTCCAGTCGATTCGCGCCTTAAATAATTCACCGGATATTGCCCGCGCGATCCAGTCGATTGAAATTTAATATTATTGAGCTGCATATATTCTGCTTGGATATATTTTGCCAGGTGTGACTTTTCATTGCTGAAGATGTTATGCCACGCGTAACTAAAAAAGCGCGCACAACAACGGGTAAGCTCCGCGCACCTTTTCTTATCAGAATATTTTAATGACTCGTTACTCTTTTCACGCGCTGAAAGCGGGCTTTCCGCTGGTTATTCTGCTCGCGGGATGTGCTCCCATGCATGACACTCAACAGACGCTGACTCAACAACTTCCCGCTTCTCACGTAGATTCGGCGCTGCCGTCAGCGTTGAAGAACGGGTGGCCCGGAAGCCAGTGGTGGCAGGATTATCATGACGCACAGTTGAACGAGTTAGTGAAGAACGCACTTTCCCGTTCTCCGGATATGCAGGTGGCGGAACAGCGAATCAGACTGGCCGAAGCGCAGGCTAAAGCCGTTGAAGCCCAGGATGGGCCGCAGGTCGATTTCTCCGCCAATGCCGAACGGCAGAAAATGTCCGCGGAAGGCATCATGGGGCCGTTTGCCCTGAACGATCCGGCCGCAGGCACGACGGGGCCGTGGTACACCAACGGTACGTTTGGCCTGACGGCCGGTTGGGATCTCGATTTATGGGGCAAGAACCGCGCGGAAGTGACCGCGCGCATCGGGGCGGTGAAAGCGCGGGAAGCCGAGCGAGAGCAAACCCGCCAACTGTTAGCCAGCGGCGTGACGCGGCTTTACTGGGAATGGCAGACCGAGGCGGCGCTGAGCAAACTGCTGACCCAAATTGAACGGGAACAGCGCAACATCATTGATAGCGATCGCCAGTTGTACAATAACGGCATCACCTCTTCGGTAGAAGGCGTGGAAACGGATATCGATGACAGTAAAACCCAGCAGCAGTTGAATGAGGTTGCCGGGAAGATGAAGGTGATTGAGGCGCGTCTGAGCGCGCTGACCAACACGCAGTCGGCGGCGCTGAAGCTGCATCCGGTGAACCTGCCAAAAGTGGAAAGCCAGTTACCGACGCAGCTGGGCTACTCCTTACTGGCGCGCAGAGCGGATTTACAGGCGGCGCACTGGGTGATCGAATCGTCAATGAGCAGCGTGGAGGCGGCGAAGGCGGCGTTCTACCCCGACGTCAATCTGATGGCCTTTTTGCAACAGGATGCGCTGCATCTGAGCGATCTGTTCCGCCGTTCCGCCCAGCAGATGGGCGTGACCGCGGGCCTGACGCTGCCGATCTTCGACAGTGGCAGACTGAATGCCAACCTTGATATCGCTCAGGCGCAGAACAATTTGTCGATCGCCCGTTATAACAAAGCTGTCGTTGATGCGGTAAATGACGTGGCGCGCACGGCCAGTCAGGTGGCGACGCTGATGCAGAAAAATCAGCATCAGCAGCAGATTGAACATGACGCCGATCGAGTGGTCAGCCTGGCGCAGGCGCGCTATAACGCCGGGATTATCGCAGGCTCTCTCGTTAGCAAGGCCAGAATTCCCGCGCTGCGCGAGCAGAGTAACGGACTGATTTTGCAGGGGCAGTGGCTGGATGCCTCCATCCAGCTTACCAGCGCGCTCGGCGGCGGTTACCATCATTCCTGATTATTTCGGTTGCTTCGTAGAGAGTTTCTATACTTAAGGCTCAGTTCTGTTGCAACCGGAGGATGATATGGCAAAAGCAGCAATCGTGACGGCTTCCGATTCAGGTATTGGCAAGGCGTGCGCCCTTCAGTTAGCGAAAGCGGGATTTGATATCGGCATCACCTGGCATTCAGACGAGCAGGGAGCGCGTGATACCGCCCGTGAGGTGGAAAGTCATGGCGTCCGGGCGGAGACCCTTCAACTGGACCTGAGCCAGCTGCCGCAGGGTGCACAGGCGCTGGAACATCTGATTGCGCGCTTTGGCCGGATCGATGTGCTGGTCAATAACGCGGGAACGATGAGCAAATCCGCATTCCTGGAGACCTCCTTTGACGACTGGCGGCAGATATTTACGGTCGATGTCGATGGGGCGTTTCTCTGCTCACAGCTGGCGGCCCGCCAGATGGTGAAGCAGGGACAGGGGGGGCGCATTATCAATATTACCTCGGTGCACGAACATACCCCGTTACCTGAGGCCAGCGCCTACACGGCGGCGAAACATGCTCTCGGCGGACTCACCAAAGCCATGGCGCTTGAGCTGGTCCGCCACAACATTCTGGTTAACGCTGTGGCGCCTGGGGCGATAGCCACGCCGATGAATGATATGGATGACAGTGACGTTAAGCCGGGAACCGAGCCGTCAATCCCGCTGGGAAGACCTGGGTCGACGCGGGAAATCGCCAGTCTGGTCGCCTGGCTGTGCTCGGAAGAGGCGGGTTATACCACCGGGCAATCGTTTATTGTGGATGGGGGATTTATGCTGGCCAATCCCCAGTTCAGGCCGGAATAACCCGCTTACCCCACCTGTTTACGGCTGCGGCGTTTCAGCCACCAGCGAACGCCGATCACCAGCACCACTGCCAGAATCAGCCAGATCCAATGTTTGAGATGCTGATCGAGATGATGCAACCATGGCGCGACCACTTCACCTCCTGCATAACCCAGGGTGGTGAAGATCAGCGCCCAGACCAGCGCGCCAAGGATATTCAGCGGTAAAAAAATCTTTGGCGGCAGATGGCTGGCGCCAATCAACAGCGGGCCAATCACGCGAAACCCGTACATAAATCGGGTGCCGATCACGAACAGATACGGGCGACGCTGGATTATCTTCTGCGCCTGACGAATTTTGTCACGATGACGTGCAAAGCGGCGCAGGATCCTGCCACCAAAGCGGCGTCCCAGCAGATAGAGTAACTGATCGCCTATCATGCCGCCTAAGGCCACGGCCACGACCACGAGGGGGAACTTGAGTAATCCCTGATGCGCCGCTACGCCCCCCAGCAGAGTAATGGTTTCGCCTTCCGCCAGACTTCCAACCACCAGCGCGGCATAACCGTATTGCGCAATAAGACTGTTTATATCCATACGTATGTATGACCTCCACAATGGTAAGCATACACCCTCTGAATTCGTGATGCTCAAAAAGGGCCATCAGGCGCGGCGGCATTTCTTTATCTGTACAATAAATAATCGCAAAGCTGAATTATACTTGAAGTGTTAGGTTCACAGCTGACAACAAGGGGGCGGTATGAACCATGTCTGGGGGCTGTTTTCTCATCCCAATCGTGAAATGCAGGTGATCAACAGCGAGAACGAAACGGTTTCGCATCACTACACCCACCATGTGCTTTTGATGGCGGCCATCCCGGTCATTTGTGCCTTCATTGGTACGACGCAAATCGGCTGGAATTTTGGCGACGGCACTGTCCTGAAGCTTTCTCTGTTTACGGGCCTGGTGCTGGCTGTTCTGTTCTATGCCGTGATGCTGGCGGGCGTGGCGATCATGGGGCGCGTGATCTGGTGGATGGCGCGGAGTTATCCGCAGCGTCCGTCTTTGACGCACTGTATGGTGTTTGCCGGTTATGTGGCGACGCCGCTGTTTCTTAGCGGTCTGGTGGCGCTGTATCCGCTGGTGTGGCTTTGCGCATTTGTCGGGACGGTAGCGTTGTTCTATACCGGCTATCTGCTCTATGTGGGCATTCCGACATTCCTGAATATCAATAAGGACGAAGGGCTGAGCTTCTCCAGTTCAACCCTGGCTATCGGCGTACTGGTACTGGAAGTGCTGCTGGCGCTGACCGTCATCCTCTGGGGATACGGCTATCGCTTGTTCTGATTATCGTGCTGCGTTGCTGGTGCAAAAGCCAGCAACGCAGCCTTTCCTGACGATTCTCTTCTGGCGGCAAGGTCATTAGCTCGCTATGATTCCTCTGCTAGCCTGAGCCATCCTGACTTCGGCGGTGCGTGTCATCACGCGTGAATCATTTTCTGAAATCTCATCATGCTGAAATTCCGAGTTTCCATACTGAGCCTGGCGCTGATGCTGGCTGTGCCTTATGCGCCGCAAGCGCTGGCAAAAACGGCGGCGGCTGCCGCGGCGTCTCAACCTGAGATTGCCTCCGGTAGTGCGATGATCGTGGATCTGAACACCAATAAGGTGATCTATTCGAACCATCCGGACCTGGT
Organism: Citrobacter sp. MGH 55; assembly: GCF_016906145.1. Taxonomy (NCBI): domain Bacteria; kingdom Pseudomonadati; phylum Pseudomonadota; class Gammaproteobacteria; order Enterobacterales; family Enterobacteriaceae; genus Citrobacter; species Citrobacter sp. MGH 55. The sequence goes on from NZ_CP070239.1 coordinate 3,085,127, forward strand.
GCGTCCGATTGCGTCGATAACCAAATTAATGACGGCGATGGTGGTGCTTGATGCACAGCTGCCGCTGAACGAAAAACTGAAAGTGGATATCAGCCAGACGCCAGAGATGAAAGGGATCTACTCTCGCGTGCGGCTGAACAGTGAAATCAGCCGTAAAGATATGTTACTGCTGGCGCTGATGTCCTCGGAAAACCGGGCCGCAGCAAGCCTGGCGCACCATTATCCGGGCGGCTATAACGCCTTTATTAAGGCGATGAACGCGAAGGCAAAAGCGCTGGGCATGACCCGGACGCGTTTTGTGGAACCAACCGGTTTGTCGATTCACAACGTGTCGACGGCGCGCGATCTCACCAAACTGCTGATCGCCAGCAAGCAGTATCCGCTGATTGGGCAACTGAGCACCACGCGTGAAGATATGGCGACCTTCGCCAACCCGGCGTATACGCTGCCGTTTCGCAATACCAACCATCTGGTGTATCGCGACAACTGGAATATTCAGCTCACTAAAACTGGTTTCACCAACGCCGCAGGGCATTGCCTGGTGATGCGCACGGTAATCAACAATAAACCGGTGGCGCTGGTGGTAATGGATGCATTCGGCAAGTACACCCATTTTGCCGATGCCAGTCGTTTACGCACGTGGATCGAAACCGGGAAAGTGATGCCGGTTCCGGCGGCGGCATTGAGCTATAAAAAGCAAAAAGCCGCACAGATGGCTGCAGCGGGCGGCAATGCGGGTGAGCAGACCGCGCAAAACGATTAATTACTCCGGCAGCGTCCAGTCACCTTCGTTGAGTGGGCGCTGCATAATCAACGTATCCCGCCAGTCTCCTTTCTTATACCCGACGCTACGCAATTGTCCGGCAATCTCGAAACCGTGTTTTTTATGCAACCGCAGCGACCCGGGATTGTTATGCCCGTCGCCAATCACCGCCACCATCTGCCGCCATGGTCCTTCCTCGCAGCGGGTGATTAACGTCTGCATCAGCAGGCTGCCGATGCCGCGTCCGGTCATGCTGGCATCGACATAAATCGACTCTTCCAGGGTATAGCGATAGGCCGGGCGTGGGCGATATTGTGTGGCGTAGCAATAACCGACAACCACGCCGCGATAGAGCGCCACCAGCCACGGCAGACCATACTGCGCGACCGTACGCATACGTCGGCGCATCTCATCGATCGTCGGAGGCGTTTCTTCAAAAGAGGCGCGGCCATTCAACACATGCCACGCATATAACGAGGAGATCGCCTCTACGTCGTCGGGCAGCGCGTCGCGCACCGCAATATCGTTATCAGAAAGCGTATCGGCAACAGACATGGTTCTCACCTTTGCGAAGAAAACCGGAGTCCTCACGACTCCGGTACATCTGCTTACTTTTGCACGATATTTCGTGCAAATCCAGCCTGCGCCATTAAGCAGTTTACTGGAGTTAATCAGAAGAGGGGACTTTCCAGAATTTCTGCTTACTGGTCTTGCCTATTCCGGGATTCATACTGTTGGTCGGGTCATTTTCGCGATAAAAACGGGTCAGCGCGGGCGGTGCTTCATACAGATGCCCGACGTTATGCTCTGCCGGATATTGCGCACCGCGCTGTTGCAGCAGTTCCAGCATTTGCTCTTTCAACGCGTGAGCATCCACGCCTTTCTTCACGATGTAATCCTGGTGGAAGACATAGCACATAAAGTGACCGTAATAGAGTTTATGTACCAGTTGGCTGTCGATTTCCGCCGGCAGATGTTCATACCATTCGGTGTCATTGCGGCGCAGGGCGATATCCAGCGCCAGAATATCCTCCACCTCATCGGCATGAACCGCCTGGTAGCGAATCGCCGCGCCAGCGGCTGCAAAGCGGTGCAGGAAAGCCTTGCTGCCTTCTTCCGGCGTGCAGGCAAAGAAGTCGCCTTCTGCGGTTTTAAAAAATTCCGTGAGCCAGTTTTGCGCTTCAGCGACGCCATCGCCCGCCATTTTTAACAGCAGATGATGTTCATATTTATCGCGCCAGCTTTTCATGCGCGGCGGCAGATGACTCGGGAACAAGTGACCAAACTTTTGCATCGCGCGGTCGGTAAAGTGCGGACGGAAGAATTTCACCTTTTCCAGCATCGCATCGGTGCGGCCCTTCAGCGTGAAGAAGAACGGCATTTTGTCGGTGCCGAGCTTGTCAATCATCAGGAAGGTGTCTTTGCCGTACTGTTCAGCAATGTCGTAGATATCGCGGTGCATGTATTCACCCGCGACCGGCAGATTGTCGAACGTCGACAGAATATGGCGACGGAGCGCTGTCAGCACCTCGGGTTGGTTGGTGCCAATGTAAAACACCTGCTGGTTTTTTTCCGCTTCAAAGGTGTCGAGACGCACGGCGAAGACCGCCAGTTTCCCGGCGCAGCCGGAGGACTCGAACAGGCGCTCCGGGTCAGCGTTATAGCGCGCGGGGGTGTCGGCATCAATGTCTCTGACGCGGGTGACGTAGTTGTGGTCATGCGCATGACGCCCGTCGTGGCGGACATTTTCCTCTTTGATCCGCTCATCGTCCAATTGACTCAGGATCTGCTCCGGCGTTTGCCCCAGATCGATCCCCAAATGGTTAACCAGTTGCAGCTTGCCGTTTTCATCAATGCGGGCAAACAGGGACATTTCGGTATACGCCGGGCCTCTTTGCACCAGCGAGCCACCGGAGTTATTACAGATCCCACCAATGACCGACGCGCCGATACATGATGAGCCAATCACCGAGTGCGGTTCACGCCCCAGCGGTTTCAGCGCTTTTTCCAGTGAGTACAGCGTGGTGCCGGGATATGCCAGCACCTGCTCGCCTTTGCCCAACACGTGCAGTTTGTCGAGGCGCAGGGTGCTGATAATCACAATCTCGCGGTCATAGTCATTGCCGTTCGGCGTGGAACCTTCGGTCAGGCCGGTATTGGCGGCCTGCATCAGGATAATTTTATCGGCGTTGACGCAGGCGTTCAGCACGCGCCAGAGTTCCAGCAGCGATCCGGGAAAGACCACCGCCAGGGCGTCGCCCTGACCGGAACGGAAGCCCTTGCGATAGCGGGCGGTTTTAGCCGGTTCGGTAAGCAGGTGTGAATGTCCCACCAGACGGGCGAGCTCATTCAGGAAGGTTTTATTATCAGTTGTTGTAATGGAAGACATTTTCCACTCCTTGTGGTGGGACAAAATATCAGGTTCAAGCATAGCGCTTTGTATGACAATACGCTTTCTCATTCACGCTGTCTTTGAATTGGCGGCGTTGAAAATTAAGAGAATAACCTTAGCTTTCTGCCGCGCTGCCGTTTAGGCTTATGGCAAAATGCGGTTTTTGCTATATTTTCGCTGCCACGTCGGGCTTTAGAGGAAGAGAGAATCAACATGAAATGGCTATGTTCTGTAGGTGTCGCAGTTAGTCTGGCATTGCAACCCGCGCTGGCGGAGGAGCTGTTCGGAAACCATCCGCTGACGCCGGAAGCGCGGGACGCGTTTGTCACCCAGTTGCTGACGAAAATGACTGTCGATGAAAAGATTGGTCAGTTGCGTTTAATCAGCGTCGGCCCGGATAACCCGAAAGAAGCGATCCGCGAGATGATCAAAGACGGCCAGGTGGGGGCAATTTTTAACACCGTTACCCGTCAGGATATCCGCAAAATGCAGGATCAGGTGATGGAACTGAGCCGCCTGAAAATCCCTCTCTTTTTTGCCTACGACGTATTGCACGGCCAGCGTACCGTCTTCCCGATTAGCCTCGGACTGGCGTCCTCTTTTAACCTCGACGCGGTGAAAACCGTCGGACGCATCTCGGCGTATGAAGCCGCCGACGACGGCCTGAACATGACCTGGGCGCCGATGGTCGATGTCTCCCGCGATCCGCGCTGGGGACGCGCCTCGGAAGGCTTTGGCGAAGATACGTATCTGACCTCCATCATGGGAAAAACGATGGTGGAAGCGATGCAGGGCAAAAGCCCGGCGGATCGCTATTCGGTGATGACCAGCGTTAAGCACTTCGCCGCCTACGGCGCCGTGGAGGGCGGTAAAGAGTACAACACCGTCGACATGAGCCCGCAGCGCCTGTTTAACGACTACATGCCGCCGTACAAAGCCGGTCTGAATGCAGGTAGCGGCGCGGTGATGGTGGCGCTGAACTCATTGAACGGCACGCCAGCGACCTCTGATGCCTGGCTGCTGAAAGACATTCTGCGCGACAAGTGGGGCTTCAAAGGTATTACCGTTTCTGACCATGGTGCTATCAAAGAGCTGATTAAACACGGCACCGCCTCCGACCCGGAAGATGCCGTCCGCGTGGCGCTCAAGTCCGGCATTAACATGAGTATGAGCGACGAGTATTACAGCAAATATCTGCCAGGGCTGATTAAATCCGGCAAAGTGACGATGGCGGAGCTGGATGACGCGGCGCGGCATGTACTCAACGTGAAATATGACATGGGGCTGTTTAACGATCCGTACAGCCATCTGGGGGCAAAAGAGTCTGATCCGGTGGATACCAACGCCGAAAGCCGTCTGCACCGGAAAGAGGCGCGTGAAGTGGCGCGTGAAAGTCTGGTGCTGTTGAAAAACCGCCTCGACACGCTGCCGCTGAAAAAATCGGGGACGATTGCGGTTGTCGGCCCGCTGGCGGACAGCAAACGCGACGTGATGGGCAGTTGGTCCGCCGCAGGCGTTGCCGATCAGTCCATCACGGTGCTGACCGGCATTAAAAATGCTCTCGGTACAAAGGGTAAAGTGGTGTACGCCCATGGGGCCAACGTCACTAACGATAAAGACATTGTCACCTTCCTCAATCAGTACGAAGAGGCGGTGAAGATGGATCCGCGTTCACCTCAGGAGATGATTGATGAAGCCGTCAAGGCGGCGAAGCAGTCTGACGTAGTTGTCGCCGTAGTGGGTGAGGCGCAGGGCATGGCGCATGAAGCGTCAAGCCGTACGGATATCACGCTGCCACAGAGCCAGCGCGATCTGATTGCGGCCCTGAAAGCGACCGGCAAACCGCTGGTGCTGGTGCTAATGAACGGTCGTCCGCTGGCGTTGGTGAAAGAAGATCAACAGGCCGATGCGATTCTGGAAACCTGGTTTGCCGGTACGGAAGGCGGCAACGCGATTGCCGACGTCCTGTTTGGCGACTACAACCCGTCGGGCAAACTGCCCATGTCTTTCCCGCGTTCGGTAGGGCAGATCCCGACCTATTACAGCCACCTCAACACCGGTCGTCCGTATAACGCCGACAAGCCGAACAAATACACCTCTCGCTACTTTGACGAAGCGAACGGTCCGCTCTATCCATTTGGTTATGGTCTGAGTTACACCACGTTTGATGTTTCTGACGTGACGCTCTCTGCGCCAACCCTGAAACGCGACGGCAGCGTGACGGCAAGTGTGAAGGTGACCAACACCGGTAAGCGTGAAGGTGAGACGGTGATCCAGCTGTACGTACAGGACGTCACGGCTTCCCTGAGCCGCCCGGTGAAAGAGCTGAAAGGCTTTAAGAAAGTGAATCTGAAACCTGGCGAAACGCAAACCGTTAGTTTCCCGATTGATATCAATGCGCTGAAGTTCTGGAATCAGCAGATGACGTTCGATGCCGAACCCGGAAAATTCAACGTCTTTATCGGCGTCGATTCTGCCCGCGTGAAGCAGGGATCGTTTGAATTGCTGTAACGGTTACAGGGGGAACTGACCAATGGGTTCCCCCTTGTTGGTCCCGTGAAAAAACGGAAATGTCGGGTTAACCGAATACTTTTCGACTATGCTTTCCCCTCAAGTCGCTGAAAAAGTCGGCAAAAAGATGAGGAAAGCTTCATGACAATCTCAAAGATTTGGGCCGGTTCGCTGGCGCTGTTAGCGGCAGTGAGCTTACCCTTGCAGGCGGCGTCGCCGGTAAAGGTCGGTTCGAAAATTGACACCGAAGGCGCGCTGCTCGGCAACATCATTTTGCAGGTGCTGGAAAGCCACGGCGTCAAAACGGTCAATAAAGTCCAGTTGGGCACCACGCCGGTCGTGCGCGGCGCGATCACCTCAGGCGAACTGGATATCTACCCTGAATATACCGGTAACGGCGCGTTCTTTTTCAAAGATGAAAACGATCCGGCGTGGAAAAACGCACAAGCTGGCTTTGAGAAAGTCAAAAAACTCGATGCGGAGCAAAACAAGCTGCTCTGGTTAACGCCGGCGCCAGCCAATAATACCTGGACTATCGCGGTGCGCAGCGATGTCGCCGAAAAAAATAAACTCACCTCACTGGCCGATCTCGGGCGTTATCTGAAAGAGGGCGGTACTTTCAAACTGGCCGCCTCCGCTGAATTTATCGAGCGTGCAGACGCGCTGCCCGCTTTCGAAAAAGCCTACGATTTCAAACTCAGTCAGGATCAGTTGCTGTCGCTGGCAGGGGGGGACACCGCCGTGACCATCAAAGCGGCCGCGCAGCAAACGTCCGGCGTCAATGCCGCGATGGCCTACGGTACGGATGGTCCGGTCGCCGCGCTGGGGCTACAGACCTTAAGCGATCCTAAAGGCGTTCAGCCCATTTATGCGCCAGCGCCTGTGGTGCGTGAGGCGGTACTGAAGGAGTACCCGCAGATGGCGGAATGGCTGCAACCGGTGTTTGCCAGCCTCGATGAAAAAACGTTACAACAACTTAATGCCAGCATTGCCGTTGAAGGGTTGGACGCCAAAAAAGTGGCGGCGGACTATCTGAAACAAAAGGGATGGGTGAAGTAAACGGACTGAAAAAGGTTGGGTGACGTGTCAAAAGTCAGTATTCAGCGCGTACTGTTGCTGCTGGTTATTCTTTCAGCCGCTGCTGTCGCGCTGCCGTTTGTGAACTATGCGCCGAATCGCCTGGTATCGGGAGAGGGACGCCAGCTCTGGACGCTCTGGCCAGGTTCGGTGTCGATGCTCACCGGCGCGGGTTGCGCCATGTTGACCTTGTGCTTTGTGCCGGGAAGAAAGGGGGCCGTGTGCACGCTGGTGGTGGCGCAACTGCTGGTGATCCTGATGTTGTGGAGCGTCGGCAAGGCGGCGACGTATCTGGCTGAAACCGGGACACCGCTGGCGCGAACCAGTGTGGGAAGCGGTCTGTGGCTGGGGCTTGCACTCGGATTGCTGGCCTGCAGCGATGCCATCCGACGGATCACCGCGCAACCTCTCTGGCGCTGGGTGTTACATACGCAGATAGCGATTGTTCCCCTCCTACTCCTGTTGACGGGAACGTTCGACGATCTCTCGTTACTCAAAGAGTACGCTAACCGCCAGGATGTCTTTGATGATGCACTGGCTCAACATTTGACGCTGTTGTCAGGTACCGTATTGCCCGCGCTGGTGATTGGCATTCCCCTCGGTATCGGATGTTATTTTTTCCCGTCCCGCCAGGTACCGGTGTTTACCGTCCTCAATGTGATCCAGACCGTTCCTTCCGTTGCCCTGTTTGGCTTGTTGATTGCGCCGCTTGCCGGACTGGTAAAAGCGTTCCCCTGGCTTGCCACGGTGGGCGTGGCGGGAACCGGTTTGACCCCGGCGTTGATCGCGCTGGTGCTGTATGCGCTTCTGCCGCTGGTTCGTGGCGTGGTGGCCGGGCTGAATCAGGTTCCCCGTGATGTTCTGGAAAGCGCACGTGCGATGGGCATGAGCACCGCTCAGCGTTTCCTTCACGTGCAGTTGCCGCTGGCGTTGCCGGTCTTTTTACGTAGCCTGCGGGTGGTGATGGTACAGACCGTCGGGATGGCCGTCATCGCGGCGCTGATTGGCGCTGGCGGTTTTGGCGCGCTGGTGTTTCAGGGACTGCTCAGCAGTGCCGTGGATCTGGTGCTGCTGGGGGTGATCCCGGTTATCGCGCTGGCGGTACTGATTGATGCGCTGTTTGATTTAGGGATCGCTCTGCTGAAGGTAACCCACCATGATTGAATTTAGCCACGTAAATAAAGCCTTTGGTGAGCACAACGCGGTTAGCAACCTGAACCTGCACATTCAGGAAGGCAGTTTCTCAGTACTGATTGGTACCTCGGGCTCGGGGAAATCCACGACCCTGAAAATGATTAACCGACTGGTGGAGCATGACAGCGGCAGGATCCGCTTTGCAGGCGAAGAAATCCGCAGTCTGCCGGTGCTGGAACTGCGCCGACGGATGGGCTACGCGATTCAGTCGATTGGCCTGTTTCCGCACTGGACGGTGGCGCAGAACATCGCCACCGTGCCACAACTGCTGAAGTGGCCGCGCAAAAAAATTGATGAGCGGGTGGCAGAATTAATGGCGTTGCTCGGGCTGGAAGAGGGATTGCGCGAGCGCTATCCGCACCAGCTTTCCGGTGGGCAGCAGCAGCGCGTGGGCGTGGCGCGGGCGCTGGCCGCCGATCCGCAGGTGCTGTTAATGGATGAACCGTTTGGCGCGCTGGATCCGGTCACGCGTGGGGCGTTGCAGCAAGAGATGACCCGCATCCACCGTTTGCTGGGGCGAACCATTGTGCTGGTGACGCACGACATTGATGAAGCGCTGCGACTGGCGGAGCATCTGGTGCTGATGGACGGCGGCGAGATAGTCCAGCAAGGGACACCGTTGGCGATGCTGACGGCCCCGACGAATGATTTTGTGCAACAGTTTTTCGGTCGTAGTGAACTGGGGGTGCGACTGCTGTCACTGCGCACCGTGGCGGACTATGTTCGCCGGGATGAGCGCATTGACGGAGAGGCGCTGACGGAAGCGATGACGCTGCGCGATGCGCTTTCAGCGTTTGTCGCGCACGGCCGCGATGTGTTACCGGTGGTCAACCGGCAGGGCATGGTTTGCGGGACGCTGCATTTTCGCGATCTGCTATCGGAGACGCTGACGCATGAAACGACTGCGTGACCCGCTGCTCTGGCTGATCGCACTTTTCCTGCTGATGCTGGCAGGTTTACCGCACAGTCAGGCGATTTTCGCCAGCCTGTTTCCCGAACTTCCACGTCCGGTCTATCAGCAGGAGAGCTTTCTCGCGCTGGCGCTGGCCCATTTCTGGCTGGTGGCCGTGTCGAGCCTGTTTGCGGTGGTGATTGGTGTCGGCGCCGGGATTGTGGTGACCCGACCATGGGGAAGAGAGTTTCGTCCGCTGGTGGAGACCATTGCCGCCGTTGGACAAACCTTCCCGCCCGTCGCGGTATTGGCGATTGCGGTGCCGGTGATGGGGTTTGGTCAGCAACCGGCCATTATTGCGTTGATTCTGTACGGCGTGTTACCCATCCTCCAGGCGACGCTGGCGGGGATAGGATCGATCCCGGAAAGTGTGCGCAGCATTGCCAGTGGCATGGGGATGAGTCCGGGACAACAGTTACGCAAGGTTGAGCTGCCGCTGGCGGCACCGGTGATTCTGGCAGGTGTGCGAACGTCGGTGATTATCAATATTGGCACTGCGACTATCGCGTCGACGGTAGGGGCCAGCACGCTCGGTACACCGATTATCATTGGTCTGAGCGGGTTCAATACGGCGTATGTCATTCAGGGGGCGTTGCTGGTTGCGCTGGCGGCGATCATCGTAGACCGCCTGTTCGAACGGTTAGTGCAGCACCTTAGCCGGCACGCAAAATGAAGGTATAGCCTGCAAGCATCACGCCGCCAATACCGCCGATGGCCATGAGTAAAAAGAGGGTGATGACACCGATTTTTGCTACGCTCATGATGTTCTCCTTATGTTAACCCAGAGATTATACAGAGAAGCGTAGCTGTTAATGAATCATTAAATGCCAAGCGGGTAAATATCGTGCCCTTCCGCACGCCAGGCATTCAGTTGCTGTTGCTGCGCCGATGTTTGATTTTCACCGCACCACACCAGTAAGGTGCGCCCTTCGAACAGGTCCGGGCGAAACTGGCTCAGCGAATGGGCCAGTACGTCAACCCGCCATCCCTGCTGACTGGCGACCCAGCCTTCCAGCCACAAACGCGTGGTATCGTGAATATTCCAGCCCACCACCAGCGCATCTTTCCCCTGTTTTTTTCTGGCTGAGGCGAGGCAAATGGCGACGTAGTTGATCAGTACGCCATCAAGGATCCCCAGTAGTGCCAGTAGCGTCGGCTGTTGGCACTGCAATCGTCGACGTAGCGGAAGAAAAAGATGGGTGGTCAGCGTTTGCGCGGGGAAATCCTGGCCACGCTCTTTCAGCCAGACCCGCAGGTTGTGCAGATTGTTGTTTTGCAGATAGTGCAACAGGATTTCCTGTTGTTCACGCCAGCCGTTTTGCAGGTCTACGTTCTCATTGCTCAACAGCATTTTGACTTTGCTGACCTGCACCCCGTTATCTATCCAGTGCTTGATTTCGCGGATCCTGTCGATATCCGAATCATTGAACAGGCGATGCCCCCCGTCGGTACGCTGGGGTTTCAATAATCCATAACGCCGTTGCCACGCGCGAAGCGTAACGGGGTTAATATCACAAAGCAAAGCCACTTCACCTATGGTGTAAAGCGCCATTATTTTATCCTTGCTCGCGAGGTCCCAGTCTAACTTTAGTCGCTCTTTTTCGAACCAGGTAGTTTTGTCTGTTTTTTGTTCAGGTGAGGGGGGGGTTTATCAGTACACCGGTACTTTTTGTGTGATATCCCTTACTAATTTCTCATTTTATGCAACAGTTCAAAGACAGATCCCGCGAGTCGATGTATGTTACGCGGTTTTAGTTGATGTGTGGTCTGCAGGTATGTACGAGTTTAATCTGGTGTTGCTGCTGCTTCAGCAGATGTGCGTGTTTTTGGTTATCGCATGGCTGATGAGTAAAACTCGTTTATTCATACCATTGATGCAGGTAACCGTTCGTTTGCCGCACAAACTGCTGTGCTACGTAACCTTCTCCATTTTCTGTATCCTTGGCACCTATTTCGGTCTGCATATTGACGACTCTATCGCCAACACACGGGCAATTGGCGCGGTGATGGGCGGTCTGCTTGGCGGGCCGGTCGTGGGTGGACTGGTGGGGCTGACCGGGGGTCTGCACCGCTACTCAATGGGCGGCATGACGGCGCTCAGTTGTATGATCTCCACCATCGTGGAAGGGTTGCTGGGTGGCCTGGTGCACAGCGTACTGACGCGGCGGGGACGCACGGATAAAGTCTTTAATCCGCTGACGGCCGGGGCGATCACATTTGTCGCCGAAATGGTACAGATGCTGATCATTTTGCTGATAGCCCGGCCGTTTGACGATGCTTACCGACTGGTCAGCAATATCGCTGCTCCCATGATGGTCACCAACACCGTCGGCGCGGCGCTGTTTATGCGTATTTTGCTCGACAAGCGGGCGATGTTTGAAAAATATACCTCTGCGTTTTCCGCTACTGCGCTGAAAGTGGCGGCCTCCACCGAGGGGATCTTGCGCCAGGGATTCAACGAAGTGAACAGCATGAAGGTGGCGCAGGTGCTGTACAAAGAACTCGATATCGGCGCGGTGGCAATTACTGACCGCGAGCGGCTGTTAGCCTTTACCGGGATTGGCGACGACCATCACCTGCCGGGCAGGCCGATCTCCTCCGGTTACACGCTGCGGGCCATCGAGACGGGCGAGGTGGTTTACGCTGACGGCAACGAAGTGCCGTATCGCTGCTCACTGCATCCACAGTGCAAGCTCGGTTCTACGCTGGTCATTCCCTTACGCGGAGAAAACCAACGGGTGATGGGCACCATCAAACTCTATGAAGCGAAAAACCGGTTGTTCAGTTCCATTAACCGAACGCTGGGTGAGGGGATTGCGCAGCTACTTTCCGCGCAGATCCTTGCTGGACAATATGAACGTCAGAAAGCGATGTTGACGCAGTCAGAAATTAAGCTGCTGCATGCGCAGGTCAATCCGCATTTTCTGTTTAATGCGCTCAACACCATCAAAGCGGTGGTGCGCCGCGACAGTGAACAGGCGAGCCAACTGGTACAGGATCTCTCTACCTTTTTCCGTAAGAACTTAAAGCGCCCGTCGGAGATCGTCACACTGGCCGACGAAATTGAGCACGTGAATGCCTATCTGCAAATTGAGAAAGCGCGATTCCAGACGCGGTTGCAGGTGAGTTTAAACGTGCCGGATGCGCTGGCGCATCAACAGTTGCCAGCCTTCACTCTGCAACCCATAGTCGAAAACGCCATTAAGCATGGGACATCGCAACTGCTGGGCACGGGGGAAGTGTCCATCACCGCCCGTCAGGAAGGGCAGTATTTGATGCTGGATATTGAAGATAACGCAGGGTTGTATCAGCCCTCCGCGAACGTCAGCGGCCTGGGCATGAATCTGGTGGATAAACGCCTGCGTGAACGGTTTGGCGATGATTATGGTATTAGCGTCGTCTGCGAACCGGATTGCTTTACCCGAATAACCCTACGACTGCCCCTGGAGGAGACGCATGATTAAAGTGCTGATTGTGGATGATGAACCGTTAGCGCGGGAAAATCTGCGGATCCTGTTACAGGAACAAAGTGATATCGAGATCGTTGGCGAGTGCGCCAACGCCGTGGAAGCGATTGGCGCGGTGCATCGACTGCATCCGGACGTGCTGTTTCTGGATATTCAAATGCCGCGTATCAGCGGGCTGGAAATGGTGGGTATGCTCGACCCGGAGCATCGGCCGTATATTGTTTTTCTGACCGCTTTTGACGAATACGCAATTAAAGCCTTTGAAGAACACGCTTTTGATTATCTGCTTAAACCGATAGAAGAGGCGCGGCTGGAGAAAACCCTTAGCCGCCTGCGTCAGGAGCGGAGCAAACAGGACGTATCGGTATTGCCGGAAAACCAACAGTCGCTGAAGTTTATCCCCTGTAGCGGCCATAGCCGGATCTATCTGCTGCAAATGGATGATGTCGCTTTCGTCAGCAGTCGCATGAGCGGTGTTTATGTCACCAGCAGCGACGGCAAAGAAGGCTTTACTGAACTGACGCTCAGAACGCTGGAAAGCCGCACGCCATTGCTGCGCTGTCATCGACAATATCTGGTTAACATGGCTCAGTTACAGGAAATTCGTCTGGAAGATAACGGTCAGGCGGAACTGATACTGCGTAATGGGTTAACTGTTCCGGTCAGTCGCCGCTATCTGAAAAGTTTGAAAGAGGCGATTGGCTTGTAAAACTGATACACTGCGCGCCATTGCATTATCGACAGTTGAAGGCTCTATGCTAAGTAACGATATTCTTCGTAGCCTGCGCTACGCCCTGAAAGCCAATAATAACGACATGGTGCGCATTCTTGCGCTGGCCGACATGGAATCCACCTCTGCGGGTTTCGACACCTGGATGACCAGGGAAGATGAAGAGGGGTTTGTCCGCTGCCCGGATATTATCCTCTCCGGATTCCTGAATGGCCTGATTTACGAGAAGCGCGGCAAAGATGAGTCAGCGCCTGAACTGGCGCTTGAGCGTCGGGTGAACAACAATACGGTGCTGAAAAAGCTGCGTATCGCTTTTTCACTGAAAACGGATGATATTCAGGCGATTATGACCCAGCAGAACGTTCGCGTTTCAATGCCGGAAATCACCGCCATGATGCGTTCTCCGGATCATAAAAACTACCGCGAGTGTGGTGATCAGTTTATGCGTTATTTCCTGCGCGGATTGACGGCGCGTCTGCACGGCAATAAAGGCTGATAGAAAGCGACGACCCGGCTGGATGCCAGGTCGTCGTCGTTTGATTATTTCACTTCTTTAAAGCCAGCGGTTTCCAGCATTTTCTGGCTCTGTTTCATGCTAATGCCGTTGCTTGGGTCACCCGAGAATTGCGTACCCATCACGCCCTGCAGCTTTTTAAAGTCAACTTTTTCCATGTCAACAGAAACGGTTTCTTCCGCGTAGCCATCCTTATAGGTCAGCTTCTCTTCCACGCCAGGAATGTTTTGATATTTTTCGCTGATCGGATCGAGGATTTTCGCCGCATCTTCTTTGGTTTTTACCCCGATAGAGGCGTAGTTGATTTTGTTCTCTGAGGTCTGCTTAATGACTTTGTCACCCTTGTAGGTATAGGTCATTACGATCTCAGTGCCATTGACGTCCGCTTTGAATGTTTTGCTTTCTTCCTTGTCGCCACATCCTGCCAGAGAGAAAACGAGAACTGACGCAAAAACGACCGAAAAAAACGTATTTAATGCTTTCATGTAAAACTCCATTTTATTAAACGTCTGCTGCTCAAAAATAAACCTTGCAGGGTATGTATACCAGAAATGAGGCAGGAGAGGGGAAAATGGCTACTGAATATGTCTGATAATGATCATTGAAAAATCTGAAATCATGCGAGTTATTGTCTGGATTAATATGACGCAAAAGAAAAAGCGCCGTGAGAGCGGCGCTTTAGAGAGGCTTATTTAACCTGGTGTCCAGGCTTTGCGCCTTCATCCGGGGTCAGCAGGAAGATGTCTGTCCCGCCAGGACCTGCGGCCATCACCATCCCTTCTGAGATGCCAAAGCGCATTTTACGCGGCGCCAGGTTTGCCACCATGACCGTATGACGACCAATCAGCACCTGCGGGTCCGGATAAGCAGAGCGAATGCCGGAGAAGACGTTACGCTTCTCGCCGCCCAAATCCAGCGTCAGGCGCAGCAGTTTATCGGAGCCATCAACGAATTCAGCGTTTTCAATCAACGCTACGCGCAGATCGACTTTCGCGAAATCGTCAAAGGTAATGGTTTCCTGAATCGGGAAGTCCGCCAGTGGGCCGGTTACCGGAGCTGCCATAGCTTTCACCTCTTCTTTAGAGGCTTCCACCAGCGCTTCCACCTGCTTCATATCGATACGGTTATACAGAGCTTTGAAAGTATTGACCTTATGGCCCAGAAGCGGTTGCGCAATAGCATCCCAACGCAGTTCGCTGTTCAGGAATGCTTCAACGCGCTCGCTCAGCGTCGGCAGCACCGGCTTCAGGTACGTCATCAGCACGCGGAACAGGTTGATGCCCATTGAGCAGATCGCCTGCAGATCGGCGTCGCGACCTTCCTGTTTCGCCACCACCCACGGTGCCTGTTCGTCAACATAGCGGTTCGCGACATCCGCCAGCGCCATGATTTCACGGATCGCTTTGCCGAACTCACGGCTTTCCCACGCCTCGCCAATCACAGCCGCTGCATCGGTAAAGGTTTTATACAGCGCAGGGTCAGCCAGTTCAGCCGCCAGTACACCATCGAAACGTTTGTTGATAAAGCCAGCGTTACGGGAGGCGAGGTTAACCACCTTGTTGACGATATCGGCGTTTACGCGCTGGACGAAGTCTTCCAGATTCAGGTCGATATCATCAATGCGCGAAGAGAGCTTCGCGGTGTAGTAGTAACGCAGGCTGTCGGCATCAAAATGGTTCAGCCAGGTGCTGGCCTTAATAAACGTGCCGCGGGATTTGGACATCTTCGCGCCGTTGACCGTGACATAACCATGCACGAACAGGTTCGTCGGTTTACGGAAGTTGCTGCCTTCCAGCATGGCAGGCCAGAACAGGCTATGGAAATAGACGATATCTTTGCCGATGAAGTGATACAGTTCGGCAGTAGAATCTTTCTTCCAGTATTCGTCGAAGCTGACGGTATCGCCGCGCTTATCGCACAGGTTTTTGAAAGAGCCCATGTAGCCGATTGGCGCATCCAGCCAGACATAGAAATATTTGCCTGGCGCATTCGGGATTTCAAAACCAAAGTAAGGGGCATCGCGGGAGATATCCCACTGCTGCAGGCCGGATTCAAACCATTCCTGCATTTTGTTCGCCACCTGCTCCTGCAGCGCGCCGCTTCGAGTCCACGCCTGCAGCATTTCGCTGAAAGAGGGCAGGTCAAAGAAGAAGTGTTCGGAGTCACGCATCACTGGCGTCGCGCCAGAGACCACAGACTTCGGTTCGATCAGCTCAGTCGGGCTGTAGGTCGCGCCGCACACTTCGCAGTTGTCGCCGTATTGATCCGGTGATTTACATTTCGGGCAGGTACCTTTCACAAAACGATCCGGCAGGAACATGCCTTTTTCCGGATCGTAGAGCTGAGAAATGGTGCGGTTCTTAATAAAACCGTTCTCTTTCAGACGGGTATAGATGAGCTCAGACAATTCCCGGTTCTCGTCGCTGTGCGTGGAGTGGTAGTTGTCATAGCTGATGTTGAACCCGGCGAAATCTGTCTGGTGCTCCTGACTCATTTCACCAATCATCTGCTCCGGGGTGATGCCAAGCTGCTGTGCTTTCAGCATGATCGGCGTGCCGTGGGCGTCGTCGGCGCAGATGAAGTTGACCTCGTGGCCGCGCATTCGTTGGTAACGGACCCAGACATCAGCCTGGATGTGCTCCAGCATATGGCCGAGGTGGATTGAGCCGTTGGCGTACGGCAGCGCGCACGTTACCAGAATTTTCTTCGCGACTTGAGTCATAGTAGGTGTTACTTCTTCTCTGTTGAAAGGGGGTTCTGATGTTACCTGAAAGGTAATAACTACGCCAAGAATTAAGGGCATCAAACCACAAATGAATAATTGTTACCGCTGGAGTACACTACCTCACTACAATTGACCTTTTCAGAACAACAAAAAGGAGTCGGGATGAACGCACAATCCCAGGCCAAATCACCAGAAACCCTGCGCGCCATGGTCGCCGGGACGCTGGCCAATTTTCAGCACCCCACCCTGAAGCATAACCTGACGACACTTAAAGCGTTACACCACGTCGCCTGGATGGATGACACGCTGCACGTTGAACTGGTCATGCCGTTCGTCTGGCACAGTGCCTTTGAGGTGTTAAAAGAGCAATGTAGCGCTGATCTGCTGCGAATTACCGGGGCGAAGGCGATCGACTGGAAGCTTTCTCACAACATCGCCACCCTGAAGCGCGTGAAAAATCAGCCAGGCGTGAACGGCGTGAAGAACATTATCGCCGTCAGCTCCGGCAAAGGCGGCGTCGGTAAATCGTCGACTGCGGTAAACCTGGCGCTGGCATTGGCGGCAGAAGGGGCGAAAGTCGGGATTCTGGACGCCGACATTTATGGTCCGTCGATCCCAACTATGCTGGGGGCGGAAAACCAGCGCCCAACCTCGCCGGATGGTACCCATATGGCGCCGATCATGTCTCACGGGCTGGCGACCAACTCCATCGGTTATCTGGTCACTGATGATAACGCGATGGTGTGGCGTGGGCCGATGGCCAGTAAGGCGCTGATGCAGATGCTACAAGAGACGCTGTGGCCGGATCTGGATTACCTCGTGCTGGATATGCCGCCGGGCACTGGTGATATCCAGCTGACGTTGGCGCAAAACATTCCGGTCACGGGGGCCGTGGTGGTCACCACGCCGCAGGACATTGCGCTGATCGACGCTAAAAAAGGCATTGTCATGTTTGAAAAAGTCGAAGTGCCGGTGCTGGGCATTGTCGAAAACATGAGCATGCATATCTGCAGCAACTGCGGTCATCATGAACCGATCTTTGGTACCGGTGGCGCGCAAAAACTGGCTGAGCAGTATCACACGCAACTGTTGGGACAAATGCCGTTGCATATTAGTCTGCGTGAAGATCTCGATCGTGGGACGCCAACCGTGGTCAGCCGTCCGGACAGTGATTTCACCGTGATGTATCGCGAACTGGCGGGACGTGTTGCCGCACAGCTTTACTGGCAGGGTGAAGTCATCCCCGGCGAAATTGCCTTTCGCGCCGTCTGATTTCGGCTAAACGGTTTTATTCTCTCTATTCACCGCATTGATTTTATATCGGTGTGGTGAATATCTAATTTGAATAACGCTATCTGAGTTATGCAGAGCCACTGAATAACGTGGGCGTTCTTCTTAAATCTGACCGCCTGTGCGGGGTTATCCTGATGACCTTAACGATAAAATAAGCGTTGAATTCCCCCTCAGCCCGAGGGGGGCGAACCTCAACGATGATAGAAAATCTCGCCGTCGTAAGCTTTAATAATTTTACCGTCAGCGTCATTGATCAGCACATAGGCACCGCCCATGTAGGTCCAGTGTGTCCCGGCATCTGGCGCAGGTAAATTACGCAGATTCCACTGTTTGATGGTGTACTCGTCAGTGCGATACATTTCTGGCACCGTATCGCCAGGCTTGAAGTGGGTGAAGTCGGCGATGAAACCACTGAGTTCATATTGATCAATCCCCTTCGCGGGGACGGCTGTAGCTGGTGCGGCCCAGACCGCGCTGGATGCGAGCAGCAGCGCGCCTACCACCAATTTATTCTTCATACTTCTACGCTCTCCACTGTTAGGACCCTCAAAATCAGTCGTGTATCTTTCCCGGCCTTCATGATAACTGACAAGCGCGGGTTTGTTAGATTCCCGAAAAATTCGTAAAAAATGTAAAATTTATTAGTCTGACATGCACTATAGAAGAAAATCGCCAAATACGGGGAGAGGGCGATGCATTTCGGAACACAGGCTAACAGTGGATTAGCCCCATATGCAAAAATGCAGACGTTCAGCGTACATCACGCCTGCAATAAAACCCGCACTGATGATAAGGGTGTGCAGGAAAAAATGAAAAATAATTAACTTCACTATCCGGAGGCTCATTTTTAAATACGTATTACAGACGATGTTGTTGAGAATTGTCTAGCTATAACAATTAATTAATGTCAACATATAAACAGATTGAAATAAAACTATGGATTATTCCTGGATTGTCAATATTGATAAAGATCATGGAAAACACGCTGAATAGTTATTAAGAATCATCGTTTTGATGACATTAGTCTTTTGTATTTGTTACGTTAATTAATTGCAAATTTGAAGACAGCGAATAACTATTTTCTTCGGATTTATCCTGGTGTCATGCATCCTCTAAGTTATTTGATCTTAATTTCCCTAAATTATATTGACAGATGAAAGCAGCCTAAATATTCTGCGCACTAAATAGTGATATAAAAACACGCTGCTTTTGCAGGGTGATATTATTTTGTTAATTAATGATGGTGATGGCAGTGATGAAACAGTTAACTATAAAAAAGGCGGTATTTTCGCTTTTGGTTGTCAGTATTCTGTCCGGCTGCGTGTCGGAAGAGCAGCGCCTGGCGCGCTGTGAAGCCAAAGGCGTCAGTCGTGATGTCTGCTATCAGGTAGAACAGTCTAATCAACAGATGATTATCAATAACGCGGAGCAAAACGCGTATGTGAATGCACGTGAAGCGATAAAGCAACACGCTCAGGCGGCAAAGAAAAAAAACATATATCACTTTGAAGGCATGGAAATTAAAAAGGTGAGCACCGGGCTTGATATTGATGGAGCTCATGCTGCGGTTATCGAGAAAGAGGAAAAAGCGACGGTCTATCAACAAGGGTTGCACTATTTTGTCGTGTACACCAACGGGCGGTTAGCCGTGCTGAACGAGCAGAGACAGTTTTTGGGGTGGGCGAAATGAGAGATTATCTGTTAGCGCTTATTCCGCTAACGTCCTTTTCCGCAGATGCTTCTGATATTGCGCAGGCACAACAAGCCGTTGCTCATGCCCAACTAATGGTTGACGCGGTATAAGAGGATGTTGCCGCCGTGCGGGTGGCGGCTTTCACTATTGATGTTCAGGCTGAACAGGTAAATGCAGAGTAGCGAAAGGGTTACAAATCGGGGCAGTGAGGGTATCATCACGCGAGTGACCTGACCGTCACGCAGAAAAATTTCGTTAATGACTCGGGGTGCCCCTTTTCACGAAGGGCTGAGAAATACCCGTACCACCTGATCTGGATAATGCCAGCGTAGGGAAGTCAGACACTGCTCGTGTCCCTTCTTCGCGCGGGCAGGAGCGTAACCATGCAGCCTGACCTGCACAGCCGCGAACATGCGGTTCGTACCTTACAAGATTTTCGTATCCTTTCTCCGTTAACACATTGTATGACCAATGACGTCGTGCAGAGTTTTACCGCCAATACGCTACTGGCGCTGGGGGCTTCTCCGGCGATGGTGATTGAGCCCGAAGAAGCTCGCCAGTTTGCAGCCCTTGCCAGCGCGTTGCTCATCAACGTCGGCACGTTGACACAACCGCGTGCACATGCAATGCGGGCGGCGGTTGAGCAGGCAAACAGCGCCAAAACTCCATGGACACTGGACCCGGTTGCCGTAGGCGCGCTTGAATACCGTCGCCGTTTCTGCCTGGAACTCCTTGCCTTAACACCGGCTGCCATTCGCGGTAACGCCTCTGAGATCCTGGCGTTAGCCGGTGAAAGCGCTGGGGGGCGTGGAGTGGATGCTACCGACCCGGTTGCAACGGCTCTGCCGGCGGCGCAGATTCTTGCCCGCCACACCGGCGCTGTTGTGGTAGTCACCGGCGAAGTGGATTACATCACCGACGGCGAGCGCACTCTGAGCGTCACCGGCGGCGATCCGCTGATGACGAAAGTCGTGGGCACTGGCTGTGCGCTTTCTGCCGTGGTCGCCGCCAGCTGCGCGCTACCCGGAAACCGGATCGAAAACATCGCGTCCGCCTGTGGATGGATGAAACTGGCAGGGCAGCACGCCAGCAAAATCTGTCACGGACCCGGCAGTTTTCTTCCGGCCTTTCTCGATGCGCTCTACACCCTGGATGCGGAGGTCGCAGCATGAAGCGGATTAACGCACTGACCATTGCCGGTACCGATCCCAGCGGCGGCGCCGGTATTCAGGCCGATCTGAAAACCTTCTCGGCGCTCGGCGCTTACGGCTGTGCGGTAATTACCGCGCTGGTGGCGCAGAATACACGTGGCGTGCAGTCGGTGTATCGCATTGAACCGGATTTTGTCGCCGCCCAGCTCGATTCGGTGTTCAGCGATGTGCGCATCGATACCACCAAAATCGGTATGCTGGCGGAAACCGATATCGTTGAGGCGGTGGCGGAGCGACTGGAACGCCATCAGGTGCAGAATGTCGTACTCGACACAGTCATGCTGGCGAAAAGTGGCGATCCGTTATTGTCGACTTCCGCCGTTGAGACATTGCGCAGGCGACTGTTGCCACAGGTTTCACTCATTACGCCTAATCTGCCCGAAGCGGCAGCGCTGCTGGATTGCCCGCACGCACGAACAGAAAAAGAGATGCTGGAACAGGGGCGGGCGTTGCTGGCGATGGGCTGTGGCGCAGTGTTGATGAAAGGCGGTCATCTGGACGATGAACAAAGTCCTGACTGGCTCTTTACTGCGACCGGTGAACAGCGCTTTACCGCACCGCGGGTGATGACCAAAAACACGCACGGCACCGGATGTACGCTCTCTGCGGCGCTGGCCGCGCTGCGTCCACGACATGCTGACTGGGCCGGGACAGTGCAGGAGGCGAAAGTCTGGCTGTCGGCGGCGCTCGCGCAGGCCGACACGCTGGAGGTTGGACACGGCATCGGGCCGGTTCATCATTTCCACGCGTATTGGTAGCGTATATACTGGCAGCAGACTGGCTGTCAGGAAAAAGACTCATGGAACAAGCGCATACTCAACTTATCGCGCAACTGAACGAACGTATTTCAGCGGTGGATAATACCCCGCTGTATATCAAGTTTGCCGAGACGGTGAAAAATGCCGTGCGCAGTGGCGTGATTGCGCATGGCAACATTTTGCCTGGCGAACGCGATCTCAGTCAGTTAACGGGCGTTTCGCGCATCACGGTGCGCAAAGCGATGCAGGCGCTGGAAGAAGAAGGCGTGGTGACGCGTGCTCGCGGCTACGGCACGCAGATCAACAACATCTTTGAATATTCGCTGAAAGAGGCGCGTGGGTTTTCTCAACAGGTGGTGCTGCGCGGGAAAAAACCGGACACCTTATGGGTCAACAAACGGGTGGTTAAGTGTCCGGAAGAGGTGGCGCAACAGCTGGCGATTGCCGCCGGCAGCGATGTGTTTCTGCTTAAGCGCATCCGCTACGTTGATGAGGACGCGGTTTCTATCGAGGAGTCGTGGGTGCCCGCGCATCTTATTCATGATGCCGATGAAATTGGCATATCGCTGTACGACTATTTCCGCAGCCAGCATATCCATCCCCAGCGCACGCGCTCACGGGTGAGTGCAAAGATGCCGGATGCTGAGTTCCAGTCGCATATCCAGATGGACAGCAAAGTGCCGGTGCTGGTGATCAAACAGGTGGCGCTTGACCAACAGCAGCGGCCCATCGAGTACAGCATCAGCTACTGCCGAAGCGATTTATACGTCTTTGTGTGCGAGGAGTAACGCCTCGCGAAACGGCGCACAGTCACCGCCGCGATGTCCTACCACCCACGATGCCACGGCGTTGCCGAGCAGCACGGCATCCGCCAGCGACCAGCCCGACGCCAGCCCGGCCAGCATGCCGCCCGCGTGGCTGTCACCGGCGCCAATCGTGTCAACGACCGTTGTCGGGAAGGCGGGTACGCATCCGGAAGATTGCGCGCTGAAATACCAGGCGCCTTCTTTGTCATGGCGCACGATTAACGGCGCAGAAAATTGCTTCACCCATTGCGCACCTAAGTCTTCCACATCCTGGCTGAGACCAAACCGCTCCGCCGCGATTTCGGCTTCCTGACGATTGAGCGACACCAGAGGGCGACAAGCCAGAATGCGTGACATCAGTGCATCAGGAATATCGCCAATGCGCGGGCCAAAATCGATAAACGGCATAACGCGATCCAGCCCTTCCAGCCACTGCACCAACAGCTCGCCGCAGGGTGAGGAGAGTTGATAGCCCGAAAGATAAATCAGGCTGTCAGGTGAGATGGTGAGCTGGGCCAGCCAGTCGGTATTCCACTGGTTCTCCACGCCGCTGAATGACATAAACGTGCGCTCGCCATCCGGTTCGACCAGCGCAAGGCACCAGCCGTTGTCACCTTGTGTGGTCTCGATGAGGCTGTGTAACCCTTCTTTCGCCATCCTGTTACGAATGATCTCGGCCCATACGCCCTGGCCCAGCGGCAGGGCGTTACCGGCATCAATACCCAGCCGTTTCAGCGCCACGGCGATGTTCAGCGCGCAGCCGCCGACGTTAACGCCTTGCTGTTTCAGTTCAATGTCACACCCGCGCCAGGGCAGGGCATAGGCATCAGCGATGACATCAATGACCGCCGCGCCGACAACCGTGACTGGCTGGCGAGTTGTTAAACCCGGCAACAGTTCGGCTAAACGTGAAGTGTTCATGACGCCTCCCGACGTTGGCGCAGACGAGCAAGCGCCGTCGCATAGCGGTTGAAATCGAGCTGATTGACCGTATCCAGCTCCTGTTTCCATACCGGATTGATGGCACCTATACCCTGCAACGCGCCGCAAATGGCCGTTGCCATTGCTCCAATGGTATCGGTATCGCCGCCGAGGTTGGCACACAAAATGGCGCAGCGATTGGGATCCGTTTGCGCCAGTTCGACCATCGCAATGGCGCAGGCCACCGATTCGATCGTGCTGGTTCCGGCGCCAATCACCTGATACAACTGTTCGCTGGCCGCTTCGGCTCCGTCAGCATTGCGCACAATTTTCAGCGCCATCTCCAGACGCGCACAAAGCGATGCACTGAACGTAGTAATGCGCTTTTGCTGGGCGTGCAGGGCGATAGCGGGAAGCGAGTCAACAATTGCGGCCCAGGAATCACCCTCAATCGCCCGTGAAATCGCCCATGCCACCACCACCGCACCGGCGATAGCCAGATCGGATTTGTGCGTCGGGCTGGAGGCCAGCGCGATATCCTCAATAAACGCATCCAGATCGCGGGCGGGTAGCAGGCATCCCAATGGCGATACGCGCATGGCCGCACCGTTGGTGACGCCGTTATTCTCCAGTTCTGCTACCGGTTTCCCGTCGCGAATCGCGTTCAGGGCGATTTTCGACGTCGGCCCGAGAACGTTTTTATTGAAGGCGTCAAAGCGCAACGCCCAGTCGAGAATGTTCCGTCCAATCAGGTCCGGGTCGATCTCGCCGTCACGTTCCAGCAGAGCATCCGCCAGACAGAGCGCCATTGAGGTATCGTCGGTAAATTCTGCGCGGCCAAAATAACAGGCCGCATTATTTTCTTTTGGGCCCGGCAGAAAGCGGTCAATCCAGCCAAAGTGTGCTTTGACGCGGGTTCTTGGCCACAGTTCTGACGGCATACCCATCGCATCCCCTAACGCCTGCCCGTAAAGAGCACCGAGAATACGTTCTGCTTTCATTTTACTTCCCCTTGTGTCAACGCAGTCTCGCGAACCTCAATAGCGGTAATTTCTTTGTCCGATTCGCGAAAGAAAATCATGAATAGTAGGGCTATCACGGCGATCATCACCGCCCCGAATGTCCACATGCCCGCCCAGTTGAAGGTCAGGCCATTGACCGGCTCCGGATAAGCAAACATTTTTTCCATCATCACGCCGCCGAGACGGTAGCCCAGCAGGCTGCCGAAGCCCTGACAGCAGAGCGTAATCAACCCCTGTGCGGCGGTACGCATATGCACTGGCGCTTTTTTATCGACGTAGATGTATGCCGTCACGTAATAGAAGTCATAGCTCACGCCGTGCAGCAAAATACCGAGGAACAGCAGGGCATAGGTGAAATATTCGTCTGCGCTGCCGTAGATGAAAAAGCCGTAGCGGATCGCCGCGGTGATAAGACCAAGTAGCAATACCTTCTTAATACCAAAGCGTTTCGTAAAGAAAGGCAGCGCCAGCATAAAGAAGATTTCGGAGAACTGACCGAGGGTCATCCAGCCGGTGGCGTTTTTCATCCCCACTTCGGTCAGATACCCATTGGCGAAGATGTAATAGAACGCCAGTGGCATCGCGAACAGGAACGAGCAGAAGAAAAAGACGAGGAAGTTTTTATCACGCAGCAGGATCAGCGCATCCAGGCCCAGCATGACTTTGACGTCCATCTTGCCGGTGCTTTTCGGCGGGGTATCCGGCAGAAAGAAGGCAAACACACCCAGCAGCGCAGAGCTGGCCGCCGTCACCAGCAGCGGGATGTTGGTTGGCGAGATGTCATTATAGCCCAGCATCTGTGGCAGAAATCCACAGGCGAGACCAGAGGCAATCCAGCCGATGGTGCCCATTACGCGGATGCGCGGGAAGTCACGCTCCACGTCCGGCACGTTAGCAAACGCGATGCTGTTGGTCAGCGCAATGGTTGGCATATAGGTGAGCGAATAGGCCAGCAGCAGCGGGAAGAATCCACCGAACGTCGTCTGCTGAGCGGCAAAATACATCAGTACCGCACCGGCGAACATCAGTACTGCCAGCACTTTTTGCGCCGAGAAGAAACGGTCGGTCAGCGAGCCCACGAGGATCGGCGACAGAATTGCGGCGATCGCCGTACAGGCATAAGACCAGCCAATCTCACCGGCGGTAAAACCACTTTTACTCAACCAGAGCCAGAGCGGAACAAACCAGGCTCCCCAGATAAACCATTCAACGAACATCATGAACGACAGTTTCACTGTAGTTTTCATCTTTAAATCCTTCATGACAGGTAAGGTACGCCATGACAGTACCACTTAATAATACCTTTTAAATACCTTTAAGGTGAAACCTTGACCGTCTTAACACTTTATCGTCAGTGAATCGTGCCAGCAGATAGCGCTGAAAAATCCCCGAAAGATGGAAAAAATGGCCGGTCGGTACCAGACTTATGGCTGCCCGCAAAACGCGGGTCAGGACAATCCACATTCCGACGCATTCGGAACTTACGGGAGCATAACTATGACTGATATTGCGCAGTTGCTTGGCAAAGACGCCGACAGCCTCTTACAGCATCGTTGCATGACCATACCCTCAGACCAACTCTATCTGCCCGGACATGATTACGTCGACCGCGTGATGGTGGACAACAACCGTCCGCCTGCGGTACTGCGTAACATGCAGACGTTGTATAACACCGGGCGTCTGGGTGGAACGGGTTACCTGTCCATTTTACCGGTCGATCAGGGAGTGGAACACTCGGCAGGGGCGTCGTTTGCCGCCAACCCGCTCTATTTCGACCCGAAAAACATCGTTGAACTGGCGATCGAAGCCGGATGTAACTGTGTGGCCTCAACCTATGGCGTACTGGCTTCCGTCTCGCGTCGTTACGCGCATCGCATTCCGTTTCTGGTGAAACTCAACCATAACGAAACCCTCAGCTATCCGAATACCTACGACCAGACGCTGTATGCCAGCGTAGAGCAAGCGTTTAATCTGGGGGCGGTGGCCGTAGGCGCAACCATCTACTTTGGTTCAGAAGAGTCACGTCGGCAGATTGAAGAGATTTCCGCCGCCTTTGAACGGGCGCATGAGCTGGGTATGGTCACCGTACTGTGGGCCTATCTGCGAAATGCCGCGTTCAAAAAAGAGGGCGTCGATTACCACGTCTCCGCCGACTTAACCGGGCAGGCGAACCATCTGGCGGCAACGATTGGTGCGGATATCGTCAAACAGAAAATGGCGGAAAATAACGGCGGATACAAAGCCGTGAATTATGGCTACACCGACGATCGCGTCTACAGCAAACTGACCACAGAGAACCCGATCGATCTGGTGCGCTATCAACTGGCAAACTGCTATATGGGGCGTGCCGGGTTGATTAACTCCGGCGGCGCGGCAGGCGGCGAAACTGACCTGAGCGACGCGGTACGTACGGCGGTAATCAACAAACGTGCAGGCGGGATGGGGTTGATTCTGGGTCGTAAAGCTTTCAAAAAATCGATGGCTGACGGCGTGAAATTGATCAACGCCGTGCAGGATGTCTATCTCGATAACAAAGTGACGATTGCTTAACGCAGTAGCGGGCAATCCGGCGGCAGTCGACACCGCAACGCGGCGGGCAGGATTTCGATATGAAATTCCTGTCCGCTCAGCGGTTCGCCATCAAGGTTAAAGGTAATGTCATGCGGTGCCCGGATATCAAACCAGGCAGAAGCGCCGTCGATGATATTGGGGTTTTCCTCCTGTGGTTTCAGGGTGGAAAATAGCGCGGGCAGGATCTCTTCCCCGGTGAAAATCCGCAGTTGCAGCAAACCGTCGTTGATCAACGCATTCGGACACAACTGCTGACCGCCGCCAGCCTGACGCCCATTACCAATCCCAATCACCAGCGCATCACCCTGCCAGTGGAAGTTCTCACCACGGATTTCGCAACGGTCCGGTTTTAGCGTATCCATGCGCATCAGGCCGTGAATGATGTATGACACGCCGCCCAGCGCCGCTTTCAGTTTTTCCGGCGTCTCGGTGGTGATGCGCGTACCAAAACCACCGGTTGCCATATTGATAAAACAGGTTTTATCGTTGACTTGCGCCATGTCAATCTCAATGGCGTTACCGACAATCGCCAGCTTCAGCGCCTTATCTAACTCCTCGGGGATCCCGACGCTGGTGGCAAAGTCATTGGCGGTGCCCAGTGGCAGAATGCCCAGCGCGGGAATATCGGCCCCCTCACACTGGATCAGCGCCGTCGATACTTCGTTAATCGTGCCGTCACCGCCGCCGGCGATCACCGTTTCAACGCCCAGACGACGAGCCTCTTCGACATAGCGCTGCGCATCGCCTTTTTCCCAGGTAACGCGAACGTGAATCTCTACTCCTTCGTCACGGAGCAGCCCAATGGCGTCCCGCAGTACGGGGTTATCAGCACTTTTACCATTCAGAATCAATACGCTGGAGGGAAAATGATCCATTCCTTTTTTGCCTGTTTGTTTTTGGAATCTATGAAGAAAGTGTATAGCAGAAACGAAAAGGGGAGGTCAGAACAGGCTTAAAATACGCACACAATATACGATTCAGGCCGCAAAAAAATAAGCCTGCGTAAGGGAGATTACGCAGGCTAAGGAGGTGGTTCCTGGTACAGCTAGCATTTATGGGTTATGTTTTTCAGCGAAACGGATAATACCCTTAATGAACGAAGCGGTATGTGATCGGTTTCTAAGATTCCTCCTGGCGTGAAAAAATAACCCTGATTAACTATTTAGCGTGCGGATTTCGCGTCGATTCGCCGGAAAAATTGCGCATTAACAGTGCATAATCCAGCATCAGATCCTGTGGAACAGGGATCCATACGGTATAACCGTCCCCCGGCGCCACTGGCATTGGCTCGCCTTTGGCGTTTTCCATCTGCGCTAACGTGAAGTTCACGTTGCCCTGTGGGGTCATCAGTTCCAGGCTGTCGCCGACGGAGAATTTATTTTTCACTGCCACGGCCGCGAGGTCGCCATTGCGCTCACCGGTAAACTCCCCCACGAACTGCTGACGCTCGGATACCGAGTAACCGTATTCGTAGTTCTGATAATCGTCATGGGTGTGGCGACGCAGAAAACCTTCGGTGTAACCACGGTGCGCCAGACCTTCCAGCGTTTCCAACAACTGCGGATCAAACGGCTTACCGGCAGCGGCGTCGTCAATCGCTTTACGATAAACCTGTGCGGTACGCGCGCAGTAGTAGAAGGATTTGGTGCGGCCTTCAATTTTCAGCGAGTGCACGCCCATCTGCGTCAGGCGTTCAACGTGGGCAATGGCACGCAGATCTTTCGAGTTCATGATGTAAGTGCCGTGCTCGTCTTCGAACGCGGTCATGTATTCGCCCGGGCGCTGGGCCTCTTCAATCATAAACACTTTATCGGTTGGCGCGCCGATACCCAGCGTCGGCTCCACGTTTTGTACCGGGATCGGCTCGTATTTGTGGACGATATTACCGACCACATCTTCTTTGCCTTCCTGTACGTTATATTCCCAGCGGCAGGCGTTGGTACAGGTGCCCTGGTTCGGGTCGCGCTTATTGATGTAACCGGAAAGCAGGCAGCGACCAGAATAGGCCATGCACAGTGCGCCGTGAACGAAGATCTCAATCTCCATCTCCGGTACCTGGTTGCGGATCTCTTCAATCTCTTCCAGCGACAGTTCGCGCGACAGAATCACACGGGTCAGCCCCATCGATTGCCAGAATTTTACCGTCGCCCAGTTCACGGCGTTGGCCTGGACCGAGAGGTGAATCGGCATTTCCGGGAAATTCTCACGTACCAGCATGATAAGACCCGGATCGGACATGATCAGGGCATCCGGACCCATTTCCACCACTGGCTTCAAATCGCGGATAAAGGTTTTCAGCTTCGCATTGTGCGGGGCGATGTTGACCACCACATAGAATTTTTTCCCTAGCTCATGGGCTTCATTAATGCCGCGCTGCAGATTCTCGTGGTTGAATTCGTTATTGCGCACGCGCAGCGAGTAGCGCGGCTGGCCCGCATAGACGGCATCTGCGCCATAGGCGAAAGCGTAACGCATATTTTTCAGCGTTCCCGCCGGGGAAAGGAGTTCCGGTTTAAACATAATGTTCTCGTTCTGATGACAGGTCAGATCCGCTTCACCTGATGAAGCGGCTAGAGGAGAGTCCTCACGTTAAGGGCGGGCATTGTAGCGCTGCGGGTAAACGAGGTAAAGGAAAACGCCGGGCCCGATAACGCGGCGTTATCGGGCCACTATTTGCGCTACCGTGTCAGACAATCCGGCAGGCATCCGCTTCCCAGCGATACCCGACGCCATACACCGCACGGATAAACGACTGCTCTTCGTCAAGCGCTTCCAGCTTGCGACGCAGGTTTTTGATATGGCTGTCGATGGTGCGGTCGGTCACCACGCGATAATCATCATAGAGATGATTCAGCAACTGCTCACGGGAAAACACTTTCCCCGGTTCGTGAGACAGCGTTTTCAGCAGGCGGAACTCCGCAGGCGTCAGGTCGAGCATTTTATTGCGCCAGGAGGCTTGGAAACGGCTTTCATCGACGATCAGCGGGCTTTCGGCGTCCAGTTGCTGTAATTCACGCTGCGGCTTACAGCGGCGCAGAATGGTCTTCACGCGGGCGACCACTTCGCGCGGGCTGTAGGGTTTGCAGATGTAATCATCCGCACCAATTTCCAGCCCCAGCAAGCGGTCGATCTCCTCAATTTTGGCGGTGACCATCACGATTGGCACCTCGGAGAAACGACGGATTTCGCGACACAGGGTCAGGCCATCAGTACCCGGCAGCATCAGATCCAGCAGGATTAAATCCGGCGGCGTCTGGCGCACATAAGGCAGTACCTGATCGCCATGGCTAATCAGCGTCGGGGCATAGCTCGCGGCGCGCAGATAGTCGATAAGTAACTGTCCCAGCTTGGGTTCATCTTCCACAATCAGGATGCGTGGCGTGTTTTCATCAATGGGTAACTCAGTCATACGTCTCTCTGTAAATCGCGTTCCAGCGGTAATTCTACTGTAATGCTTACCCCGCCAAAAGGCGAATGGGCAGCGTGGATGCGGCCATTGTGGGCCTCGACGATGTTGACGCAGATCGCCAGACCCAGTCCGGACCCTCCGCTGGCGCGGTTACGTGAACCTTCGGTGCGGTAGAATCGCTCGAACAGTTTTTGTAGCTGATCGTCACTGACGCCCGGCGCGGAGTCGGCGAAGGTGATGAGAACTCGCTTGTCGCGCTGCTCTGCGCTGATACGTAAGCTGCCGCCGCAGTCGGTGTAACGAAGGCTGTTTTCTAACAGGTTGTTGAATAACTGCATCAGGCGATCGCGATCGCCGAACACGGTAACGCTATCGGGCAGGGAAAACTGTAGCGTCAGACCCCGGCTGGCAAAACGTTCGCGGAATGCGCCGCCCGCCACTTCCAGCAGTGGGATCACGTCGACGGTATTTTTTTGGTAGGCCAGCGCGCCTTCGTCAGACATCGAAAGCTGGTGCAGATCGTCGACCAGTTTGGTCAGTGTCCCCACTTCCGCCTGTAACGAGGCCACCGATTCCGGCGTGAATTTTCGTACACCGTCCTGAATCGCTTCCAGTTCACCGCGCAGGACTGCCAGCGGTGTGCGCAGCTCATGCGAGATATCGGCCATAAAATCGCGACGCATCTGCTGATTCTTTTCCAGGGTACTGGCGAGCTGGTTAAAGTCCTGCGCCAGTTTGCCCAGCTCATCGGCGCTGGTGGCGGCAACACGGGTGGTGAAATCCCCCGCCGCCAGTTTGTGCGTGCCTTCGACCAGCCGTTTGACCGGGGCCAGCAGTCCGCGCGCGAGTGGAAAGGTCGCCAGCGCTGCCAGCAGGGTTGAGAGCGCCACAATCAGCCAACTGGTGCGCCGCTGCTGTTTATCGAAATTAATGTCGGTGTTACGCGTCAGACGTTCAACAGGGGAGGCAATGACGGCGCCGACCTCCTGACCGTTAACCAGAATGGGCCGCCGCGTGCCGTCTGCGGGAACCGGACCGCGCGGGCCAACCATGACATGCGCATCCTGGTCCACCACCCAGAACTGCGTGCGCCAGCCGTGCGGCGGCATACCTGGGCCTTGTTTATCATCGTCTTTGTCATGTTCAAAGGAGCGGAGGATCTGAAACACAAAGCGGTCATTATTGCGCAAAAAGCGCCAGCTGCCATGCTGTTGGTACTGTTCACCTAACGCGTCGCTGAGCATGGTCAGACGCTGCTCGTTGCCGTTTTTGATGTAGTCAATGAACCCTCGCTCGAAGCTGATGCGTACCGCCCAATGCATACTGATCAACAACACGATGCAGGTGGCGAAAATCGCCAGAAACAGTTTGCCGGTAATGCCGGGTCGCCAGAGCTTCATCAGGTTCTCCTTTTGCGTCGCGCAATGACGACATTTTTATGGGTATCGTTTGGGACGCGGGCAAAGATCACGGCGGGCAACGCAATGATAAAAGCCATGCACAGCCAGGTGTACATAAAGACGGTATGCGACGTTCCGCTATCCACCGTAAACTGTTGTTGTCCGAACATCCCTAGCAGCAGACCGGCAACGGTGACGCCGATACTCATTGAAAGTTGCATAATCATCGACAGCAGGCTGTTCCCGCTGCTGGCCAACTCATCCGGCAGATCTTTCAGGGTCAGGGTGTTCATGGAGGAGAAACGCGTCGAGTTGACCATGCCCTGAACAAACAGCACCAGCGGCAGCACGTAATACCAGCCCAGCAGCGCAGTGGACATAAACAGCAGGGTTACCACCGACAACCCAAGCGTCGTGGCGACCAGCACCCGACGGTAACCAAAGCGGTTAACCACCTGTACGACAATGCGTTTCATGCCCATGCTACCCAGCACCATCGGGATCATCATCAGCCCGGCGTGAAACGGGGAAAAGCCGAGACCAATCTGCAAAAAGACCGGCGTCATGAAAGGCAACATGCCGCTGCCGATGCGTCCGGCAAAGCTGCCGAACAGCCCCAGCGAGAAGGTTGGCGTGCGGAACAGGTGGAGACTGAACAGCGCTCGTGGGTTAGCTTTGGCGTGTTTCAGGTAGAGCAAAATGGCCGCCACGCCGCCCACTACCAGCGCGCCGAGCGCGAACGACGACATCCCCATCCCTTTGCTGCTGTCCAGCGCGATGGTCAGAACCGCCATCCCCGTCGCCAGTAGCAGAAAACCCGAGAGATCAAAGCGTCGGGTTTGCATGGTGTAGTTGGGCATCAGCAGCAGCGTGGCGATCGCGCCGACAATACCGACCGGCAGATTAATCAGGAAAATCCAGTGCCAGGAGGCATATTCCACGAGGACCCCGCCCAGCGCCGGGCCCAGCAACGGGCCTATCTGACCCGGCAGCGTGACAAACGTCATCGCCGCCATGTACTGTTCGCGCGGGACAATCTTCATCACCGTCAGTCGACCGACCGGTACCATCATGGCACCGCCAACGCCCTGTAACACCCGCGCCATGACCAGTTCATTGAGCGTGCCGGAACCGGCACAAAACAGCGAGCCCAGGGTAAACAGCACAATGGCGGTAAAGAAAATATTCCGCACACCGATTTTGTCTGCCAGCCACCCGCTGGCAGGCAGCATGACCGCTACGGTCAACACATACGAAACCACGACCATGTGCATATGCAGCGGGCTTTCCCCGAGGCTTTTTGCCATCGAGGGAAGCGCGGTATTGACGATGGTGGTATCCAGCGACTGCATAAAGAAGCCGAATGCCACAATCCACAGTTGCCAGCGGGTGCTGTTGGGAAGTTCTGTCATGTCTCTGTTATCGGTTTACGGTGTTTACGCGAAAAACGCAGCCGCAGACGGTCGAAGAAGAGGTACACCACCGGAGTGGTATAGAGCGTTAACAACTGGCTCATCACCAGACCGCCGACAATGGTAATCCCCAGCGGCTGACGCAGTTCAGAACCGTCACCGCCGGAAAGCACCAGCGGCAGCGCGCCAAACAGCGCGGCCAACGTGGTCATCATAATCGGGCGAAAACGCAGCAGACAAGCCTGGAAAATCGCCTGTTCTGGCGTGAGGTTGCCATGCCTTTGCGCCTCCAGCGCAAAATCGACCATCATGATGGCGTTTTTCTTCACGATGCCAATTAAGAGCATGATCCCTATCAGGGCGATGAGGCTGAACGGGGCATCGAAAATCTCCAGCGCTAAGAGCGCGCCCACCCCCGCGGAGGGAAGCGTGGAGAGGATGGTTAGCGGGTGGACATAACTTTCATACAGCATGCCAAGCACAATATAGACCGTGGCGATCGCGGCAATAATCAGGATCACCTGGGAATTCATGGTTTCCTGGAAGACCTGCGCGGTCCCGGCAAAGCTGCCGCGC
This sequence comes from Citrobacter sp. MGH 55, assembly GCF_016906145.1. Taxonomy (NCBI): domain Bacteria; kingdom Pseudomonadati; phylum Pseudomonadota; class Gammaproteobacteria; order Enterobacterales; family Enterobacteriaceae; genus Citrobacter; species Citrobacter sp. MGH 55. The sequence continues at coordinate 3,118,524 of NZ_CP070239.1, forward strand.
ACGGTAGACGGCACGCCCAGTTGGGTCATCGCCCGATTAATGGCGTCACTGGCTTCTGACAACGAGGAGCCCGTAGGCAGGTTGAAAGAGACGGTGGACGCTGCCGACAGCCCCTGATGATTCACCGACAATGGCGCGTTCGCCGGTTGCCATTTGGCAAACCAGGAGAGCGGAATCGCCTTACCGTCACTGTTAATGACGTACATTTTCTCCAGCGCGCTGATGTCCTGGGTGTAGCGCGGATCGACTTCCATCACCACTTTATATTGGTTCATCGGCTGATAGATGGTGGAGATCTGCCGCTGACCAAAAGCGTTGTTTAACAGGCTGTTTGCCGCCTGCACGTCAATACCCAACCGCGCCATGGTTTCACGATCGTAGGTAAGATTCATCTCCGCGCCGTTATCCTGTTGATCAGAGTTGACGTCCGCCAGTTGGGGCAGGGCGGCTAAGGCTTTACGAATCTTCGGTTCCCATCCGCGCAGCGCCGCCAGATCGTCTGACAGCAAGGTGTACTGATAACTGGCATTGGACTGGCGTCCGCCGACACGAATATCCTGCACCGCCATCAGGAACAGATTGGCACCGGGCTCTTTTGCCAGTTTCACCCGCAGACGGTCGATCACCTGCTGCGCGGTCTCCCGGCGTTCATCGCGGGACTTAAGGGTGATAAACATCATCCCGCTGTTGACTCGCGAGCCGCCGGTAAATCCGGTGACATTATCCACTGCCGGATCATCGCGAATAATCTTCATAAAGTCCTGAAGCTTACCGCGCATCGCCTGAAACGAGATGCTCTGGTCAGCCTGAATCCCGCCCATCAGTACGCCGGTGTCCTGTTCCGGGAAGAAGGTTTTCGGAATCGAAATGTAGAGCCAGATATTCAGCGCAATAGTGCCGAGCAGCACCACGCCGACCAGTCGCGTATGGTTGAGCACCCATTTCAGCGACTTACCGTAGCCCTGTTGCAGCGCGACCAGCATGCGGCCAAATCCGCGCAGCCGCTTCTGCTCCCGTGGCTGGCTGGATTTTAGCATCCAGCCGCACATCATCGGGGTGAGCGTGAGCGACACCAGCAGCGAGATACCAATCGCCACCGACAGCGTGACGGCAAATTCACGCAGTAATCGTCCCGGCAACCCGCCCATCAGCAGCAGCGGCAGGAACACGGCGACCAGTGACAGGCTCATGGACAGCACAGTAAAGCCCACTTCACGCGTGCCCTGAAGCGCGGCCTGCAAAGGTTTCATTCCGGCTTCCAGGTGGCGCGAGATATTTTCCAGCACCACGATGGCGTCATCGACCACAAAGCCGGTGGCGATGGTCAGCGCCATCAGCGACAGGTTATTGAGACTGAATCCGCACAGATACATCGCGGCAAAGGTGCCAATTAACGAAACCGGAACCGCCACGGCGGGGATCAGCGTGGCGCGTCCGGATCGCAGGAACAGAAAGACCACCAGAATGACCAGCGCCACGGAAATGACCAGCGTCTGCTCAACTTCCTCCAGCGAGGCGCGGATGGTCGGCGAGCGATCCTGCGCGATTTGCATATCAATCGACGCCGGGATGGTGGACTGCAACTCCGGGAGTCTGGCCCGAATGCTGTCGACCGTCTGGATAATGTTGGCTTCCGGCAGTTTACGGATCATCAGCAAAATCGCCGGCTTGGCGTTGGTCATCCCGGCGTTGCGGACATCCTGTACCGAGTCCGTCACCGTGGCGACATCACCCAACCGTACGGCGCCGCCATTATTGTAGTGAATCACCAGTGGCTGATATTCCGCCGCCGTTTTGAGTTCGTCATTGGTCTGGATCTGCCAGCGATGCGTGGTATCTTCCAGCGCCCCTTGCGGTTTGCGCACGTTGGCGTTGCTGATAGCGGTGCGTACCTCATCCAGCGAGACGCCCTGATTAAACAGCGCCTGCGGATTCAACCCGACGCGCACGGCGGGCAGCGAGCTGCCGCCTACGTCGACGTCGCCGACACCGTCGATTTGCGCGATGGTCTGCGCCAGTTGGGTTGAGGCGAAGTCGTAGAGCTCACCTTGTGAGTATGTCTCCGAGGTTAGCGTCAGAATCATGATCGGCGCGTCGGACGGATTGGCTTTGCGGTAAGTTGGGCGGCTCGGCATGCCACTTGGCAGCAGACTTTGCGCCGCATTTATCGCTGCCTGCACATCTCGCGCCGCGCCGTTGATATCGCGATCGAAGTTAAATTGTAAAATGATGCGCGTGCTGCCGAGGGAGCTGCTTGAAGTCATCTCACTGACGCCGGCAATGCGCCCCAGTGAGCGCTCCAGCGGCGTTGCGACGGATGACGCCATGGTCTCCGGCGAGGCTCCCGGCAGCGAGGCGCTGACCATAATCACCGGAAAATCAACCTGCGGCAGCGGGGCGACAGGCAACAGTCGAAATCCCAGCACGCCGCAGAGCGTGATGGCGAGAGAAATTAAAATCGTCGCCACCGGGCGGTAAATGAAGAGAGCGAAAAACTTCATTTACGCCTCCTCTTCCCGGTGAGAGAAGCGGTTTTTCATATACAGTGACAGGCGGTCAAACAGCAGATAGATAACCGGGGTGGTGAACAGCGTCAGCACCTGGCTGACCAGTAAGCCGCCCACCATACCGATCCCCAGCGGACGGCGCAGTTCTGCACCCACGCCGGTGCTCAGCATCAGCGGTAGTGCGCCCAGCAGTGCCGCAAGCGTGGTCATCAGGATCGGACGAAAACGCAGCAGACAGGCCTGGAAAATCGCCTCGCGCGGCGCCATCCCCTGTTCGCGCTCAGCGGCAAGGGCAAAGTCGATCATCATGATGGCATTCTTCTTTACAATGCCGATCAGCAAAATAATGCCGATAATGGCGATCACGCCGAGTTCACTACCGGCAATCATTAGCGCCAGCAGCGCGCCGACTCCAGCCGTGGGCAGCGTAGAGAGAATGGTGATTGGGTGAATAAAGCTTTCGTACAGCACGCCGAGCACGATATACATCGCCACCACCGCCGCGACAATCAGCCAGATGGTGCTGCTCAGCGCCGCCTGGAAGGCGAGGGTGCTACCCTGGAACTGAGTGGTGATATCCACTGGCAGATTCAGCGTTTTTTCGCTGTCCAGAATCGACTGGACCGCATCGCCCAGCGAATAACCGTCCGGAACGTTGAACGAGATAGTGGTGACCGGGAACTGATCCAGATGGTTAATCGAGAGCGGCGCAAAGCGTTGTTCAACCTTAGCGATCGCGCTGAGCGGCACCATGCCGCCGTCGCTGCTGGTCAGACGGATTGAATCCAGCGCCGCCAGTCCAGGCGTCATTTCCGTATTGTGTTCCAGTACCACGCGATACTGATTCGCCTGAGTGTAGATCGTGGAAATCAGGCGCTGACCGAAAGCGTTATACAGTGCGTTATCGACATCCGCCATGCTGATCCCCAGCCGACTGGCGCTGTCGCGATCGACATTCACATACGCCACCAGACCCTGATCCTGCCAGTCACTGCTGACGTCAGAAAGCTGCGGCAACGCCTGTAGTTTTTCCATCAGTTGCGGCACCCAGGTGCTGAGGGCATCCAGCGAGGTGGCCTGCAGCGTGAACTGATACTGCGTGCGGCTGACCTGTGTATCGATCGTCAGATCCTGCGTCGGTTGCAGATACAAGTCGACGCCCGGCACTCTCGCCACGGCGTCCTGCAAACGGGCGATCACCTTCTGGACGCGGTCATCACGTTCGTCGAGCGGCTTCAGGTTGATTTGCAGACGCGCGCTGTTCAGCGACGGGTTGGTGCCATCGACGCCCACGAAGGCGGTCAGGCTCTCAACCGCCGGATCTTTCAGTATCACGTCCGATACCTGCCGCTGGCGCTGGGCCATACTGGTAAAGGAACTGGACTGCGGTGCCTGCAACGTGCCCTGAATGATGCCGTTATCCTGGATCGGGAAGAAGCCCTTCGGAATAAACACCCACAGCATGATGCTTAACAGCAGGGTGCCGAGCGCCACGCTCAACGTCAGCCACGGATGGTTCAGCACCTTCGCCAGCCAGTGTCCGTAACCGGCAATCACCCGGTCAAACATTTTCTCCGACGCGCGGGAGAAGCGGTTTTGCTTACGCAGTGACTCCTGGCTCAGCATTCTGGCGCACATCATCGGCGTCAGGGTTAACGACACCACGGCAGAGATTAAAATCGCCACTGCCAGCGTCACGGCAAATTCGCGGAACAGACGTCCGACGATATCACCCATGAACAGCAACGGGATCAGGACCGCAATCAGCGAGAAGGTCAAGGAGATGATGGTAAAGCCGATTTCTCCGGCCCCTTTCAGCGCGGCTGTCAGCGGTTTTTCCCCTTTTTCGATATAGCGCGAAATGTTTTCGATCACCACAATCGCATCATCCACCACAAAGCCGGTGGCAATGGTCAGCGCCATAAGCGTCAGGTTGTTGATGGAGAAATCGAGAAACACCATTACCGCAAACGTGCCGATCAGCGACAGCGGGACAGCGACGCCCGGAATAATGGTGGCGGGAATATTGCGCAGGAACAGATAGATAATCATCACGACCAGCGCGATGGCCAGCATGAGCTCAAACTGCGTGTCGCTGACCGAGGCGCGGATGTTGGTCGTGCGGTCAGACAGTACCGTCACGTTTACCGATTTTGGCAGGCTCTCTTTAAGCTGTGGCAACATCTGATGAATGCTGTCCGCCGTTGAGATGATGTTCGCGCCAGGCTGGCGCTGGACGTTCATCACAATAGCCTGTTCTTTATTTGCCCATGCGCCGAGCCAGCTGTTTTCCGCCCCTTGTTCTACGGTCGCGACATCGCCCAGACGAACCGGCGCGCCGTTCTGGTAAGCAATAATGAGCTGACGATATTCGTCGGCAGACTGCATCTGATCGTTAGCCGAGAGCGTCACCGCGCGGGTGGGGCCATCAAGGCTACCTTTGGCGGAGTTGACGTTTGCGCCGGTAATCGCCGTGCGGACGGTTTCACTGGTCAGGCCCAGCGCGGCAATGGCCTGAGCATTGAGCTTCACGCGGACCGCCGGACGTTGACCGCCGGAGAGCGTCACTAACCCGACGCCCGAGACCTGGGAGATTTTCTGCGCCACGCGGGTTTCGACCATGTCTTCGACCTGGGTCATCGGCATGGCGGTAGAGGTCACCGCCAGCGTCATGATCGGCGGATCGGCAGGGTTGACCTTGCTGTAGACCGGCGGGTTCGGCAGGTCGCTCGGCAGCAGGTTGGTGGCGGCGTTAATGGCCGCCTGAACTTCCTGTTCGGCCACATCCAGCGGCAGGGTCAACTGGAACTGGAGCGTCACCACCGACGCGCCGCCAGAACTTTGCGACGACATCTGTTTCAGCCCGGACATCTGGCCGAACTGCCGTTCCAGCGGCGCGGTGACCGCAGAGGTCATCACATCCGGGCTGGCGCCAGGATACAACGTCACCACCTGAATGGTGGGATAGTCCACCTCCGGCAGCGCGGAGACGGGCAGAAAACGATAGCCGATGATTCCGGCGAGGAGAATCGCCACCATCAGCAGCGTGGTGGCGACAGGACGCATAATAAACAGACGCGACGGGCCGCCTGTGCTGCTCGGAGGTAACACCTGCATCAGGAGTGCGCTCCTTTCTGACCGTATTCACGGCTGGTGGCTTTTGTATCGGTGGTGGCGGCTTGCGCTTCCACCACTTCCACTTTCGCCCCTTCCGTCAGGCGGTCAATCCCGTCGGTGACGACGCGGTCACCGGCCGAAATCCCGGCGCTGATCACCACCTTCTGACTGTCCTGAATGCCCGTTTTGACCAGATGCTTACTGACTTTGTTTTCATCGTTCAGCACCCAGACGAAGTGTCCTTCGTTGCCCATTTGTAGAGCGGCTGTCGGGATCACCACGGCGTTTTGTTCCGTGTCGACCAGCATCCGGGCATTCACAAACTGATTCGGGAACAGCGCGTCATCCTGGTTAGCAAAGCGAGCTTTTACTTTGATCGTCCCGGTCGTGACGTCGATCTGGTTGTCCAGACTCAGCAATACGCCCGCGCTGAGCTTTTTCGAATTGGTGCGATCCCAGGCTTCAACAACCAGCGGTTGTCCGCTTTTTTGCGCCTGCACGACGGTGGCGATATCGCTTTCCGGTAGGGTGAAAATCAGGTCGATGGGATGCGTCTGGGTGATCACCACAATACCGTTGGTATCACTACTGGAAATCTGATTGCCGACATCTACCTGTTTCAGACCAACCCGACCATCAACCGGTGCGGTGATGCGGCTCCAGTCAAGTTGTAGCTGCGCGCTGGCGACGCTGGCCTCATCGGCCTTAATCGTGCCTTCGGATTCGCTCACCAGCGCCTGCTGGGCGTCCAGCTCCTGGCGGGAGACTAAGTTGCTTTTGACCAGTTGCTGGTAACGAGCCAGATCGCGACGCGCGTTAGCGAGGGTGGCTTTGTCTTTCGCAAGGACGCCCTGCGCCTGTGCCAGTGCCACTTTAAACTGGCTGGGATCGATCTCCGCCAGCAGGTCACCGGCTTTAACCTGTTGACCCTCCTGGAAATGAAGCGCCAGTAGTTGTCCATCCACGCGGCTACGTACGGTGACGGTGTTGGCGGCGGTCATCGTGCCCAGACCGGTGAGATAACGCGGAACGGCCTGCTCCGTGGCGGTCGCGGCCTGCACTGGCGCGAGTGGACCTGAGCGCATACCACGACGACCTGCGCCAGCCGTGGGTTTCGCTTGTCCGGTTGCGCCGGGCGCGCTGCTCTGCGGTTCGCTCCGGTTCTGCCAGAACCCGTATGCGGCGATGGCGGCGATGACCACCACGATGGTGATTACCCAGCGGGATTTGTGACTGCCTTTCATCGTTATGAGTTTCTCATCCTGAAACGTTTCGCGGAATGATACTAGTTTAGCCAGCCATCAAGGGAGAAAAATGGAGGAATTATGAAACCCTGTACGGATTCATCCGAATGGCGGCGCGCTTTGCGAGGCGTTACGCAGCAATCATCGCTGAAAAAGGCGCATGTGAAATTGCGCGCTACAGTGGCGGCACGACAAAAAGGAGGTAAGCCACGGATTTCAGCAGGACGCTGAAACGGGAAAGCCCCTCCCGAGGAAGGGGCCAAAATAAGGAAAGGGTTATGATGAAGGTAGTCATCATACTGGTGATACTCTTAGTCATTAGCTTACCGGCTTACTAAGACACCAGGGGGAGGGGAAACCCTCCCTTACCCTCACTCCTGAAACTAAGCCACATGAACCTTAATGTCAATCCATCCGCGTTCAGCTTGCGAGGCGTTTAGCGGAATACCACTTCAGCCCAGCGGGCCAGACCGGCGGTGACGGAGCCGAAGTCATCGCCACCGGCAATGGGAATACCCGGCAGTTTGGCGGCCAACGCTTTTTTGATCAGCGGCGAGCGTGCGCTGCCACCGGTCAGATAGATGACGTCTGGCTTTTCCTGGGCGTTATCCAGCGCCAGTTGCACCTGTTCCAGTATCCGGGAAAGCGGCTGATCCAGCGCGCTCTCCAGCCCCTGTTGGCTGATGACGGTGGCCAGATCGTCGCGGATAAACGGGAGCGCTGCGTTAACTTCGGCTTGTGCAGACAGCGTAATTTTGCTCTCTTCGGCGCTGCGGACCAGCCGATAACCGAGACGCTGACGCCAGACTTTCAGCAGCAGCGCCACCTGCTCCGGTTCGCGGGCATCGCGTACCAGGTCGTTCAGCAGACGCCCCGTGGCGCTGCTGTAGAAATCGCTTTGTGCCGGAACGTCGTTGATCGCCACCGCGTTCCACCACGGCAGCACCGGTAGGGCGATCCCTTTCTCGGTTTCGCCCCCCATCCCCAGCAGCGGCATCAGGTGTTTAAACGCCAGCGCGATATCCAGATCGTTCCCGCCAACGCGACAGCCGCTGTGACCCAGCAGGCTGGATTCGCGGTCAGCGCGGTGATGCCATTGTGGCCCCATCAGCAGTAACGAACAGTCGGTGGTCCCCCCGCCGATATCCACCACCAGGACGCGTTTCTCTTCCTGTAATGTCGCTTCGTAATCCAGTCCCGCCGCCACCGGCTCATACTGGAAAATGACATCCTGAAAGCCAGCTCGTTTTGCCGCTCGTTCCAGAATACCCTGCGCCTGGCTGTTCGCCTCATCGCCGCCTAATCCCTGGAAGTTAATGGGACGTCCGATCACGGCCTGGGTGATGGCTTCGGGGAGCTGGTTTTGTGCCTGTTGACGAATGTGCAGCATCATTGCGCAGACTAAATCTTCGAACAGCGCGACCTGTTGCGGTTTTAGTCCGCTGGCGCCGAGGAAGGATTTTGGCGACTTAACGAAGTACACCTCTTCCGGGTCGTCAATATAGTGTCCAAGCGATGACAGGCCAAACTGTACGCTGCTGGCGTGAACGTCAATGTCCTCGTCGCGATTGAAGCGAATGGCCCGACGCAACAGCGCCTGCGTTTCATCGTCTGGTGTCGGAACATCATGATGGCGGTAGAGCCATTCGCTCACCGATTCACGCGTCGGCGCGCAAAGCATGGAAGGCAGCAGCGTACTGCCATTTTCCATTTTCAGCAGTTGCGGCTTGCCGTCGCGCATGATGGCGACAGAACAGTTAGCGGTACCGTAATCAAATCCAATAAACACCTTGAAAATCCCCATGCCAGTGAAGAAGGGGCGTGACTTTAGCGAAATGTCGTCGTCGCGACAACTGGAATATGAAAGCAAAGCACAACGCCTGAATAGCGATTATGCTGAAGGTTTGCAGAAAAAGGAGAGGATGATGTTTACCCTGAACTGGCAACCGCCTTATGACTGGTCATGGATTCTGGGTTTCCTTGCCGCCCGTGCGGTCGACGGGGTGGAAACCGTCGAGGCGTTACGCTACACGCGAAGCCTGGCGATAGGACAACATAAGGGAATCATCGCCGCCGTTCCCGACACCGCGACGAACACGCTTCAGGTAACGCTGAGTGAAGGGCTGTTGCCGGTCGCGGATATCTGCCTTGAAAAAATGGAGCGACTGTTTGATTTGCGCTGTAAACCACAGCAGATCAGCCATGCGTTAGGTGAACTGGGCGCAGCGCGTCCGGGACTGCGCCTGCCCGGTTCGGTGGACGCCTTTGAGCAGGGCGTCCGGGCGATTCTGGGCCAACTGGTGAGCGTGGCGATGGCGGCAAAGCTGACGTCGAAGGTTGCACGATGGTATGGCGACGTGTTAGCGGACAGCCCGGAGTACGTCTGTTTCCCAACGCCTGAACAGCTAGCCGCAGCCGATCCGCTGGAACTGAAAGCGTTGGGCATGCCGCTGATGCGCGCCAACGCGCTTATCCATCTGGCGCAGGCCGCCCGGGATGGAATACTGGTAACCCAGCCGCCGGAAGATATTGAACAGGGAATTAAAATGCTACAGGGATTTCCGGGGATTGGTCGCTGGACGGCAAACTATTTTGCCCTGCGCGGCTGGCAGGCGAAGGACGTGTTTTTGCCTGACGACTATCTGATCAAACAACGTTTCCCGGGGATGACTCCCGCGCAGATCCGTCGCTATGCGGAGCGCTGGAAACCCTGGCGCTCCTACGCGTTATTGCACATCTGGTATACCGAGGGATGGCAGCCGTCAGTTGATCGCGAAATAACTGGTGTTGAGTAGCAGATCCAGCGGTTGCGCTTCGGCGATGATATCGCCATAAATCTGGTCGATACCAATACCTGACAGCGTATCCATGACGATCGGCGTTTGCACCGGCCCGGCAATGGTTTTCATCCCCAGGCGCTGGGCGTGGCCCTGGATGATCGACACCAGCATTTCATCCATCATGTTGCCGTGAATGCTGGCGCTCAACTCACTGTCGAGCAGCAGGTAATCCGCCAAACTTTTGGTCATCAGATTGAAGATCTGCAGATCGCGGCCAATCTGGCTCACAATGATGTGACACCCCGCCTGGCGTAATGTCTGAATTGCTTTGGTGCTCTCCTGTGGGTTCAGTAACAGCGCTTCCGCAGGCACAATCAGATGTAGCAGGCGTCCCGGCAGAGTGCTCTGCTCCAGTTGAGCCAGAAGTTCGTCAATCAGCGTTGGGCTGATTAATCCCGCCACCGAAAGCGGCAGGGCGACGCTGAGTCCTTTGCTGGCAACCGCCGGCGCTGCATGATGGAAAAATTCATGGAGCACGCGGCGATCCAGCGCATGGCTGAGCGCCGGATCGGCTAAGCTTGCCCGAAAGGCCTGCTCTTCCATGACTTCTCCTTCACTGGTCCACAGTCGCAGCGAGATCAGCCAGAAATTACGCGCTTCGGGAATGCGTGGTGACGCAACGCCGCGGGCGACCATCAGCAAGTGGTTATCTTTAATCATCCGCCATTGCTCATCCAGCGACATCATCGCGCGCTCGTGATGCGCCTGCTCTTGTTGTGGTTCATACACGGTCACCTGGCCGCGCCCGCCATTTTTAGAGGCATAGCAGGCGATATCTGCCTGCGACATCACCTCAACCGCCTGGCAGTTGTTTTCGTCGATGAGCGTGATCCCGGCGCTGGCACCAATGCGATGCAGGCGGCCTTCCCACATAAAGTGGTAATCATTGACGGCGTTAACGATCCGCGTGGCGATAAAGCGCGCGCTTTCAATATTACACTCCGGCAACAGCAGGCCGAACTCATCACCGCCCAGACGCGCCAGCACGTCGCTGGAACGCAACATGCTGAGCATCAGTTGCGCCAGTTCGCGCAGCAGCGCATCGCCCGCCGCGTGACCGGCGCTGTCATTTACCGCTTTAAAGCGATCAAGATCGATAAAGACCAGCGCGTGGCGCTGATGCGCACTGCGGACGGTTTGCAGCAGCAGTTTCAGCTTGTTTTCAAAACTAGCCCGATTGGTCAGGTGGGTGAGGGCGTCGTGGGTTGCGCTGTAGCTTAGCTGGCGCAACATCTTACGTGACTCGGTGACATCCTGAATTACCAGCACTGAACCGATATTTCCACCGTCCAGGGTGCTAAGCGGGGTTATGCTGTAGTGAATGTCGTAACTGCCGCCGTTGCGACAATGGAGAACCACCTCCTGTTCGATGGCCGAGCGGGACATATCAGCACTGTAAATGTTCTCCATCAGCGGGCCGTTATCGCCAAAGGTGATGCGCAGTACCGTTAACAGCGGTACGCCAATGGCATTCTCCTGCTGCCAGCCGCTCATCTTCTCGGCGACCGGGTTCATAAAGGTAACTTTCAGATCAACGTCAATACACACCACCGCTTCCCCGATGGAGTCGAGGGTAATGTGCAAACGCTCTTTTTCCTGAAACAGCGCTTCATTCAACTGCTTCACTTCGGTCATGTCCATATTGATACCGAGCAGTCGTTCGACTTCGCCATCTTTATTTAACACCCGATTCGCCAGCGAGCGGATATGGCGGACGCCGTCTTTCACCGCAATGCGGAATTCCATCTTAAAAGGCTGGCGCGCGGCTAAGGAGTCACGAACCACCTTTTCTGCATACTCGCGGTCTTCCGGGATAACGCAGTCGTACCAGAGCGACCAGGTAGGCTTAACATGAGCGGGAACCTCATACAGTTCGAACATACGTTTATCCCAACTGATGACGTCGGGTTGCAGTTCCCATTCCCAAATCCCAATGCCACCAGCTTCGTTTGCCAGCGTGATGCGTTCCATCAGCCGTTTGTTAACCCATTCGGTATGTTTGAGATCGTTGATGTCTTCAATTTGGGCAATAAAGTAAAGCGGCGTGCCGTCAGAATGGCGGACCAGCGAGACGGTCAGCAGCGCCCAGACGATCTCGCCCGTACGGGTGTAATAGCGTTTCTCCATCGAATAGCTATTAATGTCGCCGCTCACCAGCATGGTGAGTTGCTCCAGATCTTTATGCAGGTCTTCCGGCCAGGTGAGCTGCTGAAAGGTCAGCGCGCGTAACTCATCCTGGTTATAGCCGAGAAACTGGCATAACGCTTTGTTGGCCTGCAGCCATTGCCCTTCTGTACCGACCAGCGCCATACCGATCGCTGAATACTCCATCGCGTTGCGAAAACGTTCTTCGCTTTCCGTAATGTGCTTACGTTCGGCGCGAAAGGCGTACATCACCATGGTCATGATGTTCGCGGGTAAGAGAATCATTAAGAACGGCAGCCACGGCAGGTTGTTCATGACATGCACTTTAGGGGTGACCAACAGTGACGGGTCGGCCGCCATCATCAGCGATACCATCATGACGGTAGCGAGGAAGATGAGAAAGGCTTCCATCCGTGGCAACCGCACGGCGCTCCACATCAGCAATACGATCACTAACGTAAAGGGCCATGGAACATACTTCATGGCGAACCAGCTCAGAACCAGAGTGACGACTAGCGTCAGCAATGTTTCCAGGAGCAGACGCGGGTTGCGGTGGCGCAACAGGTAGTGTGGTTTGAACAATAATCCCAACGGTACCAGCGCCAGCGCGCCGATGGATTCCGACAGCACCCAAATCAGAAACGCTTTCAACGGCGTTTCATTCGGCGACATAATCCACACCAGAATACCGCCCAACAGCGGCGGGATAACCGCACTGCCGAAGGCAAGACGTAGCCAGTCATTGAGATTCTGTAACGGGTTGTACCAGGGTAACAGCTTACGTAGCAGCATGGCGCCGACGACGGCTTCAATGATGTTGATCGCGGTGTAGGTAAAATTCAGCGCGCTGGGCGGGAACAAGACCAGCGATGCGCCAATGCTCCCTAACGAACAGGCGAGCGCAATTCCGGGCCACATCCGTCCGGCGTGACGATAAAAGGCCACCATCATGATCGACGTCGGGAACCAGAGCGGGGCGAGTTGGGTGCCAAACTGGGATAATTCCAGTGAGAAAAGGGTAAAAATAAAAGCCGTCAGCCCTAAACTGACGAAGCGCAGCAGAGGATGCGGCAAGGTAACTAAAACATGTTGGGATGGTTTACTCATTACCCTGTATCCGAGTGGCCGGAACGTCGCGGAACGCCCGGACGCATCGTGATATTCTCTGTTTATGCTAGTACAAACAATTTACAATTTATATCCCGGTTGCTCATTATTTGACATTATATGGCGATTAATTACTGCGAAGCCGGGTTAATTCCGCGGGCTGCTCTAAATCTGAACAAATAAATTTGCGACAGGGAAATGTTGGGCGCGAAATACACTCCCTGCTATCTCGACTGGTATCGCACGCCCGAAATCCCTATAATTGCCGCGTTTGACGCCCATGCGGCGTCGTCCTTCCTAACCAGGTTATTCAGGTCGCTAAATTTATGACTGATCAGTCCCATCAGTGCGTCATTATCGGTATTGCTGGCGCATCGGCTTCCGGCAAGAGTCTTATTGCCAGTACCCTTTATCGCGAGTTGCGTGAACAAGTCGGTGACGAACATATCGGCGTTATTCCCGAAGACAGCTATTACAAAGATCAAAGCCATCTGTCGATGGAAGAACGCGTTAAAACTAACTACGACCATCCGAATGCGATGGATCACAGCCTCCTGTTTCAGCACCTGCAGGCCCTCAAACGGGGGGCGGCGATCGAACTACCGGTATACAGCTACGTCGAACACACCCGCATGAAAGAGACGGTTCGTGTTGAGCCAAAGAAAGTCATCATTCTTGAAGGGATTTTGCTGCTGACCGACGCGCGTTTACGCGAAGAGATGAACTTCTCTATTTTTGTCGATACCCCGCTGGATATCTGCCTGATGCGCCGTATCAAGCGTGATGTTAACGAACGCGGTCGTTCAATGGATTCCGTCATGGCGCAGTATCAGAAGACCGTGCGTCCGATGTTCCTGCAATTTATTGAACCGTCTAAACAATACGCCGATATTATCGTGCCGCGCGGTGGGAAAAATCGCATCGCCATTGATATTCTGAAAGCGAAAATCAGTCAGTTCTTTGAATAAGCCCGGCGAATTGTGTACCGTTCAGTGATAACCTGGTTTGCCCTTAATGCACAATGCGTTAAGCGCCCGATGCACGAAAGGAGAAAGTGCCATGCGTCTGTGTGACCGAGATATTGAAGCCTGGCTTGATGAAGGCCGTTTGTCGATCAACCCGCGTCCGCCCGTTGAGCGCATTAATGGCGCAACTGTGGATGTGCGCCTGGGCAATAAATTTCGTACATTTAGTGGACATACCGCTGCCTTTATCGATTTAAGTGGACCGAAGGCAGAAGTGAGCGCTGCGCTGGATCGCGTAATGAGCGATGAGATCGTCCTGGCGGAAGGGGATGCATTTTATCTGCATCCTGGCGAACTGGCGCTGGCAGTGACCTATGAGTCGGTGACCCTGCCGGCGGATCTGGTGGGGTGGCTGGACGGTCGCTCTTCACTGGCACGCCTGGGTCTGATGGTTCATGTGACCGCGCACCGTATCGATCCGGGCTGGTCTGGCTGTATCGTACTGGAATTCTATAATTCCGGTAAATTACCGCTGGCTCTGCGCCCAGGGATGCTGATCGGCGCGTTGAGTTTCGAGCCGCTATCGGGACCTGCGCTTAGACCTTACAACCGTCGTGAAGATGCGAAGTATCGCGATCAGCAGGGCGCTGTCGCCAGCCGGATTGATAAAGACTGAGTCTACTCCATTGAGGATAGCATGAGACGATTTCTGACGACGCTGATGATTTTGCTGGTCGTGTTGGTGGCCGGCTTCTCCGCGTTAGTATTGTTAGTCAATCCGAATGATTTCCGCGCCTATATGGTGCAACAGGTGGCTGCGCGAAGCGGTTATCAACTGCAACTGGACGGCCCACTGCGCTGGCACGTCTGGCCGCAACTCAGCATCCTCTCCGGGCGTATGGTGTTAACGGCAGAAGGGGCCGCTGAACCCCTGGTTCGTGCGGATAATATGCGTCTGGATGTCGCACTGTGGCCGCTGCTGAGCCATCAGCTCAGTGTCAAACAGGTGATGCTCAAAGGCGCAGTGATTCAGCTAACGCCGCAAACGGAAGCGGTACGCCGTGAAAACGCCCCGGTGGCCCCGAAAGACAACACCTTGCCAGATGTTGCTGAAGATCGCGGTTGGTCGTTTGATGTCGCCAGTCTGCGTGTAGCGGACAGCGTACTGGTCTTTCAGCATGAAGATGATGAACAGGTAACCGTTCGCGATATTCGTTTGCAAATGGAGCAGGATGCGCAGCATCGCGGCACCTTCGAATTTTCAGGCCGGGTGAATCGCGACCAGCGCGACCTTACCCTTGCTTTCAACGGTAGCGTTGACGCTTCCGACTATCCGCATAACTTCACCGCGGGTATTCAACAGTTAAGCTGGCAGTTACAGGGCGCCGATCTGCCGAAACAGGGCATCCAGGGGCAGGGACAACTGCAGGCGCAGTGGCAGGAAGAGAAGAAAACGCTCACCTTCAGCCAACTCAATGTGACGGCGAACGACAGCGCCCTGACCGGAAACGTGCAGGTGACGATGAAGGAACAACCGGCATGGCTCGTCAACCTGCAGTTTGCCCGCCTGAATCTGGATAACCTGTTAGCGCCGCCCGAAAATGCCAGCAGCGCCAACGGCGCGGTGGCGCAGGGGGGAAGTCAGCCGCCGCTGGCGCGTCCGGTGATTTCAAGTCGTGTGGATGAACCCGCCTATCAGGGGCTGAAAGGCTTTAGTGCCGATATCGCGCTGAAAGCGGATAACGTGACCTGGCGTGGGATGAATTTTACCGACGTCAGTAGCCGTATGACGAATCAGTCCGATGTGCTGACGATCGCCGAACTGCAAGGCAAACTCGATGGCGGGATGATTTCGTTGCCGGGGACGCTGGATACGCGTGCGCAAACGCCACAAGTGGTATTCCAGCCGCGTCTGGACAACGTCGAAATCGGTACGATCCTCAAGGCATTCAACTATCCGATTGCCCTGACCGGCAAGATGTCGCTGGCGGGAGATTTTTCCGGTGTGGATATCGATGCCCAGTCATTCCGTCACAGCTGGCAGGGGAAAGCCCATGTTGACATGCGCGACACGCGGATGGAGGGCATGAACTTCCAGCAGTTGATTCAGCAGGCCGTGGAACGCAGCGGCGGCGATGTACAGTCGATGCAAAGCGTTGATAACGCGACGCGTCTGGCCCGCTTTGTCACGGACCTGACGCTGGATCACGGTAAACTGACGCTGGATAACATGGCAGGCGAGTCCGCAATGTTGTCCCTGACGGGGCAGGGGACGCTCGACCTGGTCGGGCAAACCTGTGACACGCAGTTTAACGTGCGGGTGCTGGATGGCTGGAAGGGAGAAAGCAAGCTGATCGATTTCCTGAAGGCGACTCCGGTTCCGCTGCGAGTTTACGGTAACTGGCAGGCGCTGAATTACAATCTGCAGGTGGATCAATTACTGCGTAAGCATATGCAGGATGAAGCGAAGCGTCGTCTGAACGACTGGGCGGAGCGAAATAAAGATTCCCGCAACGGCAAAGATGTGAAGAAGCTGCTGGATAAACTCTGATTCGGTAGGGCGTGTGTGCCGGATGGCGACGCTTCGCGTCTTAATCCGGCCTGGAATCGGATAATGGCCATATGCCGGGCGGCACATTCGTCACCCGGCATTGTTTCATATTAAACCTCGTAATCCATCTCATCCTCATTGCGTAAAGGCATAATTTGAACCTTCTGTACGCGATGGCTTTCCACCTGCAACGTTTTGAGCAGGAAATCGCCCACCTGGACTTCTTCTCCCGGCTTCGGCACGCGCTGCAATTCTTCCATCAGCAGACCCGCAATGGTGTGATATTCCCGTTTTTCATCAAGCGGCAGCGGGACATATTGCACCAGATCTTCCAGCGGCATGTGGCCGTTGACGGTCCATGAGCCGTCCGGGTTTTTCTGGATGTCATGGCGGGCATCTATCTCTTCCGCCTCGTTCGGCAGATTACCGGCAATGGTTTCCGTGACGTCACTGAGCGTCACGATCCCTTCCACTGAGCCGAATTCATCGACGACAAATGCAAAGTGCGTTCGCGCATTGCGGAACTGTTCCAGCGCCGGAAGCAGAGGTAGCGTTTCCGGGAACACCAGCGGCTGACGAATCAATACCCGCAGGTTCAGCGGTTCACCGCGCAGCGACTGCTGCAGCAGGTCAATCACGTGCACCACGCCCAGCAGATCTTCCTCATCGTGACCACCGGTCACCACCAGGCGCGTATGCTGGTTTTTTTCCAGCAGCGAGCGAATCTCTTCTTCCGACGCGGTGAGGTCGATATGCTCGATGTCATGGCGCGAGGTCATAATACTGCTGACCGTGCGCTGATTGAGGTTGAGTACGCGCTCAATCATTCGACGCTCTTGCGGGTTGAAAATCTGGCTGTCGTCATGGTCAACCAGCAGCGAGGCGGTTTCCGCATCCAGTTCGGCTTCTTCTTTCTGGCCGCTCAACAGACGCATTACCGCCTCGGTCGTCCGTTGGCGCAGGGTGTGATTGGCCGACAGGAAACGACGACGGTTAAAGATAGCCAACTGGTTCAACGCTTCGATCATTACCGAGAAGCCAATGGCGGCGTACAGATACCCTTTCGGGATCCGGAAGCCGAAGCCTTCCGCCACCAGACTGAAGCCGATCATCAGCAGGAAGCTGAGACAGAGGATGACAATGGTCGGGTGGCTGTTCACAAAGCGGGTGAGCGACTTACTCGCCAGTAGCATCAGGCTGATGGCAATAATCACCGCCGCCATCATCACCGCCAGGTGATCCACCATACCGACGGCGGTGATCACGGAGTCGAGCGAGAAGATGGCATCCAGCACCACAATTTGCGCCACCACGCCCCAGAATTTCGCCCCTTTGCGCTGAGTGGGGTTGTTGCTGTCTTTCCCTTCGAGCCGTTCGTTCAGCTCCATTGTGGCTTTAAACAGCAGGAAGAAGCCCCCAAACAACATGATCAAATCGCGGGCGCTAAAGCTCAGACCATGCACGCTAAACAGCGGTTTGGTCAGCGTGACCAGCCACGAGATTGATGCCAGCAGCAGCAGACGCATCAGCATTGCCAGGATAAGCCCGGTCACGCGCGCACGGTCGCGCTGCGCAGGCGGCAGTTTCTCTGCGAGAATGGCAATAAAGACTAAGTTATCAATGCCGAGGACTAATTCGATCACGACCAGCGTGACCAGTCCGGCCCAGATTGACGGATCGGCGATCCATTCCATAGTAAATGTAATACCTTTCGTTATATGACAATTGTCACAATTCGATCATGGATAAAGCGGACGGAAAATGCAATGGCGAGAGGGGATTTCTCATGTATTCACCTTGCTGATTGCGCTGAAAATAACCATAAAGTTTCTGTCGGGAATAATTAAATATGACAAAAAGCTATTTAGGAAATATCGCAGGGTGAATAGAGGAAATAGATTCTGTCAATATCAAGTAATTCCTAAAATCTGGCCAATATATCGCTTAATATTAATCTTAAAAACGGAGAATAGCAGGCGTGTTACCTTGCCTGCAATTACGTTAGCTGTAACAATTCTTCCAGCGTTAATGATGGACGAGTAAATATATTACGTGGGGTTCCGGTTCATTAATGGCTGACATTCAGAATGCCTTAACATTTTCTCTGTTACGACAAACAGTGAAATAACAAGGCTTATAAAAACATAACCTAATCAGTGTATTGGTAGCTAAAAAGCCAGGGGCGGTAGCGTGCCTGAACGCCTGATGACGAGTCTGCATTATTCTGTCAATAGCTTACGGATGAATTCAATTTTTTTAGGACTGATGCCAGTTAAATTTCTTTTCAATTAACTGCAATGTAAATGTGTACGGCGAAGTCGCTATTTAAATTGCACAGGATAATTACTCTGCCAAAGTGATAAATAATCAATGATGAAATCCAAAATGAAATTGATGCCATTATTGGTGTCGGTAACCTTGATAAGCGGTTGCACAGTACTTCCGGGCAGCAATATGTCTACGATGGGCAAAGACGTGATTAAACAGCAAGACGCTGACTTTGATCTCGACCGGATGGTGAACGTGTATCCACTCACGCCACGACTGGTAGAACAATTACGCCCGCGCCCGAATGTCGCCCAGCCGAATATGTCGCTGGACCAGGAGCTCGCCAGCTATGAGTACCGTGTCGGGGCAGGGGATGTGCTGAGCGTGACCGTCTGGGATCACCCGGAACTCACTACGCCTGCGGGCCAATACCGTAGCTCCAGCGATACCGGTAACTGGGTTCAGCCCGATGGCACCATGTTTTACCCGTACATCGGCAAGGTCAGCGTGGTCGGAAAAACCCTGGCAGAAATCCGTAGTGATATTACCGGGCGCTTAGCGAAGTACATTGCTGACCCGCAGGTGGACGTTAATATCGCCGCTTTCCGTTCGCAAAAAGCCTACATCTCCGGGCAGGTGAATAAATCCGGGCAGCAGGCGATCACCAACGTGCCGTTGACCGTGCTGGACGCCATTAACGCCGCCGGCGGCCTGACGGAAGTGGCTGACTGGCGCAACGTGGTGCTGACGCACAAAGGTAAAGAACAACGCATTTCACTGCAGGCGCTGATGCAAAACGGCGATCTCAGCCAGAACCGTCTGCTTTATCCCGGCGATATTCTCTATGTGCCGCGCAATGACGACCTGAAAGTGTTCGTGATGGGTGAAGTGAAAAAACAGAGCACCCTCAAAATGGACTTCAGCGGCATGACGCTGACCGAAGCGCTGGGTAACGCCGAAGGCATCGATCTGACCACCTCCAACGCCAGCGGCATCTTCGTGATCCGTCCGCTGAAAGGCAAAGGCCCTGGCGGCAAGATTGCCAACATCTATCAGCTCGATATGTCTGATGCGACCTCTCTGGTCATGGCGACGGAATTCCGTCTGCAGCCGTATGACGTGGTGTATGTCACCACCGCACCGGTCGCGCGCTGGAACCGTCTGATCAATCAGTTGCTGCCGACCATCAGCGGTGTCCGTTACATGACGGATACGGCCAGCGACCTTCATAACTGGTAATCGTCATGTTTAACAAAATATTAGTGGTTTGCGTGGGGAACATTTGCCGTTCCCCGACGGCAGAGCGTCTGCTTAAACAATATCACCCGCAGATAACGGTGGAATCCGCCGGTCTGGGCGCGCTGGTGGGAAAAGGCGCTGACGCTTCAGCGGTGAGCGTGGCGGCAAGTCATGATCTTTCTCTGGAAGGACACTGCGCGCGTCAGGTCACCGGGCGGCTGTGCCGGGACTATGACCTGATCCTGGCGATGGAAAAAAGACATATCGCCTCTCTGCACGAACTGGCACCCGAGATGCGTGGCAAGGTCATGCTTTTCGGGCACTGGGACGATGAGCGCGAAATTCCCGACCCGTATCGTAAAAGCCGTGAGGCGTTTGAAGCGGTGTACGCCTTACTTGAACGGTCTGCTCGCCAGTGGGCGCAGGCATTGAACGCAGAGCAGGTAAAATAATGACAGAAAAAGTAAAACAGTCTGCCGCACCGGTAACGGGCAATGATGAGATCGATATTGGTCGTCTGGTGGGAACCGTTATTGAAGCGCGCTGGTGGGTGCTGGGCATTACGGCGGTCTTTGCGCTATGCGCGGTGATTTACACGCTCTTCGCCACGCCGATCTACAGTGCGGATGCGCTGGTACAGATTGAACAAAACACCGGCAACTCGCTGGTGCAGGATATCGGCTCTGCGTTATCCAACAAGCCGCCGGCTTCGGAAGCGGAAATTCAGCTCATCCAGTCGCGTCTGGTATTAGGCAAAACGGTGGACGATCTGGATCTGGATATTTCGGTCACCAAAAACACCTTCCCGCTGTTCGGCGCGGGCTGGGAACGGCTGATGGGGCGACAGAATGAATCGGCAAAAGTCACCACCTTTACCCTGCCGAAAGGGATGAACGAGCAGACCTTCACCCTGACGGTGCTAAGTGACAAAGACTACCAACTGACCAGCGACGGCGGTTTCAGCGCGCGTGGACAGGTCGGGCAGACGCTGAGCAAAGACGGCGTCACGATAGTAGTCAGTGAAATTCATGCTCGACCGGACACGGAATTTACTGTCACCAAATTCTCCACGTTGGGGATGATCAATAACCTGCAAAACAACCTGACGGTAGTCGAAAACGGCAAAGATACCGGCGTGCTCAGCCTGAGCTTTACTGGCGAAGACCGCGATCAGATCCGCGACATTCTCAACAGCATTACCCGAAATTATCTGGAACAGAACGTTGAGCGCAAATCTGCCGAGGCGGCGAAAAGCCTGGCCTTCCTGGCGAAACAGTTGCCGGAAGTGCGCCAGCATCTGGACGTGGCAGAGAATAAACTCAATGCGTTTCGTCAGGATAAAGACTCCGTCGATTTGCCGCTGGAAGCGAAAGCCGTGCTGGACTCAATGGTTAACATTGATGCGCAGCTTAACGAACTGACCTTTAAAGAAGCGGAAATCTCGAAACTCTTCACCAAAGCGCACCCGGCGTACCGCACGCTGCTGGAAAAACGTCAGGCGCTGGAAGATGAAAAAGCCAAACTGAACGGGCGCGTGACGGCGATGCCGAAAACGCAGCAGGAGATTGTGCGCCTGACGCGTGACGTTGAGTCGGGTCAGCAGGTCTATATGCAATTGCTGAACAAACAGCAGGAGCTGAAGATCACCGAGGCCAGCACCGTGGGTGACGTGCGGATCGTTGACCCGGCCATTGCCCAGCCTGGCGTGCTGAAGCCGAAGAAAGCGCTGATCATTCTCGGCAGCATCATTCTGGGCCTGATGCTCTCTATCGTTGGCGTGCTGCTGCGTTCACTGCTCAACCGCGGTATCGAAAGCCCGCAGGTGCTGGAAGAGAATGGCATCAGCGTATACGCCAGTATTCCGCTGTCGGAATGGCAGAAAGCGCGGGATAGCGTCAAGACCATTAAGGGTGTTAAGCGTTACAAGCAGAGTCAACTGCTGGCAGTCGGTAACCCGACCGATCTGGCGATTGAAGCCGTGCGCAGCCTGCGCACCAGCCTCCACTTCGCCATGATGCAGGCACAAAACAATGTCCTGATGCTCACCGGGGTTAGCCCGTCTATCGGGAAGACCTTTGTCTGCGCCAACCTTGCGGCGGTGATCAGCCAGACCAACAAGCGTGTACTGCTGATCGACTGCGATATGCGTAAAGGCTATACCCACGAACTGCTCGGCACCAATAACGTCAACGGTCTGTCCGAGATTCTGGTCGGCAAAGGGGATATTGCCTCCTGCGCGAAACCGACGTCCATTCCTAATTTTGACCTTGTACCGCGCGGTCAGGTACCGCCAAACCCGTCTGAGCTGCTGATGAGCGAACGCTTTGCTGAACTGCTGCGTTGGGCGAGTAGCCACTATGACCTGGTGCTGATCGATACGCCGCCAATCCTGGCCGTCACCGACGCCGCGATTGTCGGACGTCACGCAGGCACGACGTTGATGGTCGCTCGCTATGCCGTCAATACCCTGAAAGAGGTGGAAACCAGCCTGAGCCGTTTTGAGCAAAACGGCATTCAGGTGAAAGGGGTGATCCTCAACTCCATCTTCCGGCGCGCCACCGGGTATCAGGATTACGGGTACTACGAGTACGAATACAAGTCCGACACAAAATAAAAAATCGTGAGTGGCCTACACGTTGGGCCCTCCGGCATCACTTCCTGGGAAAAGAGCATGAATACAGAAAATCCGCTGATCTCCATTTATATGCCAACCTGGAACCGGCAGCAGCTCGCCATTCGGGCAATTAAATCGGTGCTGCGTCAGGACTATCCCCACTGGGAGATGATCATTGTTGATGATTGCTCTTCCTCTTATGAACAGCTACAGCAGTTTGTTGAGGGATTAAACGACCCACGCGTACGTTACACCCATAATGAGATCAACTCTGGCGCCTGCGCGGTGCGTAATCAGGCCATCGTCCAGGCGCAAGGGCATTACATCACCGGTATTGATGATGATGATGAGTGGACGCCAAACCGTTTGAGCGTGTTCCTTGCCCATAAACATCAACTGGTGACTCACGCTTTTTTGTACGCCAACGATTATGTCTGCGAAGGCGAAGTTTACTCGCAGCCGGCGAGCCTGCCGCTGTATCCGAAATCCCCTTACTCGCGCCACCTGTTCTATAAACGCAACATCATTGGCAATCAGGTCTTTACCTGGGCGTGGCGGTTTAAAGAGTGCCTGTTCGATACCGAACTGAAAGCCGCGCAGGATTACGACATCTTTCTGCGGATGGTGGTGGAGTATGGCGAACCGTGGAAGGTGGAGGAGGCGACGCAGATCCTGCACGTTAATCATGGCGAAATGCAGATCACCTCGTCGCCGAAGAAATTCTCTGGCTACTTCCATTTTTACCGCAAGCACAAAGATAAATTTGACCGCGCCAGTAAGAAATATCAGCTGTTTACGCTCTATCAGATCCGCAATAAGCGCATGACCTGGCGCACGTTGCTGACGCTGTTTTCACTGCGCAACGGCAAGCGTCTGGCTGACGGGCTGCGAGGACGTTAAGCATGCTGGAAGATATTCGCGCGAACAGCTGGAGCCTGCGCCCGTGCTGCATGGTGCTGGCCTACCGGGTTGCTCATTTCTGCTCCGTCTGGCGCAAAAAAAACGTGCTGAATAATCTGTGGGCCGCGCCGGTGCTGGTGCTGTATCGGCTGATAACCGAATGCCTGTTCGGCTATGAAATCCAGGCGGCGGCCACCATCGGACGACGCTTCACCATTCATCATGGTTACGCCGTGGTGATTAACAAAAACGTGGTGGCCGGTGACGATTTCACGGTTCGTCATGGCGTCACCATCGGCAATCGTGGTGCTGACAGCCTGGCCTGTCCGGTGATAGGGAACGGCGTGGAATTGGGTGCCAATGTGATTGTGCTGGGTGACATCCGCATCGGAAATAACGTGACGATTGGCGCAGGCAGCGTGGTGCTCGACAGCATCCCGGACAATGCGCTGGTGGTGGGCGAGAAGGCCCGGGTTAAGGTAATTAAATGAATATTGTGCAATTTAATGTGCGACTGGCGGAAGGCGGTGCGGCTGGAGTGGCATTAGATCTGCATCAGCGCGCACTGCAAAAAGGGCTGACTTCGCAATTTATTTACGGCTACGGCAAGGGCGGGAAAAAGAGCGTCAGCCATAGCCACTATCCTCATGTCATCAAACAGACGCCGCGTCTGACGTCAGTGGCTAATATCGCCCTGTTTCGCCTGTTCAATCGCGATCTGTTTGGCAATCTGAACAATCTCTACCGTACCGTGACCCGCACGTCAGGCCCGCTGGTGCTGCATTTTCACGTTCTGCACAGCTACTGGTTGAATCTGGCTGACGTGGTAGCGTTCTGCGAAAAGGTGAAAAACCACAAGCCGGACGTCACGCTGGTCTGGACACTGCACGATCACTGGAGTGTGACCGGGCGCTGCGCCTTTACCGACGGCTGCGAGGGGTGGAAAACCGGCTGCCAGAAATGCCCGACGCTGAGTAATTATCCGCCGGTGAACGTTGACCGCGCGCATAACCTGGTCGATGGAAAACGCCAACTGTTCCGCCAGATGCTGGCGCTGGGTTGCCAGTTTATCTCTCCAAGCCAACACGTTGCCGATGCGTTTAACAGCCTGTACGGCGCGGGGCGCTGCCGCATTATCAATAATGGGATCGATGTGGCGACCGAAGCGATTCTGGCAGAATTGTCTCCGGTCAATGAGACCCCGGGGAAACCGAAAATTGCGATTGTGGCTCATGACCTGCGCTATGACGGAAAAACCAATCAGCGTCTGGTGCGCGACATGATAGCGCTGGGCGATAAGGTTGAACTGCATACCTTTGGCAAATTCTCGCCGTTTGACGGGGCAAACGTGGTGAATCACGGCTTCGAAACTGACAAACGCAAACTGATGAGCGCGCTCAACCAGATGGACGCGCTGGTGTTCAGCTCCCGCGTGGATAACTATCCACTAATTTTATGTGAAGCGTTGTCAATCGGCGTGCCGGTGATCGCCACCCACAGCGACGCGGCGCAGGAAGTGCTGCGCAAGGCGGGCGGAAAAACGTTTGCCGCTGAAGAGGTGCTGTCACTGGTGCAGATGAACAAAACTGACATCGCGCAGACGGTTTTTGGTACCTCACTCAGCGCCTTCCGCGAGCGCAGTCGTGCGGCGTACAGTGGTCAACAGATGCTGGAGGAATATGTCTCGTTCTATCAGAATCTGTAGCTATCTGCTGCTGCCGCTGATCTACCTGCTGGTCAACGTCAAAATTGCCCAACTGGGCGAAAGTTTCCCCATCACTATTGTCACTTTTTTACCCGTTTTACTGCTGCTGTACGTTGAACGAATCAGCATTAAGAAACTGATGATTGCATTAGGGATTGGAGCAGGGCTGACGGCGTTTAACTATCTGTTCGGTCAGTCTCTGGACGCCAGCAAATACGTCACCTCGACGATGCTGTTTGTCTATATCGTGATCATTATCGGTATGGTCTGGAGCATTCGCTTCAAAACCATCTCGCCGCATAACTACCGTAAGATCCTGCGCTTTTTCTATCTGGTAGTGGCGCTGGTGGTGGTGCTGGCGGCGGCGGAAATGGCGCAAATTATCCTGACCGGCGGCAGTAGCCTGATGGAAAGCATTTCGAAGTACCTTATTTACAGCAATAGCTATGTGTTGAATTTTATTAAATTTGGCGGCAAGCGAACCACCGCGCTCTATTTCGAACCGGCATTTTTTGCTCTGGCCTTAATCTCAATTTGGCTCAGCATCAAACAGTTTGGTATCAAAACGCCTAAAACCGATGCTATGATTCTGGCAGGGATAATATTATCAGGATCGTTTTCAGGGGTAATGACATTTATCCTGTTTTACCTGTTGGAATGGGCGTTCCAGTATCTGAATAAGGATGCGATAAAGAAAAAACTGCCGCTGGCGATAATCTCATTAGCCGTGTTTTTAGTAGGGGTGATATTTGCATTTCCTTATATCTCCACACGTCTTGGAGATTTAGGAACGGAAGGGTCGTCTTCTTATTATCGTATTGTCGGTCCGTTAGTGATGGTCGGTTATTCTTTAACCCATATTGATGGCGTCGTCAGATTTGGCTCACTTTATGAATATGTCGCATCATTCGGAATCTTTAACGGTGCAGATGTCGGGAAAACAATAGACAATGGTTTGTATCTGCTGATTATTTATTTTTCCTGGTTCGCGGTGTTAATGACGCTGTGGTACATGTGGAAAATCTTAAAAATGACGTTAAATGCATTTGGCGATAATCGGAATTTTCGGGTGCAACTTTATCTTTTTACACCGGTGTCACTGTTTTTTACCGGTTCGATATTTAGCCCGGAATATGCATTTTTAATCGTTTGTCCGTTTATTTTGCGCAAGGCGCTGAATATGACAAAAGTATGATGAGGTTAATTCTATGCTGCTCAGTATTATCACCGTCGCGTTTCGCAATCTGGACGGCATCGTCAAAACCCATGCGTCGCTGGCGCATCTGGCGAAGGCGACCGACATCCGCTTTGAGTGGATCGTGGTGGACGGCGGTTCAAATGACGGTACGCAAGAATTTCTGGAAAACCTCTGCGGTAACTACCACTTACGTTTTGTCAGCGAACCGGATAACGGCATCTATGATGCGATGAACAAGGGCATTGAAATGGCGCGTGGCAAGTTCGCGCTGTTCCTTAACTCCGGCGATATCTTTCATCCGGATGTCGCCCACGTTGTACGTCAGTTACAGACACAAAAAGATGACGTGATGATTACCGGTGATGCGCTGCTCGATTTTGGCGATGGTCATAAAACGAAGCGTAGCGCGAAACCCGGTTGGTATATCTATCACAGTCTGCCGGCCAGCCATCAGGCGATCTTTTTCCCGCTGGCGGGACTAAAAGTCTGGCACTACGACCTGCAATATAAAGTGTCATCGGATTATGCGCTGGCCGCCAGATTGTATAAAGAAGGTTATGACTTTAAAAAACTGGACGGTCTGGTCTCTGAATTTTCAATGGGCGGCGTGTCAACGACGAATAATCTGGAATTATGCGAAGACGCCAAAAAAGTGCAGCGTCAGATATTACGCGTGCCGGGTTTTTGGGCTGAATTATCGAAGCTATTACGCTTACGTACGACGGGTAAAACGAAAGCCTTATATAACAAAGCCTGAAATATAAGGATTAATGATGCAGGATTTACGTGGTTTCTCCGTACCGAAAGGATTTCGCGGCGGAAATGTAATTAAAGTGCAATTGTGGTGGGCCGTACAGGCAACGTTATTTTCCTGGTCACCGCAGGTGTTATATCGCTGGCGCGCTTTTTTGCTCCGTCTGTTTGGCGCGAAAATAGGAAAAAACGTAGTCATTCGACCGTCGGTGAAAATTACCTATCCGTGGAAATTAACCATTGGTGATTATGCCTGGGTAGGGGATGACGTCAATTTATATACGCTCGGCGATATTACGATTGGTGCCCATGCGGTGGTTTCGCAGAAAAGCTATTTGTGTACCGGCAGTCACGATCATACCAGCGCGCATTTTGATATTAACGCCACCCCGATTGTGATTGGCGATAAATGCTGGCTGGCAACGGATGTGTTTGTGGCGCCAGGCGTAACGATAGGCGATGGCACTGTCGTCGGTGCGCGCAGCAGTGTTTTTAAATCGCTACCGGCAAATATGATTTGCCGTGGCAATCCCGCAGTTGTGATACGCGAACGCGTTGAAAAGTAATCAGTTTCCCCGTCATGTTTCGGGCTGTAGCAGTGTTGGCTTTCCTTGATTATCCGGTCACTTACTTCTGTAAGCTCCTGGATAAGCGGCGTCACCGCCTTGCTATAACCCGAACGATTTAGGGGATAATTAAGAGGTAATAAAATGTCTAAAGTCGCTCTCATTACCGGCGTTACCGGGCAGGATGGTTCTTACCTGGCAGAACTTCTGCTGGAAAAAGGTTATGAGGTTCACGGTATTAAGCGTCGTGCGTCTTCATTTAACACCGAGCGCGTGGATCACATCTATCAGGATCCCCATGCGAGCAACCCGAAATTCCATCTGCACTACGGTGACCTGACGGACTCCTCCAACCTGACGCGTATTCTGCAGGAAGTGCAGCCGGATGAGGTCTACAACCTGGGCGCGATGAGCCACGTTGCGGTTTCCTTCGAATCGCCGGAATACACCGCCGATGTGGATGCGATGGGAACGCTGCGTCTGCTGGAAGCCATCCGCTTCCTCGGTCTGGAAAAGAAAACCCGTTTCTATCAGGCATCGACCTCTGAGCTGTACGGTCTGGTGCAGGAAATCCCGCAAAAAGAGACCACGCCATTCTACCCGCGCTCGCCGTATGCGGTCGCCAAACTTTACGCCTACTGGATCACCGTCAACTACCGTGAATCCTATGGTATCTACGCCTGTAACGGCATCCTGTTTAACCATGAATCGCCGCGTCGTGGCGAAACCTTCGTCACCCGTAAAATCACCCGCGCGATTGCTAACATCGCTCAGGGGCTGGAGTCCTGCCTGTATCTCGGCAACATGGATTCCCTGCGTGACTGGGGCCATGCGAAAGACTACGTCAAAATGCAGTGGATGATGCTGCAACAGGAACAGCCGGAAGACTTCGTGATCGCGACCGGTGTGCAGTATTCCGTGCGTCAGTTCGTCGAAATGGCGGCGGCCCAGCTGGGGATCAAACTGCGCTTTGAAGGCGAAGGCGTGGAAGAGAAAGGGATTGTGGTTTCTGTCACCGGTCATGACGCGCCAGGCGTGAAACCGGGTGATGTGATTGTGGCCGTTGATCCGCGCTACTTCCGTCCGGCAGAAGTGGAAACCCTGCTGGGTGACCCGAGCAAAGCGCATGAGAAGCTGGGCTGGAAACCGGAAATTACGTTGCAGGAAATGGTCTCCGAGATGGTCGCTAAAGATCTGGAAGCGGCGAAGAAACACTCCCTGCTGAAATCTCATGGCTACGAGGTTGCCATCGCGCTGGAGTCCTGAGAATGAGCAAACAACGTATTTTTATCGCTGGTCATCGCGGAATGGTGGGTTCCGCGATTGCCCGCCAGCTTGCGCAGCGTGGTGATGTGGAGCTGGTGCTGCGCACCCGCGATGAGCTGAACCTGCTGGACAGCAAGGCAGTGCTGGATTTCTTTGCCACTGAGCGTATCGATCAGGTTTATCTGGCGGCGGCGAAGGTGGGCGGTATTGTTGCCAATAACACGTATCCGGCCGATTTCATCTTTGAAAATATGATGATGGAAAGCAACATCATTCACGCCGCACATCTGCATAACGTGAATAAGCTGCTGTTCCTCGGTTCGTCCTGTATCTATCCCAAACTGGCAAAACAGCCGATGGCGGAGAGTGAACTGTTGCAGGGCACGCTGGAACCAACCAACGAGCCGTATGCCATTGCCAAGATTGCCGGTATCAAACTGTGCGAGTCATACAACCGCCAGTACGGGCGCGACTATCGTTCCGTGATGCCGACCAACCTGTATGGTCCACATGACAACTTCCATCCGAGCAATTCGCACGTGATCCCGGCGTTGCTGCGTCGTTTCCACGAAGCGACCGTGCAGAATGCGGCGGACGTAGTGGTGTGGGGCAGCGGGACGCCGATGCGTGAGTTTCTGCACGTCGATGATATGGCCGCCGCCAGCATCCACGTGATGGAACTGGACAGCGAAGTCTGGCAGGAGAACACCCAGCCGATGCTGTCGCACATTAACGTCGGTACGGGCGTGGATTGCACCATTCGCGAACTGGCGCAGACCATCGCTCAGGTTGTGGGCTACAAGGGTCGCGTGGTGTTTGACGCGACGAAGCCGGACGGTACGCCGCGAAAACTGCTGGATGTGACCCGTTTGCATCAGCTGGGCTGGTATCACGAGATCTCACTGGAAGCGGGCCTTGCCAGCACATATCAGTGGTTCCTTGAGAATCAGCATCGGTTCCGGGGGTAAACATGTTTTTACGTCAGGAAGATTTTGCCACCGTCGTGCGTTCCACGCCGCTTGTCTCCCTCGATTTGATCGTGGAAAACGCGCAGGGGGAATTTCTGCTGGGTAAACGACTGAACCGACCGGCGCAGGGCTTCTGGTTCGTGCCCGGTGGCCGGGTGCAAAAAGATGAGCCGCTGAGTGCGGCCTTCGAACGCCTGACCGAAGCCGAATTGGGGCTACGTTTGCCGCTGTCTGCCGGGGAGTTTTATGGCGTCTGGCAGCATTTCTATGACGACAACTTTTCCGGTGAAGACTTCTCAACGCATTACATCGTGCTCGGTTTCCGTCTGCGGGTGCAGGCGCATGATTTGCCTCTGCCTGACGCGCAGCACGGCGCTTACTGCTGGCTGACGCCCGCGGCGTTGCTGGCTAGCGACAACGTCCATGACAACAGTCGGGCGTATTTTTTGCCGGAATGTCAGGCTAAGGCGCTGGGATTATGAGGATCCTTGTGTATGGCATCAACTACTCACCGGAGTTAACCGGCATCGGTAAATACACCGGTGAAATGGTGGAGTGGATGGCGCGCGAAGGCCATGACGTGCGGGTTATCACCGCGCCGCCATATTACCCGCAGTGGAAAGTGGGCGAGCGCTATTCAGCCTGGCGCTATCGCCGGGAAGAGGGTGATGCCACTGTCTGGCGCTGCCCACTGTATGTGCCAAAGCAGCCGTCAACACTGAAACGATTACTGCATCTGGGCAGCTTCGCCCTCAGCAGCTTTTTCCCGCTGATGGCGCAGCGTCGCTGGAAGCCGGATCGCATTATTGGCGTGGTGCCCACGCTGTTTTGCACGCCGGGAATGCGGCTGCTGGCGAAACTCTCAGGCGCCCGCACGTTGCTGCACATTCAGGATTATGAAGTCGATGCGATGCTGGGGCTCGGTCTGGCAGGCAACGGTAAAACCGGCAAAGTGGCGCAGCTGGCGACCGCTTTCGAACGTAGCGGTCTGCATAACGTCGACAATGTCTCCACCATCTCCCGCTCAATGATGAATAAAGCCCAGGCGAAAGGGGTGGCGGCAGAGAAAGTGATCTTCTTCCCTAACTGGTCAGAAGTCGCCCGTTTTCAGAATGTTAACGATGACGAGGTTATCAGCCTCCGCCAACAGCTTGGTTTGCCGGATGACAAAAAAATCATTCTTTACTCCGGCAATATCGGCGAGAAGCAAGGGCTGGAAAACGTGATTGCGGCGGCGGAACAACTGCATGAGCAGCCGCTGGTTTTCGCTATCGTCGGGCAGGGCGGCGGCAAAGCGCGTCTGGAGAAAATGGCCCGCGAGCGCGGTCTGCGCAACGTTCTGTTTTTCCCGTTGCAGCCTTACGAGGCGCTGCCTGCGCTATTGAAGATGGGCGATTGCCACCTGGTGGTGCAAAAACGCGGGGCGGCGGATGCCGTTCTGCCCTCCAAGCTGACCAATATTCTGGCGGTGGGCGGCAATGCGGTGATTACCGCAGAACCGGAGACGGAACTCGGCCAGCTTTGCGACCGCTATGCAGGCATTGCGGTGTGCGTTGAGCCGGAATCGGTCGATGCGCTGGTGGCAGGGATAACGATGGCGCTCACCATGCCAAAAAACAACACGGTGGCACGTGAATATGCCGAACGCACGCTCGATAAAGAGAATGTGCTACGTCAATTTATGAATGATATTCGGGATTAAATTATGAGTCAGACAACACTCTATCCGGTTGTGATGGCCGGTGGCTCCGGTAGCCGCTTATGGCCGCTTTCCCGTGTACTTTATCCTAAGCAGTTCCTGTGCCTGAAAGGCGATCTCACCATGCTGCAAACGACCATTTGTCGTCTTAACGGCGTGGAGTGCGAAAGTCCGGTGGTGATCTGCAACGAGCAGCATCGTTTTATCGTCGCGGAGCAATTGCGTCAGCTTAATAAACTGACGGAGAACATTATTCTTGAACCGGCGGGACGTAATACCGCGCCGGCCATTGCATTAGCGGCGCTGGCGGCAAAACGTCACAGTCCGGACTGCGACCCGCTGATGCTGGTGTTGGCGGCAGACCACGTGATTGCCAACGAAGAGGCCTTTCGCGACGCGGTGCGCAACGCAATGCCGTACGCCGAAGCCGGAAAGCTGGTCACGTTTGGTATCGTTCCGGATCTGCCGGAAACGGGCTACGGCTATATCCGTCGTGGCGATGTCACCCCCGGCGTTAACGATGCCGTGGCGTTTGACGTTGCGCAGTTTGTGGAAAAACCGAGTCTGGAAACAGCGCAGGCCTATGTCGCCAGCGGTGATTATTACTGGAACAGCGGGATGTTCCTGTTCCGCGCCGGACGCTATCTGGAAGAGCTGAAAAAATACCGTCCCGATATCCTGGAAGCCTGCGAAAACGCGATGAGCGTGGTCGATCCGGATCTCGATTTCATTCGCGTGGATGAAGCATCGTTCCTGGCGTGTCCGGAAGAATCTGTCGATTACGCAGTAATGGAACGCACGGCGGATGCGGTGGTGATGCCGATGGATGCGGGCTGGAGCGATGTCGGCTCCTGGTCCTCGCTGTGGGAAATCAGCGCCCATACCGCCGAGGGAAACGTCCATCATGGCGACGTCATCAGCCATAAAACGGAAAACAGCTACGTCTATGCCGAATCGGGACTGGTGACCACCGTCGGCGTGAAAGACCTGGTGGTGGTGCAGACCAAAGACGCGGTGCTGATTGCCGACCGTAACGCGGTGCAGGACGTCAAAAAAGTGGTTGAACAAATCAAAGCCGATGGCCGCCACGAGCACCATATTCACCGCGAAGTGTACCGTCCGTGGGGGAAATATGACTCCATCGACGCCGGTGACCGCTATCAGGTCAAACGCATCACCGTGAAACCAGGGGAAGGGCTGTCGGTACAGATGCACCACCACCGCGCCGAACACTGGGTGGTGGTGGCGGGTACCGCCAAAGTCACCATTGACGGTGAGATCAAACTGCTCGGTGAAAACGAGTCTGTCTACATTCCGCTGGGAGCCACCCACTGTCTGGAAAACCCAGGGAAAATTCCACTCGATCTGATTGAAGTGCGCTCGGGTTCTTACCTCGAAGAGGATGATGTGGTGCGGTTTGAGGATCGCTACGGCCGGGTGTGACGCCCTAACCATCATCTTTCGCGCCGCAGATGCGTTGGCTTCCTTTACGCACCCCGGTCACTTCGTTGACTAAGCTCCCGGGGATACGCGCAGTCGCCGCCTTCCTGCAACGCGAAATCTAATGGTTATGTACTTTACAAAAAATATCTCCAGTCCGGAGAGGGACAACTGTTGCCTGAATAAGGGTAAAAACATGAAAAAATTAACCTGTTTCAAAGCCTACGATATTCGCGGCAGGCTGGGCGAAGAGCTGAACGAAGAGATTGCGTGGCGGATTGGTCGCGCTTACGGCGAATTTCTGAAGCCGAAAACCATTGTGCTGGGCGGCGACGTGCGTCTGACCAGTGAGGCGCTGAAGCTGGCGCTGGCAAAAGGATTGCAGGATGCCGGCGTTGACGTGCTGGATATCGGTCTATCGGGCACCGAAGAGATCTACTTCGCGACTTTCCACCTTGGCGTGGACGGCGGGATTGAAGTCACCGCCAGCCACAACCCGATGGACTACAACGGCATGAAGCTGGTGCGCGAAGGCGCGCGTCCCATCAGTGGCGATACCGGTCTGCGCGACGTGCAGCGCCTGGCGGAAGCCAACGACTTTCCGCCGGTGAACCCTGCGCTGCGCGGAAGCTATAAGCAAATCTCCCTGCGTGATGCCTATATCGACCATCTGTTTGGCTACATCAATGTTAAAAACCTCACGCCGCTGAAGCTGGTGATTAACTCCGGCAACGGCGCGGCAGGCCCGGTGGTGGACGCTATCGACGCGCGCTTTCAGACGCTCGGCGTGCCGGTCGAGTTCATCAAAGTGCACAACACCCCGGACGGCAACTTCCCGAACGGCATTCCTAATCCGCTGTTGCCGGAGTGTCGCGCCGATACCCGCAATGCGGTGATTGAACATGGCGCGGATATGGGGATTGCCTTTGACGGTGATTTTGACCGCTGCTTCTTGTTCGACGAGAAAGGCCAGTTCATCGAGGGTTACTACATTGTCGGCCTGCTGGCGGAAGCGTTCCTCGAAAAACAGCCGGGCGCCAAAATCATTCACGACCCGCGTCTGTCCTGGAACACGGTGGATGTGGTGAAAGCGGCGGGCGGCACGCCGGTGATGTCGAAAACCGGTCACGCTTTCATTAAAGAGCGGATGCGCCACGAAGACGCTATCTACGGCGGCGAGATGAGCGCCCACCACTATTTCCGTGATTTTGCTTACTGCGACAGCGGAATGATCCCGTGGTTGCTGGTGGCGGAACTGGTGTGTCTGAAGGGACAGTCGCTGGGTGAACTGGTCCGAGACCGGATGGCGGCATTCCCGGCGAGCGGCGAAATCAACAGCAAGCTGGACGAACCGGCGGCAGCGATTTCTCGGGTGGAACAACACTTTGCCAGCGAGGCGCTGGCGGTGGACAGAACCGACGGCATCAGCATGTCGTTCGTCGACTGGCGTTTCAACCTGCGCTCCTCCAACACCGAACCGGTGGTACGCCTGAACGTGGAGTCACGCGGCGATATTCCGCTGATGGAAGCGCGAACGCGCACTCTGCTGGCGTTACTGAATCAGTAAGGTCAGATCTTCCCTTACCCGCTGGCGGGTAAGGGGCTAATAACAGGAACAACGATGACAAATCTAAAAAAGCGCGAACGGGCCAAAACCAATGCATCGTTAATCTCTATGGTGCAACGCTTTTCAGATATCACCATCATGTTTGGCGGGCTGTGGGTCGTCTGCGAAGTCAGTGGACTGCCTTTCCTGTATATGCACCTGTTGGTGGCGCTGATCACGTTGGTTGTTTTCCAGATGCTGGGTGGCATAACCGATTTCTATCGCTCATGGCGCGGCGTCAAAATTTCCACTGAACTGACTCTCCTGCTGCAAAACTGGACGCTGAGCCTCGTCTTTAGCGCCGGTCTGGTGGCATTCAATCAGGATTTCGATAACCGCCTCGCGGTCTGGCTGGCGTGGTATCTGCTGACCAGCGTCGGACTGGTCTTCTGCCGATCGTTTATTCGCATCGGTGCAGGATGGCTACGCAACCGTGGCTACAACACGCGCCGGGTGGCCGTCGCAGGCGATCTGCCTGCCGGACGGGCGCTGCTCGATAGCTTCCGCAACGAACCGTGGTTAGGTTTTGAGGTGGTTGGCGTTTATCACGATCCGAAACCGGGCGGCGTTACCTCTGACTGGGCAGGTAACCTCGAACAACTGGTTGAAGATGCGAAAGCGTCACGCATCCATAACATCTACATTGCGATGGCGATGTGCGACGGCGCGCGGGTGAAAAAACTGGTGCGCGAACTGGCGGATACCACCTGTTCGGTGATCCTCATTCCGGACGTGTTTACCTTTAACATTCTGCATTCCCGCATCGAAGAGGTGAGTGGCGTGCCGGTGGTGCCGCTGTATGACACGCCGCTGTCGGGCATCAACCGTCTGCTTAAGCGTGCGGAAGATATCGTGCTGGCGTCTCTGATCCTGCTGCTGATCTCCCCGGTGTTGTGCTGCATTGCGCTGGCGGTGAAGCTGAGTTCGCCGGGGCCGATCATCTTCCGTCAGACCCGTTATGGCATGGACGGTAAACCGATCAACGTGTGGAAATTCCGCTCAATGAAGGTGATGGAAAACGACAAGGTCGTCACACAGGCGACGCAGAACGATCCGCGCGTCACCCGAGTGGGGAATTTCCTGCGTCGTACCTCGCTGGATGAACTACCGCAGTTTATTAATGTGCTGACCGGTGGCATGTCTATCGTCGGGCCGCGTCCGCATGCGGTGGCGCATAACGAACAGTATCGTCAACTGATTGAAGGCTACATGCTACGCCACAAGGTGAAGCCGGGGATCACCGGTTGGGCGCAAATCAACGGCTGGCGCGGTGAAACTGACACGCTGGAGAAAATGGAAAAACGCGTGGAGTACGATCTGGAGTACATCCGCGAGTGGAGCGTGTGGTTCGACATCAAGATCGTTTTTCTGACGGTGTTTAAGGGCTTTGTTAACAAAGCGGCGTACTGAGGAACGGTCATGAGCTTACGTGAAAAAACCATCAGCGGCGCGAAGTGGTCGGCGATTGCCACGGTGATCATTATCAGCCTTGGGCTTATCCAGATGACGGTACTGGCGCGGATCGTCGATAACCACCAGTTCGGCCTGCTGACCGTGTCGCTGGTGATCATTGCGCTGGCCGATACGCTGTCTGACTTCGGTATTGCCAACTCCATTATTCAGCGCAAGGCGATAAGCCATCTTGAGCTGACCACGCTGTACTGGCTGAACGTCGGGTTGGGAATCATCGTCTGTGTGGCGGTCTTCCTGCTTAGCGATGTGATTAGCAATGTGCTGCATAACCCGGATCTGGCGCCGTTGATTAAAACGCTGTCGCTGGCGTTTGTGGTGATCCCGCACGGGCAGCAGTTCCGCGCGCTGATGCAGAAAGAGCTGGAGTTCAACAAGATTGGGATGATTGAAACCAGCGCTGTACTGGCAGGCTTTACGTTTACCGTTGTCAGCGCGCATTTCTGGCCGCTGGCGATGACGGCCATACTCGGTTACCTGGTAAATAGCGCGGTGCGCACGCTGTTGTTTGGCTATTTTGGCCGCAAGATCTACCGTCCGGGTCTGCACTTTTCGCTGGCGTCCGTTTCGTCGAATTTGCGCTTTGGTGCGTGGCTGACGGCGGACAGCATCATCAACTACGTCAACACCAACCTTTCCACGCTGGTGCTGGCGCGTATTCTCGGGGCCGGCGTCGCAGGGGGCTATAACCTGGCGTATAACGTGGCAGTGGTGCCGCCGATGAAGCTCAACCCCATCATCACCCGCGTGCTGTTTCCGGCATTTGCCAAAATTCAGGACGACACACAGAAGCTGCGCGTGAATTTCTACAAGCTGCTTTCCGTGGTGGGCATTATCAACTTCCCGGCATTGCTGGGCCTGATGGTGGTTGCAAATAATTTTGTGCCGCTGGTCTTTGGCGAGAAGTGGAACAGCATCATTCCTGTTCTGCAACTGCTGTGCGTGGTGGGGTTGCTGCGCTCGGTCGGTAATCCGATTGGTTCGCTGCTCATGGCGAAAGCGCGGGTAGACATCAGTTTTAAATTTAACGTCTTCAAAACGTTTCTCTTTATTCCGGCAATTATTGTCGGCGGGCAGATGGCGGGCGCAATTGGCGTGACGCTGGGCTTCCTGCTGGTGCAAATTATCAACACCATTCTGAGCTATTTCGTGATGATCAAACCGGTGCTGGGTTCCAGCTATCGTCAGTACATTCTGAGCCTGTGGCTGCCGTTCTATCTCTCATTGCCGACGCTGGCGGTGAGCTACGGTCTGGGTATCGCGTTACAGGGACATCTGTCGCTCGGTGTGCTGCTGGGGACGCAGATTGCCGCCGGTGCGCTGGCGTTTGCGGTGATGATCGTACTTTCGCGCCACCCACTGGTTGTGGAGATGAAGCGCCAGTTTTGTCGCAGCGAAAAAATGAAAACCTTGCTTCGTGCAGGATAAGTTTTGCCGGATGGCAACGATTTTAAGAGGGTGAAATGAAATTATTGATTCTGGGCAACCATACCTGCGGCAACCGTGGCGACAGTGCGATTTTACGTGGTCTGCTGGACGCCATTCACCGCCTCGAACCTGACGCGGAAGTGGACGTCATGAGCCGCTACCCGGTGAGTTCGTCCTGGCTTTTGAACCGTCCGGTGATGGGCGATCCGCTCTTTTTACAGATGAAACAGCACAACAGCGCGGCTGGCGTAGTGGGGCGGGTGAAAAAAATCCTCCGTCGTCGCTATCAGCACCAGGTGCTGCTTTCCCGCGTTACCGATACCGGCAAGCTGCGTAATATCGCGATTGCTCAGGGGTTTACCGATTTCGTGCGTTTGCTTTCGGGTTATGACGCTATCGTTCAGGTGGGCGGTTCGTTCTTCGTCGACTTGTACGGTGTTCCGCAGTTTGAACACGCGCTGTGTACCTTTATGGCGAAAAAACCACTGTACATGGTCGGTCACAGCGTCGGTCCGTTCCAGGATCCACAATTTAATCAACTGGCTAACTATGTTTTCGGCCACTGTGATGCACTGATCCTGCGGGAGTCGGTCAGCCTGGAACTGATGAAACGCAGTGACATCACCACTGAAAAAGTGGAGCACGGCGTGGATACCGCCTGGCTGGTGGATCATCACGATGAAGATTTTACGCCGGGCTATGCCGTTCAACACTGGCTGAGCGTAGCGGCGCAGCAGAAAACGGTGGCAATTACTCTGCGAGAACTGGCGCCGTTTGATAAACGCCTGGGCACCACGCAGGAGGCTTATGAGAAGGCCTTCGCCGGTGTGGTCAACCGCATTCTGGATGAGGGCTATCAGGTTATCGCACTGTCTACCTGTACCGGCATTGACAGCTATAACAAAGATGACCGCATGGTGGCGCTGAATCTGCGTCAGTACGTCAGCGACCCGACGCGTTACCACGTGGTGATGGATGAACTCAATGATCTGGAAATGGGCAAGATCCTCGGCGCATGCGACCTGACGGTTGGCACACGCCTGCATTCCGCCATTATCTCGATGAACTTCGCGACGCCTGCTATTGCGATTAATTACGAGCACAAATCGGCGGGCATCATGCAGCAACTGGGGATGCCGGAGATGGCGATAGATATCCGTCATCTGCTGGATGGCAGTCTGCAAGCGATGGTGGCGGATACGCTCGGACAGTTGCCGCAGATCAATGAGCGTCTTGCGCAGGCGGTGCGTCGCGAGCGTGAACAGGGATACCGTATGGTGGAGTCGGTGTTAACGCGCATCGGGGAGGGGAAATGAAGGTCAGCTTTTTTTTACTGAAATTTCCGCTGTCGTCGGAAACCTTCGTCCTCAACCAGATTACCGCGTTTATCGACATGGGTTTTGACGTTGAGATTGTCGCCCTGCAAAAAGGTGACACGCAAAATACGCATGCCGCCTGGGAAAAATATGGCCTGGCGGCCAGAACGCGCTGGCTACAGGACGAGCCGCCGGGACGTCTGGCAAAGCTGCGCACTCGGGCAGTGAAAACGCTGTCAGGACTGCACCGGGCGACGACGTGGAAATCGCTCAACTTCTCTCGCTACGGCGATGAATCACGTAACCTGATCCTCTCATCAATCTGTGCGCAGATAAGTCAACCCCTGCGTGCGGATGTCTTTATCGCCCACTTTGGTCCGGCGGGCGTAACGGCGGCGAAGCTGCGTGAGCTGGGCGTTATTCAGGGCAAGATTGCGACGATTTTTCACGGTATTGATATTTCCAGTCGGGAAGTTCTTAACCATTACACGCCGGAGTACCAGCAACTGTTCCGTCGTGGCGATCTGATGTTGCCTATTAGCGATCTCTGGGCTGGAAGGCTGAAAAGCATGGGCTGTCCGCCGGAGAAGATTGCCGTTTCACGGATGGGCGTGGATATGACGCGCTTTACGCACCGGCCAGTGAAAGCACCCGGTACGCCGCTGGAGATTATCTCTGTTGCGCGACTGACTGAGAAAAAAGGACTGCA
This sequence comes from Citrobacter sp. MGH 55, assembly GCF_016906145.1. Lineage (NCBI taxonomy): Bacteria > Pseudomonadati > Pseudomonadota > Gammaproteobacteria > Enterobacterales > Enterobacteriaceae > Citrobacter > Citrobacter sp. MGH 55. Next base: position 3,158,145 of record NZ_CP070239.1, read on the forward strand.
TGTGGCGATAGAGGCCTGCCGCCAGTTGAAGGAGCAGGGTGTGGCGTTTCGTTATCGCATTCTGGGCATTGGTCCCTGGGAGCGGCGATTGCGCACGTTGATTGAGCAGTATCAGCTCGATGATGTGATTGAGATGCCGGGATTTAAGCCCAGCCATGAAGTGAAAACGATGCTGGATAACGCGGATGTCTTTCTGTTGCCGTCGATTACCGGCACGGATGGCGACATGGAAGGCATTCCCGTTGCGTTGATGGAAGCGATGGCGGTGGGGATCCCGGTGGTCTCTACCGTTCACAGTGGGATCCCGGAGCTGGTGGATGCCGGGGAATCCGGCTGGCTGGTACCGGAAAACGACGCCCATGCGCTGGCGCAACAGCTCGCGTTGTTCAGCCAACTTGATCACCAGACGCTGGAACCCATCATCCAGCGCGCGCGTGAAAAAGTTGAACATGATTTTAATCAGCAGGTGATCAATCGTCAGTTGGCCAGCCTGCTGCAAACGATGTAAACCGAGGTTGTATGCCAGAGAAAACGCTCTCCCGACGTACCTTCCTGACGGCAAGCTCCGCGCTTGCCGTACTTCCTGTCCTCCATTCACCTTTTGCCCGCGCTGTTGCGTCCCGCAAAACCGTCAATATTCAGGATTACAATGCGAAAGACTGGATTGCCTCCTTTCGACAGGCCTTCAGCGACGCAGAGACCGTGGTGGTGCCAGCGGGACTGGTGTGCGAGAACATCAATACCGGCATTTTTATCCCACCGGGAAAAACGCTGCATGTGCTGGGCCGCCTGAGCGGTAATGGGCGTGGTCGCTTTGTGTTGCAGGAGGGATGTCAGGTCACTGGCGAGAAGGGGGGCAGCCTGCACAATATTACGCTGGATGTACGCGGTTCCGATTGTATGATTAACGGCCTTGCGATGAGCGGTTTTAGGCCGGTGACGCAGATTTATATTGGTGGGAAAAAGCCGCGCGTGATGCGCAATCTGGTCATCGATAATCTCACCGTGACCCAGGCCAACTATGCGATTCTGCGTCAGGGATTCCACAATCAGGTCGATGGCGCGCGTATTACCCACTGCCGTTTCAGCGACTTGCAGGGTGACGCCATCGAATGGAATGTCGCTATTAACGATCGCAATATCCTGATTTCTGACCACGTCATTGAACGGATCAACTGTACCAACGGCAAGATTAACTGGGGGATTGGCATTGGGCTTGCGGGGAGCACCTACGACAACACCTATCCGGAGCAGCAGACGGTTAAAAATTTTGTGGTCGCCAACATTACCGGATCAGATTGTCGGCAACTGGTGCATGTCGAGAACGGCAAACATTTTGTGATTCGCAATGTGAAGGCGAAGAACATCACCCCGGATTTCAGCAAGAAGGCAGGCATCGATAACGCGACGGTTGCCATTTACGGTTGCGATAATTTTGTGATTGATAATGTCGATATGGTTAACAGTGCCGGGATGCTCATTGGCTATGGCGTGGTCAAAGGGAAATATCTCTCCATCCCGCAAAATTTCAAACTCAACCATATCTCCCTTGATAACACGCAGCTTGAATATAAATTGCGCGGCATTCAAATTTCCTCCGGTAATGCCACCTCCTTCGTTGCACTGACCAACATCGAGATGAAGCGGGCGACGCTGGAGTTGCATAATCAGCCGCAGCATCTTTTTCTGCGCAATATCAAGGTGATGCAAGAGTCAGCAACGGGACCGGCGCTGAAGATGCACTTTGATCTGCGCAAAGACGTGCGCGGTAAGTTTATGGCGAAAGAGGACACGCTGTTGTCGTTGGCAAACGTACATGCGGTGAATGAGAAGGGGCAAAGCTCAGTGGATATAGACCGCATAAACCATCATGTGGTGAACGTTGATGCGATCAACTTCCGCTTACCGGAGGGGAGGGGGTGA
>NZ_CP070239.1:3161452-3162317 GCF_016906145.1 Citrobacter sp. MGH 55
AGATAATGAGTAATTTGAAAGCAGTTATACCGGTAGCGGGTCTGGGTATGCACATGTTGCCTGCCACCAAGGCAATTCCCAAAGAGATGCTACCGATCGTCGACAAACCCATGATTCAGTATATCGTTGACGAAATCGTAGCTGCAGGGATCAAAGAAATCCTCCTGGTCACACACGCGTCTAAAAACGCCGTTGAGAACCATTTCGACACCTCTTATGAACTTGAGTCACTCCTTGAGCAACGTGTGAAGCGTCAGTTGCTGGCGGAAGTGCAGTCCATTTGTCCTCCGGGCGTGACCATTATGAACGTGCGCCAGGCGCAGCCGCTGGGGCTGGGTCACTCCATTCTTTGCGCGCGTCCGGCGATTGGTGATAATCCTTTTGTGGTGGTATTGCCTGATATCGTTATTGATACCGCCAGTGCCGATCCGCTGCGTTATAATCTCGCCGCGATGGTTGCGCGTTTTGAAGAAACTGGCCGTAGCCAGGTACTGGCGAAACGTATGCCGGGTGACCTTTCCGAGTACTCTGTCATCCAGACGAAAGATCCGCTGGATAATGAAGGCAAGGTGAGTCGCATTGTTGAGTTTATTGAGAAACCGGATCAGCCGCAGACGCTGGATTCCGATCTGATGGCGGTAGGGCGTTATGTCCTCTCAGCGGATATCTGGGCCGAACTCGAAAGAACCGAACCGGGCGCCTGGGGCCGTATCCAGTTGACCGATGCAATTGCAGCACTGGCGAAAAAACAGTCTGTTGACGCCATGCTAATGACCGGCGATAGCTACGACTGCGGTAAGAAATTGGGCTACATGCAGGCGTTTGTGAAGTACGGACTGCGTAACCTGAAAGAAGGGCCGAAGTT
>NZ_CP070239.1:3171831-3175091 GCF_016906145.1 Citrobacter sp. MGH 55
CACATTCAAGCCGCGCATGCGTCGCGCGGTGAACACACCTGACAGGAGTATGTAATGTCCAAGCAACAGATCGGCGTCGTCGGCATGGCAGTGATGGGGCGCAACCTGGCGCTCAACATCGAGAGCCGTGGTTATACCGTCTCCGTGTTCAACCGCTCCCGTGAAAAGACCGAAGAAGTGATTGCCGAGAACCCTGGCAAGAAACTGGTGCCTTACTACACGGTGAAAGAGTTTGTTGAATCCCTCGAAACGCCTCGTCGTATCCTGTTAATGGTGAAAGCAGGCGCGGGTACCGATGCTGCCATTGATTCTCTGAAACCGTATCTGGATAAAGGCGATATCATCATTGATGGTGGTAATACTTTCTTCCAGGACACCATTCGTCGTAACCGTGAACTTTCTGCTGAAGGTTTCAACTTCATCGGCACCGGTGTTTCCGGTGGTGAGGAAGGTGCGCTGAAAGGGCCGTCTATCATGCCGGGTGGGCAGAAAGAAGCCTACGAACTGGTGGCTCCGATTCTGACGAAGATCGCTGCAGTCGCTGAAGATGGCGAGCCTTGCGTGACCTATATCGGTGCTGATGGCGCAGGCCATTACGTGAAAATGGTTCACAACGGTATCGAATATGGCGATATGCAGCTCATCGCTGAAGCCTATTCTCTGCTGAAAGGCGGCCTGAATCTCTCTAATGAAGAGCTGGCCAGCACCTTTACGGAATGGAACAACGGCGAGCTTAGCAGCTACCTGATTGACATCACTAAAGACATCTTCACCAAAAAAGATGAAGAGGGTAAATACCTCGTTGATGTCATTCTGGACGAAGCGGCAAACAAAGGTACCGGTAAGTGGACAAGCCAAAGTTCTCTGGATCTCGGCGAACCGCTATCTTTGATCACTGAATCCGTTTTTGCGCGTTACATCTCCTCGCTGAAAGACCAGCGTGTTGCGGCTTCTAAGGTCCTGACCGGTCCGAAAGCGCAACCTGCAGGTGATAAAGTTGAGTTTATTGAGAAAGTTCGTCGTGCGCTGTACCTTGGTAAAATCGTTTCCTATGCGCAGGGCTTCTCTCAACTGCGTGCGGCGTCCGATGAGTACAACTGGGATCTGAATTACGGTGAAATTGCGAAGATTTTCCGTGCAGGTTGCATTATTCGTGCGCAGTTCCTGCAGAAGATCACGGACGCCTACGCGAAGAATGCAGGCATTGCCAATCTGCTGTTAGATCCGTACTTCAAGAACATCGCTGATGAATATCAGCAGGCGCTGCGTGATGTTGTTGCCTACGCTGTTCAGAATGGCATCCCGGTACCGACCTTCTCTGCGGCCGTTGCCTACTATGACAGCTATCGTGCTGAAGTACTGCCAGCTAACCTGATCCAGGCACAACGTGATTACTTCGGTGCGCATACCTATAAGCGTACTGATAAAGAAGGCGTTTTCCATACCGAATGGATGGATTAAATACATTGTCTGTCAGAAGCCCGGTCTAAAGACCGGGCTTTTTTTTATCCTGATTCTTATTGCATAATCTTCATCGCTTAATATTAACTTAATATTGTCCCTTTAGGATGATAAAGATAATCCTAATTGTATTAGGCTTCGTTGACACCTTATTCGCTCAGACGCTAAAACAATAATAACGTGTCAGGATGTGAATACATCATGATGTCTAATTAAGTTAATTCTGAGAGCATGCAATGAAAATCACCATCTCCGGTACCGGATATGTCGGGCTGTCCAACGGTCTGCTAATCGCACAGCATCATGATGTGGTTGCGTTAGACATCATCCCCTCTCGTGTTGAAATGTTGAATGATCGGATATCTCCGATTGTCGATAAAGAAATTCAGCAGTTCTTAACGTCGGAGAATATTAATTTCAAAGCCACACTGGATAAGCATGACGCCTATCGAAACGCAGATTATGTTATTATTGCGACGCCGACCGATTATGATCCGAAGACCAATTACTTCAATACTTCAAGCGTCGAGTCTGTCATTCAGGATGTGATAGCGATTAATCCAAATGCGGTAATGATAATTAAGTCTACCGTCCCGGTTGGGTTTACCGCCGCGATGGGTAAGAAATTTAAAACACAAAATATTATTTTTTCCCCTGAGTTTTTGCGTGAAGGTAAGGCGCTCTATGACAACTTATATCCATCGCGTATTGTCATCGGCGAGCGCTCTGAACGGGCAGAGCGGTTTGCCGCTTTGCTTCAGGAAGGGGCGGTGAAGCAAGATATTCCTACGCTGTTTACAGATTCTACCGAAGCAGAAGCGATCAAGCTTTTTGCCAACACCTATCTGGCGATGCGCGTGGCCTATTTTAACGAACTCGATAGCTACGCTGAAAGTTTAGGTTTAAATACCCGCCAGATCATCGAGGGGGTTTGTCTGGATCCGCGTATTGGCAATCACTACAACAATCCCTCATTTGGTTACGGCGGTTATTGCCTGCCAAAGGATACCAAGCAGCTTCTGGCTAATTATCAGTCAGTCCCGAATAATATTATTTCCGCAATCGTTGATGCCAACCGCACCCGTAAAGACTTTATCGCTGATGCCATTCTCGCCAGAAAACCAAAGGTTGTAGGGATATATCGTCTGATCATGAAAAGCGGCTCGGATAACTTCCGCGCATCGTCCATTCAGGGGATCATGAAGCGCATTAAAGCTAAAGGTGTGGAAGTGGTGATATATGAACCCGTAATGCAGGACGAGACGTTTTTCAACTCGCGAATCGAACGTGACCTGACGCAGTTTAAACTACAGGCTGACGTCATTATCTCGAACCGGATGGCTGAAGAACTCAAAGACGTATTCGAGAAAGTCTATACCCGAGACCTTTTCGGTAGTGATTGAAAAGTCAACTGAGGGGAAGGGAGTCCCTGATAATGGGTTAAAGACCTACCAGAATTTTCGCAATCCTGTCAAATTTCCTATGGCATAAATTACGTTTCCCGATAAACTGTGGCGAGTTTAGAGCTTTCTTGTTTAAGGCAATGATGACAGTGGAAAATAACAACCTATCCGGGCGCAGCAACGAACCGGAACAGATTGATTTGATTGACTTAGTGATTCAGATTTGGCGCGGTAAAGTGACAATAATCATCTGCATTATTGTGGCTATCGCTCTGGCTGTGGGTTACCTGGCGGTGGCGAAAGAAAAATGGACCTCAACGGCGATTATTACTCAACCTGACGCTGGCCAGTTGGCAACGTATACCAATGCCATGAGTATTCTTTACGGTCAGGATG
>NZ_CP070239.1:3175701-3230834 GCF_016906145.1 Citrobacter sp. MGH 55
TCGCGATAGCCCGAAAAAAGCGATCACCCTGATACTGGCGACACTACTCGGTGGAATGATTGGTGCCGGCGTGGTACTGGGGCGTAACGCGCTGCGTAACTACAAGCCAAAAGCGCAGTAACATTACCCCCTCAATAAAAAACCGGGCCAGTTGAACTGACCCGGTTTTTTTACGCCTTACGATCACTGATGGCGCTTGCGCAGGTTCTCAATGACTGTCGTCAGGTTGAGATCCTGATCCTGCAGCAGGACCAACAGGTGATACATCAAATCCGATGCTTCGTTGGTCAGTTCGAATTTGTCATGTACCGTGGCTGCCAGCGCGGTTTCGACACCTTCTTCACCCACTTTTTGTGCGATGCGCTTGGTGCCGCTGGCATACAGTTTCGCGGTATAGGAACTTGCCGGGTCGGCTGTTTTGCGTTCAGCGAGTAGCTGTTCAAGTTGATACAAGAACAGCCACTGATGACTGGTCTCGCCGAAGCAGCTACTGGTGCCTTTGTGACAGGTGGGTCCGACAGGATTCACCAGCACCAGCAGGGTATCGTTATCACAGTCTGGCGCAATGCTGACCACGTTCAGAAAGTTGCCCGACGTCTCGCCTTTGGTCCACAGACGCTGTTTGGTGCGTGAGAAAAAGGTGACTTTGCCGGTTGCAAGGGTTTTATCCAGCGCGTCTGGGTTCATATAGCCCAGCATCAACACTTCACCGGACACCGCGTGTTGTACGACGGCGGGCATCAGTCCGTCGGTTTTTTCCCAGTCCAGTTGGCTGCGTTGTTGCTCTGTTAACATATCCTGATCTCCACGCCCTGCGTTGCCAGGTACGCTTTTAATTCACCAATATTGATTATCTGTTTGTGGAAGACGGAGGCGGCAAGCGCGCCATCGACATCGGCATCGCGGAAAGCCTCGAGGAAGTGTTCCATGGTTCCCGCACCGCCGGACGCAATCAGCGGTACGCGGCAAACGTCACGTACCTTTTTCAACTGTTCGAGGTCGTAACCGTTACGCACGCCGTCCTGGTTCATCATGTTGAGGACGATTTCTCCGGCACCGCGCTTTTGCACTTCCTGTACCCAGTCGAGAGTTTCCCAGGTGGTAACGCGGGTGCGGCTTTCGTCGCCGGTATACTGATTGACATGGTATTTACCGGTTTCAGCGTCGTACCAGGTATCAATACCCACCACAATACACTGTACGCCAAAGCGGTCTGCCAGACGGGTAATCAGCGTCGGGTCAGCCAGCGCTGGCGAATTGATGGAGATTTTGTCTGCACCAAACGAGAGAATTTTGCCCGCGTCGTCAACCGACTTGATCCCGCCCGCTACGCAGAAAGGAATGTCGATCACTTCCGCGACGCGCGAAACCCAGCTTTTATCGACCACACGACCATCGCTGGACGCGGTAATATCGTAAAACACCAGTTCATCGGCACCTTCATCGGCGTAGCGTTTCGCCAGCGGGACGATGTCGCCGATGATTTCGTGATTACGGAACTGCACGCCTTTCACGACCTGACCATCGCGAACGTCGAGGCAAGGGATTATACGTTTTGCCAGCATTGGATCGCCTCCTTAACGGTGAATTTGCCTTCCAGCAGCGCACGCCCGACGATCACGCCGCGCACGCCGGTTCCGCGCAGGGCCGCAACGTCATTGATGTCGCCAATGCCACCGGAGGATTGAAAGGCAATTTGCGGGTATTTTGCACAGACTTCTTCATACAAGGAGACATTCGAGCCCGCCAGCGTGCCATCGCGAGAAATATCCGTACAGAGCACATGTTTCAGGCCCTCTGGCAGATAGGTTTCGACCAGTTCTTCGAGCGAAACGCCGGAGTTTTCCTGCCAGCCGCTCACCGCCACCTGTTTGTTTCCTTGCACATCTATGCGTACGTCGAGCGCCAACACCAGGGCATCAGCGCCAAAACGCGCGAACCAGCCTTTCACCATGTCTGGCGACTTTACCGCCGTGGAGCCAACCACCACACGAGCGACACCCGCTGCCAGCAGGGCCGCAACGTCGTCTTCAGTACGTACGCCGCCGCCGACCTGGACCGGTACGTTCACGCCAGCTACCAGGGTTTTTATCAGCGGGATCTGTCGTTTCGCCGGATCTTTCGCGCCGGTTAAGTCAACCAGGTGTAACACCTCGGCACCCTGCGCTGCGTAATCCTGTAAACGCGGTAGTGGGTCGGTGCCATAATCGCGCTGCTGTGCATAATCACCCTGATGGAGACGCACGACGGTGCCGTCGATCAAATCTAAAGCCGGAATAATCATCACATCTCCAGAAAGTTTTTCAGCAACTGTGCGCCAGCGGCACCCGAACGCTCCGGGTGGAACTGCACGCCAAAGAAGTTATCTTTTTGTACGGCGGCGGTGAACGGTTCGCCGTAGTGGCATTGGGCGATGGTCCACGGATTGACCGGCATGGCATAGCTGTGCACAAAATAGAAATACGCGCCGTCTTCAATGCCCTGGAATAACCGGTTGCCTGCCTGCGGGTAGACGCGGTTCCAGCCCATATGCGGCAGCGGTAAACCGAAATCGGTCATCTTCGGTACGTCCTGATCGACGATGCCCAGCAGGTCGACGCCGTTCGTCTCCTCACTTCGCCGCCCCAGAATTTGCATTCCGAGGCAAATGCCCAGCACTGGCTGCGTGCAAGCTTTTATCAGCTCGATCAGTTCGCGCTCGCGTAACTGGTCCATTGCTGCCTGCGCCGTACCGACGCCGGGGAGAAAAAGTTTATCGGCCATTAACACCACGTCCGGGTCGCGGCTGACCACCGGATCATAACCGTGACGCGCGACTGCGGATTTCACCGAGTTCAGGTTGGCGCAGCCGGTGTCGAGGATCACCACGTTCATCACAGCACTCCTTTGGAGGAGGGAAGGGTATCACCCTCAACGCGAATGGCCTGGCGCAGGGTACGGCCGAAAGCTTTGAACAGACTCTCCACGCGATGATGGTCGTTTTTACCTTTGGTTTTCAGATGCAGCGTCACGCCCATGGTGTAGGAGAGTGATCGGAAGAAGTGTTCGATCATCTCGGTACTCAGATCGCCGACGCGCTGATAGGTGAACTCGGCACGGTATTCGAGGTGCGGACGCCCGGAGATATCCAGCGCACAGCGCGCCAGGCATTCGTCCATCGGCAGCACAAAGCCAAAACGGTTGATACCGCGCTTATCGCCGAGCGCCAGTTTTAACGCTTCGCCCAGCGCCAGACCGGTGTCTTCCACGGTGTGGTGATCGTCGATGTAAAGATCGCCTTTGACGGTAATCTCCATGCGGAACCCGCCGTGTGTCGCAATTTGATCGAGCATATGGTCGAAGAAGCCGACGCCGGTGTTAATTTTGCTGCCGCCTTCGCAGTCCAGCCACACTTTGACGTCAATCTGCGTCTCTTTGGTGACGCGCTCAACGTGGGCATAGCGATCGCGTTTCGTCAGTTGCTCGCCGATTGCCGTCCAGTTCAGCGTCTCGCGATGGTAACGGAGCCCGGTAATCCCCATGTTTTCAGCCAACTGGATATCGGTAACGCGATCGCCAATCACGTAGCTGTTGGCGCTGTCCATCGCCTGCTCAGCGAGATAGCGTTCAACCAGCTTCACTTTCGGCTTACGGCAGTCGCACTCATCTGCAGGCAAATGCGGGCAGATCAGCACTTCATCAAACTGCACGCCCTGAGAGGTCAGGATTTGCATCATCAGATTATGCGGGCCGTCGAAATCGGCTTGCGGGAAGCTTTGCGTTCCCAGACCGTCCTGATTAGTGATCATCACCAGCTTAAAGCCCGCGTTTTGCAGCTTCAGCAGCACCGGCACTACGTCGGGCTCGAAGGCGAGTTTGTCAAAGCGATCCACCTGGAAATCGCTCGGCGGTTCGGAAATCAGGGTTCCATCACGATCGATAAAGAGATACTTCTGGCTCATACTTGCTCCGCACGTAAAGCGTCAATGACGCGCTGGCTTTCTTCACGGGTACCAACAGTAATACGCAGACAGCCGCTTAAAGAAGGTTGCTTGTTCTGGTCTCGTAAGATAATGCCCTGATCCCACAAAGATTTAAATACGCTACTGGAGGCGGTAAAGCGCGCCAGAATGTAGTTGGTTTCGGAGTCAAAAACCTGTTCAACGCAGGCAATCTCTTTAAGCGCCTTCACCAGGTACTGACGCTCAAGCAGGATCTGCGCCACGCGTTCGCGCATAGCATTGACGCCTTGCGGGCTCAGCGCTTGTTCGGCAATGTCGGCAACAGGGGTAGAAAGCGGGTAGGGCGCGATCACTTTCAACAACAGGTTAATCACCTCCTCATTCGCCAGCGTAAAGCCGCAGCGCAGACCAGCGAGGGCAAACGCCTTGGACAGCGTGCGCAGAATGACGAGGTTAGGATACTCAGAAAGCCAACCCGCCAGCGTTGCCTGCGGGCAAAACTCGATATAGGCCTCGTCGGCGACCACAATGGCTTTGCCACGTGTCAGTTCCAGCAGCGTGCGCAGATCCTGCGGGTTAATCAGTTGTCCGGTGGGGTTATTGGGACTGCACACGTAAACCACCTTCACGCCATTCAGATTGTCAGAAATGGCCTGCATATCCAGTTGCCAGTCGGCGAGCGCCGGTACGGTACGGCATTCGACGCCAATGGTTTCGGCGCTGACGCTATACATCCCATAGGTGGGCGGGCAGAAGAGAATCGCGTCTTTCCCCGGTTCGCAGAAGGCGCGAATAAGCAGCTCAATGCCTTCATCTGCGCCACGACTGACCAGTACCTGCTCCGGTTTAACTCCGGCGTACTGCGCATAATTTTCAATCACCGCTTTCGGCTGGCATTCCGGGTAACGGTTCAACGTTTGTCGGGTGAGTTGATATTCAACCGCCGTCGGGAATTCGTTGGCATTGAGCCAGACGTCGCCGTTGCCGCCCAGACGACGAGCAGATTGATACGGCGTCAGATTGCGGACGTTTTCACGGGCTAAGTCGGTGACGCTGAACGTGTTTTCAGTGCTCATGCTTGCTCCTTCAGGGCGTTAACGCGCAGGGTGACGGCATTTTTGTGAGCGGTCAGGCGTTCCGCCGCCGCCAGTGTCTCGATGGTTGAAGCCAGCGCGGAGAATCCCGCTTTCGACAGTTCCTGAACCGTCATGCGCTTCTGAAAATCCGCCAGCCCGAGGCTGGAACAGGTGGCGGTATAGCCGTAGGTCGGCAGCACGTGGTTAGTCCCGGAGGCGTAATCGCCCGCTGATTCCGGCGACCAGTCACCGAGGAACACCGAACCGGCACTGGTGATGTCATCAACCAGCTCGCGGGCATGACGGGTTTGAATAATCAGGTGCTCAGGTCCATAGAGGTTAGAGATGGCAATACACTGCGCCAAATCTTTCGTCACGATTAATCGACTGGCGCTGAGCGCCTGACGCGCCGTTTCTGCGCGCGGGAGTTCAGCCAGTTGACGTTCAACGGCTTCGGCAACGCGACGGGCGATGTCGGCATCTGGGGTCAGCAGAATGACCTGGGAATCCGGACCGTGTTCCGCTTGCGAAAGCAGATCGGAGGCGACGAAATCCGGCGTGGCGCCGCTGTCGGCAATCACCAGTACTTCGGACGGTCCGGCTGGCATATCAATCGCCGCGCCGTCAAGACGCTGGCTCACCTGACGCTTCGCTTCGGTCACAAATGCGTTTCCAGGGCCAAAAATTTTGTCTACTTTCGGCACGGATTCGCTGCCAAACGCCAGCGCGGCAATGGCCTGTGCACCGCCAACATTAAAGACTTCCTGCACACCGCACAGCTGCGCCGCGTAGAGAATTTCATCGGCAATCGGCGGCGGGGAACACAGCACCACCTTCTTACAGCCCGCAATACGTGCCGGGGTGGCGAGCATCAGCACGGTAGAAAAGAGCGGGGCGGATCCGCCGGGAATATACAAACCGACGGATGCCACCGGACGCGTCACCTGCTGGCAGCGGACGCCTGGCTGGGTTTCCACATCAACGATCGGTAATTGTTGCGCGTTGTGGAAGGTTTCAATGTTTTGCACCGCGACAGCCATCGCCTGTTTGAGATCGTCGCTTAGTCGTGCACTGGCGGCGGCTATCTCTGCTGTGGTCACCTTCAGCGCCGCAACCTCGGTTTTATCAAACTTCGCGCTGTACTCGCGCAAGGCGTCATCGCCACGTGTTTTGACGTTATTCAGAATCTCGCTCACGGTGCGGATGATGCTGTCAGACGCGGAAATCGCCGGGCGCGTCAGTAATTCACGCTGCTGCTCAGGGGAACAGGCGTTCCAGTTAATGATTGTGCTAAAGCTCATGGCCATCACTCCATCATCTTCTCAATCGGCAGCACCAGAATCGAGCTGGCGCCGAGCGCTTTCAGTTTTTCCATCGTCTCCCAGAACAGAGTTTCGCTGCTGACCATGTGCATCGCCACGCGTTGCTGATCGCCAGCCAGCGGCAGAATAGTCGGGCGTTCGGCGCCAGGCAGCAGCGCGATGACCTCTTCCAGACGCTCGCTTGGCGCGTGCATCATGATGTATTTCGATTCGCGAGCCTGGATAACGCCCTGAATACGGGTCAGCAGCTTATCGACCAGTTGCTGCTTGGCGTCGGTCATCTCACCGTCACGCTGGATCAGACAGGCTTTAGAACGGTAAATCACTTCGACTTCGCGCAGCCCGTTGGCTTCCAGGGTCGCGCCGGTCGAGACCAGATCGCAGATGGCATCGGCGAGGCCCGCGCGCGGAGCCACTTCCACAGAACCGTTCAGCAAGCAGGATTTAAAAGAGACGCCTTTCTGGTCGAGATAACGTTTGAGCAGGTGCGGATAAGAGGTGGCGATGCGCTTGCCATCCAGCGCGGCGGGGCCATCCCAGGCTTCATCCACCGGTGTTGCCAGGGAAAGGCGGCAACCGCCAAAGTCGAGGCGACGCAACGTAAAGTAGCGAGGATCTTCACCCTGGGCGCGGCGGTTCAGCAGTTCTTCTTCCAGAACGTTCTCACCGATGATGCCCAGGTCAACCACGCCGTCCATCACCAGACCGGGGATATCGTCGTCACGCACACGCAGAATATCAATTGGCATATTCTCTGCCATCGCAATCAGGCGCTGAGTGTGTAAATTAATTTTAATCCCACAGCGGGCGAGTAATTCGCGTGAGTCATCGCTCAAACGACCTGATTTCTGAATAGCTATGCGTAAACGGCTGTTGTCTAACATTCTCTTTTCCTCTTTATCCTGTCTGAACCTGTCTGAATTTCGCGCCAAAAAAAAGCCCCCGGAAGATGATCTTCCGGGGGCTTTCTCATGCGTTCATGCACCACTGGAAGATCTGAATGTCTCCCAGCACACATCGCCTGAAAGACTAGTCAGGATGATGGTGATGATGGTGATGTTTAAATTGAACGCGTGTCATAAAATTCTCGATGAATGCTTATTCATGTGATGCCTTTTAACCTAAACCACTTTAACGTCTTAAAGCAAGCGCTTTTTTTAATTCCTATTTATAGTATGAATTGTCAGTCTTAAAGCGCTGGCGTAGCCTTATAGACATAGTGCTGGAGTCAGGAGAAAACGGATGAAAAAGGTCGCAGTTGTCGGTTTAGGATGGTTAGGCATGCCGCTGGCGATGTCGCTCGCTGCCAGAGGCTGGCAGGTGACGGGGAGCAAAACCACCCAGGATGGCGTGGAAGCGGCCAGAATGAGCGGGATCGAAGGATATCCGCTACGGCTCGAGCCTGAATTGGTGTGTGAAACAGACGATCTGGATGCGCTGATGGATGTCGATGCGCTGGTGATTACCTTACCGGCTCGACGCAGCGGTCCGGGAGAAGACTTCTATTTGCAGGCGATGCAGGAGCTGGTGGACAGCGCGCTGGCGTATCGTATTCCGCGCATTATCTTTACCAGTTCGACCTCCGTCTATGGTGATGTCCAGGGGACGGTAAAAGAGGGAACCCCGCGCAATCCGGTCACCGCCAGCGGCCGTGTGTTAAAAGAGCTGGAAGACTGGCTGCATAATTTACCGGGTACCTCGGTTGATATCTTGCGACTGGCCGGGTTGGTAGGGCCGGGGCGTCATCCAGGCCGCTTCTTCGCGGGCAAAACCGCGCCTGACGGCGAACATGGCGTCAATCTGGTGCATCTGGAAGATGTGATTGCCGCCATTACGCTGCTGTTACAGGCACCGAAAGGGGGACACATCTATAATATATGTGCGCCTTCGCATCCTGCACGCAATGTGTTTTATCCGCAGATGGCGCGTCTGTTGGGAATGGAGCCGCCGCAGTTCCGCGATTCTGCAGATAACGGTAAAGGTAAAATTATCGATGGCAGCCGGATTTGTAATGAGCTTGGGTTTGAATACCAGTATCCCGATCCGCTGGTGATGCCGTTGGAGTAATGCATACCGCCAGCAGTTAGTCGCCATACAACGCAAGGGGGCGTGTATGAAACCACTGCTGGACGTGCTCATCATCCTTGATGCCCTTGAGAAAGAGGGCAGCTTCGCGGCGGCGTCCGCCAAACTGTATAAGACGCCGTCAGCTCTCAGCTATACCGTCCATCGTCTGGAAAGCGACCTCAACATTCAGATTCTCGATCGCAGTGGCCATCGCGCCCGGTTCACGCGCACGGGGCAAATGCTGTTAGAGAAAGGGCGAGAAGTTCTGCATACCGTGCGGGAACTGGAAAAGCAGGCGATAAAACTCCATGAAGGCTGGGAAAATGAACTGGTGATCGGCGTGGACGATACCTTTCCTTTTTCCCTGCTCGCCCCCCTGATTGAATCCTTTTATCAGCACCACAGCGTCACGCGCCTGAAATTCATTAACGGTGTGTTGGGGGGATCGTGGGATGCGCTGATCCAGGGCAGGGCGGATATTATTGTTGGCGCGATGCATGAACCTCCTTCATCCAGCGACTTTAGCGTTGCGCGCCTGGGTGAGCTGGAGCAGATTTTTGCCGTTGCGCCACACCATCCGCTGGCTGAAGAAGCCGAGCCGCTGAGCCGCAGTACCATCAAACGCTATCGCGCGATTGTGGTCGGCGACAGTTCGCCTCTCGCTGCTGCAGCGGCGACGCAACTGCTTGACGATCAAGAGGCAATCACCGTCTTCGATTTTAAAACCAAACTGGAACTGCAAATCAGCGGTCTGGGATGCGGTTATCTTCCGCGTTATCTGGCGCAGCGCTTCCTGGAAAGTGGGGCGCTGATCGAGAAAAAAGTGGCGGCGCAAATTCTCTTTGAACCAGTATGGATGGGGTGGAATGAGCAGACGGCGGGACTCGCCAGCGCCTGGTGGCGGGATGCGATTTTAGCAAATAGTGCTATTGCGGGGATCTATAAAAAAGACGATAGCGAAAAATCAAACATTTAAGAAAAAATAGTTCGCGACAAGCTACTCATTCTCTTGTCTTTTCGCCTCATTTTAGTGCACAATGCGCCGCTTGCAAAAAATGACATTAACCGACGTTTTAATACGCGTCGGTTATTTTTTTGCATCAAACCAATCATTCATACAAAGAGGCCGGGCTTCGTACCGGATAGATATTTACTAAAAACCGACAGTTGTTGTCGCTGAGGAATCCAGAAGATGGGGCAATTTTTTGCTTACGCGACGGCATTCGCCGTAAAGGGGAATGACCATGTCGCATAACGCTACTCCAAAAACCTCTCGCGTGGAATTGCGTAAAACGCTTACGCTGATTCCGGTTGTCATGATGGGCCTTGCCTATATGCAGCCAATGACGCTGTTCGATACGTTTGGTATCGTTTCAGGCCTCACTGACGGTCACGTTGCAACGGCGTATGCCTTTGCGCTGGTCGCTATTCTCTTTACTGCGTTGAGCTACGGTAAACTGGTTCGCCGTTTCCCGTCCGCTGGCTCGGCGTATACCTATGCCCAGAAATCCATTAGTCCGACCGTCGGCTTTATGGTTGGTTGGTCATCTCTGCTGGACTACCTGTTCATGCCGATGATCAACATCCTGTTGGCAAAAATTTACTTTGAAGCGCTGGTGCCGTCCGTACCGTCGTGGATCTTTGTTGTTGCGCTGGTGGCCTTTATGACCATCTCCAATCTGCGCAGCATCAAGACCGTGGCAAACTTCAATACCCTGATTGTGATCCTGCAGATGGGCATTGTGGCGGTGATTGTTGGTCTGATCATCTACGGCGTTTCGAACGGTGAAGGTGCGGGTACGCTGACCAGCACGCGTCCGTTCTGGTCGGAAGGCGCACACGTCGTGCCAATGATTACCGGAGCAACGATTCTGTGCTTCTCGTTCCTGGGCTTTGACGGTATCTCTTCGCTGTCTGAAGAGACCAAAGATGCAGAGCGCGTGATCCCGAAGGCTATCTTCCTGACGGCGCTGATTGGCGGCCTGGTATTCATCGGTGCCTCTTACTTCCTGCAGCTGTACTTCCCGGATATCTCTCGCTTTAAGGATCCGGATGCCTCTCAGCCTGAAATCATGCTGTATGTGGCGGGTAAAACCTTCCAGTGGGGCGTGCTGATTTTCTCCAGCGTGACCGTTCTGGCGTCCGGTATGGCGGCACACGCAGGCGTCTCTCGTCTGATGTACGTGATGGGCCGTGACGGCGTATTCCCGACGCGCTTCTTTGGTTACATTCATCCGAAGTGGCGTACCCCGGCATGGAACGTGCTGCTGGTGGGGGCAATTGCGCTGATGGCGATTAAATTTGACCTGGTGACGGCGACGGCGCTGATCAACTTCGGTGCGCTGGTGGCGTTTACCTTCGTGAACCTGTCTGTGATTTCACAGTTCTGGATCCGCGAAAAACGCAACAAGACGCTGAAAGACCACTTCAACTATCTGGTGCTGCCGGTATGTGGCGCGCTGACTGTTGGGGCGCTGTGGATCAACCTGGAAGAGAGCTCTATGGTTCTGGGGCTGATCTGGGCCGGTATTGGTCTGGTGTATCTGGCCTGCGTGACCAAAAGTTTCCGCAACCCGGTTCCGCAGTACGAAGATATCGCCCAGTAACTCATAAGGTTTGTAGACCCGGTAAGCGAAGCGACACCGGGCAGGAAGCCGGAGTTAACCACTCCGGCTTTTTTTATGTCGCTGGTTTATTTCCCGTCATTATTCATAACCATTCGTTCTAAATTAGAGAATTTCGTTATTGGTTCCCGGCCGCATGCTCAGGAATAATTTCCTGATTGATATTCTTCAGGCTAATGAATTTATGTTTTCAATGATCTTAAGCGGGGTTATCTGTGGCGCGCTGTTGGGCTTTGTGATGCAACGTGGTCGATTCTGCCTGACCGGCGGTTTCCGCGACATGTATATCGCTAAAAACAACCGTATGTTTTATGCGCTGCTGATTGCGATTTCCGTGCAGAGCGTCGGTGCCTTTGCGCTGATTCAGGCGGGGGTGATTCGTTACGATGCGGGCGCGTTCCCGTGGCTCGGTACTGTTGTTGGCGGTTATATCTTCGGGATTGGAATTGTCTATGCGGGCGGATGTGCCACCGGAACCTGGTATCGTGCGGGTGAGGGGCTGATCGGCAGCTGGATAGCACTGGCGACCTACATGGTGATGAGTGCGATAATGCGTTCGCCCCATGCCAGCGGTTTAAACCAGACGCTAAAAACGTACAGCACGGAGCACAACTCCATTGCTGACACGCTGAACCTTTCCGTCTGGCCGCTGATCGCCGTTCTGCTGGTGGTGACGCTCTGGGTAGTCAGTAAAGAACTGAAAAAGCCAAAGCTGAAAGTCGCCTCTTTGCCGCCGCGTCGTACCGGGCTTGCACATATTTTGTTTGAAAAACGCTGGCATCCGTTCGTGACGGCGGTACTGATTGGTCTTATCGCGCTGCTGGCCTGGCCGCTGAGCGAAGCTACCGGGCGTATGTTTGGGCTCGGGATCACCTCGCCGACGGCTAACATTCTGCAGTTCCTGGTGGCGGGAGACAGCAAATTCCTTAACTGGGGCGTTTTCCTGGTGCTGGGGATTTTCCTTGGTTCGTTCATCGCGGCGAAAGCCAGTCGTGAATTCCGCGTGCGGGCTGCCGATGCGGCAACCACGCTGTGCAGCGGCTTCGGCGGGATCCTGATGGGATTTGGCGCCAGTATTGCCGGTGGTTGCTCTATCGGTAACGGTCTGGTGATGACGGCGATGATGACCTGGCAGGGCTGGATTGGCCTGGTATTTATGATCCTTGGCGTCTGGACCGCGTCATGGATTGTGTTTGTTCGACCGCAGCGTAAAGCCCGTCTGGCAACCGCTGCGGCAAATTAAGCGTAAGGATTAATGATGGCGATTAAAAAACTGGACGTGGTCACACAGGTTTGCCCGTTCCCACTGATTGAAGCAAAAGCCGCGCTGGCTGAAATGGTGAGCGGTGACGAACTGGTAATTGAGTTTGACTGCACACAGGCGACAGAAGCGATCCCACAGTGGGCTGCTGAAGAAGGGCATGCGATTACAGATTATCAGCAGGTTGGCGATGCCGCCTGGAGTATCACCGTCCAGAAAGCGTGATAACAGGCCCTCCGCCGTGGCGCGGAGGGCGATTCTCAGACGATCTCTTCAGCGTACTGCCACAGCGCCTTCAGCAGTACCTGCTTCTCTTTATCATCCGCATATTCCTGATACAACATCTGCAACTCGTCGGCGTAGCGCTGCAAATATTCCGGCGTAAAGACCTGACGACGGTGCTCCAGCCAGCGCTGTTGCTCCGCTTCATCCAGCGTGCCGGGGAAATTACGCGCCCGATAGTTGAACAGCAGTTTCTCAATACGTGGATCGACAAAGGTGATGTCCAGCGCCGGCAGGTTTTGCGGGTCGGTTTCCAGCACAATTTTCATTGCCGCACGGTCAGCATCGCTAAAGAAACCATTATAAAGCTGGGCATCGACGTTGTCAGACGACGTGAACGGCTCGGCTTCGGCAAAGATGGCGACCACTTTGTCACGCACCTGCGGATTTTCACGCAGGACTTTCAGATTATCGAGACAGTGCTGGCGATTAATCCCAAGACGGTCGGCATCTTCCGGGCGCAGCGTGTTCGCCTGCGCCAGCACCGGGCATTTGTTGATGTGCACCAGCTTCAGCGGCACGGCGGCGGTATCGCCCAGATCGGCTTTGGCGGTGTACAGACGTTCGCGCAGGGTGTCGCTATCCAGTTCCAGCAACGGCGAAATATCACCGGCCAGGTCGACCATGATCACCGCATTACGGTTATCCGGATGCCAGGCCAGCGGTGCAACCCAACTGGTGTTGCCGCGCCATGCGCCAAACATGCCGGAAACATGCACCAGCGGTTTCATTTGCGGCACATCAATCAGCGCGGCCAGCTTGTGCTTATTGCGGTGCGTATAGAGATACTCAAACAGACGCGGCTGCCGTGACTTCACCAGTTGCGCCATCGCAATGGTGGCATAGACATCCGCCATCGCATCGTGCGCGTTGCTGTGCTCAATACCGTTTGCTTTCGTCAGATGCTCCAGGCGAAAGCTGGGGAGGCCGTCGTCATTTTCCGGCCAGTTGATGCCTTCCGGACGCAGGGCGTAGCAAGCGCGCATCACGTCCAGCAGATCCCAGCGCGAATTATCATGCTGCCAGCTCCAGGCGTAGGGATCGTAGAAGTTACGGTACAGCACGTTGCGCGTAACCTCGTCGTCGAAGCGCACGTTGTTGTAGCCAATAATGCAGGTTTTCGGCACCGTAAACAGGGTGTGGATCCGCGCGGCAAACGCAGCTTCATTATCACCTTTCTCTCGTGCTTCCTGCGGGGTGATTCCGGTGACCATCACCGCGCCCGGCTGGGGCAAATAGTCATCCGCCGGTTTGCAGTAAAAAACCTCTGGTTCACCGATGATGTTGAATTCGCTATCGGTACGCAGAGCGGCAAATTGCGCAGGTCTGTCGAGCGCCGGATGTATGCCAAAGGTTTCGTAATCGTGGAAGAGAAAGGTGGGTTGTTGCTTGCCGTCATTCATAAATAAGTGGGTTCCGTGACTTCTGGTTGCGCGCTGCCTGGACTGCACAGAGTACCAAAATTCGGCGTGGTAATCAGCCTGACTCACAGAGAAGAAAGACAGAAAGCGGCTGGAGATAAGGTGCAACGGATCAATCAAACAGGGATCAATGTGCGATAAGTCACATTTTCTTGCAATTATTCCCTGTTCGTTTATCAGAATTTCCGTAAAAAGGACGGCTCTTTTGAAACGTCTGAGGACATGCTGTTGAAACCCCGTCTGTTTATTACCGCTTCTTTACTCGCGATGCATCTCTCTTCTGCACTTGCTGCCGGTACGGCTGACTTTGCGCCACCGCCACCTGGCATTGAAGCCGGTTCATGGGTGCTTATGGATTACACCACGGGGCAAATTCTCACGGCGGGTAATGAACATCAACAGCGCAATCCTGCCAGCCTGACCAAGCTGATGACCGGTTACGTGGTCGATCGCGCCATTGACAGCCAGCGCATTACGCCGGACGACATCGTCACCGTGGGACGCGACGCGTGGGCGAAGGACAACCCGGTGTTCGCCGGATCCTCGTTGATGTTCCTCAAAGAAGGGGACCGGGTGTCCGTGCGCGATTTAAGCCGTGGGTTGATTGTTGATTCCGGTAATGACGCCTGCGTAGCGCTGGCAGATTACATCGCTGGTGGGCAACCGCAGTTTGTCGCGATGATGAACAATTACGTCAAGAAGCTCAATTTGCGGGACACCCATTTTGAGACGGTGCACGGACTGGATGCCCCTGGTCAGCACAGTTCAGCTTACGATCTGGCGGTGTTGTCGCGGGCGATCATTCACGGTGAGCCGGCGTTTTATCACATGTACAGTGAGAAAAGCCTCACCTGGAACGGTATTACCCAGCAAAACCGTAACGGACTGCTGTGGGATAAAACCATGAACGTTGATGGCCTGAAAACCGGGCACACCTCAGGCGCGGGGTTCAATTTGATTGCTTCTGCGGTGGACGGTCAGCGCCGACTGATTGCCGTGGTGATGGGCGCGAATAGCCCAAAAGGGCGTGAGGAGCAGGCACGTAAACTGCTGCACTGGGGACAACAAAATTTCGACACGGTGCAGATCCTGCGCAGCGGTAAGCAGGTCGGAACAGAGCGTATCTGGTACGGTGATAAAGAGAAAATCGCGTTAGGTACCGAACACGATTTCTGGATGGCGCTGCCAAAGGCGGAAATCCCGCACATCAAAGCGAAGTACATCCTGGATAAGAAGGAACTGGAAGCGCCGCTTGCCGCCCATCAACGGGTCGGGGAAATTGAACTCTACGACCGCGACAAACTGGTCGCTCACTGGCCTCTGGTCACGCTGGAAGCCGTCGGTAAGGGAGGCGTCTTCTCCCGTCTGAGTGATTATTTCCATCACAAAGTCTGAATCGTACTGACAGAGACTGGCAGGAGTTCGGTTCCGCTCACATAATAATCACAAAGTACTTGTGACGGCGGTTTAGTCTTCGTTATGCTGTATATAAATACAGTGTAACGATGGAGGCAACATGAATTACGAGATCAGAAACGCTGATAAGCGCACCGTTGCAGGTTTCCACCTGGTGGGACCGTGGGAGCAAACGGTGAAACAAGGCTTTGACCAGTTGATGATGTGGGTCGATGGCAAGCAGGTTGTGGCGCAGGAGTGGATCGCCGTTTACTTCGACAATCCGGATGAAGTGCCCGCCGAAAAACTGCGCTGTAGTACGGTCGTTTCCGTGCCTGCTGATTTTGTCATCCCGGAAAACAGCGAAGGCGTGACGCTCAGCGAAATCGACGGCGGTCAATATGCGACGGCAGTTGCACGCGTCGATAATAATGATTTTGCCACGCCGTGGTATCAGTTCTTCAATAGCCTGATGCAGGACAAGACATATGAAATGGCATGCAAACCCTGCTTTGAAGTCTATCTGAATAACGGTTGCGAAGACGGTTACTGGGATATCGAGATGTATATCGCGGTACAACCAGCCACGAAGTAAGTCTAAAACCAGGCGGACCGGCGCGGAGCGACTACGCTTAGCGAGATGTCCTGTCCGCCACAGTGAACTTCTGCGCGTAAAAACAGGTACAATCATTTTTTGCTTTTCCTGATGGAGTGCATGAGTGCGTGCCGACAAGTCACTGAGTCCATTTGAAATCCGTCTGTATCGCCATTACCGCATTGTGCATGGTATTCGCATTGCACTGGCCTTCATCCTGACTTTTTTGCTTGTTCGTTTATTTAACATTCCGGAAGGGACATGGCCCTTGATTACGCTGGTGGTGATTATGGGGCCGATCTCGTTCTGGGGAAACGTGGTTCCCCGTGCCTGGGAGCGGATTGGTGGTACGATCCTCGGATCGGTGCTGGGTCTGGTGGCGCTGCGTCTTGAGCTATTCTCATTGCCACTGATGCTGCTCTGGTGTGCGGCAGCTATGTTCCTGTGTGGATGGCTCGCGTTAGGAAAAAAACCGTATCAGGCGCTCTTGATTGGCATCACGCTTGCTGTCGTCGTGGGTGCGCCCGCTGGCGATATGGAGACCGCACTCTGGCGCGGCGGCGATGTCATTCTGGGGGCGCTCCTCGCCATGCTGTTCACCGGAATCTGGCCGCAGCGCGCCTTCATTCACTGGCGCATCCAACTGGCGCACTGCGTGACGGCCTATAACCGGGTGTATCAGGCCGCGCTGTCGCCTAATCTGTTAGAACGTCCCCGTCTGGATAAACATCTGCAACAGCTATTAGGTGACGTGGTAAAAATGCGCGGACTTATTACGCCGGCGAGCAAAGAGACGCGCATCCAGAAATCTATTTTTGAAGCCATTCAGACCGTCAATCGTAATCTGGTCTGCATGCTCGAATTGCAGATCAATGCCCTGTGGGCGACCCGTGAAAGCCATTTCGTCATGCTCAATGCCCATACGCTGCGGGAAACGCAGCAAATGACCCAACAGGCGCTGTTGACGATTGCCCATGCCTTGTTCGAAGGTAATCCGCAGCCGATTCTCGCCAACAGCGAAAAACTGAACGAGACCGTTAACGAATTGCGCACGCTGATCCGTCAGCACGATGAACATCATGTGGCTGAAACGCCGATTCATGGCTATGTCTGGTTAAGCCTGGAAACCGCCCGTCAACTGGAGCTGCTGTCGCATCTTATCTGTCGCGCACTGCGCAAATAAAAAGCAGGTAAAGGGAATGCTGCCGTGGCTGCTTCGATTCAGCAAGGAATAAGGGTATGATGGAAACCAGAATGAAGCCATTGTCATTTGCGGCTGCGAAAAGTAATGTTAGCCCTATCGTTTAAACGAATCCGACTCTCACATTATCAGGGGTGTAAAAATGGAAACTACCAAGCCATCTTTCCAGGACGTGCTGGAATTTGTCCGTCTGTTCCGTCGTAAAAACAAACTGCAGCGTGAAATCCAGGACGTTGAGAAAAAGATCCGTGACAACCAGAAACGTGTTCTGCTGCTGGACAACCTGAGCGATTACATCAAGCCGGGGATGAGTGTTGAAGCTATTCAGGGCATCATCGCCAGCATGAAAAGCGACTATGAAGATCGCGTTGATGACTACATCATCAAAAATGCAGAGATCTCTAAAGAACGTCGCGACATCTCCAAAAAGCTGAAAGCGATGGGTGAAATGAAAAACGGCGACGCGAAAGCGGAGTAACGTTTTGCCAGCAGTGAGGATCCGTCAGGCGATCCTCACTGTCGCTTCACGCCACCGCTGACCATTCGCAATAAATGCTGTTCCGGCCAGTGCTTAGTCAGTCTGTTCCTTGCCAGTAACCACTTAACGTAATCAACATCGTGTCGCTGTCTGTCGAGCATCAGTCCGACGACGCTGCCGCTGTGCGCCACGTTCACGCCGTATAAACCACACTCTTCAACCAGCGACAATAGCGCGTCGAAATCCGGCTTTGGCAACAGCATCTGGCTGGCAATAGCGCTCAGCGTCGCCGCTTCTCCCATACGATAAGGATTTTGCTCCGCACAGGCTTCCTGTACTTTTTCCCATGCCCGCTTCAGCGCCGGTGCGCCCGCATGTAAACCCGCCTGCCGGGGAATGCGATGATAATCCGCGGTGCGTAAAGTTTGCGGACTCTCCAGTACGAGAAGATCCAGCGCCGGTTGAGCATCGCAAGGGATTTGCGTCGATGCGTCGTTGTGGTCAAACAGCGTCAGTTGCTGAAAAACGGTGCTGTCCGTCGGTTCCAGCGAGACGCATAGTTGCGCGAGGGTGGACTCATCCAGCTGATGACCCAGATGCTGCGCGGTGGCGACAGCGGTTGCGGCAATATCCGCCGTACTGCTGGCCATGCCCTTGGCAATCGGGATAGTTGAATGGATCGAAACACGGATATCCTGACTCAGGTGGGCAGGGTAGTCCCAGTGTTCAAGAAGTCGGTTGACCATCGCCCGCGAAAGAGGGCGCTCATCCGCCAGAGGGGAACCGGTGCTGACCTCGACGGTGCTGTACCAGTCAACCGGGCAGGAGACCAGTTTCTCGCTGCCCATTATCCAGCCCTGAATAAGTTCTCCGCATGACGCGGGGCACTGCGCAACAGCCACGTTATCACCTTTCTGATCTGCAATCCTCGGCGCATAGTGTCATGGCGATTGCGCTATTACCATGATTTGCCGCAATTTGCGCGGCGCGAACTCAGGCCGACACGGCGATACTTTCTGATTCTGCGAGAGCAATCCGCATCACATCCTGGGCTATCATCAGCTCTTCGTTGGTGTTGATGACCGCCACTTTAACCATGGCGTTTTCCGCCTGAATAAAGGTCGCATTCTGCTGATTCTTCTCTTCGTCTACGATCAGACCCAGGAAGTGCAGATTCTGGCAGATTGCCGCTCTGGCGCGCGCTGAGTTTTCGCCGATACCTCCGGTAAACACCAGCGCATCCAGACCCCCCATCTGCATGATATAGCTGCCAATCGTGGCGCGAATACGCTCTGCAAACAGTGACAGGGCAAGCGCGGCGCGGGGATTTCCGCCGTCAGCAGCCTGCTCAACGT
Organism: Citrobacter sp. MGH 55; assembly: GCF_016906145.1. NCBI lineage: Bacteria > Pseudomonadati > Pseudomonadota > Gammaproteobacteria > Enterobacterales > Enterobacteriaceae > Citrobacter > Citrobacter sp. MGH 55. Next base: position 3,194,720 of record NZ_CP070239.1, read on the forward strand.
CACGATAATCATGCGAGACGCCTGAAACGCCTAGCAGTCCGGATTCATTGTTCAACAGGTGGTTAAGTTGCTGTGGCGTTTTGCCTTCACGTTGCGCAACCCATGGCAAGATGGACGGGTCGATATCCCCGCTGCGGGTACCCATCATCACGCCGGACTGTGGGGTGAAGCCCATCGAAGTATTAACCGACTTACCGCCTTTAATCGCGCAAATACTGCTGCCATTGCCCAGATGGCAACACACGACCCGCAGCGCGCTAAGCGGGACGCCAAGTTTTTCGGCGAGCGTCGCGCTGACGTACTTATGGCTGGTTCCATGAAAACCGTAGCGACGGATACCAAACTCTGCGTAATACCGCCACGGAAGCGGATAGATATAGGCTGGCTCTTTCAGCGTTTGATGAAACGCGGTATCAAACACGGCAACCGAAGGCACGTCGGGCAGCAACTGGCGAAATACGTTGATGCCGAGCAGGTTAACCGGGTTGTGCAAGGGCGCCAGTTCGGCAAGGCGTTCAATTTCCGCCAGTGATTCATCGGTCACGCGCGCAGAATCTTTAAACGATTCCCCGCCATGCGCTACACGATGGCCGACCCCCTCGATGTCCTGCAGGCTGGTAATAATGCCGTGGCTAATCAGCATTTCGAGAAGCAGGGTCACCGCCTCGCGATGATCGGCAACCGGGGTGGTTTGCTGCCATTTTTGATCCTGCGCTTTCAGGGTGATCCGGGCATCCGGCAGGCCGATACGTTCAATCAGCCCCTGACACAGCAAATCACCCTGCGGCATGTCCAGTAACTGAAATTTAAGGGACGAGCTGCCCGCGTTGATCGCCATTATTTTGTGAGACATGAAGATTCCTTTTGGTTCAGAAAGGCAAACAGTTCATCGAGTCCGGAATGGTTGACGGCGCTGGTCACGAACACACGTTCTGCGCCAGCTTGTTCCAGCCAACCTGTGACCTGCGCAATTTTCTGCGGGTCCGCTAAATCTGATTTGGTCACAACGCCGAACGCCGGTCTGTTCATTGGTGCCGTAAAACCGGGGGAAAAAGGTGACCACTGCGCATCGCTATTGAGCACGAGCGCAATGACATCCGCCTCGCAGGCACTCGCCAGCAGCGCGCTGTAAAGACAGCGGTTTTCCAGATATTCGCCAGGCGTGTCGATGGTTTCGGCAGACCAGACAATCGCCTGCGTTTTCTGATACGCGAGAGCCTCGCCGCGCAGACACTGCGTCAGCGAGGTCTTACCGCACTGGCTGGGGCCAATTAACATCATGCGCTGCATTACGCTATGTCCGCGTGATGGAACAGGTTGTAAAGCGCATCATTTCGCCGAGCGTGCGCGTAACCTGTTTGAGGGCGTATTCCACCGCCGAGACGTCGCCGGTTAACACCACCGCACCGGTGAAACGGTCAAGAAAGCCAATCTCGACCGCACCGGATTTCGTCGCGATGTCGCAGGCAATAATGGATGCTTCACTTGGCGTGATGGTGAGAATGCCAATCGCCGAAACGCTGTCCTGCAACCCCAGCTTCTTGAACAGGTCTTTGCCGGGATTCGCAATCAGATGCGCCAGCGTGACCTGTTTGCCGGGTACGTACTCCTGGATCATGCGATCCGTGGTCGGTTGCCTTTCCATCATCCCTCCACCATCTGACGCCACATCGCTTCGTGCGGGCGAGGGATCACTGAACGATAAACCAGCAGGCCTTTTTCACCCGCGCTCTCACTGGCAACCGCGACCGCGTTGTTGACATCGGAGACATCACCCGCGACCACCATGTAGCATTTGCCTCCGATACCGAACGCCATATGAACGCGCACGAGCGTAACGTTGGACGCCTTCACCGCCCGGTCAGCCGCGCTGATACAGGCTGCTACGCTCCAGGTTTCAACAATCCCCACCGCCTGACGTTTGTCCACGCTGTTCAGTCCGCTAATCGCGGGAAGCACGCTGGCATGAATATTGGGTAACACCAGACTATCGACCAACATCTCGCCAGCGAGCGCATTTCCGGTCTCGATCGCCTGTTGTACTGCGCCGACATCGCCGCCCAGCATGAGCAAAAACTTACCCGGACAAATGGTTTTGCTGACCAGCAGATCCACATTGGCGCTTTTCAGCATGGCATCGCCTGCTTCCATCCCTTTGGCAATGCTGGTGAGTTCTAAAATACCTATGGCCTGAGACATGGTTAACCTCTTACAACGATGATGGCCTGATCTGTTACCTCACAGACAATGCCGTCAATACTGGCGTGAACAGGCGCGCCGAGCGCACCTTGCGGAATTTCAGCGACGCACTGACCACGCGCGACACGCTCGCCTTTCTGAACGCAGGGCACCGCGCTGGCGCCGATGTGCTGGCGCAACTGCAGCGTCGTTCTCTCAACAACGGGCTCGCTGTCGACTAACGGCGCTTCCCGATACCACGGTGTCAGCCCCAGTTTGGCGATGAGTCGTTTTACCGGCACCAGACGGTATTTCGCCATCTCATCCGCCGGGTTGAGCGGCCCCTCGTAGCGCTGATTCTGTGCACGTAGCTCGCGCTTCAGCATCCGGTTAATCCGCATAGGTGAAATACCTACCGGGCAGGCCACACTTTCACAGACGTTACATTCAGAACAGGTGAGGGCGCTGAGCAACAGCTGTGGCGTGGCGGCCTGATGGAAATTGACTGCGCGCACCAGCAGATGCGGAGAGAGCTCGTGACCGATGAGATGCCTCGGGCAGAGATCGGTACACAGGCGACACTGTTCACAGACTGTTCTCGCCACCGACAGCACGGTGCGCTCATCCTGCATACGTCGCTGAATCAGTGGATGTGTTTTCGGCAAAACCAGCAGTCCGCCGGTGGTTTTCGTGACCGGCGCGTCCAGTGACGTCACCAGGCTTCCCATCATCGGTCCGCCGTTGATAAACCCGGGAGCGTCGATGGTCGCGCCGCCAGCCATCTCCAGCACGTCGCGTAAGGACATACCGATGGGGACGGTCACGGTCTGTGGACGAGCAACGGCGCCGTTGATAGTGAGCGTGCGGCGCGTCACCGGATAGTGCTGTTCGACCGCGCGGGCGATATTCAGTACGGTTTGTACGTTATTGACCACCACGCCCACGCTGACCGGCAGCGCAGCGGGGGGAACGCGGCGACCCGTCGCCATCCAGATGGTCAGTACTTCATCGCCTGCTGGATAAACATCAGGCAGAATGTGCAGTCTGATCGCCGGAGGTAAAAGCGGCGTCAGGGCGGTAATCGCTGGCTGGTACTTCTCTTTCAGGGCGATGATCCCTTCGCAGGCGCCGGTGGCCTTCATTGCATACTGTACGCCGCGAATCAGACGCGCTGCCTGCTGCGCCATGAGTTGCTGATCGACTTTCAGCATCGGCTCGCATTCGGCTGCATTGACGAGGAAAATGTCCACCTGAGCCTGGAGTTTGACATACGTCGGAAAACCGGCACCACCAGCCCCCACAATGCCTGCCGCACGAACGCGTTCAACGAGCGTCGGCGCATCCAGGGCGTCTGGTTTATCATTCAGGGCGGTATTCATAACAATTCCTCAAGCAGTTCCTGAATGGCCCCGACATCCGCCGCTCTGGGGTTGGTTTTCAGCGTCACGTCTGCCAGCGCGGCTTGAACCATTGCCGGAATGCGCGCTGACCAGTTCTGTTTTTGTTCTTTAAGCGCCACGCCAAGGGTTGGGATAGCACACGCTTTTTTCAGTTGCTCGATGTGCTGCACCAGCGCGTTCACGCTCGCCGTTTCATTGGCGCTGTCAGTACATAAATGACAGGCCTTCGCGAACCGGGCGTAACGTTTAGCCGCTCGCGGATCGTGCGCGTTGAAGCGGATCACCGACGCCAGCAGCAGGGCATTCGCCAGACCGTGTGGTAAATGGAACTGACCTCCTAATTGGTGGGCGATGGCGTGGTTCAGCCCCAGTCCTGCCTGGCTGAAGGCCATCCCTGCCAGCGTAGAGGCGTTGTGCATTTTGCCGCGTGTAGCGAGGCAGTCGCCTTTACGGACCGCGACAGGCAGATACTGAAAGACTATCTGAGCGGCTTTTTCCGCGAGTGCGTCGGTAAAGTCACTGGCGCGCGTGGACACATAGGCTTCCAGCGCGTGCGTCAACACATCCATTCCGGTATTGGCGGTAATGGCGGGTGGGACGCTGACGACCAGCATCGGATCAAGGATCGCCATGTCCGGGTAGAGCGCGTTATTGAACAGCGGATATTTAATGCCTTTCTCCGGATCGCTTATCACGCAAGCGCTGGTCACTTCCGATCCGGTTCCGCTGGTGGTTGGGATCGCCACACAGGTTTCAATATCAATATCAAATTGACGACTGAACCAGACAATGGCTTTCGCAGCATCCAGCGCGGAGCCGCCGCCGAAACCAATCACCACGTCGGGGCGCAGGGACTGCATTTGTGCAATCCCCTGAACGACGGTTCCGATAGTGGGGTCGGGCGTAATCTCACTGAAGACGCTGATCCGGTTATCTGCCGGTATCGCCTCGCGAAGCGTATCAATCAGCGGCGAACGGGCGAGAAAACCATCGCAGATAATCCAGATGTGCTTGTTCGTAAAGCGGCCAAGCACTTTCAGGCTTCCAGGGCCGCTGTACAAACGGGTTTGTAGTGAAAAAGTATTCATCACAACCTCATTAGCGGATTGAGAAACCGTTAGTCAGCACACAGCGACGGGAGCGGGCAAACGTGCGTGCCGATGTTGTCCCTTCACCCGTCGGCGTGGCGATGGTGAAGGTGGTAAACCCTTCGCCGCCGACGCCAATCCCCGCATAGGAGGGGCCGTTTTTAACGAAAATGGAGGTCTGCAGCGTTCGCGCCGCAAGGTTCAGGCGAGAGACATTCTGCGAATGCATAATGGCGGTGTGGTGTAATCCTTCTTCCACTTTCAGCGCCAGCGACAACGCGGCGTCAAAATCTTTCACCTTCACCACGGGCAGCATCGGCATTAACTGCTCGCTGGTTACCCAACTGTCGTCGGCGCTGACGACGCCAATCAGCAGGCGTGGCGCTTTTGCCGGGAGCGGAATACCGGCGGCTTCAAGCATAGCGCAAGGGCTTTTACCGACCAGTTTTTTATTGGCTACACCCTCTGGCAGACAGGTTGCACGCAGCTTCTCTGTCTCGGCTGGACTTAACAACAGCGCGCCGAAACTTTGCATCTGCTGAATCAGTTGTTCAGCGACGGATTCCACCACTATCAGGCTTTTTTCCGCGATGCACGGCAGGTTGTAGTCAAACGACGCGCCGTTGATAATATCTTCCGCTGCTTTCACCAGATCGGCCGTCTCATCGACGATGCAAGGAGGATTCCCCGCGCCTGCACCAATCACTTTTTTTCCGCTCTTCATACCCATTGCCACAATGCCCGGACCGCCGGTAATCGCCAGCACGGCAATTTTCGGGTGCGCCATCATCTGCTGGGTGGCTTCAAACGTCGGTTCGGCAACGGTCACCACCAGATTGCGAATGCCGCAGCGACGAAACGCAATATCTTCAATCATGGCGATAAGTTTCAGTGACACGTCCTTAGCACCCGGATGCGGGCTGAAATAGACGCTGTTGCCCGCCGCCAGCATGCTGATGCTGTTGTTAATAATGGTTTCTGTCGGGTTAGTGCTGGGCGCAACGGAACCAATCACGCCGAACGGCGAATACTCAAACAGCACCATGCCGCCGTCGCCAGTGAGTGCCGTGGTGGTCAGATCTTCAATACCCGGCGTATTGTCCAGCGCCGCTTTGTTTTTGAGGAATTTGTCCTCTTTGTTACCCATTCCGGTTTCCGCAGCGCTCTCTGCCGCCAGCGTAGCCAGTTGTGGCGCCAGCTCTTCCCGGATAGCGCTAATAATGGCGCTGCGCGTTTTTAATGGTGATTGCTGATAACGCAAGAACGCCTGGTGGGCAGCATCGACAGCTTCACCAACAGACTGAAAGATGCCGTTCCCTTTGATTTCAGTTTTTGCGGGAGCCAGTTGCTCGCTCAAAATAGTGCGGATGAGGGTTTCCAGTTCGGTCGTATTCATTGATGTGTTCTCACGTTTATTGCCGCAATGGCAGCCTGTGCAATGTCCATGTCCTGTTCAACGCTTCCACCGCTGATACCAAGACCCCCAATAAGCAATCCATCACGCCATAGCGCGTAGCCGCCGCCAAAAGTGACGACTTTTCCCTGCATATGACTTTCCAGCCCATATAGCGGCGCGCCGGGCTGAACTACTGACGCAAGTTCGTGCGTCGCGGTTTTCATCGCCACCGCAGTCCAGGCTTTTTTCGGTGCCAGTTCACTGCTGACCAGCAGGGCATCCGGCATCCGCCAGGTGACGGCTTCGGTGCCGTTAGCATCAACAATGCTGATGACCACCGGGACGTTTAAGACTTGCGCTCGCTCGACGGCGGCGCGTGTTAACTGGTGAAGATCGCCAAAGGAGAGCGACATCGTAGATTCCTTTTTGACAGGGGCGTGACCCGCTGCCAGATAGCGCTTCGTCACTTCCCGGATAATGGTGTCCTGATGGGCGTCGTGATCTTCCGCGCGCGCCAGTGCATACAAGCAGTCTGACAGGCGGTTGATATAGCGCATCAGCACATGCCTGACGGTGACCTCGGCCGCGAGTTCCACCAGACGGCGTTCGGCCCGGCGCGCCAGAGTGCGGGCAAAATGCAGGCGGCTTGCGGCTTCGCAACGGCCAGGCAAAATGAAACTGTGCAAGGGGGCGACGCGTCCCATCGCGGTGTCGATAGCCGCTTCCAGTGCGGCAATTTCCTCAGAGCTGATATAGCGCTGATCCGCAGACGGCTGCTCGCTTTCGCTGGCAAGTTCAGCGCTGAACCAGAAAATTTGTAACTGAATGGCCTCCAGCAGCGCGCGATGCTGCGCGCTATGGGTGGCGCAGACGCACAGACTCAGCGCCGCGTTAAGCTCATCGAGCGTGCCATACGCTTCCACGCGGGGGTGCGTTTTACTGACGCGCTGTCCGGTAAAGAGCGCGGTTGTGCCTGCATCACCTGTGCGGGTATAAATCGCCATAACTCCCCCTTACCGAGAAAGCGTGTCGACAATGCCGACAACGGCCAGATCGATGGCCTCATTCGGCCCGGAAAAAACATGTCTGGCGCTGGAACCACTACTCAGGAGCACCAGTTCGCCAACGCCTGCGCCGACGGAGTCAACGGCGACTTCATCACCTGCCGTTGGGTTCGCCGGCAATTCACCGTCGGCACTCACGCGGCGTACCAGCAGAAGTTTTTTTCCGACCAACGAGGGCGATTTTTGCGTGGATACCACCGCGCCTGTAACACGTGCCAGATGCATGGTTCACTCCTGCTTCATCAATTGGATGTGGCGCGAGCTCGCGGTCTCGCGAGCCAGCGCGGTAACAACACATTTGCGATGCAGCACCAGCAACCCTGCAGGTAACGGGGCAACATCGGCATAACTTAACAGTCGGGTGGGGTGCAGCATGATAGGCTGCTCCTGTTCGTCACAGAGAATCAGCGGCAGTCGGGCCAGTTTTTTTACCGGCACGGCGGGCAGTAACCGACGTTGCACTGAGAGTTGCACCCGCAGGCCAAATGCCAGCGCCTCATGGATCATGACGGCGGCGGCATGTGACGAATCGTTGTTGGCGATCTGCTCCAGCAGGGGCAGATCGACCTGTAAAATATGCACAGAGGCATACTGAGAAAACAGGGCGCGGGACGGTGTTTCCCGCAGTTGCGCGACGCTCAGCGTGACGGCGCTTTGCGCGCGACGTTGCAGGCGGGAGACCACCTCCTCGACGATGCGCTGCAACAGATCGCCGTTCATCGCTTAGTCACCAGTGTGACGAAAGCATTGGGATCATCTGCCCCGGCGGCATTGGCCTCGTCCGTATCAATATGCATCTCCAGACGCATGTCGGGGGAAACGCGTACCGCAACGTTATCGAAGATCAGCCGACGATCGGTGCCCTCAATAGCGACACTGACGCTATCGCCGTGAGCAACGCGCAGGATCAGCGCATCCAGCGGCGACATGTGAATGTGGCGCTGGGCGACGATCACCCCGGAGGTGAGTTCGAGTTCGCCAAAGGGACTCACGAGGCGAATACCCGGCGTACCTTTGAGATTTCCGGACATCCGCAACGGCGCGGCGATGCCTAGTGTCCTGGCATCCGTGCGCGAAATCTCCACCTGGCTGGTGCTACGCAGCGGCCCCAGCAGGCGGACATTTTTCAGTTGACCTTTTGGTCCCACTAACGTGACGGTTTGGTCAGCCGCATACTGTCCCGGTTGCAGAAGCCCTTTTTTTTCACTAATCGGATGTCCCGGAAATAGACGGGCATAATCCTCAGCGTTAAGGTGGATATGACGGTTGGAAACGCCCAGTGGAATGGGGCGATCCCGTAATTCATTCAGCACTTTGCTGACCGTCGTTTCCAGAAGTTGCTTATCCATTACGCTTAACCTCGTTTACCTGAATGCAGGCAGAGCGACCGGGGTTCGCCTTTCTGGCGCTTACAGGCCGGGTCCAGACACAAATTGCAGCTGATGATCCCGTCTTCAGGCGCCGCTTCCGGTGCAGACTCTTCTACAACGACTTCAGTTTCAGGTTCTTCGATGGGGGCTGGCACGGATTCCGGTGCAGACACCGTTGCGGGTGCCGGCACAGGTGCCGGAGTGGCAGCCATCGCGCGAGAAAGAATGCCCTCGCCGGGTCTGGCGATCACTTTATGCGCGACCAGGCCATCTTGCTGTTCAGCGAGATGAGCACCGGTGATAATGGCAGACTGTACTGATGCCACATCACCGGTGATCTTGATCACCGTCCAGCCTGAACCGTTGGTTTTTTCAAGGCCAACCAGCGTGATGGAAGCCGCTTTCGCCATGGCATCTGCGCAACAGATGGCTAATGCCAGACCACTAACTTCGAGTAATCCCAGTGATTGCTTCACGCTGTGCTCCTTTTCGATAATGCTCAGGCCGATTTCGGTAAAATAGCCTCAACGTCGCTGTGCGGACGCGGGATAACGTGGCTGGATTTCACCTCACCCACGACGCTTGCTGCCGCGCAGCCTGCATCAACGGCGGCTTTAACGGCGCCGACGTCACCGCGAACCATGACGGTCACCAGGCCGGAGCCGATTTTTTCGTAACCGACCAGTTGCACGTTGGCGGATTTCACCATGGCATCTGCGGCTTCAATCGCGCCGACCAACCCTTTTGTTTCAACCAGACCCAGTGCGTTATTCATACTGCAATTCTCCTGTGGATTTAGCATTGAGATCCCGGAAGGGGATCCCTTTGACTAACCTTGCCGCGTTGTTTCCAGTACTTCGCCGGTCAAGGCTGTTTTGGCGATACGTCAGCGTAAAAAGCGGCGCTGAAGTGGGTAAATTCTTGTAGTGCACGACCAGGGTTTCTTCATTGCAGGCGATGCCGACCAGCAGCGGAGACTGGCGGGCCGCCTGCCATGCGCTCTGAACGACTTCTCCCGCCGCCTGGTTTTGAATCACAAACGGAATGCCTTCTTCTTCAATGCCGAGCAGCACCTCTTTCCAGACTGAAAGGCAGTCGCCGATAGTCGAAATCACAATGGCAGGCGTGGTGACGCTACTGTCCATGGGCAAACTCCTTATGCCAGGAGAGGATGAGCCCCGTCGCCACTGCGTTTCGCGGGCCTTCGGTGCCGCGAATGTTTCCGCGTCCGGCCACCAGGCGATAATGCGCCAGGGCGTCCGTCACCAGTTGCGGCACTTCAAAGTCCAGCGAGGAGCCACCGACCAGAACGACAAACGGAATATCGCGGATATTGCCCGTCGGGCTAACCTGTCGCAGTGCGCGCAGGGCGTTGGTGACAAACACGCGCTCTTTGGCGCTGCGGCGAATGGCGCGAACTTTCTCCAGCGCGAGATCGCCGGGCAGGGGCACCAGTTCATCCGGCTTGACCACACAGACGCGGGCAAACACCGCAGGGGGAAGTGGCGTCGGGAAGAATTGAACGCTACCGTCTTCGTGGCGCAGATGGAAAAGGCTTTCGACTTTGGCTAACGGATACTTTTTGATCTCTTCCGCCAGATAGCGGTCATCAAGTCCCAGCTCCCGGGCGATGATCATGGTAACCATGTCGCCAGCCCCGGCGAGGTGGGTGGCGATAATTTCGCCTTTGGGATTGATAATGGAGGCGTCGGTCGAGCCCGCGCCTAAATCCAGAATCGCCAGCGGACGCGTGGTACCTGGCGTGGTGAGCGCGCCCAGGATTGCCGCTTCGGCTTCTGCTCCGCCAACCTGTACATCCACGTTCAGCTTTTCTTTGATTTCGCTGGCGATCATTGCCATCTGCAGACGGTCTGATTTCACCATCGAGGCGATACCGACAGCCTGCTCAAGAGAAAACTCACCGGCCAGTCCACCGGTGACACTGACCGGAACGGAGGTATCTACGGCCAGTAAATCCTGGATAAAAATTTCGTTGCTTGGCTTATTGGTCAGTTCCGCCATTGTCTGGCGAACGTGTTCCAGCATACCGCCAATATTGGTACCCGCTTCACCGGTAACGTTGTCCAGTTTCGGGCATTCGCCAACTGCTTTCATAATGGCATCGGCGCCTGCCGCGACATCAACGCGTAGCGTACGTCCCTGTGACTGCAGTTCAATGTTTCCGGCAGGAATGGCGCGTGCTTTAACATCGCCTGACGGGGTTTTCACCACCACGGCGGAACGGTTGCCAATCAGCGCTCGCGCCATCGGGACAATGTTTTTGGTCTCGTCCGCATTGAGATTAAACACCGTCGCGATGCCATAAGGATTTGACAGCGTTTCGATGACTTTACCGGGCACGGCGACCTCAATGGCGGCCAGCATTCCGAGCGGGATACGGTCGATGTACAGCACTTCGTCAACGATGGGCAGGGGTTTTTCCAGTCGGTTACTGACCAGAACGCCATCGTCCTGTTGCAAAATGACACCGGTTAACTGGTAACCGGCACGGACAGAGGCGTTAATCATGGTGGCGACATCAGCGAAATCGAAAGCAGATGACACCACCAGAATTAACGGGGTATCCGCCGGTCGGGTGAGTAACTCTTCCGGCGTGATAGTGATCCCCACACCCAGACCGACGCCGCCCGGTGTTTTCGGGTTATGACCGATCATGGTGGATTCGGTGATGATGGTTTCCGTGATGGTTTCCATCGCGACATCACCAATCACCGGGGTGGCTTCGTTGATACGGATAAGCGAGATATCGCTGACATTGATGCCTGCACGGTTAGCCGCAAGCGTGAGCGCCTCCTGAATCCCAAACACATTACGCAATGTGCCTTTTATCCCGGTGGTTTCTGCCAGCGCGCTACCGGTAATGGTGAGCGCGCCAGTGTCATCCAGCGTCGCCAGCGCGACTTCTGTGGATGAGTTGCCGATATCAATGCCAGCTATATATCTCATGACCTTTCCTTAGTCGTCGCCTTTCAGCTTCTTACGCTCGACGTACAACACCGCCGCTTCACGAACAAACGCGGCGCAGATTTTGGCCTGATAGCGGTTTTCAAGATCGTCCGCGATCGCGAGCAGTTCTTCTTTCGTTGAACGATAAGGACGCAGGGCGTTATAGATCTCGAGAATGCGATCGTCCGGCACCGCCGTCAGTTCTGCGGCGCGCTCAAAGTTCATCGCCAGGCGGTCACGTCCGGCATCTTTGGCAATAGCCGCCTGAATGCGCAGCGTTTCCGGTGTGATACGCATATCCTGTGCGGTCACTTTGTTGCTCAGAACGTTTTCGAGGGTGAATTCATCCAGCGTTTTGTTGGTAGCCGTTTTAACCCACTCAGGGTGCTTACTGGCGAGCGGATAGTCGGTCACTTTGGCGGTCTGGGTCGTAGTGCCCGAAGCTGCTGCCGGGGCAGATGTGTCGCCCTGCAGGCTGTTCATGCGGCTCAACACATCCCGAACCATCGATTCAATTGCATCGGTATTCATAAAGGGATCCTTATTAAAGCGCCACGCGCAGTTCCTGCGGGTTTTTGCCCGTCACGACGTACTTCGTCTCTTTAATGTGCAAGATGGCGGATTTAGCCTGATATTTCGGGCGCGCCATCTGGTCGTTCAGCGTCGGGACCGGCTGCGGTGATTCACGCTTGGCATAACGCGCGGCGTTTTTACCAATCTGGCGATAGGTTTCCAGCGTCAGCAGCGGAGCCTGCGGGAACAGCTCCAGGTTGGACAGCGGCGGCAGTCCCTGTTGATGGATGACCGTCGTGCCTTTTGACTGGATGCCGATAGAGATGCCGGAACCACTCAGACGGTTACCCTCAACGGCCACGAACGCCACGTCGGATGATTTAAAGCAGCGAATTACACGCGCTTTAATACCTTCCTCTTCAATCCCGGCAATCACTTCGCGCAGAATGTTTTTATGAGGCAGACCGACGATGTTCACGGTCTGAGAGAGGCCAAACGCCGGGCCGACCGCAATAATCACTTCATCCTGTTGCGTGCCCTGTTTCGCCTCGCCAATTTCCGTCAGGAAACTGTCACCGGCCGGTGCAGCAGGCGCTGTTGACGTTCCCGGTGCACGAAATGAGACGGGCTTATCGCTGGTCTGCATTTCGGACAGCACGTCTTCGATAATCTGGCGCAGCAATTTTTCATTAATTTCCATTGTTCACCCCTTAGCCAAGCTCGTTGGGATCAAGTGCGCCAGGGATGTTTTTAATTTCTTCCCAGCGTTCGCCTTGCAGGCGATAACCTGTTGCCGGACCGGCATAATCGTTGACGTCATTGACGGCAGAGAGCACTTGTCCATCGCCGACGATGATGGCGGAGGTATGCAGATAGTCCCCGGTTAACTTGGCCTTCTGGATGTTGAGCATGTCCTGCGCGACATCGGTAAAGCCGCCCTGAGCCAGCGCTTTCACCACTTCCAGACCGTTGCGGTTCTTATTGATGATTTCCTGCGCAAACTTGATGTCCTCAACGATGTTACGTTCAGGCATATCTTTCGAACCGTGGGCGTAGGTTGCGGCTTCAACTTCTTCATCCGTAATGGGCGGCAGCCCCATGCCAGCGAAAACCGCCTGCAGAGCGCGCGCTGCTTTGTTACGAATGGCGATAACGTCTTCTTCACGTACCGGACGCAGACCTCCGTCCACTTTCAGGTCGCGCTGGATAACGTTGTAGTCATCAAAGTCTTCCGCATCTTCGTTGGAGCCCGCGAACATGTTGTCGTAGTTCGGCACGGCGGAATAACCGGAAGAGATAAAGTCGGTCCCCGGCAGGAACTGCATCAGCAGACGCGCGGTACGACGCATATCGGAGTGGGTAAAGGTCTGGTCGTTACTGGAGGCGCATTCCAGATCCAGCGAGGAACAGATCAGGTTTTCTGCCAGTACCGCACGAATTCCTGATGGCACTGCGGACGGAACGCCGATGCAGCTTACGGAGCCGTTTTGCAGACCCTGTACGCCTGCCGCTTTGGTGATGTAAATGCAGCGCGCTTCGAGATACAGCATGGATTTGCCCTCGGCATAACCCATCTGTACTTCAGAACCTGAACCGGAAGTGAAGCGCATTTTCAACCCACGCGAAGCGTAAGAAGAGGCGAGGAAACCTTTTGACCACGGCGTGTCGTCGCCGTCAGTAAAGACCGGTTCGGTACCGTAGACGGAAATGGTTTCGGCGTAGCAGGTGTGTCCCAGCATACCGAGCTTCAGTTCGGTTGCCTCTTCCAGTGAACACTGGGTTAACACGCCGGGGCGGCCCACCTGGGAACCGACGAGCAGTGCAATGGCGTTGAACGGAGCATAACGCGCCACGGCTACTGTGGTCTCTTGCTCGTCAAATCCGCGCCATGCGCCTTCTGCGGCGTCGGCTGCAATCTGTACCGGGTTATCTTTGACGTTGGTGACGTGCGCCTGTTGGGATGGCGTGCGACGCGCGCGCATCTTTTGCATCGCCATCATCATCTCAACCACGTTCATGTGCGAAACCACTTCGACAATTTTTGCCGGGGTCATCGCCGTGGTCAGTGGCACAATGTCGCGACGTTTTACGTTAGGATCGCACAGCATGTTAGCGAGTTTAACGGAGTCCATCGCCATCACTTCTTCTGCGCGCGCCAGGTTGATGCCGTAACGGGCAATGAAGTGGTCAATCAGGTCAAACTGGCTGACCGATTTGCCATCGAGTTCGGTGACGGCGCCGTTAACGATTTTAATCGACGGCTTGGGATCGTTCGGGCTTTCCATCGCAATGAAGCCTTCTTCGATCCACTCCTTAACGAATCCGTCCTGATTGACAGGGCGTTTCGCCAGTGCTTCAAATCTTTTCGATCTCATGAATGAGCCTCACGGAGTTCAGATATAGGACGGGCGATCGTTTTTCGGTTCAGCACCGAGGGTCGCAAGAACGGTTTTACCGATTTCTCGCGCTGAGATAACCGCCTGACGCACTGCGCCAGAATCGCCGGAGATCACCAGGATCGCTTCGTTACTGAAGCTGGTGCCATGTGCCGGAGAGCTGTAGGCCACAACTTCAACGTTCGCGGCTTTCAGGGCGGTATCTGCCATTAACACGCCGACGGAAGCCGGAGCACCCACAATCACGCCGCAGGCACGGCCAACCGGCGCACCAAACGCTTTTTCCAGCGCGTAACTGGCGCGAGCGGTGTACTGCAGTTCGATATGTCCGGCTTCGTTGCCATACACATCACCAAAGGTGCGATCGAGTTCTTTCAGCGCCACTTCAATTCCGCGCTTAACGTCGGAAACGTCGTTACCGCCGATAATGATGAGAGAACCGTGACCCGCGCCGCCTTTGGTATCGCGAGGGAGTTCAATGCTTACCACTTCGGTATTGGTGGCTTTGACCGCTTCGTCTGCCGCCATAATGTGCGGACCCGCGCCGGTACGCGCGCCCAGGATGCCAATGGAGCGATAGCGCTTCTCAAGCTTCATTGCTTCCAACAGGGCACTGTCTACGTTTGCAATCACCAGACCTACGGTGTCGCCAATCGCGGTGCCAACAAATTCCGTTAAACTGCAGCTCTTCTCTGCCATAGCCGTCTCTCGTTTTGGATGGGTTTTATCAGGGATACCCGCTTGATCAGGCGTTGCCACACGGGCAATGACCTGCGCCATGATCTGTTCAACCAGTTCATTGCTGCTCATGGGTTAATTCCCTTCGGTAAGATTTTTTCAACATCGGTATGAGGGCGTGGAATCACGTGTACGGCTTTCACTTCTCCCACGTTGCGCGCAGCAGCAGCGCCAGCATCGGTCGCCGCTTTTACGGCACCGACATCACCGCGGACGATGACGGTTACCAGCCCTGAGCCAATTTTTTCGTAGCCGACCAACATGACATTGGCTGACTTCACCATGGCATCTGCGGCCTCTATGGCTGCAGTTAAGCCTTTGGTTTCTACCATTCCTAATGCTTCTTGTTGCATAAAGACCTCGCCTGGGTTGTCCCGATATTCATGACTATAAAAAGAAGCGAGGAAAAAGAATGGCTGACTTGAAAGTCTGGGTGAAAAATTAGTGGGCTGTGAATGTGACAAACTTGCTTTGTTGTATTTTATCTATTTGTTTTTATTGGTTTTGTTATTTTTTATTAATGTGATATTTTGGCTTTTGCTATTCCATATTTACATTTTAGAGAGTGACAAGGTTAATTTAATTTGCTATGCGGAAAATCCAATTTGTGACATTGATTGGAAAAGGAAAATCTTCAAATAACCAATTTTTGCTATCACGAATCGTCCTGTCTAATTACATTCAGGCACTCTACACGCTGTCTTTGAATAAATAGATGGCAAGAAATTGCTATAACAACACGATTTTTCCAGGTCTGAGAATGCGCAGTTTGCCAACAATTTTCAGCGGCCTCTTCCTATAGTAGTATCGTTGTACTCTACGACCAGCAAGGGTCCGCTGGTAAGGACACGAACGCTTCTAAGAAGGTGTCACAATGAATGATTCACTGAAAGCGCAATGCATTGCCGAGTTTTTGGGTACCGGATTGTTTTTGTTTTTTGGTATCGGCTGCCTTAGCGCACTGAAAGTCGCAGGCGCCAGTCTGGGTCTCTGGGAAATTTGTATTATTTGGGGTCTGGGTATTTCGCTTGCGGTTTATCTGACGGCGGGAATTTCCGGAGCGCATCTGAACCCGGCCATCACGGTTGCACTCTGGTTATTTGCCTGCTTCCCGGGACGTAAAGTTCTGCCTTACACCATCGCACAGGTTGCGGGGGCATTTGGTGGCGCGGTGCTGGCTTATCTGCTTTACGGCAATTTATTCACCGAGTATGAA
The DNA here is from genome assembly GCF_016906145.1 of Citrobacter sp. MGH 55. Lineage (NCBI taxonomy): Bacteria > Pseudomonadati > Pseudomonadota > Gammaproteobacteria > Enterobacterales > Enterobacteriaceae > Citrobacter > Citrobacter sp. MGH 55. Next base: position 3,211,046 of record NZ_CP070239.1, read on the forward strand.
ACTGCCCACAACATGGTTCGTGGCAGCGCAGATAGCCTCTATCTGGCCAGTATTTTCAGTACCTATCCGGCGGCCGCACTGAGCGTGTGGCAGGCGGCTGGGGTCGAAATCGTCATCACCTCTATCCTGATGGGGTTGATCATGGCGCTGACCGATGATGGTAACGGTGTGCCTAAAGGGCCACTGGCACCGCTGCTGATCGGTATTCTGGTGGCGGTGATTGGGGCATCCACAGGCCCATTAACCGGCTTTGCCATGAACCCGGCGCGTGATTTTGGTCCTAAGCTGTTCGCCTGGATGGCAGGTTGGGGAGATATTGCGATGACTGGCGGACGCGATATTCCGTACTTTATTGTGCCGATTATTGCGCCATTGATTGGTGCATGTGCGGGCGCGGCTATCTATAAGTACCTTATCGGTAAAAATTTGCCCTGTAATACGTGTAAAATCGAAGAGACGGACGCGTAATTTTGGCTGGCGTGGCTAATATCACGTCTTTAATTTCTTTTTCGTGATCTGCTTTCACGAACTGACTAAAAAGTCTCCCCACCCAGGGAGACTTTTGTTATTGTCCCTTGTGCTTTCTGTCATTTACATACAAGGATGGGGATGATAAGAAGTAAATGTAAAATTTATGTTTTCATTATAACAATGGATTAACTGAGGGATTTTATCATGATTTCTGCGAGCACCCTGAACTCAGAACTCATTAATAAAATCGCACAGGATTTTGCGCAAGCGACCAGCCTGGCTGTTGTGGTTGTCAATATTCACGGTGATGAGATTTCTGAGCTGTTTAATTTCACACCTTTTTGCCAACTGATGCGTCAGCATCCGCAACACAGTACCCGGTGTCGTATGAGCGATCGCTGTGGGGGACTGGAAGCGTCAAAATCGGATCAACCCTGTATCTATCGCTGCCATGCCGGGCTTACCGATTTCTCTATTCCTCTCGTGATCGCAGGCCATCTTGTTGGATTCGTTCTGTGCGGCCAGGTGCGTTTACGTAACGATGATGGTGCCGATCTGCTCGATATCATGAAGGTTGACGATCGCTGGCAGGCCGATCCTGAACTGCTCAATGAGTTCAGTAATGTCCCGGAAATGGACTATTCTCGCGTGATGGCCTCGGCGGATCTGCTCAAACTCATTGTTGAAAACTGCCTCAAGAAGCAACTCAATTTTGTGGTGATCAAAGACAGCACGCAACCTGCTGAGCCTTCACGCCCGACCCGCGCCGCCAGCCCTCATGACAGCAAAATGAAAAAGGCGTTACGCTATATTGATGCCCACTTGTCAGACGATCTTCGCCTTGAAGATGTGGCCTCGCACGTATATCTGAGTCCATACTACTTCAGCAAACTGTTCAAAAAATATCAGGGCATTGGTTTTAACGCGTGGGTCAATCAACAGCGCATGGCCAGTGCCAGAGAGCTGCTTTGTCACAGTGACTGGAGCATTGCCAGTATTGCCCGCAATTTAGGTTTTTCGCAAACCAGCTATTTTTGCAAAGTGTTCCGTCAGACTTATCAGGTTACGCCGCAGGCCTATCGGCAAAAAATAAATGAAAACTTGCCTGCAGAATCGGCATAAATAGCAATATTTTGCTATTGCCGATTTTTGATATTCCCGCGTAATCCGGTCATTTATAATGGTTAAGTGTTTTTAGTACAGCAATAAATTGTCATAGCGCAATAAAATATCGCTCTTTGCGGAATAAACTTCACCAGTTTTTATTTCTGTGATGAGATACAGTGTCATTGTTAAGAGGTTTCATTATTCTCTTGCATGACATTTCATTCAGAATTGTATTATTGCGGCGTTTTTTGTTGATAAAAAATGCGTAACGAATAAGTAACGAAAAGTATTGTTGTGATGAGGAGAATTCATTCTGTTCATCATTTAAGCCGACAGGTTTGACACATTTGTGTCTGGGAAGGGGGTGAAAATCCCCCGCAGCCCCCGCTGCTGTGATGCTGACAACCCCGTGAAGACCACTGATCGCAAGATTGGGAAGGACGGGCGAGGACGACGCTAAGCCAGAAGACCAGCCTGTCGGATACTACCAACAACTTCGGTGGGAAGTGGGTTGCTCAGATGCGTACAGTCGGAAGACTGGGTGTCAGTACATCCCTACCACCCTGAACAGGATCAGGGTCATGGCGGCAAAGCAGTACGCGTTTGTTCTGGCAGGTACCGGTAGCGGCTGTGGTAAAACCACAGTGACGCTGGGCTTGCTAAACGTGATGAAACAACGTGGTTTACGCGTCCAGCCCTGCAAAGTCGGCCCTGATTACCTTGACACCGCCTGGCATACGGCCATCAGCGGTACCGCCTCCCGCAACCTCGACAGTTTTATGCTCCCCGAGCCGGTGCTTAATGCGCTGTTCCGCGAACAGATGCAGGATGCAGATATTGCAGTGATCGAAGGGGTGATGGGGCTGTACGACGGTTACGGTACAGATCCTGATTATTGCAGTACCGCCGCGATGGCCAAGCAGTTGGGCTGTCCGGTCATTCTGCTGGTTGACGGGAAAGCCGTTTCTACTTCCATTGCCGCCACGGTGATGGGCTTCCAGCATTTCGACCCGACGCTGAACATTGCCGGCGTCATCGTTAACCGCGTCAACAGTGAGTCCCATTTCCAGTTGCTGAAAACCGCTATCGAGCACTACTGCGCTGTGCCGGTGCTGGGTTACGTCCCGCGCGTTGACGGCGTCGCGCTACCCGAACGGCATCTGGGATTGGTGACCGCGCGTGAGTCCGTCGTCAATCAACAATCGTGGCAGGATTTCGCCGCCCGGCTGGAAAGTACACTGGATATCGATCGGTTGCTGGCGTTAAGCCACCTTCAGGCATTGCCGCCAGGCGAATGGCCTGAACGTCCTGCGCCCAACGCCGGAGAAGGACTGACGCTGGCGATGGCTGATGATGAGGCCTTTAATTTTTATTATCCCGATAACGTGGCGCTGCTGGCGCGTACCGGCGTCAACATTGTGCGCTTCAGCCCGCTCCACGATCGCGAATTACCCGATTGTCAAATGGTCTGGCTGGGCGGCGGTTATCCGGAACTGCACGCGTCCGCGCTGGCGGCCAATACTACTATGCTGACAAGCCTGCGCGAGGCGCATCAGCGCGGTGTCGCCATTTATGCCGAATGCGGCGGATTAATGTACCTCGGCAGCCTGCTGGAAGATGCCGACGGGGTTGAGCATCGCATGGCCGATATCCTTCCCGGTCGCAGCAAAATGGGTAAACGGCTAACCCGCTTTGGCTATTGTGAAGCGCAGGCTTTGCAGCCCATGCTGCTGGCCGCGGAAGGCGATGTGCTGCGCGGTCATGAATTCCATTACTCCGATTTTTCCCCTGAAACCCCCGCTGTGCTGGCTTGCCGTAAAGTCCGTGACGGTCAGACGGTGCAGGCGTGGTCCGGTGGCTGGCGAACGGGCAACACCTTCGCCAGCTACCTGCACGTTCACTTTGCTCAGCGTCCATTAATGCTTAATCACTGGCTGAATGCCGCGCGGGAGGCGTTATGACGCTACTGGCATGGTGTGTGGCCTGGCTTCTCGATGTCGTGATTGGCGACCCACCATACTGGCCGCATCCGGTGCGCTGGATAGGCAATCTGATCACTGCCGTGCAGCGGATTATTCGCCGCTACTGCCACAGCGACCGGGCGTTACGCATGGGTGGTGGGGTGATGTGGCTGGTGGTTGTCGGCTTGACGTGGGCGGTTGCCTGGGGCGTGTTACACCTGGCGGCGTGGATTCATCCATGGCTCGGTTGGGTCGTTGAAGTCTGGATGATTTTCACCGTGCTGGCGGGGCGCTGTCTGGCAACGGCGGCGCAAGAGGTTGAGCGCCCGCTGCGCGAAGGTAACCTTGCACAAAGCCGCGAAAAGCTCTCGTGGATTGTGGGGCGCGACACATCGCAACTTCAGCCAGAACAGATCAACCGGGCGGTCGTGGAAACCGTGGCGGAGAATACGGTTGACGGCATTATCGCGCCGCTGTTCTTCCTCTTAATTGGCGGCGCGCCGATGGCGATGGCCTACAAAGCGGTGAACACCCTGGATTCCATGGTGGGTTATAAACACGAAAAATACCGGGCGATTGGCATGGTCAGTGCTCGCCTGGACGACGTCGCGAACTACATTCCTGCACGGCTGAGCTGGCTGCTGCTGAGCGCGGCAGCGGTGTTGTGCCGTCGTGACGGCGCCCGGGCGCTCTGTGTGGGCTGGCGGGATCGCTATAACCACAGCAGCCCGAACTGTGCCTGGGCGGAGGCTTCCGTTGCCGGTGCGTTGGGCATTCGACTGGGCGGCCCGAATGATTACTTTGGCGAGCGCGTTGAAAAACCGTGGATCGGCGACGCGCAGCGCACTATTTCCATAGATGACATTTCCCAAACGATTCGACTGATGTGGGTTGCCTCAACGCTGGCTCTGGTGCTGTTCCTTGTGACGCGCTGGCTGGTAGTGGGTGTGGCCTGAGGATAAATGACAATGCAATACATCCAGCAACCCCAGGCGATTGAAGCCAAAAGTTTTGACATCATTGGCGAGATCATTCATGAAACGCGCCCGGAGTACCAGTTTGCCAGTCCGCTACATGAAGCCATCATCAAACGGGTGATTCATACCACCGCTGACTTCGACTGGCTGGATATTCTCTGGTTTTCGGATGATGCGCTGGAACAACTTTGTGCGGCGCTGAGCCGCCCGACGGTTATCTATACCGACACCACCATGGCGCTTTCGGGGATCAATAAAACCCTGCTGGCGAAGACGGGGGGCGAGTGTCGCTGCTATATCAGCGATCCGCGCGTGGTAGCGCAAGCGAAAGCGCAGGGTATCACTCGCTCAATGGCGGCTGTCGACATTGCCGTGACGGAAGAAGGCGAAAAAGTGTTTGTCTTTGGCAACGCGCCCACTGCGCTGTTTCGCCTGTTGGAAAAAGATGTAGCGGTAAGCGGCGTGGTGGGCGTGCCGGTGGGATTTGTCGGCGCGGCGGAATCCAAAGAGGCGCTGACGCACAGCCAGTTGCCCGCCATTGCCGCCCTCGGACGCAAAGGCGGCAGTAACGTTGCGGCGGCGATCGTGAACGCCATGCTGTATTACATGCAGGGGGCGCGATGAGCGATCAGTCTTTCGACGCGCCCGTCTGGCATAACGGCAAAGCGCTGCGCAAAGGTTATACCACTGGATCGTGCGCCACGGCGGCGGCAAAAGTCGCCGCGCTGATGGTGTTGCGTCAGCATCTGATCCATCAGGTATCGATTGTCACACCTTCCGGCGTCACTCTGTGTCTGAACGTGGAATCTCCACACATTGAAGGACAGCAGGCCATTGCCGCGATCCGTAAAGATGGTGGCGATGATGTCGACGCCACCCACGGGATGTTGATTTTCGCCCGCGTCACGCTGAATGACAGCGGTGAAATTGTCCTGTCCGGGGGCGAAGGCGTCGGCACCGTCACCCGCAAGGGGATTGGTCTGCCTGTCGGCAGCGCGGCAATTAATCGCACCCCGCGTCACACCATTGAGTCCGCCGTGCGTGAGGCGATAGGCCCGGTACGCGGGGCGGAAATCGAAATATTTGCCCCGGAAGGCGAAGAACGAGCGCAAAAAACCTACAACTCGCGTCTCGGTATTCTTGGCGGAATTTCCATTATTGGCACCACCGGTATTGTGACCCCCATGTCCGAAGAGAGCTGGAAGCGGTCGTTATCGCTGGAGCTGGAAATCAAACGTGCCGCCGGACTGGAGCGGGTAGTTCTGGTGCCGGGTAATCATGGTGAGCGTTTCGTCCGCGAACAGATGGGCATCGATACCAACGTGGTGGTCACCATGAGCAACTTTGTCGGCTACATGATTGAAGAGGCGGTGCGGCTGGGATTTCGCCAGGTCGTGCTCGTCGGTCATCCTGGGAAATTGATCAAAATTGCTGCCGGGATCTTCCATACCCACAGCCACATAGCCGATGCGCGAATGGAAACGCTGGTGGCGCATCTGGCGCTGCTCGGCGCGCCGCGGGAGTTGCTGACGCTGGTAAGCGATTGCGACACCACTGAAGCGGCAATGGAGCACATCGACGCGTTCGGCTTTCAGCACCTCTACAACCATCTTGCTGAACGCATCTGTCAGCGCGTGATGCAGATGCTGCGCTTTACCAAAACCCCGCCGACCTGCGACGCGATCATGTTTTCGTTTGATAACCAGGTTCTGGGTAGCAACCGCCCCGTCGACGCTATCGCCCGGGAGATGCAATGCTGACGGTCGTGGGGATGGGGCCAGCCGGTCTGCACCTGATGACGCCGGCGGCGCGCGCGGCGGTTGATGAGGCCGATGTGCTGGTCGGCGGTAAGCGCCATTTGCAGCAGTTCCCGGACTTTCGCGGCGAGCAGTTTGCGCTGGGCGCCAACATTCCCGAACTGCTGGCATGGATTGCGGCGCATCAGGATAAGCGGGTGGTGGTTCTGGCTTCCGGCGATCCGCTGTTTTACGGCATCGGTACGCGGATGGTGGCGCATTTTGGCGTTGCGCAGGTACGCATCATTCCAGGTATCAGTGCGGTGCAGTATCTGTGCGCGCAGTCGGGAATCGACATGAATGACATGTGGCTCACCAGTAGCCACGGGCGCAGCGTCTGTTTCGATACGCTGGCGCAGCATAACAAGGTGGCAATGGTCACTGACGGTCAGTGCGGGCCGCGTGACATTGCTGCACAACTGGTTGCACGAGGAAAGGGCGATCGCTGGATGGTGATTGGCGAAAACCTGGCGATGGAAAACGAACGGATCCACTGGCTGCGCGTCAGCGAGGTCCATGCCGAATATGAGATGAATGCAGTGGTGATCCTTGATGAAAGATGAGCTTTTCCTGCGTGGTGAGAAGGTGCCGATGACCAAAGAAGCGGTACGTGCGCTCGCTCTCGCAAAACTTGAACTGCACCGGGCCAGTCACCTGATTGATATCGGGGCCGGAACCGGCAGTGTGTCCATCGAAGCCGCGCTACAGTTTCCGTCGCTACACATTACGGCTATTGAGCGCAATCCGGCGGCGCTGCGTTTACTCGACGAAAACCGGCAGCATTTCGCCTGCGCGAATATCGATATTCTGCCTGGTGAAGCGCCAATGATGATGACCGAGAAAGCCGATGCCGTCTTTATGGGTGGCAGTGGGGGACATCTTACAGAACTGATCGACTGGTCTATGCGCCAGTTGCACGTTGGTGGACGCCTGGTGATGACCTTCATCCTACAGGAAAACCTCAACACCGCACTGGCACATCTGCAACAGCGCGGTGTGCAGGACGTGGACTGCCTGCAAATGCAGATTTCGTCGCTGACCACGCTGGGCGCGGGTCACTATTTCAAACCGAACAATCCCGTTTTTGTCATCGCCTGCCAGAAGGAAGAACGCCATGTCTGAGACATTTGATCCCCGTTGTGTGTGGTTTGTCGGCGCAGGTCCGGGTGACCGGGAGCTGATTACGCTTAAGGGTTACCGGCTGTTGCAACAGGCGCAGGTGGTGATTTATGCCGGATCGCTGATTAACACTGAGTTGCTGGAGTATTGCCCGGAGGGCGCGGAGTGCCACGACAGTGCGGAACTGCACCTTGAGCAAATCCTCACCCTGATGGAAGAGGGGGTGAAGGCCGGAAAAACGGTAGTGCGCCTGCAAACCGGCGACGTGTCGCTGTATGGCTCGGTGCGCGAACAGGGGGAAGAACTGACCAAACGTGGTATCCCCTGGCAGGTGGTGCCGGGGGTCAGCGCTTTCCTCGGCGCGGCGGCGGAGCTGGGGGTTGAGTACACCGTGCCGGAAGTCTCGCAAAGCCTGATTATTACGCGACTCGAAGGCCGCACGCCGGTGCCAGAACGTGAACAACTGGAATCGTTCGCCAGCCACCAGACCTCAATGGCGATTTATCTCTCCGTCCAGCGTATCAACCGGGTTGCGGAACGGTTGATTGAGGGCGGTTACCCGGCGACCACACCGGTGGCCGTGATCTACAAAGCGACCTGGCCGGAAAGTCAAACCGTGCGTGGCACGCTGGCGGATATCGCCGATAAAGTGCGCGACGCCGGGATCCGCAAAACGGCGCTCATCCTGGTCGGGAATTTCCTCGGAGATGAGTATCACTACTCCAGACTCTATGCCGCGGACTTTAGCCATGAATACCGTAAAGCCTGAATCAATCGCGCTGTTTTGCCTGACGCCCGGAGGTGTAATGCTGGCTAAACGGCTGGCAGCGATGTTACCGCTGACCTGTTTTACCAGTGAAAAATTGCTGGAGGACGGTTTCTTACCGTTCGACGGCGGGTTCGCCCACGCCGCGCGCGACGCGTTTTCGAACTATTCCGCGCTGATTTTTATCGGGGCGACCGGTATCGCGGTGCGCGTGCTGGCCCCGCTGGTGAATGACAAGTTCAGCGATCCGGCGGTGGTGGTGATCGACGAGCGCGGCCAGCATGTGATCAGCCTGCTTTCCGGCCATGCGGGCGGCGCGAACGCGCTGACCCGTTATCTCGCCGGCATGCTGGGCGCCGATCCGGTGATTACCACTGCCACCGATGTCAATGAGATGGCGGCACTGGACACCCTCGCGTTTCAGCTCAACGCCCGTATGACCGACTTTCGCACCGCAGTAAAAGCGGTGAATCAGATGCTGGTGAGCAACCAGCGCGTGGGACTGTGGTGGGATGAAGAACTGGATGAAGACGTCCGCCACTGCGATCGCCGTGGGTTCATTACCGTTACCGATCTCCAGCAATTGCCTGAACTGGATGCGCTGGTGTGCGTCACGTTACGTAACGAATTGCCGGATATTCCGGTTCAACACTGGAAACTGGTGCCACAACGGGTGGTCGCTGGCATTGGCTGTCGTCGCGATACGCCGTTCCCACTACTGGCTGCGCTGCTGGCGCGTCAGCTTGAAGCGCAGCGCTTTGATCCGCTGGCGCTGAAAGCCATCGGCAGCGTGTCGCTCAAGAAAGACGAAGAGGGGCTGATCCAGCTTGCCTCCTGTTGGCGTGTGCCGTTTGAAACCTTTACCGCTGACGCGCTGCGTGAGCATGAACATCACTTTCCGGCTTCGCCGTTTGTTCGCCAGACGGTCGGCGTCGGAAGCGTCTCGGGTCCGGCAGCATGGCTGCTGAGTCATGGGCAATTGACCGGCGAAACCTTGCGTGAGCAGGGCGTCACTATCACTTTGGGAGTTTCACACTGATGTTAACCGTAATCGGAATCGGCCCCGGCTCACAGGCCATGATGACCATGGAAGCCGTTGAGGCCCTGCAGGCGGCAGAAATTATTGTGGGTTACAAAACCTACACTCACCTCGTCAAAGCGTTTACCGGTGACAAGCAGGTGATCAAAACCGGCATGTGCAAAGAGATCGAGCGCTGCCATGCGGCGATTGAACTGGCGCAGGCCGGACACAACGTGGCGCTGATCAGCAGCGGTGACGCCGGTATTTACGGTATGGCGGGGCTGGTGCTGGAGCTGGTCAGCAAACAGAAACTGGACGTTGAAGTGCGCCTGATCCCGGGGATGACTGCCAGTATCGCGGCGGCGTCGCTGCTCGGCGCACCGCTGATGCACGATTTTTGTCACATCAGTTTAAGCGATTTACTTACGCCGTGGCCGGTTATCGAAAAACGTATTATCGCCGCCGGAGAAGCGGACTTCGTCATCTGCTTCTACAACCCGCGCAGCCGGGGCCGTGAGGGACATCTGGCGCGCGCATTTGAACTGCTTTCCGCCAGTAAGAGCGGGCAAACGCCGGTGGGAGTGGTGAAATCTGCCGGGCGTAAAAAGCAGGAAAAATGGCTGACTACGCTGGGCGAGATGGATTTTGAACCGGTGGATATGACCAGTCTGGTGATCGTCGGTAACAAAGCGACTTATGTGCAGGACGGTCTGATGATCACGCCACGAGGTTACGTGCTGTGAGTTTTGGTGAGGTTCTGGTCATGGGCGGCACCAGCGATGCCCGTGCGCTGTGCCAGCAACTGGATGCCGCCAATGTGGCTTACACCCTGTCGGTGGCGACGCCGACCGGGAAACAACTGGCTGGCGATATCAAGGGGCAGGTGCGCTGTGGTCGGCTCGAGCAGGATGAAATGGTGAACTGGCTGAAGGAGAACGGAACGCGATGGGTGATCGATGCTTCGCACCCGTATGCCGAAGTGGTGAGCCGCAATATTCTGTGCGCCTGCGAGCGGGCTGGCGTGCTGCTGAGCCGCTACCAGCGCCCGGAACAGCTTAGTGAACTGACGCATCCGCTGCTCTTCACTGTACAGAGCATTGCCGAGGCGTGTGACGTTGCACGACGTTTTGGCGAGCGCGTACTGCTGACCACCGGAAGTAAAGATCTGGCGCTGTGGCGCGCGGGGTTGCCGGAAAAAACGCTGCTCGCCCGCGTGTTGCCCGTCCCCGAGGTGATTCAACAGTGCGCCGATCTGGGCTTTGGCGTAGGCGAGACGTTCGCGCTGTGCGGGCCGTTCAGCGCTGAATTTAACGCTGCGTTTTATCGTCAGTGTCAGGCTGACGTCGTGATAACCAAGGCTTCTGGCGCAGAGGGCGGTTATCAGGAAAAGGTTCAACCCTGTCTGGATGCAGGTATTCCCTGCATCGTGATTACCCGCCCGGCGCCGCTGGTGACGGGAGATGAGTTACTGGAAAGTCAGGCCGCATTTGCGCAACGTTTGGCGCGCTGGCTGGCCGCTGCTTAAGGAATCAGAAAATGAAAAAAGCGCTTCTGGTGGTTAGCTTTGGCACCAGCTATCACGATACCTGCGAGAAGAACATTGTGGCCTGCGAGCGCGATCTGGCCGCCAGCTGTCCTGACCGCACCCTGTTCCGTGCCTTTACCTCTGGAATGATTATTCGCAAGCTCAAACAGCGTGATGGTATTGAGATAGATACCCCGCTGCAGGCGCTGCAAAAGCTTGCTGATCAGGGATATCAGGATGTGGCGATTCAGTCGCTGCACATCATTAACGGCGACGAATATGAAAAAATTGTCCGTGAAGTGCAGACTCTGCGTCCGCTGTTTGCCCGCCTGACGCTGGGCGTGCCGCTGTTGAGCAGCCATGACGATTACGCGCAGTTAATGCTCGCCCTGAAACAGCAGATGCCTGTCCCCGCCGCCAATGAGAAAGTGGTATTCATGGGCCACGGCGCCAGCCATCACGCGTTTGCCGCTTATGCCTGCCTCGACCACATGATGATGGCGCAGGGCTTCCCGGCGCGCGTCGGCGCGGTGGAGAGCTATCCGGAAGTCGATATTCTGATTGAGAGCCTGAGCAAAGAGGGGGTCAAAGCCGTCCATCTGATGCCGCTGATGCTGGTGGCAGGGGATCACGCCATCAATGATATGGCTTCGGACGACGATGATTCGTGGAAAACGCTGTTTACGGCGGCGGGGATCACGGCAACGCCGTGGCTGAGCGGTCTTGGCGAAAATCCGGCGGTGCGGGCGATGTTCGTCGCGCATTTGCAACAAGCGCTGAGCGTGGCGATGGAGGAAGCGGCATGAGCGGCAAACTGTACGCCCTGAGCACTGGCCCGGGAGCAGCCGATCTGATTACCGTTCGCGCCTCACGTATTCTGGGCTCACTGGATATTCTCTATGCCCCGGCGGGACGTAAGGGTGGCGACAGCCTCGCGCTTTCCATCGTGCGGGAGTACATCGGCACGAACACAGAAATTCGTTGCTGCCATTTCCCCATGAGCGCAGACAGCGCGGAAAAAGAGGCGGTCTGGGATGAAGTGGCCGCGGCGTTGGTTAAGGAAGTGGAGGCAGGCAAACAGGTGGGATTTATCACCCTGGGTGACGCCATGTTGTTCAGCACCTGGGTCTTTTTACTACAGCGCATCGGGTGTCCTGACTGGCTGGAGATCGTGCCTGGTGTGACGTCGTTTGCCGCCATTGCCGCCCGAACCAAAACGCCGCTGGCGATGGAACAGCAGTCGCTGGCGGTGATCTCCTGTACCGCACCGGAAGCGGAGATCGCCCAGGCGCTACGTCAACACGACAGTCTGGTACTGATGAAGGTTTATGGTCGCTTTGCGCGGATTAAAGCGCTGCTGGATCAGGCCGGATTACTGGATTGTGCACTGATGATGTCCGAGGCCACGCTCCCTGGAGAGCAGTGCTGGCGGCATCTCAACGAGGTCAGCGACGATCAGCCGTTGCCTTATTTCTCGACCATCCTGGTCAACAAACAGTGGGAGTATGCAGAATGAAACTCGAACAACAGCTGAAACAGCTGTCATTCAGTGGTCTGGCTGCGGCGCTATTGCTGATGATTGTGCCGGAGCAGGCGTTCGCCATGCACATCATGGAGGGATTTTTACCGCCGATGTGGGCGCTGGCCTGGTGGTTGCTGTTTTTACCGTGCCTGTGGTACGGACTGGTGCGCCTGCGACATATCGTGATGGATGACAGCCATCAGAAAGTGCTACTGGCGCTGTGCGGGGCGTTTATTTTTGTGCTGTCGGCACTGAAGATCCCGTCGGTTACCGGTAGCTGCTCACATCCGACAGGCGTCGGGCTGGCGGTGATCCTGTTTGGTCCGGGCGTGGTGGCGGTTCTCGGCGCTATCGTACTGCTGTTCCAGGCGCTGCTGCTGGCGCACGGTGGCTTGACCACCCTGGGCGCTAACGGCATGTCGATGGCGGTAATTGGCCCGGTTGTCGGCTATATGGTGTGGAAGATGGCCTGTCGCGCCGGGATCCGTCGTGATGTTGGCGTCTTCCTCTGCGCCATGCTGGCGGATCTGGTGACTTACTTTGTGACATCTGTACAGCTTGGCGTGGCCTTCCCGGATCCCGAAGCGGGTGCGCCAGGGTCTGTCGTCAAGTTTATGGGGATTTTCTGCCTGACGCAGATCCCGATTGCTATCGCCGAAGGCTTGCTGACCGTGATGATCTACGACCAGCTGACGAAACGGCAACTGATAACCGCGCAAGGACATTAACATGAAAAAGACGCTGATATTGTTGGCCATGGTGATTGCTTTGGTCGTGTTGCCGTTCTTTATCAATCACGGTGGTGAATACGGTGGCTCGGACGGTGAAGCGGAAAGCCAGATTCAGGTGGTTGCTCCGCATTATGAGCCGTGGTTCCAGCCGCTGTATGAACCGGCGAGCGGGGAAATTGAAAGCCTGTTGTTTACGTTGCAAGGCTCGCTCGGCGCGGCGGTGATTTTCTATATTCTGGGCTACACCAAAGGCAGACAACGCCGTGATGACCGGGCTTGATCGACTGAGCTATCAGAGCCGCTGGTTTCACGTCGCACCAGAGCGTAAGTTCCTGTTCTGGCTGCTGCTGATGACTCTGGCGTTTACCCTGCCCGCCTGGGGGCAGGGTATCGAGCTGGCGCTGATTGCCGGGCTGACCTGCTGGCTGCTGCGCATCTCCCTGCGCCGTTGGTGTCGCTGGATGGCGCTGCCGTTTGGTTTTCTGGTGGTGGGGGTGGTGACGATTCTGTTCAGCGTCAGCCGCGACCCACAAACGCTGTTGGTCAGTTTTCCGCTTGGCAGTTACTGGCTGGGGGTCACGGCGTCTGGGCTGCACACCGCGAACGAGACGTTCTGGCGGAGTCTGGCCGCGCTGGCCGCCACGTTCTGGCTGGTGCTTAACCTGCCGTTTCCGCAGCTGATTATACTGCTCAAACGGGCGCGGATACCGCGTCTGCTGACGGAGCAGATTCTGCTGACCTGGCGCTTTATTTTTATTCTGTTAGATGAAGCGATGGCGATTCATCGCGCGCAGACGCTGCGTTTTGGCTATCGTAGTCTGCCGATTGGCTATCGCTCGCTGGCGATGCTGGTGGGCGTTTTGTTTACCCGGGTGCTGATTCGCTATCAGCAAATGGCGGCGACGTTAGATATCAAATTGTATCAGGGCGATTTTCACCTATAAGGAAAAGCATGCTTGCCACCACCGAACTCTGGTTTCGTTATCAGGATGCGCAGGTACTTAAAGGGCTGACGCTGGATTTTTCACAGCATGCCGTCACCGGACTGGTGGGAGCCAACGGCTGTGGGAAATCCACCCTATTTATGAATCTGAGCGGATTACTGCGACCGCAACAGGGCGCGGTATTGTGGCAGGGAAAACCGCTGGACTACAGTAAGCGTGGCCTGCTGGCGCTGCGTCAGCAGGTCGCGACGGTGTTTCAGGATCCCGATCAGCAAATTTTCTACACCGATATCGACAGCGATATCGCCTTCAGCCTGCGCAATCTTGGCGTGGAGGAGGGAGAAATTGCCCGACGAGTCGACGAGGCGTTGACGCTGGTAGATGCGCAACATTTTCGCCAGCAGCCGATTCAGTGCTTAAGCCACGGACAAAAGAAGCGGGTGGCCATCGCCGGTGCGCTGGTGCTACGGGCAAAATACCTGTTACTGGATGAACCCACGGCGGGGCTGGATCCTTCAGGACGTAGCCAGATGATCGACATCATCAAACGGATTGTGGCGCAGGGAAATCACGTGGTGATCTCCAGCCATGATATTGATCTGATTTATGAAGTCAGCAATGCCGTCTACGTTTTACGTCATGGCGAAGTGCTGGCGCACGGTGAGCCGGGTGAGGTTTTTGCCCGTACAGAACTGATTGAAGAGGCCGGGTTAACGCAACCCTGGCTGGTGAAACTGCACGCAGAGCTAGGTATGCCGCTGTGCAAAACCGAAGATGAATTTTTCCGTTGTATGCGACAACGCGCAATCAAGGAGGCGTCATGACGCAGGCCATTATGTTGCAGGGAACGGCGTCTGACGTCGGCAAGAGTGTTCTGGTGGCGGGACTGTGCCGCATTTTTTATCAGGATGGTCGGCGGACCGCACCGTTTAAGTCGCAGAATATGGCGCTCAACTCCGGTATCACGCCGGAGGGGAAAGAGATGGGCCGCGCGCAGATTTTCCAGGCCGAAGCGGCGGGCATTGTGCCGGATGTCCGCATGAATCCGGTGCTGTTGAAACCGACCAGCGATCGCAAGGCGCAGGTGGTGCTGATGGGACAGGTGGCGACCAATATGGATGCGGTCAGCTATCACGAATACAAGCCGCGTCTACGCGAGCAGATCCTTTCCGTTTACACCAGTCTGGCGCAGGAGTTTGATGTACTGGTGCTGGAAGGGGCGGGTAGTCCGGCGGAGATCAACCTGCGTGACCGCGACATCGTCAATATGGGGATGGCCGAGATGGCGCAATGCCCGGTGATCCTGGTCGCCGATATCGATCGCGGCGGGGTGTTTGCCTCCATCTACGGTACGCTGGCGCTGCTGCATGAACATGAGCGTGCGCGGGTGAAAGGGGTGATCATCAATAAGTTTCGTGGTGATGTGGCGTTGCTTAATCCCGGTATTGAGCAGATTGAAAGCCTGACCGGCGTTCCCGTGCTGGGCGTGATGCCGTGGCTGGATGTCGATCTCGAAGATGAAGATGGCGTGGCGCTGCAAAAAGGGAAATACCTGCGCACGGAACAACGCGACATCAACATTGCCGTGGTGCAGATCCCGCATATCTCCAATTTCACCGATTTTAACGCGCTGGCCGCGCAGCCCGATGTGCGCGTGCGCTATGTGCGTCATCCGCAAGAACTGGCGGACGTTGACCTGGTGATCCTGCCGGGCAGTAAAAATACGCTCGGCGATTTGGTGTGGCTACGTGAAAGCGGCATGGCCCACGCGGTGTTGCAGGCGCACCAACAAAATATCCCCATTGTCGGGATCTGTGGTGGCTACCAGATGTTGGGCGAGACCATTATCGATGAGGTCGAGTCAGGGCTGGGAACGCTACCGGGTCTGGGGTTGCTCGATACGGTAACGCATTTTGCCCAGCGGAAAACCACAACCCAGGTAACGGCGACGATGTCGTCGACACTGCCGGACTGGTTGTCTGCGGCGTCCGGGTTGCCGGTACGCGGCTATGAAATTCACATGGGCGAAACGACGCTGAACGGCGATTGCCAGTCAGTGATGCAACTGCAGAAGCACGGCGAAAACGTTGCGGATGGCGCCGTCTCCGCCGACGGACGGGCGTTTGGGACTTATCTGCATGGCTTGTTCGACAGTGATGATTTTACGCGAGCGCTGGTCAATGGCCTGCGCGTGCGTAAGGAGCTGGCTCCCCTGGATCCCACCTTCCAATACGCGCAATATAAATCGCAGCAGTTTGATCTGCTGGCGGATGCGATGCGGCAACACATCGATATTGAGAAAATTTATACCATCATGCAGCAACATCGGGAGTCAGTATGATGATTCTGGTCACTGGCGGCGCCCGCAGCGGTAAGAGTCGTCATGCCGAAGCCCTGATCGCTGATTTCCCGCAGGTGCTGTACATCGCGACATCGCAGATTTTTGATGACGAGATGGCAGCGCGCATTCAGCATCATCGTGATGGACGTCCAGCGCACTGGCGTACCGCCGAGCGCTGGCAGCATCTTGATGGGCTGATCACTGCGGATAACGCGCCGGATGAAGCCATTCTACTGGAGTGCATCACCACCATGGTCACTAACCTGCTGTTTGCTTTGGGCGGCGACAGTGACCCCGATAGCTGGGATTACGCCGCGCTGGAAACGGCGATTGAGGCGGAGATCCAGACGCTGATCGCGGCCTGTCAGCGATGTCCGGCCAGGGTGGTGTTAGTGACCAACGAAGTCGGGATGGGGATCGTGCCGGAAAACCGTCTGGCGCGGCACTTTCGGGATATCGCCGGGCGTGTGAATCAGCGTCTGGCGGCAGCGGCGGATGAGGTCTGGCTGGTGGTATCTGGTATTGGAGTCAAAATTAAATGAGTAAGTTGTTCTGGGCAATGCTCTCTTTTATTACGCGTTTGCCCGTTCCGGGTCGCTGGTCGCAGGGACTGGAATTCGATCAGTATTCTCGCGGTATTGTGACTTTCCCGCTCATCGGTCTGCTACTCGGCGCGTTGAGTGGGCTGGTGTTTATGCTCTTTCAGCCCTGGTGCGGCGCACCACTGGCGGCGCTCTTTACCGTGTTAGCGCTGGCGCTGATGACCGGGGGCTTTCACCTCGACGGTCTGGCTGATACCTGCGATGGCGTTTTCTCCGCCCGCAGCCGCGAACGTATGCTGGAGATTATGCGCGACAGCCGACTGGGAACGCACGGCGGTCTGGCGCTCATTTTTGTCTTGCTGGCGAAAGTGCTGGTGATCAGTGAACTGTCGCTACGCGGCACTCCTGTGCTGGCCGCGCTGGCAGCCGCCTGTGCCGTTGGGCGTGGGACAGCCGTGTTGTTGATGTATCGCCACCGCTACGCCCGTGAAGAGGGATTAGGCAACGTGTTTATCGGTCATGTCACCGGGACGCAAACCTGTTTTACCCTTGGTCTGGCCGCGATTCTGGCGGCGGTTCTGTTGCCTGGAATGCAGGGGGTGGCGGCACTGGTCGTGACGATGGTGTCTGTCTTCCTGCTGGGACAACTGTTAAAACGGACGTTGGGTGGGCAAACCGGCGATACGCTGGGTGCGGCAATAGAACTTGGCGAGTTGATATTCCTGCTGGCTCTGCTGTGAGTCAGCCAACACAATGAGAACGCATATGCAAACGTTAACCTCTTTACTCCGCGAAATTCCGCCGCCAGACCGTGGCGCGATGACACGCGCGCAACAGCATATTGATGGCCTGCTTAAACCGCCCGGTAGCCTGGGTCGGCTGGAGGCGCTGGCGGTACAGCTGGCCGGTATGCCAGGTCTACACGGTGTACCGCGTGTCGGTGAAAAAGTGATACTGGTGATGTGCGCCGATCACGGTGTCTGGGATGAAGGGGTTGCCGTTTCGCCTAAAGTGGTGACCGCAATTCAGGCGGCAAATATGACGCGCGGCACGACGGGCGTTTGTGTGCTTGCCGCTCATGCCGGTGCAAAGGTTCATGTGATCGACGTGGGGATTGATGCTGAACTCATCCCCGGCGTAGTGAACATGCGCGTCGCACGTGGGTGTGGAAACATCGCCACTGGCCCTGCGATGAGCCGTACGCAGGCGGAAGAGCTACTGCTGGAAGTCATTCGCTACACACGCGAACAGGCGCAGCGCGGCGTGACGCTGTTTGGCGTTGGCGAGTTGGGGATGGCGAATACCACGCCTGCTGCGGCGATTGTTAGCGTCCTGACAGGCAGTGAGGCTGAAGCGGTGGTGGGAATTGGCGCTAACCTGCCGCTTTCCCGTGTAGGCAATAAAGTGGAGGTGGTTCGCCGGGCGATTGCCGTCAACCAGCCCAATCCGCATGATGGGGTGGATGTGCTGGCGAAAGTCGGTGGATTTGACCTGGTGGGCATGGCGGGAGTTATCCTGGGCGCCGCGTCCTGCGGTTTACCGGTGTTGCTGGATGGCTTCCTGTCCTATTCCGCTGCGCTGGCCGCCTGTCAGATTGCGCCGGAGATCAAACCGTATCTGATCCCATCACATTTCTCCGCCGAAAAGGGCGCACGGATTGCGCTGGAGCACCTGGAGCTCGAACCTTATCTCAACATGGGAATGCGCCTGGGTGAGGGGAGCGGTGCTGCACTGGCGATGCCGATTGTGGAAGCGGCCTGCGCGATGTACAGCAACATGGGAGAACTGGCGGCCAGCAATATCGTGCTGCCGGATGGCAAAGAAGCGTAATAAAGTGACCTTGCCTGGCCGGTAAACCGCGCAGTTTGCTGGTCAGTGTGAGAGAAGAGGTTAATCGCCTTTAAAAACGCTATAATTTGCCCACATCTGCCGCGACTGAGGAAAGGGAAATGTTGCCTCGTGTAAAATTATTTTGTTCATTATTTATGCTGCTTGCAAGCCAGAGCGCGCTGGCTGTCAGCTATCCACTGCCGCCTGAAGGAAGTCGTCTGGTTGGAAATCCGCTGACGATTACCGTTCCCGACAAGAATACGCAACCGCTTGAAGCATTTGCCGCTCAGTATGGGCAGGGGCTGAGTAATATGCTGGAAGCGAATCCCGATGTGGATGTGTTCCTTCCGAAGTCGGGTTCAACGCTGGTTGTGCCGCAGCAAATCATTCTGCCTGCTACCGTTCGTCAGGGCATTGTTGTGAACGTGGCGGAGATGCGTCTTTACTACTATCCAAACGGCAGCAACACGGTTGAGATTTTCCCGATTGGTATTGGCCAGGCAGGACGAGAAACGCCGCGTAACTGGGTGACGAGAGTCGAACGTAAGCAGGAGGCGCCGAGCTGGACGCCGACGGCGAATACCCGCCGTGAATACGCAAGCAGGGGAGAAAGCCTGCCCGCCTTCGTTCCTGCGGGGCCGGATAACCCGATGGGGCTGTACGCCATCTATATCGGCAAGCTGTACGCTATTCATGGCACCAACGCAAATTTCGGCATTGGTCTGCGCGTGAGCCAGGGCTGCATTCGTTTACGCAATGATGATATCGAACATCTTTTCCAGAACGTGCCCGTCGGCACCCGCGTGCAGATTATCGATCAGCCGGTGAAAACCACGACGGAACCTGACGGTAGTCGCTGGATAGAAGTGCATGAACCACTGTCCCGCAACCGCGCGGAATATGAATCTGACAGAAAAGTCCCGCTGCCGATCACACCTGTGATGCGTAGCTTTATGAGCGCTGAGGGTGTGGATACGAACCGTGTCAGCGAAGCGCTCGAACGCCGTTCGGGGATGCCCGTCAACATCAGCCACGGACAAACTCGCATTTAATGACGCCGGGATGGTGTTCTGAAAAGCAAAAAGCCCGCTAAAAAGCGGGCTTTTTAAATTTGGCTCCTCTGACTGGACTCGAAC
>NZ_CP070239.1:3231194-3231636 GCF_016906145.1 Citrobacter sp. MGH 55
AATCGGGCAGACAAGATACTGTTTCTCGCTGGATAACAATAACACCAGCTTCCCCATCCGTCTTGCCAAGCCACGGCTTGATTCGACTGGTACAGGGACCAATTCAGTGATCCTCGATGGATTTGTCGAGCAGGGAATGATGGTTTTTGAACAGGGCTATGATTCGAACGTATTAGGGATAACAGATGAAGGAGTAAAAGCTAAAGTCCGGAGCACAACAGATGGTGCCTGTGTTGGTCGTCGTGCCGTTGACGAAATTAAGGAATGGACAGAACCGGGTGAAGGCGGTCAGAAGGTTGTTCGCGTATCTTATACATGGAAGCTGGTTGACGTTCCGGGCTGGATTGACAAAAAAGCGTTCGCCAGCGTCAAAGGGATGAATGAACCTGCTGATGGTGCAATGAATCTTGTTAAAACCAGCAATGGCTGGAGAGCTAACTAA
>NZ_CP070239.1:3233534-3233730 GCF_016906145.1 Citrobacter sp. MGH 55
TAATGGGTATAAGCAGCGTGAACGCTGTTGCTTTCCTTGTGGCTCATTTGAAGCTCCACTGCGTCTTCTGACCATAAACCAGACTCAATTAAGGCGCTACATGCCAGTGTGCGGAAACCACGACCGCAGATGTCCTGTGTGGTGTCATAGCCCATCTTACGCAGCGCCTTGTTGATGGTGTTTTCACTAATTGGTT
>NZ_CP070239.1:3249108-3249178 GCF_016906145.1 Citrobacter sp. MGH 55
CCTCCTGGCATGTATCCAGATAATCCGACCACCACTGCATCATGGCCTTGCGGGCTTCGAGATGCTCGGC
>NZ_CP070239.1:3250238-3250379 GCF_016906145.1 Citrobacter sp. MGH 55
AGAAGATACAGACCGTGAGAATCGGAAACTTTGAAGGGTTTTGCGGATGGTTTTAAGTTGCGGATTTTTGAGTCGTTAAGAGACATTTGGGGGTCACTCCGTCATCGAACCAACTTGACCCCAAATCTGACCACCAAATTT
>NZ_CP070239.1:3250472-3286876 GCF_016906145.1 Citrobacter sp. MGH 55
AAAACAAGAAATTGGCTCCTCTGACTGGACTCGAACCAGTGACATACGGATTAACAGTCCGCCGTTCTACCGACTGAACTACAGAGGAATCGTGTGAACGGGGCGCATATTAGCGACGCCCACTGCCGTTGTCAAAGCCTGAATGCACCGTCGCGATCGTTTGTCGAAATATTCCTCATTTCGTTGTTTATTCAGACGCAACGGGTGATTTTGTCAGCTTTTGATGTTCCGGGCGCGGGTATTTCCACAGCCAACGTCCGCTAACCATACGCCAGTAAAACAGCGCTGCACGTACCGCCCAGTCGAAGAACATTCCCATCCAGACCCCGACAACACCCCAGCCAAGTACAATCCCCAGCGTATAACCAGCAACCACTCGACAGCCCCACATTCCCAGCATCGATACCCACATGGCGAAACGTGCATCGCGCGCGCCTTTAAACCCTGAAGGTAAAACCCAGGAAGCAGCCCAGATCGGCATAAACGCCGCGTTGAGCCAAATCAGGATGACAACCACGTCTTTTACCTCCTGATCGCGGGTGTAAAACGAGGCCATCAGCCCGGCAAACGGCGCGCTCAGCCAGGCAATCGCGGTCAGGCCAATCGTGGAAAGCCAGAACACGTGGCGCAATTGAATCTCCGCCTGGGCAATCTGTCCGTTTCCAAGACGTCTTCCGGTAATAATGGTGGATGCCGACCCCAGCGCGTTTCCTGGCAGGTTAATTAGCGCGGCAATGGAGAATGCGATGAAATTACCGGCAATGACGCTGGTGCCCATCCCGGCGACAAACATCTGCGTTAATAACTTGCCGCCGTTGAACAGTACCGATTCAATGCTGGCCGGGATACCAATCCCCATCACTTCCCAGATAATGGCGAAGTTCAGCGGTTTAAAATAACTTTTCAGCGGAATGCGCAGCGCCGGGTTAAAGCCAATCATCAGCACCCAGATAATGGCAACCGCGCCGATATAGCGCGAAATAGTCAGGCCCAGTCCTGCGCCGACAAAGCCGAGCCCTTGCCAGGAAAATACTCCGTAAATCAGGATGCTACTGATAATGATATTAAGGATATTCATCCCACCATTTATCAGCAGCGGAATTTTTGTATTGCCCGCGCCGCGCAACGCGCCGCTACCAATCAGAGCAATCGCGGCGGCAGGATAACTAAGAACCGTTAATTCCAGGTAAGTCAGCGCCAGCGCCTTCACTTCCGCTGTCGCTTCACCTGCCACTACATTGATAATCTGCGCGCCAAAGTAATGAATCACCGCCGCCAGGATCACGGCAAACAGCGTCATAATCACCAGAGATTGTCGGGCCGCAGCACGGGCGCGTCGGCGGTCACGTTTACCGAGGCTAAAGGCCACCACCACCGTCGTCCCCAGATCGATAGCGGCAAAAAAAGCCATAATTACCATGTTGAAGCTGTCAGCGAGACCGACGCCCGCCATCGCTTCTTTACCCAACCAACTGACCAGAAACGTACTGAGTACGCCCATCAGCAAAACGCAGGTATTCTCCAGAAAAATAGGCACAGCAAGTGGGGTAATTTCGCGCCAGAAAAGTACCTTATAGCTCTTGCGTTTGGCATACCAGGGCGTGCGGGTGACGGCCTGACGTAGGGCAGCGGAGACGTTCAAAATGGACCTTAGAGAAGAAAGT
The DNA here is from genome assembly GCF_016906145.1 of Citrobacter sp. MGH 55. NCBI lineage: Bacteria > Pseudomonadati > Pseudomonadota > Gammaproteobacteria > Enterobacterales > Enterobacteriaceae > Citrobacter > Citrobacter sp. MGH 55. Next base: position 3,252,137 of record NZ_CP070239.1, read on the forward strand.
TGAAACCTCATTTCAAATGATGAGGGAGAAACGGAAAAGCTGCAAAGTTTTTTGCCGATTAAATCTCTGCAATTGCAACAAATTGTTGAGAGAAGCGCCAATTAACCGTGCATGTCGGAAATGGGGTTTGACAAAAGTTTTTTCGCCGCTAAGATAAGCCTCCACAACGATTCCTCTGTAGTTCAGTCGGTAGAACGGCGGACTGTTAATCCGTATGTCACTGGTTCGAGTCCAGTCAGAGGAGCCAGATTTAAGAAGCCCGCTTTTTAGCGGGCTTTTTGCTTTCTTCCTCTGGTTCTTCTTAACGGAATGGTGGCTCGTTGAAGGTGCGCAGTTTGCGGGAGTGCAGACGGTCGCCTTCAGCACGCAGCAGGTCAATGGCGCGAATACCAATCTGCAGGTGTTCGGAAATGGCCCCCTCGTAGAAACGGTTTGCCTGACCGGGCAGTTTGATCTCACCGTGCAGCGGTTTATCCGAAACGCACAACAAGGTGCCATAGGGCACTCGGAAACGGTAACCTTGTGCGGCGATGGTGGCGCTTTCCATATCAATTGCCACGGCGCGACTCAGGTTAAAACGTAGCGCAGAGGCGGAGTAGCGCAATTCCCAGTTGCGATCGGAGGTGGTCACCACCGTTCCGGTACGCAGGCGCTGTTTGACCTCTTCACCAGGCATACCGCTGACCATCTTCGTCGCGTCATACAGGGCGCGCTGTACCTCTGCAATGCTTGGAATGGGGATATCCGGCGGCAGTACCGCATCCAGCACCTGATCGTCACGCAGATAGGCATGGGCAAGCACATAATCGCCAATCGCCTGGCTTTCACGCAGGCCGCCACAGTGACCAATCATCAACCAGACATCCGGGCGCAGAACCGCCAGATGATCGCAAATTGTTTTGGCGTTAGACGGGCCTACGCCAATATTTACCAGCGTGATCCCCTGACCGTCGGCAGTGATCAGATGCCAGGCGGGCATCTGGTGTTTCTTCCAGGCCAGATCGGAAATGGCTTCTTCGGGCGCTTCCGTTTCAGCGGTGATCCAGATGCCTCCGGCGCAGGAAAGCGCAATATATGGGCTGTCCGGATCGAGAATTTGACTGCATCCCCAGCGCACAAACTCATCCACATAGCGGGTGTAGTTGGTGAACAATACGAACGGCTGAAAATGTTCCACCGGCGTGCCGGTATAGTGACGCAACCGGGCGAGTGAGAAATCGACCCGTCGTGCGTCAAAGTGCGACAGGGGAGAATACTCGACGGGATGATAGATGCCATCTGCGGTTTCATCACCAATTTGCGCCAGTTCGGTGGTTGGGAAATGGCGGGTTAGCCCAGCGCTCATTGAGCGGTCAAGTGTGAGCTCAGAACCGTCAATTACGTACGGATAGGGGATCTCATGCTGTGATGGCTCGACGGTGATCTGCGCGTCGTAATCCTGATACAACAGCGTGAGCTGTTCTTCCAGATAGGGGCGAAACAGTCCCGGACGGGTGATGGTCGTGGTATAGCAACCTGCATGAGTAAAACGCCCATAAGCACGGGTTTTCGGGGGATTGGTGGCATTGCCATCCCAGGTAACAGAAAGCGATGGATAAACAAAAAGACCTTTACTCCGGGCGGTGAGATCGGGAAGTTCCCCCGTTTCAATGTACTTGCCAATGGCACTGCGTAGCGCCTGAACCGACTGCTCGTAGAGTGCATCAAGTTTTTCCAGCGCTTGTGCAGGCGTCAGGCTGGAGCCCTTACTCTTCATCTGTGTCTCCTTGTTCTACAGGTGTACTGCTCACCCGATAGTATGTCACCGGAATGTGAAACAAAAGTCAGAGTTTTAGAGAAGAGGCGAGAGCCGAATGGCCCTCGCAGAGAACTCAGGCGTGTTGCTTATCTTTCATCAGCAATGCGGTGGCGGCTGAAATCAGGCAGCCTGCCAGCAGGTAGATAGACACGCTGTGCCAGTCGCCACCGGAGAAGGTAACCAGCGCCGCGGCGATGAAGGGGGTGAATCCGCCGCCCACCACGCTGGCAACCTGATAACCCACGCCAGCCCCGCTGTAGCGATATCCTGCACCGAACATGCCGGTGAACATCGGTTGCTGCACGCAGACCACCATGTCATGAGCAATGTTAGCAAGCATGATCGAGAAGAACACAATCCAGAAAATCGACTGTGATTCGAGAGCCATAAAGAACGGAAATGCGCTTAGCGTGCCAATCAACGCACCGGTAATATAGACGCGCCGACGGCCAAAGCGGTCTGCCAGCCAGGCAAAGCAGGGGATGGTCAGGCAGCTTAACCCTCCGACCAACAGGCCGATATTCAGAAAGAGCTCACGCGGCAGGCCGAGGTTTTGCGTCGAGTAATTCAGGGCGAATGCGGTAACGATGTACATAGTCAGCAGTTCGCACAGACGGAGCGCAATAATCTTTAAAAAGGCACCCGGATGGCGTACGAGCGCTTCCATCACCGGCAGGCGCTTTTTCTCTTCAGGCCCCTGCTGTTTCTGCTGTTCAAATTCTGCTGACTCTTCCATCCCGTTTCGCACCCATAACGCACCAAGCACCAGGACGATGCTGAACAGGAACGGAATACGCCAGCCCCAGCTCAGGAACTGCTCGTCGGTCGTCAGATAACTGATCAATGACACAAGGCCTGTGGAAAGCAGCAGGCCGACGCCGTAGCCCACCTGTACGCCGCTGCTGTAGAACGCTTTTTTGTTTTCCGGCGCGCTTTCTACGGAGAGTAATGCGGCACCGCCCCATTCACCGCCGACCGCAAATCCCTGAATCGCGCGCAGCAGTACTAACAGTACCGGCGCCCACCAACCAATAGCGGCGAATGAAGGAAGAATGCCAATCAATGCTGTGGCAATACCCATCATCCAGACGGTGAGCATCAGCATCCGCTTACGGCCTAAGCGATCGCCGAAGTGGCCGAAGATCACGCCGCCCAGCGGACGGAACAGGAAACCGACACCAAAGGTGGCAAATGCGGCAAGCGTACCCATTGCCGGGCTGACCTGCGGGAAAAACTCACGGTTAAAGACCAGTGCGGCGGTAATGCCATAAAGCAGAAAATCGTACCAGTCGACGACGGCACCGGCAAAGCTGCCCAGCGCGGCACGTCTGGCGCGATTAAGCGATGGGGTTTCCTTTACGGAGGGGGTGGAGATGAGGGTGGAATCCATAGTAATCCTGTCTGTACTGATTTTATTATTAGTATGGGAATAAGAGTCACACACATTGCGGCCAACCTATAAGTGGTTGTTATGAGACTACCGCGACAGACAGGAAGAGAAAACGATTTTTAATCCACAAAGGGCAGAACAGGAAAATGAAGCGGATATGGCGTCCGAAAAAGCAAAAAGCCCGCTAAAAAGCGGGCTCTTCAAAATTTGGCTCCTCTGACTGGACTCGAACCAGTGACATACGGATTAACAGTCCGCCGTTCTACCGACTGAACTACAGAGGAATCGTGTGAACGAGGCGCATATTAGCGACGACGATTGGGGTTGTCAAAGGGGGAAATGCGATTGTGCGTCTGTTTGCTGACAAAACCAGCAAAGCGGTGAACTTTCGGTCTCCGGTGGGCTTTGCCCCATTCTGGTGCGTGTCTACCCCGGATGGGGCAGATCGGAAACCGCTGACGGGAATCGATATTACCGATAACAATCATAAATGCTTATTTTACGGCGATTTAACACCAATTCCTCCTCTTATCCGAAACTGGCAAGCATCTTGCAATTCTCTCCTGACATCACTGCCAGCATGGGTTCTGGCATTCCGGACAGGAGGCAAAATGAACTTCAGACGATTGAAATATTTCGTGAAAATTGTCGATATTGGTAGCCTGACACAGGCCGCTGAAGTATTGCATATCGCACAGCCCGCGCTGAGTCAGCAGGTTGCCACTCTGGAAGGCGAGCTCAATCAGCAATTGCTCATTCGCACTAAACGAGGGGTGACGCCGACTGAAGCGGGAAAAATCCTCTACACCCATGCGCGGACGATCCTTCGTCAGTGTGAACAGGCGCAGTTAGCTGTCTGTAATGTTGGGCAAACCTTAACGGGACAGGTGTCGATCGGTCTTGCGCCGGGCACTGCCGCGTCGTCAGTCACCATGCCGCTGCTACAGGCGGTGCGCGCAGAACTGCCCGAGGTACTGGTGTATCTGCATGAAAACAGTGGGGCCGTACTGAACGATAAATTGTTGAGTGGTCACCTGGATATGGCGGTGCTCTACGAGCGTTCTCCACAGGCAGGCATTACCAGCCAACCTCTGCTCAAAGAAGACCTCTTCCTTGTTGGTACCCGTGATTGCCCGGGGCAGAGTGTAGACCTTACCGCTGTTGCACAGATGAATCTTTTTCTCCCTCGTGACTACAGCGCAGTCCGGTTGCGGGTTGATGAAGCCTTCTCACTGCGGCGTTTAACGGCGAAAGTCATCGGCGAGATTGAGTCGATAGCCACGCTGACCGCAGCGATTGCCAGCGGCATGGGCGTGACGGTGCTACCGGAATCCGCCGCGCGTTCTCTGTGTGGTGCGGCAAATGGCTGGATGGCACGCATTACTTCGCCGTCGATGAATCTTTCGCTGTCGCTGAATATGTCAGCAAGAGGGAGTTTGTCACCGCAGGCACAGGCGGTGAAAGAGATCCTGATGTCGCTGGTGAGCAGTCCGGCACTGGATAACCGCGAGTTGCAGTTGGTCAGCTAAACGTTATTCCATGACGGAATAAGATGCAGGTTTTTATTATTTGTTATGCCGGACATCTGACTTTAACAATAGCGGCATGTCTGATGTATCCGGAGCAACAAGTGAATTTCCAGCAGCTAAAAATTATCCGTGAGGCAGCCCGTCAGGATTACAACCTGACGGAGGTCGCCAATATGCTCTTTACCTCTCAGTCAGGGGTGAGTCGGCATATTCGCGAGTTAGAAGATGAGCTTGGGATCGAGATATTTATCCGTAGGGGCAAGCGTTTGCTTGGCATGACCGAGCCAGGTAAGGCGTTATTGGTTATCGCCGAGCGCATTTTAAATGAAGCCAGTAACGTACGCCGACTGGCGGATTTGTTCACTAATGACACCTCGGGCGTGTTAACTATCGCCACGACGCATACGCAAGCGCGATACAGTCTGCCGGGGGTGATCAAAGCCTTCCGCGAATTATTCCCGGAAGTTCGTCTGGAATTAATTCAGGGAACGCCGCAGGAAATAGAGACGTTATTACAAAATGGCGGGGCGGATATTGGTATTGCCAGCGAACGGCTGAGCAACGATCCTCTTTTGGTTGCTTTCCCCTGGTTCCGCTGGCATCACAGCCTGTTAGTGCCGAATAATCATCCATTGACCCTGGTTTCGCCGCTCACGCTGGAGTCGATCGCCCACTGGTCGCTGATCACTTATCGGCAAGGGATCACCGGGCGTTCCCGCATTGATGAAGCTTTTGCCCGTAAAGGTCTGCTGCCGGATATTGTTCTCAGCGCGCAGGATTCCGATGTGATTAAAACCTATGTCGCGTTAGGACTGGGGATTGGTCTGGTGGCGGAACAGTCCAGCGGTGAACAGGAAGAGGGGGCGCTGACGCGGCTGGATACCCGGCATCTGTTTGACGCCAATACTGTCTGGCTGGGACTGAAGCGCGGGCAACTCCAGCGCAACTACGTCTGGCGATTTATCGAACTGTGTAATGCGGGATTGTCCGTGGAGGATATCAAGCGGCAGGTGATGGAGCCTGATGACGTGGCGATTGATTATCAGATATAAAGCAAAAAGCCCGCTAAAAAGCGGGCTTTTTAAATTTGGCTCCTCTGACTGGACTCGAACCAGTGACATACGGATTAACAGTCCGCCGTTCTACCGACTGAACTACAGAGGAATCGTGTGAACGAGGCGCATAATACTGACCTCGCTACGGCGTGTCAACAGTAAAATTAGCACGCTTTTTCAAGTGGTTAATTAATCCCCAAAATGGAGGATCAGTGAACCTGCGCAGGGTCAAATGGGTCATCGTCTTCGTTATCACGAAGGCGTTGCAGAGGGTCCTGCTGATAGAACTGGCAGAAACGTTGCCACAGCGCGGGGAACCGTGGCGCAAAGAGTTCCGGGGCGCTGAAGAAATATTCTGACAGGACCGCAAAACATTCCGCCGGATCGCTCGCCGCATAGGCATCAATGCTCGATGCCGTTTCACCCACCAGATCAATTTCATCCTGAATATTGTTCATTGCGGCGTGCAGGTCGTGCTCCCAACTGGCGACTTCCCGCAGAGGAATCAGCGGGATGCCGCTGGCGCGATCGCCATTGCGCATGTCCAGCTTATGGGCAACTTCATGAATAATCAGGTTAAATCCGGAGGCGTCGAAGGAGTCCTGAATATCCAGCCAGTTCAGGATGATTGGTCCTTGCTGCCAGCTTTGTCCGGACTGAACAACGCGCTGGTTGTGGACCAGACCAATATCATCTTCCCATTCGTCATCGACGACAAAGGGCGCAGGGTAGATCAGCACCTCATGGAAGCCATCCAGCCATTCGATACCCAGTTCCAGAACCGGCAGACAGAAAAGCAGGGCGATGCGCGCGCTTTTCAGCGAGTCGAGTTCGAAACCCTGAAGGGCGACCAGCCTTTTTTGTTGCAGGAATCGCTCTGCCAGCGCAATGAGTCTGGCTTGTTCTTGCGCGGTCAGGGTCACAAGCAGGGGGATTGCAAGGGCTTCCTCCCACTGAGCAGACTCATTTTGTGCGGTGTCTTGTGCTTTCCAGGGCCACTTAATCATCGATTTGCTCGCAAACTCGTCACTTGAACAAAATTGAAGGGACAGGGTCTGTTAAAATGCCAAATTACCTGGCATGATGGCAACCATCAAAACGGAGAGATGCCGGAGCGGCTGAACGGACCGGTCTCGAAAACCGGAGTAGGGGCAACTCTACCGGGGGTTCAAATCCCCCTCTCTCCGCCACTATTCAAGCACTTACCCTTCCTGTTGTCAGTGACGCACGTCCCGTTGAGTAAAACGAACAGAGATATAACGCCGAAGTTCCCTTCAGCGCCATTATGTTCGTCACATTTTCAATGACTATCACGAACAGCCAGGAAGCCTGGAATCACAGATTGCCGGTTCCACCATCTACCAGTAGTTCCGTACCTACGGTATAACCCGACTCATCAGATGCCAGATAGAGCGCGGCCTTCGCCAGTTCCGTTGGCGTACCCATGCGTCCCAGAGGCACCAGGCTGGCAATGTCACTTTGCAGCGTGCGCTGCGCTTCTTCACTAAGTCCCAGCTTATTGAGCGCGGGTGTGGAAACTGGGCCTGGGCTTAAGCCATTAACGCGTATTCCCCGGGGTAAGAGTTCTGCCGATAGTGTGCGTGCGAGCGATAATAATCCGGCCTTACTGGCGGCATAAACGCTGCTGGTTGGCAGACCAATATGCGCGCTGACCGAGCCGCAAAGGATCACGGAAGAGGGATTATTCAGAAGTGGCAGCAGTGCCTGCAGCAAAAAGAAAGGCCCCTTTAGATTGATTTGCATCAGGCGGTCCCACTTTGCCTCATCCCACTCTTCGATCAGTCCATGCGTGACGTCACCCGCATTGACGAAAACGGCATCCAGCCCCGGCCAACGCGAAGCGAGGGTTTCTGCCAGCCCTTTTTGTGCCTGAATATCCCCGGCATCGGTGGCAATCACCCATGCGCTGTCACCCAGAATGCGTTGGGCTTGAGCGAGCGTGCCGGGATTGCGTCCTGTGACAGCGACATGCGCGCCTTCGGCAATAAACTCCTGCGCAGTTGCCAGACCAATACCACTGGTCCCGCCTGTAATGAGCGTATATTTACCTGTTAAGCGACCCATTTTACTTCTCCTGAATTGTCTCTGGAGAATGCACTATAGAAACGTTAGTATCTAAAGGAAACCAGGTACCAAATGGATACTAAAGAGGCAAGAGGTGTGCTATGGCGGAATCAGCCGACGGTGTAACGGAGAAAAATGTTCAGCATCAACCCTGTCCGATGACTCGCTTCGTCAGTCTGGTCTCCGGAAAGTGGGCAATACCGATTTTGTACCGTCTGATCGTACTGAATGCCCCGGTGCGTTTCGGCGAGTTATTGCGGGCAGCAGCCCCCATTACGCAAAAAGAGCTGACAAAACAGCTGCGTTTATTTGAGTTACGCGGACTGGTGTCACGTACAATTTATCCGGAAATTCCACCGCGCGTTGAGTATCAGATAACGCCATTGGGATTGACCATGCATAGCGCGCTGGCGCCTCTGGCTGACTGGATGCGGGAAAATGGCGACAAGCTCAATACTGAGTGACATTTCAGGCACAAAAAAGCCCGCCGGAAGCGGGCCTGGAATTATTCTGGCGATTAGAACTGATACACTAAGCCCACAGCAACGATGTCATCGGTCGCGATGCCGTTGTCTGCATAGAAGTGGTCATCGTTATCCAGCAGGTTGATTTTGTAATCAACGTAGGTGGACATGTTTTTGTTGAAGTAGTAAGTCATACCTACATCAACATATTTCACCAGATCTTTGTCGGTGTAGCGTGGGTTACCATCACCATCATGATCCTGACCACCCAGTTCCTTCCCTCTAGATACCAAGTAGGCGATAGAAGGGCGCAGACCGAAATCGAACTGGTACTGTGCAACCGCTTCAAAGTTTTTGGTCTGGTTGGCAATACCGCCATTGGTTTCACCTTTACCGCCGCCGTAATAGGTCATGTTGCGGGTTTCGGCATACATTGTGGCCAGATAGATATTGTTCGCGTCATATTTCGCGCCAATGGTCCAGGCTTCAGCTGTTTCACCACCGGCGTAGTTGTTGGCACGAGAACGATCGCCATATCCACGAGAAACCTGATCATCCGTGCGGTCAGATGAAGAATAGGCTGCACCCAGGCTTAAACCGAAGTCAAAGTCATAAGAGGTGGACATACCGAAACCGTCGCCGTTTTCCTGGGCCAGTTTACGATATGTGCTATTGCCTGAGCCTTCCTGGCCAAAACTTGCGCCTTCATTGTTGCCCTGATACTGCAGCGCGAAGTTCAGGCCATCAACCTGACCAAAAAAGCCTTTGTTACGGTAGGTGGCTACGCCGTTAGTACGACCCAGCATATAGACGTCGGTCTGGGTGTAGGAGTCACCACCAAATTCCGGCAGCATATCAGTCCACGCTTCGACGTCATAAACCACACCGTAGTTACGACCATAGTCGAAGGTACCATTCTGACCGAAACCTAAACCCGCGAAGCCCAGACGCGTTGCGGAATCGCCTTTGTCACCTTCGGTGCCGCTTGCGTTAATGTTATATTCCCACTGACCGTAACCAGTCAGTTGATCCATGATCTGGGTTTCACCCTTGAAGCCCAGACGCACATAGGACATGTCGCCATCACTGTCAGTGTTGTCTGAGAAGTAGTGCAGTCCATCCACTTTCCCATAGAGGTCCAGTTTATTACCGTCTTTATTATAGACTTCAGCAGAATGGGCTGCGCCAGCAATCAATAATGCTGGAACGAGCATGGCCAATACTTTTCTTTTCATTATGTATTCCCTTATGATAATAATCTTTATGAATAAGTGCAGCTTTCCAGAAGAGCACGTCTGGATACTATTCCAGGAGTTCATTTTATTTTAAAAATAACATGTAACAATTGTATTTTAAATATTTCTAAATGTTTCTTTGTGGATATTTATAATTCATATTGCATGATAAATATAAAACAAATTCATGATTTTTATGATTTAATATCAATTATTTATGCTTTTTTGTTTTGATATTGATGGATTGAATGTTTTCCAGATGGCAATCGTACACGTTTGCCGAATGTGATAATTAAAAAAAACCGGCATAAATGCCGGTTATAAAAAAATGATTAAATGATAAAAAGGCTAATAACACGTTTATAGTGCCATGATTAGTATAAAACTAAAACCAGGTTGATGGATTGGCGTTTTATTAATTTATGATATGAGTAAATAAACAGGAGTCAGGAGATGTTTGAAAATAAGCGGAAATAACAGAGTGTTTTGTGACATAACTAAAATTGCCCTGGATCAATACATCTGCAAAATCAATGATTCGTGATTATATTGTGACGCACATAACGGGAAAATGTGACTATAATCACAAAAAACAGCAAAAAAAATCTTTCGAGTTACGTCACAAAAATGGAGTTTCCTTTGAGCAGTATGGAAGAAAGAGCAACGCGGAGTCTGGGCGGTAAACTGGCATTGTGGGTGTTTTACGCTTTCTGCGTCTATTTTGTCTGGGCCATGCTTCGTTATGCCTGGGTGATCAGCCACATCCAGTCAATTCCGGTTGCCGGATTTGAAAGTTCGCTTGGCTCAACCAGCGGAAAATGGATGGGGGCTTTGCTGGGGTTTCTGGTACTTGGGCTGGTGGGGTTGATTCTTGGCGGCATCGCCTGGTATACGCGCCCGCGTCGTCAGCCAACGTGAAGCTGCTGGAGAAACTTGCTACTGTAGCCTTTCTTAACGTACGGGAGGCACTGTGGATCTTCAGCACTGGCAATCACAATTTGAAGCATGGCTATGCCATCATCACACCCGGCAGGACGCCGCGCATGATATTTTTCACTTCCGCCGCGTCTGGGCGACATCCCGACAGTTGATGGAGGGGCAGCAGGTCGATGAGCTGGTCGTGCTGACCGCGTGTTATTTTCATGACATTGTCAGCCTTGCCAAAAATCATCCGGATCGTCATCGCTCGTCGGTCCTGGCGGCGGCAGAAACCCGCCGTCTCCTCATCCGTGATTTTCCTGCTTTCCCCGAGTCGCAACTGGCGTCGGTTTGCCATGCGATTGAAGCCCACAGTTTTAGCGCAAATATTGCCCCCCTCACGTTGGAAGCGAAAATTGTTCAGGATGCAGACAGACTTGAAGCGCTGGGCGCGATTGGGTTGGCGCGTGTCTTTGCGGTTTCCGGCGCGTTAGGCGTGGCGCTTTTTGATGGCGAAGACCCCTTCGCCGAGCGACGAGCGCTCAACGATAAACAGTTTGCCCTTGATCACTTCCAGACCAAATTACTGGCGTTGCCCGACACCATGCAAACCGAGCGTGGCCGGGAACTCGCCCGGCATAATGCCGGTTTCCTGGTGAACTACATGGCAAAACTGAGCGCGGAGCTAAAAGGGGAATACGAATCTGTCGATCCGGCGGTGATCCGCACGTTCAGTCCCAGCCACTCGTGAGGCCAATTTTATGTTAACCTGACGCCACTCTTTTTTGGTCGGTTAACGATATGCAGCAAAATCTTTCAGTAACAGGTTCGCTGGTTCCCGCAACAGACAGCAATGCAGACGTTGCGCAGGCGTTATTGGCGAAATTGTTGGAAATTTATGATGTTAAAACGCTGGTGGCTCACCTGAATGGAATCGGCGAGAACCACTGGAGTCCGGCCATTTTAAAGCGCGTGGTGGCGAATGCCTCCGCCTGGCACCGATTAAGCGAACGAGAGTCGGGGTTTTTGCGTACCCTGTTGCCCACGCCGCCAGCGCACCATCCGCACTATGCCTTCCGCTTTATCGATCTCTTTGCCGGTATTGGCGGTATCCGTCGCGGATTTGAGGCGATAGGCGGGCAGTGTGTGTTTACCAGCGAGTGGAACAAACATGCGGTGCGTACCTATAAAGCGAACTATTACTGCGACCCGGCCAGCCATCACTTTAATGAAGACATTCGCGACATCACGCTCAGCCATCGCGAAGGCGTCAGCGACAGTCAGGCGGCGGACCATATTCGTCAGCATGTACCGCAACATGATGTCCTGCTGGCAGGCTTTCCGTGCCAGCCGTTTTCCCTTGCCGGGGTGTCGAAGAAAAATGCGCTGGGACGCGCCCACGGTTTTGCCTGCGATACTCAGGGAACACTGTTCTTTGACGTTGTACGAATCATCGATGCCCGCCGTCCACCGATTTTTGTTCTGGAAAACGTGAAAAACCTGAAGAGCCACGATCAGGGCAAAACGTTCCGCATTATTATGCAGACGCTGGACGCTCTGGGTTACGACGTTGCCGATGCAGAGGATAATGGCCCGGACGATCCGAAAATCATCGACGGCAAACATTTTTTGCCGCAGCACCGGGAACGCATCGTGCTAGTCGGGTTTCGTCGCGATCTGAACCTGAAGCGCGATTTTACCCTGCGTAACATCAGCACACGTTACCCGCCGCGGCGGACGACGCTGGCGGAATTACTGGAACCAGTGGTTGAAGCCAAATATGTGTTGACGCCTGTACTGTGGAAATATCTCTACCGCTACGCGAAAAAACATCAGGCGAAAGGTAACGGTTTTGGCTACGGCATGGTCGATCCCGCGAATCCGAATAGCGTGACGCGAACGCTTTCCGCGCGCTATTACAAAGATGGTGCTGAAATTCTGGTAGACCGCGGTTGGGATTTCGCCACCGGGGAAGTGAATTTCGACGATCCGCAAAATCAACAGCATCGTCCACGTCGCCTGACGCCGAGAGAGTGCGCACGACTAATGGGCTTCGAGTCGCCGCAGGGATACCAGTTCCGTATCCCTGTTTCTGACACCCAGGCCTATCGCCAGTTTGGAAACTCGGTGGTCGTGCCCGCGTTCGCCGCCGTGGCGAAATTGCTGGAAGAGAACATTAATGCGGCGGTCGCGTTACGGCAGCAAGAGAGCGCTCATGGCGGACGTTCACGATAAGGCAACGCGCAGTAAAAACATGCGGGCCATTGCAACCCGCGATACGGCTATCGAAAAACGACTGGCGGGGCTGCTGACGGAGCAGGGGCTCGACTATCGCGTTCAGGATGCTTCACTACCCGGTCGTCCTGATTTTGTGGTGGATGAGTATCGCTGTGTCATTTTTACCCACGGCTGTTTCTGGCACCACCATCACTGTTATCTGTTCAAAGTGCCCGCGACGCGCACCGATTTCTGGCTGGATAAGATTGGTAAAAACGTGGCGCGCGATCGCCGCGATATCCAGCATTTACAGGAACTGGGCTGGCGGGTGCTGATCGTCTGGGAATGTGCGCTACGCGGACGGGAAAAGCTTAGCGACGCTGCGCTGTCAGAACGTCTTGAAGAGTGGATCTGCGGCGGCGGCGCGCCCGCACAGATCGACACTCAGGGGATGCATTTACTGTAACGTTTTTTTGTTTTCCACCGCGTCAGGCATCGGTTTGGCCGGGAAAAGGTATTTCCCCAACGTGACCAGAACGACCGCAAAGACAATGACCCCCAGCGCCAGCCATTCAATCGGCGCCAGACGTTCACCTCCCAGTCCCGTCCCCAGTAACACCGCAACGACCGGATTCACATAGGCATAACTGGTTGCCAGCGCGGGGCTGACGTTACGGATCAAATACATATAGGCATTGATGGCAATGATGGAACCAAACAACGCCAGGTAGCCGACCGCCAACAAGCCTGACAGCGACGGCAGCACGGTTAGTTTTTCACCGCTGAGCAGTGAGGCACACATCAGTACGATCCCGGCGGCGAGCATCTCTATTGCGCCGGCCATCATCCCTACCGGTAGCGTAATACGCGAACCGTAGACGGAGCCAAACGCCCAACTGATCGAACCGATCAGAATTAATATCGCCCCCCACGGATTGCCGCTCAGATTACCACCGCTGTTGAGCATCACGATCCCCGCCAGCCCAATCGCAATCCCCAGCCATTCGAGCCTGCGGGTTTTAATGCCAAAGAAATGGCTAAAGCACAGAGTGAATAGCGGCACCGTCGCCACCACGACCGCCGCGATCCCGGAAGGGACGTTTTGATGCTCCGCCAGGGTAACCAGACCGTTGCCGACGGCCAGCAGTAAAATACCAATCAGCGCCGCGTTAAGCAGAGGACGAAGCGGCGGCAGTTTATGGCCGCGCAGTAGTAAAAAGGCGGTTAACAGTCCTCCGGCGGCGAGAAAGCGCACGCCAGCCATCATCAGCGGCGGCCAACTTTCCACACCGATACGGATGACGAAATAGGTGGAACCCCAGATGATATACAGCGCGAACAGCGCGCTGAAAAGCGGTAACAACTGCCTGAAACGCATAATCCCTCACGTGAAAAACGCTAACAAGCGACATAGTAAACGCGAAAACTATCAGGCTGGCGAGCGATATAATTCATGCATCTTGTTAAAAAAATGTTGACGAATAACACCAGTTTCGGCCTCGCGTGTTTTACTCCATACTTAACGCTTCAAGAATAAAAAAATGAGGGAATAATTTTGGCAGGAAGTAGCTTACTGACCTTACTCGATGATATCGCCACGCTGTTGGATGACATCTCGATGATGGGCAAACTGGCCGCGAAGAAAACCGCTGGTGTACTGGGGGATGATCTGTCGCTTAACGCGCAGCAGGTGACGGGGGTAAGAGCAAACCGCGAGTTGCCGGTGGTCTGGAGCGTTGCGAAAGGCTCGCTGGTTAACAAAGTGATCCTGGTGCCGCTGGCGCTGCTCATCAGCGCCTTTATTCCCTGGGCGATTACACCGCTGTTGATGATTGGCGGCGCCTTCCTCTGTTTTGAGGGCGTGGAGAAAGTCCTGCACACCTTCGAATCGCGAAAACACAAAGAAGATCCGGCTGAGCGACAGCGGCGGCTGGAAGCGCTGGCGGCGCAGGATCCGCTGGCGTTTGAGAAAGATAAAATCAAAGGCGCAGTGCGAACCGACTTTATACTCTCGGCAGAGATCGTGGCGATCACGCTCGGGATTGTGGCCGAGGCGCCGTTGCTCAACCAGGTGCTGGTTTTGTCAGGCATCGCGCTGGTGGTGACCATTGGCGTTTATGGTCTGGTTGGTCTCATCGTTAAGCTGGATGATATGGGGTACTGGCTGGCAGAAAAAACCAGCGTGCTGGCGCAGACATTAGGGAAAGGGCTGCTGGTTGTCGCGCCGTGGCTGATGAAATCACTGTCGGTGGTGGGTACGCTGGCCATGTTCCTGGTGGGCGGGGGAATTGTGGTACACGGTATTGCGCCGTTGCATCATGCCATTGAACAGTTTGCCCAGCAGCAAAATGCTGTGGTGGCGTTGATTTTACCGACGCTGCTGAATCTGGTATTGGGGTTTATCATCGGTGCCATCGTTGTGCTGCTGGTGAAAGCCGTTGCCAGAATGCGCGGGGTTGCGCACTAAAAGTCTTCCTCAGAATGAGGCAAAACAGGACATCCTCGTCTAAGGTGAAAACGTTCACTGGATACAGGAGGTAACATGGTTTTTTTGGTCAGTGAGGAAGTGACTGTGAAAGAGGGCGGTCCGCGTATGATTGTCACCGGCTATTCCAGCGGTATGGTGGAGTGTCGGTGGTATGATGGGTTTGGCGTCAAGCGAGAGGCATTCCATGAGTATGAACTCGTCGCTGGCGCTACCTGTAGACGGTGTGATGAAGCCTGATGACAAAACGCCCGGCGGATGTCGGGCGTTTTCTTAAAAAATGCGTGACGGCAACAATACGTAACGTACTGCGTTATGCCAGGATTAGGAAAGCAACAGCGAGTAGGGAGTGGGCAGAGTGCCGCACGAAGCAACGATGGAAAACGGGGGCTGGCTGAAAACGTTGGCGCGGCGACTCGGCCCTGGCCACGTCGTGAATCTCTGCTTTCTTATTGTCATGTTTTTTTCGACTCTTCTGACCTGGCGGGAAGTGGTCGTCCTGGAAGACGCCTATATCTCCAGCCAGCGTAATCATCTGGAAAATGTCGCCAACTCGCTCGACAAGCAGTTGCAATTCAATGTGGATAAGCTGCTGTTTCTGCGTGACGGGATGCATGAGGCGCTGATCACCCCGCTGGGGTTTTCGGTCTTAAGAGATGCGGTTACCCATTTTGAGCAGTTGCGTCATTCACGCGTCTGGCAACTTGAGCTGGATAAGCGACGGACACTGCCGCTGAATGGCGTTTCTGATGCGTTTGTAAGTCAAACTCAGTTGCTCTCGCGTGACGATCAATCGCTGAATAACGAGCTGACCGCCGCGCTGGAAGTGGGCTATTTGTTGCGTTTAGCGATCATCCGTACATCGATGTCGCAACAGGCGATGTATGTCTCGCGCGCGGGCTTTTACGTCTCCACGTTACCGACATCGCTGTCCAGCGATATTACTACCCGATATTACGACTACGTGATCCAACCCTGGTTTACCGAGCAGTCGCAGCGAAAAAACCGCATGCGCGGCGTACGCTGGTTCACCACGCCGTCACCCGATCTCTCTTACGAGCAGCAGCGCGTGACCGTTAGCGTACCGCTGGATTATCACTTTTACTGGCTTGGCGTGCTGGCGATGACCATCCCCGTGTCGGCAGTCGAACGGTTTATGGATGAAGCCATCGATAAGGACGTGGAGGGGGTGTATCAACTCTATGACAGCAGACTGAAGCTGCTGGCCGGTTCCTCGGCGGAATTGAGAAATGCGAACACCTTTGATGAGCGCGAACTGGCGATGCTTGCGCACGATATCGAGCAGGATACCGTAGGCGGTTTGCGCATGGGGAGCCGCTACATCAGTTGGCAACGTCTGGATCATTTCGATGGCGTACTGGTGCGGGTACATACCTTAAGCGAAGGGGTACACGGCGATTTCGGCAGCATCAGTATTGCACTGGCGTTACTGTGGGCGCTGTTCACCGCGATGCTGATCATCTCCTGGGTGGTCATCCGTCAAATGGTTAGCAATATGTTTGTGCTGCAAAGTTCACTTCAGTGGCAGGCCTGGCACGATACGCTGACCCGCTTGTATAACCGCGGCGCGCTGTTTGAAAAAGCTAAGCACTTGACTCAGCGTTGCCGAACGCAAAAACAACCGCTGTCGGTTATTCAGATCGATCTGGACCACTTCAAAAGTATTAATGATCGCTTTGGTCACCAGGCCGGGGATCGGGTGTTAACGCATGCCGCAGGCTTAATCAGCGGGACATTGCGTACTTATGATGTCGCGGGACGAGTCGGCGGGGAGGAGTTCTGTGTAGTCCTGCCGGAAACTTCACTGGCGCAGGCGGAGCAGATAGCCGAACGTATCCGCCTGCGGCTGAATGAGAAAGAGATTCTGGTGGCGAAAAGTGCCACGTTGCGGATTAGCGCCTCACTCGGGGTGAGCAGTACCCAGGAGACCGGAGACTATGATTTTGAGCAGCTCCAGTCACTGGCGGACCGTAGACTCTACCTGGCAAAACAGGCAGGCCGTAACCGGGTCTGTGTCTCGGATAAAGGCTAAGGCGTGGCGAAAAAATGGGTCATGCCTTCGTCCCAGCCTTCCGGTCCCTCTCGCTGCGTGCGGTAAACCTGTACGGTGCTGTCGGGGCGTAAAATTACCCCTTCGCGACTTAAGCCTTTCACGATGACGGCGTAATCCATCGCCTCCAGCAGTGGCGCGTCATTCGGGCCATCGCCCAGTCCGACGGTGACCGGACGTCGCTTCCCCTGTTGCTGATATTGGGCAATCAGCCCGTTTGCAGCTTGATCTTTTCCAGCGCTGGCATCCAGGACATGCCAGAATCGCGCGCCCTGAACAAACTGTAATCCCAGGTCATTTAGCTGTCGGGTGAAGTCGACCATACGCTCATCGCTGTCGCGCCAGATCAGCGTGACTGAAGCTTCATGCAGGCGCGTTAAGCTGGCCTGGGCATGCGTCAGGCCAGTCCACTCGGCGATGGTGGACTCATCGACATCATCAAAAGTCGTAAATTTAAACGAGGATCGGGTACGAAGTTTGTTAATCACGGCGCTAATTTCAGCATGTGAGGCGCCGGCTATCTGTCGCGGGAAGTCAGGATGCGTCTGCCAACGGCTGTCCAGTTCAACCACGGCGCCATTCTCAGCAATCAGCGGCAATCCCTGTAAGCCGAGTAACTTCTGGATGTGCAGCATTTCCGCTGCCGTTTTGCTGCTGCACAGGATCAGCGGAATATTTTTCTCACGCAGTCGGGCGAGCCAGGCGGCGGCAGGCTGCCAGTCATAAGTGTGACTGTCCAGCAGCGTGCCATCCAGATCGGTAAAAATCAGCAATGGAGCGTCGAGTGAAAGCATTTTTATTCCTGTCACGTGGGTCGCCGTATTCTGGATAAATCCTAAAAACAGGGTGTTTGGCCTGAAGGGGGAATGGGATCGATCCCGTCATCAGGCGCGCTGGCAGCCGGTCCGCCCCAACCATTAGAAGGATTAATCATTTGTCTGAAAAATATTTGCTTGTCATGCAAAAAAATTGCGGATAAGGTTTAGCGTACATCAGATTTCCTGGTGTAACGAATTTTCAAGTGCTTCTTGCATAAGCAAGTTTCATCCCGACCCGTCAGGGTCGGGATTTTTTTCGCTGCAGCTCATCGATTAATTTCTGTCACGCTAAAATCATGGATGTCGAGCTCAAACGCCTCGGCCAATTCATGCCATGTATGATACTCACGGCCATCCACACTGACTCTGTCCGGGTCGTTTCCGCTACGATGGATCTCACTCTCGCTGATTTCATTAATCGCCGCCAGCAACGCGTCAACATCGACGCTGACTTCACGTTTTGCGGTATCGCTGTACTCTTTCGCGGTCTTCATTTCAACCTCGTCATTCACCGTGCCACAGACTAAGTATAGACCGTTGAGAAAACCCGCAATCGAACTGCTCAGACGCTGTCAGGCAGCGGTTTTTGTTCTACACTGGCACAAAGCCACAGGAGGATAATGATGAAGGTGAATGATCGGGTCACAGTCAAAACGGACGGCGGTTCTCGTCGTCCTGGCGTGGTACTGGCAGTGGAAGAGTTTAGTGAAGGCACAATGTACCTGGTTTCGCTGGAAGACTACCCGCTCGGCATCTGGTTCTTTAATGAGTCAGGGCATCAGGATGGTATCTTTGTGGAGAAGGCAGAGTAGGATTGCGACAGCCGATGTAAACCCGGCTGGTGGGACATCCACCAGTCGGGACGTCTCATCGCATGTTAACAAAGATACCGTTGGTCACGTTATCGGTTAGTCTGACGACATGATAGATAACCTGTTTGTTATGCGTCTTTATCTTTCGTTTTATATTCCCCTTATGGGATGACACCGTTTTTGCCTTGATATTCATTTGATCCGAAATTTGAATTGTTCCCTGGCCTTCCATCCACATGCGCAGCATGCTGGACTCAGTACGACTTAATGATAACGTCGGTAAATTTATTACACTGGCGGAATCCGTCTCTTTTTTCAGAATATCGCCAAGGAGATCGTCCAGGGATTCTGGCTTTATTGACTTTGAACTGATCAATAAGTTTTTTCTGACTAACAGATATTCATCAAAATGCACATTGGCAATTGCCATAAAAACAATAAATAACGTATTGGGATGCTGATTAATGATTTGCTTTATATGCTGACTGTTGGCTGGGTCATGGATAAAACAGTCTTCATTAATAAACACCACAGAAGGTTGGTGTGTATCACAAGCGATGTCGAGTTCGTCAACGGTCTCGATGTCGTTGATTTCCCTTTTTTTCACCCCTCTGCTTACCAGATACCCGGTCAAACCTAGCCGGGTGTAACTGCATAGATCCATAATAATCGTTGACATGGCTTACCCTCACTCAATGCGTAACGATAATTCCCCTTACCCGAATATCTCACACAACTTAACGGAACCGAATGCTTCACCTAATGAGACGCGTTTGCGGTTTTCAGGCGGACTTACTATCCCGTAAAGTTACGTATAATTTGCCTGGAATTGTCTTAAAGTAAAGTAAATGTTGCGTTATGTGAGTGAGATAAAAACAAATAAAGCGCGTGAGAGTTATCCTGGTAGATGTTTTTACTGAATGACTTTAGGATAATCCTTAGAATAACAAGATAAACATTATGGACTATTATTAACGGGCAATTCACTAACAATATCAGCTAATAAATTGAAAATTTCGCTAAATAGGTGTTCACAAAACGGCGCAATCAACGGCATTAATGCCGCGATTAACGCGATGCCCACGGTCAGGGTAAGCGGAAAACCAATCACAAATACGGATAATTGCGGCGCCATACGATTTAGTAATCCCAGTGCCAGGTTCAGCGTTAGCAGCATGGTGATGACCGGCAGCGCCAGCATCAACCCGTTGAGGAAGATCAGGCTGCCCGCTCTGGCCAGCGCCAGAAACGCGTTGCTGTTCACCGGATTACCGCCAATGGGCAGGGTGTGGAACGTGTCGACCAGCAGCGAAATCAGCCACAGATGACCGTCAAAGGTCAGGAACAGCAGCATCGCCAGCATATCGATGATTCTGGCAAGCACCGGCATATTCAGATGGCTTGCCGGATCGACAAAGGTGGCAAAGGAAAGCCCCATCTGTAGACCGATAATCTCACCCGCCGTACGCACCGCCGCAAAGGCAAACTGCATGGTAAAGCCGAGCGCGATGCCGATCAGAATTTGCTGCATCGCCAGCCATAACGCATTAAACGAAAAAATTGGCACGTCGTTAGGCGGCAACGAAGGGGCAATGACGAGGGTAATAACGATCCCCAGCCCCAGCTTTACCCGTTTGGGGACGGCACGTTCACTGAGGATCGGAGCGGTAGTAATTAGCGCCAGTACGCGCAGCAGCGGCCAGAAATAGAGGCTCAGCCACTGCAGCCATTGATCGCTGGTTACCTGCAACATCCGTCGTCTTACCCGATGATGTATGGCAGGTTGGTGAACAGCGTGCGCACGTAATCCAGCAGCAAATTCAGCATCCACGGACCGGCCACGATAATCGCCGTAAACACCGCCACGATTTTCGGGATAAACGACAGTGTCATTTCGTTAATCTGCGTGGCGGCCTGTAAAATACTGATGATAAGCCCCGTCACCAGTGCGACCAGCAGCAGGGGGGCGGCAAGCGCGAGGGCAACTTTCATGGCCTCAGTGCCAATCATCATGACCGATTCGGGTGTCATTTTTCGCCTCTAACTGTAGAAACTTTGTGCAAGCGAACCCACCAGCAGTTGCCAGCCATCAACCAGCACGAACAACATCAGTTTGAACGGGAGGGCAATGGTTGCCGGGGGAACCATCATCATCCCCAGCGCCATCAGCACGCTGGCGATCACCAGGTCGATAATCAGGAAAGGGATGAAAATCGTAAAGCCAATCTGGAACGCGGTTTTCAGCTCGCTGGTCACATAGGCGGGAAGCAAAATGCGCATCGGTACCGCTTCTGGCCCCTGAAGCGGACCGCTGTTTGCCAGACGGGCGAACAGGGCCAGATCGGCTTCGCGGGTCTGGCGCAGCATAAATTCACGTAGCGGCTGTGCGCCTTTGTCCAGCGCTTCCTGCATCGAGATTTTCTCTTCGCTGAACGGTTGATAGGCCTCAACATAAATCTTGTCGATGACCGGCGACATGATGAAAAAGGTCAGGAAAAGCGCCAGTCCCAGCAGCACCTGGTTTGGCGGTGCGGACGGTGTACCGAGCGCATTACGCAGCAGACCGAAGACGATGATGATGCGGGTGAAGCTGGTCATCATCAGCAAAATAGCCGGAATAAAGGTCAGCGAGGTGATGAAGACCAGCGTCTGTACGGGGAGCGACCAGCTTTGACCGCCGCCGGGCAGCGGTTGGCTCACCAGACCAGGAAGTTGCGCCAGCGCGGCGGGGCTGATAAGCCATAGACCGGTTAGCGTAAGGGATAACAAACGGCGCATCAGGATCTCCCGGAACGCTTAAGCAAACTCTTCATCATGGCCTGAAAATCGGCAGGAGCAGACGGCGTCTCTTCTGGCACGACAGGGGCTGGGGGGAGGGTATGCAGCACATTGATGGTTGACGCCGTGACGCCAAGCACCAGCCGTGCATCCTCAACATCCACAATCACCACCCGCTCGCGCGGACCCAATGAGGTACTGGCGGAGACTTTCAGGCCGCGCGTACTGCCGCCTTTCGGCGCAAAACCCAGGCGCTTGATTACCCAGGCGGCTACCAGGATCAACAGGATAATCCCCAACAGCGCGCCGCTTACCTGCATCAAAGGCGAGCCCGGTACGGCAGAAGGCTGTTGAACGGTGGCCTGGGTTTTCATGATTAACGACTCAGACGACGCATACGCTCGGATGGGGTGATGATGTCGGTAATGCGTACACCGTATTTATCGGCCACGACCACTACTTCACCCTGGGCGATCAGATAGCCGTTGATCAGGATATCCAGCGGTTCACCCGCCAGGCCGTCCAGCGCCACCACGGAACCCTGCGTCAGGCGCAGCAACTCCTTAATGGTCATCCGCGTGCGGCCCAATTCAACGGTCAGTTTGACCGGAATATCCATGATCAGGTCGATATCCTGCAGCGTGCCGCTGACATCGCCACCGCCAAGCTGCTGGAAAACGGCGTCGGCCGCACTTTTGCTGGTCGTGGTTTTTTGCTCGTTCAACGCGTCAGCCCACAGATCGTCCAATGCGCCAGTGTTCTCATCAGACGGATTATTCATGTCACTCATTTGGGCTGTTCCTCATTCAGCGAATTCAAAATCGGGTTAATCAAATGTTCCACGCGTAACGCATACTGGCCGTTAACCGTGCCGTATTGGCTGGTCAGTACAGGTACACCGTCCACATGAGCAATAATGCGGTCTGGTTTTTCTATCGGCAGCACATCGCCGGGTTGCAGTTTTAATATCTGAGAAAGGCGCAGCGGAATATCGGCAAAATTCGCCACCAGCTCAAGCTCGGAGTGTTGAACCTGACGCACCAGATTGTCGCGCCAGTTCTGATCTTCATTGCGGGAGTTTTCCAGCGGCGGGTTCACCAGCAGTTCGCGCAGCGGTTCAATCATGCTGAACGGCAAACAGATGTTGAACTCACCGGTCAGGTTGCCAATCTCGACATGGAAAGGGGTATTGACCACGATATCGTTCGGTGACGTGGTGATGTTGGTAAACTTCACCTGCATTTCAGAACGCACGTATTCCACTTCCAGCGGATTGATCGCCTTCCAGGCGTCGCTATAACCTTCCAGCGCCAGTTTCAGCATGCGGTTGATGACGCGCTGTTCGGTGTGGGTAAACTCGCGGCCTTCCACTTTCGTCGGGAAGCGGCCATCACCGCCAAACAGGTTGTCGACGGCGATAAACACCAGGCTCGGCGAGAACACTACCAGACCCGTACCGCGCAGCGGCTTCAGGTGGATCAGGTTCAGGTTGGTCGGTACCGGCAGGTTACGAGCAAACTCGTGATACGGCTGAATGCGGATCGCGCCGACGGTGATATCCGGACTACGACGCAACAGGTTAAACAACCCCATCCGGAACTGACGGGCAAAACGTTCGTTGATGATCTCCAGCGCCTGCAGACGCTCGCGCACTACGCGACGCTGGGTATTGGGATCGTACGGGCGAATTTCGCTTTCGCCCGCGATACCCGGAGTCGGCTCGTCTTTCGTGTCGCTGTCGCCATTCAACAGCGCATCGATTTCAGCCTGAGAAAGAATACTGTCGCCCATGTCTTTACCGCAGAATGAAAGCTGTATACAGCACGTCGGTGACGTCCTGTTTAGGTTGTCCGGCAACGAGCGGAGGAGAAAGCGTCTCTTTAATCGCCGCGATCAATTTTTGCTTACCTTCTTCGGTAGACAGTGCATTGGCGTCCTGACGAGAGAACAGCAACAGCAGACGGCTACGGACTTCTGGCAAATATTCGTTCAGGCGCGTGCGCGTGGCTTCATCCTTCAGACGCAGCGTCACGCCGATATACAGAACGCGATCCGCATCGCCCAGATTGACGGTAAACGTATCCAGGGCGAAGAACACCGGTGCAGGCGGCGGCGGTGGTTCATTGGCCGCCGGAGTGGGATGCTGCTGCATACGCCAGTAGCTATAGCCTGCGGTGGCGCAGGCGGCAAGGGTAATGATTACCAGCAGCGGGATCCAAATTGAGCGTTTGCTCTTTTTGCTAATCGCGGAATCAGTCATCTGATACGGGCTTCCTGTTTCGGTACAGCTTATCGGCTGATTATCCCGTGTCCTGACCACGACAAAGCGTGGAAAAGACGCGGATAATCGTGCTACCTCTGGCGTTAGGCGAAGATATCGACGGCGCCATTACCGCGTGCGGCGGACTGGAGCGAAGCGGGAACCGCCAGCTCGCTCTCGTCATCAACCATGAGCCGATCCTGTCCCTGCGTGCGAGCCGTCTGCTGCTGTTGGGATGAGGCGTGCTGCTGGTCGGCGAAACTCTCGCTGCTAATGCTGCTTTGTCCCAGTTGAATGCCACTTTCCGCCAGTTGCGTGCGCAGCGTCGGCAGGGCGGCTTCCAGCGCCGCGCGAACGTGACTATGGGCTGAGACCATCTGCAATTGTGCCTGATTATCATCAAGTTTAAGCGAGATTTGTACCTGACCCAGATCTTCCGGATGCAGACGCAGTTCCGCGCTCTGCTGACCCTGACGGGTAAACAGCGTGATGTGTTGACTCAGGGATTGCTGCCACTCATGGCTACCCAACGGTGCGCTCAGAACCGGGGCGGCGCTGGTGGGCAGCGGCTGCGAGGCGGAATGCGTGGTTGCGGTCATTGCGATGCCTGGCGTCACGGGGGAAGGTGTACTGTCGATCTCCGCGTTGACGGCAGCGGCAGCCACCACAGGCGTAGTGACCGGCTGACCTTTAGCGCTTTCCGCAGCGATCACCGGCGTGGCATTGTCCGTTTTGCTTTTTTTCGCATCGTCACGGGTCAACGGACTGGTCGCGGCCTGCGCGAATGAACGGGGATCGGTGCTCAACGTGGTGCTCAGCACACGCCCTTTTTCACCGGTAGTTACCGGTGGTGTCGTCATTCCCGGTTGACCCGGCAGCATGGCGAAAAGGGCGCTGAGGTTGGCGAGATCGCCATCGCTAAGAGCTGTGGCACCTTCATCTTTCTGCGCGGACTGGCGCAGGGCCGCGAGCGCACTGCTCTTTTGTGTGGGTGTCAGGGCGGACAGCAGGGCCTGCGCATCGCTCAGTCCTTTTTGCAACTCTTCAGACTGTCCTTCTTTGGCCGCTAACAGGTCGGCCAGTTTCACGGTCTGCGAAGCGTCACCGTCCTGTGGCAGCAGGCCTTTTTGCAGTTTGCCGCTGGCGGCCTGTAAATCGGCTAACGTCAGCGGCGCGTCTTTACTCTGTGCGTCGCCTGCGCCTAATGCGCCTGCCAGCAGGGTCAGAAAATCCTGGGCGGAATCCGTCGCCTTACCGGACGACAAGCCGGTAATAAGGTCAGTGTCCGTGGTGACCCGTTGGGGTAAAGTGATCATTCTGGTTTCCTCATTGCTGCACGCTGCGCAAATTCATCCATTTTTTTCTGATCCAGGCGGTTTTCAGCCAGTAAGGCCGCCGCGTTCTGTCTGTCTTGTAAGGTTTGCCAGGCCTGAAGCCGTTGTTTTTTTTCACGCCAGCTGTTCAGCGCCATATCTACTTTTTGCGTCCACTGCGTTAACTGCTGGCGGTGTTGTTCCACCGCTTTTTCCAGGGTCTGAATAAATTGCTGGTAGTTAATCCAGCGATTACTGGCAATCCCCTGACTCATATCGTTGTTGAGGTTGCTGCGATATTCATTCTGGTAGTCAAGCAGCATCGTGAGCTGTTCTTCCGCCTGCTGAAAACCGCGGCGCATTTCACCTAACAGCAGCGCCGCGTCATCCACCTCTTTTTCGGCGAGATCTTTGAGTGTTGCCAGTGCACCATGTTCAGCCATGACCATTACCCTCTTGCTTCATCACACCGTCGGGAAAATCAGATCGAGCGCCGACAGAGAATCCTCCCAGTCAGCGCGTTCGAAAATACCTTGCTGCAAAAACGCCTCCAGTTGTGGCCACAGCGCGATGGCTTTATCGAGCATCGGATCGCTGCCTTTGGCATAGGCGCCGACGCTGACGAGATCGCGGTTGCGCTGGAAGCTCGACAGCAACTGCTTGAAGTGACGCACTTTGGCGTAGTGTTGTTCCGTTATCAGTGCCGTCATCGCACGGCTGATCGACGCTTCAATGTCGATAGCGGGGTAGTGTCCGGCCTCCGCCAGACGTCGCGACAGCACAATGTGACCATCAAGGATGGCTCGCGCCGAGTCGGCAATCGGGTCCTGCTGATCGTCGCCTTCGGTCAGTACCGTATAAAAGGCGGTGATGGAACCGCCGCCGTGGATCCCGTTACCTGCGCGTTCAACCAGCGCCGGAAGTTTGGCGAAGACCGACGGCGGATAGCCTTTGGTGGCCGGTGGTTCACCGATCGCCAGCGCGATTTCACGCTGGGCCATGGCATAACGGGTCAGGGAATCCATGATCAGCAGCACGTGCTGACCGCGATCGCGGAAATCCTCGGCGATACGGGTGGCATAAGCGGCACCCTGCATGCGCAGTAAGGGCGACACGTCCGCCGGCGCGGCGATCACGACCGAACGCGCGCGTCCGTCGGCACCGAGAATGTTTTCGATGAAATCCTTCACTTCGCGGCCACGTTCGCCAATCAGTCCAACGACGATGACGTCGGCGCGGGTATAGCGCGCCATCATGCCAAGCAGCACGCTTTTCCCGACGCCGGAACCGGCGAACAGCCCCATACGCTGGCCGCGACCGACGGTTAACAGGGCGTTGATCGGGCGCACGCCGGTATCCAGCACATGCTCAATCGGCGTACGCTGCAACGGGTTAAACGGCTGGGTAATCAGCGCTCCGGTTTCCGTGGTGTCGGGGGAGGGAAGGCCGTCAAGCGGTTTGCCGCTGCCGTCGAGCACGCGACCTAACAGCGCCGGACCCAGCGGCAACTGTTTACCGCTTTGCAACCCTTCACCGGCGATGTTTTTGGCGTAGACACGCGCGCCGGGCAGAATGCCTTCGACCTCTTCGAGCGGCATCAGAAACAGACGCTGACCGTTAAAGCCCACCACTTCACTTTCCACTTCGCGGGTTTCCGTTCCGTCCTGGCGTTCAATCACGCAGGTCGCGCCGAGCGGCAACTGCAATCCGGTGGCCTCCAGAACCAGGCCGGTGGCGCGGGTCAGTCGTCCGTAACGACGAACGGCCGGAAGCTGCGCCATTTTGGCTTCGAAATTATCCAGCGTCGTCAACCAGCGAGTCAGGCGTGAGGTCATCAGATCACTCCCGGCGCGGCCAGACGACACAGTTCTTGCCAGCGGGTCGCCACGCTGGCGTCGAGATCGCCTTCATCCGCAGAAACTTTGCAGCCGCCATGGTGCAGGGTCGGATCACCACGCAAACGCCAGCCGTGCAGGCTGAGGGTGGCACCGAGCATCTCTTCAACGCGCTGTAAATCATCCGGATGGACGCGCAGCTGCGGTTTGCCGCTGAACAGGGGCTCCTGTTGTAAGAGCTGTTGGATCTGCTTGATTAAGGCGGAATTATCCACCGCGGGCGTCTGACCAATGACCTGACGCGCGGCTTCCAGCGCCATCTGCATCAGACGCGAAGCGATCACGCTGTCCAGCGCGTCCAGCGTGTGCTGGAATTCGCTGACCAGTTGTTGCATCCGCGCATGAAGCGGGGCCTGCTGGGTGCGCGCCTGCACCTGGCCCTGTTCAAGCCCTTGTGCCAACCCTTCCTGATAGCCTTGTTCATGACCGGACTTCCGTCCTTCCGCCAGTCCCGCGTTGTAACCTTGCTCGTGGGCCTGAATTTTCAGCTGGGCTAACTGTTGCTCAAGCTGTTGTTCCGCACTGATCTCGGGTTCGTCCTCTTCAGACACGGGGTCATCGTCGTGCTCCATGGGCACAAATTCAGCCAGCGGCGGCGCGAGATCGTCCGGGGTCCAGATTTTCCACGGCAGCTCGTTAGACATAAGTATCCTCGCCGCTGCCAATCATCATCTCGCCGGTCTCGGCCAGACGACGCACAATCAACAGAATGGCCTTCTGCTCGTTTTCCACTTGCGACAAACGCACCGGGCCACGGTTGGCGAGGTCGTCTCGCAGGATATCTGCCGCACGTTGCGACATATTGCGCAGGAACTTCTCGCGCAGCGGCTGTTCCGCGCCTTTCAGGGCGATCAGCAGCGACTCGGAATCCACTTCCTGTAGTAAACGCTGGATGCTGCGGTCGTCCACATCGACCAGGTTTTCGAACAGGAACATCTCGTCGATAATTTTTTGTGCCAGCTCGCCGTCGAATTCGCGCACAGCGGTAATAACCGCTTCTTCTTGCTGCGTTTTCATCAGGTTGATAATTTCTGCCGCCGTTCTCACGCCGCCCATTTTGCTGCGCTTGAGGTTCTGACCGTCGAGCAGGCCGTTGAGCACTTCGGTCAGTTCCGCCAGCGCGGCAGGCTGTACGCCGCCGAAGGTGGCGATACGCAGCATGACATCGTGACGCAGACGTTCGTCGAACAGCGCCAGGATATCCGCCGCCTGACCGCGTTTGAGGTGCACAAGGATGGTGGCGATAATCTGCGGGTGTTCGTCGCGGATAAGGTCGGCGGCGCTTTGCGGCTCCATAAAGTTGAGCGTTTCAATGCCGCTGGCGGTATCACGGGTTTCAAGAATATCTTCCAGCAGGCTGGAGGCTCGCTCTTCGCCCAGCGCCTTCACCAGTACCGAACGCAGATATTCGTTGGCATTGATGTTCAGGGCGGCGAACTGCTCGGCTTCCTGCTCAAACTCCGCCAGCACGTCGGTCAGCTGTTTGTTGGAGATCTGGCGGACGTTCGCCATGGCGGCGCTCAGGGTCTGCACTTCGCGCTGGGAGAGGTGTTTGAACACTTCCGCCGCGCGATCTTCGCCAATGGTCATCAACAGGATGACGCTTTTATCGGTACCGGAAAGAGCTTTACTCATGATCGTTATTCATCCACTGGCGAATGACCAGCGCCACGACGCGCGGATCGTTATCTGACATTTCGCGAATGCGCTGGCTCATCACTTCGGCGCCCAGGCGCTGATTTGCCCGACGCTGCTGAGTCTGCTCATCTTTACTGAGGCGAACCTCAACGGCTTCTTCGGTCTCCTGACGGAGTTGCTCGCGTTCCTGCGCGGCTTTCGCCTCTTCAGCGCGACGGGTCAACTGCGGACGAATCGCTTTGCGCCACAGGATCCATGCCACCAACAGCACCAGCAACCAACGTCCGGCCGAGATCAACTGTTCGATAAACAACGGCTGTTTCCAGAACGGCAGTTCGCCAGCGTTGTCATCGGTAGCGCTGAACGGTGAGTTGACCACGTTCAGAGTATCGCCGCGCTTGTCCGAGAAGCCCATCGCTTCACGGGTCAAATCTTCAATCTGCTTCATCTGATCGGCAGTGAGCGGCAGCGGTTTGCCATCCGGCAACGTTTTGTAGTTCACGACCACGGCGACGGAGAGTCGCTGTATATCGCCAACGTTCATTTTTGTGTGGCGAATGGTGCGGTCAACTTCATAGTTGCTGGTTTCGTTGCGTTGGGTATTACGTGGACCAGCACTGGCGCTGGTGGCCGTCTGCTGCTGCGCGTTCTGTCCATTTTGTGCATTCTGCGCATTTTGCTGATTCGCGGGCGGCGTGGTGATCGGCGCCGTATTGGCTGGGGCAGGCTGGTTGGACAGCGCACCCGGTACGCCACCGGGCAGACCGGAGCCAATTTGCTCGCTTTCATTCAGTTGACGCGAACGCAGTACGGCCTGAGAGGCATCGCCGTTTGGCCGATACTGTTCTTCTGTCTGTTCTTTATTGGCGAAATCCAGCTGCGCGGTGACCTGCGCGTGGACATTTCCGTTACCGACAATCGGTGACAGGATCGATTCGATACGGCGCTGGACACGGCCTTCGACGTCGCTGGCGTATTTCAGCTGTGCGTCGTTCAGATCGCGACTGCTGGTATTAGACTGCGTGAGCAGATGACCGGCCTGATCGACCAGCGTTACATTGCCCGGCGGCAGACCGGCTACCGCGCTGGAAACCAGATGGACGACCGCAGTGATTTGACCTTCATCCAGCGCACGTCCCGGTTCCAGATTGACGGTCACCGAGGCTGAAGGGGATTTCTGTTCACGCACGAACAGAGACGGCTTGGGCATTGCCAGATGTACGCGGGCGCGCTTAACCGGGCCAAGGGTTTCGATGGTGCGTGCCAGTTCGCCTTCCAGCGCACGCTGGTAGTTAACCTGCTCGCTAAACTGGCTGATGCCGAACTTTTCCTGATCCAACAGCTCAAAGCCCACCGCCCCCCCTTTCGGCAGTCCTTGTTGGGCAAGACGCAGGCGCAATTCATGGACTTTGTCGGCGGGAACTTCAATCGCGCCACTGCCTTCCGAGAAGCGGTACGGGATGTTCATCTGGGTCAACTGGGTGACGATCGCGCCGCCATCCTGATCGGATAAATTGCTGAATAACGTACGATAATCAGGCGCTTTAGCCCACAACACCATCGCCACAATAATGGCGACAGCCGCAGAGCCTGCCACAATCAGAGGAATTTTGGGATTCGCACGCAGGCGATTAAGCCACTCGAGAGGTTTAGATTGGGTTGCAGCCGATGCAGTCGCGTTCATCTCGCACCTCGTGACTGCTCGTGGACGGCTTTATTTGCAAAGTGGAACAAGACTCACTCCCGGGTCAGCAAAATCGAAAAATTGACGGTCTCATTATTTGCGGTTTCGTTTTTTTCTATGCGGCAAAAACCGGGGTTTTTTATCGTTATTTAGCGCCTTTATCTTATTGACAAACTGGTAATCTCTGCTGCGTAGAAAACCATCCAGAGGATTATCATGTCAGCGATTCAGGGGATTGAAGGGGTTATCAGCCAGCTCCAGGCGACGGCGATGAGCGCCAGGGCGCAGGAGACACTGCCGCAACCGACCGTGAGTTTTGCCGGTCAATTACACGCGGCGCTGGACCGCATCAGCGATACGCAAACTGCTGCCCGCGTACAGGCGGAAAAATTCACGTTGGGTGAGCCGGGGATTGCGCTCAACGATGTGATGACCGATATGCAAAAAGCCTCAGTTTCCATGCAGATGGGAATTCAGGTGCGCAACAAACTGGTATCGGCCTATCAGGAAGTGATGTCCATGCAGGTKTAGGTTTGAGTGCCGGATGGCGTTGGCGCTTATCCGGCCTGTGATTCCCTGTAGACCGGATAAGGGGCCGTTGCCTTCCGGCAAACAGTTACTTCTGAATCAAATAACGAATTGTCGGCCCATCTTGCTGAATATCGAGCACGGTGTAGCCATGGTTGCGCGCGTCCAGCGGAATGTTATTGATGGACTGCGGACAGTCGCTGAGCACTTCCAGAATTTCCCCTTTCTTCAACTGCGGCATCGCTTCCAGCGTAGCGACAGCAGGGTAAGGGCAGGGCTCGCCGACCATATCAAGGCGATAATCAGGAACAATGTTTTTCATGCGGATTCCTTAGCAGGGGTCAGCCCGGCACGACGGAAGAAATGTTTTTCCCAGCCGATGATTAACATCAGGGCGGCAAACAGCAGCAGATAGGTCACCAGCAGGCCGCCGAGCGGACCGAAGGTGTTGAGCAGATTAATTTTATCCCAGTTGGTGGCCAGCGCAGGGGCGAAGTCATCCCAGTAGTAGGCCAGAATCGTTGAGCCGATGACGTTACCGAGACCCACCCACCAGTAGTGTACCTGGCCTTCCACCGCGCGGTACATCCAGCCGGTTTCACATCCGCCCGCCAGCACGATACCAAAACCAAACAACAGCCCGCCGATTACTGCATTCGGGCCCGCCCACATGATTTTGGCTTCCACGCCCAGTTGTACGTAGCTGAAAATACCGATTGCGCTGACGCCCATCCCGAAGATGATCGCCTTTGCCATATGGGTGCGTCCGGTGATCCACAGATCCCGGAAGGCGGAGGTGAAGCAGATTTGCGCGCGCTCGATCAGCAGACCAAAACCCACGCCGAACAGCATCGCCAGACCCAGCTTCGGCTGGTTCATGGCGGTCAGCAGCGCCCAGCCAATCATGCCGATAAACACCAGCATGCCGAGGCGGAAACGACGGCGCGCCTGATCCGGTTTCTGCGTCAACGGCGACGCTGCGGAGACTTTCTGCATCTTGACCGGAATGCGGAATATTGGCAGCAGGGTGAATCGCGCGCCAAACCAGGAACCGATGGCGGTTGCCAGGGCAAAGAACCAGGCGTGCAGAGAGAATTGAGGAATACCGGTAAAGAATGCCGCCAGGTTGCAGCCCATCGCCATACGCGCGCCGAACCCGGCGATGATCCCGCCCAGCACCGCCTGCATGATGCGGATGCGACTGCGCGGCATGCGTAGTTTGACGTTGTTGGCCCACAACGCTGCCGCGAAGCAACCGCCGAACATACCGAGGATCATCATCCCGTCGATGCGAGTGAGCGGGGTGCCTTCCAGGTGGATCAGCTTGTAGTAGCCCCATTCTTCCGCATGGACGCCAAACAGTTGCAGGATTTGTCCGCCCCAGCGGGTAAATTCACCCGTGACGGCCCAGAAGGTGCCAGTGATGCCAAAATAATACGTAGAGAGAATACCCGCTGCGATGACCGCAGGGATGGGCGCCCAGAATTTAACTAACCAGGCTTGTTTGAATTGTTGCCATGACATGTGTTTTGCCTCTGAACTCAGAAGGTGTGAAACAAGAAAGCGGATAGTACACCACGGCGGCAATTTTGCCTGGTACTATTAAGCGGTAATCCCAAATGGATCAAAGTTCTGCTGGCACCGCGAAAGGCTGGCGACCGCAGGCCTTTAATGCCACAATCCTCTTTTCTTCGCATGCAGGATGAATGATGAAAAAATGTGCAATCGTTGGGGCGTTACTGATGTTAGCGGGATGCGCCGAGGTGGAAAACTACAATGATGTGGTCAAAACGCCTGCGCCCGCCGGGCTGGAAGGGTACTGGCAGACTAACGGGCCGCAGCGCAAACTGGTGAGCCCGGAAGCTATTGCCAGTCTGGTGGTGACCAAAGAGGGCGATACGCTCGATTGTCGCCAGTGGCAGAGGGTTATTGCGCTGCCGGGTAAGCTAACGATGTTGTCCGGTGACTTAACCAACGTGACGGTCAAACGTGAACTTTATGAGATCGAGCGGGAAGGGAACACCCTGGAATATGACGGGATGACCCTGCAACGCGTGGACCGTCCAACGGTGGAGTGTGCCGCCGCGTTGGAGAAATCCCCGCTGCCAACGCCATTACCGTAATCAATTGTCCCCGACAGTTTTCCCTGTCGGGGCGCTTCATCAGATCACCTCTTCAATGACCCATACGCTGACGCTGCCGCCATTGCAGTAAAACGTGGCTTCGCCATTTTCGTCAGTGATGACGCTCTCCTCGCGGTTTCCCAGATAGTCGCGCCAGGTTTTATTGCCGTAGTTTTCACCCAGCGTAAGCGTTTTTTCACCGTCGTCGCCATTGGATAACACCACCACACATCCGGGATCGTCGTCCGTTCCGCTACGGCTGAAAGCAATGCAGTTGGGGTGATCAAACCAAAGCGTCTGAATGCCGTGGGCGAAACGCTGGCGGGCAAGAATGAGTTCGGCGAGTTGCTCGATGACTGGCATGTCGATGGTATAGGTTTCCCCGTCGCCTCCGGTATCTTCATAGTGCGCGCCATAGAGATCGGGATAGAAAATCGACGGTACGCCATTTTCCCGCAGCAGGATGAGCGCGTAGGCCAGCGGTTTGAACCATGCTTCAACGGGGGCTTCCAGCGCCTGCAACGGCTGGGTGTCATGGTTGGCGACCAGCGTCACGGCGTGAAACGGATCGGCTTCTACCAGCGTGCCGCTGAAGATCTGGCTCATGTCGTAATCACGTCCCTGACGCGACGCTTCATGAAAATTGAGCTGTAACGGGGCGTCGAACAGCATCGTTTTGCCTTCCACCTGGTCGATATAGGTTTGTAGCTTATCCACTTCGTGCGACCAGTATTCGGCAACGATAAACAGCGGCTTCGGCGCGACCTCCTGAACATGCTCGATCCACTCTTTATAGAACCAGGCCGGAATGTGCTTGACCGCATCGAGGCGAAAGCCGTCACACTGCGTTTGTTCCATCACCCAGCGCGCCCAGTATTTAATCTCCTCAGTGACGGCGTGATTACGAAAATCGATATTTTCACCCATCAGGTAATCGAAATTGCCCATTTCATCATCGACCTGCTCGTTCCAGCCCTCGCCGGTATAGTCGTTGACGATTTTAAAAATGCCATCTTCGTCAGGGTTTTCGATGTGGTCGATGCCACTGAAACATTTGAAGTCCCAGATGAACTGCGAGTACTGACCGCCTCGCGCCGGAAAGGTGTAACGCGTCCAGGCTTCGCATTCGATGATCTCATCGGAAATTTGCGTGCGATCGTCTTCGTTGACCCGCTGTACGCGCAGGGGTTCTTTCTCGTCTGCACCCATTTTGTGATTCACCACCACGTCGAGTAGCACCGCGATGTCGTTTTTCTTCAGCGCGTCGATAGCCGTAAGAAGCTGCGCCTTATCACCATATTTGGTGGCAAGGGAGCCTTTTTGGTCAAACTCGCCGAGATCAAACAGATCGTAAGAGTCATAGCCGACGGAATAGCCGCCTGACGCGCCTTTATAGGCGGGCGGCAACCAGACCATGTTGATACCGATATCATTGAGGCTGTCTGCGCGCTCTGTCACCTCTTGCCAGAGTTTGCCACCTTCAGGGTAATACCAGTGGAAGAACTGCAGTAACGTGGGGTTTTTCATCTTCCGAGCTCCAGAAGTCTTGTAGACGACCTCTGGAGTATGGAAGATTTTTGCTAACGTAGCGGGAATTATTGCGGGGCTGTGGGAGCGTCGGGTACCAGCAGCATGCCGGAAAGC
>NZ_CP070239.1:3289293-3289437 GCF_016906145.1 Citrobacter sp. MGH 55
AGTAATCAATACTAACAGCCTGTCGCTGATGACGCAGAACAACCTGAACAAATCTCAGTCTGCTCTGGGTACCGCTATTGAGCGTTTGTCTTCTGGTCTGCGTATCAACAGCGCTAAAGACGACGCTGCGGGTCAGGCGATTGC
>NZ_CP070239.1:3290681-3338453 GCF_016906145.1 Citrobacter sp. MGH 55
CTGACTACGCGACCGAAGTGTCCAACATGTCTCGCGCGCAGATCCTGCAGCAGGCTGGCTCTTCCGTACTGGCCCAAGCCAACCAGGTTCCGCAGACCATGCTGTCTCTGCTGCGTTAATTTACGCTTCTTGCGCAAACCCCGCTCCGGCGGGGTTTTTTCGTTCTGGCTTTACCGGTAACCCCTAAATAACCCCTCATTTCACCCACTATTCACCCGATTAAAACCCCTGCAGAAACGGATAATCATGCCGATAACTCATTTAACGCAGGGCTGTTTATCGTGAATTCACTGTATACCGCTGAAGGTGTAATGGATAAACACTCGCTGTGGCAGCGTTATGTACCGCTGGTGCGTCACGAAGCGTTGCGCCTGCAGGTGCGTTTGCCCGCGAGCGTAGAACTGGACGATCTGCTACAGGCGGGCGGTATCGGGTTATTGAATGCAGTTGACCGATATGACGCTCTGCAAGGAACGGCATTTACCACTTACGCAGTGCAGCGTATTCGTGGGGCGATGCTGGATGAACTACGCAGCCGCGACTGGGTGCCGCGTAGCGTTCGGCGCAATGCCCGCGAAGTGGCACAGGCGATGGGGCAACTGGAACAGGAATTAGGGCGCAACGCGACGGAAACTGAGGTGGCGGAGCGGCTGGCGATTCCTGTAGAAGAATATCGTCAGATGTTGCTTGATACCAACAACAGCCAACTCTTCTCCTATGACGAGTGGCGGGAAGAGCATGGCGATAGTATCGAGCTGGTGACAGAAGAACACCAGCAGGAAAACCCGTTACAACAGCTCCTTGAGAGCAATTTGCGCCAGCGCGTGATGGATGCCATTGAAGCCCTTCCGGAACGCGAACAACTGGTGCTCACGCTCTATTACCAGGAAGAACTCAATCTCAAAGAGATTGGCGCGGTTCTGGAAGTCGGAGAGTCACGGGTCAGCCAGTTGCACAGTCAGGCCATAAAACGGTTACGCACGAAGCTGGGTAAGTTATAGCGAACGACGTTGTCGGCGCTGAAAAATGCCGCACAACGTATTGACTACCAGGAGTTCTCATGACGGTGCAGCAATCAAAAAGACGGCCTCTAAGCCGCTACCTCAAAGACTTTAAACACAGCCAGACGCATTGCGCCCATTGCCACAAGTTACTGGATCGCATCACGCTGGTGCGCAAAGGGCAGATCGTCAATAAAATCGCCATTTCCCGCCTCGATACACTCATGGATGAAGCCGCCTGGCAGCAGGAGCAGAAAGAGTGGGTGGCGCTATGCCGTTTCTGCGGCGATCTGCACTGCAAGACGCAGAGCGATTTCTTCGACATCATTGGTTTTAAACAATTCCTGTTTGAACAGACCGAAATGAGCCACGGGACCGTACGCGAGTATGTTGTCCGTCTGCGCCGTCTCGGTAATCATCTCAGCGAGCAGAAAATTTCTCACGATCTGCTCCAGGACGGTTACCTTGATGAAAACCTGGCGCCGTGGCTGCCGGAGACCAGCACCAACAACTATCGCATCGCGCTGCGTAAGTACGCACAATATAAAGCGCATGCTCGCCCCGAGCAGCAACAGAATTCCTCCCTCCGGATGACTTCTGATATATATTAAAAATGAATAAGATGTAGCAGAGTGATTTATGTCGTTACCCATAAACGCTCTACACTACGGGCATTCATAACAACATTCGGGGTAAATATGAAATTAGCACTTCTGGGTCGCCAGGCGCTGATGGGCGTGATGGCTGTGGCGCTTGTCGCGGGAATGAGCGCAAAAACGTTTGCAGATGAAGGTCTGTTAAAGAAGGTTAAAGATCGCGGCACGCTGCTGGTGGGGCTGGAAGGTACCTATCCGCCGTTCAGTTTCCAGGGCGATGACGGTAAATTGACCGGTTTTGAAGTGGAATTTGCCGAAGCGCTCGCGAAGCATCTGGGCGTGAAAGCCACGCTGAAACCGACCAAATGGGACGGGATGCTGGCCTCTCTGGATTCTAAACGCATCGATGTGGTGATCAATCAGGTCACCATCTCCGACGAGCGGAAGAAGAAATATGATTTCTCTACCCCTTATACCGTCTCCGGTATCCAGGCGCTGGTGAAAAAAGGCAATGAAGGCGCGATTAAAACCGCAGCCGATCTGAAAGATAAGAAAGTGGGCGTGGGTCTGGGTACTAACTATGAAGAGTGGTTACGTCAGAACGTCCAGGGCGTTGATATCCGGACTTATGATGATGACCCGACGAAATATCAGGATCTGCGCGTAGGCCGTATCGACGCCATTCTGGTGGATCGTCTGGCGGCGTTGGATCTGGTTAAAAAGACCAAAGATACGCTGGCGGTCACCGGTGAAGCCTTCTCCCGTCAGGAGTCTGGCGTTGCGCTGCGTAAAGGCAATGAAGATCTGCTGAAGGCGGTGGACGCAGCGATTGCTGAAATGCAGAAAGACGGCTCGCTGAAGGCGCTTTCTGAGAAATGGTTTGGCGCGGATATCACCAAATAGTCCGAACGATATGAAAAAAAAGGCGCTTTAATCAGCGCCTTTTTTATTTCATGCGTTTGAACGTGCATAATAAAAAGAACATCACAACAACGAATAATCGGAGGCTTTATGCCACTGCACAACCTGACACGCTTTCCGCGCCTGGAATTTATCGGTGCGCCGACGCCGCTGGAATACCTGCCGCGCTTTTCTGACTACCTGGGACGGGATATCTTCATCAAACGCGATGACGTCACACCGATGGCGATGGGCGGTAATAAGCTGCGCAAGCTTGAGTTCCTGGCCGCAGATGCACTGCGTGAAGGCGCTGATACGCTGATCACGGCAGGCGCAATTCAGTCTAACCACGTGCGTCAGACGGCGGCGGTCGCCGCGAAGCTGGGACTGCACTGCGTGGCGCTGCTGGAAAACCCCATTGGCACCACGGCGGAAAACTATCTCACCAATGGCAACCGACTGCTGCTGGATCTGTTCAACGTACAGGTTGAGATGTGCGATGCGCTACATGCACCGGATGCCCAATTGCAAGAACTGGCCACCCGAATCGAAGCGCAGGGCTTTCGTCCCTACATTATACCGGTCGGTGGTTCAAACGCGTTGGGGGCATTAGGCTATGTTGAAAGCGCGCTGGAAATCGCTCAGCAGTGTGAAGGCGCGGTGCAGCTCTCTTCGGTGGTGGTAGCATCTGGCAGTGCAGGAACGCACGCCGGGCTGGCGGTTGGGCTGGAACAACTGATGCCGGATGTGGATCTGATTGGCGTAACCGTTTCACGCAGCGTAGCCGATCAAAAACCGAAAGTGGTGGCGCTGCAACAGGCTGTTGCCAGAGAACTGGAACTGACAGCGGCGGCGGAGATTTTGTTGTGGGATGACTACTATGCCCCAGGCTATGGCACGCCAAATGAAGAGGGGATGGAAGCCGTGAAGTTGTTGGCGCGTCTGGAAGGGATCCTTCTCGACCCCGTCTATACCGGAAAAGCGATGGCCGGACTGATTGACGGAATCAGCCAGAAACGCTTTAA
The DNA here is from genome assembly GCF_016906145.1 of Citrobacter sp. MGH 55. NCBI lineage: Bacteria > Pseudomonadati > Pseudomonadota > Gammaproteobacteria > Enterobacterales > Enterobacteriaceae > Citrobacter > Citrobacter sp. MGH 55. Next base: position 3,294,204 of record NZ_CP070239.1, read on the forward strand.
AGACGAAGGCCCGATTCTCTTTATCCATACTGGTGGGGCGCCTGCGCTGTTTGCCTACCATCCACACGTGTAATTTCGGATAAGCTCATGCAAGAAAGTATCCAACTGGTTATTGATTCCCTGCCGTATCTGCTCAAAGGGGCGGTGTTTACGCTGCAACTCAGTATTGGCGGGATGTTCTTCGGCCTGCTGCTGGGATTTATCCTCGCGCTGATGCGCCTGTCGCCGCTGCTGCCACTGCGCTGGCTGGCGCGTTTCTATATCTCTATTTTTCGCGGTACGCCGCTTATCGCACAACTGTTTATGATCTACTACGGTCTGCCGCAGTTTGGTATTGAGCTGGATCCGGTGCCGTCCGCAATGATTGGCCTGTCGCTCAATACGGCGGCCTATGCCGCGGAAACGCTGCGCGCGGCGATTTCATCGATTGACAAAGGACAGTGGGAAGCGGCTGCCAGTATCGGGATGACGCCGTGGCAGACCATGCGTCGCGCCATTTTACCGCAGGCTGCCAGGGTAGCGCTGCCGCCGCTGAGCAACAGTTTTATCAGTCTGGTGAAAGACACGTCGCTGGCGGCCACCATCCAGGTGCCAGAACTGTTCCGTCAGGCGCAGCTGATCACCTCGCGCACGCTGGAGGTATTCACCATGTATCTCGCGGCATCGCTAATCTATTGGATCATGGCAACCGTGCTGTCTTCATTGCAGAACTACTTTGAAAATCAACTGAACCGCCAGGAGAGAGAGCCGAAATGAGTGCGATCGACGTAAAGAACCTGGTCAAGAAATTTCATGGGCAGACGGTGCTGCACGGCATCGATCTGCAAGTGCAGGCGGGAGAGGTGGTCGCGATCATCGGTCCCAGCGGGTCGGGAAAAACGACGCTTCTGCGCAGTATTAACCTGCTGGAACAACCGGAAGCGGGTACGATCACCGTGGGTGATATCACCATTGATACGGCGCGATCGCTCGGTCAGCAACGAACGCTGATTCGCCAGTTGCGCCAGCATGTTGGCTTTGTGTTCCAGAGCTTCAATCTCTTTCCCCATCGCACGGTACTGGAGAATATCATTGAAGGTCCGGTTATCGTGAAAGGCGAGGGCAAAGAAGAGGCGATGACGCGGGCGCGGGAACTGCTGGCGAAAGTGGGGTTGGCCGGGAAAGAGACCAGCTACCCGCGGCGCTTATCCGGCGGGCAGCAGCAGCGAGTGGCGATTGCCCGTGCGCTGGCCATGCGCCCGGAAGTGATTCTGTTTGATGAACCGACGTCTGCGCTCGATCCTGAGCTGGTGGGCGAGGTGTTGAGCACTATCCGTCAACTGGCGCAGGAAAAACGCACCATGGTGATTGTGACCCATGAAATGAGCTTTGCCCGCGATGTTGCGGACCGGGCGATATTTATGGATCAGGGGCGCATTGTGGAACAGGGGCCAGCCAAAGCGCTATTTGCCAATCCACAGCAACCGAGAACCCGTCAGTTTCTTGAGAAGTTTCTGCTGCAATGATTGGTTTTCTCCACTCGTCCGGGATTATCCCATTTCGGCCGAGTGGAGATGCATAAATAGTAATATCAGACGCATGACGATGAACGTATTTCCCTGGACAAAATACGCGAACTGAAACAACGCTCAAGTAATCTGCTCCCTGACCGATATTTTATACATCTACCGTATGTTTATGTGATAGGTTATTTCTCACATTTAAAATGATTATCACTCTCAAGGGTGCGAATACTGAGTATGCAGGATTTAGATTTCTTTACCTGGCGACGGACGATGCTGTTACGCTTTCACGAAATGACTTGCGCAGAAGACGTCTACAGCGAATTACAGCAGCAAACACAATTGCTGGAATTTGATTATTACGCGCTGTGTGTCAGGCATCCGGTTCCGTTCACGCGTCCTAAAATTTCCCTTCATACCACTTATCCCGATGCGTGGGTTTCGCAATATCAGGCGGAAAACTATTTCGCGATTGATCCTGTGCTGAAGCCGGAAAACTTCATTCAGGGACATCTGCCCTGGAATGACGCATTATTCAGTGACGCGCAGACAATGTGGGATGCTGCCCGTTCACACGGATTACGCAAAGGCGTCACGCAATGTCTCATGCTGCCAAATCGCGCATTAGGCTTCCTCTCGGTCTCACGGTCAAGTCTGCGTAATACGCCGTTTGCGGGCGATGAAGTCGAATTGAAACTGCAGTTGCTGGTGCGCGAAAGCTTAACGGCACTTTCCCGACTCGAAGATGAGATGGTGATGGCGCCGGAAATGCGCTTTAGCAAACGAGAAAAAGAGATTCTGAAATGGACGGCGGAAGGGAAGACTTCAGCTGAAATTGCGATGATTCTGTCGATATCAGAAAATACCGTTAACTTTCACCAGAAGAATATGCAGAAGAAGTTTAACGCGCCGAATAAGACGCAGATTGCGTGCTATGCCGCGGCGACCGGGCTTATCTGAAACAATAAACGTTCTGCGTGGCAGACGATAAACCGGCTGAAAGCACTGCTCTCAGCCGGTTTTTCTTTACTGACGGTAAGCTTGTTTAATTTGCTTAACAGTGCTGGAAAATACTGCAGCCTGCGCGTCGTCTTCGACCAGCGCGATCTGTTTTTCCATTTTAAGAATCACGCGGCCCGCATCCGCCTGGCCCATGGCTTGCAGCATCAGCGTTAACAGCGCCTTCAGGCAGGTGACTTCATTAGCCAGTTCTTGATTATTCTCGGCAGTGGAAAAATCAGGCGTACTCATTTATTTTCCTCGTAATGTTTCAGTAAAAATTTGCGATGATAAATGTTAAGGCCGCGGAGTATACCATAAGCTGAGGGAAAAATAGCAGTGGTTGTTTTTCGATCGGAAATCACACCAGCGGAGTTAAATTAAACAACAACATAAGAAGTCTATATTTTCCTCATTTATTGTTTATTCCGAGTATTTTACTCGTTAATTATTGTTACAAACTTACCTGTCTATTTAGCATTTAGGCGAGAGAAAGCGAGTTTTTGTCACTATTGTGAAACCTCGTTCCCGAAAATAGTGCGTGTAACTGGCTGTTCTTAGCCTAAGTTTCCACAAAGCGTACAGACTAATTTCCGAAAACGAGAGCAAAATCGGTTACCGGACGTTTTTTACGTTTTAAAGTTGAGATAAAACCCGCTAATATAGTGGCGATCCACTATCAGTAGCGTTATCCCTATTCTGGAGATATTCCTTTGATCAACGTTCTTCTTGTTGATGACCACGAACTGGTGCGCGCAGGGATACGACGCATTCTTGAAGATATAAAGGGTATAAAAGTTGTCGGTGAAGCAGGTTGCGGTGAGGATGCCGTTAAATGGTGTCGCGCCAACACCGTCGACGTCGTGTTGATGGACATGAACATGCCCGGTATTGGTGGCCTTGAAGCCACGCGCAGAATTGCGCGTTCAACTGCCGATATTAAAGTGATTATGTTGACCGTTCACACGGAAAACCCGTTGCCGGCAAAAGTGATGCAGGCCGGAGCCGCAGGTTACCTGAGTAAGGGTGCTGCGCCTCAGGAAGTGGTAAGTGCCATCCGCTCGGTTTATTCCGGGCAGCGCTACATTGCTTCTGACATCGCCCAGCAAATGGCATTAAGCCAGATTGAACCCGAAAAAACGGAAACCCCGTTTGCCAGTTTGTCTGAGCGCGAATTGCAGATTATGCTGATGATCACTAAAGGTCAGAAGGTGAATGAGATTTCCGAGCAGTTGAATCTCAGCCCTAAAACGGTGAACAGCTATCGCTACCGTATGTTCAGTAAACTAAACATTCATGGTGATGTAGAGCTGACTCACCTGGCAATTCGCCATGGCCTGTGTAATGCGGAGACGTTAACAAGCCAGTGAGCGATCAGTTTGACGCGAAAGCGTTCCTAAAAACCGTAACCAGTCAACCCGGCGTTTATCGTATGTATGATGCCGGTGGTACGGTTATCTATGTGGGTAAAGCGAAAGACCTGAAAAAACGGCTTTCCAGCTATTTCCGCAGCAACCTGGCTTCGCGTAAGACCGAAGCGCTGGTTGCCCTCATTCAGCAAATCGATGTGACGGTGACGCACACCGAAACGGAAGCGTTGCTGCTCGAGCACAACTATATCAAGCTGTATCAGCCGCGTTACAACGTGCTGTTACGTGATGACAAATCCTATCCCTTTATTTTTCTCAGCGCGGATACGCATCCCCGGCTGGCTATGCACCGTGGGGCGAAACATACCCGAGGCGAATACTTTGGCCCGTTTCCCAACGGCTATGCCGTCCGTGAAACGCTGGCGCTGTTACAGAAAATTTTCCCGATCCGTCAGTGTGAAAACAGCGTTTATCGCAATCGCTCGCGCCCTTGTCTGCAATACCAGATCGGCCGTTGCCTGGGGCCCTGCGTCGAAGGCCTGGTGAGTGAAGAAGAGTATGCGCAGCAGGTTGACTATGTTCGGTTGTTTTTATCCGGTAAAGATGACCAGGTCTTAACTCAACTGATCGCGCGGATGGAGAAAGCCAGTCAACATCTGGCGTTCGAAGAGGCTGCGCGTATACGCGATCAGATCCAGGCCGTGCGCCGGGTGACGGAGAAACAGTTCGTTTCCAACGCGGGAGACGATCTGGACGTGATCGGCGTTGCGTTTGATGCCGGGATGGCCTGTGTCCATGTGCTCTTTATCCGCCAGGGGAAAGTGCTGGGCAGCCGCAGTTATTTCCCGAAAGTGCCGGGAGGGACTGAACTGGGCGAAGTGGTAGAAACCTTCGTCGGGCAATTCTACCTCCAGGGCAGCCAGATGCGCACGTTGCCTGGCGAGATCCTGCTGGATTTCAATCTGCACGACAAAACGCTGCTGGCCGATTCGCTTTCTGAACTGGCGGGGCGTCGTATTAATGTGCAGACCAAACCTCGCGGCGATCGCGCGCGTTATTTGAAACTGGCGCGGACCAATGCCGCCACGGCGCTGACCACGAAACTCTCTCAGCAGTCGACCATTACCCAACGGTTGACGGCGCTGGCAACCGTGCTGAAGCTGCCAGCTGTAAAACGGATGGAATGTTTTGACATCAGCCACACGATGGGCGAACAGACGGTGGCGTCGTGCGTGGTCTTTGATGCGAACGGGCCGCTGCGTGCGGAATACCGTCGCTACAATATCACCGGCATCACGCCGGGCGATGACTATGCGGCAATGAATCAGGTACTGCGTCGCCGTTATGGTAAAGCCATCGAAGAAAGTAAGATTCCGGATGTGATCCTGATCGACGGCGGAAAAGGGCAACTGGGGCAGGCGAAGGCCGTTTTCGCCGAGCTGGATGTCCCCTGGGATAAAAACCACCCTCTGCTGTTAGGTGTTGCAAAAGGCGCTGACCGTAAAGCCGGTCTGGAAACGCTGTTCTTTGAACCGGAAGGTGAGGGATTTAGCTTGCCGCCGGATTCGCCGGCATTGCATGTGATTCAGCATATCCGCGATGAGTCCCACGATCATGCCATTGGCGGCCACCGTAAAAAACGGGCGAAAGTGAAAAACACCAGTACGCTGGAGACCATCGAAGGCGTTGGACCGAAGCGTCGCCAAATGTTGTTGAAATATATGGGTGGTTTGCAAGGATTACGTAACGCCAGCGTTGAAGAAATTGCAAAAGTGCCGGGTATTTCGCAAGGACTGGCAGAAAAGATCTTCTGGTCGTTGAAACATTGAGTCCGCTGTAGCAACATAGGGGTAAATTCTCTGACAACAGATAGTTACCCGTCACTATGCAATTTAATATTCCAACGTTGCTTACGCTGTTTCGCGTCATACTTATCCCATTCTTTGTCGTGGTGTTTTATCTGCCATTCACCTGGGCGCCGTTCGTTGCTGCGCTGATCTTCTGTATCGCTGCGGTGACCGACTGGTTTGACGGTTTTCTGGCGCGTCGCTGGAACCAGAGTACGCGCTTTGGTGCGTTTCTCGACCCGGTTGCGGATAAAGTGCTGGTGGCAATTGCGATGGTACTGGTGACCGAGCACTATCACAGTTGGTGGGTGACGCTGCCCGCGGCCACGATGATTGCACGTGAAATCATCATTTCCGCGCTGCGTGAATGGATGGCGGAACTGGGTAAGCGCAGCAGCGTGGCGGTCTCCTGGATCGGCAAAGTCAAAACCACCTCGCAAATGGCAGCGCTGGCCTGGCTGCTGTGGCGTCCGAATATCTGGGTAGAGTACGCGGGGATTGCACTGTTCTTCGTCGCTGCGGTCCTGACGCTGTGGTCAATGTTCCAGTATTTGAACGCCGCGCGTGGGGATTTGCTTGATCAGTGATCGTTTCGCCGTAAATTTCAGCAAACGAGCGTAAGTGGCGAAAAATATCGTTGACTCATTGCGTCAGGTAAGTAGAATGCAACGCATCGAACGGCAGCACAGATTGCCAGACGATAGTAAAATCAAGTGATTAACGATTTACTTGATGATGCGGGAATAGCTCAGTTGGTAGAGCACGACCTTGCCAAGGTCGGGGTCGCGAGTTCGAGTCTCGTTTCCCGCTCCAGATTAAGACATCGGCAGTTGCGGGTGTCAGTCGCAAGACAAAGATTTAAGGCGCGTTAGCAAAGCGGTTATGTAGCGGATTGCAAATCCGTCTAGTCCGGTTCGACTCCGGAACGCGCCTCCACTTTCTTCCCGAGCCCGGATGGTGGAATCGGTAGACACAAGGGATTTAAAATCCCTCGGCGTTCGCGCTGTGCGGGTTCAAGTCCCGCTCCGGGTACCATGGGAAAAGCAGAATAATCAAAGCAATAAGCAGTGTCGTGAAACCACCTACGGGTGGTTTTTTTGTGTCTGAAATTTGCCTCCAGATTGTCTGGTAACCGTCTGCGGGCGTCATTTCATGGACGAGAGTTCATGGTGTATTGTGGTGAAACCGAACGCGTTTTCTGTATACTGATCTCCAGTCTGGCGATTCGCAGTGAGGCGACATCATGTTAAGCATTGAAGCTAAGCGCAAAAGAGACGCACTTTTCAGGAATTACGCAAGCAATGTAGATTTCGTGCTTAACACGCCTCTTCATGAGCAAAGAAGAGTATGGGAAGAAGGGGCAAAGAATGTTCCGTTACCCGAAAATGTCAGCACAGAAGAAATTGATGAAGAGGGTATTTCAGCGGAGTGGGTGCGACATTCGCAGGCCGAAAAGCGGAAAGTTATTCTGTACCTTCATGGCGGAGGTAACAGTCAGGGATCAAGCATCACACACCGGAAACTGGTTGGACATATTGTCCATTGTGCAAACGTGAATGCCCTCACGCTCAACTATTCATTAGCTCCTGAAAATCCCTTTCCCGCCGGTTTGATGGATGCCAAATATGCCTGGCAGTGGCTATTAGCGCAGGGGTATCGGCCTGAAGAGATCATTCTTGGCGGTGACTCAAGCGGTGGAGGGCTGGTTTTATCTCTGCTCCTGCTACTCAAAAGTGAAAATTCTCCGTTGCCGCATTCCGGTTTTTTGTTATCTCCGATGCTTGATTACACCTTATCGGGCGACAGCATCTCTTCCTGTGCAGATAAGGACCCGCTGATCGTTATTGAGGATTTGCGGCAAACCGTCGCATACTATTGTTCTGATGCCGAAACCTCAAATCCGCTGGTTTCTCCTCTTTTTGGCGATCTGACTGGACTTCCCCCTCTCCTGGTACAGACAGGAAGCGATGAATTACTTCTCGATGACGCGATCCGCCTTGCAAAACAGGCGACAGAGGCGGGTGTTAACGTTCAAATGGAAGTCTGGAACGGTTTATGGCACGTCTTCCAGTCATCCGCAGGCAAGATACCGGAAGCAAATCGCGCAATACGCCGAATTGCTTCCTTTATTCATTCGCAGCCGCTTGAGGCGTTGTAGAGGGGACTTCAAACAAAGCGCGTCAATATAATACGCAACAGAGATATATTGGGTCTGTAAAAAACCAGGAATAATCCAGTCCCTATTTAACAAGTCAATGATAAAAATAGAATGATATTTTCACAAATAAATAGCTCTATACATTTGGCATTTTTCTGGCTATATTTAATACGGGTGATTTCTATTCTTCATCTTTCAGTAGATGAAATCATCTGATGTTACGAGAGTATTTTATCATTTAACATGAAGGCCATTATTCTGAAACGTACAGTTTTGGTGGTTTTCTGTGCATCTAATTTTATATTCTACCGGCTTTTATATGACGCCTGAAAAGTAATATTTCTTTTAAAAACAAAGAGAATTCTTATCAGGAGTATTGGTTTTTAATAAATCGGAATAATGGGAATTGGGTGCTAATTATCTTAATTAGCAAGGTTATACGCTGTTATTAAGAACCTGATATTGATGAAATATATCGTAGTGAGGAGATAGTGTTATTGTTTTATTTAAAATCATTAGCCGGGGAATTTTCTTTCTGGGGAAAAACGTTATCGCAGCGACACTGGCAATGAAAATGCTTATCAGGAGGACAGACAAATGATTCAAGGGATATTGAAAAAGATATTATTAGCAGCTTCAGGTTGTACCGTTATAGTCGCTTTTCCTGTCTACACGGAAGAATTAGTCAGCTGGAATTACACCACCGGCATAAACCAGATTGCTTCGGGTGATCATACCGTAACGGCGGGTGATGTGTTGCTGGATGCCAGCGGATATACCGGAATGTTTTATTACCAGCGTTCAATACTTAATACGACTAATGGCAGGATGAATATTGACATTGCTCAGGGCAAGACATTGAGCATTATAGGGTTTAATAATAATCCCGTTGATAACAGTTCTGCGGTTTATGCCTGGAAAAGAGGAACACTTAGCGGAACGATGACCTTTACCGGAGGCAATGTTGTCGTCAGCAATGTTGTTAAGACAGCTCTTCCAATATCTATGGCCTCTTCGCCGGGCCAGGAGGGGTATTAAATTTTGAGAGCGATGGCGCAAATAAAATCAATCTCTCTGTGCTCGTGCCTCTGGCCGATGAGGTTTCTACGCACCGCCATGGTATTGGTCTTTATGAGGGGGAACTCAATTTTGACGGAGGGCAGTTTTACATCAATGTTGATGGCGATCCGGGGAGTTACTCGATTGACAGACGCATCGGGATACTGATGTCCGGAGGCAGTTCATTGAACGTCAGGGCAGATAACATTCTGATTGATACAAATGAGTCTGCAATCATGGTCGGGAGAATTGCAGGATCGGCTAATTATCCGCTGGCCTATAATGTCGTCAACAACGCGAATCTGGAAGCAAATTTCATCCATCTGAAAAGCAGCCAGGGTATTTTATCCAGAGTGGGTAGCGATTACCTCACCCGCTCGCGTTTCACCTTCACCGGCACTACGCTCATTGAAGCTATTGTCCATGGAGATATAGACAATCTTTTTGGTGACAATGTTGGGGGGGATATTCTTTCTGCTAACTCGACAGATTTTGTCTTTAACAGCGACACGACCCTGATTGGTGAAAACCTGACGCCACTCGGTACGCGTGGTGAACATGAACACGAATATCTTGGATGGTTAGATGGGCACTGGCTTAGAGGCGTCGCGCTGATGGATACCTCATCATTAATCGCCAATGCGGATTTCAAACTCCAGAGCAACGGGGGATATTACAACACGGGACTCTACCTGTGGGAAAGTCAGGCCCTCTTCAAAGGGAGAACGTCTATTTCCGTATTAAACGGCGTGGATACAACTCGGGGTGTCTATCTTTATGGCAGTCCCGAAGAAACGACTTATGCTGAATTTCAGGATGACCTGACGGTTTCCACTTCAGGTTCTCAGGCGGAGTATATTTCCGGGATTGAAGTTCTTGCCGGAGGCAAAGCGGACATTCAGAAAGGGTTATTTATCAATGATAATCCTGCGATAACCTGGTCGCTGATTTCATCAGGCGCTGGAAGCCTGATTGATGTGAACACATCAGAAACCGGAACCGTTCAGATTGACGGCGATATTGGGGCGACAAACGGCGGTACGCTGAATATGACCCTCAATAATGCCAACTCCTGGTTAACCGCGGCCAGTTATACCGCAACAACAACGTCGACCAGCCAGGGTGTCGTAGACATGAATATCACTAACGGCGCGGTATGGAACATGACTGGCAATTCGCATGTCACTAACCTGTCGCTGTCGGGCGGGCGCGTGAATATGCTGGCGCCGGGCAATACTGGCGCGTTTAAGTCTTTGACTGTGGAAGGCGATTATACCGGCGGTGGCACCCTGATGATGAACACGGTACTCGGAGGGGATAACTCCGCAACGGACAAACTTATCGTAGAGGGAAATACCTCCGGCCACACGTTGGTGGCAATCAATAATATTGGTGGCATGGGCGCGCAGACGGTCGAAGGGATTGAAATTGTCAATGTTGCAGGAAACTCCAGTGGGACTTTCGAGAAAGAGAGTCGCATTGTTGCCGGTGCGTATGATTACAATGTGATCCGGCGCGGCAGCAACTGGTATTTAAGCAGCACTGGGGGGCTGAGTGACCCCGTTGACCCGGGCGTGCCAGCTTCGCCAGAAATCCCGCAGGTACCGGTTCACCCTGGTGGTCCTTCACAGGTTCGCCCGGAATTTGGCAGTTATCTGGCTAATAACCTGGCTGCCAATACCCTGTTCATTTCGCGGCTTCACGATCGTCTTGGCGAAACGCAGTATACCGATGCGCTAACTGGTGAGAGTAAAACTACCAGCATGTGGATACGCAACGTGGGAAGTCATACGCGCTTTAACGACGATAGCGAACAGTTAAAAACCCAGAGCAATAGTTATGTGCTGCAACTTGGCGGCGATCTGGCGCAGTGGAGTTCAGATGGTCTGGACCGCTGGCATCTTGGGCTAATGGCGGGTTATGCCAACAGCCGTAGCCGCACCACATCAGCGTTAAATAACCATCATTCCCGTGGTTCGGTCGACGGTTACAGTGTGGGTCTGTATGGTACCTGGTATGCCAACGAACCTGATCAATCCGGAAGCTATGTGGACACCTGGATGCTCTATAACTGGTTTGATAACACCGTCAATGGTCAGTATCAGCCAAGTGAAACGTATAAATCCAAAGGCATCACGGCTGCGGTTGAGGCGGGTTACAGCCTGAAGGTTGCAGAAAGTCAGCAATTGACCTACTGGATCCAGCCCAAAGCTCAGATCGTCTGGATGGATGTGCAGGCGGACGATCATCGGGAACGTAATGGCACGCCGGTGAAGGCGGATAGCACTGGTAATCTGATGACCAGTCTGGGTGTCAGAGCATACGTCAATCGTAAACCCTCCTTCGAAGAAGACAAGATGGCAGGCATCCAGCCATTTGTTGAAGCGAACTGGATCCACAACTCACACAGTCCGCGAGTGACCATGGGTGAGATGCCAAATGACGTCCAGGGAGTAAAAGATTTGGCAGAACTGAAAATTGGTGTGGAAGGACAACTCTCCTCTCGCTTGACGGTCTGGGGAAATATCTCCGGGCAAGTGGGGAGCGACCACTACAGCAATGCCCAGGGCATGGTGGGTGTGAAATACAACTGGTAAGCATGGGACTGGATATTCCATGAGAAGGGTGAGGGGCAGGGTAAAATCTGCTCCTTTTTTATTCGGGCCTGAGTCGAGTCTGTTCCAGCTAATTACAAAAGATTGGTCGTCTGTCTTCGTTTCAGAGGGTATCTTGAGAGAATCGATGTTTATCTCCCTCCATGACCATGAGAAAACGACCATGAAAAAAGACGTTCATCAGGTGAAGCAGTACCGTCGTGTGATACCTGATGTTGAAATACTGTCGTTATATTCAGCGCGCGCGTTCCCTCGTCACTCTCATGATCAATTCGGCATTGGGGTTTTCATCCAGGGAAGCCATCGCTCTTGGAGTAATATCGGCAATGTAAATGCGGTAACAGGGGATATCATCATGGTCAATCCCGGCGAAATTCACGACGGGATCCCCGCTACGGGTCCGCGGGGCTGGCATATGTTGTATATCAATCCTGACGTCTTTATAAAAGAATGGAATACCGACATACCCACAGGTGATTTAACCCTGAAGCCTGTGGCTAACGATCCTACTCTTGGTCTGATGATTAGGCAGTTTCTTCATCAGCTCGCTGCCGATGATCCTGATGCTATGGCGATTGAAGAGATGATCATGCGTTGCCTTATGCAGGCTGGACGGCACCACACCCTTTCTGCCGCACCGCGTATTCTGCCTTCTCCGACAGTACGACGGGTAAAAGAGTTCATTGATGATGCCCCGGAGGAGAACATGACATTGACAAGATTAGCCAGTCTGTGTGACATCTCCCGATTCCAGCTCATTCGCCGTTTTTCCAGGGAGGTGGGGATGACGCCGCATGCTTATCTTTTACAGTCCAGAGTTCGGCTGGCAAAAAAACTCTTGGCACAGGGCAAGAGAACTGTTGATGTTGCATTAATGGCTGGTTTTTCCGATCAAAGCCATCTGACTCATGCATTTCAGAAACAGACAGGCATCACGCCGGGGCAATATCGTTCCGCGATGGTGGATTAACCGTCTGCAATTTTCTACAAGATCTGTAGGGGTACCCTGATAAACACTGACTCTCCTGTTTTGTGTTTACCAGAGATAACGCCATGCTAATCAGTATCGAATTCTTATTAACCTCTTTGATTGTGATTATTTCGCCGGGAACCGGTGCTATCTACACCATCGCGATGGGGCTGTCGCGGGGGACAGCGATGAGTTTGCTGGCTGCAGTGGGATGTACATTAGGGATTGTTCCGCATATGTTGGCCGCCATCACGGGATTAGCCGCCATTTTCTACTCCAGTGAAATGGCGTTTACCGTCATCAAATATGCCGGGGTCGTGTGGCTGTTATATATGGCGTGGAATATCATAAAAGAGAAATCAACATTACAACCGGATGATTGCGACATTTCTCAGTCAAGGGTAAAAGTGATCCTGCACGCAATATTTATCAATCTGTTAAATCCCAAGTTGTCACTGTTCTTTTTGGCCTTCCTTCCTCAATTCATTCAAACCACATCAACCGCACCGGCAACCGATATGTTAATACTGAGTCTGATCTTCATGTTAATGACGCTGCTCGTGTTCATGTTGTATGGTGTTTTTTCATCCTTTATGCGCACGAAGGTATTAAACCACCCGATGATTTTGTCGGGACTACGGATCCTGTTTTCATGTGGTTTTGTGGGTCTGGCGGTGAATTTATTGTTAACCCAGCGTAGTTAGCGCGAGTCAGGTCTATGGCATACTATTTCTGTGGGAAGGTTATTCCTGAGAATTGCTCTTGCGGTGAGTTTATTCATTACGCCGCAAGAACGCTCTGTAATAGGATGGGATATTATCGTCAAGCAATGGCGTCAAGTTGAAACAACATTCCTGATGTGCCTCCGCGATGAGCAAATTCAGTCTGAATGGATTTTCTGGCCGGAAATTGGCCATGAAAGCGCTGCTTCATGACGTTCTCCATCACCGGAATATCCCACACGTCGCGGAACAGCGCATCAATTTTCACGACTGACTGCAGCGTCAGACCGATAGTGCTTAGCCTTTCACTCAGATTATCAAACGCGCCATTGATTTGTGCCTCAATGGGTTGTCCGATATTTCCAACACAGTAACTCACAAAGATAAAACCGCCAGCCTCAACCATTCCGGCAAGCGCCCAGTCTTCATTTATTTCATGCCTTGTAATCGTCGTCATAATGTAAGTCATTATCCTTTGGTATTACATGGGGTCGTTTCTGTCACCATACTAGCCTCAGACATTCTCATGATAAAGGGATCTTTCAAAGATGAGAAATAAAAAAAGTCAAATGTCCTTAAAGATATTTTTATCATTTTTTATAAATACTCCGACGTGGTTAATGCGTTTCTCCAGAGGGGAGGCTTCTCGATCCAGGTAAGAAAATAACATTATTTTTAGTAAGTAACATTCGGTGTAAAGAATGAGTAACGTATTTAAACTTCTTATGGTCAGTGAGAAACTCAGGCTGCTTATCCCGGCGTCATTGCATGAGACGGGTGATCTCAGGACTGCATCACTCATCAATATTCCTTTAATATGATTTTATTGTGTGCTGACAGTTTAATGTTTTTGTTTTATCTTATTGTAAATCATACGGTTACAAACATGATTTTTACTTGAGATGTCTGATGTTCTTCATTTAAGGTCGTTTAAGGCTATTTAAAATGACAGTTTAAGATATTTACAGCAATAATCAATATCACAAAGAGGGTAGCTGTCTTTATTGTGTTTTTGTTTGATTTTTTCAATTAATTTTCAGGAATGTATCGCCAGGCGAAAGGAATCGACTCAGTGGAAACGGTAAAAATATAATGTTGTAATAGATGAATTTAGCATGCAATTTTAAATCCTGGAAATATCGCTGTTACGAGTGGAGCTAATGAATAATGCATATATTCTCACATGACCAGTACTTTATTGCTGGTCTGCAGCAAATACTGTTCTTTAGTGGTCTTGATAAATCACCTGAGATTGTTGTTTTTGATCCAGGAGGTGGTACTGTTTATATTACAAACAGTATTGAATGTCTGCGTGCGGATACAATGGATACGTTAACGCATTTTACACAACTACGATGCTATTCATTGACCCGAAATGCGCCTTTAACGGAGTACTTTTACGTACTGGATCAGCTAAAGCAGAATAAGCGGATCCCTCTGCATACCCGATCATTGTCGAACAGGGAACGGATAATCATTGAATATTATCTGGCGGGACTCGGAAAGCGCGCCATTGCACGAAACATGCTGCTCAGCGAGGGAGCTATCAGCAATAGTCAGTTAAGAGCGTTGCGGAAAATGAATATGAAGAATATTGCATTGTTTCTTCAGGTTATGCGCAACTGGTGCGTCTTCAGAGCCAAATATTCCTGTGAACGCAGTATCACATTTTTGCCATAGGCTTTAAGAATTATCGATTATTCCATTGGGCAACATGTCCAGGGACGACACGGTGATGAAGAACCATTTTAGGGGGATAACGGGATTTATCCAAAGGACATGGCGATGATATTGTACTTAATTAATGGAACAGTAGAGTTCAATCCGCAGACCAGAAGCCTGAAAAATCAATCAACTGGAGAGGTTGTTTATTTACAGCAACCCGCCACGGCATGTTTCCTTTATCTTATTTTGAATCAGGGTAGGGTCATCGCGCAAAAAGAACTGGTAAACGAAGGCTGGAAAGCGCGTGATGTTGTGACCCTGCCCAATACGTTTTATCAGACTATTTTAACATTACGTAAGACACTGGAAGAGATAGGATTACCAAGACATATGGTAAAAACTATTTCCCGTCAAGGACTAACATTATCATCAGATATTGTGATTGAACCGTTTCCTCTTCAGAATCTTGCTATTTCTGAAAATTCAGCAATCAAAACGCTAACCAGTGAAAAAGAATGCACCGCAAGCATTCTACCGAACGAATCCCGCGGGCTACGCATTGGAATATCCTTTTTCTTTATTGTGACGATAATAAACTGCATGTTTATGTATCAGAATCGATTGAAAATGCCATTTCAGAATTTTGTGGCCCTGCACATGGATAAGAAAAATGATAATCGCTGCCATGTCTATTATGAAGTGACGCAGTCGGTCACTGATAATTACGCTGCGCTGATAAAAAAATATCCGAACTTTTGCCAGGACAACAATTATATCTTTCTCTCTGATTACGCCAAAACCGGACGTGCTGTGGCTTTTGTGTGCAACAAAGATGTTCGATCTGACACTGAGGCATTTTGTTCATCTCATTTTTTCTGGAATTTACACCAATGAGTAAAAATACGGTTGTATTACTCCTGATTTGGTTGTTCAGCACATCGGTGATTTCCGGTATTTACCTGTTATATCTGCTATTCAAACCGTCATACCTGGATTGTATTGGTGATGCTGACTGGAATGTTGGTGATGCCCGTTTCGTTGGCGCGGTTTCCTATCAGATGCACAAGCGAGAAGGGCTGGCCGTCATTACGGGTAAAGTGGATGGCGAGACAAAGATTAATGTCAATCGGCTGGTCTATTTTAACTATACCCAGCAGTTCAGAACGCGGATTTTACATACAGTACGCATTGTCAAAACTTTTTCCGATACCGTGACGGATGAAAAACTCGAAAAGATATTATCTCCATTCTTTTTGAAGAAAGGTGGTGAATTGACCCTGACCGTGGATGAGTATCAATCTGCGTATGTCTTTTCAAACGCCAATGTGCCGTATCTGTTTTGCAGAAAGAAATGATGAGGAGAATGGATGCCCATGTGAGGTGTCCCACGCGGCAATCAGTATCCGTTTCCTCGTTCGCCATGTAAGATAGCCGCTGGCGAGAGTGTTTACCGAGGACAAGTATGATGAAAACGGGACCGTTGAACGAAAGTGAACTGGAGTGGCTGGATGATGTGCTGACCAAGTACAACACCGAACATGCCATTCTTGACGTGGCAGAACTGGATGGACTGCTGACGGCTGTACTCAGTTCACCACGTGAAATTGAGCCAGAGCAGTGGCTGGTTGCCGTATGGGGTGGGGCGCAATATGTGCCGCGCTGGTCCTCTGAAAAAGAGATGACGCGTTTTATGAATCTCGCTTTCCAGCATATGGCGGACACCGCTGACCGGTTGAATGATTTCCCGGAACAGTTTGAACCGCTGTTTGGTCTGCGCGAAATTGAAGGGCGCGAGATTACCATTGTGGAAGAGTGGTGCTTCGGCTACATGCGCGGCGTTGCGCTTTCCGACTGGTCCGCGCTACCGGATACACTGAAACCCGCTCTTGACGCCATTGCGTTGCACGGTACAGAAGAGAATTTCGAGGTGGTTGAGAAACTCACCCCGGAAGCGTTTGAAGAAAGCGTTGAGGCGATCCGCCTGGCAGCGTTGGATCTCCATGCATACTGGATGGCGCACCCGCAGGAAACGCCAGTGCAGGTGCCAGTGAAAGCGGAAGTGAAAGTCGGCCGCAACGATCCGTGCCCGTGTGGAAGCGGTAAAAAATACAAGCAGTGCTGTCTGCACTGAAAAGAAAGGGGCTGACGCCCCTTTTCTTTATCCCACTTCGGGCAGCAGTCCGGCGGCAATCAGAAATTGTACGCCGATCACCACAATGCCACAGGTAAACACCAGTGCCAGTACGGGGCGTCCGCCCAGTACGCGATAGCCCGCCTGCGGATTCTGTTTACGACTCTGCCATGCCAGCAGTGAAGGGATGATCAGCGCCAGCACTGCCAGCGCGACGCCGGCGTAGCCCAGCGCCATCACAAAACCACGTGGATAGAAGAGGGCGAAAGCCAGCGGTGGCAGAAAGGTGATTGCGCCCGTTTGCAACCGGCCAGCGGCTGTATTACGGCGCTGAAACAGATCGGCCAGATAATCGAACAGCCCCAGTGCGACGCCGAGGAAAGAGGTTGCCAGCGCTAAGTCAGCAAAAAGGTGCACCGCCAGCTCAACGTGCGGCGAGGCAACGACCTCCCGTAACGCCTGCAACAAACCATTCAACCCGGCATGATTTGCCAGCAGTCCCATAAATGTTGTGGAGTTGATGCTACCGAGCGTCGCCAGTTGCCAGAAAATATAGGCCACTAACGGAATCGCGCTGCCGATAATAAATACCCACCGCAGTTTGCGGATGTTGCCTTCCATGTAACTCACGATGCTGGGGACGCTGCCGTGAAAGCCGAAAGAGGTGAAAATGACCGGGATAGCCGAAAGCGCCAGCCCCTGCTCAAGCGGCAGGGTCAGAAGATTGACTTTATGAATGTGCGGCATCAGCAGCGCCAGCATCACGACCAGAAAAATAATCTTGGCGCTAAAGAGAAAGCGGTTAAACAAATCGACCAGCGAGGTGCCCACGCAGACGACGCCACCGGCAACAAAGGTGAACAGTAATACGCCAGCGGTGGGGGACATTTCGCTTCCGGTCCAGTCGCTGATACTGGAGGCGAGTAACTCACCCGCGCCGCTGATATAGGCAGCGGTCAGCGCATACATCAGGAACATCATACTGAAGCCGGTTATCCACTGACCATAGCGTCCCAGATAGCGCTTAGCCAGCGTCCCTAAACCGGTGTCAGCCGGGACGTGCTGATACACTTCAAGCAGCAACAGCGCGGTGTAGCACATCAATGCCCACAACCCAATCAATAACGCTAAAGTGACACCAAAACCGACCCCGGCGGCCGCCAAAGGCATCGCCAGCATCCCTGCGCCAATCGTGGTGCCTGCCACGATGAAAACACTTCCCAGAGTTCTATTCTTCACGCTTTACACTGTCCCAGAGAAAAACAACGGTTAGATCTGCGGCGCAGGGTAAGGCAAAACGCTATTTTCGTCAAATGACCGTTACATCGACTGTATAAGAATATTTACACTCTAAATGAGCGCAACCTGCGTTGGCGCAAAGCAGCGGATGCCGTTTCGCCGTAGGCTACGCACTTTATTGAGGAGGAATGATGGATTCTGTTCATGGTCACGAAGTGTTGAATATGATGATTGAGTCAGGCGAGAACTATTCTACGGCTAGCCTCGAAGCTGCGATTAAGGCGCGGTTTGGCGAAGCGGCGCGTTTTCATACTTGCTCAGCGTCGGACATGACGGCGGGAGAACTGGTGGCGTTTCTGGCGGCGAAAGGGAAATTTATCGCTCAGGATGACGGTTTCTCTACGCACGAAAGCAAGATATGCCGTCATTAAGAAAACGGTGAGGAATTTCCTCACCGTTTTATGATTAATTTGCGGTATCGAGCGTCGACAGCTCTTTATCGATAAAATACAAACCTTCGCCGCTTTTTCCTGCCAGCGTTAATTTATTAATCACCGATTTAAACAATTTCTCTTCTTCATGCTGTTCGGCAACATACCATTGCAGGAAATTAAAGGTCGGATAATCCTGACTGGTCATTGCGGCATGCGCCAGTTCGTTAATTTTCTGGGTGATCAACTGTTCGTGTTCGTAAGTCACACGGAATAACTCATCCAGCGATGCATATTCAGCAAAAGGCGATGAGACGGTATTAATGCGCGGCAGGCTGCCGGTATCGGTCAGATAGTCAAACAGACGCTGCATGTGCGTCATCTCTTCCTGCGCGTGGCGACGCAGGAACGCGGCGGCGCCTTCAAAGCTGTGGTAGCTACACCAGGCACTCATCTGCTGATAGAGCAGGGAGGAATATAATTCCAGGTTCATTTGCTCATTCAGTTTGTCGATCATTTCTGTTTTCAGCATGACTTCGCTCCACAAAATTCATAAATATGTTGATGTGGCGTCACTATAATTTGTTATTTAAATATTTGCAAAAGGTAAAATAATAAATTTAATTATTAAAAATACGAATGGGAATAAAACGCATTTGCGCTATAAAATAATTAGCGCGGGATAAATCAGGCCAGTTAATACTGGCCCGTAAATTAATAATAATGAGGTGTTGCTTGCGAAATGGCGATGCCCTGACATTGCCAGGAGAGTGTAATTTTCGTGTTCATACACAGGGAGCCTGCATACACACTGCAGGTGCTGACGGGTTGACCGAATGGCTGGGCGCTGGCATAGCCTAGTTGCTGACATGCGCGCGTGGCGGTGCCCTGGGCGATATAATCGTCGGTATAGGCGTTTTGCAGCATCGCCTGATCGTAACTCAATCGCACAACGCCGGTTGTCGCGCTGGCATCACTCACCTGTGCCTGTCTGTTGATCGCGCATCCCGTCAGGAGTATCAGTGAGAGGGCAATAAAAAGAGTCTTCATGGTATCGCTCTGAATGTTCGGTGATACGCTATCCTAATTCACACGTCAGCGTTTCAATAGCCTGAATAACTTATAGATCAGCAACGACTAATTCACACGACGACGGTCATTTTGCGGTCACCTGAAGAAAATGTGAAGCTATCCCTCATTTTTAAAACCATCTTTCATAAAATTTGAAAGTATGTTTGCTAAGTAGTACTGTGCGGTATCGTGATGACTCAAGGCGGGACTTCCCGCATCGCATTCAGGAGAAGACAGAATGAAAATTGCACTGATGATGGAAAACAGCCAGGCGGGTAAAAACGCCATCATTCACCGCGAGCTCAAAGCGGTGGCGGATGAAAAGGGTTTTCCGGTATTCAACGTCGGGATGAGCGACGAGAATGACCACCACCTGACCTATATCCATCTTGGCATCATGGCGAGCATTCTGCTGAATTCAAAAGCGGTTGATTTTGTGGTGACCGGCTGTGGTACAGGCCAGGGCGCGTTGATGTCACTGAATATTCATCCGGGCGTGGTGTGTGGCTACTGCATTGATCCGGCGGATGCCTTCCTGTTCGCGCAGATTAACAACGGTAATGCGCTGTCTCTGCCGTTTGCGAAAGGGTTTGGCTGGGGAGCGGAACTGAACGTGCGCTTTATCTTCGAGAAAGCCTTTACGGGACGCAATGGCGAAGGTTACCCGCCAGAGCGTAAAGAACCGCAGGTGCGTAACGCCGGGATCCTTAACCAGGTCAAAGCGGCGGTGGTTAAAGACAACTATCTTGATACGCTGCGTGCAATCGATCCGGAACTGGTGAAGACGGCAGTTTCTGGTCAGCGTTTCCAGCAATGCTTCTTTGAAAATGGCCAGAGCAAAGAGATTGAAGCGTTCGTTCGCGAAATCCTCGGCTAATTTTTGCTGACAAGCCGGAGGGCGTAATGCGCATCCGGCTTTCCACTTTACTTCCTGGCAGACACCGCGCTGCCCGCCTCTTTCACCAGTCGTAACGTCTCCACCATGCCAGTCAGGCAGATAAGCGCGATGACCACAAAAACCAGACGAAAGCTGATGCCGCTAAACTGAATCCCGAGGTACAGCACCAGCAAAATAAGCCAGACAGGCGTGCTGAAGGTGATCTGGGTGGCAGAAGAGATTCTTCGTTTGCTTTCTGTGGTTCGAGCTTCTTGCATCGTGCACTTGCCATTCAAAAAAAACGATAAAAATTCACCAGAACTGATATTGCTGTAGGTAATTGATTTATCGGTGAAAGAGTCGCAAATGCAAAGAATATGTTAAGTATAAAACGTGATGCAAATCACGAAGTAGTTGATTTTTGTGATGACGGTCATACTATATGCGCATAGACGATAACACCTGCATAACAAAATAGTTGGAGTCATGGCATGAAACTGCGCAAAATCCTGAAAAGCATGTTTGAAAATTATTGCAAAACGTTTAAAGACGTACCGCCGGGCGATATGTTCCGCTGATAAAAAACCTGCTTCGGCAGGTTTTTTTATACCCGTCGTCCGCGGCGTCAGGTGTGGCTATCGTTTCGGCCTCTGAATCGGTACTATGACGGTCTTTCATCACTAACAGGAACGCCTGCTATGTCCCAACCGCTGAATGCCGATCAGGAACTGGTCTCTGACGTTGTCGCCTGCCAGCTCGTCATCAAACAAATTCTCGATGTTCTCGACGTAATTGCTCCCGTTGAAGTTCGCGAAAAAATGACCAGCCAGCTGAAAAACATTGATTTTTCAACGCATCCCGCAGCTGCTGATCCCGTCACGCGGCGCGCTATCCAGAAAGCGATCGCACTGATTGAACTGAAATTCACGCCGCAGGGCGAAGCGCACTAAAATAAGCCGTTGTTTTATATTTTAGAAATACTTTTTGCAATGCCTCCCAAAGTGGAGGCATCAGGCTGAAAAGGCTTTGCGAATTGGCCTGCCGGCGAGTGAAATGCAGGCCAATAGCGTGGTCAATTAATGCTGTTGATAATTGACGACGTTGAGCACGTGCTGATCGGTCTGCTCCGGGCACAGTCCCGCGCGTTTGGCGCTACGCACTTCCTCAAGAATCGTTTGTAATAACAGCCCATCTTGCTGCTGTTCTTTTTCCAGAGCGTGGAGAAAATTCAGGGTAGGCGCATCGTTCAGGGCTTCCGCTTCGTTGGTGAGCTGCGAAAGCGTGCTGGCGCGCTGCTCATAATCTTCCATTGTTTTCTGAAACAGTTCTTCCAGCGAATGTAAGTCTTCGCCCGGTACATCAATGGCCTTAACGACCGGATTCGCCCCGGCATTTTTCATGAAGTTAAAGACGCGCATCATTTGGGTGACGTTACTCTGGGCCTGTGTACGTAAGAAAGTCGCAGTACCCATCAGACGGTGTTCAGAACACCACTCACTCAGATGGAGGTAGAGATTGGAAGCATAAAACTCAAGATTCATTTGATTATTGAGTTTGTTTACCATTCCAACTGCAGCCATATCAATATCCTTATTTCCTGATAGAAGGGATGTGCAGCGCTAATCTGCACAACTTACTGTTAGCAGAATACGTCCATTCTGCCAGTCCATTATGTGATCGAAGAGTCAATTCCATCGCGAATCGAAAATAAGCATACCTGCATCAACGGAATAAGAAAATCCTTAAGTGGCATTGTTTATGATTTTTTACACATTACTGAAGTTAATACATCACCCCGTATTTGGTAAACATAATGTGAAATTATATATCTGATTGATTTTGTTGAAACTTGAATGGTTTTATGATTTTGAAATGATGTTTTAAGTCACAAAAGTGGATAGTTTAGCGTGGTAATATCAGAATATTGATAATCTTTACCGTCCTTGCCGCGATAATAATCCTGTGAAACCGTTCTGGCAGAAATAATGCCAGTTTGTCTCTTACTAAAAATCAGGGCAGCGACATCTTGTTCAATTATAACCGAATGATTAATTCGTCATTTTCGGTGTTATCAGCCTGTAATAAATGAGGAAAGGTGAATGAAAAGAGTGGCCGTCTTGCTGGCATCGGGTTTCGAGGAAGCGGAAGCGATCGTTACTATTGATATCTTGCGTCGTCTGAATATTGACGTCGATACCCTGGCCTGCGCGGAATCTCGCGCCGTCGTGAGCTACCACAATGTCCCAATGGTCACTGATTACACGCTGGCGGGGCAGCAGGAGCGCCTGTATGACGCGGTGGTGCTGCCGGGCGGCCCACAAGGGAGCGTAAACCTGGCGGCGAATCCACAGGTTATTGAGTTTGTCTCGCGCCATGATGCCGCCGGAAAACTAATTTGTCCCATTTGTTCAGCGGCCGCTCGTGTATTAGGCGGCAACGGCTTACTGAAGGGGCGCCGTTATGTCTGCTCAGGCGATCTCTATAAAACGGTGAGTGATGGCGTTTATGTTGATGCGCCGGTTGTGGAGGATGGGCATCTCCTGAGTGGTAAAGGATTAGGCCATATTTTTGATTTTGCCCTGACGCTGTCAGCCCGTTTGTTAGGCGATGACCAACCCGTTCGTGAACATGCTGAACATATCTATTATCCGTGGTAATTCGTTTGTACCCGAATACAGGGGTATTCGGGTACAAGGATTTGTGAGCTGACCTTATGGATTAATGTGCTACATCACTTTTTATTTGTCTGACAATTACCCCATTTCTTATGTCATTTTCCGCTGAATTTATGTACGCAATTACTGTAATTCTGCGGTGTGATGCCGCTCTCCTATGGAGAATCAATTTCCCGCTACAACTATTCCAGCACTGGCACTTATCTTGAGTTCTTTTGGTAATGCCTTGTTTTTCGTCTGAATTACATAAAGTCGTTGAATATTACCCTACATAAAATGACGCTAAAGCTGGAGTTAACCATGCACAAATTCACTAAAGCGCTGGCAGCCATCGGTCTGGCTGCCGTTATGTCACAATCCGCTATGGCAGAATCGATGAAACTGGGTTTTCTGGTGAAACAACCGGAAGAACCCTGGTTCCAGACGGAGTGGAAATTTGCCGATAAAGCCGGGAAAGATTTGGGCTTTGAAGTGATTAAAATTGCGGTGCCGGACGGCGAGAAGACGCTGAATGCGATCGACAGCCTGGCGGCGAGCGGGGCGAAGGGGTTTGTTATTTGTACCCCGGATCCAAAACTGGGTTCCGCTATTGTCGCGAAGGCGCGCGGCTATGACATGAAAGTGATCGCCGTGGACGATCAGTTCGTCAATGCCAAAGGCAAACCGATGGATACCGTCCCGTTGGTGATGATGGCGGCAACCAAAATCGGCGAGCGTCAGGGCCAGGAACTGTATAAAGAGATGCAGAAACGGGGTTGGGACATCAAAGACACCGCGGTGATGGCGATTACGGCCAACGAACTGGATACCGCACGTCGTCGTACCGGCGGTTCGATGGAAGCGCTGAAAGCCGCCGGTTTCCCGGAAAAACAGATCTACCAGGTTCCTACCAAATCTAACGATATCCCCGGCGCATTTGATGCTGCCAACTCCATGCTGGTTCAGCACCCTGAAGTTAAACACTGGTTGATTGTCGGCATGAACGATAACACGGTACTCGGCGGCGTGCGCGCCACTGAAGGCCAGGGCTTTAAGGCGGCGGACGTGATCGGCATTGGTATTAATGGCGTTGACGCAGTGAGCGAACTGTCGAAAGGGCAGGCGACCGGCTTCTACGGCTCACTGCTGCCAAGCCCGGACGTTCACGGTTATAAATCCAGCGAAATGCTCTACAACTGGGTGACTAAAGGCGCAGAACCACCGGCATTCACCGAAGTGACTGACGTGGTGCTGATCACCCGTGACAACTTCAAAGAAGAGCTGGCGAAAAAAGGGTTAGGCGGTAAGTAAGACGACAGCAAATGAAAAGCCGGATGGCATCGCTCATGTCGCCATCCGGCAACCGGTTAGAACGATACTGACTCACGGAGACGTTATGCAACAGTCTACCCCGTATCTCTCATTTCGCGGCATTGGTAAAACCTTCCCCGGCGTTAAAGCGCTTACGGATATCAGTTTTGACTGTTACGCCGGTCAGGTGCATGCGCTGATGGGTGAAAATGGCGCCGGGAAATCAACGCTTTTAAAAATTCTCAGCGGTAACTATGCGCCAACCACGGGCTCTTTGGCGATTCGCGAGCAGGAAATGCGCTTCGCGGATACCACCGCCGCGCTGAATGCCGGCGTTGCCATTATTTACCAGGAATTACATCTCGTGCCGGAGATGACCGTTGCCGAGAATATCTATCTCGGGCAACTGCCACACAAAGGCGGCATTGTGAACCGCACTCTGCTTAATTATGAAGCGGGTTTACAACTTAAACATCTGGGGATGGATATCGATCCTGCGACCCCTCTGAAATATCTCTCCATCGGCCAGTGGCAGATGGTGGAAATTGCCAAAGCACTGGCGCGCAACGCCAAGATTATTGCCTTCGATGAACCGACCAGTTCGCTCTCTGCAAGGGAGATCGAAAACCTGTTCCGGGTGATACGCGAACTGCGTAAAGAAGGGCGCGTCATTCTGTATGTTTCGCACCGCATGGAAGAGATTTTCGCGCTCAGTGATGCGATTACCGTGTTTAAAGATGGCCGTTACGTGAAAACCTTTACCGACATGCAGCAGGTCAACCACGATGCGCTGGTGCAGGCGATGGTTGGGCGCGATCTGGGCGATATTTACGGCTGGCAGCCACGTCCCTATGGCGCAGAACGCCTGCGTTTGCATGCCGTAAAAGCGCAGGGCGTACGCACACCCATCAGCCTTACGGTACGCAGCGGCGAAATCGTTGGGCTGTTTGGGCTGGTAGGCGCGGGCCGCAGTGAGTTAATGAAAGGCTTATTTGGCGGCACCCGTATCAGCGAAGGGCAGGTGTACATCGACGAAAAACCGATTGATATCCGCAAGCCGGCGAATGCTATCGCGGCAGGCATGATGCTGTGCCCGGAAGACCGGAAAGCGGAGGGGATCATCCCGGTGCATTCGGTACGTGACAACATCAACATCAGCGCCCGGCGTAAGCATGTGCTGGGGGGATGTGTGATCAACAACGGATGGGAAGAAACCAATGCTGACCAACACATTCGCTCGCTGAATATCAAAACCCCCAGTGCCGAACAGTTAATTATGAATCTCTCCGGTGGTAACCAGCAAAAGGCGATTCTCGGTCGCTGGCTATCGGAAGAGATGAAAGTGATTTTGCTCGACGAACCGACACGCGGCATTGATGTTGGCGCGAAGCACGAAATTTATAACGTTATTTATGCCCTGGCCGCACGCGGCGTTGCCGTGCTGTTCGCCTCCAGTGACCTGCCGGAAGTCCTCGGCGTGGCTGACCGCATTGTGGTGATGCGGGAAGGAGAGATCGCCGGGGAATTACTTCACGAACAGGCGGATGAGCGCCAGGCGCTAAGCCTTGCGATGCCTAAAGTTAGCCAGGCTGTCGCCTGAGAAAGGAGAGAATGATGTCTTCCGTAACAACTTCCGGATCGGGCGCACCAAAGTCGCCATCACCCTTTAGCCTGGGACGTATCTGGGACCAGTATGGCATGCTGGTGGTCTTCGCCGTCCTGTTCCTCGCCTGCGCTATTTTTGTGCCGAACTTCGCAACATTCATCAACATGAAAGGGCTGGGGCTGGCGATCTCCATGTCGGGCATGGTGGCCTGCGGCATGTTGTTCTGCCTGGCATCAGGAGATTTTGACCTGTCCGTGGCGTCGGTGATTGCCTGTGCCGGGGTGACCACGGCGGTGGTCATCAACATGACCGAAAGCCTGTGGATTGGCGTGGGGGCGGGTCTGCTGCTGGGGGTGCTGTGCGGGCTGGTTAACGGCTTCGTGATTGCACAACTCAAGATCAACGCGCTGATCACCACGCTGGCAACGATGCAAATCGTCCGTGGTCTGGCATACATCATTTCCGACGGTAAAGCGGTGGGGATTGAAGACGAGCGCTTCTTTACCCTCGGCTACGCCAACTGGTTCGGCTTACCGGCACCGATCTGGCTCACGGTAGGCTGCCTGATTATCTTTGGCTTGTTGTTGAACAAAACCACCTTCGGGCGCAACACGCTGGCGATTGGGGGCAACGAAGAGGCGGCGCGTCTGGCCGGGGTGCCGGTGGTGCGTACCAAAATCATTATTTTCGTGCTCTCCGGTCTGGTCTCTGCGGCAGCCGGGATTATCCTCGCCTCGCGTATGACAAGTGGACAGCCGATGACCTCCATTGGCTATGAACTGATCGTCATCTCCGCCTGCGTGTTAGGCGGCGTTTCCCTGAAGGGCGGCATCGGAAAAATCTCATATGTGGTGGCGGGTGTCCTGATCCTGGGGACCGTGGAGAATGCGATGAACCTGCTGAACATTTCGCCCTTCGCCCAGTACGTCGTACGCGGCTTGATCCTGCTGGCAGCAGTGATCTTCGACCGTTACAAACAAAAAGCCAAGCGTACGGTCTGATAAAAAAGTCTAACTTTTTAGTCTAGTTCCTCTCCTTTGCCAGCCGCTACACCCGGCTGGCAATTGTCTTTGCAAATGGCGAGCATCGTCACACTGTCTATACTTACGGTTGCTTATGAGGCGCGATTCGCGCGGCTCAGATATAACAATAAGGAGGAGTACCGGGTGGCAGAACCGTTAACCGTAACCCCTGAACAGTCCGTGCACTATGCTTATTTTTTTGATCTCGATGGAACCCTTGCGGAGTTAAAGCCGCATCCAGACCAGGTGGTGATTCCTCCCACGATCCTCCAGATGCTCCACCACCTTGCAGAACGCAACGCAGGGGCTTTGGCATTGATTTCAGGGCGCTCAATGGTTGAACTTGACGCGTTGGCTCACCCCTGGCGCTTTCCGCTGGCAGGGGTGCATGGGGCTGAACGCCGTGACATCAATGGGAAAATGCATATTGTGCATCTCCCTTCGGCAATAGAACGCGATATTAGCGTGCAGTTACATACGGCGCTGGCGAAACTGCCGGGGACGGAGATGGAAACCAAAGGGATGGCGTTTGCGCTGCACTATCGACAGGCGCCAGAACATGAAGCTGCGCTGCAGGCGCTGGCACTGCGTATTACGCAAACCTGGCCGCAGCTTGCGCTCCAGCAAGGGAAGTGCGTTGTCGAAATTAAGCCGAAAGGCACCAATAAAGGTGAAGCGATAGCCGCGTTTATGCGTGAAGCGCCGTTTGCCGGGCGGGTCCCTGTTTTTCTGGGTGATGATCTGACCGATGAGACCGGGTTTCGCGTGGTGAACGAGGCGGGTGGCATTTCAGTGAAGGTGGGAGAGGGGGAGACGCAGGCACAATGGCGATTAGCCGGGGTGCCAGACGTCTGGCGCTGGCTGGAGTCTGTTTACACTGCACAACAAGAAACAACCATGAATGACAGGAGAGATGGCCATGAGTCGTTTAGTCGTAGTATCTAATCGAATTGCGCCCCCCGATAACAAAACCAGTGCAGGCGGCCTGGCCGTTGGTGTGCTGGGCGCGCTGAAAGCGGCGGGGGGACTGTGGTTCGGTTGGAGTGGCGAGCTGGGTAACGAGGATCAGCCATTAAAAAAGGTCACCCGGGGCAATATCACCTGGGCGTCGTTTAACCTGAGCGAAAAAGACCACGAGGAGTATTACAACCAGTTCTCTAATGCCGTGTTGTGGCCCGCCTTTCACTACCGCTTAGATCTGGTGAATTTTCAGCGCACCGCCTGGGAAGGCTATCTGCGGGTGAACGCGCTGCTGGCAGATAAGCTGCTGCCGTTACTGAAAAAAGATGACATCCTCTGGATTCATGATTATCACCTTTTGCCGTTCGCCAGCGAACTGCGTAAACGTGGCGTGAATAATCGTATTGGTTTCTTCTTACACATTCCTTTCCCAACGCCGGAAATCTTTAATGCGTTGCCGTCATCGGAAGAGTTGCTTGAGCAGTTATGCGACTTTGACCTGCTGGGATTCCAGACTGAAAACGACAGGCTGGCCTTCCTTGACTGTCTCTCCAGCCTGACGAGAGTCACGACTCACGATACGCGCAGCCACACGGCCTGGGGAAAATCGTTCAGCACCGAGGTGTATCCCATCGGAATCGAGCCGCAGGAGATTGCACAGCAGGCTTCTGGTCCACTGCCGCCAAAACTGGCGCAACTGAAAGCGGAGCTGAAGAATCTAAAGAATATCTTTTCCGTTGAGCGACTGGATTACTCAAAAGGGTTGCCGGAGCGTTTTCAGGCCTATGAGGCGCTGCTGGAGAAATACCCTCAGCATCACGGAAAAATCCGTTATACGCAGATTGCGCCCACTTCACGTGGCGATGTGCAGGCGTATCAGGATATCCGTCATCAGCTTGAGACAGAAGCCGGGCGCATTAACGGTAAATACGGGCAGCTTGGCTGGACGCCCTTGTTCTATCTCAACCAACATTTCGACCGCAAATTACTGATGAAAGTGTTTCGCTATTCAGATGTAGGGCTGGTCACGCCGCTGCGAGATGGTATGAATCTGGTGGCGAAGGAATTTGTGGCTGCCCAGGATCCCGCCAATCCAGGCGTTCTGGTGTTGTCTCAGTTCGCCGGTGCGGCAAATGAGCTGACCTCAGCGCTGATCGTCAATCCTTACGATCGCGATGAAGTCGCGGCGGCGCTGGATCGTGCACTCACGATGCCGCTTTCCGAGCGTATTTCGCGGCATGCTGAGATGCTGGAGGTGATTGTCAAAAACGACATCAACCACTGGCAGGAGCAGTTTATCAGCGATCTAAAGACGATCACCCCGCGCAGCGCTGAAACTCTTCAGCAGCGGAAAGTCGCGACGTTTCCAAAGCTTGCCTGAGCGAGGTTTTCGGGGATCAATCACCTTCAAGCGGGACCAGCAGGACGTCCACCAGGCTTGAACTCACCACACTTTTCGCCGAGCAGGAGGCTCGCGAAAAGAAGCTATGGTTGTGGTTGCCACAGATGACCAGATCCACGTCGTGTTTGCGGCACACGTCCAGAATATGCTCGCTTAACTCGCCGTAGGTAATGAACGTCTGCGCGATCGGATAGCCCGCCTCTTTCCCCAGTTTTTCAAGAAAATCAGTGGTCTCCTCATGCATTACCGCGCGTAAATCCTCCAGCATGGGGGCGGCAAATTGATTGTATAACTCGGGGTCGGAGGCGAGGGTGATGAGGCTAATTCGTGCGTTGACGGGACGGGCAATGGAGACGGCTTTCGCCAGGAGTTGTTGGCTTTCCGGGGTGACTGCCACGGCGACAAGAATGTGGGTGTAGCTCATAACCCGCTCCTTATTGCAAGAATATGAGGTGGTTCTTCAGCATTACTCCGATTTGCTGACAACTGCAATGCCTCTATATGACAATAATGTGAACGCTATCATAATTATTCATTAATATTTCTTATAAGTGGAACTCAGGAATAACTAAAAAAGTTAACCAAATCGATTGACTTAAATTAAATCAGCGAGCCAATCAAAATTTGGTTTAACAAATTCATGTTCGCGATTAATCGCAATCTAATCATAAGCTCTGTGTATTCATAAAAAATAAGTAACAATTAACATGTTGTTTCACAAGCATAAAAATAATTTTGCTTGCGGAAGCAGATAAATGCATTTCAATTATTTTACTTGCGTGATATTAACGCTGGTTGCGTAAAATCTTTCGCCGCCCCTGACGCTTGATTTAATACCCGTGAGAATAAAATGGCGTTTTGCTGATTAATTTCCCAGCAAAATAAAAGCCCAACTGATGGATTTATGTTAACGATTAAGTTAATTTATGTGATGTGCATCACATATTTTCCAAATTCGCAGCGTGGGTTTGTTGTATGTCTCGGGTGTGACGAGTACAGTTGCGTCGAATTAGGAAAAATCTTAGGCATTTGTAAGAATTCATGTGCTCGCGTTACAACCAGGCAAGATGCCAGCGTGACGCGCGCATTGATGTTTTAAGCGCCTGAGTCGAAGGTATGTGTTTGACCTATTTGCTTTTTTTACCGGGAATTCCCGGCGACATCACGGGGTGCGGTTTTTCCGCATAAAAATAAAAGTTGGTTATTCTGGATGGGAATAATGCATACATCCGAGTTGCTGAAACACATTTATGACATCAATTTGTCATATTTACTCCTTGCACAGCGTCTAATCGTTCAGGACAAAGCGTCCGCCATGTTTCGTCTCGGAATCAATGAGGAAATGGCGACCTCTCTGGGGGCGCTGACCCTTCCGCAAATGGTAAAACTGGCAGAAACGAATCAGCTTGTGTGTCATTTCCGTTTCGACAGTCATCAAACCATTACGCGTCTGACTCAGGATTCCAGAGTAGACGATCTCCAGCAAATTCACACCGGTATCATGCTGTCCACGCGTCTGTTAAGTGAGGTCAATCAGGCTGATGAAACCGCGCGTAAGAAAAGGGCCTGATGATGAGTGAAAAAAGCATTGTTCAGGAAGCTCGTGATATCCAGTTAGCGATGGAATTGATCACACTGGGTGCCCGTTTGCAAATGCTGGAAAGCGAAACGCAGTTAAGCCGCGGTCGCCTCATCAAGCTGTACAAAGAACTTCGCGGCAGTCCCCCGCCAAAAGGCATGCTGCCGTTTTCCACTGACTGGTTTATGACCTGGGAGCAAAATATACATGCTTCCATGTTCTGTAATGCCTGGCAGTTCTTACTTAAAACGGGCCTGTGTAGCGGTGTTGATGCCGTCATTAAGGCGTATCGACTGTACCTGGAACAGTGTCCGCAGGGTGAAGATGGTCCGCTGTTGGCGTTGACTCGCGCGTGGACGCTGGTGCGTTTTGTCGAAAGCGGCTTGCTTCAGTTATCAAGCTGTAACTGCTGTGGTGGTAATTTCATTACCCACGCTCACCAACCTGCGGGCAGTTTTGCCTGCAGTTTATGCCAGCCGCCTTCCCGTGCGGTAAAAAGACGTAAACTTTCCCAGGATGCTGCCGATATTATTCCACAACTGCTGGATGAACAGATCGAACAGGCTGTTTAACCGATACGGTGTGGACGAAACACTCCAGCAGCGGTAAGTCATTACCGCTGCTTTTTTTTTGCCTCGCCAACGCGTTAACGCCCCGACTGCACATCCTGTCATAGTCAACAGCAGAAGGATGATGTCGTGCTTATCTTATTAGGTTACCTGGTGGTTATTGGTACAGTTTTCGGCGGTTACATGATGACTGGTGGAAACCTGGGGGCACTCTATCAACCGGCTGAATTTGTCATCATCGGTGGCGCGGGAATAGGGGCATTTATCGTGGGTAACAACGGTAAAGCCATCAAGGGGACACTGAAAGCGCTGCCGTTACTGTTTCGTCGTTCGAAATACACCAAAGCGATGTATATGGATCTGCTGGCACTGCTCTATCGCCTGATGGCTAAGTCTCGCCAGCAGGGGATGTTCTCGCTTGAACGAGACATTGAGAACCCGAAAGAGAGCGAAATTTTTGCCAGCTATCCCCGTATTCTGGCCGACTCGGTGATGCTGGAATTCATCGTCGATTACCTGCGCCTGATCATCAGCGGCAACATGAATACCTTCGAGATCGAAGCGCTGATGGATGAAGAGATTGAAACGCACGAAAGTGAATCGGAAGTCCCGGCCAACAGCCTGGCACTGATGGGGGATTCACTGCCGGCGTTTGGTATCGTTGCGGCGGTGATGGGGGTTGTACACGCCCTCGCGTCAGCGGATCGACCGGCTGCAGAACTGGGCTCACTGATTGCCCATGCGATGGTCGGTACATTCCTCGGTATTCTGCTGGCCTACGGTTTTATTTCACCGCTTGCCAGCGTCCTGCGTCAGAAGAGCGCGGAAACGAGCAAGATGATGCAGTGTGTGAAAATCACGTTGCTGTCAAATCTGAACGGTTACGCCCCGCCGATCGCCGTCGAGTTTGGACGTAAAACGTTGTATTCCAGCGAGCGCCCGTCATTCATTGAACTGGAAGAACATGTTCGCGCCGTGAAAAACCCGAACCAACAGCAGCAGACGACGACTGAGGGCGCATGAAGAATCGGTCTCATCCTATCGTCGTGGTTAAACGGCGCAAACATAAGGGGCATGGCGGCGGCGCACACGGATCGTGGAAGATTGCTTACGCTGACTTTATGACCGCCATGATGGCCTTTTTTCTGGTGATGTGGCTCATTTCCATCTCCAGCCCTAAAGAACTGATTCAGATTGCCGAATACTTCCGTACCCCGCTGGCGACGGCGGTGACGGGAGGGAATCGCATTTCCAATAGCCAGAGCGCGATTCCTGGCGGTGGCGATGACTTTACCCAGCAACAGGGCGAAGTGAATAAGCAGCCGAACCTCGATGAACTGAAAAAACGTATGGAACAAAATCGCCTGAGCAAACTGCGTGGTGACCTCGATCAGCTCATCGAATCGGATCCCAAACTGCGGGCGCTGCGTCCGCATCTGAAGATTGACCTGGTGCAGGAAGGGCTGCGTATTCAGATTATCGACAGCCAGAATCGCCCGATGTTTAAAACCGGTAGCGCTGAGGTTGAGCCTTATATGCGTGACATCCTGCGGGCAATCGCCCCGGTGCTGAACGGTATTCCCAACCGTATCAGCCTGTCCGGGCATACGGATGATTTCCCTTACGCGAACGGTGAGAAAGGCTATAGCAACTGGGAGCTCTCTGCCGATCGCGCCAATGCTTCGCGGCGTGAACTGGTACAGGGCGGTCTGGATGACGGAAAAGTATTACGGGTGGTCGGCATGGCCGCCACGATGCGTATGAGCGATCGCGGTCCGGATGACGCCATCAACCGCCGAATCAGTCTGTTGGTGCTGAACAAACAGTCCGAACAGGCCATTTTGCATGAAAACGCTGAAAGCCAGAACGAGCCGGTAAGTGTATTACAACAGCCTGAGGCCAGTCCGCAGGTAAGCGTTCCCACATCGCCACCAGCCAATCCGAGGTGATAGCGTGAGCATGGATATAAGCGATTTTTATCAGACTTTTTTTGATGAAGCTGACGAGTTGTTGGCTGATATGGAGCAACATCTGCTCGATCTGGCGCCCGAAGCGCCGGATGCCGAGCAACTGAATGCCATATTTCGTGCAGCGCACTCCATCAAAGGGGGCGCCGGCACGTTCGGCTTTACCGTTTTGCAGGAAACCACGCATCTGATGGAGAACCTGCTGGATGATGCGCGTCGCGGTGAGATGCAGCTCAATACCGCCATTATCAACCTGTTTTTGGAAACGAAAGATATTATGCAGGAACAGCTCGATGCCTATAAAAGTTCGCAGGAGCCGGATGCCGCCAGTTTCGAATACATCTGCACGGCATTACGCCAGTTAGCGCTGGAAGCAAAAGGTGAAACCGCGCCAGCGGTGGTGGCGAATGCCCGACTGAGCGTGGTCGACAACACGACACCTGACGACATGGTCGTGGCAGAAGAAGCGAAATTACGCATCTTTCTCTCGCGCCTGAAGGCCAGTGAAGTGGCCCTGCTGGAAGAAGAGCTGGGCAATCTGTCCACCCTGTCTGATGTCGTCAAGGGCGAAGACAGCCTGGCGGCCACGCTTGATGGCGACATTGCAGAGGATGACGTCATTGCCGTGCTGTGCTTTGTGATTGAAGCCGACCAGATTGCCTTTGAGAAAGTGGTGACAGCGACGGCACCCGCGGTCCAGCCGGAAGTGGCTGAAGTGGTTGCGGTCGAACAGCCTGTCGTCGCCGTCCCAGCGGTGAAAGCGGTTGGCAGAGAAGCGCAAACCGGACGCGTAGAGCGGGAAAAACCGGCACGCGCCAGTGAATCCACCAGCATTCGCGTGGCGGTGGAGAAGGTTGATCAGCTGATCAACCTGGTCGGTGAGCTGGTGATTACCCAGTCAATGCTGGCCCAGCGTTCGAACGAACTCGACCCGGTCAATCATGGCGATCTCATCACCAGCATGGGGCAGTTACAACGTAACGCCCGCGATCTGCAGGAATCAGTGATGTCGATTCGTATGATGCCCATGGAATACGTGTTCAGCCGCTTCCCGCGTCTGGTGCGCGACCTGGCGGGTAAGCTTGGTAAACAGGTTGAACTGACGCTGGTCGGCAGCTCGACGGAACTCGACAAGAGCCTGATTGAACGCATTATCGACCCGCTAACGCACCTGGTGCGTAACAGCCTTGACCACGGTATCGAACTGCCGGAAAAACGCATGGAATCCGGTAAGAATGTGGTGGGCAATCTGATTTTGTCGGCGGAACATCAGGGCGGCAACATCTGCATCGAAGTGACCGATGACGGGGCTGGACTGAACCGCGAGCGCATTCTGGCGAAGGCGATCTCCCAGGGGATGGCGGTCAATGAAAACATGACCGATGACGAAGTGGGGATGCTGATTTTTGCCCCAGGCTTCTCGACGGCCGAGCAGGTGACCGACGTTTCCGGACGCGGCGTGGGTATGGATGTGGTGAAACGGAATATCCAGGAGATGGGCGGCCACGTTGAAATCCAGTCGAAGCAAGGGACTGGCACCACCATTCGTATTTTGCTGCCGCTGACGCTGGCGATCCTCGACGGCATGTCCGTGCGTGTCGCCGACGAAGTCTTCATTCTGCCGCTGAATGCGGTGATGGAATCCCTGCAACCACGTGACGATGATCTGCATCCGCTGGCCGGGGGCGAGCGTGTGCTGGAAGTACGCGGCGAATATCTGCCGCTGGTTGAGTTGTGGAAAGTCTTTGAAGTGGAAGGGGCGAAAACCGAAGCCACCCAGGGCATCGTGGTGATCCTGCAAAGCGGCGGTCGCCGTTACGCGCTGTTGGTCGATCAGTTGATCGGTCAGCACCAGGTGGTGGTTAAAAACCTGGAGAGTAATTATCGCAAAGTGCCGGGTATTTCAGCCGCCACTATTCTTGGCGATGGCAGCGTCGCGCTGATTGTGGATGTCTCCGCCCTGCAGGGTTTAAATCGCGAACAACGTATGGCGATCACCGCCGCCTGATTGAGTAAGAAAGGGTAAAATATGACCGGTATGACTAATGTAAGCAAACTGGCCGGCGAGCCGTCAGGTCAGGAATTCCTGGTGTTTACGCTGGGAGATGAAGAGTACGGTATCGACATCCTGAAAGTACAGGAGATCCGTGGTTACGATCAGGTCACGCGCATTGCCAACACGCCTGCCTTCATCAAAGGGGTGACCAACCTGCGCGGCGTGATTGTGCCGATTGTCGATCTGCGCGTGAAGTTCTGCCAGGGTGATGTTGATTACAACGATAACACCGTGGTGATTGTGCTGAATCTGGGACAGCGCGTGGTGGGGATCGTTGTCGATGGCGTGTCTGATGTGCTGTCGCTGACCGCAGAGCAAATCCGTCCGGCACCGGAATTTGCCGTAACGCTGTCAACGGAATACCTGACCGGACTCGGTGCGCTGGGCGACCGGATGTTGATTCTGGTGAACATTGAGAAACTGCTGAACAGTGACGAAATGGCGCTGTTAGATATGGCCGCCTCTCACGTCGCCTAATCGCATGATCAGATGACGGCGTAAACGCCTTATCCGGCCTACCACCTCAACGTAGGCCGGATAAGCGAAGCGCTATCTGACAGTCAACCGTTATGCTCCGACCTGCTGTGACACCGCCTCCTCCTCACTCTCTTCCAGTAAACCTTCGTTTTGTGCCAGCATCGCCGTCGCAATACCGTTACCTAACACGTTAATGGCGGAACGGCCCATGTCGAGAAAATGGTCGATACCCATCAGGAGCAAAATGCCGGCGACCGGAATGTTAAAGCTCGGAATCGTTGCCGCCAGCACCACTAACGCGGAACGCGGAACGCCGGCAATACCTTTTGACGCCAGCATCAACGTGAGCATCAGGACGCTAATCTCAGCAAACGACAGATGAATGTTGTAGGCCTGCGCGATAAACATCGACGCAAAAGAGCAGTAAACCATTGAACCGACCAGGTTGAACGAGTAACCAATGGGCAGCACGAAAGAGACGATGTTGCGCGAGCAGCCAAATGTCGTCAGTTGCTCCAGCGTTTTCGGATAGGCCGCTTCAGAACTGCTGGTGGTAAAGGCCACCAGAACCGGATCCTTGAGCATACCAAGCAGGCGAAACACCTCTTTTTTCAGTACCAGATATCCCACTGCCAGCAACACCAGACAGGTCATCAGAATTGCCACGTAATAACCGCCAATGAACGAGGCGTAGTTGAGCAAAATGCCCAATCCTTCGGTGGCGATCACCGAGGAGATGGCGGCAAAAATGGCCAGCGGGGCGACGTACATCACGTAGCCGGTCACTTTCAACATAATGTGGGAAACCACGTCCAGCGCCGCCACCAGCGGGGTATTGAATTTTTCGCCCAACGACGCGCCGCCGATCCCGAAGAACATCGAGAACACCACAATCTGCAAAATTTCGTTATTGGCCATCGCACCGGCAATGCTGGTAGGAATGGTATGTGATAGGAAACCTTTCAGGCTCATCCCGCCGACGGCGAGACCGGTATCCACGGCTTCTTTCGGGATAGCCAGATTGAGTCCGCTGCCGGGTTGTTCCAGGGTGACAATAAAAAGGCCCACCAGAATGGAAAGAATAGAAGAGCTGATGAACCAGATCATCGCTTTGCCGCCCACACGTCCGATGGTGGACGTCTCGCCAAGACGCATAATGCCCACAGTCAGAGTGCTGAACACCAGGGGGGCGATAACCATCTTAATCAAACGTAAGAAGATGTCGGTGAGAAGGGTGATGTTATCCGACCAGGCGGCAATGACGCTTTCGGATGTATACGAGTGAATAACTGCACCTGACACAATACCTGCCAGCATGAAAATCACGATGAATATCGTGAGTTTATTTGCATTTGCCACTAAAAATCCCTCGGGCTGAATTTAACAATTTTTTATCAGCGATACATATGTTTTATGTATTTAATTACGCCGAATCATTTCCTACCTAACCTGGAGTAATTCGTCGTGGGTTACAACTTTTTTTTATTATTTACTTATTTTGTTGTACTCATGGCCGTGTACTTTTAAGTACGGGATGGCATAAACGTCTGTGATTGTCAGCCACGCGTCTGCCATCGCAGTGACAGGGTGGAGTGGATATCGCCTTTTGACCTGGATTTCCCTTTCGCAAACGTAAAGTTCTTATCAAGGGTGCCGATAACGTTGTTAACTCGTTTTCAGGAAGGTGCCTTATGTTTAACCGTATCCGCGTTGTCACAATGCTGATGATGGTGCTGGGGGTTTTCGCACTGCTACAGCTTGTCTCTGGTGGTTTGCTGTTTTCGTCTTTACAGCAGAATCAAAAAAGTTTTGTTATTTCCAACGATCTACGCCAACAGCAGAGTGAACTGACCTCGACATGGGATCTGATGCTGCAAACACGTATCAACCTCAGCCGTTCCTCTGCACGCATGATGATGGACGCCAACAATCAGCAGAGTAGTGCAAAAAACGATCTGCTGAAGAGCGCGAAAAATTCCCTCGCTCAGGCGGCAGAGCACTACGCCAGATTTAAAGCTATCGATCCGCTGCCAGAGATGGTGGAGGTCAGCAACAATGTGGACGAAAAATACCAGAACTATTTTGCCGGTTTAACCGAACTGGTGCAGTTCCTGGAAAGCGGCAACATGGATGCCTTTTTCGCGCAACCGACGCAGGGAATGCAAAACGGACTCGGCGACGCGAAGAGCAAGTACGCCAGCGTCAGCGAAAAACTCTATCGCCAGGCGTTTGATGAAAGCGCGCGCGACTACCAGTTTGCGCAGTGGCAACTCGCCATTCTGGCGGTGGTGCTGGTGCTGATCCTGGTGGTGGTGTGGTACGGCATTCGTCACACCCTGCTCAACCCGCTTGCCAGCGTCATCGCTCATATTCGTGAAATCGCCGGCGGTAACCTGACCAACACGCTGACCGTTGCCGGACGGAATGAAATTGGCGAACTGGCTGGTAGCGTCGATCACATGCAGCGCTCGCTGGTAGACACCGTCACCCAGGTGCGCGAAGGCTCCGATGCCATTTACGCCGGTACCACGGAAATCGCCACCGGTAACACCGATCTTTCATCGCGGACCGAACAACAGGCGTCGGCGCTGGAAGAGACGGCGGCCAGCATGGAAGAGTTAACCGCGACGGTGAAACAGAACGCCGACAATGCCCGTCAGGCGTCGCAACTGGCGCAGAGCGCCTCGGAAACCGCTCAGCACGGCGGCAAAGTGGTGGATAACGTCGTTAAAACGATGCATGAAATTGCCGGTAGCTCGAAGAAGATTGCCGACATTATCAGCGTTATCGACGGTATTGCCTTCCAGACCAATATCCTGGCACTGAACGCCGCGGTGGAAGCCGCGCGAGCAGGTGAGCAGGGGCGTGGCTTTGCGGTGGTCGCCGGTGAGGTACGTAATCTGGCCAGTCGCAGTGCGCAGGCGGCAAAAGAGATCAAAGCGCTGATTGAAGATTCCGTTTCGCGCGTGGATACCGGCTCCGTGCTGGTCGAAAGCGCGGGCGAGACCATGAACGATATCGTCAATGCGGTGACCCGCGTGACCGACATTATGGGCGAAATTGCCTCGGCTTCTGATGAACAAAGCCGTGGTATCGATCAGGTGGCGCTGGCGGTTTCTGAAATGGACCGCGTGACGCAGCAAAACGCCTCGCTGGTCCAGGAATCCGCAGCCGCCGCGGCCGCGCTGGAAGAACAGGCCAGCCGACTGACGATGGCGGTCTCTGCATTTCGTCTTGCCGCGCGTCCTTATGCGGTAAAAACCAAAGAAGAACGGACTTCTGCAGACGCGCCCCGCAGCGCGCAGAAGCCCTCGTTAAGCATGGAGCACGATACTAACTGGGAAACATTTTGACCGAAATTTAACACTGCGGCCGTTGCCGCCTGATGGGAGCGTTGATGTTTAATCGTATTCGAATCTCGACCACGCTGTTTTTGATTTTGATCCTCTGCGGTGTATTGCAGATTGGCAGTAATGGCTTGTCTTTCTGGGCATTTCGGGACGGTTTTCAGAGCCTGAATCAGGTCGAGCAGAGTAATCAGCAACGCGCGGCGCTGGCACAAACGCGCGCCGTTTTATTACAGGCGAGTACCGCCCTCAACAAGGCCGGGACATTAACGGCGCTGAGCTATCCGCCCGATGACATCAAAAGCCTGATGGTTATTGCGCGCGAAAGCCTGGCGCAGTCCGCCACGCTGTTCAATGGTTTCAAGGCTATCGAGGCGAATACAGAATCAGGCAAAGCGCTGCAGGACGCAACGGAGAAAAGCTTCACCCAGTGGCACAGCGATCTGGAACATCAGGCCACCTGGCTTGAAAACAACCAGTTGTCAGACTTTCTGACCGCGCCAGTGCAGGCGTCGCAGGATGCCTTTGATGTGAACTTTAACGCCTGGCAGCAGAACATTAATCATGTGCTGGTGGTGGCTGGGCAACAGAGCAAAAACAACTATCACATGTCGGCAGCGATCTTTATCAGCATGGTCATTATTGCCGCGCTGTTAACCAGCGGTGCGCTGTACTGGTCGCGCAAAATGATCGTCCAGCCGCTGGCGATTATCGGCAGTCATTTTGACAGCATTGCCGAGGGCAACCTGGCGCGGCCGATTGCGGTTTACGGGCGTAATGAGATTTCGGCGATCTTTGCCAGCCTGAAGGCGATGCAACAGGCGCTGCGGGAAACCGTCAGCGACGTGCGTCAGGGCAGTCTGGCGATGCACACCGGGATTTCTGAAATCGCGATGGGCAATAACGATCTCTCCTCACGCACCGAGCAGCAGGCGGCGTCATTAGCGCAGACGGCGGCCAGCATGGAGCAGTTAACAGCTACCGTCGGTCAAAACGCCGACAATGCGCGCCAGGCTTCCGGGCTGGCAAAAAGCGCCGCCGATACGGCGAAAACCGGCGGCGAACAGACCACCAAAGTCGCCAGTACGATGCAGGCGATTGCCGCCAGTTCGCAAAAGATTGGCGACATTATCGGGGTGATCGACGGTATCGCTTTCCAGACCAATATTCTGGCGCTCAACGCGGCGGTCGAAGCGGCGCGTGCTGGTGAGCAGGGGCGTGGATTTGCTGTGGTTGCCGG
The DNA here is from genome assembly GCF_016906145.1 of Citrobacter sp. MGH 55. Taxonomy (NCBI): domain Bacteria; kingdom Pseudomonadati; phylum Pseudomonadota; class Gammaproteobacteria; order Enterobacterales; family Enterobacteriaceae; genus Citrobacter; species Citrobacter sp. MGH 55. The sequence goes on from NZ_CP070239.1 coordinate 3,335,050, forward strand.
AGAAGTACGAAACCTGGCGAGCCGCAGCGCCCAGGCAGCAAAAGAGATTAAAGGGTTAATTGAAGAGTCGGTGAACCGCGTCCACCAGGGATCGCAACTCGTCGATACGGCTGCCCTCACCATGACGGAAATCGTCAGCTCGGTCACCCGGGTCAACGACATCATGGGCGAGATTGCCTCGGCGTCAGACGAACAGCGCAGAGGAATAGAGCAGGTGGCACAGGCCGTCACCCAGATGGATCAGGTGACGCAACAGAACGCCGCGCTGGTGGAAGAAGCCGCCGCCGCGACCGGGCAACTCGCGCATCAGGCCGACACGCTGTCAGCCCGCGTAGCAGTATTCAAACTTGAAGAGCATGTGGTAACACACCAAGAATCGGCACCGCCGCAGGCTGTGCCCGTTGTATCCTGAATGTGATTGAGAAGGCGCTATGACATCATCTCTGCCCAACGGGCAAACGTCATTATTGTTACAGATGACCCAGCGCCTTGCGCTGTCCGACGCGCACTTTCGTCGGATATGTCAATTAATCTACCAGCGTGCGGGGATCGTGCTGGCGGACCACAAGCGGGACATGGTTTACAACCGCCTGGTCCGTCGTCTGCGTACGCTGGGAATGGATGATTTTGGTCACTATCTCAGCGTGCTGGAAGCGAATCAAAGCAGCGCAGAGTGGCAGGCTTTTATCAACTCGTTGACCACTAACCTGACCGCTTTTTTCCGCGAAGGGCACCATTTCCCGGTACTGGCGGAAAGCGCGCGTCGTCACAGCGGCGAATACCGGGTCTGGAGCGCCGCGGCATCGACCGGTGAAGAGCCGTACAGTATCGCCATTACGTTGGCCGATACGCTGGGCATGGCGCCAGGGCGCTGGAAGGTGTTCGCCAGCGATATTGATACCGAAGTGCTGGAAAAGGCCCGTAGCGGGATCTATCGCTTGGACGAACTGAAGACCCTGTCGCCGCAGCAGCTCCAGCGTTATTTCATGCGCGGAACCGGTCCTCATGATGGGCTGGTGCGTGTGCGTCAGGAACTGGCAAGCCACGTCGAGTTTTCCGTGATTAACCTGCTCGATAAGCAGTACAACGTGCCGGGACCGTTCGACGCCATTTTCTGCCGCAATGTGATGATCTATTTCGATAAAACGACGCAGCAGGACATTCTGCGCCGTTTTGTCCCTCTTCTTAAGCCTGATGGTCTGCTGTTTGCCGGGCATTCAGAGAACTTTAGTAACCTCGTGCGCGACTTTAGCCTGCGCGGGCAAACGGTTTATGCGCTAAGTAAGGGTAAAGCATGAGTAAAATCAGGGTGTTGTCGGTCGATGATTCTGCATTGATGCGCCAAATCATGACCGAAATTATTAACAGCTATAGCGACATGGAGATGGTGGCAACCGCACCCGATCCGCTCGTCGCCCGGGATTTGATCAAGAAATATAACCCTGACGTGCTGACGCTGGACGTCGAAATGCCGCGGATGGACGGCCTCGATTTTCTTGAAAAGCTGATGCGACTGCGTCCGATGCCGGTGGTGATGGTGTCGTCGCTGACGGGGAAAGGCTCGGAAGTGACGCTGCGGGCGCTGGAACTGGGGGCGATCGATTTTGTCACCAAGCCGCAGTTGGGGATCCGCGAAGGGATGCTGGCCTACAGCGAGATGATTGCGGAGAAAGTGCGCACGGCGTCACGCGCACGTCTGACAGCCCATAAACCGCTTGCGGCGCCGGTCACCTTAAAAGCGGGACCGCTGCTCAGTTCGGAAAAACTGATTGCGATTGGCGCCTCGACGGGGGGCACCGAGGCAATTCGCCATGTGCTGCAACCGCTGCCACTCTCCAGTCCGGCGGTCATTATTACGCAGCATATGCCGCCCGGTTTTACCCGCTCGTTTGCTGAACGTCTGAACAAGCTATGTCAGATAACCGTGAAAGAGGCGGAGGACGGCGAGCGTGTTCTGCCGGGTCATGCCTACATTGCGCCGGGCGATAAACACATGGAACTGGCACGCAGCGGAGCAAACTATCAAATCAAAATTCATGACGGTCCGCCGGTTAACCGGCACCGGCCGTCGGTGGATGTGCTGTTTCATTCGGTAGCGATTCATGCGGGGCGCAATGCCGTCGGGGTGATCCTGACGGGAATGGGCAACGACGGCGCCGCCGGAATGTTAGCGATGCACCAGGCGGGCGCCTGGACGATTGCGCAAAATGAAGCAAGTTGTGTGGTGTTCGGCATGCCGCGCGAAGCCATCAATATGGGTGGCGTCAGCGAAGTGGTCGATCTTAGTCAGGTTAGCCAGCAGATGCTGGCGAAAATCAGTGCCGGACAGGCAATACGTATTTGAATCAGGAGTAATTTTTTATGGCGGATAAAGAGCTTAAGTTTTTGGTTGTGGATGACTTTTCCACCATGCGTCGCATCGTGCGTAACCTGCTTAAGGAGTTGGGATTTAACAACGTGGAAGAAGCCGAAGATGGCGCGGATGCGTTGAATAAACTGCAGGCAGGTGGGTTTGGTTTTGTCATTTCCGACTGGAACATGCCGAACATCGACGGTCTCGAGTTGCTGAAAACCATTCGCGCGGACAGCGGAATGTCCTCACTGCCGGTGCTGATGGTCACGGCAGAAGCGAAGAAAGAGAACATCATTGCCGCGGCGCAGGCCGGGGCCAGCGGCTACGTAGTGAAACCGTTCACGGCGGCGACGCTGGAAGAAAAACTCAATAAAATCTTTGAGAAACTGGGCATGTAAGGGGCTGACCATGATGCAACCACAGATTAAACCCGTAGATGAACATTCTGCCGGGGATATCATTGCCCGCATTGGTAGTCTGACCCGTATGCTGCGTGACAGCCTGCGCGAACTGGGACTGGACCAGGCGATTGCCGAAGCGGCAGAAGCCATTCCTGATGCCCGTGACCGTCTGGACTATGTGGTACAGATGACCGCGCAGGCGGCTGAGCGCGCCCTGAATAGCGTTGAGGCCTCTCAGCCGCATCAGGACGAGATGGAGAAAGGGGCGAAGGCGCTGAGCAAGCGTTGGGACGAGTGGTTTGAAAACCCGATTGAGCTCTCAGACGCCCGCGAGCTGGTGACAGACACCCGAAAATACCTCGGCGATGTGCCCGGGCATACCAGTTTCACCAACGCACAGTTGCTTGACATCATGATGGCGCAGGACTTCCAGGATCTGACCGGTCAGGTGATCAAACGCATGATGGATGTGATTCAGGAGATTGAACGTCAGCTGCTGATGGTACTACTGGAAAATATTCCGGAGCAGAGTTCTCGACCCAAACGCGAAAGTGAAAGTCTGCTGAATGGTCCGCAGGTCGATGCGACCAAAGCGGGCGTTGTCGCCAGCCAGGACCAGGTGGACGACCTGCTGGATAGTTTAGGTTTTT
>NZ_CP070239.1:3344037-3354069 GCF_016906145.1 Citrobacter sp. MGH 55
CAACGACGACAAAACAGAAGCCCCCACACCCCACCGACTTGAGAAAGCGCGGGAAGAGGGGCAGATCCCCCGTTCCAGAGAACTGACCTCACTGCTGATTTTGCTGGTGGGCGTCTGCATTATCTGGATTGGCGGTGAGTCGTTGGCCAGACGGCTATCGGGCATGTTGTCGGCAGGACTGCGTTTTGACCACAGCATGGTCAATGATCCTAATCTGATCCTCGGGCAAATTATTCTGCTGATTAAAGAAGCGATGATCGCGCTGCTGCCGCTGATTACCGGCGTGGTGCTGGTGGCGCTGATCTCGCCGGTTCTGCTCGGCGGTCTGGTCTTCAGCGGTAAATCACTGCAACCCAAATTTTCCAAGCTCAATCCGCTGCCAGGCATCAAACGCATGTTTTCCGCGCAGACCGGGGCGGAATTGTTGAAAGCCATTCTGAAATCCACACTGGTGGGCAGCGTGACGGCGATGTATCTGTGGCATAACTGGCCGGAGATGATGCGCCTGATGGCGGAGTCACCGCGCGCGGCGATGGGCAATGCGCTGGATCTTGTTGGACTGTGTGCGTTGCTGGTGGTGCTGGGGGTGATCCCGATGGTCGGATTCGACGTGATTTTCCAGATCATGAGCCATCTGAAAAAATTACGCATGTCACGCCAGGATATCCGTGACGAATTTAAACAGAATGAAGGCGACCCTCATGTGAAGGGGCGTATCCGACAGATGCAGCGCCAGGCGGCGAGTCGACGCATGATGAGTGATGTCCCCAATGCCGATGTCATCGTCACCAACCCGACTCACTATTCGGTGGCGCTGCAATACGACGAGAATAAGATGAGCGCGCCGAAAGTCGTGGCGAAAGGGGCCGGACTTGTGGCCCTGCGCATTCGCGAGATCGGTGCCGAGAACAAAATTCCCACCCTTGAAGCGCCGCCGCTGGCGCGTGCGCTTTATCGCCATGCTGAGATTGGTCAGCAGATCCCCGGACAACTGTACGCCGCCGTCGCGGAAGTGCTGGCCTGGGTGTGGCAGCTTAAACGCTGGCGGCTCGCCGGTGGGGAACGTCCACCACAACCTGCAAATCTTCCAGTGCCTGAAGCCCTGGATTTTATGAACGAGAAGACTACCGATGGCTAATCTGGTTGCGATGCTGCGCCTGCCCAACAACATGAAAACCACGCAGTGGCAGATCCTTGCCGGGCCAATCCTCATTCTGCTGATCCTGTCGATGATGGTCCTGCCGTTGCCGGCGTTCATCCTTGACCTGCTGTTTACCTTTAACATCGCACTGTCGATTATGGTGCTGCTGGTGGCGATGTTCACCCAGCGCACGCTGGAGTTTGCCGCGTTTCCGACCATTCTGTTGTTCACCACGCTGCTGCGTCTGGCGCTGAACGTGGCTTCCACGCGTATTATTTTGATGGAAGGGCACACTGGCGCGGCGGCGGCGGGCAAGGTCGTTGAAGCGTTCGGCCACTTCCTGGTCGGCGGTAACTTTGCTATCGGTATCGTGGTGTTTGTTATTCTCGTCATCATCAACTTTATGGTTATCACCAAAGGTGCCGGGCGTATCGCTGAAGTGGGCGCGCGCTTCGTTCTTGACGGGATGCCGGGTAAACAGATGGCGATTGACGCCGACCTTAATGCCGGTCTTATCGGTGAAGATGAGGCGAAAAAGCGTCGTTCTGAAGTGACTCAGGAAGCCGACTTCTATGGCTCAATGGACGGTGCGAGTAAGTTCGTTCGTGGCGACGCCATCGCCGGTATTCTGATTATGGTGATTAACGTTGTGGGCGGTCTGCTGGTGGGGGTGCTGCAACATGGGATGAGCATGGGGCATGCTGCGGAAAGCTATACCCTGTTGACCATCGGTGATGGTCTGGTGGCGCAGATCCCCGCGCTGGTGATTTCAACCGCGGCGGGTGTCATCGTCACCCGCGTCAGTACCGATCAGGACGTCGGCGAGCAGATGGTCGGGCAACTGTTCAGTAATCCGAGCGTGATGTTGCTGAGCGCCGCGGTTCTGGGTCTGCTGGGCCTGGTGCCGGGGATGCCAAACCTGGTGTTCCTGATGTTTACCGCCGCGCTGCTGGGACTGGCCTGGTGGATCCGGGGACGTGAGCAGAAGGCGCCTGTCGAGCCACAACCGACTAAAGTTCCGGAAAACAACTCGGTGGTGGAAGCCACCTGGAACGACGTGCAACTGGAAGACTCTCTCGGCATGGAAGTGGGCTATCGCCTGATCCCGATGGTCGATTTTCAGCAGGACGGCGAACTGCTGGGTCGTATCCGCAGTATCCGTAAAAAGTTCGCCCAGGACATGGGCTTTCTGCCGCCAGTGGTGCATATCCGCGACAATATGGATCTGCAACCTGCGCATTACCGCATCCTGATGAAAGGGGTGGAGATTGGCAGCGGCGACGCCTATCCGGGACGCTGGCTGGCGATAAACCCAGGCACGGCGGCGGGGACATTACCCGGCGAACAGACAGTGGATCCGGCATTTGGACTGGACGCGATCTGGATTGAAAGTGCCTTAAAAGAACAGGCGCAGATTCAGGGCTTTACCGTAGTGGAGGCCAGTACCGTAGTCGCCACCCATCTGAACCATCTGATTGGTCAGTATGCGGCTGAACTGTTCGGTCGCCAGGAGGCGCAGCAACTGCTGGATCGCGTGTCGCAGGAGATGCCGAAGCTGACCGAAGATTTAGTGCCGGGCGTGGTGACCCTGACCACGCTGCATAAAGTGTTGCAGAACCTGCTGGACGAAAAAGTGCCAATTCGCGATATGCGCACCATTCTGGAAACGCTGGCGGAACATGCGCCATTGCAGAGCGATCCGCATGAACTCACGGCGGTGGTTCGCGTGGCGCTGGGGCGCGCCATCACCCAGCAGTGGTTCCCGGGTAATCATGAAGTTAATGTGATTGGCCTCGATACCGCGCTCGAACGCCTGCTGCTGCAGGCACTCCAGGGCGGTGGGGGACTGGAACCCGGCCTTGCCGATCGACTATTGGCGCAAACTCAGGAGGCGCTGTCCCGCCAGGAAATGCTGGGTGCGCCGCCGGTGCTGCTGGTTAACCATGCGTTGCGTCCATTGTTGTCGCGCTTCCTGCGCCGCAGCCTGCCGCAACTGGTGGTGCTGTCGAACATGGAGCTGTCCGATAACCGTAACATCCGCATGACGGCAACCATTGGAGGTAAATAATGCGCAAACTGCTTTGGCTGTTACTTTTCCCGCTGGTGGTACAGGCTGCCGGGGAAGGAGCGTGGCAGGCCAGTAGTATTGGCATAACCCTGAATCACCGCGGCGTGGCGGCCTCGTCGTCGCCGCTTTCATCCAGCCAGCCTGTCTCCGGTCTGATGACGCTGGTCGCCTGGCGATATGAACTGAATGGCCCGACGCCTGCCGGTTTACGCGTGCGCTTATGTTCACAATCACGCTGTGTAGAGATAGAAGGGCAGAGCGGCACCACGCAGGCATTTAACAACGTGCCTGCCGTTGAACCCCTGCGTTTCATCTGGGAAGTTCCCGGCGGTGGTCGCTTAATTCCCGCATTAAAAGTTCAGAGCAATCAGGTGATTGTGAACTATCGTTAACGGTTATTCTCCTCATCAGGCAGTACGCTAAACTGCTGCCTGATTCGCATTTTTGACTTTGCCTTTTGATTGAAAAGAAACGCTGTTTTATAAATCGGTGACACGCGTTGCCGGTCTCTTTGCGTTTTTGCCATTTCACTCTCACCGGTGGCAAAAACGAAAAGGTATCCCACTTTGTAAGCTCTTACTGTAGCCGTGTAAGAACTCCTTTGGCGCAGCCAACCGGCCGGGAGTCCCCCAACCATTTGCAGGGTTAACGGCAATGAAAACACGTAAAATTGGATTGGTGAATTATTTCGCCTATGGTTCAGGTGATTTTCTGGGAGCAGGCACCACGGCGCTCACGGCAGCCTGGCTGCTCTATTTCTATACGACGTTCTGCGGGCTTTCTCCTATCGAAGCGACCTTCATCTTTGCGGCTGCAAGGGTGCTTGATGCTGTCGTCAGTCCGCTGATGGGCTTTTTGACCGATAACTTCGGTTCCACCTGGCTCGGTAAACACTTTGGTCGGCGTAAGTTCTTTATCTTGCTGGGGATCCCATGTGTATTCAGCTATTCACTGATGTGGGTAGGGGACATGGGATTCTGGTATTACCTGCTGACCTATCTGCTGTTTGATATCGTCTATACCATGATTCTGGTGCCTTACGAAACGCTGGTGCCTGAGATGACCGATGATTTCAAACAGAAAACCAAGTTTTCCGGTGCGCGTATCGGAATGGCGCAAATGTCCGCCATTCTGGCCTCTTTCCTGCCCGGCATTTTGTTAACCGCCTTCGGCAAGGACAACCCCAACTCCTTCTTTTATGCAAGCCTGGTGTTCTCAGTGCTGTGCGCACTGATGCTGACTTTTGTCTGGTTCTTTACCTGGGAACGCCCGCGTGAAGAGTGGACGCAAGCGGCGCTGCGGGCGGAAGAAGAGAAAAAAAGTCTCACCTTCGGCCAGAGCATGAACCGCCTGTTCGTAGAGTTAAGTTCCACACTGCGGATTAAGATTTTCCGTCAACATCTGGGGATGTATCTCGGCGGTTACATCGCGCAGGACGTGTTCAACGCCGTCTTTACCTACTATGTGGTGTTTGTCCTGATGCAGGAAGCGTCAATGGCGTCGAATTTGCTCGGTACGATGGCGATTTTCCAGTTCATTGCGGTTATTGCCATGATCCCGCTGTGCATCCGTTTTGGGCCAGCGCCGTCCTATCGAATGGTCGTGGTGTTGTTCGGTCTGAGCTCGCTCTCTTACGCGGTGCTTTACTACGCCGGATTGAGCGACATCTACTCTCTGTTGCTGCTGGTTTCTGCTGTGGCTGGGCTGGGCCGCGGCGGTATCAACTACGTTCCGTGGAACACCTACACCTACATTGCGGATGTCGATGAAGTCATTACCGGTCAGCGCCGCGAAGGGATCTTCGCCGGGATCATGACCCTGACGCGTAAAGCGTCGCAGGCAGGGGCGGTGATGCTGGTTGGGATTGTCATGCAAATGTCGGGCTTTGTTTCAGGGCAGAGCACGCAGCCTGAAGCGGTCAGCCATACCATTCTGTTGATTCTCAGTTGCGGTACGCTGCTGGTGCTGGCCTGCGGCTTCCTGGTCTCCCTGCGCTTTAAACTGAATTTGCAGACCCACAGCACGTTGCGTGAAGAAACGGTGAAAATGCGCGAATCCGGTCGCACAATGCCGGAAAGTATTACCCCACAGGCACGCGCCACCGTCGAGATGCTTGCCGGGCTGCCGTATGAATCACTTTGGGGTAACAACAATATTGGTTACCTGAATCGTAATAAACCCGCGGCTCCTTCACTGAAGCAGGCTGCGATATGGAATTCGACTTATCACAGAGGGTAAAGATATGAAGGTTTGGCCTGTCAAACATAGCTCGTTACTGCGTCAGCCGGAACGGTTTATCTCACGGGAAGCGCTGAAAGCGTTAATTCAGACAGTGACGACCAATCTGGTGAACATTAAGGACGAGACGGGTCAATTTCTGCTGCGCCTTGACGACGGACGTGTGATAGACACCAAAGGCTGGGCAGGATGGGAATGGACGCACGGCGTTGGGCTGTACGGGATGTATCAGTACTACCAGCAGACCGGCGACGAAACGATACGCGACATCATCGACAACTGGTTTGCTGACCGTTTTGCCGAAGGGACCACCACCAAAAACGTCAACACGATGGCACCGTTTCTGACTCTGGCGTATCGCTACGAGGAGACGCGTAATCCCGCTTATCTGCCGTGGCTTGACGCGTGGGCGGAATGGGCGATGTATGAGATGCCGCGCACCGATCACGGCGGAATGCAGCACATCACGCTGGCGGAAGAGAACCATCAGCAAATGTGGGATGACACCCTGATGATGACGGTGCTGCCACTGGCGAAAATCGGTAAGTTGCTTAAGCGTCCTGAATATGTGGAAGAGGCGACCTATCAGTTTTTGCTGCACGTACAGAATCTGATGGACCGGGAGACTGGCCTGTGGTTCCACGGCTGGAATTACGACGGGCATCATAACTTTGCCAGTGCCCGCTGGGCACGCGGCAATAGCTGGCTGACCATTGTGATCCCGGACTTCCTCGAACTGGTGGATCTGCCAGAAAATAACGCCGTGCGCCGCTATCTGGTACAGGTGCTGAATGCGCAGATTGCTGCGCTGGCGAACTGTCAGGATGAAAGCGGGTTGTGGCACACGCTGCTTGACGATCCGCACTCCTACCTGGAAGCCTCCGCAACCGCAGGGTTCGCCTACGGAATTTTAAAAGCGGTGCGCAAGCGTTATGTCAGTGCGGACTATGCCGAGGTGGCGGAAAAAGCGATTCGTGGAATTGTGCGGAACATTTCACCGCAAGGGGAGTTGCTGCAAACGTCTTTCGGTACGGGCATGGGCCACGATCTCGACTTCTATCGGGCGATTCCGCTGACTTCCATGCCATACGGCCAGGCGATGGCGATGCTGTGTCTGACGGAGTATTTGCGGAAGTATTTCTGATAGCCTGAAAAAACAAAACCCGGCATTTGCCGGGTTCTGTTTATCGCTTACATGCGTTCTACGGTTTCGATACCCAGAGTATCCAGACCGAGCTTCAACGTTTTCGCCGTCAGCAGCGCCAGTTTCAGGCGGCTGTTACGAACTTCTTCGTTTTCTGCGCTCAGGATTGGGCAGTGTTCGTAGAAGCCTGAGAACAGTCCGGCGACGTCATACAGGTAGGCACACATTACGTGCGGTGTCCCTTCACGCGCAACAACGGTCAGCGTTTCTTCAAACTGCAGCAGACGAGCAGCCAGTTGCGCTTCGCGATCTTCGCTGAGCTGTACCTTCGCGTTCGCCAGATCATTTTCATCCAGACCGGATTTACGGAATACCGACAGCACACGGGTGTAGGCATACTGCATGTAAGGCGCGGTATTGCCTTCGAAGGCCAGCATGTTATCCCAGTCGAAGATGTAGTCGGTGGTGCGGTTTTTGGACAAATCGGCGTATTTCACCGCGCCAATCCCGACGGCGTTGGCCAGTTTTTCCAGTTCGTCTGCCGGCATGTCCGGGTTCTTCTCGCTCACCAGACGACGGGCGCGTTCCAGCGCTTCGTCCAGCAGGTCTGCCAGTTTCACCGTACCGCCTGCTCGCGTTTTGAATGGCTTACCGTCTTTGCCCAGCATCATGCCGAACATGTGATGTTCCAGCGGCACGGCGTCCGGCACGTAACCGGCTTTACGCACGATGGTCCACGCTTGCATCAGGTGCTGGTGCTGACGGGAGTCGATGTAATAGAGCACGCGATCGGCATGCAATGTTTCATAACGGTACTTGGCGCAGGCAATATCGGTGGTAGTGTACAAATAGCCGCCATCTTTCTTCTGAATGATGACCCCCATCGGTTCGCCTTCCTTGTTTTTATACTCATCAAGGAATACGACGGTGGCGCCTTCGCTTTCGACGGCCAGACCCTTGGCTTTCAGATCGGCCACGATCCCCGGCAGCATCGGGTTGTACAGGCTTTCGCCCATCACATCGTCGCGGGTCAGGGTTACATTCAAACGGTCATAGGTGATCTGATTCTGGGACATGGTGATGTCGACCAGTTTGCGCCACATCTGCAGGAAGTATTCGTCGCCACCCTGCAGTTTTACCACGTAGCTACGGGCGCGCTCGGCGAAGGCTTCATCTTCGTCGTAATGTTTTTTGGCTTCACGATAGAAACCTTCGAGATCCGCCAGCGCCATTTCACCGGCGTTTTCCTGCTGCTGTTTTTCCAGATACGCGATCAGCATGCCGAACTGAGTGCCCCAGTCGCCGACGTGGTTGGCGCGAATAACGTGGTGGCCGAGGAACTCAAGGGTACGCACGGCGGCGTCACCGATAATGGTGGAGCGCAGGTGGCCGACGTGCATCTCTTTCGCCACGTTTGGCGCGGAGTAATCGACAACCACCGTCTGCTTCGCCGGTTTAGTCACGCCGAGACGATCGGAGGTCAGCGCCTGTTCCACATGTTCTGCCAGGAATGCCGGGTTGAGGAAGATATTGATAAAGCCAGGGCCCGCGATTTCAACTTTGCTGGCGATACCGTTCAGATCCAGATGAGTCAGCACCTGCTCAGCCAGTTGTCGTGGAGCCATACCCAGTTTTTTAGCAACTGCCATCATGCCATTGGCCTGATAGTCGCCGAACTGTACTTTTGCTGACTGACGAACCTGCGGTTCGCAATCTGCAGGCGCGCCTGCAGCAATCATGGCCTGACTGACTTTTTCTGAGAGAAGAGCCTGAATATTCACCGGAATACCTTACGTTGATGAAGCGGGTTGATGTTTACCGCACCAGTTTAAGAATTAAGGGCGGGAGTATACTGCAAATGCCCCCCTGCGTCAGCACTGCGCAGCCGTAAGCGCGTACAGAAAATAAGCGTTAAAGGAGTGCATAAGCATGCATACCGCAAATCCTGCAATCTACGGTTGGTTGCGGGAGGTCAACGGAGTAAATTAGCGGCTTTGAACACCGATAAGAGCTCTTATTATGGCGAACTGGCAGACCATTGACGAACTGCATGATATTTCCGCAGATTTACCGCGATTCACTCAGGCGTTCACAGAACTTTCCACTCGCCTCGGTCTGGATGTTGCACCGCTTGAGGCCGATCACATTTCTCTGCGTTGTCATCAGAACGCCACTGCTGAACGCTGGCGTCGAGGATTTGAACAATGCGGCGAGCTGCTGTCGGAAAATACCATCAACGGGCGACCAATTTGTCTGTTCAAACTGCATGAGCCGGTGTGCGTCGCGCACTGGCGCTTTAGCATTGTGGAACTGCCGTGGCCCGGGGAAAAGCGGTATCCTCATGAAGGGTGGGAACACATTGAGATTGTCCTGCCTGGCGCTCCTGAAACCCTGAATGCCCGCGCATTAGCGCTGCTTTCGGATGACGGACTGAGCCAGCCGGGCATTTTTGTGAAAACCAGTTCACCGAAAGGGGAACACGAACGTCTGCCGAACCCGACGCTGGCGGTCACTGACGGGAAGGTCACCGTCAAATTCCACCCGTGGTCGATTGAGGCAATCGTCGCCAGCGAACAGCAACAGGAGTGAATATGACATTGCTGGAAATCTGTTGTTACAGCATGGAGTGCGCGCTTACGGCGCAGCAAAACGGTGCGGACCGCATTGAACTGTGCGCCGCGCCAAAAGAAGGGGGCTTAACGCCATCACTGGGCGTGCTGCGCTCGGTTCGTCAGGCGGTGACGATTCCGGTACATCCGATCATCCGGCCGCGCGGTGGAGATTTTTGTTATACCGACGGTGAGTTCGCGGCGATGCTGGACGATGTACGGACCGTGCGTGAACTGGGTTTTCCCGGACTGGTGACAGGCATTCTTGATCCTGACGGTCATGTCGACATGCCACGCATGCGGCAGATTATGGACGCGGCAGGCCCTCTGGCTGTGACCTTTCACCGCGCGTTCGATATGTGTGCTAATCCGTTAAATGCACTACATAATCTTGCGGAACTGGGTGTCGCCAGAGTGCTGACGTCGGGGCAGAAATCCGATGCAGTGCAAGGTTTAGCAAATATTATTGAACTTATTGCTCACCCCGGTGCTCCAATCATTATGGCCGGAGCGGGGGTTCGCGCAGAAAATCTGCCGCGTTTCCTGGATGCCGGAGTACGGGAAGTACACAGCTCCGCCGGAACCTTGCTGGTTTCACCTATGCGCTATCGCAATCAGGGTCTGTCAATGTCGACAGATAAGCAAGCGGATGAATATTCCCGCTATGCGGTAGACGGCAAGTCGGTTGCTGAAATGAAAGGAATCATTGTTCGCCATCAGGCCAAATGATTTTACCGTTGCATCATGTCGCCCAATATGATGCTTGCTCGTACCAGGCCCCTGCCCATTCAACAGGGGCCTTTTTTTACGCTAAATTTCGCTGATGAATGAA
>NZ_CP070239.1:3354090-3384430 GCF_016906145.1 Citrobacter sp. MGH 55
GCTTATCCGGCCTACAACCCACAACATCACGGCTTACGCGCAATTAATACGGCACGTAATGGAGCGGGGTAGCCTTCGACCGTTTTGCTGTGATCGTTCGGGTCGAGGAAATCGGCCAGCGATTCGGTGATCATCCATTCGGTACGGCGCTGCTCTTCGGTCGTCGTCACGCAGACATCCGCGATGCGAACATCAACGAAGCCGCATTTTTCCAGCCAGTTTTTCAGCGCCAGCGCGGAAGGGATGAAATAGACGTTGCGCATCTGCGCGTAGCGATCGCCCGGCACCAGCACAGTGTTTTCGTCGCCTTCCACCACCAGCGTTTCGAGCACCAGTTCGCCGTCTTTCACCAGTTGATCTTTCAACTGCCAGAGATGCTCCAGCGGGGAGCGGCGATGGTAAAGCACGCCCATCGAAAAGACGGTATCAAACGCATTCAGCGCCGGAAGTTGTTCTATACCCAGCGGCAGCAGATGCGCACGCTGATCGTTCCCCAGCAGCTTTCGCACCGCTTCAAACTGGCACAGGAACAGTTGCGTCGGGTCAATACCAACAGCCAGATGCGCGCCCGCGCCAATCATGCGCCACATATGGTAGCCGCTGCCGCAACCTACATCCAGAATCGTGCGACCGGTCAGATCCGACAGATGCGGCAGTACGCGATCCCATTTCCAGTCAGAACGCCATTCAGTATCAATGTTCACGCCATACAGCGAGTATGGCCCTTTACGCCATGGCATCAGATTTCGCATCAGGGTGTCGATACGCTTGATCTGCCCCGGGCTCAGCGGCGCTTCACTTTCCGCCGTCACGCTGTGTAATAAATCCAGACGGTACGGCGTCAGTTCCGGCAGAAATTCCACCGCGTTTGACCACTGCTTAAACAGACCGTGCTGATCGCGCTGCCAGGCGGCAATCTGCGCGGGCAACGTTTCCAGCCAGTGGGCAAGATGATTTTTGGCAATCAGCTGATAGAAGTTACCAAAGTCGATCATGCGCTCGCCTCAGCTTTCAATGCCACCAGTGAGCCAAAGTTAAAGCACTGGAACCACAGTTCGCTGTGCTCAAAACCGGCCTGACGCAGGCGGGCTTTATGGGTTTCGACTGAATCGGTCAGCATCACGTTTTCCAGCATGCTGCGCTTCTGGCTGATTTCCAGTTCGCTGTAGCCGTTGGCTCGCTTGAAGTCGTGGTGCATGTTGAACAGCAGTTCGCCCACTTTCGCATCTTCGAAGCTGAATTTTTCCGACAGCACCAGCGCGCCGCCCGGATTCAGCCCCTGATAAATCTTATCCAACAACGCCTGGCGCTCCGGCGGCTCAAGGAATTGCAGGGTAAAATTCAGTACCACCATTGAGGCGTTCTCGATGGTGATGGCGCGGATGTCGCCTTCCACCACCTCAACTGGCGTGGGTGCCTTGTAAGCATCGATATGACGGCGGCAGCGTTCGATCATCGCCGGGGAGTTATCAACGGCGATAATTTTGCAGTTTTCATGATGGATATTGCGACGCACCGAGAGCGTCGCCGCACCCAACGAACAACCCAGATCGTAGACCTGCGTATCCGGCTGCACAAAACGCTCGGCAAGCATGCCAATCATCGAAATGATATTGGAATAGCCGGGAACAGAACGCTGGATCATATCCGGGAAGACTTCGGCTACCCGTTCATCGAAGGTCCAGTCGCCCAGGCTGGCGATGGGCGCAGAAAAAAGCGTGTCGCGGTGAGACATAACGTAAAAATCCGGGAAAAATAAAGTGGCGTATTGTGCGCTAATGCAGGGAGAAAACCAACTCCCACGGCATATACCAAAGGTTCGCCAGCACCATTAGTAACAATGCACACCAGGTGGCGCTCATGCCGGAGCGACGCCAGCGGAACAGACGGTGATGGAAACCGTAATAATGCATCAGCCGACCCACGAGCAGAATAATGCCGCAAATATGCACCATCCAGGTTTCTGCGCCGTTCATTTCCATAAACAGCAGCAGCACTAACGCGACGGGAATATATTCCACCGCATTACCATGAATGCGGATGGCTGTCTGGAGTTCACTGAAGCCGCCGTCACCATAGGCAACGCGGTATTGCATCCGCAGGCGGACAACGTCAAAAGAAAACTTCATCAACAACAACGCACCCAAAACGGCATACAGCGCGCTTACCATACAAACTCCCTTTAAAATGGCTGATGGCACTGTCTATGATAGGTGGCAATTTCAGAAAAGAGAAGATTGCTGTGGAATGGACGGAGCAGTTCCGATATCTGGTAAGACGTCTCGCAAGTCCTGCCACAGGGTATCGACCAGTTCCGGAGCCTGCGCGATATCCGGGGTATGCAAAAAGAGATACGGTGTGGTGGCCTGTTCCCAGAGCGGTAATTTTTTTAGCCAGTCGGCAAAGAACGCCCGGTTTTGTCGCATATCATCGCTGCCGATAAAGCGCACCAGCGGATGGTTCGCGGTCACTACTGCATGTACCGGCAGTTTCGGCTTCTTGCGTTGGGCGTCGCGGATGGCTTCATTATGCGCATGGGCCGCGTGTACCGGACGACTGTCGAGGATAACCCGATTCACTCCGCGCTGATGCAATCCGCTATTAAGCTGCTGTTCAGCGTCACCTTTAGCGAAAAATTCAGGATGACGGACTTCGACGCCGTAGGTAAACGTCCGTGGCAGGGCATCGAGAAAATGCCAGAGCGCCGGGAGATCGCGGGGGCCAAAGGTGGCGGGCAATTGCAGCCAGTACTGACCGATGCGGCTTTCCAGCGGCGACATTCGGGTCAGGAATTCGTGCTGCAGATCATCGCAATTGCGCAGGGCCGCCTGATGGGAAATGGTCGCCGGGAATTTAAAACAGAAACGAAATGCATCCGTCGTTTGTGCGTGCCAGCGTGCCACAATCTCCGCTTTTGGCAGCGCATACAGCGTGGTGTTGCCTTCCACACAGTTAAAGTGGCGGGCATACTCTTCAAGACCGGTGATGCCAAGACGCACCCATTTTGGGTGCGACCATTGCGGCAGACCAATGTAGATCATAAGGCGTTGACGATCTCTTCTGTGCTGCGCACCCGCGCAATACGAGGGAAGATGTGCGTCAGGCTGTTCTGATGCTGGTCGGCGCTGGCGGCGCTACAGGCATCTTCGGCAATCACCAGGCTAAAACCCAGCTCCCAGGCGTTACGCGCGGTGGACTCGACGCCGATATTGGTCGAAATCCCGCACAGTACGATGGTGTCGATACCGCGGCGGCGTAACTGAAGCTCGAGATCCGTGCCATAGAATGCACCCCACTGGCGCTTGGTCACTTCCAGATCGCTGTCGTCTTTGCCCAGCGCAGGCGGATAGGTCCACCAGTTTTCCGGCAGCGCATGGGCCGGTGCCTGTGCATCTACGGGTTGTTTGAGCGCTTCGGCGTAATCATCAGACCAGCCCACGCGGACCATTACCACCGGGGAGCCGTTAGCACGAAACGTCTGTGCCAGCCGGGCAGCGCGCGCCACCACGTCATTGGCAGAATGAGGGCCGCCGGCGAAGGGCAGGATCCCTTCCTGCAGGTCGATAATGACCAGGGCGGTCGTTTTTGCGTTCAGTTGTAACATGATAACTCCCGTCAAGAATCGAAATTCCATTACACCTTAATCGCGATTGGGTGTGTAACGAGCGACAATTTTTGTTATTTTTTGTGAGAATACGCAATGCCCGTCCAGGAAACAGGCGTACAGTCAGTACCGGGCTTATCGTGCGGCGGAATTTCCAGTATAATAGCCGCCTTTTTTCATTCAGTTGTGACATACAGTTAAAGCTGCGACATCGTGGCCTGCAAGACAGGCGACAATCCGCCTGCGGCTAATTAAGGGATATCTCATGCGTACAGAATATTGCGGACAGTTGCGTCTGTCCCACGTGGGGCAGCAGGTGACTCTGTGTGGTTGGGTCAACCGTCGTCGTGATCTTGGTAGTCTGATCTTCATCGACATGCGCGATCGCGAAGGTATCGTGCAGGTGTTTTTCGATCCGGATCGTGCGGACGCGTTAAAGCTGGCCTCTGAACTGCGTAATGAGTTCTGCATCCAGGTGACGGGCACCGTGCGTGCGCGTGACGAGAAAAACGTTAACAGCGAAATGGCGACTGGCGAAATCGAAGTGCTGGCCTCTTCGCTGACGATCATCAACCGTGCAGAATCACTGCCGCTTGACTCTAACCACGTGAACACCGAAGAAGCGCGTCTGAAATACCGTTATCTGGATCTGCGTCGCCCGGAAATGGCGCAACGCCTGAAAACCCGCGCGAAGATCACAAGCCTGGTACGTCGCTTTATGGACGACCACGGTTTCCTCGATATCGAAACCCCGATGCTGACCAAAGCCACGCCGGAAGGCGCGCGTGACTATCTGGTTCCTTCGCGTGTGCACAAAGGCAAATTTTACGCGCTGCCGCAGTCACCGCAGCTGTTTAAACAACTGCTGATGATGTCCGGCTTTGACCGTTACTACCAGATCGTCAAATGCTTCCGCGACGAAGACCTGCGTGCTGACCGTCAGCCTGAATTTACCCAGATCGATGTGGAAACCTCCTTCATGACCGCCGAACAGGTACGTGAAGTGATGGAAGCGCTGGTGCGTAACCTGTGGAATGAGGTGAAAGGTGTGGAACTGGGTGACTTCCCGGTCATGACTTTTGCTGAAGCCGAGCGTCGTTACGGTTCTGACAAACCGGACCTGCGTAACCCGATGGAACTGGTGGACGTTGCCGACCTGCTGAAGGCCGTTGAGTTTGCCGTGTTCTCTGGCCCAGCGAACGATCCGAAAGGTCGCGTTGCTGCGCTGCGTGTACCAGGCGGAGCGAGCTTAAGTCGTAAGCAGATCGACGACTACGGTAACTTCATTAAGATCTACGGCGCGAAAGGTCTGGCTTATATCAAAGTCACCGAGCGAGCGAAAGGTCTGGAAGGTATCAACAGCCCGGTGGCGAAATTCCTCAATGCGGAAATCGTGGAAGCCATCCTTGAGCGCACAGGCGCGCAGGATGGCGATATGATTTTCTTCGGTGCGGACAACAAGAAGGTCGTGGCCGACGCGCTGGGCGCGCTGCGTCTGAAACTGGGTAAAGACCTGGGTCTGACTGACGAAACGAAATGGGCGCCGCTGTGGGTCATCGACTTCCCGATGTTTGAAGACGACGGCGAAGGCGGCCTGACCGCGATGCACCACCCGTTCACCTCACCGAAAGACATGACGGCTGCAGAACTGAAAGCGGCGCCGGAAGACGCGGTGGCGAATGCCTACGATATGGTGATCAACGGCTACGAAGTCGGTGGTGGTTCCGTGCGTATTCACAGCGGTGAAATGCAGCAGACCGTGTTTGGCATTCTGGGCATCAATGAACAGGAACAGCGTGAGAAGTTTGGCTTCCTGCTCGACGCACTGAAATACGGTACGCCGCCGCACGCGGGTCTGGCATTCGGTCTGGACCGTTTGACCATGCTGCTGACCGGCACCGATAATATTCGTGACGTAATTGCCTTCCCGAAAACCACCGCTGCGGCGTGTCTGATGACCGAAGCGCCGAGCATCGCGAACCCGGCAGCACTGGCTGAACTGGGTATCGACGTGGTGAAGAAGGAAGAGAAAAACTGATATGGCTGATATACACGAAATCATTCGCGCTACCTCGCGGCGGCAACGGAGTGAGTTCCCATGATCATAGCTAACACTATGTATGGGATGAGCGAAGGCAGCCAACAACGAGATAGCGTGAAGGATAAAGTGTATAAGCGTCCCGTTTCGGTTCTGGTCGTTATCTACGCACAGGACTCGAAACGGGTGTTGATGTTACAGCGACGCGACGATCCTGAATTCTGGCAGTCGGTTACCGGCAGTGTGGAAGAGGGAGAGACCACGTCGCAGGCCGCCATGCGCGAAGTAAAGGAAGAGGTCGCCATTGACGTTGCGGTTGAGCAACTGACCTTAATTGACTGTCAGCGCACGGTGGAGTTTGAGATTTTTTCTCATTTACGTCATCGCTATGCACCGGGTGTGTTGCGCAATACAGAATCCTGGTTCTGCCTTGCGCTGCCGCACGAGCGTCAGATCGTTTTTAGCGAACATCTGGCCTACCAGTGGCTTGATGCGCCAGCTGCGGCGGCGCTCACCAAGTCATGGAGCAACCGGCAGGCGATTGAAGAATTTGTGATTAACATCGCCTGAGAGGGCGTGCTTTTTTGAGGAAATATTTATGGCAGGTCATAGTAAATGGGCCAACACCAGACACCGTAAAGCGGCGCAGGATGCGAAGCGCGGCAAAATCTTCACCAAGATTATTCGTGAGCTGGTGACAGCAGCCAAACTGGGCGGCGGCGATCCGGATGCGAACCCGCGTCTGCGTGCGGCTATCGACAAAGCGCTGGCTAACAACATGACCCGTGACACGCTGAACCGTGCAATCGCCCGCGGCGTGGGTGGTGATGATGATGCGAACATGGAAACCATCATCTATGAAGGTTATGGCCCTGGCGGCACTGCCGTGATGATTGAATGTCTGTCTGACAACCGTAACCGTACCGTTGCCGAAGTGCGTCACGCCTTCAGCAAAACCGGGGGTAACCTGGGCACGGATGGTTCTGTTTCCTATCTGTTCAGCAAAAAAGGCGTCATCTCTTTCGAGAAAGGGGATGAAGACGCCATTATGGAAGCGGCACTGGAAGCGGGTGCGGAAGACGTGGTGACCTTCGATGATGGCGCGATTGATGTCTACACGGCATGGGAAGAGATGGGTAAAGTGCGTGACGCACTGGAAGCCGCCGGTCTGAAAGCCGACAGTTCAGAAGTCTCTATGATCCCGTCGACCAAAGCGGAAATGGATGCGGAAACCGCACCGAAACTGATGCGTCTGATCGACATGCTGGAAGACTGTGACGACGTGCAGGAAGTTTATCACAACGGTGAAATCTCTGATGAGGTTGCCGCTACATTAGAATGATGTGGCTTAATCCCGTTACAACCGGAGGCGCGTGATGTCCATCATTCTCGGTATTGATCCGGGCTCCCGCATCACCGGTTACGGCGTGATACGTCAGGTCGGCAGACAACTGACGTATCTCGGCAGCGGCTGCATTCGTACCAAAGTCGACGATCTTCCGTCACGCCTGAAGCTGATTTATGCCGGCGTGACGGAAATCATCACCCAGTTTCAGCCCGACTACTTTGCCATCGAGCAGGTCTTTATGGCGAAGAACGCCGATTCTGCGCTCAAACTGGGGCAGGCGCGCGGGGTAGCGATTGTGGCGGCGGTCAACCAGGAACTGCCAGTATTTGAATATGCGGCACGTCAGGTCAAGCAGACGGTGGTTGGCATTGGTAGCGCAGAGAAAAGTCAGGTGCAGCACATGGTGCGAACCTTGCTGAAACTGCCCGCGAATCCGCAGGCGGATGCGGCAGATGCGCTGGCCATCGCCATTACGCACTGCCATGTTAGTCAGAATGCGATGCAAATGAGCGAATCACGCCTCAATCTTGCCCGAGGTCGCTTGCGATAATGACAAATGAGGCTGGATATCTATCCAGCCTTTTTTTATGATACAGCTTTACTTTCGGCCCAACGCAGGAGCGTAACGTGATAGGCAGACTCAGAGGCATCATTCTGGAAAAACAACCCCCGCTGGTGTTACTCGAAGTGGGCGGCGTCGGCTATGAAGTGCATATGCCCATGACCTGTTTTTATGAGCTCCCGGAATCCGGAAAAGAAGCCGTTGTCTTTACCCACTTCGTGGTTCGCGAAGACGCGCAGCTGCTGTATGGTTTTAACAATAAGCAAGAGCGTACGTTGTTTAAAGAACTCATCAAAACCAACGGCGTCGGGCCTAAACTGGCGCTGGCGATCCTCTCCGGGATGTCCGCACAGCAGTTCGTCAATGCTGTCGAACGCGAAGAACTGGGCGCGCTGGTCAAGCTGCCTGGTATTGGCAAAAAAACGGCTGAACGACTGATTGTCGAAATGAAGGACCGTTTCAAGGGGCTGCATGGCGATCTCTTTACGCCAGCCGCCGATCTGGTGCTGACCTCGCCAGCGAGCCCGGCGACGGACGATGCCGAACAGGAAGCGGTTGCGGCGCTGGTGGCGCTGGGCTATAAACCACAGGAAGCCAGCCGCATGGTGAGCAAAATCGCTCGCCCGGATGCCAGCAGTGAAACACTGATCCGCGAAGCCCTGCGCGCCGCGTTATGAGGTAAAGGATGATAGAAGCAGATCGCCTGATTTCGGCAGGTGCCGCACTCACAGAAGATGTCGCCGATCGCGCCATTCGCCCGAAATTACTCGAAGAGTATATCGGTCAACCTCAGGTGCGTTCGCAGATGGAGATTTTCATCCAGGCGGCAAAACTGCGGGGGGATGCGCTCGACCACCTGCTGATTTTTGGTCCTCCCGGACTGGGGAAAACCACGCTTGCCAATATCGTTGCCAATGAAATGGGCGTCAATCTGCGTACCACTTCCGGTCCGGTGCTGGAAAAAGCGGGCGATCTGGCTGCGATGCTGACCAACCTTGAGCCGCACGACGTACTGTTTATCGATGAGATCCATCGACTGTCGCCGGTGGTGGAAGAGGTGCTCTATCCGGCGATGGAAGATTATCAGCTGGATATTATGATCGGCGAAGGGCCGGCGGCGCGTTCAATTAAAATCGATTTGCCGCCGTTTACCCTGATTGGCGCAACGACCCGCGCGGGTTCACTGACCTCTCCTCTGCGCGATCGCTTTGGCATTGTGCAGCGTCTGGAGTTTTATCAGGTGCCGGATCTCCAGCATATCGTTGGGCGCAGCGCGCGCTTTATGGGGCTGGAGATGAGCGAGGAAGGGGCGCTGGAAGTGGCGCGTCGCGCACGCGGTACGCCGCGTATCGCCAACCGGCTACTGCGGCGCGTACGGGATTTTGCCGAAGTGAAGCATGATGGCACCATTTCCGCCGATATAGCTGCTAAGGCGCTGGATATGTTGAACGTGGATGCGGAAGGGTTTGATTACATGGACCGCAAGCTGCTGCTGGCGGTGATCGACAAATTCTTTGGTGGGCCGGTCGGGCTGGATAACCTGGCGGCAGCCATCGGTGAAGAGCGTGAAACCATTGAAGATGTGCTGGAGCCGTATCTGATTCAGCAAGGTTTTTTGCAGCGCACGCCGCGCGGAAGAATGGCGACAGTACGCGCCTGGAACCACTTTGGCATTACGCCACCGGAAATGCCTTGATGCCTGATGGCGCTGCGCTTATCTGGCCTACAAATTCACGTAGGCCGGATAAGACGCGCTGGCGTCGTCATCCGGCAACATACCCGTCAGCTTGCCTGCTTCTTCATCATGCTGAAGATAAACAGCAGTGCGGCGCACAGCACCACTGATGGGCCCGCAGGGGTGTCGTAGAAGGCCGAGAAGGTCAGCCCACCTGTAACCGCTATCATTCCAGTTCCTACTGCAACGCCAGCCATCTGTTCCGGCGTCCGCGCAAAACGACGCGCCGTAGCTGCCGGGATAATCAGCAACGAGGTGATGATCAGCGCCCCGACGAATTTCATCGCCACGCCAATGGTTAAGGCTGTCACCAGCATCAGTAAAAGCTTCACGCGCTGCAGTTTCACCCCGTCAACAAATGCCAGATCGGGGCTGATGGTCATTGACAGCAGGTTGCGCCATTGCCAGAAGAGGATCGCCAGCACGATCACCACGCCCATGGCGATAGAGATCAAATCGTCCGGCGTAACCGCCAGCAGATCGCCAAACAGGTAAGCCATCAGATCCACGCGAATATTCGACATCAGGCTGACCACGACCAGGCCCAGCGACAGCGCACTGTGCGCCATAATGCCAAGCAGCGTATCGATGGCAAGGTGAGGGCGCTTTTCCAGCCAGACCAGGCCTGTCGCCAGCATTAGCGTTACGGCAATGACCGCATAGAAAGGGTTCACATCCAACAACAGGCCAAAAGCGACGCCGAGCAGCGACGCATGTGCCAGTGTATCACCAAAATAAGACATCCGACGCCAGACGACAAATGAACCCAGTGGACCCGCCGCACAGGCCAGCATGATCCCGGCTAACCAGCCAGGCAGTAATAATTCAATCATGATTGACCATTTCCCCGGCGCAACACAATACGACCCTGCAGGTCGTGGCGGTGATTATGATGATGACGGTAAATTCCCAGTTGCTCCGCGCCGCGAGGGCCGAACATCGAGATAAATTCCGGGTGCATGGAAACGATTTCAGGGGTACCTGAACAGCAAATGTGATGATTCAGACACAACACTTCGTCGGTTTTTGCCATCACCAGATGCAGGTCATGGGACACCATCAGCACGGCGCAATCCAGCTCACGACGTAACTGATCGATAAGGTCGTACAGCGCGACCTGGCCGTTGACATCTACGCCCTGAGTGGGTTCGTCAAGCACCAGAAGCTGTGGCTGATTGAGGAGCGCGCGCGCTAACAGGACGCGCTGCGTCTCGCCGCCGGAGAGCTTTTGCATCGGCGCGTCAATCAGATGCCCGGCCTGTACACGTTTCAGGGCCGGCAGGATGTCATCTTTCTTCGTACCGGGGCGCAGGCGTAAGAAACGACTGACGGTAAGCGGCAGGGTGGTATCGAGATACAATTTCTGCGGAACGTAGCCAATTCGCAGCTTACCATTACGCGTGATCACCCCTTCATCCGGGGCGACCAGTCCGAGAACGACGCGAACCAGCGTTGACTTCCCGGCGCCATTTGGGCCGAGTAGCGTTAAAATTTTTCCGGGTCTCAGTTCAAGCGAAACGTCAGAAAGGACGCGGCGCTGGCCGAACGAGACCGAGACATTTTCCAGTGAAACCAAAGTCGTCATGTCAATTTTAGTCTTGCAGAAGTTATAGAATGTTATAATATCACATTTCTCACATTCATTACGATGATTGGTCGCATTATGTTACATAAAAATACGCTTCTTTTCGCTGCATTATCCGCCGCTCTTTGGGGCAGTGCAACACAGGCGGCAAATGCCGCCGTTGTCGCTTCTCTCAAGCCATTAGGGTTCATTGCTTCTGCCATTGCTGATGGCGTCACGGAGACCCAAGTCTTACTTCCGGATGGGGCATCCGAACATGATTATTCACTACGTCCATCTGACGTAAAACGCTTACAGGGCGCGGACTTAGTTGTCTGGATTGGGCCGGAAATGGAAGCGTTCATGGAAAAGTCCGTCAGCAACATTCCCGCCGCTAAACAGGTAACGATTGCGCAACTCAAAGACGTGAAACCGTTGCTCATGAAAGGGGCTGACGATGATGATGATGAGCACGACCACGATCATGACCACGGCGAAAAAGGTGACGCACATCACCATCATGGTGATTACAACATGCATCTTTGGCTCTCCCCAGAGATAGCGCGGGCCTCAGCGGTTGCAATCCATGAAAAATTAGTGGAACTTATGCCGCAAAGTCGAGCCAAACTTGACGCCAACCTGAAGGATTTTGAGGCACAATTAGCCGCAACCGATAAGCAGGTCGGTAACGAGCTCGCACCGCTCAAGGGCAAAGGGTATTTCGTTTTTCATGACGCCTATGGCTATTACGAAAAACACTACGGACTCACTCCATTGGGTCACTTCACCGTCAACCCTGAGATACAACCTGGTGCGCAGCGTTTACATGAAATAAGAACACAGTTGGTTGAGCAAAAAGCAACCTGCGTTTTTGCTGAGCCACAGTTCAGGCCAGCGGTCGTTGAAGCCGTTGCGAGAGGGACATCCGTTCGAATGGGAACGTTGGATCCCCTCGGGACAAACATCAAACTGGGTAAAACGAGCTATTCAGCGTTCTTGAACCAACTAGCGAACCAGTATGCGAGCTGCCTGAAAGGAGATTAATGAGGAAGTGAATACGTGCAACAGATAGCCCGCTCTGTCGCCCTGGCATTTAATAATCTGCCCAGACCCCATCGCGTTATGCTGGGGTCGCTTACTGTTCTGACACTGGCCGTTGCTGTCTGGCGGCCTTACGTTTATCACCCGGAATCTGCCCCCATTGTTAAAACGATCGAACTGGAGAAGAGCGAAATTCGTTCACTGCTCCCGGAGGCCAGCGAGCCTATCGATCAGGCGGCACAGGAAGATGAAGCCATTCCTCAGGATGAGCTGGACGACAAAACCTCGGGAGAAGCGGGCGTTCATGAATATGTCGTTTCGACGGGCGATACCCTCAGCAGCATTCTGAATCAGTACGGCATTGATATGGGTGATATCGCCCAGCTTGCCGCGTCTGATAAAGAGCTGCGTAATCTGAAGATTGGTCAACAGCTCTCCTGGACGCTGACCGCGGACGGCGATTTACAGCGTCTGACGTGGGAAATGTCGCGTCGCGAAACCCGTACCTATGACCGTACTGCGGCGAACGGCTTTAAAATGAGCGCGGAAACGCAGCAGGGCGATTGGGTAAACAGCCTGATGAAAGGCACCGTTGGCAACAGCTTCGTCGCCAGTGCGAAAGCTGCCGGGCTGACCAGCGCTGAAATTAGCGCGGTGATCAAAGCGATGCAGTGGCAGATGGACTTCCGCAAACTGAAAAAAGGCGATGAGTTCTCTGTGCTGATGTCTCGTGAAATGCTGGACGGCAAGCGTGAGCAGAGCCAGTTGTTGGGCGTGCGTTTGCGTTCAGAAGGTAAAGATTATTACGCTATCCGTGCCGAAGACGGAAAGTTCTACGACCGCAATGGTACCGGGCTGGCGAAAGGCTTCCTGCGTTTCCCGACGGCGAAACAGTTCCGCATTTCGTCTAACTTCAACCCGCGTCGAACCAACCCGGTTACCGGACGTGTCGCGCCACACAGAGGCGTGGACTTCGCGATGCCGCAGGGGACGCCGGTGCTGTCCGTGGGTGACGGTGAAGTCGTCGTGGCGAAACGCAGCGGTGCGGCTGGCTATTATGTGGCGGTGCGTCACGGTCGTACCTATACCACGCGCTATATGCACCTGCGTAAACTGCTGGTGAAACCGGGACAAAAGGTTAAACGTGGCGATCGTATCGCACTCTCCGGTAACACCGGACGTTCTACTGGCCCGCATCTTCACTATGAAGTCTGGATTAACCAGCAGGCGGTTAACCCGCTGACGGCGAAACTGCCGCGTACCGAAGGGCTGACCGGTAAAGATCGTACCGATTACCTGGCGCAGGTCAAAGAGGTTCTGCCGCAGTTACGCTTCGATTAATCACTCATGACTTCAAAGCCGGTACGCAGCGCGTGTGCCGGCTTTTTTATTTTGTGCGCGGCAGGGTGCGCCGCTACACTATCATCAGATTTACTTTTCGCGTCATCAGGCACTGGATAAGCATGGAAACAAAAAAAAATAATAGTGAGTACATCCCTGAGTTTGAGAAATCTTTTCGCCATCCGCGTTACTGGGGCGCATGGCTGGGCGTCGCGGCGATGGCGGGTATCGCCTTAACGCCTGCATCCTTTCGCGACCCGCTGCTGGCAAAACTGGGTCGTTTCGCCGGGCGTCTGGGTAAAAGCTCGCGTCGCCGGGCGTTGATTAACCTGTCATTGTGCTTTCCGGAACGTAGCGAAGCTGAGCGCGAGGCTATCGTCGATGAGATGTTTTCAACTGCGCCGCAGGCCATGGCGATGATGGCGGAACTGGCGATTCGCGGTCCGGAAAAAATTCAGTCGCGCGTTGACTGGGAAGGGCTTGAGATCATCGAGGAGATGCACCGCAACAACGAAAAGGTGATCTTCCTGGTGCCGCATGGCTGGGGTGTGGATATTCCGGCAATGTTAATGGCGTCTCAGGGCCAGAAGATGGCGGCAATGTTCCATAATCAGGGAAACCCGGTGTTTGATTACGTCTGGAACACGGTGCGCCGCCGCTTTGGTGGTCGCCTGCATGCGCGTAATGACGGCATCAAGCCGTTCATTCAGTCTGTTCGTCAGGGGTACTGGGGATATTATCTGCCCGATCAGGATCATGGTCCTGAACACAGTGAGTTTGTCGATTTCTTTGCCACCTATAAAGCGACGTTGCCGGCCATTGGTCGACTGATGAAAGTGTGTCGGGCGCGCGTCATTCCGCTGTTCCCGGTATACAACGGCGATACCCACCGGTTGACGATTCAGGTGCGCCCGCCCATGGACGATCTTCTGACCGCTGATGACAACACTATTGCCCGTCGAATGAATGAAGAGGTGGAAATTTTTGTTGGCCCGCATCCCGAGCAATATACCTGGATCCTGAAACTGCTGAAGACCCGCAAACCGGGCGAGATCCAGCCGTATAAGCGCAAAGATCTCTACCCCCTCAAATAAAAAAAGGCCTCTCACATGAGAGGCCTCTTTGTATCAGCCGTCGATTACTCGACGGTCAGAATACGCGTGGTATTGGTTGAGCCAATGGTGCTCATCACGTCTCCCTGCGTCACGATCACCAGATCGCCGGACACCAGGTAGCCTTTGTCACGCAGCAGATTCACCGCTTCGCTTGCTGCGACAACGCCTTCTGCCGCGCTGTCGAAATGCACCGGCGTGACGCCACGGTACAGCGACGTCAGGTTCAGCGTACGCTCATGACGGGACATGGCGAAAATCGGCAGGCCGGAGCTGATGCGAGAAGTCATCAGCGCGGTACGACCGGATTCCGTCATGGTAATGATCGCGGTCACCCCCTTCAGGTGGTTTGCTGCGTACATGGCGGACATCGCAATCGCTTCTTCAACATTGTCGAACTGTACGTCCAGACGGTGTTTGGAGACATTGATGCTGGGGATTTTTTCTGCACCCAGGCAGACGCGCGCCATCGCCGCGACGGTTTCCGCCGGGTACTGGCCTGCCGCCGTTTCGGCTGACAGCATGACCGCATCGGTACCATCCAGCACGGCGTTCGCGACGTCCATCACTTCGGCACGGGTTGGCATTGGGTTGGTGATCATCGACTCCATCATCTGGGTCGCGGTAATCACCGCGCGGTTCAACTTACGTGCGCGACGAATCAACGTCTTCTGGATGCCGACCAGTTCCGGATCGCCAATCTCAACGCCAAGGTCGCCACGAGCGACCATTACCACGTCAGAAGCCAGAATGATGTCATCCATCGCATTCTGGTCGCAGACCGCTTCGGCACGCTCAACTTTGGCCACAATCTTGGCATCGCAGCCCGCATCACGCGCCAGGCGGCGAGCGTAGTTCAGATCTTCGCCGCAACGCGGGAAGGAGACAGCCAGATAGTCAACGCCAATCTGAGCGGCGGTCACGATATCGGCTTTGTCTTTTTCGGTCAGGGCTTCTGCGGAGAGACCGCCGCCCAGCTTGTTGATGCCTTTGTTGTTGGAGAGCGGGCCGCCCACGGTCACTTCCGTGAACACTTTCATACCCTGAACTTCCAGCACTTTTAACTGCACGCGGCCATCGTCGAGCAGCAGAATGTCGCCAGGTACCACGTCTGCCGGCAGACCTTTGTAGTCAATGCCGACTTTTTCCTTGTCGCCTTCACCTTTACCCAGGTTGGCATCCAGGAGAAATTTGTCACCGATGTTGAGGAATACTTTGCCTTCTTTAAAGGTAGAGACGCGAATTTTTGGCCCCTGGAGATCACCCAGGATGCCTACGTGGCGTCCCAATCTGGCAGCGATCTCACGAACTTTATCCGCGCGCATTTTATGATCTTCTGGCGAACCGTGAGAGAAATTCATCCGCACGACGTTAGCACCAGCAGCGATAATCTTTTCAAGATTGTTATCGCGGTCGGTAGCCGGGCCTAATGTCGTAACGATTTTGGTTCTGCGAAGCCTTCTGGACATGTAATACTCCGTTGACTGAAACAACTAGGTGTTGCGTGAAAATTGATCCGGCAGTTCTGAAAACCTTACACCCGTCATACTTCTGGTTGCCTGTGCGTTGGCCTCCTTGCTCACCCCAGTCACTGATTTCAGTAAGCTCCTGAAGATTCGCTGCGTTGCCGCCTTTCCACAACTCGAATTACGTAGGGTCTACATAGCATAGCGAACAAAACCGGATGACGAATTTAAGTCGTACTTATTATTGCTATTAGCGGTCATTACTCTTGATGAGCAGTTCTTTATCAAAACGCGATTCCTTGAGCGCTTCTTTGACACGCTTCAAGTTATCTCTGAATTTTGCCCCACGGCGCAAAGTAAATCCCGTAGCCAGCACATCTATCACGGTCAACTGCGCAAGTCGAGAGACCATGGGCATATAAATGTCAGTATCTTCCGGCACATCGAGCGTAATTGCCAGCGTGGCTTCACGCGCCAGCGGCGTATCAGCGGAGGTTAACGCGATCACCATGGCATCGTTTTCACGTGCAAGCTGCGCCAGTTCGACCAGACTCTTGGTGCGACCGGTATGCGAAATCAGCACGACCACGTCATCGTCACTACAATTCATACAGCTCATCCGTTGCAAAACGACGTCGTCGGAGTAGATAACCGGAACGTTGAAACGGAAAAACTTGTTCATGGCATCATGGGCGACGGCGGCGGACGACCCCAGGCCAAAGAAAGCGATTTTCTTGGCCTGCGTCAGTAAATCCACCGCGCGGTTGATCGCCGATTTGTCCAGCGACTGGCGAACGTGGTCAAGACTGGCCATCGCGGATTCGAAAATCTTGCCCGTATAGGATTCGACACTGTCATCTTCATCCACATTACGATTAACATAAGGGGTACCATTTGCCAGACTTTGTGCCAGATGCAGTTTAAAATCGGGGAAGCCCCGGGTTTCCATGCTGCGACAAAAACGGTTCACCGTCGGTTCACTGACGTTGGCTTCCTGCGCAAGCGTGGCAATACTGCAATGGATGGTCCGCTCGGGTGAGGCGATGATGACATCGGCGACTTTGCGTTCAGATTTGCTCAAATGTTCCAGTTGAGACTGGATCTTTTCCAGCATATTCATGATGTAGACTCAAGGAAATAACGATTTCAGTGATACAAGAAATCGAGAGGCAATTTTGGTAGATAGTACCCCTGCTAATCAGAGAAGGGGGCAAAATGGTCAGCAGAGTTGTTGTTTTTTTTCATAACATGATCAACATCGTGTTTTGACTCACCTTTATGCGTCGCAAACCAACGACAATTTTGACCAATTTGCGCCGTTAAGCGCCAACCGCACGGTGGGTTAAGCGTTTACGGTTTCCGGAATCACGTAAAAGCAGTACAGTGCACTGTAATAAAATTACAAGTAATGCCTGGCAAAGTACCAGGATAGCTAACTAAGGAGAATGACATGGCGGTAACGCAAACAGCCCAGGCATGTGACCTGGTCATTTTCGGCGCGAAAGGCGACCTTGCGCGTCGTAAATTGCTGCCTTCCCTGTATCAACTTGAAAAAGCCGGTCAGCTCAACCCTGAAACCCGCATTATCGGGGTAGGCCGTGCCGACTGGGATAAAGATGCCTACACGAAGGTGGTGCGCGAAGCGCTCGAAACCTTCATGAAAGAAAAGATTGATGAAGGATTGTGGGACACCCTGAGCGCTCGCCTGGATTTCTGCAATCTGGATGTGAACGATACCGCGGCGTTTACTCGTCTTGGGGCGATGCTCGATCAGAAAAACCGCACCACGATCAACTACTTCGCCATGCCGCCAAGCACGTTTGGCGCAATCTGTAAGGGACTGGGCGAAGCGAAACTGAATGCCAAACCGGCACGCGTGGTGATGGAAAAACCGTTGGGTACCTCACTGGCGACATCTCGCGAGATCAACGATCAGGTTGGCGAATATTTTGAAGAGTGCCAGGTTTACCGCATCGACCACTATCTGGGAAAAGAGACCGTTCTGAACCTGCTGGCGCTGCGTTTTGCCAACTCCCTGTTTGTGAATAACTGGGATAACCGCACGATCGATCATGTGGAAATCACCGTGGCAGAAGAGGTGGGCATTGAAGGGCGTTGGGGTTATTTCGACCAGGCCGGGCAGATGCGCGACATGATCCAGAACCACCTGCTGCAAATTCTGTGCATGATTGCGATGTCGCCGCCGTCGGATCTGAGCGCTGACGCCATTCGTGATGAAAAAGTGAAGGTGCTGAAGTCGCTGCGTCGTATCGATCGTTCAAATGTGCGTGAAAAAACCGTTCGCGGCCAGTACACCACCGGCTTTGCTCAGGGCAAAAAAGTCCCGGGCTATCTGGAAGAAGAGGGTGCGAACAAGAGCAGTAACACCGAAACGTTTGTGGCGATCCGCGTCGACATTGATAACTGGCGCTGGGCGGGCGTGCCGTTCTACCTGCGTACCGGTAAACGTCTGCCGACGAAATGTTCTGAAGTTGTGGTTTACTTCAAAACGCCTGAACTGAACCTGTTTAAAGAGTCCTGGCAGGATCTGCCGCAGAACAAGCTAACCATTCGTCTGCAGCCGGATGAAGGCGTGGATATCCAGGTTCTGAACAAAGTTCCGGGTCTTGACCACAAGCATAACCTGCAAATCACCAAGCTGGATCTGAGCTACTCCGAGACTTTCAATCAAACGCATCTGGCGGATGCTTACGAGCGTCTGCTGCTGGAAACCATGCGCGGCATTCAGGCGCTGTTTGTGCGTCGTGATGAAGTCGAAGAGGCGTGGAAGTGGGTCGACTCCATTACCGAAGCGTGGGCAATGGACAACGATGCGCCGAAACCGTACCAGGCCGGGACCTGGGGACCGGTTGCTTCGGTGGCGATGATCACCCGTGACGGTCGTTCCTGGAATGAATTCGAGTAAAAGTGTCTACCACTCCTGTGTTATTTTACCGGTAACATGATCTAACACAGATTGTTGAACAATTTTTGCACTTTTAAGCCTCGTGTGGATTCACCCGCGAGGCTTTTTTTATTACACTGCCTGAAACGATTTTGCCCCTGAGTTCCGGTGAACAAGCGTTTCCTGTATTTATACACGCAGTAAATGAACTTGCCAAACCTGTAGCTCTGACAGATAAATTTCAGGAGCCTCTATGAATCCGAATTTGTTACGCGTAACACAACGTATTGTTGAACGTTCCCGTGAGACCCGTTCTGCCTACCTCGCTCGTATAGAACAGGCTAAATCCTCGACCGTGCACCGCTCACAACTGGCATGCGGGAATCTGGCGCACGGATTCGCGGCTTGTCAGCCAGATGATAAAGCCTCTCTGAAAAGCATGTTGCGTAACAATATCGCGATCATCACTTCCTACAACGACATGCTCTCCGCACATCAACCCTACGAACATTATCCGGACATCATTCGCAAAGCGCTGCATCAAGCCAATGCGGTCGGGCAGGTCGCGGGCGGCGTTCCGGCAATGTGTGACGGCGTAACGCAGGGGCAGGACGGTATGGAGCTTTCGCTGCTGAGCCGCGAAGTGATTGCGATGTCCGCCGCGGTGGGACTCTCTCACAACATGTTCGACGGTGCGCTGTTCCTCGGCGTCTGTGACAAAATCGTCCCGGGTCTGGCGATGGCGGCGCTGTCATTCGGTCATCTGCCTTCCATCTTCGTGCCGTCAGGTCCAATGGCGAGCGGCCTGGCGAATAAAGAGAAAGTCCGCATTCGTCAGCTTTATGCTGAAGGTAAAGTTGATCGTATGGCGCTTCTGGAGTCTGAAGCCGCCTCCTATCATGCGCCGGGCACCTGCACGTTCTACGGTACCGCGAACACCAACCAGATGGTGGTGGAGTTCATGGGGATGCAACTGCCGGGGTCCTCGTTTGTTCACCCGGATGCTCCGCTGCGTGAAGCGCTGACGGCAGCAGCAGCGCGCCAGGTGACGCGTCTGACCGGTAACGGTAACGAATGGATGCCGATCGGCAAAATGATTGATGAAAAAGTGGTGGTGAACGGGATTGTCGCGCTGTTGGCGACCGGCGGTTCAACGAACCATACCATGCACCTGGTGGCGATGGCCCGCGCTGCGGGTATCCAGATTAACTGGGATGACTTCTCTGACCTCTCCGACATCGTGCCGCTGATGGCGCGTCTCTATCCTAACGGCCCGGCGGATATTAACCACTTCCAGGCTGCGGGCGGTGTCCCGGTCCTGATGCGTGAACTGCTGAACGCGGGTCTGCTGCATGAAGACGTCAACACCGTGGCCGGTTACGGCCTGAAGCGCTACACCCTGGAACCGTGGCTGAACAATGGCGAACTCGACTGGCGTGAAGGCGCGGCCAAATCGCTGGACAGCAATGTCATTGCCTCCTTTGACCAGCCGTTCTCTCATCATGGTGGCACTAAAGTGCTGAGTGGTAACCTCGGTCGTGCGGTTATGAAAACGTCCGCCGTACCGGCCGAGAATCAGGTGATTGAAGCACCAGCCGTTGTTTTTGAAAGTCAGCATGATGTCCTGCCGGCCTTTGAAGCGGGTCTGCTGGACCGTGACTGCGTGGTAGTTGTGCGTCATCAGGGACCAAAAGCGAACGGAATGCCAGAATTACATAAACTCATGCCGCCACTTGGTGTATTATTGGACCGTCGTTTCAAAATTGCGTTGGTTACTGATGGTCGACTTTCCGGTGCGTCCGGTAAAGTGCCTTCAGCCATCCATGTAACCCCGGAGGCCTATGATGGCGGACTGCTGGCAAAAGTACGCGATGGCGACATTATTCGGGTGAACGGACAGACAGGTGAATTGACGCTGTTGGTTGATGAGGCGGAGCTTGCCGCTCGCCAGCCGCATATCCCGGATCTGAGCGCATCGCGCATCGGTACGGGGCGTGAAATGTTCGGCGCGCTGCGTGAACAGTTGTCCGGCGCAGAACAGGGCGCAACCTGTATTCATTTTTAAGGCATATTTTGTAATCAGGCGAGAGAAAAACTCTGATGAAAAACTGGAAAACAAGTGCAGAAGCAATCCTGACCACCGGCCCGGTTGTCCCGGTGATCGTAGTGAATAAACTGGAACACGCTGTGCCGATGGCAAAAGCGCTGGTTGCGGGTGGGGTGCGCGTACTGGAAGTGACGTTACGTACCGCCTGCGCGATGGATGCTATCCGCGCTATCGCCAAAGAGGTTCCGGAAGCCATTGTGGGTGCGGGTACGGTGCTGAATCCGCAGCAGCTGGCTGAGGTTACTGCAGCCGGTGCGCAGTTCGCTATCAGCCCAGGTCTGACCGAGCCTCTGCTGAAAGCGGCAACCGAAGGCACGATCCCGTTGATTCCTGGCATCAGCACCGTTTCTGAACTGATGCTGGGTATGGACTACGGCCTGAAAGAGTTCAAATTCTTCCCGGCAGAAGCCAATGGCGGCACTAAAGCACTGCAGGCCATTGCCGGTCCGTTCTCTCAGGTGCGTTTCTGCCCGACTGGCGGCATCTCTCCGGCTAACTACCGCGATTACCTGGCACTGAAAAGCGTGCTGTGCATCGGCGGTTCCTGGCTGGTGCCGAATGACGCGCTGGAAGCTGGTGACTACGATCGTATCACCAGACTGGCTCGCGAAGCGGTTGAAGGCGCGAAGCAGTAAGCTACCCATGTGTAAGCCGTAGGCCCGATGAGACGCGTTAGCGCCGCCATCGGGTTTTGCCGGATGGTGGCATGACTGCCTTATCCGGCCTACGGTTGCTGTTGTTTACCCTGTCACTTTCACCTGCGCGGCGGCGTTCTTCGCGCGTTCAATAGCGTCATCAACGTTGTCTGCCGTTGCCAGCGCCACACCCAGGCGACGCGATCCTTCAATTTCCGGCTTACCGAAGAAACGGACCTGCACACCGGCACCGACGGCGGCCTGAACATTGCCAAACGTCACGTCCTGACTGGTCAGTCGCGGTAAAATTACCGCAGAAGCTGCCGGACCATACTGACGAATGGCCCCCACGGGCAGTCCGAGGAAAGCGCGTACATGCAGGGCAAACTCCGACAGATCCTGAGAGATCAGCGTCACCATGCCGGTATCATGTGGGCGAGGGGAGACCTCGCTGAAGATGACCTCATCCCCGCAAACAAACAGCTCCACGCCAAACAGACCGTGACCACCCAGGGCTAATACCACTTTACGGGCAATGTCCTGAGCGCGTTCCAGCGCCAGTGCGCTCATCTGTTGCGGTTGCCAGGATTCACGATAATCGCCATCTTCCTGGCGATGACCTACCGGTGCACAGAAATGGACGCCATCGACCGCGCTGACGGTGAGCAGGGTGATTTCAAAATCAAACTTCACAACCCCTTCGACGATGACCCGACCGGCACCCGCGCGACCGCCCTGTTGGGCATAGTCCCAGGCTTGCGCCAGCTGCGCTTCGGAACGAATAAAACTCTGCCCTTTGCCGGATGAACTCATCACCGGTTTGACAATGCAGGGATAACCAATTTCAGCCACGGCGTCGCGGAAGGTGGCTTCACTGTCGGCAAAACGGAAGGTTGATGTGGGCAGTGCCAGTTCTTCTGCCGCCAGGCGGCGAATACCTTCACGGTTCATCGTGAGTTTTGTTGCGCGCGCGCAGGGCACGACGTTCAACCCTTCCTGTTCCAGCGCCACCAGCATATCCGTGGCAATGGCTTCAATCTCTGGCACGATATAGTGCGGTTTTTCCAGCTCCACTACGCGGCGAAGCGCGTCGCCATCCAGCATATTAATGACGTGCGAACGATGCGCGACATGCATGGCCGGTGCGTCGGCATACCGGTCCACCGCGATCACTTCCACGCCGAGACGCTGGCACTCGATGGCCACTTCTTTACCCAGTTCACCAGAACCCAATAACATCACCCGAGTTGCTGCCGGACGCAGCGCTGTGCCTAATATCGTCATGAAAATATCCCCCAACAAATTTGGCCGCAGTATATACGAAAACGTTTGCGTCTGTCTTTATTGCCAGGTTGATTTCAGCGGTGAAATAGAATATACTGTACATAAATACAGTAATATTGAGAGGCTGCAACATGGCGGTTGAAGTTAAATACGTAGTCATTCGGGAAGGTGAGGAAAAAATGTCATTTACCAGCAAAAAGGAAGCCGATGCGTATGACAAGATGCTGGATACGGCGGATCTACTCGACACCTGGCTTGAACAGTCCCCGTTAGCGCTGGAAGACGAACAGCGTGAGGCGCTGTCGCTGTGGCTGGCCGAACAAAAAGAGGTGCTGAGCACGATCCTCAAAACCGGTAAGTTACCTTCTCCGCAGGTGGTTGATAATGACGCCGCTGCCGGGGACGATACGCAGGCGGCCTGAATCTGACTTGCGCTCCTGACGTTTTGTACCATGCTTTTCCCTGTATCACTGTGCTATGGAGAAAGGGAAAAGTATGAAAAGAACGGGCGTGTTAGCCTGCTTGCTGTTGTTATGCACCAGCGTATCGGTGTCTGCGGCAGGTACGGACAGTAAGACGGTTAAGTTCCTTAACTGTGAAGGTCTGGATACCGAGGGTATTGCGGCGAGCGTTAAGCGCGATTATCAGCAGAATCGCATTGCGCGTTGGGCCGACGATCAAAAACATGTGGGTCAGGCCGACCCGGTGGCATGGGTTAATCCAAAAGAGATCACCGGTGGCGAGGGTAAGTGGGTAGTACCGCTGACCGTGCGTGGAAAAAGTGCGGATATTCATTATCTGGTGAAGGTCGACTGCAAGGCCGGCACAGCGGAATATCGTTCGCAATAGCACGAACATTTGCGCATCTTTAGCGCTGGCAGACATTTCCTGACATCCCCTCGGGTACGCTTTGACAATTCATTGTCAGTACTTGAGGGGCAAAATGGCTAACTGGCTAAATCAATTACACTCTCTTCTCGGGCAAAACGGATCGTCCTCCTCTTCTTCAGGTGAACAGGGATTAAGTAAGCTGCTGGTACCCGGCGCGCTGGGTGGTCTGGCGGGGTTACTGGTCGCTAACAAATCCTCACGCAAACTGCTCAGCAAATATGGCACCAGCGCGCTGCTGGTCGGCGGTGGTGCGGTGGCGGGGACGGTCTTGTGGAACAAGTACAAGGATAAAATCCGTGCGGCGCATCAGGGTGAACCACAGTTCGGCGCGCAAAGTACGCCGCTGGATGTGCGCACCGAACGGCTGATCCTGGCGCTGGTCTTCGCCGCGAAAAGTGATGGCCATATTGATGCCAACGAGCGGGCGGCAATCGAACAGCAACTGCGTGAAGCCGGCGTAGAAGAGCAGGGGCGCGTTTTCATTGAACAGGCGATTGAGCAGCCGCTCGATCCGCAGCGCCTTGCGCAGGGGATCCGCAACGAAGAAGAGGCGCTGGAGATCTATTTCCTCAGCTGTGCGGCGATTGATATCGACCACTTTATGGAGCGCAGCTACCTGAACGCGCTGGGTGATGCGCTGAAGATCCCACAGGATGTCCGTGATGGCATTGAGCAGGATTTGAAACAGCAAAAACAGGCATTACCTGGCTAACGAAATACCGCGCGCAGCATGTTTCGCTTGCATCATTCGTGACTTTTGCCACCCTTAGAGGATGTATAAAGACGAAAGAAACAGACACATGCTGCCAAAAGCAAATCGTATCCCTTACGCCATGACGGTCCATGGCGACACGCGCATTGATAACTACTACTGGCTGCGGGACGACACGCGCTCGCAGCCCGAGGTGCTTGACTACCTGCAACAGGAAAACCGCTACGGACATCAGGTTATGTCTACGCAGCAAGCCTTACAGGATCGTGTGCTAAAAGAAATTATCGATCGCATTCCTCCCCGCGACACCTCTGCGCCATACGTGAAGAACGGTTATCGCTATCGCCATCTCTATGAACCCGGGTGTGAGTACGCCATTTATCAACGCCAGTCTGCACTGAGTGAGGAATGGGATGACTGGGAAACGCTGCTTGATGGCAACAAACGGGCGGCACACAGTGAGTTCTACACTCTGGGACGACTGGCGATAACGCCGGATAACACCATTATGGCGCTGGCGGAAGATTATCTTTCGCGCCGCCAGTACGGGATCCGTTTTCGCAATCTGGAAAACGGTAACTGGTATCCGGAGATGCTGGATAATGTGGCTCCCGAATTTGTCTGGGCAAATGATTCCCTGACCTTTTACTACGTCCGTAAACATGCCACGACGCTCTTACCTTACCAGGTCTGGCGTCATACCGTCGGCACGCCCTCAGCCGATGACGAGCTGATTTACGAAGAAAAAGACGACACTTTCTACGTCAGCCTGCACAAAACGACGTCGCAACATTACCTCGTCATTCATCTGGCGAGCGCGACGACCAGCGAGGTTTTACTGCTGGATGCTGAACTGGCTGATGCTGAACCTTTCATCTTTCTGCCGCGCCGCAAGGACCACGAATACAGCCTCGATCACTATCAACATAAGTTTTATCTGCGTTCGAACCGCGAGGGTAAAAATTTTGGTCTTTATCGCACCCGTGTGCGCGATGAGAAAAAGTGGGAAACGCTGATCCCGGCCCGTGAAGCGATCATGCTGGAAGGGTTTACGCTTTTTACCGACTGGCTGGTAGTGGAAGAGCGCCAGCGTGGCTTAACCAGCCTGCGGCAGATCAATCGTAAAACTCGCGAGGTGGTGGGGATTGCCTTCGACGATCCGGCTTATGTCACCTGGCTTGCGTACAATCCAGAACCGGAAACCTCACGCCTGCGCTATGGCTACTCCTCGATGACCACGCCGGACACGCTGTTTGAACTGGACATGGATACGGGTGAACGACGGGTAATTAAACAGACAGAGGTACCGGGATTTGACGCCGCCAACTATCGCAGTGAACACCTGTGGATCACCGCCCGTGATGGTGTCGAGGTTCCGGTATCACTGGTCTATCATCAGAAATACTTCCGAAAGGGGCAAAATCCGTTACTGGTTTACGGCTACGGTTCCTACGGCGCCAGCATGGATGCCGATTTCAGCAGCAGCCGGTTAAGTCTGCTGGATCGTGGATTCGTCTATGCCATCGTTCACGTGCGAGGCGGAAGCGAACTGGGGCAGCAGTGGTATGAAGACGGTAAATTCCTGAAAAAGCGCAATACCTTCAACGACTATCTCGATGCCTGTGATGCGTTGATTGCCCTGGGCTACGGCTCGCCCTCTCTCTGTTATGGCATGGGTGGTAGCGCCGGAGGAATGCTGATGGGTGTGGCAGTCAACGAGCGTCCCGAACGCTTTCATGGCGTGGTTGCCCAGGTGCCGTTTGTGGATGTGGTGACGACGATGCTGGATGAGTCGATACCCCTGACGACCGGTGAGTTTGAGGAGTGGGGGAATCCGAAAGATCCGCAGTATTACGCTTACATGAAAAGCTACAGTCCGTACGATAACGTCAGGGCGCAGGCTTACCCGCATCTGTTGGTCACCACCGGACTGCATGATTCGCAGGTCCAGTACTGGGAACCGGCAAAATGGGTGGCGAAACTGCGCGAGCTGAAAACTGATGACCATCTGCTGTTACTGTGCACCGATATGGATTCCGGACACGGAGGTAAGTCAGGTCGTTATAAATCCTGGGAAGGCGTGGCGCTGGAATTTGCATTCCTGATTGGTCTGGCACAGGGAACATTGCCCGGTAACGGCGCTGTTCAGGCGTTATCCAGATAGTGTTTGAGGGTTAAACGCAGCTCCGGGCTCATGCTGTCGAGGTTGTTAAACAACCAGCGCAAATAGCCCGGATCGCGCTCTGCGACATCGGAAACGGCTTTGCCGCGATACTTACCAAAGGTGAAGGTGGTCAGTAACCCGGGCCGCCCGGTAATGTCGACCATCTGTTCCGCCGTCCAGCCGGAAGTATTCATAATATCGATGAGCAGCGCGGCGGTAATATAGCAGTCATAGAGTGCGCGGTGGTGATGCAGACCCGCAGGCGTTTGCACGTTCAGTTTACGTGACTTATAGAGCGCCATATTACTGTACTTAATCCCCGGCCAGAGGCGTCGGGAAAGTTTCATGGTGCAGATCCACTCGCCAGGCATGTCTGGCAGCACACGACGGTCAAAGCTGGCGTTGTGCGCCACATACCATTCGCTGCCGTAATAGTGGGGGATAACCTCTTCAATCCACGGCTTATCTGCCACCATCGCTTCGGTAATGCGATGAATGGCCATCGCCTGCGGCGAGATTGGCCGGTCAGGGCGCACCAGGTGGCTCATAGGATTCACAATCTTACCGTCAACCACGTCAACAGAGGCGATCTCTACAATCCCGCCCTGCAGGCCACAGGTCTCAGTATCGATGATGCGCAGCATGTAAAACTCCTGACCGAAAACGATTAGCGTAATGGAATGATATCACCTTGCCAACCCTGCGTTGTGCGCTGCCCCGTTAATAACAGCGAACCACGGTCGGCGCGGACAATTAATTGCCCGCTTTCATCCCATAATGCGCTACTTCCTCGCGCATTGGCCATCAGTACGGCAATCGAGAATTGATGTGAGAAATGTTGTAACTGCGACGTGGAGGTCAGCAATTCCGGCTCACTGACGCTTTGGCTGGTGGTAAACAGAGAAAACGCCGGATCCATATCGACACCTTCCGGTTGCTCATCCACCACGCTGATCGTTTTCAGGCCCTTACCAAGACACGCGCCGTGGCTTTGAGGAAACAAACGCAGTGAGGTTATCCATGGTGCGAAGACGGCAATCCCTTTGACAAAACGGTTGTTATGCTCGACCGGAAGACCGGCAATGATCGTCATGCGGTGCGCGTGGGCGGCCTGAGAGAGCGGTTGTAGCAGACTGATATCGATATCCGGCGGCGCAGGCAGGCACTGCGATTCGTCCATGCAACCGAGTAAGGAGAGGGCGGGAAACACCAACAGTTCGCACTGTTGCCGGGCTGCTGCGTCGATGAAATTCAGGTGATGAGCGATATGTCCACGAACAGATGTTTTTAGCGGTTCATACTGTGCAGCAGCGATTTTCCAGCGTGACATAATGACTTCCTTTTCATAGCGTCTACAATCATCCTTAAATCATAGAATAAGAATGCACTTATACTGTAGCAGGCAATATGTAAGGATATGTAACTTCACGCCGAAAAATTATTTAGGTTTCGGCTCATACGGTAAACGGGACAACGAAACGGACGCCAGACGATGGGCGATCAGACGCTCGCGAAACCAGTCGCGCAGATGTGCAGGTTGCTCACGTTCTACCACTTCAGCGACAACGGGCATGTTGTAGCGCTCTTTAAACGCGACGCCGGCAGCGGCCAGATCTACGTTTACTTTGTCCATTTCAGCTTGTTCAAGCTGAGCCAGATTTTTGTGCATGGGCTTCTCCTTCGATCTTGCGCGCAGAAGTTACTAAGAGTCGACCACAATGGCAAGCCGCAATTGATGATTGTCGACGCGAACATTATAGAAGGTTATCCTCTCAGGATAAGTCATTACAAAAGGGAATAGTTGATATGGTCTCTCCTGCACGTACTTTCCGCTATACGCTCCTTTTTCTGGCAGTCGCTCTGGCAACCCCCACCGTGTGGGCGCATGCGCATCTGACACACCAGTATCCCGCGGCGGATGCCGAGGTAACCGCCGCGCCGCAGGCGCTGACGCTTAACTTCTCTGAAGGTATTGAGCCCGGATTCAGCGGGGCGACAATTACCGGTCCAAAACAAGAGGGAATCAGAACCCGTCCCGCAAAGCGTAACGAACAGGATAAAAAACAGCTCATCGTCCCGCTTGATGAAACGCTGAAGCCGGGTCAATACACGGTGAACTGGCACGTGGTGTCTGTCGATGGGCACAAAACCAAAGGGCAGTACACCTTTAGTGTGAAATAAACATGCTGACGCTGACGTGGGTTGTTCTCCGCTTCATCCATTTTACCGCCCTGATGCTGGTGTTTGGCTCTGCGCTCTACGGCGCATGGCTTGCGCCGGCATCGATCCGCCGTCTGATGAGCAGACGCTTCCTGCGCCTGCAACAACATGCTGCGTTATGGAGTTTTGTGAGTGCATTACTGATGCTGGCAGTCCAGGGTGGGCTTATGGGCTCTGGCTGGCAGGATGTTATCTCCGTGTCTGTCTGGGGCGCGGTATTGCAAACTCAGTTTGGCGGTGTGTGGCTCTGGCAAATCGTTCTGGCGCTGGTTACGTTGGTTGTCGCGTTGATTGTGCCGCGT
Source organism: Citrobacter sp. MGH 55 (assembly GCF_016906145.1). Taxonomy (NCBI): domain Bacteria; kingdom Pseudomonadati; phylum Pseudomonadota; class Gammaproteobacteria; order Enterobacterales; family Enterobacteriaceae; genus Citrobacter; species Citrobacter sp. MGH 55. Next base: position 3,383,122 of record NZ_CP070239.1, read on the forward strand.
AATTTAGCGCGACTATTACTGCTCTTAACTCTCGCACAGTTTGCCCTGCTGACGGGGGTTGGGCATGCCACACTGCACTCGGGGGTTATTGGTGCGCTCCAGCAGACAAACCATGCAATGCATCTGATTTGCGCTGCAACCTGGTTTGGAGGACTGCTACCGGTGATTTATTGCATGCACATGGCAAAAGGACGCTGGCAGCAACAGGCGGTTTACACCATGATGCGTTTTTCCCGCTATGGGCATCTTGCCGTGGCGGGCGTATTACTCACCGGTATCACCAATCTGCTGTTTATTCAGGGTTTTTCCCTGCCATGGCAGACCGCCTGGGGGCAACTGCTTTTGCTAAAATGTGCACTTGTCCTGCTAATGGTGGCAATCGCACTGGCGAATCGGTATCTTCTCGTACCACGAATGCGGCAGGATAGTCGACGCATCAATCGGTGTTTTATTTGGATGACGAAGATCGAATGGGGAGTTGGCGCCGTCGTGCTGGCAATCGTCAGTGTGTTTGCGACGCTGGAACCGTTCTGAAGGACAGGCAAAATTCATGAAAAAAGTGATTCTCTCTTTGCTGCTTCTGACTAGCTCAGGGGTTGCGCTGGCGGCACCGCAGGTCATCACCGTAAGCCGTTTTGAAATCGGTAAAGATAAATGGGCGTTCAATCGTGAAGAGGTGATGCTGACCTGTCGGCCAGGAAACGCGCTGTATGTGATTAACCCCAGCACGCTTGTTCAGTATCCGTTAAACGATGTTGCACAAGAGCAGGTGGCGAGCGGTAAAACAAATGCGCAGCCCCTGTCGGTGATTCAGATTGACGATCCGGCAAAACCGGGTGAAAAAATGAGTCTGGCACCGTTTATCGAACGAGCGGAAAAGCTCTGTTAGTTACCAAAAGTATCTTTCTGATTTCCAATAAAAAACCGCAAGCCTTTTGTAAAGCGTCTTGCGGTTTTTACATTTCAGCCAGTGATCAGCGCCGTTTTTTTCCAGCCGCGCAAGCCGCAGACTGGAAAACCTGGCGTCGTCATCTATTCTTAAAAGGCAAGGCGACTTAGCCTGCATTAATGCCAACTTTTAGCGCACGGCTCTCTCCCAAGAGCCATTTCCCTGGACCGAATACAGGAATCGTATTCGGTCTCTTTTTATCTATTTGTTTCTCAAGGGTTTTTTCGGTCTTAACACGAAATCCCCCGAAAATTACTCGAATATTCCATATCCTGTCTAAACCATAACATACTCTGCACCGCGTGCGTCCAGGTATTTTTTGGTCATTGTTAAATTTTTGTGGCCCAGTAAACGTTGTGC
>NZ_CP070239.1:3384890-3385454 GCF_016906145.1 Citrobacter sp. MGH 55
CGCTCACGCTTGACCTTTGGTGTCGGCGTTCGCGTCGGCTCTGCCGGGTTCCTGTCGATATGCCCCTCCACAATTGCCTCTCTGAAGACATCCATCAACACCGATCGCAATCCGGAAGCCATGCTCTTTTTATCGCAGACAATGTAGGCCTCCAGAAAAGAAGCGATATCCTTTGTGGTTACAGAGGCGAGGGGGATCCTTCCGAACTCGTCCTTTAGAGTGGCGAGCTGATTTCGCCTGACCTTCATCGTATTGGGTTTCAACTCGCGTCTTTCCAGAATAACCTCGTAACGCTCAAGCCATGCAGCCACAGTGAAAGTGGGCACGTCTTTAATGCGATCCAGAAGACAGGAAGGAAGATAGTTCTGGTCGATGTAGTTGTTGGCTTCGATGGCCTGGGCAACGGCGTCCTTGCGGTCAATCCGGCCAAGAGATATCTCCTGCCCGGTCACCGGATTACGCCAGCTGTAAAGTCTGTCTCTTTTACGATAGGTCAGATTACGGGGCAGATTAGCGTCGTACCGTACTGGCCTGTTCGTCATGCTTTATTCTCTCCAGTAAGGT
>NZ_CP070239.1:3385741-3385837 GCF_016906145.1 Citrobacter sp. MGH 55
AAAAAGAAGCCCGGCGCGGGGCCGGGCAAAAGGGATCACGAGGTGGTGCTTTCTCACCCAATAGCCAGCTCATAACTGGATATCAGTTGCGTGAGT
>NZ_CP070239.1:3386063-3386360 GCF_016906145.1 Citrobacter sp. MGH 55
AGTTCTCCTTACGCCGCACGCTGGGCGCGCAGATTCTTCAGGTGTTCTGCTGTTTCGATTTCTTCGGCGATCCGCTCGGCCTGTGCTTCGGTCAGCGGCTCGAATTCATGCTGAAAGCGGCCCATGCTGGCAATGCAGGTGCGACCGTTGCGGATGTAGTGGATGACTTCGTGGGTAGCGCGGAGGATTTTGCACGGCGCGCCGTGTGGATCGGCGTACCAGGTATTAGGCTGGATTATCCTGAACATTGGGCACCACCTTAAATTCGATTACCCAGACCCATGGGTTGGCTTTCCA
>NZ_CP070239.1:3386826-3388173 GCF_016906145.1 Citrobacter sp. MGH 55
ACGATGCGCCGCGTCTGAGTCTTCCGGCCGCCGAGGATGGCGCGCACCATCTCGCCGTTAAAAATCATTCCGAGCTCTTTCACTGGAACCCCCTCTGCTTATTCTTCAACTCGATGACGGATTGGCACTCAGCGCACGTCTGGCACCCGGGAACGGCAGCGCGCCGCGGCTCGGGAATTGGTTCGTCGCATTCTTCACAACGCTCAGCTGATACGGCGTTACGGTTGAGTCGGTGAGCGGAAAGGGCAGCGTTACGCTGAAGCTCTTCAATCTCTGCTGCGGTATCGATGATATCGGCCATGGTCAATGCTCCCGGAACTGTCGGTTAATTCGGTTGAAGGTGAACGCCAGCATTAAAAAAGGCCGCTTTAGCGACCTGGTGATTAGTGCCTTTATGCGGCACCGCCTTCATTCTTCTCGGCTTCGACAGCCATATTTTCAAGCCGTCGCGATAGCTCGGCGGCCAGTGTCTGGAATTCTTCTTCTGTCGCCACCGGGATCGGCACAAAGCGAATCCCGATATGCGCCAGGTGGTTTGCAATTTCGAGGCTTTTCCTCAAATCAACTGGTGAGGCCCTGTTCATTCCGTACTGCCATTTTTTTCAGTTAGCACCAGCCTTCCGTCGCATAGAGCGCGGACGATTTCCTGATACTCCCAGCCGAAGTACATGCTTTCGACGTAGACTCGCAGAGGAGGATAATCATGCTGTTTGCGGCGAATGAAAGCCTCCGCTGCTTCACGGGTAAAATGAGCGTTGATGTTCTGCCACTCTTTGCATGTACCGCAGACAGTGTGGCCATCAAGGTCAGTCAGCACTTCCCACTGAGCGTCTTCATCGAGATCCGTAAAGGCTGTGTCGCACTGGTCAATGCAGAAGGCGTTTAACTCTTCCTGCTGCTGTTCATCAAGATCATCCCAATACTCCTGCGGGCTGTCCCATTCGCATTCCTCGAAATGGACTATCTTCGATTCGCCGTACTCTTCTGCCAGGCCATAAATGGTTGCCTGCTTCTGAACCATGAAAATCGGATCGGCGGTGGCGTGACGATTAACACCATCGCCGCGATGGTGATACCTCAAGCGCTCAATGAAATCTGCGAATGTTTCCGGAGTTAATTTCGCTCCGTCTGCTATCGAATTGCTCATGAATCCACTCCGAAGCGGCGATTAAGCCGACCTGTGTATACAACGAACTCCAGGAGGCTAACTCCCAGAGCTTCAATTTTCTTGTGATGCTTGTTGATGATGGGTGGCACCGTTTCGTTCCAGTTAGGCTTTGGCTTCTTGCGCATGGCCTGCTGGATTTCCTCGGTGCAGCGGCGGCAGGCGGCGCGTACGGCGTTGTC
>NZ_CP070239.1:3388319-3388703 GCF_016906145.1 Citrobacter sp. MGH 55
TACTGGCTTACCGGTGACCGGGTTGATAAATGCCAGTCGCCCGGCGGTGATGAAGCGAACCTCGCTGGCGGTCTGGATAGCCTCCTTAAACCAGCCAACCGATGTGTCTGCCGGAACCAGCATGACCGTGCCGATCTGATTTGCGCTTTCGGTAGCGGCCTTCTTAACGAACGGCGTAATGTCGCTGTATGGCGGGTTCAACCAGACGTAGCCGGGAATGCTCAGGTAATCAGCCCAGGGCGTTTCCAGCGTGTTCTGCTCGGCGGTGATAAATATGCGGCATAGCGTATTATGTGGCGCTGCGGCGGCATCCAACTGGAAGCAGAACTCCGCATCAAGGGCCGCAAAAAGTGCTGGTGGAGTGCGCCAGAGGTCGCGCTGATC
>NZ_CP070239.1:3388957-3389933 GCF_016906145.1 Citrobacter sp. MGH 55
CTACACTTTCGATGATGAAGACGTTTCCCTTGGTTCAAGGATGGAAACCATCTGCGATGCTTCCAGCGTCACTGTCTATGATGACAACGGCGTTTTGTCGTTTACCCGTGACAGTAAGAAAACCTCAGCAGCGACAATCTTCAACCGCTCCAACACAAAGGCAGACCGGTACTCACTGTCATACGACATGACGCTACCTGGTGGATATGACGGCGTAGAAGTGCAGTTCCGTAACCCGGACACGAACAAGCAGGATTTCGTTCGTTACCGCATTGTTGGAAACAGCATTGTGGAAGGGATGCCGACGAAGGCCAAAAAGTTCGAGATGCTATACATCAGGAACAGGTATCAGGCCAATGAACGCGCTCTGCGTGAGTGTAAGCGTCTCATCTATTCCAGGATGACTATGGCTATCACAGCTATGGCAGACGGTGAGTGGGTGAACGTCGGAGATATGGTTCAGGTCCCGGACACTTACGATACCAATCAGCAGGCCGGTTACATTGTCTCTCGATCAGGTAACGACTTCGAAACCAGTGAACGTATTAATTTCTCCGGTTCGATGTATGTGCAGATCACCGATTCATCAGGCGCTACAACGGCGCGCTTCCCGGCTTCTCCTCGTTCAGATACACAGTTCGGATTTACCGCAGCAGTTCCTGACATACCACTGAACATTTACGACGGGTTCGACGTTCAGTCGCCATCACGGTATGTGATAGCCACATCCGAGGAACTGGACGCCGGGCAATGGACCATAACCGCCAAGCAGCCAGATGGACAGGGCGGCACAGCAATTACACTCGCCGAGTACAGCGACCTGATTTACTCGTAAAACAATCCCGATAACCACAGCCCGGACACTGCTCCGGGTTTTTTTATGGAAAAAATATGGCTAMCCMACTAATCTGCCAGTACCAAGTGAATCCCCACGCGATCTGAAATTTAACGCAGGAAAGTTTGACGAATTCATTAC
>NZ_CP070239.1:3394916-3395081 GCF_016906145.1 Citrobacter sp. MGH 55
TAATACTGTATATATAAACAGTGTTTAGTGAGGTGGCTTATGCCGCGTCGTTATGACATTGAGGCCGCATTCCGGTCTGCTGTAGTTGTTGAGCCCGGCGGTCGCAGGACACTACGAACCGTTGATTTTGTGCGGGAACTGAAGAAGGTGAACTGGGATTTCTCT
>NZ_CP070239.1:3395086-3395540 GCF_016906145.1 Citrobacter sp. MGH 55
AGATGCAAATGCCTGGATAGAGGCCAGCATAAGCACGTTCAAGGATATTTCCTCTACGGAAGGTGAGGAGCGTTTGTTCATGCTCTATAACCCTAACGGAGGGCTATGACATGGGATTTCCATCACCGGCTGCTGATTATCTTTCAAGGCGCTTAAYAGTCGAYATGTTTTGCGGGATATCRATGAAYAGTCGARTYCTGGAAACGTCAGAGGGATACGCGGTTATCGACGTGTCGCTGAATGCGCGACAGGGAGATACACTCGCCGTTCTTGCTGRTGGTGAAGTGCAGTTTGTAAAACTGGCWGGYAAAGCACTGATATCTGAAGATGGYGARGCGATARAGGGGAGYGCTCTGGAAGAGGTGAAAGTTATTGGTCGTGTAACGTTCTTCATCAACCGGGCGCTGGGTGATGATAGCTGCCCGGTGATCTAACTTTTAAAACTCGCTCAGGT
>NZ_CP070239.1:3395560-3436406 GCF_016906145.1 Citrobacter sp. MGH 55
TCTTTGATGGCTTGAGGCAAAAGGCGTTTTGACTCAGCTATGAGCCATTCAATAACCTCGAGAGGAATGTTGTCCTCACAATATGTCAGAACAAAATCATGCGTCACGTCTGAATAGAACACCTCAGCCAGTTGTCTGATTGGTGATGTGTTTGCTTCTGACAATTCGAGGTACATGCCATCACGTACGATGTCACTACCGCGAGTGAGCTGATATTTGGGATAAGTCATTACAAAAAGTGGTGCGTACCGGTAATGATTTAAAAGGAGTATTAACTTTAAAGAATACTGGTCAGTTTGTGAATTGATGAATTCTAAAAGTAGGGGCTTTGGCATATCTAGCGATCCCGAAGATTCCACGTCGCGCACTCGAAAAGAGTGGCAACTGTTTGATCTTGAAAGGATGCACTGATAAGTATTGGAAGGTGTATTTTATGGGTATTTGTAATCTAACTTACTGTAACGTAAAAGATAATTCAGGTTGGGCCATAAACAGGAATCGTATTCGGTCTCTTTTTATCTATAGAACGGGTGCTTTTCCTGAGCCTAATGGCATTTCGCACTTATCATTCTGAGTAAACCATACCCACACCCGGGCATAAACGTCCAGCGTTTTTTGCTGCTATTGTTAAATTTGTGTTAGGGCGTGACTGAGGACAAAAACTCTCATGAAACAGCCTGAAAAAAGCTACCAAATGATCGAAGGGGCACAGTGGCGACACATCTGGGTGGTCGGGGATATCCACGGCTGTTTTGCGCTGCTGATGGCAAAGCTGCGGGCCTGTCGCTTTGATCCCTGGCAAGATTTACTGGTCTCTGTGGGCGATCTCATCGATCGCGGTCCTGACAGTTTGCGCTGCCTGCAGTTGCTGCATAAGCGCTGGATGGTGGCAGTCAGAGGGAACCATGAACAGATGGCGATAGATGCATTGCGTACGTCACAGTGGTCGTTGTGGACGATGAATGGTGGCGGCTGGTTTACGGCGTTGCCTGAGCAGAAACGGCATCATGCAACGCTGGCACTGGAATACTGCCAGCATCTGCCGTGGATCCTGGAATTGCATTGCCGCGAGGCGACCCATGTGGTCGCCCACGCCGATTACCCGGAAGATATTTATCAGTGGCAAAAGCCGGTTAACCTTACGGAGGTGTTGTGGCGACGCGCGCGACTGAGTGCGCATCTGGCAGGAGAAGGGACAGCTATCGCCGGCGCTGACCATTTCTGGTTTGGCCATACGCCGTTGCGTCAACGTGTAGACAGCGACAATCTGCACTACATCGATACGGGAGCGGTATTCGGCGGCGAGTTAACGCTGGTACAACTACAGTGATTAAAAGTCGCTGTATTGCTGGGCGGGCGCCCAGAATCCATCGATAAAATCCTCAACCGGAAAGCAGCCGCCCTGACGAATCCGTTGATCGTCCATATAATATAGGCACTGCCGCTCTGTATCGTAAACATCCACTACGATATCTTCGCAACCGCCATCCAGATAACAGACAAACAGAACCAGTGCGAACATCCTATCCTCATTTTGTACAGCCATAACAAAAGTGTAGGAGGAATTAACGCAAGCGGGAAGGGGGAAATAAATAACCCGCCGGCAGACGGGTTCTTTTTGAATCAGGCAAGACGCATGATCCAGGCATCAGACTTACGATCGTAGTGTTTACGGAAAAGAACCGAATGTTCGCCATTCAGTAGGGCCGGAACGCTGGTTTCGTCGTCCCAGGCATCCAGTTGCATGCATAAATCCGGATCAGATTTACACGGAATGGTTAACGTTCGGTCTCCCGGCGACTCGCCGTGTAACTCGGCATCGTCAATTTCAAAGGCGCCAATGCGCACACTGGTTTTCATCATCGTGCTCTCCGTTAATTCGCTGATTGTGGTACGACCAGTTAGGCCGTCCATTTTTCAGCGTAGCCAACGCAGGCAAAAGCGCCAGTCAAAAAATGCGCAAATTTTCTGATTTCAGACGTTACCGGTAAACAATTTGCCATCACGAACCAGTTCACGCGGGTAACTGTTTTTCAGGCGCGAGCCGATCCGTTTGGCAAGGCCAATCGGCTGATGCTGGAAGGTCACCAGCACATCGTCAGTGGCGGGGACGGTCTGCGGATAGACATCGCGACCGCGATACCACTCTTCGGCTTCCTGCTGAGACAGTTCAAACGCACAGCGATGATTGACATCAGCCAGCGCGATGACCGCTTCGTGCTGCCAGCGATAACCTTTATTATGCGTTTCAGCCAGCTTAATACCGAGGCGGGAGAAACGGACTTTGCCGATCAGCGGTTCTATCTCCGCCGGGAAAAGCCAGACCTCTTTATCACGCTGCCAGAGGTGCAGGTTTTCGCCCCAGTGCAGACTGAGGGCATTAGCTGCCTGGGTCAGATTCGCGGCTTCGCGACCTTTGACGGGGGTGAAGGGGAAGTTGCCCACTTTGTACTTCGGTGCTGGCAGTGCGGGAATGGAGGCCGTTTTACGCAGGCGGGCGACGAAGAATCCTTCGCAGTCATAAATCTGCGGGAACACATGCAAGAAACCTTCTGCCGTCAGCGCCTGATTCGCCTCAGGAAAAAGATCGCCCAACGGTAAAAATTCCACCGCCTCCGGCCAGGTCTCTTTCAGCCAGGCCAGCACCGACTCGTTTTCTTCACGATTCAACGTACAGGTTGAATAGACCAGCGTACCGCCAGGGCGCAGGGCGTGAAACGCACTTTCGATCAGTTCGCGCTGGGTTGCGGCAATCTCAAGATTGCTCTCAACGGACCAGTTTTTTAGCGCATCCGGATCCTTACGCACCACACCTTCACCCGAGCAAGGTGCATCAAGCAAAATCGCATCGAACATTTCCGGCAGCGCCGCACCAAATACCCGGCCGTCAAAATGGGTCAGTGCCACGTTATTGATCCCACAGCGACTGATATTGGCATGCAGCACTTTCACCCGACTGGCTGAGTATTCGTTCGCGAGGATCGCGCCCTGATTACCCATGCGCGCAGCGATTTGCGTGGTTTTTGAGCCAGGCGCGGCAGCAACGTCCATCACGCGTCTGGGGCAATTCTCGTCGGCAAACAGGGCGGCAACCGGCAACATGGAACTGGCTTCCTGAATATAAAACAGACCACTCAGATGCTCGGCGGTACTGCCGAGCGGCAGCGCATCTTCATCCTCACGCTCAATCCAGAAACCTTCTTCGCACCAGGGAACGGGCGTCAACGACCAGCCATACGGGGCGGTTAAGGTGAGAAAATCGGCCACAGAAATCTTAAGCGTATTCACGCGGATGCTGCGGCGTAATGGGCGCTGGCAAGCGGCGAGAAAATCGTCAAAAGAGAGATGCGCAGGCATTGCCTCGCGCATTTGCGTTAAAAAGGCGTCAGGAAAATAAACAGCGTGTTGAGTCACGGGGGAGTACCACCGGCAGAAAAACAAGCGCACAGTGTAGCATAAAGGCTCCGGCGCGAGCACGCCGGAGCCTGATACTAACGTGGCAGCGCGGTGCCCCATTCACGCCACTCTTTCGGTTCACTTTCCAGCAGCAGGAAGTGTTTACCCGCCTGCGCTTTCGGCGCCAGCGGAGTGCCAGGCGGCGTGGCGAAGGCAATGCCGCCGCGAATAAACTGATTAAAGGTACCGGTCTTCACTACGCCGCCCGTCAGGCCGAAGTCCAGACTGTAACCGGACGCCAGCCAGAAGACGGAGTTGTTGCGGACCAGGTGCTGGTAGCGTTGACTGATGCGCAAGGCGATCATCACGCGGTCAGACAGAGTACCGAGCGTCATGCCGGTGACAGTACCAACTTCAATCCCGCGGAACAGTACCGGCGTACCGATCGCCAGCGAGCCAGCTTCGGGAACTTCGAGCACAATACTCAGCCCGTCAAGGTAGCGTGAGTCGGTAATGGTCGCTTCTTGCAGTTCAAAGTCACGGCGCGGATTACCCCGACCCGGCTCGACGTTGATGTAGGGTTGCAGGATCGTGTCGAGATGTTCCACGCCAGCGGCCGAGATTTGCGGCGTAATCACAGAGAAGCGCGTCCCGCCACGGGCGAAGGTCTGCACATATTCCGGATACAATACTGCCTTCGCCTGTACCTCGTTGCGCGAAGTGAGCAGTTCAAGCGTCTGGATCTGTCCGATATCAATACCGAGGTAGCGAATGGGCATTCCTGCCGCCAGTTTCCCGGCATCAAAGGCGTGAAGGGTAATCTGCCCGCCAACCGCACGTGCGGCGGTTTCGGAAGCATACAAAATGCGCTTGTCGCCTTTGCGCTGGCTGGCGCTGGCGCCGCTGAGGTTATCAAAGCTGATCGCCCCCTTCAGCGCACGTGACAGGGGAGAGGCCTGCACGGTCAACCCGCTGCCGTTGAGCTGCACTTTAGCGCCACCTTCGGCCCAGAAGACGCTATTGCTGGTCAGCAGGTTGCGGTACTCCGGTTTGATGTGCAGATCGATGTCAAAGGCGTCGGCGCGCGGGCGTACGGTAATCACTTCACCCACTTCAAATTTACGATACAGCACCACGGAGCCGGCCTGCACGTCTGGCAATGTTTCCGCACGCAGGCTCAGGGTAGTGGTCGGCAGATCGCTCAGGCTATTCTCTACCGCTTTTTCCAGGTTGGCATACAGCGGATAGCTTGACTTCATTTCCCCTTTGCTGCCGGGCAATATGCGAATACCGCCACTGATCCATTCGCTGGCGCTGGCGCCGAGGAACTCCACGCCATCCAGACCTACTTTGACATCCACGCGGCTGTTGACCACGAATTTGCTGTCACCCTGGACCAGGCCACGATGTTGCGGATCGACCGCCACAATAAACTCGACCCCTTTGCTGGTCAGCTTACGTTCGATCACTTGCCCCACCTGGACGCCGTGAAGGATCAGCGGTTGACCTGCATCGATACCGTAGCTTTCAGGCGCGGTCAGGGTAAAGGTCAGGACGTCCGGTTCGTGGAGCAGTGCTTTTTCACCGGGGACGACCACGAACTTGCTGCGCGGTTCACCGGCGCCGGGCACCAGTTCAAAGGTTTTACCCGTCAGTAACGAACTGATATTAGCGTCACTGAGCGAAAGTTTGGGACTGCGCAGTTCAATGCGCGTGCCGTCGCGTAACAGCGCTACGACGCTGGGGTCAACGGTCATTTCACCGGTGACTTTGCCACCGGATTGTAAATCCAGTTTGGTGAGCTGGCCGACTTCGAGCCCCTGATACATCAGGGGAGTAGAATCAGCCTTCAGTCCTTCGCCGCTCGGCAGTTCAAGTTTAATAATGACGCCGCGCTGACTGTGGGCCAGATCTTTATACAGGCTGAAGGTATCATCTTGCTCTGCCGTTTTTGAATCATCGGGTGAGTCAAAGGCGATTGCACCATTCACCAGGGCCGCCAGACTTTCCAGTTTAACCTTCGCACCACTCAGGCTGACGTCAGCATCCACGCCGGAAACGTTCCAGAAGCGACTGCCTTTTTTCACCAGATTGGTAAATCGGCGTTCAACCAGCACGTCGATGGTGACGCCCTGTTTGTTCGGGTTAATGCTGTAGTCGTAGACTTTACCGACCGGGATTTTACGGAAATAAACCAGCGAGCCGCTGTTCAACGATCCGAGGTCGGGCGCGTTGAGATGTATCATCAGATCGCCGTTATCCAGCCGATATTTCGGCTGGGTGTCGAGGGCGACGAAATGATCTTGCTCTTTACCTTTACCGGGCATCATGCCGATATAATTGCCGCCGACCAGCGCATCGAGGCCAGAGACGCCTGCGAGCGACGCTTTAGGCGTCACCAGCCAGAACTGCGTCTCTTCGCGTAGCGCGTCTTTCATGTCGGACTTGATGCTGACCCGCACCTCAATTTTGCGTAAATCCTTGCTCAGGCTGATGTCCTGAACCGTACCCACCTCAACGCCCTGATAGCGAACAGGCGTACGGCCCGGGACAATGCCATCCGCAGACATGAAGTCGATGGTCACAGTGTTACCGCGATCTTCATAGCTGTTCCATATCAGCCATCCCGCAATCATTAATGCGATCAGCGGGAGTAGCCAGAATGGTGAGATACGGCGTTTCGTTTTAATCTGCGCTTCAGTCTGCGAAGCGGGCGTTTCCTGACTCATGTGCATCCCAAAGTAAGCGGCTGTCCAGCCATTCCACTGCAAGAATAGTCAAAATGACCGCTGAGCCGAAATAAAACGCAGCCGGTCCCATAGTAAAAGCAAGAATCTGGTCGCGGTTAATCAGCGACATGGTTAAAGCGATAACAAAAAGATCCAGCATCGACCAGCGACCGATCCACGTGACCAGACGCAAGAGTTGCATTCGCGTGCGTAAACCCTGTTCGCATTTGAACTGAATGCTGAGTAGCAGGGTAAACATGACGATCACTTTAGTGAATGGCACCAGAATACTGGCGATAAAGACCACGGCGGCCACGGCGACATTGCTGTTCGCCAGCGACAGGATACCGGACATGATTGTATCTTCCTGTCGTCCACCGTTCACGTAGATAACCGAGATAGGCAGAAGGTTAGCAGGCAGCAGCAAAACAATCGATGCCAACAATGCCGCCCAGCATTTTTGGATGCTCTGGTTTCGGCGCTCGCGTAAAGGAATATGGCAGCGCGGGCAGCGGCCACGCGGGTCCGGATAGCCGGTAAAATGGCAGCCGAGACAAACCCGCAACTGCTCATCCGGACGCTTTGCCGGTCTCTGCGGATAAAAACGTTCCCACAGTTGTTCGATGTTCAGGTGCGACAGCGTCAGGATGCTCAGGACCACCAGCGCAATAAAGGCGTAAAGTCCTACGCCCGGCTGCAAAAAAGCGTAATCCTGAACTTTGATCGATGCCACACCAATGCCCACCAGATAGATGTCCAGCATCACCCACTCTTTAAGCCTTTCCAGCATTAGCAGCACCGGGCGCAAATTCATACCGAGAATATTGCCGAACCACAGATACGCAATTGCGGTAACGAGGATCAGCGGCGCGCCCGCGACACAAAACAGCACCATCGCCGCGGTAATGGGATCGCCTTGCTTTGTCATCTGCCAGATCCCCTGCATCACATTGGCATCAATACGGATGCCCAGCAGATAGATGTGCAACAGCGGCTCGCCCCAGGCGAAGGGCATCAGCAACAGCATGGTGACCGCCATCGCCCCCAGCCGCGTCAGCGACCAGTCGCGGCCATCACGAATTTTCGCCTGGCAGCGGGGACAGTATGCGCTCTGGTGAGAACGCATCTTCGGCAGACTAAACAGCAAATCGCACTGAGGGCAACGCTGATAGTGCGCACGAGGCAGTGCTTCGCTGATGGATCGGATCGCTATTTTTTTTGTCGGCGTGATCTGGGGTGTCTTGAGAGCCATGTATCGCGAATCAAAGTGTTAGATTTATGTAATCTTAACTCATGACGGGAATGATCTTGAGCATTAACGCATTTAATGCTTATTTTAATAGGCTGGCAGTATCAGAGTAAGACAACTAAGTGATTATATAATGAACAAGACAGAGCTATACGCGGAACTGAACCGCGATTTCCAGGCATTAATGGCAGGAGAGACCAGTTTTCTGGCCACGCTGGCGAACACCAGCGCACTGTTATACGAACGTCTTTCGCAAGTGAACTGGGCCGGGTTTTACCTGCTTGAGGGCGATACGCTGGTATTAGGTCCGTTTCAGGGCAAAATTGCCTGTGTACGAATCCCGGTGGGTCGCGGTGTGTGCGGCGCAGCCGTTGCCCACAATCAGGTGCAGCGGGTTGACGACGTTCACGCCTTTGATGGTCACATCGCCTGCGATGCGGCCAGTAATGCGGAAATTGTCCTGCCATTAACCGTCAATGGTCATATTATTGGCGTGCTGGACATCGACAGTACGGCGTTTGGGCGCTTCACCGCTGAGGATGAAGAGGGGCTTCGCCGGCTCGTTGCGCAGCTTGAAACCGTGCTTGCAATGACGGATTACAAAAAATTCTTTGCGAGCGTCGCAGGATAATCAACGGATAACGTAGCAATTACTGATGGCGTCATTATAATGACGCCTGTTCATGCCTGCTGCTTGTTGGCTACGTCCGTTGTAATCAGGAAATTTCATGGAAAATCAACCTAAGTTGAATAGCAGTAAAGAAGTCATCGCGTTTTTGGCCGAGCGTTTTCCGCAGTGTTTTAGTGCGGAAGGCGAAGCGCGCCCACTGAAAATTGGCATTTTTCAGGATCTGGTAGAGCGTATTGAGGGCGAAATGAACCTCAGCAAAACGCAACTTCGTTCCGCTTTACGTCTTTATACTTCAAGCTGGCGTTATTTGTACGGCGTTAAGCCGGGCGCAACGCGTGTCGATCTCGACGGCAACCCGTGCGGTGAGCTGGATGAGCAGCACGTTGAACATGCGCGTAAGCAGCTTGAAGAAGCGAAAGCTCGCGTTCAGGCGCAGCGTGCAGAACAGCAAGCGAAAAAACGTGAAGCTGCCGCTGCTGCAGGGGAAACTGAAGACGCCCCGCGTCGTGAACGTAAGCCGCGTCCTGCACCACGCCGCAAAGAAGCGACTGAGCGTAAACCGCGTGCTGAAAAACCTGCCGCGAAAGCGCCTCGCGCACCTCGTGAAGAGAAATTGACTCCGGTTTCGGATATTTCAGCGCTGAGCGTTGGACAGTCTCTGAAGGTGAAAGCGGGCAACGATGCGATGGATGCCACCGTATTAGAAATCACCAAAGATGGCGTCCGTGTACAGCTGAATTCGGGTATGTCTTTGATTGTACGCGCAGAACACCTGGTGTTCTGAAACGGAGGCCAGGCCTGGCATGAACACATTTTTTAGGCTTACCGCGTTAGCTGGCCTGCTTGCAATAGCAGGCCAGACCTTCGCAGTGGACGACATTACGCGTGCCGATCAGATTCCTGTTCTTAAGGAAGAAACCCAGCACGCGACGGTGAGTGAACGCGTCACGTCGCGTTTTACGCGTTCTCACTACCGTCAGTTCGATCTCGATTCGGCCTTTTCCGCCAAAATTTTCGACCGCTATCTGAATTTACTCGACTACAGCCACAACGTGCTGTTGGCGGGGGATGTCGAACAGTTTGCGAAGAAGAAAGGGCAACTGGGTGACGAATTGCGTTCGGGTAAGCTCGACGTTTTTTACGATCTCTATAATCTGGCGCAAAAACGCCGCTTCGAGCGTTTTCAGTACGCACTGAAAGTGCTGGAACGTCCGATGGACTTCACCGGGACTGACACCTTCAATCTCGATCGCAGCAAAGCACCCTGGCCAAAAGATGAGGCTGAGCTGAATGCGCTGTGGGACGGTAAGGTGAAGTTCGATGAGTTAAGTCTGAAACTGACCGGCAAAGACGATAAAGAAATTCGTGAGACGCTGACGCGTCGTTATAAATCCGCGATCCGTCGTCTGACGCAAACTAACAGTGAAGATGTTTTCTCACTGGCGATGACCGCGTTTGCGCGGGAAATCGATCCGCATACCAACTATCTCTCGCCACGCAATACCGAGCAGTTTAATACCGAGATGAGCCTGTCCCTTGAAGGGATTGGTGCCGTGCTGCAAATGGACGATGACTATACGGTCATTAACTCCATGGTGGCTGGCGGTCCGGCGGCGAAGAGCAAGGCAATTAGCGTCGGCGATCGCATTGTCGGTGTGGGTCAGACCGGTAAGAGCATGGTCGATGTGATCGGCTGGCGCCTGGATGATGTGGTTGCGCTTATTAAAGGGCCAAAAGGCAGCAAGGTTCGTCTTGAAGTTCTGCCTGCCGGCAAAGGCACAAAAACCCGTATTGTCACACTGACGCGTGAGCGTATCCGTCTGGAAGACCGTGCCGTTAAAATGTCTGTGAAGACGGTAGGTAAAGAGAAAGTCGGCGTACTGGATATCCCGGGCTTCTACGTTGGCCTGACTGACGATGTCAAAGTTCAGTTGCAGAAACTGGAAAAACAGAATGTCAGCAGCATCGTCATCGATCTGCGGACCAACGGCGGCGGGGCGCTGACGGAGGCTGTTTCGCTGTCCGGTCTGTTTATTCCTTCCGGTCCGGTGGTTCAGGTTCGTGACAACAACGGTAAAGTCCGTGAGGACAGCGATACCGATGGCGTTGTTTATTACAAAGGCCCGCTGGTGGTGCTGGTCGATCGCTTCAGCGCGTCGGCATCGGAAATTTTCGCCGCGGCCATGCAGGATTACGGTCGTGCACTGATTGTTGGTGAGCCGACTTTCGGTAAAGGTACCGTGCAGCAGTATCGTTCGCTGAATCGTATTTACGATCAGATGCTGCGTCCAGAATGGCCCGCACTGGGCTCCGTTCAGTACACGATCCAGAAGTTCTATCGTGTGAATGGCGGCAGTACTCAGCGTAAAGGCGTCACGCCGGATATCATCATGCCGACGGGGAATGAAGAGACCGAAACCGGTGAGAAATTTGAAGATAATGCGTTGCCGTGGGATAGCATCGATGCCGCAACGTATGTGAAATCAGACGATCTGACACCGTTCGGCCCTGAATTACTCAAAGATCACAACGCGCGTATCGCGCAGGATCCTGAGTTCCAGTACATCATGAAGGATATCGCCCGTTTCAATGCGATGAAGGATAAACGCAACATCGTATCTCTGAATTACGCGCAGCGTGAAAAAGAGAATAACGAAGATGATGCGCTGCGCCTGGCGCGAATCAATGACCGGTTTAAACGAGAAGGAAAACCGGTTCTGAAGAAACTGGACGACCTGCCAAAAGATTACCAGGAACCGGATCCGTATCTTGATGAAACGGTGAAGATTGCGCTGGATCTGGCGACGCTCGAGAAAGCGAAGCCCGCGGTACAACCGACCGCAACGAAATAACCTCATACAGGCACAAGAAATTGTGCCTGTTTTTTTAACAAGCGCATGAAGTCGTCAGCCTGATGCAGAAAAATGTAAAGTTGTGTCTTTCTGGTGACTTACCGGGCATTGATGCTTGAAAATAGCCGTACGACCCATACGATGTGGGTAATCGCATAGTGCGTTTTGTTAAGTTGAGGTTAAAAGAAAATTATGATGCGAATCGCGCTTTTCCTGTTGACGAACCTGGCCGTCATGGTCGTTTTCGGGCTGGTGCTGAGCCTGACAGGGATTCAGTCGAGCAGCGTTCAGGGCCTGATGATTATGGCGCTGCTGTTCGGTTTCGGTGGTTCCTTCGTTTCACTGCTGATGTCAAAGTGGATGGCCTTACGCTCCGTCGGTGGGGAAGTGATCGAGCAACCGCGTAACGAAAGAGAGCGTTGGTTGATGAATACGGTCGCCACGCAGGCGCGTCAGGCCGGTATTGCCATGCCGCAGGTCGCTATCTACCATGCGCCGGACATTAACGCGTTTGCCACCGGGGCGCGCCGTGATGCCTCTCTGGTTGCGGTCAGTACCGGTCTGCTGCAAAACATGAGCCCGGATGAAGCTGAAGCCGTTATTGCTCACGAAATTAGCCATATCGCGAACGGTGACATGGTTACCATGACGCTGATCCAGGGGGTGGTGAACACCTTTGTTATCTTCATCTCGCGCATTCTGGCGCAGATCGCCGCTGGTTTTCTCGGTGGTAACCGTGATGAAGGCGAAGGCAGCAATGGCAACCCGATGATCTACTTTGCGGTCGCAATGGTACTGGAACTGGTGTTCGGTATTCTGGCGAGCATCATTACCATGTGGTTCTCTCGTCACCGTGAATTCCACGCTGATGCGGGGTCCGCCAAACTGGTCGGCCGTGAAAAGATGATTGCTGCGCTGCAGCGTCTGAAAACCAGCTACGAACCGCAGGAAGCATCCAGCATGATGGCCTTCTGCATCAATGGTAAAGGTAAATCGCTGAGCGAACTGTTTATGACTCACCCGCCGCTGGATAAACGTATCGAAGCGCTGCGCAGTGGGGAATACCTGAAGTAAGCCTGTCGGTAAGAAGAGAAAGCGCGTCCATGGACGCGCTTTTTTTTACGCCTGTGCCCGGGGCTGTGTGATGCGTAGACCGCTCACCACCGCTGCCACGGTCGCCAGAATCCCTGCCATCAGCAAAGAAACATGCGTGCCGTTATCCCCAAACTGGTTCAACAACAGCGCGACCAACGCCGCACCTGAGCTTTGTCCTAACAGACGGGCGGTGCCCAGCATGCCGCTGGCGCCGCCGCTGCGTTCACGTGGCGCAGAGGTGATGATCGTGTGGTTATTGGGGGATTGAAATAAACCAAACCCGGCGCCGCAGAGAATCATCGGCCAGATGATATCCAGATCGGACGGCGCGGCAGGAAGTAATACCAGGGCAAACAGTCCACTTGCCATCACCAGCAGGCCCAGCGCGCCCAGTAAACCGGCATGGACGCGTTCAATCAGATACCCGGCCAGCGGCGCCATGACCATCGTTGCCAGTGGCCAGGGGGTGAGCAACAAACCGGTTTCTACTTCACTCCGCCCCAGTACCGTTTGCAGATAGAAGGGCAGGGAGACCATCGCCAGCATCTGCGCGCAGAAAGAGCAGATTGAGGTGCCTATCGACAGTGAAAAAAGAGGAATACGCAGCAGGTCGACCGGCAATAACGGTACCGGTAATGAAAGCTGACGACGGATAAAGAAATAGCCCACCACCATCAGCGCCGCCACTTCGGCCCCGATCAGCGTCAGGGGCTGCCCCTGTGCAAAACCACTCAGTGCGGTGATCAACAGACCAAACGTCAGCGCATTCATCACGGCGCTGGGGAGGTCAAAACGCGGTTTATTGCTGCGTGAGCCATTAGGCGGCAGAAAGCGCATTGCCAGAATCAACGCAATAATCCCTAACGGCACATTGATCAGAAACAGCCATTTCCACGAGGCAATTGAGAGGATAGCGGCCGCGATGGTTGGGCCTGCGGCCGCAGAGACGGCAACGATAAAGGAGTTGATACCCATCCCGCGACCCAGATGGCGCTGAGGATAAATCAGACGAATCAACGCTGTGTTGACGCTCATCAGCGCCGCGCCGCCGAACCCCTGAACGACACGCGCTATCGTCAACATTTGTAGCGAGTCCGCGAGAGCGCAAAACAGTGAGGCCAGCAGAAAAACCACCAGCCCGCATTTGTAGATGCGTCGATAGCCAAACATATCGCCGAGAAACGACAGCGACAGTAACGAGACGACAATGGCGATCTGATAGGCGTTGACGACCCATATTGAGCTGGCGGCTGAAGCGTGTAAGTCAGTGGCTATCGTGGGGAGCGCCACGTTGGCAATGGCGCCGTCCAGTACGGCCATCGAAATACCAATAACGATGGTTAAAATAGCACCATATCGCTGTGGAAGCGGCAGGCCGTCGGCCTGGGATTTATTCATGTGATTGATAGTTTTTGCGAAGAATATGATCAGGGTAGCGATTTTAGCATTGATATTCAGGCTTTATATCGCAGATTTGTAACGAAGTAAGCAAAGATGGATTGCGGGGGCCTGGCCATGAAATTATAATAAAAAATCGTTCTGATTTTTATAAAACACTCGTAATGAGGTGATAGATGGCTAACGCAGATCTGGATAAACAGCCTGATTCTGTATCTTCCGTGCTGAAGGTTTTTGGCATTCTGCAGGCGCTGGGTGAAGAGCGCGAAATAGGGATTACCGAGTTATCACAACGCGTCATGATGTCAAAAAGCACCGTTTATCGCTTTTTACAGACCATGAAAACACTGGGATATGTGTCACAGGAAGGTGAATCCGAGAAGTATTCTCTGACGCTGAAACTGTTTGAACTGGGCGCTCGCGCGCTACAGAATGTTGATCTTATCCGCAGTGCGGACATCCAGATGCGTGAACTCTCTCGTCTGACGAAAGAGACGGTGCACCTCGGCGCGCTGGACGAAGACAGCATCGTCTATATTCATAAGATTGATTCGATGTACAACCTGCGTATGTATTCGCGTGTGGGTCGCCGCAACCCGCTTTACAGCACCGCGATTGGTAAAGTGCTGCTGGCCTGGCGCGATCGTGACGAAGTGAAGCAGATTCTGGACGGCGTTGAGTACAAGCGCAGTACCGGGCGCACTATCACCACCACGGAAGCATTGCTGCCGGTGCTGGATAAAGTCCGCGAACAGGGTTATGGCGAAGATAACGAAGAACAAGAAGAAGGTTTACGCTGCATTGGCGTACCGGTATTCGATCGTTTCGGCGTCGTGATTGCGGGGCTGAGTATCTCCTTCCCCACGCTGCGTTTTTCTGAAGAAAAATTGCATGACTACGTTTCGATGCTGCATACCGCGGCGCGTAAAATCTCTGAGCAGATGGGTTACAACGATTATCCGTTCTGACGATGTCATGCTGTCGATAGTCAAGAAACGGCCGGCATTTTCGCCGGCCGCTTTAATCCTGTGATATTTTGCTTAAGCAATACGCCAGGCGCGACTCACGACGACGGGATATTAACCGTTATCGACGACCACGGTACTCTTACGCAATATCGGACAATCCGTTAATCCGATGATACCGCTATCGGTATGAACATATTGCGCGGTGGCGGTTCCTCGCGCGGTGAGATACTTGCATTGCAACCCCAGCCCGGCAGCATTCTCCTGACTACCTATCAGCACACCATACCCACTGAGTAATAATCCAATCCATACAAGCGCAAACAACACGATAGCGCGAATAATCAAACGCATTATGACCTCTTTTCTTCTATAAGTTAGATTGAGCTTAGCGCTTACGCTCATTGATACAAGTAAATGATTCTTAAAAAATCGCGAATGTCTGCTGTAGTTAGTCCTGGTTTAAGATACGCATGATAATTTGGTGGCATAAGATGTTGATGCGGAGAGTGGAGTGAAAAAGTTTCGATGGATAATTCTGGTGGTGGTAGTGCTTGTGTGTCTGCTGCTGTGGGCCCAGGTGTTCAACATCATGTGTGACCAGGATGTACAATTTTTCAGCGGAATTTGCGCCATCAATAAATTTATCCCCTGGTGAGATCATTTTTTCATCCGTTGATTTCCTTCCTGTGGCGCGGTGGTAAAATGGCGCGTCTACATTGAGGTGGTGAAATGAACGAAGTCCTGAATTCCGGCGTGCTTAATTTTGCGTCGTTGATTGTATCGGTGGGGGTTCTGGTTGTTGGGCTGGTGCTGTGGTTCTTTATCAACCGTGCGAGCTCGCGAACCAATGAGCAGATTGAGCTGCTTGAAGCGTTGTTAGACCAGCAGAAGCGACAAAATGCACTATTGCGTCGTCTCTGTGAAGCGAACGAGCCGGAAAAAGTGGCAGAGGCATCGCCTAAGGCTAATGACCCGCAAGAGGATGAGGATATCATCCGTCTGGTCGCAGAACGTTAATCCTCGTGTAACAGGAAGCGAAGGGGCTGGCGTCTCGCCAGTCTTTCCTTCCTGGTTTGTTATCCTGCACCCTATTAGTGCAGTCGCATGCCGCTTCGCTATATCCGTTCCTTTTTGTGTCATTGTGCGAGTTATTGCCAGCACACACGTAATTATATTTTTCCATACGTTAATAATGTGATCTTCCCCGTTTTGTGAGAATGATCGGCTTTATAATAAGCGAAACGTTTCTTTCCCTATTTTTGTGCATTGTCATCATTCTTTCATTAAATGAGTGCATAAGAACAGTAGATATCAAGATGGAGCGAAATGTGGCGTTATTATGATATCGGGTCATTTTGCGTTGAAACAAATTATGCATAACAAAGCAGAATTTGTGATAACCGCAGATCGCTACGTTTTGACATCGCAACGATCTGGAAGTCGCGAAATTATTGAGCTATGGTTGAAAAGACCCCGCCGCGCTGCGGGTCTGGTAAGGGCTCAGCGAGCGCGCGGGAATATATCGGCTTGAGGATTGACGCATAACTGTGCAGATACTCTGTATCGACTGGCGAGATTTGTGCGACCGATCGAGACACGTTTAAAAATGGCTTGCCATAATTAACGTTGTATGTGATAACACGTTTTGGGTTAAACGAGGTACAGTTCTGTTTATGTGTGGCATTTTCAGTAAAGAAGTCCTGAGTAAACACGTTGTCGTTGAATACCGCTTCTCTGCCGAGCCTTATATTAGTGCCTCAAGCAGTAATGTCTCAGTTTTATCTATGTTATGCCTGCGGGCGAAGAAAACACTCTAAGGAATTTTGCAAATGGCAAAGATTAAAGGTCAAGTTAAGTGGTTCAACGAGTCTAAAGGTTTTGGCTTTATTACTCCGGCTGATGGCAGCAAAGACGTGTTCGTACACTTCTCCGCTATCCAGGGTAATGGCTTCAAAACTCTGGCTGAAGGCCAGAACGTTGAGTTCGAAATTCAGGACGGCCAGAAAGGTCCGGCTGCTGTTAACGTAACAGCTATCTGATCGACACCACTGATTTGAAGCGCATCTGCGCATCAACCTCAGATTTAAAGCCTCGCTGATGCGGGGCTTTTTCATTCATCTTCCTTCAAAGTATGTCTGAATGCCTCCTCCGTTAGCGCTTTGTTGCAAAGCCGTGATGTTATTAGCATAGTTTTCACCGCTTTTCCGCCGTTATTCCCGTTAAATCAGTCACCTGAATATCATGTTTGCCGGAGAACAGGTGAAAAAGAAAAGTGATGGTACGGTGCGAAGTTTCACACCGCTGCGTTTTGCGCTGCTTTGTATCGCCATATTGCTGAGCCTGGGACTGCTGCTGGGGCGCGTCGCCTGGTTGCAGATTGTCGAACCCGACCGTCTGGTCAAACAAGAAGATATGCGCTCATTGCGTGAAGTCACCACGGCATCGCCGCGTGGAATGATCACCGATCGGCAGGGGCGACCGCTGGCGGTCAGCGTACCGGTGAATGCGGTGTGGGCTGACCCCCACACGTTATTGAGCAAAGGAGGCGTAGGCGACAACGAACGCTGGCAGGCGCTGGCCAACACGCTACATCTTTCACTCACGAACCTAGCGGCGCGCGTTAACCACGATCCGTCGGCAAGGTTTATCTATCTTGCGCGTCAGGTCTCTCCTCAACAGGCGCAGTGGATCGATAAGCTGAACCTGCCCGGCATCAATTTGCGCGAAGAGTCCCGGCGCTTTTATCCGGCAGGACATGTCGCGGCGAATCTGATTGGTTTCACCAATATCGACGGGCAGGGCATTGAAGGGGTTGAGAAAAGTTTTAACGCACAGTTAATCGGAAAGCCGGGCTCCCGCCTGGTCCGCAAAGATAAATTCGGTCACGTGATTGAAAACATCACGGAAGTTAATCCTGTGCCAGCGCATGAACTACAACTCAGCATTGATGAGCGGCTGCAGACCGTCACCGAGGATGCGCTGGACAATGCGGTTAGCTGGAACAAAGCGGAATCCGGCGCCGCCGTGCTGGTGAACGTTGCCACTGGCGAGATCCTGGCGATGGCCAGCTTCCCCGATTTTAACCCCAACAATCGTGATGGTGCGGTGCTTGATGATTTTCGCAATCGTGCGATTAGCGATACTTTCGAGCCGGGCTCGACGGTGAAACCGCTGGTTATCATGACGGCGCTTGAGCAAGGGATTGTCCAGCCTGATAGCGTGATCGACACGCATCCGTTTTACCTCGACGGGCATCGGATTCGCGATGTGGGCTTTTATCCGGAACTGACGCTGACCGGCATTTTGCAAAAATCGAGTGACACCGGGGTCTCGCATCTTTCATTAGCGATGCCCGTCCAGCGTGTCGTCGATACCTATCGCCGCTTTGGCTTTGGTCAACCCACGGGGCTGGGACTCACCGGTGAGAGTCAGGGGGTGATGCCGCAACGTCGTTACTGGAGCGATCTGGATCGCGCGACCTTTGCCTTTGGCTACGGCCTGATGGTGACGCCGCTGCAACTGGCGCACGTCTATGCCACGATTGGCAGTTTTGGCCTGTACCGACCACTCTCTATCACGCGCATCGACCCGCCCGTTATCGGCAAGCGCGTTATGTCGGAAGCGCTGGTCAGACAGGTGGCGCACATGATGGAAAGCGTCGCCCTGCCGGGGGGGGGCGGGACGAAGGCGGCGGTCCGGGATTATCGCGTGGCGGTTAAAACCGGGACGGCGAAGAAGATCGGCGCTGACGGTAAATACGTTGATAAATATGTGGCTTACACCGCAGGGGTGGCACCGGCAAGCAACCCGAAGTTTGCGCTGGTGGTAGTGATCAACGATCCGCAGAACGGGGCCTATTACGGTGGCGCGGTGTCGGCTCCGGTTTTCAGCCAGATAATGGGCGATGTGCTGCGACTGGAAAACGTCAAACCGGATGGGATGCCCGCCGACTCCAGCCATTTGCTGGTGATGCAGAGCAATTCGCCGACACACTCCACGCGCTAAGTGATTCTCCCGGGGCGTAAATCGCGTTACACTTGCGCCCTGAATTTACCTGCCGGAGTTGTTATGTCGTTTTCCTGTCCACTTTGTCACCAGCCCCTTGCGCACGTTAATAACAGTTTTATCTGTCCGCAGCGGCATCAGTTTGATGTGGCAAAAGAGGGATACGTTAACCTGTTGCCGGTACAGCATAAGCGTTCACGCGATCCGGGCGACAGCGCGGAGATGATGCAGGCACGGCGTGCGTTTCTGGATGCCGGACATTATCAACCCTTGCGTGATGCTATTGTTGAGCAGCTTTCCGCGCGTCTCGACGCGTCGGCAACCTCGATTCTTGATATCGGCTGTGGGGAAGGGTATTACACTCATGCCTTTGCCGATGCGTTGCCGACGGCGACCACCTATGGACTGGACGTGGCGAAAGTGGCCATTAAAGCGGCGGCCAGACGCTATCCGCAGGTGACATTCTGCGTCGCCTCGAGCCATCGTTTGCCGTTTGCAGATGCAAGCCAGGACGCCATTGTGCGGATTTACGCGCCGTGTAAAGCGCAAGAGCTGGCGCGCGTGGTCAAACCGCAGGGGTGGGTGATGACGGCAACGCCGGGACCGCGCCATTTAATGGAGCTGAAAGGGTTGATTTACGATGAGGTCCGACTCCATGCGCCGCATGCTGAGCAACTGGAAGGGTTCACCCTGCTGGAGGATATCGCACTGGCGTATCCGATGCGCCTGAACGGAAAGGAAGCGGTAGCGCTATTGCAGATGACGCCTTTTGCCTGGCGGGCAAAGCCGGAGGTCTGGGAACGTCTGGCGAGTACAGAAGTGTTTAACTGCCAGACAGATTTTCGTCTTCACCTCTGGCAGCGTGCGGATTAACCGTGAAAGTGCGTCCAGAGGATCTGGACGCCGATACCGATCAGTACCACCCCGCCCAGAATTTCAGCCCGTTTGCCAAGCAGCGGGCCAATGAAGCGACCAACCATCATTCCCAGTGTGGACATGATAAGCGTGGCACAGCCAATAGCCAGTGCCGTCGCGATAATATTGACCTGTAAGAACGCCAGACCCACGCCGACCGCCATAGCGTCGAGGCTAGTGGCGATAGCGGTGGTGACCAGTAACCAGAAACCGTGACGGCGCAGCGGTTCATCATCTTCATTATCCGCGCCGCGAAATCCCTCAATAATCATTCGTCCGCCCAGAAAGACCAGCAGGATGAAAGCAATCCAGTGATTCCATTCCAGCACGAATTTGCTGGCTAACATACCGAGCGCCCAGCCGATTAGCGGCGTTAATGTTTCAACTGCGCCGAAGATTAAACCGGTACGCAGGGCTTCAGAGAATTTGGGTTTATGCAGGGTAGCGCCTTTGCCAATTGATGCGGCAAAAGCATCCATCGACATGCCAAAAGCGAGAATAATAGTGGCGGTGATATTCATGACAGCGTCCTGACCGGGGTTTCCATAAAACACACCACTGCCCCCAGTAAACATGCACACCTGAACCCGGGGTTCATACAGTATGCATAGCAGTTGATGTGCCTATGGTCTCGCCTGACTGAAAGAGATTTCAGTCCGTACGTGCCACGTTTTGCAACGAGTATGTTGACACGTACATTTCCGGAGTCTGGAAATCGGCTACTCCCCAAATGACGGCGCAACCTTAACATATTTTGAGAATATAAAACAACAACGGAGAAATATTATTTGATCTCTAATTGAAAACGATTTTCATTTGGGTTTATTGGTAGATAGAACGTTAAAATAAATAACATTTGCGCTGTCGTATTATAGCCTTAGCTATGTTTTTAACTGCAAGTAAATTGCGAAAAATAAAGCCCAGGCTATATCTCTAACTTACTGAGAGGAAACGAGAAGTTTATATATCTTTTCCAGATCGTCGATATTCCGTACACGAATAAGCAGACGCCGTTGCTCTAATTGCATCACCAGAACACCATCTTCCGATAAATTCATCGCTTTAATGCGGTTATATTCTATCCAGACGTTGGCGAAGAAAAATCCATCCTGTTTGAAGAGGATCTTAGGGACCCGGATCCAGAAAATATAAAACCCCATTAAGGCCAGAGCACATAATAACCAGGTGGTGATGATTGCCCCATGGCTGGTGACATTGTTGTAGATAAGAATTGCGATGAGGCCAATGA
The DNA here is from genome assembly GCF_016906145.1 of Citrobacter sp. MGH 55. Lineage (NCBI taxonomy): Bacteria > Pseudomonadati > Pseudomonadota > Gammaproteobacteria > Enterobacterales > Enterobacteriaceae > Citrobacter > Citrobacter sp. MGH 55. Next base: position 3,416,048 of record NZ_CP070239.1, read on the forward strand.
AGATGATGCTGTCGACGCGGCTTCGGCGCAGCAGGGGAATAGCAAGCAAAGTCGGGCCATTGCGGCGTGGCATGATGAACTGATCGTAAATGGCATAAGCCAGTAACGCGGCAATAAAGAAAACCAGCACCAGGTCCGTGATAGTCATTGATCCTTGTTCCTCCAGATAAAAAAAGGGGCCTTATAGGCCCCGGTAGTGTACTACAGTCTTACAGACCCAACAGGCCGAGCGCATAACCCGCGATACCGATGACAAAGAAGCCAACGATAATCCACAGCGGGTTGACTTTCTTACGCAGCAGCCACATACAGGCGAAGGTCAGCAGCAGCGGAACCAGACCCGGCATCAACTGGTCGAGAATGGTCTGTACGGTGGTAACACGTGTCTGCCCATCCTGACCGGTGATAGTTGAAACCACCAGTGGGATGTTCACATGCGTCCACTTGTTCACCAACGCACCCATGACAAACAGGCCGAGGATTGACGCCCCCTCAGTCAGTTTCTGCAGGAAGCCACCGCCCATATCCTTAACGATATCGACACCTTTGCGATAACCGTAGGCGACACCGTAGTAACGGGTCAGCAGACGGACTGCGTTGAACAGAATGAAGAACAGCAATGGACCGAGCAGGCTACCGCTCATCGCGATACCCGCACCTAACGCGGCGAATACCGGACGCACAGTACCCCAGAAAATCGGGTCGCCCACGCCTGCCAACGGGCCCATCAGACCGACTTTGATACCGTTAATGGCACCATCGTCAATTTCTGCGCCGTTAGCACGCTGTTCTTCCATCGCCAGCGTTACGCCGAGCACCGGCGCGGCTACATACGGATGGGTGTTAAAGAATTCCAGGTGACGCTTGATGGCTTGCTTACGCGCATCGTTGTTCTCTGGATACAGGCGACGGATAGCCGGTACCATGGAGAAGCAGAAACCCAGCGCCTGCATACGTTCGAAGTTCCATGAACCCTGAAACAGGTTAGAACGAATGAACACGCCACGAATGTCACTCTGTGTGAGTTTTTTCTCAGTGGTAGTTTTAGTCATATCAACCATTTCGCTCACCTGTTAGTCCAGTTCGTTATCGAGGGAGTTGTCACCCGCAGCCTGTGCTGGTGCACCCGCCACGCGGTTATATTTCGGGCTCAGTTGGATGTAGAGGATGGCCATGACCGCACCAATCACACCCAGAGCAACCAGGTTGAAGTTAGTAAATGCCGCAGTCACGAAGCCGAGGTAGAAGAACGGCATCAGGTAGCCTGCACGCATCATGTTGATAACCATCGCGTAACCGACCACAACGATCATGCCACCGGCGATGTTCAGACCGCCAGTCACCACTTCCGGAATCGCATTCAGCATGCCCTGAACTTCGCTGGTGCCTACGGAAATCGCAACGATAACCGCCGGGATAGCGATACGCATCGCCTGCAGGAACAGGGAAGAGACATGCAGCCAGGAGAGCGCTGTCAGGTTACCGTTTTCCGCCGCTTTATCCGCCGCGTGCTGGAATGCCACGGTGATAGTACGAACGATGATCGTCAGAACCTGGCCTGCTGCAGCCAGCGGAATCGCCAGCGCGATACCGGCACCGATGCTTTGGTGACCTGCAATAACCAGAACGGTAGAGATAATGGACGCCAGTGCGGCATCAGGTGCAACGGCAGCACCGATGTTCATCCAGCCAAGGGCGATCATTTCCAGGGTACCACCGATGATAATACCGGTTTTCATATCCCCGAGAACGGCACCAATCAGCGTACAGGCCACCAGTGGGCGGTGGAACTGAAATTCATCGAGTACCGACTCCATACCCGCGATACATGCGACGATGAACACCAGCACAATCTGAAGAGTGGTAATCTCCATTGTACTTCTCCTATTGCTATAACAGCCTTAAGTGTGAAAGCTCATTCAATGCCAGGGGTTACTTGCCCACTTTGGCAATCAAATCCATCATTTTCAGTTTCTGATCGGTTGACACTTTACGCGCCTCAAGCTCAATACCGCGGGCATTAAGTTTGTTAAAGGCTTCGATGTCTTTCTCATCGACAGAGATGGCGTTGTTGACCTGCGTTTTACCCTGACGGAAAGCCATGCCGCCAATGTTTACGGAGGTGATTTTTACGCCGCCTTCGACAATGCGTTCAACATCGGTCGGATTGGTGAACAGCAGCATTACACGTTCGCCCGCGTATTTCGGGTTGTTGTAAACGCGAATCATCTTGGCAACATCCACCACGTGAGCGGTCACGCCAGGAGGCGCCACCTGTGTCAACAGCGTTTTACGCACGGTGTCTGCCGCCACTTCATCGCTGACTACGATAATGCGGGTCACGTTGGTTTCTTTGGTCCAGCGGGTAGCCACCTGACCATGGATCAAACGGTCATCAATACGGGCAAGACCGATTTGCATGTAATCGTTCGGTCCCATCGGTTTTGCCGGAGCCGCGGCTTTGGGGGCCGCTGCGACGGGGGCAGGGGCGGCTTTTTCCACCGGTTTCGCTTTCAGCGCTTTCACGCCTTCGCGACCGGTTTCAACTGCCAGCGCGACCAGTTCATCGAAGCTTGGGTTGTCGTCACGCGCCATCAGCGTTTCGACCAGCATAGGGATGTTCACCCCGGCAATCACTTCATACTGTTCTTTGTCGACGACAATGCGGCTGGCAGCGTTGAACGGACTGCCTCCCCATGTATCGACGAGAAACAACACGCCGTTACTGGTATCGAGTTTTGCCAACTGAGCGTTGTACTTTTCAATCAGCGTTTCGGCATTTTCGCCGGGCACGAAATCGATCCAGCCGACGTTTTCCTGCTCGCCTAACAGCATTTCTGCTGTCTTGAGTAACTGCTCTGCAGCCCAACCATGTGTGCCTATAACAATAGCAATGGTCACTTGCTACCTCCTTTATTATCGTTAACACATCAACGTGAGAGATGTATTTGAATCGCCGTCCGCAACAGAATCGATTCAGATAAGGGTTACAATGAAAAACATATGATGTCCGTGAATTATTTTAGATATCGAAAAAAATATTTTATGTGATGAAGATCCGTAATTTAGTTTTCGGCAATGAGAAATTTCGTAGAGTAAAATATCCCTGTTACAACGCTTTGCAAAGGAAGGTAAATCTTTGCCAAAAACAGGTTGCCTCTGTTATGTTTACGTTCTGTTTAACTCACCAGGAGTATAGGGCACTAGCCCGCTGTATGGATCGTCACCGACGTCATTTCACCTTCAGGCCGCATCGCGCCTGCCAGTCTGGCATGTCTTGCCACACGTTTTATCTGCACCGTGTTTTATCGCCTGTTAACCATTCCTTAAGCAGGAGCTTGTCATGGAATTCTTAATGGACCCCTCGATTTGGGCGGGTTTGCTCACGCTTGTCGTCCTGGAAATTGTCCTGGGTATCGATAACCTGGTTTTTATTGCGATTCTTGCGGATAAGCTGCCGCCGAAGCAGCGTGACAAAGCGCGTCTGATTGGTTTATCCCTGGCGCTCGTGATGCGTCTGGCCTTGCTGTCCATTATTTCGTGGATGGTCACTCTGACCCAACCGCTGTTCACCGTCATGGACTTCACCTTTTCCGGTCGCGATCTGATCATGCTGCTGGGGGGGATCTTCCTGTTGTTTAAAGCCACGACGGAACTTCATGAACGGCTGGAAAACCGCGAACACGACTCCGGGCATGGTAAAGGTTATGCCAGTTTCTGGGTGGTCGTGACGCAGATCGTTATCCTGGATGCGGTATTCTCGCTGGATGCGGTGATTACTGCCGTCGGTATGGTGAACCATCTGCCTGTGATGATGGCGGCGGTTGTGATCGCGATGGCGGTGATGCTGCTGGCGTCCAAGCCGCTGACGCGTTTCGTCAACCAACATCCGACGGTGGTGGTGCTCTGTCTGAGCTTCCTGCTGATGATTGGTCTGAGCCTGGTCGCCGAAGGTTTTGGTTTCCATATTCCGAAAGGCTACCTGTACGCCGCAATTGGCTTCTCGATCATCATCGAAGTGTTTAACCAGATTGCGCGTCGCAACTTTATTCGCCATCAGTCAACACTGCCGCTGCGTGCGCGCACGGCTGACGCGATCCTGCGTCTGATGGGGGGTAAACGTCAGGCGGCGGTAGCGCATGAATCCGACAGCCAGGCCGCCGTTCCGATCCCGGAAGGAGCATTTGCGGAAGAAGAACGCTATATGATTAACGGCGTGCTGACGCTGGCACAGCGCTCGCTGCGCGGTATCATGACTCCGCGCGGTGAAATCAGCTGGGTGGATGCTAATCTGAGCGTTGATGAGATCCGCGAGCAGTTGCTCTCCTCGCCGCACAGCCTGTTCCCGGTGTGTCGTGGCGAACTGGATGAGATCATCGGTATCGTGCGGGCGAAAGAGCTGCTGGTGGCGCTGGAAGAGGGCGTTGACGTCGCGGCTATTGCGTCGGCTACACCGGCTATCGTGGTGCCGGAAACGCTGGACCCTATCAACCTGTTGGGTGTCCTTCGTCGTGCACGCGGTAGCTTTGTTATCGTCACTAACGAGTTTGGCGTGGTGCAGGGGCTGGTTACGCCGCTGGATGTCCTTGAAGCCATTGCCGGTGAGTTCCCGGATGCTGATGAAACGCCGGAAATAACCGTTGACGGCGAAGGCTGGTTAGTCAAAGGCGGTACCGATCTGCATGCCCTGCAACAGGCGCTGGCGGTGGATAACCTGGTTGATGAAGACGAAGACATCGCCACGGTCGCGGGACTGGTGATTGCGGCTAAGGGTCACATTCCCCGTACGGGCGATGTGATTGAGGTTCCTCCGCTGAGCATTACCATTGTCGACGCTAATGACTACCGCGTGGATCTGGTGCGAATTGTTAAAGAACAACCTGCGCAAGAAGAAGAGGAGTAATCTTCTCTAACGCAGGGGCATAACGGGCGCGATGCGTCCGTTATGCCTGGGCGGTGGCGGGTGACTGCCCGCCAGCCACTGCGGAAAATCGCGCAGCGGCATCGGTTTCGCAAATAAAAATCCCTGCAGTAAATCCACACCGTGGCGACGCAGATGCTGCGCCTGCTCCTGCGTTTCAACCCCCTCCGCGACCAGTTCGATATTCAGTCGTTGCCCAAGGGCGATGATGATGTCGGTCACCGTTGAATTGACCGCATCAGTACCAATCGCATGGGTAAAGGACTTATCAATTTTTAGAATGTCAGGGCGCAACTTTTCCAGCCATGACAACGAACTGTTGCCGGTTCCAAAATCATCGATCGCCAGCTTGATGTTTTGCCGTTGCAACTCGTGAACGATTCGGTAATCAACATCCTGCAGCGCATCCCGCTCGGTCAGTTCTATCACCAGTTGCTGAATGGGCTGCTGACTGAACCAGTACTGATCGAGATCTTTTAGCAATTCACCCTGCTGAAAATGGCTGGCAGCGACATTAATACCAATATGAAACTGGCTGCTCATGGGGAAAAAATGACGTTGCCGAATGGTTTCCGCTAGCACATAACGCGTCAGCGGTGCGATCTGGTGATGCTCTTCGGCAATCGGGATAAAGACGTCCGGTGAAATCCACCCCTGACGTGGATTATTCCAGCGCAGCAGGATCTCCACCCCCATGCACTGTCCGGTCCGCCCGTTCAGTAGCGGCTGGCAAAAAAGCTCAAATTCGCGCTGTGCCAGCGCGAGATTAATCTCCCAGGAAAAACTCATTCGACTGGCGGTGGCCAGCCACGCCAGATAGCCCACCAGCAGACTGAGCAATAATGCCAGCGGCAACTGCGCGGGCAGGGCTTTGAGCGCCAGCGCCTCTGCCGCTGGCCCGGTCACGCTAATAGTAAAGGGATAGTGCTGTGAGGTGAGTTGATAGCGTTGCTCATCGTTGAGCGCAGGCAGGCGCTGTACTACGCCGCTCCCGTAAATTAAATGTCGGTTGCCGACTGTCAGGCTGGCAGCGGTAATCTGCGGCTTACGCGGTTCCAGCAGCAGCCTGGTAAGCAGGTCGATATTGATAATCTCCAGTATTCCGTCCTTTCCGTCGGGAGAGGCCGGGTACCACTGGACGAGAATCGGGCTGCCTTTAATCAGCAGCGGATCGGTGGACAACAGCAGTTGCGCGTTTGCGGTGGGAAGGTCGGGCTGAAGCTGATGAACCGGGATATTGCGATAGCCAAAGACGCTGGAACAGTACAGTATGCCGCGCTGGACCAGGGCAATTGCGCGTACCGTTTGCAGTCTGGCAGCCTGTTTGCGCAGCGGGAGATGCGTAGCGGAGCAGGGAAGGCCAATCAGTGGTAACAGGATATCACGGCCATTCTGCAACGGACGCAGTACTTCATCGAGCGTGGCGACCGCCCTGGAGGCAAAGGTAACGGTGTGATGGTGATTTAAATTGCGCTGTGAAATAAATCGGACGCCCAGGGTCAGGATGAGCGTAATGAGCGCGCAAAGTATGCACAGGATAAAACGTTTACGACGATATTTTTTTATGATCCGTTGTGCTGTCTGCATGCGGGCCGCCTGATAACCGTCAGCCACAAAAGCCAACCGTAACAGAGCAAGTGTAGTGGGGAAATGGCGAGCAGACGAGAAAGGGGGCAAAATTTCGCCCATCCGTTGCAGATGGGCGAGGAAAAAGTATTAGTGTTGCTTGCTGAGGTGTTTAGTCACACTGAACTTTAATCGCCAGGCCGCCGCGTGAGGTTTCGCGGTATTTGGCGTTCATATCCTTACCGGTTTCGTACATCGTTTCGATGACTTTATCCAGTGAGACGCGCGGTGCGCTGGTACGACGCATCGCCATCCGTGCGGCATTGATCGCTTTTACAGAGGCAATTGCATTACGTTCAATGCACGGTACCTGCACCTGACCGGCAACCGGGTCGCAGGTCAGCCCCAGGTTATGCTCCATGCCAATTTCAGCGGCGACACACACCTGCTCCGGGCTCGCGCCCAGCAGTTCCGCAAGACCGGCGGCCGCCATTGAGCAGGCCACGCCCACTTCGCCCTGACAGCCGACTTCCGCTCCCGAAATCGAGGCATTCATCTTATACAACGCGCCGATGGCGCCTGCCGCCAGGAAGTAGCGGGTATAAATATCGGGGCTGACGGACTCAATAAAGTGATCGTAGTAGGCCAGAACGGCTGGCACGATACCGCACGCGCCATTGGTTGGCGCGGTGACCACCCGACCGCCTGCCGCGTTCTCTTCGTTGACCGCGAGGGCGAACATGTTCACCCAGTCGATCACATTCATCGGGTCGTTAGAGAGTTTATCGCTGGAAACCAACATCCGACGCAACGCAGAGGCGCGACGCGGAACGCGCAGTGGACCTGGCAATACGCCTTCGGTATTCATACCGCGATCGATACAGGCCTGCATGGTCTGCCAGACATGACCGAAGTATTCTTCAATCTCATGTTTGTCGTGCAAGGCCAGTTCGTTCTGCATCGCCAGTCCGGAAAGGGACAGGCCAGTGTTGTTGCAGTACTCCAGCAACTCGGTTGCAGATTTGAACGGATAAGGAACGCTTACCTCATTTGCCGCATCCTGACCAAAGTGCTCTTCATCGACGATAAAACCGCCGCCGATGGAGTAGTAGGTTTTGCTGTAAACGACGACATCGCCGTTATACGCATGGATCTGCATGCCGTTTTCGTGCAGCGGCAGGTTGCCGTTATGAAAACGCATGCCGTCGTTTTGGGGGAAATCCACTTCGTGCTGACCGTGCGCCAGCAGCAGGCGACCGCGCGCCTCTACGTCGCGGATGAAACCTGGGATACTATCAATATCCACGGTGGCTGGCTCATTGCCTGCCAGACCCATAATAATGGCGATATCGGTGTGGTGACCTTTACCCGTGAGCGACAGTGAACCATACACGTCGACGGCAACACGAGTAACGCTATCCAGTAATCCTTTTTCGACCAGGTCATCGACGAACTGTTTACCCGCCTTCATAGGCCCTACAGTATGGGAAGATGAGGGACCAATCCCCACCTTAAACATGTCGAATAGACTAATCACGATAATACTCCTGACAGGGTGACTGGAAACTTCCAGAAACGATGTAATAACTGCGCATAGTGTAAGAGGGAACGCGGGGATCGGCTTAACTATTCACATGAATTAAACTAATGGGTAACCGCGTTTTTACTAATGTTGTGACGGGAGTTTCAGGTTGTGTCTTCTGCGCGTAAAGATAAGTATAGTCAGGGCTTCACACCAATTTGTAGCGCCAGTTCACGAATAATTCCGGCGGTCATTCCCCAGACGAAATAATGCTCATACCAGGAAAGCCACACGCGATGCGAATCCCCGCGACGCCAGACATCCAGCGGGTGATAGCGGCCTAAATGCAGCGCCTGCGCCAGCGGCATTTCAAAGACGGCGGAAACCTCGTCTTCGCTGGCGCGGTAAGGCAGATTAGGCGGAATAATGCCCACTACCGGCGTGACCTGGAAGCCGGTCACGCTGTCCACCGGCGGCAGCACGCCGATCACATCAACGGCTTCTGGCGGGATTGCCACTTCTTCTTCGGCTTCACGCAGCGCGGCGGCGATGAGAGAGGCGTCGGTGCTGTCAACCGCGCCGCCGGGGAAGGCCACCTGCCCGGCGTGTTTGCGTAAATGCACCGAACGCTGGGTCAACAGCAGCCCTGGCTGGGGGCGGCGAACCACGGGAATGAGCACGGCGGCCTGGCGCAGGTTCAGCGACTCGCGATTAATCTGCGGGCGCAAAAGTTGGAAGCGCGATAGAAAATCATCCAGCGTCAGGCTCTTGTTCTCCACGTTTCAGTTCTCCAGTTGTTGCAGGATACGATTCACTTTATCAAAGGTTTCCTGATATTCCGCCTGTTCCTCGCTATCGGCAACAATACCGCCGCCAGCGGAACAGTACAGTTGACCGTTCACGGCGGTCAGGGTGCGGATGGTAATGCTGGTATCCATATTGCCGCAGACGCTCAGATAACCGATGCTGCCGCACCAGGCGTTACGGCGGTGGGGTTCCAGCTCATCAATAATTTCCATGGCGCGCACTTTCGGTGCCCCGGTAATCGAGCCGCCCGGAAACGCGGCGCGGAGCAGGTCACTAGCATGCCGTGTGGGGGGTAACCGCGCGGTCACGGTGCTGACCAGATGATGCACCGCCGGGAAGGGTTCAACCACGAACAGTTCCGGCACCTTCACCGAACCCGGTACCGCCACGCGACCAATGTCGTTGCGCATCAGATCGACAATCATTACGTTTTCCGCCCGATCCTTTGCTGAGTTCGCCAGTTTCTGCGCCTGTTTCCGGTCTGCCTCTTCCTGCGGCAATCGCGGCAGGGTGCCCTTAATGGGGCGGGTCTGAATGTCGCCATCAGCCAGAAGAATAAACCGTTCAGGCGACAGGCTCAGAATGGCGCCGTCATCCAGGCGTAAAAACGCGCTGAACGGGGCGCGGTTCGCCTGATTGAGCCGCGCGAAGGCCAGCCACTCATCGCCCTGATAAGACGCCTGAAAACGCTGGGCCAGATTGACCTGATAGCAGTCGCCACTGTGCAGATACGCCTGCACCTGGCGGAATTTTTCGCCGTATTGCTCACGCGTCATGTTCGATTGCCAGTCGGTGGTTAGCCTGAACGGCACACGCGCAGGAGGTTGCTGGCTTTCCAGCCAGGCGAGTCTGGCGTGGGCGTCCGTGTGGCTGAGTAAGCTCACGGTCTGGCGCTGATGATCGACAATCAGCGCCCAGTCGTAGAGGCCTATCGCCATGTCCGCCAGCGCGATATCCTGCCGGGCATAGCTGGGTAAAGATTCGAAGCGGCGTCCCAGATCGTAGCCAAATAACCCCAGCGCGCCACCCTGGAACGGTAAATCGGCGTTCACTGGCGGCTGAAGATTCAGCACGGTCAGTGCGCTTTGCAGGACGGCCAGCGGATCGTCATGAGTAAGACGACAGCCTTGCGCATCGCAAATCTGCGTGGTTTCGCCGTGCGTTTTCACGGTGCAAAGCGGATCGGCTACCACAATGTCAAAACGGCTATGTGGGTGATCCGCGTGACCGGAATGCAGCAGCATCGCCCACGGCAGATGGCTTATTGACGCGAAATACTGTTCGGCGGCGTCCTGACGCCAGGGGAGCGTGATAATAGCGGGAGATAACGTCTTCATTGATCCTGACTGTGCTGGCTATGTTCCGGGTTGCATGAAATAATTAGCGCAGACAATTTAGCAGGAGTTAACGATGTTTGCAGGTTTACCTTCACTCAGTCACGAACAGCAACAGAAAGCGGTTGAGCGTATTCAGGAACTGATGTCACAGGGAATGAGCAGCGGCCAGGCGATTGCGTTGGTGGCCGAAGAGTTGCGCGCCACCCATACCGGTGAGCGGATTGTGGCGCGTTTTGAAGACGAAGACGAGTAGCCCCGGCTTACACCGCGGCGACGATTTTAATCTCAACTTTATATTTCGGGTTCATTAATCCAGCCTGAACCGTACAGCGTACCGGCGCATGACCGGCCACAACCCAGGCGTCCCAGGCTTTGTTCATCGCTGCGAAATCATGCTTATCGGCAAGGAAAATGGTGGCATCAAGAATGCGTGACTTGTTGCTGCCTTGCTGTTCCAGCGCGGCGTCAATCTGTGCCAGCGTGTTGGCGGTCTGCTCGAAGGCATCGGCATCAAGGTTTGCCGGTACGCCAGTGTAGTAGAGCGTGTTGTTGTGGATCACCACGTCAGACCAACGATCTTCGGCATCAATACGGATGATAGTCATAAAGCCTTCCTCTTTTACGTTCTGCATAAAATGGCAAGACTGCCATATTGTCAGGGCGGCGTCACCTCTTCAACTGGCGTAAGCCGCTGCGGCCTGACATAATCCCTGTTCAAATCAACAGGGGGTAGTGTGACGGACGATTTTGCACCAGAAGGTCAACTGGCTAAAGCGATACCGGGTTTCAAACCGCGCGAACCACAGCGGCAGATGGCGATGGCCGTCGCTCAGTCCATCCAAAAATCACAGCCTCTGGTGGTAGAAGCCGGAACGGGGACAGGGAAAACCTACGCCTATCTGGCACCGGCGCTGCGCGCAAAAAAGAAAGTGATTATCTCGACCGGTTCGAAGGCGTTGCAGGATCAGCTATACAGCCGCGATCTGCCAACGGTGGCTAAAGCGCTGAAGTACACCGGAAGGCTGGCCCTGTTGAAAGGACGTTCAAACTATTTATGCCTGGAGCGCCTTGAACAGCAGGCGCTGGCGGGTGGCGATCTGCCTGTTCAGACCTTAAGCGATGTGATCCTGCTGCGCTCGTGGTCGAATCAGACCGAAGATGGCGACATCAGTACCTGTGTCAGCGTAGCCGAGGATTCTCAGGCCTGGCCGCTGGTCACTAGCACCAACGACAACTGCCTCGGCAGCGACTGCCCACTGTATAAAGACTGTTTTGTGGTGAAAGCACGTAAAAAGGCGATGGACGCGGACGTGGTAGTGGTGAACCATCACCTGTTTCTGGCCGATATGGTGGTCAAAGAGAGCGGTTTCGGTGAGCTGATCCCGGAGGCGGAGGTGATGATTTTCGATGAAGCTCATCAGCTACCGGACATCGCCAGCCAGTATTTTGGCCAGTCGCTCTCCAGTCGTCAGCTAATGGATTTGGCGAAGGACATCACCATTGCCTATCGTACCGAGCTGAAAGACACCCAGCAGTTACAGAAATGCGCCGACCGTCTGGCGCAAAGCGCGCAGGATTTCCGCTTGCAACTGGGTGAGCCGGGATATCGCGGCAACCTGCGTGAACTGCTGGCCGATCAGCGGGTGCAGCGCGCGTTTTTACTGCTCGATGATACGCTGGAGCTGTGTTACGACGTAGCGAAATTGTCCCTTGGACGTTCGGCGTTGCTTGATGCCGCGTTTGAGCGCGCTACGTTGTATCGCGCACGTCTCAAACGGTTGAAAGAGATCAACCAGCCCGGTTATAGCTACTGGTACGAATGTACCTCGCGCAATTTTACCCTCGCGCTGACCCCGCTGACGGTGGCGGACAAGTTCAAAGAGGTGATGGCGCAGAAGCCAGGAAGCTGGATTTTCACCTCGGCAACGCTGTCGGTGAATGATGACCTGCATCACTTTACGGCGCGTCTGGGGATTGAAGAAGCGGAATCAATGCTGTTGCCGAGTCCGTTTGATTACACCCGTCAGGCCCTGCTCTGTGTGCCGCGTAATCTGCCACAAACCAATCAACCGGGCGCGGCGCGACAGCTGGCGGCAATGTTAAGACCGATCATCGAAGCGAACAACGGACGCTGCTTTATGCTCTGTACCTCGCATGCGATGATGCGCGATCTGGCGGAGCAGTTCCGCGCTACCATGACGCTTCCGGTGCTGTTGCAGGGTGAAACCAGCAAAGGCCAACTGCTGCAACAGTTCGTCAGCGCGGGTAACGCGTTGCTGGTGGCGACCAGCAGCTTCTGGGAAGGGGTGGACGTGCGCGGCGATACGCTGTCGCTGGTGATCATCGACAAACTGCCGTTTACATCGCCAGACGATCCGCTACTGAAGGCGCGGATGGAAGACTGCCGTTTACGTGGCGGCGATCCGTTTGATGAGGTACAACTGCCCGACGCGGTGATTACGCTGAAGCAGGGCGTCGGTCGTTTGATCCGTGATGCCGATGACCGTGGCGTGTTGGTGATTTGTGACAATCGACTGGTGATGCGACCTTACGGCGCGACGTTTCTTGCCAGCCTGCCGCCGGCACCGCGCACCCGGGATATCGCCCGTGCTGTGCGATTCCTCGCAATACCATCCTCCGAGTAATTTGTTACGGAGTATGGTAAGATGCGGGCCATTTTATTGATCTAAGCACGAAGACTCATGCGAATTCTGGCTATCGATACCGCCACAGAAGCCTGTTCTGTGGCGCTGTGGAACGACGGTACTCACTCTGCTCATTTTGAGCTTTGCCCACGAGAACATACTCAACGCATCCTGCCGATGGTGCAGGATATCCTTGCCGCTAACGGCACCTCTCTGACTGAACTCAATGCGCTGGCCTACGGGCGCGGGCCGGGCAGTTTTACTGGCGTGCGCATCGGAATTGGCATTGCCCAGGGGCTGGCGTTAGGTGCCGACCTGCCGATGATCGGCGTCTCCACACTGGCGACGATGGCGCAGGGCGCATGGCGTAAAACCGGCGCGACTCGCGTTCTGGCGGCCATTGATGCGCGAATGGGCGAGGTCTACTGGGCCGAGTATCAGCGTGATGAAAAGGGCGTCTGGCACGGTGAAGAAACCGAGGCCGTGTTGAAGCCTGAGCAGGTCACCGAGCGCTTACAACAGCTTTCCGGCGAATGGGTGACTGTCGGGACGGGCTGGCCTGCCTGGCCTGAACTTGGCAAAGAGAGCGGACTGGCGCTGCGCGACGGTGACGTCCTGCTGCCTGCTGCGGAAGATATGCTGCCGATCGCCTGCCAGATGTTGGCTGACGGTAAAACCGTGGCGGTCGAACACGCGGAACCGGTTTATTTACGTAACAACGTGGCCTGGAAGAAACTTCCCGGAAAAGAGTGAATCTCAGTAGTATGACCCGTAAAACATCGGGTTAGACGTTTGAGAAAAGGAGTCGCAGTATGGCGGTTCAAAAACAAGTTGTGAAAGGCCTGCTCGCGGGCGCCATCGTCCTCATGTTAAGCGGGTGCGTCACGGTTCCGGAGGCGATTAAGGGCTCCAGCCCCATGCCGCAGGACGATCTGGTGCGGGTGATGAATGCCCCGCAGCTGTATGTCGGACAGGAAGCGCGCTTTGGCGGTAAAGTGGTGGAGATTCAAAACCAGCAGGGAAAAACCCGTCTGGAAATTGCCACTGTTCCGCTCGATAGCGGGGCGCGGCCGATTCTGGGCGAACCGTCGCGTGGTCGTATATACGCCAATGTGAATGGCTTCCTCGACCCGGTTGATTTCCGGGGGCAACTGGTGACCGTCGTTGGGCCGATTACGGGTACCGTTGAAGGTAAAGTGGGTAGCACGCCGTACAAATTCATGACCATGGACGTGACGGGCTACAAACGCTGGCGGCTTGCTCAGCAGGTGGTGATGCCACCACAACCGATCGACCCGTGGTTCTACGGCGGGAGAGGCTGGCCGTATGGCTATGGCGGTTGGGGATGGTACAACCCTGGTCCTGCACAGGTTCAAACGATCGTCACAGAGTAACGCGTTGTATTATCAGTAAAAGAAACAGCGGCTGGTCCGCTGTTTCTGTTTTATTAACGTCATAACAAAAATAAATAGTGACGCGCTTCGCAACCTTTCAGTTGAGTAATTAATAAACTGGTACGCTGAGTTAATATTATGTTAACGACTTGTTTATTATCTGGGGTTGAGATGACGACGAACACTCATTTTAGAGGTGATGCAGTGAAGAAGGTTTGGTTAAACCGTTACCCCGCAGATGTGCCTGCGGAGATCAATCCTGACCGTTATCAATCCCTGGTGGAACTGTTTGAACATGCTGTCGCGCGTTATGCCGATCAGCCCGCGTTTATGAACATGGGGGAGGTAATGACCTTCCGCAAGCTGGAGGAGCGTAGCCGCGCCTTCTCAGCTTACCTGCAACAGGGGCTGGGGCTGAAAAAGGGCGATCGCGTCGCGCTGATGATGCCAAACCTGCTGCAATATCCGGTGGCGCTGTTTGGCATTTTGCGTGCCGGGATGATTGTAGTGAACGTCAACCCGCTTTATACCCCGCGTGAACTGGAGCATCAGTTAAACGACAGCGGCGCGGCGGCGATTGTGATTGTCTCCAACTTCGCCCATACCCTGGAAAAAGTGGTTGATAAAACCAGCGTTAAGCACGTCATTCTGACCCGTATGGGCGACCAGCTTTCCACGGCTAAAGGCACGCTGGTGAACTTCGTAGTGAAGTACATCAAACGACTGGTGCCGAAATATCATCTGCCGGATGCGATCTCTTTTCGCAGTGCGCTGCACGCCGGGTACCGTATGCAGTATGTTAAACCGGAAGTGGTTTCTGAGGATCTGGCGTTTTTACAGTACACCGGCGGAACGACCGGAGTGGCGAAAGGGGCGATGCTGACGCACCGCAATATGCTGGCTAACCTGGAGCAGGTGAAAGCCACTTACGGACCGCTTTTGCATCCGGGTAAAGAACTGGTGGTGACCGCGTTGCCGCTGTACCACATTTTTGCCCTGACCATGAACTGCCTGCTGTTTATCGAGCTGGGAGGGCAGAACCTGCTGATCACCAACCCGCGCGACATTCCGGGGCTGGTTAAAGAGCTGGCGAAGTATCCGTTTACCGCGATGACCGGCGTGAACACTTTGTTTAACGCCTTGCTGAACAATAAAGAGTTCCAGCAACTGGATTTCTCTTCGTTGCATCTTTCTGCGGGTGGCGGCATGCCAGTGCAACAGGCGGTGGCAGAACGCTGGGTAAAACTGACAGGACAGTATCTGCTTGAAGGGTATGGCCTGACCGAATGCGCGCCGTTGGTCAGCGTTAACCCGCACGATATTGATTATCACAGCGGCAGCATCGGCCTGCCAGTGCCATCGACCGAAGCCAAACTGGTGGACGATGACGACAACGAAGTGTCGCCGGATCAGCCGGGTGAACTGTGCGTGAAAGGGCCGCAGGTGATGCTGGGCTACTGGCAGCGTCCGGACGCGACCGATGAAATCATCAAAGACGGCTGGCTACACACCGGTGATATCGCAGTCATGGACGATGAAGGCTTCCTGCGCATTGTCGATCGTAAGAAAGATATGATTCTGGTCTCCGGCTTTAACGTTTATCCGAACGAGATCGAAGATGTGGTGATGCAGCATCCGGGCGTGCTGGAAGTGGCTGCCGTCGGTGTTCCGTCCGGCAGCAGCGGCGAAGCGGTGAAGATTTTTGTGGTGAAAAAAGAGGCTTCACTCACCGAAGAGGCGCTGGTCACTTTCTGCCGCCGTCAGCTCACGGGCTATAAAGTCCCGAAACTGGTTGAATTCCGCGATGAACTGCCGAAATCAAACGTCGGCAAAATTTTACGTCGAGAATTGCGTGACGAAGCCCGTGCCAAAGTGGACAATAAGGGCTGAGCGTTAAGCAACACGTCAAACGCCGGGTGAATCCGGCGTGAGAGTGATCGCAAACCTTATGCCGATACCGGACAAGCMSAGATCACCTTATTAAAAACCAGGAAAATCAATTTATTGATTTTCGGCTGATAACCACAAAGAAGGAAAAACCACGCTTTTTTCTTCTTTGTCAGCAATCTGACGCCGGGTGAATCCGGCGTTTTTTTTGGCGTAAACCGAAGAGAATGCAATTTGAATTACCAAATGATCACCACTGACGACGCGCTGGCGACCCTGTGCGAAGCGGTCCGTGCGTTTCCTGCGATTGCCCTGGATACCGAATTTGTTCGTACCCGCACCTATTATCCGCAACTGGGCCTGATTCAGCTGTTTGACGGCGAACATGTCGCGCTGATTGATCCGCATGGTATTAGCGACTGGTCGCCGCTGAAAGCGATTCTGCGCGATACCGCCATCACCAAGTTTTTGCACGCGGGCAGTGAAGATCTGGAAGTCTTTCTGAATGCGTTTGGCGAACTGCCGCAGCCGCTGATCGATACCCAAATCCTGGCGGCATTTTGCGGTCGTCCCCTGTCGTGGGGTTTTGCATCAATGGTGGAAGAGTACACCGGCGTGGCGCTGGATAAGAGCGAGTCACGTACCGACTGGCTGGCGCGTCCACTGACTGAGCGCCAGTGCGAATACGCGGCAGCCGACGTCTGGTATCTGTTACCGATTGCCGGGAAACTGATGGCGGAAACCGAGGCGGCGGGCTGGTTGCCTGCGGCGCTGGATGAGTGTCGTCTGATGCAGACCCGTCGTCAGGAGATCCTGGCGCCGGAAGATGCCTGGCGCGAGATCACCAACGCCTGGCAGCTACGCACGCGTCAACTGGCCTGCCTGCAACTGCTTGCCGACTGGCGTCTGCGTAAAGCGCGTGAACGCGATCTGGCGGTTAACTTCGTGGTTCGCGAAGAGCACCTGTGGTCTGTGGCGCGCTATATGCCCGGCAGCATGGGCGAACTCGACAGCCTGGGGCTTTCTGGCAGTGAAATTCGCTTCCACGGCAAAACGCTGCTCTCGCTGGTTGCCAAAGCGCAGGCGTTGCCGGAAGAGGCGCTGCCGGAACCGCTGCTGAATCTGATGGATATGCCGGGCTATCGCAAAGCGTTTAAGGCGATCAAGGCGCTGGTGACGGAAGTGAGTACGGAACATCAGGTCAGCGCAGAGCTGCTGGCGTCACGTCGTCAGATCAACCAACTGCTCAACTGGCACTGGAAGTTAAAGCCGCAGACAACGGAACCTGAACTCATTTCCGGCTGGCGTGCGGCGTTAATGGCGACGAAGCTCAATACGCTACTGCAGGAATACCCGCAATAAGCGGCTGTTGCCGGATGTCATTGGCGGCATCCGGCACGATGGTTTTACGACTCTAACACCTTACAAATGGCATCACCGACCTGCTGCGTCGATGCGCTGCCTTTCAGATCCGGCGTTTTAGGGCCAGTGGCAATGACGTGCTCAATCGCTGCCAGAATTCCGTCATGCGCGGCGGTGTACTTCGCTTCTCCTGCACCGAGGAAATCCAGCATCATCGCCCCCGCCCAGATGGTCGCAATCGGATTGGCGAGGTTTTTGCCATAAATATCCGGTGCGGAACCATGTACCGGTTCGAACAACGAGGGGAAGTTACGCTCAGGGTTCAGGTTAGCCGAGGGGGCAATGCCAATGGTGCCGGTACAGGCCGGGCCGAGATCGGAAAGAATGTCGCCAAACAGATTCGAGGCGACCACCACATCGAAGCGCTCCGGCTGCATCACAAAACGGGCGCAAAGAATATCAATGTGCTGCTTGTCCCAGCGGATATCGGGATAGTGCTGCGCCATGGCTTCTACGCGTGTATCCCAGAACGGCATACTGATTGCCAGACCATTGGATTTGGTCGCCGACGTCAGCGTCTTACGCGGGCGGCTTTGGGCTAATTCAAACGCATAGCGCAGAATACGATCCACGCCCCGACGGGTGAAAACGGACTCCTGGATGACCACTTCATGCTCAGTGCCTGGGTTGATATGTCCGCCCAGTGAAGAGTATTCCCCTTCAGTGTTTTCACGCACGACGTAGAAATCAATATCGCCAGGCTTCTTGCCGGCCAGCGGGCAGGGCACGCCGGGGAAGAGGCGAACCGGGCGCAGGTTCACATACTGATCGAATTCCCGACGGAATTTCAGCAGCGACCCCCACAGGGAAATATGGTCCGGAACCGTCTCCGGCCAGCCGACGGCGCCAAAGTAAATCGCGTCAAAGGAGGATAACTGTTCGCGCCAGTCATCCGGCATCATTTTCCCGTGCTCAAGGTAATAATCGCAACTGGCCCATTCGAACGTCTCAACGCTGAGCGACAGATCCCAACGTCTGGCGGCGGCCTGCAAAACGCGAATGCCTTCTGGCAGCACTTCCTTACCGATGCCATCACCAGCAATGGCGGCAATACGACAGGTTTTTTTCATACCAGTTCTCACTTGTAGGGTAGCAAAATTGACTTCCTCCTTATCCTATAATTGACTGATCCACAGTTAATCTCCCTAACTGGTGAAACATAAAACACAGATCATGAATAATCCTCCTCTGCTGACTGATTTACGCGTCTTTATGCTGGTCGCCCGTCGGGCGGGATTCGCTGCCGTCGCCCAGGAACTGGGGGTCTCACCCGCCTATGTCAGCAAACGCATTGCGCTGCTTGAACAGAACCTGAATGTGGTTCTGCTGCACCGCACCACGCGTCGCGTCACCATTACGGAAGAGGGTGAGCGCATCTATGAATGGGCGCAGCGTATTCTGCATGATGTCGATCAGATGATGGATGAACTCTCTGATGTCCGGCAGGTTCCGCAAGGGATGCTGCGCATCATCAGTAGCTTTGGTTTTGGTCGACAGGTGGTGGCTCCTGCGCTGTCCGCCCTGGCAAGACAGTATCCGCAACTGGAGTTGCGCTTTGATGTGGAAGATCGGCTGGTGGATTTGGCTAATGAAGGTGTCGATCTCGATATCCGTATTGGCGACGACATTGCGCCAAATTTGATCGCCCGCAAGCTGGGAACGAACTACCGAATCCTTTGTGCATCGCCGTCGTTCCTGGCACAGCACGGTACGCCAAAACAGCTTGCCGATCTTGCTACCTGTTCCTGCTTAGTGATCAAAGAGCGTGACCATCCCTTTGGGATCTGGCAATTGCAGAATAAAGAGGGGGAGCACGCCATTAAGGTGACCGGGCCGCTGTCATCGAATCATGGTGAGATTGTGCATCAGTGGTGTCTGGACGGACAGGGGATTGCGCTGCGCTCCTGGTGGGATGTCTGCGATAACATTGCCAGCGGTCATCTGGTGCATGTCCTGCCGGAGTATTACCAACCGGCCAATATCTGGGCGGTGTATGTTTCACGACTGGCGACGTCAGCCAAAGTGCGTATTACGGTGGAATTCTTACGCCACTATTTTGCCGAGCGCTATCCGGCATTCTCACTGAAATAAAACGGGGGATAAGCGCTTCCCTTGGACTGGTGCATCCGTTAGCATATTGTTTCGCAGTTAAGCGAAAAAGTGGTTTCAGGAAGAAGAGGTTAACGTGTTTGCAGAGTATGGTGTACTGAATTATTGGACTTATCTGGTCGGGGCTATTTTTATTGTCCTGGTTCCGGGACCGAACACGATATTTGTGCTGAAAAACAGCGTCGGACGTGGAATGAAGGGCGGTTACCTTGCGGCAAGCGGGGTATTTATTGGTGACGCGGTGCTCATGTTTCTGGCGTATGCCGGGGTGGCGACGCTGATTAAAACGACGCCAGTGCTGTTTAATATCGTCCGCTATCTCGGTGCCTTTTACCTGCTTTATCTGGGCGCAAAAATCCTCTATGCCACGCTTAAAGCAAAAAGCGGTGAGACAACTGAAGACGCGGTTCCCTTTGGCGCCATTTTTAAACGTGCGCTGGTATTGAGCCTGACGAACCCAAAAGCCATTCTGTTCTACGTCTCCTTTTTTGTGCAGTTTATTGATGTGAATGCGCCGCACGCGGGACTGTCATTCTTTATTTTAGCGATCACGCTTGAAGTGGTGAGCTTCTGCTACCTGAGCTTCCTGATTATCTCGGGCGCCTTTGTCACACAGTACATTCGTACCAAAAAGAAGCTGGCGAAGGTCGGGAATTCGCTGATTGGCCTGATTTTTGTCGGTTTCGCCGCACGGCTGGCGACCCTGCAGTCGTAAGCCATGGAGCCCGCCACCGGCGGGTTTTTTATTG
>NZ_CP070239.1:3438556-3474614 GCF_016906145.1 Citrobacter sp. MGH 55
TGTATTTAAAATGCCAGTTATGAGGCGTAACCTTTCTGGAACAGCGGTTTACTCACAATCGCATCCTGCCGACTGGAAGAGGGAAGGACATGCTTCAGATTCCACAAAATCATATTCACACACGTGCCACGCCGTTCTGGAACAAAGAAACGGCACCTGCCGGAATTTTCGAACGCCACCTTGATAAAGGAACCCGACCGGGCGTTTATCCCCGTTTGTCGGTGATGCAGGGGGCGGTCAAATATCTCGGATATGCGGATGAACACAGTCCAGAAGCCGAAACAGTGATGATCATTGAAGCGGGCCAGTTTGGTGTGTTCCCACCGGAAAAGTGGCACAACATCGAAGTGATGAGCGATGACACCTATTTCAATATCGACTTTTTCGTCGCGCCAGAGGTACTGATGGAAAGCGCGAATCAACGAAAAGTCATTCATACCGGGAAGAAATAATCATGGGCAAAGCAACCTATACCGTCACTGTGACGAACAACAGTAATGGCGTCTCTGTCGATTACGAAACCGAAGCGCCAATGACTTTACTGGTGCCTGACGTCGCCGCTGAAGTGGTGAAAGATCTCGTCAATACCGTGCGTTCCTACGATACGGAAAATGAGCACGACGTCTGCGGCTGGTAAGTCACGCTATGCAGAGAGGAAACCGGCTGTCATCGCCGGTTTTTTTTCGCTTTCCGGAAATGCTCCCTCATACCCGTCCTGAAACGGCGGACGTCGTCACCCAGCGCAAAAATTTACAAACCGTATATTTGTAGGATCAATAAATGCTTACGCACAATGTGGCGACGCTTTGCGCAGCGGCGTTTTGCCAATGACTTGATCCCTGTCGGAGTTGAAATTACTGTATATAAAAACAGTATTAAAGGTGTGCATTATGACGTTGTACAGACCTGCGGAATGGCATGAAGTCATTACCTTTCCACTTTTCAGCGATCGGGTTCCATGCGGATTCCCCAGTCCGGCGGCCGATTACGTTGAGCAGAGTATCGATCTCAACAAATTACTTGTTCAGCATCCCAGTTCGACTTATTTCGTCAGGGCTGCTGGCGACTCGATGATCGATGTGGGGATCGGCGACGGCGATCTGCTGGTGGTGGACAGTTCACGTACTGCCAGCCACGGAGATATCGTGATTGCGGCGGTGGAGAGGGAATTCACGGTGAAGCGGTTGCAGTTGCGACCTACCGTTCAGCTTAACCCTATGAACAGCGCCTATTCTCCCATCATCATCGGCAGTGAGGACGCCCTGGCGATTTTTGGCGTCGTGACATTTATTGTAAAGGCGGTGAGTTAACTATTGCTGCGTATTGTTCGTCCCCCTGACGTTGCAAACCGTACACGGCTGATTTCTTTGTGATTCCCCGGTGGCCTTAAGTGGTATCCCAATGGCAGGCAGGTTAATTACTCATTAACCTGCCTGTTTTGTGAGCAGACATACCCACTTCGGTTTACGTTGTTACGGAGAGGAACGGAGATATCCGGCTGACGTAGGGATACGGCATGCGAACAAACCTGATTAACAACGTCATGTCACTCACCCACAGGGTTATGCACCGTTTCTGTGGATAACCGACCACGTTTTCAGGCAGAACAATCCACTAAAAAAGCGCCAGAATTTTGCTTGCAAGTTAAAAAATATCTTAAATAATACTGTATATAAATACAGTTATTGTGGGGTGTGACGTGTTTGCGTTATGCGATGTGAATTCATTTTATGCGTCCTGTGAGACGGTGTTTCGGCCCGATCTGAAAGGCAAACCGGTTGTTGTGCTGTCAAATAACGATGGTTGCGTGATTTCCCGTAGTCCCGAAGCGAAACCGTGGGTGGTCATGGGAGCGCCCTATTTCAAGCAAAAAGAGGCGTTCCGGCGTCATGGGGTGGTGTGTTTCAGTTCGAATTATGAACTCTACGGTGACATGAGCAATCGGGTCATGTCGACGCTCGAAGCGCTATCACCACGCGTTGAAATTTACAGTATCGACGAGGCCTTTTGCGATTTGACGGGAGTCCGAAACTGTCGGGATCTCACGGATTTTGGCAAAGAGATCCGCGACACGGTCTTAAAGCGGACACATCTGACGCTCGGCGTGGGGATTGCACAGACAAAAACGCTGGCCAAGCTGGCCAACCACGCGGCGAAGAAGTGGCCGCAGCAGACGGGTGGTGTTGTGGATCTGTCGAATCTCGAACGGCAGCGAAAACTGATGGCGGCTCTGCCGGTTGATGAGGTGTGGGGCGTTGGTCGTCGTATCAGTAAAAAGCTGACCGCGATGGGCATAAAAACGGTACTCGATCTGGCGGATACGCACATCGCGGTGATACGCAAGCACTTCAATGTCGTACTGGAAAGAACCGTGCGAGAGTTACGCGGTGAGCCTTGCCTGGCGCTTGAGGAGTTTGCGCCCGCGAAGCAGGAGATTGTTTTCAGTCGCTCATTCGGCGAGCGCATTACGGAATACGAACAGATGCGCCAGGCGATTTGTGCTTATGCGACGCGCGCGGCGGAGAAGCTCCGGAGTGAGCATCAGTATTGCCGGTTCATTTCGACATTTGTGAAAACGTCGCCGTTTGCGCCGAATGAAACCTGGTACGGCAATAGCGCGTCCGTAAAACTGCTGACACCGACACAGGACAGCCGGGACATCATCAGCGCAGCCACGCGATGCCTGGACGCTATCTGGAAAGAGGGGCATCGTTATCAGAAGGCTGGAGTCATGCTCGGTGATTTTTTCAGTCAGGGCGTGGCGCAACTCAATCTGTTCGATGATAACGCACCGCGTCCCGGCAGCGAGAAGTTGATGGAAGTTCTGGATACGCTCAATACCAAACAGGGAAGGGGAACGCTGTACTTTGCCGGGCAGGGGATTCAGCCACCATGGCAGTTGAGACGGCAGATGCTTTCTCCGCGCTACACCACGCGTTTTTCCGATCTGCTGGTGGTCAGGTGATCGTCGCTGCAGGTATGAATCATCGGGAGACAGAAAACACGGTCTCCCTTCATATAATCTGCTCCTACATGGGGAAAGTCAGCGTGAGTCCCACGCCCGTTTCTTTGAGATCCACATAACGGGACAGATGGATTTTTGCGGCAAGATCGGTGCAATGGCTGGGATAAAGCGTAGTAGCCGACAATGCGCTAAGATATTTCCCGGTTTCCGAGAGTAAGGATTCATCAGCATTAAGGAGATGAAAGCCGCCTATAACGGAAGCAATTTTCGATTCTCCAGTGACTGATTTTGCGTGCTCAATAATATTACAAATCCCGGCGTGGGAACATCCGGTGACAATCACCAGTCCATCCTTTGTCTTAATTGCCATTGCACTATCATCAATCACGTAATCAGCCGTTAACTCACCATCATGATTATGTGTGTGGCCTACCGGATTTTGCGCTTCAAAATGGTTAAGGCGGGGGATTTGCCCTAAAAAAGTGATGTCTTCGGATAATTTCAGGGGTTGTGTGGAACTGACGATATTAAAGAAGTAATCAAAACAAAGGGCATTATGGTTCATCCCAATGGGTTTCGACTCATAAAATTTAGGCGTAAATGCGGCGGGGTGGGCGATGATATCGACTTTCTTTGCTGGAGATGATGGAAGTCTGTCGTAATGCTGGAATAAATGGTTTAACCCCCAGGTGTGATCGTTATGTCCATGTGATAATACAATTTTATCAATGTGCGTAAGATCGATATCCAGGATCTGTGCATTTTTTAAAAAAATATCAGAATAGCCAACGTCAAAAAGAAGTTTTAAGCCTGAGCATTCAATGTAATAGCAAACGCCAGGTTCTCCGGTCAAATACCTGTCAATGTAAGTATTGTTATCTACCAGTATGGTTAATTTCATCACTCCGCATCCCATTCGGATTCACTATATCGATTGAGGCCATTATCGAACCTTTTGATTTTCTGACGCAAATCATAACCGTGATCTCTGTCGCATAAGCGAGGAGCGGAAACGGCGGACGTCAAAACAAGGGGTAGTCGCACAGCGCAATGTGATGTATAAACGATTTATACAAAAAGTATAAATTAATACATTATGTATTATTGATGGAACGCAGGAGAGATGCACATGCACCCGGATATCAGATTGAACACAACGTCCCATGGGCTTCCTCCCGCTGGACACTACTCGGCGAGCGTGACAGCAGGAGGATTTGTTTTTATCTCAGGGCAACTGCCAATCACCCCGCATGGTGAGAAAAAGGCGGGGGCGTCTTTTGAGGAACAGACCAGACAAGTACTGGAAAATGTCGATGCCTGTCTGAAGGGGGCCGGTGTCTCCCGTCAGCATCTGGTTTCCGTACGTGTCTATGTGACAGATATCAACCAATGGCCGACGTTTAACGACATTTACGCCGAATGGATTGGCGATTTCCGTCCATCTCGTGTCGTTGCTGGGGTGGCAGAACTGCATTATGGTTCTGCCTTAGAAGTAGAAGCACTCGCGCTGGCGCAATAAGCCCGACGCTTAACGCTATACAGGTGAAAAAATGGTTGAGATTACACTCCCGGAATATGCTGAGGTTGCCGCCGCCGCAGGGCGTATTGAAGGATATGCAAACAAGACGCCGGTGATGACCTCCCGGACCGTCAATGCGGAATTTGGCGCTGACGTTTTCTTTAAATGTGAAAACCTACAGCGTATGGGAGCCTTTAAGTTTCGTGGGGCGATGAATGCATTACGCCAGTTTACGCCGGAACAACGTGCTGCTGGCGTGGTGACATTTTCTTCCGGAAACCATGCTCAGGCGATAGCGCTGTCAGCTAAATTGCTGGGTATTCCGGCGACAATCATCATGCCTCATGATGCGCCAGCCGCGAAAGTAGCGGCAACCAAAGGGTATGGTGGCAATGTTGTTATGTACGATCGCTATACGGAAGATCGTGAACAGATTGGCCGTGAACTGGCTGAGAAACAGGGGCTGACGCTCATCCCTCCCTACGATCATCCGCATGTTATCGCCGGTCAGGGCACGGCCACCAAAGAGTTAATTGAAGAGGTTGGCCCGCTGGATGTTCTTTTTGTCTGTCTGGGGGGCGGTGGTTTACTTTCAGGTTCAGCACTGGCCGCCCGGCAACTCTCGCCAGATTGCATAATTTATGGCGTGGAGCCTGAAGCCGGTAACGACGGGCAGCAGTCTTTTCGAAGCGGAAAAATCGTTCACATCGATACGCCAAAAACGATTGCTGATGGTGCACAGACGCAACATCTGGGACACTATACGTTCCCTCTGATTCAAAAATACGTCAATGATATTCTGACCGTTTCAGACGATGAATTAATTGCTTCGATGAGGTTTATGGCCGAGCGTATGAAAATCGTCGCAGAACCCACGGGCTGTCTTGGCTTTGCAGCGGCAAGGGCGAGAAAAGCAGAACTCAGCGGGAAAAAAGTCGGCATTATCATCAGCGGCGGCAATGTGGATATCGCGCGCTACGGTGAGTTTCTGGCCGGGAAATCCGTTTCGTGAGGCTGTAAACGGATAGCAATAATGACAACGGGCATCACTGTGGGAGACCGGCATGCCAAAAAACGACGAGAATTCGCTTCTCAGCCAACTTGACACTATCGCGAAGGGATTAAGCGAAACGTTTTCTCCTTTTTGCGAAGTGGTTGTTCATGACCTCAAGGATCCTGAGCATGCGATTATGTCGATACATAATAATTTATCCGGTCGTGAGGCGGGACAACCGGCGACGGAACTCGGGCTGGCAAGGATTGCCTCTCCGGATTTTCCTGAAATTATTGCGAACTACGGCAATCAGTTTGCTGATGGCCGTCCGGTAAAGAGTACGTCTATTGGCATTAAGGATGAAAAGGGTAATTACGTCGCCGCATTATGCCTTAATGTCGATATGACGCTTTTTCGGGGGATGCAAAGCGCGCTGGCGCGTTTTACCGAAACAGAGAGTTCACCGGTGCGTGAACATCTTGACCCCGGGAGCACTGAAGTCATTCGCCAGCGCATCGATGACTTTGCCGCGAAACGCGCCACCACGGCGCGCGCGCTTAAAACGGAAGACAGAAAGGTTCTGATCCAACAGTTACGCAAAGAGGGATTGCTGAATGTGCGTAAATCCATGGATACGGTGGCACAGCATTTAGGGGTGTCCCGGGCGACAGCCTACCTTTATGCGCGCCAGTCTGGGTGAATTCGCCAGTGTGCGATATATCATCTCTTATACATTGCTCAGCATGAATAATGAGCAAACGAACGGTAATAATAAGGGAAAGTCATCCACATCTATTGCAGGGGTAATTTGAGTTATGTATTATCTCGCCCGGTTCTGATAATGAGTAGATTCTCAATCGGAAATAAAAACCGGCAGACCGCCATTAGCTCATCTGGAAGAGCGAACGACTTTTGTTGTAGGGAACGGGGTTCGAGGCCTCGATGGCGGCCCAAATTTGAAGGCCCAGACATCTGTCTGGGCCTTTTTGCTTTCTTTGCTTACCCGCCGGGCTTAAAGCCCTTCCGTCACAATCTTTGCAGCGGCGGCCAGAATATCTTTACGCCCTTTGGCATCCTGCTGTGGCTGTGTAAAGTAGGTGACGAGGATCAGCGGCGCACGATCTTCAGGCCAGATCACCGCGATATCATTGGTTGTGCCGTAATCACCGCCTCCGGTTTTATCGCCAACCACCCACCCTTCAGGGAGTCCGGCACGAATGCTCTGACCGCCGGTCGTATTGCCTTTCAACCATTCGACAAGCTGTGCACGCTGTGCGCCAGCCAGCGCATCGCTCAGCGTCAGTTTGTGCAGGCTTTTCGCCATCGCCAGCGGCGAGGTCGTGTCGCGCTCATCGCCAGGGATGGCGGTGTTCAGCTCGGGTTCTTTCCGGTCCAGACGAAACGTCGTGTCGCCAATTGAGCGGGCAAAAGCCGTGACGTTACTGGTACCGCCCAGGTGCTCAAGTAATTTATTCATTGCCGTATTATCGCTGTATTGCAGCGTGGCAGCGCTTAGCTCCGCTAATGTCATCTCTTTATCGACATATTTTTCCGTCACCGGATTCCAGTTCGTCAGATCGGCTTTTTTGATAACCATTTTCTGCTGCAAAATATCGTGCTGAGTTTCACTCTGTTTTAATACCGCGGCAGCGACCATCGTCTTACTGGTACTGCACATGGCAAAGCGCTCATCACCGCGATAAAGAATTTGCGAACGATCGGCGGTATTAATCAGCGCAACGCCCAGTCGGCCACCCGATTGTTTTTCTAATGCTGCCAGCTTTTGTTGGACCTGTGTGGGCTCCCCCTGCGTGCGAGCCAAAAGCGGTGAACTGGCAGTAAAGAAAGCGAGCACGGCGGCAATAAGTACCGTCTGACGACCTCGTTTTTTAAACATAAATAACACCCTTGATAATCAGTAAATTGATCAATGCACGCACTTTATTTTTCCGCTCAAACAGACAAAAGAAGAAAGAGAATTAAAGGCGCATGATGTGTTTGCGATGCCAGAACTATCCGCTCTCTGCGCTTGCTTAACAAGCGAGAAGAATTTACCCTGGGATAAAGAAAATCTTATGAGTCTTTATTATGCGCTCTAATCTTCCGCTTAATGCCCTACGGGCCTTTGAGGCTTCGGCTCGCCATTTGAGTTTTACTCGTGCGGCGCTGGAACTTTGTGTCACGCAGGCCGCCGTCAGCCAGCAGGTACGTATCCTGGAAGATCGCCTGAACAGAGTGCTGTTT
Organism: Citrobacter sp. MGH 55; assembly: GCF_016906145.1. NCBI lineage: Bacteria > Pseudomonadati > Pseudomonadota > Gammaproteobacteria > Enterobacterales > Enterobacteriaceae > Citrobacter > Citrobacter sp. MGH 55. Next base: position 3,446,279 of record NZ_CP070239.1, read on the forward strand.
AAACGTCTGCCCAGAGGGCTGGAGATGACGGATGAGGCGCAGGCACTGTTTGCCGTCCTGACCGACGCCTTTGGTCAAATCGACACCATTTTTCGTCAGTTTGAGGGTGGGGAATATCGTGAAGTGCTCACGGTTGCTGCTGTCGGTACCTTTGCCGTTGGCTGGTTACTGCCGCGCATTGAACAATTCCGGCAGGCGCATCCGTTCGTTGAGTTACGCCTGCGTACAAATAATAACGTTGTGAATCTGGCGGCTGAGGGACTGGATTTTGCCATCCGCTTTGGCAATGGCTTGTGGCCCGCCACCCATAACGAAATGCTGTTTGAGGCTCCGCTGACTGTCCTGTGTACGCCAGAAACGGCCCAACGACTCAGGCGGCCAGCCGATCTCTTGCAAGAGAATCTTCTGCGTTCATATCGGGTAGATGAGTGGGATAACTGGTTTGCTGCAGCAGGCGTGACGGCAGAGCGGATCAATGGTGCTGTTTTTGACTCCTCACGTCTGATGGTTGAAACGGTTATCCATACCGGCGGTGCGGCACTGGTTCCGGCAGTGATGTTTGCCAGAGAACTGGCGGCCGGACAACTCGTTCGCCCCTTTGACATTGAGATCCAAATGGGCGGTTACTGGCTCACCCATCTGAAGTCGAAACCGATGACGCCCGCGATGGAAATCTTCCGCGACTGGATCGTGAAAATGGCATAAACGGGAGCCAGCAGGCTCCCGTTTGCGGCTCAGCGAACGACCAGCACCGGACAGTGCGCGTGACGCACAACGGCGGCGGCGGTAGAACCTAACAGATATGTTGAAATACCGGGCTGGTGTGACGCGATGATCACCAGGTCAGCACTGACGGTATCCGCCAGCTTCAGGATCTGATCCTTCGGGGGGCCGTATACGACATGCGTCTGTACCCGTCCTTCAGGGATATCGAATTGCTTCACAATCTCGTTGAGTTTTTGTAATGCCTTCGTCTGCAGTCCATTTTTATCCGGGAGTTCGCCAGAGTAGGCGAGCCCCAGGGATGCATAAAAGGGGACTGAGGGAATGACTGACAGAAAATGGACTTTTGCCGTTTTGGCGTGGATTTTGACCTGAGGAATAAGCTGCCGGGTGAGATCGGCTTCTGAGATATCAATGGGCACCAGAACAGAACGATACATAGTCATTACCTCCTGTTTTTTGTCTCCGGTTTTAGTATATCGAATCTGGTTTTTGCATAAAAAGTGACCAGATCAAGTTTCCTTCATTTACGCGCAACAATGTTGAAAAAATTGTATTGTTATAATATAACATTTCATCTTGTTCATTTGATTGAGGGTACGACGTTGGCAATTCATTGGAAAAAATTATCTGTTTCTCTGGGAATGTTGTGGTTCAGCAGTTATGCCTTCGCCCATGGCGATCACGCGCATGGTGTGCCGTTGACGGAGATGGAACAGAAAGCAGCGGAAGGCGAATTTGCGGATAGCAATGTTAAGGACAGGGCGCTTACCGACTGGGATGGCATGTGGCAATCCGTTTATCCTTATCTGGTCAGCGGTGAGCTGGATCCGGTTTTCAAACAGAAGGCGGCAAAGGATAAGGGGAAAACGGCGGAAGAGGTGAAAGCCTATTACCGGAAAGGCTATGCGACGGAAGTCGACACCATTGGTATCGAAAATGGCGTGATGGAGTTTCATACCGGTAAGCAGGTGACCTCCTGCCAGTATGACTATGCCGGGTACAAGATCCTGACCTACACCTCAGGTAAAAAAGGGGTGCGTTATCTGTTTGAATGCAAAGACGCAAACAGTAAAGCGCCGAAGTTTGTGCAGTTCAGCGATCATATTATTGCGCCGCGGGCGTCGAGCCACTTCCATATTTTTATGGGCAATACCTCACAGCAGGCGCTACTGGAAGAGATGGATAACTGGCCAACCTACTATCCTTATCAACTCAAGGCGCAGGCCGTGGTGGACGAAATGCTGCACCACTAAATTCAGTCTCAGCCCGTTGCTTGTCAGCGGGCTTCCTGCCGCGCTAAGGTGGCACCTGACATGATGACGGTGAGGTGATGACATTGAAGATTCCGGATACCCTTCGGAAACAACTGGAAAAGGCGACGACCATTATTGAACGGATCTTTGAAGAGGATCTGTTGGCCATTCACCTGTACGGATCTGCCGTTGAAGGTGGGTTAAAACCTCACAGCGACATTGATTTGCTGGTCACCACGCGTGTGCCGCTGACGACGGCACAGCGAGAAGCGCTGATGCAGGAACTCCTGTCGGTGTCAGCCTGGCCTGGTACGTCGACGCTCTGGCGGGCGCTTGAGGTGACGGTTGTGGTGCATACCGATGTGGTGCCCTGGCGTTTTCCTCCCCGACGGGAAATGCAGTTTGGCGAGTGGTTGCGCGAGGATATTCACGCCGGGAAGTATGAACCCGCACAGCAGGATAGCGATCTGGCGATTTTATTGACTCAGGCGCGTAGTGCCAGCATGGCTTTAACCGGCGAGCGTGCGGATTTGCTTTTTGAGCCGGTCCCGGAAAACGACATTCGGGAGACGTTCCGTCAGACGCTGACGCTCTGGCAGGACAACGGTGATTTACAGGGCGACGAGCGCAATATCGTGTTGACCCTGGCGCGCATCTGGTACAGCGTGGCGACAGGCGGTTTTACTGCGAAAGACAGCGCGGCAGACTGGTTAATGCCTTATCTCCCGGACGAGCACGCTTCTCTACTTGCGACCGCGCGGCTCGACTATCTGGGACAGGTAAGCGTTGACTGGACAGAGATAATGCCGGCCGTCTCGCGCTTTGTCAGCTATGCAAAAGCAAAAATAGCTGAACAGTTATCGCTCGTGGATAAGTGATGCCATATTTCAGGCATCGTGATTGTCGCAACAGAAAAATGGCTGATAATAAAAAAGGCAGATTGCTCTGCCTTTTTTTACCAGGAATTATCTGAGTAGAGCGTTTATTTCAACTCTTCAGCTTCCGGCAATGTAACGTTAAGTTCGAGAATGGAAATATCGCCGTCCTTTTGTTCAAGCTGAACGGTGACCATTTCCGGATCAATTTGTACATACTTACAAATGACCTCAAGAATATCTTTACGCAACTGCGGTAAATAATGCGGTTCAGCGTCACTACGACGACGCTCAGCAACGATAATCTGCAATCGCTCTTTCGCGATGTTCGCTGTACTCTTTTTCCGCGAGAGAAAAAAATCCAGTAATGCCATAACTTATCCTCCGAACAGGCGTTTGAGGAAACCTTTCTTCTCTTCGTCAATGAAGCGGAAAGGACGTTCTTCTCCCAACAGACGGTCTACCGTATCGGCATACGCTTTACCTGCGTCTGCATTGATGTCCAGAATGACCGGTTCGCCCTGGTTAGAGGCGCGCAGAACAGACTGATCTTCCGGGATAACTCCGACGAGTTTAATGCGCAGGATCTCCAGCACATCTTCCATACTGAGCATGTCGCCACGGTTAACACGGCCTGGGTTGTAGCGCGTCAACAGCAGATGTTCTTTAATCGGATCTTCACCGTTTTCGGCACGGCGCGATTTAGACGCCAGAATACCCAGGATACGGTCAGAGTCGCGTACCGAGGAGACTTCCGGGTTGGTGGTGATAATCGCTTCGTCAGCGAAATAGAGCGCCATTAGCGCGCCGGTTTCAATCCCCGCAGGGGAGTCGCAAACGATAAACTCGAAATCCATTGCTTTCAGATCGTCGAGAACCTTTGCCACGCCTTCACGCGTTAATGCGTCTTTATCGCGCGTCTGAGAGGCCGGAAGAATAAAGAGATTCTCAGTGCGCTTGTCCTTGATGAGCGCCTGATTGAGTGAAGCATCACCCTGAATGACGTTGACGAAATCATAAACAACCCGACGCTCACACCCCATAATCAGATCGAGGTTACGCAGGCCGATATCAAAATCAATAACGACAGTTTTCTTTCCCTTCTGGGCCAAACCAGTAGCGATGGCCGCGCTGGAGGTGGTCTTGCCAACGCCCCCTTTACCCGAAGTAACTACAATAATGCGTGCCATAGAAATTCCTTGTTAAAAAGGGATCAATTCAACGGTTGAACTGTCAAAGCGTTATCTGCTAACTGCAGACGCGCCGCTTTGCCATAAAATTCTGCTGGGATTTTATCACTCAGCCAGTAAACACCTGCGATAGACACCAGTTCTGCCGTCAGATGGGTACAAAAAATTTGCGCATCCCGGTCACCACTTGCCCCTGCCAGCGCGCGACCTCTCATCATGCCATAGACATGAATATTGCCATCGGCGATCAGCTCAGCGCCAGCACTGACGTGACTTGTAACAATCAGATCACATTGTGGTGCATAAATGCGTTGACCGGAACGAACGGGTATATCAATAAATCGCGTTTTTGTGACGGGAGTAGCGTTTTGCACTACAACGGCGGGAGCAATGGGTTCAGCCGGAGCGGAACGCGCCATTTTCTCTTTACCTTCAGTGAGTAAAGGAAGGCCCATTTTGTCGATTTCAGCTTTGAGCCGGGCATCTTTACAACCGCTGACGCCAACAATACGCAATCCCGTCGACGCCACCACCTTCTGCAACTGCGGCCAGTTTACCGGCGCATCAAGGCTACTGACATTCACTACCACAGGAGCATGTTTTAAAAAAGCAGGAGCCTGAGCGATTTTGTCTTCTAACGCCTGACGAATAACCTCGGGTTCTGCTTCATGTAAATGAACCACTGATAAGGTGAAGCTACTGCCTTTAAGTTCGATGGGCGTGTTTGACATCCTGGCCTTACTCAATTTGCTATTTATCATCCCCGATGTGGAGTGATATTCCGAAGTCCAGAAGGCATGTTATAGTCACTATTATATTGAGGCAAGTCGCCATCCGTTTAATTCAGAGTAAAATGTATGTTTTGTGTGATCTACAGAAGTGCTCAGCGTGACCAGACCTATTTGTATGTCGAAAAAAAAGACGATTTCTCACGTGTGCCTGAAGAACTGATGAAAGGATTTGGTCAACCACAGCTGGCAATGATATTGCCGTTAGATGGTAGCAAAAAGTTAGTCAACGCCTCGCTGGATAAAGTAAAACAAGCCTTAACGGAGCAGGGATATTATTTACAACTGCCTCCGCCGCCCGAAGATTTATTGAAGCAACATCGTTTCAACGCCTCACAAAACAATCCAGAAACCGATAAATAAACGGTACCCGGCGTCATACCTGTCGGTGCCATTCCTGAAGTCAACGATGACAAATTAGGGGAAAATGAATGTATCAACATCATAACTGGCAGGGTGCGCTGCTTGATTACCCGGTAAGCAAAGTGGTGTGCGTGGGGAGCAACTACGCCAACCACATCAAGGAAATGGGCAGCGTCACGCCGGATGAGCCGGTGCTGTTTATCAAGCCGGAAACCGCCCTGTGCGATTTGCGCCAGCCGCTGGTCATTCCGACGGATATGGGCTCGGTGCACCATGAAGTCGAACTGGCGGTATTGATCGGCGCGACGCTGCGTCAGGCGACCGAAGAGCATGTTCGTAAGGCTATCGCTGGATATGGCGTGGCGCTCGATCTGACGCTGCGTGATATCCAGGGCAAAATGAAGAAAGCCGGGCAGCCCTGGGAGAAGGCAAAAGGATTCGATAATTCATGCCCGTTATCCGGATTCATTCCGGTCGCAGAATTTAACGGCGATCCGCAGGCGACGCCGCTGGGTCTGACGGTCAATGGCGAGGTTCGCCAGCAGGGTACAACGGCGGATATGATCCATAAAATCGTCCCCTTAATCGCCTATATGAGCAAATTCTTTACCCTCAAAGCGGGTGACGTCGTGCTGACCGGCACCCCGGAAGGCGTCGGACCGCTCGCCAGCGGCGACGAGCTGGTGGTCAATTTTAACGGTCACTCCCTTACAACCCGTGTCCTGTAACGCCTGCTTGCCGCCTTTTTAGGCGGCAAAACTTGCATCAACGTGCCAGACTGGTTATAAGGTGCAGCTTTATAGCAATGGCGGATACCCTGATGAGCGATTTACCTTTCTGGCAACGTAAAACCCTGGATGAAATGACCGATGCCGAATGGGAGTCGTTATGTGATGGCTGCGGTCAGTGCTGCCTGCATAAGCTGATGGACGAGGATACCGACGAGATTTATTTCACCAACGTCGCCTGCCGCCAGCTCAACATCAAAACCTGCCAGTGTCGCAATTACGAACGTCGGTTCGAGTACGAGCCTGACTGTATCAAGCTAACGCGTGATAACCTGCCCACCTTTGAATGGTTGCCGATGACCTGCGCCTATCGTCTGCTGGCGGAAGGGAAAGGACTGCCTGAATGGCACCCGCTGCTGACGGGGTCGAAAGCGGCAATGCACGGCGAGCGAATTTCGGTGCGTCACATTGCGGTAAGAGAGTCAGAAGTCCATGACTGGCAGGACCATATTCTCAACAAACCGTCATGGGGGGACTAAACCGCCCGGTCTGATTTCAGGCTAACGACAAAAAAAACGCTCCCGGTTGGGAGCGTCAGACTGCTGACAAATAAGGAAAAAACGTGGTTTTTCCTTCTTTGTGGTTATCAGCTGAAAATCAATGAATTGATTTTCCTGGTTTTTAATGAGGTGATCTTTGCTTGTCCGGTATCGGGATGAAATAAGTCATCGCTCTCACGCTCCCGGTTGGGAGCGTCTGAGATTAACGACCGAACAGATCGCGTCTTTTCGGTTTAAGCGGCTGAGCAATCAGCACCAGAACCGCGACGACCAGATAGGCAACGAAAATGCCTAATAGCCATTGCGGCATTTCCAGAGATAAAAATTCCCACTGACGCTCGGCGCAATCACCAGAGGCGACAAACACCTGTGGTAACCATTTGTCCAGTGGCAACCAGGCAGGGAAGCGAGCCATGAAATCACAGGTCATGAACGGGGAAGGGTGTAACTGAATCATGGTATGTTCCCATGTCAGTTGAACCCCACGCCAGGCACTGTAGATCCAGATAATCAACGCCACATAGCGCAACGGTGTTTTAGGCGCAATAGCCCCAACCAGACCGGCCCCCATGACGCCAAACAGCGCACAGCGTTCGTAGATGCACAGTACGCACGGCTTAAGCAGCATAACGTGCTGAAACCACAGCGCGACCAGTTCAAGCGCTAAGGCAGTAAAAGCCATCAATAACCACGCGCCCCGACCCCGTGAGCACTGGTTCAAATATCGCAACATAATAATTTCCCTGCAACATGCGTAGACACGGCAGTGTAAACCAATTCGATTACCGCGCCACCAGGAGAAACTCAAATATTGTGTAATTGGAGAAATATCACGCAAAAAGGCAAACCGGGCAGTGAAATGCCCGGTTAGTTGTTATGAAAGTGTAGCTAACCAACCGGTTTGCATCATCCACTCGGTCATTGGCGTCAGGGTAAACTCGACGCACAGCAGGCCGACCAGCGTCAGCACGATGGTATAGGGCAGCGCCATCCAGACCATCCGACCATAGGAGAGGCGAATCAGCGGTGCCAGTGCGGAGGTGAGCAGGAACAGGAATGCCGCCTGACCGTTCGGCGTCGCCACGGATGGCAGGTTTGTCCCGGTGTTGATCGCAACGGCTAACAGCTCGTATTGCTGCAGGGAGATCGCACCACTTTCCATGGCCGCTTTGGCCTCGTTAATGTAGATAGTACCGACGAAAACATTATCCGAGATCGACGAGAGCAGGCCGTTGAAGAGATAGAACAGCGTCAGTTGCGCGTGCTCTGAGGCTTGCAATACGTACTGAATAATCGGCGAAAAGAGATGCTGGTCGATAATCACCGCGACAATGGAGAAAAAGACCGTCAGCAGCGCGGTGAATGGCAGAGATTCGGTGAACGCCTTGCCAATGGCATGTTCATCCGTCACGCCGGTCAGCGACGTTGCGAGGATAATCACGGAGAGGCCAATCAGTCCCACTTCCGCCAGATGCAGCGCCAGGGCAATCACCAGCCAGACGCCGATAATCGCCTGCACAATCAGTTTTACTCTGTCCTGACGTGAACGCTGATGGCGGCTCTGATCGTCAAACTGCTGCAAGACGTCACGCACTTTTTCCGGCAGTGTTTCGCCATAGCCAAACCAGCGCAGTTTCTCAACCAGTACACAGGTGAGCAGGCCGCAAATCAGTACCGGAACGGTAACAGGCGACATCCGCAGGAAGAAGTCGCCAAAGTGCCAGCCAGCGGCTTTGGCGATGATCAGGTTCTGCGGCTCGCCCACCATCGTCATCACGCCGCCCAGAGCGGTACCCACCCCGGCATGCATCATCAGACTGCGCAAAAAGCCGCGGAATTGCTCAAGCACTGTTTTGTAGTGTTGATCAATGTGACTGTCATCCAGGATGTCGCTATCATCACCGCGGGAAGAGGCCACGCGGTGATAAATGCCGTAGAACCCGACGGCGACGCTGATCACTACCGCTACCACGGTCAGTGCGTCAAGGAAGGCGGAAAGGAAGGCCGCCGCCACACAAAACGCCAGCGACAGCAGCATTTTAGAACGAATGCTCAGCAGCAGCCGGGTAAAAATAAACAGCAACAGCTGCTTCATAAAATAGATGCCCGCGACCATGAACATCAGCAGCAGTAAAACTTCCAGATTGTTTGCCACCTCTTCGCGAACATGCGCGGCGCTGGTCATCCCGATGATAACTGCTTCAATGGCTAACAAACCGCCCGGTAGCAGTGGATAACACTTCAGCGCCATCGCCAGCGTGAAGATGAATTCCGCCACCAACAACCAGCCCGCAACAAACGGGTTGATGATGAAAATCAGTGGATTAACTATCAGGAAGATCAGTAGCGCAAGCTTGTACCAGTCTGGCGACTGGCCTAAAAAGTTGCGCCAGAGCGCGCGGCCCCATGAGAGTTCCATTATGGTTTCCCTTACCTTATTTATTGAAATGATGTTTTTATGGTTAGCGACAAAGAGTAACGGTCAGTCTGAATACAGGCAAGCCTTTCACCCCAGACAGCCAGCGTTATCAAGAAAATGAAGCCTTGATCCACTTTTTCTTCGTTGTGTCTCCTATCGGGCATGTAACCCGTCTGGTATGATGAGTGTAACTATGTTTTGCTGTGTAATGGAAATCTCACTATGGTCATTAAGGCGCAGAGCCCGGCGGGTTTCGCGGAAGAGTACATCATTGAAAGTATCTGGAATAACCGCTTCCCTCCTGGCACTATCTTGCCTGCAGAACGAGAACTCTCCGAACTGATTGGGGTGACACGTACCACTTTACGTGAAGTGCTGCAGCGCCTGGCGCGAGACGGTTGGTTGACCATTCAGCATGGCAAACCGACGAAGGTGAATAATTTCTGGGAAACCTCCGGACTGAATATTCTTGAAACGCTGGCGCGTCTCGATCACGAAAGCGTCCCGCAGTTGATCGACAATCTGCTGTCGGTGCGGACCAACATCTCCACCATCTTCATTCGTACCGCGTTTCGTCAGCATCCTGACAAAGCGCAGGAAGTGCTGGCGACCGCGCAGGAAGTGGCCGATCACGCCGATGCGTTTGCCGATCTCGATTACAACATTTTCCGTGGTCTGGCATTTGCCTCCGGCAACCCGATTTATGGTCTGATCCTGAACGGCATGAAAGGGTTGTATACCCGCATTGGTCGTCACTATTTTGCCAATCCGGAAGCGCGCAGCCTGGCGCTGGGTTTCTACCATAAGCTGTCGCAACTGTGCCTGCAGGGCGCGCACGATCAGGTGTACGAAACGGTGCGTCGTTACGGTCACGACAGCGGCGAGATTTGGCACCGGATGCAGAAAAACCTGCCTGGCGATTTAGCCATTCAGGGCCGCTAAAAACGAACCCCCTCACGATGAGGGGGTTTTTGTTTACAGGCTGTTCATTCTGGGGGGGCAGCGCTCCAGCAGTTCCACGCTTCCGTCCTCGTTTTGCTGTTCCAGCAACACATCAAATCCCCACAGCCGATGCACATGCTTGAGCACCTCTTTGCGGCCTTTATCCAGCGGCGCGCGATTATGCGGAATATAGCGCAGGGTGAGGGAACGATCGCCCCGCAGATCCACGTTCCAGACCTGAATATTCGGCTCTACGTTGCTCAGATTATATTGCGACGAGAGGCGGTTGCGGATTTCGCGGTAGCCTTCTTCGTTATGAATGGCAGAGATTTCCAGATAGTTATGCCGATCGTCATCCAGCACCGTAAAGAGGCGAAAATCGCGCATCACCTTCGGCGACAGGAACTGGCTGATGAAGCTCTCATCTTTGAAGTCGCGCATGGCAAAATGCAGCGTTTCCAGCCAGTCGGAACCGGCGATATCCGGGAACCAGTACTTATCTTCTTCCGTCGGCGACTGGCAGATGCGCTTGATGTCCTGGAACATAGCGAAACCCAGTGCGTAAGGGTTTATGCCGCTGTACCACGGGCTGTTATAAGGCGGCTGGAATACCACATTGGTATGGCTGTGTAAAAACTCCAGCATAAAACGTTCGGTGACTTTCCCCTCGTCATACAGGTGGTTCAGGATGGTGTAATGCCAGAACGTGGCCCAGCCCTCGTTCATCACCTGCGTCTGTTTTTGCGGATAAAAATACTGACTGACTTTGCGCACGATGCGCAGGATCTCGCGTTGCCATGACTCCAGCAGCGGGGCATTTTTTTCCATAAAGTAGAGCAGATTTTCCTGCGGTTCTGAGGGATAGCGCCGCGCTTCGGCAATCGTCTTCTCTTCCTCTTTTTTCGGCAGGGTACGCCACAGCATGTTCACCTGGCTTTGCAGATACTCTTCACGACTCTGCTGGCGGGCCTTCTCCTCCTGGAGGGAGATTTTCTGCGGGCGTTTATAGCGATCAACGCCGTAGTTCATCAGCGCGTGGCAGGAGTCGAGCAATCGCTCAACCTCGTCCACGCCGTATCGCTCTTCGCACTGAGTGATGTAATTACGCGCGAAGATCAGGTAATCAACAATGGAGCTGGCATCAGTCCAGCTGCGGAACAGATAGTTATTTTTGAAGAAGGAGTTATGTCCGTAACAGGCGTGCGCCATCACCAGCGCCTGCATGGTAATGGTGTTCTCCTCCATCAGGTATGCAATACACGGGTTGGAGTTGATCACAATCTCATAGGCCAGCCCTTGCTGACCGTGCTTGTACAGTCGTTCGGTCTCGATGAATTTTTTACCAAACGACCAGTGAGGATAGTTAATCGGCATTCCGACGCTGGAATATGCATCCATCATCTGCTCGGAGGTGATGACCTCAATCTGGTGCGGGTAGGTATCCAGTCTGTAGAGTTTCGCCACCCGGTCTATTTCCGCCAGATAGACATCCAGCAGATCAAACGTCCAGTCGGGTCCATCGCTCAAGCGTGTGGTGTCCTTGTTCATGGAATCAATCGTAGCCATTCGCGCACCCTCATTGTTGGCGGCACTCTCTGTGTGGAGCACCTCATTTCAAGCATAGAACACCCGGTTAAAAACCGTGTCAGTGAAGAAATATTTTCTTTGCGATTTCCGCTGGTCGACTCGCCAGATTACGGGGTGGTCACGATATTTTCTGCTGGATAAAAATAACCCACAGCATGAGATGCCAAAGCAGGGAGTTCATTGCTCTGCCTGCTATATGTGAGATGTGTCACCATAAAAAAGCCATATGTTGAATAATATTTTCATCTGGGTTATCAAGATGTAATTAGATGATTGTTCTTTTACTGTTACTGTTAACGGAGTGGCTATGCGAGTTGTCATACTGGGAAGTGGCGTCGTTGGCGTGACCAGCGCCTGGTATCTGAGTCAGGCTGGACATGATGTTACCGTCATCGATCGTGAACCCGGCCCGGCGCTGGAGACCAGCGCGGCGAATGCGGGGCAGATCTCTCCGGGCTATGCCGCGCCCTGGGCTGCGCCGGGTGTACCGCTGAAAGCGATTAAATGGATGTTCCAGCGCCATGCGCCGCTGGCCGTTCGTCTTGACGGGACACAGTTCCAGCTAAAGTGGATGTGGCAGATGCTGCGCAACTGCGACACCAGCCACTACATGGAAAACAAAGGGCGGATGGTACGTCTGGCGGAATACAGCCGTGATTGCCTGAAAGCGCTACGTGCGTCGACCGGTATCCAGTATGAAGGGCGGCAGGGCGGGACGCTGCAACTGTTCCGTACCGCGCAGCAGTATGAGAACGCCACGCGCGACATCGCCGTGCTGGAAGACGCCGGTGTGCCGTATCAGTTGTTGGAAGCCAGTCGACTGGCGGAAGTCGAGCCGGCGCTGGCGGAAGTGGCGCACAAACTGACCGGCGGCTTGCGTCTGCCGAATGACGAAACCGGCGACTGCCAGCTCTTTACCCAGCGTCTGGCGCAGATGGCCGAACAGGCGGGCGTCAAATTCCGCTTCAACACACCGGTGGATAAACTGCTCTGCGAAGGCGAACAGATTTACGGCGTGAAATGTGGGGATGAGATCGTTAAAGCCGATGCGTACGTAATGGCGATGGGGTCTTACTCCACGGCGATGCTGAAAGGGATTGTCGATATTCCGGTCTATCCGCTGAAAGGCTATTCGCTGACGATTCCGGTGGCGGAAGAGGACGGCGCGCCGGTTTCGACTATTCTTGATGAAACTTACAAAATCGCCATTACCCGTTTTGACCAGCGCATCCGCGTGGGGGGGATGGCGGAAATTGTCGGTTTCAATACCGAACTGCTCCAGCCGCGTCGGGAAACGCTTGAGATGGTGGTGCGCGATCTCTACCCGCGCGGGGGGCATGTTGAGCAGGCGACATTCTGGACCGGTCTGCGGCCAATGACGCCGGACGGTACGCCCGTTGTGGGACGTACCCGCTTCAAAAATCTGTTGTTAAATACCGGACACGGTACGCTGGGATGGACGATGGCCTGTGGTTCAGGGCAGTTGCTGAGCGATATATTGTCAGGTCGCACGCCCGCCATTCCGTATGACGATTTGAGCGTGGCGCGCTACCACGCAGGCTTTACGCCTTCACGTCCCCAACATCTGCACGGCGCACATAACTAAGAAGGACGAGAGATGACCCGCCCTATACTGGCCAGCCTTGACCTGCAGGCGATGAAACAAAACCTGAGCATTGTGCGTCAGGCCGCACCGGACGCCCGCGTCTGGTCAGTGGTGAAAGCCAATGCTTATGGACACGGCATAGAACGTATCTGGAGTGCGCTGGGCAACACCGACGGTTTTGCCCTGTTGAATCTGGAAGAGGCGGTCACCCTGCGTGAGCGCGGCTGGAAAGGGCCGATCCTGATGCTGGAAGGTTTTTTCCACGCTGAAGATCTGGAACGGTATGACACCTGGCGTCTGACCACCTGCGTGCACAGCAACTGGCAGCTCAAAGCGATCCAGAATGCGAAGCTTAAGGCGCCGCTGGATGTCTATGTGAAGGTTAACAGCGGCATGAACCGCCTGGGATTCCAGCCGGAACGGCTGCAAACCGTCTGGCAGCAACTGCGCGCGATGCCGAACGTCGGTGAAATGACGCTGATGTCGCATTTTGCCGACGCTGAGCACCCTGACGGGATCCACAATGCAATGGCGCGCATCGAGCAGGCTGCGGAAGGGCTGGATTGCCGGCGTTCGCTGTCAAACTCCGCGGCCACGCTGTGGCATCCTGATGCACATTTTGACTGGGTACGCCCGGGCATTATTCTCTATGGCGCTTCGCCGTCAGGTCAGTGGCGCGATATCGCCAATACCGGACTGAAGCCAGTGATGACGCTGAGCAGCGAAATCATTGGTGTACAGACACTAAAAGCGGGAGACCGCGTCGGCTATGGCGGATGTTATACCGCCAGAGGCGAGCAACGTATTGGTATCGTGGCGGCTGGCTATGCGGATGGCTATCCGCGCCATGCGCCGAGCGGCACGCCGGTGCTGGTGGACGGTGTCCGGACCACGACGGTGGGAACAGTGTCAATGGATATGTTGGCGGTGGATTTGACGCCATGCCCGCAGGCGGGCATCGGAACGCCGGTGGAGCTGTGGGGCAAAGAGATCAAAATTGACGACGTGGCGCAATCAGCTGGAACGGTGGGTTATGAGCTGATGTGTTCGCTGGCGTTGCGCGTTCCTGTTGTGACGGTGTAACTTTTTTGGTATTGCCGGATGCCGGCGCGATGCGCCTGATCCGGCCTACAGCACACGCTACGCGGCGTCTCAGTAGGCCAGATAAGCGCAGCGCCTTCCGGTAGAGTCACTATTCTTCGTCTTCATCCCCGGCAACGCGGACACCGACTTTGCGCACCTGATTATCCTCTTTTTCGGCAACCGTCCAGATCATCCCGGCAAATTCGACCTGGTCGCCGACGACCGGGGCGGCACCCAGCAGTTGCTGAACAATTTCACCCAGCGTTTGCTGCTTATCGCGGTACTCCGTTCCGTCATCCAGACCATAAATCAGCGCCACATCGGCATACTTGGCGTTGGCTTCGAGAATAAAGTCGCCGAAGAAGCGCTGATCCAGCGCCACCGGCGGCGACTGGCTGAACAATTTGCCCAGCGCCGGGAGATCGCGTTCACGCCCGATGACGCACAGCACATCGCCTTCACGCAGACGAGTGCTGCCGGTGGGATGAAACAGCACATTGTCACGAAACAGCGCCGCAATACGCGTTTCCTGAGGCATATGCAGATCGCGCAGCGCCGCGCCGACACACCATTTGTCGGCACTGAGCTGATAGACAAACTGCTCCCACGGATTGTCCGGATGAATATCCAGACCCACGCGCGAGACCGGCCAACCGACCGGTGGTACCACCACCTTCGCCTTTTTCGCCGCCCAGGAGAGCGACGTCCCCTGCAAAACCAGTGACACCAGCACCACGAAGAAAGCGACGTTAAAGAACAGACGGGCATTTTCCAGACCCGCCATCATCGGAAAGACAGCAAGAATGATCGGTACCGCGCCGCGCAGACCCACCCAGCTAATAAACACGCGTTCACGCAGATTAAAACCGCGGAACGGTAGCAGTCCGATAAATACAGAGAGTGGACGGGCAATGAAAATCATCCCGGCGGAAAGAATCAGCGCCGGAATAGCGATTGGCAACAGGTCAGAAGGATTCACCAGCAGTCCGAGCACAAGGAACATGCCGATCTGTGCCAGCCAGGCCAGTCCGTCGAAGTTTTGCAAAATGCCGTAGCGGTTGCGGATAGGGCGATTGCCCAGTAAAAAACCGCACAGATAGACCGCCAGGATCCCGCTGCCTTCCAGCGCCGTGGTCAGGGCAAACACCAGAATCCCGCCGCTCAGAGCTAATAGCGGGTAGAGTCCGGCGGGCAGAGAGATACGATTAATCATCTGCTGTAACAGATAGCCGCCGCCCAGCCCAAGCAGGATGCCCAGACCAAACTGCTGAATAATGTGGACAGCGAACATCCAGCTTAAGCCGGTTTCGTGTTGCTGAATCATCTCGATCAGCGTAATGGTCAGAAATACCGCCATCGGGTCATTACTGCCGGATTCAATTTCCAGCGTCGCGCCGACACGCTCGTTCAGCCCCTTGCCGCCAAGCAGGGAAAAAACCGCCGCCGCATCCGTTGAACCGACAATGGCGCCAATCAACAGACCCTGAATCAGATCGAGATTAAACAGCCAGGCGGCAATCATACCGGTTAACCCGGAGGTGATCAGGACGCCAACGGTCGCCAGAGAAAGCGCCGGGCCCAGCGCGACGCGAAACGAACTGGCCTGCGTGCGCATCCCGCCATCGAGCAGAATAATCGCCAGCGCAAGGTTACTGACCATATAGGCGAAGGGATAATTATCGAACGGGATGCCGCCGACGCCATCGACGCCCGCCAGCATGCCAATGGCCAGGAAGATAACCAGAATCGGAATGCCAAGGCGTGATGAAAATGAACTGAGTAAGATACTGCTGGTAACGAGGACGGACCCCAAAATGAAAAGACTGATTATTGCCGCGGCGTCCAACGTTCGATTACTCCTCAATCAGGAATTTTTTGGTGCATTGACATTATCATATTAACGGCTACATCCGGGCGTTACTTAGTCCTGCAGCCGTTTTTTTTTATGATTTCAGAAAGGGATGACCCGAGATCGTCAGTTGCGTACCGTTTTGACTGTTTTGCAATACGGCATGCGCGCCCAACGCCAGCGTAACGGTTCGCGGCTCATGACCAAAATCGAGTCCAGTTATCAGGGGAATAGAGAGGCGTTCACGTAAAAACGCATACACGGTGTTAAGATCGTAACCGGCATCATACTCATTCGGGGTGCTACCGCTGAAACTGCCCAGCACAATGGCGCTCTGCCGGTTCAATATACCGGCGTCAACCAACTGCAATAACATGCGCTCAACGCGAAAAGGGTGCTCGTTAATGTCTTCCAGTACCAGAATGCCGTTTTCTATTTTGGGCATCCACGGGGTACCGATGAGCGAAATCAGCATCGCCAGATTACCCCCCCACAGCGTTCCTTGCGTGTGATAGGCCGGACCATCGCCTTGCCATTCCACCGTGTACTGCGCGTGACGCAATGCCTGCCAGAAATGGGTTTGCGTAAAGGTATTCAGCTCCGGCGCGCCAACGTTCGCCGCCAGCATTGGACCACTGAAAGTGATGACATTGCCCAGCGCCAGCAGACCGCACTGGATCGCCGTAAAATCACTGTGTCCGCAAATAAGCAGCGGATCCCGCTGTTGTCGGGCGGCAAGGGCCTGCCAGTCGATGTGTTGCAGTAGACGGCTCGCTCCATAGCCACCGCGCACCGGCATGACGATGGTGTCCGGCGCGGTGAGATGCACAAGGTCGTTCACGTCCGCCAGACGCTCCGAATCCGTACCCGCAAAGCGTTGATGGCGACGACTGACCACCGCCGTATTATCGACCTGATGCCCGGCCTCTTTAAGGCGCTGGATACCAAGTAAAGCCGCGTGCTGATTGATGCAGTAGCCCGAGGGGGCAATTAAGTGAAACCGGGACATGGCAATTCCTTGCTACAACAGAAACCAAATGTATATCATGCCGCTTATAGTAGAACGTTTTGCCGGAGGGTGCTTTGCTTATCCGGTTTATAACGGTGGTTTTAGTAACAAAGCGTTCCGGCGATAAGGACAGAAGACGTGAAATTGAGATGGTTTGCTTTTTTAATTGTGCTGCTTGCAGGCTGTAGTTCAAAACAAGATTATAAAAATCCCCCGTGGAACGCGGAAGTGCCGGTAAAACGTGCCATGCAATGGATGCCGATCAGCGAAAAAGCCGGTGCGGCGTGGGGCGTTAGCCCACAATTGATTACGGCGATTATCGCCATTGAGTCAGGCGGGAATCCCAATGCGGTCAGCAAATCGAATGCGATAGGGTTGATGCAATTAAAAGCGTCAACTTCAGGACGCGATGTCTATCGTCGGATGGGCTGGAGCGGCGAGCCTACGACCAGTGAACTGAAAAACCCGGAACGGAATATCTCAATGGGCGCTGCCTACCTGAGTATTCTGGAGACCGGCCCGCTCGCCGGCATTGAGGATCCACAGGTGATGCAGTACGCGCTGGTCGTCTCCTACGCTAACGGCGCAGGCGCACTGCTACGCACGTTCTCTTCCGACCGGAAAAAGGCAATTAACAAAATCAACGATCTCAGCGCTGATGAGTTCGTTGAACACGTCGCGGATAATCATCCTGCGCCTCAGGCGCCGCGCTACATCTATAAATTGCAGCGCGCGCTGGATGCGATGTAATTAGTCGCGCACTTTATTTGATTTTTCGCGCGCTTCACGCTCAAGGGAAAAGATAATCCGCTGAAGTTCCCGCTCCACCGCCGGGCCGACGTTGAGAAAACGAAAGCTCAGGCGGGGAGTGGAAATGGTCTCATTTTTGCCGTCAATCACTTTGCGTTCGGTGACGGAAATCAGCTGTGCGTCAAAGTGAAACATCCCCCATTCCCCCATATCCAACGCCACCTGCGAAAAACGCATCCCTTCGGTGAGACCTGACGGTTTCGGGCCTTCCAGCAGAGCACCCATTCCACCGAGGGAAAGATCGTACAGACGAAAACGTAGGGTGCTGTTATCCGGCATCTGTGCCGTACAACCGTAGGGAGGATGGAGCGGCGCGCAGATGCGGAAGTATTCCCGTCTTTGCACAAACCACAGCGCCGGAGGGAGCGGGGTGATAAAGGCGGGAAGCTGCTGATACTCACCGCTCTGCAACTGCTCAAGAGTAAACTCGACCTTCGCGCCCTGGGTTTCGGCGGTAAAGGTAATATTGCGCGCTTTTTGCACGGCGAGATTTTCTTTTTGCTGACTGCCAAAATCCATCACCAGCCTTTCGGCCGAGACGTCAAGGATCTTGCTGATGAATTGTCCGCCGGACCAGGAGACGCGCAAAGGCACCTGGTTGCTGTTTAAGTCGCGAAGAACCCCCAACACCGCCAACGGATTTTGCTTCAGGAACTGCTCATTGTAATGACTCACGCGGAATGCCTCCTGGCTGCCTGACAGTCTATCGAACGGTTATCGGCAAGACGCAGGAGAACTTAATACAAACGCGTGATTTTTTTTACCAAAGACAAATAATTCAGCCTCGCGGAAACAACGGGGATCAAGGGGTTGCCTATACTTAACGGACAAGCGCAAGAAACGGTTGCGTGTGGTTTCCCTGAAAAGAGGGTCTGAACATGGGAATTATTGCCTGGATTGTATTTGGTTTGATTGCCGGTGTTATCGCCAAATTGATCATGCCGGGACGTGACGGCGGCGGATTCATCCTGACCTGTATACTCGGCATCGTCGGTGCTGTAGTGGGCGGATGGCTGGCGACCATGTTTGGTATTGGCGGCACGATCAGTGGTTTTAACCTTCACAGTTTCCTGGTCGCTGTGGTGGGCGCCATTGTGGTGCTGGTGGTATACCGGCTCGTACGCCGCGATTAATAACAATACGGCTCCTGCGGGAGCCGTGTTTTTAATGGTATTCCCCTTCAATTCCTCTCTTGATTTACCCATTGAAATGAGAATAATTGGCATTCCAATTTAAACTGATAATTATTCTCACTATGACAACTTCTTGTTTTCGACTTTGCGCGCTTTCTGGCTGTATCTCACTGGCTCTGACCACATTGACATATGCGGCGGACACCAACGAATCGACTATTGTCGTTTCAGCGACAGGTCAGGAGAGCCTGCTGCCTGCCTGGACTAACAGCGCCACCAAATCTGCTGTCCCGGAAAGTAAAACGCCGCAGGTGATTAATACCATTGATAATCACGAGATCGCGTTACGTCATGCGAATTCCGTCAACGAGATCCTGCGCTATGCGCCGGGGGTGTCGACAGAAATGCGCGGCAATACCTCCTACCTGAGCGAGTACAAGATTCGCGGTTTCTCTGTCGATCAGGAGTACTACAACGGCCTGCAGTTGCCGTACAACGTCACTGGCAACACCAAAGCACGTATCGACCCGCTGCTGGTGGAAAGCGTCGATATTCTGAAAGGGCCCGCCTCTGTGCTGTATGGCAGCGGTTCGCCAGGAGGACTGGTGAATATTCAGGGCAAAAAACCGCAGGCTGAACAAAAAACGGAGATCGGCTTTAATACCGGTACACGAAATCTGAAAGAAGGCTATCTGGATTCCACCGGCAAAATCAGCGACAGCGACTGGAATTACCGTCTGCTGGGCAAGGCGACGGAGGGCGACGATCAACCGCGCACCACCCGTTATGAAGACTATCTGTTGGCGCCCTCCATCACCTGGCAACCAGACAGCAAAACGCGCCTGACGCTGGATGCGCTGGTGCAAAATACACCATCGTTGTCGCCGTCAAACCCGTTACCCATTGCCTATTTGCGCTCGGGGTATGCCGATCGCCGTGATTACGCCGGTGATGAGTGGAGTGGCTTTAAGCAGCGTCAGTGGATGGTGGGTTATCATTTCGAACATGAATTTGACAGCGGTTGGGGATTCAGTCAGCGGGCGCGCTATTTTGATGTTGATACGCACCAGCGCAGCGTCTATTCAACCGGCAATGGTACAAACCCGGTCTGGATGCTGAACCGCTTTGCCTATACCACCGATGAAGATCTGAAAAGTTTCAACATTGACAACCAGGTAACGAAAACGGTCACGCTGGGCGACTGGCAGCACCATATTCTGGCCGGTTTTGATTATCAGAAACTCGACAGCCATTACTTCTACCGTTACGCCAGCGCCACGCCGGGAATCGACATGCGCGACCCGGATTTCCATCAGGTGCATACTGCCGATCTGGGGTTGTACACCGCACAGAAAAACCGCCTTTCTTATCAGCAAAATGGCTACTACTTGCAGGATCAGGTGGCGTTTGGCGGCTTAAATCTGTTGGCCAGTCTGCGTTACGACGACTATCGGTCAACGACGACCGACGCGCTGCAAAATGATGAGAAAACCTGGATCGCCCAGGACCGGGTGACCAAACGTTTTGGCGCGCTTTATGCCTTTGAAAACGGTATTTCACCGTTTATCAGTTATTCCGAAGGCTTCAAACCGATTTCACCGCAGGGCACGCTGACGTCAAAAGAGGTGAAGCCGACAACCAGCAAACAACTGGAAGGCGGGGTGAAATACCTGCTGGCTGATTACGCGACCACGCTGACGGCATCCGTGTTTAACATCCGTCAGAAGAATGTTCTTTCCGCCACGCCAACCTGGGATTATCGGCAGACCGGGGAGATCGAATCAAAAGGCGCGGAACTGTCGGTGATTAGCCGACCAGGTGACAACGTCACGTTGGTTGCCAACTACGCCTATACTCATGCGATCAATACTGAAGACGAAACATACGAAGGCAAACGCCCGACACAGGTGCCGGAGAATGCGTTTAATCTGTGGGGCGATTACACCTTCGATGCGACCATACTGCGCGGGCTAACAATGGGCGCAGGGGCGCGCTATACCGGGCCGATGGAAATTGCGCCGGATAACAAGAGCGGTAAGCTCGGAGGCACAACGCAGTACGATCTCGCCGTGTCATATCAGTTAGGCGAGGCGCTGCCTTCATTGCGCGGCGTGACGTTAAAAGCCAGCGCGCAGAATATCACCAACAAAGAAACCTTCAGTTGCTACGACAGCACCAATTGCTGGATTGGTCGTGATCGTACCGTTCAGGTCGGGGCAAGCTACCGTTTCTGATCGCGTGAAGCGAAAACCGGCCTGGTATTTCCAGGCCGGTCAGGCGTTGGCTATTACGGCGTTGCCTGTTTTTGTGTCGGTTCGGTGGAGGTCTGGCGAGTCACCGGACGTTTTTCCGGCACGTTGTCGCATGGATTTTCCTTCGGACAGATCAGATCGAGCATTTTCAGCGTGACGCCGTTGCTCCAGCCAAAACCATCCTGTAACGGATATTCACCGCCGCCACCGCCGGTTCCTGTGCTGCTGACGTCATATTTTTCCACCAGCTTTTGCTCGCGATTGTAGGTGTGCTGCACGTTGGTCAGAAAACGCCAGCTTACCTCCATTGCCACCTCACTCTGTCCATAGTTCTGTAAGCCCTCGGTGGCGACCCACTGCAACGGCGCCCAGCCGTTTGGCGCATCCCATTGCTGTCCGCTTTTCACCGAGGTGGTGGCAAGCCCGCCCGGCTGCAACAGATGTGCGCGAGTGGCCACGGCCATTTTGCTGGCGCGATCTTTCGAGGCCGCGTTGACATACAGTGGGAACAGGGCAGCAGCGGTCAGTTGATTACGCACCTGCTTGCTCTTCAGATCGTAATCCGCATACCAGCCTTCTTTGTCATTCCACAGGTAGTGCTCAATCGCTTTCTGTCTGGCGTTCGCCAGCGAATCGTACTGGCTGGCTTTTGCTTCATCCCCCGCGGCTTTGCTGGCGCGCGCGAGGATTTTTTCCATCTTGTACAGCAGCGCGTTAAGATCGACCGGAACGATGCTGGTGGTCCGCAGCGTGCCGAGCTGCTGTGGGTTATCCATCCAGCGCGAACTGAAATCCCAGCCGGATGCCGCCGCAGCGCGCAGATCGCGATAAATGTCGGTGGCCGGACGGTTTGGATTGCTTTTTGCCGTGGCGATATCCTCAACCCAGGATTCCGGTCGTGGCGTATCCCGCTCATCCCAGTAGCGGTTCAAAATGGTGCCATCATCCAGTTTCACCACCCGTTTGTTCTGTTGACCTGCCTGCAGCGTTTCGACACCTTCCATCCAGTAGAGATACTCTTTTTGCAGTTGCGGCAGGTATTTTTTCAGCGCGTCGTCGCCGTCATGCTGCGCCAGCAGTTCCACCATCAGGGAGAAGAAGGGGGGCTGGGAACGGCTCAGATAGTAGGTGCGGTTGCCGTTGGGGATATGACCGAAAGCATCAATCTCCCAGGCAAAGTTCGCCACCATATCGGCAATTTTGTCCCAGTGATCGCTTTCGGCAAGTCCCAACATGGTGAAGTAGCTGTCCCAGTAATAGACTTCCCGGAAGCGCCCGCCGGGTACCACGTAAGGTTCAGGCAGCGGCAGCAACGAATCCCATTTTCCCGCGCTTTCGGTAGAGCGTGTTAATACTGGCCACAGCCCGTCGATATGTTCGCGCAGCGATTGTCCTTCCGGCGGAACATATTTTTCTCCCTCTTTTGGCAACGTGAAGTTGACGCTCACAAAGTGGCGTAAATCGAAACTGGATTGATTTTTTTGCATCCGGTAATCCGCAAGGATCATCAGCGGATCGCTGTTTGGCACGGCATCAGCAAAGGTCTTTTGATCGGGGAACAGTCTGGCATTCTGCACATCGTTAAACAGCGGGCCGAGCAAAATATCCGGCGGTTGCGGCGGGGTAACCGGCATCTCTTCTGCGTGCACAGACAGTGAAGAGAAGGACAGAAGGGTGCCGGAAACCGCTAATTTTATGACCCACGACAGCGAACCAGACGTGCAAAAAGCAGGGGTATGCATTGATTCATCTCCTTAGTGCGTACCGAAAAACGGTATCTACCATGAGAAAATCGTAGTCCAGGATCGCCCCCGGCGCGTTGTTACCCTCCTTTTTTTGCGACGTTACAGGGTTTTCTTTTCCCTGACGACGCGATTTTGCGCCACATCAAGGGTCAACCGCTCACCCGTCTGCACATCGTCAAGTGCGTCGCCCTGCTGGCATATCCAGGCGATGCCCATCTCGCGGGCGATCAAGGCGCCATGCGCGAGCGGACTGCCTTCACGCAGGCAAATGCCTTTCACCACGTTCGGGTCGAATTCCGGCACCGTTGAGGGAAACAGATTGTCGGCGACCAGGATGACAGGCGCGGTGAAATCAGGCAACGTCAGCGGGCTTTGCAGCAAATGACGTAGCGTGCGATGCAGGAGATCGTCGATATCGATGTAGCGCGCCTGCAGATAGGCATCATCCAGTTGCCGATACTGCATGCTGAGGCTGCTCAGCACCTGCTGCCAGGCATATTCTGCCGTACAGTGTTCGCTACGCAGGATCCCGCAGGCGGTATCAAACAGCTCTGGATCGTCCAGCAACATATGGTGACCAGAGAAAATGGCCGCCAGGTCACCAGGCCAGTGTTCTTCCATGCGGGTGAGCAGCGTCATCAGATCGCGCAGGGTGAGATCCAGCGCGTTACGCAGTCGCGCCTGTTCTGCAACGGGACTGAGATCCGAGGCTTGTCGAACCGGCGGCAGCGTTGGGGTGTAACAGAACGCGCAGCCCGTGATCGCCTCCGTCGACGATGTGGTAATTGCGGCATCGTCCAGCGATTCACCAAAGTTCTCCGCAGCCAGTTGGCTAAATGCGGCGAGCGCGTCATCCGCCTGCGCTCCGCTTGCCAGCAAACGTATCGTGTCATTACAGCGAACCTGCAACAGCGATATCTGATTCAGGCTATCCGGCGTGACGCACTTGCCGTTTTTTTCCAGCAGCAGATCCGCGTCAAAGGCTGACAGCGTTGCCACAAGCCGGGACGCCGGACGAATGTGCAAACCGTTGGGGTTTTTGATCACCACGGACACTGATTTTGCCGCTGCGTCCGGTGTGCTAAAAACCGGAGTCATGCGGCGCTCATCAGCAGAAGAGGGTAAACCCAGTTGCTCGCGCTTAGCTTCAAGGGCGTTCGTCGCATCGGCGATGACCTTTTCGATATCCGCGCCCGCGGCGGCGCTCACCGTTGCAGCCAGCGTCCCTTCAACCAGTGGCGCGGCGCACAGTCGCACTTTCCCGGCAATGGTCGGGTCGAGAAGATCCAGCGCCGTTTCTGCACTGAGCAGAGCGCTGCCGATGTCCATCATCACCAGCACGTGGTCGGTATCAGCAACAGACTCGATCGCCTCCATCACTTTGATAGGGTCGGTACCGATGGGGTTTTGCGGATCGTCGATACCGGCGGCAACGGCGATTTTACAGTCGCCGCCCATTAACATCTGTTGCGCCAGTTCGCCCACCCCCTCACCGAGGCGGGCGCTGTGAGAGACTATCACCAGGTTTACCATCTTACTGTCCTTACTCTTTTGCTGCGGCTGCCAGCATCTGGATCATAAACATCACCGAGGTTGCGCCCGGATCCTGATGCCCGATGCTGCGCTCGCCCAGATAGCTGGCGCGACCTTTGCGGGCTTGCATCGTAATTGTGCTTTGCGCGGCAGCTTCAGCCTGAACGGCGGCGGCGTCCAGCGCGGCGGTGACGGAGAGGTTCTGTTCGCTCGACTGGCGCAGTGACTCCGCCACCGGCACCCAGACATCGCACATCGTTTTATCACCCGGCTCGGCTTTACCCCGGCTGATCACGCCATCGGCGCCTTCACGGATCATGTGACAGAGTTCATTAAGCGACAAACTCTGGTGCGCCTGAGTGACCTGCGCGGCGCGGATAAAAAAGGTGCCGAACAGCGGGCCGCTGGCTCCCCCGACGTTTGACAGCAGCGTCATCCCGGTATTTTTTAAAATGAACCCAATATCTTTATCCGCAATGGACGGTAATTTTTCGACCACTTTGCTAAAGCCGCGATGCATATTCAAACCGTGGTCGGCATCGCCAATCTCGCGATCCAGCCCGGTGAGATAATCACTCTCTTTGCTGAAAATCTCCCCGCAGCGATAAAGCCAACTCACAATTTGTTCTCTGTTCAGTGACATGACGCTCTCCTTAGTTGCCCCAGTTCAGGCCTGGGGTATGAACCGGTGCGTCCCAGAGTGCCAGCGTCTCGTCATCCACTTTTAACAGGGTGATGGAAAAGCCGGTCATATCCAGTGACGTACAGTACGAACCAATCAAATTACGTTCGATAACGATACCCGCCTGCTGGCAGCGTTCGTCGAGGCGGTTATAGACGCCATACAGTTCAGAAAGCGGCGTGGCGCCGAGGTTATTGACCAGCGCGATGACGCGATCGCCACGCTGCAAAGGCTGTTTGCCTTGCTTATCCTCCTGCCAGACGCCCTGAGCGGGATCCCAGTGGCGCAGCGTGCGGCTATAGGTGCCGTTTTCCAGCAGGGTATCGAACATCTCGTCAACGGTCTGATCGAGGGAGACGAAAGCGCGACGGTCGATGCCGGGCTCGCCGTGGATCCCGACGCCGAACTCCATTTCATTGTCGGCAAGGGTGAAAGAGGGCTGACCGGCGGCCGGAACCGTACAGGCAGCGAGGGCGATACCGATCGAATGGCCGTGATTATTAAGTTTACGGCCAAGTTCCGCACACGCTTCCAGGGAATCGCCGCGCTCTGCCGCCGCCCCGACCAGTTTTTCAATCAGCACGGTATTGGCGACGCCGCGTCGTCCGGCGGTATAGAGACTGTCTTTGACGGCCACGTCGTCATCCACCACCACAGTGGTGACTTTCACGCCACTTTCGTGCAGCAGTTCAGTGGCGGTTTCGAAGTTAAGAATATCGCCGGTGTAGTTTTTCACGATCAGCAGCACGCCTTCGCCGCCGTCAATCTGCATGGCGCATTCAAACATTTTGTCGGGCGTTGGGGAGGTAAAAATTTCGCCGGGGCAGGCACCAGACAGCATGCCCTGACCAATATAGCCGCAGTGCATGGGTTCATGCCCGCTGCCACCGCCGGAAAGCAGCGCGACTTTGCCCTGAACGGGGGCATCTGCACGGGTCACATACACCGGATCCTGATGCAGGGTCAGCGACGGGTGCGCTTTTGCGAGTCCAGCCAGTTGTTCACTCAGTACGTCTTCCACACGGTTAATCAGCTTTTTCATTCTCTTGCTCCGGGTCTTAGGCTCCAGGGGATCGATGGTGTACAACGCCACGGCGACCGCTCGCTGCCGATAACGTAATTGTGCCCCAGCGCGCGAAAAAGAAAATTCATCGATGTTATGTTCCAAAAGAGAACATTTATTTTGATGAATGTTCCATAACGGAACGTAAAAGCGGGAGATACCGCAGAATTGCGAGCGACCGCACCCTGAAATGAGGGAAAACAGACAGTGAATAACAGCGTGAACATAAGCGATGAATCGAATATCCCTGAATTTATTCGCGACTCGTGGCTACGCTGCGGCAAAATAATGCAGCGTGATTTCTGGGCGCAACCGCACCGGGCACAGGGACTGACGTTAGATTCGATTTGTCGGCGTAAGACGGCGATGCTCACGCTTGGACAGGCGGCGCTGGAGGACGCATGGGAATACATGGCGCCGCGAAAGTGTGCGCTGTTCATTCTGGATGAGAGTGCGTGTGTGCTGAGCCGCTGTGGCGATCCAAAAACGCTCGGGCAACTGGCGGAACTCGGTTTTGTCGACGGCACCTATTGTGCCGAAAGCATCATTGGCAGTTGTGCGCTGTCGCTGGCCTCTGTCGTAGGGCAACCGGTAAAAACGCTGCCCGATCACCATTTTAAACATGCGCTCGGTGCGTGGTGTTTTTGCTCAACGCCTGTTTTCGACAACCATGGACGCCTCTTAGGATCCATTGCGCTGGGCTGTCCGGCAGATCACGCATCGTCCGCCGATCTGCCATTAACCCTGGCGATTGCGCGTGAAGTGGGAAACTCGCTGCTCACCGACAGCCTGCTTGCCGAATCAAACCGTCATCTCAATCAACTGTACGGTTTGCTGGAGAGCATGGATGACGGCGTGATGACCTGGAACGCGCAGGGCAGTCTGCAATTCATCAATGCTCAGGCGGCACGGCTACTGCATCTTGATGTGACGGCTGCCCATGGCAAAAACCTCAATGAACTCCTGACGCTGCCCAGCCTGCTGGTGCGTGCGATCCGCCATCAGCGTCCGCTGCATCATGTTGAGGCGACATTTGAAAGCCAGCATCAGTTCGTTGATACCGTGATTACTCTCAAACCGATTGTCGAAACGCAGGGCACCAGTTTTATTCTGCTGCTGCATCCGGTGGAGAAGATGCGCCAGTTGATGACCAGTCAATTAGGTAAAGTGAGCCATACCTTCGCGCAAATGGCGCAGGACGATCCGCAGACCCAGCGTATCGTTCATCTTGGCCGTCAGGCGGCACGGGGCAGTTTTCCGGTGTTGTTATGCGGCGAAGAGGGCGTGGGTAAAGAGTTGCTGAGTCAGGCAATTCATAATGCCAGCGAACGGGCGGAAGGCCCGTATATTGCGGTGAACTGTCAGCTGTATGCCGATCAGGTACGGGATTTTATCGCCAGTACGGCGGATGACGACAGCGAAGGGCGGTTGAGTCGCCTGGAACTGGCGCACGGCGGTACGCTGTACCTGGAAAAAATTGAGTATCTGGCGCCAGAACTGCAGTCGGCGTTGTTACAGGTGATTAAACAAGGGGTGATCACTCGCCTGGACGCGCGGCGAGTGGTGCCAGTTGACGTGAAAGTGATTGCCGCCACAACGGTAGATCTGGCGCGGCTGGTGGAACAAAACCGCTTTAGCCGCCAGCTCTATTACGCGTTGCACGCCTTTGAAATAATGATTCCACCGCTGCGACAGCGGCGTAACAGCATTCCTTCGCTGGTGAATCACCGCCTGCGTCGCCTGGAAAAACGCTTTTCGACCCGCCTGTTTATGGATGACGATGTGCTGACTCCGCTGATTGCCTGCGACTGGCCGGGGAATGACTTCGAGCTCAACAGTGTCATTGAAAATACGGCGCTGAGAAGTGACAACGGGCGTATTCACCTGAACCATCTGCCAGAATATCTCTTTAACGAGCACCGTGCCTCAGAACCCGCGACCGATCGTTTCTCTGCCAGCGTCGCTTTCAGTGATATTGAGAAAGACGCCATTATTCACGCGGCAAGGGTGACCGGTGGGCGGATTCAGGAGATGGCCAGCCTGCTGAAAATTGGCCGCACCACCTTGTGGCGAAAAATGAAGCAATACAATATTAACGCCGCGCATTTTAAGTTGAGTCCCTGATAAGCGGGATTGGTGC
>NZ_CP070239.1:3476628-3489373 GCF_016906145.1 Citrobacter sp. MGH 55
TACAAAGGGGACCCATCACGGGTGCCCTTTGTGCGACCTGCAGTCTGGTACCAGGGAGACGGGTCTGTTCTGAACGGTGAGTCCAACGGGTCGATGGACACTATCCCTGATACCTGGCTAAATATGCTTCGTTATAACAACGTGATAAGGTTAAAAACCTGCCATAATGGCAGATTCCTTTCATTCTTAATTAGAGGTTTGCAACGTTATGATAGACTTTTTGAACATCAT
Organism: Citrobacter sp. MGH 55; assembly: GCF_016906145.1. Taxonomy (NCBI): domain Bacteria; kingdom Pseudomonadati; phylum Pseudomonadota; class Gammaproteobacteria; order Enterobacterales; family Enterobacteriaceae; genus Citrobacter; species Citrobacter sp. MGH 55. Next base: position 3,476,860 of record NZ_CP070239.1, read on the forward strand.
CGTCATCTTCAAGGGCATTAACAAGACCTTCAAAGATTTCTAAATCTTCTGGTGAAAGTTCAACTTCAGATTGAGCAATCATTTCTAATTCTGTTGTTGAGAATTCAGTAATACCTGCTGCTTTTAGCGCTGCAATTCCTTTGTGAAGGTCTGTAGGTTCAGTATAAATAACGATGTTTCCTTCTTCTTCGGTTACATCGCGAACATCAACTTCAGCTTCAAGCAAAATTTCAAAAATATGGTCAGGGTCTGTTCCTTTAAATACAATCACGCCAGTATTGTCAAACATATAGCTGACAGAACCTGCCGCGCCGATATTGCCGCCTTTTTTATTGAAAATTGTGCGGACATTAGCAATCGTACGGTTAACATTCGACGTTAACGTTTCAGCGATAACCATTGCACCATTGGGGCCAAAGCCTTCATAACGCCCTGGCACGAACGTTTCATCTCCGCCACCTTTGGCTTTATCAATGGCTTTATCAATAACGTGTTTTGGGACCTGTGCTTGTTTTGCACGTTCAATAACGAACTTTAAAGATGTGTTTAATTCTGGGTCTGGTTCACCTTGTTTAGCCGCGGCATAGATTTCTACACCGAACTTTGCATATACGTTAGATGTTGCACCGTCTTTAGCCGTTTTTTTAGCAACAATATTGGCCCATTTACGTCCCACTGGAATAGTCCCCTCGAAAATTTAATCACAAAGCATACAGGTTAATAACCTGCGTGCTTTTCCTCTTACATTATATCATGATATGTAAATTCTCGTCTATGAGAAATAAAAATATCCCATTTCATGGAGTGTTGTTTTAATACTATCAATTGTTAATATTATGGATAAACTATATTCGAAATGTTTCTGGTTCTTTTTCTATTCTTAATAGTTGAACCACAGCAATAATACATACGACAAGAGAAACAAAAGTGATCAACCTGGCAAAATACCTTTTTAAAGGCTTTCGATAACGCATTAACTACACAGCTATCAAAAATGCTGGGTCTGGCATTATGCAGGCCACAAAAGAGATCGGATTCTGCAGGTTGTCATTTCAAATGGCATTCATGCAAGTACCGCCTTCGCCTTATATAACACGTTCACGTTTGCTGTTGGCTCGCAGAGGATAGACTGACTGGTCCTCAGGACTGCTATGAACGATAAACGAAGGTCAGAAGCGCCTGAAAACTCGCTATCAGAAGAAATACTCTTCATTAACTACACCATGAAATACCTGTTGGTGATAAAGTTATATTTCTCATAACAGGAGATAAAACCAATGATTGTAAGAACCTGGCACGGCTGCGTTCCACTTGAACATGCGGATGGTTTTGCTATGCATCTGGAGAAAACAGGAGTAGAGCATTCAAAGAGCATCCCAGGAAACATAGGCGCGTTTGTTCGCAGAGAAACGCAGGGTGGTTGGGAACATTTTTTTCTTGCTACCTACTGGCAGGATCTCCAGTCGGTGAAGGCGTTTGCTGGAGAAAACTATCATGTGGCCGTCACCTACCCGGATGATGAAGAATTTGAACTACTTTCTGATCCTTACGTTTTCCAGCATGTTGTTGAGTCCGTCTCACCCCTTTAATCCCATATCGGGGCAACCTGTCTGTAACCCGGAAGTTGAATAACATCCGTACTAATTACTATCAGCAACGTCCGCTCATGGCACATAGCCGACGTGATATTGATTTCCCCTGGCGACGAGTTTTGCCCAACATTTCAAAGAAAATGTGGGCAGCATGTCGATGGACTACCCTATGCGTTAGCGCATGTTGTTGGCCTGCGATCGTCTGAAAAATACCGAGACATCGTCGTACTGATTGCCAACGCGTCGGATTACGAGTCTGATAGTGCGTTTGGTAAAATCTTTAAACGTCTGATGGGCTGTTCACCCAGATTGCACCGCCAGGTAAGCGGCAGCAATTAAAAATCCACGCCAGGCGTGGATTTTGAGGGAATGCGAGAGCAGGGGATTAGTGTTCACGCCTTGCCATCAACAGTGCCAGGTCGACGAGGCGGTTGGAGAATCCCCATTCATTGTCATACCACGCCAGAATTTTGACCATATTTCCGCCAATCACCAGCGTCGACAGGCCGTCGATAATGGAAGAACGCGGGTCGCCCTGGTAGTCGCTTGAGACGAGTGGTTCATCGCTGTAACCGAGGATCCCTTTCAGTGGTCCCGCTGCGGCGGCTTCACGAAACGCATTATTGACCTCTTCAATCGTCACATCCCGCTCAAGCGTTACGGTTAGATCGACAATGGAAACCACCGGAACCGGTACGCGCAGCGAGTAACCGGTCAAACGACCATCCAGCTCAGGAATGACTTTGCCAAGCGCCTTCGCGGCACCGCTGGAGTAAGGCACAATCGACAGTGTGGCGGCGCGAGCGCCACGAAGGTCTTTTTCTGGCTGGTCATGCAGCGCCTGGCTGTTGGTATAGGCGTGGGTGGTGTTCATCAGACCATGCTTAATACCGAAATGCTGGTGCAGAACCTGCGCGGCAGGTGCCAGACCGTTAGTGGTGCAACTACCGTTGCTGACCACGACGTGTTTATCCGGGGAGTAGAGGCCATCGTTAACGCCCATCACGATGGTTAAATCTTCGTTTTTACCGGGGGCGGAGATAATCACGCGCTTTGCGCCACCGCTGTGGATATGCACCGCTGCTTTGTCGCGGTCAGTGAAGAAGCCGGTTGCTTCAATAACAATATCAACTTCGCTTTGACGCCATGGGATGTTGGCGGGGTCGCGTTCGCTGAACACGGTAATGGGTTTACCGTCAACGACAAGCTGCCCTTCACCGGCGGTGACGTCGGCATCGAGTTTTCCGAGCAGCGAATCGTATTTCAGCAGATGCGCCAGTGTCTTACTGTCTGTCAGATCGTTGATTGCCACAATCTGAATATCCGGGTTACCCAGCGCTGCACGCAGTACGTTGCGTCCGATACGGCCAAAACCGTTAATACCGACCTTTACCATGATCAACTCCTTATCTGTTGTCTCTGAAGGTAATGTAGGTCGGTCATCAGTTGGCGTAAATGACAAAAAAGGATCACTTTACGCCATTTTACGACAGTGAAAGCGCTGACGATATTCTCCCGGCGTGAGCTGGAGCTGTTTTTCAAACAGTCGCCGTAGGTTAATGCTGCTGCCAAATCCCGTTTGTTCAGCGATACGATCCAGCGTCTCGTTGGTCTGCTCCAGACGCTGTCGTGCAGCAGCCAGACGGGCTTCGGCGACGTAACGGGCCGGCGAAGCGCCGGTTTCCCGGGTAAACACGCGGGTGAAATTACGCGGACTCATGGCGACTTTTGCCGCCAGTTTATCCACACTCAGGTCGGCGGTGAGGTTTTCGAGCAGCCAGGCCTGTAGATCGCTAATGGGGCCCTGGGTACTGCTCTGCTGAAGGTTATAGCGGCTAAACTGCAACTGGCCTCCGGGTCGGCGCAGGTACATGACGAAGTCCTGAGCGATGTCGCGTGCCAGACTGAAGCCGTAGTCCTCTTCAACCAGGGCAAGCGTCAGGTCAAAGCCGGAACTGACTCCGCCTGACGTCCAGATGTGTTCGTCCTGAATGTAAAGCGGACCGCCTTCGACGCGCACCTGAGGGAATTCTGCCTGCATGGTTTCCAGTAGCTTCCAGTGGGTGGTGGCTCGTCTGCCGTCCAGCAGACCGGTTTGCGCCAGCAGCATCGCGCCGCCGCAAATGGATGCAATGCGACGGGCATGGGGAGCGGCAAGGCGCAGCCAGTCAACCACTGCAATCCCTTCCTGCGGATTTTGACCTCTGCCGGTGATAATGATGGTATCCAGAGGCTCACGAGGGTCAATTTCATGCAGACGATGATCTGCCAGTAAATTTAAACCGGACTGACCATGGATCACCTGATGCGGTTGAGTTGTTGCTAGCTGCACCTGGTAACAGATGTCCGTAGCACCTTCCGGATGCAGGCGATTGGCCTGCATCAGAATGTCGGCAATACCAGCGGATTCAAACAGCATACCGCCATCGGGGACAATGATGAGTATCTTCTTCATGTCCTGAAAAGTAATCTTTTTACAGAATAAGTCAACAGCACAGACGCAGATGGAAGCGCTCTTATCCCTGCCGCAGAGACTGTCCCGCCTCTGACCGCCAGTAAACGGGCGGTGAGTCGTGACAATAAGCAGCGAAGAGAGGGTCAATCAATTCATCAGGCTGGCGTAGAGGTATTCGCAGTGGCCCTGACCCACGATAGAGGCATTACTGACATTGGCGTTTACTCAACGGGCAACCGGCATTGCGGCGCCATGCGCCGGGAGCCTGACCATACTGACGCTTGAAGCTGCGGTTGAATGACTGCTGAGAGTCAAAGCCCAACGCGATCGCCACGTTCAAAATCGGTTCGTCGCTGTGGGTTAAGCGTTCAACCGATTTTCGCAGCTTTTGCGCGCGAATATACCCGGCGATGGGATAACCCGTATGTTCTTTGAAAATGCGTTGAAGGTGCCATTTCGAATAACCGGCTCGTCTGGAAACGGTGTCGATGTCCAGGCGGTTATCAAGGTTGTTGTCGATCCAGTCGAGTAAATCGTGAATAAATGCGCCAGTGTTCATCTCACTTCCCCCGGGCTGCGTATCAAAAAGCATCTTTATCTGTTGCATTTAAAGGTGGCTCCTTTTGAAAATAATTGCAAGTTTTATTGTTACATTTAAATCCCTACCTGAAACAGGTCTTTTCACATCCGCTCAAATAGCACATAAAGTGCAACAATTATTCTTGCACTTAGTTAAGCGCCTTCCTACAATCGCCGCGATAGTGTATTTGCAACTGTTACAGTTTTGTGGCGATGAACGACACAAATGGCCTTAAGTCAGCTACCGGACAAAGGAGGTGGCGCGGCGTCTCCCGCAGCGTCTTGCCCGGCGGCTACCAATACCGGAATAAAAATAATGAGCCTGCAAAAAACCTGGGGTAATGTTTATCCGAGCGCGCTGGGGGCGATGTTGCTCTCTATGTTGCTTGTCGGATGTGATAACAGCGTCGCGCAAAACGCCGCGCCGCCTGCGCCCGCCGTCAGTGCTGCTGACGTGGTCGTAAAATCCATTAGCCAGTGGGATAGCTTTAACGGTCGGATTGAAGCGGTGGAGAGCGTACAGCTACGCCCCCGCGTCTCTGGTTACATTGATAAAGTGAATTACACCGACGGTCAGGAAGTGAAAAAGGGCGAGGTGCTGTTCACGATTGATGACCGAACCTATCGCGCGGCGCTGGAACAGGCGCAGGCGAACCTGGCAAGAGCTAAAACGCAGGCAAGCCTGGCGCGAAGTGAGGCAAACCGCACCGATAAACTGGTCAACACGAATGTGGTATCCCGCGAAGAGTGGGAGCAGCGCCGTTCGGCTGCCACCCAGGCGCAGGCCGATATTCGCGCTGCCCAGGCGGCGGTTGACGCCGCGCAGCTGAATCTGGACTTCACCAAAGTCACCGCGCCTATTGACGGTCGCGCCAGCCGGGCGCTGATCACCAGCGGGAACCTGGTGACTGCGGGCGACAGCGCCAGCGTCCTCACCACGGTGGTCTCGCAGAAGACGGTTTACGTCTATTTTGACGTGGACGAGTCAACCTATCTCCACTATCAAAATCTGGCCCGCAGCGGGCAGGGGGCATCCAGCCATCACACGGCGCTGCCGGTTGAGATTGGCCTGACGGGCGAGGAGGGCTATCCCCATCAGGGCAAAGTGGACTTCCTGGATAACCAGCTGACGCCGAGTACCGGCACCATCCGTATGCGCGCGCTGCTGGATAACGCGCAGCGTCAGTTCACACCGGGACTTTTTGCCCGCGTACGCCTGCCGGGTAGCGCGGAATTCAAAGCCACGCTGATCGACGACAAAGCGGTGCTGACCGATCAGGATCGTAAGTACGTGTATATCGTGGATAAAGAGGGTAAAGCACAGCGTCGTGATATTACGCCGGGGCGTCTCGCCGCCGGCTTACGCATCGTGCAGCAGGGACTGAACCCTGGCGACAGAGTCATCGTCGAGGGCTTACAAAAAGTGTTTATGCCGGGGATGCCGGTTAACGCCAAAACCGTTGCCATGACCGCCAGCAGCGCCCTCAACTGATCCCTTGACCTGAGAATCCAACCCATGGACTTTTCCCGCTTTTTCATCGACAGGCCGATTTTTGCCGCCGTCCTGTCGATTCTGATTTTTATCACCGGGTTAATCGCCATCCCGCTGCTGCCGGTGAGCGAATATCCTGACGTCGTGCCGCCAAGCGTGCAGGTGCGCGCGGAGTACCCCGGCGCCAACCCGAAAGTGATTGCCGAGACCGTGGCGACGCCGCTGGAAGAGGCGATTAACGGCGTTGAGAACATGATGTACATGAAGTCCGTCGCGGGCTCCGACGGCGTGCTGGTGACCACCGTCACCTTCCGTCCGGGAACCGACCCGGATCAGGCGCAGGTGCAGGTGCAAAACCGCGTCGCGCAGGCCGAAGCGCGTCTGCCGGAAGACGTGCGGCGTTTGGGCATTACCACCCAGAAACAGTCCCCGACGCTGACGCTGGTGGTGCATCTGTTTTCGCCCAACGGTAAGTACGACTCCCTGTATATGCGTAACTACGCCACGCTGAAGGTGAAGGACGAGCTGGCGCGCCTGCCAGGCGTCGGCCAGATCCAGATTTTCGGCTCGGGCGAGTACGCGATGCGCGTCTGGCTGGATCCCAACAAGGTGGCGGCCCGCGGACTGACCGCGTCGGACGTGGTGACGGCGATGCAGGAGCAGAACGTTCAGGTGTCCGCCGGGCAGCTTGGTGCCGAGCCGCTGCCGAAAGAGAGCGATTTCCTGATCTCCATTAACGCCCAGGGCCGTCTGCATACCGAAGAAGAGTTTGGCAATATTGTCCTGAAAACGACGCAGGACGGTACGGTCGTCCGCCTGCGCGACGTGGCGCGTGTCGAAATGGGGTCCGGCAGCTATGCGCTGCGTTCCCAGCTGAACAATAAAGACGCGGTCGGGATTGGTATCTTCCAGTCGCCGGGGGCGAACGCCATTGATTTGTCTAACGAGGTACGCGCGAAAATGGACGAACTGTCCACGCGCTTCCCGGCAGATATGAAGTGGGCGGCACCTTACGATCCAACCGTTTTCGTGCGCGATTCGATCCGTGCAGTGGTGCAAACGCTGCTGGAAGCGGTGGTGCTGGTGGTGCTGGTGGTGATCCTGTTCCTGCAAACCTGGCGCGCGTCGATCATTCCGCTGATCGCGGTGCCGGTTTCGGTGGTGGGTACCTTCAGCATTCTCTACCTGCTAGGCTTCTCGCTGAACACCCTGAGTTTGTTCGGGCTGGTGCTGGCCATTGGTATCGTGGTGGACGACGCCATCGTGGTGGTGGAAAACGTCGAGCGAAACATAGAAGAGGGGCTTGCTCCGCTTGCGGCGGCGCATCAGGCGATGCGCGAAGTGTCCGGGCCGATCATCGCGATTGCGCTGGTGCTGTGCGCGGTGTTTGTGCCGATGGCGTTTCTCTCGGGCGTTACCGGGCAGTTCTACAAGCAGTTTGCGGTGACGATCGCCATTTCCACGGTCATCTCCGCCATTAACTCGCTGACGCTCTCTCCGGCGCTGGCGGCACTGCTGTTAAAACCGCACGGCGCGCCGAAAGATTTCCCGACCCGGCTTATCGATCGTCTGTTCGGCTGGATTTTCCGTCCGTTTAACCGCTTTTTCCACCGCAGCTCGAACGGCTATCAGGGTCTGGTGGGCAAAACGCTGGGACGACGCGGCTCGGTATTTGTGGTGTATCTGCTGCTGCTCTGTGCCGCTGGCGTCATGTTTAAAGCGGTGCCCGGCGGGTTTATTCCGACGCAGGATAAGCTGTACCTGATTGGCGGCGTGAAGATGCCGGAAGGTTCGTCGCTGGCGCGCACCGACGCGGTGATCCGCAAAATGAGCGAAATAGGGATGAATACCGAAGGTGTGGATTACGCGGTGGCGTTCCCGGGGCTGAACGCGCTGCAGTTCACCAATACGCCGAATACCGGGACGGTCTTCTTTGGCCTGAAGCCGTTCGACCAGCGCAAACATACTGCGGCGGAAATAAACGCGGAGATTAACGCGAAAATCGCGCAAATTCAGGAAGGTTTTGGCTTCTCCATTCTGCCGCCGCCGATATTAGGGTTGGGGCAGGGCTCCGGGTATTCGCTGTATATCCAGGATCGCGCAGGTCTGGGTTATGGTGCGCTGCAAAACGCGGTGAATACCATGTCCGGTGCGATTATGCAGACGCCGGGAATGCATTTTCCGATCTCAACTTATCAGGCTAACGTTCCGCAGCTGGACGTGCAGGTCGACCGTGACAAGGCGAAAGCGCAGGGCGTGTCGCTGACCGATCTTTTCGGTACGTTGCAAACCTATCTGGGCTCGTCGTACGTGAATGACTTCAACCAGTTCGGCCGTACCTGGCGCGTGATGGCGCAGGCCGACGGGCAGTTCCGCGACAGCGTTGAAGATATTGCGAATTTACGCACCCGCAATAGTCAGGGCGAAATGGTGCCGATTGGCAGTATGGTGAAAATCACGACCACCTACGGGCCGGATCCGGTAATCCGCTACAACGGCTACCCGGCGGCGGATCTGATTGGCGATGCCGACCCGCGCGTGCTTTCGTCTGCACAGGCGATGACGCAGCTGGACGCGATGTCTAAGCAGATCCTGCCGAACGGGATGAACATTGAATGGACGGATCTGAGCTTCCAGCAGGCGACGCAGGGCAACACGGCGCTGATCGTCTTCCCGGTCGCGGTGCTGCTGGCGTTTCTGGTCCTGGCGGCGCTGTATGAAAGCTGGACGCTGCCGCTGGCGGTGATCCTTATCGTCCCGATGACCATGCTCTCCGCGCTGTTTGGCGTCTGGCTGACCGGTGGCGATAACAACGTGTTCGTGCAGGTGGGACTGGTGGTGCTGATGGGGCTGGCCTGTAAAAACGCCATTCTTATCGTAGAGTTTGCCCGCGAGCTGGAAATTCAGGGCAAAGGCATTATGGAAGCCGCGCTGGAGGCGTGCCGCCTGCGTTTACGTCCGATTGTGATGACCTCCATCGCCTTTATTGCCGGGACTATTCCGCTGATCCTCGGCCACGGCGCGGGCGCAGAAGTGCGCGGCGTCACCGGGATCACGGTCTTCTCCGGGATGCTGGGCGTGACGCTGTTTGGTCTGTTCCTGACGCCGGTGTTTTACGTGACGCTGCGTAAGTTCGTTACGCGCGGTAAACCGATAAGGGATGTTTTGCCGGTTTCTTAAGGAATTGCACATAACAAAAAACCGCCTTCACCGTTAAGGCGGTTTTTTGCAGTTAAGGAAATAATTAATGCGCTTTTTTAGACTGGGTATCAATCTCAGGGACCGGATCGCACCCGCTGGTATCGGCTTTTTTGACCTTCTCCAGCGCGCTTGCCACGGTATGGCGAGCTAATACCTCTAACGAAGCTTGCTCCGCTTCATCGGCGATAGATTTGAAGTACCAGCAAGCGTTGGCGCTGACCACGCAGCGAGCCGGTACGTCAGGACGCGATGCCCATAGCTTTTTATCTTCAATAACAGAAAGGTAGATATCACGCAGGGTGATCTCTTCCGCCGGGCGACCAAGATGAATAGAACCGTTGCGACCAAGCGTTGAGACGATGATACCGTCACGCGTGAGCGGAACCATTAATTTGCGAATAAAGCTCGGATTTGCTTCCAGACCATAGGCCAGAATTGCACTTGTCGAACGTTCACCCGATTGCTCCGCCATCGCTACGCTGAGAACCATCTGCAAAGCTGTCGGGAAGCGGTAATCTAACATTTTATTGTCCTGGGTTGCGGTGAATCTTGTTCTTTTTGGCACCGCGGAGGTGGATAATCAGTAAGCATCAATATAACAAAAACGGTAATTTTTTTGAAGCAGTCAACATTTGACCTGACATGCCAGACGAACAGCCTGGGATCTCAGTCCAGAGAATCAGACACTGAAACGATGTTATCGAACCAAAGGATTGAAACCCTGTTTTACACATTGTTATAAACCCAGGTGATGTCAAATAATTCTGTGCTGAACGTGGTTTGTATTCGTTATAGCCATACTCATATTTAGTGGTGAGTTTCATTGCCTGAACAATATCGCCGAATCCGTGTTCACTTATAACACCAAATGTACGCTATACGTAGGGGGACAAAATATCATCAATTCAGGTCTGTGGAGTAAAAATATCAGTCTATCCTTTCTGAAACTTTCAATGGATTAAAGCCTGTCGTTTAATAATAGTGGTGATTTCTTTTTATCGGCCCACGTTAGTATCAATGTTAACTATTTTTCATGCAATTAATGGAAGTGGGTTGAGGGGGTATCTTTAGATTAATATGGAATCGGTTGTTGTTTTTTTATTCTTTTGTTTCCGGTATGAAATTATGCGATAAAAATTGAGTTGTCTTTTTCAATTAAAAAACAACATGATACGGTTTATTTTACACGCGATTTCCTGTCTCGTTTCACAATGTCAATGTTTTTCTAAGAGAATGGTTACGTTAAAGTCCTCTCCCTTTCTGCCGATAGATACGCTGGCACATGTTTAAAACATGATCAATTTCAATATGTTAGCTTGACTCCGCCCTTAAGTCGAACGCTCCCGGCATTGTTCTGGTTTTTTCAACGGGTGGCAGGGAAAAGGTGACTTTTTTTGTATGAGATAGCAAATGAAAATAAATGATTTTGGTGTTGGTACCCGAATGGGAGTTGGCTTCAGTATTGTTCTCACCCTTGTCGTTATTATGGCTGTAACAGGGATCGTTAAATTAAATGGCATATTGAAAGAAACCCATGCTATTACGGACAGGTTGCTGGTGCTGGAGCGACTCACGGGGGCGTGGGGGGCGGCAATTGACTATAATGGTGCGATGGGGCTATCTGTACTGACTTCCTCTGATGATGGAATTAAAAAATTTGCCCAGTCAAAGATGAAGGTAATGTCAGAGCGGGTGAGTGCCATTCAGAAGGAACTGGCAGAATTAATTGTCTCTGATACGGGTAAGTCACTCCTGGCGACCGTGGGAGATAAAAGAAAGCTGTACATCGATATCCGCAATGAGGCGATTCGCATCAGTGAACAAGGGAATGGTGATGCCACCAATGCATTTATTCGCCAGAAACTCATTCCCGCCATGGAGGTCTATTCCGGCAGCGTAAAAGCACTGGAAAATTACGATAAAGCACAAATTGATGAAGCCAGTGGGTCCATTCAGGAGAATGGCTCGGCGGCAATTCAGGCTCTGATTGTTCTTGGCGTCATCGCTATTGTCGTCGGCAGTCTGTTAGCGTGGTTTATCACACGTGGGATAACTCGCCCATTGCTGTCAGCCGTTAATGTGGCTCGGGAAGTGGCGTCCGGTAATCTGGGTATCGACGTAAAAGTGGAATCCCGAGACCAGCCTGGACAACTGATGCTCTCCCTGAGGGAAATGACAGAGAGTCTGCGTAATACGGTACGCAAGGTTCGTGAAGGGGCCGACAGCATCGCGTTAGCCGCGGCTGAAATTAATAGTGGTAACACCGATCTGGCCTCTCGCACGGAAGAGCAAGCGGCAGGGGTAGAAGAGACTGCCTCGACGCTGGAAGAGCTGACGGCAACTATTAACAATACTGCAGCAAACACGGCGCAGGCGCATCGTTACGTGAGTGAGACAGCCTCTGTCGTGAAACAGAATGGCGCCGTTATGAGTGAAGTGTCTTCCCGGATGCAGGAAATTTACGATTCCTCATCAAAAATGGCGGACATCATCCAGGTTATTGATGGTATAGCCTTCCAGACCAATATTCTGGCGCTGAATGCAGCAGTAGAAGCTGCGCGAGCGGGTGAATCCGGACGTGGTTTTGCTGTGGTGGCTGGAGAAGTCCGAACACTGGCACAACGCAGTGCGTCAGCTGCCCGTGAAATTAAGGAATTGATCGATGATTCTGTCTCCCGTATTGCCTCTGGCCGCAATCTGGTTGAAAAAGCAGATGCTGGCATGATGGGAATTGTTTCCAACGTCCAGAACATGACTCAACTGATTGAGGAAATCGCACAAGCGAGTCGGGAGCAGAGTGATGGGATTGCCCAAATCAACAGTGCGATGGGACAGATTGATACCACCACACAGCAAAATGCCGCGCTCGTTGAAGAGTCAGCTGCAGCTGCCTCTTCAATGCAGGAGCAGTCTCGTGTACTCCAGGATATGGTGAGCGTGTTCAGTCTGAATGAGGAAGGAATACAAGCCGCACACATGACCTCAGAAAAACGTGTTAGTCGCCAGAGGGAGAGGAATAATGGCGAAAAATACGTGGTGTCCAAAAAGATAGCTTCAGAAACAGACAACTGGGAAACGTTCTGAGCACCCTAATACGAAAAATCCACGCAATTGCGTGGATTTTATAGTTTTTTGTGATTCTCATGAGATTCAGCGAAATCTCATGAGACAACAGAAACCAATTAGACGTTAAAG
>NZ_CP070239.1:3505294-3542353 GCF_016906145.1 Citrobacter sp. MGH 55
TTCATGAGATTCAGCGAAATCTCATGAGACAACAGAAACCAATTAGACGTTAAACAGGAAGTTCATCACATCGCCATCTTTAACGATGTAATCTTTCCCTTCAGCACGCATTTTACCGGCTTCTTTCGCGCCTTGTTCACCTTTGTAGGTGATGAAGTCGTCAAACGCGATCGTCTGTGCGCGGATAAAGCCTTTCTCGAAATCGGTATGGATTTTACCTGCCGCCTGCGGTGCGGTGGCGCCGACAGGAATGGTCCATGCACGCACTTCCTTCACACCAGCAGTGAAGTAGGTCTGCAGGTTCAGCAGCTTGTAACCAGCACGGATCACGCGGTTCAGGCCCGGTTCTTCCAGCCCCAGTTCCTGCATGAACTCGTCGCGCTCGTCATCGTCGAGTTCAGCGATGTCCGCTTCAACGGCGGCGCACACCGGAACCACGACGGAACCTTCCTTCGCGGCAATTTCACGTACCTGATCGAGATACGGGTTGTTTTCGAAACCGTCTTCGTTCACGTTGGCGATATACATGGTCGGCTTCAGCGTCAGGAAGCTCAGGTAGCGGATCGCCGCTTTATCTTCGTCAGTCAGATCCAGAGAACGCAGCATGCCAGCTTCAGAGAGTTGCGGCAGGCATTTTTCCAGCGCGGCCAGCTCGGCTTTTGCGTCTTTATCGCCGCCTTTGGCTTTCTTCTGTACGCGGTGAATAGCGCGTTCGCAGGTATCGAGATCCGCCAGCGCCAGCTCGGTGTTGATCACGTCAATATCTTCCGCCGGGTTCACTTTGCCCGAAACGTGAATAATGTTGTCGTTTTCAAAGCAGCGCACCACGTGGCCAATCGCTTCGGTTTCACGAATGTTGGTCAGGAACTGGTTACCCAGACCTTCACCTTTGGACGCGCCTTTTACCAGACCGGCAATATCAACAAATTCCATTGTGGTCGGCAGGATACGTTGCGGTTTAACGATCTCAGCCAGCTGCTCCAGACGCGGGTCGGGCATCGGCACGACGCCGGTATTCGGCTCAATCGTACAGAATGGGAAGTTTGCCGCTTCAATACCGGCTTTGGTCAGCGCGTTGAACAGGGTAGATTTCCCGACGTTGGGCAAACCGACGATACCGCATTTGAATCCCATGATTTAAATCACCTTAATATCTTAATAATCAACCTGTTGTAGAAAACAGATTGTAGAAATGGAAATAACTTTGCCTATTATACACAGCGTACGGCAAAAATGCCGCACATCACTGCTTATTGCGCTTTAAAGGCATGCAATCGATTCGTTGCTTTGGTCAAACCGTCTTTGAACCATACCTCAGTGCAACGCGCCGCTTCGTCAATCGCGTCGTCAATTAACTTCTGTTCTGAAACAGGCGGTTTGCCTAATACAAAGCCGACAACTTTATTTTTATCGCCCGGATGACCGATTCCGACACGTAAGCGATGAAAGTTAGGGTTATTGCCGAGCTTGCTGATAATGTCTTTCAGCCCGTTGTGTCCGCCATGACCTCCGCCGAGTTTAAATTTTGCCACGCCTGGGGGAAGATCCAGTTCATCGTGGGCCACTAAAATTTCGTCGGGATTGATGCGATAAAAACTCGCCATTGCGCCGACCGCTTTACCGCTCAGATTCATAAACGTGGTGGGAACTAATAAACGGACATCTTCACCTTCCAGACTGACTCTGGAGGTGTAGCCAAAGAATTTCGGCTCTTCGCGCAGAGGAGCACGCAACCGCTCTGCCAGTAAATCGACGTACCATGCGCCCGCATTATGTCGGGTGGCTGCATATTCAGCGCCGGGGTTCGCCAGGCCGACAATCAGTTTAATCGTCACGTTTTTATCCTGAGTGTTTCAATAACTGGCGCGTAGTTTACTGTCTGTCGCCCCGCTTGACAAAGCAACGTGTCACTTTACCCGGAAACTGAATAATTGCCTGCATTGATTATTGGAAAGTCAAGGTGTTCAGAGGCTTATTTGTAAAGTTTTGTTGAATAATGGGGTGTAATTGTGATCGCAGGCGCACTACCAAAGTGGTGTGTTGTCTATACTTTACACATATGGATTAGGGGTATTCCCTGAAGCAACCCAAAAGTTCCGGAGGTGACACATGAAACGCAAAAACGCTTCGTTACTCGGTAATGTGCTCATGGGTTTGGGGTTAGTGGTTATGGTGGTTGGTGTGGGTTACTCCATTTTAAACCAGTTGCCGCAATTTAACCTGCCACAATTTTTCGCACATGGTGCAGTGCTCAGTATTTTCGTCGGTGCCATTTTGTGGCTGGCGGGTGCCCGCGTAGGGGGGCATGAACAAGTCAGCGACCGCTACTGGTGGGTGCGCCATTACGACAAACGTTGCCGCCGTAACGATAATCGTCGTCACAGTTAACGTTCCCTGCAAGATAATGACCAGCCAGCATCAGGCTGACTGGTCACGGTTTGCGATTTCTTTCTCGCGTTTAATGTCGTGCGCGTCTTTTCATCCACAGCATCATCCATAATAACGCCAGCATGATGGCGAGATACCTCATGACGTACATTCCCTGATGTTTTCTCGCCGTCAGGTCGGGATCGGCCGCCCAGGCCAGAAAAGCGGTGACATCCCGTGCGTATTGTTCTTCAGTTTGCGCGACATGCAATTCTGACTGCCATTCGATTTCGCCGTCCGCCAGCGGTTTTGGCATGTTAATCACCCCACCCGGATAATAACGATTCGCCTTCATTTCCGGGTCATCAGGCAGATAACCGGTTAAGAGTGCGAAGAGATAATCCGCGCCTTGCTCAGTGTAGGGAATAAACGCGTCCAGCAGAAATTGCGGAAAACCGCGATCGTAGGTTCGGGCGCGAACGATATAACTTAAATCCACGGGCAGGGCGCCGTTATTCAGATGTCTCGCTTCCTGATCGTTGAGATAAGGCGAAATAAAGCTGTCGTTCAGGGTGCCGTCCCGCTCACCGGGTTGACCGTCATCCTGAATAATCGGAAAGACATAGCCGCTGGCGAGATTTTTCGCGTCTTCTGTCGTTAGTTCCGGGCCGCCGGGTTTGGTCAGCGTGCGAAACGTCAGGTATTTCATGCCGTGACAGGCCCGACACTTCTCTTCATAGACCTGCAAACCGCGTCGCAATTGCGCCTTATCATATTCTCCGGAGAGACCGCTGAAGCTCCACTCCTGGCGCGTGGGAACAGGCTCTTGCGCGAATGTGGGGCTCATCGCGCAGAGTACCACCCACAGCATGCTGCATCTGAGTAATTGTCTCATCATCTTCAGTCCTGCTTTTCCAGAAAACGACGACAGGGCAGCACCAGTAAAAACCAGGCGAAATAGCCGATTGTCGACAGTTGCGAGACCGCGCGGATCCATCCCTCTTCATTACGAATGCCCTCCGTCAGATCGGGGCCAACCAGGGCTTTTGATCCCAGCCACCCCAGAAAACAGACGTTCAGCACCCACAGCCAGAAACCCCATTTCACCCATTTGCTGTAGTGACGAAAACGTGCGCGGGAGGTATCCAGCCACGGCAGAAAATAGAAGATCAGCACCGCGCCGCACATCGCCACCAGCCCGACGAGTTCGTTCGGGAAGCAGCGCAGAATGGAAAAGAAGGGGAGAAAGTACCACTCCGGGGCAACAATCGCCGGAGTCACCGTGGGATCCGCCGGGATGAAGTTATCCGCGCTGCTCAGATAGTGCGGCGCGAAGAACAAAAACCAGGTGAACAGCATCAGGAATAACGTGATTTTAATAGCATCTGCATCCGTGATTCGGTAATCGAAGAGCAGACGACGAGACGCTTTCTCACTGAAGGCCCGTTTCATCGCGTGAGCAAAGGCCGACTGTACCGTACGGACGTGGAAAATCGTCATCACCACGACCACAAAGGGAAGAATAAAGTGCAGGACGTAAAAGCGCCCAAGCGTAGGGGTGCCAGGCGCATAGCCGCCTACCAGCAAGGTATACAACCCGTCGCCCACTACCGGAATAGCGCGGGCGAAACTGGCGATCACCGTCGCTGCCCAGTAGCTCTTTTGCCCCCAAATCAGGCTGTAGCCAAGAAACGCGGTGATCATCAGCAGCACGTACAACGTGACGCTAACCATCCACATCGTCACATACGGTCTGCGGTAGACGCTGTAATACATGCCACGGAAAATATGCAAATAGCAGGCAAAGAAAAACAGCGATGCGCCGATGGCGTGCATATTGCGCAGCAACTCTCCGTGACTGACCGCGCGCATGATGTGGATGATGGAATCAAACGCCAGCGATGTCGTCGGGACGTAAAACATCGCCAGCACGATACCGGTCAGGATCTGTATTCCCAGCATCACCAGCAGGATCGCACCAACGGCAAACAGCCATACACCGGCGATGGAGCGCGGGAAAGGAATGCGCCAGCGGATCATCTCACACGTCCTTAGCGCCTATACGCACGGTCAGACCATCAGGATGAAAGGCAAACTCAGGAACGGCCAGATTAGTGGTTGCGGGGCCGCGGGTGACCCGTCCGGACGTATCAAACTCCGAACCGTGACACGGGCAAATCCAGCCCTGTCCACCGGGTCTGGTATTGGGAACACAGCCGGCATGCGGACAATACCCCTGAACAACCAGCCACTGCGGATAGTCAGACGCGACCCGTTCGCTGTCCGATTGCGGATCGACAAGCGCGCTGTGGTCACCCGTGCGGGCCGCGACGATCTCTTCCGGCGTGCGATGATGGATGAGGATCAGCTTCCCTTGCCAGATGCGTCTGAGGGTTTGTCCTGCGGCGATCCCCGCCAGCGAGACGTCTATCGGCTCATTTTCTCCGCGCGTTGTTTCGTCCGGCCCTAATGCGGAAATCAACGGCCAGACGGCGGCGGTCACTCCCGCTGCGCCAACAAATTTTGTCAATTTGCACAGGCAGTTGCGTCGTTGCTGCTGAATGTCTTTATCCGGCTGTTTGTTCTCCACCACCACAGCGCTCTCCCTTACTGTTTATCAATACGCGAATAGATATCCTGGAAGCGCTTATTAGCGATCCCGGGGGCCGTAAACGCGCGATAGCTGTCCGGCAGGGTGGCGTTGCCGACTTTAATCAGCATGACCATCCCTTGCGCATAATGCGGGGTGCATTTAATGCCGTAGAAGCCCGCGTTGTCATACTTCACTGCGATCTCCTCATCGATTTTGCCGATAAATCCCGGGTAGCCCGCAGGTGACAGTTCAGCAATCGAGGCTGCGTTGTGACTCTTATGTTTGCGGATAAATTTCACCGTATCGCCAGGCTGAATCTCCAGGTAGTCTGGCTCATAGACCATGGGGCCTGCTGAACCGCGATTCTTCATCAGTACTTCGTGGGTTTGCGCGAAGGCAGAGGCGGTGAGGACCAGCAAACACAATACGTTCAGGCTCTTTTTCAGAGAATTCATGGGGGGCTTCCTTAGGCTTCTTCAGGTCTTTGATAACGAATAAAACAGTTCGCACCATGGCGATCGCGCTCGACGATGGCGTCAATGCCAAACCAGGCGCGGAGATTCTCGCGGGTGAAAATGGCGCAGGGACGGCCCTGCATTTCCAGACGACCGGCGTTCATCACGATGATGCGATCGCAGAACATGGCCGCATGATTGAGATCGTGGAGAGCGGCGACAACCGTCAGTTTTTCGCGTTTCACCAGACTGAGAAGGCCAATCTGATGTTGAATGTCGAGGTGATTAGTGGGCTCGTCCATCAGTAGCAGTTGTGGCTGCTGAGCGAGCGCGCGGGCAATATGCAGGCGTTGTTTTTCGCCGCCGGAAAAGGTGTGCCAGCAGCGATGGCGAAGATGCTGAAGATCGACTTTCTCCAGCATGGTCTGGACGATATCGTCATCGTTGTCCGACCACGGATTCAGTAGGCTCAGCCACGGGGTTCGCCCCAGCGAGACGGCCTGTATCGCGGTCAGGCGCTCACTGGTTTCTGCCTGCTGCTCAACCAGCGCGACCTGCTGCGCCAGTTGACGACGTGAATAGCGATGCAGCGCTTTTTGCTGCAACAGGATGTGACCGGTGGTGGGCTTCAGCAGACCTGCCAGCAATGAAATCAGCGACGTTTTCCCGGAGCCATTGGGGCCGATAATGCCGACAAACTCACCCGGCGCCACGCTGAGTGAGACGTCATTGACGATCACTTTGCCTTTCACCTGCCAGTGCAGACTTTTCGCCTGAATTATCGCGTCGCGGATGGCAACCGGAGTCGGTACAGGATTGACGGTCATTTGGTCGGGTTTCCTCTGATCAGGATGATGGAAAACGCGGGCGCACCGACCAGGGCCGTAATAACGCCGATAGGCAGAACTTGTCCGGGGAGAAGCGTGCGGGAGATAACATCGGCGACGATCAGGAAAATGGCGCCGATCAGCGCGCTGACAGGCAGCAAACGATGGTGCTGATGGCCTACCAGCAGACGGGCGGCGTGAGGGATCACCAGTCCCACAAAGCCAATTGCGCCGACGATGGAGACCATAATGGCCGTCATACCCGTTACGGCGGCAATCAGCACGCCACGTGTGCGTTTTACCGGAATCCCCAGTGAGGCGGCGGACTCCGCGCCAAAAGAGAAGGCATCCAGATGGCGGGCATAACAGAAGCATATCGCAACGCCAACTAACGCTGTGGGGATCGCCAGTACCACATCCGGCCAGCGGACGCCGCTCAGATTCCCGAGTAACCAGAACATAATGCCGCGTGCCTGTTCCGCGTTAGCTGAACGGGTGATGATCAGCGAGGTCAGCGCATTGAATAACTGGGAACTGGCAATCCCGGCGAGAATGATTTGCGTCGTCACCCCACCGCCTTGTCTGCCGCCTGCCGCTACCGCCAGAAGGGCCACAAACAAAAAGGCAGTCAGGGCACCGACAAATGCGCCGAACGACATGCTGATCATCCCGGCGCCCAGTCCGGTCAGCGCAACCAGCACCGCACCGGTTGATGCGCCTGCGGAAATGCCCAGCAGATACGGCTCGGCAAGCGCATTGCGCAGTAACGATTGTAAAACTACGCCCGACACGGCCAGGCTGGCGCCACAACTGGCGGAGACCAGCGCACGGGTCAGGCGATAGTTCCAGACAATCCCGGCATCCAGCGCATCAACCGGATAATCGGTATCAAACAGATGGTTTGCCAGAGTGTTGAATACGTGCTGCCAGGGAATAAACGTCTCGCCAATGGCGATCCCTGCCAGCAGGACGCCACACATCAGCACGCTAACCCAGAGGGCGTGGCCGCAAACATTGACCGCCAGCCGACTAACGGCGTGACGCGTCCTGCGTAAATCGCTCATAGTCACCTGCGTTTGGAGTGCATAACACGCGCCGGCCCCGTCAGGAACTGGCGCGAAACGAGGGTTAATGCGCGGCTTGTGGATGCGCTAAACCATACTCAACCAGGGCGTCAGCCAGTTTTTCAACACCGTCAATCGTTCTGATTCCGGCGTTCATGGTCTGTACATCAATCACTGGTAAATGATCGGCTTTTACGGCGGGGATCAACTGGGTGACCGGGTCGGATTTCAAATAATCCATTTTCACCTGCCAGTCATCGGCCGGGAAACGTCGACGACTCATTTCCCCCAGCACAATCACTGTCGGTTGGGCTTTGGCGATGGTTTCCCAACCGACCGTTGGCCACTCCTCTGCGGAATCAATGACGTTTTTGATACCCAGGGTCTGCGCAATCCAGGCAGCAGGCCCTAATTTCCCGGCGACATAAGGATCCAGTTGCAGGTCGGCGCTGGAGAACCAGAAAACGGCAGAGACGCTGTTGTCCATCCCGGCGATTTTGCTTTTCGCTGCCGTTTCACGTGCTTTGAGGCTGGCAATCAGTTCTTCGCCCTTATCCTGAACGTCGAAGATCCTCGCTAAGTCGGCCACTTCCTGATAGACCATTGCGATATCAAACATGCCTTTGCGCACGCCGTCACCGCCATCTTCGTTATCTTTCGCGCAGTCTGCCGGTGCGGTATAGACCGGGACTTTCAGTTCGCTGAACTGTTCATAAGACGCCACCGTGCCCGCAGGGCCGATCTGCCATTCGAACTGGCTGGCGACCAGATCCGGTTTTTTGGCAATGATGCCTTCGAAGCTGGGGATGTTCTGCGCAATAACTGCAATCTTGTCATTTGCCGCCTTATACGCGTCGGGAACGGGCCCGAACCACAGCGATGTGCCTACCACGCGATCGGCCAGGCCCAGCGCATACAGGATCTCAGTGCTGTTTTGTCCTACGGTGGCAACACGTTTTGGCGCTGCGTGAAATGTCATATCCCGACCACAGTTTTTTATCGTCAAGGGATATTCCGTTTTGGCTGCATGAGAAAGACCTGAGGTGAGAAACAGTGCGGCACCAGCAACAACCAGAAGCATTTTTTTATAAGGTAAAGAGGTAATATTAGCGTGCATTATTATCATCCCGTTCATGCCAGAATCTGAACGTCTGGTCATGGATTATATCGTTCCATATATCGGGAGAGTTCATGACGATAGATGACAGGACATCGTGAAATTTATGCATGACGTTATGCAAATAAAGAAAGTCAGCGGTTCAGTCAAGGATCTGATTCGCTCTTTCACGGTGCCTAATATCAAATAATTCATCACATGGACCATCCCGTCCACTCAATGGGGTATAAATTTGACAGCAGGTCTCCTGACTCACGGTAATCAGAATATCGGCCTTCCCATAAAGATTCGCTTTACAGTGACCTGCAACAAAATATGCTGCACGAGGATATTCTGCATCCGCCTACAGTTGCGGGGGCAGTCATGGAATGGGATTGCAATAATCCGCACCATGTTCCTATTCATTACAATGTTGGTGCAATGAAATACTGTCGAAAAAGACTGTATCGGCATTTGTTAACAAGATCAATCGCAAGGGGAAAAACGAATTTTATTGAGTGGGGTAAATTTTAGTTGTTGTGTATCAATGTGTTATGTTTTTTTGAGGGATGAAATTGCGGATGTCGAAATGTAATAATGAAAAGCTAAATGAGAATTGATTGACATTGATCAAGTAATATTCTTATTCATGCGTGATTTACGTGATCTCTCCATATGCACTAATTGCCAGTCATCGTGCATATCCATCACAACCTGAAAATGATTACGTCGCCAGAATGAATAACCTCCCGGTAAAAAATGATGGGTATGTAAGTATAATAAGTTGTACCGCTGCTGCTCGCAGAATGTTTCAGCAAAAGCGAGTAACTGACGTCCAATACCTTTTCTGCGGTAACGTTTGTCCACATAACAGCGACAAATTTCTGCCGTTTCTGTCAAAATATAGCGTCCGCGAAGTTCGGCTATACGGTCGTCATATTGGCAGACGGCCAGGGTCGCAATGAGTTCCTGCTTTTCGCTCCAGGCGCACAGCAATACATTGCGCTGCTGTTGAATATACTGCTGTTGCAGGTTAAAAACATCCTGTCCGGGAGTAGGGGCAGGTCTGTCAGCCGCAAAAAATTCATTCAGATGTTGAATCAGAAATAACTGAACCGCCGGAATATCTTCTCCGGTCATTTCACGTAGCGTAAATGAAATCACGAGTTGTCACTCTTATTTGCAGAAACTGAAAGCTGATAATAACAACACGGGAGGGGAAAAACAGGGGACAGAGCGGAAAATGTTACCGGCCTGTACAGGAACAGACCGGTAAGCGCAAAAAGATTATAAATCAGCCAGCGCCGCGTCGCGGTTCGGGAAAAAGGCCAGACGACCCGGAATCGGCTTAATGCCAGCGCGCGCCATCGTGCGCAGCGGCTGGAACTCAAGGTTACTTACGCGCAGTTCGCAGCCTTCTGGCAATCTTTTCACAAAGCGCTGGAAGGCATCCAGACCACCTGCGTCCAACACCGGTACCGCGTCCCATTTCAGTACGACAATGCGTTTGCCTTCGATGCGTGACTCCAGATCGGTAAACAATCCTTCAGCGGCTGCAAAGAACAGTGGGCCGATCACGCGCAGCACCAGTACATCATCGGGGACCTCGACGTTAACCGCTGCCAGTCGCGTCATGCGTGCGATACGGCGCATAAACAGTAACGAGGCCAGCACAATCCCGACGCTGATGGCAATGACCATGTCAAACAGCACCGTCAGTGACATACACATCATCATCACAATGATGTCGTCTTTGGGCGCATGACGCAGCAAATCCACAACTTTGTGCGCTTCACTCATGTTCCAGGCCACCATCAGCAGCAGGGCCGCCATCGCCGACAGCGGCAGCCATGAGAGCAGCGGTGCCAGCGCCAACAGCGCCATGATCACCAGCAGCGCGTGGATCACGGCGGAAATGGGGGATGTTGCGCCAGCGCGGACGTTTGCCGCCGAACGGGCAATCGCCGCCGTTGCGGTAATCCCACCAAAGAAGGGGGCGACAATATTACCCAGGCCCTGACCAATCAGCTCGCTGTTGGCTTTGTGTTTCGTGCCGGTCATTCCGTCGAGCACCACGGCGCAGAGCAGGGACTCGATTGCCCCCAGCATGGCCATTGAGAAGGCCGCCGGAAGCAGGGCGCGCAGGGAATCCCAACTCAACGTGAAATCAGAATCCGGCAGGTTCCACGGCAGCACCAGTTGCGGCAGCAGTTGCGGTATCCCGTTGCCCTGTGAGCCGTCGGCCAGAATATAGTGGAACTGAGAACCAATGGTGGCAACGTGGCCGCCCAGCAGGTTGACGATCCCCATGACAGCACAGCCGGCGAGTAGGGCGGGCAGGTGGCCCGGCAGGCGAATGCCCAGACGCGGCCACATCATCAGCGTGCCCAGCGTGACCACCCCGATGGCGGCATCGCCCAGGTTAATGCTCGGCAGAGCCATAAATAGCGCGCCGACTTTTTGCAGATAGTGTTCCGGAACGTGGGCCATCTGCAAACCGAGGAAATCTTTGATTTGCATGGTACCAATGGTGATACCAATCCCTGAGGTAAAACCTAAGGTAACTGAAACCGGGATATACTCAATCAGGCGGCCAAAGCGGGCCAGGCCAAAGAGGATCAGGAAGACCCCGGACATCAGCGTCGCGACAAGCAGGCCTGCCAGCCCAAATTGTTGTGAAACGGGGTAGAGGATCACCACAAACGCGGCGGTCGGGCCTGAGACGCTAAAACGCGAGCCCCCGGTTAAGGCAATAACAATCCCGGCCACAGCGGAGGTATAAAGTCCGTACTGCGGCGCGACACCACTCCCGATAGCCAGTGCCATCGCCAGCGGGATAGCAATAATCCCGACGGTGATCCCGGCAATCACATCACGGGTAAACCGTGAGGCGGTATATTTTTCTTTCCAACAAGCGTCGATGAGGGCGCGGAAAGGCATCACATGTGAGGAAAAAATTCTGTTCACAATAATGTTTCATCCATGAGCGCATCATCTGTCAACTCAATGAAATGGCGGGTTGGCAGGTGAAGGAGGCATAAGTCATACAAATAAAGGTTACAGACAAAAAAACCCGCCGCAGCGGGTCTTTGAGCCGGGTTCGATTAATGCTCGAACATAGCAGAAATCGATTCTTCGTTGCTGATACGACGAATCGCTTCGGCCAGCATACCCGACAGGGTCAACGTACGCACGTTCGGCAGTGCTTTGATTTCGTCGGTCAGCGGAATGGTATCGCAGACAACGACTTCATCAATCACAGAGTTACGCAGGTTGTTTGCCGCATTGCCTGAGAAGATCGGGTGAGTGGCATAAGCAAATACGCGTTTTGCCCCACGTTCTTTCAGCGCTTCAGCTGCTTTACACAGCGTACCACCGGTGTCGATCATATCGTCAACCAGCACGCAGTCACGACCCGCTACGTCACCGATGATGTGCATCACCTGAGAGACGTTTGCACGCGGACGGCGTTTGTCGATGATCGCCATATCGGTGTCATTAAGCAGCTTAGCGATAGCGCGGGCACGCACGACGCCACCGATGTCCGGAGAAACCACAATCGGGTTATCCAGATTCAGCTGCAGCATATCTTCTAACAGAATGGGGCTACCAAATACGTTATCAACCGGTACGTCGAAGAAGCCCTGGATCTGTTCAGCATGCAGGTCAACGGTCAGAACGCGGTCAACGCCGACGCTGGACAGGAAGTCAGCGACAACTTTTGCCGTAATCGGCACACGAGCGGAACGTACACGACGATCCTGGCGCGCATAGCCAAAGTAAGGGATAACGGCGGTGATACGGCCTGCGGAAGCACGGCGCAGGGCATCAACCATAACGACCAATTCCATCAGGTTGTCGTTCGTTGGAGCACAAGTGGACTGGATGATGAAAATATCACCACCGCGTACATTTTCGTTAATTTGTACGCTGACTTCGCCGTCGCTAAAGCGACCTACAGCGGCGTCGCCGAGAGAAGTGTACAGGCGGTTGGCAATACGTTGTGCTAGTTCCGGGGTGGCGTTACCAGCAAAAAGCTTCATATCAGGCACGAGAAGAACCTCAGGCATGCGTCCATTGGTGGAAAGAGTTTGCCAAAAACTGTGCGGGCCAGGCAGGACTCTCTCCATGCGGTGTATTAACGAGCGCGATGCAACGTCTGGAACAGGGTGACGTTGTCACCGAAACTCAGCTTGCCCGGCTTACCCGTCATCATTTATGTTTTATGCGCGCTGGGTTCAAGGCCTCACACCAGTCACATACTGATGTATGCGGCTGGCAATTCGTCATCTCGCCAACGTACTGAAACTTCAATGAGTTAGAGTAACGCTCTATGCAGTGGAGAGAGGTTGACACCCTTCGCCACAAAGGCATTGAGCCATTCCGGGGCTTGCTCAAGCACCTGCCGGGCACGAGACTCTGTATCGAATTCAGCAAAGACACAGGCTCCTGTACCAGTCAGGCGCGACGGCGCGTATTCTAACAGCCAGGAAAGCGCCGCATCAACCTCGCGAAAACGTTTTCTTGCGATAACCTCGCAATCATTGCTGAATTCACATTTTAATAACGTTTCTATTGACCTTTTTGGCGTATTACGGGGGAGGTCGGGATCGTTAAAAATCATCGGCGTAGGAATACTGACGCCAGGATGGGCCACCAGGTACCATTTTTCGGCCGGTTCCACTGGGGTCAGGATCTCTCCGACGCCTTCGGCAAAGGCGGCGTGTCCGCGGACAAACACCGGCACGTCAGCCCCGAGCGTTAAACCGAGCTCGGCCAGTTCGTCCAGCGACAGACCACACTGCCAGAGATGGTTTAGCGCGACCAGCACGGTTGCCGCGTTCGACGATCCGCCGCCCAGGCCTCCGCCCATCGGCAGACGCTTTTCGATACGGATATCTGCACCGCTACCGGCTGGCAGCCGACCGCGCTCTGCGGCTGTTTTCATCAGCAGTCGCGCGGCACGAACGATCAGGTTGTCTTCATGTGCCACGCCGTCAACCGGCGTCAGGAGATGAATTTCGCCGTCGCGGCGCGGTTCCAGGCTGAGGGTGTCGCCATAATCGAGGAACTGAAACAGCGTTTGCAGCGTGTGATAACCGTCCGCACGTCGTCCGGTGATGTATAAAAACAGATTCAGTTTTGCCGGAGAGGGCCACTGGGTCATCATTTTACAATCCAGTTATCCATTTTCAGCTTGATACGCTGAGCACCGTCGGAGAGTTCCATATTGGCCGGCATTGCCGGGGAGGTTTTGCTGTCGTACGCGCTATAGACCACTTTCCAGTTTTTTCCGTCCTGGCTGTAGTTCACTTCGCTCAGGCGGTACTGGTCGTCGAGTTTATAGTCGGTCGCGTCGCCTGGCAGGCCAAGGATCCACTGACGCAGGCTGTTCAGCGGGATCGGCATACCGGTCAGCTTGCCGATCATCTCTTCGGCATCGTCAGCGGTATAGCGCTGGCCTTTATTGTCCATCAACTGCACGTTACCCGGCTGCGCGTTCAGTTCAAGCTCAGTGCTGCCAAGCGGGTTGGTCAGCAGCAGGCGATAGCGATCCTGGCCGGTCTGCTGCCAGAAAAAGCGCGCATAGACCTTCTGCTCGTCGGAAATATAGGCAAACGCGCCGCGCGTCTGATACTGATTTAACTGGCGGACCTCCTGCTGATGTTGCCGCCATTGAGGAGAGTCCGGACTTTTCCCCGGGCCTTTCGGCGCGTTGATCGTACAGGCGGTCAGAACCAGGGTTGCCAGCGGAAGCAGGCGGATCAGGCGAAAATCAGGCAGGGTCATAATGATGACGAATCCTTGTGATACGTTGCAATAATAACCCTTAATGCTAGCGCCGCGCGGGTATATCGTCTACGTTCACGTTATCTTAATTTAAGCAATAAGCGATTACTCCAAAAGGGGGCACTCTCTTTTATTGATTCCGCGCATCCTGTATGATGCGAGCAGACTAACCATATCAACGCTGGTACTACTCCCGCAGACATGACCCTTTTAGCGCTCGGCATTAACCATAAGACGGCACCTGTATCGCTGCGAGAACGCGTAACGTTTTCGCCAGATACGCTCGATCAGGCGCTGGAAAGCCTGCTTGCGCAGCCAATGGTGCAGGGCGGCGTGGTCTTGTCGACGTGTAATCGCACGGAGCTGTATCTGAGCGTGGAAGAGCAGGACAACCTGCAGGAAGCGCTGATTCGTTGGTTATGTGATTACCACAATCTTGATGAAGACGATCTGCGCAGCAGTCTCTACTGGCACCAGGATAACGATGCGGTCAGCCATCTGATGCGTGTCGCCAGCGGTCTGGATTCGCTGGTACTCGGTGAACCACAGATCCTCGGCCAGGTGAAAAAAGCGTTTGCGGATTCACAAAAAGGCCACCTGAACGCCAGCGCGTTGGAACGTATGTTCCAGAAATCGTTCTCCGTTGCCAAACGGGTTCGTACCGAAACCGATATCGGTGCCAGCGCCGTGTCCGTTGCGTTTGCCGCCTGTACGCTGGCGCGCCAAATCTTTGAATCACTTTCCACGGTCACTGTGCTGTTGGTCGGCGCGGGCGAAACCATCGAACTGGTGGCACGCCATCTGCGCGAACACAAAGTGCAGAAGATGATTATCGCCAACCGCACCCGTGAGCGGGCGCAGGTTCTGGCCGATGAAGTGGGTGCTGAAGTGATCGCACTCAGCGACATCGATGAACGTCTGCGGGAAGCTGACATTATCATCAGTTCAACCGCCAGCCCGCTGCCTATCATTGGTAAAGGGATGGTGGAGCGTGCGCTGAAAAGCCGCCGAAATCAGCCTATGCTGCTGGTGGATATCGCCGTTCCGCGCGATGTCGAACCGGAAGTCGGTAAACTGGCTAACGCTTATCTCTATAGCGTTGACGATCTGCAAAGCATCATTTCGCACAACCTGGCGCAGCGCAAAGCTGCGGCAGTGGAAGCCGAAACGATTGTCGCGCAGGAAACCAGCGAGTTTATGGCCTGGCTGCGTGCTCAGGGCGCCAGTGAAACCATTCGTGAATACCGGAGTCAGTCTGAGCATGTACGGGATGAACTGACTGCAAAAGCGCTTGCTGCTCTGGAACAGGGCGGTGACGCGCAGGCCATTATGCAGGATCTGGCATGGAAACTGACCAACCGCCTGATCCATGCACCAACCAAATCTCTTCAGCAGGCCGCCCGTGACGGGGATGACGAACGCCTGAATATCTTGCGCGACAGCCTCGGGCTGGAGTAGCAACACACCCTTCTTTTTACAAGGTGCATTTACGCCTATGAAGCCTTCTATCGTTGCCAAACTGGAAGCCCTGCATGAACGCCATGAAGAAGTTCAGGCGCTGCTGGGTGATGCGGGAACCATCGCAGACCAGGAACGTTTTCGCGCATTGTCGCGCGAGTATGCACAGCTAAGCGATGTTTCTCGCTGTTTTACGGACTGGCAACAGATTCAGGACGATATCGAAACAGCACAAATGATGCTCGACGATCCTGAAATGCGTGAAATGGCGCAGGAAGAACTGCGCGAAGCGAAAGACAAGAGTGAACAACTGGAACAGCAGCTACAGGTATTGTTACTGCCGAAAGATCCGGACGATGAACGCAATGCGTTTCTGGAAGTCCGCGCCGGGACTGGCGGTGATGAAGCGGCCTTATTTGCCGGTGATCTGTTTCGCATGTACAGCCGCTATGCCGAAACACGCCGCTGGCGCGTGGAGATCATGAGCGCCAGCGAAGGCGAGCACGGCGGCTATAAAGAGATTATCGCCAAGATCAGCGGCGACGGCGTCTATGGTCGACTGAAGTTTGAGTCCGGCGGGCATCGTGTGCAGCGCGTACCGGCAACGGAATCGCAGGGCCGAATCCACACATCTGCCTGTACCGTGGCGGTGATGCCGGAGCTGCCGGAAGCTGAACTGCCGGATATCAACCCGGCCGATCTCCGTATTGATACCTTCCGTTCCTCCGGGGCGGGTGGTCAGCACGTTAATACCACCGACTCCGCGATCCGTATTACTCACCTGCCGACAGGCATTGTGGTGGAGTGTCAGGACGAACGTTCGCAGCACAAGAACAAAGCCAAAGCGCTCTCGGTGCTCGGCGCGCGTATTCGCGCGGCAGAAGTGGCGAAGCGTCAGCAGGCCGAAGCGTCAACGCGTCGTAACCTGCTGGGCAGCGGCGACCGCAGCGACCGCAACCGGACCTACAACTTTCCGCAGGGGCGTGTGACCGATCACCGCATCAACCTGACGCTCTACCGTCTGGATGAAGCAATGGAAGGCAAACTGGATATGCTGATTGAGCCGATCGTGCAGGAATACCAGGCCGATCAGCTGGCGGCGCTGTCCGAGCAGGAATAATGGATTTTCAGCACTGGTTACGTGAGGCGATAAGCCAGCTACAGGAGAGTGAAAGCCCGCGTCGCGATGCCGAGATCTTACTCGAATTCGTGACCGGAAAAGGGCGCACCTGGATACTGGCGTTTGGCGAAACGACGTTGACCGATGCCCAGCAGGCGCAACTGGCGATGCTGCTGGCTCGCCGTCAACGAGGGGAACCGATCGCACATTTAACTGGCGTGCGGGAATTCTGGTCGTTGCCGCTGTTTGTTTCACCGGCCACGTTGATCCCGCGTCCGGATACCGAATGTCTGGTGGAGCAGGCGCTGGCGCGACTGCCAACAACCCCGTGCCGCATTCTCGATCTGGGTACTGGCACCGGTGCGATTGCGCTGGCGCTGGCGTCTGAGCGCCCTGACTGCGAGGTCACGGCGGTTGACAGAATGCCGGATGCCGTTGCGCTGGCGCAGCGTAATGCGGCTCATCTGGCTATCAACAATGTCCATATTCTGCAAAGCGACTGGTTTAGCGCCTTGCCGGGGCAGCAGTTTGCGATGATTGTCAGCAATCCGCCGTACATTGACGAGCAGGATCCGCATCTGGCGCAGGGCGATGTCCGCTTCGAACCGCTGAGCGCCCTGGTCGCCGGTGACTGCGGAATGGCCGACATTGTGCACATCATCGAGCAATCTCGCACGCGGCTGGAAGCGGGCGGTTTTCTGCTGATCGAGCATGGCTGGCAGCAGGGTGCCGCGGTGCGTGACGCCTTTAATCGCGCGGGCTACCAGGCGGTAGAAACTTGTCGCGATTATGGCGACAACGAGCGTCTTACGCTCGGACGCAAGCCCGTATGAACAGCGTTACGCTCCTGTTAGGGGTTCACCTTGCTAGCATTGCGCTTTCCGTTAGTCTGTTTGTGCTGCGTTATGGGTGGAGTGAATGTCATCCTGCGCGGGCTCACGCGCGCTGGACGCGCGTCGTACCGCCGATTGTTGACACCGTTTTGTTGCTCACTGGTGTGGGGTTGATCGCTAAAACGCACATCCTGCCATTCACGGAGCAGGGGACATGGCTGACTGAGAAGCTGTTTGGAGTTATCATTTACATCGTTTTGGGTTTTATTGCGCTCGATTACCGTCGGGCGCGCAGTCGGCAGGCGCGATTAATCGCGTTCCCGCTGGCGCTGGTGGTGCTGTACATCATCATTAAACTCGCCACCACAAAAATACCGTTACTGGGGTAAGTCATGAGGTCGTTAGCTGATTTCGAATTTAACAAAGCGCCATTGTGCGACGGGATGATCCTGGCATCGGAATCGATCCGCCTGGATTTCCCTTCGCAAACTGTCTATGACGAGCTGGAACGTCTGGTCAGCCTGGCGCAAGAAGAAATTAGCCAGCTTTTGTCTCAGGATGAGCAACTGGAAAAATTGCTGGCACTTTTCTACGGCGAGTGGGGCTTTACTGACACCCGCGGCGTTTACCGCTTGTCCGACGCGCTATGGCTTGACCAGGTACTGAAGAACCGCCAGGGCAGTGCGGTGTCACTGGGGGCAATTTTACTGTGGATTGCCAACCGATTGTCATTACCGCTGGTGCCGGTGATATTCCCGACGCAGCTTATTTTGCGTATCGAGTCGCTGGAAGGCGAGATGTGGCTCATCAACCCGTTTAACGGGGAAACGTTGAATGAGCATACGCTGGAAGTGTGGCTGAAGGGGAATATCAGTCCGGTCGCTGAGTTATTTAACGAGGACCTGGATGAAGCGGATAACGCGGAAGTGATTCGCAAGCTGCTGGACACGCTGAAATCTTCCTTAATGGAAGAACAACAGATGGAGCTGGCGCTGCGAGCGAGCGAAGCGTTACTGCAATTTAACCCGGAAGATCCGTATGAAATACGTGACCGGGGCTTAATTTATGCGCAACTGGAATGTGAACATGTCGCGCTGACCGATTTAAGCTATTTCGTTGAGCAGTGTCCGGAAGACCCGATCAGCGAAATGATTCGTGCGCAGATTAATAACATCTCGCATAAGCAAATTGTCCTGCATTAATTTATCGACATTCTTACTCATCATTAAGGCGATCCTATGAAACAAAAAGTGGTTAGCATTGGCGACATCAAGGTAGCAAACGATCTGCCGTTCGTGCTGTTTGGCGGGATGAACGTGCTGGAATCGCGCGATCTGGCGATGCGCATTTGTGAGCACTACGTGACCGTTACCCAGAAACTGGGTATCCCTTACGTGTTCAAGGCCTCTTTTGATAAAGCCAACCGTTCCTCTATCCACTCCTACCGTGGACCGGGCCTGGAAGAAGGGATGAAAATCTTCCAGGAACTGAAGCAGACCTTTGGCGTAAAAGTGATCACCGACGTTCATGAAGCCAGCCAGGCGCAGCCTGTCGCTGACGTTGTAGATGTGATTCAGTTACCGGCGTTCCTCGCGCGTCAGACCGATCTGGTGGAAGCGATGGCGAAAACCGGCGCGGTCATTAACGTGAAGAAACCGCAGTTCGTGAGCCCGGGTCAGATGGGCAACATCGTGGATAAATTCCATGAAGGCGGTAACGACAAGGTGATCCTGTGTGACCGTGGGGCAAACTTCGGTTATGACAACCTCGTTGTCGATATGCTGGGCTTCAGCGTGATGAAGAAAGTTTCTGGCAACAGCCCGGTGATTTTCGACGTGACCCACGCGCTGCAGTGCCGCGACCCGTTTGGCGCAGCGTCTGGTGGCCGTCGTGGTCAGGTGACTGAGCTGGCGCGTGCCGGTATGGCGGTCGGTCTGGCCGGTCTGTTCATTGAAGCGCATCCGGATCCGGACAACGCGAAATGCGACGGCCCATCCGCGCTACCGCTGGCGAAGCTGGAACAGTTCCTGGTGCAGATGAAAGCGGTTGACGATCTGGTGAAAAGCTTCGACGAGCTCGACACTGAGAACTAAGTCACGCAGAAACAGAAAACCCCGCCGCAGCGGGGTTTTTTTCGTCTGAGGGATCAGGCAAAGATCGTCATCAGATAGGCGGCAAACAGCGCCAGATGCGCCGCACCGTTCAGTACGTTAGTGCGCCCCGTTGAGAACGAGATATGGCACAGCACCAGTGACGCTACCATCACTACCATTTCTGGTGCGTCTAAGCCGAACACCAGGTCATTCCCCGTCGCCCACGCAATCAGCGTTACCACCGGTACCGTCAGAGAGATAGTGGCCAGCACTGAACCGAAGAACAGATTCATGGCGCGCTGCACCTGGTTATTCAGCACTGCTTTCAGCGCCCCAAGCCCTTCCGGGGAGAGGATCAGCAGCGCGACCAGGAAGCCGGTAAAGGCGACCGGGGCGTTCAGTTCGGTCAGCAGTGTCTCCAGCGGGTTTGCGTTCATCTTGGTGACGGCAATGACCGCAATCAGATGAATCACCAGCCAGACGGCATGCCACACATTACTGTGCGCAGAGGGCTTACCGTGATGCGGGTCGTCGTCGTCGCTGTCATCTTCGTGCTCATAAACAAACAGACTCTGGTGCGTTTTGGTCTGAATGAGCAGGAATACGCCGTACATCGCGGCAGAAATTAAGGCCACCAACAGCGCCTGGCCGGTGGTGAAATTCGCACCGGGCAGCGCCATCGGAAACACCAGCACGATAATTGCCAGCGGAAACAGGGCAATCAGATACTGTTTGATACCGAACAGATTCATATACTGAGTGGCGAACTTACGCCCGCCCAGTAATAACGAAAAGCCCACCAGACCACCAGTGACAATCATGATGATGGAATAGAGCGTGTCGCGCATCAGCGTAGGTGCCGCATCACCGGTCGCCATCAGCGCTGAGATCAGGCTGACTTCAAGAATGACCACGGACAGGCTCAGAATGAGTGAGCCGTAGGGTTCGCCGAGGCGATGAGCCAGTACGTCGGCGTGACGAACAACGCTAAAGGCGCTGCTTAAAATACCAATCAGGGCAAGAAGGTTAATGCCGATTACCGCTGGTAGTGAATGGCTGCCCCCCCACAGGAACAGCACTACCAGCGCCACAACCGGGAAAATAAGCGATGTCTCCTTATGGCGGGTTTTCACCGCCTCATGTGCATGTGTCATGAATGCTCTCCATCTCTGCAGGTCGATTTTAGTTATAAATGTAATAAAGCGTGTAAAAAATAACAGAAAACGCAGGCTTTACGGTGATATTTTACGAAATTTTACGGCATTTCGGCCTTTCACCTTTAAAACGACAGAAAGAGAAACTCTTGTTTATAGAGTGGTTAAATAACAGAAGTTTATGCAGGCTGCAGGACGAATAAACCTTATTGTAGTGGCAGAGGCGCTCAGGGTTGACCACACTTAAGGTTTAGCCAAAAAGTGGAGTCAATGATGCCCTATCAAGCAAAAAAAGATCTGCCAGACAGCGTACAACACGTCTTACCCGCCCATGCCCAGGAGATCTACAAAGAGGCGTTCAATAGCGCCTGGGAGCAGTACAAGGACAAAGCCGATCGCCGCGATGATGCCAGTCGGGAAGAGACCGCACATAAGGTGGCGTGGTCAGCAGTGAAAAAAGAGTATGCCAAAGGTGAAGATGAGAAGTGGCATAAGAAATCCTAACCACTTCAATTATAAGGTCTAACGCTATAGCTCCCGTGAACGCGTAGGCGAATCGTGCTACCAGCCCCCGTTGCTGCCTTGCAAGCGGCCCATGAATTGCATATTGTCGTGATATTGGTTTCAAAATGAGCAGTTAAAATGCCCGGAAGGCGTCAAAAAGTTGTCGCAGGGAAGTATGCAGTGGCGGAGGTGTAAGGTGTTAACGCGTGATTTCTTGATGAATGCCGATTGTAAAACGGCATTTGGTGCTATTGAAGAATCACTCTTATGGTCAGCAGAGCAACGTGCAGCGTCCCTTGCGGCGACGCTGGCATGCCGACCAGATGATGGACCGGTGTGGATCTTCGGTTATGGATCGTTGATGTGGAACCCGGCGTTAGAATTTGAGGAGTCATGTACCGGTACGCTGGTGGGATGGCATCGGGCCTTTTGCCTGCGTCTCACGGCAGGGCGCGGAACCGCGTGTCAGCCGGGACGAATGCTTGCACTAAAAGAGGGCGGACGCACCACCGGTGTGGCCTATCGTCTTCCGGATGCCTCGCTTGAACAGGAATTAACGCTGTTGTGGAAGCGCGAAATGATCACCGGCTGCTACCTGCCGACGTGGTGTCAACTGGCGTTGGACGACGGACGAACGGTCAATGCACTGGTATTTATTATGGATCCGCGCCATCCGCTGTATGAGTCGGACACGCGAGCGCAAATTATCGCCCCGTTGATTGCTGCTGCCAGTGGGCCGCTTGGCACGAACGCGCAGTACCTGTTTTCGCTTGAACAGGAGTTGCAGAAACTGGGGATGCAGGATGAGTGTCTTAACGATCTGGTGACTAACGTGCGCGGTTTATTAGGGGAGTCCCTGCCTGAAGGTGTTATGCGGCCGGGTTTCGCGTGAGGCTTATGTCGGCCCGGCTGCGTAAGCGCGACCGGGCCATTTGCGTATCAGGCGGCGATATAACTGATGGAATGTTCAAGCGACTGGCTATGACTGTCGATCAGGACATTCCAGACGCCGGTATACGGTACGGTCAACCATGCGTTATCACGGTTCTGCACGCTTAATATGTCGGTCTGCGTGTCTTTAACGTGATTTTTTTCGCTCATCAGATGGATGTGGCAACGCTCCGAACAGCGTACGACCACGGTATCCCCACCAAATAACTTCAAACTTGCCTTTACTAATGCCATTTCTCACCCCGTATTGAAAACAACGTACTTCCTTTCGGAAGTGCTGCGTGATGTTGTTCACATTTTACCCATGAGGCATAACACCAAAGAGTTAGGCTGCGGATGCTGATTTTGATCAAAAAATGGCATAACGATTAAACAATAGTGACAAAATCCCGGAGAAAAGCGTGATCGGGCGCACTTACTTTTGGTAAAGATACGCCCCAATAAGATTAAATTCGGAAATAACCGGCTGTTTCAGCAAGCTTGCCTGAAAAGGGGGATTAAAAGGTGAGCACTTTGTCGGCGGCCAGCGTCCATTGCGCCAGTTCCACCAGCGTTCCGACTTCCACGCCGTCGATCAGCGGCAGTGTCGTGATCCCGCGCCCGTCCGTGCAGGTCTTGCACAGTTTTACCGGGACGTTCTGGGCAGTAAGGATCTCCAGCATCTGCTGGATGTTGTAGCCTTCTGTGGGCTTCTGACCGCGCAAACCCGCCGTAACGGCATCCGACATCAGAAACAGACGAAGGTCGAGGTCGCTCGCCTGTTCACGTAACGCGATCGCCAGCCGCAGGCTGTTAAATAACGATTCGCTACCGTATGCCGCACCGTTGGCAATGATCACTATCTTTTGCATGTTGACTCCTGTTAGCGGGGAAGTTTGAATTGTCAGTCACTTATGTTACCGCGCAAGCCGGGTGATACCAACGAAAGTCTGAGCAAAAGGAGAGCCTGGCAAGAGTAAGGATATTCCTGAAAGTGTGAGAAAACCTGCAAAACGACGAGGAGTCAGGTAAGCTTTTAAAGGTTAAGTTAACTGAATTCCGTAAGAAGCTATCGTCAATTTGAGTCGTTTTGTATCGCATTCCCTCCCTCTCTGGTTGCTCTTGCTGTTAGCAGGCGGTCACGCCAGTGCACAATCCTCCTTTATGCAACAGGCCGAAAATCCCTTTGATAATAACCAGGACGGGTTGCCCGATCTGGGCATGGCTCCCGAATCGCATGAAGGCGAAAAACATTTCGCCGAGATGGTAAAAGCCTTTGGCGAGGCGAGCATGATCGACAACGGTCTGGACACCGGCGAGCAGGCAAAGCAATTTGCCTTTGGCCAGGTGCGCGATGCGGTGAGTGAACAGGTGAATCAACAACTGGAATCCTGGCTGTCGCCATGGGGGAAGGCCAGCGTCAATGTGCAGGTCGATAACGAAGGCAATTTCAACGGTAGTCGCGGAAGCTGGTTTGTCCCATGGCAGGATAACTCGCGCTACCTCACCTGGAGTCAACTGGGTCTTACTCAGCAGGATGACGGGCTGGTGAGTAATGTGGGTATCGGCCAGCGCTGGGTGCGTGACGGCTGGCTGCTCGGCTATAACACTTTCTACGATAATCTGCTCGATGAAAACCTCCAGCGTGGCGGGCTGGGCGCTGAAGCGTGGGGGGAATACCTGCGGCTGTCGGCCAATTATTACCAGCCGTTTGCCTCATGGCGCGCCCATACGCCGACGCTGGAGCAACGAATGGCGCGCGGTTACGACGTAACGGCGCAAATGCGACTGCCGTTCTACGAATATCTCAATACCAGCGTTAGCGTGGAACAATATTTTGGTGACAGCGTCGATCTGTTCGATTCCGGAACGGGCTATCACAATCCGGTGGCGGTGAAACTGGGGCTGAATTACACCCCGGTCCCGCTGGTCACAGTCACCGCCCAGCACAAGCAGGGGGAGAGCGGTCTCAGCCAGAACAACCTCGGGCTGAACCTGAACTACCGCTTCGGCGTACCGCTGAAAAAACAACTGGCTGCCAGCGAGGTGGCGGAAAGTCAGTCGCTGCGCGGAAGCCGCTACGATCATCCGCAGCGCAACAACCTGCCGACGATGGAGTATCGTCAGCGCAAAACCCTGAGCGTATTTCTGGCAACCCCACCGTGGGATCTGCATCCGGGCGAAACGGTGCCGCTAAAATTGCAGGTACGTAGTCGGCATGGCGTTCGTCATCTCACCTGGCAGGGGGACGCGCAGGCGCTGAGCCTGACGGCGGGGGCAAACGCGGAAAGCGTTGAGGGCTGGACGGTGATTATGCCGGCCTGGGACAGCAGCGAAGGCGCGAATAACCGCTGGCAGTTGTCGGTAGTGGTGGAAGATGAGAAGGGGCAGCGTGTCTCTTCCAATGAGATCACGCTCACGCTGACGGAACCCTTTATGGCAATGCCAGGGGACGATCCGCGCTGGAGGTTGCTCCCGGAGGAGTAATCAGAAGATACGTTCCTGATGCACCCACACTGCCGCTTCAACACGCGATTTAAGCTTCATCTTTTTCAGCATATGCTTCACGTGGACTTTCACTGTGCTCTCGGTGATATCCAGGCGGCGGGCAATCATTTTATTCGGTAGACCCTGGGCGATAAGCTTCAGAATGTCACGCTCACGCGGGGTGAGTTGGGTGACATCGCGATCGGAGGTGGCGCGGTTGGCGCGCAGGCTGGCAGCCAGCACCGGCGTTAACGCTTCACTTAAGACCATCTCTCCGGCGGCAGCCTGCTGTAACGACTTAAGCAGATCTTCCGGTTCCATATCCTTTAGCAGATAACCATCAGCCCCGCGCTTGAGCGCCGTCACAACATCTTCCTCATGATTCGACACGCTAAAGACAACGATCCGTCCGGACAGCGCTTTCTCACGTAATTTGTCGAGGGTTTCCAGCCCGTTCATCCCCGGCATGTTCAGGTCGAGCAGGATCAGATCCGGGTCAAGCGATTCGGCCAGTTCGATACCCTGTTCGCCGTTGCTGGCTTCACCGACCACGGTGATATCGGGCGCCATGCTGACAAGCTGTTTGACGCCGGTCCGCAACATCGGATGATCGTCGATGAGCAGGATAGTTGCCGGTTCCTGATTATTCATGGGTATCTCCTTGAACTTCTGTGAAGTATTTTTCGGGAATAAACGTGACAGCGACTTCAGTGCCTCCCGTCTCGCGACGGCGTACCTGGCAATCTCCGCGCAGGCTCTGTGCCCGGTCGCGCATAATGATCATGCCATAGTGGTTACTGCGTTCGGCGTTCTCAGGAACGCCGCAGCCGTTGTCCTGTACAGTCAATTTTACCTGCTTGCCTTTCAGCGCCACGGTGACCACCACATCATCAGCGTGAGAATGCTTAAGCGCATTGCTTAAGGCTTCGCGGGCAATTTGCAGCAGGTGAATCGCCTGATGCGAAGGCACCAGGCGCGGTGGTAACTGGTAATCCAGTTTCACCGTAAAACCAAAACGGGCGCTGTATTCCTGGCAGCTGGCTTCCAGCGCGGGGCGCAGACCGGGTTCCGTCAGCCGTAAGCGAAACGTCGTCAACAGTTCACGCAGTTGCGCCCATGACGCATTCAGCTCGTTGCGGATCTGGCCGAGCAGGTCGCGGCTGCTGTCCGGCAATGTCTCTCCCTGCATTTGCAGGCAACTGACCTGCATCTTCATACAGGACAGTGATTGTGCAATAGAATCATGCAGTTCGCGCGCAATGGTTGCACGCTCTTCCATGACAATCAACTGCTGCTGGCGTTCCTGATTGCGATCCAACGCCAGCGTCGCGGTGAGCTGTTCCACGACGGTATCCACCAGTTGCTGCTGATCGTGACTCAGGTGATGCCCCTGCGGCAGGGTCGCCAGCAAAATGCCGTACTGGGTATGGGTGTCCGTTAAGCGCCATTTCAGCGTCATTCCCCCTTCAATTGGCGGCAGCGACTCGCGGGGACAGAGATGGCACCCTTTATCATCACAGCTGATATCGGACTGGCAGGTAAATTCCTGATGGTTCTCTTCATCTTCCTGATCATAAACCCGCAGTTCGATGTCATGCATTTGGGTCAGGTTTTGCAGACCGTTCAGCACCGGGGAGAGACGTTCGCAAAGCGGCACCGGCGAATGCAGACGTCGGTTGGCCTGCCAGAGAAAAGAGAGGATCTGGTTTTTCTGCTCCAGCCCGGCCGTTTTTTCTTTGACGCGTTGTTCGAGCACCGAATAGCTTTCCGCCAGTTCGTCGGACATGTTATTGAGCGCGTCGCCGAGCATCGCCATCTCATTACGCCCGCCGATTTGCGCGCGTTGGGTAAAGTCGCGCTGACTGACGGCGCGGGCCATCGACAACAGTTGCTTCCACGGCTGAAGCAGTCGCGCCCGCAGCCAGATAATGGTAAAGACCAGCAGCAGCGCCATAAAAATCGCCATCACCCGGTGCACCATCACCACGCGTTCGATGCGCATTTCGGTGGTGTGGTCAAACGCGGAGACGAGCCGATCAAGGCCAGCGACAAACTGGTTGACGTCGGCCGCGACGGCGTCTCTGCTACTGGCTTGCCGCAGGCCGGGGGAGAGTTCGCGATGCCAGTAATCCTGGAGGGCGCGCAGTTGTTCCTGCTGACCGTCGCGTTCTGCTGCGCGGGTCAGTTCCGGGCTGAACGCGGTCTGCTCCATCTCATCAAGCAATTTCTGGTCGTCAGCGCTCAGTGGTACCGCGGCGAGCAGTCGATAGCTTTGCATCCGCAGCGATCCGGTTTTATTAATGGCGTGCGCGCTACCCTGGACGCCCTGAACCAGCCAGCCAGAGACAGCCATACCCGCCACGCCGATCGCGGTTGAGAGCATCACAATAAGCGCCACCTGGTTAACCAGCGTGAGCGGAGAGAGACAACGTTTTAGCATAAAACCTTCTTCCTTCAGGTCTCCGGACAGCGAATGGGGAAACCTCAATGAATGACGAGAGTGCCGGGCAGAATCGGCAGTGGCGTTATTCTCGACCATCCCCTGGAGTATACCCATACCTAAAGCGAGTTACCTCTTAATTGCCGTATCCGCAGGGGATTTGAGGAAGGGGGTACCTGCGGCAGGCAGCACTGTGAAAAACCACGTATTTTTTGGTGAATTATCCTACTCACTTAGGGTGATCATGATTTTTCTGTTGAGATATCGACAACTTTTCCTTTGATTTATATCAACTTACCTCGCGCTGTAAACCCTACTGTTGCAGGCATCGAATCGAGTATCAGAGGTGTCTATGAGTCACTCATCCGTCCCCGAAAGGGCATCTGGAGCTGTAATCACAGAATGGCGGCCGGAAGATCCGGCATTCTGGGCACAGCGAGGTCATCGTATCGCCAGTCGCAACCTGTGGATTTCTGTCCCCTGTCTGCTGCTGGCGTTTTGCGTCTGGATGTTGTTCAGTGCTGTTGCGGTGAATCTGCCGAAAGTCGGTTTCACGTTTACCACTGAACAGTTGTTTATGCTGACGGCGTTACCGTCGGTCTCTGGCGCGTTATTACGTGTGCCTTACTCCTTTATGGTACCGGTCTTCGGCGGTCGTCGCTGGACCGCGTTCAGTACCGGGATCCTGATTATCCCGTGCGTCTGGTTAGGGTTCGCGGTGCAGGATACGTCCACACCGTTCAGTACCTTTATCGTGATTTCACTGCTGTGCGGCTTTGCCGGCGCAAACTTTGCCTCCAGTATGGCGAACATCAGCTTCTTCTTTCCAAAGCAGAAGCAGGGCGGTGCGCTGGGGCTGAACGGCGGTCTGGGAAATATGGGCGTCAGCGTGATGCAGCTTGTTGCGCCGCTGGTGGTCTCGCTGTCGATCTTCGCTGTCTTTGGCAGCCACGGCGTTGAGCAACCGGATGGTTCGCAACTGTATCTGGCGAATGCCGCATGGATCTGGGTGCCGTTCCTCGCTTTCTTCACGCTGGCGGCCTGGTTTGGTATGAATGAACTGGCGACCTCAAAAGCATCGTTGAAGGAGCAATTACCGGTTCTCAAGCGCGGTCATCTGTGGATCATGAGCCTGCTTTATCTGGCGACGTTCGGCTCGTTCATAGGGTTTTCCGCAGGTTTTGCGATGCTGTCAAAGACCCAGTTTCCGGAGATTCAGATCCTGCATTATGCATTTTTTGGTCCCCTGGTTGGCGCGCTGGCGCGTTCTGCGGGCGGGGCGATCTCTGACCGATTAGGCGGGACTCGTGTCACGCTGGTGAACTTCGTGCTGATGGCGATTTTCAGCGGTCTGCTGTTCCTGACCTTACCAACCAACGGCGCGGGCGGCAGTTTCATCGCCTTCTTCGCGGTCTTCCTTGCCTTGTTTATGACGGCCGGGCTGGGTAGCGGCTCCACCTTCCAGATGATCTCCGTTATCTTCCGTAAGCTGACGATGGATCGCGTGAAGGCTGAAGGCGGCTCTGAAGAGAAAGCGATGCGCGAAGCGGCGACCGATACAGCAGCAGCGTTAGGCTTTATCTCTGCGATTGGCGCGATTGGCGGCTTCTTTATCCCGAAAGCGTTTGGTACCTCGCTGGC
This sequence comes from Citrobacter sp. MGH 55, assembly GCF_016906145.1. NCBI lineage: Bacteria > Pseudomonadati > Pseudomonadota > Gammaproteobacteria > Enterobacterales > Enterobacteriaceae > Citrobacter > Citrobacter sp. MGH 55. The sequence continues at coordinate 3,534,147 of NZ_CP070239.1, forward strand.
CTTAACCGGCTCACCGGTTGACGCGATGAAAGTCTTCCTGATCTTCTATATCGCCTGTGTGATTATCACCTGGTTGGTATACGGACGACATTCGAAAAAATAAAAACAGCAGTCATGTATTCCCCATTGCGCGGCGTTAGACCGCGCTTTTTTTTGCCTCTGATTAGTTACAACATACTGATGGTTTTATTGTCACGTCGCTCTATCAGTTCGTTGCGAAAAGAGGTCAACCAGGAGGGCATACCTCTTAATACCCACTCGTTAAGAATTTAACATTTACGGAAAATACGATTGAAAAAATAAGCTTTAAAAACAGATGGATATTGTTAAATGCCCAATCCTCCGAAAGGGGTATTTCAAAAATTACCCTCCATTTTCATCCCTGTATGCCTTGATCGTTATCAATTCTCACGACCTTTCAGAGCGTTACCTTCGCTCTCAATCAAGCAATGTCGATTTATCAGAGAGCCGTCAGGCTCCACAGGAGAGAACCGATGAGTAAATTCCTGGACCGGTTTCGCTACTTCAAGCAGAAGGGTGAAACCTTTGCCAATGGGCACGGCCAGCTTCTCGAAACCAACCGGGACTGGGAGGATGGATATCGCCAGCGTTGGCAGCACGATAAAGTTGTGCGCTCAACCCACGGGGTTAACTGCACCGGCTCATGTAGCTGGAAAATCTACGTTAAAAACGGTCTGGTGACCTGGGAAACCCAGCAAACCGACTACCCACGTACCCGTCCGGACATGCCAAACCACGAGCCTCGTGGCTGTCCGCGTGGTGCGAGTTATTCCTGGTATCTCTACAGTGCTAACCGACTGAAATACCCGCTGATGCGCAAACGTCTGATGAAAATGTGGCGTGAGGCGAAAGTGCAGCACAGCGATCCGGTTGACGCCTGGGCGTCCATCATCGAAGACGCTGATAAAGCAAAAAGCTTTAAACAAGCGCGTGGTCGCGGTGGTTTCGTCCGTTCTTCCTGGCAGGAAGTGAATGAGCTGATTGCCGCTTCTAACGTCTATACCGTGAAAACGTACGGCCCGGACCGCGTGGCGGGCTTCTCGCCGATCCCGGCGATGTCGATGGTTTCTTATGCGTCCGGCGCGCGTTATCTCTCCCTGATTGGCGGCACCTGCCTGAGCTTCTACGACTGGTACTGTGACCTGCCACCGGCGTCTCCGCAGACCTGGGGTGAGCAGACCGACGTGCCGGAATCCGCTGACTGGTACAACTCCAGCTACATCATCGCCTGGGGATCTAACGTTCCGCAGACCCGTACGCCGGATGCCCACTTCTTTACCGAAGTCCGTTATAAAGGCACCAAAACCGTTGCGGTAACGCCGGACTACGCTGAAATCGCCAAGCTGTGCGACCTCTGGCTGGCGCCGAAGCAGGGCACCGATGCGGCGATGGCGCTGGCAATGGGTCACGTCATGCTGCGTGAATTCCATCTCGACAATCCGAGCCAGTACTTTACCGACTACGTACGCCGCTACACCGACATGCCGATGCTGGTGATGCTGGAAGCGCGTGACGGTTACTATGCCGCGGGCCGTATGCTGCGCGCTGCTGACCTTGTGGATTCACTGGGCCAGGAAAATAATCCGCAATGGAAAACCGTTGCCATTAACAACAATGGTGACATGGTTGCGCCGAACGGCTCGATCGGTTTCCGCTGGGGTGAAAAAGGCAAATGGAACCTCGAGCAGCGCGATGGTACGACCGGTGCCGAGACAGAACTGCAATTGAGTCTGCTGGGTAGCCAGGACGAGATCGCCGAGGTGGGCTTCCCGTACTTTGGTGGTGAAGGCACCGAGCACTTCAATAAAGTCGAACTGGAAAACGTGCTGCTGCACAAACTGCCGGCTAAACGTCTGCAACTGGCAGACGGCACAACGGCGCTGGTTACCACCGTCTATGACCTGACGATGGCTAACTACGGTCTGGAACGCGGTCTGAACGATGCCAACTGCGCCACCAGTTATGACGACATCAAAGCGTATACCCCGGCGTGGGCAGAACAGATTACCGGCGTACCACGTGCACAGATCACCCGCATCGCGCGTGAGTTTGCCGACAACGCCGATAAGACGCATGGCCGTTCGATGATCATCGTCGGTGCCGGTCTGAACCACTGGTATCACCTCGATATGAACTATCGTGGTCTGATCAACATGCTGGTGTTCTGTGGCTGTATCGGCCAGAGCGGCGGTGGCTGGGCGCACTATGTCGGCCAGGAAAAACTGCGTCCGCAGACCGGCTGGCAGCCGCTGGCGTTTGCCCTCGACTGGCAGCGTCCGGCACGTCACATGAACAGTACGTCGTACTTCTACAACCACTCCAGCCAGTGGCGCTATGAGACCGTTACCGCGCAGGAACTGCTGTCACCACTGGCGGACAAATCGCGCTACAGCGGTCATCTGATTGATTTCAACGTGCGTGCTGAGCGCATGGGCTGGCTGCCGTCCGCACCGCAGCTTGGTACCAACCCGTTGACTATCGCCGAAGACGCGAAGAAAGCCGGGATGACGCCGGTGGAGTACACCGTCAAATCACTGAAAGAAGGTTCGATCCGTTTCGCGGCCGAGCAGCCGGAGAACGGGAAAAACCATCCGCGCAACCTGTTCATCTGGCGCTCCAACCTGCTGGGCTCATCCGGTAAGGGGCATGAATACATGCTGAAATACCTGCTGGGAACCGAACACGGGATCCAGGGGAAAGATCTGGGTCAGCAGGGAGGCGTGAAGCCGGAAGAAGTGGAATGGCAGGACAACGGTCTCGACGGCAAGCTGGACCTGGTCGTGACGCTGGACTTCCGTCTGTCGAGTACCTGTTTGTACTCCGACATCGTGCTGCCAACGGCGACCTGGTATGAAAAAGACGACATGAATACCTCGGATATGCATCCGTTTATTCATCCGCTGTCTGCGGCCGTTGACCCGGCCTGGGAATCGAAAAGCGACTGGGAAATCTACAAGGCTATCGCGAAGAAATTCTCAGAAGTCTGCGTGGGGCATCTCGGGAAAGAGACAGATGTCGTCACGCTGCCGATTCAACACGATTCTGCCGCCGAACTGGCGCAGCCGCTGGACGTGAAGGACTGGAAAAAAGGCGAATGCGATCTGATTCCGGGCGTCACCGCGCCGCACATTATGACCGTTGAACGCGATTACCCGGCGACTTATGAACGGTTCACCTCGATCGGCCCGCTGATGGAGAAAATCGGTAACGGCGGTAAAGGGATCGCCTGGAATACTCAGAGCGAAATGGACCTGCTGCGTAAGCTTAACTACACCAAGGCAGACGGCCCGGCAAAAGGCCAACCAATGCTCAACACCGCCATTGACGCGGCAGAGATGATCCTGACCCTGGCGCCGGAAACGAATGGCCACGTGGCGGTAAAAGCCTGGGCCGCGCTCAGCGAGTTTACCGGACGCGACCATACGCATCTGGCGACCAATAAAGAAGAGGAAAAAATCCGCTTCCGCGATATCCAGGCGCAGCCGCGTAAGATCATCTCCAGCCCGACGTGGTCCGGTCTGGAAGACGAACACGTCTCTTACAACGCCGGTTACACCAACGTACACGAGCTGATTCCGTGGCGCACGCTGACCGGTCGTCAGTCGCTGTATCAGGATCACCAGTGGATGCGTGATTTCGGCGAAAGCCTGCTGGTTTACCGTCCGCCCATCGACACCCGTTCGGTGAAATCAGTGATGGGCGAGAAATCCAACGGTAACCCGGAAAAAGCGCTCAACTTCCTGACGCCGCACCAGAAATGGGGCATCCACTCTACCTACAGCGACAACCTGCTGATGCTGACCTTGTCGCGCGGCGGCCCGATTGTGTGGATGAGTGAAACCGACGCCAAAGATTTGGGCATTGAAGATAACGACTGGATCGAAGTGTTCAACAGTAACGGTGCCCTGACGGCGCGTGCGGTGGTAAGCCAGCGTGTTCCGGCCGGGATGACCATGATGTATCACGCCCAGGAACGTATCGTGAACCTGCCAGGGTCTGAAATTACCCAGCAGCGCGGCGGGATCCACAACTCAGTGACCCGTATTACGCCAAAACCCACTCACATGATTGGTGGCTATGCGCAACTGGCCTACGGCTTTAACTACTACGGCACCGTCGGTTCAAACCGTGATGAATTTGTTGTGGTACGTAAGATGAAGAACATTAACTGGTTGGATGACGAAGGCAATGACCAGGTACAGGAGAGCGTAAAATGAAAATTCGTTCACAAGTCGGCATGGTGCTGAATCTCGATAAGTGCATCGGCTGCCACACCTGTTCTGTGACCTGTAAAAATGTCTGGACCAGCCGCGAAGGGATGGAATACGCCTGGTTCAACAACGTGGAAAGCAAGCCTGGCGTTGGTTTCCCGAATGACTGGGAAAACCAGGAGAAATGGAAGGGCGGCTGGATCCGTAAAATCAACGGCAAACTGCAGCCGCGTATGGGGAACCGTGCGATGCTGCTCGGTAAAATTTTCGCCAACCCGCATCTGCCGGGAATTGACGACTATTACGAGCCGTTTGACTACGACTACCAGAACCTGCACAACGCGCCGGAAAGTAAGCACCAGCCGATTGCCCGTCCACGCTCGCTGATTACCGGCAAGCGGATGGACAAAATCACAAGCGGTCCGAACTGGGAAGAAATTCTGGGTGGCGAATTTGAAAAACGTGCCAAAGACCAGAACTTCGAAAACATGCAGAAGGCGATGTACGGTCAGTTTGAAAACACCTTCATGATGTATCTGCCGCGCCTGTGCGAGCACTGCCTCAACCCGGCGTGCGTGGCGACCTGCCCGAGCGGCGCTATCTACAAGCGTGAAGAAGACGGCATCGTGCTGATCGACCAGGATAAGTGCCGCGGCTGGCGGATGTGCATCACCGGCTGTCCGTACAAAAAGATCTACTTCAACTGGAAGAGTGGGAAGTCCGAGAAGTGCATCTTCTGTTATCCGCGTATTGAAGCTGGCCAGCCAACCGTCTGTTCCGAAACCTGCGTGGGCCGTATTCGTTATCTCGGCGTACTGCTGTATGACGCAGATGCGATTGAAAGCGCGGCGAGCACCGAGCACGAAAAAGATCTGTATCAGCGCCAACTGGATGTCTTCCTCGATCCGAACGACCCGGCGGTCATCGAACAGGCGCTGAAAGACGGTATTCCATTGAGCGTGATTGATGCCGCACAGCAGTCGCCGGTTTATAAAATGGCGATGGACTGGAAGCTGGCACTGCCGCTGCATCCGGAATATCGCACGCTACCGATGGTATGGTATGTGCCGCCGCTGTCCCCGATTCAGTCGGCGGCGGATGCGGGTGAGCTTGGCAGCAACGGCATTCTGCCGGACGTCGACAGCCTGCGTATTCCGGTTCAGTACCTTGCTAACTTGCTCACCGCAGGCGATACCCAACCGGTGCTGCTGGCGCTGAAACGGATGCTGGCGATGCGTCACTATAAACGTGCGGAAACCGTTGACGGTAAAGTGGATACCCGCGCGCTGGAAGAGGTGGGCTTAAGCGAAGTACAGGCGCAGGAGATGTACCGCTATCTGGCGATTGCCAACTACGAAGATCGTTTTGTCGTACCGAGTAGCCATCGTGAACTGGCGCGTGATGCGTTCCCGGAGAAAAGCGGTTGTGGCTTTACCTTCGGCGACGGTTGCCACGGTTCTGACACCAAATTCAACCTGTTCAACAGCCGCCGCATTGACGCCATCGATGTGACCAGCAAAACGGAGCCGCACCAATGATTGAACTCGTCATTGTTTCGCGTCTGCTCGAGTACCCGGATGCTGCCCTGTGGCAGCATCAGCAGGAACTGTACGATGCACTCGCGTCATCTGAAAATCTTGATAAAGAGGATGCGCATACGCTCAGCGTTTTCCTGCGCGATTTAACCGCGCAGGAGATGCTGGATGTGCAGGCCAACTACAGCGAACTGTTTGACCGCGGTCGGGCAACCTCGCTATTGCTGTTCGAACATGTCCACGGTGAGTCACGCGACCGCGGTCAGGCGATGGTTGATCTGATGGCGCAGTACGAGCAGCACGGTTTACAGCTCGACAGTCGTGAATTGCCGGATCATCTGCCGCTGTATCTGGAATACCTGGCACAGTTGCCGAAGCGCGAGGCGCTGGGCGGGTTGCAGGACATCGCCCCGATTCTGGCGCTACTGAGTGCGCGTCTGCAACAACGTGAAAGCCGCTATGCGGTGCTGTTCGATCTGCTGCTGAAGCTGGCGAATGCGGCGATCGACAGTGACAAAGTTGCCGAAAAAATTGCCGATGAAGTTCGCGACGATACGCCGCAAGCGCTCGATGCGGTCTGGGAAGAAGAGCAGGTGAAATTCTTTGCCGATCAGGGCTGCGGCGAGTCTGAAATCTCCGCTCACCAGCGTCGTTTTGCCGGAGCCGTTGCGCCGCAATATCTGAATATCACCACCGGAGGACAGCAATAATGCACTTCCTGAATATGTTCTTCTTTGACATCTATCCGTATATCGCCGGGTCTGTGTTTCTGATTGGTAGCTGGCTGCGTTATGACTACGGTCAGTATACCTGGCGCGCCGCGTCCAGCCAGATGCTGGATTGCAAGGGGATGAACATGGCCTCAAACCTGTTCCACTTCGGGATTCTGGGGATCTTCGCCGGTCACTTCCTCGGTATGCTGACGCCGCACTGGATGTATGAAGCGTGGCTGCCTATTGAAGTGAAACAGAAGATGGCAATGATTGGCGGCGGTGCGGCGGGCCTGATGTGTCTCGTGGGCGGCGTGTTGTTGCTCAAACGTCGTCTGTTTAGCCCGCGCGTGCGGGCGACCACCACCGGCGCTGACATCCTGATCCTCTCGCTGCTGGTGATCCAGTGTGCGCTGGGACTGTCGACCATTCCGTTCTCCGCCCAGCATATGGACGGCAGCGAAATGATGAAACTGGTGGGGTGGGCGCAGTCTGTGGTGACGTTCCACGGGGGGGCATCGGCGCATCTGGAGGGGGTGGCGTTTATCTTCCGTCTGCACCTGGTACTGGGGATGACGCTGTTCCTGCTGTTCCCATTCTCCCGTCTGGTACACATCTGGAGCGCGCCAGTCGAATACCTGACGCGCAAATACCAGATTGTTCGCGCCCGTCACTGATGGGTGGCTTTATCAGAAACCTCGCATTCGCGGGGTTTTTTTTCGCCCCAGCCGAGGTTATTGCCTGCCGCCGCAAACAGAATTAACGCGCCGCCTGTCAGTTGTGTGGCGTTAAGTGAATGACCAAACACCACGTTATCGACGACGATCGCCACCACCGGATAAATAAAGGATAACGAACCGGTAACAGGCGTGGGCAATTTCTGAATGGCGCTGTACAGCAACTGGTACATGATGCCGGTATGAACAATCCCCAGCGTCAGTAAGATACCCCACGGGTATGCGTGGATGAGCGCCGGGAACTGGGCCAGCGGCAAGAGCATGACCACCCCCGTCAGCACCTGAATAAAGGCAATATGCTGTGGCGCGATGCTTCTCAGTCTGCGGGTAATGATTGCCGTCAGGGCGTAAAAGAACGCTGCTCCAAGTGCGAGGGTCACGCCGGTTAACCAGGCTGTAGGATGGCCTCCGGTCAGTTCACCCGATAATAAAATGACCACGCCACCAAAGGCGAGGAACAGCCAGCCCCATTTTACTGCACTGACTCGCTCGCCCATCAGCATTCCCATCATCACCAGCATAAAGGGCTGGGTGTTGTACACCACGGTCGACAGACCGATTGAGATGCGCTCGTAGGCGGCAAACAGCAGCAACCAGTTTACGACCAGCGCGATGCCGCCCAGGATTGCCAGCCCCAACGTGACGCTGGTCAGCGGGCTAAACGGTTGTTTGCTGAGACGGATAAAGAGAAATAGCGCGATAGCCCCAATCAGGCAGCGCCAGAACACCACGTCAGTAACCGGCAGGCCGGAAAGTAACACAAACGCGCCGATTGAACCGGAAATCACCATTGCCAGGCTCATTTGCCAGACGCCTTGCTGAAGATCACGCATCACACACCTCCTGATTGAAGGCTCTATTTTCGAAAATGGCTGTTCGCTTTTACAGCGTTGATATAAGGTGAAATGCGTGAACAACTTTTTATTATCAGGAAAAATTGATGAATGACCTTATTGATGAAATCGACCGACGGATAGTAGCGTGTGTACTGGT
>NZ_CP070239.1:3543581-3570002 GCF_016906145.1 Citrobacter sp. MGH 55
AGTGTCTGGTAGAAGATGCGCGGATGTCATTAAAGGTATTGAGTGGTCGGGTAGGATTGACTTCACCGAGTACCGCTGAGCGTGTGAAACGCCTGGAAGAGCGCGGCGTCATTCAGGGATATGGCGCGCAGGTAAACCTGACTGCGCTGGGATATACCTTACAGGCGCTGGTACGGGTTCGGCCTTTACCGGGCCTGCTTCATAAAGTGGATAAATATATTCAGGCGATGCCCGAATGTATTGAAAGCGACAAAGTGACCGGCGAGGATTGTTTCGTTATCCGGCTGGTGGTGCGCACCATCGATCAACTCGATACCTTGCTTGATGGACTTTCCGAGCATGCGCAGTGTAATACATCGATCGTGAAAAGCTCGCCGGTGAAGCGCAGATTGCCACCGATGTAGCGTTTTGCTGGGTGCCGTTCGAATCGAAATTTCCCCGCATGGGCAGAATATRGGGAAAYATCRATTGATTTRRYAAAGGGATAACAGGGAAGTGATGGTGGTGGGGGAAGGATTACTCGGCGCGTTGCGCCTCGCCCTTCGGGTCGTTGCCTGCGGCAACGCTTTCTCGCTACGCTCGAATCGAACCTTAATCGAAGCTTCTCATCCTTCCCCGCATGGGCAGAATATAGGGAAACATCAATTGATTTGGCAAAGGGATAACAGGGAAGTGATGGTGGTGGGGGAAGGATTCGAACCTTCGAAGTCGATGACGGCAGATTTACAGTCTGCTCCCTTTGGCCGCTCGGGAACCCCACCAGGGGTAAATATATTGTCAGAACTTACAGCGTGAATGGTGGTGGGGGAAGGATTCGAACCTTCGAAGTCGATGACGGCAGATTTACAGTCTGCTCCCTTTGGCCGCTCGGGAACCCCACCACGGGGTAATGCGTTTTACTGGCCTGCTTCCATTTCGGGAAGCGGGGCGCATCATATCAAATGATGCGCCCCTGTAAAGCATTCCGGCGAGAAAAATAAACTGGTTGCCTGATTTTTACCCGTAAAGGCGTAAAAGCTAACCAATTCATTTCTCAGTCGATTAAAGAATAATCGTCCGGTTGCCGTACACAAACACGCGCTGGGCAAGTACCTGATACAACGCGCGGCTCAGAACGTTCTTTTCGACGTCGCGCCCGGCGCGCATCATGTCTTCGGCCGTGTAGGTGTGATCCACATGGATGACGTCCTGCATGATGATCGGACCTTCGTCCAGATTGTCATTCACGTAGTGCGCCGTCGCGCCGATGATCTTCACCCCGCGCTCATAAGCCTGGTGGTAAGGGCGTGCGCCGATGAACGCTGGCAGGAACGAGTGGTGAATATTAATAATCTGGTTCGGGAAGCGCGCCACAAACTCCGGTGTCAGCACGCGCATATATTTCGCCAGCACCACGTAATCCGGTTGGTGCGCGTCAATCGCGTCCGCCATCTTCTGATCGTGCTCTTCACGGGTTAATCCTTCGTGACTGACCAGCTCGAAAGGAATTTCAAAACGCTCGACCAGCGAACGCAGCGTTTCGTGATTACCAATCACGGCGGCGATATCCACATCCAGACCGCCATAGTTGGCTTTCATTAATAGATCGCCCAGACAATGCGCTTCTTTGGTGACCAGAATCACCACGCGACGGCGCCCGGCAGGATTCAACTCGCGAATGGAGCCTTCCGGTAAGGCGCTATCCAGATCGGCCAGCAGCGTGGCGTCGTTAAAAATGCCTTCCAGTTCGGTGCGCATGAAAAAACGACCGGTGCGGTGGTCTACAAACTCATTGTTCTGCACGATATTCAGTTCATGTTTGTAGCAAATATTCGTAATACGCGCGATAAGCCCCTTCTGGTCAGGGCAGATGGTACGAAGCACTTTTCGTTGTAAAGAATGCATTGCAGCGGTAATCCTGTTGATGATGTTTGCTGAGTGAATACTGTCGGGCAATTGACTAGCCGCAGCATTTTTTAAATTTTTTACCTGAGCCACAAGGGCAGGGGTCGTTGCGTCCAAATTGCGGGCGTGTACCATCGATATAGTACCACTGACCGTTTTCTTTTAAAAAACGAGAACGTTCAATGATCGCCCCTGGTTTTTCGTGTTCACGAAAACGGGCGACAAAACTGACGTAACCGGTGTTGTCCGCCTCAGACACGGTGTGTTCGAAAACGGTCAGCCCCAGCCATTCAGTTGTGGCAAATCCGGCACTGATCTCATCCCGGAAACGGGCCGCGTGACAGGCCGAATGCCAGGTCTTGATCAAATAATCTGCGTCTTTCATCACAAAAGCGCAGTAGCGCGAACGCATGAGGTGCAATGGATCGGGTGCGACTTGCTCACCAGACAGATATCGGTGGCAACATAGGCTATACTCGACTGCGCTACCACAGGGACAAAGCTGAGACACAAAAAACTCCCTGATAAAAAAACGGCGTATAAAAAAGCCTGGGTAGCACTATGTTAACTGAGCGTTGGAGATGTTGCTACGCCCGTAAGCCAGGGGAAGTTTGTCGGTCAAATGAGAAAAATGAAAATAGGTCTGGCGCTGGGCTCAGGTGCTGCGCGAGGCTGGTCCCATATTGGTGTCATCAAAGCCCTAAAACACATGGGCATTGATGTTGATATCGTCGCTGGATGCTCCATCGGTTCGCTGGTTGGTGCCGCCTACGCCTGTAACAAATTGCCCGCGCTTGAAGAATGGGTCTGTTCATTCAGCTATTGGGATGTCCTGCGTCTGATGGATCTCTCCTGGCGTCGGGGCGGACTGTTGCGCGGCGAGCGCGTCTTTAATCAATATCGCAACGTCATGCCCGTGCCTGAAATTGAACAGTGCAGCCGTCGGTTTGCGACGGTAGCGACCAATCTCAGTACGGGGCGTGAATTATGGTTTACGGAGGGCGATCTCCATCTTGCCGTTCGCGCCTCCTGCAGTATTCCCGGCCTGATGTCGCCCGTCGCTCACAATGGCTACTGGCTGGTGGACGGCGGCGTCGTTAATCCGGTTCCCATCTCACTGACCCGCGCGCTGGGCGCGGATATTGTGATTGCCGTCGATCTGCAACACGACGCGCATTTGATGCAGCAGGATCTGTTGTCATTGAACGTCAGCGATGACAGCCCGGAGGGGGATAATGACGGACTTTCCTGGCATGCGCGCCTGAAAGAACGGCTGGGCAATATTACCGCCCGCCGTGTGGTGACAGCGCCAACCGCGATGGAAATCATGACCACCTCGATTCAGGTGCTGGAAAATCGTCTCAAGCGTAATCGCATGGCGGGCGACCCGCCGGATATCTTAATTCAACCGTTCTGTCCACAAATCTCCACCCTGGATTTTCATCGCGCCAGCTCTGCCATAGAAGCAGGGCGATTAGCGGTAGAGAAAAAGATGGACGAGCTTTTACCTCTGGTGCGTGCCGGCGTTTGACGCACCATTTTTAACTACACTTAAGCATATTCTGACAGGCGTGTGTGGCAATAGCATGCCACTATTGAGTAAAGCCAGTCAGGGGAGAGAACATGACGCAGCCATTGGTCGGAAAACAGATTCTAATCGTTGAGGACGAGCCGGTTTTCCGCTCGCTTCTGGATTCGTGGTTTTCCTCTTTGGGAGCGACTACAGCACTGGCGGCCGATGGCATAGAAGCACTGGACCGTTTAGCTGATTTCACACCCGATCTCATGATTTGCGATCTTGCAATGCCAAGAATGAACGGCCTCAGTCTGGTGGAGCATTTGCGTAATCGCGGTGACCAGACGCCGATTCTGGTGATCTCGGCGACAGAAAATATGGCGGATATTGCCAAAGCCTTACGTCTTGGCGTAGATGACGTCCTGCTGAAGCCGGTGAAAGACCTGACCCGACTGCGGGAAACGGTGTTTGCCTGCCTGTATCCGAATATGTTTAATTCCCGGGTTGAAGAAGAAGAGCGCCTGTTTCGCGACTGGGATGCGATGGTGGACAATCCTGCCGCCGCCGCAAAATTACTTCAGGAACTTCAGCCTCCGGTGCAGCAGATTATTTCGCATTGCCGGGTCAATTACCGACAACTGGTTTCGGCGGATAAGCCTGGACTGGTACTGGATATCGCGCCACTTTCGGATAACGATCTCGCATTTTATTGTCTGGACGTTACCCGGGCTGGCGACAACGGTGTACTGGCGGCGTTACTCCTGCGGGCGTTATTTAATGGTCTGTTACAGGATCAACTTGCACATCAGAATCAGCGTCTGCCGGAACTGGGGGCATTATTGAAACAAGTCAACCATCTGCTTCGCCAGGCCAATTTACCCGGACAGTTTCCGCTATTAGTCGGCTATTATCACAGTGAGTTTAAAAATCTGATTCTGGTTTCTGCCGGACTCAATGCGACATTAAATACCGGATTGCATAATGTGCAGATCAGTAACGGCGTTCCACTGGGAACGTTGGGTAATACTTACCTTAACCAAATTAGCCAACGCTGCGACGCCTGGCAGTGTCAAATTTGGGGGGCAGGAGGTCGGCTACGTCTGATGTTGTCTGCGGAATGAACAATCGAGAGGGCGGATGCAAATTGCCGTATCTGCCTTTCTCTGCGGGTGTTACTATCTGCGCCAGTCTTATACGTATTTATCTTAATTATACGAACACGCATCCTTTTCGGACCTGAGGCTTGTGTCAGTCCTGATATACTCGATGCGATACAGATTGATGAACACGTTCAATACATGAACAGTCCAGGAGAATTTAAATGGCTGCCATTAACACGAAAGTCAAAAAAGCCGTTATCCCGGTAGCGGGATTAGGAACCAGGATGTTACCGGCGACGAAAGCGATCCCGAAAGAGATGTTGCCGCTGGTTGATAAGCCATTAATTCAGTATGTCGTAAACGAGTGTATTGCTGCGGGCATCACTGAAATTGTACTGGTGACGCACTCCTCGAAAAATTCGATCGAAAACCACTTCGATACCAGTTTCGAACTGGAAGCGATGCTGGAAAAACGCGTTAAGCGCCAGCTACTCGAAGAAGTTCAGTCTATTTGTCCCCCACACGTCACGATAATGCAGGTTCGTCAGGGGCTGGCAAAAGGCCTGGGCCATGCGGTATTGTGCGCCCATCCCGTGGTTGGTAATGAACCTGTCGCGGTTATTTTGCCTGACGTTATTCTTGATGAGTTTGAGTCCGATTTATCCCAGGATAATCTGGCTGAAATGATCCGTCGATTTGATGAAACCGGAAATAGCCAGATTATGGTTGAACCGGTCGCGGATGTGACCGCATACGGTGTGGTTGACTGTAAAGGCGTACCGCTGGCACCAGGTGAGAGCGTGCCAATGGTGGGCGTTGTGGAGAAACCGAAAGCCGATGTCGCCCCGTCAAACCTGGCGATTGTTGGCCGCTACGTGTTGAGCGCGGACATCTGGCCTCTGCTGGCGAAAACCCCTCCAGGCGCGGGTGACGAAATTCAGTTGACCGACGCGATTGACATGCTGATCGAAAAAGAGACTGTTGAAGCCTACCATATGAAAGGAAAGAGCCACGACTGCGGCAATAAATTAGGTTATATGCAGGCGTTTGTGGAATATGGCATTCGACATAATTCGCTTGGTAGCGAATTTAAGGCCTGGCTCGAAGAAGAGATGGGTATTAAAAAGTAACCAGACGTTATAATTAACGAACTGAGACGGCGCTGACATCCAGCGCCGTTTTTTTATACCAACGCTTGATGAGAAATCAGCAGATTGCAGGCATAAAAAATCCCGCAGAGCGCGGGATTTTAAGCAAGGAGATTACAGATTATTCCTTGATCAGGAAATCGTCCAGTTGTTTACCTTGCTCTTCCATTGCTTTCTTGATCACTGCCGGAGTACGACCCTGACCAGTCCAGGTTTTAGTTTCACCGTTTTCGTCAACGTAGCTATATTTAGCCGGACGCGCTGCACGTTTAGCTTTGGTACCGGATTTAACCGCCGCCATGCTATTCAGCAGTTCATTCGGATCAATACCGTCAGCAATCAGCATTTCACGATATTGTTGCAGTTTACGAGTGCGCTCTTCAACTTCAGCGGCTGCCGCGCTTTCTTCTTCACGACGTTCGTTAACAACAACTTCTAATTTTTCCAGCATTTCTTCCAGCGTCTCAAGGGTACATTCTCTTGCCTGCGCACGAAGAGTACGGATGTTGTTCAGAATTTTAAGTGCTTCGCTCATTGTAGTAATCTCAAACTTATATTGGGGGTGGTTTGTTGAGCTAATAATAGAGCGTTAAATTCAGATGTGCAATAGCCAGGAATGTAAGGAATTCAAAATTGCCCTTTATTTTTTGCCTGCAATAAATATCCGAACTTAAATTTTTCTTGAAGGAACGCACAAAAAAAGGCTTATTGGCTGAGCGGTTACTCCTTTTTTCAGGCGAGAACATCCGGATTCAGGTCACATTTTCACATGATGAAATAGACATTCATTGTAGTGATTTCAACCTTTTGTATTAGTTTTGTTGATGGGCACAGTCTATTACTTCGCAACAGTTATGTAGAACAGTAACAATAAATTCAGGGTTTCCATTAGGTCAGCGTTGATAAGCAGCGTTGATGAATATCAAACGCACATTACGACAAGAATGGGAGCTGCCGCGCATTGTTTGTTCAATTGTTAATTCGTATTTTCCGTACATTCGGCCCTACAGATTTTTCTCGCGCCGGGAGAGGGAGGCGGAAGATATAGCCAACGAGAACAGAACCTGGCACCGATAACGATTGAAATTATGCTACACTGCGCCCCGTCTTTATTTCACTTTGGTGAGGGTCTGTGGCCGATGGCACAGCTATATTTCTACTATTCAGCAATGAATGCAGGTAAGTCGACAGCCTTACTGCAATCTTCATACAATTACCAGGAACGCGGGATGCGTACTGTCGTATATACCGCGGAAATAGACGATCGTTATGGTGCGGGGAAAGTAAGTTCGCGTATCGGGTTGTCTTCTCCCGCCAAATTGTTTAACCAGAATTCATCGTTGTATGAAGAGATTGCAGCCGATAATGCGCGTCAACCTATTCATTGCGTGCTGGTGGATGAATGTCAGTTTTTAACCCGGCAGCAGGTTTATGAATTATCGGAAGTTGTTGATCAACTGGATATTCCGGTGTTGTGCTACGGATTACGCACTGATTTTCGCGGTGAACTGTTTGTGGGTAGCCAATACCTGTTGGCGTGGTCAGATAAGCTGGTGGAATTAAAAACAATCTGCTTCTGCGGGCGTAAAGCAAGTATGGTGTTGCGTCTTGATCAGGCGGGCAGACCCTATAATGAAGGCGAGCAGGTGGTTATTGGCGGCAACGAGCGGTATGTCTCGGTCTGTCGTAAGCATTATAAGGAAGCGCTGGAGGAGGGCTCTCTGACGGCGATACAGGAACGCCATAGCCATGACTAATTTTACCTACTGATAAACGCTTAGCGACGCGCTGAACCGTTTACAGACCCGACCGTGGTGCAACAACAGAGACGGATTTCGGGGACAAAAAAAGCGGCCTCAACAGAGGCCGCTTTTACGTTGTAACAGTTCAGCGAGAATTACGCAGATTTCTTCGCTTTTTTCTCTGCTTTCGGAGCAGCGGCAACTTCTTTCGCCGCTGGGGTGCCTTCAGAGAACTCACGACCGTAGAAGGTATCCAGCAGGATCTGTTTCAGTTCGGAGATCAGCGGGTAGCGCGGGTTAGCGCCGGTGCACTGGTCATCGAATGCATCTTCAGACAGCTTGTCAACGTGAGCCAGGAAGTCAGCTTCCTGAACGCCTGCTTCACGGATTGACTTCGGAATACCCAGTTCAGCTTTCAGGCTTTCCAGCCATGCCAGCAGTTTCTCAATCTTCGCAGCAGTACGGTCGCCCGGAGCGCTCAGACCCAGATGGTCTGCGATCTCAGCATAACGACGGCGTGCCTGCGGACGGTCATACTGGCTGAAGGCAGTCTGTTTGGTCGGGTTGTCGTTCGCGTTGTAGCGAATAACGTTGCTGATCAACAGGGCGTTCGCCAGACCATGCGGAATGTGGAACTGTGAGCCCAGCTTGTGCGCCATGGAGTGACACACACCGAGGAAGGCGTTCGCAAACGCGATACCGGCGATAGTGGCTGCACTGTGAACACGTTCACGGGCGACCGGGTTTTTAGACCCTTCGTTGTAAGACGCCGGCAGGTTTTCTTTCAGCAGTTTCAGCGCTTGCAGTGCCTGACCATCAGAGAACTCAGAAGCCAGTACGGAAACGTAAGCTTCCAGGGCGTGAGTGACGGCATCCAGACCACCGAAGGCACACAGGGACTTCGGCATGTCCATGACCAGGTTAGCATCGACAATTGCCATATCCGGGGTCAGGGCGTAGTCAGCCAGCGGGTATTTCTGACCGGTCGCATCGTCAGTAACAACCGCAAACGGAGTTACTTCAGAACCGGTACCAGAAGTGGTGGTGACCGCAATCATTTTCGCTTTGACACCCATTTTCGGGAACTTGTAGATACGTTTACGGATGTCCATAAAGCGCAACGCCAGTTCTTCGAAGTGAGTTTCCGGATGTTCGTACATCACCCACATGATTTTCGCGGCGTCCATCGGGGAACCCCCACCCAGCGCAATGATCACGTCAGGTTTGAAGGAATTTGCCAGCTCTGCACCTTTACGGACAACAGAGAGCGTCGGGTCCGCTTCCACTTCAAAGAACACTTCAGTTTCAACGCCAGCCGCTTTCAGCACAGAGGTGATCTGGTCTGCATAACCGTTGTTGAACAGGAAGCGGTCAGTCACGATGAGCGCACGTTTGTGGCCATCAGTAATCACTTCATCCAGCGCGATTGGCAGTGAGCCACGGCGGAAGTAGATAGATTTCGGAAGTTTGTGCCACAACATGTTTTCAGCTCGCTTAGCAACGGTTTTCTTGTTGATCAGGTGTTTCGGACCAACGTTTTCAGAGATGGAGTTACCACCCCAGGAACCACAACCCAGAGTCAGGGAAGGTGCGAGTTTGAAGTTATACAGGTCACCGATACCACCCTGAGATGCCGGGGTGTTGATCAGGATACGTGCGGTTTTCATCATCTGACCGAAGTAAGCCACGCGCTCCGGCTGGTTGTCCTGGTCGGTGTACAGGCAAGAGGTATGACCGATACCGCCCATCGCCACCAGTTTCTCCGCTTTAATGACCGCGTCTTCAAAATCTTTCGCACGGTACATCGCCAGCGTCGGGGACAGTTTTTCGTGAGCGAACGGTTCGCTCTCATCAACCACTTTCACTTCACCGATCAGAATCTTAGTGGTTTCTGGCACAGTGAAACCAGCCAGTTCAGCGATTTTGTACGCAGGCTGACCTACGATAGCGGCGTTCAGCGCGCCATTTTTCAGGATCACGTCCTGAACCGCTTTCAGTTCTTTGCCTTGCAGCATGTAGCCGCCGTGGCTGGCGAAACGTTCGCGAACGGCATCGTAAACGGAATCAACCACAACAACAGACTGTTCAGAAGCACAGATAACGCCGTTGTCGAAGGTTTTGGACATCAGTACAGAGGCGACTGCACGTTTGATATCAGCGGTTTCATCAATAACCACTGGCGTGTTACCTGCGCCCACACCGATAGCGGGTTTACCGGAGCTATATGCGGCTTTAACCATGCCCGGACCACCGGTCGCCAGAATCAGGTTGATATCCGGGTGGTGCATCAGTGCGTTAGACAGTTCAACGGAAGGTTGATCGATCCAGCCAATCAGATCTTTCGGCGCACCGGCAGCGATAGCAGCCTGCAGTACGATATCGGCCGCTTTGTTGGTAGCATCTTTTGCACGCGGATGCGGAGAGAAGATGATCGCGTTACGGGTTTTCAGGCTAATCAGAGACTTAAAGATTGCCGTAGAGGTTGGGTTAGTGGTTGGTACGATACCGCAGATGATACCAATTGGTTCAGCAATGGTGATAGTCCCGAAGGTGTCGTCTTCAGACAGCACGCCGCAGGTTTTTTCATCTTTGTAAGCGTTATAGATGTATTCAGAAGCAAAGTGGTTTTTAATCACTTTATCTTCGACGATACCCATACCGGATTCGGCAACGGCCATCTTCGCGAGAGGAATTCGAGCATCTGCAGCAGCCAGAGCGGCGGCGCGGAAGATTTTATCAACTTGTTCTTGAGTGAAACTGGCATATTCACGCTGGGCTTTTTTGACGCGCTCGACGAGTGCGTTAAGTTCAGCGACATTAGTAACAGCCATAATGCTCTCCTGATAATGTTAAACTTTTTTAGTAAATCATCTGCTCGATACGTGAGTATAGACAGCGGGCGTTAGTTTGTATAACAGCCAGAAAATCAATTGGTTACTTAACGTTCAGTTTGCTCTGATTTACTAAAAGAGCTTATGCGTCAGCGTCATCTAACTCTAACGCGTTACTTCCAGGTGGCGTAAGCAAGGTTACTCACTTCTGAGTAGCGATTACGTGATCTGGATCAAGATTTAGCAAAGCTGACACCTTTCAGCAGGCCGTTTTAGCCCTAAACGCTAAGTGTTGTGTAATTGTAGTGGTGAATGGGTCTCAAATTATCATAATTAAAACATATTAGTAACACTCAGGAATGGTAGCAATTTTACGTTTGCCCTGGTGAAATGTGCTGTGAAAAGGCGTATCTTCAGCACGGTTTTTACCCGGTTATTTTAACTTACTTTATACGGCTAACGCTTCGGAGCTAACCGTGATCCAAACGCTGTTTGATTTTCCTGTTTATTTTAAATTTTTCATCGGGTTGTTCGCGTTAGTGAACCCGGTTGGGATTATTCCTGTCTTCATCAGTATGACCAGCTACCAGACAGCGGCGGCGCGCAACAAAACGAACCTCACTGCTAACCTGTCCGTTGCGATCATTCTGTGGACCTCGCTATTCCTCGGTGACGGCATTCTGCAACTGTTCGGTATCTCAATTGATTCGTTTCGTATCGCCGGCGGGATCCTTGTGGTCACCATTGCGATGTCGATGATTAGCGGCAAACTGGGTGAGGATAAGCAGAACAAGCAGGAAAAATCAGAAACGGCGATCCGTGAAAGTGTAGGTGTGGTTCCACTGGCGCTGCCGCTGATGGCAGGCCCCGGCGCGATCAGTTCAACCATTGTGTGGGGAACGCGTTATCACAGTGTGATGTACCTGCTTGGCTTCTTTGTGGCGATTGCGCTTTTTGCCCTGTGCTGTTGGGGACTCTTCCGCATGGCACCGTGGTTGGTGCGTGTTCTGGGCCAAACGGGTATTAACGTGATTACCCGAATTATGGGGCTACTCTTAATGGCGCTGGGCATCGAGTTTATTGTCACCGGTATTAAGGCCATATTTCCAGGGCTTTTAAGCTAATTCGCTTTCAGATGAAATATCCCACGGAGCTGTTCACGGCTCCGTCTTTTTTATCATCCCGTCTCGTCACCTTTCTTACTTTCAGTCCCGCTTACCGGGAATCACTGATGCCTCTGTCGGTATTAAGTCCTTTGATTTAACAGTCTTTTTAGTCCCTTTGCGAGGCTCTGCATTGTTATTTTGCTCACATCACAATCCGGGGCTTGCTGAAGGATAATTGAGATGATATTAGTTAATTCAATGAACTTGCAGAGTAATGTGCTAAAAAATAATCAATTGTTAAATTTTTGTATATTTATCCGCCTGTTGCAAAGCTCAAGGGTTTCAGACGAATGGTGTATCACTAATTGATTGATTGCTAAGCGATTGTTGTTATTTTTCCTGTTTCGGAACGTTCCACCGGAACGCAATTTTTTCTCTAAAAGAGAATTGCTTAACAAATCTGTAAATTGTATTGGCGGTTAATAAATGCTTTTGTTACTTTCCGACAGTTCATATTGCAGCGGATTGCTCGTTGATGAGAATAAATATCAACAAAGCAGTTTAACCACTATTCATGCGCCCCCTGACAGGGGAGGTGCATAACGAATCGACGTAAGGTGATCAAACGAATCGCCAGAATAAATAAAGTCGGTGATAGCAGGCAGTAAACGACCTGGTAGCTGAAAGTCTCCGAAGCTGATCAGAGATCCCTGACGGGATTAACAGGCTGGTGATAAAACCAGTAATTATAATGAGGGAGTACAAACACAATGACCAACACGAAGAAAAGTTTAGTGGCGGCAGGAATTTTAACTGCGCTCATCGCCGGAAATGTCGCGACAGCTGCCGTCGTCCCCGCAGGTGTGCAACTGGCGGAAAAGCAGACGCTGGTGCGAAATAATGGTTCGGAAGTTCAGTCTCTCGATCCGCATAAAATCGAAGGGGTGCCGGAATCCAATATCAGCCGCGATCTGTTTGAAGGTTTAATCATCAGTGACGTCGACGGTAAACCGTCTCCGGGCGTGGCTGAGAAATGGGAAAATAAAGATTTTAAAGTCTGGACATTCCATCTGCGCAAAGATGCAAAATGGTCTGATGGCTCACCGGTGACGGCCCACGATTTTGTTTACAGCTGGCAACGTCTGGCGAATCCGAATACCGCATCCCCGTACGCCAGTTATCTGCAGTATGGTCATATTGTCAATATTGATGACATCGTTGCCGGCAAGAAGCCGCCAACCGATCTTGGCGTTAAAGCCATTGATGATAATACCTTTGAAGTGACCCTCAGCGAGCCTGTACCTTATTTCTACAAACTGCTGGTGCACTCATCCGTTTCCCCGGTTCCTAAAGCCGCCGTTGAAAAATACGGTGAGAAGTGGACTCAGCCAGCCAATATCATCACCAACGGTGCGTATAAGCTGAAAGACTGGGTGGTTAACGAGCATATCGTGCTTGAGCGCAATCCTAATTACTGGGACAACGCCAAAACGGTCATTAATCAGGTGACGTACCTGCCGATCGCATCAGAGGTGACAGACGTTAACCGTTACCGCAGCGGTGAAATCGACATGACCTATAACAACATGCCGATTGAACTGTTCCAGAAGCTGAAAAAAGAGATCCCGAACGAAGTTCACGTTGACCCGTATCTGTGTACCTACTATTACGAAATCAATAACCAGAAAGCACCGTTTACGGATGTCCGCGTGCGTACCGCGCTTAAGCTGGCGCTGGACCGCGATATTATCGTTAATAAAGTGAAAAACCAGGGCGACCTGCCAGCATACAGCTTCACGCCTCCGTATACTGACGGCGCAAAACTGGCTGAACCAGAATGGTTTGGCTGGACGCAGGAAAAACGTAACGAAGAAGCGAAAAAATTACTGGCCGAAGCCGGATATACCGCTGATAAACCGTTGACCTTCAACCTGCTGTATAACACGTCCGATCTGCACAAAAAACTGGCTATCGCCGCGGCGTCCATCTGGAAGAAAAACTTAGGTGTGAACGTCAAGCTGGAAAACCAGGAATGGAAGACCTTCCTCGATACGCGTCATCAGGGCAACTATGATGTTTCTCGTGCGGCCTGGTGTGCGGATTACAACGAACCGACCTCCTTCCTGAACATGGTGCTGTCTGACAGCTCAAACAACACGACGCATTATAAGAGCCCAGCGTTTGACAAGATCCTTGCCGATGCGCTGAAAGCAACGAATGAAGAGCAGCGTACTGAGCTTTACGGCAAAGCCGAGCAGCAGCTTGATAAAGATTCTGCGATTGTGCCGGTGTTCTACTACGTCAACGCCCGTCTGGTGAAACCGTGGGTGGGTGGTTATACCGGTAAAGACCCGATGGATAATATCCACGTCAAAGATTTGTATATTATCAAGCATTAATGGCAAAGGGTGGGGCAGCAGACGTTGCCCCACAGTGTCTTTTTTCGTCGACTCTCAACACCTCTCATTAGTGGTTCTGCGTGAAGAGGTGTAAAGGCACACGCCAGAAGGTACGGGCAATGTTGAAATTTATTCTACGCCGCTGTCTGGAAGCAATTCCGACGCTGTTTATTCTTATTACCATTTCGTTCTTTATGATGCGTCTTGCGCCGGGAAGTCCCTTCACCGGCGAACGCGCGTTGCCGGCAGAAGTTCTGGCAAACATTGAAGCGAAATACCATCTTAACGACCCTATCATGACCCAGTATTTCAGCTATCTGAAGCAACTGGCGCACGGTGATTTCGGTCCTTCTTTTAAATACAAAGATTATACGGTTAACGACCTGGTCGCTTCGAGTTTTCCGGTATCGGCGAAACTGGGCCTTGCCGCCTTTTTTCTGGCCGTGATCCTCGGGGTGAGCGCTGGCGTAATTGCCGCGTTGAAGCAAAACACGCGATGGGACTATGCGGTCATGGGGGTGGCGATGACCGGGGTGGTCATACCGAGCTTTGTGGTCGCGCCTCTGCTGGTCATGATATTTGCGATCACCCTCAAATGGTTGCCGGGTGGCGGCTGGAACGGCGGGGCGCTGAAATTTATGATCCTGCCGATGGTTGCGTTATCACTGGCCTATATTGCCAGTATTGCGCGTATCACCCGTGGCTCAATGATTGAAGTGCTGCACTCAAACTTCATTCGCACCGCGCGAGCGAAAGGGCTGCCGATGCGCCGTATTATTTTCCGCCATGCGTTGAAACCGGCGTTACTCCCGGTGCTCTCCTATATGGGACCGGCATTTGTCGGGATTATCACAGGTTCAATGGTCATTGAGACAATCTATGGTTTGCCGGGGATTGGTCAGCTGTTTGTTAACGGCGCGCTGAACCGCGATTACTCGCTGGTTCTCAGCCTGACGATCCTCGTGGGGACATTGACCATTGTCTTTAATGCGATTGTTGACGTGCTCTATGCCGTCATCGACCCGAAAATTCGTTACTGATACTGGAGCTCGCGATGATGTTAGGTAAGAAAAACAGCGAAGCGCTGGAGAATTTCAGTGAGAAGCTGGAGGTCGAGGGGCGCAGTCTGTGGCAGGATGCTCGCCGTCGTTTTATGCATAACCGCGCTGCGGTTGCCAGTCTGATTGTATTGGTGGTGATTGCGCTGTTCGTGACGCTGGCACCGATGCTGTCGCAGTTCACCTACTTCGATACCGACTGGGGCATGATGTCCAGCGCGCCGGATAGCGAGTCTGGTCACTATTTTGGTACCGACTCCTCTGGACGCGACCTGCTGGTGCGCGTGGCGATTGGCGGGCGGATCTCGCTGATGGTCGGCATCGCGGCCGCGCTCGTTGCGGTGGTAGTGGGGACGCTGTACGGCTCGCTTTCAGGCTATCTGGGCGGCAAAATCGACTCGGTGATGATGCGCCTGCTGGAAATCCTCAACTCCTTCCCGTTTATGTTCTTCGTTATCCTGCTGGTCACCTTCTTCGGGCAAAACATTCTGCTGATTTTTGTGGCGATCGGGATGGTTTCCTGGCTGGATATGGCGCGTATTGTGCGCGGGCAGACCCTGAGCCTGAAGCGGAAAGAATTTATTGAAGCCGCGCAGGTGGGCGGCGTGTCGACCGGTAACATCGTCCTGCGCCATATTGTGCCTAACGTGCTGGGCGTGGTGGTGGTGTACGCCTCCTTGCTGGTGCCAAGCATGATCCTGTTCGAATCCTTCCTCAGCTTCCTGGGGCTGGGGACGCAGGAGCCGCTGAGCAGTTGGGGCGCGTTGCTGAGCGATGGCGCCAACTCGATGGAAGTGTCGCCGTGGCTACTGCTGTTCCCGGCCGCTTTTCTGGTGGTGACGTTGTTCTGTTTTAACTTTATTGGCGATGGCTTGCGTGATGCCCTCGACCCGAAAGACCGTTAAGGAGTGCAGCCATGAGCGTAATTGAAACTGCAGGCGTGCCGTTCGCGCAGCAAAGGGCTAACGCACTGCTGGACGTAAAAGATCTTCGTGTGACGTTCAGTACCCCGGACGGTGATGTCACCGCAGTGAATGATTTGAACTTTACACTGCGCGCCGGAGAAACCCTCGGCATCGTCGGTGAGTCTGGTTCAGGTAAATCACAGACCGCGTTTGCGTTGATGGGGCTGCTGGCCGCGAATGGCCGGATTGGTGGCTCGGCGACGTTCAGCGGCCGCGAGATCCTCAATCTGCCGGAGCACGAACTGAATAAGCTGCGCGCCGAGCAAATCTCGATGATTTTTCAGGACCCGATGACCTCGCTGAATCCCTACATGCGTGTCGGGGAGCAACTGATGGAAGTGCTGATGCTGCATAAAAGCATGAGCAAAGCGGAGGCGTTTGAAGAGTCGGTCAGAATGCTGGACGCGGTCAAAATGCCGGAAGCGCGTAAGCGGATGAAGATGTTCCCGCATGAATTTTCCGGCGGTATGCGTCAGCGCGTGATGATCGCAATGGCGCTGCTGTGCCGGCCGAAGTTACTGATTGCCGACGAACCGACGACCGCGCTGGATGTTACCGTGCAGGCGCAAATCATGACGCTTCTCAATGAACTGAAGCGTGAATTCAACACCGCCATCATCATGATTACCCACGATCTCGGGGTGGTGGCCGGGATTTGCGACAAAGTGCTGGTGATGTATGCCGGGCGGACGATGGAATACGGTAATGCCCGCGATGTTTTTTATCAGCCCGTTCATCCTTATTCGATTGGTCTTCTCAATGCGGTGCCGCGCCTGGATGGCGAAGGTGACGAGATGCTGACGATTCCGGGGAACCCGCCCAACTTACTGCGTCTGCCGAAAGGCTGTCCGTTCCAGCCGCGCTGTCCGCATGCGATGGAGATTTGTAGCACCACTCCGCCGCTGGAGGAGTTTAGTCCAGGACGTCTGCGCGCCTGCTTTAAACCGGTGGAGGATCTGGCATGAACGCTGTAGATGAAAAACGTAAAGTCCTCCTGGAAATCGCCGATCTGAAGGTGCATTTCGACATTAAAGATGGCAAGCAGTGGTTCTGGCAGCCCTCAAAAACGCTGAAGGCGGTCGATGGCGTGACGCTGCGGCTGTATGAAGGAGAGACGCTGGGGGTCGTTGGCGAATCCGGCTGCGGGAAATCGACCTTTGCCCGGGCCATTATCGGGCTGGTAAAAGCGACCGATGGTCGGGTGGCATGGTTGGGTAAAGACCTGCTGGGGATGAACCCCGATGAATGGCGGGACGTTCGCAGTGATATTCAGATGATTTTCCAGGATCCGCTGGCATCGCTGAACCCTCGCATGACCATTGGTGAAATCATCGCTGAACCGCTGCGGACCTATCATCCGAAATTACCGCGTCAGGAAGTGCGCGATCGGGTGAAAGCGATGATGATGAAGGTGGGCTTACTGCCAAACCTGATTAACCGCTATCCGCATGAGTTTTCGGGCGGTCAGTGCCAGCGTATCGGGATTGCCCGGGCGTTGATTCTGGAGCCGAAGCTGATCATCTGTGATGAGCCGGTCTCCGCGTTGGACGTGTCAATTCAGGCGCAGGTCGTCAACCTCTTGCAGCAGCTTCAGAGGGAAATGGGCCTGTCGCTGATCTTCATCGCCCATGACCTGGCGGTCGTAAAACATATCTCTGATCGCGTGCTGGTGATGTATCTGGGTCATGCCGTGGAACTGGGGACCTATGACGAGGTCTATCACAACCCACTGCATCCCTACACTAAAGCGCTGATGTCGGCGGTACCGATTCCCGATCCCGATCTGGAAAAGAACAAGACGATTCAGCTACTGGAAGGGGAATTGCCGTCACCGATTAACCCGCCGTCAGGCTGTGTATTCCGTACCCGTTGTCCGATAGCCGGCCCGGAATGTGCGAAAACGCGTCCGGTACTGGAAGGCAGTTTCCGGCATGCGGTTTCCTGCCTTAAAGTAGACCCGCTATAATCGCAAGGGCTGACAAACTGTCAGCCCTTCTTTTCGCAGAGGTTATCGTGTCGTTTTCCTTGTCATCGCTTCGCAGGCAGATTTATCACCGCTTGTTCGATCTGAACACCCGCTCAGGGCGACGGGGCGAGGGGTTATGTGCTCTGTTCGCGCTGTTGAGCGTGCTGGTTATTTTTATTGAATCGGGCCTTGGCACGCAATATCACCTGACGCTTGATGAGTGGCATATTTTTGTCTGGCTTGAACTCATCATCACGCTGGTCTTTACGCTGGAATATTTGCTGCGTTTAGTGAGCTGGCCGAATCCGGCGAAATATGTCTTCAGCTTCTGGGGCTTAATTGATTTAGCGACTATTCTGCCGTTGTATGTGATGTGGCTGTGGCCGGAAATCAGCCTCAATTACGTTTTTGCCTGGCGGGCTATGCGGGCCATTCGTATCCTGCGGATCCTTAAGCTGTTGCGTTTTATGCCTTCATTACGGGTATTCTGGCGGGCGATTATGAGTGCCCGGCATCAGCTGATTCTGTTTTATTCGTTTATCGGCATTTTGATGATTATTTTCGGCACGTTGATGTATCTCATCGAAGGACCGGAATATGGATTCACCACGCTGAATGCGTCGGTCTACTGGGCGATTGTGACCGTCACGACGGTTGGGTATGGCGATATTTCGCCACATACGCCATTGGGGCGGATTGTGGCATCAGTCCTGATTTTGATTGGCTATTCAGTGATTGCCATTCCTACCGGGTTGATTACCACGCATATGAGCATGGCGTTTCAAAAGCGGAATCAACAGCGCCAGTGCCCACAGTGCCAGCAGAGCCAGCATGAACATAGCGCGAAATTTTGTAACCACTGCGGCAGTAAATTGCCGGACTAAATAAAAAGAGCCGCGATTGCGGCTCTTGTCTTTGATTATTCGCGCCAGAGAATATGGCAGAGCTTGTGATTTTTTTCGCGACACAGCAACACGCGGGCAAAAATATCGTTGATCTCGCCGTCTTCACTGTCTGCCAGACCAATCACCACTTCGGCAAAGAAGTCCGGGTTCAGGTCATAATCCACGTGATCCTGCCAGTCTTCTGACGGGTCAAATAACTCCGCGCCGCCGCGCTCCTCAAACTGCAGGTTGAACAGAATAATGTCCGCCGGGTCGAGGTTATCGGCCGCCAGTTCGAGAAAAATATCGTAAGCCTGCTCAAGCGTTTCGTCTTCAGTCAGGCGATTGTTCAGATCCATATCCATAGTGACTACCTGTTTACCGTCTCTTGGGCACGTTTTACAGCAACGGACTGAAGAAGTAAAACAGTCGCTCGGTGATCCGCTGCCAGAGCGGGCGTTTTAGCCACAAATTCGCGTCCAGCAGGCGAGAACGGGAGATATAATCGTCCTGCACAGCCGCCAGATCGCCGCCGAATCCGACGTCATCAATCACCAGCGTGATCTCAAAATTCAGCCACAGACTTCGCATATCCAGATTCACGGTCCCGACCAGACTGAGTTCACCATCGACCAGTACGCTCTTGGTATGCAACAGACCGCCTTCGAACTGATAAATTTTCACCCCGGCCGCCAACAGCTCGGTAAAGAAGGCGCGGCTGGCCCAGCCAACCAGGAGTGAATCGTTCTTGCGTGGCAGAATAATACTGACGTCCACACCGCGCTGTGCCGCTGTACAGATGGCATGCAGCAAATCGTCGCTCGGCACGAAGTAGGGGGTAGTCATAATTAAATATTCACGCGCCGAATAAGCCGCCGTCAGCAGCGCCTGGTGTATCAGATCTTCCGGAAAGCCTGGGCCGGAAGCGATGGTATGAATTGTGTGTCCGCTGGCCTCTTCGAACGGCATTATGTTGACGTCCGGCGGCGGAGGCAGAATGCGTTTGCCGGTTTCAATTTCCCAGTCGCAGGAATAGACGATGCCCATTGCGGTTGCCACCGGACCTTCCATTCGCGCCATCAGATCCACCCACTGACCGACGCCCGCATCCTGTTTGAAAAAGCGCGGATCCACCATATTCATGCTGCCGGTATAAGCAATATAGTTATCAATCATCACCATCTTGCGGTGCTGACGCAGGTCCATGCGACGCAGGAACACACGGAACAGGTTAACCTTCAGCGCTTCGACCACTTCGATACCGGCGTTGCGCATCATCGCCGCCCAGGGGCTGCGGAAGAAAGCGACGCTACCGGCAGAGTCCAGCATGAGTCGGCAATGGATCCCGCGTCGTGCGGCAGCCATCAGGGATTCCGCCACCTGATCCGCCATACCGCCGGGTTGCCAGATATAGAACACCATTTCGATGTTATGTCTCGCCAACTGAATATCGCGGATCAGCGCCTGCATCACATCGTCAGAATCGGTGAGCAACTGGAGTTGGTTGCCTTTAACCCCCGCGATGCCCTGGCGACGCTCACAGAGTTTGAACAGCGAAGCGGCGACGCTGCTGTTCTCTTCGGCAAAGATATGTTTGCAGGCTTTGAGATCGTTCAGCCACTTTGCGGTGGATGGCCACATTGCGCGAGCGCGTTCTGCCCGACGCTTGCCCAGATGCAGTTCCCCGAAGGATAAATAAGCAATAATTCCGACCAACGGCAGAATATAAATGATCAGCAGCCAGGCCATCGCAGAAGGAACCGCGCGACGTTTCATTAAAATACGTAATGTTACACCGGCAATGAGCACCCAGTAGCCCAGAATGACCAGCCAACTCACCACCGTGTAGAAGGTTGTCATAGATTAAAAATCCTTTTGAAAGCGTATTGTTATGAGTTTACGCGTCATGATAAATCTGGCAAATAAAAACACGGCAAAAGCGCTAGCCTGCCTGTCTGTGGGGGGTATAATGCCCATTCTTGCACTGTAAGAGTAGGTATCATGAAGCGGAGTAGAACGGAAGTGGGACGCTGGCGGATGCTGCGTCAGGCCAGTCGCCGTAAAGCGCGTTGGCTTGAAGGACAGTCGCGTCGGAATATGCGGATCCACTCAATCAGAAAATGTGTCCTGAATCAGCAACGTAATTCGCTGCTGTTTGCGATCCATAGCCTCTGAGTGAAAAGGGCACCGCATGCGGTGCCCAATGAACACGTCTTTCAGAACGTCTTCTTAAAGGGTTTCACTGAAACCTGCGCGTAAACCCCGGCGGCAACATACGGGTCAGCCTCGGCCCAGGATTGCGCCTCTTCCAGTGAGTCAAATTCAGCAATCACCGTGGAGCCGGTAAAACCTGCCGCACCGGGATCGTTACTATCTACCGCTGGCATGGGGCCTGCAGTCAGGAGACGTCCTTCGTCGTGAAGCAACTGTAGTCGTGCCAGATGCGCGGGGCGGACGGAAAGACGCTTTTCAAGTGAATTCGGGTTATCTTGCGCGTAGATGACATAAAGCACGGATAGGGCTCCTTGTTCGGTAAAAGTGCTAAATACGTTATTTGAAAGGCCTCTTTACTGCAACGCAAAGATGACAGCCTTGTTAAGGCCGTACAATTGTCAGGGAATTTTTAGGAGAAAAATGGCGCTTATGGCGATGGCTTATTGAATATGATTGCTATTTGCATTTAAAATTGGGGCCTGGTTTTTCAACTGAAACGATTATGACTTCAATGACCCTTGATTTACCTCGTCGCTTTCCCTGGCCGACACTACTTTCTGTCGGCATTCATGGCGCTTTAGTGGCGGGACTCTTGTATACCTCGGTACATCAGGTTATTGAATTGCCTGCCCCTGCGCAGCCCATCTCCGTAACGATGGTTTCGCCAGCCGACCTGGAACCACCGCAGGCTGTCCAGCCGCCGCCGGAACCGGTTGTCGAGCCTGAACCTGAGCCGGAACCGATTCCCGAACCGCCTAAAGAGGCGCCGGTTGTTATCGAGAAACCGAAGCCTAAACCCAAGCCCAAACCGAAACCGGTGAAAAAGGTACAGGAGCAGCCGAAGCGTGATGTCAAACCTGCCGAGCCGCGTCCGGCGTCGCCGTTTGAGAATACCGCGCCTTCGCGTCCGGCCACCAGCACTGCGCCGGCAACCAGCAAGCCGACGGTGAGCGTTCCGGCAGGTCCACGTGCGTTAACGCGTAACCAGCCGCAGTATCCGGCGCGCGCTCAGGCATTACGTATTGAGGGGCGGGTAAAAGTGAAGTTTGATGTTACGTCCGATGGCCGGGTGGACAACGTACAAATCGTGTCAGCGCAACCGGCTAACATGTTTGAACGTGAAGTGAAGAATGCGATGCGCAGATGGCGCTATGAAGCCGGTAAACCGGGTTCAGGGCTGGTCGTGAATATCGTCTTCCGTCTGAACGGCACCACGCAAATCGAATGATCATCTGGTGATAACGTAAAAGCCTCCGTAATGGAGGCTTTTTTGTGTTTATTCTACCGGTAGCGGGCGGGGTTTACCGTCTGGATCTACCGCGACGTAGATAAACAGTGCCTCTGTCGCTTTGTAGCGCTGGCCAATTGGCTCTGACGCCACTTTCTTGACCCAGACTTCAATATTGATGCTGACGGAAGTGGTTCCGCGCTTCACGCAACGGGCGTAGCAACATACCACATCGCCGACGGCAACCGGACGCAGAAAGCTCATTCCTTCCACGCGGACGGTCACCACCCGACCATGGGCAATCTCTTTGGCCTGAATAGCACCGCCAATATCCATCTGCGACATCAGCCAGCCGCCAAAAATATCACCGTTGGCATTGGTATCGGCAGGCATAGCCAGTGTGCGTAAAACCAGTTCGCCCTGCGGGGCGTGAGTTGTTGTTGTCATTGTAAAACCGACTGTAGAAAAAAATTTCAGGCGCGATGCTACTATGATTTTAGCATGGAGAACAGAGGGGAAACGCCCGCGAGACGGGCGTTTGGGTGATTAGAATGACATCGTTACGCCCGCATAGTAAGCGCGTCCGGGTTCGTTGTAGGTTGAGGCGCCATCGTTTTCACGATAGATCCGCTTGTCGAACAGGTTGCTGATCCCGGCGTTCAGGCGCAGGTTTTTCGTCATCTGGTAATTAGCGCCGAGTCCGACAACCGCGTAGGCACCCATCTCCTTATCCGACATGGCACCCGTTTCGTTGCGCGTTTCAGCATACTCGCGCGGTTTTTGTCGACCGTACTGCGTCCACTGTAGCTGCGTGGAGAGCTTGTCGTTCACCTGCCAGTCGAGCAGGGTGTTAATGGTGTATTTCGGGATCACGGAGAGCGGGTTACCGGTGTCCTTGTTCTCGGATTTGATCATATACGTCGCGTTTGTGCGCCAGCTTAACGTTTCCGGCACCAGCGGGATCACCACGTTACCTTCCAGACCTTCGACAATCGCTTTGCCACCATTTTCCCATTGCAGGATGTTATTTCCGTTGGAGGCGTAACCGATAATATCGGTCCCGGCGACGATTTTGTTCTTATAGTCATTACGGAACCAGGTGATTCCCGCATCCCACCCAGCGTAATTAAATTCCAGGCCGATCTCTTTGTTAATACTGATTTCTGGGTCCAGATCCGGATTACCCAGCAGATAACAACTGCCGGCGGCGATAGTATTCGGACACCCGTTGCCGCGCGTGGAGAGCAAATATCCCTCGCTGGACTGATACAGGTTTGGCGCTTTAAAGACGCGCGCAATCCCGGCTTTCAGCTTAAACAGATCGCCCAGTTCCTGCGACATATTCAGACTGGGGCTCCAGTTGCTGCCAAATTCGTCGTGATAGTCAAAACGGATCCCCGGAATAATATCCGTGCCAGGCCGCGCTTCGATATTATCTTCCAGATAGATACCGGTGAGCGTGGCGCTATTTTGGGTGCTGCGACTGGAGGCGTCACCGGAGACATTGCCAATCTGCACGCCGGATGCGCTGGTGGCCTGCATAGACGCCGGATCGTTGAGTTCGTCACGGTTCCACTCCGCACCCAGCGTCAGGGTTTGATCAACCAGCCAGAAGACAGGGATGTTGAGTTCTCCGGAAGAACGATAAGATTCCAGGCGGCTGGTGGCGTATTCGGTGTTATTGATCATCCCTTCCACTTTACCGGTCGAGCCTTCCTGCATCCGGGTATTGTTGGTTTTTTCGTAGTAGACGCCGAATGTAGACTGTCCCCAGTCCCAGATGCCGTTATGCGTCAGCCCCCACGACTGACGATACATCCGGTTGGTTTCATCGCCGTAAAGGGTACTGACCAGCCCGTCAGGACTGACGTTGGAGTTGCTATACTGCGTATCCCCGGCATAGATATTGCCCTGACGGCTGTAGCTGTAGTCAAAATCAACAATTTGCTGTGGCGTCAGTTTCCAGGAGAGCAGGGCATTAATGTCTTTATTGCGCACCCCTTCGCGCCCTGCGGCATAGGATCCATTTTGCCGGGTATTGATATCCGCCGCATCGGCGTCAGTTTTGTTGATGTTGCCATACAAACGCATGGTGAGAACATCGTCAATGAGCGGGCCGCTCAGATTGACGTTCGCACGCCTGGTGGTACCTTCTTTGCTGTTCTCGGGCTGGTTGGTATAAAGAGACAGCGAGCCGTGCCAATCGTTCGTTGGCCGTTTAGTGATGATATTTACGACGCCACCCGCCGCGCCGGAACCGTAACGAGCCGCTGCCGGGCCGCGCAGCACCTCAATACGCTCGACCATCTCCGCCGGTACCCAGTTTGTGTCACCACGGGTATCACGCTCCCCGCGCCAGCTATAGCGCACCGAGTTCCGAGAGGTGACCGGCACGCCATCAATCAGGATCAGCGTGTTTTCCGGACCCATGCCGCGAATATCAATCTGACGGTTATTTCCCCGACTGCCGCTGGCGCTGTTGCCCGTCAGGTTCACACCGGGCATGGTGCGAATAATATCGGAGAGGTCATTGACCGGTGGGGATTTTTCAATGTCTTTGGCGGTGATAATAGAAACACCGGGTTGTTGCTTGAGAGCTTCTTCGGCGGTGGCCTGGACGACCATCGTTTCACCGTCGTTCATAACGTCGTCTGCGGCGAATGCATTTCCGCTTAATGCTGTGGCAATCAAAAGCGCCAGAGGGCGTGGAGAAATTTTTGTTATCGTATACATCAACTGACATCCCAATTGTAAAAATTCGATACGGAATATCAATGATAACCATTCTCATTTCAATGTTGTGAAGGCAATCTCCATAATATCTTCATGATTCATGCAATTGAGGGCGAGTACGGTAGGGATTGCGCAGAAAGCAAAACCAGGCCTATGGGCCTGGTTGGATGAGCATTTACGATTTGTCTTCTTGCGGGAGATGGCGATAGATATAAACACCACTCAACAGGGTAAAGATCAACGTCAAGGCGGTGAGGCCGAATACCTTAAAGTTCACCCAGATGTTTTGCGGCAGCCAGAAGGCGATGTAGATATTGGCAAGCCCACACAGAATAAAGAAGATGGCCCACGCGAGATTGAGCTTCGACCAGACCGGTTGTGGCAGCGTCAGTTCTTTACCCAGCATGCGCTGGATCAGCGGCTTTTTCATGATCCACTGGCTAACCAGAAGCGCACCGGCAAACAGGCCGTAAATCACCGTCACTTTCCATTTAATAAACTCATCATTATGGAAGAAGAGGGTTAACCCGCCGAACACGGCCACCAGAACAAAGGTGATCAGCGCCATTTTTTCAACTTTACGATAGCGAACCCAGCTGTAGATGAGCACGATAGCCGTTGCGACAATGAGTGCCGAGGTGGCCGCATAGATGTCGTACACTTTGTAAAAAACAAAGAAGACAACCAGCGGTAAAAAATCAAGAAACTGCTTCATTCTTCGATTCCGTAATCAAACGCGTCGGGCATTACTGCCGGCGACGCAGACAGGGTTATTGGCGAATCAACATATACAGACGGAACAGGTAGATGAGCAATATGGCGGAGATCAGATTGCTCAACGTATTCGCGATTACGGCGCCAACGTTAGGGTCAAGCGCAGCAAAGCTGGAGGCAAACAGCAACAGCAGCGTTTTTGCCAGCAGCCAGCCCATCACCGCCGGGGCGACCAGTCGCATATTAGACCACGCCATACGCATACTGTTGCGCATGGCGGCGAATACGCCCATTTTATCCTGCACCAGCATAATCGGCGCCAGCGCCAGCAGGATAGCTAACAGGATTCCGGGAACGACCACCAGCATAATTCCAAGCTGTACCAACAGGGTGGTCAGCAAAATCAGGATGAAAAGGCGCGGCAGGATCGGCGCACTGGCACCGATCGCGCGCAGGGCGCTGACGCGATGACCGGCTGAAATTAACTGAATCATCAGCAGCACGCCGCCAGCCATCACCGCATTACCGATCAGACCAGAAAACGTTGATGCCGCAGAGGCGCGCAACAGGATCTGTTGTTGCTCCGGCGTCATGTTTTGCACCAGCTCGAACAAGCCTACGCTTCCCTCAAGATGATCCCCTTCACTTAACTGTGCAATCTGCGCATCGCTGGGTGAGAAGGCATGCCCTAATACCACCGTGATGAACGCGCACAGCAGCGAGATCAGCAGGATGGTTAAAAATTGATTACGGAAAAAATTCCCGGTGTCACGGTATACAGATTTCGCCGTGATAGACATGCACTCTCCTTGAGTTCTGCAGGTGTTGTTAAGCATGCAATTGTACCCTGGATAACGGCGCAGTGGCAGCATCAAGGGGTGTATGGAAAAGCATATCTTTGTAAAGCCGGAGTAATTTGAACAACAAATCCAC
>NZ_CP070239.1:3570160-3613774 GCF_016906145.1 Citrobacter sp. MGH 55
AGATCACTTATTACTTCAATGTAGGTATATTCGTGACGCATTTATAACCATAACGATGGAGCGGATATGAAAAAATTAACAGTGGCGGCATTGGCAGTAAGTACTCTCCTCTCTGGCAGCGTTTACGCGCATGAAGCTGGTGAGTTCTTTATTCGTGCCGGTTCGGCGACAGTAAGACCGTCGGAAGGTGCAGACGGCACGTTAGGCCATTTAGGCGGCTTTAATGTCAGTAACAACACGCAGTTAGGTTTGACATTCACTTATATGGCGACCGATAACATCGGTGTTGAACTTCTGGCGGCAACGCCATTCCGCCATAAAGTAGGCACGCAGGCGACCGGTGATATCGCCACCGTTCATCACCTGCCGCCAACTCTGATGGCGCAGTGGTATTTCGGTGATTCCAGCAGCAAACTGCGTCCTTATGTTGGCGCAGGCGTTAACTACACCACCTTTTTCGACACGAAATTCAATGATGATGGTCAGAATGCAGGGCTGTCCGATCTTAGTCTGAAAGACTCGTGGGGTGTGGCAGGGCAAGTCGGTCTGGATTATCTCATCAACCGCGACTGGCTGATCAACATGTCGGTGTGGTACATGGATATTGATACCGAAGCCAAATATAAATCCAACGGCGCCGTACTGCCGGAAGGTCGTTACAACGACAACATTCGTCTCGACCCGTGGGTATTTATGTTCTCTGCCGGTTACCGTTTCTGATTGGCTTAAAAAAAGACCCCGTATTTACGGGGTCAACAGGGACATGACACACACGGTTTTATCGTTGTACTTGCTTATGCTTTGTCCTTTGGTTCGCCATCGCCCAGCTCAGCGCCGGTTAATGGGTCTGCGTTCGGATCGGACTGGGTCCTTTTCGCCATGGCTTTGACCATCGCCTGTTGCTCTTTGGTCAGTTTGACGGTCGCCAGGCCATCTCCGCCATCCACGGCAGGCTGCGGATCGGCAACATAATCGAAATAGTCATCGCTGTTCCAGCTTCCACGCGGATCGTCGCCTTGCGACATGTTGTAATACACATTCGTGTATTGCTCGACCGGCGGCAATTTGCCCGGCGGAAAATTATTCCGAATAGAGTAGAGCGCCTTTTCAAAGGAGAGCTGGTGTGCCGCTTCGCGCGTCATCAAAAATGCCAGTGCATCCTTAACACCGGGATCGTCCGTTACGTTGATCAGACGTTCGTAGATGATTTTAGCGCGTGCTTCAGCCGCGATATTGGAGCGTAAATCGGCTGTCACTTCGCCAATCGTATCGATATACGCCGCAGTCCAGGGCACACCGGCGGAGTTAGTGAGGGCCGGACCGCCGCCATACAGCAGCGAGGTGATATGGCTGTCATTCCCATTTGCCGTTAAGGATCGGTACAGTTCGGCTTCATTTTCCGTCCCCTCTGCCAATGCGCCTTTGGCCCCTTTATTCAGCATCCCGACAAGGGAGCCGATGATTTCAAGGTGACTCAGTTCTTCGGTCGCAATGTCCATCAGCATCTCTTTGCGTCCAGCATCATCATCACCCAGGCCCTGAGTGAAGTAACGACATGCCGCAGCCAGTTCGCCCTGTGGGCCGCCAAATTGCTCAAGCAAAAGATTCGCTAAACCAGGGTTAGGCTCGCTGACTCGCACCGTATATTGAAGTTGCTTAACGTGTCGAAACATTATGCCTCCTGATGTATTTGTTATTTTTTGGCTTCTACGCCGTCAGTTTCCGAGCGCAGTAAAAATTGTTCCGTCGTTTGCGGAATATGCTTAATCAGCCAGTCAGCCATTTGTTTCTCTTCATTGAGAATAGATTCAATAGCCGGAATTGAGGCGGTATCGCCTGCTTTTTGCGCCGCAGCAAGCAGGGAGGTATAGCAGGCAATTTCGAATTGTTCAAAAACATAACCGCTGATCGAACCTTTTACGATTTCATCAGATGGAAAAATACCACCAATGGATTGTCCCAGCGCCGCCATTTTACTCATGGAATCTTTAATGACAGAACGTGAGATATTATTGCGGTCGAGGATCTCTTCCAGAATCGTAATTTGATGTTTGGTTTCGCTAATATGTTGCTCAATTCTCGAGCGTAGATCAGGATAGTTATCGATACGACCCGCCATGGATTCCAGCATCGATTCGGCTTGTTTTTCCATAGCATGGGCGTCACGAAGCCAGTCATGATAATGTTCGATAGCATTCATTTGTAATGTCCTCTGGGAATGAATTAATTAAAAGCGGATATTTAATAACCAGGATAAAAATAATTCAGGATTTATTTTGCGCTTTCTGATTCACGTTGCCGATGGCTAAATCGGTCAGTTTAATATCGGTTGCTTTCTCTTCTTCCAGGGTTTCATTCAGCAGTTTCACTGCTTTGCGATAGCCCAGTTGCTCTGCGAGAGTGGCAAGAGTGCCGTAGCTGGCAATCTCATAGTGTTCAACTTTCTGTGCGGCGGCAATAAGTGCAGCGTCACGCACTTCGTTTTTCTCGGTGCTCTCAATGACCTCGTTGGCCTCTTCGATCAGACCTTCCATCGCCACGCACTTCATGCGTTTTACTTTAATACCCGCTTCGGATTCAACGATCTGATCAATACGTTCAATTTGCCCCTGTGTCTCTTCAAGGTGTGCCTGAAATGCCTGGCTTAATTTTTCACTGGAAGCGGCTCTGGCTAATTTCGATAATGCCCGAGTCAATTGTTTTTCTGCGCTGTAGGTGTCTGAAAGCAGGTGGATAAAAACATCTTCAACAGTTTTAATATTCATCTCTATTCTCCTGGGATGATACTGCGAGTCGAAAGACTCGCAGTGTTTGTAAACGATAAATCTTAAAAATTATAAAACAAAAGGATGTCTACGATTTGTCGGATTTATTTCCGCCACGGCTGTTTTGGCCGCCTTTTTTACCTGCTTCAGAAGCACGTTGCGGATCATTTTTAAAATTACCGCCGCTATGTTGGCCACCTTTACGGCCCGCTTCTGATGCTTTCTCACGATTCTCGGCGAAATTTCCAGAACCACCACGATGTTCGGCCATGTTATTTCTCCTGTTTCGTTGGTAAACATAATTGTTAATTTGTGACCAGTGTCGGTACCTTTCTAAAATTAGTCGCTATCCCGGGATAGTCAAATTGTTACGAATTTGTCACGTGGGGGAAATATAATGTGGTACAGCCATCAGAAAATAATAATGCTGCCCTTTAGAAATG
Source organism: Citrobacter sp. MGH 55 (assembly GCF_016906145.1). Lineage (NCBI taxonomy): Bacteria > Pseudomonadati > Pseudomonadota > Gammaproteobacteria > Enterobacterales > Enterobacteriaceae > Citrobacter > Citrobacter sp. MGH 55. The sequence continues at coordinate 3,573,369 of NZ_CP070239.1, forward strand.
AGCGACTTAACGCCTTATAATTCACTTTTCTATTAATAACGCAGGGTATCATAATGTGTGGTTATATTAATACTGTTAATGTAATTGACGTAAATTTACATTTATGTGGATGGGTTGACATTGTAAATAATCATAAGACTGTCTCTTTAAGAATATTCCTGGTCGCAGATCTGTGCTACAACCCAGAGGACGCAGGCATCAAAACCGCGCTTTCAGCCTGATGACAGGCTAACGCTGAGTGTTTGCGCACCACGTAAAGCGGCGCAGGTAGACTAAAATTATTTGTAGCGGGGCGGTTCTACTCACAAGTCGTCTGACAGAAGGGCGAGATTCTCCCGTGAGACCTGTACTGCCTTCTTAAAATCGAATAACGTAGTGTTAACTGCGTGTTGATGCTCAGGGTGCCTTAGTGAAAATCGTGCAGGACAGTTTAAGAAACAGACAGGCACTTATTATTTCAGCGCTAACCACGCTGCTATTTACATCACTTTTCTTGTTTATTATTTATGAGCAGCGACTGGCAGCAGTCAATGAAGGAATGAACCGCCTGCAAACGCGGATGCTTGATATCTTCAATGATAATGAAATGATCGCGGATGCGACCGGCGTGCGCTACCGGCAGATCAAAGCCGCCGATCAGTGTGGTGCCATGTCGCTATTTCTCCCTCGTGGTAGGGTCTGGGGAATTAACGCCGACAGGAAACGCATTCACTCCGCATCGGGCGCGATGGTGGCGCGTGAACCGACGTTGAACGCACTGTGCATGTATACCGCCGCTGAGTTTATTCGCGGTAGGGTGAATGCGCTTAACCCCGGAAATTTCGATGCTCATCGCTACGTTATTGCCGAGGATGCGAGCTATTTTTACTGGTTTACGCCGACTGACACCAAAGCGTTTAATTATCGTACGTCGCAAATGGCGCAGAATATCTCCGACTTCTTTTTACCTCCCGTCGATTTTTATACCCGCCTGTTGGAAAAGAGTGTCAAAACGAAGGCCTTAAGCTCCACGGATTTTTATAACGATAAAATCACGGATGAGAAAGCCTTTAGCGTCGTGAGTTATATTTATGACCTCTCGCGTACTGAGATTTCCGACCATATCCTTGGCTATCTGGTTTACGATCATGCGAAGCCGGAACTTCAGGAGGCATTACGCGACGCCTTTGATGGACAGGTGCCGCATGGGCTGAACGTTTCGCTGGTGAATACTTTGAATCAGCAGTCGCTTTGTCTGTGGGGGGAATGTAAAAAGCGTCCGGAAATTGCCTTCAAAGTGCTCTCTGAGAAATATGTCATTCACTACGCTATCTCGCTCAGTGGGTTTGCGATGCATGACACCCAGGCGGGGTTGCTGATCCTGATGGCGCCGTTCTTCTTTGTACTGATCATGATGGGGTTAAAATCCTGGCTAAATGAGAGCGATCTGAAAGTCTACATCGACTCGTTGACGGGCTGTTTCAACCGTAAAATTCTCGACATCATCAAGCGGCGGGATCTCTCTGACAGTTCGGTGGTGTTGGTTGATTGCAATAAATTCAAAGCAATTAACGACACCTGGGGACACGTTGCTGGGGACAGAGCGCTACAGATTATTGCCAACCGGATGTTGTCCAATACCCGCACCAGTGACGATCTGGTGATTCGCACCGGGGGAGATGAGTTCGTGATTGTGCTGTATAAGGCGAAAACGAGCGATGCGGTCGCCATCGCGGAACGTATCACCCAGCAAATCAATGAGTATCAGTTTCTCGTGAAGGAGACGCAGGTGCCGCTTTCCATCTCATGGGGCGTAGCCGAAGTGACTGAGGGCATTGATGATGCCATTCAGTATGCAGATGGCGAGATGTACAAAATGAAGCAGGCTAAATAATGGGACCGCCAGCGCGAGACTGGCGGTCTTTGGGTATTACTGACGGGTAGCGGCTTTTAATCTGCTGACGAATGATTTGAGTTCTGCGAGCATCTGATCAGGCTGCTCGACATTTTTCTCAATGATTTTGACGATCGCGGAACCGGAGATCGCGCCAGCGGCGCCGGCGTCAATGGCGGCAGACACCTGCTCCGGTGCCGAGATGCCAAAGCCCTGCAAAGCAGGCGCGGCGTTGTACTCTTTCAGTTTCTCTACCAGATGATGCAAAGGCAGCGCAGCGCGGTTTTCTGCGCCCGTCACCCCTGCGCGAGACAGCAGATAAGTATAACCCCGGCCATAAGAGGCGATCTGGCGCAGCAGATCATCATCGGCATTGGGCGGGCAGATGAAAATCGGCGCAACGTTGTGGCGCAGCGCCGCCTGACGGAATGGCGCGGACTCTTCCACCGGCACGTCGGCGACCAGAACCGAATCCACGCCGACCTCGGCACATTTGGCATAAAACGCGTCAATACCTTTGCTGAATACCAGATTCGCGTACATCAACAGACCAATGGGAATGGTCGGATGTTTTTCGCGAATGGCGGCCAGCATCTCAAAACAGCGGGTCGGCGTGACGCCAGCGGCAAACGCGCGCAGCGTGGCGCTCTGAATGGTCGGGCCATCAGCGAGCGGATCGGAGAAAGGGATCCCTAACTCCAGCGCATCTGCACCTGCCTCAATCAGGGCATCGATAATCTTCAGCGACTGTTCAACGCCAGGGTCGCCGAGGGTCACGAAGGGAACAAAGGCACCTTCCTTGCGATCGTTTAGTTGTGCAAACAAACTTTCATAGCGTTCCATCAGATTTCCCCTCGCGCTTTCAGAATATCGTGTACGGTGAAAATGTCTTTGTCCCCACGACCGGAAAGGTTAACCACCAGCAGTTGCGCTTTCTCCGGATTCTCACGCATCATTTTCAGCGCGTGGGCCAGGGCGTGTGACGACTCGAGCGCCGGGATAATGCCCTCGTGCAGACAGAGCGTTTTAAAGGCGTCCAGCGCTTCATCATCGGTGATCGACACGTAGTCGGCACGACCAATGCTGTTCAGGTACGCATGCTGTGGGCCGACGGACGGGAAATCCAGACCTGCAGAGACGGAGTAGGACTCCTCGATCTGTCCCTCATCGGTCTGCATCATTGGCGCTTTCATACCAAAATAGATCCCGACGCGACCGTGCTTCAACGGCGCACCGTGTTCACCGGTTTCAATCCCGTGACCACCCGGTTCTACACCAATCAGCCCAACGTTTGGCTCATTAATAAAATCGGCAAACATCCCGATGGCGTTGGAACCGCCGCCCACGCAGGCGATCACCGCGTCCGGCAGGCGCCCCTCTTTTTCGAGGATCTGCGCTTTGGTTTCTTCGCCGATCATGCGCTGGAATTCACGCACGATGGTCGGGAACGGGTGCGGGCCAGCAGCGGTGCCGAGCATGTAGTGCGCGGTGTCGTAGCTACCAGACCAGTCACGCAGCGCCTCGTTACAGGCGTCTTTCAGCGTGGCTGAACCGCTGTGAACCGGAATCACTTCCGCACCCATCAGACGCATACGGAAGACGTTTGGTGACTGGCGCTCAACGTCTTTCGCCCCCATGTAGATACGGCATTTCAGGCCGAGCAGGGCGCTGGCGAGCGCCGAAGCTACCCCGTGCTGGCCCGCGCCCGTTTCCGCAATAATCTCGGTTTTACCCATGCGTTTTGCCAGCAATGCCTGACCTAACACCTGGTTGGTTTTATGCGCGCCGCCGTGCAGCAGATCTTCACGTTTCAGGTACAGCGTGGTATTGGTCCCGGCGGTGATGTTCTGACATTTGGTCAACGCGGTGGGACGCCCTGCGTAGTTTTTCAACAGGTCGGTAAACTGGGCCTGAAACTCGGGATCTTTTTGCGCACTGACAAACGCGTCTTCCAGTTGACGCAGAGCAGGCATCAGAATCTGCGGCACATACATGCCACCGAATTCACCAAAATAGGGATTGAGTAATGTTGTCATGTCCTTTTCCTTAATATGCGCGCAGTGTCTGAAATACCGAGGCCAGAAGGCGTGCATCTTTGATGCCCGGCTGTGACTCTACACCTGAATTAAAATCGAGACCGGCACAGCCGGTTTTAGCCGCCTCAACGCAGTTATCCGCGCCAAGACCGCCTGCCAGCAATACGTTATCCAGCGATTGTCCTTGCAGTAACGACCAGTCAAAACGCTGACCGCTGCCGCCCTGGCCGTTATCCAGCACGTATTTGTCGACATGCTGATAATCGCGGGCCGGGAGAGTGTCACCGACGCTCAGCGCTTTCCAGATCTGTACGTTTTCAGGCAGCGCGGCGCGTAGCGCATCAACATACGCCTGATCTTCGCGGCCATGCAGCTGTACGGCTGTCAGCGAAAGCTGTGTTGCTTTTTCACAGACGTCGGCGATGTCGTGATTGCGGAATACGCCAACATACTGTAGCGGGGCGGCGGACTGCACTTCGCGGGCCTGTTCAATATTGACAAAACGAGGTGATGAAGGGACAAAAATCAGTCCACCATAGATCGCGCCAGACTCGCAGGCGGCTTTGGCATCTTCTGGACGCGTCAGGCCACAGACCTTATTCTCGCCCAGCAGAACACGGCGTACGGCGGCGTTAAGATCGTCATGCGCCATGAGTGCGGAACCAATCAGGAAACCATTGGCAAAATGGCTCAACTCGCGAACCTGAGCGTAGGTGTTGATCCCCGATTCGCTAATCACCGTCACACCCTGGCCCAGTTTCGGCGCCAGTTGGCGCGTCCGATTTAAGTCAATCGACAGGTCGCGCAGGTCGCGGTTGTTAATCCCGACCACTTTCGCGCCAAGCGCAATGGCGCGCTCCAGTTCGTCTTCATTACTGACTTCTGTCAGCACGCCCATTTTGAGGCTGTGCGCCACGGCAGAAAGCTGGCGATACTGCTCGTCGTCGAGGACCGAAAGCATCAGCAGACAGGCGTCGGCCTGATAGTGGCGCGCAAGGTAAATCTGGTAAGGGTCGATAATAAAGTCCTTACACAAAATCGGCTGCGGCGCGATGCGGCTCACGATCGGCAGGAAATCAAAACTGCCCTGGAAGTACTTCTCATCCGTCAGAACGGAAATGGCGGAGGCGTAATGTTTATACACCCCGGCAATCCGCGCCGGGTCGAAATCATCGCGGATCACGCCTTTAGACGGGGAGGCTTTCTTACACTCCAGAATAAAAGCCGTACGCGCGCCCTGTAAGGCGTCATAAAAGTGACGCGAGCTGGGCTGGACATCGTTTTGAAAACTGGCCAACGGTTGTTGCTGTTTGCGGGCTTCCACCCAAATCGCCTTGTCTGCGACGATTTTCGCTAAAACGGTTTGCATCATTTACCCTCTTGCCGCCAGAGCGGTGACTCGGTCATAAGCGGAACCACTGTGCAAGACCTCGAGAACGGTTTGCGCATTAGCCTTGAGATCTTCTTCACCATGCAGTCGCATTAACATTGCGACGTTTGCGGCAACGGCTGCCTCATGGGCGGCGTCACCTTTACCTTGTAGTAAGCGTGTCAGAATGTCACGGTTTTCTTCCGGCGTACCGCCTGCCAGTTGTTCCTGGTGGTAAGGGGTCAGGCCAAAGTCATCTGCCGTCAGCTGATAGCTTTTGATCTCGCCGTTATGTAGCTCCGCCACAATGGTCGGCGCATGCAGAGAGACTTCATCCATTCCGCCGCTGTGTACGACCGCGGCACGCTGGTAACCCAGCACGCGCAGGGTTTCGGCAATCGGCAAAACCAGTTCAGGGCTATAAACGCCAATCAGCGCCAGCGGCGGATGCGCCGGGTTAATCAGCGGCCCCAGTACGTTGAACAGCGTACGGGTCTTCAACTGCTGGCGTACCGGCATCGCATGACGGAAACCGGTGTGATATTTCGGGGCAAACAGGAAGCAAACGCCCAGTTCGTCCAGCGCCTGACGCGATCGGTCGGCATTCATATCGAGATTGATACCGAAGGCGGCCAGCAGGTCTGATGAGCCGGATTTACTGGAAACGCTGCGGTTGCCGTGTTTTGCCACCTTCAGGCCGCATGCCGCCGCGACAAATGCGCTGGCGGTAGAAATATTAATGCTGTTACTGCCGTCGCCGCCGGTGCCGACGATATCGGCGAACAGATAATCAGGGCGGGGGAACGGCGCAGCGTTTTCCAGTAAGGCGGTTGCCGCACCGGCAATCTCATTCGGATGCTCGCCGCGAATCTTCATGCTGACCAGCGCGGCAGCCAGCTGTTCCGGTTTCAGTTCACCGCGTACCACGGCGGAGAACAACTGGTGGCTTTCCTGCTGGCTCAGGGTCTGTGCCTGATACAGTCTTTCGAGGATCGGCTGCAAGGTATTGGTCGGCTCCAGCTTCTGCTGCGCCCAGGCCAGCGTCTGCTCAAGCAGACGTGCACCCTGGGTGGTCAGAATGGATTCCGGGTGGAACTGTAAGCCGCACACGCGATCGGCATCATGACGAACCGCCATCACCATGCCGTTAAAATGGGCGTTGATGGTCAGGCCGGCGGGGATATTGCTACCGATCAGAGAGTGATAGCGGGCAACCGGCAGCGGATTCGTCAGACCGGCAAACATAGCCTGTCCATCGTGTTCAATGCTGGATGCCTTACCGTGCAGGATCTCGCCGGCCTGTCCGACGTAGCCGCCGTAGGCTTCGACAATCGCCTGATGGCCCAGGCAGATACCGATAATTGGCAGCTTGCCGCGCAGACGGGTCAGCAGTTCCGGCATGCAGCCTGCTTCACTGGGTACGCCAGGGCCTGGAGACAGCACCAGAACCGGGTTCTTCATGGTGGCCAGACGCTCAATCAGAGTCTGAGCCGGAATATGGTTACGGTAAATCACCACGTTATGACCGTTGGTACGCAGCTGATCTGCCAGGTTATAGGTGAATGAGTCGATGTTGTCGAGCAGCAGAATGTCAGCCATCAGAAAGTCTCCTGTGCGTGGTGCGCGGTGGCAATGGCACGCAGGACCGCGCGCGCTTTGTTACGGGTTTCGTCGGCTTCTGACTGGGGAACAGAATCGAGCACAATACCGGCGCCCGCCTGGACGGTGGCGATACCGTCTTCCACCAGCGCGGAGCGAATCACAATGCAGGTATCCAGATCGCCGTGCGCGGTGAAGTAACCGACTGCACCGCCGTAGCTGCCGCGTCGACGGCCCTCGGCTTCGGCAATCAACTGCATTGCCCGCACTTTCGGTGCCCCGCTCAGCGTGCCCATGTTCATGCAGGCGCGGTAGGCGTGCAGGACATCGAGATCGTGGCGTAATTCGCCGACGACGCGAGAGACCAGGTGCATAACGTGAGAATAACGGTCAACTTTCGTCAGGTCTGCCACGTACCGACTGCCTGGCGTACAGATTCGGGCGAGATCGTTACGCGCCAGGTCAACCAGCATCAGATGCTCGGAAAGCTCTTTATGGTCGGTGCGCATCTCCAGTTCAATACGGCTGTCGAGGTCGCGATCTAACGTTCCGTCGGCGTGACGACCACGAGGACGCGTACCGGCAATCGGGTAAATTTCAATCTGGCGGCTGGTGGCATCGTATTTCAGTGAACTTTCCGGCGACGCACCAAACAAGGTGAAATCGTTGTCCTGCATAAAGAACATGTACGGGCTAGGGTTGCTCTTCTTCAGCACGTAATAGGCCGCCAGCGGTGACGGGCAGGGCAGTGAGAAGCGGCGGGACGGGACCACCTGAAAAATTTCCCCGGCGCGGATCGCTTTCTGCATTGAGCGAACGACCGCGCCAAATTCTTCATCGCTCTGATTACATTCACAGCGCATTTGTGGCACGGAAACGACCGGCAACGGCGGCGCAGGTTCCGTCAGCTGCTGGCTCAGACGCGCCAGACGTGCGGTGAGACGCTGTTTTTCCGCGTCATTGTCGCTGAACAGGCTGGCCTGAATGCGGGAGCTTTGTTTCTGGTGGTCGATCACCACAAGCGTTTCCGCCAGATAGAAACAGTAATCCGGGCAGCGGTTGCCAGCCTCAAGCTGTGGTAAATCTTCAAAACCGGCAACCAGGTCGTACGCAAACAGACCGCCAAAGAACATCGCTTCGCGCTCTTGCGCCGGGACGTTCACCAGTCCCTGCAGCAGGCGGAAGGCGTCAAAGACCGAGAGTGCGCACAGGCGTGCATCTTCGTCTAATAATGGGCTGACTGGCGGGAAACGCAGCACGCGACCTGCGTCCTGGCGTTCATTTTCAACGCCTGCGGGCAGGGCGGCATCGAGCAATGTCAACAGTGCGGCGCCATTGTCAGTTAAGGCCTGAATAGTGACAGTGTCACCGGTAGCGGTGATGCGTAGCGCGCTATCCACCAGTAACAGGCTTTTAAGGTCGTCTTTGCTGTCGATATCCGCAGATTCCAGCAGCAGCGTTGCCGGACGATTGCCGCAAACCTGGTGGAACAATTCCGTCGGGTTTTTGCGATAGGCGGCATCGCAGGTAATGAGTTCAAGTGTCGGTTTTGATGTCTGCATGGTTATTCTCATTAATTTTGTTCAAAAAAAAGCCCGCGCTGTTGGCGGGCCGGGTATCTGGTGGCGATCTACACGCGAAATACACTGCCCGAAATCAGGAAGTGCGCCACCCACCGTGCAGAACAAACGTTGCTTTCATTTCGATACCCTTTTGCTTGTGAACTTTCGTACTAGTTAACTAGTTCGATAGGTTATTGTCAACACCTGATTTCAGTAAATTTGCCGGAACCGTTATGATGCGCAGGAAAGACTATTTTTGAGAGACGGGAGTTCGCCTTGAGCGACACGAATTATGCAGTGATTTATGACCTGCACAGTCACACCACAGCATCCGATGGCCGGCTGACGCCAGAAGCGCTAGTCCACCGCGCCGTCGAGATGCGTGTAGGCACGCTGGCGATTACCGACCATGACACCACAGCCGCGATCCCCGCGGCAAGCGAAGAAATTTCACGTTCTGGCCTTGAGCTGACTTTGATCCCTGGCGTTGAGATCTCCACGGTCTGGGAAAACCACGAAATCCATATTGTGGGTCTGAACATTGATATTGAAAATCCGGCGATGTGCGCGTTTCTGGCGCAACAGACGGAACGCCGACAGCAGCGGGCACGGCTCATCGCTGACCGCCTGGAAAAAGCGCACATCACCGGCGCATGGGAAGGGGCATTGCGCCTGGCCGATGGCGGCGCGGTGACCCGTGGCCATTTCGCCCGTTATCTGGTGGAGTGTGGTAAAGCGACCACCATGGCGGATGTGTTTAAAAAGTATCTCGCGCGCGGGAAAACAGGATACGTTCCGCCACAGTGGTGTACAATAGAACAAGCTATTGATGTCATTCATCATTCTGGCGGTAAGGCGGTACTGGCCCATCCTGGGCGGTATGATCTTAGCGCTAAGTGGCTGAAAAGGCTGGTGGCGTATTTTGCGCAACATCGTGGTGATGCGATGGAAGTCGCGCAGTGCCAACAGTCCCCGAATGAGCGCACGCAACTGGCTACGCTCGCCCGCCAGCATCAGCTATGGGCATCGCAAGGATCTGATTTTCATCAACCTTGCCCGTGGATCGAGTTGGGTCGCAAGCTCTGGCTGCCGGCAGGCGTTGAAGGCGTCTGGCAGACGTGGGAGCAGCCACAGAACACCACAGTGAGGGAAGTATGAGCCAGTTTTTTTATATTCATCCTGATAACCCACAGCAGCGCCTGATCAACCAGGCGGTTGAGATTGTGCGTAAGGGCGGGGTGATTGTGTATCCAACCGACTCCGGCTACGCGCTCGGTTGTAAAATTGAAGACAAAGGCGCGATGGAACGGATTTGCCGTATTCGCCAGTTGCCGGATGGACATAACTTCACCCTGATGTGTCGCGATCTGTCCGAACTGTCGACCTATTCGTTTGTCGACAACGTGGCTTTTCGCCTGATCAAGAACAATACGCCGGGCAACTACACCTTCATCCTTAAGGGGACGAAAGAGGTACCGCGTCGGTTGTTGCAGGAAAAACGTAAGACCATTGGTCTGCGCGTGCCGTCGAACCCAATCGCGCTCGAACTATTGCAGACGCTGGGCGAGCCGATGCTCTCTACCTCGCTGATGCTGCCAGGCAGTGATTTTACCGAGTCCGATCCGGAAGAAATTAAAGATCGACTGGAAAAGCAGGTGGACCTGATTATTCATGGCGGTTATCTGGGCCAGCAACCCACAACGGTGATTGATTTAACCGATGATTCTCCGGTTGTCTTGCGTGAAGGCGTCGGAGACGTTAAACCTTTCTTATAAGGACGCAACTCTGTATACTACGCGGCCTTAAAATGGCGCTGAGAAGCGCCGTTGATTCTCCTGTTCGACGCCTGTGAAGGCGACAGCTAAAGGAAGCTCTATGAGCGAAAAGTTACAGAAAGTGCTGGCGCGCGCTGGCCACGGCTCCCGTCGTGAAATTGAATCCATCATTGCAGCAGGTCGCGTCAGTGTAGACGGCAAAATTGCCACGCTGGGCGATCGCGTTGAAGTGACTCCCGGCCTGAAAATTCGTATCGACGGTCACCTGATTTCGGTGAAAGAGTCGGCGGAACAAATTTGTCGCGTTCTGGCCTATTACAAGCCGGAAGGTGAACTGTGCACGCGTAACGACCCGGAAGGTCGTCCTACGGTGTTTGATCGCTTACCGAAACTGCGCGGTGCTCGCTGGATTGCTGTAGGGCGTCTGGACGTCAATACCTGCGGTCTGCTGCTGTTCACTACCGATGGTGAACTGGCAAACCGCCTGATGCATCCGAGCCGTGAAGTTGAACGTGAATACGCGGTGCGCGTCTTTGGCCAGGTTGACGATGCTAAACTGCGCGATCTGAGCCGTGGCGTGCAGCTGGAAGACGGTCCGGCGGCGTTCAAGACCATCAAGTTCAGCGGTGGTGAAGGGATCAACCAGTGGTACAACGTCACCCTGACCGAAGGGCGCAACCGTGAAGTGCGTCGGCTGTGGGAAGCCGTTGGCGTGCAGGTAAGTCGTCTGATTCGCGTACGCTACGGTGATATTCCGCTGCCGAAAGGTCTGCCGCGCGGCGGCTGGACGGAACTGGATCTCGCCCAGACCAACTATCTGCGTGAGCTGGTGGAACTGGAGCCGGAAACCACCTCGAAAGTGGCGGTAGAGAAAGATCGTCGCCGCATGAAGGCAAATCAGATTCGCCGTGCCGTGAAGCGTCACAGCCAGGTGAGCGGCGGTCGCCGTGCAGGCGGTCGTAATAACAACGGTTAATCCGCTATCCCGTAATTGCTAAAAGGCCCCAAGGGGCCTTTTTTAATAGTCAATCCCCATCTGGGCTTTGACCCCTGCCTCAAAGGCATGTTTGACCGGTCGCAGTTCACTGACGGTATCGGCCAGTTCGAGAATATCCCGATGGCAGCCGCGACCGGTGATGATCACCGTCTGGTGAGACGGGCGCGCATTCAGCGCGTTAATCACCTCTTCAAGCGGCAGATAGTCGTATGCCACCATATAAGTCAGTTCGTCCAGCACCACCATATCCAGTTGCGGATCGGCAAGCATGCGTTTGCCGTGATCCCATACAGCCAGACAGGCTGCGGTGTCAGCTTCGCGGTTTTGCGTCTCCCAGGTAAACCCGGTCGCCATCACCTGAAATTCAACGCCGTGCGGCTCCAGCAGGTTACGCTCGCCGTTGGGCCATGTCCCCTTGATAAACTGCACCACGCCGACTTTTTTACCGTGTCCCACTGCGCGAGTGGCGGTGCCGAAGGCGGCGGTGGTTTTTCCTTTCCCGTTGCCGGTGAAGACAATCACGATGCCGCGTTCGTCCTGGGCCTGGGCTACCCGGGCGTCAACCCGGTCCTTCACGCGCTGCTGGCGTTGTTGATAGCGTTCTTCACTCATTGGGCGATTCCTGGTTTGCGGCCCGGTTGGGCGTCGAAGGTCATACCGGTCTTGCGGCGGCTGTCGTCGCCCATTAGCCGCAGGTACAGCGGCATAATATCGGCGGGTGTTTTGAGTTTTTGCGGATCTTCCGTTGGAAAGGCGTTGGCGCGCATCCCGGTACGGGTGCCGCCCGGATTGATGCAATTTACGCGCAGCGGACGGTTTTGGTACTCATCTGCTAGCACCTGCATCATGCCTTCGGTAGCAAATTTAGAGGCCGCGTAGGCGCCCCAGTTAGCACGACCCTGCTGGCCCACGCTGGAGGAGGTGAAGACTAACGATCCGGAATCTGACTTAAGTAATAAAGGAAGCAATGCCTGGGTCAGCATAAACGTTGCATTGACATTGACCTGCATAACCTGTTGCCAGACCTGCGGGTCCTGCTCGATCATCGGACAGACGTCACCCAGTAAACCAGCATTGTGTAAGACGCCGTCCAGTCGTGGATACTGTCCGCCGATGCGCTGCGCCAGTTGATGACAGTCATCAGCGGTGCAGGTTAACAGATCGAGTGTAAACCACTGCGGCTGGCGGTCCGTTTGCTGGGTAATGCTGTCGGCGACGTGGCGCAATTTTTCATCATTACGGCCGAGCAAAATGACGTTGGCGCCGTAGCGAGCGTAGGTCAGGGCCGCTTCACGGCCAATGCCGTCGCTGGCGCCGGTCACCAGAATAATGCGATCCTGCAGGAGGTCTTGTTTCGGTTGATAATGCATGGGGACTCCTCGGCGACATGCCTGGTCGCTCTGCTTCTCGTTGGTGTGTCGGGTTTATGCCTGAAACAGGACTCAATTTCAATCAGCCAACGGCGATAACGCCCTAAAATGAACACTTTGTCATACTTTTATCCATCCGCATATCCCGCGAGACGACGCATTACACCTGTTGTACACTGAGCCGACGCTAAGTTGTTTAACCAAGGTGGGACGTGTGGAATTGTTGTCTGAATATGGCTTGTTTTTAGCAAAAATCGTGACCGTTGTGCTGGCTATCGCGGCGATTGCCACCATTATCGTGAATGTTGCCCAACGTAAGCGCCAGCGTGGCGAACTGCGGGTTACCAACCTCAGCGAACAATATAAAGAAATGAAGGATGAACTGGCGATGGCGCTTCTCGATAGCCATCAACAGAAACTCTGGCATAAAGCGCAAAAGAAAAAGCATAAGCAGGAAGTGAAAGCCGCCAAAGTAAAAGCCAAACGGGGCGACAGCGACACGTCGGATAAACCGCGCGTCTGGGTGCTGGATTTCAAAGGCAGTATGGATGCCCACGAGGTCAGTTCACTGCGTGAAGAGGTGACGGCCGTACTGGCGGTGGTGAAACCGCAGGACCAGGTGGTGGTGCGTCTGGAAAGCCCTGGGGGCGTTGTGCACGGCTACGGCCTTGCCGCATCACAACTGCAACGCTTACGCGATAAAAAGATCCCGTTGACCGTGACCGTGGATAAAGTCGCGGCGAGTGGCGGTTACATGATGGCCTGTGTGGCGGACAAAATTGTCTCCGCACCCTTCGCGATTCTCGGTTCGATTGGCGTGGTTGCGCAGATCCCCAACTTCAACCGTTTCCTGAAAGGCAAGGATATCGATATCGAGTTGCATACCGCCGGACAGTACAAACGGACGTTGACGCTGCTGGGTGAGAACACCGAAGAAGGGCGGCAGAAGTTTCGTGAGGATTTAAACGAAACCCATCACCTGTTTAAAGATTTTGTCCATCGTATGCGTCCGACTCTGGACATTGAACAGGTTGCGACGGGTGAACACTGGTACGGACAGCAGGCGCTGGAGAAAGGGCTCATTGATGAGATAAATACCAGCGACGAGGTGATCCTTGGGCTGATGGAAGGACGAGAGGTGCTGAACGTTCGCTATCTGCAACGGAAGAAACTGGTCGATCGGGTGACAGGCAGTGCCGCGGAAAGTGCCGATCGGCTGCTCCTGCGCTGGTGGCAGCGCGGACAAAAACCGTTGATGTAGGAGACGGTATTAATGAAAAACGCGGGGCTCTCAGGCCTCGCGTTTTTGCTTTAATCAATCAGGTGATACTTTTCAGAAAGTACATGCGCCAGATGTTTAAACATATTGAACACGGCAGTGCTCTTTGGCGTGGGTAAACCTTGCTCGTCTAAAAAGTAATCCCCACTGAAGACCAACACCCCATTTCGCTGGGTCACACCGGTGGCAACAATGCCCGCCAGCGTATCTTCATGCTCACGAATGATTTTGTTGGCTTCAATCAACAGCGTTTCGCGATCGATAGGTTGTGTCTCTTTGCGCATTTTTTACTCCTTAAACAAGGGCATTAGTCTACGCCGACCGACTCTTTTGGGCAAATATTCCCTCAGTGTGTACAAGGGGTTGTCAACCTTTGCTGACTGGCAGGATTTAGTTTTGCATGCTAATAAAGTTGCGTAACGAATTTTATCAGGTACAGTGTGACGCTTTCGTCAACCAGGCAACAGATTTGCTTGACATTCGACCGAAATTCCGTCGTGCTATAGCGCCTCTGTGCGAAAAAACCTGTCAACTCAGTCACCTGGCTATTTAGTGTACAGAGTCAGTACAAGGGGTTGATATCCGCAGACGCAGGGACCATATCCGTGGCTCGTCGCCAGTGGATGGTGTATCAACGTGCGACGCATTCCTGGAAGAATCAATTTAGGTAAAGGTGAATATGGGTAAAGCTCTTGTCATCGTTGAGTCCCCGGCAAAAGCCAAAACGATCAACAAGTATCTGGGTAATGACTACGTGGTTAAGTCCAGCGTCGGTCATATCCGTGACTTGCCGACCAGTGGCTCAGCAGCTAAAAAGAGCGCCGACTCTACCTCCACCAAAACGGCTAAAAAGCCCAAAAAGGATGAACGTGGCGCGCTCGTCAACCGTATGGGCGTTGACCCGTGGCACAACTGGGATGCGCACTATGAAGTGCTGCCCGGTAAAGAGAAGGTCGTCTCTGAACTGAAACAACTGGCTGAAAAGGCCGACCACATCTATCTCGCAACCGACCTTGACCGCGAAGGGGAAGCCATTGCATGGCACCTGCGGGAAGTGATCGGGGGTGATGACACGCGTTATAGTCGCGTGGTGTTTAACGAAATTACCAAGAATGCGATTCGTCAGGCGTTTGAAAAGCCGGGCGAACTGAACATTGACCGGGTTAACGCTCAGCAGGCACGTCGCTTTATGGATCGCGTGGTGGGCTATATGGTCTCGCCGCTGTTGTGGAAAAAGATTGCTCGCGGTCTGTCAGCCGGTCGCGTTCAGTCCGTGGCGGTGCGTCTGGTCGTTGAGCGTGAGCGCGAGATTAAAGCGTTTGTACCGGAAGAGTTCTGGGAAATTGATGCCAATACCACCACGCCTTCCGGCGATGCGCTGCCTTTGCAGGTGACCCATCAGAACGACAAGCCGTTTCGTCCGGAAAACCGTGAGCAGACGCTTGCGGCGGTAAGCCTGCTGGAGAAAGCGCGCTACAGCGTTCTGGAACGTGAAGACAAGCCGACCAGCAGCAAGCCGGGCGCGCCGTTTATCACCTCCACGCTGCAACAGGCGGCCAGCACGCGTCTCGGTTTTGGCGTGAAAAAGACCATGATGATGGCGCAGCGTTTGTACGAAGCGGGCTACATCACCTATATGCGTACCGACTCGACCAACCTGAGTCAGGATGCCGTGAATATGGTGCGCGGTTACATCGGCGACAATTTCGGCAAGAAATATCTGCCGGAAAGTCCGAATCAGTACGCCAGCAAAGAAAATTCGCAGGAAGCCCACGAAGCGATTCGTCCTTCCGACGTCTCCGTGCTGGCGGAAACGCTGAAGGATATGGAAGCCGACGCGCAAAAACTGTATCAGCTGATCTGGCGTCAGTTTGTCGCCTGTCAGATGACCCCGGCGCAGTACGATTCCACCACCCTAACCGTGGGTGCGGGTGATTTTCGTCTGAAGGCGCGCGGTCGTATTCTGCGCTTCGACGGCTGGACGAAAGTGATGCCCGCGTTGCGTAAAGGTGATGAAGACCGGACGCTGCCGGCGGTGAATAAAGGTGATGCGCTGTCTCTGGTTGAACTGATCCCGGCTCAACACTTCACCAAGCCACCGGCGCGCTTCAGCGAAGCCTCGCTAGTGAAAGAGCTGGAAAAACGCGGAATTGGCCGTCCGTCGACCTATGCGTCGATCATTTCGACCATTCAGGATCGTGGCTACGTGCGGGTGGAAAACCGTCGCTTCTATGCGGAAAAAATGGGTGAGATTGTCACCGATCGTCTGGAAGAGAATTTCCGCGAGCTGATGAACTACGATTTCACCGCGCAGATGGAAAACAGCCTCGACCAGGTCGCGAATCACGAAATCGAATGGAAAGGCGTGCTCGACAACTTCTTCAGTGATTTTACTCAGCAACTCGACAAAGCGGAGAAAGATCCGGAAGAGGGCGGGATGCGTCCGAACCAGATGGTGTTGACCAGCATCGACTGCCCCACCTGCGGACGCAAAATGGGAATTCGCACCGCCAGTACTGGCGTGTTCCTTGGCTGCTCGGGTTATGCGTTGTCGCCGAAAGAGCGCTGCAAAACCACCATTAACCTGGTGCCGGAAAACGAAGTCCTGAACGTGCTGGAAGGTGATGACGCGGAAACCAACGCCCTGCGCGCCAAACGTCGTTGTCAGAAGTGCGGTACGGCGATGGACAGCTACCTGATCGATCCGAAGCGCAAGCTGCATGTTTGTGGTAATAACCCGACCTGCGACGGCTACGAGATCGAAGAAGGCGAATTCCGTATCAAAGGGTATGACGGTCCGATCGTCGAGTGCGAAAAATGTGGCTCTGAGATGCACCTGAAGATGGGGCGTTTCGGTAAGTACATGGCATGCACTAACGACGAGTGTAAAAACACCCGTAAGATCCTGCGTAACGGTGAAGTTGCACCGCCGAAAGAAGATCCGGTTCCGCTGCCCGAGTTGCCGTGTGAAAAATCGGATGCGTATTTCGTGCTGCGTGATGGCGCTGCCGGGGTCTTCCTGGCCGCCAATACTTTCCCGAAATCCCGTGAGACGCGCGCACCGCTGGTGGAAGAGTTATACCGCTTCCGCGATCGTCTGCCAGAAAAACTGCGTTATCTGGCCGATGCGCCGCAACAGGATCCGGAAGGCAATAAAACGCTGGTGCGTTTTAGCCGTAAGACCAAACAGCAGTATGTTGCCGCTGAAAAAGACGGGAAAGCGACCGGCTGGTCTGCCTTCTTTGTTGATGGCAAATGGGTCGAAGGCAAGAAGTAACCGCCCACGGTGCAGTTGTGCTGAAGAGGGTCGCGTAAGCGGCCCTTTTTTTTGTTTTTATAGCGGACTTATTATTTTTTACTCACCGCTATACAGCCTGTTTATTAATGATATAGTGGTTATAGTTAACGGCTTTTTTATTATTAAATCGTATTAGCAGCGCATCACTGCCTGCTCTGAAACGATGACCTGATGGCGCTAATCTGGATGGTTTAACATGAAATTACAGCAGCTTCGCTACATTGTTGAGGTGGTGAATCACAACCTTAACGTCTCCTCCACCGCGGAAGGCCTTTATACCTCGCAACCGGGTATCAGTAAGCAGGTTCGCATGCTGGAAGACGAACTTGGCATCCAGATCTTTGCCCGTAGCGGTAAGCATCTGACTCAGGTGACGCCGGCAGGTCAGGAGATTATCCGCATTGCGCGCGAAGTGCTCTCCAAAGTGGATGCGATAAAGTCCGTTGCCGGTGAGCATACCTGGCCGGATAAAGGCTCTCTCTATATTGCGACGACGCATACCCAGGCGCGTTATGCGCTACCGAATGTGATTAAAGGCTTTATCGAGCGCTATCCGCGTGTGTCGTTGCATATGCACCAGGGGTCACCCACACAGATCGCTGAAGCGGTTTCAAAAGGAAATGCCGACTTTGCCATTGCCACGGAAGCGCTGCATCTGTATGACGATCTGGTCATGTTGCCATGCTATCACTGGAATCGTTCGATTGTGGTGACGCCTGAGCATCCGCTGGCCAATAAAGGGTCGGTGACCATTGAAGAACTGGCACAGTATCCACTGGTGACGTACACCTTTGGCTTTACGGGGCGCTCTGAACTGGATACCGCGTTTAACCGCGCAGGTTTGACGCCACGTATCGTCTTTACGGCGACTGACGCCGATGTGATCAAAACCTACGTGCGTTTAGGCTTAGGAGTGGGGGTGATTGCCAGCATGGCCGTCGATCCGCTGTCCGACCCGGATCTGGTTCGCGTGGACGCCCACGACGTCTTCAGCCACAGCACGACAAAGATCGGTTTTCGTCGCAGCACGTTCCTGCGCAGTTACATGTATGATTTCATTCAACGTTTCGCCCCGCATTTGACGCGTGACGTGGTGGATACCGCCGTGGCGTTGCGCTCGAACGAAGAAATAGAAGAGATGTTTAAAGATATCAAACTACCTGAAAAGTAATCGTCACAGAAAACGGTCGGTATCTTTTGTTGGCAGGAGATACCGAAAGTTTTAATTAAATCGCCATTGGTTTTATTAAGGCTGGCGTAATAATAATGTCCACATGATGATTATGGATAATCGACCGTAAAGTAGTGTCTTATTCCCCGCCTCGCAAATTTCCCTTTTCAAATATTTATTTTCGATCAAAAGATTGATTTATTCACTGGAAACGATTCGTAAATTCACTGGATTTTTGACTAAAGTTTCATTAGGATTTGTCTCATCTGATGATTAATTGTACCGATTGTTGGTGCTTAAATGATAAGTGATGCCGATTGTATGAGGTTAGCAATGCCGTCTGAAAATCAGGAGCCACGTCGGGACCCTGAGATGAAACGCAAAGCCTGGCTTGCGGTTTTCCTGGGCTCAGCGCTGTTTTGGGTTGTGATCGCACTGTTGATCTGGAATGCCTGGGGGTAAAAATGGAGATTCACGACCCACAACAGACGTCGTTACCTACATGTCACTCTGGTGACACCGTACGAGAAACGAAAAAAGGCGCGTGCGTGAAAACTGTTCCCAAATCCTGGAAGCTGACTCAGCAACAGCAAAAGTTTATTGAGTTATTCGACGAAGACGATCAACAGAAACAATAATCGTCACCATTCTTATTACCGTTTCTTTTGTACCGATAAATTATCACGGTGCGCTTTTACCTATACACCGCAGCAATAAAGCGTTGAGAAAGTCTCAACACAATGTATTAAACAAAACGGGTATAGCCGATGATGTCTGCAAATATGAAATACTGGTCCTGGATGGGCGCATTTTCCGTCTCTCTGCTCTTTTGGGCTGAACTGTTCTGGATCGTGATGAATTAATCTCAACCCTTCCGCCTGATGGCGCTACGCTTAGCAGGCTCATATGTGGCCTGAGCAACACATTGATATCGAAAAGTCTGTAGAACAGGTAAGCCTTAGCCGCCACCCGACATAAACACAAATCTACAGGTTGCCAGCAATCTGAAACCTCGCTACGGCGAGGTTTTCTTCCCTCTCATACACGCGCTCGCCCTCACTTGTATCTTCGCCGTTCGGTTTTTCCTCTTTTATCAATTTGGGTTGTTATCAAAACGTTACATTCTGTTTGTGTTATCTTTAATATTCACCCTGAGGAGAATCAGGGCATCGCAACCCTGTCATTAAGGAGGAGCTATGTCGTCAACCCTACGAGAAGCCAGTAAGGACACACTGCAGGCCAAAGACAAAACCTACCACTATTACAGTCTGCCGCTGGCTGCGAAATCTTTGGGCGATCTCACCCGTCTGCCCAAATCACTGAAAGTCTTACTGGAAAACCTGCTGCGCTGGCAGGACGGCGATTCGGTTACCCAGGACGATATCCAGGCGCTGGCAGGGTGGCTAAAAAATGCCCATGCCGATCGCGAAATTGCCTACCGTCCAGCACGCGTACTGATGCAGGACTTTACCGGCGTCCCGGCGGTGGTGGACCTCGCCGCAATGCGCGAAGCGGTAAAACGCCTGGGCGGCGATACGGCGAAAGTGAATCCTCTCTCGCCAGTGGATCTGGTGATCGACCACTCCGTCACCGTTGACCATTTTGGCGATGACGATGCATTCGAAGAGAACGTGCGCCTTGAAATGGAACGTAACCATGAGCGCTATGTGTTTCTGAAATGGGGCCAACAGGCCTTCAGTCGCTTCAGCGTCGTGCCGCCGGGAACCGGTATTTGCCACCAGGTTAACCTGGAATATCTTGGCAAAGCGGTGTGGAGCGAATTGCAGGACGGTGAATGGGTGGCTTATCCGGACACGCTGGTCGGCACAGATTCACACACCACCATGATTAACGGTCTGGGTGTTCTGGGCTGGGGCGTGGGTGGTATCGAGGCTGAAGCGGCAATGTTGGGGCAACCTGTCTCAATGTTGATCCCGGATGTGGTGGGTTTCAAACTGACCGGAAAACTGCGTGAGGGGATCACTGCAACGGATCTCGTGTTAACCGTCACCCAGATGCTGCGTAAGCACGGTGTAGTCGGCAAATTTGTCGAATTTTATGGCGACGGGCTGGATTCCTTACCGCTGGCTGACCGGGCCACCATCGCCAATATGTCGCCGGAATATGGTGCGACCTGTGGTTTCTTTCCGATCGACGGTGTGACGCTGGACTATATGCGGTTGAGCGGACGCAGTGAAGACCAAATCGAACTGGTGGAGAAATACGCGAAGGCGCAGGGTATGTGGCGCAACGCCGGTGATGAACCGATCTTCACCAGTACCCTGGCGCTGGATATGAATGATGTCGAGGCAAGCCTCGCCGGGCCGAAACGTCCGCAGGATCGCGTCGCACTCGGCGATGTGCCGAAAGCCTTTGCCGCCAGCAGCGAACTGGAACTGAACACTGCGCAGAAAGACCGTCGGCCGGTAGAGTATGTGCTAAACGGACAGTCATATCAGCTTCCTGACGGAGCGGTGGTCATCTCGGCCATTACCTCCTGTACCAACACCTCTAACCCCAGCGTGCTAATGGCGGCTGGTTTGCTGGCGAAAAAAGCCGTTACGCTGGGACTGAAGCGTCAGCCGTGGGTGAAAGCGTCGCTGGCGCCAGGGTCGAAAGTGGTGTCAGATTATCTGGCAAAGGCGAAACTGACACCGTATCTCGATGAACTGGGCTTTAACCTGGTGGGATATGGCTGTACGACCTGTATCGGTAACTCTGGACCGCTGCCGGAGCCTATCGAAACCGCGATTAAGAAGGGTGATCTGACCGTAGGCGCGGTGCTGTCAGGCAACCGTAACTTTGAAGGTCGTATTCACCCGCTGGTGAAAACCAACTGGCTGGCGTCACCGCCGCTTGTCGTTGCCTACGCGCTCGCGGGCAATATGAACATTAACCTGGAGAAAGATCCGCTCGGCCACGATCGCAAAGGCGATCCGGTCTATCTGAAAGATATCTGGCCGTCGGCGCAGGAAATTGCCCGCGCCGTCGATCTGGTCTCTTCAGAAATGTTCCGCAAAGAATATGCGGAAGTGTTCGAAGGGACGCCTGAGTGGAAAGCGATCAATGTTGACCGCTCAGACACTTACGGCTGGCAAAACGACTCGACCTACATTCGCCTGTCGCCGTTCTTTGACGAGATGCAGGCGCAGCCATCGCCGGTGACCGATATTCACGGCGCGCGCATTCTGGCGATGTTGGGGGATTCGGTGACCACTGACCACATTTCTCCGGCCGGGAGTATTAAAGCTGACAGTCCTGCAGGGCGCTATCTGCAAAACCACGGCGTGGAGCGCAAAGACTTCAACTCCTACGGTTCGCGACGCGGTAACCACGAAGTGATGATGCGCGGGACCTTCGCTAACATCCGTATTCGCAACGAAATGGTGCCGGGTGTGGAAGGCGGCATGACGCGACATCTGCCTGGCACCGAGGTGTTGTCTATCTATGATGCGGCTATGCAGTATCAGCAGGAGAACATCCCGCTGGCGGTGATTGCTGGTAAAGAGTATGGGTCGGGTTCCAGTCGTGACTGGGCGGCGAAAGGGCCGCGATTGCTGGGAATTCGTGTCGTCATTGCGGAGTCGTTCGAACGTATCCACCGCTCCAACCTGATTGGGATGGGGATCCTGCCTCTGGAGTTCCCACAGGGTGTTACGCGCAAAACGCTGGGGCTGACCGGGGAAGAGACTATCGATATTGCCGATCTGCAACAACTGAAACCTGGCGCGACGGTGCCGGTGACGTTAACCCGGACCGACGGGAACAAAGAGGTGGTGCAGTGCCGTTGCCGCATCGATACCGCGACCGAGTTAACTTACTACCAGAACGATGGCATTTTACATTACGTGATTCGTAACATGCTGAAGTAAGTCGTAAAAAAGCCTGCATGACACGATGCAGGCTTTTTTTAACGCATGGCTTATTTACTCAACAAGTGACCCATCTTGGCCGCTTTGGTATCCAGATAATGTTCATTATTGGGATTACGGCCCACAATCAGCGGGACCCGCTCCACGATATTGATCCCCGCTTCAGTGAGAATCTCAACTTTCTTCGGGTTATTGGTGAGCAGACGTACTTCGTCAACGCCCAGCAGCTTGAACATATCCGCGCAGAGGGTGAAATCGCGCTCATCCGCGGCAAACCCTAACTGGTGATTGGCCTCTACGGTGTCGTAGCCCTGGTCCTGCAATGCGTAGGCGCGAATCTTATTGAGCAGGCCGATGTTACGTCCTTCCTGACGATGATAAAGCAGAATACCGCGTCCTTCTTCCGCGATATGCGTCAGGGCGGCTTCCAGTTGAAAACCACAGTCGCAGCGCAGGCTGAACAAGGCATCGCCCGTCAGACATTCTGAATGGACACGGGCCAGAACCGGCGTCTGACCTGAAATATCACCATATACTAACGCGACGTGATCGTGTCCGGTTGCCAGTTCTTCAAATCCCACCATCAGGAAATCGCCCCATGGGGTTGGCAGTTTGGCTTCTGCCACTCGTTTAAGCTGCATGTGTTTCTCCAGATAATGCCGGCACGCGATGTTGTGCCGTTGCCTGTTGGCTTATCTTCTTATTTTGCCATAAGGCGACGGACTTCACCTAATCGCCGCCGCGCAATCATCCTGCGAATGGCACAAATCTGTCAATTTCCCCGAACAGGGGATTTTTCGGTTATGATTGTGACACTTATCCGTTAAAGAGGTGTTCATGCTGTCGATTGCAAAGCGTACTGCGGCTGGCGCGGGATTGTTGTTGATTATGCCCGTTACCGTGTGGGTGTCCGGCTGGAGCTGGCAACCGGGGCAGGATACCGGATGGCTAAAAGCGATGTACTGGATAACCGAAACGGTCACTCAGCCGTGGGGTATCATCACACATGTTATTCTCTGTGGCTGGTTCTTCTGGTGTTTGCGCTTTCGTCTTAAAGCAGCGGTAATGCTTTTTACTATTCTGGCGGGGGCGATCCTGCTAGGTCAGGGCGTCAAGTCGTGGGTGAAAGAGCGGGTACAGGAACCGCGTCCTTTCGTGATATGGCTGGAAAAAACGCATCATATCCCGGTTGATGAGTTCTACACTTTAAAACGTAAGGATCGCAGCGACCTGGTGAAGGAGCAACTTGCCACCCAGCAGGCTATTCCCCACTTTTTACGCCAACACTGGCAAAAAGAGACCGGGTTTGCGTTTCCGTCAGGTCACACGATGTTTGCGGCAAGCTGGGCGCTGCTCGCTGTCGGCTTATTGTGGCCGCGACGCCGGACGGTGACGATTGCCATTTTACTGGTGTGGGCGACGGGCGTGATGGGCAGTCGTTTGCTGCTCGGCATGCACTGGCCGCGCGATCTGGTGGTCGCGACGCTGATTTCATGGGCGCTGGTGACGCTGGCGACCTGGCTTGCACAGCGGTTCTGCGGGTCTTTGACGCCGCCGCCAGAAGAAAGGCAGGAGATTGCTGAACGTGAGCAAAACCGCTGACCAGGGTTGATTTTGACTGGTTTACCCTTAAATCATCCAATAGCTGACTGCTTTCCCATTTCGCACACGCCGTGAAAATGGTAATTTAAAAGGCTAAATGCGGTAAGTTGAACACGATTTATTCGCTTAAACCACATAACGGGAAGTAATGTGAAATATTTACTCATTTTCTTACTGGTGTTGGCGATATTTGTTATCTCGGTAACATTGGGTGCGCAGAACGATCAACAGGTGACCTTTAATTACCTGTTGGCTCAAGGCGAGTATCGTATCTCAACCTTGTTGGCCGTTTTGTTCGCTGCGGGTTTCGCCATTGGTTGGTTGATCTGCGGTCTTTTCTGGCTGCGGGTTCGTGTTTCTCTGGTGCGTGCTGAACGTAAAATTAAACGACTGGAAAACCAACTCTCGCCTGCGACAGACGTTGTGGTGACGTCTGGTACGTCGGTCGCGAAGGAATAATCGTTTATGCTGGAGTTGTTGTTTCTGCTTTTACCTGTTGCTGCCGCCTATGGCTGGTATATGGGTCGCAGAAGTGCGCAACAAACAAAACAGGATGAAGCTAACCGCCTGTCCCGCGATTACGTCGCGGGGGTTAACTTCCTCCTGAGCAACCAACAAGATAAAGCGGTGGATCTGTTCCTCGATATGTTGAAAGAGGATACCGGCACCGTTGAGGCTCATCTCACCCTCGGAAACCTGTTCCGCTCTCGCGGCGAAGTCGACCGCGCCATCCGTATTCACCAGACTCTTATGGAAAGCGCCTCGCTGACCTATGAACAGCGGCTGCTGGCGGTTCAGCAGTTAGGCCGTGATTACATGGCCGCCGGGCTGTATGACCGGGCGGAGGATATGTTTAATCAGCTTACTGATGAAACGGAGTTTCGCGTAGGCGCGTTGCAGCAACTGTTGCAGATCTATCAAGCGACCAGTGACTGGCAGAAGGCCATTGAGGTTGCCGAGCGACTGGTCAAACTGGGTAAAGATAAACAGCGTATCGAAATCGCCCATTTTTACTGCGAACTGGCGTTGCAACAGATGGGCAGCGACGATATGGATCGCGCCATGGCACTGCTGAAAAAAGGGGCCGCGGCGGATAAAAATAGCGCCAGGGTTTCTATCATGATGGGCCGCGTCTGGATGGCGAAGGGCGATTACGCGAAGGCCGTTGAATGTCTCCAGCGGGTGATTTCCCAGGATAAAGAACTGGTCAGCGAAACGCTGGAAATGCTCCAGACCTGCTATCAACAGCTAGGTAAAAATGATGAATGGGCGGAATTCCTGCGCCGTGCGGTAGAAGAAAATACCGGCGCGGCCGCAGAACTGATGCTGGCCGATATTCTCGAAGCGCGCGAAGGGACGGAGACCGCGCAGGTGTATATTACCCGTCAGCTCCAGCGTCATCCGACGATGCGCGTATTCCATAAGCTGATGGATTATCACCTTAACGAAGCCGAAGAGGGCCGTGCAAAAGAGAGCCTGATGGTGCTGCGTGATATGGTGGGCGAGCAGGTGCGTAGCAAGCCGCGCTACCGCTGCTCTAAATGCGGTTTTACCGCGTATACCCTGTACTGGCACTGTCCATCCTGCCGTGCCTGGTCAACGATTAAGCCAATTCGTGGACTTGATGGATTGTAATTTTTAAAAAAAATCCCGCTTTAGTTACAACATACTAATGGTTTTGTCCACTTCCTCACGTTGGCATCGGCGCCACATCGCCTGTCAGTTGTGTAATCGCGTCTGTTAATTTTTGCGCCTGACAGGTAGAATGCACGCCGTTTACCCATTTGCCCCCTTAGCAAGAAGGCCTGGTTATGACGTTAACTGCTTCATCTTCTCCCCGCGCTGCTACCGATTCTCCCGTCGTCGTTGCTCTCGATTATAATAACCGTGATAGCGCCCTGGCGTTTGTCGACCGAATCGACCCGCGCGACTGCCGTCTGAAAGTTGGCAAAGAGATGTTCACGCTGTTCGGACCTCAACTGGTTCGCGATCTCCAGCAGCGTGGCTTTGATATCTTTCTGGATCTGAAATTCCATGATATCCCGAACACCGCCGCTCATGCGGTGGCTGCCGCAGCGGATCTTGGCGTCTGGATGGTCAATGTCCATGCGTCGGGTGGGGCGAGAATGATGACCGCCGCCCGTGAAGCGCTGGTGCCGTTTGGTAAAGATGCGCCGCTGTTAATCGCGGTCACCGTGTTGACCAGTATGGAAGCCAGCGATCTGGCGGATATCGGCGTGACACTGTCACCTGCTGAGCACGCCGAGCGCCTGGCGGCATTGACGCAAAAATGTGGTCTGGATGGTGTGGTCTGTTCGGCTCAGGAAGCGGTGCGCTTTAAGCAGGCATTTGGCCGTGATTTCAAACTGGTTACCCCGGGTATCCGACCGCAGGGCAGCGCCGCTGGCGATCAGCGGCGGATTATGACCCCTGAGCAGGCACTGGCGGCGGGTGTTGATTATATGGTCATTGGCCGTCCGGTGACGCAGTCTGACGATCCGGCGCAGACGCTGAAGGCCATCAATGCGTCACTGAAGCGGGAGGCGTAATGAGCGATTCCAACAGCCGTCTGGTTTATTCGACGGAGAGTGGGCGGATTGATGAACCTAAAGCCGCGCCCGAACGCCCTAAGGGCGACGGGATTGTCCGTATCCAGCGCCAGACCAGCGGGCGCAAGGGGAAAGGCGTGTGCCTGATTACTGGTATTGATCTGGATGACGGCGAACTCAGCAAACTGGCTGCGGAACTAAAGAAAAAATGTGGCTGCGGTGGGGCTGTCAAAGATGGCGTAATTGAAATTCAGGGCGATAAGCGCGATTTAATTAAGTCACTACTGGAAGCTCGCGGCCTGAAAGTGAAACTGGCAGGCGGTTAACGAAAAAGCCACGATATAAATATCGTGGCTTTTATTGTTACCGCTAAATAAACTGTGTAGTGCAGACCAGAAAAAAATAATCGTATTATTATATCGAGCCGGACAACCGTAGATTATTTACGATTATTTACCTACCTGGTGGCCGATAATACCACCGACAGCGGCACCACCCAGCGTACCCAGTGTGCTACCATCCGTTAAGACAGCGCCACCTAATGCACCCGCACCCGCACCAATAGCGGTGTTACGATCACGTTTAGACCAGTTAGAACAGGCGCTCAGGGACATTGCCAGGGCAATCGCCAGCACGGCGGCGGTCATTTTTTTGCTCGTTACAAACATAATACTTTCTCCTGAATTAACGATTCACGGAAGTAAGCTCTCTTTAACTATAGTTAAAATATCGGTCATTAAAGAGGGCATCCGTGAAACCTTAGTGCGCAGGGTAATATCACGCAGGTGATAGTCACTTCCTGTTATATCGCTAATAGTAATTTTACGACTTTCGCCTGTGAACAACAGGTAAATAGTCTTAATTCGGGAGTCAGAATAGTCTCAGAGCGCAAATGATCTGCGATGAGCAAATCATTTGCGGATATTTTACTCAGCGTCGACGATATTAACGGTCAGACCACGCTGTTCCATCAGCTCCCGGTCACTGGCGCTAATTCTGGCATCGGTGATCACACGGCTAAACCGCTCGATAGGGCCAAGGGTGTAGGGATGGACCGCGCCGAATTTTGAACTGTCGGTCAGGACAATGGCTTCCGAACCTTTCTCCAGCACGGCATTGACCACATCAGCACGCATCATGTCGCGCCCCGTGAATCCCGTTTCGGTCTGCCAGCCATCAATGCCGATAAACGCCTTACTGAAGTGGACCTGCTGAATAAACTGGCGAGTCAGCGGTCCCACCATGCTTTCGCTTTTTTTCTGATAAATACCGCCAAGCAGGATCACTTCGCAGGGCGTCTCTTTTAGCAGGTGCGCAATGTAACTGCTGACCGTGATGATGGTGACGTCCTTTTGTTCCGCCAGCGTTCTTGCCAGCAGGGCATTGCTACTGCCATTTTCAATGAATACCGACTCGCCAGGGCTGACCAGCGACGCCGCAAACTCGGCAAGCTGACGCTTCAGGGTGTAGTTGGTCATCATCCTGGTTTCCACATCTTCGCTATCCAGCGAAACGGCGAAACCGTGCGCGCGGCGCAGAAAGCTCTGCTTCTCGAGGGTATTCAGATCCTGTCGAATGGTAACTTCAGAAACGCCAGTGATTTTGGCCAGTTCAGAGACGCTCATCTGGCCTTTATCAATGACCATTTGCAAAATTTTTTGTTGTCGGGAGTTCATAGCGTTAGTTTTTATAGCGGTAATGATACCGCGAGATTAAACACATGCGGCGGTGTGGCATCCAGGCGACACAAGCCGCGCGCGAAAAATTTAGATCTCCCACGGTGCCCGGGGCTTGTTCGCCGCTGATATGGCGTCATCCTGCACCTTACTCAACAATTCCGCCTTCAGAATTTCGAGATTATGGATGGCGGAGTGGACATCACCGGCCACCAGGATATCAAGCACGGTATCAATACGCTCGGCAACCCGTTTAGCATCGATATCAGACATGGGGGGATCCTTGGTCAAAGTATGAAAGAATTTAATGATGCAAAAAATGGCGGCAAAAGAGAAGGGAAAATTCAGCCAGACCTGAACCTTTGGGGAATATTATATATTCCGCGATTACAGACAGATATGAATAGGGCGAAAAGCGAAACTTCCCGTTTCGCCCGGATGATCATATTGCTGTCTTAGCGCTTTTTCTTGTTGAGGTAACGTTTGTACCAGCGCTCAAACGCAACGGCAGGCATCGGTTTGGCAAATAAAAAACCTTGTCGCTCATTGACGCCGTTTTTCGTCAGAAAAGCATCCTCTTTGGCGCTCTCCACACCTTCGGCAATCACCTGGAGATTCAAAGCCTGTGCCACGGCGACGATCGCGCGCACCATCGATTGTGACACCGACTTTTTGTGAATGTCGCGGACAAAAATCTGATCCAGCTTAATGGCATCAATTGGGAAACGCGTCAGTTGCGAAAGCGAGGAATAACCGGTACCAAAGTCATCCAGGTGCACCTGAGCGCCAAGCTGGCTAAACTGCTGAATGACGGATAGCGCAAGTTCTTCGTTCTCAATCAGGCAACGCTCCGTCAGCTCGACATCAATAGGGCAATATTCGAAATTGAGCTCGCGCAATACGCGCTTCAGATCGGTGAAAATCGTTTGATCAGCCAGTTGCCGGGCAGAGATGTTAACCGCCACGCGCAGGTTTATGCCTTTATCCCGCCATTTCGCGACCTGGCGTATAACATCGAGGATCACCCAGCGGCCGAGCGGCACAATCAGCCCGGACTCTTCAGCGTATGAGATGAACTCCAGCGGAGGGATAAGCCCACGTTCAGGGGACTGCCAACGCACCAGCGCCTCAAGGCCGCGGACTTCACCTCGCCAGGTCACTTTCGGCTGATAGTGAATCAGTAACTGATCGTTTTCCAGCGCTTTGCGCAGGTTGGTGTCCAGCCACAGGTATTCGAATACCCGCTCGTTCATTTCTGGCGAGAAGACGCAGAACTGACCACGTCCGCCTTCTTTGGCGGTGTACATTGCAGTATCCGCATTGCGGATCAGGTTGCTGCTGTCCTCGCCGTGCTGAGGTGCCATCGCGATACCGACAGAACAGCCGGTATAGACTTCTATGAGGCCGATACGAAAGGGCTGGCGCAATCGGGTGAGGATCCGCGAGGCGACCGCCTCAAGCGAGCTCTGAGACGTCTGGCTGGCAAGCACAATAAACTCGTCACCGCCGAGACGTGCCAGCAGTTGATTCTCTTCCAGACAGCTCAGGAGGGCTAACGATACCGCCTGCAAAAGCTGATCGCCAAACATATGACCATAGGCATCGTTCACCTTCTTGAAGTTATCCAGGTCGAGATAAACAATACCCACCTGACTGTCGCCAGCCTGTTCGATGGCCTCGTTGATCAGTTCATGGATAGCGTTGCGGTTTGGCAACCCGGTAATCGTGTCGGTATTCGCCAGCACGCGCAACCTTTCCTGCGCACGTCGTTCTTCCGTGATGTCCGTACCGGAACAGATCAGGTAGATTTCGTTTTTACCGCTGCCGCTGTGGACAAATTTATTGCGAAACAGAAACAGACGCTGTCCCTTGCGGGTCTTTACCCAGCGTTCCATTTCATACGAATTGCCGTTGCGAAAGAAGCCGCTGATGTTGCGACGCGAAGCGGCGGCTTCCCGACGGCTCATGAAGAGTTTAAAGACGCTCTGTCCAATCACTTCCTGCTCTTTCAAGCCGGTGTACTCTTCACACAGTCGATTGAAGCGCTGAATGTTACCCCGACTGTCGAGGATCACAATCGCCGAGTTGGCTTCTGTCACTACCTGTTCAGCAAATGAGAGTCCCTTGACCAGGTCACGCGCAACAGAAGGGGTGTCGTGCCAGGCCGACGCACTGCCAGCCCATTCATGTTTGTTAATTTTGCGGCCTACCAGGTGCACCGGGACATCGTTGTCTTCAAAGGGGAGTGTCATCATTAGACCGGAGGTGATGACGGTCATTTCACGGATCCGTTCGGCTTGCTCGGGCGCAAGCTCAACGCTCTCCACTCGGTCGGTCGCTTCGGTGACGGACAAATGCAGGGTGTTGGAATCTTCTGACAAACGCCAGTAAGGCGCGTGAGTACCCAAAAAGCTATACAACGTTGTGGACTCCAGACTGTCTTTCATCATGAACACCCTCCCGCTTAAAGCACAAACAACCCTGAATGGAAGGGATTAGCCAGCGTTAATTAAAAATTACGGTAGCTGAACATCTTGTTTTGTTTATGTATTTATTTGTAATTCAGAACCGGGAAAAAGCATAGGCGCTGTAGAAAATATATCCGGCTGACAGTCAGAGTGTAGTGAGAGAATGGCGATTTGGGGGAAAGAAAACGGCCTTTCCTGAAAAGAAAAGGCCGTTACTGGGCAGGTCGTCAGGCGGCAGGACGGGCGATGATGCTGCGGGTTTCCATCCGCACTTCGGCGATGGTGACATCAATCACATCCGTCACTTTATAGACGGTTTCACCTTTGATCTGGATGGTGCCGCTCTCCTGGCTGCAAACCAGTTCATCGCGCACCGCATGCAGGAATGGCGCAGGGATAAAGGCTACCGCGCCGTTATCCACCAGACGTACACGCATCCCGCCACGGCTGACATCAGTGATTTCCGCCGAGAAGCGCGTATCCGTGCCCGCTTTATCACTCAGGAAGCGGGCATATAACCAGTCGCCAACATCGCGTTCCGCCATGCGGTTCAGGCGACGACGCTCAGCCATCTGTACGGTGATCTCTTCCTGCGGACGGTTAATGGTTTCACCTTTGATGACGGCTTTCAGCAGGCGATGGTTGATCATATCGCCATACTTACGAATCGGTGAAGTCCAGGTGGCGTAAGCCTCCAGACCCAGCCCGTAGTGCGGACCCGGCTCAATGCTGATTTCCGCAAAAGACTGGAAGCGACGAATACGGCTGTCGAGGAAACCCGACGGTTGCGCATCCAGTTCACGACGCAGCTTGCAGAAGCCTTCCAGAGTTAATACTTCTTCGGCGTTCACATGCATTCCGTGAGATTGCAGCAGCGCGGCCAGCGCATCGGCATTGGCCGGGTCAAAGCCCAGGTGAACGTTGTAAATGCCAAAGCCGAGTTTGTCGCGCAGCACGCGTGCGGCGCAGATGTTGGCCGCAATCATGGATTCCTCGACAATCCGGTTCGCGATGCGACGCGGTTCTGCGACGATATCGAGCACTTCACCTTTTTCGCCGAGAATGAAGCGGTAGTCTGGGCGATCTTTAAACACCAGCGCATGCTGATGACGCCACTCACCACGGCTCAGGCAGATACGCTGTAGCAGTCGGATCTGCCGGGCGATGTCTTCACTTTCAGGCTGCCAGCGACCGCTGTTTTCCAGCCAGTCAGAGACGTTGTCATAAGCCAGTTTTGCTTTTGACTCAATGGTGGCAGCGAAGAACGTGATGTCATTTTCAATGGTGCCATCAGCGGCAATGGTCATGCGACAGGCGAGCACCGGGCGCACTTCATTGGCGCGCAGCGAGCAGAGGTCGTCAGACAGTTCGCGTGGCAACATTGGAATGTTGAAGCCCGGCAGATAGTTAGTGAACGCCCGGATTTTCGCGGCGTTATCCAGTTTGCTGCCTTCGGCGATCCAGGCGGTAGGATCGGCAATCGCCACGGTCAGTTGCAATTTGCCGTCAGCCAGTTCTTCGGCATACAGCGCATCGTCCATATCTTCCGTGCTGGCGCTATCGATAGTAACGAAATTCAGCGCCGTCAGATCCTGACGTTCCAGCCCTTCATCCAGCATTTCCGTCGCTACGCCATCCGGCGCTTCTTTTTCAAGATTATGCCGCGCCAGGGTGACCCACCAGGGGACGAAGTGGTCGTCGGCAAACGTGATGAACTGGGTTAATTCGGCGAAGAAGGTGCGATCGCCTTTGAGCGGATGACGGCGCATTTCAGCAACGGCCCAGTCACCCTCTTTAAATTCATGCTCCACACCGCGAGCGGCGCGGCAGGGAATGGCGTCTTTCAACAGCGGGTGATCCGGCACGATGGACAGGCGATCGTTCTTACCCTGTACTTTACCGACAAAGCGGGTCAGGAACGGCTCAACCAGCTCTTCCGGCTCCGCAGATTCGCGATCTTTTTCAGTGTGGATGACGGCGATGATACGGTCGCCATGCATCACTTTTTTCATCTGCGGCGGTGGAATGAAATAACTTTTTTGCGCATCGACTTCCAGGAAGCCAAAGCCTTTTTCCGTGGCTTTTACCACCCCTTCAGCACGTGGCGTCTGGGAATGCAGTTGCTGTTTAAGCTGCGCTAGCAGCGGGTTGTCCTGAAACATATTTGTCTATTTTCGTGGCCATAAGAGCGGCTGACAGTTTTACGCGAAAGTACCTGATGCGGCAAGCGCTCTTTATGGCAATGAAAGGGTTAATGTGTCTCGCCCAGCGCGATTTTCAGACGATTCAGCCATCCGCATAACCCCGACCAGGCCAGCAGGTTGATTGCCTGTTCAACGGAGGTACAGGACTCGCTGAACGGGTTGAACTGCGCGGCACTAAAACGATCGGGGGCACGCGTCAACAATTGTATCGCCTGGAACAGCGGGCGCTCAACCGGCTGCTGTTGTTCCCGGCGTTCTATTTCGTGTTCGCTCTGGCGCAGTAAGTCGGCGATTTCCACTGACGTCGCCTGCTGGTTAAAGCAGCTTGCACTGCCGTTAATTCGCGATGTCAGTAGTGTGGTGAAATTGTGCGCGGGGGACTCAATGGACAATGTGCTTTTAAGCAGGGTACCGAGCAGCGTAAGCAGCGTCGGTTGATGAACCAGATTAGGAGCGATGGGCTGAAGGGCGGCGATTGGCTGATAACACGACAGACACTCCAACTGTTCCGCCGTTGCGTAGCGCAGTTCGACCTGCTCGTGCGCCGAATGCCAGGTGGCATCGGGTTGCTGAAACAGGGATACGTCGGCGAATGATTGCGTGTCCAGACCTGGCACCCAGCGTACCGGTTGCCCCAGCCATGCCTGAAACGTAGCGACGACACGCGCCTGAAAACCGACATAGCCGATGATTTGGTTCATCAATGCGATATCCCACGCAGAAAGGCCAACATCGCATAAATGCTGGCGCGCGCGGTTATCAATCACTGAGGGTGAACTGGCGAGCTGGCGCGCGTACTGAGTAATCTGTGCCAGCCGGTGATTACTTTCACGCGACGAATCCGGGCCGGGAAGCGGCGTCAAACGGGCGGCATAGTGGTTGCAAAGCCGCTGAACACCATACACCTGGGCGACCGTCAACGCGGTACTCATGCGTTCATAGGCGCTGAAGGTATGTAGGCGGTTCAATAAAACGGTGTCAGGGAACAGTTCATGAGCAAGCTGGCGGGCCGGTTGCAGCCAGGACTGAAAGGGTAAAAGCGCATCTTCAGGGATCACCAAATCCAACAGAAAGCGGTCTTCAACGTGTGCGGCTTCGGGCACCAGCGGCAACACGTCCTGCGGACCGGTGCTGGACTGGGTTTCATGATACCAGTGGCTTTTGCCGTTGAATCGGCGTTGTTCCATGGGCGTTCCTTGGTCTGTATGTGGCGACCCGGACACGTCGTCGTCGAATCACGCCGGATCGTTCTCGCTGCTTTATCCTGGCGTAAGCGGGGGAAGGGATGAAAGATTGTTGCGTGATAACAAAGATCAAAAAGCTATATTGCTGGGAAGAGTTAAGAGCATGGGCGGCAGGGCGCCGCCCACGGGGGAAGCCGGCACGATTATTTCAGTTCCAGTTCGTTCATTGCAGCGATACTGAATCCGCCGTCAACGTGAACCACTTCGCCAGAGATACCGCCGGACAGATCGGAGCACAGGAAGGCTGCTGAGTTGCCCACATCTTCAATAGTCACGGTACGACGAATCGGGGTCACCGCTTCGCAATGCGCCAGCATTTTACGGAAATCTTTGATGCCGGAGGCGGCCAGAGTCCGGATCGGACCGGCAGAGATGGCGTTAACACGTACACCTTCCGGACCCATCGCGTTCGCCATATACCGAACGTTCGCTTCCAGAGACGCTTTTGCCAGACCCATTACGTTGTAGTTCGGGATCGCGCGCTCAGCGCCCAGATAGGAAAGTGTCAGCAGGGCAGAACCCGGATTCAGCATAGAACGGCAGGCTTTCGCCATTGCCACAAAGCTGTAGGAGCTGATGTCGTGAGCGATTTTAAAGCCTTCGCGGGTGACCGCGTTCACGTAGTCGCCGTCCAGCTGATCGCCAGGGGCAAAACCGATCGAATGAACGAAACCGTCAAATTTCGGCCAGGCTTTGGCCAGCTCTGCGAACAGGGTGTCGATGCTTTCATCTTCTGCAACATCGCATTGCAGAACGATGTCTGAACCCAGTTGAGCAGCAAATTCTTCCACACGGCCTTTCAGTTTATCGTTCTGGTAGGTGAATGCCAGTTCCGCACCTTCGCGGTGCATCGCCTGAGCGATACCCCAGGCGATGGACAGTTTGCTGGCAAGACCGGTCACCAGAATACGCTTACCGGAAAGAAAACCCATAGCTTAAATCCTTATGTGAATGTTGTGGCGACCGGCCTCGGTTAGGGGGCCAGATGCCGTTAAAGCGCGGTCATTCTAACATGTGACATCGGGCGATCGAGTCCGACCACAACCGGAGAGCGGTTAACGGTCTTTTCGCCAGGCATCGGCCGTTAGCGCTTCGCCAAAATGACCGGCGATTAATCGTTTTGTCAGTTCATGCAGCGGAGAGGCCAGTACATCGGCGGTACTGCCGCGTTCGACGACTTCCCCCTGATGCATCACCAGAACCTGATCGCTAATGTGTTTCATCATGCCAAGATGCTGGGTGACGTAGATATAAGAGATACCCTGTTTCTCCTGCAATTCCAGCATCAGGTTGATTAACTGCGAGCGCATCGACATATCGAGCGACGCCAGCGCTTCATCGGCAATAATGACTTTCGGGCGCAGTATCATCGCGCGGGCGAGTCCCAGACGCTGTTTTTGTCCTGGCGCCAG
The DNA here is from genome assembly GCF_016906145.1 of Citrobacter sp. MGH 55. NCBI lineage: Bacteria > Pseudomonadati > Pseudomonadota > Gammaproteobacteria > Enterobacterales > Enterobacteriaceae > Citrobacter > Citrobacter sp. MGH 55. The sequence goes on from NZ_CP070239.1 coordinate 3,608,725, forward strand.
CATATGCGGATAATAGCTGACATGATCGGGCAGCAGTCCTACCATCCGCATGGTCTCAATAATCTGCTTGCGTCGCTGTTCCGGCTCAAGGTCGGTATTCAGGCGCAACGGAAAATCGAGGATTTGCGAAATACGCTGACGCGGGTTCAACGAGGTCGACGGGTCCTGGAAAATCATGCGAATGCGCTGACTGCGAAACGAATAATCACCAAATTCGAGCGGATGATCGTCAATCAGTAACTCGCCGCTGGTTGGTTCAACCATTCCTGCCAGCATTTTGGCCAGCGTGGATTTGCCGGAACCGTTCTCGCCGATGATGGCCAGCGTCTGTCGCTCACGGAGGGTAAAGCTCAGCGGTTTTACGGCTTCTACGGTCTGACGGCGAAACCAGCCTGTCCGGTAGCGGAAGGTTTTACTCAGATTGCGGACTTCAAGTAAGGTCTCAACCATCTCACTCTCTCTCCATGTTGAGGGGGAAATGACAGGCGTAGAGATGATTTTTCGCTCCGGTCAGACGCGGCGTTTCTATACATTCGCGCTGTGCGTAAGGACAGCGTGGCCCAAGACGGCAACCGATGGGCAATTGTTCCAGCAAAGGGATGGCTCCGGGCATGGTGTTCAGACGACTTTTGTGCGGCATGGCGCTACCAAAGTCAGGAATAGCGCGGATCAGCGCCTGGGTGTATGGGTGATGGGGCGTCGTCACCAGCTCTTTACTCGGCGCGGTTTCCACCGTCTGACCACAGTACAACACGTTAATCTTATCCGCCCACTGGCTGAGCATCTGCAGGTCATGGCTGATCAGCAAAATGGTAGTATTGCTGTTCTGATTCAGGCGCGTCAGCAGGCGGAAGATCTGCGCCTGAGTGGTCGGCTCCATCGCGTTGGTCGGCTCATCCGCAATCAACAGTCGCGGTTGATTCGCCAGCGCAATGGCAATCATGACTTTCTGACATTCACCGTCGGTCAGTTCATACGGGAAGCTGCGCATGGCGTCTTTATGATCTTTAATCCCCACGCGGTGCAGCAGTTCAATGGCGCGACGTTTCCGCCAGCCAATACGCTGCCACCAGCGGCCTTTGTACGTCCATGCTGGAATGTTTTGCATCAACTGGCGACCCACGCGCTCGGACGGATCCAGACACGACTGCGGCTCCTGGAAAATCATCGAAACGTTATGTCCCACCAGTTTACGTCGCTCACGCGGCGAAAGGCGCAGCAGGTCGATATCGTCAAAACGCATCCGGTCGGCGGTGACGCGCCAGTTATCTTTGGCAACGCCGCAGATGGCTTTGGCAATCAGGCTCTTACCGGAGCCGGATTCACCCACCAACCCACGAATTTCCCCTTCGCTTAAGGTCATGCTGACGCGGTCGACGGCTTTGACCCACTCTTCACCGGCCTTAAATTCAATGGTCAGGTTGCGGATATCCAGTAATGGCATTATTCCACCCCCGCAATGATAGCGCGGCGAACACCGTCACCCAGCAGGTTGACCAGCAGGACGCTGATCATGATGGCCGCACCGGGCAGCATCACCGTCCACGGCGCAACGTAAATCAGCTCCAGCGCATCGCCCAGCATCGCACCCCATTCGGGAGAGGGGAGCTGCGCGCCAAGATCGAGAAAACCGAGCGCGGCAATATCCAGTATCGCCATCGACAGCGCGCGGGTGATTTCGGTGATCAGTCCTGCGGTAATGTTGGGCAATATGGCGAACCAGAGGATGTTCAGCGTCGAGGCGCCATCAAGACGCGCCGCGATGACGTACTCTTTTTCCAGTTCGTCATGCACCATGCTGTAGACCGAACGGACCATGCGTGGCAACAGCGCCAACCAGACGGCAAACATGGCATGGGTTAAATGCGGCCCGGCGAAGGCGACAACGATAATCGCCAGCAGCAGAGACGGAATCGACAGCAGCGTATCGAGAATATGATTCAGCACGGCAGAACGCAGACCGTGCGTTGCTCCGGCGACCACGCCGAGAAACAGCCCGCACAGCGTTGCGGCGAGCGTAACGACAAACGCGCCGCCCACGGTGGGGGCTGCGCCGCTGAGCAGTCGGCTCAGGACGTCGCGTCCCAGATCGTCAGTACCGAGGAAGAAAGAGACTTCGCCATAGCGTGACCAGGAGGGCGGCAGCAACTGATAGCCAAGGAACTGCTGATCGATGCCATACGGCGCAAACCAGTTGCCGAACAGGCACAGTACCACCAGCCCTGCACAGCCGTACAAGCCAACCATTGCTGTAGTATCGCCATAAAATTTGCGCCATGCGGTGCGCAGCGTACCTGGCGGGCGCTTTTCGCTATAAACGCTATCGTAAGGCATACCATTCCTTATGTTTCAGAGGGTTAGCCATAGCACCCAAAATATCGGAAATCACGTTGACGATGATGACCAGCGAACCAATGACCATCACGCCTGCGGATATCGCTGCGTAGTCCTGCTGACGGATGGCGTTAATCAACCAACGACCGAGACCAGGCCAGCTAAAGACCATCTCGGTGATCATTGCCAGCGTCAGCATCGTTGAGAATTGCAGGCCCAGGCGGGGGATCACCGGCGGTAAGGCGTTATGCAGTACATGGCGGCGCAGGATCGTAAATCGTGACAAACCGCGCGTGGCCGCAGCTTTCACGTAGTTCTGATCAAACACCTCAATGGTACTGATACGCATCAGGCGAATCACTTCTGTGGTCGGCGCAACCGCCAGCGTCAGCACCGGCAACACCATATGGCGCACGGCGCTCATCACCATCTCATCCCGCCAGGGAGAGTCAGAGATCCACGCATCGACAATAGCCAGACCGGTGACCGGTTTCACTTCGTAAAGCAGATCGAATCGGCCCGACACCGGCAGCCAGCCGAGAGTCAGGGAAAAGAAAAGGGTCAGCAGCAGCGCCAGCCAGAACACGGGGATTGAAAATCCGAGCAGGGCGAGGGCGCTGATCAAGCGGTCCTGCCACTTGTTGCGGGTAATGCCCGCCAGCATACCCACCGGAATCCCCACCATTAGCGCAAAGCCGAACGCCAGCGTGCATAGCTCCATCGTGGCCGGGAACACCTCTTTGAGCTGTTCAGTGATAAGCTGTCCGTTGATGCTGGAGACGCCAAAGTCCCAGTGGATGAGGCCATTGAACCAGAACACCCAGGCATTCCACAACGATGCGCCTTGTAGCGGCGCATGCGGCGTAAAATAGCTCAGACTGAAGCCGATAAAGGTCAGAAAAAACAGCGTGACCATCAGCAACAGCAAACGACGCAAGGTGAAGATAATCATGGTTTTTTCACCTCATCGTTTTTTTCGCGCGACACGCCGGCGAAAGAGGCATTACCAAATGGGCTCAACACCAGGCCTTTAATGTCATACCGATAGGCCTGCAGGCGCAGTGACGAGGCGAGCGGCAGGATGGGCAACTCTTTAGCGAGAATGTTTTGCGCTTCATCATACGCATCAATACGCGCAGAAAGCTGCTGAGAAGAGAGCGCTTTGCGCAGCACGTTGTCGAACTCCGGGTTGCACCAGTGGGCGAAGTTAGTCTGTGAATTGATGGCCGCGCAGCTGAGCAACGGGCGGAAGAAACTGTCCGGATCGTTACTGTCGGTTGCCCAGCCGGACAACGTCAGATCATGGTTCATGTCCATCAACCGCGCCTCCTGGAAACGACCTTCAACCGGTACAATCACCACGTTCACCCCAACCTGCGCCATATCCGCCTGGATAAGTTCAGCGGTTTTCAGCGGGCTCGGGTTCCACGCCTGTGAACTGGTCGGCACCCACAGGCGCAGCGTCAGATTCTCCAGCCCCAGCGCTTTGAGTTGCTCACGAGATTTGGCCGGATTGTATTCTGTTATTTTAGCCTCGTTATCATAGGCCCACGAGGCGCGAGGTAAAATAGAGGCCGCCGTTTCTGCCGTGCCGTAATAGATAGATTGCATCAGACGCTGGTTATTGATGGACAGCGCCAGCGCGTGGCGAACCGCCGGATTATTCAGCGGAGGCTTGTCGGTATTAAACGCCAGGTAGGCGATGTTCATCCCCGGACGCAAGGTCAGGCGCAGGCGTGGATCGTCACGCAGGATCGTCAACTGGCTGGCGGCGGGCCAGGCCAGCACGTCACATTCGCCGGTAAGCAGTTTCGATAAACGTCCGGTTCCGCCGGATCCCAGATCCACCACCACCTGCGGCATCAGCGGCTTGCCCCGCCAGAATTTGTCATGACGTTGCAGGCGGATGTATTGTCCGGCGCGATACTCGGAAAGCTGGAACGGGCCGGTGCCAACCGGCTGGCGGTCAAGCTGTTCCTGGCGATCCTGTTTTGTCAGTTGATCAGCATACTCCGCCGACATCACGGACGCATAGTGGGTTGCGAGGTGCCATAAGAAAGAGGCGTCCGGTTTCGTCAGGCGAAATTCCACGGTGTGACTGTCGAGCTTACGCACGCTCTGCACGTTATCGGCGAACTGCAGACTGTCGAAATAGGGGAAATTGCCGCCGTTGACGTTATGCCACGGATGGTTGCGATCAAAGATGCGCTGAAAGGTAAAAACCACGTCATCGGCATTCAGTTTACGCGTAGGCGTAAACCAGTCCGTTTTCTGAAACGCCACGTCGCGGCGCAGATGGAAGCGGTAAGTGGCGCCGTTATCCAGCACTTCCCAGCTTTCCGCCAGTTCCGGGACCAGACGATAAGTATAGGGATCGACATCCAGCAGCCGATCATAGAGCTGGGCGGCGAGCGTGTCGACTATCAGCCCGCTGCTCACTTTTTGCGGATTGAAGGTGTTAACCTGCCCATTCACGCAATAGACAAAGCCGCTGTCACGAATATCTTCACGCGGGGCGGTTTCAGGCGCAGCAGTAGCCTGCCCACTCAGAAGTCCAGCCATCACGATCAGAGACGATAAAACCAGGCGCATAATTTTTAAGGTTTTTAGGTACGATTTGCAAAGTGTATCGCACTATCGCCCGCGAGGTACAAATGTCTGCGGGCAACTGGCGTAAATATGCGCAATCAGGGGGTGGGACGCGCTAAATCTGATC
>NZ_CP070239.1:3614820-3692062 GCF_016906145.1 Citrobacter sp. MGH 55
AGCGCTAAATCTGATGTTTTTTGAGCAATGCGCGCAACTGGTGATAGGTCAGCCCGAGTAATTCCGCCGCCCGTTTCTGATTAAATTTTGCCTGTTCCAGACTGGTTTGCAGCAGCTCTTTCTCCTGTTGCTGCTGAAACGCACGTAAATCGAGGGGCAGCGAAGGACCCGTTGCTGCGGTTTCAGCGGCAGGGGGCGTTGGCGCGTGGCGTTTAAATGGGTCGATCACAATCTCATCCAGCGGCGTTTCGCTGGTGCCATGCCGGTATACCGAACGTTCGACCACGTTTTTTAATTCGCGGATATTTCCCGGCCAGGCGTAGTTCAGCAGCGTCTCTCTGGCATACGCTGTAAATCCGGGGAACAGCGGCAGACGAATTTCCCGGCACATCTGAATAGCAAAGTGTTCCGCCATGAGCATGATATCCGCCTGACGTTCGCGCAGCGGCGGCAGTTGCACCACGTCGAACGCCAGTCGGTCGAGCAAATCAGCCCGGAAGGACCCTTCGTTAACCATCGACGGAAGATCCGCATTGGTCGCACAAACCAGACGGACGTTTACCTGTAATGGCTGACTGCCGCCGACGCGCTCGAGCTCGCCGTACTCAATCACTCTGAGCAGCTTTTCCTGTACCAGCATTGGGGCGGTGGCGAGTTCATCCAGGAACAGCGTGCCGCCGTCGGCCCGTTCAAAACGTCCGGGATGGCGCTTTTGCGCGCCGGTAAACGCCCCGGCTTCATGACCGAACAGTTCACTGTCGAGTAAATTTTCATTCAGCGCCGCGCAGTTAAGCGAAATAAACGGCCCCTGCCAACGAGAGGAGAGATAATGCAGACGGTTGGCAATCAGTTCCTTACCGGTACCGCGCTCGCCGATAATCAGTACCGGTTTGTCCAGCGGTGCGAGGCGGGAAACCTGCTCCAGTACCTCCAGAAAGCTGTTGGCTTCCCCTAACAAATTATCTTTGTATTCTGCCATGATGAATTTCGCCACATGTTAGTGTATTTCACCACTTTACTCTGTTTTCTCGTCGAGGTAAAACCGTACATCTCAATATAAATCAATAAATTAAAAAGTTGGCACGCGGATTGTATTAGAGAATCAGCAGGGCATCGCCCGACATCAGAAAAATGTGAGGATAGAATTATGGGTATTTTTTCTCGTTTCGCCGACATCGTGAATGCCAACATCAACGCACTGCTCGAGAAAGCGGAAGATCCGCAGAAGCTGGTTCGTCTGATGATTCAGGAAATGGAAGATACGCTGGTTGAAGTGCGTTCCAATTCGGCACGTGCGCTGGCGGAAAAGAAACAGTTATCACGCCGCATCGAACAGGCGACGGCTCAGCAGGCAGAGTGGCAGGAGAAAGCGGAGCTTGCGCTGCGTAAAGAGAAGGACGATCTGGCCCGCGCCGCGCTGATCGAAAAACAGAAGTTGACCGATCTGATTGGCAATCTGGAGCATGAAGTGACGCTGGTGGACGATACGCTCACGCGCATGAAAAAAGAGATTGGCGAGCTGGAGAACAAACTCAGCGAAACCCGTGCCCGTCAGCAGGCGCTGACGTTGCGCCATCAGGCCGCAAGCTCATCCCGTGACGTGCGTCGTCAACTGGACAGCGGTAAGCTGGATGAAGCGATGGCGCGCTTTGAATCTTTCGAGCGTCGCATCGACCACATGGAAGCGGAAGCTGAAAGCCACAACTTTGGCAAACAGAAAACGTTGGATCAGCAGTTTGCCGACCTGAAAGCGGATGATGAAATCAGCGAACAACTGGCGCAACTGAAAGCCAAAATGCAGCAAGACAAGCAATAATAATACCTGGCGGCGCCCGAACGCGCCGCCGCTCATCACCTGTAAGGAGACCTCATGAGCGCGCTATTTCTGGCCATTCCGTTAACCATCTTCGTGCTGTTTGTGTTACCGATTTGGCTATGGCTGCATTACAGCAACCGTTCCAGTCGCGGAGAATTATCGCAAAGCGAACAGCAACGTTTAGTTCAGTTGACCGATGACGCGCAGCGCATGCGTGAACGTATTCAGGCGCTGGAAGATATTCTCGATGCGGAACATCCGAACTGGAGGGATCGTTAATGGGCGGCATTGATCTGAACAAAAAATTATGGCGTATTCCGCAGCGGGGCATGCTGCGAGGCGTGTGCGCAGGGATCGCGCAGTATCTGGATGTGCCGGTAAAACTGGTGCGTATTTTAGTGGTGTTGTCGATCTTCTTCGGGCTGGCCTTTTTTACCCTGGTCGTCTACATCATTCTGGCATTTGTGCTTGATCCGATGCCGGATAACCTTGCCGCAGGCGAGCAGCAACCGTCCAGCGGTGAGCTATTGGATATCGTCGATAAAGAACTGGCGGCGGGGGAGAAACGCTTACGTGAAATGGAGCGTTATGTCACCTCGGACACGTTTACTTTGCGTAGCCGTTTCCGTCAATTGTAAGTCATTAAGAGAGCTGAGATGAATAATCGCTGGCAACGCGCCGGGCAAAAGGTAAAACCCGGTATGAAAATAGCAGGTAAGCTGGTGCTTCTGACTGCGCTACGCTACGGCCCCGCGGGTGTCGCAGGGTGGGCAGTAAAATCCGTCACCCGTCGTCCGCTAAAAATGTTGCTGGCGTTGGCTCTGGAACCGTTTTTAAGCCGTATGGCGGCGAAAATTTCAAAACGTTATTCTGGAAGTTAATTTCCATTGCCTTCTTTTTAACAATTAAATCACATCCTGGTTATTAATTTGCGGCAGCTCACAAATCGATTGTTGAGCTGCTAAAATTCTATTAATTCCTGCTTTTAACCTCTTTCACTGCATTGACAGTTAATTTCCTCGAGAGTAGTCTTTTTTGCCATGGGACCGCTACCACGGAAAAACAAAGTGAACCGAAAAATTAAGGAATGCCTCAGCGCCGTCTATGGCGATACATGGACAGGGCTTCACGATGGGTCATTAAAAATGCGCATGGAAAGGGCGCGTAAGATTATTAATAAAAAGCGTAAACCTCATTGGGATGAAAGTGATGTGGTGCTCATTACGTATGCCGATCAATTTCATAGCGAGAAAGAAAAACCGCTGCCAACCTTTAATCAGTTCTGGACGCGCTGGTTTTCCTCGGTATTCTCACATGTTCACCTTTTGCCATTTTACCCCTGGTCATCAGATGATGGCTTTTCGGTTATTGATTACTATCAGGTGTCTCCCGAAGCCGGCGAGTGGAATGATATTAGTGAGTTAAACCGCTCCTGTTGTTTGATGTTTGATTTTGTTTGCAATCATATGTCAGCAAAAAGTGACTGGTTTGAACGGTATTTGCGGCAAGCTCCTGGATACGAAAACTTTTTTATTGAGATGGACCCAGAAACTGATTTACATGCAGTAACGCGTCCACGGGCATTGCCGTTATTAACACCGTTTACCATGCAAGATAAATCCGTTCGTTATTTATGGACGACATTTAGCGAAGACCAGGTTGATCTCAACTACAGTAACCCGGACGTGCTACTTGCCATGATTGACGTACTGCTGACCTACCTGGAACACGGAGCCGATTATGTACGTCTGGATGCCGTTGGCTACATGTGGAAAACACCGGGTACGACCTGCATTCATCTGGAAAAAACGCATCAACTGATCAAGCTGTTTCGCGCGCTGGCAGATGAGGTTGCCCCCGGCACGGTCATCATTACTGAGACCAATGTCCCGCACAAAGACAATGTTTCCTATCTGGGTAACGGGCATGACGAAGCACATATGGTTTATCAGTTCTCTTTGCCGCCACTTGTCCTGCACTCCCTGCATCGCCAGGATTGCCGGGTGCTGTGCCAATGGGCGCAGTCATTATCATTGCCTTCGACAGAGACCACCTGGTTCAACTTTCTGGCTTCGCATGATGGCATTGGATTGAATCCACTGCGCGGGCTGTTAGCGGAAGACGATATTCTGACACTGGTGACGGATCTGCAGAAAGAAGGGGCCTTAGTGAACTGGAAAAATAATCCAGATGGCACCCGGAGTCCGTATGAATTAAATGTGACCTGGATGGATGCGTTAGGCCATCAGGATGACAGCGATGAAGAACGTCTTGCCAAATTTATTCTCACCCATGTTCTGCTATTAACCTTCCCTGGCGTTCCTGCGATTTATATTCAGAGCATTCTGGGGTCGCGCAATGACTACGAAGGCGTCGAAAAACACGGTTATAACCGGGCTATTAACCGAAAAAAATATGAGCAAAAATCAATTGAACAGGAATTGATGACTGAAGGTTCTCTTCGTCATGAGATTTATCAGGCGTTGTCCCGATTAATTGTTATTCGCAGGGGTAATAAGGCGTTTCATCCCGAGAGCATGTTTGATATTCGCTGTCTGACACCTTCTGTTCTGCGGATTATTCGCTCGGCCGATGAACATGAAAAAATCAATGCACTTTTTAATTTTAGCGATCGCCAACAAATCATTGATGCCGGTATTTATACGGGCGTTGATTTAATTAGCGGAGTGAGTGTTTCCGGAGAGACATTAACACTGCAACCCTGGCAGGTTATGTGGATTAAAAAATAAAAAGGAATATCTGATGATCAAAACTAAAATGGTGCTGTTATCAGCACTGGTTTCCTGCGCCCTGATTTCTGGTTGTAAGGACGATAAACCCGCCCATGTTTCAATTGAGTTTATGCACTCTTCTGTGGAACAGGAGCGCCAGGCCGTTATTACCACGCTGATTAAACGCTTTGAAAAAGCGAACCCGGATATCAGTGTTAAACAGGTTCCGGTTGAAGAAGATGCCTATAACACCAAAGTTATTACGCTGGCGAGAAGCGGGTCGCTACCGGAAGTGATCGAAACCAGTCATGACTATGCCAAGGTCATGGATAAAGAGCAGTTAATCGATCGGGATGCGGTGGCGAACGTCATTCAGAAGGTCGGGGAAGATATCTTCTACGATGGCGTATTGCGCATCGTTCGTACCGAAGATGGCAGCGCGTGGACAGGGGTTCCGGTGAGCGCCTGGATCGGCGGTATCTGGTATCGTAAAGACATCCTTGCTCAGGCGGGACTGGATGAACCGAAAAACTGGGAAACGCTGCTTGCCGCTGCGCAAAAACTCTATGATCCGGCGCATAAAAAATATGGCATTGCCCTGCCGACTGCAGAAAGCGTGCTGACGGAGCAATCTTTCTCGCAGTTTGCCTTATCCAATAATGCCAACGTCTTTGATGCCCAGGGCCACATCACGTTCAACACGCCTGAAATGAATCAGGCGTTGGGATATTACCGCGATCTGGCCGCCACCACGATGCCGGGCTCTAACGACATCATGGAGGTGAAAGATGCCTTTATGAATGGTACTGCGCCGATGGCGATTTATTCCACCTACATTCTCCCCGCGATAATTAAAGAAGGGGATCCCCAGAACGTGGGCTTTGTGGTTCCGACCGAAAAGACAGCGGCCGTTTATGGCATGTTGACCTCACTGACGATCACGAATGGGCAAAAAGAAGAGGAGACGGCGGCAGCCGAGAAGTTTGTCGCGTTTATGGAACAGGCAGACAACATCGCTGACTGGGTAATGATGTCGCCGGGCGCTGCGTTGCCGGTCAATAAGGAGGTCGTAAAAACCCAAACCTGGCAAAACAACAGCGTGATTAAAGCGTTAGGTGAGCTCCCGGCACAACTCATTGCTGAGCTACCGAATATTCAGGTTTTTGGCGCGGTAGGGGATAAGAACTTCACCCGTATGGGGGACGTCACCGGTTCTGGCGTGATAAGCACGACGGTACATAACGTGACGGTAGGCAAAGCCGATCTCCCGACAACGCTTCAGAAAAGCCAGCAAAAACTGGATGCCCTGGTAGGGCAGCGTTGATGGGTAAGAGGAACGTCGTTATGGCCCGATTATTCTCCGGTCGCTCCGATATGCCCTTTGCGATGCTATTGCTGGCACCCAGTTTGATTCTGTTGGGTGGCCTCGTGGCATGGCCGATGCTATCGAATATTGAAATCAGCTTTCTGCGCCTGCCGCTGAATCCGCGTATCAACGCCACGTTTGTTGGGGTCGCGAATTACGTTCGCATCCTTTCCGATCCGGATTTCTGGCATTCGTTGTGGATGACGGTCTGGTATACCGCGCTGGTGGTGACGGGCAGTACCGTGCTCGGACTCGGGGTGGCGATGTTCTTTAATCGCGAGTTCCGGTTACGCAAGACGGCGCGCTCACTGGTGATTCTCTCTTATGTCACGCCGTCTATCTCGCTGGTCTTTGCCTGGAAGTACATGTTCAACAGCGGATACGGCATCGTGAACTATCTGGGAGTCGATCTGCTGCATTTGTACGATCAGGCCCCCTTGTGGTTCGACAATCCCGGTAGCAGTTTCGTGCTGGTGGTGCTGTTTGCCATCTGGCGCTATTTCCCGTACGCCTTTATTTCGTTTCTGGCAATTTTGCAGACCATCGATAAATCGCTCTATGAAGCGGCCGAAATGGATGGCGCAAATGCCTGGCAGCGTTTTCGTATCGTCACGCTGCCCGCCATTATGCCGGTCCTGGCGACGGTGGTTACCCTGCGTACCATCTGGATGTTTTATATGTTTGCCGATGTGTATCTGCTGACGACAAAGGTCGACATTCTCGGGGTGTATCTCTACAAAACAGCGTTTGCTTTTAATGATTTAGGTAAAGCTGCAGCCATTTCCGTCGTGCTTTTTATCATTATTTTCGCCGTCATTTTACTGACCAGAAATAGGGTGAACCTCAATGGCAACAAATAAACGCAGACTCGGACGCGTGGGCTTTTATTGTGGCCTGATTGTGTTTTTGATCATCACATTGTTTCCCTTTTTTGTGATGTTAATGACGTCGTTCAAAAGCGCGAAAGAAGCGATTTCATTGCACCCGACATTGCTGCCGCAAGAGTGGACGCTTGAGCATTACATCGACATTTTTAATCCACTGATTTTTCCGTTTATTGATTACTTTCGTAACAGCCTGCTGGTCTCCGTTGTGTCATCGGTGGTGGCGGTATTCCTGGGCACGCTCGGTGCCTACGCGCTGTCCAGACTGCGTTTTAAAGGGCGGATGACCATCAATGCCAGTTTTTACACCGTCTACATGTTCTCCGGTATTTTGCTGGTGGTCCCGCTGTTCAAAATCATTACCGCGCTGGGCATTTACGACACAGAAATGGCCTTGATTGTCACCATGGTCACCCAGACGTTGCCGACCGCCGTATTCATGCTGAAAAGTTATTTCGACACGATTCCGGATGAGATTGAAGAAGCAGCGATGATGGATGGGCTGAATCGCCTGCAAATCATCTTTCGCATTACCGTGCCGCTGGCGATGTCCGGACTGGTATCGGTTTTTGTCTACTGCTTTATGGTGGCCTGGAACGATTATCTGTTCGCCTCGATCTTTCTTTCCAGCGCCAGCAATTTCACGTTGCCGGTGGGCCTGAACACCCTGTTCAGTACGCCGGATTACATCTGGGGGCGGATGATGGCGGCGTCGCTGGTGACGGCATTACCGGTTGTCATTATGTATGCGCTTTCGGAACGGTTTATTAAGAGTGGTTTGACCGCGGGTGGCGTGAAGGGCTAAAGCGGCCAGTTTAAACAAGGAGTGGTAAATGAAGAAGTTAGTCGCAACAGAACCGCGCGTCGCGGCGCTGGTAGAGTATGACGATCGCGCCGTCATGGCGAATGAGGTGAAAATTCGCGTGCGGTTTGGCGCACCGAAACACGGTACGGAAGTGGCGGATTTTCGCGCCGCCAGTCCGTTTATTGATGAAGATTTTAATAGCGAATGGCAAATGTTTATGCCGCGTGCGAAAGACGCGCCGCGCGGTATTGAGTTTGGTAAGTTCCAGCTCGGCAATATGGTCGTTGGCGACATTATCGAGTGCGGGAGCGACGTCACTGACTATGCCATTGGTGATAGCGTCTGTGGTTACGCCCCTTTAGCCGAAACGGTCATTATTAACGGCGTCAATAACTACAAACTCCGCAAGATGCCGCAGGGGGCGAGCTGGAAAAACGCGGTGTGCTACGACCCTGCTCAGTTTGCGATGAGCGGCGTGCGTGATGCCAACGTGCGGGTAGGTGATTTCGTCGTCATCGTTGGTCTTGGCGCGATTGGGCAGATAGCCGTCCAGTTGGCAAAGAAAGCTGGCGCGTCGGTAGTCATCGGCATCGATCCGATCGCCCATCGTTGTGATATCGCTCGCCGCCACGGCGCGGATTTCTGCCTGAATCCGATGGGTACTGATGTCGGTAAAGAGATCAAAATGCTGACCGGTAAGCAGGGGGCGGATGTCATCATCGAAACCAGCGGCTATGCCGACGCGTTGCAGTCCGCGCTACGTGGTCTGGCTTATGGCGGCACTATCTCTTATGTCGCGTTTGCCAAACCCTTTGCCGAAGGTTTCAATCTCGGGCGCGAAGCCCATTTCAATAACGCCAGAATTGTCTTCTCGCGCGCGTGCAGCGAGCCGAACCCGGACTATCCGCGCTGGAGTCGCAAACGTATTGAGGAGACCTGCTGGGAACTGCTGATGAATGGTTATCTTAACTGTGAGGATCTTATCGACCCGGTGGTGACCTTTGCGGCTAGTCCGGAAAGCTATATGCAGTATGTCGACAGACATCCGGAACAGAGCATCAAAATGGGCGTCACATTTTAAGCGTAAAGGAAGACGAGCAATGAAAATCGGCACACAGAATCAGGCATTTTTCCCGAAAAATATTCTGGAGAAGTTTCGCTATATCAAAGAGATGGGTTTTGATGGCTTTGAGATCGACGGCAAATTGCTGGTTAATCACCTTGATGAAGTCAAGGCTGCCATTAAAGAAACGGGTCTGCCAGTCACGACCGCCTGCGGTGGTTATGATGGCTGGATCGGCGATTTCATCGAAGAGCGTCGTCTGAACGGATTACAGCAGATCGAACGCATTCTTGAAGCGCTGGCGGAAGTGGGTGGGCAGGGCATCATTGTGCCTGCGGCATGGGGAATGTTTACCTTCCGTCTACCGCCAATGACCTCGCCGCGCAGTCTGGCTGGCGATCGCAAAGCAGTCAGCGACTCGCTACGTTACCTTGACAGTGTGGCAGCACGTACCGGTACCACCGTATATCTCGAGCCGCTTAACCGTTATCAGGATCATATGATCAACACGCTGGCGGATGCGCGTCGGTACATTGTGGAAAACAATCTGAAGCACGTAGAGATCATCGGCGATTTCTACCACATGAATATCGAAGAAGATGATATGGCGAAGGCGCTGCACGATAACCGCGATCTGCTGGGACATGTGCATATCGCGGATAATCATCGCTATCAACCGGGCAGCGGCAGCCTGAACTTCAGCATGCTGTTTGATCAGTTGCGCGAAGATAACTATCAGGGCTACGTGGTGTATGAAGGGCGGGTGCGGGCAGAAAATCTGCCGGAAGCCTACCGTCAGTCATTGGCCTGGTTGCGTACCTGCTAAGAGGTTGCCGTGAAAAGTGCAATGACTCGTTCTCCGCTTCGTGTTGCCATCATTGGCGCCGGACAGGTAGCGGATAAAGTTCATGCTTCGTACTACTGCACCCGCGAGGATCTGGAACTGGTGGCTGTCTGTGACAGCCGCCGTTCTCAGGCGCAAACGCTGGCAGATAAATACGGTAATGCGCAGGTCTGGGACGATCCGCAGGCGATGCTTCAGAAGGTAAAGCCCGATATCGTCAGCATCTGTTCACCGAATCGTTTTCATTACCAGCATACTTTGCTGGCACTGGAGGCCGGTTGTCACGTGATGTGTGAGAAACCGCCAGCGATGACCCCGGATCAGGCGCTGGAGATGCGTAATACCGCGCGTCGTATGGGTAAAGTACTGGCTTATGATTTCCACCATCGGTTCGCGCTGGATACGCAGTTACTGCGTGAGCAGGTCATGGCGGGCGTTCTCGGTGAAATCTACATGACCAACGCCAGAGCGCTGCGTCGCTGCGGCGTTCCCGGATGGGGGGTTTTTACCAATAAAGCGCTGCAGGGCGGCGGGCCGCTGATCGATCTTGGTATTCACATGCTGGATGCTGCGATGTATGTGCTGGGGTTCCCAATGGTGAAACGGGTCTGGGCCCACAGTTTTCAGAAAATTGGCACACAGAAAAATTGTGGCCAGTTCGGTGAGTGGGATCCGACGACCTATACCGTAGAGGATTCTCTGTTTGGCACCGTCGAGTTCCACAACGGCAGCATTCTGCGTCTTGAAACCTCCTTTGCGTTGAATATCCCCGAACAATCCATCATGAATGTGAATTTTTGTGGTGACAAAGCGGGGGCAACGCTGTTCCCGGCGCAGGTCTATACCGATAAGGGCGGCGAACTGGAGACGCTATTTGCCCGCGAATGTGCAGACGATCAGCGTCATTTTCGCAGTATGGAAGCTTTCGTGAATCATGTTCGCGGTGAGCCGGTCATTATCGCGGACGCCGAACAGGGATGGCTGATCCAGCAACTGGTGGCGGCGCTGTATCAGTCTGCAGAAACAGGGATGTGTGTTGAATTATGAGTAAGCCAGTTACGTTATCCGAATCGGGTTTTTGTCCGCACAGCCTGAATAAATATGCCTCACTACTGGCGACAGGTAATGGTTACCTGGGGTGTCGAGCCAGCCACGAAGAAGCTTATACCCATCAAACGCGTGGGATGTATCTGGCCGGGTTGTATCACCGGTCCGGGAAGGGGGAAATCAATGAACGGGTGAACCTTCCGGACGTTATTGGCGTCGACATCTTCCTGAATGGTGAGCTTTTCTCGTTGCTCAGCGGAACTCTCGAAAGCTGGCAGCGAGAGATCGACTTCGCTACCGGCGAGTTAACGCGTTCGCTGATCTGGCGTGCGCCTGACGGGGCGCGTTTCGCCATTGAGAGTCGACGCTTTGTCTCAGCAGAGCAATTGCCACTCCTGGCGACGACGTTGTCGATTACCCCGCTCGACAGCGATGCCATAATTGCGTTATCGACCGGCATTGACGCAACAATCACCAACCATGGTCGCCAGCATCTGGATGAAACGCAGTTGCGGGTGTTCGGCCAACATCTCCTGCAAGGGATTTACACCACTCAGGATGGTCGAAGTCATGTCGCTGTTTCCACACATTGCCGCGTCAACGGTGATGCGCAGTCCTGCTTTACAGCAAAAGAACGGCGGCTGATGCAGCACACCAGCTCGTTGATGAAAGCAGGGGAATGCCTGACACTGGAAAAACTCACGTGGGTGGACTGGACCACAGAGTGCGATGTCTCACTGGAAAGCTGGGGGCAAAAGGGGATTCTGCACCTGAATGCCTGCGTGGGGCTGGGTTATGACGCGTTACTGGCGCAATCCGCCGCCAACTGGCAGCGCTGGTGGCAGCATTGTCGAGTAGAAGTGAATAGCGTAAACGCAGACGATCAGCGTGCGCTGGACTTCGCCCTGTATCATTTACGGATTATGACGCCTGCCCATGATGAGCGTTGTAGCATCGGCGCGAAGGGGATGACCGGTGAAGGTTATAAAGGACACGTTTTCTGGGATACCGAAGTCTTTCTGCTTCCTTTTCATCTGTTCACTTACCCTGACGTCGCGCGGAATTTGTTGCGCTACCGTTGGCATAATCTGGCCGGGGCGCGGGAAAAAGCGCGAATCAACGGCTGGCAGGGGGCGCTGTTTCCGTGGGAAAGCGCGCGCAGCGGTGATGAAGAGACGCCGGAGTTCGCGGCGATCAACATTCGAACCGGATTGCGTCAGAAGGTGGCCTCTGCGCAGGCGGAACATCATCTGGTGGCCGATATTGCCTGGGCCGTTGTGGCGTACTGGCAGGTCACAGGCGATGAGCAATTTATGTCCCATGAAGGACTAACGCTTTTACTGGAAACGGCACGGTTCTGGCTGAGCCGTACAACGGAAGTGAAGGGACGACTTGAGAACCATGATGTCATTGGCCCGGATGAATACACCGAACACGTGAATAATAACGCCTTCACTAACTATATGGCGTATTACAACGTCGAGCAGGCACTGCATTTTGCCCGTCGCTATGGTTGCACGGACGACGCGTTTATTCATCGTGCCGAGCATTTTCTCCAGTTCTTATGGCGACCAGAGGTTCTGGCAGATGGCATTTTACCGCAGGATGATACGTTTCTCAGCAAACCGGCTATTGATCTGAGCGCGTACAAGACAACGGCGGGCAAGCAGACGATCCTGTTGAATTACTCGCGGGCGGAAGTCAATGAACTGCAAATTCTGAAGCAAGCGGATGTGGTCATGCTGACCTATATGCTCCCGGAGTTGTTCACAGCGGAAGTTTGCCTCAACAATCTCCATTTCTACGAAGCGCGCACCATACATGATTCCTCTTTAAGTAAAGCGATCCACGGGATCGTGGCGGCACGCTGTGGCAACCCAGAACAGGGTTATCAGTTCTGGCATGAAGGCGCGCAGATCGATCTTGGCGACGATCCGCACAGTTGCGACGACGGTATCCACGCGGCGGCAACGGGGGCCATCTGGCTGGGGGTGATTCAGGGATTTGCGGGGCTGAGCGTACGTAACGGTGCACTGCACCTCGATCCGGCGCTGCCAGAGGGATGGAAAAAACTGACGTTCCCTCTGTACTGGCAGGGAAGCGAGATGATGATTTCGCTCAGCAAAAGTCACGTGACGATAAGCAGTTCACGACCGGTTACGCTGTGGCTTAATGCAAAGCCAATCATTATTGACGGTGAATACAAACTCGCATTTCCTGACATGATTTTGCCTGTTTTTGGGACCGCTACCACGGAAAGGGGAAAAGAATGAAACCACAGGCAATAGTGTTTGATCTTGATGGGGTCATTACCGATACGGCACATCTGCATTTTCTTGCCTGGCGAGAGGTGGCTGCTGAATTGGGAATCGTGATTGATGAGGTGTTCAACGATCGCCTGAAAGGCATCAGTCGTGGTGAGTCGCTGCTGCGTATTTTGCGTCACGGTGGAAAAGAAGGGGTATTCACCCAGGCGGAACGGGAGCAGATCGCCGCGCGTAAAAATGCGCTTTATGTTGACTCGCTGCGCTCACTGAGGCCGGAGGCGGTACTGCCGGGAATTAAGGAACTGCTGACTACGCTGCGTACGGAACAGATAAAAACCGGACTGGCGTCAGTGTCACTGAATGCGCCCGCGATCTTACAGGCGTTGCAAATGACATCGTTATTCGATTTTTGCGCCAATGCCGCGCTGATCCGCCGTTCTAAACCGGATCCGGAGATTTTTCTCGCGGCGTGCAACGGTCTGCACGTTAATCCGCGAGCATGTATTGGAATAGAGGATGCGCAGGCGGGGATTGAGGCGATTAATGCCAGCGGAATGCGTTCGGTGGGTATTGGATCCACCTTAACCGGCGCAGATTTGCTACTTCCGACAACGGAATTTTTGACGTGGCCGCGCTTATCGGCTTTCTGGCAACTCGACAAGTAAAGGAATCAACATGGCACAGCTTTCGTTGCAGCATATACAGAAAATTTATGACAACCAGGTGCATGTGGTTAAAGACTTCAATCTGGAAATTGAAGACAAAGAATTCATCGTGTTTGTCGGCCCGTCGGGATGCGGAAAATCAACCACGCTACGAATGATTGCGGGGCTTGAGGAGATCAGCGCCGGCGAACTGTTGATCGACGGCAAGCGGATGAATGATGTGCCCGCAAAGGCGCGCAATATTGCAATGGTCTTCCAGAACTACGCGCTGTATCCGCACATGAGTGTCTATGACAACATGGCGTTCGGTCTGAAGATGCAAAAGATTGATCCCGGCGTTATTGACGAACGCGTCAACTGGGCAGCGCAGATTCTTGGTTTACGGGAGTACCTCAAGCGCAAACCTGGCGCATTGTCGGGCGGGCAACGCCAGCGTGTTGCGCTGGGCCGGGCCATTGTGCGTGAAGCTGGCGTGTTTCTGATGGATGAGCCGCTCTCTAATCTCGACGCCAAACTCCGTGTCCAGATGCGCGCAGAGATCAGCAAACTACACCAGAAGTTGAATACCACCATGATTTACGTCACGCACGACCAGACAGAAGCCATGACCATGGCGACGCGGATTGTGATCATGAAAGATGGGATCGTCCAGCAGGTTGGAGCGCCCAAAATGGTTTATAACCATCCCGCAAATATGTTTGTTGCAGGTTTTATCGGTTCTCCGGCAATGAATTTTATCCGTGGTGCGATTGACAGAAATAAATTTGTTACGGAAACCCTTAAATTAACCCTTCCGGAAGACAAATTACGGATATTAAAAGCGAAGGGTTATGAACATAAAGCTGTCGTGCTGGGGATCCGCCCGGAGGATATTCACCCTGGAATACAAGAAGAGAATAGCGTGACAGCAAAAATAAGCGTGGCGGAACTGACCGGCGCAGAATTTATGTTGTACAGCACGATTGGGGGGCACGAGCTGGTGGTCCGTGCCGGGTCTGTTAATGACTATTATGCAGGAGACAATATCACCATCCATTTTGATATGGCGAAATGCCATTTCTTTGACGTAGAGACGGAATTCGCTATTTAACAATAAATATCTCCAGGGGCGTGGCCCCCTGGCTTTCGCGATATTTTATTTATCTGTACTTTAACAAGGAATAAAAATGAAAACCTTACTGTCCTCTTCAGCGCTGCTGATATGCGCTGGGATGGCCTGCGCGCAGGCTGCCGATAATAAAGACTGGCATTTTAATATTGGTGCCATGTACGAAATTGAAAACGTTGAAGGTTACGGCGAAGATATGGACGGACTTGCTGAACCGTCTGTCTATTTTAATGCCTCGAACGGTCCGTGGAGAATATCCCTGGCCTATTATCAGGAAGGCCCGGTTGACTATAGTGCTGGCAAACGCGGTACCTGGTTTGATCGCCCGGAACTGGAAGTTCACTATCAGATCCTGGAAAGTGATGATTTCAGTTTTGGTTTGACGGGTGGCTTTCGTAACTACGGCTATCACTATGTGAATGAAGCGGGCAAAGACACCGCAAATATGCAGCGCTGGAAAGTGGCGCCGGACTGGAATGTGAAGCTCACGGATGATTTGCGCTTTAGCGGATGGCTGGCGATGTATCAATTCGTCAACGATCTGAGTACCACCGGCTATTCAGACAGTCGTATCGAAAGCGAAACGGGCCTGAATTATTCCTTTAATGAAACGGTGGGACTGACGGTAAATTACTATCTGGAGCGCGGTTTCAACCTTGCTGAACATCGTAATAATGGCGAGTTTTCTACTCAGGAAATTCGCGCCTATTTACCGATTTCGCTGGGCAATACCACGCTGACACCCTATACCCGTATAGGTCTGGATCGGTGGTCAAACTGGGACTGGCGAGACGATCCGGAGCGTGAAGGTCATGACTTCAACCGTCTCGGATTACAGTATGCCTATGATTTCCAGAATGGTCTGTCGATGACGCTGGAATACGCCTATGAGTGGGAAGATCACGATGAAGGTGACAGTGACCGGTTCCATTATGCGGGCATAGGCGTTAACTACGCCTTCTGATAGCCCTGGCTGCCCGTCAATTACGGGCAGCCATTCGCTCAGGCCAGAGATGCGGTCAGAGAGATACGGGTTTCGACGGTGATGGAGCGAGCGTCAGTTTTCCCGGCAATATGCTTAAACAACAGATCGCAGCTTTGCTCGCCGAGTTCACGTGTCGGGACGTCAATGCCGCCGGGCGGAGGGGTGAGAATAAAAGAGAGCATTTCGTTGCTGTAACCGACGACCGCCAGCTGCTGCGGAATGGCAATTTTTCTCTCCGACGCTGCGCGATATAAACTGAGGATCTTAATGCTGTCGGTGGCAAAAACAGCATCCGGTAAGGGGTGCTGGTTTAATAATGCTCTCGCCGCTTCCAGCGCACTTTCGTGCGTATAGCCACCATCAATAATCCAGCGTTTATTCTCTGCCAGTTGATGCGTCGCCAGACTGCGCTTATAGCCATTTACGCGATCAACAGAAACATGGTATTCCAGCGGCGCATGCAAACAGGCAATATTCTGATGGCCGCTGTCAATCAGGGCATCAGTCAGTGCAATACTGTCACGATAATTATCGGTATCGACCGAGTAAACGTGAGTGTATTGACCTTCTACCTTACCGATGACCACCACTGGAATATCATATTTATCCAGACGCTCGAAAAAAGTCTCATCTGCGGGCGAACTAAGCATGATAATGCCTTTGATCATCTTCTGCTTAATTTTGCTCTCGCACTTTTGCAGATCGTCTTCAGTACTACGTGACGTTTGTAGGATCACGTCGAAACCTTCCTCCTCTGCTTTTGCGGTAATGGCGTGCAAAACTTCAGAGAAGAAGGGGTTACCAGCAGTTGTTTTGGTCGAGCGTGTTGAAATCACCATGATGGCGTCAAACCCGGATGAGGTCAGGGCGCGGGCCAGTTTATTCGGCTGATACTGCAGTTCATCAATAGCGCGCTGCACTTTTTCCAGCGCTTCCGGTGAGATATTGGTTTGCTTGTTTAATACGCGCGAGACCGTCGACTTCGACACACCCGCCACGCGAGCAATATCATAAATAGTGGGGGTCATACTCCTGCAACTCCATCGGAGAGTTAATACTATACATCTTAGGGAGTTAGTCTGCGGTTGACAACACAGCGTGGTGGATTGTGCCGTGTAGCAATGAACTTCATGAATCAGCATTTCTGTGGCAGCCCGAACCTGGCGCGGCAGATTGATTGCAGACCATTGCATGAAGTTATCGGGTTTGATAAAACCTGATATCCCATCCTTTAATAATGCGACGCTCATGATGCAAAGCCACTCTTTCCTGGTCCCTTTTCAGGGCGAAACGCTTTACGCTGAAAGTACGTTTGGCCGCAATGGACATGTCCTGATGCTACACGGCGGCGGGAAAGACAGAACCATTTTCCACAAGTATCGCGTTATGTTGGATGAGTCAGGTTTTGGAACGACGATATTCGATTTTTTAGGTCATGGAGAAACCGGCGGCGACATTCGCGATTCCTCGTTGTTGAGCCGCACCCAACAGGCAACGGCGGTGATGGATTATCAGGGGCAGATTTTTACCGGTTGTGTGGGCGTCAGCATGGGGGCGTACAATGCGCTTCAACTCAGTAAAATGGTTCCGCTGCGCTCGCTGATTCTGATGGTGCCAGGTGTCTATGCAACGCCTGCGTATCCGGTTAAATTTGGCCCCGATTTTTCGGCCATCATACGCCAGGATCGCAGTTGGGACGCGACGGATGCGTGGGCCATCGCCGCTGAATTTACCGGTGATTTGTTGGTTATCGCTGCCGAAAATGACACCATCATCCCTGCCGATATACCGAAAAAACTGGTCTCGTCGGCAGCGCTGGCCTGCCAAAAGACACTACTCACGATCGATGGGGCGGGTCATAACTCGATCTGGGAGCAGTTGATGCGTTCAAGAGCATGCTATGAAAGTGTTCGCTCGGCTTTTGAACGCTGCTTAGCTCATTAGCATACTTTTATTTCAGCCTGTCCTGTTTTCCCTTAACGGGGTCAGTCGGGTGAACATCCCACTCGACACAACCCGATTGAAAATCAACGACCTGCCCCTATATTAGAGGGATGCGTTATACTTTTTTTTGGTCTTCAGGCATAACGGGATGGCGATGAAGAGACTCACCAATGAACTCAATGCGCTGGTTAATCGCGGTGTAGACCGGCATTTGCGCCTCGCGGTCACGGGGCTGAGCCGGAGCGGAAAAACCGCATTTATCACGGCGATGGTTAACCAGTTGCTCAATATTCATGCCGGGGCGCGACTGCCTTTGCTCAGCGCGGTGCGTGAAGAGCGCCTGCTCGGGGTGAAACGCGTTCCGCAGCGCGATTTTGGCATTCCTCGCTTTACCTACGATGAAGGGCTGGCCCAGCTGTATGGCGATCCGCCGACGTGGCCGACGCCCACCCGTGGGGTCAGCGAAATTCGCCTGGCGCTGCGCTATAAATCCAATGATTCCCTGTTGCGTCACTTCAAAGAGACGTCGACGCTGTACCTGGAAATTGTCGATTATCCCGGCGAATGGCTGCTCGACCTGCCGATGCTGGCGCAGGATTATCTGAGCTGGTCGCGGCAGATGACCGGGTTGCTCACCGGGCAGCGGGCGGAATGGTCGGTGAAATGGCGACAGCTGACGCAAGGGCTGGATCCGCTGGCACCCGCCGATGAGAACCGCCTGGCCGACATTGCGGCAGCGTGGACGGAATACCTGCATCAGTGTAAACAGCAGGGGCTTCACTTTATCCAGCCGGGCCGATTTGTCCTGCCCGGCGATATGGCGGGTGCACCGGCGCTGCAATTCTTCCCCTGGCCGGATGTGGAGGCGTGGGGGGAATCCAGACTGGCTCAGGCGGATAAACACACCAACGCCGGGATGCTGCGTGAGCGTTTTAACTACTACTGTGAAAAAGTGGTGAAAGGGTTTTATAAGAACCATTTTCTGCGCTTCGATCGTCAGATTGTGCTGGTGGATTGCCTGCAACCGCTCAACAGCGGGCCGCAGGCGTTCAACGACATGCGTCTTGCCTTAACCCAACTGATGCAAAGTTTCCATTACGGTCAGCGTACGCTGTTCCGTCGGCTGTTTTCACCGGTGATCGACAAACTGCTGTTTGCTGCCACCAAAGCGGATCATGTGACGATCGATCAGCACGCCAATATGGTGTCGCTGCTGCAACAGTTGATTCAGGATGCCTGGCAGAACGCCGCGTTTGAAGGAATCAGCATGGATTGTCTGGGGTTGGCCTCCGTTCAGGCTACCACCAGCGGACTGATTGACGTTAACGGCGAGAAGATCCCGGCGCTGCGCGGAAATCGCTTAAGCGATGGCTCGCCGCTGACGGTCTACCCCGGTGAAGTGCCGGCACGTTTGCCGGGACAGGCGTTCTGGGACCGCCAGGGATTTCAGTTTGAAGCGTTTCGACCGCAGAAAATGGACGTCGATAAGCCGCTGCCGCACATTCGCCTGGATGCCGCGCTGGAGTTTTTAATAGGAGATAAATTGCGATGAGCGAACCGATAAAACCGCGGATTGATTTCGCCGGTCCGCTTGACGTCGAGCAGAGCCCGGCTTTTAAAGCGCAACAAACGTTTAGCGAGACGCAAGCTCAGTCCTTTGCCCCGGCCACCGTTGATGAACCGCCGGAAGAAGAGGGACAAGCCGAAGCGGTGATTGACGCAGCGCTACGCCCGAAGCGCAGTCTGTGGCGCAAGATGGTGATGGGCGGCCTGGCGCTGTTCGGCGTAAGCGTGGTGGGACAAGGTGTTCAGTGGACAATGAACGCCTGGCAAACCCAGGACTGGGTGGCGCTCGGCGGTTGCGCGGCCGGGGCGCTGATTATTGGGGCGGGAGTCGGATCGGTGGCAACCGAATGGCGACGTCTGTGGCGTTTGCGTCAGCGTGCTCACGAGCGCGATGAAGCGCGTGACCTGCTGCACAGCCACGGTGCCGGCAAAGGACGGGCCTTCTGTGAGAAACTGGCGCAGCAGGCCGGAATCGACCAGTCGCACCCGGCGTTGCAGCGCTGGTATGCCTCGATTCACGAAACGCAGAACGATCGCGAAGTGGTCAGTCTTTACGCCCATCTGGTTCAGCCGGTGCTGGATGCCCAGGCGCGGCGAGAAATCAGCCGTTCGGCGGCGGAGTCGACGCTGATGATCGCAGTCAGTCCGCTGGCGCTGGTGGATATGGCATTTATTGCCTGGCGCAATTTACGACTAATTAACCGCATCGCCACGCTGTACGGGATAGAGCTGGGCTATTACAGCCGTTTGCGTCTGTTCCGACTGGTGTTGCTCAACATCGCTTTTGCCGGAGCCAGCGAACTGGTGCGGGAAGTGGGGATGGACTGGATGTCGCAGGATCTCGCGGCGCGCCTGTCGACCCGAGCCGCGCAGGGGATCGGCGCGGGGTTGTTAACCGCACGACTGGGGATCAAAGCGATGGAGCTTTGCCGCCCGTTGCCGTGGCTGGACGATGACAAACCGCGCCTGGGTGATTTCCGGCGTCAATTGATCGGGCAGCTCAAAGAGACGTTGCAGAAAAACGGATCCCCGCGAGAAAAGTAATCTAATCACAGGCGTTGACCGCGTAACTTTACGCCGAAACGCCTGTTTTTCCGTCATGCTGTCAATATTTGTTGACAGAATCCTTCCTGGTTCCCCATTCCTGGCTTATCATCATATCTATAGCTCATTATTCAGTTGAAGGTTCCCCCATGCGTCTGGAAGTCTTTTGTGAAGACCGACTTGGTCTGACTCGCGAATTACTTGATTTACTGGTGCTACGCAGCATCGATTTGCGCGGTATCGAGATTGACCCCATCGGGCGAATCTACCTTAACTTTGCTGAACTGGAGTTCACTAACTTCAGCAGTTTGATGGCGGAAATTCGCCGCATTGCAGGCGTCACCGATGTACGCACTGTGCCATGGATGCCGTCAGAGCGGGAGCACCTCGCGCTCAGCGCGCTGCTTGAGGCGCTGCCTGAACCTGTTCTGTCGCTGGATCTGAAAAGCAAGATTGAGATGGCGAACCCGGCAAGCTGCCAGCTGTTTGCGCTTAACCCGGAGCGGATGCGCAACCATACCGCTGCACAACTGATCAACGGTTTTAACTTCCAGCGCTGGCTGGAAGGCAATCCGCAGGCGTCCCATAACGAACATGTGGTGATCAACGGGCAGAATTTCCTGATGGAAATCACGCCGGTTTATCTGCAAGGGGAAACTGACGAAACCATGCTCACCGGTGCGGTGGTCATGCTGCGTTCAACACTCCGGATGGGACGTCAGTTGCAGAATCTGGCAACCCAGGATGTCAGCGCTTTTAGCCAAATCATCGCCGTCAGCGGCAAAATGAAGCATGTTGTCGAACAGGCGCGCAAACTGGCGATGCTGAGTGCGCCGCTGTTGATTACCGGCGATACCGGCACCGGTAAAGATCTGTTTGCGTATGCCTGTCACCAGTCCAGCCCGCGCGCGGGCAAACCGTATCTGGCGCTCAACTGCGCGTCGATCCCTGAAGATGCGGTGGAAAGCGAACTGTTTGGTCATGCGCCAGAAGGCAAAAAAGGCTTCTTCGAGCAGGCAAACGGCGGTTCGGTGCTGCTTGATGAGATTGGTGAAATGTCGCCGCGCATGCAGACCAAGCTACTGCGGTTCCTCAATGACGGTACGTTTCGTCGGGTTGGGGAAGATCATGAGGTACATGTCGATGTGCGCGTGATCTGTGCGACGCAAAAGAATCTCGTTGAACTGGTGCAGAAAGGGCTGTTTCGCGAAGATCTCTATTATCGCCTTAACGTGCTGACGCTGAATCTGCCGCCGCTGCGCGATTGTCCGCAGGACATCATGCCGCTGACTGAACTGTTTGTGGCGCGTTTCGCCGATGAGCAGGGCGTGCCGCGTCCTAAACTGGCTGCCGATCTCAGTACGGTATTGACCCGTTACGGCTGGCCCGGCAACGTGCGTCAACTGAAAAACGCCATCTACCGGGCGCTGACGCAGCTTGAAGGTTACGAGCTGCGGCCGCAGGATATTTTGCTGCCTGACTACGATGCGACGACGGTTGCGGTAGGTGAAGATGCGATGGAGGGGTCGCTGGATGATATCACCAGCCGTTTTGAGCGCTCAGTGTTAACCCAGCTTTACCGCAGTTATCCCAGTACCCGCAAGCTGGCGAAACGCCTGGGGGTTTCCCATACCGCGATTGCGAATAAGCTGCGTGAATATGGCCTGAATCAGAAGAAGGGCGAAGAGTAAAAAAATGCCTCCGAAATGGAGGCATTTTTGTATGACGGGGACCTTACGCTTTCAGGACTTCCAGCGCAGCGGCATAGTCAGGTTCGTTGGTAATTTCATTCACCAGTTGGCTGAAGATGACGTTGTCATTTTCATCCAGAACGACGACCGCACGCGCGGCCAGACCTTTCAGCGGGCCTTCGGTGATTTCAACGCCGTAGTTTTTCAGGAATTCAGCGTTACGCAGCGTGGACAGCGTGATAACGTTGCTCAGACCTTCAGCGCCGCAGAAGCGGGACTGGGCAAACGGCAGATCGGCAGAAACACACAGCACCACGGTATTGTCGATTTCGGTGGCCAGTTGGTTAAACTTACGTACCGATGCCGCGCAAACGCCGGTATCGATGCTCGGGAAAATGTTCAGGACTTTGCGTTTGCCAGCAAACTGGCTCAGTGCGACGTCAGACAGATCTTTTGCCACGAGGGTAAAAGGCTGCGCTTTGCTACCCGCTTGAGGAATGGAGTTGGCGACTGCAACCGGGTTGCCCTGGAAATGAACGGTTTGTGACATGGTTATCTTCCTGTTTACATATAGTTAACGTCACAGCTAGTTTATGCCAACAGCCGATAACACGGCAAACGCTATTTCGGTGAAGCGCACAAACCACCACGTCATTGCTTAAGGAGAAAAAATGCGTTCTGTGAAGGTATACGAGGAAGCCTGGCCGTTACATACCCCTTTTGTGATTGCCCGTGGCAGCCGCAGTGAGGCGCGTGTCGTGGTGGTTGAACTGGAAGAAGAGGGTGTGAAAGGGATTGGTGAGTGCACGCCCTATCCGCGTTACGGGGAAAGCGATGCCTCCGTAATGGCACAGATCATGAGCATTGTCCCGCAACTGGAAAAGGGGTTGACCCGGGAAGCGCTGCAAAAACTGCTCCCGGCAGGTGCGGCACGCAACGCGGTTGACTGTGCGCTGTGGGATCTCCAGGCACGCCAGCAGCAACAAACGCTGACGGAAACCCTTAACGTGGCGCTGCCGACGACAATTGCCACCGCACAGACCGTCGTGATTGGTACCCCGGAACAAATGGCGGCCAGCGCAGCGGCGCTGTGGGAAGCCGGAGCCCGGCTGCTGAAGGTGAAACTGGACGATCGGATGATCAGCGAACGTATGGTGGCGATTCGGTCGGCAGTACCGGAGGCGACCTTAATTGTCGATGCCAATGAGTCCTGGCGGGCGGAAGGGCTGGCGGCGCGCTGCCTGCTGTTAGCTGATTTGGGTGTCGCGATGCTG
Source organism: Citrobacter sp. MGH 55 (assembly GCF_016906145.1). Taxonomy (NCBI): domain Bacteria; kingdom Pseudomonadati; phylum Pseudomonadota; class Gammaproteobacteria; order Enterobacterales; family Enterobacteriaceae; genus Citrobacter; species Citrobacter sp. MGH 55. Next base: position 3,637,922 of record NZ_CP070239.1, read on the forward strand.
GAACAACCGCTTCCGGCACAGGATGATGCTGCGCTGGAAAATTTTATCCATCCGCTGCCGATCTGCGCCGATGAGAGCTGTCATACCCGTAGCAGCCTGAAAGCGCTGCATGGGCGTTATGAAATGGTCAATATCAAGCTGGACAAAACCGGCGGACTGACCGAGGCGCTGGCGCTGGCTACCGATGCCCGCGAACAAGGATTTGCCCTGATGCTGGGCTGCATGCTTTGCACGTCACGGGCCATTTCTGCCGCATTACCGCTGACGCCGCAGGTCAGCTTTGCCGATCTTGATGGTCCTACCTGGCTTGCGGTCGATGTGGAGCCCGCATTGCACTTTACGACCGGACAACTGCATCTTTAGGATGCCAGCGCAGAAGCGTGGACATCGCCTGGAGATATTTCTCGCTGGCCTCATCTGATGAGATCGGCGGGAATTCCGCTGTGATGCAGTGTAAATTCAGATCCGCACACCAACTGCCGAAAGAGCCGGGCGTTTCGTAACCAACGCTTGTCACCAGCGGTAGTTCGAACGCCTGCGCCAGCCATTCACTGAGCTCGCTGCTTTTGGGATCTTCAATACAGGCCAGTGGGTCATGGAAAGAGACCACCCACGCGGGGTGAATGCGGTGAATGAGCTGACATAACGCCTGAGTTTCCGGTTCCGAACCCGGATGATCTCCCGTCAACAGCACCACGTCACGCGTTTCCGCAGCGCTGTTCCAGCGATAAACCGTCTCGCCGGCTTTCCAGTTAGCTGACGGAAAATTGCGATTAAGGTCGACGCCGTTAGCGTTCGCACGCAAACCGAGCTGACAGCCGTCCGGGTTCACTGCGAGGATCACATGGTGGCGGCGCAGTGAAGGCGTCAGCGTGCGCAGTGCGCAGGAGAGCGTGACCACCGATGCATTTTCGTCACCATGCGTTCCCGCGATAATCAAGCCACTGTCACGACTGGCGACGGCTGCCGGAAACCAGATCAGCGGTGCACCCAACAGTGAACGACCATAATGTTCAGTTCCTGGCGGGAAGGCGCCGCGTTCGGCGCGAGGGCGGGTAACGGTCATAAGCGTCTCTGAATTCAGGGATTATTACTCGCAGTGTTGTGCAAATTGGGTCGATAATCAAATCGTTTTCGCATGGACGGATTTTTAGTCGTAATATCAATTTTCTGCAGGAAGATGTTTGCATTTCCTTCAGGCGAAACAAATAATTACGCCATCGTGAATAAGCCGGATTGAGGGGACTCTATGAAGCACGCTGTTTCAGTAACCTGTTGTGCGCTGTTGGTTAGCAGCATTTCTCTGTCATATGCTGCGGATGTTCCCAGCGGAACGGTACTGGCAGAGAAGCAGGAGCTGGTTCGCCATATAAAAGATGAACCGGCGACGCTTGATCCGGCAAAAGCGGTTGGCCTGCCGGAAATTCAGGTTATTCGCGATCTGTTTGAAGGACTGGTGAACCAGAACGAGAAGGGTGAAATCGTACCTGGCGTCGCCACGCAATGGAAAAGCAACGACAATCGCATCTGGACGTTTACGCTGCGGGATAATGCGCGTTGGTCAGATGGTACGCCGGTGACCGCCCAGGATTTTGTCTATAGCTGGCAACGCCTGGTGGATCCGAAAACGTTGTCCCCCTTTGCCTGGTTTGCCGCGCTGGCAGGGGTCAATAACGCCCAGGCGATCATTGATGGCAAAGTGACGCCCGATAAGCTCGGTGTGACCGCCATTGATGCCCGCACCCTGAGAGTGCAACTGGATAAGCCGCTGCCGTGGTTCGCCAATCTCACTGCCAGTTTTGCGTTCTATCCGGTGCAAAAAGCCAACGTGGCAAGCGGTAAAGACTGGACCAAACCGGGCAACCTGGTGGGGAATGGCGCCTACGTGTTGCAGGATCGCGTGGTGAATGAAAAGCTGGTGGTGGTGCCGAATACGCAGTACTGGGATAACGGAAAAACGGTGCTGCAAAAAGTGACTTTCCTGCCGATTAATCAGGAGTCATCGGCCACTAAACGTTACCTGGCGGGTGATATTGATATCACCGAATCATTCCCGAAAAATATGTACCAGAAGCTGTTAAAGGACATTACAGGGCAGGTTTATACGCCACCGCAGTTGGGAACCTATTACTACGCCTTTAACACACAAAAAGGGCCAACGGCGGATTCCCGCGTGCGTCTGGCGCTGAGCATGACCATTGACCGTCGCATTATGGCGGAGAAAGTGTTGGGAACCGGGGAAAAACCGGCCTGGCACTTTACGCCGGACGTCACTGCCGGTTTTACGCCTGAACCGTCTCCGTTCGAACAGATGAGCCAGGAAGAGCTGAATGCCCAGGCGAAAACGCTGTTGCGTGCGGCGGGATACGGTCCGCAGAAACCGCTTAACCTGACGCTGTTATACAACACCTCTGAGAACCACCAGAAAATTGCCATCGCGGTGGCTTCGATGTGGAAGAAAAACTTAGGTGTGGATGTGAAGCTGCAAAACCAGGAGTGGAAAACTTACATCGACAGCCGTAATACCGGGAACTTCGATGTGATTCGTGCTTCCTGGGTGGGGGATTACAACGAGCCTTCGACCTTCCTGTCGCTGCTGACGTCGACGCACTCAGGCAATATTTCGCGTTTTAACAACCCGGCGTATGACAAAATCATCACTCAGGCGACGATGGAAAACACGGATAAAGCGCGTAATGCGGACTACAATGCGGCGGAAAAAATCCTCATGGAGCAGGCACCCATTGCGCCAATTTATCAGTATACCAACGGGCGCTTAATCAAACCGTGGCTGAAAGGGTATCCGATCATGAACCCGGAAGATGTGGCCTACAGCCGGACCATGTATATCATCAAGCACTAACCCTCCGTCAGCGGGCGCGGAAACGCGCCTGCCGTTCACACCGTATAAATGCGGATATCATGTTCGCGAAACGCCTCGCAATACGCCTTGCTGATATTCGCTTCAACTACCATGACATCGATCTCACTGCTCTGGGCGACGACATAACGCGCCACCGCCGGGATCTTGTCCGCCGTCAGCGCGACTATGGTCTCATTACACTGTCGGATCACTGCGCGTTTGAATTCACAATCGGCGTAATCAAACCCGGTCAGACCGGATTCCGGCGCCATCGCACAGCCGCCGATAAACCCCTGGTCGAATAACATCCCCTTAACCTGCGCAATCGCCGAAGCGCCGACGCAACCACCAGAAGAGCGCTGCAGCTGACCGCCGAGCATGATGACGTCATACAGGGGCTTTTTTAACAGTACGGCAGCGATTTCCGGCGAGTTGGTCACCACGGTCAGAGACAGTTCTGCCGGAAGCGCCTCCGCCATCGCCAGGTTGGTCGTACCGGTGTCGATAAAAATACAGCTACCGGATTTGACCAGTCGTGCACATTTTTGCGCGATGCTGCTCTTTTGGTCGGGCTTCTTCGTTTTGCGAATGGAATAGTCACCCGCTTCCGGCAGCATCATGACCGCGCCGCCATACACCTTCTTGCAGATGCCTTCCTTGCTGAGTTCATGGAGATCGCGGCGAATTGTGTGCTCCGAGACGTTCAGCCGGGAGGCGAGGTCACTGCATACCACGCGCCCATTCTCCTGCAGGATCTGCTGAATCAGGGCTTGTCGTTGTTCCGGGAAAGCTGCATAATCGAGCATAATAAATCCTGAAAACCATATCATCGAGCAATATAGAGCATGATCGGGCAAAACGGTCAGTGCTGTCAACATTCTGACGGGTTGAAACGAGGTGAAACATGAAAATCGCACATATGGCGTTATGGACCACAGAACTGGAAGCGCAGGCGCGCTTCTGGACCGGTTTTTTTGGCGGGACGCTTAATGAGAAATACATCAGCAAGAACAACCCCGGATTTGAGTCTTATTTTGTGCGCATCGGTGATGATATTGCGATTGAACTGATGACGAAACCCGCCCTGCGAGCCCTGCGCCCGGATAACCAGACGACCGGGTGGGTGCATCTGGCAATCGCGGTTGGCAGTGCTAAAAAAGTGGATGCGCTGGCAAAAAAAGCACGGGCGCTGGGGATCCTGGTTTCACCACCGCGCACGACCGGGGACGGTTATTATGAAGCGGTCATCAAAGACCCGGACGGGAATTTCATCGAAATTGTTGAATGAACAGAAAATAACGCATTGTCTGAGTAAGGAGCCTCAGATAAATATGTCCTGAGGCTATCACGAGTCGGGCAGGAGCGTCTTACATTAACCCTGACTGCTATTATTGAGATAGAGTGTCTGGCTCGGGAAGGCGAAATCAGCGCCATGGCTCTGCACGATATCAATAATGTTAAGATAAACCTGTTGTTGAACCGCTAACCACTCTTCCCAGACCGTTGTTCGGGTAAAACAATACACCATAATATTTAATGAAGAGTCACCAAAGCCGTTAAAATAGACCAGCAGCGTTTGTTGCTGATCGATATCGGCATGGGTTTGTAGCATTTGTCGAATAGCATTGACGATCGTGCCCACTTTGCTGGCATCTTCGTAACGTAACCCGACAACCGTGTTGATTCGACGGTTACTCATCCGACCGGGATTCTCTACGCTAATCGAGGAAAATACAGAGTTTGGAACGTATAACGGACGGTGATCAAAGGTGGTGATTTTGGTCATCCGCCAGCCAATTTCCGCCACGGTGCCTTCGATATTGCGATCCGGGGAACGTACCCAGTCGCCGATACTGAAGGGGCGATCGAAATAAAGCATAATGCCGGAAAAGAAGTTACTCAGGATATCTTTCCCTGCCATGCCCACGGCGATGCCGCCGATGCCGCCAAAGGTGAGTAACCCCGACAGGCTCATGCCGAAGTGTTCACCATAAAGCAAAATAATGACGACAATGAGGGTGATTTTGATAATCCGCGATAAAATTCGCGCGCTGGTGACGTCTCGCCCTTTTTTAATTTGCGATTTTTCAAACTGATTAATCACCAGAAACAATTTAATAGTCAGAATCAGGGCGATCAACGACGTACAGACAAAGTCGATAATACTGGATGAAACCGCGCTGATATTATAGTAGCTAATAATGGTATTAGCGATTCGTCCTAATGTACCGATAATCAGCGCATAAATAAGAAACTGAGCCGTATGGAAGACAAACCCTTTCTTGCGTTTATGTGCATGACGAAAGAAAACATTCATCAGAATCAAGCTAAAGACGCTACTCAAAATAACCGTCAGATTGAAGATGTTTTTTACGAACAGCTCTGCAAACATATTTATCCCCGGCTTTCCGCTGCCACTGACATGACAAAAAATAAACTACAATTCGATAATGGTACTCAGGATAAACATTCAAGTCATCAATAAAAAGGGGGAATAAATAGCGCTTTTAGCGTTTTTACGCAAAGGCGCTTTCAATGTGACGGATTTGTCAGGGGAACTGATGCAGACTTTTTCATATTGTCATGGTATTGTTGCGCTAAGGTGACAAAAGTTTGGTGACAGAAGGACACTATGATGATAATGGAAAAGCTGAAGACGGCGAAGGGCAAAAAGTTTCTGCTCTGCCTGCTGGGTGTGTTTATTATTGCCGCATCGGTTGTCACGCGCGCCACGATCGGTGGGGTGATTGAACAGTATGATATTCCGCTTTCTGACTGGACGACGTCGATGTATGTCATTCAGTCATCAATGATTTTCGTCTATAGCCTGGTTTTCACTGTGCTGCTGGCCATCCCGTTGGGAATTTATTTCCTCGGCGGTGAGGACAAGCATTAAAAGAAAAGGCCCAAATCATTGGGCCTTTCGTTTTTTACACAACGCGTTAGTCGTCTTCCTCGTCGTCAAGCTCAACGGGCGTCTGGTACTGGTCGGGTTTGATGACCAGCAGGTCACAACGCAAATGATCGATGACCTGTTCTGCTGTATTCCCCAGGAAGGCAGCGGAAATGCCCGTGCGGCCCACTGTACCCAGAACCACAATCCCCGCCTGCAGATGTTCCGCCAAATCGGGGATTACCTCCTCCGGTAATCCTTTCTCAACGTGTGTGACTTTCTCGTCGATACTGAATTTTTGCCGCAGCGCTTTCATTGCCAGCAGGTGCTGACCGCGAATCGCATCGTTGTAGACGCTGGGATCAAATTCCGGCAGTTCAATCGCGATGTTGATCGGCGTGACAGGGTAGGCCCCGACCAGATGCACCTCTGTATGGTTGACCTGTTCGGCGAGTTGCAGCGTCTCTTTTACCAGCTTCTCATTCAACGCATTATGGTAGGGTTCTTCACTGGCCAGGTTTACCGCCACCAGCGCTTTACCGCCTTCCGGCCAGGGTTGATCTTTCACCATCCACACCGGACTTGGGCATTTACGCAGCAGATGCCAGTCGGTAGGAGTGAAGATCACTGCTTCCAGTCGGTCATGCTGGTGCGCCATTTTCAGCACCAGATCGTGTCCGCCGCTGATCACTTCCTGAATAATGGCTTCAAAAGGACGGTTGTGCCAGACCACTTTAATTTCAACAGGAACGCCTGCTTCAATATAGTATTTTGCTTGTTCGCGTATCCACGCCGTCCGCTGACTAATGACGCCCTGACGCATTGCCGTACGCTCATCAGGCGACAACAGGGTGGTCATCTCGTAGGAAAAGTCATAGATCGGCAAAAAGGCTTTAATTTTGCCACCAATCCGTTGATGCAAATAAACCGCACGCCGTAACGCAGGTTGATCGTCCTGATTCGGATCGATAACCACCAGCATGTTTTGATACATAGCCATACAGGGTCTCCTTACAACTGTCATCGCAGTTTGTAACTAAAAGAGTAACCCAAGAATGTGAATTGAAACAGGGAAGAACCTTCTGTCAGATCAATAAATCAGGAAAATTTAACGATTCGACAGAAGGGTTTCAGAAGGGTTGCGGAAAGATTAAGCTACGTTGCGGGTGTGTCCGGCGAGAACCGCCAGCGCATCACTGTTTTCGATAGTGATGTATTTCCCTTTCACCGCCAGCATTCCGCTTTTCTGGAAACGACCCAACAAACGGCTGATGGTTTCAACGGTCAGGCCCAGGTAGTTACCGATATCGCCACGGGTCATGGTCAGACGGAATTCACGTGGAGAGAAGCCACGCTGCGCAAAGCGACGAGACAGGTTATAGATAAATGCCGCCAGACGCTCTTCCGCGTTTTTCTTCGACAGCAACAGGATCATATCCTGGTCACCTTTGATCTCACCACTCATCAGACGCATCATCTGCTGACGCAGATTAGGCATTTTGCCGGACAGATCATCAAGTGTCTCAAACGGGATTTCACAAACCATTGAGGTTTCCAGTGCCTGCGCAAAACTCGGATGATGGCCGCTACCAATCGCGTCGAAACCGACCAGGTCGCCCGCGAGATGGAAGCCGGTGATTTGCTCATCGCCTTGTTCAGTAATGGTATAGCTCTTGATCGTACCGGAACGAATGGCATAGAGCGATTTCAGCTCATCACCCGCTTTAAACAGCGTCTGGCCTTTCTGGATCGGCTTTTTACGCTCGATAATATTATCAAGCTGATCAAGCTCATGCTCGTTAAGTGTGAACGGGATGCAAAGCTGGCTGATACTGCAATCCTGGCAATGGATAGCACAACCGCCAGACTGAATGCGCCGTATAATTCGCTTTTCCGGGATCATAGGTCTGCTCAAGCCGTAATTGATATTTGTCAATTTTAACATCTTTTTGGTGAGCACGTAAGTCTGAGGTCACCCCAATAGCGGATAATTCCGACATGTGTGAATAAAATATTTCTATCCCTTTGAAAAACCTTACTTTCCCTGTGGCGTCTTTACGTAAAAGTGTGAGCAAGAAGGCACGAATTGCCTGGATACTACAGCAACAGGTAACCTTCATGGCGCAACAACCACTCTTTCCGCTGCACGCCACCGGCGTAACCGGTCATGGTGCCGTTACGTCCGATCACGCGGTGGCAGGGCACCACGATGCTGATCGGATTTGAACCGTTCGCCGCGCCAACCGCTCGCGCCGCACCAGGGCGTCCCAGTTGCTCAGCCAACTGACCGTAGTGCATCACCTGACCACAAGGAATAGTGCGCAAGGTTTGCCAGACTTCCCGCTGAAAAGGGGTGCCGCCGGTGGCGGTTGGCAGCGTATCGATCGCGCTGAGGTTACCGGCAAAATAGTCGGCAAGTTTGTCGCACAGACCGCCCGGATTGGTCGCACTAATACGGGTATAACCTTGTGCGCGGTAATGAATATCCAGCAGTTGCACCATGCGTTCACTGTACTGTTCCCACTCGATAGCGCGAAGTTTGAACTGCTCGTCGCAAATGACCCAAAGTGGGCCCAGCGGGGTCATCATTTTCTCTTCCAGTAGTGTCAGCATCGGTTGCCTCGTTGGCATGCAGTCGGTGGGGCATCAACGTATCATGGTCACTGCCAGCAGTGCTATACCCCTGATTTGGGATAAAAAAATAGAGCCTGTCGACATCCGCCAGACTCTACAGTACACACAGCAGTTTATCCTTCATCTATGCCCGTTATTATTCCTGGTGGCGGGTAATGTCTTATAGCAAGAACCGTTTAACTATGCCAGCAAACTGGAGTGATTGATTTCACGAAAATCTAAGGTAAATCAACCAGATTAAACGGCACTGCTGCACTGTTTTACTCTGAGTAAAACCAGCGTTAATTAGTAAAGCAAAGGTATGTGACACGTGGATGTTTACTGGAAGCATCTGTAAACCGTTGTCGCCCTCCAGGGGGACGGCTATGATAGTAGCTGCCTTTAAAAAGCGGGAGGACACAGCATGAATCTTGACGACAAATCGTTATTTCTTGACGCCATGGAGGATGTTCAGCCGCTGAAACGTTGCGCCGACGTACACTGGCAGCCCGTGCGCAATGTGCGGACCCCGCAACGTATTGATACACTCCAGCTTGATAATTTTCTCACCACCGGTTTTCTGGAGATCGTCCCGCTGGCGCAACCTTTAGAGTTTCGCCGTGAGGGGCTGCAACAGGGCGTACTCGATAAGCTGCGTACGGGGAAATACAGCCAGCAGGCGAGCCTCAATCTGTTGCGTCAGCCAGTGGAAGCCTGTCGTCAACAGCTGTACAGCTTTCTGCTCCAGTCGTTACGCGATGGACTGCGCAATGTGCTGATCATTCACGGTAAAGGGCGAGACGATAACTCACATGCCAACATCGTGCGCAGCTATCTGGCACGCTGGTTGACCGAATTCGACGAGGTTCAGGCCTACTGCACGGCGCTGCCACATCACGGCGGCAGCGGAGCGTGCTATGTGGCGTTGCGTAAATCCGCACAGGCGAAGCAGGAAAACTGGGAACGTCACGCCAAGCGCAGCCGTTAATGCAGTAAAAGCGACAACTCCTGCGCGGCTTTTTGCAGCTCGTGCAGTACGCGGCTGCGCAGCTCGTCCGCCGTCACCTGTCCGGCATGTACACCCACATTCAGCGCCGCCTGGACCTGACCCTGGCTGTTCATCAGCGGCACAGCAATGGACCGCAGCCCCATTTCCAGTTCCTGATCGTTGAGCGCATAGCCCTGCTGCCGGACTCTCTTCAGTTCGGCGCGCAGGGCGGGGACGGAATCCACAGTCTGCGAGGTGTAGCGGATCATGGTGATGCGCCCGAGCATGTCGTTCAGCTTGTCCTCAGAAAGATGGCTAAGCAAAACGCGTCCCATTGAGGTGGACCACGCGGGCAGCCGACTGCCGATGTCCAGATCGATGGTCATAATGCGTGAGCTGGAGGCGCGGGCGATATACAAAATATCGTCACCGTCGAGGGTGGCGATGGAACAGGATTCATTGAGCATTTCGCTCAGATGTTTCAGAACCGGTTGAGTGGCGCGAGCCAGCGGAGTGGAGGCCAGATAGGCATGTCCCAGTGCCAGGATCCGCGGACGCAGTTCGAAATTTTTCCCATCTTCGGCATAAACGAAACCCAGTTTTCCCAGCGTATACAGACAGCGTCTGACTGCCGCGCGCGGGATCCCGGTTTTCTGGCTAATCTGCGATATCGACATAACCCGTCGCTGCGGCGTGAACGCCTGAATCACCTCCAGCCCGCGTGCCAGTGATGCCATATAGTTTGGATCGCCCTTAAACGGATCGGTCTCGTTGTTCAGTCGGTCATCAGGATGTTTTTCCACTGTTTTCCTCTCGTTGTTCGCCACGGATCACATTCTTCGTACAAACATAAACGATGTTCGATTATCGCACCATATTTCGATTATCGCCCTTGCCTGACTTCGTTAAGTGGGTCACATTTTGTGCGAACAACGCAAAAATGTGCGAAATCCGCACCACAAGGAGCGAGCTGATGATTGATAAAAGTGTGCCTTCGCTGGAGGAGGCCATCGCCGGGATCCCGGACGGTGCGACCATCATGATTGGTGGTTTTGGTACGGCCGGACAACCCACCACATTGATTGATGCGCTCATCGCGCAGGGGGCTCGCGACCTTACCATCATCAATAACAATGCGGGTAACGGTGAAGTCGGTCTCGCGGCACTGTTGAAGGCCAGACGCGTACGCAAAATGATCTGCTCTTTTCCGCGTCAGGTGGATTCACAGATTTTCGATGACCTGTATCGCCGTGGCGAGGTTGAACTGGAGCTGGTACCCCAGGGGAATTTGGCGGCGCGCATTCAGGCTGCCGGGGCTGGCCTGGGGGCTATCTATACGCCAACAGGCTACGGTACGCCGCTGGCTGAAGGCAAAGAAACCCGCCACATCGAAGGGAAAAACTATGTGCTCGAATACCCGATTAACGCCGATTTTGCCCTGATAAAGGCGCATCAGGCCGATCGCTGGGGGAATCTGGTGTACCGCAAAGCGGCACGAAACTTTGGTCCGATCATGGCGACCGCCGCGCAAACCACGGTGGTGGAGGTGAATCAGATTGTCCCTCTCGGCGAGCTTGATCCCGAGCACGTCATCACGCCGGGGATTTTTGTCCAGCGCGTGTTTTCTCTGGAAAACCTCACCCACGCCGCGCTGCGCGCCTAAGGAGTAAACGATGAAGAAATTATCCCGTGACGAAATGGCCAGACGCGTAGCGCAGGATATCCCGGAAGGGGCATACGTCAATCTGGGGATTGGTTTACCAACCCGTATCGCCAACTACCTGCCTGCGGAAAAAGAGATTTTCCTGCACAGTGAAAATGGCCTGCTCGGGATGGGGCCAAAACCGGCGGAAGGGGAAGAAGATCCGGAGTTGATTAATGCCGGGAAAGAGTACGTCACGCTGTTGCAGGGCGGTTGCTATTTCCATCACGGTGACTCCTTCGCCATGATGCGCGGCGGGCATCTGGATATCTGCGTGCTGGGGGCGTATCAGGTCTCAGCCTCCGGGGATCTCGCCAACTGGAGCACCGGCGCGCCGGACGCCATTCCCGCCGTGGGCGGCGCGATGGATCTGGCGATCGGCGCACGTCAGGTATTTGTGATGATGGACCATCTGACCCGCGACGGCGAGTGCAAACTGGTTGAACACTGTACCTATCCCTTAACCGGCATGGGCTGCGTCAGCCGCATTTATACGGACCTGGCGGTGATTGACATTACCGATTCGGGACCGGTTGTCCGGGAAATTTTCAATGGTCTGTCTTTTGAGGAACTGCAACGTCTGACGCCAGTGACTCTGAGCTGTGAACCGCTGGCGCAAAGCGCATAAGGAACTATGATGAATCAGGCATTTATCTGCGATGCAGTGCGCACACCGTTTGGTCGATTCGGCGGAACGCTGGCGAACGTCAGGGCCGACGATCTGGCCGCTATTCCACTGAAAGCACTGCTTGAACGCAACCCAGGCCTTGATCCTGCGGCGATCGATGACGTGATTTGCGGCTGTGCGAATCAGGCGGGAGAAGATAACCGCAACGTGGCGCGGATGGCGCTGCTGCTGGCCGGGTTGCCGGAAAGCGTCCCGGGCAGTACGGTAAACCGTCTGTGTGGTTCCAGTCTCGATGCCATTGGTATTGCCGCGAGAGCGATTAAAAGCGGCGAAACACAGCTAATGATCGCCGGTGGTGTGGAGAGCATGTCACGTGCGCCGTTTGTGATGGGCAAAGCGGAAAATGCGTTCAGCCGCAACATGAAAATCGAAGACACTACGATTGGCTGGCGCTTTATCAACGCGCAAATGAAAGCCCGCTATGGCGTGGATTCTATGCCGGAAACGGCGGAAAACGTGGCGCAGGAGTTTGGCATAACGCGTGCCGATCAGGATGCGTTTGCGCTGCGCAGCCAGTTGAGAACCGCTGCCGCTCAGGAACAGGGGCTGTTCGCACAAGAGTTAATTTCAGTGACAGTGTCACAAAAAAGAGGCGAGCCGCTGCTTTTTGGCAAAGATGAACATCCGCGTGCGACATCGCTGGAGGCGCTCGCCAGGCTGAAAGGGGTCGTCCGTCCTGACGGTACCGTGTCGGCGGGCAATGCGTCTGGCGTTAACGACGGTGCCTGTGCGCTCCTCATCGCCAGCGAGCAGGCGATGGCACAGCAAAGTCTGCACCCGCTGGCGCGGATTGTCGGCGTGGCAACTGCCGGCGTCGCCCCGCGAATTATGGGGTTTGGCCCGGCGCCAGCGGTCCGTAAAGTACTGGCGCAGACGGGCTTAACGCTTGGTCAGATGGATGTTATCGAGCTTAACGAGGCGTTTGCCGCGCAGGCACTGGCGGTGATGCGTGATTTGGGGCTACCCGATGATGCCGCGCAGGTGAATCCTAACGGCGGAGCGATTGCCCTCGGTCACCCGTTGGGGGCATCAGGTGGGCGTCTGGCGATGACTGCCGCTTACCAGTTGCAGCGTACCGGCGGACGCTATGCACTCTGTACCATGTGCATTGGCGTCGGCCAGGGGATCGCATTGATTATTGAACGTGTGTAAGGAGCAGGAATGACCTTGCTAACTCCGTTGATGCGCGGAACGGCGCTCACGGCAGAATTTTCAGACATCCAGCTTCTTCAGGGGATGCTCGATTTTGAGGCCGCGCTTGCTCGAGCGCAGGCGGCCTGTGGTGTGATACCGGCAACGGCTGTCGGGCCTATCACCCAGGCCTGCCATGCGCAGGAGTTTGATCGACAAGCACTGGCAGAATCGGCGCGGGCGGCGGGCAATCTGGCCATTCCGTTGGTGAAACACTTAACCGCGCGAGTGAAGCGCGAGGCTCCTGATGCCGCACGTTACGTACACTGGGGGGCAACCAGCCAGGATGTGATCGATACTGGACTGGTCCTGCAATTGCGAGCGGCGCTCAATCACACGCAACGTGCGCTGAGCCAATTGACGGCGGTCTTTGCTCAGCAGGCGCATCGCTATCAGCATACCGTCATGCCGGGTCGCACCTGGATGCAGCAGGCGCTGCCGGTGACCTGGGGGCTGAAACTGGCCGGTACGCTTGATGCGCTGCTGCGCTGGCAGGAACGCCTGCAACCGTTGTTGCCGCGTGTACTGGTGCTGCAGTTTGGCGGTGCGGCGGGAACGCTGGCGTCACTTGGGCAGAACGCGCTACCGGTGGCAGAGCGGCTCGCGCAGGAACTGGCGTTGACGTTGCCAGATACGCCCTGGCATACCCAGCGCGATCGGCTGCTGGAAGTGGGGGCATGGTACGCCGGTGTCGGCGGTACTCTCGGTAAGTTTGCTCAGGACTTTGCGCTGCTGATGCAGACCGAAGTGGCGGAAGTGAGCGAACCCGCCGTCTCGGGTCGGGGCGGATCGTCGGCGATGCCGCACAAGCGAAATCCGGTGAGCTGCGCGGCGATCCTCACTGCCATGCAGAAAACGCCGGGACTGATGGCCACACTCTACAACAGTCAGTTACAGCAGCATGAACGTGCGCTCGGCGGCTGGCAGGCTGAATGGGAAGTCCTGCCGGAGATCGTCATGCTGGTCGGGCACGCAATTGAAGAAACCCAACCGCTCGTCCTGAATATGCAGGTCTTCCCGCAAAAGATGCGTGACAACCTGGATATCACTCAGGGCCTGATGATGGCGGAATCGGTCACGCTGGCATTGGCGGCGTTTATCGGCAAGCAGGATGCCCATCATCTGATAGAAAGGCTGTGCCATCGCGCGGTGACAAGCGGTCATTCCCTGCATTCAGTACTCGTTGAGGAGTCGCAGGTGATGGCCCATCTTAATGAATCTCAACTGGCGGCGTTACTGGACCCAGGCACGGCAACGGGCTGCGCGGCGCAGTTTGTGCAACGCGTGCTTGCACGTTATGAGGAACAACAGCATGGAACTGAATTACCAGATTGATGGCCCGGACGACGCGCCGGTGGTAGTGCTATCCAATTCTCTCGGTACGACGCTTGCGATGTGGGCGCCACAGCTTGCGGCACTGAGCGCGCAATATCGAGTGCTGCGTTATGACACCCACGGACATGGCGCGACGAAGAATGCGGGGCCAACCGATCTCGCCCGGCTGGGGCAGGATGTGATTGCGTTACTCGATCACCTGGATATCCCGGCAGCGCATTTTTGCGGGATCTCGATGGGAGGACTCACCGGGCTGTGGCTGGCCTGTCATCAGCCGCAACGATTGCTGAGCGTAACAGTGATTAACAGCGCTGCACGTATAGGCGACGAGGCGAGTTGGCGCGCCCGCGCGCAAAGCGTTCGTCAGAATGGACTGCGCGAGATTGCCGCCAGCGCCCCGGAACGCTGGTTCAGCCCTGCTTTTCGTCAGTCGGCACCGCAAACGGTCGCCGCATTGTGTGAGCAACTCGCCGCGTCGTCAGCCGAAGGGTACGCCGCCTGCTGTGAAGCGCTGGCAACGGCCGATTTGCGTGAGCAAATTGCCGGGATCACACGGCCAGTGCTGCTGATTGCCGGTGAAAATGACCCCGTCACCACGGTGGACGACGCTCAGTTTATGCACCAGCGTATTGCCGGTTCTGTACTGGCTGTGGTGAAGGCGTCCCATTTATCCACTATTGAAGCGCCGGGTGCGGTGAACGCGGCGTTGTTATCGTTTCTGGGAGGACAATATGCAGGATGAAGAACGTTATCAGCAGGGAATGGCCGTACGCAGGGCGGTTCTGGGCGATGCGCATGTTGACAGGACGGTGCAAAACCTGACGCCGCTGAATGAAGAATTTCAACACTTTATTACCCGTTATGCCTGGGGCGATATCTGGAGCCGCCCCGGACTGGATCGGCATACGCGCAGTATGATAACCATTGCGATGCTGATTGCGTTAAACCGCGAAGCGGAGCTAAAAATGCATCTCAATGCCGCGTTCAACAACGGCGTGACGCGTGAGGAGTTGAAAGAGCTGATCATGCATTCGGCACTTTATTGCGGTCTGCCCGCCGCCAATGCGACATTGCATCTGGCACAGCAAGTTTTTGACCAGCGCGACGCCGACGGGAAGTAAATCAGGCCCCCGGCGGCGGTGCGTGTCGTCGGGGGCGCGGTTTCTCAGGCGGCCAGTACCCGGTTTCTGCCATCATTTTTGGCCCGGTAAAGCGCAGCATCCATCCGCTTAAACAGTTCATCGATACTTTCGTTCGGTTCGCGGTGTGCCACGCCAATGCTCACGGTAAAGCGCGGCAGGCCGGGAAGCCCGATTTTCGCGACCGACGCGCGGATGGATTCGGCTAACTGCAACGCGGTCTCCAGCGGCGTGCGCGGTAACAACAGGACAAACTCCTCGCCGCCCCAGCGAAACACTAAATCCCCTTTGCGTGCGCAGGACTCCAGGTTTCGCGCCAGCTCGCAGAGAACCTCATCGCCTTTCAGGTGACCGTACAGGTCATTAATGCTTTTAAACCGATCGGTATCAATGAGCAGCAGGCTGTAGTCCTGGGTAAGGGTGAGATGCTGCATCTGCCCCTGTTCGGTCAGTTGATAGAACTGGCGGCGATTGAGCAGTCCGGTGAGTGCGTCATGCAGGGCGGCGCGCTCCAGTTCCTGTTCAAGACGTTTCTGCTCGGTAATATCGTGAATGATGCACAACATCAGTCTGTCGCCGTAGATTTCAATCGGCCCGGCATAGGTTTGCACATGGCGGGTGGTGCCATCGGCAATTTTATGGACAAAATTCAGCGGCTTATGCCCACCCGGCAGTCGCGCAATTTCATGCATAACAGGCAGAACCTGGCGACCCAACATATTGATTTCCCATGTGTGTTTTTGGCACATCGCCTCCAGGCTGTAGCCGTAGAAATTGAGCGCCGCCAGGTTGGCGTCGACAATCAGACCATCTCTTGACGGATCGATCAGCAGCATCGGGGCGGAGTTCGTGAGAAAAAATCGGGCATAAAATCCCTGCTTTTTACGCTGATAGGTGGCAGACCGGCTGGCTTTCAACCCCTGTACCGCCGGGATATCAATGCCTTCGAACAGAATGACTTCACCGGTTCCTGGCAGATCGTTAATCGATAACCGACAGGTGAGTGCGGCCTGATGATTTTCACGGGGCACCGTCAGAATCTCGACAATATCCCGCTGGCGACGAAGATCGGTAATATAGTTCGGCAACGTATTCTGCGCATGGGTGGAATACACCCCTTTACGCAGTTGGCTGAAGGTGTACCCTTGCATCACCTCTCTGGCGATACGATTGGCAAAAACTAATTCTTCGGTACAGGGGGAGACGATCCAGACCGGCTGTGTTAATAAATCCAGTGCATTCAGGTTGTGCGCAATCATCAGTAATCCTGTTCTTTTTATTAATTATTGTGCGAGCATGCCGATGAAATGCATTGACCAGATCCCCATACCAAGCGTAATACCGCCCGATAAGCGCCAGAATGCCGATTCTCGCCGCACAGAAATAGCCACTTTACACGCGCGCGCTGTCGAGGGAGACAAATGCAGCGATGAACGCAACAAGAAACGAGATGCTGATTCAAACGGGCGCCCATGATACGTGCAACATCTGGCTTTCCATCGAATGTCTGTCGTGCAGTTAAATTTAGCAGGAATTCATCCATTCGCATGAGAAATGAAAGGTCAGCTACTGGAATTTTTGCCCACCTCATTAACGTCCAGAGGCGAAAAGCGGCAAGAGCACGAGTGCGCTTATTAACACGTTATGAAATCTAATCATTTAAGCCAGATTAAACGTTCATCAATGATGAGTGTCGTATCACTTAATTGTTAAGCAGTAGAATCGCTTGGGAGGGTAGGGGAAAGCGGCCTCACCTCATGATGAACAATAAGCATAAGGTAAACTTAATCGGCAATATCCTTCTTTAAGGTAAATTTTATGGATCTCTGCGTGAAGTTTGGACAGAGAGCGGAACGAGAAGAATATATGCTTTTCTGATGCTATATAAATATGACCTGCCATATTAACCTCTAACAGGTTTAAAATGTTAAAACACATTAGCGTCAGAACATTTATTATCGTATTTCTACTATTTACCTTTGGCCTGATTAACACTGTGCAAATAATGTACTCGGTCAGGCTACCGGTTATTATTTCAATGAACGTGATTTTTTTGTTGGCGCTATTCGCCTTATGGTGCTACATGACAATATATCTTGTCACGCCCATTAATACCGTAAAGAAAAGTATTGAACAGGTGACAGCGGGAAATCTCGCCGTTTATATTCCCGAATTTGGTAATAACTGTGCCGGGAGACTGATTCCGGGTATCAACAGCTTATCCGGCAGTATCGCGACGCTGGTACGTGAGATCCGACTTTCCTCGAAGACGGCGCTGTTGTTGTCAGAGCAACTGACCGCCCGAAGCGCTGAATTATCCGTAAAAACGGAGCAGCAGTCTGCCTCTTTAATCCAGACGGCGGCCAGCATGGAACAGATGGCCGCCAGCACGCGTAACAACGCTGACCACACGCGACTCGCTAACCAGCAGGCCAATAGCGCGATGCAATGTGCATACAAAGGCAGCGAATTAATGGTTCAGGTTGCCAGCAACATGCATTCGATTACGACTTGTACCCAGCAAATGACAGAAATAATTACCCTGATTGATGATATTGCGTTTCAGACCAATATTCTGGCCCTGAATGCCGCAGTCGAAGCGGCGCGCGCCGGTGAGCAGGGAAAAGGATTTTCCGTGGTGGCGACGGAGGTGCGAAATCTGGCGCACAGAAGTGCCGAAGCCGCAAAAAATATTCGGGGGCTTATCGACGTCACCCATCAAAATGTGCAGCAAGGCGCAACGGTTGTGGGTGAGACAGAAAAGAATATGCAGGAAATCGTCCAGGGCGCTGGGCAGTTAAGTCAGTTGATGCATGAAATATCAACCACCACGGCGGAACAGGAAAAAGGAATAAATCAGATAACCCAGGCAATGAATGAACTGGAAAAAGTTACTCAAAGTAACGCGTTGATGGTGGATGAATTATCCGGATCGTCGGATGTACTGAAATCACAAGTTGTCGATCTCCAGTCGAAAACCCATCAGTTCCGTTTAAGTGATGCAACAGAAGCGATTTCTCCCTCAGCGCACAAGCGCTACGCTCGCGGGTTTTCATAAGTCCTGATAACACATTGGGAGAATGAGTGGTTGCTTAACATGCGTCGACAGCTAGACTAACCAGAAAAGCGCGAAGTATGGGAGGCAAAATGGAAGCCATTAAAGGGTCTCAAGTTAGTGTGCCGGATGCAGTATTTGCCTGGTTGCTGGATGGCAAGGGCGGTGTGAAACCGCTGGAAGATGATGATGTGATCAGCCGTGAGCATCCTTGCTGGCTGCATCTGAACTACACGCATCCGGACAGCGCGCAATGGCTGGCGACGACGCCGCTACTGCCGAATAATGTCAGGGATGCGCTGGCGGGGGAAAGCCTTCGTCCACGCGTCAGTCGTCTGGGTGAAGGGACGCTTATTACGCTGCGCTGCATCAATGGCAGCACGGATGAGCGCCCGGACCAACTGGTGGCGATGCGTCTGTATATGGATGAACGGCTAATTGTCTCCACGCGTCAGCGGAAGGTGCTGGCGCTCGACGATGTCGTCAGCGATCTCCAGGAAGGCACCGGGCCAGTTGACTGCGGCGGTTGGCTGGTGGACGTATGCGATGCGCTGACCGATCACGCCAGCGAATTTATCGAACAGTTACACGATAAAATCATCGATCTTGAAGACAATCTGCTCGATCAGCAAATCCCGCCGCGCGGCTTCCTCGCGTTATTACGAAAACAACTGATTGTGATGCGCCGCTATATGGCGCCGCAGCGCGATGTCTATTCGCGACTGGCTAGCGAGCGTCTGGCGTGGATGACGGACGATCAGCGACGCCGGATGCAGGACATTGCCGACCGACTGGGTAGGGGGCTGGATGAAATTGATGCCTGTATCGCCCGCACGGGCGTTATGGCCGATGAAATTGCCCAGGTAATGCAGGAGTCGCTGGCAAGACGTACCTATACCATGTCATTGATGGCGATGGTTTTCCTTCCCAGCACGTTTCTGACCGGACTGTTCGGCGTCAATCTCGGCGGCATACCCGGTGGAGGGTGGCAATTTGGCTTTTCACTCTTTTGTATTCTGTTAGTGGTTCTGATTGGTGGTGTTACTTTATGGTTGCATCGTAGTAAATGGTTGTAAAAACGGGTGTTTTAAGAGATTTCTCTGCCTAAAAACGGCTTTAAGATTGAGCGAAGTCAATAAATAGCACGCCTGTTCGGGGCAATATCACTCTTGCAGGTGAATGCAACGTCAAGCGATGGGCGTTGCGCTCCATATTGTCTTACTTCCTTTTTTGAATTACTGCATAGCACAATTGATTCGTACGACGCCGACTTAAATAAGTCGGCTTTTTTTTGCCTGTACGTTTTCAGCGACTACCCTGAAAGGGAGCCAATGAAATCCCGGAGGCAAAAATGTTCCATCTGTTAACTCACCGCCAACAAGACATTCATTTCTCGGATCCCGTTCCCACCGATCCCGTTCCTGTGCCCGATCCGATCCCTCGTCCACAGCCGATGCCCGACCCGCCCCCCGACGAAGTACCGATTAAGTTGTCGCATCACAGCCGCAGATCTGCGAGGATACGCGCCTGCCGACTGTGAGTCGTTTACCGTGAGATTAAATTGTGACTGCTTTTGCTACCCTGAATGTATTACCCGCCGCCCAGCTCGAGAATCTGAACGAGTTGGGGTATCTGTCCATGACCCCTGTCCAGGCGGCGGCGCTGCCAGCGATCCTTGCCGGGCAGGATGTGCGGGTGCAGGCAAAAACCGGCAGCGGTAAAACGGCAGCATTTGGTCTTGGTTTGTTACAGCATATTGATGCCACTCTGTTTCAGACGCAGTCGCTGGTTCTGTGTCCGACGCGCGAACTGGCGGATCAGGTGGCCGGTGAACTACGTCGTCTGGCGCGTTTCTTACCGAATACCAAAATCCTGACGCTTTGCGGTGGACAACCCTTCGGAGCACAGCGCGATTCTCTTCAGCACGCGCCGCATATTATCGTCGCCACGCCTGGTCGTTTGCTCGACCATTTGCAAAAGGGTACCGTTTCGCTGGACGCGTTGACCACGCTGGTGATGGATGAAGCAGACCGGATGCTGGATATGGGATTCAGTGAGGCAATCGACGAGGTGATCCGTTTCGCGCCCGCGTCGCGTCAGACGCTATTGTTTTCGGCCACCTGGCCGGAAGCGATTGCCGCAATCAGCGGTCGCGTGCAGCGAAATCCGCTCGCTATCGAAATTGACACGGTGGATGCGCTCCCCGCCGTCGAACAGCAATTCTTTGAAACCTCTGCGCACGGTAAGATACCGCTGTTGCAAACGTTGCTCAGTCAGCATCAGCCGGCTTCCTGCGTGGTGTTCTGTAATACTAAAAAGGATTGTCAGGCGGTGTGCGATGCGCTCAATGAGGCCGGGCAAAGCGCCCTGGCGCTTCATGGCGATCTCGAACAGCGAGACCGCGATCAGACGCTGGTGCGTTTTGCCAACGGCAGCGCGCGGGTGCTGGTGGCGACGGATGTTGCGGCCCGCGGGCTTGATATCAAATCGCTGGAGCTGGTGGTGAATTTCGAACTGGCGTGGGATCCGGAGGTGCACGTCCACCGGATTGGCCGTACCGCGCGCGCCGGGAACAGCGGTCTGGCTATCAGTTTTTGTGCTCCGGAAGAGGCGCAGCGGGCGAATATTCTCTCTGAAATGCTGCAGATCCGCCTTAACTGGGTCCCTGCGCCAACGCAACGCAGCGTTACGCCGCTGGTCGCTGAAATGATGACATTGTGTATCGACGGTGGCAAGAAAGCCAAAATGCGTCCAGGCGATGTGCTGGGGGCGTTAACCGGAGATATGGGGCTGGATGGCGCGGACATTGGCAAAATTACCGTGCATCCGGCGCATGTCTATGTGGCGGTCCGTCAGTCGGTCGCGCATAAGGCATGGAAACAACTGCAGAATGGGAAGATTAAAGGTAAAACCTGTCGGGTGCGTTTACTGAAATAAACCCGTGTTGGGCCGGAGATGAAAACGATCCGGCCCATGGCTATTACTTCACTTCGACAACGTTCAGGCGAAGTTCATCAAGCTGATTGTCATCTTCTTCCGGTTGCCAGCCTGCAGGCTGGAGCGGGATCTCTTCACGATCAAATGCCAGATCGCCGCCATCAATAACGTCAGAACCGTGCTTAATCCCTTTGAAGTCGAACAGGTTAATGTCGCTCAGGTGTGAAGGCACCACGTTCTGCATGGCGCTGAACATGGTTTCAATACGGCCTGGATAACGCTTATCCCAGTCACGCAGCATATCGGCAATCACCTGACGTTGCAGGTTTGGTTGCGAACCGCACAGGTTGCAAGGGATGATCGGGAAGCCTTTGGCTTCAGCAAAGCGTTCGATATCCTTCTCACGGCAGTAAGCCAGTGGGCGGATCACGATATGTTTACCATCATCGCTCATCAGTTTCGGCGGCATCCCTTTCATTTTCCCGCCGTAGAACATATTCAGGAACAGGGTTTGCAGAATGTCGTCGCGATGGTGACCCAGCGCAATTTTAGTCGCACCCAGCTCCGTCGCCGTGCGATACAGAATACCGCGACGCAGGCGTGAACAAAGAGAGCAGGTGGTTTTGCCTTCCGGGATCTTATCTTTCACGATCCCATACGTGTTCTCTTCAACTATTTTGTACTCAACGCCCAGTTGCTCAAGATACTCAGGCAGAATGTGTTCAGGGAAACCGGGTTGTTTCTGATCCAGGTTAACGGCAACCAGCGAAAAGCTAATCGGGGCGCTTTGCTGTAGATTGCGCAAAATTTCCAGCATGGTGTAGCTGTCTTTACCACCGGACAGGCAGACCATGATCCGGTCGCCATCTTCAATCATATTGAAATCGGCAATCGCTTCGCCGACGTTACGGCGCAGACGTTTCTGCAATTTATTCAGGTTGTACTGTTCTTTCTTCGTCGCTTGTTGATTTTCTAACATTATTTACTGTCTCGAACACCGGAAAGGGGCATGTCACGACACGCGTATCACCGTGCCAGTTTTGCGTTTCGCCTGGCAGTCTGCTCGTCGTCAATACGTCGATTCAGGCTACGTCAATTTCATATATCACCTGCGCGCGTTTCATGCCCCATCGGGTTTGCAATAAAAAACGTGAACGCTTCGGTTGAGCGTAGCCTACAGGCAAAAGTATGTCGCGTATGGTACGGATTACGGCGACGAATACCAGCACCTTTTACACGTCCGACGGTAAACGGCTTAAACTTACTTCTGAATCCTGGTCAGGCAATGATTTTCTGTCACTGGTGCGACGCTGACGATGATTAGCCTGGTCACGGTGCGACAGAATCAGGGCATTACGGATCCTGCAAAAAGTCAATACGCCATTCTGGAGCGTAATGATCATATTTCCGTTATTCCTGATGAAAGCTAAGGAGAAGAAGGATGAATGAAGCAGCCTATAACGAAGCGAAAACCACCGGCGAACTCACGAAACAGCTAGCCAAGGTGTTCATTGACCGAGGATTATCGTTAACCACCGCTGAGTCCTGCACCGGCGGTAATCTGGCGACGGCACTCTGTGCGGAAACCGATACCGCCGCCTTTTATGATATTGGTGTTATTACCTTCAGTGACAGGGCGAAGCAGACACTGCTCGGCGTACAGGCCAGTACGCTGGAAAAATATACCGCAGTGAGCGAACAGACGGTCAAAGAGATGTCCACGGGCATACGCGAGCGTGCCGGGACCGATATCAGCATTGCCATCAGTGGGTACGCCGGTCCGGACGGTGGGGAAGACGGAACGCCCGCCGGAACGGTCTGGTTTGCGTGGAATCTCCGCGGGGAGATTGTCACAAAGCGTGAGCTTTTTTCTGGTGAGTGTCAGGATGTTATCGAAAAAGCAGTCCGTTTCAGCCTTGCAGTGCTCCTGGAAGAGATCTCTGCCTGGGAGGGGCGTTGACCCCAGTGATCAATAACGCTCTGCGATCTGACGCTCAATGATAGCCTTCACCCCCGGAAACCTTGCCACGGAAGACAAAGTAGCTCCAGGCGGTGTACATCAAAATAACCGGGATAATCAGCAGGGTCCCCACCAGCATAAACCGTTGACTGGCAGGCGGTGCTGCCGCCTCCCACAGCGTGATATGCGGTGGGATAATATGCGGCCATAAGCTGATGCCCAGCCCGCTGAAGCCGAGGAAAATTAAACCCAGCGTCAGAATAAAGGGTCGCGCATGGCTGTTCACCTCTGCGCTCAGTCGCCAAATCCACAGGCTCAATACCAGCACAAGAATGGGCACCGGGACAAACCAGAAAAAATTGGGTAGGGTAAACCACCGTTCGGCGATAGCGGGCCAGCCGAGCGGCGTCCAGACGCTCACCACCGCAATAACCCCCAACAGGGCGAGGAGGACTTTACGGGTCAGGACGCGCATTCGCGCTTGCAGCGAACCCTCGCTTTTCATAATCAGCCAACTGGTGCCGAGCAGCAGATAGGCGACGATCAGGCCGAGGCCGCAGAACATGTTGAAGGGGGTGAGCCAGTCCAGTGCTGAACCCGCAAAACGGCGTTCTGTCACCTCGAAGCCGTTAATCACCGCGCCCACCACAATGCCCTGGCTGAATGTCGCGAGCAGCGAACCGCCGGCAAAGGCGTAATCCCAGAATGGTCGGTGGGAAGGTGTCGCCTTAAAGCGAAACTCAAAGGCCACACCACGAAAAATCAGGCCGATGAGCATCATTGTCAGCGGAATTGCCAGTGCGTCGGTGATCACCGCATAGGCCAGCGGGAACGCGCCAAAAAGGCCCGCGCCGCCGAGCACCAGCCAGGTCTCATTACCGTCCCAGACGGGCGCCACGCTGTTTACCATCACGTCACGCTCGCCAGCGTCGTGAACCATGCTGAACAACATCCCAATGCCCAGATC
The DNA here is from genome assembly GCF_016906145.1 of Citrobacter sp. MGH 55. Lineage (NCBI taxonomy): Bacteria > Pseudomonadati > Pseudomonadota > Gammaproteobacteria > Enterobacterales > Enterobacteriaceae > Citrobacter > Citrobacter sp. MGH 55. Next base: position 3,662,253 of record NZ_CP070239.1, read on the forward strand.
GAAACCATCCATCACGATGTACATCAGGGTGGCAAAGATAATGATGACAAACCACATTACGGTGATATCGATACCCATTACACCTTCTCCTCTTCATCCGTCACCGGTTCTGCCGCCGAGAGGGGGCGAGCCGGGGTGCCATCCGTTTGTGACGTCAGTTCACTGACAGGTTGCGGACCTTTGCGAATGAGCCTGAAAATGTAGTAATAGCCCACGCCAAAAACAGCACCGTAGACGATGATAAAGACCAGCAAGCTGATGACCATTTGCATCGTGCTGTGTAATGACACCGCATCGCGGGTGCGTAAGAATCCGTAGATCACCCACGGTTGACGTCCTGCTTCCGTCGTGACCCAACCCGCCAACAGCGCCAGTAGTCCGGCAGGGCCCATTCCCAGCGCAAACCACAGGAACGGGCGAGACTGATACAGGCGCTGGCGCCAGCGCAGCCAGACGCTACAGAGACCCAGCGCAATCATGAGTAAACCTATGCCCACCATGATACGAAACGACCAGAAGACAACAGGGGAGTTAGGGCGATCTTCTTTGGGATAATCCTTCAGTGCAGGAACCTGTTTATCCAGACTGTGGGTCAGGATCAGACTACCCAGCGCCGGGATCTCCAGACCGTATTTTGTGCGCTCCTCTTCCATGTCCGGCATCCCAAACAGCAAGAGCGGCGTAGCCTCGCCGGGTGTGTTTTCCCAGTGGCCTTCGATAGCGGCGATTTTTACCGGCTGATGCTCAAGGGTATTGAGACCGTGCATATCGCCGACCACCGCCTGAATCGGCGCGACGATTAACGCCATCCACATCGCCATGGAAAACATTTTGCGGATGGCCGGCGTGTCGTTGCCGCGAAGTAAATGCCAGGCGGCAGAGGCTCCCACAAACATCGCGCTACTCAGGAAGGCGGCGATCGACATATGGAACAGACGATACGGAAAGGAGGGGTTGAAAATGATCGCCATCCAGTCCTGCGGGATCACATGACCGTTTTCAATGCTGAAACCTTGCGGCGTCTGCATCCAGCTGTTTGACGCGAGGATCCAGAAAGTGGACATCAGCGTTCCCAGTGCCACCATGCAGGTGGTGAAAAAATGCAGCGCTGGAGAAACTCTGTTCCAGCCAAACAGCATCACGCCCAGAAAACCCGCCTCCAGGAAGAAGGCGGTGAGTACTTCGTAAAGCAGCAGTGGGCCGGTAATACTGCCGGCAAACTGGGAAAATCCGCTCCAGTTTGTGCCGAACTGGTAAGCCATCACCAGACCGGAAACGACGCCCATGCCAAAATTGACGGCAAAGATTTTTAGCCAGAAGTTGTAAAGCGAACGCCAGAGGTTGTTGTGCGTGCGCAGCCACATTCCTTCCAGTACCACCAGATAGCTGGCCAGCCCGATGGTAATCGCCGGGAAAAGAATGTGAAAAGAGACAGTGAAGGCGAACTGAAAACGGGCCAGATGAAAAGCATCAAGTTCAGGCACGGTATGCTACCCCATGACAAAGCGCTGCCATAAGCAGAGCGCAACAAAACTGTTTTTTCTTACCAACCAATAACCTCGGGCGCGGTTATCGTTTCTCCGCACTTTTATTGATATTACCGACCGCCAGGTCAGTTAATTTCAAATCGGTTTCTTTTTCTTCTTCAAGCGTTTGCGCCAGAAGTTTTACCGCGGCGGGATAGCCCAACTGTTCGGCGAGGGTTGCCAGCGTGCCGTAACTGGCAATTTCATAGTGCTCAACTTTTTGGGCGGCCGCAATTAATGCAGCATCGCGAACTTCATTTTTTTCTGTACTTTCGATGACCTCATTGGCTTCTTCAATTAAGCCTTCCATCGCCACGCATTTCATGCGTTTAATCTTAATCTTCGGTTCCTGTTCAATTATCTGGTCTATACGCGCAATTTGCCCTTGAGTTTCTTCCAGGTGCGCATTAAACGCGGCGCTGAGTTTTTCGTCAGAGGCCGCGCGGGCCAGTTTCGCCAGACCACGGGTTAATTGTTTTTCCGCGCTATAGGTGTCTGAAAGTAAATGGATGAAAACATCCTCGAGCGTTTTCATATTCATAACATCCTCTCCCGGTTCAGAAAAAATAACTGCGAGTCTACAGACAGACCCGCAGGACACTTTATTTATTAACGGCTAAAGCAGTCTTACAATCAGGAGTTATCAGACTTACGTCCGCCACTATGGCTGTTCTGACCGCCTTTTTTTCCTGCTTCGGATGCACGCTGCGGATCGTTTTTGAAGTTCCCGCCGCTGTGCTGACCGCCTTTTTTACCCGCTTCAGATGCTTTATCACGGTCTTCTGCGAAATTACCGGAACCACCACGATGCTCTGCCATATCTCACCTCTTGTATATCGGTTATGTCAGTCAGATACAAAAATGTAATTTGTATCCGTCGTTGTTCAGGGCTTAAAGTTAGCGGCTATCCGCGAGGAGTCAAATTTCCACAAAAAATCAGAAAAAATTGACGGGTTACTTTTCAATATATTATCGAAAACACCCGCCTCGCTTATTTTATGGGGGTTTTGTAAATGTTGGTATGTAACTGTCTGAGCGCAGGGCGATTAAAAAAATAGTCTTCAGAATAAAACAGTATTCATTAACAGGCGGCGTTTGAATGACCGAAAATTAATCACTCAGACGTCTTTGAGAACCTTCTCGCCAATTTTGTTCTACGCTTAAAAGTCCGTAGGAAAAATAACGAGAGGTAAACGCATGGCTGACCAGAATAATCAAAAGCAGATCACCAATAAAACGCATTCTGAGCATTTTCCGGCTCCGCCATTTCCGCACCAAAAACAACCTTTTCCAGGACTTGCCAGTAAAATGCAGCCTCGTCCCGATCATGGCGAAGAGAGCTATCAAGGGAGCGGCAGGCTTAACGGCAAGAAAGTCTTAATCACCGGGGGCGATTCCGGTATTGGTCGCGCGGTGGCGATTGCTTATGCGCGGGAAGGTGCCGATGTGGCAATTAATTATTTACCTGATGAAGAAGAAGATGCCCGTGAAGTGGTTGAACTGATTCAAAAAGCAGGCAGGAACGTGGCCGCGATTCCGGGTGATATCCGCGATGAAACCTTCTGCCAGACGCTGGTTAACCAGGCGGTAGATGCGTTAGGTGGGCTGGATATCCTGGTGAATAACGCGGGGCGCCAGCAATTCTGTGAGTCAATTGACGATCTCACTACCGAAGCGTTTGATGCCACGTTCAAGACCAATGTTTACGCGACATTCTGGATTACGAAGGCTGCACTTCGTCATCTCACATCGGGCAGTGTGATCATTAACACCACCTCAGTCCAGGCGTACGAACCGAGCGATATCCTGTTGGATTATGCGCAGACCAAAGCGGCGATCGCCGTCTTCACCAAATCGCTGGCGAAACAACTGGCGCCGAAGGGGATTCGGGTTAACGCTGTCGCGCCGGGTCCCTACTGGACGGTGTTGCAGTGCTGCGGAGGTCAGCCACAGGAAAAAATCGAGAAATTTGGCGCGCAGTCCCCGCTTGGTCGACCCGGTCAACCGGCGGAGATCGCACCGCTGTATGTCACACTGGCTGCGTCAGAGAACAGCTACACGTCCGGTCAGGTCTGGTGTTCAGACGGTGGCACCGGGACCTTATAACGCGCTGTTTGCCAGCCAATGACGACAGGAGAAATGTGAATGAAAGCACTCACTTATCATGGCCCGCATCACGTTAGCGTTGATTCTGTGCCCGATCCGGGCCTTGAGGCGCCGGACGATATTATTCTTCGCGTGACCGCCACCGCCATTTGCGGATCGGATTTGCATCTTTACCGCGGCAAAATCCCTGGTACGCATCATGGCGATATTTTTGGTCATGAGTTTATGGGCGAAGTGGTGGAGACCGGTCCGGAGGTGACGGCAGTCAGTAAAGGCGATCGGGTGGTGATACCTTTTGTCATTGCCTGCGGTGAGTGCTTTTTCTGTCATCTGCATCAATATGCCGCCTGTGAAAATACCAACAACGGCAAAGGTGCTGCACTGAACCGTAAAAACATCACGCCGCCCGCCGCGCTGTTTGGCTACAGCGATCTCTACGGCGGGATCCCCGGCGGGCAGGCAGAATTTGTCCGCGTCCCAAAGGCGAATGCCGGCCCCTTCAAAGTGCCGGAGACATTGCCGGATGAAAAGGTGCTTTTTCTGTCAGATATTTTGCCAACAGCGTGGCAAGCGGTGAAGAATGCCGACATCAGGCAGGGTTCAAGCGTGGCTATCTTTGGCGCGGGCCCGGTGGGTTTACTCTGCGCCGCCTGTGCCCGGCTGAACGGTGCGGAGCATATTTTTATCATTGATCATAACGACTACCGGCTCGAGTTTGCGCATCAGCGTTACGGCGCGATCCCGATTAATTTTGATCAAAACGACGATCCGGCAGAATGGATCATTGATAACACGCCCGGACATCGCGGTGTGGATGCGGTGATTGATGCTGTCGGTTTTGAGGCGAAGGGCAGTCTGACAGAAACCGTACTAAGCACGTTGAAAATTGAAGGCAGCAGCGGTAAAGCGCTTCGGCAATGCATCGCCGCTGTGCGCCGTGGTGGGGTCGTCAGCGTCCCTGGCGTGTATGCCGGTTTTATTCATGGATTCATGTTTGGTGATGCCTTTGACAAAGGACTGACCTTCAAAATGGGTCAGACCCACGTGCATGCTTATCTGCCGGATCTGCTTAGTCTCATTGAACAGGGGCTACTGACACCGGAAGAAATCGTGACTCACCATATGCCACTCGAAGAGGCCGCGCGGGGTTACGAAATATTTGAAAAGCGTGAAGAGGCGTGTCGAAAAGTGATTCTGGTGCCTGGTCTGACGCAAGAAAAGGCCACCGTCTGAGGCGTGGATTGATCAGCAACACCGGTTATGGCACAACGAAAAGCCCGCAGCGATGTGCGGGCTGAAAATGTTAGCGTACGACCAGAACGGAACACTCTGCATGGCGTACCACGGCAGCGGCGTTCGACCCTAACAGATAGGTGGTAATGTCCGGACGGTGGGATGCGATAATCACCATATCCGCAGGCAGTGTTTTCGCCATTTCCAGAATCTTATCTTTTGGCGAGCCTTCAACGACATGGATCTGCACTCTGTCCGACGGGATAGTGAACTTCTTGATAATCTCTTCCAGTTGAGATTTCGCTTCGGCTTTCAGATCGTCCATGGCAGGCAACTCCGCAGAGTAGGCCAGGCCCAGTGCAGAATAGTAAGGCAGAGACGGAATGACGGTCAGGAAATGAACCTGAGCATCGTCAATTTTCGCCTCGGCTTCGACATGATTAATCACACGTTGAGTTAATTCTGAGTCTGAAATATCGATAGGTACAAGAATTGTTCTGTTCATTAAACCTCCTGTTTGAGTATCCCTATAAAGTGTAACGTCTTATCACCGATTCAGTACAATGACAAAGATCACAATTCAACATTATTTGCTTTTGATTTCCGGGTACTTTCCCTTAATAACCCCGTCATAAAATCGGCCTTTTGAGACCACAGAAAGAAAATTTCGGTATATATGCGCAGGAACTCCGCGATATTGCAGAACACCGGTCTGGTAGAAACGAATTTCAAGCGTAGAGGATTTCTCGTCATAGCCGACGGAGGCAATTCGTGATGATTTTACAGGCTGATGGTTCATGGCGGCATCCTCGACGGCAGGTCATACCATGAATATATCATTTAACCTACTGGGATTTTAGTCTTCGTGATATCGCATTTTATTATAGGCAAAACGAATGGGTTATGACGGTGAGGGAAAGGGCAGAAGCCCGCCGTTACCAGCGGGCAGAAGGGCTTAGAACTGATAGACCATACCGAGTGCGACGACGTCATCGGTATTAATATTGTTACGAGAATAGAAGTTGTCGTCGTTATCCAGCAGGTTGATTTTATAATCAACATAGGTGGACATGTTTTTGTTGAAGTAGTAAGTCGCGCCAACATCCGCGTATTTCACCAGATCTTTGCTGTCGTCATTGCCCTGACCGGTCAGATCTTTACCTTTTGACATCAGGAAGGACACCGCCGGACGCAGACCGAAGTCGAACTGGTATTGCGCCGTCACTTCAAAGTTCTGGGTTTTGTTTGCTACGCCGTCATCACCGTACGGGGTCATGTTACGGGTTTCAGAGTACATGGTAGCCAGATAAATGTTGTTGGCGTCATATTTCAGACCCGCTGTCCAGGCATCTGCCTTATCGCCACCCGCGACGCGGCCACCCGCATTGACTTGCTCGTTGGTACGGTCGGAGGTGGTGTAGGCTGCACCGAAGCTAACGCCCATTCCGAAGTCATAGGTCGACGAGATACCGAAACCGTCGCCGTTGGAGTTCTGGACAGTACGATCGCCGCCGTTGCCAGTACCTTCCTGCTCATTGGTGATTTGATCTTCGTTGGCACCCTGATACTGCAGTGCGAAGTTCAGACCGTTAACCAGACCGAAGAAGTCCGTGTTACGGTAAGTGGCAACACCGTTGGTGCGACCTACCATAAAGTTATCGGAATAGGTGTAGGAGTCGCCGCCGAATTCAGGCAGCATATCGGTCCAGCCTTCCACGTCATACATCACGCCGTAGTTACGACCGTAGTCGAATGAACCGTATTCACCAAATTTCAGGCCAGCAAAAGCAAGACGCGTGAAGCTGTTGCCGTGGTCGCCTTCGGTGGTGTTGGCGTTAACCTGATATTCCCACTGACCGTAACCGGTCAGTTGATCATTAATTTGTGTTTCACCTTTAAAGCCCATACGAACATAAGTTTGATCGCCATCACTGTTGGCATTATCAGAGAAATAATGCAGACCATCAACTTTGCCATAAAGATCTAATTTGTTGCCGTCTTTATTATAAACTTCAGCAGCATGTGCTGCGCCTGCTGCTAACAGGGCAGGGATGACAAGGGCCAGTACTTTTCTTTTCATCGCAGTAATCCTTTAGTTTTATATTTGGCTTTCACTCCCTCTGTTGGGGAGTAAAAACATGCTAAAGGAGAAGTTCCGTAAAGAGATAAGTATCAATTGTTACGTCTTAAGTGAAACCTTAAATAAATAATTCCATCGAAATAGCAATAATTGGTGTGAATATAATTGCATAAAGCATATAAAATAAAAATTATACAAAATAAATCCAGTGCGATATTCTTCGTTCGTTATATGCCTTTATTGTCACATACTGCTTTTTTGTTGGTCCAATGCGACGCGTACTGATTTGCCGACAAAGAAATTGACAAGCCCGAACGGATGTTCGGGCTTTTTTTTGGCCGACGTGAACCCTCCGATCAGTCAGTACTGGTCTTCTCCGCTTTACCGGCCAGTTGCGCCAGGAAGTCATAGCGCTTTTGCAGATCGGCCGCGGCGTCCTTCCATAACTGCTCTGCCACTTCTGGTTGCTGCGCATTCAGGCGACGGAAACGCTGCTCGTTGAGTAATGTCTCTGCCAGCGCATCTGACGGCGGGCGAGAGTCCAGCGCCAGCGGCAATTTGCCTTCATCCGCACGACGTGGGTCAAAGCGGTAGAGTGGCCAGAAGCCGGTCGCCGTCAACTGACGCATCTGATCGTGACTCAGTGCGAGGTCATAGCCGTGTTCTTCACACGGGCTGTAGGCGATGATCAGCGACGGACCAGGATACGCTTCCGCTTCCTGAATCGCCTTCACGGTCTGGTTGAGTTGCGCCCCGAGCGAAATCTGTGCGACATAGACATGACCGTACATCATCATGCTGACGCCCAGATCTTTACGCGCCTTCCGTTTGCCGTGCTCACCAAATTTCGTTACCGCGCCAAGCGGTGTGGCTTTTGAGGCCTGACCGCCCGTGTTGGAGTAGCACTGCGTATCCAGCACCAGAATATTGACGTTTTCAGTCAGGCTCATTACATGATCCAGCCCGCCGAAGCCAATATCGTAGGCCCAGCCATCGCCGCCGATCAGCCAGATGGATTTTTCAACCAGCGCATCGGCGTCGGTGAGCAGTTCACGTGCGCCATCGACATCCTTCAGATGCTGACGCAGCGCGGCAACTTGCTCACGACGCACGTCAGGAGTCGCATCGGTATGTAAAGCGTCATTCAGTTCAGCCGGGATCTGGTCGGCAAACTGTTCGAGCAGACGCAGCACGCGTACGCGATGCTGATCGACCGTCAGACGAAAGCCCAGACCGAACTCTGCGTTATCCTCAAACAGCGAGTTTGCCCATGCGGGACCGCGCCCATTGGCATCGGTTGTGTACGGTGTGGAAGGCAGGTTCCCACCGTAAATTGACGAACACCCCGTGGCGTTGGCAATCAGCATTCTGTCGCCATAGAGTTGGGTCAGTAACTTGATATACGGCGTTTCGCCACAGCCGGAACAGGCACCGGAATATTCAAACAGCGGCGTAATCAACTGAGAGGTACGAATATCGATACGTTCGAGTTTATTGCGGTCAATTTCCGGCAGGCTGAGGAAAAAGTCATAATTCACTTTCTCTTCTTCGACGTGCTCAAGGCGCGACATCATATTGATGGCCTTGATTTCCGGATTCTGACGGTCTTTCGCCGGGCACACTTCCACACACAGATTACAGCCAGTGCAGTCTTCCGGCGCGACCTGCAGAACGTATTTCTGTCCGCGCATATCGCGTGATTTCACATCCAGCGAATGCAGGCTGGCGGGAGCATTCTCCATTGCTTCCGGCGAAACCACTTTGGCACGAATAGCCGAGTGCGGGCAGGCCGCAACGCAGTGGTTACACTGAGTGCAAAGCTCCTCTTTCCAGATGGGGATCGCTTCGGCGATGTTGCGTTTCTCCCAGCGGGTGGTACCCATAGGCCAGGTGCCGTCGGGCGGCAGCGCAGAGACGGGAAGGGCATCGCCGAGCCCCGCGAGCATTGCCGCGGTCACCGTCTTCACAAAATCAGGCGCGGCGTCAGACACCACCGGAGGACGGTGGGCGCTGTGCGGATCAACCGCCTGCAGCGGCACCTCAGCAACAGACTCGCACGCCAGCGCCAGTGCCTGCCAGTTGCGTTCCACCAGGTCCTGACCTTTGCTGCTGTAACTTTTGGCAATTGCCCCCTGAAGTTCAGCCAGCGCGCTATCGCCCGGCAGAATTTGAGTCAGATGAAAAAACGCCATCTGCATGACGGTGTTAATCCGCGCCGCCAGGCCACATTCACGGGCGATTTTCGCCGCATTAATGACGTATAAACGCGCTTTCTTCTGGTTCAGTACCGCCTGTACTTCCTGTGGCAAGCGTGACCAGACCTCATCTGCGGGATACGGCGTATTCAGCAGGAAAATACCACCAGGCTTCAGTCGTTCAGCCATCTGGTATTTATCGATAAACTGCAGCTGGTGACAGCCGACAAAATCGGCCTGTGAGATCAGGTAAGCAGAGCGGATCGGCTGTTCACTCACGCGCAGGTGAGACACCGTCAGACCGCCTGCCTTTTTGGAGTCATACACGAAGTAGCCCTGGGCATACCACGGCGTTGAATTACCGATGATCTTGATGTTGTTCTTGGTCGCCGAAACGCTGCCGTCACTGCCGAGACCGTAAAATAGTGCTTCCAGCTTCGCCGTCGTCGGCAAGGTGTTATCAGGCAGTGGCAACGACAGGTTGGTGACATCATCGTAGATACCAACGGTGAAGCGCGGTTTGGGTTTTGCCTGGCACAGTTCATTAAAGACCGCGAGCACGCAGTCCGGGCCAAACTCTTTTGACGAGAGACCATAACGGCCGCCAATCATGCGCGGCAACGTTTCACGCTCACCGCCGTTGAATGCTTCCGCCAGCGCGGTCATCACATCGAGATACAGGGGTTCGGCCTGGGCACCCGGTTCTTTGGTGCGATCGAGCACGGCAACCGCGCGGACGGATTCAGGCAAGGCCCGCAGCAGATGTTTAGCTGAGAAGGGGCGGAACAGGCGGACTTTCAGCACCCCGACTTTCTCGCCGCGCGTCAGCAGTTCGTCAACCACTTCTTCGCTGGTGCCGATAGCAGAACCCATCAGAATGATGACCCGTTCGGCCTGCGGATGACCGTAATATTCGAACGGCTGATACTGACGACCGGTTGCGGCAGCGAAATCATTCATCGCCTGTTCGACATGATCGTATACCGCGTCATACCACGGGTTGGTCGCCTCGCGGGACTGGAAATACGTATCGGGATTCGCTGAGGTGCCGCGGATCACCGGGTGCTCTGGGTTGAGCGCCCGGGCGCGATGTGCATCAATTTCAGCCTGCGGCATCAGGCCGCGAATCGTGTCATCTGCCAGCGGGATGATTTTGTTGATTTCATGCGAAGTGCGGAAACCATCAAAAAAGTGAATAAAGGGAACCCGGCTTTTCAGGGTCGCGATTTGCGAGATCAGCGCGAAGTCCTGCGCCTCCTGTACGCTTGCGGCGCACAGCATGGCGCAGCCGGTCTGGCGGACCGCCATGACGTCTGAATGATCGCCAAAAATCGACAACGCGTGGGTTGCCACGGTACGGGCGGCGACATGCAGTACAAAGGGGGTTAATTGTCCCGCCAGTTTGTACAGCGTGGGGATCATCAGCAGTAACCCCTGTGAAGAGGTAAAGGAGGTGGCAAGCGCGCCGGTTTGCAGCGCACCGTGAACGGTCGCTATTGCACCGCCTTCCGACTGCATTTCGACGACGCGCGGCGTATCTCCCCAGATGTTTTTCAGCCCGTTGCCTGCCCAGGCGTCAGCCTGTTCAGCCATCGTTGAACTGGGCGTAATGGGGTAGATGGCGATAACTTCACTGGTACGAAACGCCACCGAAGCGACTGCACCATTACCGTCAATAGTAATCATATGACACCCTTACATTGCGCAAAAAAGAGGGACGCAGGAAACCACTTAGCGTCCTGATAGTTATTTCTCTAGTATAGGACTTTCCTGTATTCCCTAGAAGTTGTGCCACTTTCGAGTGCACAAATTGACACAAAGCTCGCAAAAACAATGACAATTTTATTGCCCGGTAGGTAACACCGGGTTGTATATTTAATTGTGCTTTTTTGTTATGAGTTGGTTATTGCCTGCAAGGCAGGCGATATTAAAAACATATTGTCCAAAAGTGGAGTGAGATTTTCTTTAAGGATTTCCTTAATGAATTTATTATCCTCGCCATTATCGTCATGATGTGAATTTCTTAATAAGACTTTTTAAGTTCGGTGTCAGGCCGCCCGCGCCTATACTGAGCGCAATTCAGGACGGGAAGGGCCTGTAAACCTTTGCGTTATTGAAGGTCGATACTCTTGTTATCGTGAATAGACGTTAAAACAAAAATAACTCTTTTATTTATCATTATTGATAACTTTTTTCGTGCGCCAAAAGTATGGATGTGTTCAGGTATTTAATTGTTTTGATTAGGTTATGTTACGAATTTTATTACTTACTTTACTTATTTCCGCCTCATCGTCGTCATTTGCCTTTGTGAAAATTCAGACCAAAAACTGGGGAGCCAATACCTTTTCGCCACTCTCTTATTCTGAAGGGCACTTTTCACAAGCGCCTGTTCAGAATAAGAAAGCGCAGCTTAAGCATCGCATTATGAGTGAATTTGCGCAGTGGAGAGGAACCGATTACCGCTGGGGAGGTGACAGTCGCAATGGTATTGATTGTTCGGCGTTCACGCGCAGAATTATTGCCTCGGTTATCCATAGACGCTTGCCGCGTACCGCGCAGGAGCAAAGTCGTATGGGGCAGAGAGTCAGTCAGCGTGAGCTGAAAGTCGGCGATCTGGTGTTTTTTAAGACGGAGCCGAACGTGCATCACGTTGGCGTTTATATCGGCAATGACTCCTTTATACATGCCTCCAGCTCGCAAGGCGTGACAATGTCACATTTGTCGAATCAGTACTGGCAGGCGCACTATTTGACCGCTCGCCGGGTGAGCGCATAACGACAGAACAGGCCTATGGGATCCCAATCCAGGGGAAAAAGCGCAATAAAATGCGGCGAGGCCGCATAATTGCGCGTTTTGACTCTCGACGCGACGGATTCGGATGCCTATTATTAGTGCGGCTTGTTTACGCTTACAGAATATGAGGGGAGTCAAATGCGCGCAGCGTTTTGGGTAGGATGTGCCGCGTTATTGTTGTCGGCTTGCAGCAGTGACAATGAACCTGTTCAGCAGGCGACAGCAGCGCATGTCGCACCGGGTTTAAAAGCATCGATGACCAGTTCCGGTGAGGCAAATTGCGCCATGATAGGCGGTTCACTTTCCGTTGCCCGTCAGTTAGACGGATCGGCAATTGGTATGTGCGCGCTTCCCAACGGCAAACGTTGCAGTGAACAATCCCTCGCCGCGGGAAGCTGTGGTAGCTATTAAGCACCCATTACTACATTAAATCGGCAAGCTTATAGCTTAACGTATGTTCCGCTGTGGCCAGGGTGAGCTGGTTGGCGGTCAGGTCTACTTGTGCGCCCTGTTTCAGCATGGTGCTGAGGGTATTGTCCAGCTCGTTGAGCTGGGGATCGGCGCACATCATTCGGGTCATCGCCATCTCTTTTACTTTCAATGCACCGTCAGAAAGTGATGCCTGACCGTTGAAGCGATTACACATATTGCCCGAAATCATCATCTTTTCGCCAAAACTCAGTTCAAGCGGATGACCCTTTGCATTGATCGGTTTACCGTCTACGCTCTCCAGCACAAAGCGGTGATGCTGTAATTGCTCACGGCTGACCGATACTTTTCCGTTGCTTACACAACCTGCAACCAGCAGGCTCAGCGCAACCAGCGCTATGACCTTCTTCATGTTAACTCTCTGCATTTAAACGTAATCGCCACCGACAGCATACCTATTTCATCGCCAGTGGCTTTGGGGAAATTCTGAAATGCCCTCCTGCGAACAGGAAGGCGGCGGTTCAGAACAGGGCGTTAGGGCAGGTTTCTCCGTTCGCTAACTGCTGTAAATTTTGCAGCGTAGTCTCAGAAATACTGGTCAACGCTTCAGCGGTGAGGAAAGCCTGATGCCCGGTAAACAGGACGTTATGACAGGCCGACAGGCGACGGAAAACATCATCCTGGATAACGTCGTTCGACTTATCTTCGAAGAACAGATCGCGCTCGTTTTCGTAAACGTCCATCCCCAGTGAACCTATTTTCTGATTTTTCAGCGCTTCAATCGCCGCCTGAGAATCGATCAGGGCGCCACGACTGGTGTTGATGACCATCACGCCATTTTTCATCTGATCAAACGCGGCATGGTTCAGCAGGTGATAGTTTTCCGGCGTTAACGGGCAGTGCAGTGAAATTACATCGGATTCGGCGAACAGCGTCGGCAAATCAACATACTCCACGCCGAGTTCGAGCGCAGCTGCGCTGGGGTACGGATCAAACGCCAGCAGACGCATTCCAAAGCCTTTCAGAATACGTAGGGCCGCGATGCCGATCTTCCCGGTACCAATCACCCCCGCCGTTTTTCCGTGCATCGTGAAGCCGGTTAACCCTTCCAGTGAGAAGTTAGCATCACGAGTACGCTGATAAGCGCGATGAATACGGCGGTTCAGCGTCATCATCATGCCCACCGCATGTTCCGCGACGGCTTCCGGAGAATAGGCCGGGACACGAACGACCTGCAGACCTAACTCTTTTGCCGCATCCAGATCGACGTTATTGAACCCCGCGCAACGCAAAGCAATGTACTTAACGCCATGATTTTTCAGTTCTTCGAGCACCGGGCGACTGCCATCATCGTTCACGAAAATACAAACCGCCTCGCAGCCATGAGCGGTTTTAGCCGTTTTCTCCGTCAACAGAAAATCAAAGAATTCAAGTTCAAAACCAAAGGCTTCGTTAACCTGCTGCAGATACTTTTTGTCGTACTGTTTTGTACTGTAGACGGCGAGTTTCATAAGTCTTTCTCCAGTGATATCGAATCACAATTATCGAATTCAAATTATTTTACAAAACATAAAATATTATTGAAAGTGATACCTATAATGAATAATTCTAGAGCATCAATAGATTGTTCGTTCAGTGTATCGATTGCAGATTTCAGCAGGTGACAGTGCTGCTCCACACCTCTGTTTCGGTGACACAAACAGCCCGTTGTTCGTCAGGATACGACTGATATGGCGTCAACATCGATTAATATCAATATGTTCCTGTGTAACAGTCTGCATTTCAACCGAACTATTTACTCACTTTCTACGGCCTCTGACTTTCACATTATCCGGGCCTGATTGCAGAATAGAGGGCAATAGTTTGTCGGCTATTACCCGCTATTAATCTTTAGATTTATCTGATAAGTCTCTGTAATTTATCTGACTTTCTGATCTTAACGATGGTGAAAAGTTTGTGTGTCATCCTGGAGCATCTATTCTTAATCTGGGCATGGTTAACTAAACATGACACAATAACGGCCTAATTCGGCTTAATTTTTCGCTAAATCAGGATATTAACTGCCCATGAAGGGTAAATATAAAGCCGTTCTGGCGCTTCTCTTACTCGTGATCCTCGTGCCGTTGACTCTGGTAATGACGCTGGGGTGGTGGGTTCCGACGCTGGCGGGCATCTGGCTGCCGGTTGGAACGCGCATTGCACTGGATGATAGTCCCCGATTCACGCGCCACGGTTTACATATTCCTGAACTTCGCTATCTGGTTGATGATTGCCAGTTGGCCAGGGTCAGTCAGGCCTGGTTGTCGCATCCCAGCCGTTGGCAACTGGATATTGGCACGCTGGAACTCGATTCTGCCTGTCTGGCAAAACTGCCGCAAACGGAACAATCTCCCGCGGCGCCGCGCACTCTCGCGGAATGGCAGTCCATGCTGCCCAATACCTGGATCACCATCGACAACGTTATTCTTTCACCCTGGCAGGTGTGGCAGGGCAAACTGAACGTTTCGCTGACCCCTTCGCTCCAGCAACTGCGTTATCAGGGCGATAAAGTGAAATTTCAGGGGCAGTTGCGCGGTCAGACGCTGACGGTAAGTGAGCTTGATGTCATGGCGTTTGAAGGCCAACCGCCGGTCAAACTGGTTGGTGAGTTCACGATGCCGCTGGTGCCGGATGGACTGCCGGTGAGCGGGCACACCGTTGCCACGCTCAGTCTGCCGCAGGAGCCATCGTTGGTCGATGCGGAACTGGAGTGGCGTGAGAATGCCGGGCAGCTCATCGTAATGGCACGGGATAATGCCGATCCGCTGCTTGACCTGCCGTGGGAACTCACGCGTCAGCAGTTAACCATCAGCGACGGACGCTGGTCGTGGCCCTATCAGGGTTTTCCCCTCAGCGGGCGTCTGGGTGTGAAGGTGGAGAACTGGCAGGAAGGCACCGAGAACGCGGTGATCAGCGGACGGTTTAATGTGCTGACCCAGGGGGAGGCGGGGAAAGGGAACGCCGTGCTTTCGTTTGGGCCGGGAAAACTGAGCATGGACGACAGCGCGATGCCGCTGCAACTGACTGGCGAAGCCAAGCAGGATGATCTGATTTTCTATGCCAGATTACCTGCCCGGTTGACCGGCAGCCTGACCGATCCGGAGCTGGCGTTTGAACCAGGCGCGCTGCTGCGCTCGCGAGGACGGGTCATCGACTCACTGGATATTGACGAAATTCGCTGGCCGCTGGCGGGCGTGAAGGTCACGCAGCGTGGCGTGGACGGACGATTGCAGGCGATTCTGCGCGCCCATGAGAATCAGATGGGGGATTTCGTTCTGCATCTGGACGGGCTGGCGAATGATTTTCTGCCCGATGCGGGGCGCTGGCAGTGGCGCTACTGGGGCGAGGGCAGTTTTACCCCGATGCACGCAAAATGGGATGTGGCAGGCAAAGGTGAGTGGCATGACAACACCATCACGCTGACCGATTTGTCTACGGGATTTGACCAGCTTCAGTACGGCACCATGAAGGTTGAAACACCCCGTTTAATCATGGATAAACCGGTCGAATGGGTGCGTGATGCGGCACATCCCCGGTTCAGTGGGGCGCTCTCGTTCGATGCCGGAGAAACCCATTTCTCCGGCGGCAGCGTTTTGCCGCCCTCAACGCTCAAGTTCAGCGTGGAGGGGCGCGATCCAACTTTTTTCCAGTTCAAAGGCGATTTGCATGCCGGGGCGATCGGCCCCGTGCGGTTAAACGGTCGTTGGGATGGCTTACGTTTACGTGGCCAGGCCTGGTGGCCAAAACAGTCACTGGAGGTGTTCCAGCCGCTGGTGCCGCCAGAGTGGAAAATGAAATTACGTGAGGGCGAACTGTATGCCCAGGTAGCGTTTTCGGCAGCGGCAGAACAAGGATTCGAGGCCGGTGGTCACGGTGTCTTGAAAGGAGGCAGCGCCTGGATGCCGGATAACCAGATCAACGGCGTCGATTTTGTATTACCGTTCCGCTTTAGTGAGGGCGCGTGGCAACTGGGGACACGCGGACCGGTGTCGCTACGCATTGCCGAAGTCGTCAACCAGGTGACTGCTACCAATATCACCGCCGATCTGGAAGGCGCTTATCCGTGGAGTGAAGCCGATCCGCTGCTACTGACTGACGTGAATGTGGATGTGTTGGGCGGTAAGGTTTCCATGCAACAACTGCGCATGCCGCAGCACGATCCGGCGCTGGTGCGGGTGCAAAATATCTCCTCAAGCGAACTTATCAGCGCAGTAAATCCGAAACAGTTTGCCATGTCCGGGCCGGTGAGCGGTGCGCTCCCTCTGTGGCTGAACGATGAGAAATGGATTATCAAAGATGGCTGGTTAACCAATCCGGGTCCGATGACGCTGCGCATCGATAAAGACACCGCCGATGCGGTGGTAAAAGACAACATGGCAGCAGGGGCGGCCATCAACTGGTTGCGGTATATGGAGATTGCCCATTCATGGACCAAAATCAATCTGGACAATCTGGGCGTATTGACGATGCAGGCGCAAATTCGTGGCAACAGCCATGTGGATGGCAAGGTCGGTACGGTGAATCTCAACTATACCCACGAAGAGAATGTCTTTACGCTGTGGCGCAGTCTGCGCTTTGGCGACAATCTCCAGGCATGGCTTGAACAAAACGCGGCGCTGCCGGAAAAAACCTGTCAACAAGGCAAGGAATGTGAGGAACCCCAATGAAAACAATGATAGCCATGCTGGCGCTTCTCCCGCTGTGGTTCGTAACGGGCTGTACGCCGCGCATTGAAGTCGCGGCGCCAAAAGAGCCCATCACCATTAATATGAACGTCAAAATTGAGCATGAGATTCATATCAAAGTGGATAAGGACGTTGAAAGCCTGCTCAAATCCCGCAGCGACTTGTTCTGAGGTGATGATGAAAAGAACCTTTATTCTGGCGGCGCTCATTCTGAGTTTGCTGAGTGGCAGTGCCTTTGCGCTGACGTTAAATGAGGCCAGAACCCAGGGCCGGGTCGGTGAAACGTTCAATGGTTATCTGGTGGCGCTGAAACAGGATGCGCAGACGCTGGCGCTGGTCAGTGAGATCAACAAAGCACGCAGCGCCAGCTACCAACAGTTGGCCGAGAGTCATAACATCCCGGTCGATGAAGTGGCGAAAATGGCCGGACAGAAACTGGTCGAGCGGGCGAAACCAGGAGAATATGTCCAGGGCATTAACGGGAAGTGGTTGCGGAAATAATCATTCCACATTGCCGTCTGCGGTTTTTCCTTTTTGTTGGGTGACGCGTAATAATTTGCAGGGTAAGTTTCTATACTCTGTTTTCTTACGCGCTATTCAGCAGAAGGGGCAGTTATGGCAAGTCACGGCAACACAGAAACGTTTACTCTCGGTTCCCGTCAGGTCAAACGCATAGGGTATGGGGCGATGCAACTGGCGGGGCCTGGGGTTTTTGGTCCACCGCGCGATCGTCATGTTGCCTTGACGGTGCTTCGGGAAGCGATCGCGCTGGGCGTCAATCATATTGATACCAGCGATTTTTACGGTCCGCACGTTACCAATCAAATCATTCGCGAAGCGTTGCATCCTTATCCGGACGATCTGGTGATTGTCACGAAAATCGGTGCCCGCCGTGGAGACGATGCCTCCTGGCTACCGGCATTCTCACCAGCGGAACTCAGGCAGGCGGTTCACGATAATCTGCGCAATCTGGGTCTGGATGTACTGGATGTCGTTAACTTACGCATTATGTTGGGCGAGGGTCACGGCCCGCATGAAGGTTCCATTGAAGAGAGTTTCAACGTGCTGGCTGAGCTTCAGCAGCAGGGGCTGGTCAGACACATCGGTCTGAGCAATGTGACTGCCAGCCAGGTGGCGCAAGCGCGCAGCATCGCAGAGGTGGTCTGCGTGCAAAATGAGTACAATATCGCCCATCGTCAGGATGATGCGCTGATCGACGCGCTGGCGGAAGACGGCATTGCTTACGTTCCCTTTTTTCCGCTGGGCGGGTTTACGCCGCTACAGTCTTCAACGCTCTCGGACGTGGCCGCAAGCCTCAATGCAACGCCAATGCAGGTTGCGCTGGCATGGTTGCTCCATCGCTCACCGAATATTTTGCTGATACCGGGTACCTCTTCGGTGACGCATCTGCATGAAAATATGGCGGCAGGGGATCTGACACTTTCAGCGGAAGTGCTGGCGACCCTGGACAGTATTGCGCAAAAGGCATAAGGCGGAGGTTGACCATGACTGAAAAACGAAATGCGCAATGTCACTGCGGGGCTGTCAAATTTACCGTTCAACTTAGCGATGGGTTCAATACCATCCGGCGTTGTAACTGTTCATTTTGTCGGATGCGCGGTGCGGTGGTTGTTTCTGCGCCGTTGATGGGGATAACGGTTCTCTCAGGGCAGGATAAACTGACGGAGTATCGTTTCAATACCGGCACAGCAAGGCACTTTTTCTGTTCAGTGTGTGGGATTTACACTTTCCACCAGCGACGTTCCAGTCCGGATCAGTATGGCGTGAACGTGGCATGCATTGAGAATGTGTCGCCGTTTGATTTTGCCTGCGTGGAAGTCACTGACGGGGTGAATCATCCGAGTGATGGTGCGAGTAATGGCGTGGTGGGATATTTGCGTTATCAGGCGAAGTGATAAAAAAACCTCCCGCCGGAGCGGGAGGGGGAGAACTTACGCTGCAACCACGCTATCGATGGCGGCTTTGGCGTCAGACTGCGCTTTAGACGCTACTTCAGGGCCGTAGGCAATCCCTTCTGCGAACACGAAGTTCACATCGGTGATGCCGATAAAGCCGAGGAAGACTTTCAGGTACGGCGCAATCAGGTCAGTTGGGGTGTCTTTGTGGATACCGCCACGGCTGGAGAGGATCACCGCACGTTTACCGGTCACCAGACCTTCCGGTCCTTTCTCGGTGTAGCGGAACGTCACGCCAGCACGTGCAATCAGATCGAAATAGTTTTTCAGTTGCGTCGGGATGTTAAAGTTGTACATCGGCGCGGCGATAACGATCACGTCGTGTGCTTTCAGTTCAGCGATCAGTTCATCAGAGAGCGCCAGTGCGTCCTGTTGACGAGGCGTCAACGGCGCGTCGCTCGGGCGCAGGGCACCCACCAGTTCGCCATCCAGTACCGGGATCGGATTAGCAGCCAGGTCACGGACGGTGATTTCGTCAGCAGAGTGCTTTTCACGCCACTGTTCAACAAAATAATCAGACAACTGACCAGACTGAGAGTACCCTGCCAGAATACTGGATTTGAGAACTAATACCTTGCTCATGGGTGTTTCCTTATAGGTGTTTGAATGGGCTGTGCCCCGTTGCTTGTTGACACTTTATTCACAATCCTGTCGCAGAGAAAGCGCAATATATCGAATCCTATGTTCGAATTTATTGAACAACACACAAAATGTGCTGATGTGGTACTCTATACCTATCATTGAGAAGAGATTTAACCAGGCAGTGCTCTGCCTTTTAACGCTATGACAGAACAACAAAAATTCACGTTTCATGCCTTACAGCAGCAGTTAGATTCCTTAATGCTGCGCGATCGGCAGCGCTTTTCGCGCCGCCTGCACGGTGTGAAGAAGGTTAAAAATCCTGATGCACAACAAGCCATTTACCAGGAGATGGCGAAAGAGATTGAACAGGCAGCAGGTAAAGTTGTGCTACGTGAAGCGGCGCGACCAGAGATTACTTACCCGGAAAACCTGCCCGTCAGTCAGAAAAAACAGGCGATCCTCGACGCCGTTCGCGACCATCAGGTGGTGATCGTGGCCGGGGAAACCGGCTCGGGGAAAACCACTCAGCTCCCGAAAATCTGTATGGAACTGGGGCGTGGGGTGAAAGGGCTGATTGGCCACACCCAGCCGCGTCGTCTGGCGGCGCGAACGGTGGCGAACCGTATCGCGGAAGAGCTGCAGACAGAGCCGGGCGGGTGCATTGGTTATAAGGTGCGCTTTAACGATCACGTCAGCGATAACACGATGGTGAAGCTGATGACCGACGGTATCCTGCTGGCGGAAATTCAGCAGGACCGTCTGCTGATGCAGTATGACACCATCATTATCGATGAAGCGCACGAACGCAGCCTGAATATCGATTTTCTGCTCGGCTATCTGAAAGAACTGCTGCCGCGCCGTCCGGATCTGAAAATTATCATCACCTCCGCGACCATCGATCCGGAGCGTTTTTCGAAGCATTTCAACAATGCGCCGATTATTGAAGTGTCTGGGCGCACCTTTCCGGTGGAAGTCCGCTATCGACCGATCGTCGAAGAGGCCGATGACACCGAACGCGACCAGTTGCAGGCCATTTTCGATGCGGTAGATGAGCTGGGGCGTGAAAGCCCCGGCGACATCCTGATCTTCATGAGCGGTGAGCGCGAGATCCGCGATACCGCCGACGCACTGAATAAACTCAACCTGCGCCATACGGAAGTGTTGCCTCTGTATGCGCGACTGTCGAATAGCGAACAGAACCGCGTCTTCCAGTCGCACAGCGGGCGGCGCATTGTGCTGGCGACTAACGTGGCGGAAACCTCGCTGACGGTACCGGGGATCAAATATGTGATCGACCCTGGTACGGCGCGTATCAGCCGCTACAGCTACCGCACCAAAGTACAGCGTTTGCCGATCGAGCCCGTATCGCAGGCCTCCGCCAACCAGCGTAAAGGGCGCTGCGGTCGTGTATCCGAAGGCATCTGCATTCGTCTTTATTCTGAAGATGATTTCCTGTCGCGTCCTGAGTTTACCGACCCGGAGATTCTGCGCACCAACCTGGCGTCAGTCATTTTGCAGATGACGGCGCTGGGGCTGGGCGATATCGCCGCGTTCCCGTTTGTCGAAGCGCCGGATAAGCGCAACATTCAGGACGGCGTGCGTTTGCTGGAAGAGTTGGGTGCGATTACCACTGATGAACAGGCGACGGCCTATAAACTGACGCCGTTGGGGCGCCAGTTGAGCCAGTTGCCGGTGGATCCGCGTCTGGCGCGCATGGTGCTGGAAGCGCAAAAACATGGCTGCGTGCGCGAGGCGATGATCATTACCTCGGCGCTGTCGATTCAGGATCCGCGCGAACGCCCGATGGACAAACAGCAGGCGTCTGATGAAAAACACCGTCGCTTCCACGATAAAGAGTCCGATTTCCTTGCGTTTGTGAATCTGTGGAATTACCTCGGCGAACAGCAAAAAGCGTTGTCGTCCAACGCGTTTCGTCGCCTGTGCCGGACCGACTATCTGAACTATCTGCGCGTGCGTGAGTGGCAGGATATCTACACCCAACTGCGTCAGGTGGTAAAAGAGCTGGGTATTCCGGTGAACAGCGAACCGGCGGAATACCGCGAGATCCATATTGCGCTACTGACCGGGTTGTTGTCGCATATTGGCATGAAAGATGCCGATAAGCAGGAATATACCGGCGCGCGTAATGCCCGTTTTTCGATTTTCCCCGGTTCCGGCTTGTTCAAGAAGCCGCCGAAGTGGGCAATGGTTGCGGAGCTGGTGGAAACCAGCCGTCTGTGGGGGCGCATTGCAGCACGCATCGATCCCGAGTGGGTGGAACCGGTCGCTCAGCATCTGATTAAACGCTCGTACAGTGAACCGCACTGGGAGCGGGCGCAGGGCGCGGTGATGGCGACGGAAAAAGTGACCGTCTACGGTCTGCCGATCGTCGCAGCGCGTAAGGTGAACTACAGCCAGATTGATCCTGCGCTGTGCCGTGAACTGTTTATCCGCCATGCGCTGGTGGAGGGCGACTGGCAGACGCGTCATGCTTTCTTCCGCGAAAACCTCAAACTGCGTGCCGAAGTGGAAGAACTGGAGCATAAATCGCGTCGCCGCGACATTCTGGTGGACGACGAGACGCTGTTCGAGTTCTACGACCAGCGCATCAGCCATGATGTCATTTCTGCCCGTCACTTTGATAACTGGTGGAAGAAGACCACCCGCGAGACGCCGGACCTGCTCAATTTTGAAAAGAGCATGTTGATCAAAGAGGGCGCGGACAACATCAGCAAGCTGGATTACCCGAACTTCTGGCATCAGGGCTCGCTGAAACTGCGGTTGAGCTATCAGTTTGAACCAGGGGCGGATGCGGACGGGGTGACGGTACATATTCCGCTGCCGTTGTTGAATCAGGTCGACGAAAATGGTTTTGAATGGCAGATCCCGGGCTTGCGTCGCGAACTGGTGATTGCGCTGATTAAATCGCTGCCGAAGCCGGTGCGGCGTAACTTTGTTCCGGCCCCGAACTATGCCGAGGCGTTTTTAGGCCGCGTGACGCCGCTGGAACTGCCGCTACTGGACGCGCTGGAGCGTGAGCTGCGTCGGATGACAGGCGTGACGGTTGACCGCGAGGACTGGCACTGGGATCAGGTGCCCGATCATCTGAAAATCACCTTCCGGGTGGTGGATGATAAAAACAAGAAGCTGGAGGAAGGGCGCTCGCTACAGGAGCTAAAAGACCGGCTGAAAGGAAAAGTGCAGGAGACGCTCTCGGCGGTGGCCGATGATGGCATTGAACAGAGTGGGTTGCACATCTGGAGTTTTGGGCAACTGCCGGAAAGCTACGAGCAAAAACGTGGCAATTACAAAGTCAAAGCGTGGCCTGCGCTGGTGGATGAGCGCGACAGCGTGGCGATCAAACTGTTTGATAATCCGCTGGAGCAACAGCAGGCGATGTGGTCTGGCTTACGCCGTTTGCTGCTGTTGAACATCCCGTCGCCGATCAAATATCTGCACGAGAAGCTGCCGAATAAAGCCAAGCTGGGTCTGTACTTCAACCCGTACGGCAAAGTGCTGGAACTGATTGACGACTGTATTTCCTGCGGCGTGGATAAGCTGATTGATGCTAACGGTGGTCCGGTCTGGACGGAAGAGAGTTTTGCCGCGCTGCATGAGAAGGTTCGCGCCGAGCTGAATGAGACGGTTGTGGAGATTGCGAAGCAGGTCGAACAGATCCTGACCGCCGTCTTTAACATTAATAAACGCCTGAAGGGGCGCGTGGACATGACGATGGCGCTGGGGCTTTCCGACATCAAAGCGCAGATGGGCGGATTGGTGTATCGCGGATTTGTCACCGGCAACGGCTTCCGTCGTCTTGGCGATACGCTGCGTTACTTGCAGGCGATTGAAAAACGTCTTGAGAAACTGGCGATTGATCCCCATCGCGATCGCGCGCAGATGCTGAAAGTCGAAAGCGTACAGCAGGCCTGGCAGCAGTGGTTCAACAAGCTGCCGCCGGCGCGACGCGAAGACGAGGAGGTGAAAGCGATCCGCTGGATGATTGAGGAGCTACGGGTTAGCTATTTTGCTCAACAGCTGGGGACGCCGTATCCCATTTCGAATAAACGTATCCTGCAGGCGATGGAACAGATTAGCGGGTAATTCAGTACCGGATGGCAATATACTGTCCGTAGGCCCGATAAGCGCAGCGCCATCGGACGCAGGTGAGACGTTCGAGTCTGTACCGTATTGTTACAGAAGCGGCCAGAGGATCTGGCCGCGAAGAGATTACAATTCGTTAGGCTGAGCGTTGATCGCCGGGCTATGTTTCACCCGACTGGCAAAGAAAATGGCAACCAGGGATATCGCCACGGTGGTAAGCAGATACCACGCCACGGGCACCCAGTCGCCGTCATATTTTGCCAGCAACCCGGTAGCGATGAGGGGAGCGGTACCGCCCGCCAGCGCTGCGCCAATCTGGTAACCGAGGGTGATGCCGGTGTAGCGAACGTTAGCGCTGAAAATTTCCGAGCACAATGTCCCCAGTACCGCCGTCACTGGCGCCCACAGCACGCCGAACATCACAATTGTCGCCAGCATAATGCCCCAGGTAGTACCGGTATTGAGCAACAGGAACCATGGCACGATAAACAGGCCAAGCAGGGTGACGCTAATGGCATACATCCGTTTGCGGCCAATTTTGTCCGACAGCAGCCCCATCAGCGGGATCATCACCGTAGCAATCAGTGCACCCACGGTGACGGCTTCCAGCACCTGGGACTTCTGATAACTCAGTGTGCTGGTGGCATAGCTGACCACAAACGTTGAGAAAATGTAGAACGGCGCGGTTTCCACCACCTTCAAACCTGCGGCAATCAGCACTTCACGCCAGTGACGAGTCAGCGTATCCCGCAGCGGCGCTTTGGCAACCTGACCCGTCGCTTTGACCTTCTTAAAGTCTGGCGTTTCATCGATATCCCGACGGATCCACAGTCCTAACAGCACCAGCACGGAGCTCAGCAGAAAGGGAATACGCCAGCCCCAGGAGAGGAAATCTTCCTCGCTAAACAGGGTCATCAGCGAGACGATAAACGTCGCCATCAGCATGCCAATGGTCACGCCCGCCTGGGGAATACTGCCGAAGAAGCCTTTGCGTTTTTCCGGCGCGTATTCATAGGCCAGCAGGAGTGCGCCACCCCATTCGCCACCAATGCCCATCCCCTGAATGATGCGCATCAGGATAAGCAGAATGGGGGCCCAGATACCGATCATCTCATAGGTGGGCAGTAGACCGATCATCACCGTCGCGCCGCCCATCAGGGAAAGCGTCAGCACCAGCGTTTTCTTACGCCCGATGCGATCGCCGATGTGGGCGAAAATTACCCCGCCAATCGGGCGAATAAAAAAGGTCAACGAGAAGGAGAGGTACGAGAGGATTAGACCGATTACCGGGTCGACCATCGGGAAGAAAATCTTGTTAAACACCAGCGCAGCCGCGGTGCCATACAGAAAGTAATCGAACCACTCAATCGCACTGCCGGTCAGACTGGCGACAAGTACCTTCTTATTTTTCTTCAGAATAACCGTACTGCTTTCATGGGTCGTCATTAACTGTAAACCTCCGCCAGAGAACAAAAAAGGTGTCACCTGGCAGTGCGGCAGGTGCAACCTGTTACGTTAAAAGGTTGTGAAATTGTTAATCAAACTAGGTGTGTTAGTAACATTTAACAAGAGGAGGTACGCCGTAATGGGCTAAAAAGAGAGCATTTTGCCAGGATGAATTTCTGTAATTGCAGAATAAATGACGTTAATTATTCATATTCTGATAATTAAACAGGATAATGTGCAGGTGCAACCGCCCGATTTTTAGACGTTTTGTGTTATTTCACTGAGATGACAAAAAAAGCGTCGAAATATCAATCATCAGCCTTTCAGAGAGATCTACTGTTTATTCAGCGTGGGTGCGGTACTCTGCTGAAATAAGAGGAGGAGCTTAATGATGCAACCGTTCCCGAGACTTTCCGCCACCACCCTTGAGGCGATCAATACGGTGGGGCAGTGGCTGGCGCAGGATGATTTCTGCGGCGGGCCTGCTTACCCGGCAGACTGTGTGGTACTGGCGGGCAATGCCGTCATCCCGACAATTGACGCGGCCTGCCAGATAGCCCAACAGCAAGAGGTTCCGCTGCTGATCGCTGGTGGGATTGGTCACTCCACGACCTTCCTGTATGCCGCCGTTGCCCAACATCCCCGTTACAACACGATCCAGACGACCGGACGCGCCGAAGCCGCCATCCTGGCGGATATTGCCCGGCAGTTCTGGCACATTCCCGCAGACAAAATCTGGCTGGAAGATCAGTCAACTAACTGCGGAGAGAACGCCCGTTTTAGCGCGCAAATGATCGCGCAGGCCGCAACACCGATTAACACGGCCATTGTGGTACAGGATCCTACGATGCAGCGGCGTACCGTAGCGACCTTTCGCCGGGTAACCCGTGACGATCCGGACGCACCGCGCTGGCTGAGCCATCCGGGATTTACGCCTGTTTTGTGTCAGCAGGAGGACGATATTGTATTTGCTAATGACCCTGGCGGCCTGTGGAGCATCGATCGCTATTTAGCGCTGGTGGTGGGCGAAATCCCGCGCTTGCGCAATGATGACACCGGCTATGGACCTCGGGGGCGTGACTTCATTGTGCATGTGGATTTTCCGCCGGAGGTCGAGGCCGCGTGGCAGATCCTGCAACAGGATGCGGCGCTGAATGAGGCGATGAACCACCGTTCGTTACGCTAACACCTGCCCGTTTGGGAGTGTTTTCTCTCAAACGGGCAAAACAAAAATGCCTGCGTTTTCGTTCTCCCCAGCCTGACCCCTCTCTTTTATGAAGCAGTTCACAGAATCACGACACCAGCCGGGATCGCTGAGGCATGATTGATGTTTATTAACAATAGTTTCACTTGTTAAAAACAATTCAATCACAGGAGTAGCGCATGTCAGTACCCGTACAACATCCTATGTATATCGATGGACAGTTTGTGACCTGGCACGAGGATGCCTGGATTGACGTCATCAACCCGGCGACGGAAGAGGTGATTTCGCGTATTCCTGATGGTCGTGCAGAAGACGCGCGCAAAGCCATTGCAGCGGCGGACCGTGCGCAGGCTGAGTGGGAAGCGCTGCCAGCGATCGTTCGTGCTGGCTGGCTGCGCAAAATTGCCGCCGGGATCCGTGAACGTGCTGGCGAAATCAGTGCCTTAATTGTGGCTGAAGGAGGAAAAGTTCAGCAACTGGCCGAGGTGGAAGTCTCTTTTACTGCCGACTATCTCGACTATATGGCGGAGTGGGCTCGTCGTTATGAAGGCGAAATACTGCAAAGCGATCGTCCTGGCGAGAATATCTTGCTGTTTAAGCGCGCGCTGGGGGTTACCACCGGGATCCTGCCGTGGAATTTCCCGTTCTTCCTGATCGCCCGTAAGCTGGCTCCGGCCCTGTTGACCGGGAACACCATCGTGATTAAACCCAGCGAATTCACGCCCAATAACGCGATTGCGTTTGCCAAAATTGTTGATGAGATTGGTCTGCCGCGTGGTGTGTTTAACCTGGTGCTGGGGCGTGGTGAAACCGTCGGCCAGGAACTGGCCGGTAACCCGAAAGTGGCGATGGTCAGCATGACCGGCAGCGTGGCAGCAGGTGAAAAGATTATGGCGACTGCGGCGAAAAATATCACCAAAGTGTGCCTGGAGTTGGGTGGCAAGGCGCCAGCGATTGTGATGGATGATGCCGATCTTGAACTGGCGGTCAAAGCGATTGTGGATTCTCGGGTCATCAATACCGGACAGGTTTGTAACTGCGCGGAGCGTGTCTACGTACAAAAAGGAATTTATGACCTGTTCGTGAACCGCCTGGGCGAAGCCCTGAAAGCGGTACAGTTCGGGAATCCAGGCGAGCGTAACGATATCGCCATGGGGCCGCTGATCAATGCCGCGGCCCTGCAACGTGTGGAGCAGAAAGTGGCGAGGGCGGTACAGGAGGGGGCACGGGTGGCGCTCGGCGGCAAAGCCGTTGAGGGCAAAGGTTACTTCTATCCGCCAACATTGCTGTTGGATGTTCGTCAGGAGATGACCATCATGCACGAAGAGACCTTTGGCCCTGTGCTGCCTGTGGTGGTCTTCAACACGCTGGAGGAGGCTATCGCGATGGCTAATGACAGTGATTACGGCCTGACATCGTCTATTTATACGCAGAATCTCAACGTCGCGATGAAAGCCATTAACGGGCTGAAATTTGGTGAGACTTATATTAATCGCGAGAACTTTGAAGCGATGCAGGGCTTCCACGCGGGCTGGCGTAAGTCGGGGATTGGCGGCGCAGATGGCAAGCACGGGCTGAACGAGTATCTGCAAACCCAGGTGGTTTATTTGCAGTCCTGATCGGCAAAGCAGGGCGGAGGTTTCACTCCGCCTTTATGCTTAAAGTTTGACGAACTTATCAAGGGTACGGATCAGTTGCGTCACGAATCCGTATTCGTTGTCGTACCAGGCCACGGTTTTTACCAGTTGCAGATCGCCCACCTCGGTAATTTCGGTCTGGGTGGCATCAAACACAGAACCAAAGTGCGAACCGATAACGTCTGAGGAGACAATTTCTTCATCGGTATAGCCAAAAGATTCATTGTGGTGCGTGGCTTTCTTCAGCGCGTTGTTAACCTCTTCCGCCGTCACTTTCTTAGCCAGAATCGACACCAGTTCAGTGACAGAACCGGTTTTCACCGGCACGCGCTGAGCATGACCTTTCAGCTTGCCGCTGAGATCCGGAATAACGAGACCAATTGCTTTTGCCGCGCCCGTGGTATGCGGAATGATGTTTTCAGCGGCCGCACGCGATGCGCGCAGATCTTTGCCACGCGGACCGTCCACCAGCGACTGCGTGCCGGTGTAGGCGTGAATGGTGGTCATGGTGCCCACTTTAATACCAAAATTGTCGTGCAGCGCTTTCGCCATCGGCGCCAGGCAGTTGGTGGTGCAGGAAGCCACCGAAACAATCACATCACTGGCATTCAGCGTGTCATCGTTAACGTTGTAGACAATGGTCTTCATATCGCCAGCCGGCGCAGAGATCAGCACTTTTTTCGCGCCAGCATCGATATGCGCCTGAGACTTTTCAGTTGAGGTATAAAAGCCGGTGCATTCAATAATGACTTCCGCTCCTTTCGCTTTCCACGGGATATTCTTGGCGTCTTTTTCTGCATAAACCGCGATCGTTTTCCCGTCAACAATCAGCGCGTCTTCGGTAAAGTCCACGCTCCAGGGGAACGGACCATAGTTAGAGTCATGCTTTAGCAGATAGGCAAGGATTTTAGGGGAGGTGAGGTCGTTGATCGCGACCACATCAACAGCGCTTTTGACTTCGAGTAACCGACGCAATACCAGGCGACCAATACGACCAAAACCGTTAATGCCAATTTTACTCATGATTAACTCCTGTGAGGATGTAGCGGACATTCTTTTTTCCCTACCAGGCATAGTCCAGGATGCCGGGGTGAGCAATCGCACATCTTGCCGTTAACCCTAACTGTCTGAAATGCGGCGTAGAAAAGTTAATGAATTTTTAAGGAAAGATCGCTATGTTGTCGCTTTATTGTTTTTTACTCAGGAAGTGTTATGGGCAATAAGTACTCAAGCCTGCAGATTGGCATCCACTGGCTGGTCTTTTTACTGGTGATTGTCGCTTACTGTGCGATGGAGTTTCGGGGCTTTTTTCCTCGCAGCGATCGTCCCCTCATTAATATGATTCACGTTTCTAGCGGGATAGCGATTCTGGTGCTGATGGTGGCGCGTCTGCTGATCAGGCTGAAATATCCGGCTCCTCCCATCGTGCCCAAACCGAAGCCGATAATGACCGGACTGGCGCATCTTGGACACCTGGTGATTTATCTGCTGTTCATCGCGCTGCCATTGATCGGCATGGTGATGATGTACAACCGCGGTAATCCGTGGATGGCCTTTGGTCTGGTGATGCCGCACGCGGCAGAAGGGAATTTTGACCTGGTGGATACGCTGAAATCCTGGCACATCACGCTGGCCAATCTCGGCTATTTTGTGATTGCGTTGCATGCCGCTGCCGCGCTACTGCACCACTATTTCTGGAAGGACAACACGCTGCTGCGCATGATGCCGCGTAAAAGCTAGCGTGATTATACAGGCGCGGGGAGCGCTTCCCGCGC
>NZ_CP070239.1:3693306-3703229 GCF_016906145.1 Citrobacter sp. MGH 55
CTGTTACTATACCCCCCTATAGTATCAAGGGGGCGTATGCCGCATTCACCTGAAGATAAAAAACGTATTCTGACTCGCGTCCGGCGCATTCGGGGGCAGGTGGATGCCCTGGAGCGTGCGCTGGAGTCTGGCGAACCTTGCCTGGCTATCCTGCAACAAATCGCTGCGGTTCGCGGTGCGTCCAACGGTTTAATGGGCGAAATGGTTGAGATCCACCTGAAAGATGAGCTGGTGAGTGGTGAAACCACTCCTGACCAGCGCGCCGTGCGTATGGCTGAAATCGGCCACCTTCTTCGCGCTTATCTAAAATAAACCTATCACCTCGCAATAAAGGGAAGAGACAGATGAAATCACGTGCAGCAGTCGCGTTTGGCCCCGGTCAGCCGCTCAAAATTGTTGAGATTGACGTCGCAGCGCCGAAAAAAGGCGAAGTTCTGGTTAAAATTACCCACACTGGCGTTTGCCACACTGACGCGTTTACGCTGTCTGGTGACGATCCAGAAGGTGTGTTCCCGGCGGTACTGGGACATGAAGGCGGCGGTGTAGTGGTCGACGTCGGCGAAGGCGTGACCAGCCTGAAGCCGGGCGACCATGTTATCCCGCTGTATACCGCCGAATGTGGCGAGTGCAAATTCTGTAAATCCGGGAAGACCAACCTCTGTCAGGCCGTGCGCGCCACCCAGGGAAAAGGTCTGATGCCGGATGGCACCACCCGTTTTTCTTACAATGGTGAACCAATCTATCACTACATGGGTACCAGTACCTTCAGCGAATACACCGTATGTGCGGAAATCTCACTGGCGAAAGTCAACCCGCAAGCCCCGCTGGATAAGGTTTGTCTGCTGGGGTGTGGCGTCACTACGGGCATAGGTGCCGTGCATAACACCGCGAAAGTCAAAGAGGGCGATACCGTTGCCGTGTTTGGCCTTGGCGGGATCGGCCTGGCGGTGATTCAGGGCGCTGTACAGGCGAAAGCAGGGCGTATTATTGCTGTCGATACCAACCCGGAAAAATTCAAACTGGCGGGTGAAATGGGCGCAACCGACTTCATTAACCCGAAAGATTATGACAAACCGATCCAGGAGGTGATTGTTGAGCTCACCGACGGTGGTGTCGACTTTAGCTTCGAATGTATCGGTAACGTCGACGTGATGCGTGCGGCGCTGGAATGCTGCCATAAAGGATGGGGCGAGAGCATCATCATTGGTGTTGCCGGGGCGGGCCAGGAGATTAAAACGCGTCCGTTCCAGCTGGTGACAGGCCGGGTCTGGCGCGGTTCCGCGTTTGGCGGCGTCAAAGGGCGCACCCAGTTACCGGGCATGGTGGAAGAGGCAATGGCCGGGAAAATCCAGTTGGATCCGTTCATTACCCATCGTTTGCCGCTGGAGCAAATCAACGACGCGTTTGACCTGATGCACGAAGGTAAATCCATCCGTACCGTTATCCATTTCGGCGATAACTGATTCATCCGCCAGCGGAAATCACCGCTGGCGCTTTCCATTTTTTAACATAAATGTTGTCAAACTGTGACGAAAACGGCGCTTTTCCCGGTAAGTAAAATTCGCGGAATGCCGATGACTATCTTACGGGCGCGTATTACGCATTAATCCTACAAGAGAGTCGACGGTCATGGACAACACATCATCGATGCAAGCACCACATAAGCTGGGCTTTCTGCATCACATCAGGCTGGTTCCGCTGTTTTCCTCCATTCTCGGTGGCATCCTTTTACTGTTCGCGCTGAGCTCCGGTCTGGCGGGCTACTTTCTCATGCAGGCTGACCGCGATCAGCGGGATGTGACAGATGAGATCCAGGTCCGCATGGGATTATCGAACAGTTCGAACCACCTGCGTACCGCGCGAATCAACATGATTCATGCCGGCGCGGCGAGCCGAATTGCTGAAATGGATGACATGAAAGCCAACATTGCGGCGGCGGAAAAGCGTATTAAGCAGTCTGAAGAAGGGTTTACTATTTACATGGCGCGCAAGGTGAAAACCCCTGCGGATGAAGCGTTGGATGGCGAACTGGAGAGCAGTTTCAAAGCCTATATAGCGGGAATGCAACCGATGCTCAAGTACGCCAGAAACGGCATGTTCGAAGCGATCATCAACCACGAAAGCGAACACGCAAGACAACTGGATGCCAGTTACAATAAGGTCCTGTTGAAGGCAATTGAACTGCGCATGGCGCGCGCTAACCAGTTAAGCGAACAGGCTCATCAGCGCACCCAACTGGGCATGATATTCATGATTGCCGCTTTTGGTCTGGCACTGGTGCTGACGCTGATGACGTTTATTGTTCTGCGTCGTACCGTCATTCAGCCGTTGCAGCATGCCGCGCAGCGTATTGAGCAAATTGCCGCCGGTGATCTCACCATGCAGGATGAACCTACCGGGCGTAGCGAGATTGGGCGACTGAGCCGCCACCTGCAACAAATGCAGCGTTCGCTGGTGCAAACGGTCGGTTCGGTGCGTCAGGGGGCAGAAGAGATTTATCGCGGTACCAGCGAAATCTCGGCGGGCAATACCGACTTGTCGTCACGCACCGAAGAACAGGCGGCGGCGATCGAACAGACGGCGGCCAGCATGGAAGAGTTGACCGCGACGGTGAAGCAAAACGCCGATAACGCACACCACGCCAGCAAACTGGCGGAAGACGCGTCCGGCAAAGCCAGTCGTGGCGGGCAGATGGTTTCCGGCGTGGTCCAGACGATGGGCAATATTTCGACCAGTTCGAAGAAAATCTCTGAGATCACTGCGGTTATCAACAGCATCGCTTTCCAGACCAATATTCTGGCGTTGAACGCCGCGGTTGAAGCCGCGCGTGCCGGTGAGCAAGGGCGTGGATTCGCCGTGGTCGCCAGTGAGGTCCGCACGCTGGCCAGCCGCAGTGCCCAGGCAGCGAAAGAGATTGAAGGGCTTATCAGCGAATCCGTCCGTCTCATCGATCAAGGTTCTGGTGAAGTGGTCGCGGCGGGGAACACGATGACCGACATCGTGGAGGCGGTAAAACGCGTCACTGATATCATGCTGGAAATCGCCGCGGCGTCGGACGAGCAGAGCCGTGGGATCGTGCAGGTCAGCCAGGCCATCTCTGAGATGGACAAAGTGACTCAGCAGAACGCATCGCTGGTGGAAGAGGCCTCTGCGGCAGCGGCGTCGCTGGAAGAGCAGGCGGCACGACTGACGGAGGCGGTGGGGACGTTTCGCTTACAGGGTGGACCCACGAGCAAACGCGTACCGACAACAAACACCCCCGTTCAGCCTCTGACACAGCCGGTTACCGATCACGGGGATAACTGGGAAACCTTCTAAGCGCCATTACCGGATGAAGGCGAAAAGGCGCCTCATCCGGATTGTTATAACGGCATCGATTTACGGATAGCGGCAATTAAGCGTTGCGCGCCGGAAGAGAGCGGTGAATCCACTCGGGTGAGAATACCGATCGGCTCACCTGCGCCCTGTGTGGGCACGGGTAGCGAAACCAGCGTCGCCTGGCGCAAATCCTCTTTTACTGCGCCAGATGGCACAAACCAGACGTAGTTATAATCAACCGTTAACTGGCGCGACAGCGAGGCGGAGAGCGTCTCAATGCAGCCGGTTGGCATCTTACAACCCTGGCTTTGCAACAGCGTCTCGGCATTCTGCCGCGGTACTGTGCCTTTGGGCGAAACAACCACGGGCCACTCCATCACTCGACTCAGCGTCACGTTTTCCTGCAATAGTGGGTGATTCGGACGCACGACCAGCTTTAAGGACTCGAGAAACAGCAGCTCATAATTAAGGCCGCTCATCAATTCCGGATCGGACATCCGGCCAATGCCGATGTCGAGCTCGCCGGATTTCAGGCCCGCCAGCAGCATAGTGTTGTTCATCGTTGCCACCTGCAGCGTGGTCTCTTTTTGCTGCTGATGAAACTGACCGATGACCGACGGAAGAATACCCAGCGCGGCAGTCGGTAGCGCGCCTATTCTTACCACATCATTGTTAAGACCTTCTTTACGGTTCAGCGCCTGCCCGGCGGTGTTGAGCGCATCTAGCACTTTCACCGCATGGGTTAAAAACTGCTCGCCAGGTAACGTCAGTTGCGCCCCGAGCCGTCCGCGCTCAAAGAGGCGGGTGCCGGTCAGTTGCTCCAGTTCGTTAAGCGTTTTGGAAAGCGCAGGCTGGCTGAGGTTAAGGGTTTCGGCTGCGCGCCCCAGGGTTCCTTGTTGAGCGACAGCGACAAATGTATGAAGATGGCGCAATCGGATGCGCTGACTGAACAGACTATTTTTTTCCATAAGCGATGTTAAGAACAGAGCGATGCCGGTGACAAGTAAAGTTGTTTGTTTTTGATAACTTGATTGCAAAATATTATTAACATTTAACTTATTTAAGTAACAGCACTTTCTCTTCGGAGGCGAAAATGATCCATGTCGTAGGCCACCTGAATCCGGACAGTGACGCCATTTGCACCGCTTTTATGGCTGCCCGCTGGTTGAACATGCGCGGACGTCAGGCCTCGGCCTGGCGCCTGGGTGAACCCAATCGCGAAACCCAATTTCTGTTTGAGCGTGCGGGGCTGGACATGCCGCCGTTACTGACGATGCCGCTGACAGACCTCGACGTCTGGCTGGTGGATTTCACCGAGCCAGCGCAGGGACCGGAAACCCTTATGGCGAGCAATATCGTGGGTATTATCGATCATCACCGTCTGGGTGGACTGGTGACCCGTTTGCCGCCAGAAGTGTGGATAAAGCCAGTGGGCAGCAGCGCCACGCTGCTATGGCAACTGATGAGTCCGGAGGACAGGGCGCAGATAACGTCTGTGCAGGCGCTATTACTATTGGGCGCAATATTGAGTGACACTGTCACGCTTCGCTCGCCAACCACCACGGCGGATGACCGTCTGGCCGTTGAGGCACTGACAACGCGTGCCGGGGTTGAACTGACGGCGTTCAGCGCTGACCTGCTGAGTGCCAAAACCCGCGTTGAAGGATTAAGCGCCAGTGAACTGCTGCAAAAAGATATCAAGCGTTTCACCATCAAGGGTCAGCAGGTGAGCGTTGCGCAGATCGAACTGTATGCATTGAGCCAGGTCGCCGACGTGATGGATGCCCTGCGTCAAGAGATGGCCGATTATGCGACCCGCAGCGGGGCGGATTTGGTGGTGCTGATGTTGACGGATATCAACGCTGGCAATTCGCAACTCTGGTTTGCCGGCCCGCGCCAACTTGAACTGGCACAACCGGTGACGGTAGAGGGAATGTTGAGCCGCAAGAAACAGATGCTGCCGTGGCTGGAAAGCCATGTTGCGAAAGTTGACCAGGCCTGACAAAACGGGCTGAGAGATTCAGCCCGTTCTCTTCATCAAACGTCGAAAAAGACGGTTTCGTTTTCTCCTTGCAGGTGAATATCGAAGATATAGACGATCTCGCTACCACGCTGTTCGCGGCGGGCAATCAGGGTCTGACGGCGAACTTCCCATTCGATCAGATTGAGCACCGGATCGCGCTGATTGGCTTCTTGCTCATCCGCAAAATAGAGACGGGTGTTCAGGCCAATGTTGATGCCGCGCGCGACGATCCACAGATTAACGTGGGGGGCCATCAGGCGGCCATCGCGTCCCACAACACAGCCCGGCTTAATGGTATCGAAACGCCACACGCCGCTGTCGAAGTCTGAACAGGTTCGTCCCCAGCCGCGAAAGTCCGCGTCGAGCGGCTTATCTTCCTGACGGTCAGCCGGATGGTTGTAGCGTCCATGGGCGTTGGCCTGCCAGATCTCCAGCAGCACATCGCGCACCGGCGTACCGGAACCATCAATTACCCGTCCCTCGATCACAATACGTTCGCCTTCGGTATGGCTATTGGTCAGCGTGGAGCTGAAGTTTTTCTCAAAGATGTGAAATCCAGCGGCGTCAGGCGCAAGCCCAATGTGCACATACGGTCCCGCCGTCTGCGAGGCGGTTTCCTGCAAATACTCTTTCATTGCGCGCCTCCCTGAGTGCGGTTTTCAAACAACGTAGCGCGCTGTCCGCGAAGTACGAGGTCAAAACGATATGCCAGGCAGTCGAGCGGTACGGCGGCGTGGGTATCCAGTT
Organism: Citrobacter sp. MGH 55; assembly: GCF_016906145.1. Lineage (NCBI taxonomy): Bacteria > Pseudomonadati > Pseudomonadota > Gammaproteobacteria > Enterobacterales > Enterobacteriaceae > Citrobacter > Citrobacter sp. MGH 55. Next base: position 3,699,395 of record NZ_CP070239.1, read on the forward strand.
CGGCAATCAATGTGCGGATCGCATCATCGTTATTGATAGTTTTCACAATTGGGCACTGTTTGATCAACGGGTCGCCTTCAAAATACATTTGCGTAATCAACCGTTGGGCAAAGGCCTCGCCGGAGAGTGAAAAGTGAATATGCGAGGGACGCCAGTCACTGACCTGATTGCGCCACGGGTAAGGGCCGGGTTTGATGGTACGGAAAAAGTAATAGCCGTTCTCATCGGTTAATACCCGTCCGCAGCCGCCAAAATTAGGATCAATCGGCGCGAGATACTGGTCTTTTTTATGACGATAGCGACCACCGGCATTGGCCTGCCAGACTTCGACGAGTGTATTTCTCATTGGGCGGCCAAAACCGTCGCGCACGTAACCGTGGACGATAATCCGTTCGCCAATCGGCAGGCCGTCTTTGGCGTAATTCATAATCAGGTCGTTATCCAGCGGGCCAAGATCGTTATCGCTGAATACCGGCCCGGTGATTTCAGACAATGAATTCTGCAAAGAGATCAGCGTGTTGCGCGGCGAGCGCAGAACGCTGGTCTTATAGCCGGGGGCGAAGGCGGGCGGATGGCTGTTATAGTCGCGATGGATCACCTCGCGAGAGGACACTTTTTCACGCATAGCGGACTCCGGTACAGGGAAGAGATTTATTGTTTTATGATGACCTGAGACAGTGTGTGTAAATGCGTTGTTAATTAAAAGTGAATTTATGTCGATTATTTCATAACCAGTGGCTATGCCATGGCGCAAGGACTGATGCAGAGCGAATTCAGGTGAGATCACACTTTGTAAATTCTTCTCCCCAGAGTGAATGGTGTTTCCTACACTCCAGGTAACATTCACTGGAGGCATGACATTATGGCGAACACCATCACGGCAGATGAGATTCGGGAACATTTTTCGCAGGCAATGTCAGCAATGTACCAGCAGGAAGTTCCGCAATACGGCACGTTACTGGAACTTGTGGCTGACGTGAATCTGGCAGTTCTCGAAAATAACCCCACGCTGCATGAAAAACTGGCCAATGCAGATGAACTGGCGCGCCTCAACGTGGAGCGTCATGGCGCAATTCGTGTCGGAACGGCAGACGAACTGTCCACGCTGCGACGCATGTTTGCGATCATGGGGATGTTTCCGGTCAGCTATTACGATCTCTCTCAGGCCGGGGTGCCGGTACATTCAACGGCATTTCGTCCCATTGACGATGCATCGCTGTCGCGAAATCCGTTTCGCGTCTTTACCTCCTTACTGCGACTTGAACTGATTGAAAACGCGTCGCTCCGCCAGCGTGCGGCGGAGATCCTCGCGCAGCGCGATATCTTTACGCCACGCTGTCGCGAACTGCTCGACGTCTGGGAGAGTCAGAAGGGGTTTAACGCGACGCAGGCTCGCGAGTTCGTGAAAGAAGCGCTGGAAACGTTTCGCTGGCATCGCCACGCCACCGTGGATGAACAAACCTATCATGCGCTGCATAACGAACATCGCCTGATCGCCGATGTGGTCTGTTTCCCGGGCTGTCACATTAATCATCTGACACCCAGAACGCTGGATATCGACCGGGTGCAGTCGATGATGCCGGAATGCGGCATTGAACCGAAAGTCCTTATCGAAGGCCCGCCGCGCCGTGAGGTGCCGATTCTGCTGCGCCAGACCAGCTTCAAAGCGCTGGAAGAACCGGTGCTGTTTGCTGGCGAAATGCAGGGGACACATACGGCCCGCTTCGGCGAGATTGAACAACGCGGCGTGGCGCTGACGATAAAGGGGCGTCAGCTATACGATGAATTACTGCGCAATGCCGGTACCGGGAAAGACAACCTGACGCATCAACTGCATTTGCAGGAGGTGTTTAACGCATTTCCGGACAGCGAATTCCTGCTGCGCCAACAGGGACTGGCCTGGTTCCGCTATCGTCTGACGCCGTCAGGCGAAGCGCACCGCAATGCGATTCATCCTGGCGACGATCCGCAACCGCACATTGAACGTGGCTGGGTGCAGGCGCAGCCCATCACCTATGAAGATTTCCTGCCAGTCAGCGCGGCGGGGATTTTTCAGTCGAATCTCGGTAACGAAACGCAGGCGCGCAGTCATGGCAATGCCAGCCGCGAGGCCTTTGAACAGGCGCTGGGGTGTCCGGTGTTTGACGAGTTTGTGTTGTATCAGGAAGCGGAAGAACGCAGCAAACGGCGTTGCGGCCTGCTTTAATCCAGGTATCCTGTAGGGATCTGCGATTAACGGGTAAATATGGACATGATCAAACCTGGTATTCCACTGATTCAAACCGTACAGGGACAGCTAATGGGTGTCGTCCAGGACGACATCCACCTTTGGCGCGGTATTCCTTACGCCGCGCCACCAACGGGGAAATGGCGTTGGCGCGCGCCGCAGCCGGTTACTCCCTGGTCCGGGATTCGTGACGCCAATACCTTCTCCAGCGCCAGCTGGCAGGACATTGAGTACTGCAAAGAGTTGGGCGGCGGCGATCCCGGCGCATTTTCTGAAGATTGTCTCTATCTCAACGTCTGGTCTCCGGCGGAACGTCATCAGCCGCTTCCGGTGATGGTCTGGCTGCACGGCGGCGGCTACACCATTGGCGCAGGTAGTCTGCCGCCTTATGACGGCGTTGCGCTGGCAAAGCGCAACGTGGTTGTCGTGACCGTCAACTATCGTCTCGGTCACCTCGGCTTTTTTGCTCATCCGGCACTGGAAGGCGAAGAGGGCGAGGCTCTCAATAACTTTGCTTTGCTCGACCAGATAGCGGCGCTGCGCTGGGTACAGGAAAACATCGCTGCGTTCGGCGGCGATCCGCAAAACGTGACGCTGTTTGGTGAGTCGGCCGGGGCGCGCAGCGTACTCTCGCTGCTGGCTTCGCCGCGCGGAAAAGGGTTGTTTCATAAAGCGATTGTGCAGAGCGGCTACACGTTGCCGGACACGCCTCGTGAAATCGCGCTGGAAAACGGCGTTGCGCTGGCTGAACACTTTGGTTTGCAGAATGCAACGGCGGAACAGCTACGCGCGATTCCGGCCGAGGCCTTCTGGCCGTTGGGCGCACCGTACAAAATTGCGCCAACGCCGATCTCCGGTGATGCGGTACTGCCGGAACCGATGCTGGACGTCTTTTTCGCCGCCAGACAGCACCCGATGCCGGTGATGATTGGTTCTAACAGCGATGAAGCCAGCGTGATGGCGGTTTTCGGCGTCGATCTTGCCGGACAAATTCAGAAACTGCGTCGTGAACGCAGGCTGGGACTCGGCCTGATTAAGCTACTGTATCCGGGCGTGAAGGGCGATGAAGAACTGGGACGGCAGGTGTGTCGGGATATGGCGTTTACGGCATTAGGCTACGTGGTGATGCAGGCGCAACAGCGGGTCGGCGAGCCGTGCTGGCGGTACTGGTTTGATTACGTTGCGGAATCGGAGCATCACACCTATGCCAACGGCGCCTGGCATGGCAACGAAGTGCCTTACGTGTTTAATACTCTAACGCTCGCTGAACCTTCACGAAATTATGTGAACGAAAACGATCTCGCCTTTGCTGTCCACGTTGCGGATTACTGGGTCAATTTTGCCCGTCATGCCAGTCGGAGTTGCGATGTGCTGCACGGACCGGTCCGTTGGCCGGCCTGTATTCAGGGCCGCGATCGGTTGTTACGTATTGGGCTGAATAAGTTTGCTGGTTTTAAGGTGGAGAACCGGTTTATGCGGGCGCGACTTGCGCTCTTTAAACGGGTGATGACCCAGCACGTCAGTCTCGACTAGCTTTGCAAAAGCTGAAAGTTTGTGCGGGGAACTTTACGTGGGAATCAGTCTGTTCTCATCGACAGTAAATATTTA
>NZ_CP070239.1:3704553-3754120 GCF_016906145.1 Citrobacter sp. MGH 55
ATTCCGTTTTGTTCAGATAATCTGCGGCCAACAATTGGATTATTAATCAATTTTGTCTAGAGTGAGCGGTCAGAATTATGCATCTTCTTGCCGCTGTCGAGCGCCAGCGCGGGACCCTTCACATGACCAGAAGGATTTACTTTCAGGTATGAATCGCAGACGATTTATTAAAGGTTCAATGGCAATGGCCGCCGTGTGCGGTACCAGTGGTATTGCATCACTTTTCACCCGTGCCGCGTATGCGGCGGAATCCGACATTGCGGACGGACAAACCGTCCGCTTTGATTTTTCCGTGCTGCAATCGATGGCGCACGATCTCGCGCAGAAACCGTGGGGCGGTGCGCCGCGCGCATTGCCCAATACGCTGGCGAATCTGACACCGCAGGCCTACAACAGCATTCAGTATGATGCCGCGCAATCGCTGTGGAACAACGTCGAAGGCCGTCAGCTGGACGCGCAGTTCTTTCACGTTGGGATGGGCTTCCGTCGTCGCGTGCGCATGTTCTCCGTCGATTCCAGCACCCATCTGGCGCGGGAGATTCACTTCCGTCCGGAACTGTTTAAATACAATGATGCTGGCGTTGATACCAGACAACTGGAAGGGCAAACCGATCTCGGCTTTGCCGGTTTTCGCGTCTTCAAAGCGCCTGAGCTGGCACGACGCGACGTGGTTTCTTTCCTCGGTGCGAGCTATTTCCGCGCCGTCGATGATACCTATCAGTACGGGCTTTCCGCGCGTGGTCTGGCGATAGACACCTACACCGACACCAAAGAAGAGTTCCCGGACTTCACCGCCTTCTGGTTCGATACGGTGAAACCCGGCGCCACCACCTTTACCGTGTACGCGCTGCTGGACAGTCCGAGCATCACCGGTGCCTATAAGTTCGTGATTCACTGTGAGAAGAGCCAGGTGATCATGGACGTTGAAAACCGTTTGTATGCTCGCAAAGACATCAAACAGTTGGGCATTGCGCCGATGACCAGCATGTTCAGCTGCGGCAATAACGAACGCCGCATGTGCGATACCATTCATCCGCAAATCCATGACTCCGATCGTCTGGCGATGTGGCGGGGCAACGGCGAGTGGATTTGCCGCCCACTGAATAACCCGCAAAAGCTGCAATTCAACGCCTATACCGATAACAACCCGAAAGGGTTCGGCCTGCTGCAACTGGATCGTGATTTCTCCCACTATCAGGACATCATGGGCTGGTACAACAAGCGCCCAAGCCTGTGGGTGGAACCTCGTAACAAGTGGGGCAAAGGCACCATCGGGCTGATGGAGATCCCGACAACCGGCGAAACGCTGGATAACGTGGTCTGCTTCTGGCAGCCGGAAAAAGCCATCGAAGCGGGTGATGAGCTGGAATATAAATACCGTCTGTACTGGAGCGCACAGCCGCCGGTCCGTTCGCCACTGGCGCGCGTGATGGCCACTCGCACCGGTATGGGCGGATTCCCGGAGGGCTGGGCGCCGGGCGAGCACTATCCAGAGAAATGGGCGCGACGTTTTGCAGTCGATTTCGTCGGTGGCGATCTGAAAGCGGCCGCGCCGAAAGGCATTGAGCCGGTGATTACGCTGTCCAGCGGCGAAGCGAAGCAGATTGAAATTCTCTACGTTGAGCCGTTTGACGGTTACCGCATCCAGTTTGACTGGTATCCCACGTCAGACTCGACCGAACCGGTGGACATGCGTATGTTCCTGCGCTGCCAGGGCGACGCGATCAGTGAAACCTGGCTGTACCAGTATTTCCCGCCGGCGCCGGATAAACGGACCTACGTCGACGATCGCGTGATGCGTTAATCTGCGCCAACGCCCTTCGAAATGCGAAGGGCGTCAACAGCCAGGCATGCGAAATATCTGTTCAGGAATTAAACACGATCCTGTTCGCATTTTTCCCTAAGTCAAATGGGTAAGCTGATGGAGTGTATTTCTTATACACATGGTTTATCACTAACAGGGAGAGCGTATGTTTCCAGAATACAGAGATCTGATTTCCCGACTGAAATCCGAGAATCCTCGCTTTTTGTCGCTTTTTGAAAAGCATAACAACCTTGATCATGAAATTGCCAGGCTGGAAGGTTCCGATGGTCGGGGATACAATCTCGAAGTCGTTCGGCTGAAAAAACAGAAACTTCAGTTGAAGGACGATATGCTCAAAATACTGCAGAAAGAAAGTGTTGACGCGGGATAATCCGCATTTATGAGCCGCCAGCCCTGGCGGCTTGAGAGAGATGACAAACCTTATCCTGATACCGGATAAGAAGAAATCACCTCATTAAAAATCAGGAAAATCAATTTATTGATTTTCGGCTGATAATTACAGAGAAGGAAAAACCACGCTTTTTCCTTCTCTGTCAGCAATCTAAGCCGCCAGCCCTGGCGGCTTTTTTGTGCCTGCTATTCAACGGTGTGGTAAAACCAGGTGGCATCCCGCTTGGGTATAACGCTGAACAATATCATCCGCTAACGCGCTGTCGCTGATAATCGTTTTAATGCAAGAGAGCGTGGCGACGGCATGGGGTTCCACCGCATCAAACTTTGAATGATCGGCCATCAGTATCACTTCTCGTGAACGCTGAATAATCCGCGTCTTCACGCCGACTTCAAACAGGGTGGCGTTAGTGATCCCCGTGGCCAGCGACAGCGCATCGCAGGAGATAAAGGCCCGTTCCACTGAAAACGCATTGAGCATCTCCAGCGCCAGGCTTTCACCAACCGAAAAGTAACCCGGACGAATAAGTCCGCCGATAATGTAACTTTCGACGTGCGGAAAACAGCCCAGTTCATTGGCGATTTTAATGTCATTGCAGATGACCTTCACACGTGCATCGGCCAGACATTTCGCCAGTTCGAGACAGGTCGAGCCGGAATCGAGAAAGAAACAGTCACCGTCTTTGATCATCGTGCGGGCAAGGGCGGCAATCTCTTTTTTTGCCTCGGATTGCAGTGTCCGCTTAACCTCAAAGACATACTCTTTGTCGTCCATACTGTCGTCGAAATCCAGACAGCCATGACCGCGAGTCATACCGGGATACTGGCTGGCGATATACTGGAAATCGCGACGGACGGTCGCCTCCGCATAACCAAACAGTTCCATGGCCTGTTGGGTGGAGAGATGACGATGTTGCCACAGATAGTGCAGCATCTGTTTGATACGGTCAGGGCGCTGTTGGCTCATCGAAGCAATCTCCTCTTACAGTCCTGCAAACCGGGATAACGTGGTGTGATAATTCTCTGATGAGAACAGTGCACGCCCCACGACAAGATGTTGTGCGCCCGCCGTCGCCAGGTGTTGTGCCGCAGAAAGCGTAATGCCGCCATCGGCCCAGCACGCGGCTTGTGGAAAATACTCACGCACCTGGCGGACTTTGGCGCACAGGGGGGGAATAAACTGTTGTCCGACCCCGTCTGGTTCGCTGGTCATCACCATTAGCGCATCCAGTTGCGGGGCCAGATATCGATACCCGTCAATTGGCGTGGCGGGATTCACCGCCAGCCCGGCTTTTGCGCCGATTTCGCGAATTTCTGCCAGCGTCTCAGAAGGGTATGCCAGCGCTTCGGCATGAACAAAAATCCATGCCGGTTTGATCTCTGCCAGAATGGGAAACCAACTCTGCGGGCGGGCAATCATGAAATGAAACGAAAGGGGATGCGTCGTCTGTTGGGCGACAGCCTGTACGGTTTTGAGGCCAAAGGTGATGTTGTTAATAAAGCTGCTGTCTTCGATATCCAGATGCAGTGAGCCGATATCGGCATCGGCCAGCGCGCTCAACGTCGCCCCGTAGTGCAGTGGATCTGCCGATGCGAGAGAAGGGTGCAGAATCATATCGCCTCCGTTAACCGGTAATCTGCGCGAACAGCGCGGCGTCAGTTTGCGCGTGTCGGACTGCTGCGAGTCGTTCAGGCGAATCGATAAACTGGCTGATGCGCTGGATGGTGAGGATATGCGCATTGGCATCCGTCGCGCTGACGCACAGCAGCAGCCAGACCGGATCACACTCTTCATGCCCAAAAGCAACGGGCGTTTTTAACGTCGTGATGCTGACCTGATTATGGTTAGCGCCTTGTTCGGGCCGCGCATGAGGCAAGGCGATGCCGGGGGCAATGACATAGTACGGCCCCCAGTTCAGGGTGTTGTCGATAATACCGTCCACATAGTCTGGTTGCGCCGCGCCAAAGGTAATCAGTGGGCGAGCAGCGATTTCGACGGCCTGACGCCAGTCCCTGGCCTCTCGCTGTGCCTGTACCCACTTAACATCGTTAATCATCAGTCGTTGACTCCTTGCCGGTTAGGGTTACTCTGATAGCGATCCCCGTCGAGACTTTTGACGAAGGCGGCAGGGATCGCTGTTCTACCGGGGGTAAGCGCGCTGCTTATCCCCTTTTTTATTGCCGCAGGTGATGCACTTTTTCCATAAAGCGACTGACCCGCGCCTGATCGACAAAGTTGGCGAACACGCCGTCCTTTTTAAAGGTGGTGGCGGTTACGCAACCGTCGGCGATGCTCAGTTGCTCCTCGACGTTTTCCAGACACACCCCGGTATTCGCCAGCACCACGGTATCCGGTACCGTTTCTTTGACCCGCTTCAGCAGGGCGCTGTCGGTGCGTGCGCCCGCCGTCAGACCAGAGACGCAAAGGGCGTCAGGATGGTTGTTAAAGACCGTGGATTTGGCAATGGAACAAATATCGCGATTACCCAGATACACCGCCGCTTCAGGCACAATGTTGAACAGCGTTTTGACTTCACCTGCGCCGATGCGGTGCTGATGACGAATGGTCTCGCCGACGTTCGTGTCCCAGACCCCAAAGTCGCTGGCGTAGGCACCGGTAAAAATCTCGCGAATGAATTTTGCGCCCGTCGCCATTGCCAGATCGAATGATGCGACCGGATCCCACAACACATTGACGCCAAACGGAATGCGGATTTCGCTCATCAACTGCCCAATCACCCTCGCCATTGCTGCCGTGGTTTCCGGGCGAACCTTCGTGAGATAGGGAAGACTAAACTCGTTGGAAAACATGACGGCATCCACGCCGCCATTCTGTAGCGCCAGCAGATCGTCCCGGGCGCGGTCGATAACCCAGTTCATCCCTTTCTGTGCATCAAAGCTCGGGTCGCCGGGCAATGCACGCAAATGGCACATGGCAATGACGGCTTTTTCCGTTCCAATAACCTCTTTCAGCCAACTCATGAAGGTACTCCTTATTCCGATAGTTCACGTTTACGTAAGAACAGCACGACGCTGGCGACGATACCCACCGCCACGACGACGCCAATAATGCCAAGCGACATCAGCTCCGAGATTGACCAGCCAAACATGTTGCCCACGGACAGCGCGGAGATTTGCGCGTTTTCACCGGCAAAACTAAAGCCGCCCTTAAGCGCCATGTCGGTGAAATACGGGGCAAACTGCGTGGCAATCAACAGGACGGTGACCATGACAATCACGCCGCTGATCAAGGTACGAATCAGGTCGCCGCGATGGATCACCGTCGCCATACAGATAAAGAACGGTGCGACGGGCAGATCGGCAAGCGGCAGCACTTTGTTGCCGGGTAAGATGCTGGCCAGAATCAGCATGATGGGGATCAGCAGCAGACCAACGGCAATCGTGGTGGGATGGCCCAGCGTGACGGCGGTATCCAGACCGATATACACCTCGCGCCCCTTGAAATATTTCTGGAAAAATTTCCGTGCGCCGTCGGAGATGGGGAGCAACCCTTCAACAATCAGGCGGATCATGCGCGGGAACAGCACCATAATCGCCGCGACGGTAATCATCAGGCTGGCGCATCCTTTAAAACCTTCACCTGCAGCGAGGCCAAAGATCAGGCCGAGCACGACGCCGATAATGACCGGATCGCCCACCATCCCGTAGCGTTTCTGGATCTCCTGGGCATCGATGTTGCGTCCCTTCATGAACGGGATTTTTTCATAGATAGCATCCAGCAGAACGAACAGCGGTACGGAACTCGAACCATAACCTTGCGGGATCGAGATCCCATCCAGACCGACAATGCTTTGCACGCGTTTTGCCGTCCAGTCGGCCATTTTTAGCGACAGCGCCGCGTGGCAAATGGCCCCCAGCACGCCATAAATCAGGCTACCGGTCATTAACTGGACCACGGTGCCGGTAATGGCGTAGTGCCAGTAGTTATAGATATCGACGTTCATGGTTTTGGTCAGACGAGTGACCAGCATCGCGACGTTGAGCAGAAAAATGATCGGGATAATCATTGCGCCAATGGCGGTGGCGTACCCGACGCCGGAAGCCGGCCCTGCGCCGACGTCAAACACATGCAGGGTCAGGCCGAAGCGTTCAATCATCACTTTGATGGGCGGGCTGAGGCTGTCGATCGCCATCACGATCACCAGTCCCATCCCGACAAAACCAATCCCTACCGTCACCCCGGCCTTGATCGCCTGCAGCCAGGGAATACGGAAGATCAACCCAATCACAATCATGATGATGGGGACAAAAACAGTACCGCCGAGAGACAGGATGTAGTCAAACATAGTGCCTCCTTGTTATTGCGTTAACAGTGCCTTGATTTCTTGTTTTAAGGCGTCGTCGTTAATTCCCGTTAGCAGGGCCGCGCCGTTTAACGTGGGAACACCGTAATCGTTGTTGGTGCGCATGGAGGTCACAATCAGGTCCATGCCGTTACAGTTCAGCGGGATCTCATTAAGACAGCACTGGGCGGTGCTTGCCGCAATGCCTTGCTCGGCAAGGAACTCCTGCAACTTGTGCGCAATCATGGTTGACGTCGACATGCCGGTACCGCATGCCACAAGGATCTTTTTCATAATGGATTTGCCTCTTGTGTAGTGCCTGAATCAGGCTCAACGGGAAAGTGCTCGGCTGGCAGGCCAGCCAGGGCGGTCAATAAGCGAATGCAGTCAGTCAAATCACGCAGACTGGCGACTTCCGCCGGAGAATGGGTATAACGACAAGGGATGGAAAGGCTGGCGCAGGGAATGCCGTCCTGCTCAACCTGGATATAACCGGTTTCGGTGATGACGCCAGGCGCCACTTCGCGCTGCACGGGAATATGGTGCGCAAGAGCCGTTTGCTCGAGCATCTGGATCAGCCGTGGTGGTGTAATTAATCCCGCCAGCGTGCCACGACCGTGGTAGTTCAGACAGGTGATGCCAACGCCCTGATTGACGCGAACCTCTGAGTAGTCCTGCAGATCCGGCGTATCGCAGGACGGCGTGATATCAATACCGATTGCAAGATCTGGTTTAACGCGACGTAAAACCGGGACAATGCCGCGGATGTTGAACTCTTCCTGCACCGAGGCCACCAGATATACCGCGATATCCAGCGACGCCGCGCCGATGGCATCCGCGACGCCCAGTAGCGCGGTACATCCCAGACGATCGTCCAGCGCTTTGCTACACACCAGGTCGTTCGCCAGCAGTTGCGGCGGGTTATACAGCGTAACCGGTGTGCCAACCTGAATGCCCATCCGCTGGGCGTCGGCTTTATCTTTCGCGCCAATATCAATCCACAGTTTATCGACGGAAGGCGACTGCGTGCGTTCATCCCCCTTTGCGAAGTGGTACGCCTTAATGCCGATGCATCCCATCACCGGGCCGTTATCCCCGGCAAGCGTAACCATCGAGCCGGACATGGTGACCTGCGCCGGGCCACCCACGCGTTCGAAGCGCAAAAAACCCGACGGCTCAATTTTGCGCACCATAAAGCCGACTTCATCCATATGGGCAAACATCATCAGGCGCAAGGCGTTGGGGTTATCACTACCGTAGCGGGCGACGACATTTCCTAAGCGATCGCGCCAGACCTCTTTTGCCTGACGTGTAAATTCGCGTAGCATGACCTCAGCGACGCTGTTTTCATGCCCAGAAACCGCATTGAGATGCAAAAGCGAGAACAGTGTTTCCTGCACAGAAAATGACATAAGGATCTCCGTAGACGATAAAACAATCACTCGTTGAGCGTTTTATAGGCGCTGGCTGGGCGAATAATTGTGAGCTGCTTCACGTGGAAATAGCCAAAGCTGAGGAAATAAAAAATAATGTGAGGTGAGTGGAATAAAAACGCTCAATGCTGATGAAAGTCTGAACGTGGGAGGAAGGAACGGGTGAGTGAAATTATTGAGATCGATGACACGCTGCAGCTACGGGCGGTTGAAGAATGTCACGTTGCCGGCCTGTATCAACTGGTATGTAAAAACAAGGCCTGGCTAATGCAGTTCTTTGACTGGCCGCAGTACGTCAATACGGAAGAGGATACGCGCAAAACGGTGCAGGGTAATATGATGCTGCATCAGCGGGACTACGCCAAAATGTTCCTCATTTTTGCCGGCGAGGAGATGCTGGGCGTGCTGTCGTTCAATCAGATTGAGCCGTTGAACAAAGCGGCCTATATCGGTTACTGGATAGACGAAACGCAGCAGGGGAAAGGGATCCTGTCGCGGGCGTTGCAGGCATTTATTCACCACTATGCCGGGCGCGGCGAAATCCGTCGCTTTGTGATCAAATGCCGGGTAAAGAACCAGGCAAGCAATCAGGTTGCGCAGCGTAATGGCTTTGAACTGGAAGGCTGCCTGAAACAGGCGGAGTTTCTGAACGGACACTATGACGATGTTAACCTGTATGCTCGCATCATTGATTCGACGCTACAGTGAGCCAATCAGCGGCGTGCGGGTGATATGCTGATCGCCGTTGAACACTTTCGGCCCGCGCAGGTGAATGGCGTCGTCTGTGGCGGCTTCCACGGTGGTATGTCCCCGGATATCAACGTGATTTTCAATCAGCACCTCACCAAGAATGCGCGCATCGCCTTCAATCAGGATATGATCGTCGAGTAAAATGGGACCGCCGCACAACACGGCGTTTCCGCCCACCAGAACGTGATGTTTAAGGACACAGTTACCTTCAATCCGCGCTTGTTCCGCCACCTGTGAACTGTAGCGTAGCGTGGGGATCGCATCGTCTCCCGTTCCGGCGATCACCTGCGCCCGTCCGTACACTTTCGCACAATCGCAAATCCAGACGTCGTTTTTGTCATTTCCTTCAATCAGCGCCTCATCAAAGATCTCTGCCCGATGCTCAATAAAGGCGTGACTGACGATGGCATCGCCATAGATTTGTGCCTGGTGGACAATGCGTGAATGGCTGACCGTGGCGCGGTCATAGATTTGCAGGATCTGATCGCGCTCGACGGTCAGCCCGCGTGCCGCGATGATTTCCGATTGCTGCAAAATTCGCGCATCGCCAAAGAGGTGGCAATCGCCACGGACCGTGGATGACTGAATAGTGACGTTGTCACTTATTCTGGCGCCGTGACTGAGTTCAGCGCGGTCAATCCAGACATTATCGCTAATGTGAACGTTGTCGCGCAGAAGACAGGGTTGTGTGATACGCGCATTGCCCGAAATCGTACAGCCGGAAAAGGCCAGCGTATTTTCGTCGTAAATCCAGCAGTGTCCGGCGTGGTCCAGCACGCTTTCATCATCAATCCAGCCGCCAGCGTCACCGGCTTTCACATCATTAAAGTCAATGAGTGCAATAATCTGGCGTAGTAATACGCTCATTTTATTGCCATTATCCTGGTAGCTGAACGCGCGCGGTTCGTCGCTGAGTCGGTATTTACGCATGAAGGCATTCCGTTTAGTGGCTTACTCTAACCGTAGCAAATTCTGCGGCACTGGCTAAAACGGATGAAATTCCATAAAATGCATTTCAAATATACTTTAAAAAATAAACAAAATGAGTAACAGCAAGCATAGCGATCGTGTTCTGAACCTTCCCGCCGGTTACTTTGGCATGGTGCTGGGAACGATTGGAATGGGATTTGCCTGGCGTTATGCCAGCCAAATCTGGCCTGTCAGCCACTGGTTTGGCGATGGTCTGGTGATTCTGGCGATGATGATATGGGGGCTGCTGACGCTGGCGTTTATCACGCGTCTGATTCGTTTCCCCCACAGCGTGATTGCTGAGATTCGCCATCCGGTGATGAGCAGTTTTGTCAGCCTGTTTCCGGCCACCACAATGCTGGTGGCGATGGGTTTTGTACCGTGGTGTCGTCCGCTGGCGATGGGGTTGTTCAGCGTCGGAGTGGTTATTCAACTGGTTTACGCCGCGTGGCAGACCGCCGGGCTGTGGCGCGGTTCGCATCCGCAAGAGGCGACGACGCCGGGACTGTATTTACCGACGGTCGCCAATAACTTTATCAGTGCGATGGCCTGCGGCGCATTAGGCTATACCGATGCCGGACTGGTTTTTTTAGGTGCCGGCGTTTTTTCCTGGCTGAGCCTGGAGCCGGTTATCCTGCAACGTCTGCGCAGTGCCGGGGAATTACCCACTGCCATGCGGACTTCGCTGGGGATCCAGCTTGCGCCTGCGCTGGTGGCCTGTAGCGCCTGGCTGAGCGTCAACGGCGGCGAGAGCGACACGCTGGCGAAAATGCTGTTTGGCTACGGCCTGCTGCAACTGCTGTTTATGCTCCGCCTGATGCCCTGGTATTTGTCGCAGCCGTTTAACGCCTCATTCTGGAGTTTCTCGTTCGGCGTGTCGGCGCTGGCGACCACCGGATTACATCTTGGTCACGCCAGCCCGTCGGGCTTTTTTCACACGCTGGCGCTGCCGCTATTCATCTTTACCAATGTTATCATTGCATTATTGCTGCTACGCACGTTCGCGCTGCTGATGCAGGGAAAACTGCTCATTCGCACAGAGCGCGCGGCATTACTGAAATCTGAGGATAAAAAATGACCCTTCGTGACGAAAATTACTTCACTGAAAAATACGACTTAACCCGCACCCACTCGGAAGTGCTGGAGGCGATGAAGGTCGTTAAGCCGGGAAAAACGCTGGATTTGGGCTGTGGCAATGGGCGTAACAGTCTCTATCTGGCGGCGAAGGGCTTTGACGTGACCGCGTGGGATAAAAATCCGATGAGCATTGCCAACGTCGAGCGAATTAAGGCGGCAGAAGGGCTGGACAATCTCCAGGCCAACGTGGTGGATCTCAACGCGCTAACGTTTGAGGGCGAATATGATTTTATTCTCTCCACCGTGGTGATGATGTTCCTCGAAGCCAAAACGATTCCAGGCTTAATCGAGAATATGCAGCGCTGCACTAAACCAGGCGGTTATAACCTGATTGTTGCCGCCATGGATACCGCTGATTTTCCGTGCACCGTGGGTTTCCCCTTTGCGTTTAAAGAAGGAGAACTTCGTCGTTATTACGAAGGCTGGGATTTACTGAAATATAATGAAGATGTTGGTGAATTGCATCGTACTGACGCCAACGGTAACCGAATTAAACTGCGCTTTGCCACGCTGCTGGCACGTAAAACAGCCTAAGTCGATGTTCCGCTAACCCCCTCTGCGCCCAGCATTTTTCTTAAAAATGGGCGCTCTGAAAAAATTGTGCTTTGGTTACCATTTTTAATCCAACGCAGATGATTTCCCTTTGCTACTATTTCAACTGCATATCTGCATATTCTAAGGGATCGTTTCATGCGTACTCATACTTTATTTAAAGTTGCAGTGCTTACTGGTTTACTGGCGTTATCAGGCTGTGCCTCAAAAGTGACGCAGCCTGATAAATACTCGGGGTTTTTAAAAGACTATTCAGGTCTTAAGGAAACAAAATCTGCTACGGGGCATCCGGTATTGCGTTGGGTTGATCCCAACTTTAGTGATACCAAATATGACAACATCGTCTGGAACCCAATAACCTATTATCCGGTCCCGAAACCTTCCACACAGGTTGGACAGAATGTGCTGGATCAGTTGTTAAACTACACCAACACAAAGATGAAGACCTCTATTGGTCAACGTAAACCGCTGGTGACCACGCCGGGGCCGCGTAGCCTGATCTTCCGCGGGGCGATCACCGGGGTGGATACCAGCAAAGAAGGGCTGCAGTTCTATGAAGTGGTGCCTGTGGCGTTGGTGGTTGCCGGTACCCAAATGGCAACCGGTCACCGCACGATGGACACCCATCTCTACTTTGAAGGCGAGTTAATTGATGCGGCGACCAATAAGCCGGTGATTAAAGTCGTGCGTCAGGGTGAAGGCAAAGATCTGAATAACCAGAATACGCCGATGGCATTTGAGACGCTGAAACAAGTGGTTGATGACATGGCGACGGATGCCACCATGTTTGATGTAAACCAGAAATAATCGTGACGCGCCATCGTTTGATGGCGCGTTTCTTTATGCTGTCCGGCGGCGCAACAGCGCCGGTGGACGGGCAAACATCACCAGGTTTCCCACCAGAATCAGAAGCAGTCCCGCTACCGCATTCACCTGCCAGCTATAACCTTCATAAACCGTAGAAAATGACAGCGCAACCAGCGGAAAGAGCAATGTGCTGTACGCGGCATTACTCGCGCCAATTCTTCCTACCAGCGTAAAGTAGGCACCGAAGGCGATGACCGATCCGAAAACCGCCAGATACAGCAGGGCGCCGATGTAGCTGAAGGTCCATTGCGGAGTGAAGTTATCCCCGCGCAGAAGGGCAATCGTTGCAATCAGCAGCGTGCCGTACAGCATGGCCCAACTGTTAGTAGTCATCACTTCCAGACCTTTTTTCTGATGGCGCAGGCTGATCATATTTCCCAGAGAGAAACCAAATGTCCCCAGCGCGCTCAGACCAATCCCCAGCAGCAGCGATCCGCTAAATCCGCTGTTCATCAGATCCTGCCAGAAGAGGGTGACGATACCCGTCAGTCCCAGCGCGGCGGCGCAGTAAAACCGCAGCGGAGGTTTTTGCCCAAAGAAGAAGAAGCTATTCACCGCGTTAAACAGCACCGCCATGGAAAAGATAACTGATTCCAGTCCGGTATTGATCCAGGCGGCCGCCGTGTAAAAACACCAGAAGTTAAAGCAAAAAACGCAACTGCCTTGCAGCAGACAAAACAGATGGTCACGTAACGACAGCGTCCGTAACTTTCCACGAATCTGCATAATCAACATCATCAACGCCGTCGCCACCGCAAAACGCCAGAAAATCGAGACGGGTGCGGCAACCGGACCTTGCTGTAAATAAATGGCGATCCACGTGGTACCCCAGATCACCACGACCAGACAATATAATAGTGCGTTCATTATTTTCTCCCTTCATACCTAATAATTCACTGTCGCAGATTGCACGGGCGACGCGCTTTCATCGGTTTGCGGGATACTTGCAAAATCTTGCGCTTTTTTCCGTCGGATGGGTGGTAACCGCAATGACCTGCGATAGACTGAATGCCTGAATAACAGTGTTTATGTGGTGGTATGACCCGGTCCTACGATGCCTTTGAAAAGTTGAGTCAGCACAATGCCGTGTTACACGAGTCGGTCGAGCTGCGCTCGGGCGTTCAGTTAGCTGCATGGTCGAATAAGCGCGATACCATCACGCAGTATTGCGATCATCACACGCTCAGTCTGTATGTGGCAGATGGCTACGAGAGCTATCAAAAAACGGCCTCAGGCTGGAAAAATGGGGGCGGACCGGACCGGTTTTGCCTGTTGCCAAAAGAGAGTGAATCTACCTGGGATATCCGCGACGACCTCTCGTTCGTGCATCTTTACTGCACTGACGCGCATTTGCGTGAAGTCGGGGAAAAAGTCTGGGATAAAAGCCCTTACCGTTTTACGCTGGATGAACGGACGTTTGGCAACGATCCAGGGATTACAGCGGTTTACCGCCAGTTTTTACTGGGCAACGACTGGCACCAGCCCGCGAATCACCTGACGCTCAGTGCCGCGTCGTCATTGCTGATGACCCATCTTATTCAACACTACAGCAACGTGCAGTGGCGATTGCCGACGGTAACGGGTGGACTCGCGCCGGTGACGCTGCGTAATGTGCTGGCTTATATCGACACCCATTTGGCGGAGCCGCTGACGCTAGCCGATCTGGCGCATGAAGCTGCGCTGAGCGAATTTCATTTCGCCAGAATGTTCCGCCAGTCGATGAAAATGGCACCGCATCAGTACGTGATGCAGCGCCGGATGGCAGTGGCAAAGCAACTGGTCTGTCACTCACAGCGTCCGTTAACGGAGATTGCGCTGGCCTGCGGATTCAGTTCGCCAAGTCACTTCAGTAACCGTTTCAAGCAGGTGACCGGGAAGACGCCATCGCAGCTACGCGCGTCGCGCCAGCCTTAAGACGGTGTAACAGATCCCGCCCGCGATCAGCCCCCAGAACGCCGAACCAATTCCGTACAGCGTCAGCCCGCTGGCGGTGACCAGAAACGTCATCACGGCGGCATCACGTTCGTTTTCATGACTCAACGCCTGATACAGGCTACCCGAAATCGTCCCCAGCAGTGCCAGTCCTGCCAGCATCTGGATACCGCTCGCCGGCAGCGCCGCCATCACCCCGGTAATCGAACTGCCGAAAATACCGGCCAACAGATAGAACACGCCGGCGGCAGCGGCGGCCAGCCAGCGTTTTGCTGCATCTGGATGGGCCTCCGGACTCTGGCAAATCGCCGCGGTGATAGCGGCAATGCAGATGGAATAAACGCCGAAAGGAGATAACAGCAGCGCCAGTAATCCGGTGACAATGATCAGGGGCGAGACGGGGACATCGTAACCCGCAGCTTTCATGGTCGCCACACCGGGCGCATTCTGCGACGCCATCGTCACCAGAAAGAGCGGTACGGCAATCCCCAGACAGTGGGCCAGCGAAAACTGAGGGGCAATAAACGTGGGCAACACCGGGGTCATCGCTAACGAAGAGGTGGCAATGTCACCTTCAAATAACGCAATGACCGCACCCGCAATCAGCGCCGCAATCACCGCATAGCGCGGTGCAATACGCTTCAGAATCAACCACGCCAACAACATGCCGCCACAAAGCAGAAACTGATCATTGAGACTGGCAAATGCCTGCAGGCCAAAGCGGAGCAAAATCCCGGCCAGCATGGCTGCCGCCAGCGAATGGGGGATGACCTGCATCAGGCGGGCGAATAATCCGGTCACGCCGCACAACACGATCAGCGCGTTGGCGATGATGAACACGCCAATCGCCTCCGGCAGCGTCAGTCCCTGGAGTCCAGTCACCAACAGCGCCGCACCGGGTGTTGACCATGCCGTCAATACAGGCGCACGATACCAGAACGTACTGATCCCCATCGCGAGGCCCAGAGCGCTCATCCAGCCGGCAATTTGCGCGGTACTGGCACCCGCCGCCACGGCGGCCTGCCAGATGATGGCCGCTGAACTGGCATAGCCGACCAGTACGGCGACAAAGCCAGAAAGCAGCGTGGGTAATGGGAGGGAAAATGAACGCATAGGCATTCCTTGTGCGTTATAACGGTCATTTAATCTAGCATCTGGGCGTTATAACGTACAAGTGGTAAGCTGATGTTTTGGGAGGATATCAATGGACAACCTGACACACTATCTGGCGAACACCTTGAAAACATTGCGCAAACAGCGTGAGTGGAGTTTATCGCGCTTGGCCGAGGCCACCGGTGTGTCAAAAGCGATGCTCGGGCAAATTGAGCGCAACGAGTCCAGTCCCACGGTGGCGACGTTATGGAAGATTGCCACCGGGCTGAATGTCCCGTTCTCTACCTTTATTTCGTCGCCGGAATCTGAGCCACTGCCGACGTTTGATCCGCAAGAGCAGGCGATGGTCGTGACGCCGTTGTTCCCGTGGGATCCGGTGCTGTGTTTTGATCACTTTTCAATTTTGCTGGCACCCGGTGCGCTCAGCGAATCCACGCCGCACGAAGCGGGCGTGATTGAACATGTGGTGGTAATCGCAGGCGATCTGGAGATGTGCATTGACCAGCAATGGCGCGTCATCAGGGCCGGAGAAGGCATTCGTTTTGCCGGCGATAGCGCCCATGCTTATCGCAACAGCAGCGAACAGACCGTGCACTTTCATTCGCTCATCCATTACCCGCGCAGTTAAGCGGGAAAACTATTTCGCAAAGCGGCGCTTCTGACTACAATAGCCGCCATTTTGCTGCTACTGGATAAAAACAACGCTATGCGCCCGTCTCCACATCGCCTTGAATTGTTAAGCCCGGCACGTGATACCGCCATCGCCCGCGAAGCCATTTTACATGGTGCGGATGCCGTCTATATCGGTGGTCCCGGTTTTGGGGCGCGTCATAATGCCAGCAATAGCCTGCAAGATATCGCGGAGCTGGTGCCGTTCGCCCATCACTATGGCGCAAAAATCTTTGTCACGCTGAACACGATCCTTCACGACGATGAACTGGAACCCGCACAGCGACTGATTACCGATCTCTACCAGACCGGCGTGGATGCGTTGATTGTGCAGGACATGGGGATTCTGGAACTCGACATTCCGCCGATCGAACTGCATGCCAGTACCCAATGCGATATTCGCAGCGTGGAGAAAGCCAAATTTCTCGCTGACGTGGGGTTCACGCAGATTGTGCTGGCGCGTGAACTGAGTCTTGAGCAGATTCAAGCCATTCATCAGGCGACCGATGCCACCATCGAATTTTTTGTCCACGGGGCGCTATGCGTGGCGTATTCCGGGCAATGTTATATCTCTCATGCGCAAACGGGGCGCAGCGCCAACCGTGGCGACTGCTCGCAGGCGTGCCGTCTGCCATATACCCTGAAGGACGATCAGGGACGGGTGGTGTCGTATGAAAAACACCTGCTGTCGATGAAAGATAACGATCAGACCGCTAACCTTGGCGCGCTGATCGACGCCGGTGTGCGTTCCTTCAAGATTGAAGGGCGTTACAAAGACATGAGCTACGTGAAGAACATTACCGCGCACTATCGGCAGATGCTGGATGCCATCATTGAGGATCGCGGTGACCTGGCGCGGGCTTCCGCCGGACGCACGGAACATTTCTTTACCCCGTCAACGGACAAAACCTTTCATCGCGGCAGCACCGACTACTTTGTGAATGCGCGCAAAGGGGATATCGGCGCTTTTGATTCGCCGAAGTTTATCGGCCTGCCGGTGGGTGAAGTGCTGAACGTGGCGAAAGATCATCTGGACGTTGAGGTCAGCGAGCCGCTGGCGAACGGCGATGGCCTTAATGTCCTGATCAAACGTGATGTTGTCGGCTTTCGTGCCAATACGGTGGAAAAAACCGGACAAAATCGCTATCGCGTCTGGCCGAGCGAAATGCCTGCCGAACTGCATAAATTGCGTCCACACCATCCGCTGAACCGCAACCTTGACCATAACTGGCAGCAGGCGTTAACCAAAACCTCGAGCGAGCGTCGGGTGGCGGTGGATATTGAGTTGGGCGGCTGGCAGGAACAACTTATCCTGACGCTGACCAGCGAAGAGGGCGTCAGTATCACCCATACGCTGGATGGACAGTTTGATGAGGCCAACAACGCGGAAAAAGCGCTGAACGGGCTGAAGGAAGGGCTGGCAAAACTGGGGCAGACAATCTATTACGCCCGCGATATCGCAGTGAATTTGCCCGGCGCGCTGTTTGTGCCGAACAGCCTGCTTAATGCGTTCCGCCGGGAAGCGGTAGAGATGCTGGATGCCGCGCGCCTTGCAAGCTACCAGCGCGGCGTTCGCAAGCCGGTGTCCGAGCCTGCGCCGGTTTATCCGCAATCACACCTGAGTTTTCTGGCCAATGTTTACAACCATAAGGCGCGGGCGTTTTACCATCGTTATGGCGTGCAGTTGATTGATGCGGCGTATGAAGCGCATGAAGAAAAGGGCGAGGTGCCGGTGATGATCACCAAACACTGCCTGCGCTTTGCCTTTAATCTGTGTCCGAAGCAGGCGAAAGGCAATATCAAAAGCTGGAAGGCGACGCCGATGCAACTGGTGAACGGCGATGAGGTGCTAACGCTTAAATTTGACTGCCGTCCGTGCGAAATGCATGTGATTGGTAAAATCAAAAATCACATTCTGAAGATGCCGCTGCCTGGCAGCGTGGTGGCTTCCGTCAGCCCGGAAGAGCTGATGAAAACGCTGCCGAAGCGTAAAGGCTAACAAAGCTGCCGGATACGCATAGCGCTATCCGGCGCCCCATTAATGTGATTTAAATCCTGCCGCCGTCATGATCAGGCGAAAGAACATCCCTACGGCGGCCAGTGCCAGCACGCTGCCGCCCCACAAAATGACCAGCCACATCAGGCGTTTCCAGACAGAGTGTTGCATCAGTGATACCCCTCGCCATGTTGAACTTTGCCGCGAAACACGTAATAACTCCAGAAGGTGTAAACCAGAATAACAGGGATGATCAGTAACGCACCGACCAGCATGAAACCCTGACTCTGCGCGGGTGCGGCTGCCTGCCAGAGCGTAATGGATGGCGGAATGATATGCGGCCAGATGCTGATCCCGAGTCCGCTAAAGCCGAGGAAAATCAGCCCGAGAGTCAACACAAAGGGCAGCGCGTGGCGGTGCGGTTGATGAAGCGTTCGCCATAGCCAGATGCTAATCACCGCGACCAGTAGCGGAACCGGCAGCAGGAACCACAGATTCGGCAGGCTAAACCAGCGTTCCGCTATCACCGGGTGTGCCAGCGGCGTCCACAGGCTGATCATCGCAATCACCAGCAGCATCAACAGCAGTAACTTTTTCGCCACGTCTCGCATTTTATCCTGCAACGGATTTTCACTTTTCATTACCAGCCAGGTGGCGCCCAACAGGGCGTAAGTGACCACCAGTCCCGCGCCGCAGAACAGGGTGAAAGGGGTGAGCCAGTCAAACGGCCCGCCGCTGAAACGACGCCCGGTGACGGCAAAACCATTAATCACCGCACCTACCACCACGCCCTGAGTGAACGTCGCGAGAATCGAACCGCAGAGAAAAGCTTTATCCCAGAACGGGCGATGCGCTGGCGTGGCTTTGAAGCGAAATTCAAAGGCGACACCGCGAAAAATCAGCCCGATAAGCATCAGCGTCAGCGGGATCGTCAGGGCGTCAATAATCACCGCATAGGCCAGCGGAAACGCGCCAAATAATCCCGCTCCGCCGAGGACCAGCCAGGTTTCATTACCGTCCCAGACCGGAGCGACGCTGTTAACCATCACATCGCGATCGTCAGCGTCGCGAATGGCAGGAAACAAAATGCCAATACCCAAATCGAATCCATCCATCACGATGTACATCAGCGTGGCGAAAACGATGATAACGAACCAGATTACCGATAAATCAATACCCATTAGCGGTGTGCCTCATGTTGAGAATCGAGGACGGCAGCAGACAGTGGTCTGGCAGGCGTGCCGGTAGGCGGCGTCGGGGAAATCGTGTCCAGCGGTCCTTTGCGGATGAGGCGGATCATGTAACTGTAGCCCACGCCGAAGACGGCGCTATAGACGACAAAGAACGCCAGCAGAGAAATACTCATGTGCAGGTCGCCGTGAGCGGAGACCGCATCCGCCGTGCGTTGCAACCCGTAGACGACCCACGGCTGGCGGCCCACCTCCGTCGTGACCCAGCCGGCCAGAATGGCTATCAATCCTGACGGTCCCATCCATAAGGCGAAGCGCAGAAACGGTCGCGACGTATAAAGACGCTGCCGGTAGCGTAACCACAGAGCGCAAACACCTAGCAGGATCATGAGCATACCCAGCCCCGCCATAATACGAAACGACCAGAAGACCATCGTCGAATTGGGGCGATCCTCTTTCGCAAACTCTTTAAGCGCCGGGACCTGTTTATCCAGGCTGTGAGTCAGGATCAGGCTACCCAGCGCCGGGATCGCCAGACCATAGCGGGTTCGTTCCTGTTCCATATCCGGCCAGCCGAACAGCAGCAGCGGCGTCGGTTCTCCTGGCGGATTTTCCCAGTGGCCTTCAATGGCGGCAATTTTGGCTGGCTGGTGTTTGAGTGTATTCAGACCGTGCATGTCGCCAATGAGCGCCTGTAACGGTGCGACAATCAGCGTCATCCACAGCGCCATCGAAAACATGGCGCGAATAGCGGGCGTCGCGTTGCCACGCAGTAAATGCCAGGCCGCAGAGGCCCCAATAAATAACGCGCTACTGAGAAACGCCGCCACCGACATATGCAATAAGCGATAAGGGAACGACGGGTTGAAAATGACGGCGAACCAATCCACCGGCACGACCTGGCCGTTGACAATCTCATAGCCCTGCGGCGTCTGCATCCAGCTGTTGGAGGCGAGGATCCAGAAGGTGGAAATAATCGTGCCCAGAGCGACCATACAGGTGGAGAAAAAGTGTAATCCGGGGCCAACCTTGTTCCAGCCAAACAGCATCACACCGAGGAACCCGGCTTCGAGGAAGAAGGCGGTGAGCACCTCATAGGTCAGTAATGGCCCAGTGATACTGCCAGCGAACTCGGAAAACCCGCTCCAGTTGGTGCCAAACTGATAGGCCATCACCAGGCCAGACACCACGCCCATGCCAAAGTTAACGGCGAAAATTTTTGACCAGAACTGATATAGCGAGCGCCAGACAGGATTTTTGCTTTTCAGCCAAAGACCTTCCAGCACCGCAAGATAGCTGGCAAGACCAATGGTGATCGCCGG
This sequence comes from Citrobacter sp. MGH 55, assembly GCF_016906145.1. Lineage (NCBI taxonomy): Bacteria > Pseudomonadati > Pseudomonadota > Gammaproteobacteria > Enterobacterales > Enterobacteriaceae > Citrobacter > Citrobacter sp. MGH 55. The sequence continues at coordinate 3,725,003 of NZ_CP070239.1, forward strand.
AAAAATAATGTGGAAGGAAACCGTAAAGGCGAACTGGATCCTTGCCAGATGAAACGCATCAAGACCAGACATGCATTGCTCCGCACTAAAAATTGATTCAGCGCAATTCTAGGCCGGGAAGGGTTTCAGTGGCAGAAACAGAACGGTTCTATTTAACCATAACAGTTGCGTGAATGTTACAAATTGCATCTGTTGATATAAATTCTGGAATCTGCCTTCCCGAATTGATACGAGCGGCTCTACACGACGGGCATTTTTCTGTATTTTCCTTTTATCAGGCGAGAAAAGTAAGCATAAATGTTTACTTTCCCGTTCGTCTCGTTCCTGCGCCAGAAGGTGGCTATGTGGTTTCGTTTCCGGATATTCCGGAAGCGCTCACCCAGGGTGAGACCCGCCAGCAATCCCTTGATACCGCTCTGGAAGCGTTAGTCACCGCTTTTGAATTCTATTTCGAAGATAGTCAGTCTGTCCCGTTACCTTCGCCGGTGAAGGAAGGTGACGACTTTGTTGAGGTCCCGCTCAGCGTCGCGTCAAAAGTCCTTTTGCTCAACGCTTACCTGGCGTCAAAAATCAGCCAGCAAGAGCTGGCGAAACGCATTGGCAAACCGAAACAGGAAATTACCCGCCTGTTCGATTTACGACACGCAACAAAAATTGATGCGGTGCAGACGGCGGCGCGCGCGCTCGGCAAAGAACTGTCGCTTACGCTGTCGTAAACCATAACAGTTCTTAGGATGTTGAGTATTTAATTCACTGATATACACTGCAAGGATCACCTGCCACGGATCCACGAGTGAATAACAATGAAAAAGTACCAGCGTCTGGCTGAACAACTCTGCGAACAGATTGCCTCTGGGGTCTGGCAACCTGGCGATCGCCTGCCGTCGCTGCGTGAGCAGGTGGTCAGCAGCGGGATGAGCTTTATGACCGTCGGGCATGCCTATCAGCTGCTGGAAAGTCAGGGGCGGATCATTGCGCGCCCGCAGTCTGGTTATTATGTCGCGCCGCGCCCGGTTCACCAGCCAACGGTGCAACCGGCCCAGGTGATGCGCGACGAAGCGGTGGATATCAACACTTATATTTTCGAGATGCTACAGGCCAGCCGGGATGCGTCGGTGATGCCGTTTGCTTCTGCATTTCCCGATCCGCGTTTATTTCCCCTCCAGCAACTGAACCGTTCTCTGGCACAGGTGAGCAGAACCGCAACCGCGATGAGCGTAATTGAGAATCTGCCGCCGGGTAACGCGGAACTACGCCACGCCATTGCCCGTCGCTACGCCTTACAGGGCATTACCGTCTCGCCGGATGAAATCGTCATCACCGCCGGGGCGCTGGAGGCGCTCAACCTGAGCCTGCAAGCGGTGACTAAACCCGGTGACTGGGTGATTGTCGAAAACCCCTGTTTTTATGGCGCGTTACAGGCGCTGGAACGACTGCGTCTTAAAGCGCTGTCGGTTGCCACTGACGTGAAGGAGGGGATCGATCTCGCGGCGCTGGAGCAGGCGTTGCAGGCGTATCCGGTCAAAGCATGCTGGCTGATGACCAACAGCCAGAACCCGCTTGGCTTTACTCTCAGTCCGGAGAAAAAAGCGCGTCTGGTTGAGATACTCGATCGTCATAATGTGATGTTGATTGAAGATGACGTTTACGGCGAACTCTATTTTGGCCGGGAGAAACCGCTACCGGCCAAAGCGTGGGATCGGGCCGACAAGGTGCTGCATTGTTCGTCATTCTCCAAGTGTCTGGTACCGGGTTTTCGCATCGGTTGGGTCGCCGCAGGCAAACACGCCCGCCAAATCCAGCGTTTACAACTGATGAGCACACTTTCCACCAGTTCGCCGATGCAACTGGCGCTGGTCGATTATCTCTCAACGCGCCGTTATGACGCCCATTTGCGCCGCCTGCGTCGTCAACTGGCAGAACGTAAACAGCAGGCCTGGCAAACGCTGCTGCGCCATCTCCCTGGCGAAGTGAAAATACATCACAACAACAGCGGCTATTTTCTCTGGCTGGAACTGCCGGAATCACAGGATGCGGGCGAACTGACCGCACAGGCGTTGGCCCACCACATCAGCATCGCGCCGGGAAAAATGTTCTCGACCTCAGACACCTGGAAACGCTTTTTCCGCTTCAATACCGCATGGGGTTGGGGGGAACGTGAAGAAGCCGCGGTAAAACAACTGGGGCAACTCATTCGCGCGCAGATGAAATAAAACGTGCGCGCGATTCAATATAAAAGAATGGCGCGTTCTTATTTAGAAAATATCAGCAAAAACCGTACGACGTTATTTCCCGTAGACCATCATAGGAAATATCAATAGCTTTTGTTTTTCCTCCTCGTCAGCTAACCCCTTGTCTATACTCCAGAAGATAGCCACACAACGCCGCAGTCCGGGGCGTAATGCGCGTTATGTCACAACCTGATTAAATTTCCTCATGCCGGGAGGTGCGCTGACGGCGCGCCGACTATTTTTAGGAAAGGACATATATTTACGGCAAGGCTGCCGCTCAATATTTTGCGACAGGAGTAAGATCTTATGAGCAAGAAATTTGCCCGCAGCAGCCTGTGCGCGCTCAGTATGACGCTGATGACCGCGCACGCCGCCGAACCCCCCACCACGTTAGGTCAGACTGAAGGTCGCCTGGATATTATCGCCTGGCCGGGTTATATCGAACGCGGTCAGACCGATAAACAGTACGACTGGGTAACACAATTCGAAAAAGAGACCGGCTGTGCGGTTAACGTCAAAACGGCGGCGACATCGGATGAGATGGTCAGCCTGATGGCGAAAGGGGGCTACGATCTGGTCACGGCCTCAGGTGATGCTTCGCTGCGTCTGATCATGGGGAAACGCGTGCAGCCAATCAATACGGCGCTCATCCCGAACTGGAAAAACGTCGATCCTCGCGTGGTCAAAGGCGACTGGTTTAACGTGGCGGGCAAAGTCTACGGTACGCCGTATCAGTGGGGGCCGAACCTGCTGATGTACAACACGCAAACCTTCCCGACGCCACCAGATAGCTGGAGCGTGGTGTTCGTCGAACAAAACCTCCCGGACGGAAAAACCAACAAAGGCCGCGTTCAGGCCTATGACGGACCGATTTACATTGCCGATGCGGCGCTGTTCGTGAAAGCCACCCAGCCACAACTGGGGATCTCGGACCCGTATCAACTCACCGAAGAACAATACCAGGCGGTGCTGAAAGTGCTGCGCGCACAACAACCGTTGATTCATCGCTACTGGCACGACACCACGGTGCAAATGAGCGATTTCAAAAATGAGGGCGTCGTGGCCTCGAGCGCCTGGCCGTATCAGGCGAACGCGCTGAAAGGTGAAGGACAACACATTGGCACAGTGTTCCCGAAAGAGGGCGTCACCGGTTGGGCTGATACCACCATGTTGCACAGTGAAGCCAAACACCCGGTTTGCGCCTATAAGTGGATGAACTGGTCGCTGACGCCAAAAGTTCAGGGTGATGTAGCCGCCTGGTTTGGATCGCTGCCGGTGGTCACCGAAGGCTGTAAAGCCAGCACGTTGCTGGGCGATAAAGGCTGCGAAACCAATGGTTACCGCTATTTTGACAAAATCGCCTTCTGGAAAACGCCTGTTGCTGAAGGCGGTAAATTCGTGCCGTACAGTCGCTGGACGCAGGATTACATCGCCATCATGGGCGGTCGTTAACGTCACTGGGGTGATTTATGACGTACGCAGTGGAGTTTGACAACGTCTCGCGCCTGTACGGTGACGTGCGGGCGGTCGATGGCGTCAGTATTGCGATTAAAGACGGGGAATTTTTCTCTATGCTGGGGCCATCTGGCTCCGGCAAAACCACCTGCCTGCGCCTGATTGCCGGTTTTGAGCAGCTTTCGGGCGGATCGATTGTTATCTTTGGCAAGCCTGCCAGCAATTTGCCGCCCTGGGAGCGGGATGTGAACACCGTGTTCCAGGACTATGCGTTGTTTCCGCACATGTCGATTCTCGACAATGTCGCCTATGGGCTGATGGTCAAAGGCATTGATAAAAAACAGCGTCATGCCCAGGCTCGCGAGGCGCTGGAGAAGGTGGCGCTGGGGTTTGTCTTTGAGCGCAAGCCGTCACAGCTTTCCGGCGGTCAGCGTCAACGGGTGGCGATCGCCCGGGCGTTGGTCAACGAGCCGCGTGTGCTGTTGCTGGATGAACCGCTCGGTGCGCTGGATCTGAAACTGCGCGAGCAGATGCAACTGGAGCTGAAAAAACTCCAGCAGTCGCTGGGGATCACGTTTATCTTCGTCACGCACGATCAGGGCGAAGCGCTGTCGATGTCCGATCGTGTGGCGGTATTTAACAACGGGCGTATTGAACAGGTGGATTCACCGCGTGAGTTATACATGCGACCGCGCACGCCGTTTGTTGCGGGCTTCGTCGGGACATCGAACGTCTTTGATCCGGCGATGGCCTCGAAGGTATGCGGGATGACGGGCAGCTTCTCGCTGCGCCCGGAACATATCCGGCTCAATGTTCCTGGCGAGATTCAGGCGCAGGGGGTGATTCAGGCGGTGCAGTATCAGGGCGCCGCCACCCGTTTTGAGCTAAAGCTTACCGGCGGTGAAAAGCTGCTGGTCAGTCAGGCTAATCAGACGGGAGAACCCTTTGCGACCACGCTTGCGCCCGGTCAGCCGGTGATGGTCTCCTGGCCACGCGAGGTCATGGTACCGCTGGTCGAGGAGAGGTGAATGGCAATGAACGTGCTCTCCACGCCTTCACGGCCAGGTGGCTTGAGTAAACTCACCGGTTTTTTCTGGCGTTATCCCGGGTTGGGACTGTTTTTGCTGTTGCTTGGTCCGCTGATGTGGTTTGGTATTGTCTACTTCGGCTCGCTACTGACGCTGCTGTGGCAGGGATTTTACACTTTTGACGACTTCACCATGTCGGTGACGCCGGACCTGACGCTTGCCAATCTTCGTGCGCTGTTTAATCCCGCCAATTACGACATCATTTTACGCACGCTGACGATGGCGATGGCGGTGACGATAGCCAGTGCGATTCTGGCGTTTCCGATGGCGTGGTACATGGCGCGCTATACCCGCGGCAAGATGAAAGCATTTTTCTATATCGCGGTCATGCTGCCGATGTGGGCGAGTTATATCGTCAAAGCCTATGCCTGGACGCTGCTGCTGGCAAAAGATGGCGTGGCGCAATGGTTTCTGAACCATCTTGGTTTAGAACCTTTACTGACCAGTCTGCTGACGCTGCCAGCCGTGGGAGGAAACACGCTCTCAACGTCGGGATTAGGGCGCTTTATGGTGTTCGTCTACATCTGGCTGCCGTTCATGATCCTGCCGGTTCAGGCCGCTCTGGAGCGGTTGCCGCCGTCGCTGTTACAGGCGTCTGCCGATTTGGGCGCGCGTCCACGACAGACCTTCCGTTATGTGGTTCTGCCGCTGGCGATCCCCGGAATTGCCGCCGGTTCGATCTTCACCTTTTCCTTGACGCTGGGCGATTTCATCGTGCCGCAGTTGGTGGGACCTCCGGGGTATTTCATCGGCAACATGGTCTATTCGCAGCAGGGGGCGATTGGCAACATGCCAATGGCGGCGGCGTTTACGCTGGTACCGATCGTGTTGATAGCCCTTTATCTGGCGTTCGTGAAACGTCTGGGAGCGTTTGATGCACTCTGAGCGCGCACCGTTTTTCCTCAAACTGGCGGCCTGGGGCGGGGTTGTTTTCCTGCACTTTCCCATTCTGATCATCGCCGCCTATGCGTTTAATAGCGAGGACGCGGCCTTTAGCTTTCCCCCGCAGGGACTGACGCTGCGCTGGTTTAGCGTTGCGGCACAGCGGAGCGATATTCTGGATGCCGTGACGTTGTCACTAAAAATCGCCGCGTTATCGACGGCGATTGCGTTGGTGCTTGGCACACTGGCAGCGGCGGCGCTCTGGCGGCGTGAATTCTTCGGCAAAAACGCCATCTCGCTGTTGCTGCTGTTACCGATCGCCTTACCGGGGATTGTCACCGGTCTGGCGCTACTGACCGCGTTTAAGACGGTCAATCTCGATCCGGGTTTTTTCACCATTGTGGTCGGTCACGCGACGTTCTGCGTGGTGGTGGTATTTAACAACGTGATAGCCCGCTTTCGTCGTACTTCATGGAGTCTGGTAGAGGCTTCTATGGATCTTGGCGCGAATGGCTGGCAAACCTTCCGCTATGTCGTGCTGCCGAATCTGGGTTCGGCGTTGCTGGCGGGGGGAATGCTGGCGTTCGCGCTGTCATTCGATGAAATCATCGTCACGACCTTTACTGCCGGTCATGAACGGACGCTGCCGCTGTGGTTGCTCAATCAGTTAGGGCGACCGCGTGACGTACCGGTGACAAACGTCGTGGCACTGCTGGTTATGCTGGTCACAACCATTCCGATTCTGGGGGCGTGGTGGCTCACGCGTGAAGACGACAGCGTCGCCGGAAACGGTCAATAAACAACGATATGGGAAAATGCTATGCAACATCAATTACTGATTAACGGCGAGCTGGTCAAGGGTGAAGGTGAAAAGCAGCCCGTCTATAACCCTGCCACCGGCGAGGTGCTGCTGGAAATTGCAGAAGCGTCTCCCGCTCAGGTGGATGCGGCCGTCCTCGCCGCCGATCGTGCGTTTAGCGAATGGGGACAGACAACCCCGAAAGTGCGCAGTGAACTGCTGCTGAAGCTGGCGGATGTTATTGAGCAAAATGCGCATGAGTTTGCTGAACTGGAATCGCGCAACTGTGGTAAACCGCTGCATTGTGCGCTCAATGATGAGATCCCGGCGATTGTCGATGTGTTTCGCTTTTTCGCCGGTGCCGCCCGCTGTCTGAACGGTCTGGCGGCGGGGGAATATCTGGAGGGCCATACCTCGATGATTCGCCGCGACCCGGTTGGCGTGGTGGCCTCCATTGCGCCGTGGAACTATCCGCTGATGATGGCGGCATGGAAACTGGCCCCCGCGCTGGCTGCCGGTAATTGCGTGGTGATCAAACCTTCGGAAATCACGCCGCTGACCGCGCTGAAGCTGGCGGAATATGCCAAAGATATCTTCCCGCCGGGTGTGCTCAATGTGCTGTTTGGCAGAGGCAAAACGGTTGGCGATCCGCTGACCGGGCACAAGAAGGTGCGTATGGTCTCGTTAACCGGCTCCATCGCGACCGGTGAGCACATTATCAGCCATACTGCGCCGTCGATTAAGCGCACGCATATGGAACTGGGCGGTAAAGCGCCGGTGATTGTGTTTGATGATGCCGATGTGGATGCGGTGGTGGAAGGTGTGCGCACCTTCGGCTTTTACAATGCCGGTCAGGACTGTACCGCCGCCTGTCGCCTCTACGCGCAGAAGGGTATTTACGACGCGCTGGTGGAGAAACTGGGGGCCGCCGTAGCCAGCCTGAAAACCGGCGCACCGGAGGAGGAATCGACCGAACTGGGGCCGCTGAGTTCACTGGCGCATCTGGAGCGCGTCACTAAAGCTGTTGAGGAGGCCAAAGCGCTGGGACATATCAACGTGGTCACCGGTGGAAAAAAAGTAGAGGGGCCGGGCTATTACTTTGCCCCGACGCTGCTGGCAGGGGCTAAACAGGAAGATGCAATTGTCCAGCGAGAAGTGTTTGGTCCGGTGGTCAGTGTGACCGTCTTCGAGGATGAAGAGCAGGTGCTGGAGTGGGCCAATGATTCGCAATATGGCCTCGCGTCGTCGGTCTGGACGCGTGACGTCGGACGCGCTCACCGGGTCAGCGCGCGTCTGCAGTACGGTTGTACGTGGGTTAACACCCATTTCATGCTGGTGAGCGAAATGCCGCACGGCGGGCAGAAACTGTCCGGTTATGGCAAAGATATGTCACTTTATGGGCTGGAGGATTACACCGTGATCCGCCACGTAATGGTTAAACATTAAGGGTAATTTACGCCCGAAAGGTGGCGTGGGAAGATGATCACTCGAAGGCAGAGAGAAATATTCTCTCTGCCTGTCTGCGCCGCAAGCTCTCAAAAATTACATAAACCAGCCAAATCTCAATGAGATAAGAGCAAAAAGACCCACAGCAGCAAAGAGATTTATTAACACTACGGTTCTACTGGATACATTCATATTTGCCACCTTGCGTTAGTGCCCCTTTGTGTATAGTCCGGCATCCTGTGATCCGCAATAGTACGAACCAGGGACTTAACGTAAGCGGTCATAAAAAATGGCAAATGGTTTGACCGAAGGGGATAAAACTTGATGTATGTCAAAAAATGGAGCATATTGCGCGCGATTTATTCTTCTGGCCGGATGCCCGTAAATGTCTTTGTACCAAAAAATGTTGATGTTCTATGCGGTGATGGCCGCGATTGCCTTTCTGATCACCTGGTTTCTCTCGCACGATAAAAAACGCATCCGCTTTCTGAGCGCCTTTCTGGTCGGGGCCACCTGGCCCATGAGTTTCCCGGTGGCACTGTTGTTTTCATTGTTTTGAGCAGACATCGCCGGCATCCATTCCGGCGGAACGCTCAAAGCGTTGCCAGCAGCGCGTTTAGTGCCTTTCGGTCGGCTTCAGTCACTTCCTGCGGATGCTGATATCCCTTGTTTTCCGTTGCCCGGGTATACAGCGCAACCAGCCAGTCATAAACATAGCGGCTGGCGGCGTGCACCGGCTGTTCTTCCAGATGCGTCAGACGCGCCATCGGCTGGCGTTTGACCGCGCTGAAAATTGCCGTTCCTTTAGCGATTCGGCTGGCGGGTCGCTCTGTTTCTGCCACTTCGGCATAGCCAATCCAGGCAATAAAGTTGGCGATGCAGGCGTGCAACTGAGCGCCGCAAACTTCTTCACGCTGCAATATTTGTTGCAGTTGCTGCGGCAGTTGCAGGCGATAGCTGGCGATCGCCAGGATGTCGACGACCTGACGCAGCGCAGCGGGCGTCAACCCTAAACGCTGCGCCTGACTGTCATCGCGACTCCACTGGCGAATATGGTTGAGCCACAGGCGGTGCGCCTGATAGCCCGTCTCCTTGTTCTCTGACGGCTGCGGCGTATCACGGACTTCGGCGAAAAGGTCAATGGTCTCATTGAATAAACCGCTGACCTGTTCTTCACGCGGTTGCTGAATGCGGAGCAGGGTTTCAAACTGTTGAACCGCTGGTAACAAACCATCAAGCAGATCGCCGTGATGTGCCGCCTGTTGCTGTAGCTGGCGAACCACTGCTTCCGCACTGAGCGCTTCGACAGGTTGCGCAAACATCAGTTCACGAACGCGCTGCTGATGCTGTTCGCTCAGCGCCTCCAGGCGTGCCTGACGCTGCGGGGCTGAAGTGGCTTGCGACAGCCACTCGATCAGGCGCAGCAGACTGTGTTTGTCCAGCGCCTGCAGGGTGCCCCAGTGTTGGCCTGGTTTTCCCATCAGATGCTGGACCGCTTCGTCCAGATTCTGTTGTGTCGTAAAGCGTGCATCTTGCGGCGTAATGGCCCACACCACGCCGGGCAACGCGGTCTCGCGCGTCGGCTGTGTATCGTGCACCCAGTTGAGCAGTGTTCTGGCCGTAGACGGCGTTTGTGTGCGGGTGGCGGTGGCGTTACAGACGACCAGCACATCGGGCTGTAACTGCTGGCGGTAATGCTCCAACAACCAGCCGAGTTTGGCCTGCCAGAGCGGCTGCGGGTGACTGAGCGGCGCAAGCGGAATATCCAGCAGATCGACGTTATCGAGTACGCACTCTTCGACGCTCAGTACCATTTCGCGGGTCAGCAGAGCCAGCGATGCCTGAGCCAGGCTGACGGCGTTAAGTAATTTCTCATCCACGATCGGATGGACAACCACATCGCTTTGCGCCTCCTGCGAGGCCAGAAATTCCTGGGTGATAAAATTTTCAGACGGTAAGCCAAACTGATCGACCAACAGGCTCAGCGGCGCGGCGACTTCGCCGGCATGACCCGTCTGCTGGAGGACCTGCGCCAGTTGCAGCCACTGCTGCGTCAGTTCTGGCTGTTCACCCCACAGCAACGACCAGGCGCTGGCACGGGTTGAGAGATCGACCGTCGGCAGCAGCAGGGCAAACTGGTGCCACAGCGCGTCATCAATCTGCTGTTGTGAGGCGGGGATACAGCGCTGCCAGAAGCGGGCAATGGTCGCGACTTCCTGCGCCGTCACGCCCTGAACCGGGTGCAACTGACGCAGCGACTGCCACTTTTCAATACGCGATTCGATAATCGCTTTTTCCACCTGCTGGTACGCTGACTGCGCGCAGGCCTGGGTGATGAAGATCTGCACCAGTTCTGCTTCCGTAACCAACCGCAAGCGTAACGGCCACTCGTCATCCGGCAGATTTTTTTGCCGTGTAAAGCGCAGCGCCATATTAGTTGGCGCGTGTCCGGGGTTGAGATGACTGAAATAGTCAAAGCTGCGGTCCGGGGTCATGACATTGACCTTACCGTTGCCGCTGCTGCACAGCGCGGCAAGGAGATGTGCTTTTGCCGCCTGCGAGTAGCCGTAAAGTCCAATGCTGGCGCGATCGTGTCGGGCGGCATTGAGCGCGGATTCGGTGGCGGCTGCGCGGTTGAGTTGGGCCAGTAGCGCATCCGCTTCGTCATCCAGCGTGACGGCATGCTGTCGGGTACGGTTAACCCACGCGATCGCGGCCTGAGTGGTATTCAACATCTTGCTCATTTCAGGTACACGCTCCCGCTGTCAATCCAGTAATGGCTGCCGGTGTGTCGGCGGTCAGCCAGGGTATTCAGTTTTAAAGTCAGGGCATTCGCCGCCACCGGCGTGCCGTCCTGTAACCACGCATCACTCAGCACAAACGACTCGGGGCCGGTCTCTTTGTTGCCGCCGCGCAGTTGCAGACGCACGTTTAACACGCCGTCACCGGCGATATTCTTTGCCAGATCGGCGGAGTTAATGCTCAGCGTATACAGCGGCGTCGCGGGCCAACGACTGTTCGCCAGTTGGCGAAAACCGAGCGTAACGTTACCGCGGAGCGGGAAATGCACGCGGGTGTCGAGCTTCGCCCCGGGTTTATCAAGATCGATATCCTGATACCAGACGTTTTCCTCACGCAACGTATTCACCGTATTGTCGAGGACGCCGAGGTAACGCACGGTCGAGTAGGCGCCAATATCAGCGGCTTTAAAGTTAAAGCGCGGCAGGCGCAGATCCAGCGCCAGGCTGCACAGCATCGCGCCGACTGCGGCGGTGGATTTCGGATTGCCGATGCGTCCCTGTTGGCTGAACGGATACCATTCATGGACGCGGTAGTTATCCATCCACACCATGCGGTTGACCGGAACCGGCTGCAGATGGCGGATCAGCGCCTGAACTGCCGGGATACAGGTCGGTCTGCCGGTGACCAGCAGAACATCACAACAATAATGCGAAATGGCTTCGCAGACCGCATGCAGTGGGGACGTCAGGGTAAACTGACCTGCCAGCATCGCCTCCTGTAACTGGCTGAACTGCACCTGTAACGGGACGCTAAAGAGATCAAACGTCGGCGAGCCCGACGGCAGAGCGTGATCAATCGCCTGCTGAATGTAATTGAGCACGTTGCGGGTCGGACGATGGTTCAGCAGATCGCCAAAGGTAGCGTGCAGTCCGGCCAGCGGATCGTTAATGTCACTCTTCTCCCACGCAGAAAGGACCGCGTGACCGAGCGGCATAAAGAGCTGAAGCGCCGTTTGTTGTCGCAAAACGGCCTGGGTGTCGATGCGTCCGGAATCGCCAAACAGCGTGGCGAGCAGGGCGGCGGCATCCGTCACTCCCGCCTGCTGCAGCCGGGTTTGCAAGGCCGGTAAAATGCATTTCTGGATCACATCCAGCAGCATGTCGTCGCCCGCGACCTTAAAACCTTCGCGGAACAGCAGATGCGGCGTGATTTTCACATTGGCGCCGACGCCGTCGTCCAGTTGATAGTGAACAATCGCCATATCGGTGGTGCCGCCGCCGATATCAATCGAGGCCACGCGCAGCGCCCGGCCTTTCGTTTCGCCAGGTTCAGGCAGGCGATCCGGGCGGGCAAGGGTGTTGAAGAATGCTTCGCTGCGTCCGGCGTAATGGGAAATGGCTTCGTTATACAGCCAGACCAGTTGGCCACAGCTGGCCTCGTCCCACTCCATCTGAATTTCTGGCACCGGAACCACGCTTTTTTCCTGCTGCTTGCGGGTGCTGAAATCTTCATCCTGCGGGTGCCAGCCCATCGCTTTCCATACAATCGCTATCGCTTCAAACATGCGCAGACGGAAGATCTCACGCTCCTGTTTCGGCATCGCCGAAGGGAGTGTGAGGATCAATGAGCGTAACTGACGTGGGGACGCCGGGAAACCCAGACGCAGTCGGGTTGCGACACTGTTAATTTGTCCCAGCGCCTGGGCGAGGATCTCACACAGCATGTGGGTCATCAGCGTACTGCGGCTGTACTGAGGCGAAAACACCGGCAGACGGTCATCCTGCGGCAGCGAATAGAGCGGCTGTCCATCGTCGTTCATCAGGTTCATCAGCGGAAAAGCGGTGGCAAGCGGTTCGCGCTGGGTTTTGCTGTTCATCTGGCTGAAGCGCCAGTCATGCAGTACCGGCGTTTCATCCCACAGATAGCGGCGCGGACTGGAAATGCCGCTGTTACCGTCCGTCCCCGTACGCTGCATCGCCAGCTTGCGCGCTTCGTCACCGACCCGCACAATCGACGGCCAGATGAACGCATCTTCACGGCCGCTTTCTACCGAGAAATGCTGTTTACCAAAGCGGGCTTCTGAAAATTCAAGACGACTGGTGAACAGCGGATCGTTGAGATACTGCGGTTCGCTGAGCGAACGGACCTGCAGTTCCGCCGTCTGGCGCAGCCCGTCATTGGCGTCGCCGTGATCTTCAATCAAGACGCCGCAGGTATGGGTGTTACCGACATCCAGAATCAAATCAACCGGGATCGCCGGGGTACTGAGAGTGTGGGTCACCAGTTTGACTTCCGGTACGGCGAGCTGTTCACCCAGCAGCGTCAGCAGGTTCAGCCAGTGCGCCTGATACTCAAAGTTACGCAGCGCCAGGCTGATGGCCTGCTCAGTCCGGTTTTCCTGCTGGCTGACGTGGGTGAGGAACGCCTCGCGTAGCCAGCCGTCAATCCAGGTCTGATCGAGAAAATCGGCGATCTCATCATCGCGCCAGGCGAGGGCAAAACGGGTGCCGTTCAGCAGATCGTTTTCGCCGGGCGCAAGCGAGGCGGGGGCATTCTCGCTCAACTGGCTATCGAGCGCGAGCGTCACACGATGGGTGTTGCCCGCGCTGTCGGGTTCGGCAAGCTTACGTACCTGAACGCGCGCCCAGTTGTCTGGCCCTTCAACGAAGGTGCGCGGCGGATTAAAACGCAGGAACGGCAGCGGCAGCCAGATGCCGTCGAGAACCTCCAGGGAATAATGCAGCGTTTGCGTACTTTCCGGTTTTACCACTTCCGGCTGCGAGCCCGGTCGCGCAGGCAGGGTATAGCGACCATTCGCCAGGTCGAAATCCAGACGCAGCAGGGGACCGTTGGCCGTTTTACGCACGAAGCGACCATGATGCGCGGATTCCTGCGGCGTCAGCCCGAAATCGAGAAACTGCACGCCGCTGTTTGCGATGAGCGTGACGCTCTGTTTGTAATCACACAAATTCACCAGCATAAAATCAGGCCCCTGTCTTCTTGAACGTCAACGGGATCGCGGCTTTCGCATCAAAGCGGGCGGTACAAACGGCGACATCATGAGTCCCGGCTTTGCAGGTGATTTCCGGCATTGGATAACGTGAACCGTCGGTGCAGCGCGCATTGCCGCGACTCTTAATCATTAATTCCCCGCTCTGATGCAGCCCTGAGAAGAGGTCCGCGCGGCAGACGATGTTATCGCCGTGAACCACGCGCGCCGTGCCTTTATTGTTCTGGATCTGGTAACGCATAGACGGCGCTTTACCGGTGACGGGATCTTTCACGTCCACCATGACGCGCCAGTTACCGTTGAGAAAGCGCGTAGTACCAGCCTTCATCTGATTCGCATCCATCACCAGCGCGTCTTTCGGGATCGCGGCAATCACCACCGGCTCATCGGCAGGTTTCTCTTTTTTCACTGGTGCAATGACCTCTGCCTGGTGCAGCGGTAGCGCGACGGTGAGCGTTTGCAGCGGTGCCATTTCCGGTTGCGGCGCATTGACCACTTCCGTCGCAATGGCGGGGGCCTGCGCTTTCCACAGCAGCGGGGCGGCAATGGCGGCAACGATCACTGCGGCGACGGGCAGACTCCAGAGCGGCAGGCGACGTGACGGTTTAACCGCAACAGGCATCACCTTTTCTTCCGCGATCGCGGGAACCGGCTGCGGTGCAATCACGGGGTCAGGCTCGCTGACCGGCACGATCGGCGTAGTGAGCAGCGGTTCATCCGCCTGGGCAAATGTCACTTCAGGCGCGGGCTCTTCGACAGGTTCTGGTTCAATGTGAATTTCCGGTTCGGGTTCTTCCTGGATACGCAGGCATTCCAGTATCTCCTCACGGATGTTCTCATTGAGATTGATAAATCCCCAAAAGGTGATGACCGGCTTGTCATCTACCAGAAAAACGTGATTCTCACCAGGAAACTGGACGGCCTTTTCCAGCAGCGAACCAAACAGTTGCAGTGACGTCTTCCCGGACTGCAGGCTTTTGCGGCTCAGCGATGCAGCGCTTTCCAGCGTCGCGGAAAGGTAGCGCAGGGCGCGAAGGCGAGCCTCTTCATCGGCGGCTTTCCACGCGACGGCTACGCCTTCAAGGGGGGAATACCAGTCAACCCGATCGCCGCTGTCGTTGACTTGTGGAATGGCGAGACAATCTACCATCGCCTGCTGTTTACGCAGACGGAGCGTTTCACGAATTTGTAGTGCTGAATCAAAGACGGCCTGGCCGCCACCGCCGACGGCCTGATAATCATCCAGATTGCCGCTGCGCAAGAGTGTTTTTGCCACGATAAGGTCCCTAAGACTTTTTCACGCATCTACTTTACGGATTCGTGGCTCAGGCAAACGGTGGAAGAGAGGCAAAAAGGGGTGAATTTTCTGGGCATAGAGGCGTTGACGTTTTCGAAAAGCCTTAACGGAAATTCTGTGGCGAAAGATCCAACAAAAATGCGCGGATTCGCATAACCTGAGACGGATTTGTTATTTTTCAGTTTTCTTAATCTATGCTCCTATAACCCCCTCAATAATAACGATGAAGGTTCATATCATGTCCACAGGGAAAACGCTGCTCGCACTGGCGCTCAGTGCGGTGCTACCGATCGGAGCCGCGTTTGCGGCAAATAACGACACGATTGTTTATTGCTCGGAAGCCTCGCCAGAATCCTTTAATCCGCAAATTGCCAGCTCTGGCCCGTCGTTTGTCGCCAGTTCGCAGGTGCTCTACAACCGGCTGATTAATTTTGACCCGGTAAAAAACACGCCGGTACCGTCGCTGGCCACGGACTGGACCATTTCTGAGGATGGCAAAACCTACACCTTTACGCTGCGTCAGGGCGTGAAGTTCAACAGCAACAAGTTCTTCAAGCCGACCCGCGACTTCAACGCCGATGACGTCATTTTCTCAGTATTACGCCAGAAAGAGGCCACGCATCCGTACCACAATGTGTCGCAGGGCAGCTATGAGTATTTCAACGACGTCGGTTTCGATAAGCTGATTAAAGAGGTGAAAAAGGTCGATGATTACCATGTACAGTTTGTGCTGAACGAGCCAAATGCGGCGTTTCTTGCCGACTGGGGAATGGATTTTGCCTCGATCCTCTCGGCGGAATACGCCGACGCGATGCTGAAAAAAGGGACACCGGAAAACGTCGATAACTGGCCGATTGGTACCGGGCCGTACGTGCTCCAGCAGTACAAGCAGGATTCGCAAATTCGCTATCTGGCAAATCCGAATTACTGGGACGGAGAGGTGCTGACAAAGCATCTGATCTTCTCCATCACGCCAAACGTGCAGACGCGAATGGCGAAACTGCAAACCAACGAATGTCAGATTATCCCGGCGCCATCGCCAGTACAGTTCGACGAAATCCAAAAGAATAAAGACCTGACGCTGCATGCCGTTGAGGCGCTCAACGTCGGTTATCTGGCCTTCAACACCGAGAAAAAGCCGTTTGATAACGTGCTGGTGCGTCAGGCGCTGAACTACGCCACCGATAAACAGGCGATTGTGAAAGCCGTTTTCCTCGATTCGGCGAAAGTGGCAAAATCCCCGATCCCGCCGAACATGATGGGTTTTAACCCGGAACTGAAGGATTACGCATACGATCCGGAAAAAGCGAAAGAACTGCTGAAACAGGCCGGGCAGGAAAATGGGTTTGAAGTCACCCTCTGGTCGATGCCGGTGCAGCGACCGTATAACCCCAACTCGCGACGCATTGCCGAGATGATTCAAAGCGACTGGGCAAAAGTGGGCGTGAAGGCGAAGATTGTCTCTTACGAGTGGGGCGAATACCTTTCCGGGATGCGTAAAGGCGAACATGACAGCGCGCTGTTTGGCTGGATGTCGGATAACGGCGACCCGGACAACTTTGCCGATGTGTTGCTGGGTTGCAACAGCATCAAAACCGGATCGAATGCCGCACGTTGGTGTGATAAGGAGTATGATTCACTGGTCCTGAAAGCGAAGCGGGTCAGCAAGCCGGAAGAGCGTGTGAAACTCTACCAGCAGGCGCAAGAGATCTATTATCAGCAGGCGCCGTGGATTGCGCTGGCAAATGGCAAAACGTTCTACGCCACGCGCAGCAATGTGACCGGTTATAGCGTCAGCCTGATGGGCAGTGATTTTTCGAAAGCAAAACTGAATTAAGGAGTTTTTATGTCGCACCTGGATGAGGTCAGCGCCCGTGTCGATGCCGCTATTGATGAGGGCGTCATTACCCATATGAATGAACTGCTGATAGCCCTGAGCGATGATGCGCAGTTAAGCCGTGACGATCGCTACACGCAGCAGCAGCGGCTAAGAACCGCAATTGCGCATCACGGTCGTCAGCATAAGGAAGATATGGAAGCGCGTCGCGAACAACTCACGAAAGGCGGCACGATCCTTTGATTGAGTCTCTGTAGTGCCGGATGACGCTGCGCTGACTTGGCCTATGGCGATGGATATGTGTAGGCCTGATAAGCGTAGCGCCATCAGGCATTAAAACTGGCGTCTCGCCACCAGCCAGGCGCCGACCACCAGCATCACTGCGCCGCAGACCGGGCCGATCAAGGCTCTTAGCGGGACGCCGTGACTGCGCAAAATATCCAGTACGAGACCGCCAATGAGCTGGCTGGCGACCAGCACCGCAATCGTGGTCGCAGCCCCCACATGCTGATAGCCGCTAATGCTGGCGAAAACGAAAAACGAGCCCAGCAGACCCGGAATCAGCGTCCACCAGCGCACGCTGGCGGCCAGTTCACCAAATCCCGCCATTCCCTGTTTGAACCACAGAATGCTGACAAACAGCACAATTCCGACCAGCGAGTTCAGCAACATAGCGATCAGGATGGTCGATGAGGTCTGCGTAATCCGCACCATCAGAGTGTTTTGCACCACCAGGCCGATGCCAGCGGCGATCAGAAAGGTGAGGGTGAGCGACTGGTTCATCCGTGCACGTCCGGTTCGTGGCGATCGTCAAGCTGCAACTGCATAAAGGTCAGATCCAGCCAGCGGCCAAATTTGGTGCCTACCTGCGGCATCTGCGCTGTGGTGTTAAACCCGAGCGTTTCATGTAAATGCAATGAGGCGTGGTTTTGCGATTCGATACCAGCAACCATCACATGTTTACCGCAGCGGCGAGCTTCTTCGATTAACCGGCTCAGTAACTGGCGTCCCAGCCCTTTTCCCTGATGATCCGGATGGACATAAACCGAATGTTCGACGGTATGGCGGAAGCCATCAAAGTTACGCCAGTCCCCAAAGGAGGCATAACCCGTGACAACGTCACCTTCCACGCTCACCAGTACCGGATAACCCAGCGCCTGTCGTGCCTCATACCAAGCGATGCGGTTATCGGTATCGACCGTCTGGTCGTTCCAGATGGCCGCCGTGTGCAGCACCGCATGGTTATAGATCTCTGCGATGGCGGCGCAGTCCTCTTTGCTGGCGAATCGAATAGACATGTTGAACCTCAGGGGTTGTACACTATAGTATTACGATATGAATACTATTGAAGACAGCATAAATCAACGGATCAGCGCAAGAATTCGCCTTGAACGTGAATCCCGCAGTTGGTCTCTAACCGATCTGGCTGAACGGGCGGGTGTGTCGCGCGCGATGATCCACAAAATTGAACGCGGTGAAAGTAGTCCAACGGCGACGCTGCTTGGCAGGCTCTCCGGGGCGTTTGGCATCAGTATGTCCACGCTGATTGCCCGTGCTGAAATGCAGGAGGGCAAACTGTCCCGTTTCGCCGATCAGCCCGTCTGGCGCGACCCGCAAAGCCACTATCTGCGCCGCCATGTGTCGCCGCGCAGCGATTTGCCGATCGATCTGGTGCAAATTGAATTGCCGGCGGGCAGCGATATCCCGATGCCTGCCTCATCGTATGTTCAGGCCCGGCAACTGATCTGGCTGCAGCAGGGCGAACTGGTGTTTATGGAAGGTGACACGCGCCACGAGATGAAGGCGGGTGACTGCCTGGAACTGGGGCCGCCGAATGACTGTCGTTTTATCAATGAGACAACGCAACCCTGTGTTTACCTCGTTGTGCGCTTAAACCAGGCCGGGAGTTAATGACCGCCGCGGCCTGCTACTATTGATGGATTCATGCTAAAAGCAGAGGAGAACATCATGGCTCAACAAACACACCGTAACCGTCGCTGGGTATTAGCATCCCGACCCCATGGCGCACCGGTGGCAGAGAATTTCCGTCTGGAAGAGGACGATGTCGCAACCCCTGGTGAAGGCCAGGTTTTACTGCGCACTGTTTATCTGTCGCTCGATCCGTATATGCGTGGGCGCATGAGCGATGAGCCGTCATACTCGCCGCCGGTGGAGATTGGCGGGGTGATGGTGGGCGGCACCGTCAGTCGTGTGGTGGCGTCAAATCACCCCGACTATAAACCGGGTGAATGGGTGCTGAGTTACAGCGGCTGGCAGGATTACGATATTTCCGACGGCACGGGACTGGTGAAGCTTGGAGACAATCCTGAAAATCCGTCGTGGGCGCTCGGCGTGCTGGGGATGCCTGGATTCACCGCCTATATGGGATTACTGGACATCGGCCAGCCAAAAGCGGGCGAGACACTGGTCGTAGCGGCCGCCACGGGGCCTGTCGGCGCCACGGTTGGACAAATCGGTAAGCTGAAGGGCTGTCGCGTGGTGGGCGTGGCTGGCGGAGCGGAAAAATGCCGTCATGCTACCGAGGTGCTGGGCTTCGATCTCTGTCTGGATCATCATGCCAGCGATTTTGCTGAACAACTGGCGAAAGCCTGCCCGCAAGGCATTGATGTCTACTACGAAAACGTGGGCGGGAAAGTGTTTGATGCCGTGCTGCCGTTACTGAACACCTCGGCGCGAATTCCTCTTTGTGGTCTGGTCAGCGGTTATAACGCGACAAACTTACCGGCTGGGCCTGACAGACTGCCGCTGCTGATGGCGACCCTGCTGAAGAAACGGATCCGTATGCAGGGCTTTATCATCGGTCAGGATTACGGACATCGTCTTCACGAATTCCAGCAGGAGATGGGACGCTGGGTGAAAGAGGGGAAAATCCACTATCGCGAGCAGGTTACCGACGGACTGGAGAACGCGCCGCAAACTTTTATCGGCCTGTTGACCGGTAAAAACTTTGGTAAAGTGGTGATACGCCTCGCCGACGACGCGTAAACCATACCTGGCGGCGAGAGCCGCCATAAAAAAATGGGCAAATTTTTAAATTCCAGCTTTAATTATTTAGGGTATATATCACCGCGTAACCGACGAATAATCTGTCGGCGCTGTTAATAAAACGCGGGTAAATTGCTATTCATTACGTTTCACATTTTTTAAACCAGGCGATATTTATATCAATTAGGCGATTTAGCTTAATTGCGATTGGCTATGTTATGAGGTGAAGAAACAGAATGCCTGGTATGGAAAAAACGCAACATATAAGTTTGACCACGCAAGTTGAAAGAGGGCTAAAAGACAAATTAAGCATTGGCGCATTACGTCCTGGCACCAGGCTAATCACTAAAAATATCGCGCAGGCGCTGGGGATCAGTATCACCCCGGTTCGGGAAGCGCTATTACGCCTGGTCTCCGCAAACGCATTGGCTATCGCGCCTGCACAAGCCTTTATGGTTCCGGATATTACAATGACGCGGTTTAGCGAAATCATACACATCCGCTGCGAGCTTGAAGGCATGGCGGTAATGACGGCGACGGGCGAGGTGACGGCGGAGCGGATGGAGATTCTGCAAGCGCTTCTGGCGGACTATCAGCTGGCCCACGAGAGCGGTACGGTCGAGGATCGCCTGCTGGCAAACCAGGCGCTGCGCTTCAAAATCTATCAGTTTGCGAATATGCCCACCCTGGTCGAAATGATCGAACAGCTTTGGGTACGCATGGGGCCAAGTCTGCATTTTCTCTATGACAGGGCGAAGCATGACGCTTATCAACACAACGTCGGGCATTATCAGGAATTACTGAATGCGATGGCGGCGGGAAATAAAGACGCCAGCCGTCATTGTTTAATTGACCTTATCAATAAAAATGTAGCGATAATTAAACAACAGTACCATCATTAAGTCTGGCTTAAATATAGCGGGGAATATCCCCGCTAGTACGATTATGAATAATCGATTTTACTCAAAACGCCAGGCCAGATTGACACCTACACCATAGTTTCGTCCTGGCGCCGGTTCGTAGTAACGGCCATTCGATTCATTCACGATAACTGAGCCGACATACTCTTTGTCGAACAGATTATCGACACGACCGAACACGTCCACCGTCAGGCTGCTGACGGTGAATTTATAGCCGGTATTCAGGCCGACAACAGTATAAGACGGGGCTTTGGCGGTGTTCTCATCGTCAGCCATGATATCGCCCATATAGCGCGCTTCGGCTCCTGCGTACCAACCTTCATCAGGCACGTAGCCCAGCGAAGCAAACCCCATGTTCCGCGCGATGCCGGGCATTCGGTTACCATTGCAGTTCTGGTCACGACACACGTTACTGCGATAAGTGGCATCCAGCCAGGTCCAGGAAGCGTTGAACCGCCAGTTTCCGGCAAAGCGTTGATCCCAGGCGAGCTCCGCCCCCTGGCGGCGCGTCTTCCCGGCATTCTTATAGGTCGTGCGTCCGCCGCTACTGGAATCAACCACCAGTTCATCGTCAGTATCGGTCTGGAAAAGCGCCGCCGTCAGCAATCCATCGCCGATCCGGGTTTTGCTGCCGATTTCTACCGTATCGTTGGTTGAGGGTTTGAGACCAAAATTCATCCCGCTTTGCCCGTCTGCACGGTAAGAAAGCTCGTTGATGGTCGGCGTTTCGAAGCCCCGGCCCGCAGCGAGATAGACGTTCCAGGCGTCGGTTAAGGCGTATTTCAGCGAACCGGCAGGTAACCACTGATGGTAACTGGCGTCACCGCTGTCATCGCCATTGCCTGGCGTGACGTAATGATCGTTGGAATCGAACCACACCGAACTGTAGCGCACGCCAGCATCCAGCGAGAGTTTGTCGGTCAGTTGCCACTGGGTTTGCAGATAGGGATCCACGTTCCACATCAGGTTACGTTCATCGCGGCGCAGATCGCCTTTCTGACCGTACTCCGGTACGCCATTGTTCAGTCGATAGTTGTTATAGCCTTTGCGGTTTTCGCTCATGTTTTCGTAGTTCAAACCGGTGGTGAAGGTTACGGGGACGCCCAGTTCACCGCGATGCGTCCAGCGACTGTCGATACCCTGGTAATGGCGCTGCAAAGCGATCACGCCGCCCGCATGAGAGGGGCGACGCTGTGGCGCCATAGGTATCGACTGATACTGCGTGGTTTCGCGCTCTCCGGCGTACATCATGATGCTCATGTCATCTTGCGCGCTGAGCTGGCGTTCATAACGCAATCCGGCCTGGGTCTGCTTGATGGTTTTGCGCGTGTTGTATTGTTCAGCGCGGGGGGATTGTTGAGGGTCCGCCCGCCATTCCGCTTCAGTCAGACCACCTGGATCGTCGGCTTTAATATCGACGCTATTGAAAATCAGACTCAGCTTGCTGGCGTCATCGATATGTACGCCCAGTTTTGCGTTGGCCAGATTTTTTTGCGCGCCGCTGCGATCGCGATAGCCGTGGGTGGTGAAACGGGTAGTGGAGACCGTGTAATCCACGTCGCCCGCCTGAGTACCATCACCCATCGCGCCCGTGGCTTTCAGCCCATAACGCCAGCTCCCGAAACTACCGTAATAGCTGCTCGCTTCTATCGTCGGCGGCTGTTGACCGGTTTGGGTCGTGACATTCATCACGCCGCCGGAAGCATTACCGTATAGCGCAGAGAAGGGACCGCGCAGCACTTCAACGTTCTGTACGCTGCTGAGGTCGATGTTCGATGTCTGCCCCTGACCGTCCGGCATCGTCGCTGGAATGCCGTCCACATACAGACGAATGCCGCGGATCCCATAGGTGGATCGGGAGCCGAACCCACGCATCGAGATCTGCAAATCCTGCGCATAGTTTTGCCGGTTTTGTACCTGAAGTCCCGGCACGCGGGTCAGTGATTCCGACAGGTTGATGCGCGGCGCGGCCAGACGCATATCTTCACCGTCAACGACGCTGACGGCTGCAGGGGTATCCAGTTCTGATATCGCCTGGGGTGAAGCGCTGACGATCATTGTCTGGTCATCGCCAGCCTCATCTGCCATAACCGACGATGAGAACACAAGCGGGAGAAAAAGTGCGGGTACTGCGATATGTCGTGTGGAAATAATATTCATGAAAAAGGCCAGTTAAATTGAACGTACCCAGAGGCATGTAAGTTCTATGTTAATAGATTTGTAAATATTTGAAAATTTTAACGGCACGATGCGTTAAAAATTAATGGGGAAATTAAGAAGATTGTAGCCAGAATGCGAATAAATGCTCCACATTCACATGAATAATGATTACCATTCCCATCTATAAACAAGAGCAATACCAGGATGTTGCTCGTTGAAGCGATGTGAAGCAGCAAAATAGCTATTTATCAAAGGGAGTCGTCATGCATTTTCGTCATCTGTTCTCGCCGCGTCTGCGGGGTTCATTGCTGTTAGGTTCACTGCTGGTTGCTTCTACATTCAGCGCTCAGGCTGCAGAAGACCTGCTGCGTAAGGGTGTGGGCAAAGGCGCCTACGAAATGGCCTTCAGCCAGCAGGAAAACGCCCTGTGGCTGGCGACCTCGCAAAGCCGCAAACTGGACAAGGGCGGTATCGTCTATCGTCTTGATCCGGTGACGCTGGACGTCACGCAGGTTATCCACAACGATCTCAAACCGTTTGGTGCCACCATCAATAATGCGACCCAGACGCTGTGGTTTGGCAACACGGTCAACAGTGCGGTGACGGCCATTGATGCGAAAACGAGTGAAGTGAAAGGGCGACTGGTTCTCGACGCCCGTAAGCGCTCAGAAGAGGTACGTCCGCTGCAGCCGCGTGAGCTGGTTGTCGATGAAGCGACCAATACGGTTTATATCAGTGGTCTCGGTAAAGAGAGCGTGATTTGGGTGGTGGATGGCGAAAAAATTGCGCTGAAAGAGACGATCCAGAATACCGGTAAAATGGGCGCGGGCCTGGCGATCGACAGCCAGGCGAAACGTCTGTACACCACCAATGCCGATGGCGAATTCATTACTATCGATACTGTCACCAACAAGATCCTCAGCCGTAAAAAACTGTTGGAGAATGGCAAAGAACATTTCTTCATCAACCTGAGCCTTGATACAGCAGGTCATCGCGCATTTGTGACCGACTCAAAAGCGGCTGAAGTGGTGGTTGTCGATACCCGCAACGGCAACGTGCTGGCGAAAGTCGCGGCGCCGGAGTCGCTGGCCGTTCTGTTCAACCCAACGCGTAACGAAGTGTACGTCACGCACCGTCAGGCGGGTAAAGTGAGCGTGATTGACGCGAAGAGCTACAACGTGGTGAAAACGTTTGATACGCCAACCTTCCCGAACAGCCTGGCGCTGTCCGCCGATGGCAAAACGCTGTACGTAAGCGTGAAGCAGAAATCTACGCGTGAGAAAGAAGCCACTGAACCGGATGATGTGATTCGCATCGCCCTGTAAAGTAAAAGGCCTGCACCGTGTGCAGGCCTTGTTGTTTATGGTGCGCTGCGGTGTATTTCCGCCACTCGCTTACGCACGCCGTACCAACCGGCGACCAGCAGGATGGCAATCAGCGGCAGGGAAGCAATGGTCCATGTCCCGTTCGGATAATCGAAGGCCATCAGGACCAGCACGCTCAACAGGAACAGCAGCGTTAACCACGAGGTAAACGGCGCGCCAGGCAGTTTGAAGCTGACATCGGCGGCTTTTCCTTCTTTGATTGCCTGACGCAGACGCAGCTGGCAGACCACAATAAAGCCCCATGAAGCGATGATCCCCAGTGACGCAAAGTTCAGCACGATTTCGAAGACCTGCGATGGCACCAGATAGTTGAGAAAAACTCCAACAACGTACACCGCCAGCGTCGCCAGAATTCCCGCGTAGGGCACATGCTGACGACTCATCTTACTCATGAATTTTGGCGCAGATCCGCCCATCGCCATCGAACGCAAAATGCGCCCGGTGCAATAGAGGCCGGAGTTCAGGCTGGAGAGGGCGGCAGTCAGCACGACGATGTTCATAATGCTGCCAATGTAAGGCACGCCGAGCTTCGAGAAGAAGGTCACAAACGGGCTTTGTCCCGCCTGATAGGCGTTCCACGGTAATAGCAGAACCAGCAATACTACAGAACCGACGTAGAACAGGCCGATACGCCAGATCACGCTGTTGATGGCTTTCGGTACCATCGTCTGCGGATCTTTACACTCGCCAGCGGCGGTTCCCACCAGTTCGATAGACGCAAAGGCAAAGACCACCCCTTGTACCAGCACCAGCGCCGGCAGCAGGCCGTGGGGGAAGAATCCACCGTTATCGGTAATCAAATGAAAACCGGTGGCGTTACCGTCCAGCGGTTTACCCGAGCCGAGGAAAATCGTCCCGACCACCAGAAAGAGCACAATGGCCAGCACTTTCACCAGCGCAAACCAGAACTCCATCTCCGCAAACCATTTCACGCCGATCATGTTCATGGTGCCGACAATCGCCAGCGCGCCGAGGGCAAAGACCCACTGCGGAACATCACCAAATGCGCCCCAGTAATGCATATACAGCGCGACGGCGGTGATATCGACGATACCGGTCATTGCCCAGTTGATGAAGTACATCCAGCCCGCGACGTAGGCGGCTTTCTCGCCGAGAAATTCACGGGCATAGGAGACGAAACTGCCGCTGGAAGGGCGGTGCAAAACCAGTTCGCCCAATGCGCGCAAAATAAAGAATGAAAAGATCCCGCAGACCAGATAGACCAGCGCCAGCGCGGGGCCTGCCATTTGCAGGCGCGCACCGGCGCCCAAAAATAATCCGGTCCCAATGGCGCCGCCGATGGCGATCATCTGGACCTGACGGTTGCCCATCGCTTTGTGATACCCCTCTTCATGGGCATTCAACCAGCGTCGTTTCGCCGCGTGCTGCTCCGACACCGTTGTTTCTTGTGTATTCATTACGTTACCTGTTTACCTGTCTGATAAATCGAACCTTTTGCCGCAACTCCCCGGCGCGACGCGGGTGATGATTCCCGTCATTCTGGGTAGGGATAACACCACCGGCGGAGCATCCTACCTGCAAATAATAAACGGTGCAAAATAGTCCATTTAAAATGGTCAGATTGCGTAATAATCAACCAGAACTGAAGTGAGATCCCGCTCTGAACAGGCAGAGCGGGAGGGGGATCAGACGGAGGTGCCGAAGACGCTCACCGCCTGTTGCAGGCGTGAGGAGCGCCTGGAAAGACTGCCAGCGGCATCCCTGACGCTTTCCACCATCGCGGCGTTGTTATCGGTCATGGTGCCGATGCGGGAGATCGAATCGTTAATCAGTTCCAGCGCCTGGGTTTGTTCACGCGTCGCAAGACCAATTTCTCTGATCATGGTCGACATCTGGAACACGTCCTCGATCATCCCGGTCAGATGGGTTTCCGTCTGCTCAACCATGCTCACGCCGGCATTAACGTTGGCGACGTTCTTCTCAATCAGCGAGGTAATCTCTTTGGCTGCCGACGCGGAGTGTTGCGCCAGATTCCGCACCTCGGCGGCAACGACCGCAAACCCACGTCCAGACTCACCGGCGCGCGCGGCTTCGACCGCTGCGTTAAGCGCGAGGATATTGGTCTGGAAAGCAATACTGTCGATCACGCCGATGATGTCGACGATCTGCCCGTTATCACGGGAAATCGACTGCATCATGCCGATCGTCTGCTTCATAAAATCGCCCCCTTCGCTGGCGTTAGCGCTGGTTCTGTCCGCCATCGTCATGGTTTGTGCGGCGGTATCCGCCGTTTGCTGTACTGCGCTGCCAATCTCTTCAATGGCTGCCGCAGTTTGTTGTAGATTGGCCGAGGTCTCTTCGGAACGCTTATGCAACGCCGTGCCTTCCTGACTGACGCGCTTGCTGATTTCCTGAATCCCGGCAATTTGCGTACTCACATCATCCACCAGTGAATTCAGATTTAATCCAGCCTGATTAACCAGACGCATCATCATCCCCAGTTCATCGACACGATTTAAATGAATGCTGTCGGGTTTGCGCCCGGCGACCACTTTCTGCATCTGGGCCAGGATCTGTTTAACCGGATGACAAATTTGATACTTAAGGTAAATAGCCAGCAGCAAAAATAAGAGGGTAAATGCGCCTGCCTGAATAAGCGGATTAATGGCTAAGAAAATAATACCCAAGGCGAGAAACAGACTGATACCGATAGCATAATTGACACGTTGACGGATGGACAACCATTTAAATGCCGACAAACAGGCCAGTACGCCACGACGGATAATAATTCCCTTAAATAAACGATGCCCCTTGAAATTGTTATTATTTATCTTTTGATAAAGCTGCTCGCTTTGCTCAATTTCCTGTCGCGCGGGAACGGTGCGTACCGAGATGTATCCGGTTAATTGTTCGTTATGCCAGACGGGGGTGACGTTGGCGCGAACCCAGTAATGATCGCCGTTATGGCGGCGGTTCTTGACCATGCCGGTCCAGCTGTCGCCCTGTTGCAGGGTAAACCACATATCGGCAAATGCAGCAGGCGGCATATCCGGGTGACGGATGATATTGTGCGGCTCGCCCATCAGTTGATTTTCGTCAAATCCGCTGGCGTCGATAAACGCTGAATTCGCATAGGTAATATGGCTTTGCGTATTCGTTGTCGATAACAGCGTCGTTTTCTCGTTAAGTAAATACTCTTTCTGTGTAACGGGGATGTTACTTCTCATGAAAGACTCCTGGTGATGCTGTGCGGAATAAACACAAAAGTCCGTCAGCCTGGGCTGACGGATAATAAAGATTGATGTATTTAGAATGCTGCATTCTCTACTAAACATAAGAATGGCGAAAGTATTTAAAATGAAATTTACAGGCTTTAATTAAACTGTGATGTCATTAAAATGAAAAATAAATACATCTGCGTAACCTGTGAAGATTGTCGCGCTCCCTTAAGTAAAACCTGACCGATAAAAAAATGACAAAAAAACAATATGACTGTGTAATTACGGTAAACATCATAAGTTTTACAGACCTATTAATTTTCGTAGGGGGCAGACGGGAAGAACGGTGAGAAAGCCATGCCAGAAATGCAGGTTACTCTACACTTAGAGTTTTAACCTGCAGGAGGCAGTATGATAAAGGTTTATGGCGCGCCTGGGTGGGGGTCAGCGATCAGCGAATTAATGCTTACGCTGGCGGACATTCCGTATCGTTTTGTCGATGTCAGTGGCTTTGACAGCGAAGGGCCACAGCGAGATCTGTTGCAAAAAATCAATCCGCTGTGTCAGGTACCGACGCTGACGCTTGAAAATGGTGAGGTAATGAGTGAAACAGCCGCCATCGCGCTGATGGTCCTCGATCGTCGCCCCGATCTGGCACCGCCCATCGGACGCAGCGAGCGTCAGCAGTTTCAGCGTCTGTTGATCTGGCTGGTGGCCAATATCTATCCGACATTTACGTATGCCGACTACCCGGAACGCTGGGCGCCTGATGCGCCCGCACAGTTGAAAAAGAACTGTATTGAATACCGTAAATCACTCTATCTCTGGCTCAACGATCGGCTCAGCGCGGAACCGTATGCCTTCGGCGAACAGTTAACGCTGCTCGACTGTTATCTGTGCGTGATGCGCACCTGGGGGCCGGGGCATGACTGGTTTCAGGATAATACGCCGAATATCAGCGCAATAGCGGACGCCGTGTGTCAGCGGGCAGAGTTACGTCAGGTGTTGAAAAACAATGGGATCCTCTGAAAGCAACGGGAGTGGCGGGTAAACGCACACTAAACTCTTCAGCGAAGGGGAATTTGACGTGATTGTCTGCAGTTCCGATACCCTGGCGCAGGGGGCAATGATGGAAGCGGAAAGCCGTGGATGACGTATTCCGCAGGATTTGGCCGTCATCGGTTTTGGCGACCTCGATTTTGCCGCCAGCAATCGCCCGTCGACTACCACCGTCAGCGTCGACCGCCGCGCCATTGGTCAGCGCGCCGCCACGCTGCTGGCGAATCGCATTGAACAAGCGGCAGTGGAAGAGGCCATTATCGATATCGATTTTCACCTGATCGAGCGTGAATCCGCATAAACCGACACATGCATGTTGTCAAGTGTGCTAGCGTTAACGTCACACTGACAATAAGGAACCTGCTATGCCACACGTTGATATTAAATGTTTTCCGCGCGACCTGAATGATGAACAAAAAGCGGCGCTGGCCGATGATATAACTGAGGTGATCATCCGTCATCTGAAAAGCAAGGAGCGCTCAGTGAGCGTGGCGCTGACTGAAGTTCCGGAGGATCAGTGGCAGGGCGTCTGGGAGCGCGAGATTGAACCACAAATGGACGTGCTGATTAAAAAGCCAGGCTACAGCATGTAATACAAAAGCCCGGTCACGAAGGTTGACTG
>NZ_CP070239.1:3755559-3762562 GCF_016906145.1 Citrobacter sp. MGH 55
AGAAGGTTGACCGGGTCGCGTCGGGTTATCGCGTGACGACATTGAACCAAAACTCAAATTTTTCCCTTTCTCCAGGCGGCTCGCTCCTTTTTACCTGTTGTCTACTTTTCATCCGTTCTGCGGAATGTCATTGATTGAGGTATAGATTGTCAGTCCATGCTGGCGGGCGACTTCGATATCCATGTCGGCACCTTTAGATGCTCCCGCAATCCGGTAAATCGCGTCACAGCGGGTAATGAGTCGGTGGGCGACCGGGTAGAGCATCGCTTCGCTGATCTCATCATCTAACGACATGGAACCTGCCGCCTTAGCCAGCGGCAACGCGAGCCATTCGCCAATCAGCGGAATGTGTCCGCGTTGGTACACCTCCAGTGCAGCGGCTTCGAGACGATGAAGGTTGGCGTCGATCAGAGCCTGTTTTCCGTCGGTACCGCTGCGATAAGGGCCGGCGATTAAAATGAGTTGTGCTGTCATGATATCCTCACTCTTTGTTGTCCTAGGCAGAAATGCACATTTCTGCACGTTTTAGTTGCCTGAAGGCCGTTGTATTTGTAGAGTACGTATCATAAACAGCAAATTCGTGCATGATCAAGGTTAATCGTGCACATTCAGGAATAACCCTATGCTTACCGATCAGCGAAAGAAATTGATCCTTGAACTGCTGGCCGCCGAAGGTCAGGTGTTATCGAAGGCGCTCAGTAACCGGTTCGCGGTTTCCGAAGACACGATCCGCCGCGATTTACGTGAACTTGCCGCGGAAGGATTTCTGCAGCGTGTACACGGCGGGGCGCTGCCATCGTCTGGTGCGACGGCGCCGTTTCTTGAACGAAAGTCATTGAAAACCGACGCCAAAAAGCGCGTGGCGCAAAAAGGGGCTACGCTGATTTCCCCCGGTCAGGTGGTAATCATTGATGGTGGGACGACAACAACAGAACTGATTGCCTGTCTGCCGGATGATTTAAACATTACCGTGGTGACCCACAGTCCGGGCATCGCATTAGGGCTGGTCAATCATCCGCTTATCGAGATCATCCTCATCGGTGGTCGCGTGTATAAGCACTCCATTGTCACGGTAGGCGCGGCGACGGTTGAAGGAATGCGTAACATTCAGGCCGATCTCTTTTTCATGGGCGTGACGGGGATTCACCCGGAAGCGGGGTTAACCACGGGAGATTACGAAGAAGCGTGCATCAAACGTGCATTTTCCGCCAGAGCCGCAGAAACTATCGTCCTGGCGTCACCGGAGAAGATCAGCACCGCGTCTCCCTTTGCCATTGGCGACGTATCGCTGATTAATACGGTCGTCGTGGAAGAGAATACCGACGAAAGCTGGATCCGCGCGATGAACGCGAAGGGGATCGCGGTGGTGCAGGCGTAGTTAGCCCGCCGTCACGCGTTTGCCGCTGGTGACAAATGTACCGGCGCCAAGATGATGCAGGGTGTTGAGTTTGTCGTCATCGAACTGCCAGCGGCCTTCGACAAACACCCGTTCATCGGCAGCGGCAGAAACCACTTCACCGAATAAGGTGTCGTATTTTTCCTGCGCAGCGGTGGCGGGGAGGAGGCGGCACTCCATCCATGCCAGACATTTTTCTTCGACGACCGGCAGTCCCAGTACGGGGCCTTTGACCACCGGAATGCCGTAACAGTTGAATTTGTCTTCATCGCGCCCGGAAACGCTGCCAACGGCGTAAGTCCAGTTAGTGGCGGCAACACCGGGAATGACAATACCGAACAGGCCGCTGCGCTCAATTAATTCCCGCGACCAGGCCGTTTTATCGACCACAATGGCGAGACGAGGCGGATCAAACTCAACGGGCATCGACCACGCGGCGGCCATGATATTGCGCCGGTTGCTGACCTCATCGCGGCTGGTGATCAGTACCGTGGGACCATGATTGAGCAGACGACTGGCGTGGCGTAATTCGACAGGACGAAATCGACTCATAGAATTGTCTCGCAAAGGGTTTTTCTCAGTATTATTGAAAACTGACGTTGCGCCAAGCGCCGAATAACACCTGCCTCACTCTTTGGCACATCGTTTATACTCGGATAACGATTTAAGGCCCACGACAGGAAATCTGATGACGCCGATCCTGAATGCTTATTTTGCTCGTCTGAACTGGTCAGGGCGTGCCGAAGTCAATATTGAGACGCTTCGGGCGCTACATTTGCAGCATAACTGTACTATCCCGTTTGAAAATCTCGACGTGCTGTTACCGCGAGAAATGCACCTTGATGACAGGTCGCTGGAAGAGAAACTGATTACCGCACGTCGCGGCGGCTATTGCTTTGAGCAAAATGGCGTATTTGAGCGCGTACTGCGCGAACTGGGGTTTACCGTGCGTAGTTTGCTGGGACGCGTGGTGCTGGCTAATCCGCCGAGCCTGCCACCGCGAACTCACCGTCTGCTGCTGGTTGAACTGGATGGCGAATCGTGGATCGCCGATGTGGGATTTGGTGGTCAGACGCTTACTGCCCCCATTCGTCTGCAAGCGGACATTATCCAGAAGACGCCACATGGAGAATACCGTTTGCAGCAGGAGGGAGACGACTGGATCCTGCAGTTTTGTCATCATGATCGCTGGCAATCGATGTACCGTTTTGATCGGGTGGTGCAGCAGCAAAGTGATTATGTGATGGGCAACTTTTGGTCTGCGCACTGGCCGCAATCGCATTTTCGTCATCATCTGCTGATGTGTCGTCATTTGCCGGACGGGGGAAAATTGACCCTCACTAACTTCCATTTCACGCATTACGAAGGTGACAGAGTGGCAGAACAGCGCAATTTACCGGATGTCGCTTCATTGTACTCGCTGCTACAGGAACGTTTTGGTCTGGGAGTGACAGATGCGAAGCATGGTTTTACGGAAACTGAGCTTGCCAGGGTGATGGCGGCGTTTGATACGCATCCCGAAGCGGGAAAATAATGAAAACCCGGTAGGCGCAGGCGCTTACCGGGCATAATTTTAAAAATCTATCGCCCATTCAGCGTGAAACAGAATCACCGCGTTACCCGTGATGGTGACTTTTTCCGGCTGGTTATTCTGAATCGTCACGTTAATTTCAACGGTGCCATCGCGACCCAATGCCCGTCCCTGATGTCCTTTCACCTGCAGCGATTTCCCGTCGTGTGCCAGTAAACCGTGATGCACCAGCCAGGCACCCATCGGGCCATTGGCATTGCCGGTCACCGGATCTTCAACAATACCAATTGCCGGTGAGAACATGCGCCCGTCAGTCTCATTTTTGCCCGGACGGATCTGGAATGGGAAAAAGCCATTGCAGCCAATTTGCTGACTGATGGTACAAAGCGCAGAAAGATCGGGCGCGAGGGCATCGATATCGACTTCAGGCTTAAGCGGAATCATCACTTTAGAATGACCGGTCGACGCCACCTGAATCGGCAAGCCCGGCAGCATATCGCTTTCATTCAGGTGTAGCGCACGAAGAATAGCCGCGCGGATGTCACCTTCAATCGGCGCTTCAAAGGTTGGCGTGCCTTGTTCCAGCGAAATACAGTAATCACCGTCATCATGACGGATCGCCACCCGGTGTCGACCCGCCAGCGAGGTTTGCCAGACTGTGGTGTTGCCCAGTCCCAGCACCGTGGCGCGGACATAATGCGCCGCAACGGTGGCGTGCCCGCAAATCGGCACTTCTACGGTCGGCGTAAAGTAGCGAATGCGGACATCGCTGTCATCGCTTCGCAGCAGAAATGCGGTTTCGGAGTGGCGTAATTCGCGGGCAATCAGTTGCATCTGTGTTTCGCTGAGGCCATCAGCATTCAGGACGACACCTGCGGAATTGCCGCGAAAGGGGGTTCTGGTGAAAGCATCAACGTGGTAAACCTGTGGTTTCATTAGCGTTCTCCCTGAGTGAGGGAAGCATCATAACGTGGAAAAGGCCGGATAGCGATGCATCTGTCAATCCGGCGTGTGAAAGAATAAACCCCGGCAGGCATTTACACGAGCCGGGTGTTTTATTATCAGAAGGAGGCTTTAATCCCCACCATTGCAGAGGTATCGCTGTAGCCGTTGTTRCCAACCTGCTGAGCGACGTTGCCCCACAGGGCGACGTTYTTCGTCAACTGGCCTTCAACACCGGCTTTCAGTTCGCCGATATTGCGGGCGCCTTTCAGATTCACRTTTTCACCGTTCATTGMGACGCCAAAGTCTTTGCTGTTGTGGATCCAGTTGGCTTCGACAAACGGCTGGAAGGTGTGGTCTTTGCCGTCGTCCAGTGTGTTGTGGCCCTTGCCGAACAGACGGACGCCGACGCGTGTCTGGATGTTGCCATCACCGTTACCTTCAACGCGGGTACCGTTAACTTCTTTGTGCTCATCTGCCTTCACGCCCATCCAGGTGATCTGGGCTTTTGGCTGAATATACAGMGCGTTACGCTCGCTGAGTTCGGCCAGTTTCCAGGTGTAGCCGGATTCAACAGAGGCGGTGAAGCCCTTCGAATCATACTCTTCAGATTCGACGTCACGACCAGAAACGGTGTTATCAAACCAGCTGTACTGCGCCCAGCTATCGACATACGCGCCTTCGTGCGTCGCGTTGTCCTGCAGCCAGGTGCCGTACAAACCAACGCTGTAACCACTGATGCGGCTGTCGGCCCGGTTACCGTTACGCTGGTTTTCGGCGCGCGCTTTCTGGTTGGCATAACCGGCCATCAGGCCCAGATGGTAGCGGTCGGTGTTGTCCGAAGACCACTGCGCAATGTCGCCGCCCAGTTGCATGACATAACGGTTGGCCTGCATATCCAGTTGACCACTGCTGTCTTTCTGACGGGTATGACCGCCCACGTTACGCAGCCACATACTGGTGACGGCTTCTTCGCCGGTCAGCGCGTCCACGTAATGCGTTTCGCCCAGACGATCCTGCAAACGGGTATTGAACAGCGTGTTCGCCGCCTGCAGGTTCATGCCGTACAGACCGGCTTCCGGACGCACCGCGTGTTCGCGCGGCGTCGGAGTTGGCGGCTGCGGATCGGTAGGATTCAGAGGATCCAGCGGAGTAACCGGAGACAGGGCGCTGCTCAGATACCAGTTTTTATTATTCTCGCCTTCACCGCGATGCAGGGTGTAGTCATACGCACCGGCCACGATACGGCCATTTTGTTTAAACACACCGTCAGAATTGCCGCCAACGCTAATCAGTTCGATGCCCGACGTCGTCAGACCGCCCGCGCCCCCGGCGTTCAGTACTTTAACGTTCGTGCTGCCGGAGGTGTTGCCCGCAACGATCATCCGGTCAGTCGGCGAGCTGTCATCGCCCAGTTGGGTGTTCATCACGAGATTACCGTTAGTGCCTGTGTAATCACCGTCCACTGTCAGGGTTTTGAAGCTCGCGGTATCACGCGTCAGCATACGACGCTTTGYGGCGGYYGGCATAAAGGTCAGCGTGGAGTCATYCAGCGTCAGGTTGGTGAGCTGAGAACTTTTGGTCATGTTCCAGGCCGAGCCGTCGGCCAGCGACAGGTTATTCACCGCATTACCGCTGGTGACCATCCCGCCGACGAAACGCGACTGGTTAATCGCATTCACATCAACCACGGCGGAATCCAGGGCTTCAATCGTCCCGACAACGTCGATTTTCTGCGGGTTAATCGTCACACGGGAGTCGGCATTTTCCGCCAGAATGGCAGTGGCATCCGGGTCGTTGTAGCTAACCCCCATCTGTACCCCACCGTTCAGCGTGATYTCGCCGCCYTTRTYCGCMTGRACGTAKTTCCAGCTCCCACTGCGGGTGGTATCGACAACATCAATGTTCAGACGACCATTAATGTCGATTTTACCCGCCGTGAGSGCATCTTCTTTACTGGCCATAATACCGGAACCGGTCGTCTGTTGATGCCCTTGAGTATCCAGGGTAATGGTCAGGTTATTACCGGTATATTGCGAGGAGCCCATTGAATCGACGCCTTCAAGAACCGTCTGATCCGCGCCTGATTTTAACAATACTGACGTCGTTCCATGAGTGGTGATGTACGAATCCAAATCGATGTCATCAATACCATCAGATAGCCAGATACCTGTAGCAACCGCCCCAACGCGATTGGCAGTGATATCGACCGCGGTATCACCAAAGGCTTCAATATAACCCGCGTTAGCATTAATACCGTCTGCAAACTCATCAGCAACGGATTTCACGGTGGCATTCTGATAACGAATAAGCGAGCGGTGAGTGGAATTTGTCGATTCTGAAACGATCCCCACGGAGTATTCCGTACTCTTGTTATTAACAATCAGGTTTTCAGCGTTGATGAGGGTTCCTTCTTTCGCATAAATGCCAAAAATGTGTCCCTTCGCTCCGGTGATGGTTGCATTCACCGTGGTGTCACCGGTCAGGGTAATCACGCCGTTATTCTTATCAGCGTAAATACCCATGATGTCCTTATTATCACGTTTGTGGCTGATGTTTATGGTTAAATCATCAGCAATAATCGCGCCTTTTTTCGCAAGATAGGCATCGCTTGATCCGCCGACATTGAGAATGCCAACCGCGAACATCGTGTGATAATCATTGTCCAGCGCCAGGTCAGGGCGTCCTTCAACCGTACCCGGAATGTAATCCCCGACAAGCTGATTAATGGTAGAACCTGACCCCAAATTGATTGTGCCGCTATTGGCAACAAAGACAGCGCCAGAGGCAAGTGAAAAATCGCCATCTTCAAACTCGCCCATGCCGCTAACAATCGGTGTTCCAGCCGGAGCCGTCACCGTAATCGCGCCATTGTTTTCCACGAAGAGGGTGTTGTCTTCCCCTGCGACGCTGATAATTTTATAGCTGCCACCTGCAACCAGGGCACCACTGCCGGTGATAATGCCATCATCTTCATCATAAATTTTTGCATTTACGTTATTTGTCATTAACAGGCTGCCGATCAACAGCGCCATAGTGGTTAATTTAAATTCTTTCATATCCCTATTCGCTTTTTTTAATAGACAAATACAGCACGGAATAAATTATATTTCTCAACGCTGCGTTTTGGTTTC
>NZ_CP070239.1:3763758-3783468 GCF_016906145.1 Citrobacter sp. MGH 55
CTAATACTCGCTCCTGATGTCTTTTCACCAGCAGCATTCTCCCTGAGGTGGAGAAGCGTCATAATGTGCAGCGTGTCGGATGGCATTACCATCCGACACCGAAATGCCTAGCGACGAGAACGAACGATCTGATAGCGGCGACTGAAGTACTCAAACGGTGCGCTCCAGACGTGAACCAGACGGGTGAACGGGAAGAGCAGGAAGATAGTCATTCCCAGCACCAGATGCACGCGGAAGATAAACGCCACGCCGTCGAGGTGGGCAGAAGCTCCGCCACGAAAGGTGACAACCGACTGCGCCCATTCCACCAGTTTCAGCATTTCACTGCCGTCCGGGTGCTGGGCGGAGAACGGTATTGTGCTTAAGCCCAGAATGCACTGAATCAGCAGAATGCAGAGGATCAGGATATCTGCCGTAGACGAGGTGGCCCGGACGCGAGAGTTGGTCAGACGACGCACCAGCAAGCCCGCGCCGCCAACCAGCGTCAGTACGCCGCAGATCCCGCCGGCAATCATCGCCATCTGTTGTTTCACCGCAACAGGCAGGAACCAGGCGTACATCCAGTGTGGGGTTAACATGCCGAACAGGTGACCAAAGAAGATCCCCAGAATGCCAATGTGGAACAGATTCGACCACAGGACCATCCCGCGCTTGTCCAGCATCTGACTGGAAGACGCCCGCCAGGTGTACTGGCCGTAGTCATAGCGCAGCCAACTGCCAAGGATAAACACCGTCCCGCAGAGATAGGGGTAGATGTCGTAAAAAAAGACGTTCAGGAACTGTATCATTTCGGGCCTCCCGCGCTGACGTCGACGTACTGTGGCGCCACGTCCTGGCTAAAGCGTCGTTGATATTGCTGTAACGGCGAACTGTCACAGGCCGTGGCGTTATCTTCGATAAATTTCACCTGTTCCTCTTCCCAGACGGCATCCAGCGCCTGTCGGGTATCATCACGGTCCTCGGTGTTCACCTGTTTCGTGACACTGTCACTTGATAGTGGGCTGCCCGCCAGA
Organism: Citrobacter sp. MGH 55; assembly: GCF_016906145.1. NCBI lineage: Bacteria > Pseudomonadati > Pseudomonadota > Gammaproteobacteria > Enterobacterales > Enterobacteriaceae > Citrobacter > Citrobacter sp. MGH 55. The sequence goes on from NZ_CP070239.1 coordinate 3,764,772, forward strand.
AAAAGCAGGGCATCGAACAGTTGATACCACGGCGTGTCGCGCTGCTTTAAGCGCCCGCCCAGCAGGGCCAGAATTGGAGCGACGTTCTGCAAACCTTCGCGCGCTTCCGCTTCCGGCAGTACGCTCAGGTATTCCAGATACAGTGGCAGATGGTCCGGCAGCTCGCGACAATCAAGCTGTAGCCCGACTTTCTCGTACTGCGCCAGCAAATCGACCATCGCCTGACCGCGATCGCGCGATTCCGCATGCACATGCTCGAACAACAGCAGCGAGGTGGCGCGCCCTCGATCAAACACTTCGCACCATTCGGCCTGTTTATCGAGCAGCGGCGCGCTGAGCAGGGTTTCGGTGAAGTCGGTGAGCATCGGCGCATCGTGTCGCACCAGCGCCAGCGCATCGTCCTTACACTCCCACAGCTGCTCATCCGGATACTCCATCAGCAGACCAATCACCTTGAGGATTTGCATCATTCCCCCTCCGCTTTGTCACGTACTTCGGTGATGTTGATCGCGTCAATACGGCTACTGTTGAACAGGTTGAATTTGGTATCGGAGCCGTGGCATCCATCACCGAAAGAGAAGCCGCAACCGTTGCGCTCGGGGAAGGCATCACGCGCCATTTCACGGTGGCTGGTCGGGATGACAAAACGGTCTTCGTAGTTGGCAATCGCCAGGTAGCGATACATCTCTTCAATCTGTTCCACGGTCAACCCGACTTCGTCAATCGCACGGGTATCGGTGACGCCTTCCACGGTCTGCGAGCGCATATAATGACGCATCGCCATCATGCGCTTCAGTGCCCGCAGCACCGGGCCGGTGTCGCCAGCGCTCAGCATATTGGCGAGGTACTGCACCGGAATTCGCAGGCTTTCGATCGCCGGTAGTACGCCGTCGCTTTTCGGCAGTCCGCCCGCATCGGCATAAGACTGAATCGGTGACAGCGGCGGCACATACCAGACCATCGGCAGAGTGCGGTATTCCGGATGCAGCGGCAGCGCCAGCTTCCAGTCCATCGCCATTTTGTAAACTGGCGAACGCTGCGCCGCGTCGATCACGTTCTGTGGAATGCCCTGTTTAAGCGCTTCTTCTATCACCGCCGGGTCGTGCGGATTCAGAAACACGTCGCACTGACGCTCATAGAGATCGGTTTCATGCTCGGTGCTGGCCGCTTCTTCAATGCGGTCCGCATCGTAGAGCAGCACACCAAGATAACGGATGCGCCCGACGCAGGTTTCGGAGCAGACCGTCGGCTGACCCGATTCAATGCGCGGATAACAAAAAATGCATTTTTCGGATTTACCGCTTTTCCAGTTGAAGTAGATTTTTTTGTATGGACAGCCGCTGATACACAGACGCCAGCCGCGGCATTTATCCTGATCGATCAGCACAATGCCGTCTTCTTCACGCTTGTAGATGGCGCCGCTCGGACAAGTGGCGACACAGCTTGGGTTCAGGCAGTGTTCACACAGACGCGGCAGATACATCATGAAGGTGTTTTCGAACTGGCCGTACATCTCCTTCTGGATCTTGTCGAAGTTACAGTCTCGCGCGCGCTTTTCGAATTCGCCGCCGAGCAGCTCTTCCCAGTTCGGCCCCCAGATGACTTTGTCCATCCGCTTACCGTCAATCAACGAGCGGGGACGGGCGGTAGGTTGATGTTTGCCTTCCGGCGCGCTGTGCAAATGCTGATAGTCGTAGGTGAAGGGCTCGTAGTAATCATCGATTTGCGGAATGACCGGGTTGGCGAAGATTTTGGTGATGACGCCCATTTTGCCCCCCAGACGTGGCCGGATTTTACCGTTCACATCGCGAACCCAGCCGCCTTGCCACTCTTCCTGGTCTTCCCAGTTTTTCGGGTAGCCGATGCCGGGTTTCGTCTCAACGTTGTTAAACCACGCGTACTCCATTCCTTCACGTCCGGTCCAGACGTTTTTACAGGTGACGGAGCAGGTGTGGCAGCCAATGCATTTATCGAGGTTCAGTACCATGCCAACCTGTGAGCGTATCTTCATTTTTTCGCCTCCTGTACCTGATCCCGACCTTCATCATCCAGCCAGTCAATGTTTTTCATTTTTCTAATCATGATGAACTCGTCGCGGTTGGAGCCGACGGTACCGTAATAGTTAAAGCCGTAAGCAAGCTGCGCATAACCGCCAATCATGTGCGTCGGTTTCGGGCACACGCGGGTGACGGAGTTGTGGATCCCGCCGCGCATCCCGGTGACTTCCGAACCGGGGATATTCAGGATGCGTTCCTGGGCGTGGTACATCATCGTCATGCCGGGCGGCACCCGCTGGCTCACCACCGCACGGGCGGTGAGGGCGCCGTTGGCGTTGAAGGCTTCGATCCAGTCGTTATCCTCAATGCCGAGCTCTTTCGCATCCGTTTCACTGATCCAGACAATCGGCCCGCCGCGCGACAGCGTCAGCATTAGCAGGTTTTCGCTGTAGGTGGAGTGAATGCCCCATTTCTGATGCGGTGTCAGGAAGTTAAGCGCTTTCTCCGGGAAGCCGTTCGGTGGGATCTCCCGCATTTCGCTGACGCTGCGGGTGTCAATCGGCGGACGATAAGCCACGAGGCTTTCGCCGAATGCCCGCATCCATTGATGGTCCTGATACAGCTGTTGACGACCGGAGAGGGTACGCCACGGGATCAGTTCATGGACATTGGTATAGCCCGCGTTATAGGAGACATGCTCGCTTTCCAGTCCGGACCAGGTCGGGCTGGAGATGATTTTGCGTGGCTGTGCCTGAATATCACGAAAGCGAATCTTCTCGTCTTCTTTGTTGAGCGCCAGATGCGTATGTTCGCGACCAGTCATCGCGCCGAGCGCTTCCCATGCTTTCACGGCGACCTGACCGTTGGTTTCCGGGGCCAGAGCGAGGATCACTTCCGACGCGTCCAGCGCGGTTTCAATCAGCGGACGACCTTTCGCCGGGCCATCACGCTTGGTGTAGTTGAGCTTGCCGAGGAAATCGACCTCCGTCTGGGTGTTCCACGAAATGCCCTTGCCGCCGTTACCCAACTTGTCCATCAAGGGGCCGAGCGAGGTGAAACGCTCGTACGTCGCGGGGTAATCGCGCTCCACCACGACAATGTTCGGCGCAGTTTTACCGGGGATTAACTCGCATTCCCCTTTACGCCAGTCCTGGATGTCGAACGGCTGCGAAAGTTCTGCCGGTGAATCGTGCTGCAACGGCTGCAACACCACGTCGGTTTCTTGTCCCAGATGGCCGACACAGACCTCAGAAAAGACGCTGGCGATGCCTTTGTAGATTTCCCAGTCGCTTTTTGATTCCCACGCCGGATCCACCGCCGCAGACAGCGGGTGAATAAACGGATGCATATCCGAGGTATTCATGTCGTCTTTTTCATACCAGGTGGCAGTGGGCAGAACGATATCTGAGAACAGGCAGGTGCTGGACATGCGGAAGTCGAGCGTCACCAGCAGATCGAGCTTGCCTTCAATGGCGGGGGATTCCCATTCAACCTCTTCAGGTTTAATGCCTTCGCGGGAACCCAGCGCATCCCCCTGAATGCCGCTCTCTGTTCCCAGTAAATATTTGAGCATGTACTCGTGGCCTTTACCGGAAGAACCAAGGAGGTTAGAGCGCCAGACAAACAGGTTACGCGGATGGTTCTTGCCGCTGTCGGGTTGTTCGCAGGCAAAACGAATATCGCCGGATTTCAACGCCTGAACGGTGTATTCCACGGGTGACAAGCCGGCTTTTTCGGCGCTGGCCTTCACCGTCAGCGGGTTGAGGTTGAGCTGCGGCGCAGAAGGCAACCAGCCCATGCGCTCGGCACGCACGTTGAAATCGATCAGATGACCAGTGAATTTCGAGGCATCCGCCAGCGGTGAGAGCAGTTCCTGGGCGGTCAGTTTTTCATAGCGCCACTGACTGGCGTGATTATAGAAAAACGAGGTGCTGTTCATCTGACGCGGCGGACGGTTCCAGTCCAGCGCAAACGCCAGCGGTAGCCAGCCGGTTTGCGGACGCAGTTTTTCCTGGCCGACATAGTGCGCCCAGCCGCCGCCGCTCTGTCCGACACAGCCGCAGAACACGAGGATGTTGATCATTCCCCGGTAGTTCATGTCCATGTGATACCAGTGGTTGACACCGGCACCAAGGATAATCATCGAGCGACCGTGGGTTTTATGTGCGGTATCAGCGAACTCACGGGCGATGGTTTCAATCTGGAAACGCGGCACGCCGGTGATCTGCTCCGCCCACGCCGGGGTATAGGCCTTCACCTCAGCATAATCCTTCGCGGCGTATGCGTCTTCCAGACCGCGATCGAGGCCGTAGTTGGCCAGCACCAGATCGTAAACGCTGACCACCGGACAACGGCGGCCATCGGCAAGCGTCAGTTGCTTCACTGGCAACTGGCGCACCAGTACCGGTTCCTGCTTCACGCTGCGAAAATGCGGGTTTTCGTTGCCGCCAAAATAGGGGAATGCGACGCCCAATACCTCATCATGCTGACCAAGCAATGACAGCGACAGCTCGGTTTCCGTACCTGCCGCCAGCGACTCAAGGTTCCATTTACCTTTTTCGCCCCAGCGGAAACCAATCGAGCCGTTAGGCACTACCAGTTCACCGGTGGTGTTGCAGGCGACCGTTTTCCACTCCGGATTATTACTTTCGCCCAGACCGTCGACCAGATCCGAGGCGCGCATCATTCGTCCTGGCACATAGCTGCCGTCTTCACGGGCGTCCAGTAATACCAGCATCGGCATATCGGTATAGCGACGGCAGTAGTTAAGGAAGTAGTCGCTGGGATTGTCGAGGTGGAACTCTTTTAAGATCACGTGGCCCATTGCCATCGCCAGCGCGCTGTCAGTACCTTGTTTTGGTGCCAGCCACTGATCGCTGAGTTTGGCGACTTCGGAGAAGTCAGGGGTAATGGCGACCGTTTTCGTCCCTTTGTAACGGACTTCGGTAAAGAAGTGTGCATCCGGCGTACGCGTTTGCGGTACGTTGGAGCCCCAGGCGATGATATAGCTGGAGTTGTACCAGTCGGCGGATTCCGGCACATCGGTCTGCTCGCCCCAGGTCATCGGTGACGCGGGCGGTAAGTCGCAGTACCAGTCGTAAAAACTCAGACAGGTACCGCCGAGCAGGGAAAGGTAACGGGTCCCGGCGGCGTAGGAGACCATCGACATTGCCGGGATCGGCGAGAAACCGGCGACGCGGTCCGGTCCATAGGTTTTCACCGTCCAGACGTTGGCGGCGGCAATCAACTGGTTAAGCTCTTTCCAACTGGAGCGGATGAACCCGCCGCGTCCGCGTACCTGCTTGTAGCTCTGGCTTTTTAGCGGGTCGTTCATGATTGACTCCCACGCCAACACCGGATCGGCATGGGTAGAGAGCGCGTCACGCCACAGTTCGATCAGACGCTTACGCACCAGCGGGTATTTCAGGCGATTGGCACTGTACAGATACCAGGAGTAGCTGGCACCACGCGGGCAGCCGCGCGGTTCGTGGTTAGGCAGATCCGGGCGCGTCCGGGGATAGTCGGTCTGCTGGGTTTCCCAGGTCACCAGACCATTTTTGACGTAGATCTTCCAGCTACAGGAGCCGGTACAGTTCACCCCGTGGGTGGAACGGACAATCTTGTCAAACTGCCAGCGCTGACGATAGCTGTCTTCCCAGTCCCGATTGGTATGCATCACCTGGCCGTGACCGTCAGCAAAGGTGTCACCCTTTTGTTTAAAGTAACGGAAGCGATCCAACAGTTTACTCATGACATTTCTCCTGCTCCATAGGGTCTTGTAGGCCGGATAAGTCCTGTAGACCTGATAAGACGCCTCGGCGTCGCTATCAGGCGTAAAATTCTTGCCGGATAGGCGCAGGCGCCTTATCCGACCTACAAAACATCGGTGAATATGTTGTTATTTTTGCTTCGGTTTACGGCGGCCATAGACCAGCCAGGTCACCAGCACGCAGACGATGTAAAACACCAGAAAGATTTTCATGGCGCCGACGGGAGAACCGGTCATCGCCAGCGAACTGCCGAACGCCTTAGGAATGAAAAAGCCGCCGACGGCACCAATAGCGGAAATAAAGCCCAGCGCGGCGGCGGTGTCGGTCACCGCTTCACGCTGTGCCTGTTCGTCACTGCCACCACGCAGTTTCACCTTGTAGATGGTGAGCTGGCGGAAGATGACGGCGATCATCTGGAAGGTAGAGCCGCTGCCCAGACCGGCAGTTAAGAACAGCCCCATAAAGACCAGATAGAAGGCAATAAAGCTGCCGGAACCGGAGCCGGGAAGCGTCAGGAAGAGCAGGGCTGAGAACAGCGCCATAAAGATGAAGTTAATCAGCGTCACCCGGACGCCGCCGAACTTATCAGAGATGACGCCACCTGCAGAACGCGCCAGCGCGCCGATAAACGGGCCAAAAAACGCCAGATTGAGGATGTTCACGTCGGGGAACTGCGTCTTCGCCAGCATGGCAAAACCTGCGGAAAAGCCGATGAACGATCCGAATGTGGCCAGATAGAGCAGGCTCAACAGCCAGAGGTGAAAGCGCTTGAGCACCGGTAACTGAGACGCAATAGAGGCTTTGGAACTGGCAATATCATTGGTGCCCAGCCAGGCGGCAATCGTGGCAATCGCCAGCAGCGGCACCCAGATCCAGGCGGCGTTTGCCAGTGAGAGCAGTGACCCATCGGGTTGCGGTACGCCCTGAACGCCGAGGAAGGCGAAGATCGGCAGAAAGATCACCAGCGGCGCGACGAGTTGCATCACGCTGACGCCGAGATTACCCAGCCCTCCGTTCACTCCCAGCGCGCTGCCTTGTTTCGATTTTGGGAAAAAGAAGCTGATGTTGCCCATGCTGGAAGCAAAATTTGCGCCAGCAAAACCGCACAGCAGCGCGATAATGATAAATACCTCGAAAGGGGTGGTGGTATTTTGCACCGCAAAGCCGAGCCAGACGCAAGGAATAATCAGGATTGCGGTACTAAACACCGTCCAACGGCGTCCGCCAAATATAGGCACCATAAAGGAGTAGGGAACACGTAATATTGCACCAGAAAGAGAAGGTAATGCGGTCAATAAAAAGAGTTGATCGGTGGTGAAATTAAAACCAATTTTATTAAGATTGACGGCAACGGCACTAAATAACATCCAGACGCAGAAGGCGAGTAAAAGGCAAGCGACTGAGATACAAAGGTTTCTTCGCGCTATGTGCTTTCCTTTATTCTCCCAAAATGCAGGATTTTCCGGCTTCCAGTCACTCAAAAGATAACGATTATTTTTCTCATTTTGTCGTGCCATATTACCCCTCACATGCACAGATCGTTCATAAAAAAATAAGAAATAGTCTGCGTAAAAGGGCGCTATACGCCCTTTTTAGAATTTATTAATGCTTTTAGGAATATTGATGAAAGGATAGATAAGAATGCGCAACGACGCGGAGCGAAGGGGGAATAACAGGTTACTTAAGTGTTACCAAATGTAAATAGAAAGTATAAATGATTAACCTTCATTCGTTCAGGAAAAAAGCTCCAGCTCAATCATGCGATCAAGATGGCGATCAAACGCCGGATCGGCCATCTCCTGAATGCCGAGAACGTACATGCCATCAAGGCCACAGACCAGTGCAATCAGGCGCCAGGCGATGTCGGCAGGGTCGGAGGCGAGGGTGAACTCTCCGGCGGCGAGTCCGCTTTCGATAATCGCGACCGTTTCCTCGTGCCACATGCGCATGGTGAGGAGATAAGCGCTTTTGATTTCCGGGTCTTTATCCGCAAGGATCTGCGCTTCGCGCCAGAGCTTAATGTAGGGCTCGAATCCGCGGTCATCACTGCCCAGCGTGGCGTGCAGACGCGTGCGCCAGGGGGCATCTTCCGCGACCAGTTCCGCATCCAGCAAGGTGCGAATCAGACGAACAAAAGCCTGTGATTTCAGTTCGCCAGCGGAGGTGAAATGGTGGTGGACTTGCCCGGTGGCCACTTTTGCTTCTGTGGCTATCCGTCGGACGGTCATGGCCGTAAAACCGTCTTCGAGCGCCACGCGCATGGCGGCCTGCAATATCACTTCGCGACGCTCATCTTTGTTCAGATAGCTCATATCCCCTCCATTCTTTGCGGAGAGGCAGTGTATCAACAAGCTGGACAACCGTTCAATTGTTACACGCTACAACTGAAGCGAGAGTTCCATCGCGGAACGACGCAGGGGGGCCAGCGCCTTCTCTTTTAATGCGGCGGCGCTCATTGATGACGCCGGCACCCCGACATTGAGGGCCGCCACCACGTTGCCACTGCGGGAAAGCAGCGGAACGGCCAGGGAACAGAGTCCAACTTCGATCTGTCGGTCAGCCAACGCGTAGCCCTGGATACGTACCCGGGCGATCTCTTCCCGTAGCGCCGTCAGGTCGCAAATCGTATGCGGGGTATAGCGGAGGAGCTGAGCGCGTGACAATGTCACTTCTAACTGTTCTTCGGGAAGCGCGCTAAGCAGCACGCGACCCATCGACGTGGCCCATGCGGGCAGACGGCTGCCGCGTCCAATGTCGACGCTGAGCAGGTTATTCACCGCCGCGCGGGCGATATACAGTACGTTATCGCCATCAAGCGTGGCAGCAGAACAGGATTCGCCGAGTGATTTACCCAGATTATCCAGCGCGGCCTGCGCCACTTTTGCCAGCGGCGTACCGGCGAGATAGGCGTGACCCACGGCCAGTACGCGTGGCAGCAGTTCATAACTGCGGCCGTCAGGACTGTGTACCATGCCCAGTGCCGCCAGGGTATAGAGACAGCGACGCACAGCCGCACGGGAAATCTGCGTTTTCTGGCTGAGTTGTGAAATCGTCAGGCGCTGACGTTGAGGAGTAAACGCATTCAGGACTTCCAGACCTCGCGCTAGGGACAGCATAAAATTAGGGTCAGACTTAGCCGGTAGACTATTGATAACTATCTGATTTTTATCGCTCATTGAGTCCTTCTCCTGTGCAACGCAAATCTTAAACCGCATCAACTATACCGCGCGAATGAACGCGAGCCCGGGAATATCCCCATTTTCCCACCGGGATCACACTATTAACCTCAATGTAACAATCGTGCCGATAATCGCACAACATTTCGATTATCGCCGTTGACCACCTCCATAGCACACACCTATTGTCAAAAGCATCGTCACCGTGGGTTATCACCGGTGGCACGAAAAGTAATGATATTTATGCTCAGGAAGAAACGAATGACTGCGACCGTTGAACATATTGAAAGCTGGGTGGTTGATGTCCCGACGATTCGGCCTCACAAACTTTCCATGACCACGATGGGGTGCCAGACGCTGGTGATTGTCCGGATCACACGTTCAGACGGGATCTGCGGCATTGGCGAAGCCACTACTATTGGTGGTCTAAGCTATGGGGTGGAAAGTCCGGAGGCGATTCAGTCCGCGATTACGCACTATTTCACACCTCTGTTGAAAGGCCAGCCTGCCGGGAATCTGAATGCGCTGACGTCGCGTATTCGCAGTGCAATCAAAGGCAACACCTTTGCCAAATCGGCTATTGAAACCGCGCTGCTGGATGCCCAGGGAAAAGCGTTAGGACTGCCGGTTTCCGCACTGCTGGGCGGCGCGCTGAATACCGTCCTGCCGGTCTTATGGACGCTCGCCAGCGGCAACACGGACAACGATATTGCCGAGGGACAGCGGCTGCTGGATGCCGGGCGGCATCGGGCATTTAAGCTGAAGATCGGCGCCCGGGAGCTGGAAACCGACCTGCGTCATACCCGTGCCATTGTGGAAGCACTGGGGGATCGCGCCAGCATCCGTGTTGACGTCAACCAGGCGTGGGATGCCACTTCAGCGGCAAAAGGATGTCGGGAACTGGCGGCCATGGGCGTTGACCTGATTGAGCAACCGGTGAGCGCCGAAGACAACAATGCGCTGGTTCGCCTGAGTCATCGCAGTGACGCAGCGATCCTGGCGGATGAATCCGTTGCCAGCCATTTCGACGGTTATCGTCTGGCACAGCAGGGGTTCTGCGGCGCCTATGCGCTGAAGATTGCCAAAGCCGGTGGACCGGCCAGCGTGCTGAAACTGGCGCACGTTGCACAGGCGGCAGGAATCGGACTGTACGGCGGCACGATGCTCGAAGGTACCGTGGGTACGGTGGCATCACTGCATGCATGGTCAACTCTGCCGTTGCAGTGGGGCACAGAGATGTTTGGCCCGCTGCTGTTAAAAGATGACATCGTCAGCCTTCCGCTCTCCTTCGCCGATGGTTGTGTCACGCTACCGCAAGCACCGGGACTGGGAGTCGAACTGGATGAGGAAAAACTGCAGTTTTATGCCCGCAAGCGTCAGGAATAACAGGAGAGACAAATGTTATTTAAAGTGGATATGACCGTGAATATTCCTTACGGAATGCCGGCGAGTGAAATTGAAGAGATTAAATCACGGGAAAAAGCCTATTCCCAACAGTTACAACGAGACGGTAAATGGCGACATATCTGGCGCGTTGCAGGGCAGTACGCCAATGTCAGTATCTTTGATGTCGATGATGCCGAAGAATTACACCGGATATTAATGGCACTGCCGTTATATCCATTCATGCATATTCGCATCGAAGCGCTGTGCCGCCATCCATCGTCTATTCAGAATAACGACCGATAATATCAGTACCGCATGCCGGAAATGATCCGGCATAACCCTACAGACAATAATAAGCGAGACGCATTATGAGCCATTCTTTTATCCAACAAGATGACGTACAGAAATTATTGCGTGAAGGTGCCGGATTAAATGGGCCGGAAGGGAATGAACGTTTTAAATCGATTATTCATCGCCTGCTCGGTGATATTTGTACCCTTATTGATGATTATAATGTCACGCAGGAAGAATTCTGGCATGCGGTGAATTATCTGCATGAACTGGGCGGACGTCAGGAAGCGGCCCTGCTTGCTGCCGGTCTGGGTCTGGAACACTTCCTCGATCTGCGCCAGGAAGCGATCGAATCCCGCCAGTCATCAGAGACCGGTACCCCGCGTACCATCGAAGGGCCATTGTATGTGGCTAACGCACCGCTGGCTGATGGCTATGCCCGGATGGATGACGGCAAAGATGCTGGCGAAGTGATGTGGTTGCACGGTCAGGTCAAGGACGTACACGGACAACCGGTGGCCGGGGCGATTGTCGATATCTGGCATGCCAACACGCTGGGCAATTACTCTTTCTTCGATCAGAGCCAGAGCGACTACAACCTGCGCCGTCGCATTCGTACCGACGCTGAAGGGCGCTACAGCGTGCGCAGTATTCTGCCTTCGGGTTACGGTTGTCCGCCGGACGGCCCGACGCAGAAATTGCTCAATCAACTGGGCCGCCACGGCAACCGCCCGGCGCACATCCACTTCTTTGTCTCTGCGCCGGGCTTTAAGCACCTGACCAGTCAGATCAACCTGAACGGTGACCAGTATCTGTGGGATGATTTCGCCTTCGCTACCCGTGATGGTCTGATTGCCGACCCGGTGAAAATCAGCGATCCGGCGTTGATTCAGCAACGCGACCTTGCCGGTGAACATACAGAAGTTTGTTTCGACTTTACGCTGTGCGCGGCGCAACGTGCTGAAGAAGAACAACGAATTGCCCGACTGCGCGCTCAGGAATAATACGCGACGCCTGTCTGACCCATACCGTTTTATACCCTACATAATTTGAGCGCAGCCAACGCAACTGCCACTTAAAGTATGACGGGTATATACATCCTGAATTATGCAGGAGGGATACACTCATGCAAAAAACGCTCTCGGCATTAAAAGATAAAATCACGCAGGCTCTGATTGTGGATCGTGATAATCATATTTATCGCTGCCATCGTTCGATATTTACCGATGAGCAGTTATTTAATCTGGAACTCAAACATATCTTCGAAGGGAACTGGGTATTTCTGGCGCATGAAAGTCAGATCCCGGAACCCGGTGATTATTTTACGCTGACCCTGGGACGTCAACCGGTCATTATTACCCGCGATAAAAAGAACGAACTGCATGCGCTTATTAATAGCTGTGCGCATCGTGGCGCGATGTTATGTCGACGAAAGACGGGAAATAAAAACTCCTTTACCTGTCCGTTTCACGGCTGGACCTTCAGTAATAACGGCAAACTGTTGAAGGCGAAAGATGAAAGTACCGGTGGTTATCCGGAGACATTCAGGCATGACGGGTCGCACGATCTGAAATCGCTTCCGCGCTTTGCCTCGTATCGCGGATTTCTGTTCGGTAGTCTGAGTGAAGATGTGCTGCCGCTGGAAACCTACCTCGGCGAGACCAGCAAAATTATCGATCTGATGGTCGATCAGGCTCCTGAGGGGCTGGAAGTCCTGAAAGGTTCGTCCAGCTATGTCTATGAAGGCAACTGGAAACTGGGGGCGGAAAACGGGGCTGACGGCTATCACGTCAGCGTGGTGCACTGGAATTATGCCTCAACCATGTCGCGCCGTAATTACGAAGCGGAAGGCACGCGGGCGGTGGATGCCAACGGCTGGTCTAAGAGTCTCGGCGGTGGCTACGGGTTTGAACACGGTCATATGCTGCTGTGGACGCGGGCGATGAACCCTGAAGTCCGCCCGGTTTACGATCATCGTGAGCGGTTAAAGGAGGAATTTGGTGAAAATCGCGCCGACCAGATGGTCAATGAGACACGGAATTTGTGTCTCTATCCCAACGTGTACCTGATGGATCAGTTTTCCACGCAGATCCGCGTGATTCGCCCCATCGCGGTCGATAAAACCGAAGTGACGATCTGGTGCTTTGCGCCTAAAGGCGAATCTGACCAGGCTCGCGCGCTACGCATTCGCCAGTATGAGGATTTCTTTAACGTCAGCGGGATGGGAACTCCCGACGATCTGGAAGAGTTCAGCGCCTGCCAGCGCGGCTATCTGGGAGAAAATCTGGCGTGGAGCGATCTCAGCCGCGGCGCGCTGCACTGGGTGGATGGCCCCGATGAACATGCACAACAGGCAGGATTCAGACCGCTGTTGAGTGGTGTGAAGTCCGAAGATGAGGCGCTCTACATCGCTCATCATCATCACTGGCAAAACGTGATGCTCGCGGCGGTGGAAAAAGAACAGCAGCAATATGAACAGTCGATTACGCAACGCGTGGAGGTGGGCGGATGTTAACGCTTGAACAGGTTCGCCAGTTTCTCTACTACGAAGCGCGGTTGCTGGACGATCGCCAGTGGGACGCGTGGCTCAACTGCTATAGCCCGAAGGTAGTTTTCTGGATGCCCGCCTGGGGCGATGATGATAAAACCACCCGCGACCCACAGCGGGAGATTTCGCTTATCTATTATCCCAATCGGGACGGACTGGAAGATCGGGTGTACCGCATCAAAACCGAACGTTCCGGCGCCAGCACCCCGGAGCCGCGTACCACGCATATGATCAGCAACGTCGAACTGCTGGGCGAGAAAGAAGGCGGCATCGAGGTGCGCTACAACTGGGTCACTTACAGCCACCGTTATCAGCATACCGATGCCTACTTCGGCACCACACACTGCACGCTGGTTGAACAGGACGGCCAGCCGCAAATCATGCGGAAAACCGTGCGACTCAATAACGACTATATCCGTCAGGTGATTGACGTTTACCATATTTAAGAGGTGCTTATGAGTTTTACAATTGCCCTCAATTTTGAGGACGGCATCACCCGTTTTATTCAATGCAACGCCGGTGAAAAGGTACTGGATGCCGCTTACCGGCAGAAGGTGAACCTGCCGATGGATTGCTCCGACGGCGTTTGCGGCACCTGTAAATGCCACTGCGCCAGCGGCGATTACGCGCTGGGAGAGGACTTTCTGGAAGAGGCGCTGAGCGAGGATGAAGCCACTGCACGACAGGTGCTGACCTGCCAGATGATCCCCGCCAGCGACTGTGTCATTGACGTGCCGGTCGCTGCGGCACAGTGTAAAACCAGCATCACGACGACGCATGCAGATGTACTGGCGATCAATGCGCTCTCTGACACCGCGATTGAACTGATCGTACGCCCGGATACCGCGCTCCATTTTCTCTCCGGGCAGTACATCAACATTCAGGTTCCGGGGACGACGCAGCAGCGTGCCTACTCATTCAGTTCGCTGCCGGGCAGTAACGAAGGACGCTTTCTGATCCGTAATGTGCCCGGTGGGTTGATGAGTCAGTGGCTGACCCAGCGCGGACAACCCGGTGATACCGTTACGCTTAGCGGTCCGATGGGCAGTTTTTATCTGCGCCACGGCGAACGCCCGGTGCTGATGCTGGCTGGCGGTACCGGACTGGCCCCGATGCTGTCCATGCTGGAAACGCTCGCTGCGCAGGGGAGCCAGCGTCAGATCTCGTTACTGTATGGCGTGACCTATGATGTCGACCTGGTCAAAACCGACGCGCTGGACGCCTTTCAGCAGAAACTGGCTGACTTCCGCTGGTTACCGGTTGTCGCCGACGCGCAAAGTGGTTGTCCACAGCGCGGGTTTGTCACCGATCATCTTAGCGAGGCGATGCTCAATCAGGGCGATGTGGATATTTATCTTTGTGGTCCGCCGCCGATGGTCAATGCCATCACCACGGCGTTACGCGAGCGAGGCATTACGCCAGCCGGATTCTGGTACGAAAAATTTATCGCCAGCCAGAGTGCGGCGGCGTAAGGAGCCTCTATGCGATTTAACGATAAAGTTGTGGCCATTACCGGCGCGGCGCAGGGAATTGGTCGCCAGACCGCTATTCAGGCCTCGCAAGAAGGGGCGCGGCTGTTGCTTATCGATCGTTCCCACTATGTCCATGAACTGGCGGCAACGCTGGCGTCGGGTGGGTGTCAGGTGCTGGCGCTGGAAGCGGACCTGGAACAATGGGAAAGCACCGAACAGGTTTTTGCCGCAGGCGTCGCGCATTTTGGACAACTGGACGTGCTGGTCAATAACGTCGGCGGGACTATCTGGGCCCGACCGTTTGCCGAATACCAGCCGGATCAGATTGAGAAAGAGATCCGTCGTTCGCTGTTTCCGACGCTGTGGGGCTGCCGCGCAGCGCTCCCGTGGATGCTGAAACAGGGGCGCGGCAGTATTGTGAATATCTCTTCCGTTGCCACAGGCGGGGTAAACCGTGTGCCATACTCAGCCGCGAAGGGCGGCGTCAACGCGCTAACACGATCGATTGCAATGGAATACAGCGGCTGCGGTATTCGCATCAATGCGGTGGCACCCGGAGGGACCGACGCCCCGGCGCGTCTCGTTCCGCGTAATGACGAAACGCCGTCCGCCCAGGAGCAGGCGTGGTATCAGCAGGTGATTGATCAGACCATCGACAGCAGTCTGATGCACCGCTATGGCACGCTGGCGGAGCAGGCGAATGCGATCCTGTTCCTCGCCAGCGATGACGCCAGCTATATTACCGGCATCATCTTACCGGTTGCCGGAGGCGATCTCGGCTGATGTTGTTCTACCCGTAAGCCGACACGGGAGGTCGGCTTGCTGTTTTATTCCGCTGGATTGCCATCATTCACCGACGTCAAAATCATTCACAGATTCAATAACCCTCATCTTCGATAATCACGTAGCTGAACAAAAAATTGGACATATGTTCAATTTTCCGTAGGATCGTGGAAGCTGGACATGTGTCCAGTTTGTATTTACAGGGAGCTTTATGTTTCGTCAGTGGTTAACGTTAGTGATTATTGTGCTGGTCTACATTCCTGTTGCGATTGATGCAACGGTGCTGCACGTTGCCGCACCCACGCTGAGTATGACGCTGGGTGCCAGTGGCAACGAACTGTTGTGGATCATTGATATTTACTCGCTGGTGATGGCAGGGATGGTACTGCCGATGGGCGCGCTCGGCGATCGCATCGGCTTTAAGCGCCTGCTGATCCTCGGCGGGACGCTGTTCGGTCTCGCGTCACTGGCTGCCGCCTTTTCCCACACCGCCAGCTGGCTGATCGCCACTCGGGCCATTCTGGCAATTGGCGCGGCGATGATCGTACCGGCGACGCTGGCCGGGATCCGCGCCACCTTCTCGCAAGCACGCCATCGCAACATGGCGCTTGGCGTCTGGGCGGCGGTGGGGTCTGGCGGGGCGGCATTCGGCCCGCTGGTGGGCGGCATGCTGCTTGAGCACTTCTATTGGGGCTCAGTGTTCTTAATCAATGTGCCGATTGTACTTGTCGTGGTGGCGCTCACCGCGCGCTATGTTCCGCGTCAGGCCGGACGTCGCGATCAGTCGCTCAATCTGGGACATGCCATTATGCTGATTGTCGCGATTTTGCTGCTGGTTTACAGTGCGAAAACGGCGCTGAAAGGGCACATAGCCACCGGCGTTATCGCGCTGGCGCTGGTGAGCGGCGCACTGTTGCTGGCGCAGTTTGTCCGCATTCAGCTGGCGGCGAGTCGTCCCATGATTGATATGCGCCTGTTCACCCATCGTATTATCTTAAGCGGCGTGGTGATGGCGATGACAGCGATGATTACACTGGTCGGTTTTGAGCTGTTAATGGCGCAGGAATTGCAGTTTGTTCATGGCTTAACGCCGTATCAGGCTGGATTGTTTATGCTGCCAGTGATGCTGGCCAGTGGGTTTAGCGGCCCGATTGCCGGGATGCTGGTATCACGACTGGGGCTGCGGAAAGTGGCAACCGGCGGAATGGCGCTAAGCGCATTGAGTTTCTATGGCCTGGCGGCAACGGATTTCAGTACCCAGCAAATTCAGGCCTGGATGTTAATGGCGCTACTGGGATTCAGTGCCGCCAGCGCGCTGTTGGCCTCAACGGCGGCGATCATGGCGGCGGCGCCAGCCGAGAAAGCGGCAGCGGCCGGGGCGATCGAAACGATGGCCTATGAGCTGGGGGCGGGGCTGGGAATTGCTATCTTTGGTCTGTTGCTCAGCCGCAGTTTCTCTGCGTCGATTGTGCTGCCTGATGGTCTGAACGCCGGAGAAATGGAACGTGCCTCGTCTTCAATGGGTGAAGCGGTACAACTGGCGCAGTCGCTTCCCTCGGCATTGGCGGATCCTGTTCTGCTGGCCGCGAAGCAGGCTTTTACCTGGTCGCATAGCGTGGCATTAAGCAGCGCCGGGAGCATGCTGATTTTGCTGGCAGTCGGCATGTGGTTCAGTCTGGTGAAGGCCGCACGCGAGTAACTCAGTAGGTGAACTGGCAGCGGTTGTCCAGTTCTTCTACTTCCTTGCCGCTCAGACGAGCGTACTGACCTGTAAGCCGCCAGAATGCGGGTTGCGTTTCGGTATAAATCTCAGCGGCGAGGATCAGACGACGACGATCGACCTCGTTAAATTCGAGCAACGTCCAGGGAATGAAGTAGCGCTCAGTGTCGGTCAACTTGATCCACAACGGACATCCACAGCCGGAACAAAAATACCGTTCCCCGCGTGGCGACGATGCAAAATGCGCCGGGTCGGATGCATCGGCATCCATCATCGGCTGCCCACAGGCTTCCAGATACATCGCGATCCCACCGGACCATTTCTGGCAAATCGTACAGTGACAGGCGTAGACATCGAGGGATTCGAGGTCGACGGTGAAATGGCTCTGCCCGCAGAGACAACGTCCTGTATAGGTTTGCACGGCATTCTCCTTATGACCGATTCGATTTCGGGGGAAAAAAAACCAGCCCATCGTGGGCTGGCTTTTGTACAGCTCAATTCTAAAAAATTAGAACTGATAGGTCAGGCCAACGGCAACGATGTCGTCAGTGCCTACACCAGCAGCACGAGTAAAGTTGCTTTCGTCGATCAGGTTGATTTTGTAATCAACATAGGTAGACATGTTTTTGTTGAAGTAGTAGGTTGCGCCAACATCAACGTATTCAACCAGATCCTGGTCGCCCCATGCACCCAGGTCTTTACCTTTGGATTTCAGGTAAGCCAGGGACGGACGCAGACCGAAGTCGAACTGATACTGAGCAACAACTTCAAAGTTCTGAGTTTTGTTCGCGATGTGATCATCACCGAACGGCGTCATGTTACGAGTTTCAGAGTAGGTAGTTGCCAGGTAGATGTTGTTTGCATCATATTTCAGGCCTGCAGCCCACACTTCAGCGTTGTCGCCGGAAGCATTCAGGCTGTTGTCACCGTAGGCAACCTGGTCATCAGTACGGTCAGATTTCGCATAAGCGGCGCTTGCTGCAAAACCTTCGTACTCATAGCTGGTGGACAGACCGAAGCCGTCACCGTTCGCTTTAACTTCGTCGCCACGATCGTTTTTACCCTGATACTGCAGGGCAAAGTTCCAGCCTTCAACCAGACCGAAGAAGTCGGTGTTACGGTAGGTTGCAACGCCAGTGGTACGGGCAGTCATGAAGTTGTCAGTCTGGGTCCAGGTGTCACCACCGAACTCAGGCAGAACGTCGGTCCATGCGCCAACGTCGTAAGCAACGCCATAGTTACGGCCATAATCGAAAGAACCGAACTCAGCAAATTTCAGACCAGCAAACGCCAGACGAGTTTTGTTGCCTTTGTTGCCATTCGCTTCGTCGTTGTTGCCTTTGAATTCATATTCCCACTGGCCGAAACCGGTCAGCTGATCGTTAATCTGCGTTTCACCTTTGAAACCCAGACGTGCATAAGTTTTGTCGCCATCATCGCCGTCATTGTCGGAGAAGTAGTGCAGAGCGGTAACTTTACCGTACAGATCCAGTTTGTTGCCGTCTTTGTTATACACTTCTGCCGCATTCACGACGCCTGCTGCCAACAGGCTAG
>NZ_CP070239.1:3784665-3791111 GCF_016906145.1 Citrobacter sp. MGH 55
TAAAAGAAGTCGAAATATATAGCACTTTTTTAGCGAAATTATCCAGGTGAATCCGAAGAGGGGTTACCACCTTAGTGGTATATAAAACCGACAATTGGGGCTATTTAGTAGCGGAACCGTTTCGTTATTGATTTGACTCAAAAAAAATATGGGTATTGCTGTTAGTTTCCTCGGCGACATGACAACTCTGGAAAAAGAGGGAAAGCAATGAACGTCAGCCGCAGAAAGTTTTTTAAAATCTGCGCGGGCGGTATGGCTGGAACAACGGTTGCTGCGCTGGGATTTACGCCCAAAATGGCACTGGCTCAATCGCGAAATTATAAACTGTTGCGCGCGAAAGAGATCCGAAACACCTGCACATACTGTTCCGTAGGTTGCGGGCTATTAATGTATAGCCTGGGAGATGGAGCAAAAAACGCCAAAGAAGCGCTTTATCATATCGAAGGGGATCCGGATCATCCGGTCAGCCGTGGCGCATTGTGTCCGAAGGGCGCCGGTCTGCTGGATTACATTCATAGCGAAAACCGTTTGCGCTACCCGGAATACCGTGCACCCGGCTCCGACAAATGGCAACGCATTAGCTGGGATGATGCACTGACCCGCATTGCAAAACTGATGAAAGCCGACCGCGACGCCAACTTTATCGAGAAAAATGAACAGGGCGTAACGGTAAACCGCTGGCTTTCCACGGGGATGCTCTGCGCCTCCGCCGCCAGTAATGAAACCGGCATGCTGACGCAAAAATTTGTGCGCTCACTCGGCATGCTGGCAGTAGACAACCAGGCGCGCGTCTGACACGGACCAACGGTAGCAAGTCTTGCTCCAACATTTGGTCGCGGTGCGATGACCAACCACTGGGTTGATATCAAAAACGCCAACGTCGTGATGGTGATGGGCGGTAACGCCGCTGAAGCCCATCCAGTGGGTTTCCGCTGGGCGATGGAAGCGAAGAACAACAATGACGCCACGCTGATTGTTGTCGATCCCCGTTTTACCCGTACCGCCTCGGTTGCGGATATTTATGCGCCGATTCGCTCCGGCACGGACATTACGTTCCTGTCCGGTGTGCTGCGGTATCTTATTGAAAATAACAAAATTAACGCCGAATACGTCAGGCATTACACCAACGCCAGCCTGCTGGTACGGGATGATTTTACCTTTGATGACGGTTTATTCAGCGGTTATGACGCGAAAAAACGGCAGTACGATAAGTCGTCCTGGAACTACCAGTTCGATGAAAACGGCTATGCCAAACGCGATGACACTCTGTCGCATCCGCGCTGTGTATGGAATTTGCTGAAACAGCACGTTTCCCGCTATACGCCGGACGTCGTCGAGAACATCTGCGGGACGCCGAAGGCTGACTTCCTGAAAGTGTGTGACGTGCTGGCCTCCACCAGTGCGGCGGATCGTACAACCACGTTCCTGTATGCGCTGGGTTGGACCCAACATACGGTCGGGGCGCAGAACATCCGCACGATGGCGATGATCCAGCTGTTGCTCGGCAACATGGGGATGGCCGGCGGCGGCGTGAACGCCCTGCGTGGTCACTCGAATATTCAGGGGCTGACTGACCTCGGACTGCTTTCCACCAGTCTGCCTGGTTATCTGACGCTGCCGTCGGAAAAGCAGAGCGACTGGCAGACCTGGCTGAACGCCAACACGCCGAAAGCCACGCTGGCGGATCAGGTGAACTACTGGAGCAACTATCCGAAGTTTGCCGTCAGCCTGATGAAAGCGTTCTACGGCGATGATGCGCAGAAAGAGAATGACTGGGGCTTTAACTGGTTGCCGAAATGGGATCAGGCCTACGACGTCATTAAATACTTCAACATGATGGATAGCGGGAAAGTCACCGGCTACATCTGTCAGGGCTTCAACCCGGTTGCGTCCTTCCCGGACAAAAACAAAGTGGTTCGCAGCCTGAGCAAGCTGAAGTACATGGTGGTGATCGATCCGCTGGTGACTGAAACCTCAACCTTCTGGCAGAACCACGGCGAGTCGAACGATGTCGATCCGGCGTCCATTCAGACGGAAGTGTTCCGCCTGCCATCCACCTGTTTTGCTGAAGAAGATGGCTCCATTGCCAACTCCGGGCGTTGGCTACAGTGGCACTGGAAAGGTCAGGATGCACCGGGTGAAGCGCGTAACGACGGTGAAATTCTGGCCGGGCTTTTCCATCGTCTGCGCGAAATGTATCGCACAGAAGGTGGTAAAGGTGTGGAACCGCTGCTGAAAATGCGCTGGGACTACAAACAGCCGGATCACCCAGAGTCAGAAGAAGTGGCGAAAGAGAACAACGGCTACGCGTTAGCCGATCTCTATGACGCCAACGGCGTGCTGATTGCGAAGAAGGGGCAACTGCTCACCAGCTTCGCGCAACTGCGTGATGATGGTACGACCTCGTCTTCCTGCTGGATCTACACCGGTAGCTGGACGGAGAAGGGCAACCAGATGGCCAACCGCGATAATGCCGACCCATCAGGGCTGGGCAACACGTTGGGTTGGGCATGGGCATGGCCGCTGAACCGCCGCGTGCTGTATAACCGTGCATCAGCGGATATCAACGGTAAGCCGTGGGATGCGAAACGTATGCTGATCCAGTGGGACGGGGCGAAATGGACGGGTAACGATATCCCGGACTTCAACACCGCGCCTCCGGGCAGCGCAACCGGCCCGTTTATCATGCAGCCCGAAGGACTGGGGCGCTTGTTTGCCCTTGATAAACTGGCGGAAGGCCCGTTCCCTGAACACTACGAACCAATGGAAACGCCGCTGGGTACTAACCCGCTGCATCCGAACGTGGTGTCCAGCCCGGTCGTGCGCATCTATGAAGATGACGTCTTGCGCTTAGGGAAGAAGGACGCGTTCCCGTATGTCGGAACGACCTATCGTCTGACCGAACACTTCCACACCTGGACCAAGCACGCGCTGTTGAACGCTATCGCGCAGCCGGAACAGTTTGTGGAGATCAGCGAAACGCTGGCCGCCGCCAAAGGCATTGGCAACGGTGACTACGTGAAGGTAAGCAGCAAGCGCGGATTCATTCGTGCGGTTGCGGTGGTGACACGTCGTCTGCGTACGCTGCACGTCAACGGTCAGGAGGTTGAAACCGTCGGGATCCCGCTGCACTGGGGCTTTGAAGGGGTGGCGCGTAAAGGCTATATCGCCAACACCCTGACGCCAAACGTCGGTGACTCAAACTCGCAAACGCCGGAGTACAAAGCGTTTTTAGTTAACATCGAGAAGGCGTAAGGGGGGCGAGCATATGTCTTTGGAAACGCAGGACATCATCAAACGGTCCGCAACAAACACGATTACGCCGCCACCGCAGGCGCGTGATTACAAAGCCGAGGTCGCCAAGCTCATTGACGTCTCCTCCTGTGTGGGCTGCAAAGCCTGCCAGGTGGCCTGCTCTGAGTGGAACGATATCCGTGACGAGGTAGGACATTGTGTCGGGGTGTACGACAACCCCGCCGATCTCAGCGCCAAGTCCTGGACGGTGATGCGTTTTAGCGAAACCGAACAGAACGGCAAACTGGAATGGCTGATTCGTAAAGACGGCTGCATGCACTGTGAAGATCCGGGCTGCCTGAAGGCCTGCCCGTCTGCGGGTGCAATCATCCAGTATGCCAACGGGATTGTCGATTTTCAGTCCGAGCACTGCATTGGCTGCGGCTACTGCATCGCCGGGTGTCCGTTTAATATTCCGCGCCTTAATAAAGAGGACAACCGCGTCTATAAATGTACACTCTGCGTCGATCGCGTCAGCGTGGGTCAGGAACCGGCCTGTGTCAAAACCTGTCCGACCGGGGCGATTCATTTCGGCACCAAACAAGAGATGCTGGAAATGGGCGAGCAACGCGTCGCGAAGCTAAAAGCGCGCGGCTTCGAACATGCTGGTGTCTATAACCCGCAGGGCGTTGGCGGTACGCATGTGATGTATGTCCTGCATCACGCGGATCAGCCGGAGCTCTACCACGGTTTACCGAACGAGCCGAAAGTCGACACCTCTATCAATCTGTGGAAAGGGGCGCTGAAGCCACTGGCGGCCGCCGGATTTATCGCCACCTTCGCCGGGCTGATCTATCACTACATTGGTATAGGTCCGAACAAAGAAGTGGACGATGACGAGGAGGACCATCATGAGTAAATCGAAAATGATTGTGCGCACGAAGTTCATCGATCGCGCCTGTCACTGGACGGTGGTGATTTGCTTCTTCCTGGTCGCGCTGTCGGGGATTTCATTTTTCTTCCCGACGCTGCAATGGCTGACGCAAACCTTCGGTACGCCGCAGATGGGACGCATTTTGCACCCGTTCTTTGGCGTGGCGATCTTTATCGCGCTGATGTTCATGTTTGTCCGCTTCGTTCACCACAACATCCCGGACAAGAAAGACATACCGTGGCTGAAAAACATTGTCGAAGTGCTGAAAGGCAACGAACACAAAGTGGCGGATGTCGGCAAATATAATGCCGGGCAGAAGATGATGTTCTGGTCGATCATGAGCATGATTTTTGTGCTGCTGGTGACCGGCGTGATTATCTGGCGTCCGTATTTCGCGCAGTATTTCCCGATGCAGGTGGTGCGTTACAGCCTGCTGATCCACGCAGCGGCAGGGATCATTTTGATCCACGCCATCCTCATTCATATGTACATGGCATTCTGGGTGAAAGGATCGATTAAAGGGATGGTTGAAGGGAAGGTGAGTCGCCGCTGGGCGAAGAAGCACCACCCGCGCTGGTACCGTGATATCGAGAAAGCAGAAGCGAAAAAAGAGAGTGAAGAAGGGCTAAACTAATTCCTTTTTCAGCAGATGAAGGCGCTACGCAGGTAGCGCCTTTTTTTTGCCATAAAAACGTCATGATCCTGTCATCGGCTAAACGTAACGTGTTGTCTTCACAAATAACCGAAGAGTTAACCAACAATGCATCTGGTCAAAAAATTGCTCGCTGTGAGCGTACTTCTTTCCGCGTCAGTTCAGGCGCAGAACATTCTCGAATTCCCACAGCCGGAGAACAATCCGGAAGAATTTTACGCCGTGACGGAAATCCCGGCAGGCGGGATCATTAAATATGAAACCGACGCCAATACCGGCTTTATCGTTGCAGACCGCTTTCAGTCGATGCCGGTGGCCTATCCGGCAAACTACGGTTCGCTGACCCAGTCGCTGGCAGGTGATGGTGATCCACTGGATGTGATTTTTTATACCCGCGCGCCGATGGCACCGGGAACGCTGATCAAACTGCGTGCGATTGGCGTACTGAAAATGATTGATGGCGGCGAGAAGGATGACAAAATTGTGGCGGTTCCCGCCAGCAAAATTGATCCTACGTATGACAATATCAAGGAACTGGCCGACCTGCCGAAAATCGAAGTTCAGCGCCTGGAATCGTTCTTCCGCGTCTACAAAGAATTACCGGAAGGACGCAAGAAAGTGGAGCTGAACGGCTTTAACGACGCGGCGACCGCAAAGCAGGAAATCAAACAAGCATGGGACGCCTGGAAAGCGAAAAAACCACAGCAATAAGCGATTTTGCCGGACGGGGTTTACCTGCCCGGCTGTCAACGCGATTACTGCACCGCCAGACGGCGCAGACGGGACACGTCCACGCTTTTTTGCGCTTGTGCCAGACTCCAGGTATTTTGCAGATTTAGCCACATTTCCGGGGAGCTGCCGATCACCACAGAGAGTTTGATCGCCATTTCCGGGGTGAGTGCCGCTTTGCCCGTGAGTAACCGGCTGGCGGTTGAGGGCGCAATCTCCATTGCTCTGGCAAATTCACGCAAACTGACGTTCAGTTCGTCCAGCGCTTCCTGAATGATATCCCCGGGGCGGGGATGATTCGCCATTTTCATTAATGATAATCCTCGTAATCCAGAATATACGCATCGCCATTGACGAATTCGAACGTCATACGCCAGTTGCCTGAAACCGATATTGACCAGACGCCATCACGATCGCCGCTCAGAGGATGCAGCCGGTAACCGGGCATGTTGATATCGTTCACGCAGCCTGCGGCGTCAATCACGGCGAGGCGGTGTCGCAAACGTTTGACGTGCTTTGCCAGCACGCCTGACGTTTTACCGTGAAGAAACAGGTCGCGTAATCCCTTGTGCCTGAAATTCATGATCATCCTTTTCACCTCGTTCCTTCATGAGGAACATTAGCATTGTGTTCCGTTCGGCGCAACAATTTTCGCCATCGCGTGTGCGATTGTGTGGCGAAATGAGCAAAGAGAAAAGGAGAGGGGATGAATACTGGAAAGCACCACGCAAATTGCCCGGCAAACCTCACGTTGCCGGGCATTGAGGGTTAAAGACGCGCGGTGATGTCGTCTATCTCTTTACGCCACTGAGCCTGCAACTGCGGTTTCTGGTGTCTCGGTTTTCGCGCCAGATCCTCAGCCAGACGCTGTTCAAGCATCAGCAGTTTTTCCAGCAG
>NZ_CP070239.1:3791183-3811581 GCF_016906145.1 Citrobacter sp. MGH 55
GGTTTGTCGAATACGAGCATAGACGGCGTCCAGATCGTGCCATTCGCTGAGCTCGCCGTCGTCAACAAACCAAAACCGATTACAGCTCTGGCTGATGAGTTGCCGATCGTGACTGACCAGCAGCACTCCGCCTTCAAAGCTTTGCAGCGTCTGCGCCAGCGCCTCTTTACCTTCCATATCCAGATGGTTGGTCGGTTCATCCAGCATCAGCAGGCTATAGCGCGCCAGCGACAGACCGACAAACAGCAGACGAGAGCGCTCGCCACCGCTTAACGTACTGACCGATTGCGCGTGGCGTATCCACGGGAATCCCGCGCTAATTAGCGCCATTTTACGGATATCCGGCTGCGGGGCGAACGGTTCCAGGGCGTCAAACAGCGACGCGTCATCCGGTAATTGATGCAGCGTTTGATCGTAGTAGCCCAGCGTCACGCGAGGGTGGAGGCGCAGCGAAACTGATTCCTGTTCGGTCTGATAATGTTGCCAGATCAGTTTTAACAGCGACGATTTACCGCAACCGTTGCGCCCGACGATCGCCACCCGATCGCCGCTCTTCAAACGGATGCCCGCAATGGTAAACAGCGTCGGCGCCTCCGGGGCAGGCGTGACCGACAACTGAGACAGTTCCAGCAGACGGTCTGCCCGCAGCGCGTCTCCGCGCAATGTTAGTGACCACTGACTTCCTGCCGTCAGATCCGTTTGCACCTCCTTCAGACGTAATACCTGCTTTTCCATTTGCTTCGCTTTGCGCGACAGATCTTCGTTATCATACACCCGGCCCCAGGTGGCCAGTCGTTTCGCACTGGCGGTGATGCGATCGATCTCTTTTTGTTCCGCCTTATGGCGCAACGCGTCGCTGGCGTCGCGTTCAAGCAGTGCCTGGCGTGCCGCGCTACAGGGCAGTGCAAAGGCGTGTAGGGTACGATCGCGCAAGATCCACGTGCCGTTTGTGATCGCGTCGAGCAGTTGCGGATCGTGAGACACGACCACAAAACTGCCGGACCAGTTCTGTAGAAACTGCTCCAGCCACAGTAACGTCGGCAAATCCAGGTGGTTCCCCGGTTCGTCAAGCAGCAGCAGATCAGGCTGGCGCATCAGCGCGCGGGCCAGCAACAAACGTGTATGCTGACCGCCACTCAGGGTTTGTGCCGTTAATTGCCGATCCTGGACACTGAAGCCCATTTGCGCGAGTAACGCCTCGACCTGCCAGAGCTGGCTGGCCCGTTCAGGTTCAGGAAGTTGTGCCAGAACGGCTTCCTGTAACGTCAGCGGCAGGATCTCGTCGGGTAGATGCTGTTCGACACGCGCAAGATGACAGTGGTTCGCCAGCGCCAGGGTGCCGCCAGTCGGGACAATTGAACCGTCGAGAACTTTCAGCAGCGTGCTTTTGCCGCAGCCGTTGTAGCCGATCAGCCCAATGCGATCGCCTTTTTTCAGGGTAAACGTCAGATCGTCGAAAAGCGTGCCGAACGCGGTATCGACGTGCAGGGATTGTGCGGTTAGTAATGTGCTCATTGTTGCTTACTCAAGAGTTACAGGCGTCAAAACGCCTCGTCAAACATCGCTGACGATAACCCGGTAAGCCCGAGAGAAGGGGAATTCAGAAGTTAGCTTCGCTCAAGCAGAAGTTATCGCAGCACGATACCGATAACGCTTGAGCACTGGCGATCGCCAAAAGCATGTGAAGCGATGAAGCGTTCACAGTACAGCATAAGTATCCTCCTTTTATTTATCCGAATGTTAATCGATGGCGAAAGTGTAATCGCAAGTGATGAGACAGCGCAAGCCTGAAGGCCCGGCAGCGCGTGCTACCGGGCAATTCGTCAGATAGACGTACGACGATAGTCGCGATATTCCGCCTGCCAGAAGTTCTCTTCGATAGCCTGCAACAGCGCTTCAGCGGAGGTTTTCACCGCCACACCCTGTTGCTGCGCCATCTTCCCGACGGCAAACGCAATGGCGCGCGAGACGGTCTGAATGTCTTTCAGTTCAGGCAACACCAGACCTTCACCGTTGAGCACCAGCGGCGAGTACTGGGCCAGCGTTTCACTGGCGGACATCAGCATCTCGTCGGTAATGCGGGAGGCGCCGGAAGCAATCACACCCAGCCCAATCCCCGGGAAAATATAGGCATTGTTACACTGGGCGATGGGATAGACTTTGTCTTTCCAGACCACCGGCATAAACGGGCTACCGGTCGCGACCAGCGCGTTGCCTTCGGTCCAGGCGATGATGTCCTGCGGCGTCGCTTCCACACGCGAGGTGGGGTTAGACAGCGGCATCACGATCGGACGCGGGCAATGCTTGTGCATTTCGCGGATGATTTCTTCAGTGAACAGACCGGTTTGCCCGGAAACCCCAATCAGAATATCAGGCTTAACGTTACGGACCACATCAAGCAGCGACAGCACTTCGTTGTCGCTGTCCCACGCCTGCAAATTTTCACGCTTCTGTACCAGTTTGGTCTGGAAGGAGAGCAGATTCGGCATCTGGTCAGTCAGCAGGCCAAAGCGATCCACCATGAAGACTCTCTCACGCGCGGCCTCTTCACTTAATCCTTCCCGCTGGATTTGAGCAATGATCTGTTCGGCGATACCGCAACCAGCGGAACCCGCGCCAAGGAAAACAATTTTCTGTTCGCTAAGCTGGCTGCCTGCCGCCCGGCTGGCGGCGATCAGCGTACCGACGGTCACCGCGGCGGTGCCCTGAATGTCGTCGTTGAACGAACAGATTTCGTCGCGATAGCGGTTAAGTAGCGGCATGGCGTTTTTCTGCGCGAAGTCTTCAAACTGCAGCAGAACGTCCGGCCAGCGATGCTTAACGGCCTGAATGAATTCATCGACAAACGCATAGTATTCGTCGTCGGTGATGCGCGGATTGCGCCAGCCCATGTATAACGGATCGTTGAGCAGTTGCGGGTTGTTAGTTCCCACATCCAGCACGACGGGCAGGGTGTAGGCCGGGCTGATGCCACCACAGGCGGTATACAGCGAAAGCTTACCGATGGGAATACCCATCCCGCCGATCCCCTGATCGCCAAGACCAAGAATTCGCTCACCGTCGGTGACCACAATCACTTTGATGTTGTGGTTGGGGACGTTTTGCAGGATGTCATCCATGTTGTGGCGGTTCTGATAAGAGATGAACACGCCGCGCGCGCGACGATAAATCTCGGAGAAACGTTCACAGGCCGCACCTACCGTTGGGGTATAGATCACTGGCATCATCTCATCGAGATGGTTGTTAACCAGTCGGTAGAACAGGGTTTCGTTGGTATCCTGGATATTGCGCAGGTAGATATGCTTGTCGATTTCCGTTTTGAATCCCTGATACTGGATCCAGGCACGTTCTGCCTGTTCTTCAATCGACTCAACCACTTCCGGCAGTAACCCCAGCAGGTTGAAGTTACGGCGCTCTTCCATGCTGAATGCACTGCCTTTATTCAGTAAGGGGAATTCCAGCAATACAGGGCCAGCGTAAGGAATATAAAGGGAACGCAGTTTTTTACTTTTGGTTTCCATGTCACTCACTCTTTTTTTGAATATCCGTCCCTGGCACTTTTTATAATATGTTGCCATTCCGCCAGGGCATCGGGCACAGAGTATAAAGCATCGTGCATGAATTAAGGCTTTTGTAAGCAAAAACACCATCGCGTTTGCGATGGTGTTTATCGTCATATTCGGGCTGTGCGGTTACTTTTTGCTGTCTGCGTGGCGTTTTCTGCCGGTAGGGTTGTTCACCACGCTGGATTTATCACCTTCAGTCACCACTTTGCGCTGATTGGAGATTTTATGGTCCAGTCCAAGAATATGACGGGCCTGACGGTTCGATTTCATTCTAACTCCTTTATCCTGTTACTGGTTTCAAGGATGAGTCCATATGACTGCGGACGAAATATAACCCTTAAGGTCGACGGTACCGATGGATACCGACCTGATTGATAGTCGGACATTTAATCGGAAAGGTCAATGTGTAAGCAGGG
This sequence comes from Citrobacter sp. MGH 55, assembly GCF_016906145.1. Classification (NCBI taxonomy): domain Bacteria; kingdom Pseudomonadati; phylum Pseudomonadota; class Gammaproteobacteria; order Enterobacterales; family Enterobacteriaceae; genus Citrobacter; species Citrobacter sp. MGH 55. The sequence goes on from NZ_CP070239.1 coordinate 3,795,166, forward strand.
AATTAAGAAGTCTCTGCTAACGGCCACGAAATCGGGTGAGCGTCCTATACTTGTTATCCCGACGACAATAAGGAGCGAACGATGACAATCCATAAGAAAGGTCAGGCACACTGGGAAGGCGACATCAAACGCGGAAAAGGCACCGTTTCAACGGAAAGCGGCGTGCTGAACCAGCAGCCTTATGGTTTCAATACCCGTTTTGAAGGGGCGAAAGGCACCAATCCGGAAGAGTTGATCGGCGCAGCGCATGCTGCCTGTTTCTCAATGGCGCTTTCATTGATGCTTGGTGAGGCGGGCTTTACGCCGGAGGCTATCGACACCACGGCTGACGTGTCGCTGGACAAAGTTGATGCCGGTTTTGCGATTACCAAAATCGCGCTGCACAGCGAAGTGAACGTGCCGGGAATCGATGCCGCCACCTTCGACGGTATTATTCAGAAAGCGAAAGCCGGCTGCCCGGTGTCGCAGGTGCTGAAAGCTGAAATCACCCTCGATTATCAACTGAAGTCGTAACGGCAGTATTGCCCGGTCGCGTGATGCTGACCGGGCATAAATACGTTGAATTCGGCCTACGATTCCCGGGCATTATCAGGCACGCCAACAACGAACGTCCGTTCCCGCATCAAGCCTGCGTAGCGCCTGTCGAGTTTCGCAGCCGTGGGTCGCCAATGGGCACCGGTCGCGAAAAAAACAGCCCGTCGGCAGTACCCGGTTGCCAGGTAATTCCGTTTTGCGAATTACCCGTTCTTCAGCCAACGGCACGCCGGTTTTTGGCACGGAATCCAGCAGCAGACGGGTATAAGGATGTGCCGGGGTGGAGAGCACCTGCGCGGTATCGCCGAGTTCGACGATTTGCCCGAGGTACATCACTGCCACCCGGTCGCTCATATGGCGTACCACCGAGACATTATGTGAGATCAGAATGTAGGTCAGATTGCGACTGGCCTGCAACGCAACCAGCAGATTCAGGATCTGCGCCTGGACGGAAATATCCAGCGCGGAGGTCGGCTCATCCAGCACGATCACATCCGGTTCTGACGACAGTGCTCGGGCAATCGCGATACGCTGGCGCTGTCCGCCAGAGAAAGCGTGCGGCAGACGATCGAGATATTCCGGACGGATCCCGACCTGACTGGCTAAGGTTGCCGCCAGCGCCCGTCGCTCCCGTTCACTGCTGCGTGTTTGAATCCAGACCGGTTCGGTGATAATTCGCCACACTGGCAGACGTGGATCCAGTGAGGAGAGCGGGTCCTGAAATACCATCTGCATTTCGGTCGACGATGAATCCTGTTGATACTGTCCCTGGCTGGGCTTTAGCATTCCCATAAGCAACTGCGCCAGTGTGCTTTTCCCACAGCCGGACTCACCGACAATCCCCAGCGTTTCGCCCCGGCGGATCTGTAAATCCATGCCGTTGAGCGCATGCACGCGTTCGGTGACCCGTCCCAGCCAGTTTTTCTTCGCCGGGAAATTGACGTGCACATCATGTAAAGCCAGTAACGTTTCAGACATGGGGATTCTCCAGATGAGGATACCAGCAGGCCGAGTGCTGGTCGCCAGCGCCATGCGGGCTCATGGCGGGTACCGTTTCGCAAAGCGGGCCCGCGGCAAAGCAGCGATCCCGGAACGCGCAGCCGCGCGGCAGGCGGGTAAGATCCGGTACGGTGCCAGGGATCGCCGGCAGCGGCTGGCGCGCTTCTCCCTGCTCCGGAGCGCATTTCAGCAGGCCAATCGAATAAGGATGGGTCGGATGGTGGATCACGGCATCGGTCTGACCACTTTCAATCACGCTGCCGGCATACATCACGTACAGCCGATCGCACAGTTGCGATACCACCGCCATGTCATGACTGATAAACAGCACGGCCGTACCGCTGGCGCGGGCCTTGTGTTTCAGCAGGCGCAGCACCTGCAACTGTACGGTGACATCCAGCGCGGTGGTAGGTTCATCAGCGATGATCAGCGCCGGTTCGCAGGAGAAGGCAAGGGCGATCATTACCCGCTGACGCATGCCGCCTGAAAGCTCAAACGGAAAGCGGCTCATCACGCCGGCGGCGTCGGGGATCTGCATCTCCTCCAGCAGGGTAATCGCCTTTTCCCTGGCCTGCGCACGGCTCACCGTCTGATGATGGCGAATCACTTCCACCATCTGCTGGCCGATACGTCGCGTCGGGTTGAGGGCCGTCATCGGCTCCTGGAAGATCATCGCCACGCGCGCGCCGCGCCATTGACGCATTTGTTTCTCGCTGGCGTTCAGCACATCTTCACCCAGTAGCGAGACGCGCCCCTGATGAATGCGGTAGCTGCCTTCCGGCAGCAGGCGCATGGTGAGCATTGCGGTGACTGACTTCCCTGAACCCGATTCACCCACCACGCCAACAATCTCGCCGCGTTGAATGCGCAGCGACACATGGCTCAGGGCGTGAACGTCGGCCTTGTATCCCGGAAAACTCAAGTGTAAATCGTCTATTTCCAGCACCGGTTGAGTCATTACTGTTTTCCTCCTGCTTTCGGATCCAACAAATCACGGATCCCATCACCGAACAGGTTAAAACCGACGGCCGTGATCAAGATGGCGGCGCCAGGGAAAGCGCAATACCACCACTGATCGAGAACGTAATTACGGCCAATCGCGACCATCGCGCCCCATTCGGCGCTCGGTTGCTGAGCGCCAAGCCCGATAAAGCCCAGCGTGGCCGCCATCAGAATGGCGCTGCCAATATCCAGCGATGCCTGCACAATCAGCGGCGGCAACGAGTTACGCAGGATGTGCCAGCTAATCAAATGACAGCGGGAAGCGCCATACGTGCGGGCGGCCTGAACATAGGTAAACTGGCGCACGACCAGCGTTTGTCCCCGCGCCAGACGCACGTAAAAGGGAATACGTACAATGGCAATCGCCAGCATCGCGTTAAACAGGCTCGGCCCGAGCGCTGCGGCCAGCGCCATCGTCAGCACCAGCGAGGGGATCGACAGCATAATATCCATCATCCGCATGATGATGGCGTCAGCGCGACCGCCCATGACGCCGGACAGGCAGCCGAGCAGTGAGCCAATACCGCCCGCAATCCCGACCACCACCAGCCCGGCGACAATCGACTGCTGGCTGCCCACCAGCACGCGGCTGAACAGGTCGCGTCCAACCTCATCGGTTCCGAACCAGTGCGCCGCCGTTGGCGGCAGCAGCCGCGCACTTAAATCGATCGCATTCGGATCGTAAGGCGTAATCCACGGCGACAGCACCATCAACAACAGCATCAGGACAATAATCACACCGCCAATCATCGTCAGCGGACTGCTTTTCATCAGCCAGAGCAGTCTGGCCCAGTCAATGCGCCGACGCGTCACGCGTACCGGCGTCTCTTCGGTTAACATCATTCAGCACCTCCACGCCCAATGCGCGGGTCCACCCACAGATAGAGCAGATCCACCACCAGATTGACCAGTACATAGGCAAAAGAGACCACCACGGCGAAGCCCATCACAGCCGGGAAATCGAGCGCCTGAATAGAGGTCACCACCCAGGCGCCCATTCCGGGCCAGGCAAAGACGGTTTCAGTCAGTACCGCGCCATACAACAGATCGCCCAACGCCAGTCCAAGCACGGTAATTGACGGGATCAACGCGTTGGGCAGCGCATAACACAGCACGATGTACCAGCCAGGAAGACCGCTGGCTTTCGCCGTGCGGATATAATCTTCGCTGAGCTGTTCCAGCATCGCGGAGCGGATTTGCCGCGCCACAATTCCCAGGTGAACAAACGCCAGCGTCAACGACGGTAAAATCAGATGCTGTAAGGCATTAAAAAAGACCTCACCGTTGCCTTCCAGCAGGGCATCGATCAGATAAAACCCGGTTACATGCGTTGGCGGATCCAGCCAGTCATCCAGTCGTCCGCCACCCGGCAAAATTTGCAGATGGCCGTAAAACAGCACGATGACGCCCAGCCCCAGCCAGAAGGCTGGCGTCGAAATACCGGTGATTGCCATCAGACGTACCAGGTGATCCAGCCAGCGGTTACGCCAGACGGCGGAAAGAATGCCCAACGGAATACCGATGACCAGCGCCAGCAGCAGTGAACAAAAGGCCAGTTCCAGCGTTGCCGGGAAAAAGACGCGCAGTTCTTCCATCACCGGACGCCCGGTGCGAATGGAAATGCCTAAGTCCCCCTGGAAGACATCGCTCACGTAGCGCGCGAACTGCACATACAGCGGTTGATTCAGCCCAAGCTGTTGGCGAATGTTTTCGACAATTTCGTCGCTTGCCCGGTCGCCCGCCAGCAGGCGCGCCGGATCGCCGGGGATCAGGTGCGAAATAATAAAGGTGATGACGCAAACGCCGGCCACCACAAGGACAAGTCCCCAGCAGCGCTGGCGCAAAATGCTCCAGAAAGTCATTGGATTCCCCTTGCGGAGCCTGTACGGCTCCGCATTAACGTGGCTTATTTGCTCATGGTGCCGATATTAAAGACCTGTTCGAGCATCGGGTTGAACACGAAGCCTTTGACCTCTTTGTTCATCGCTAACTGGTAGTTCTTCTGGAACAGGTAGACGTAGGCCGCTTCATCAATGACGATTTTCTGCGCCTGCTGGTAGTCCTTGGTTCTGGCGGCCTGGTCGGTGGTGCTTAGCGCACTGCGCAACAGCTTGTCGACATCGGCGTTTTCATAGAACGAGCGATTACCGGGGAGTCCTTTCTTGTCAGACTCGAACCAGTAGTTCATGAACATATAGGGGTCAGCGAAATCCGGGCTCCAGTTGCCGATGGCGATGTCGTAATCACCTTTGCCTACACGGTCACGCATAGTGGCGTTCGCCAGTTTCTCCAGCTTGACGGTAATTCCCAGTTTGCTGAGGCTGGCCTGAGTGGCAAGGGCGATCGGCTCCCAGTTCGGATCGTTGTCGGAATAGAGGAAGCTCAGGCTGGTGGGTTTGCTGGCGACTTTTTCCCATTCCGCTTTCGCTTTGGCTTCATCAAAGTTGTATTGCAACGCAGAGGCGTCGTAACCCCACATGCCTTCCGGGATCGGCCCGCGCATCTGCTTGCCGTTGCCGCTGAGGATCCCTTTCACCATTCCCTGATAGTCGGTGGACCAGGAAATCGCCCGGCGCAGATCCGCCTGATTCAGCGGTGCTTTGCTGTTGTTCAGATAGAGATAGGTCACGCGCAGTGACGGATAGTCAGCTACGGCGACTTTGCCTTCCTGTTTTAACGCGTTAAGCTGATCCACCGGCAGGGCATCCGCGATGTCGATATCGCCGCGCGACAGTTGCAGACGACGCGACGCGCTCTCGCCGATAATTTTCACCGATACGCGTTTAAAGTTCGGTTTTGGGCCGGCGTAATGCGGGTTCGGGACCAGCACCAGCTGTTGGCCTTTCTGCCAGCTTTTCAGCATAAACGGCCCGGAACCTGCGGTGTTTTGCGCCAGAAAACCACGGGCGTCATCTGCGGCATGCGCTTTAAGCACCGCCGGGTTGATGATGGACGCGCCGTCATTGGCCAGCGTGTAAAGGAACGGGGCGAACGGTTGACTGAGGGTAAATTTCACCGTGTGTGCATCGACCGCGTCTACCTTGAGATCTTTAGGAAACGCTTCTGCCGGACCCTGGCTGATTTTCAGCAGGCGTTCGAAGGACTGTTTCACTGCCTCAGCGGTGACGGGGGAACCATCGGCAAATTTGGCCTGATCGTTAAGCGTAAAAGTCCACTCTTTCTGGTCGTCAGAGGCTTTCCAGCCGCTTGCCAGGTCACCCTCCACCTCGGTTGAGCCTTTATCGCCTTCGGTTTTGTACTTCACCAGACGTTGATAGGACGGGTAGGTCACCGTCCAGTCGTTATTATCGATAGTCACCGCCGGATCAAGGGTTTGCGGATCAGCGGCTTTACCGATCACCAGCATGTCTTTCGGGACGGCAGCCTGGACCGCAGGCAGGGCCATCGCCAGGGAAACGGCAATCAACGCGGGACGAAACAACGAAGTTACTTTCATGACGACGCTCCGGAATCAAAAAGATATGTGTGTTGTTGTGGTTGTAACGGGAAAACAGGCAATACAGTCTTCCAGCAGCGGATAGCGACTCGCGGCGGGTAACTCAAAATGCCACCACTCGCTGCTGATGCCGACAAAGCCACCGCCAAACATAATGGCGTTGAGTAACAGTCGGTTACGCTGTGCAGCGGCAGGAACAGAAGGGTGATATGCATGTGAACGGTCGTGCATTTCATCAAAACCCGCACCCATATCGAGGATCTTGCCATTGGCGTCTTTCAGCGTGACATCGATGGCTGTTCCGCGACTGTGGTTCGAGCCGATGGCTACATCGACCACGTACTGCGGATCGGGGCAGGCATCCCACAGGATTGACTGTGCCTGTTGCGGACGATAGGCGTCATACACCACCAGAGAAAGGCCCGCCAGTTGCGCAATGCTGATGCTTTTCGCCAGCGCGGTGACCGCATCCTGGTGCAGCAGGCAGCGCGATTCGCGATAAATCGGCGCGCCGGTCAGGTTATCGGCGGTCGCATATTTGAGGTCGATATCCAGCGTCGGAAAAATCACCGACAGATCGACCAGTTGCGGAGTTTCAGACATAGCACGTTTCCTGTTTATTGTTCGAATTGACCAAATTCTTGTTGTAACTGGCGGTTGGTCTGTAGCCGCCCGGTAAGTGAATCGCCCAGTTGTTCCGCCACGCCGGAAAGCAGCAGGTTGAACAGGCAGCTCACCGGCGCCAGCGAATCCCAGAAATGTCCGGTGTCCGTTTTCACCTGCAGTAAATCAATGGGGTAATCCCGCGCCCAGGGACACCAGACATCGGTGATCAGCGCCAGCGGAATGTGCCGTTCGCTGGCGACGCGACAGTACTGCCGGGCGATGGCGGAGTAAGCGCGGGTATCGGTCAGCACCACATACGGTTTCTCAAATCCGGAGTTGAGGGATTCCACCCAACTGCCGGAAAGCCCTTCGGAGTAGTTCACCCGAGGACGCAGATATTCGAGATGACTGAAGAAGGCATTGGCGATCCCCCGCGTCGACTGGATCCCCAGGACATACACCGCTTCCGCCTGCGCCAGTTGTCGGGTAATACGCTGGAAAGCGTCCCCTTGCGCCAGTTGATAAACATGGGCGATCGCGTCAATCTCCAGCGATAGCGACTGCCGCGCGCGGTCCGGCAACTGTTGCTGTTGTTGCCAGGAGTCCAGACGTTCGTTCATTCCCCAGGGCTGATAGGGGACAGAAGGCAGTTCACGCAGGCTGGCTTTAGCATCTTCCAGATTGCGATAGCCGATTTTGCGCAGATAGCGCCCAACGGTAATCCCGCTGGTGCCCGTCGCTTTGCCAATGCTGTCGGCGGTTTCAAACGGGATTTGCGCCACGTGGGTCAACAGCCAACTGGCAACCCGCTTTTCACTCGGCGTATGCAGGCTGAAGGTCTGTTCAATTCGGTTCAGTAACTCAGGTTTTGCTGTCATCACCGTCTCGCTGTTACCAGGCTGTCAAATGTCCACTGACTGTTAGTTCATTAACAATGCAGGACGCGTGCCATGTTCAAAAACGCCGCTGCGACGGGCGTCAATTGTTAAATTAATGCCGTATTAATTAACTTATGATCAACATTTGTGCAGCGTAGTGCAGTTTTGGTGCAACGGTAAGGCGAAAGGGCGGTTATCTGCCGGATACGCAGGCGCGATCACACTCTCGCGACGAAATAAACGGCAAACATCAGGATCGGTACCGGGAAATATCAATAACAGCCATAACCAGTGTGGGTGTATTTATTTCTGTGAGGGGAAGGGTATTATTCTTTTCGTTCTACATTAACGGTTTAAAGCGCTCATGTAGAGGTTATTTATATCATTAACGGAGCCATCATAATGAACAAATTTTCCCTTTCTACAGCAGGTATTTTAGTGGCAGCGCTGTTAACCAGTGTCAGCGTCAATGCAGCAACCACTGACGCGAAAACCGACGTCACTCCTAAAAACATGAGCTGCCAGGAGTTCATTGACCTGAACCCGCAGACAATGGCGCCGGTTGCCTTCTGGGTATTAAACGAAGATGAAGACTTTAAAGGCGGCGACTACGTTACTTTCGATGAAACAGTAACAACGGCGGTTCCTCTGACCGTTGAAATCTGTAAAAAACATCCGCAGAGCGAACTGACTAAAATTAAAGGCGAAATCAAAAAAGAATTAAGTAAATAAGATTAAGCATGTATTTAAACCCAGCCAGAGTGCTGGGTTTTGCTATTTGTGACAACGTCACATTATTAATTTAAATCAATACGGAATTCTGTATAAAGCTCTAAAAATACGTGCCGATACTGAATATAAATTACCCTGAAAATAAAAGGATGTTTATATGGTCTGGTATCCGTCACGTATTTCGACTCGTTTGACACTCGGGGGGATCGCGTTACTTGCCGTAACGACGTTAGTGATTGTTGTCATTATGCTTTGGCGCGGGCAACCCCGCGTCGTTGAAGTCAATACGGCACTGATCGAGGAGACCGGGCATGGCCTGACGCGTCAACTCAGCAGCGTCCTGTCACGTATTGAGGGAGAAACCGTCAGTTTGTCGCGACTGGCTGAAGTCCTGCCAAATGATGAAGCGCTGTACCGCGCTGTCGTGCCGCATATTCTCGGCGAACAAAATAATTCGATCATCACCGGGGGCGGGATCTGGCCTGAGCCGGACGCGTTTACGCCTGGTGTTGCGCGGCGCAGCTTTTTCTGGGCGCGCGCTGCCGACGATAAGCTGGTGTATTCCGACGAATACAACGCATCAGGTGGCAATGGCTACCACAACGAAAGCTGGTATCAGGGCGCGAAGGGCCATTCGCAAGAAAACTGTGTCTGGTCTGATGTTTATCAGGATGCCATTTCTGGGATCAACATGGTGACCTGCAGCATTCCCTATCAACTGGCGGGTAAATTCGCCGGTGTGGCAACCACCGATATTCGACTCGATAACGTCGCCAGCTTTATGCAGCAGCAGGGTGGACGCACCGGAGGATACGCCTTTGTGGTCGACAAACAGGGGCAAATACTCTATTTCCCACAAAACGATCGGGATCACTACAAGACCGTCGGCGATCTGGTGAAGGCATCAGGCTGGCTGAGTCCTGTCGCTCAACGTTTGCAGAAACTGCGCACTGAAACCACCGATGTCACCTCCGTGGCGCTGGAAAATGATGGCATTCTGAACGCCCCGTCACGCGTGATGTTGTTCCCGATGGCCGATACCGGTTGGGTGGTGGGGCTGGTAACACCGCAAGAACGTATCGTCGGGCTGGCAAAAGTCATGATGCGCGATGTTCTTGAAGTGCTGATCCCGGTCATGACGTTGCTGCTGGTGGGCTCCTGGCTGGTTGTCCGCCGGTTGATTGCCCGTCTGGACGACACGCGGCAGGCACTGGACGATATCGCGCAGGGAGACGGCGATCTGACCCGCCGCTTAGAAGTGAAGGGCAAGGACGAAATTTCAGCGATTGCGGAGGCGTTTAACCTCTTCGTGGACAAAATTGCCGCCATTTTGCTTACGGTGCGCAGCAGCAGTGAAGTGGTGGCGAATAACGCCGTTAGCCTTGCTGACAGTAATACTGAGCTGTCAACACGCGTTACCCAGCAGGCAGCTGCGCTGGAAGAGAGTGCGGCTGCGATGGAACAGCTTAATGCGACCGTTCATCAGAATGCGGGTAATACTCAACTGGCGGATGAACTGTCAGAAAGTACGGCGCAAACGGCCAACCGCTGCGGTGATGTTATGCATGGGGTGATTTCAACCATGGATAACGTCAGCGCCTCTTCGGGCCGCATGGTTGAGATTGTCTCGGTAATTGACAGCATTGCCTTCCAGACCAACATCCTGGCGCTCAATGCGGCTGTGGAAGCGGCTCGCGCCGGGGATGCCGGACGTGGATTTGCGGTGGTGGCGTCTGAAGTGAGAACGCTGGCGCAGCGTAGCGCGACCGCTGCTCAGGAAATCAAAGCGCTCATCGATGAGTCGGTGTCGCACGTCAATGACAGTAGCGAGCAAATTCATCATGCCGGCGATCGTCTACAGGAACTGGTGGGGCATGTTCGTCAGGTGCGTCAGTTAATGGGCGAAATTCGCGTCGCAGGGGAAGAACAGCGTAAAGGCGTAGCCGAAGTGACGCTCGCGGTTACGGAAATGGACAGCACGGTCCAGCAGAACGCGTCGTTGATTGATGATGCCGCGGCGCGGACGCAGATCTTAAAGGCGGAAGCAGAAGAGCTGGCCTTACAGGTGTCATCGTTTAAATTGCCGTAACGCCAGGAAGCCCGGTAAGCGCCAACGCCCCGGGCATTCCGTCACAATGAATCAGATTTTCAATGGCAACGCCGTCTGCATCCAGGCGGCGATCTCATCAGCTGGTATGGGGCGAGAAAAATAATATCCCTGAATCACCGGGCAATTCATCGAGCGCAACAACTCAAATTGTTCTTTCGTTTCAACCCCTTCCGCAATGACAATCAGGTTCAGACTCTGCCCGATAGTGATAATCGCTTCCAGCAAGGACTGAATACGTTTCTCGGTCTGGCAGCGATCGACAAACGTTTTATCGATTTTCAATTCCGTCACGGGCAGGCTGACCAGGCGGGAGAGACCGGAAAAACCGGTGCCGAAGTCATCGATCGACAGTCCCACGCCCATGTTGCGTAAGATCTCAATGCGTCTGAAGATCTCTTCATCCTGCTCCATCATCATGCTTTCGGTGATTTCGACCGTCAGTTGATCGCCCGGAATAGCAAATTCCACCATGGCTTCCGACACCTGGTCCGGCAGTTGGTTGCTGCGAAAGTGCAGGGCAGAGAGGTTCACCGACAGGGTCGGAATGGTCAGCGACAGCTGGCGCCACTCCGACAACTGGCGACACGCTTCTCTGACTACCCAGCGACCAATATTCTCAATTTCACCCGTCTCTTCAGCGAGCGGAATAAAACGGTTCGGGGGGACGTGACCATGCACCGGATCGCTCCAGCGCGCAAGCGCTTCGAAACCATACAGTTCGCCGGTCTGAGCAAAGATCTGCGGCTGGTACACCAGTCGTAGCCGGTTATTGGCAATGGCGTTTTTCAATGCAGCGCCCAGTTGCAGACGTTCTTTCACCGCGAGGTTCATTTCCGGGTTGAAGAACTGCCAGCCGTTGCCGCCCGCTTTACGAATAAAATCCATCGCGTTGTGCGCAGTGGACAGCAGATAGTCACGATTTTTTCCTGCTTCATAGCTAATTCCAATGCTGAGGGTCAGCGGGAAGGGTTTGTCGTCAAACAGGGTGGCTTCACTGCCGATATTGATCAGTTCATCGGCAAACTGGGTAATATTACTCATTTCATTGTCGTCACTGACCAGCACGAACTGCGTGCCTTCAATACGGCTCAAATACTGATCGGGTCTGAGCCGCTCGCGGATTTTATTGATGACCTGTTGCAAGACCTGATCGGCCACGGCATAGCCGAGACTGTCGATAACATCCTGGAAGTGATCGACGCTGATGAGAAACACCACTGGTGAAATCCCTTTCGCGCCGTGAATGAGATCATCGAGATAGGAGTGCAGATGATTGCGGTTGGGCAAACCGGTGAGCGGATCAAATTGCAGGAGATGCTCAATATGCTGTCGGCTTTTTTCCTGTTCGAGCGCCAGGGCCGCCATATGCTGACTGATGTCTGCCACGCGTTCAATAAAGGCGCTGGTCTCTTTTCCTTTCGCTGTTTTAATTAACAGCGTCCCGGCTGGCTCACCATCCCGTTGACGGATGGTGAGCGTCCAGACGTTCACCTCTTTTGCGTCAATCTCTTTCGATGACGACGCCCAGAACTGGCGGACGTTATCTTTTAAGGCATACAGTGAAACATGCGTATCCCGCAGCACCGCCTCAATATTGCGGCAAATAATATCGCCCATTTCGTGAAACGGCGGGCTACTGCACATCGCCGCCAGAATGTTGCCTTCGAGCTGACGAATCTGCCGCTCTTCGGTGATATCGGAAAACGTCATAACCAGATTTTGCAGTGCGTTTCGCCGATCATAAACCTGACTGATAGACACTTTAATCCAGATCTTTTCACCCGCACGGGTGATCACCAGAAACTCATCCTGATCGCGGGTCGTTTTCCAGAGTAACTGTGTGAGTCGCAGGCCATTGTCCGACGGCTCTTCGGGGAGGTTGAGCAGGTTGTCCGGCTGTTGACCCTTTGCATCGGTAATGTCGTAACCAAACATCTCGCTAAAAGCGCGGTTGCACTGCACAACACGCCGCTCAGGGTCGAGGACGATTACCGGGCGGTCCAGGTGGTCTACCGCCAATACCAGGAGGCGTTTCTGTTCCTTTTGCTCCATCTCTACGCTAGCGTCACGCACAAAGGCAAGATAGAAAATTTTGCCTTCAACGTTGACCTTGGAAAGGGCGAAACGGGTCCAGACTTTGGTCCCGTCTTTTCTTTCCAGCAGCAATTCCCGGCTCATGCCTTCAACGCGGGGCTGACCCCCTTCACGGTTATGACGGATAAAATCGGGGTGCGCTGCGCGTAAATCATGCGGGATCAACATCGAAATCCCCTGACCAATCACCTCTTCACGACGGTATCCCCACAGTTTTTCCGCAGCAGAATTGAAAAATAAAACCTCGTCATTGTCATTGATTAGCACGGCACCCATCATGTTCTGCTCAAGAGCAGGAATGAAGATGCTGTCTCCGGTGCTTTTAACGTCGGATAGCTTCATTTATTACCTCTGCTTCCGTATACCCATTAAGAAGCGGGTTTCCACAGTTCAACACAATTTCTGCCCCGTCTTTTTGCGGTATATAACGCTTCGTCTGCTATCTGAATTAAACGTTCATAATCCGGATGACCATTAAACATCGCTGCCCCAATGGACAATGAAAGCGGAATAAAATCCCCCGCAGGCGATTTTATTTTTGTTTTCTCGACGCGACTGCGAATACGCTCCGCAATACGTAGCGTATCGGTTTGTGTCGCTTCAGTAAGAACAATAATAAATTCATCGCCACCGTAGCGAAAAACGTAATCACTGCTGCGAACGTTGTCATAAAAAGCCTGAGACACCCGACGAAGGATCTCATCACCGGTATTGTGCCCCCAGGTATCATTGATCTCTTTAAATTTATCGACATCAATAATAAGAATAGAGAGGGGGGTGCCGGCACGATTGGCATGGGCGATTTCCCGCTTGAAGATGGTTGGCAGGAAACGTCGGTTGAGTAATTTGGTCAGTACATCCATCCCTACCTCATGGCGGGACACTTCCTCAAACAATTCACGCAGTAGCGTAATGATCTGCGAGACGGTATTGCGGATTTGCAGCAGGAATTTCACCCGTGATGCTTTATTGCTTAACGTTTTCGTTGTCCCACTGGTGTGGTGAAACACGCCGTCAAAGTCCTGAATCAGTCGTGAGATGTGACCGACTTCCGCAATACCACTGAAATAATGACGTCCTTTATGATTAAACCACAAACCAAAATCCGCCTGGCTTAACGGCAGGCTGTTGCCGAGATCGGAGTCGAGTAAGACCTTATAGATAATGTCCATTTCCCACGACAGTAACGCGGCGATTTGGCGCTCTTTCTCTTCTTCTGCGTTTTCCAGCAAAGAAAAAATACGGTAGTTTTCATCTTCTTTTGCTGCGGTACTTTCACTAAAGGAGAAGGCTCTGGACATGACTTCCATCGCCAGATCAATACTGTTAATGGAGAAGTGGTAGACAAGCAGCTTATGTGTCGCTTCATGGTGGCTGTCAATGATGATCGGATAGAGAATTTTCTTCAGTACGCGAAAACCCATTTCAACCAGTTCCACCGGAATACCAATACGCGCATGCACTTCAGCTACCGTATGCTGTATTTTTATCAGTTCATCAATATTGTCGACTTCACTGGAGAGCACATCCACAATCCACTTTTCAAGTGCGCTTTTGAGTTGGCGCTCAACCTGTTCATTACTCAAAAACTCCTCAGCATGCGGATCGGCGAGAACAATACGATAAAACTCAATGCTTAAAGCATGGGCATGGGCGATCGCTATCTCAGAAGCGAGTCTGCGAATGTGAGGGTCGGTCTGTTCAACCAGCGCGACCCATTCGTCTTTCATTCTTTTAAGATACATCTCCATGGTGAAGATCCTTACAGTGGTTAGCGAACAACATTTTGCCTGGCTCAAATGCACAATCTGGATAGTAAGATGAATCTAAAACATAAAACACCTGAAAGCGTGCAAGGTGACATTAATGAAATAGTGTAATGCCTTAAGCCATATTTTCATTCATTCCGGCGAAGTAAGCCTGAAACAATTATGGATATAGCCAAAAGTAGCAAGAAAAATCCTTTTTAAGCGACTTTTTAAACGTATTGACGTCTGAAAAGTATAGTCCATCCGTTTGATCGTTGAGAGGAATCATGTCCCCCTGTAAGGTAGCTCACACTCTCTTTTAATGTCAGCATTTTTTCAATTCATAAAATGATATGAGAGTTTTTTGAGCGATATGGTCATCATTACGTAATAAATCCCGTTTTGACTGCGGGTAATAATAATCACGTATCAGTGGAGGCTTGAATAATCTTTTTCTCTTAGATATCCCATTTAATCATTACACTATCCTGAAGCGTATCACTGGCATAAATAATGCTATCCCGCCTGTTGAGGCATTAAATGATGACAACGGGCAATGACGGAGCGAGCGCGGGGACTGGAAACGGAACCTAAATGGCGACGCAAAGAGAGATCGATGTCTCTCTTTACGTTACAGTGTCACTTAGACCAGCGATTTCTCAGGTAACTGACAGCCTGCTGGGCCTGCGGTTGGTTGAGATTGTTTTCTCTGAACAAAATAGTGCCGCTGATTTGTGGCATTGATTCATTTAAATCGAGCTGTTTCTTCAGTTCCGGAACGCCGCCGTTGACCGTCCAGTCCGGTTCATTGCGAGAGGGCTCGCCGACCTTATACAACGCAACGCCAATATAGAGCCGTGTTTTTGTCGGTTTCACGACGTCCGCCCACCATTTTGCCAGCACATCATAACGTGCCGCATCACGAGAGAAGGGCCAGTAAATTTGCGGTGCGATATAGTCCAGCAGGCCTTGTTGAACCCAAAGCCGCGTGTCAGCATACGACTCATCATAAGCGGCAGCGCCACGGGTATCCGATCCGGCCGGATCGTGCGAACGGTTCCGCCAGACACCGGCTGGACTGACGCCAAACTCCACGTCCGGATTGATCTGTCTGATCGTCCGCGAAACCTGTTCAATTAATAGTTGAGTGTTATGCCGACGCCAGTCCGCCTTTGAGCTAAATCCCTGGCCGTAGCGCCGGAAGGTCAGGTTGTCGTTCAGCGCGGAACCGGGGGATTCAGCGTAGAAATAGTCGTCAAACTGAACACCATCCACCGGATACCGTTTCACGACTTCAGCCACGATACTGGTTATCCAGTCACGGGCCTCCGGGATCCCCGGGTCGAGAACATAGCGGTCACCGGCGATACGGATCCAGTCGCGATGAAGAACAAACACGCTGGCGGGCTGAAGCGACACGGTACGGTTCAGTTCGTTCACCGTTGACGGTTTCACATTGGTGGAGACGCGATAAGGGTTAAACCAGGCGTGAACGCGCATACCACGTTTGTGCGCTTCATCGAGCATGAACTGGAGCGGATCGTAGCCCGGATTTTCACCAATCTTCCCGGTGAGCATGTCCGACCACGGTAAAATGGATGACGGCCAAAGGGCGGTGCCGTCAGGTTTAACCTGGAAGAAGACCGTATTTATACCCAGTGACTGTAAATTATCGAGTTTGTCTGTTAGGGCTTTCTTTTGCATGGCGATCCGCGTGGTGGCGCTACTGACATTCACGGATGCAACCGGCGGCCAGTCAAGCCGGGAAACCGTCGCCAGCCACACGCCGCGAACAGGCACATTCAGTTTTTGCGTCTTATACGGCGATGTCGGCGTCGATTTTGGCGGCGTCACCAGTGAGACAGGCGGCTTTGATGAACAACTCGCCAGAAAGATCGTTGCGACAACCAACGTACTGATTTTTTTAACGCGAGACAGAGAGCAAACGGCACGAGAACAGATATCCATATAGGCCAGTCATCCGGTTAACACAAAAGAGAAATTATTTTGTTCCTAATCGACGTTAAGTCAAGCCGGAGAAGGGGTGAGGCGTACAATAAACAGGCTAGCGGAGAGGAATGATTTGTTCAACGGCTTAAAAATGTGTTTACGAATCACCAGAACGCATCTCGCTGAGTATGAGTGAAAACCAGAGCGGTTCTGAAGGCCAATACAGCAGAGAATTACTCAGACACCGGTACAGTGCGGTTGGTGATATTGTATTTAACATAATATACATTATGCGCACCAATAATG
>NZ_CP070239.1:3813855-3859364 GCF_016906145.1 Citrobacter sp. MGH 55
CAAATAAAGATTAAGACAGAATCTGCCATTTCACGGTCGTCATTGTCCTGCTGATTACAAGCGTTCTCGCCAGTTCCTGATGCCTACAAACAGAATTCGCTGCAGCCTCTTCCAATGAATTACCGTTCACCAGGCCTCTGGCTCTCTTAGCATATGGACAATGTTGCACGGATTCATGATCCAGCCGCCCTTGAAACCGTTGGGTAACGGTTCGACTGCGTCACAACGGACCACGCCACATTGTTCAACATATTTTTCGGCAGCGCTGAAATTGGGCGTGAATAATTCCAGCCAGAGTTCAGCCTGACTGAGTCCCGGCGCTTCATCAATCCAGAGCCTGTTCGGTCCGAGTTCGAATCCGACTGCCGGCGGCTTATCAATAATTTCCGGTAATCCAATAACATTGCGATAAAAATCAATCGTCTGTTGATACTGATGTGATGGGACCTTCATCGCAATGTCGATACCACCTTTGATATCTGGTTTATTCATAAGGAATTTCCTTCCCAGTCGCTGCCAATACTAAACTAGTATAGTTCATACCTTATGCACACTTAGTTGAACCATTGACAGGAGAATTACTGATGTCCGACTGGAATCCGGCGCTGTATATGCAGTATGGCGCAGAACGTTCAAGACCCGCCGCTGAACTGCTGGCCAGAATTCAACTTGAGCATGTCTCTTCCGTGGTTGATTTGGGATGCGGCCCCGGTAACAGTACGGCGTTACTCCAAAGCCGCTGGCCTGGAGCGAGTATTACCGGTGTAGATACCTCTCCAGCGATGCTGGATGAGGCGCGAACGGCTTTGCCAAATTGTCACTTTGTTGAAGCGGATATTCGTCAGTTTCAACCCGTCACACCGCCCGATGTCATTTATGCCAATGCCTCTCTACAGTGGATCCCCGATCACTATGATCTGTTTCCCCGCCTGGTCACCCTGCTGAATGATAACGGCATTCTGGCCGTGCAAATGCCGGATAACTGGCTGGAACCTACACACGTGCTGATGCGTGAAGTGGCTTATGAACAGGATTATCCGAATCGCGGTCGTGACGCCCTGCCCGGTGTTCACGCTTACTACGATATTCTGAGCGAAGCGGGATGCGAAGTGGATATCTGGCGCACAACCTATTATCACAGGATGCGTTCCCATCAGGCGATTATTGACTGGGTCAGTGCCACAGGGTTGCGCCCCTGGATGCAGGATCTCAATGAACACGAACAGCAACGGTTCCTGGAGCGTTATCATCAGCTTTTACAAGAGCAATATCCACTTCAGGAAGATGGCCAGATATTACTGGCGTTTCCGCGCTTGTTCGTGATTGCGCGTCGCCAGTCCTGATCTCACTCTCTCAGCGGACAGGCTGCTTTCCAGGCGGCCAGCTTCGCTTCATTATTCCCGGTTGGTCGTGATAATAGCCAGTGTGAAAGCTGACGATCGTCCGTTGCGGTACTCTTCTTTACCTGACGAGTTGCAGGTGTCGCTTTGGCAGGCGGTGCCGTTAAGTTCCCCGCCGTCGCCGGTGAATGTATTTTGACTAATAGCTGACAATGTCCGCCCCGTACTGCCGTTTTGCGAACGCTGAATTCGATGTCGTGTTTATCGTAGCGGTGACAAAGATAATGCAGTATCCCGCTGGCCCGGCGCAGGTCAATATGAAATGCCTGGCTTACGTCATTGCGTGAAAATTCTTTATTGCGCAGAAATCCCCACCAGGCAACGGCTCTGAACAGCGGCATTTCCCCTAAATGCCGGATTTCCTCGGGCATGTGAAAACGGTGCTCCGCGCGTCTTTTCGTGGTGGAGGACGATGAATTAATAAGCATCGCGTTCCCTTAATAACGATTGGCCTGAATATCAGGTGGATTAAAAGTGTCCAATACATTTATCACGCAAATAGAGTGGAATTATTTGATCTCAACGCGCCTGAGATAAATCGCTTTAATTACCTTGTAACGGAGGTTTCCTGCGTTATTCGTCAGGTAATAGAGTGATGCAGTCTATTAATTCACATTTTTCGTTAATAGTTCAGGGAGGTGTTGATGATAGAGACAACCCCGCGCATCCTGCAGAATGCGCGGGGTTAAGCGTTAAAAGAGCAGCTTCAGACCAAGTACTGCCTGGGTATCGCTAAATCCCTCACTACCGATCTGCTGACCAATATTTCCCCACAGATGCAGGCGCGAATTTATTTTCGCCTCAACGCCCGTTCTAAGCTCTGCAATATTTTTCGCTCCATCGACTGAGCCACTGATCTCATTCATTGAGACCGTATCATTACGCGTATTATGCAGCCAGTTCAGCTCAACAAAAGGTTGAAAGAGTCGATCTTTACCTTCATCGCGAATAGGGTAACCCTGCATAAAGGCTTTTACCCCAAGACGACTTTGTAGATTACCCTTCCCTTTATCCCGCACCCATGTGCCGTTATCTTCACGGTGATCGTCGGCAGAGACGTCCATCCAGATAAGCTGCGCTTGCGGTTGCAACCAGTAACTCAGACGCGGTTGTTCAGCCAGTTTAACGGTGTGTCCCATCTCAAGAGATGCGGTCATTCCTTTCGAACGATAGCGTTCTTCCGCCAGAGATTCTCCGCGTACCGTGTTTTCAAACCAGTTGTAGAGCACCCATGCGTCTATCCAGGTTCCCTGCTTCGCGGCATTATCGGCATACCAAGTCGCGTACAAGCCTGCGCTGTAACCTGAAACCGTGCTGTCCGCACGATAATGGGATAATGATGACCGGGTATTGCTCTGACTGTTGGCATAACCCGTCATGACACCAAGATGCCAGCGATCCTCCAGACCGGCACTCCACTGAGCCAGATCGCCACCAATCTGCACCACATAACGATTACTTAGGCTGCTTAGTTGGCCGGAACGGTCATGAAAACGAGTATGCCCGCCAACATTGCGTAACCACAGACTGGTGACACGCGTTTCCCCGGTGATCGGGTCGATATACTGCGTTTCACCTAACCGGTCGTGCAAACGGGTAACAAACAGGGTGTTAGCCGCCCTGCGATTTGCCAGGTATGCCCCCATTTCCGGGCGCATCACCGCCGCGGATGAGCGCTCGACGCCTGGGGATGGCGTAGGCAAGGGAGTCGGATCATCCTCTTTCGGTTCAATAATCGGGTCATCTATCGGATCGATATCGTCGACGGGCGCCCAGGTATTGACCAGATACCAGTGGTTGGAATCCATGATCCCGTCGTCATTTTCACTTTCAACTCCGCGTAAAAGCGCGTAGTCATACCCCCCGGCAACCAGACGGCTTTGGGCAACAAATTCACCCGCAGAATCCCCTGCAACCTGGACAACTCGCGCACCGTTCAGATCACCAACCGCGACATTGCCTAATTCCTTCAACACGACCCGGGTTGTTCCTGCGGTGTTTCCCAAGACATTAAGCTGGTTAACCACCGGTTTTTGTTGCACTTGATCCTGTGTGCTGTTCAGGCTCAGTAAGCCATTGTCACTGTTGTAATCGCCCCTGACCGTCAGAACACTGCCTGACAGCGCCAGAGCATCGCGGTTGCCCTGCGGATCGCCAAAGCTCAGCCTCCCACCAAGCTGAAGTGACTGAATGGTCTGACTGTAGCCGTTCAGATCGAGCGTGGCGCCCTCCCCGACAGTAAAATCAGAATTCGGGCTAAAACCTGTGACACTTCCGGCGCTGAGTGTTCCGCGACTGATGTGAGTATTTCCGGTATAACGATTATCGCCGCTCAGTTGCGTCGTACCCGGTCCGCTATGGTTGACATGACCGTAGCCTTTTATCGCTGCATTAAGAGAATAACCTTCGCTGGTGTGGTTAAAGTTCAGTGTTGCAGTACTATTTTTCTGGTTTGTGTCACTTAGTATAATGAGCGGCGTCTCGATAGCTCCTGCTTCTTGTGCGGTTTCACCGGGTTTGCCACCGATATTCAGTGTGGCGGTACTTCCTGTCCCTATGCCAAGCCAGATTCCCTCTCCTGTCTTAACTTTGCCGCCATTACTGATATTAAGTTCACCTTTGGCATCATTTGGCGTGGTTCTAAAGCCCCCCAAAATGAGTAATGTACCAACCTCTAAAAGAGAATTTTCGCCGTCGACATTCACGACGCCGTTTCCTTTAAGAGTTGAGTTTAACGTCTTTCCGACATAGCCAATATTCATATGTCTACTAACTGAAAGTTGACCACCGTTCAAAATATCCAGTCGGCCCTCTGCCTGATCGCCCACAACAGCCCAACCGGAACGGATCGACGAATTCTCACCTTCTACAGTGGTCAGTCCTTTTGCATCAGCATAAAATTCACCGATGCGCAGTTCGTTAATATTAGAGATCTGACTTCCCTCTTTAACGGTTAATGTTCCGTCGCCGTTATTTTTGCCGACAAACAGATTCTTGCCACTGAGATCCCATTGCGCACCTTCGGTTAACGTCACAATTCCGACAGCACCATTACCAATCGCGCTTGCAGAGGATTTAATGGTGCGTCCTGTTATTGTGAGTTCACCTTTTGTGCCCTGACCGACGGTCAGGGAGCCAAACTCACGCCATCCAGGCTCGTTATTCACTTCCGCAGATAAAATGACCTGGGCATTTTCGTTAATAAGAACACTACTGTTCGCCGTCGTGGGCGTCCAGGATGCTGTTAATGTCTTTGTCGCTTTGAGTTTTTTCTCAATACACTCTGCGGCCGTTTCACTTTCGCAGCGTATTTCCTCTGCCAACAGACCTGTCGGGGCAAAAAGACCGGTGGTGGCAAGCAGCAGTCCTGGAATAACCGGCAACGGAGAGAGAGACTTTATTGATACCAGTGATGGCGTCGACGCCTTTGCATCGACACGCGGGGTGTCATTCATTCCTGATTGAATAGCGTTCATAGATAATCCTCCTGATCATCGTTTAACATCCTGATATGCACTGATGGCATGCCGATGTTTTAAGAACGCCTTACGACCCTTATCAAGAGTTATTTTTAATCGCGCAGAAAATATTCGGACATTATCTGAAATTCAATCATCGGTGATAAGTTAATCCTGAAAACCGATGTTAGCGCATTGACACACCCAGCCTGTCGTTCATTTACTGGAATGTTCCCTTCTTTTACGTCAACTGGTAGTGCTTATCCGGCATCAGTTTCGCTGGAATGGTCGATTCATCATTCATCTCCAGCAGGTCAATTTCGATGGCATTACAGATAGCATCCAGGGGCAAATCGTTATTCTCTGTTCCAAACGGATCCTCCAGTTCTTCCGCCAGTGCATCCAGAGAGATGAAGGTATAGGAGATGAGGACCGAAATAAAAGGCGTCATGTAATGCAGATCGACCACCAGGGCGAAAGGCAGCATGATGCAAAACAGATAAACAGTGCGATGGAGGATCAGCGTATAGGCAAACGGGACCGGCGTATTGGCGATTCTTTCGCAACCGGCAAGAACGGCGGACATGTCATTTAAGCGATTGTTTAAACTATGAAACAGGATATCCGAGAGTTGCCCGTCTCGACGACGTGTCGCCAGCCATTCACCCATTATCAGTAAAATGCGGTTTGCCGGAGAGTGAGAGGCAAATACACGTTGCAGATCTTCCGTGCAAAGATACTTCGCCAGCGGCTCAGCCTGTGGCTTACGCCGCAGCGTCATGCGCAGACAGTGAGCGAAGGCGATTTGCAGTCGGACAAACTGCCCTAACTCGCGGTCATCCGGTAAGACCGTTTTGACTTCCCGCAGCAGTGAACGAGAAGCGATCATCAATTGTCCCCAGAGTTGACGCGCCTCAACATAACGGGAATAACAGGCGTTATTACGAAAACCCAAAAAGATAGCGATTGCCACACCGAGGATGCTGAACGGTGCAAGGGTAAATTTGATACCCAGCATCGTATACCACGGCAGCAGGACGATCACGACAATAGACAGCAGAAAATTAAGCAGCAAGCGGGAAGAGATTTTTGCCAGTACAGAGCCGTGCCAGACGAATATCAGGCGTAACCAGTGCTGTTGCGGACGAACGATCATGACGGTTTTCTGGAAAGAAACGAATCCTGCTATTAAACGTGATCTGGATCAAACATTCAAGCATGTCCAACGTGACGTTGTCACCTGCCTTATGCTAATAGACACGTTCATGCACAAGGCTAACAGAGGGGAATAGTTATTAAATACACTGTATGTTGTAACTATAGTGCTTGTATAAGAAACCCGGCCTTAGCCGGGTCACTGCTTTAGCAAAGCGGTTTCACCGCTTCTCGCATTCCTTTTGACAGAATGGCATCGAGATCGGCAGTCACCTGCTCAACCAGCCCCGCCACTTTCGTCAGGTCTTGCTCCCAGTGTTCTTCTACCGCCAGCACGTCACTCACCAGTTGCTGAGTCGTCATCTGGCGATCGCCATGTTGGCTCCAGAGTTGCTGAAAACGGGTGATCCAGTGCGCATCGTCCTGAACCGGGTAAGCTTCCCCATTACGCTCACCGCGATAGAACGCAATCAGGGCGGCTAACGCGAAGGTCAGACGAGCCGGGAGTTGGCCGTTCGCCTTCTGCCCTGCCAACAACTGGGGAAGAATGCGGGTGCGGAATTTGGTCATCCCGTTCAACGCAATCGACAGCAACTGGTGCTTAATATAGGGGTTACGGAAACGTCCGGTAACCGCACTGGCAAATGACTCCAGTTCATCACGCGGCAGATCGAGAACCGGGATGATCTCCTCATAAATCGCTTTTTCCACAAAGGCGCAGATTTCGGTGTCATTCATCGCCTCGCCGACCGTATCCAGTCCTGCCTGGAATGCCACCGGTACCAGTGCCGTGTGCGCACCGTTAAGGATAGCCACTTTACGCTCTTTGTACGGCTTAATATCCTCAACAATCAGAATGTTAAGCGGATATTTATCGAGACGCAGTTCTGCTGCCAGTGATTTCGGTCCCTGGATCACAAACAGATAAAAGTGTTCGGCTGTATCGAGGAAACCATCGTGATAGCCCAGTTTGCTCTCCAGTTGCGCCGCTTCATCGCGCGGATAACCCGTGACAATACGGTCCACCAGCGTGGAACAGAAGACGTTTGCCTGATCCAGCCAGGTGATAAATGCCGCTGGCAGTGACCACTCCTGCGCATAGCGCAGCACCAGCTCACGTAGAGCATCACCATTATAATCAATCAGTTCGCAAGGGATGATGATCCAGCCTTTATCCGACGCGCCGTTGAAATGGCTGTAGCGTTCAAACAGCAGACGCGTCAGCTTCGCCGGATAACTTACCGCTGGCGCATCATCAAATTTATCACCGGCGTGATAACTGATACCCGCTTCCGTGGTGTTAGAGAACACAAAACGCATCTCAGGATTGTGCGCCAGTTTCAGGAACGCATCGTAATCACCGTAAACGCTGATTTCACGATTCACCGAACGAATCAGACGAGCATCGCTGACGGCTTCTCCCTGTTCATTCAGACCGCGAATGATTGTCGTATAAAGACCATCCTGGGTACTGAGCGAAGGTGGGAATGGACTTTCAATAGGTCGAACAATGACCACACCAGAATTCAGATCGGTATGTTCATTCAGCAGATCAACTTGCCAGTCAACAAAGGCGCGAAGGAAATTACCTTCACCAAACTGAATGATGCGTTCAGGATAGTGAGCACCGGGAAAATCGCGACGGTTAAGTGTTTTCACAATGGGTTCCCTTTCGATTAGTCATACAACCTGATTAAATTGGTAGAACAGGTTAGCAAAACTTTACGACAGTAAAACCCTGTTTTGATCAATTCATGACAACTATTTATAGAGATTTATAGAAAAACGTGGTGCCGGTCAGCTTTCCATCTGGCATTAGCGCATAATCAGGGATCTCACCGGCTTTGAGCCAGCCGCAAGAGTGGTAGAACAACTCAGCATCGCTTCCTGTAGCGGTATCCAGCACCAGCTGCGTTTTTTGCTGCTGTATTGCGCACGTTTCCAGCGCCGTCATCAACTGACGAGCGAATCCCTGACGACGTGCGCTGGAGTGAACTAAAAGTTTCGCCACGTCCGCGCGATGAGGTTGATTTTCCGGCTGCTGGAGAATGAGTTGCACGGTACCGACAATCACACCTGAGGGGTTGTCGAGCGCAAGAACGACGCGCTCTCCTCTGCCCGCGCTTTGCGCGACGTCATGCCAGAATGCACATGCTTTTGAACAGGTAAACGGTAATACAAAACTGACTGATGCGCCGCGCGTCACACAGTCGGTCAGGACGTCACAGAGCTCATCAATTCTCGCCTCGATAGCTCCCGCATCTAACACATAACAGGATTTTGCCAGGGTCATGTTGCCTCCGTAATTGAGACAACACCATGCACTTAACATTGTGATAACAC
The DNA here is from genome assembly GCF_016906145.1 of Citrobacter sp. MGH 55. NCBI lineage: Bacteria > Pseudomonadati > Pseudomonadota > Gammaproteobacteria > Enterobacterales > Enterobacteriaceae > Citrobacter > Citrobacter sp. MGH 55. The sequence goes on from NZ_CP070239.1 coordinate 3,822,212, forward strand.
AACGGGGAGTTCCATAGGATATTGTTATGCCAGATCGCTTCCAGCAAAGACGGTCTTATCCGTCCGGCGATCGCTGGTCCGATTACGACCTTCGTTCTTCGAGCGGTACAAACACTCGTCCGCTTCAACCATCAAGGTGTTGAAAACGTCCGTCAGCAAATGGGTGCCGATACTGCCATTCCCAAGGCCAATGCTGACTGTCAAATAGATATTCTGCTGGTTCCAGGTGAAGGGTTGCTGTGCGACCGCCGTACGAATATTTTCCGCCAGCAGCATTCCCTCATCAGGGTGCACTGAGGGAACCACCACGACAAATTCTTCCCCTCCCATACGCGCCACCAGCCCCCGGTCACCGATAATCTCGCGAATACGTTGTGCAAACACGCGGAGTACTACATCGCCGCATTCATGACCGAAGTTGTCATTAATGCTCTTGAAATAGTCGATATCCAACAGCATGACAGTGATATGCTGCGAGCGCGGGTACTCCTGACGCTTCAGCGCTTCATAAAGCCCGGAACGAGAATAAACGTGGGTAAGAAAATCGAAATCGGCGCGCAGGGAAACCTGCTTCATCAGGGAATTAATCGCCGCCACGCTGACTGAAACCATAATGGGGCAAATTGCCATCGTGGCAATTCCCAGTCGGGCAGAGAACATCTGCGGCGTAGACAACGGTGACGCCACCGCGATATTGATTATCGAATTTGCCACCAGCACAATTTCAACGGCGCCGGTAAGAAAAGTCAGCAGACAAGTGACCTGCGGGGTGTAGCGCACCGCACACCAGATCAGCGCCGGCAGCGGAAAGGCCAGGCTTCCGGCGCCGCCAATAATGACTGATGCCAGCACCGAGATAATTAACGCCGCCACCGGCATCAGTTGTTCGGGTTTAAAGCGTTTTACCGCGCCGGGAATACCCAGCGTCAACATACAGGGCACAATCAGCACCCCGGTTGAGAATTGTTCGCTGAACCAGTCAGCCACCAGTGGCCAGAATGACAGTCGGTCGATACCCACAGATCCCATCGCGCCAATTATGGCGCAGAGCAGTGCCGCAATCAGACAGTAATTAAATAAGCGTAACGCACTGATAGGCTCATATTTATTTTTCCCCAGTCGCTTATCGCGGATCACCAGTTGGGCGACAACCACGATAAACACCATGTTGGAGAGATTAATAATCAGCGATACCCATCCCCACTCGGTGGTGATCGCATCATAACCCAGCATGGCGACGTAGCTAACAGCATAATAATGCAGCTTGTTTAACCAGACATAACGGGCAAAAATCCCGGCGATCACGCCGTTGAGCGGCCAGAACAGCGAGAGTTCATGCACCAGGCGCAGTTCGGCGCCAATAAAGTAGAACAGTGTGGTTAAAGCAAAAATAACGCTGGCGTTACGCAGTGAATGGCCTTCCTGAAACAGCCGGAAAGACGGAATGTGGAGTACGTGCATTAAATATCTATCCATATAATTGCCGTCGGCAATTATCTCTGCGTAATGGTTATAATATTTAAGAGAATAGCATGAATTATTCTCAAAGGTAGTCGTACTCCAGCTGCGTTAACATTTTTATTTGTTAAATCCGCCAGCAATAAACCATGCTTATTTTATGGGATTAACGTAACCATTTAATTATTACGGTGTATTCATTTGAAGCACTAACCAGTGATGGATAACAGCGACCACATACTGCTGTTGCTCATCGCTCAACGGCTGTCCCTGGGCGATATTATGCCATTTAGCAAGACAGCCGCGACAGCAGGTCGCCGTGGCATGTTGGGCGATAAATACCGGATGACCGCGCATCGGCGTTTGTTTGCCGTCATTGACCGGTGCGGCTGGCGCAAGTCGCTTCGCCACAAAATCCGCAGCATGTTGATCGATAACCTCTGCTCCTTTATCCCAGCAATACTGTCTCTCTTTCGTGCCCAGACGAAAACGGGAGCGAAACGGCGAGCGCGACAGACGGGCAAAAAGCGGATCAAACGTGTTCATCAGTAAACTGAACGTCCTAAGCGTTGAGTCAGTTGTTCCAGCGCAGCGATACCCGCGAGCGAATTCCCGGTCGGATCCAGTTCAGGACTCCACACGGCGATCGCCATCTCATGCGGCACTATCGCCACAATCCCCCCGCCTACACCCGATTTCGCGGGCAAGCCAACGCGCCACGCAAATTCCCCGGCGTTCTGGTACATTCCGCTGGTCGCCATCAGCGCATTGATCTGTCGTGCCTGCATCGGCGTCACCACAGGCTCATCAAGATGAAACGCTTTCCCCTGGTTCGCCAGAAAGACAAACGTCTTAGCCAGTTCCACACAGCTCATTTTCAGCGCACAGTAATGAAAATAGTTTTGCAGGACCGTCGTCACGTCATGATGAAAATTACCGAAGGATTTCATCAGCCAGGCAATGGCGGCATTACGGGCGGAGTGTTCGAACTCTGAACGGGCCACCACCGCATCATAAGCGATATCCGGCACACCGCTCAGCGCACGAACCACTTCCAGCATACGCTGACGCGGTGCGCTGAGTCGCCCCTGTAACATGTCACAGACAACCAGCGCCCCGGCATTAATAAACGGATTACGCGGAATGCCGTACTCCATTTCTAACTGCACCAGCGAATTAAACGGCGAACCGGACGGATCTTTCCCCACCCTTTGCCAGATCTCATCCTCTGAATAGTGACGCATTGCCACCACCAGACTGAGTACCTTCGAAATTGACTGAATGGAAAAGCGTTCAGTCGCATCCCCGGCCTGCCAGAGCTGACCTTCCACGGTGCAAATCGCAATACCCAGTCGGGACCCGTCAACCGAGGCCAGCGCGGGAATATAGTCCGCAACCTTGCCCTGACCTATCAGCGGGCGAACCTCCGCCAGAATGGCCTCTAAAATTGAATTGTCCAGAGTGATTGCCACACCACGCTCCTTGCCTGCCGGTCTGAAAAGGGCTGCGAGTATAGCAGAGCGGAATACCCCACGTCAGGCCGGAAGTCGGAATCTCGCCACGGCGTGAATCAACTGGTGCGATTCATTATGTAACTGCTGCGAGGAAGCCGATGCCGTATCCACCAGTTCGCGGGTATCACGCGCGACCAGGTTCAGCGCCTGCAGCTGACGCGTCATTTGATGGATTCGGGCTCCCTGATGCAGCGTCGCGGCGGAGATATCATTCAGCGAGGCGCCCAGATTTTCCACCAGCGCGATCACCTGCTGTAAGTTCTCTTCCAGATGCGTCACTGCGCTTGACCCTTCTTCTATTCCTTGCAGAGAGTGATAGATCAGCGCCTGAATATCCTGCGTGGACTGACTGCTCTTGCGCGCCAGCAGTCCCACTTCTCTTGCCACCACCGCAAAGCCGCGTCCCTGCTCACCGGCATGGGCGGCTTCGATAGCCGCGTTCAGCGCCAGAATATTAGTCTGGAAGGCGACGTTATCAATCAGCGCAATAATCCCGCGCATTTCCGCCGAGCGCGTCACAATCGCCTGCATTGAACGATTCACGGTATCCATCATTCGGTCACCGCCTGCCGCAATGGCGCGCGCTTCTTCCGCACGCTTATTCGCCAGTTGGGCATATCCGCTGTTATCTTCAACGTGCGTTTCCAGCACAGAAATATGCGAGGTGACGTTATGCAGTTCTTCACTCTGTTTCGCCGACTGCTGATACAAGCGCGTATTGTTCTGCGCCAGCCTTTCGATATTGTCAGCCATCGCCGTCGTTGCCTCACTGACCTGCAGGACCAGCTCACGTAGCCCCTGCTGCATCGCACCAATTCTTACGTGGAGCTGCGACACTTCCCGGTTAGACCCAGGTACGGCAGGAAGCGGCTGTGAGAGATCGCCTGCCGCCAGAATATCAATATGTGCGATCAGCCGACGCAGCGGAGAAATCACCCAGCGCGACATCCCCCACCAGACCGCGATCGCAATGGCCAGCAGCATTATCGGCAGGAGTAAGAACAGATGCTGAAGATTGAGTAGACGATCCAGCAGTTGTTGTCGTCCACTCTCCCGCTCCTGGGCAGTGACTTTTTGCACTCTGGCATAGTTATCATTGAAGTCAGCCTGAAACGCCTGAATGGGCACCGCAAAGAACGCGTCAATCGACTGCGTCTTACTTAGCCCTGTCACCTGTTCCTGGATACCGCCGCTAAAACGCTGATAGCTGTCGACCAGCCCGTCGTCCGCCTGCGGGTTCATTTCGCGCCATGCCTGCCACGCGGTTGTCGACTGAGTTAACGCCTGCCGGGCTTCGTCAATCAACGGCTGCCAGCTGCCTTCAGAACCCGTGGCGGCATCCTGCATAAAGTAAACACCCGCCCGATTGAGCAGATCGCTGGCGGTCAGAAGCGCAATCCGTGCCTCTTCAACTTTTGTCTGTTGACGCAACGCCTGTTGGTTACGCTGCTCGTTTTCCCGGGCCTGACTGACAGAAAACGACAGCATCAGTGACGACGTCATTTGCAGCACGGAAAACAGCGCAATGATGCAAAAAATCCCGGTTAACAGGCCAAACTGCTGCGGTAGAAAACGGCGCGCAACGCGACGTAAAATTTGAGTTAAGTTCATAATATTCTTCAGTATCAACACGTTAAGCGCGAGTCTACGAAGCGTAAATGACAAAACTATGGCAGAAATGTGACAAGGCGCCCCGCAGAGCGCCGGAAAGATTAGCGTCGGTTCTTCCAGACGGTCTGCACATTACAGAATTCACGCAGACCAAAGTGCGAGAGTTCGCGACCAAAGCCGCTCTTCTTCACGCCGCCAAACGCCACCCGGGCATCGCTGGCGCTAAAGCCGTTGATAAAGACACCGCCGCATTCCAGACGTGCGGCCATCTCCAGTGCCCGGGCTTCATCGGCGGTAAAAAGGGTCGCCGACAGACCAAAGTCACTGTCGTTTGCGAGTTCCAGCGCGTGCTCAGCACTCTTCGCTATGGCGATCGCCGCAACCGGCCCGAACAGTTCTTCGCGAAACGCCGTCATCTCAGGGGTTACGTTGGTCAGCACCGTGGCCGGATAAAAGTTACCGGCTCCGGAAGGCATCTCACCGCCAAGTCGTAACTCAGCGCCTTCGGCAATCGTCGCCTGCACCTGCTGATGCAACTCGTCACGCAGATCGGCACGCGCCATCGGTCCGAGTTCGCTCTCCTCCGCCAGCGGATCGCCCTGCTTCAGCGCGGCGGCAGCCGCCACAAAGCGCGCGATAAAGCACTCTGCGATCCCCTCTTCGAGAATAAAGCGTTTCGCCGCCGCACAAACCTGCCCACTATTTTGGTAGCGTCCGGCCACCGCCGCCTGCACTGCCAGATCCAGATCGGCATCGTTAAGCACAATAAACGGATCGGAACCTCCCAGTTCCAGCACACATTTTTTCAACGCGGCTCCGGCCTGAGCGCCAATGGCTGCCCCTGCACGCACGCTACCGGTCACCGTCACGGCCGCAATCCGCGCATCGTTTATCAATGTGCTGACGCCCTGATTATCCGCATTCAGCCAGCCGTAGACGCCGACGGGTATCGCTGCATCAGCAAAAACCTGGCGGATGATTTGCGCGCAGCCAATGACGTTCGGCGCAGGCTTAAGCAGATAGCCATTACCGGCCAGCAAAATCGGCACCGCTCCGCGCAGCACCTGCCACAGCGGAAAGTTCCACGGCATGACCGCCAGAATGGTACCTAACGGACGATACTCAATGACCGCCTGTTGGTTTTCCACCTGCGTGGGTTCAGCGTCCAGCATCGCCGGGCCGTGTTCTGCATACCAGTCACACAGTGACGCCGATTTTGCCACCTCTGCACGCGCCTGTTTAATCGGTTTGCCCATCTCACGGGTAATGCACTGCGCCATCTCTTCGCCACGCACGCGTAAGGCCTGGCCGATGTCACGTAATTTCTGCGCCCGATACGCCACCGTAGTCTGTTTCCAGTCGCGAAATCCCACGGCCGCAAGCTGTAGCGCCTGTTCAATGTCTTTGGCCGTAGACCACGGCAGTGCTGAAAGGCGTTCGCCATTGTACGGGTTGGTGGAAATGGCGTGGGTTGCCGGTGAAATCGTCATACAGTCTCTCCATCATTCTTGATGCGATCATCATGGACGCATTTACTCTTTCCTAAAAATGAATAATATTAACCAAACTATTCACGATGAGAGAACATTATGGATCTGACCCAACTGGAGATGTTTAACGCGGTTGCCGAAACGGGCAGCATCACCCAGGCAGCGGCGAAGGTGCACCGTGTCCCCTCCAATCTCACCACCCGCATTCGCCAACTGGAGGCCGATCTCGGCGTCGATCTGTTTATTCGCGAGAATCAGCGCCTGCGCCTTTCCCCCGCCGGGCACAACTTTCTGCGCTACAGTCAGCAGATCCTCGCGCTGGTTGACGAGGCGCGAATGGTTGTCGCGGGTGATGAACCCCAGGGGCTGTTCTCACTGGGCGCGCTGGAAAGCACCGCCGCGGTACGCATACCGGCTACGCTTGCTCGCTACAATCAGCGCTACCCCAAAATCCAGTTCTCCCTGGCGACCGGGCCTTCTGGCAACATGCTGGACGGCGTGCTTCAGGGTCATCTCAATGCCGCCTTTGTGGACGGACCGATTACCCACCCCGGTCTTGAAGGGATGCCGGTGTATCAGGAAGAGATGATGGTGGTTACGCCGCACGGTCACCCGCCAGTGACACGCGCCAGCGAGGTCAACGGCAGTCACATTTACGCCTTTCGCGCCAATTGTTCCTATCGCCGCCATTTCGAAAGCTGGTTTCATGCCGATCGGGCAATGCCAGGCACGATCCACGAAATGGAGTCCTATCACGGCATGCTGGCCTGTGTGATCGCCGGTGCCGGTATCGCGTTAATCCCCCGTTCGATGCTGGAAAGTATGCCCGGACATCAACAGGTTGAGGCCTGGCCGCTGTCCGGTAACTGGCGCTGGCTGACGACCTGGCTGGTCTGGCGGCGCGGGGCGAAGATGCGCCAACTGGAAGCGTTCATTGAGCTGCTGACGGAACAATGCTGAAAACGAGAGCTGAATCACAAAGCGGTTGTCTTTTCATCAGCAAACGTTTTAAGATCGCATCCTCTCCTTTTCGCAACGAACCGATTCATTCATATGACAACTCCAACGGTTTCCCGCAAAGTCGCGTGGTTACGGGTCGTTACGCTGGCTATTGCTGCGTTTATTTTCAATACCACAGAATTTGTCCCTGTGGGTCTGCTTTCCGACATCGCACAGAGTTTTAGTATGCAGACCGCACAGGTCGGGATCATGCTGACGATCTACGCCTGGGTTGTCGCGCTGTTGTCCCTGCCGTTCATGTTGCTGACCAGTCAGGTTGAGCGGCGTAAGCTGCTGATATGCTTGTTTGTGCTGTTTATTGCCAGCCATGTGCTCTCGTTCCTGGCGTGGAACTTCACCGTGCTGGTGATTAGCCGCATCGGGATTGCCTTTGCGCACGCGATCTTCTGGTCGATTACCGCCTCACTGGCGATCCGCCTTGCTCCCGCGGGCAAACGCGCTCAGGCATTAAGTTTACTCGCCACCGGAACGGCGCTGGCGATGGTGCTGGGCTTACCGCTTGGTCGTATTGTTGGTCAGTATTTTGGCTGGCGAACCACCTTCTTCGCCATCGGGATGGGGGCATTCATCACCCTGATTTGCCTGATCAAGCTGCTGCCGAAATTACCAAGTGAACATTCCGGCTCGCTGAAAAGTCTGCCACTGCTGTTCCGCCGTCCGGCGCTGATGTGCCTCTATCTGTTGACGGTGGTGGTGGTGACGGCGCACTACACCGCGTACAGCTATATCGAACCGTTTGTGCAGACTGTTGCCGGGTTGAGCGCGAATTTCGCCACCGTACTGTTATTGGTGCTGGGCGGTGCAGGCATTATCGGCAGCATCATCTTTGGCAAGCTCGGCAATCACCATGCCTCGGCGCTCATCAGCATCGCCATCGCGCTGCTGCTGCTCTGCCTGGTATTGCTGTTACCTGCCGCTGACAGTGAATCTCATCTGGCTGTTCTGAGCGTTTTCTGGGGGGTTGCCATCATGGTGATTGGCCTCGGGATGCAGGTGAAGGTGCTGGCGCTGGCTCCGGATGCCACGGATGTAGCGATGGCGCTGTTTTCCGGCATTTTCAATATTGGTATTGGCGCGGGCGCGCTGGTGGGAAATCAGGTGAGTCTGCACTGGTCGATGTCAACCATTGGCTACGTGGGGGCCGTTCCGGCACTTGCCGCGCTGATCTGGTCGGTGATTATCTTCCGTAAATGGCCGGTCTCATTAGAAGAACAACCACAGCATTCCTGACAAACAGCCCGATCATCGCGACCGGGCTTTTTGATCAGTAGGTTTTAATAATTTCCAGCACGCCGTTAATAATAAACTGCACGCCCATACAGACCAGCAGAAAGCCCATCAGCCGGGAAATGGCTTCAATACCGCCCTTGCCCACCAGACGCATAATCGCCCCGGAACTGCGTAAGCATCCCCACAGGATCACCCCCACCAGGGCAAAGATGAGCGGCGGCGCGACGGTAATCACCCAGTCAGGAAAATCCGTGCCATGACGCACCGTTGAGGCGGAGCTAATAATCATCGCAATGGTCCCCGGCCCCGCCGTGCTTGGCATTGCCAGCGGCACAAACGCGATATTGGCGGTCGGCTCATCTTCCAGCTCTTCAGACTTGCTCCGCGCCTCCGGCGATTCATGCGCTTTTTGCTGCGGAAACAGCATGCGGAAACCAATGAACGCCACAATTAACCCCCCGGCGATACGCAGGCCCGGAATGGAGATACCGAAAGTATTCATCACCAGTTGGCCCGCATAGTAGGCCACCATCATGATGGCAAACACGTAAACCGATGCCATTAACGACTGGTGATTCCGTTCTGCGCTGTTCATGTTCCCGGCAAGGCCGAGAAACAGCGCGACGGTCGTCAAAGGATTCGCCAGAGGGAGAATCACTACCAGCCCCAGCCCTATTGCTTTAAACAAATCCATCATATTGGCCGTCATTCCTGTTTCACCCATGTATTAGCGGCAAGTATAAGTGGAAAACCATGAAGTTAGCCATTCTGGTGCTGTAAGCATTCGTTAGTGACCTGAAAGATAACTGGTAATTATCATTAACTAAATAAAATGTGACACAGCGCGTGTCTTTTCGCTTTTAGCAAAACGTGTGATCGGTAAATCCATTCGTTTGACTTATAGTTGCCTGGGCAATATTATCTGCCGTAACTAAATACTTGCCAGGGCAACCATTGTGAAAAGCACCAGTGACTTATTCAATGAAATCATCCCACTGGGGCGCTTGATCCACATGGTCAATCAGAAGAAAGATCGTCTGTTGAACGACTATCTCTCGCCGCTGGATATCACGGCAGCACAGTTTAAGGTGCTCTGCTCTATCCGCTGTGCGGGCTGCATTACCCCGGTTGAACTGAAAAAAGTGTTGTCTGTCGATCTCGGCGCCTTAACGCGCATGCTCGAGCGTCTGGTCTGCAAAGGCTGGATTGACAGACTGCCTAACCCACATGACAAACGCGGTGTGCTGGTGAAACTCACCGAACACGGCGCGGCAATTTGTGAGCAATGTCATCAATTAGTAGGACAAGACCTGCACCAGGAATTAACAAAAAACTTAACGGCGGACGAAGTGGCAACACTTGAGCATTTGCTTAAGAAAGTACTGCCGTAAAACAAGAAGAGGTATGACGATGTCCAGACGCAATACTGACGCTATCACCATTCATAGCATTTTGGACTGGATCGAAGATAACCTGGAATCGCCGCTCTCACTGGAAAAAGTGTCTGAGCGTTCAGGTTACTCCAAATGGCACCTGCAACGGATGTTCAAAAAAGAGACCGGCCATTCATTAGGCCAGTACATCCGCAGCCGTAAAATGACCGAAATAGCGCAGAAATTAAAAGAGAGTAACGAGCCGATTTTATATCTGGCAGAACGTTACGGTTTCGAGTCGCAGCAGACGCTGACCCGGACATTCAAAAACTATTTCGACGTTCCGCCGCATAAATACCGTATTACCAATATGCGCGGCGAATCGCGGTATTTGCTACCGCTGAACCATTGTAACTAACCATCGCCTGTAAACGACGTAATCGAGGAAATCATGAAACTGTTGTCTTCTGCAATGCTGGCCCTGCTGCTTGTTGTCTCAGGTCAGAGCGTTGCGGAGCAATCCGCGCAGCCCACCACGACAAACAGTCGTGACACGATGATTGTCCCCACTTCACAGGAACAGTCGCCGTTTGATTTTAATCACATGGGCGCGGGAAGTGACAAGTCCGACGAACTGGGCGTGCCCTATTACAACCGGCACAGCCTGTGATTCGTTTTCGCCCTGCTGAAAAGCGGGGCTTTTTTTATCCTCCTGATCGTTATATTCTTAAAATTTCCCGCAGCGCCGTTTTCGCTCTTCTTTTACGTCTTCATTTTATTCAATAGGCAAATTATGCTGTCTCAAGAAAGTTAGCTTATCCCAGTAGCCTCTTTGAAATAAAATTTTATTATTTACTATTTGGAAAAAACCGCAACCTCTCAGACCTAATGGGTCACGCCACTCTAAAATTGCCCATTGTCCATCTTCGAAAATGTTTTCAACGATACAAACCATATCCGTGTAAGAAAAATCTTGCTCAAACATTTTCTTTATCGCCTCTTTACCAATAACTGGCTCATTGGCAACCTGATGATTTATTGCATTCTCATCATATAATTCTGAAATAGTTTCTATATCAGCATTATTAAATGCGTCAACCCATTGGCAAAGTATCTCTTTTGGCGTCATATAATTTACCTCCAACCTGTGAACATTTCCTCGTCGTAACATATCATCAAAAAATTATCAAGTTCAACATTTATTTAAAATATAGCCATCACTTAAAAATAGAGCAGCCTGTGCATGGCTGCTCTATTAAAATATCTGTTACTATTTTTAAATTCATTTCTAAGTATTAAATAACAATGGATGATTGTGATAATATTAACGTCAGTTTCTACCTGCCAGGCCTGATAAGCGCAGCGACATCAGGCAATCCCTGCGCTATTTGCTTTTTCCGCCCTACGATCCCCTCACCTGCGCCGTTCTGCGCCAGCGAAAACCAAACACGTTGATGTACAGACCGGCCATGATCAGCACCGCGCCAAACAGCTGTAATGCGCTCAGCGTTTCGTCGAGCAACAGCGCCGCGCTGGCCAGTCCCACCACCGGCACCAGCAGGGAGAGCGGCGCAACACGCCAGGTTTCATAACGCCCGAGCAGCGTACCCCAGATCCCGTAGCCGACTATCGTGGCAACAAAGGCCAGATAGACCAGCGATAAGATCGTGGTCAGATCGATGGCAATCAGGCTTTCAACGATTTGCGTCGCGCCGTCGAGCAACAGCGACGCTGCAAAGAACGGCAGTATCGGAATCAGTGCGCTCCAGACCACCAGCGACATTACCGGCGGGCGCGAGGCATGCCCCATTATTTTTTTATTGAAGATATTGCCGCAGGCCCAGCTAAATGCCGCCGCCAGCGTCAGCATAAAGCCGAGCATCCCGACATGCTGTCCGTTGAGGCTGCCTTCAATCAGCACCAGCACACCAAAAATTGCGAGCGCAATTCCGGCAATTTGTTTGCCCTGCAAACGTTCGCCAAAGGCAAATGCGCCAAGCACGATGGTGAAAAAGGCCTGAGCCTGCAATACCAGCGACGCCAGCCCTGCTGGCATGCCAAATTTGATCGCGCAAAACAGAAAGGCAAACTGACCGAAGCTGATTGTCAGGCCGTAACCGAGCAGTAGCGACAGCGGAATACGCGGACGCGCAACAAAAAATATCGCCGGAAACGCCACCAGCAAAAAGCGCAACCCCGCCAGCATCAGCGGTGGCATTGCATGCAGCCCCACCTTAATGACAACAAAGTTCAGCCCCCAAACCACCACCACCAGTAATGCCAACAGCCCGTCTTTGCGCGTCATACCACCGCTCCGCGAAGTTTAAATTTTTGTAAACAAGTTAAAGTAACGGAAATGAGTAGCCCGCAACAGATCATTAATTCTGGTAGGGATAGCAGTGCACAATAGAACAATTTATCCGCTATACATCACACTTTTGCCGTGTTATTTCTTTACATATCTAAAACAAATATAACGAAACGCACTGTCGGGCAGAGAAATGAACAAAACGCTGAGACGATCCACCCTTGCTTTACTCGCCTCCTCACTGTTACTGACGATCGGTCGTGGCGCAACGCTGCCCTTCATGACCATTTATCTGAGTCGCCAGTACGACCTGAGCGTGGATCTGATCGGCTATGCCATGACCATTGCGTTGACCATCGGCGTGGTCTTTAGCCTTGGCTTTGGCATTCTGGCGGACAAATTCGACAAGAAACGCTACATGCTTCTGGCGATTTCCGCCTTTGCCTTTGGCTTTATCGCCATTCCGTTGGTTGATAGCGTAATGCTGGTGGTGCTGCTTTTTGCCCTGATCAACTGCGCTTATTCGGTGTTTGCCACCGTGCTGAAAGCCTGGTTTGCCGACCATCTCTCGCCCGGCGCGAAGGCAAAAATCTTTTCGCTCAACTATACGGTACTGAATATCGGCTGGACCGTTGGCCCGCCGCTCGGCACGCTGCTGGTGATGCAGAGCATCAACTTACCCTTCTGGCTCGCCGCCTTCTGCTCCGCCTTTCCGCTGGTGTTTATCCAGCTTCTGGTTAAGCGTTCTGCCGCCGCCGTTAATAGCGAAAACAGCGTCGCCTGGTCGCCTGCGGTACTGCTGCACGATAAAGCACTGTTCTGGTTTACGCTGTCGGCGTTTCTGGCCTCGTTTGTTTCCGGTGCGTTTGCGTCCTGTCTCTCTCAGTACGTGATGGTCGTCGCCGATGGCAATTTCGCTGAGAAAGTCGTGGCGGTGGTGTTGCCCGTCAACGCCGCGGTGGTCGTCAGCTTGCAGTATGCCGTGGGGCGCAGACTGACGCCGGCTAACATTCGTCCGCTGATGGGCTTTGGCACCGCCTGTTTTGTGATTGGTCTCGGCGGGTTCATGATCTCCGGCAACAGCCTGCTGCTCTGGGGCGTATCCGCCGCGATCTTTACGCTTGGTGAAGTGATCTACGCACCAGGTGAATACATGCTGATCGATAACATCGCCCCACCGGGTATGAAGGCCAGTTATTTCTCCGCGCAGTCGCTGGGTTGGTTGGGGGCGGCGTTTAACCCGTTGGCCAGCGGCGTCATTCTGACCTCTTTCCCCGCCTGGACGCTGTTTATCGTCCTGATGGTGGCGATTATTGTCGCGTGGGCGCTGATGCTTAAAGGCATGCGGGTCAGACCCTGGGGCCTACCGGCGTTGTGTTGAGCTGATGTCGTGCAGGTCCAAGGCCTGCACGGCTGTCAGATAGCCACTAAACCGCGTACCCCTTCCGATTCCATATTTTCGCCGCGTCCCCGTTGAATAATGCTACCGCGCGACATCAGCAGATAGTTATCCGCCAGTTCCGCTGCAAAGTCGTAGAACTGCTCAACTAGCAGAATCGCCATATCGCCACGCCGGGCGAGCTGAGCGATCACCTGTCCTATCTCTTTGATCACCGACGGCTGAATCCCCTCCGTCGGTTCATCGAGGATCAATAACTGCGGACGACTCGCCAGCGCACGGCCAATCGCCAGTTGCTGCTGCTGACCTCCGGAGAGATCGCCGCCGCGCCGTTGTTTCATCTCTTTCAGTACCGGGAATAGTGTGTAGATCTCTTCCGGAACCGCTTTCGCGTCGCGTGACGAAAAGCGCGACAGCCCCAGCAACAGGTTTTCTTCCACCGTCAGTCGCGGGAAAATTTCGCGGCCCTGCGGCACATACGCGATGCCCGCCTGTACCCGCTGATGCGGCTTGCGATGGGTGATGTTCTTTTCCTGCCAGGTCACCGTTCCGCTATGCGCCGGTATCAGCCCCATCAGACATTTCAGCAAGGTGGTTTTACCGACGCCGTTGCGTCCCAGCAGGCAGGTCACTTCACCAGGGCTGGCGTCAAAGGTGACGCCGCGCAGAATATGGCTGCCACCATAATATTGATTCAGTTCATTTACCTGTAGCATCTGTACTCCTTAGCGCCCAAGATAGACGTCAATCACCTGCTCGTTGGCCTGCACCTCACGCAGACTGCCTTCCGCCAGTACGCTTCCCTGATGGAGCACCGTGACGTGGTCAGCGATGGTTTCTACAAAGCCCATATCATGCTCCACTACCATCAGCGAATGTTTGCCCGCCAGCGTACGAAACAGTTCTGCAGTATATTCCGTCTCTGCATCGGTCATGCCAGCGGCGGGTTCATCCAGCAATAGCAGGTGCGGCTCCTGCACCAACAGCATACCGATCTCGAGAAACTGCTTCTGTCCGTGTGACAACATTCCGGCGCGACGCCCTCTTTCAGTCCGCAGGCGCAGCAAGCCAAGCATCTCATCGATGCGGTCGCGCTGTTCGCTGTTTAACTTTGCGCGCAGTGACGCCCACACCGATTTATCGTTTTTCATCGCCAGCTCAAGGTTTTCTGCCACCGTCAGCGCTTCGAACACCGTCGGCTTTTGAAACTTACGGCCAATACCCTGACGGGCAATGGCGATCGGATCCAACGTGGTCAGATCGGTTGACTGGTCATACAGCGCCTTTCCGCTTTGCGGACGCGTCTTCCCGGTAATCACGTCCATCAGCGTGGTTTTCCCTGCGCCGTTAGGACCAATGACGCAACGCAGTTCGCCAACGCCAATATTCAGCGTGAGATTGGTTAATGCCTGAAAACCGTCAAAGCTGACGTTGATGTTTTCCAGTTGCAGCACCGGGTCCGTCTGCTGGCGATAGCGATCGCCGGGAACCTGGCGGGTAAAAAGGCCTTCATCCGGCTGCATTATTTGTCTCCTTTACGAAACAGGCCAATCACGCCACGGGGTAAAAACAGCGTGACGCCGATGAAGATCAGCCCCAGAAACAGCTGCCAGTATTCCGGCATGATGACGGTGAAGAGGCTTTTGGCACCGTTTACCATCACCGCACCAATGACCGGGCCGATCAGCGAGCCACGCCCGCCGAGCGCCACCCAGATGGCGGCTTCGATAGAGTTAGTGGGCGACATTTCGCTGGGGTTAATGATCCCGACCTGCGGCACATACAGTGCGCCTGCCAACCCGCACAACACGGCAGAGAGCGTCCAGACCAGCAATTTGAAACCTTTCGGGTCATAGCCGCAAAACATCAGCCGGTTTTCCGCGTCGCGCACGGCGGTGAGGATCCGGCCAAACTTACTGCGCGCCAGCGCAAACCCCAGCCACAATGCCAGTACCAGCAACCCTAGCGTCGCCAGAAACAGTCCGATACGGGTGGTGGTGGCAGTGACCGGCAGCCCCTGAAGCGTGGTAAAACCGGTAAACCCGTTGTTGCCGCCAAAACCGGTCTCATTACGAAAGAACAGCAACATACCGGCGAAGGTCAGCGCCTGCGTCATGATCGAAAAGTAGACGCCTTTAATCTTCGAGCGGAAAGCGAAGTAGCCAAAGATCAGCGCCAGTCCGCCGGGCACCAGTACCACCAGCGCCATTGCCCACGCAAAATGCTGGGTTCCCCACCAGAACCACGGCAACTCGCTCCAGGAGAGAAAGGACATAAACGCGGGCAGCCCTTCACCGGAGGCCTGGCGCATCAGATACATCCCCATCGCGTAACCGCCAAGCGCAAAGAAAAGCCCGTGTCCCAGCGACAGCATCCCGGCATACCCCCAGACCAGATCCAGTGCGACCGCCACCACCGCGTAGCAGAGAATTTTCCCGGCAAGCGTCAACGTCCACACGGAAATCGCCAGCGGATGATCGGCGGGCAGCAAGGCAAGAAACGGCAGCACCATCAGCGCCAGCAGGATAATCCCCGCCAACACCCGACTGATGCGCGGCGCTTTACGCGCCAGTGTTAAGGTCATTGGCATGGTCATTATTCGGTGACTCTCCCTTTCAGAGCAAACAGTCCCTGGGGTCGCTTCTGGATAAACAGAATGATCAACACCAGAATGACAATCTTCCCGAGTACCGCACCCATCTGCGGTTCAAGGATTTTGTTGAACACACCGAGACCGAACGCCGCCGCCACGCTACCGGCAAGTTGGCCGACGCCGCCCAGCACCACCACCAGAAAGGAGTCGATGATATAGCCCTGGCCCAGTTCCGGACCGACGTTACCCAATTGCGACAGGGCGACGCCGCCAAGTCCGGCAATACCTGAACCCAGACCAAAGGCCAGCATATCCACACGCCCCGTCGGTACGCCGCAGCAGGCCGCCATACTGCGGTTCTGGGTCACGGCGCGTACCCGCATGCCCAGCCGCGTTTTGTTCAGCAGCAGCCAGGTGAAGAACAGCACCAGCAGCGCGAACCCCAGTACCACAATGCGGTTCCACGGTAGCACCAGACTGGCGTAAACCTGTACACCACCCGACAGCCACGCCGGATTCGCCACCTCCAGGTTTTGTGCCCCGAAGGTCATCCGCACAAGCTGGATCAGCATCAGGCTGATGCCCCACGTCGCCAGCAGCGTTTCCAGTGGACGTCCGTAAAGATGGCGGATCACCCCGCGTTCCAGAATCATTCCCGCGCCTGCGGTAAACATAAAGGCAACCGGCAAGGCAACCAGCGGATAAAAGGCCAGCCACTGTGGGACAAACTGCGCCATCGCCTGTTGCACCATCCACGTACAGTAAGCCCCGAGCATCAGCATTTCGCCGTGCGCCATGTTGATCACTCCCAACAGGCCGTAGGTGATCGCCAGACCGAGCGCCGCCAGCAGCAGCACCGATCCAAGCGACAGCCCCATAAACGCCTGTCCAAGCAGATCGCCAATCGCCATTCGCTGTTGGATACGCGCCAGGCTGTCACTGGCCACCGCGCGCACGCTGGCATCCGGTTCATGCGCTTTGTCAGTAAACGGTTGCAGGCGTGCCTGCATTTCCGGATCGCTGGAGTCGCCCAACAGCATGATCGCCTGACGGCGAATCTCCGCCGATGGACTGGCCAGTTGCAGGTTAGCCAGAACGCGGGTCAGGCGTGATTTCACCTCCGCATCAGTTTCCTGTGCCAGGCGCTGTTGGATAAAAGGCAGCATGGACGGCTGTGCGTCGCGCTGTAGCGTACGGGTAGCCGCCAGCCTTTGTGTGACGCTGTCACTAATGAGTTGATGCGTCGCCAGCGCGCCGGCAACAAGAATGCGCAGTCGGTTGGTCAGGCGTAGGGGTTTTAACGTTCCCGTTGGGCTACTGGCCGTTCCCAGAGGCACAACCTGCGTCTCCTCGCGGGTGAAAGCCTGTTTTGTGCTGTCGGTGAGCAGCGCCTCCCGGCTCAGCGCCGTCAGCAGCGGCAAACGCTGAGGGTCAGGTGTTGCCGCCCACTGTTCGAGCAGTTGCGCCTGGACGGTACGGCTGGCGGCGACAAACGCGTCGGCATCGCTGGCCTGAACGAACCCTGGCAGAAGCCCGAACGCCAGCAACAAACCGCGAATAAAGCCCATGGCTTTCATGTCAAGATCTCCAGAAGTCACCCTCTGCGGGAGGGATAAGCACGTTGACAAACCTTGCGACGCTTTCGCCTTATCCGACCTACATCTGCTTAACCCTGCTCGGTGTAGGCCCGATAAGCATGCGCCATCGGGCATGTCGCCGTCTGCACCCGCCGAAGCGGTTGATTTTAGTTGCTGGCGGTTTTCACTGGTTGTTCTGATTTCTTGTCATTACCGGCAATGAACGGGCTCCACGGTTGGGCGCGAACCGGTTCTTCAGTCTGCCAGACGACGTTGAACTGACCGTTGCCTTCAATCTCGCCAATCATCACCGGTTTATGCAGATGGTGGTTGGTGGCATCCATCGTCAGCGTAAAGCCCGACGGTGCCGGGAAGGACTGTCCGGCCATTGCCGCCCGAACTTTATCGACATCTGTCGTCCCGGCTTTTTCGACGGCCTGCGCCCACATATGCAGACCCACGTACGTGGCTTCCATCGGATCGTTTGTCACCACGGTGTCAGCATTTGGCAACTTATGGGCTTTGGCGTACGCACGATAAT
Source organism: Citrobacter sp. MGH 55 (assembly GCF_016906145.1). NCBI lineage: Bacteria > Pseudomonadati > Pseudomonadota > Gammaproteobacteria > Enterobacterales > Enterobacteriaceae > Citrobacter > Citrobacter sp. MGH 55. The sequence continues at coordinate 3,840,326 of NZ_CP070239.1, forward strand.
CGGCAACAAATTTCTGGTTGGTGGCGTTATCGACCGATTCGAAGTAGTTCCAGGCGGCAAGGTTGCCAACCAGCGGTTTGGTATCAATCCCGCGCAGTTCTTCTTCACCCACCGAGAACGCGACCACCGGAACATCGGTGGCTTTCAGGCCCTGGTTTGCCAGCTCTTTATAAAACGGGACGTTGGAATCGCCGTTGATGGTTGAAACGACAGCCGTTTTGCCACCTGCGGAGAATTTTTTGATATTGGCGACAATGGTCTGGTAATCACTGTGACCAAACGGGGTGTAGACCTCTTCGATGTCTTTATCCGCAACCCCTTTCGAATGCAGGAACGCACGCAGGATCTTGTTGGTGGTGCGCGGATAAACATAGTCGGTGCCCAGCAGGAAGAAGCGTTTGGCGCTCCCGCCATCCTCACTCAGCAGGTATTCAACCGCCGGGATCGCCTGCTGGTTGGGTGCCGCGCCAGTGTAGAAGACGTTCGGCGACATCTCTTCCCCTTCGTACTGTACAGGGTAAAACAGCAGGCCGTTCAGCTCCTCAAAAACCGGCAATACTGACTTACGCGACACGGAGGTCCAGCAGCCAAACACTACCGCCACCTTATCCTGGCTCAACAGCTGTCGGGCTTTCTCGGCGAACAGCGGCCAGTTCGAAGCCGGGTCAACCACCACCGGTTCCAGCTTTTTGCCTAATACGCCCCCTTTGGCGTTGATCTCATCAATCGTCATCAGGGCCACATCTTTCAGCGGTGTTTCGGAGATCGCCATCGTGCCGGACAGTGAGTGCATAATGCCCACTTTAATGGTATCGGCGGCCTGAACGCTAAAACTGAGTCCCATCGCAGCCACCGAGGCCGAGAGGGCAAACGCTTTGAGTAAGGTACGACGCTGCATAATTTCACTCCTGAAAATAAAAATGCTGTGAGTTCTGGTGCTACCGACAAACAACACGGCGCAAAAAAGAGTTCAGGAGGAATAAGGCAAAAAGGATGCCAGGACGAAGGCAGAAAGGAAAAAGCGTTGGCGTGCGCGGCCTGCAAGGCTTCGCGCGGGGGATGCTCCACAATGTACCCGCGTTGCATTATTTATGTGCAACGCGGTGTGCATTATTGAGGCAACTTACCAGACCTGTTGAGCTATTTCGGTGATAAGTTTGATTTTGTTCCACTGCTGGGCTTCCGTGAGCGAGTTCCCCTCTTCCGTTGAGGCAAAGCCGCACTGCGGGCTGAGACAAATTTGCGCGTGGTCGACATATTGTGCCGCTTCCTGCAGGCGTGCTTTTACGCCATCCGGGTTTTCCAGTTCACCATTTTTCGTCGTCACCAGTCCCAGAACCACCTGCTGATGGCCAGGACGGATAAAACGCAGCGGCGCAAAATCGCCAGAGCGATCGTTGTCGTACTCCAGGAAGAAAGCATCGACCTTGACGCTGCCGAACAGGATCTCCGCAACCGGTTCATAGCCGCCTTCAGAGATCCAGGTTGAACGGAAGTTGCCGCGACATACGTGCAGTCCCACCGTCATGTCGGCAGGTTTATTCGCCAGCGCCCGGTTGATCACATCGGCGTAAATTCGCGCCAGTGCGTCAGGGTCGTCACCACGTTCGCGAATTTGCTGGCGCTGAGCATCGGAACAGAGGTAAGCCCACACCGTGTCATCCAGTTGCAAATAGCGACAACCTGCGGCATAGAAAGCGTGGATCGCATCGCGCCAGGTGGTCGCCAGATCGTCAAAATAGTCCTTCAGATCCGGATAGACCGTGGCATCGATATCTTTACGTCCGCCGCGAAAGTGCAACACGCTGGGGCTGGGAATCGTCATCTTCGGCTGGGCGTTACCGCTAATGCTCTTCAGATAGCGAAAATCTTCCAGCATCGGATGATCGCCGAACGCCAGTTTACCCGTGACCCGAACGCCATGTGCTTTGGTCTGTACGCCGTTAAACTGAATTCCCTGCTGTGAGTCATAACGTTCGACCCCTTGCAAACCATCGAAGAAATCAAAATGCCACCAGGCGCGGCGGAACTCGCCGTCCGTCACCACATGCAGACCACAGGCGCACTGCTGTTCGACCACCCGACGAATGGCGTCGTCTTCAATGGCGCGCAGCTGCGGTGCGCTTAACTCGCCGCGTGAAAACTGCTGACGAGCCACTTTGATATCGTCGGGACGTAAAAAGCTGCCAACGACTTCTGCGCGAAATGGGGCCTGTTGTCTTTGCATGTGATCTCCTTCGTCGTCAGGCAAAGGTTGCCTGACGTGATAGTTTCTTATTTGAACATTTAGACTTCTGGATGTCTATGCGTCCAAATTGACATACCCTTGTCTGACAGGCAAACGAGATAAATTCATGGCTAATGAAAAAAATTCATCTTCACTCCGCAAGACAGGAAAACGCGAACCCTTCATCTTCCCATCCGGTGATGCCGCCAATCATTACCTTTACCGGTATGCCCAGTCTGGCGAGCGTTAATGCCGCGCGGTCGGCACCGTTACAGTGAGGTCCGGCGCAGTAAACTACGAACAGCGTATCCACAGGCCACTGCGCCATCCGTTCGGCGGTCATCATGGCGTGCGGCAGATGAATCGCCCCGGGAAGATGACGACGTGCAAACGCCTCCGGTTTTCCCACCACGTGAAGTAAGACGAAATCGGGTTCCCCCTTGCGCATACTCTCATGGACGTCGGCACAATCGGTTTCCAGACTCAGACGCGACAGGAAATGGTTGACTGCAACGGTGGATGCGGCGGCGGGAAACTCAGTGACATAACTCATTCTACTTTCTCCTCAGGGACGATTATGTTTACAATAATTTAACCATCTCTGAGCTGACGTACCGCCTTCGACCATGCCAAAAAACACCAGGATTCTGCCAAAATCGCCGCGCCCGCTTGTGGTCGTACTCGCCTATGACGGACTGTGCACCTTCGAGTTTGGCGTAGCGGTCGAAGTCTTTGGTCTGCCGCGCCCGGAACTGGGCGCAGACTGGTATCGCTTTGCCGTCGCGTCGGTCGATGCCGGTCCACTCCGCGCGACCGGCGGCGTGCGGTTGATGGTGGATGGGGGACTGGAACTGTTGGCTGAGGCCGATATCGTTGTGGTTCCCGGCTGGCGAGGCAGCGACGCGCCGGTACCCGAAGCCTTGTGTACCGCGCTGCGTGCCGCGTGGGCGCGAGGTTGCCGTCTGTTGTCGATCTGTTCTGGCGTGTTTGTGCTGGCAGCGACAGGGTTGCTGGACGGGCGCAAGGCCACCACTCACTGGCGCTACACGGACACGCTCCGGCAGCGTTTTCCGGCTATCGAGGTGCTTGATGACGTTCTCTACCATGATGCCGGACTGTTGCTGACCTCGGCGGGCAGCGCAGCGGGGATCGATCTGTGTCTTTATCTGATCCGCGAGGACTATGGTCTTGAGGTTGCCAACAGCGTTGCCCGACGGCTGGTGGTGCAGCCCCATCGCGATGGCGCACAGCCACAGCAGCTTCTGCGCCCCGTTGCCCGGCAGCGTGAAAGTCAGACGCTGGGCCAGTTGTTTGATTTTCTGCATCAGAATCTGACGGTGAATCACGATACCGCCTCGCTGGCCAAACGCGCCGGGATGAGTCCGCGGACGTTTTTGCGTCGTTTTACCGATTGTACCGGCACCACGCCTGCACGCTGGATCCTCAACGAACGCTTATTACGGGCGCGCGATTACCTGGAAAACTCACCGCTCAGCGTGGAATTGATCGCGGAACAAACTGGTTTTGGCAGCGCCGCGTTATTTCGCCACCATTTTCGCCACATGTATTGTCTGTCTCCTTCACAATATCGAAAGAAATTTATGCTTATCGCTAAATAATCACCTAATTCAGCTTTTGTTTAGGTTAAAGCTGCTATTATCTCTTTCACCAACCAAATTAAGGTAAGCGAGGAAACACACTACTCATTAAATGGAGGCAAACATGCTGGGTAATATGAACGTTTTTATGGCCGTTCTGGGAATTATTTTATTTTCTGGATTTCTGGCCGCGTATTTCAGCCACAAATGGGATGACTAATGAACGGAGAAAGTCCTGAACCGATAAGGCCCCTTGTCGCATCACTGCACAAGGGGCCATTTTTTATGGCTGACGGGCAAAAAAAACCGCCGGATAACCGACGGTGAATGCTTGCATGGATAGATTTGTATTTTACTTTTTCCACCGTCCCGCCACTCCCGGCAGCGACAATGGATCACTTACACCTTACCACGCCGATTCTCAATGAATGTTAAACGGCAGGCGCTAAGATTGAGGCGTTTCTCGTTTCCACTCTTTTTTACTCTGGCAAGATGCAGTACGGGAAGACCACGGCTCAACAGAGCGTGTATTCTGTAAGTCCTGCGTTTCGGGACGGGAATTCCAGCGTTTTCTCTGTAATTTCTTGCCCATGAACAGCTGCATATTACCTCCGGTTGTCACTGTTTTAATCCATTAATCAATTTGTTGAAGGGAATGTAGCATATCGAGCGCAGGTTAATGTCAATAAACCGCCTGTTTTGTAAAGGCAGTAACCCACCACCAATTATTGGCAGCGAAAACGTCAACTAGCGGTTTAATTTACCGCGGCGCTAACTGACTGAGAATGGTGTGCCCCAGATAATTACTCCAGTTAAAACTATTTTGCAGAACCACCACCGCATTCTGGTTCTTTTTATCAAAGCCAATATAACTGGAATAACCGCCAATATATCCGACCTGATATGTGATCTGACGATCGGCTAACGTATCGGTTACCCATGCAATATTTGCGGCTTCTTTCTGACGATAAAACTGGGTTCTGGCGACGTCCGCAAATGCACGGGCAAGCCCGGCGTTGTCTTGCGAGGCAAAATGCGCTCGCGCATAGCCCGCCAGATCGCGCGCACTGCTGTATAAACTCGCCGCCCCGACCATATTGTGGTTAAACGTCCAGTCAGGCGTCAGTTCACCGCGTCGAATAAGCTTGGGCTGATCTCCCGCGTGACCTAATGCGCGATACGGATAGGCGTTGAGCGTCATGGGCTCAAAACTGCTGTTGTTCATCTGTAATGGCTGGAAGATCAGACGATTCGCCAGCGACGGGATCGACTCGCCGGTACGATGCTGCACGATGAAACCGAGCAGCGCGTAACCGATATTGGAATAGTGCGGCACGCGTGCCTCGGGCGCGGTAAAGTCGGCAAGAGAAGTCAGCACCGTATCGTTATCCAGTTGGGTATAGAAATTCTCCCCCGAACTGAAATAGCGCAGGAGATTTTCCAGAGTCAGCAGATCCATCGGCTGTCTGGGCAGGCCGGAGGTATGCGTCGCCAGTTGCAGCAGGGTAATCTTTCTGGCGTCATCGCTCAGCGGCGTATCTGCTGGCAGAAGCTGCGCCAGCGTGTCGTTCCAGTGCAGCACACCCTGATTCACCAGCACGGTAGTGATTTCGGCCGTTACCCCTTTACTCAGCGACCCCAGCGCAAACAGCGTGTCTGGGGTGATCGGATATTGATGTCGGCTGTCGGTCACACCGTAACTGTGGAACTCAGCGGGTCCGTTATGTTGAATGACCGCAACCACCATTCCGCTCACCTGCTTTTCCTGCATATACTGGTGGATCATCGGATCGATACCGCGCGCATAGTACCCCACCACCGCCTGCGCACTCTGTTCGGCAGGCATATTCAACTGCGATAAGGTGCTGTTGCTACAACCAGTCAGCAGCAGAGCAGAAGAAAAAATGAGTGGCGCGAACGCTTTCATGAGCAGAAAGTCGCCTGAAGGATATCAGCGCAGTAAGGCAGGAAAACGGACATGTACAATGCGGACTCCGGAAAAAGGAGCCCGCATTGTACATCAAGTTGCTAATAATGAAGTGTCGATTGTGTTATCCCGTCAGGCCACGATGTTTAAGCATATGGTCAATCTTCGGCTCACTACCCCGCCATGTAGGGTAAAGGCGTTCTAAATCTTCACTGTTGCCCCGTGATAAAATCGCGTCACGGAACCGCTGACCGTTCTCACGCGTCAGTCCGCCCTGCTCCACAAACCACTGATAGCCGTCATCCGCCAGCATTTGCGTCCAGAGATAGGCATAGTAGCCTGCCGCGTAACCACCGCCAAAAATATGGGCAAAATAGCTGCTGCGATAGCGCGGCGGCACTGCCGGAAGATCGAGTTGCTCCGCCGCCAGCCGTTGTTTTTCAAATGTTTCAACGTCCTGAGGGGGTTCGTCAACAGACAGACGGTGCCAGCCCATATCCAGCAGCGCGGCGCTAAGCAGTTCGCTCATGTCATACCCCTTATTGAACAGGCTGGCCTTACGCATTTTGTCCTGTAACGCCTCTGGCATTTTTTCGCCGGTGACCGCATGGCGGGCATAGCGGTCAAACACCGTCGGATGGCTCGCCCAGTGTTCGTTGATTTGCGATGGAAACTCGACGAAATCACGCGGCGTATTGGTTCCCGACAGCGACGCATAGCGCTGTGACGCAAACAGTCCGTGCAGGGTATGGCCGAACTCATGGAACAACGTGATGACATCATCCCAGAGTAACAGCGCGGGCTGTCCTGAGGCGGGCTTCTGATAATTACAGACGTTGTAAATAACCGGCTGGGTTTCGTTGAGCGTCGACTGCTCGACGAAATTGCCCATCCAGGCACCGCCGCTTTTCGAATCGCGGGCAAAGAAATCGCCGTAAAAAAGCGCCAGCCCAACACCGTTATGATCGAAGATTTCCCAGACGCGCACATCCGGATGGTAGACCGGTATATCAAAGCGCTCGATGAATTTGATGCCAAACAGCTGGTTGGCGGTCCAGAACACCCCTTCGTGCAGAACGGTATTCAGTTCGAAATACGGTTTGAGCTGTGATTCATCTAACGCGTATTTCGCACGCCGCACCTGCCCGGCGTAAAAAGACCAGTCCCAGGCCTGCGCGGTAAAGCCGCCCTGTTCATCGTCAATTACCTGTTGGATATCGGTCAGTTCACTCAGCGCCCGTTGGCGCGCAGCAGGGACGATCGCGCGCATAAAGGCCAGTGCGGCCTCCGGCGTTTTTGCCATCTGATCGGCGATTTTCCACGATGCATAATCGGCAAACCCCAGCAGTTGCGCCTGGCGGGCGCGCAGGGCTACCAGCCGCTGAATCAGCGCACGCGTGTCATTGTCATCGCCTTTTTCGGCACGACGCCACCCGGCGTTAAACAGATTCTCCCGGGTCTGGCGATCGCGCAGTGCACTTAATGCCGGCTGTTGCGTGGTATTCAGCAGTGGTATCAGCCATCCCTCGGCGAGCCCTTTTTCGCTCGCCGCCTGTCGCGCGCTGGCGATCTCTTCCGCGCTGAGCCCCTCCAGTTGATGGGCGTAATCGACTACCAGTCCGCCAGATTTATTCGCCGCCAGCAGGCGCTGGTTAAACTGGCTGGTGAGCGTCGCGGCTTCGGTATTGAGCGCCCGGAGTTGCGCTTTATCGGCATCGCTCAGTTGGGCCCCGGCGAGAACAAAGCGCTGGTGTGTCACCTCGATCAGACGCACGGATTCATCGTCGAGCCCCAGCGCATCACGTTGTTGCCAGACGCAATCAACGCGGGAAAACAACGCGCGGTTCAACCAGATATCATTCGCCAGTTCCGCGAGCTCGGCAGAAAACGCCTCATCGAGACGCTGAAGTTCATCATGCGTATGTGCCGCGGTCATGGCGAAGAAGACGCTGGTGACGCGGGTTAACAGCTCACCACTTTTCTCCAGGGCGAGAACCGTATTGGCAAAATCCGGGGCCGCGCTATTAGCAATTATGGCGGCGATGTCCGCGCGCTTTTGCTTGATCCCTTCGTCAAAGGCGGGACGATAGTGTTCCGTTTTAATCAAATCAAAACGGGGCGCCTGATACGGTAACAGGCTGTGGCTAAAGAACGGATTCGTTAACGACATCTTTCACTCCTGAAAACGATTTGTTCAATAGAGTAGGCTTCAGGGTAAAAGACCGCAATCCTGTAAAACCAGGGTTACCCGTGAGAGCGGATCACATGCTATGGTAGTCAAACGTAAAAAGCGTTGAGGAACAGTGAGATGATCGTTTTAGTAACCGGAGCAACCGCAGGTTTTGGTGAATGCATTACACGTCGTTTTGTTGAGAACGGGCATAAAGTCATTGCCACTGGCCGTCGCCAGGAACGCCTGCAAGAGTTAAAAGAGTCGCTGGGTGATAACGTGCTGATCGCGCAACTGGATGTGCGTAACCGCGCAGCCATTGAAGAGATGCTGGCATCGTTACCTGCCGAGTGGCGTGACATCGACCTGCTGGTCAACAACGCCGGGCTGGCGCTGGGTCTGGAACCTGCGCATAAAGCCAGCGTGGAAGACTGGGAAACCATGATCGATACCAACAACAAAGGGCTGATTTACATGACCCGCGCCGTCCTGCCGGGCATGGTCGAGCGTAACCGTGGGCATATCATCAACATCGGCTCTACCGCAGGCAGTTGGCCTTATGCTGGCGGCAACGTGTATGGCGCGACCAAGGCGTTTGTACGTCAGTTCAGTCTGAACCTTCGTACCGACCTGCACGGCACGGCCGTTCGCGTCACGGATATCGAGCCGGGTCTGGTGGGCGGCACCGAATTTTCTAACGTGCGCTTTAAAGGCGATGACAATAAAGCGGGAAAAACCTATGAGAACACCACGGCGCTGACGCCGGAAGATGTGACCGAAGCGGTCTGGTGGGTCGCCACCCTGCCTGCCCATGTGAACATCAATACGGTAGAAATGATGCCAGTGACGCAATCTTTTGCCGGACTGAGCGTTCATCGCGGTTAATTTGTCTCCCGGCCCGCGGGCCGGGTATAGCTCGCGACAAAAAAGTGGTAGAATTTGTGGGTTAATTTTCTAAAAAGTAAGAGCGAATGACCGTCGAAACGCAACTCAATCCTACACAGCCCGTAAATCAGCAGATTTATCGCATTCTTCGCCGTGACATCGTGCACTGCCTCATTGCGCCAGGCACGCCGCTGTCCGAAAAAGAGGTGTCTGTTCGCTTCGATGTGTCTCGCCAACCGGTGCGTGAAGCGTTTATTAAGCTCGCGGAAAACGGCTTGATTCAGATCCGTCCGCAGCGCGGCAGCTACGTCAACAAGATCTCCCTCTCGCAGGTGCGAAACGGCTGTTTTGTCCGTCAGGCTATCGAATGCGCGGTGGCGCGGCGGGCCGCAGCCCAAATCACCGACAGTCAGTGCTATCAGCTTGAACAGAATCTTAATCAGCAGCGGATTGCGATTGAGCGCAAACAGCTGAATGATTTCTTCGAGCTGGATGACAATTTTCACCAGAAGCTGGCAACCATTGCGGACTGCCAACTGGCCTGGGACACCATCGAAAATATCAAAGCCACTATCGACCGTGTGCGTTATATGAGTCTTGATCACGTCTCTCCACCGGAAATGTTGCTCCGCCAGCATCTCGATATTTTTTCAGCCCTGGAAAAACATGACGCCGATGCTGTCGAGAAAGCCATGACTCAACATCTGCAAGAAATCGGCGAGTCGGTCCTGCTGATCCGCCAGGAAAACAGCGACTGGTTCAGCGAAGAGTAATTCCCCTGCCTCATCTCTCGTGAGATGAGGTCTCTCCGTCCCCCCTGCATGTCTACATCAAAAAAGATGTGAGATTGATCAAAAACAAAAAAAATCCTGACTGATAAGCGTATTTATATAGCGCCCGTTACGTGGGACCTGAGCCCACGGGCTTTGACGGTAAGTTAGAAAGGAGAAAATACCATGATGACATACGATCGTAACCGTAACGCAATCACCACAGGCAGCCGTGTGATGATCAGTGGCACCGGCCATACCGGTCGCATTAAAGCGATTGAGACCGAAGGCCTGGATGCGGCGCAAATTCGTCGTGAAAAAACAGTCGAAGTGGAAGGCTGTGAAGGCAAATTTGCCCCGGTAGAACTGATTCGTCTCGGCATGAACTAATGGTGTGAGTGCCGGATAATGCCTTGATTATCCGGCAGTCCTGAGGCATTTACTTCACGTTTGCTGCATACTTTGCCACGGTGGCTTTCGCCCCTTCCGCCAGCAGCGTCTGATACGCGTCTTTCACGGCCTGCGTGAATAACGCGACCTGCGGCAGTTCGTTACCAAAGATTGCCTCAATAGCCAGCAGCGCTTCAACACGGCTTGCGCCTTCCGCACTGTTTTGTACCGCCTGTTGGATCACTGGCAGAAGCGGATCGTTGACTTCAATGGCATTTCCCTGCTCATCCACGCCGCCGACATAGCGCATCCAGCCCGCCACGCCCAGCGCCAGCAAATCAAAACGACTGTTATGTGCCAGATGCCAGCGTACTGAATCGAGCATCCGCTGAGGTAATTTCTGGCTACCGTCCATCGCAATCTGCCAGGTACGGTGACGCAGCGCCGGGTTGCTGTAGCGTTCAATAAGCAGGTCTGCATAGCGAGTGAGATCCACCCCCTGCACTTTCAGCGTGGGCGCCTGCTCGTTGAGCATCAGTGCGCGGGCAGCCACCCGATAATTTTCATCACCCATGCAGTCGTTGATATGCTGATACCCGGCGAGATAGCCCAGATACGCGAGGAATGAGTGGCTGCCGTTGAGCATCCGCAGTTTCATCTCTTCAAACGGGATCACGTCAGAGACCAGTTCTGCCCCGGCTTTTTCCCACTGCGGACGGCCGGCAACAAAGTTATCTTCAATCACCCACTGACGGAATGGCTCGCAGGCCACACCGGCCGGATCGCGCACGCCGGTCAGGTTTTCAATTTTATCCAGCGTGTCAGCGGTGACGGCCGGAACAATGCGGTCAACCATCGTCGACGGGAACGTGACGTGTTGTTCGATCCATGCGGCCAGTTCGGCGTCCACGGCACGCGCGTAAGCGGTGACCACGTTACGCATCACGTGACCGTTTTCCGGCATGTTGTCGCAGGACATCACGGTGAAGGCGGCTAAGCCCGCCGCTTTACGGCGCGCCAGCGCTTCAACCAACACACCCGGCGCAGATTTCGGCTGATGTGGGTTTTGCAGATCGGCTGCGATCATCGGGTGATCCAGCATCAGTTGTCCTGTCGCCGGGGAATGGCAATACCCTTTCTCAGTAATCGTCAGTGAAACAATCGCAACCTGTGGTTCACACATCGCCGCCAGCACGCTCTCCAGCCCGTCAACCTGAGCATGCAGCGCCTTTTTCACCACCCCCACGACTCTCGCGGTCCAGGCATCGGCAGACATTTCCGCCACGGTATAGAGATTATCCTGCTGTTTGAGATCGGCGATCTGCTGTTCCCCGCCGATCAGGTTCACTTCGCAGTATCCCCAGTCGCTGTTGTGCTCCGCCGCCAGGATATCGGTATAGACGCCCTGGTGCGCACGGTGGAAAGCACCAAAACCAAGATGAACAATACGCGGGATCAGTCGGTTGCGATCGTAGTCAGGAAGCGTCGCTTTTGCCGTTAAGAGCTTATTTTGCATTGTATGACCTACTTTGAATGAAATCAGGACGGTTCCAGAGTAACGCCTGTATGGTTGTATGTTTTGATTTGAATTAATATTTTGCCAATTGGTATAACATCATTTGAAAGTTATGTGACAGGATGCAATTCCTGATGCTGAGCCTGACGCCCAGGGCAGGCTCCCTGGGCTGAGTGATGGCTGCATCCCTGCAGCCATTAGGTGACAATCCTCTTAATCGTGCTTGCGCCACTCCTGGTATTCACGCTTGAGTCGCTGTGGCGCCGTTTCAGGCATCATGAGCAAGCCGATAACAGAAATGATGCCGAGAACAATCACATAGCTTGCTAACCCGTAGTAATGCCCACCGGTCATCTGCAAAATCTTCACTGCCACCAGCCCCAGTACCCCGCTGCCAATCAGTGAACCCAATTGCCAGATTAAAGCGATGCCGCTGCAGCGAATATGCGTCGGGAACAGCTCCGGGAAGAACGATGCCTGCGGTGCGTAGCACATGCTATGGCCAAAGCTAATGACGATAATCATCACCAGCTGCGTCAACCAGAAATTGTCCTGATTAATGGCCAGGAAGAACGGAATAATCATTATGACCTGAATCAGCGCCCCCATGATATACACCGGCTTACGACCAATTTTGTCGCACAGCGCCCCCATCATGGGTATGGCAAGCACTTCGATCACCACAGCGATAATCATGGTTTCCATTAAGATATTGGCATCCAGATTATTGGCTTTGCCGTACGCCAGGACGATTACCGTGAACATGGCAAACGTACAGGCTTCAATCAGTTTTGCGCAGACGCCTTTTACCACGATGCCAGGAAAATCGCGGATGACTTCAATGAGTGGACGGGACTCTTCTGCTTTCGTCTCACGAATCTGCGCAAAGACAGGAGACTCATCGATTCTCAGGCGAATAAACAGGCCAACGATCACCAGCAGCAGACTAAGCAGGAACGGAATACGCCAGCCGTAATCCATCATTGCTTCAGGAGATAAGGTGGCATTGAGCAGTGCAAACAGTGCCATCGGTAACAAAAAGCCGACCGGCGCACCAATTTGTACCCAACTGGCAAAGAATCCGCGCCGTTTAGGTTCGGCATATTCTGCCGTCATCAAGACCGCCCCGGCCTGTTCACCCCCGACACCAAACCCCTGGAGTACGCGAATGAAGATCAACAGAACGGGTGCCCAGACACCGATTTTTTCGTACGTTGGCAATAAGCCAATGCAGAATGTCCCGAGCCCGACAATCAGTATCGTGATAACCAGCGCTTTTTTACGCCCCACTTTATCGCCGATATGTCCAAAGACAATGCCGCCCAAAGGCCTTGCCAGGAAGCCCACCGCATAAGTGGCAAATGCGGCCAGCGTACTGATTAACGGATCGTCACTGGGGAAAAACAGGTGACCAAAGAACAGCACTGCCGCAGTGCCATAGGCAAAAAAGTCATAGTATTCAGCAGCTGTACCAATCGCTGAAGCAGAAGCGACGCGACGAACTACGGGTTTGCTATCAACATCATTTTTAATATCAACGGAACTAACCATAAATAATTACCTTCGTTGGTTCAGAGGTGAACAACATCCGTGTCGTATAAATGTTAACTTACCAGTTCCACAAGGTGCCATCTTCAAGCCGGGCAACCGGCAGATAGGCGGGGTCATAGGGATATTTCGCCGCCAGTTTTTCATCGAACTCGATACCCAGTCCCGGCTTCCCGCCCGGATGCATATAGCCGTTGTCAAAGGTCCAGTTGTGCGGGAAGACTTCCAGCATCTGTTCGGAATAGCCCATGTATTCCTGCACGCCAAAGTTCGGTACCCACAGGTCAAAATGCAGCGCAGCGGCCATACAAACCGGAGAAAGATCGGACGGGCCGTGTGAACCGGTACGCACCTGGTAGAGCGAAGCGAAGTCGGCGATGCGACGCATGCCGGTGATCCCCCCTGCATGGGTGATCGTGGTGCGGATATAATCGATGAGCTGTTCTTCAATAAGCTGCTTGCAGTCCCAGATGCTGTTGAAGACTTCACCGACGGCAATCGGGGTCACCGTGTGCTGACGGATCAATCGGAAGCACTCCTGGTTCTCGGCAGGCGTCGGATCTTCCATCCAGAAAAGGCGATAATCTTCAATGCTTTTACCAAAGCGCGCCGCTTCTATGGGTGTCAGGCGGTGGTGCATGTCGTGAAGGAGATGCTCGTTAAAGCCGAACGTATTGCGCACCGCCTCGAACAGTTTCGGCGTGAAATCAAGATACTTTTCCGTCGACCACAGTTGCTCTTCCGGCCACTGTCCTTTGGTGGCGGGCTCATAGGCCTGCCCTTTTCCCTTCGCCATGCCGTAGGTGGTTTTCATACCCGGCACGCCGCACTGAACGCGGATGGCTTTGAAACCCATCTCTTTATGGCGCGCATAGTCTTCCAGCACATCATCCACGGTGTGACCGGTGGTGTGGCAGTAAACCATCACCCCTTCGCGTGATGCGCCGCCAAGCAGTTGATACAGCGGCATGTTGGCGGCTTTCGCTTTGATATCCCACAGCGCCATGTCGACGGCGGAGATAGCAGACATGGTCACCGGGCCACGACGCCAGTACGCGCCTTTATAAAAGAACTGCCAGATATCTTCGATGCGGTGCGCATCACGACCGATCAACTGTGGGCAAAGATGATCTTTCAGGTAAGACGCGACGGATAACTCACGTCCATTCAGCGTGGCGTCTCCAAGACCGGTGATACCGTCCTCGGTCGTAATCTTCAGTGTGACAAAGTTACGTCCCGGACAGGTGACAAAAACCTCAGCCCCTACAATCTTCATTTTTTCTTCCTGGTTCTGTGTGGTGATGGTGAGAATCTACGCAATACACATACTACCATACAAGTATGAACGGTTTATTTTTCAATCTTGATCACAAAAAATCACAGGTTATAAAAAGGAGGCTTTTCAGGGAAAACGTCTGGCGGATGCCTGCACAGAGAAGCAGAAGACACCTTAATCCATTGAATTTAAATAAGAATAAAGAGGGATTTACGAGAAATGACACATGTCATACGCCAAGAGCATGACACATCTTGCGCAGGGAACGCTTAGCCGCGCCCCCATCCCGCTACAATAATCAGCATTCCGCACAGTGCGATGAGCGCCCCGCTCCAGTCATACAGGCTGAGTTTGACGCCATCGACCACGCGCAGCCAGATCAGTGCGGTACAGACATAAACGCCACCGTACGCGGCATACACCCGACCGCTGGCGGCAGGATGCAGCGTCAGCAGCCAGACGAAAAGCGCCAGCGCAACGCCTGCGGGTAACAACAACCAGACGGTGGCTCCCCGCTTCAGCCAGAGCCAGGGAAGAAAGCAGCCGAAAATTTCGCAAAGCGCAGTGGCAAAAAAAAGCAGCGTGGTTTTAAGCATCTGAATCGTTCATTGACCTGGGGTTCAGGCATGATACGCCATAATCCTCCGATCTTATCCATAACCTTGCGGCGGGTATGCCCTGCGCAAGGAATGGTGTAGAATTTGCCTGCAAATGATGCTTTTTGCGTCGCTCATAAAAGGAACTTGCCATGAACATTACGCTTCGCAAACGCCTGTGCCTGACGGCAATGCTGCTGCTGGGTGCTGTCGTCTACACCGCGACCGCGCAGGCTGAGACCAGCCGACTGGTGATTGAATCAGGCGATAGCGCCCTGAGCCGTCAACAGGCGGCCATGCAAAAAGAACAGTGGGATGACACGCGCAGTCTGCGTCAGAAAGTGAACAAACGCGCGGAAAAAGAGTGGGATAAAGCGGATGCCGCCTTTGATAACCGCGACAGCTGCGAACAGAGCGCCAACCTGAATGCGTACTGGGAACCGAACACCCTGCGCTGTCTGGATCGTCGCACCGGTCGCGTGATTGCCCCTTGATATAACGCGTTAAAAAGACATTAAGGATTAAGTATGACAAGCGCCCTCAGTGTTAAGCTGCGCCCGCTGGAGCGTGAAGATTTACGTTTTGTCCATCAACTCGACAACAACGCCAGCGTGATGCGCTACTGGTTTGAAGAGCCTTACGAAGCGTTCGTCGAGTTGTCCGATCTCTACGATAAGCACATTCACGATCAAAGCGAACGTCGTTTCGTCGTGGAATGTGATGGCGAAAAAGCGGGCCTGGTCGAACTGGTTGAAATTAACCATGTCCACCGTCGGGCTGAATTTCAGATCATTATTTCCCCGGAATATCAGGGAAAAGGTCTCGCCTCACGGGCCGCTAAACTGGCGATGGACTACGGATTTACCGTACTTAACCTCTATAAGCTGTACCTCATCGTTGATAAAGAGAACGAGAAGGCGATCCACATCTACCGTAAGCTGGGCTTTATGGTCGAAGGCGAGCTGATTCATGAATTCTTTATCAACGGGGAATATCGCAATACGATCCGGATGTGTATCTTCCAGCATCAGTACCTGGCAGAGCATCGCTCGCCGGGATCGACGATGCTAAAACCTACCGCGCAGTAACCGCTGCGCGGTCCTCTCAATAGTAATCGATGGTATTTTTGATCGTGTAGTTGTGCTCGACCGCGGGTTTGACGCTTTCATCGACGATCACCAGCGCACAGTCGGTGGGATTGGCATGACGGTCATAGTCACAGGTCTGTTTAACGTTCCCCAAAGGGTGATCGTTAAGCAGACTCACCGCCGTGTAATCCAGCTTCTTGCGCGGATCGGTCGAGGGTTTCGCGCTGACGGATAACGTCTGGTCCTTGCTGATCGTGGTCTTGCCGAGCGGATACCCTTCCGCATCATAGCGGTACTGGACTTTCATCTCTTTTCCCGTTGCCGCAACCACAAAACCATTATCATCGGTATCCCAGACGACACCCGCTGACGGCAGTTCCGCCAGCTGACATTTCCCCTGCAAACGCACCTTTTTCTCCAGCGTTTCGGCATCGCGATAATAGTTCGCGTCCAGCACCAGCGCTACAGCGGTATTGTTTTCGAGATCGTGCAACTCAAGCGAGTCAAAACAACCTTCTTCAGACAACGTACCGTTGACGCGCTTCGTCACTTCTCCCTTCTCATTAAGCAACGTCTGGCTGAAGTCTTTTACCGGCCCGCGTAAGGGATCAAAGTCAAATTCATTAGAAAAACTGGCCATTTCCGGCGTAAAGGAGAGCGGCGTTGCGCTGTTGTCACATCCCACCAGCGCAACACCAAGCGACAAAAGAAATATCTGTTTTTTCACAGGTTCCCCAAGAGAAAAAGATGATCTTCAGTCATAGTAGCAAAGACTGTCGTTTACTGTATACCTGCGCGAAAGTGGCATAAACAAGGGTAAATCGTGAGCAGAATTCACGGTTTCCTCTCACGTTAATTGATCAAGATCAAACTAATGTGTATCTGTTTTTTACAGTATTCCTAAAAAATAGGCCTCTTCGCATTTAAGTAATGATTACCCGTCAAATGACTAGCCGATGAGTCATTCCTTTGACAATGAAAATGACTCATCCTGCCTATCCATTATCTCATTGTATAAGGATAATTATTTGTACAATTCCTATTATTTTAAATAGCCTTAATAAGATATATTACTTGCAAAAAAAACATATAAGATCTTATATAAGAAAATAAATATTATATTAAATAGATAAAACCTATTAAAGGTCCCAATAATTCAAAGATAAAACCATTTCGTTATTTTCAATGATGCAAATAAAATATGCCTTAGATAAACAATATTTATTTACACATATTATATCGCGTTCAACATAAAAGCATTAAGAGATTGTTTTAAAGACGAAATGTTATTTTCAACACCAGGCACTCTCTTATGGAAGAGACAATTATGAAAATTAAATACTTGCACCACCCAAAATCAATGCTCGCAATCGCTGTGGCACTGGCTGTACAAACTGCCGCCGCAGCGAATCTGGATAATATCAATCTGTTAGCCGTTACCCCTCCGACCGGAGGCAACAGTATTGTCTTTGTTAATAATAATGACACACTCACCCTTTCTAAAACAGAAAATACTGAGAGTTACTGGAATAACTTCAGTACATTACGTGTTGGAGACGCTAGCGCTGGATCAATGATCATTGACGGGCGGGATATTCTGACAACAGCAGGGGCGGAAATTGGCCGTGCGGCGACAGGCTCCGTGACATTAACCAATGGCGCAACCTGGGAACTGAATAATTCGTTAATTCAAATTGGTCTGGAGGGCGGTACCGGCATACTCAATGTACATAACGGTAGCAAAATCACAGGTATTGCTGGATTACGCGTTGGCGAATTTTACGAAACGGGAGAGGGTCTACTTTCCATCGACGGTGCTAATTCATCCGTTGCGACCAACCATATTATCGTTGGGGATCAGAATCACGGTAAATTATTGATTACCAATGGTGGTAAACTCTCAACGACGGAGCACATGAGTATTGGCTACGTCGGCGTGACAGATAATAGTAATCGCAACGGTTTTGGTGAAACATTGGTCGACGGCGCGGGCTCCACCCTGGATGTGGCAACGGCCATCAATCTGGGTGGATTCTCTACAGCGAATAACACCGCGAAGGGGATCCTCACCGTCAGCAATGGGGCAACCGTTAAGTCCGGATCGTTGATCCGTCTCGCCTATGGCAACGGTAGTACCGGGATTTTAAATATCGGCGGCGCGCAGGGCGAAGCCGAACAGGCGGCGGGTAACATTGAGGCGTCACGAATTTATCTAATGAATAACAGCGGCTTAAGCACCGCTCTTCTGAACTTTAACCACTCCAGTCAGGACTTCGTGCTGGCATCACGAATCTACGGTAATGGTGAAGTCAATCATGTTGGGTCCGGTATCACCACGCTGACAGGAGCCAATACCTACAGCGGTAACACGCTTGTCTCCAGAGGGACGCTCCGCGCAGGTGCAGAGAATACGTTTAGCGCCGCGTCAGATTACACCGTCAGCGAAGGCGCCAGTCTGGATCTCAATGGTTATTCGCAAACCCTGAACTCGCTGGATCTGGCAGGTACAGTAACGCTCTCCTCCCCATCACAAGCCAGAGCGGCCTTTACGCCGACCACGTTAACCATCGCGGGCAACTACGCGGGTAACAACGGTCTGCTGGCCTTGCGTACCGTACTGGGTGATGACCTTTCCGCGACTGATAAAATGATTGTCCGTGGTGACACCAGTGGCACTACACGTGTCAGCGTCACCAACGCTGGCGGCGGCGGTTCCCAGACGGTAGAAGGTATTCCCATTGTGGAAGTGGAAGGTGCCTCTAACGGGACCTTCGTCAAAGAAGGTCGTATCGTCGCGGGTGCTTACGATTACAACATCATTAAAAAGAACAGCCAGAACTGGCATCTGACCAGCGAGGCGATTCCGACTCCGTTACCGCCAGATGAACCCGCGCCAGCCTCACCGGAAACGCCAGAGCAGCCTATTCCCCAGCCTGGTGAACATCAGTATCGCCCGGAAACCGGCAGCTATCTGGCGAACACCCTTGCCGCCAACACGCTGTTCACCACCCGGCTTCACGATCGTCTGGGTGAAACCCAGTACACCGA
>NZ_CP070239.1:3859463-3863783 GCF_016906145.1 Citrobacter sp. MGH 55
TAACCGCTACGTGATGCAACTGGGCGGTGATATCGCACAATGGAGCACCGACGGTCTGGATCGCTGGCATCTGGGTCTGATGGCCGGTTACGCCAACAGYAAGAGCCGCAGCCACTCCAGCCTSACCGGCTACWSMTCTCGYGGGGARATCAGCGGYTACAGCGCCGGTCTGTACGGCACCTGGTATGCCAACGACGCCGATAAAACCGGTGCGTATGTCGATGGCTGGMTGCTCTAYAACTGGTTTGACAACACCGTGTCCGGACAGGGYCTGGCRTCTGAARAATATGACTCGRRCGGTATCACCGCCTCTGTCGAAACRGGCTACACCTGGAARCTGGCCGAATTCAGCGAGCGTAAKGCGCTGTACATCCAGCCTAAAGCGCAAATCACCTGGATGGACGTGCAGGCYGATACGCACGTTGAGAAAAACGGCACCCGTGTGGTGGATAAAACCGACGGCAACCTGCAAACGCGTCTTGGCGTCAAAGCCTAYCTGCAAGGCCATAACGCCATGGATGACGGCAAAGRCCGCACCTTYCAGCCGTTYGTCGAAGCCAACTGGMTCCACAACACGCAGAATTACAGCGTACAGATGGACGACATCAGCAACGACGTGAAAGGCARCCGCAATATYGGYGAGCTGAAAGCCGGTGTTGAAGGCCAACTGACGAAGAACGTCACCCTGTGGGGTAACGTTGCCCAACAGATTGGTGATAACGGATACAAAGATACGCAAGGTATGCTGGGGCTGAAATACAGCTTCTAATCCCTTCCCCCATGGCGACATGGAGATTTATCACAAACCCTGACCTTGTCAGGGTTTGTGTTTTTAGGGAGCAAAGCGATCTTTCAGATTCATCAACAGGTTGGCGGCCATGACAAATGCTTACACTCGCAATGCTATGCTTATTATGAGCATCTCAACAATGGAGCTGATGATGAAATTATCCCGAGGACTACTGACAGGCATTCTGCTGACCGCCTCCCCGCTGGTTTTTGCCGCCCCTGACTCCTGCGAACGCGTCAAGAGTGATATTGAGCAGCGCATCATCAATAACGGCGTGCCGGAGGCCAACTTCACCCTGAGCATCGTACCAAACGATCAGGCCGATCAGCCGGACTCACAGGTCGTCGGACACTGCGCCAACGACACCCATAAAATTCTCTACACCCGGACCAGCAGTGGTAATGCCCCTGCCAGCACCACGCCTTCTCAGGAAGGCGCCAACGCCGAACCCCAGTAATTCCGCCTTTTTTTTCCCCTCCGGCAACGGAGGGTTCCCCTCACTTTGATATGCATTAATAACCCCTACTCATTAAGGGGTAAAATTCATTTCTGTTTAGCATGTCTCTGATATCGATATAGAAAATATTATACAGCGATCTGTTTTGAAGGTGCGGCATCAGCACAACGCCCTCCACACCACGTTGATTAAAACAGAAAAAATGCGAATGGCTGTTCCCCGGACAAGGAAGCAACCAGGCCAGTTTTTGACATTAGCAAAGTGAGCAACCATGAAAATCACCACGCCTGAGGCCCTCATGAAGGCCAATATCAGCCGCCGTAGTCTGGTGAAATCATCCGCTATTGGCAGCCTTGCGCTTGCCAGTAGTGCTTTCACCCTTCCTTTCACCCGTATCGCCCGCGCCGCCGACGGCATGACGCCAGCGCCGGTCGAAGAAAAAGCGGTCTGGAGTTCCTGTACCGTCAACTGCGGAAGTCGCTGCCTGCTGCGTCTGCATGTTAAAGATGACACCGTTTACTGGGTTGAATCTGACACTACCGGCAACGATGAGTACGGAAACCACCAGGTTCGCGCCTGTCTGCGCGGTCGCTCAATACGTCGCCGCATGAACCATCCGGACCGTCTGAAATATCCAATGAAACGTGTTGGTAAACGCGGCGAAGGGAAATTTGAGCGTATCTCCTGGGATGAAGCGCTGGATACCATCGGCGACAACCTGAAGCGGATCCTGAAAGCGTATGGCAATGAGGCGGTTCACGTACTGTACGGCACCGGCGTCGACGGCGGCAACATTACCAACTCCAACGTCCCTTACCGTCTGATGAACTCCTGTGGTGGCTATCTTAGCCGTTATGGCAGTTACAGTACCGCGCAAATCAGCGCCGCCATGAGCTACATGTTTGGCAGTAACGATGGCAACAGCCCGGATGACATTGCCAACACGAAACTGGTGGTGATGTTTGGCAACAACCCAGCGGAAACCCGCATGAGTGGCGGCGGCGTCACTTATTATGTTGAACAGGCTCGCGAACGTTCAAATGCGCGAATGATAGTGATCGATCCACGCTATAACGACACCGCCGCCGGACGTGAAGACGAATGGCTGCCCATCCGCCCCGGTACGGATGGCGCACTGGCGGCTGCGATTGCCTGGGTGCTGATTACGGAAGATCTGGTCGATAAACCGTTCCTCGACAAATATTGCGTCGGCTACGATGAAACCACCCTGCCTGCCGACGCGCCGCGTAACGCGCATTACAAGGCCTATATCCTCGGTGAAGGCCCGGACGGCGTTGCCAAAACCCCGGAATGGGCTTCTCATATCACCAGTATTCCGGCGGATAAAATCATTCAACTGGCACGTGAAATTGGTTCGGCGAAGCCGGCCTATATTTGCCAGGGCTGGGGACCTCAGCGTCACTCCAACGGCGAGCAAACCGCGCGGGCGATCGCCATGCTGTCGGTGCTCACCGGTAACGTCGGTATCAACGGCGGCAACTCAGGCGTCCGTGAAGGCACCTGGGATCTCGGTGTGGAATGGTTTTCGATGCTTGATAACCCGGTGAAAACGCAAATCTCCGTCTTCACCTGGACCGACGCTATCGATCACGGCACCGAAATGACCGCCACACGCGACGGCGTACGCGGTAAAGACAAGCTGGATGTTCCCATCAAATTCATGTGGTGTTACGCCAGTAATACGCTGATTAACCAGCATGGCAATATCGCCCACACTCATGATGTGCTACAGGACGACAGCAAGTGCGAAATGATTGTCGGCATCGAACATTTCATGACGGCATCGGCGAAGTACTGCGACATTCTGCTGCCGGATTTAATGCCGACCGAGCAGGAAGACCTGATTTCTCACGAATCCGCCGGCAACATGGGCTATGTGATCCTCGGTCAGCCCGCGACTTCAGCGAAGTTTGAAAGAAAACCGATCTACTGGATGCTCAGTGAAATCGCCCGCCGACTCGGCCCGGACGTCTACCAGACATTCACTGAAGGACGCTCGCAGCATGAATGGGTGAAATACCTGCATGCGAAGACCAAAGAACGCAATCCAGAAATGCCGGATTACGAAGAGATGAAGCAAACCGGTATCTTCAAGAAAAAATGCCCGGAAGAACATTACGTCGCCTTCCGCGCCTTCCGTGAAGACCCCACTGCTAACCCGCTGAAAACGCCGTCAGGGAAAATTGAAATTTACTCTGCGCGACTGGCCACTATCGCCAATACCTGGGAACTGAAGCAGGATGAGATAATCCATCCTTTGCCCGCCTATGCACCCGGTTTTGACGGCTGGGACGATCCGATCCGCAAAACGTACCCGCTGCAGCTCACCGGATTCCATTACAAGGCGCGCACTCACTCCAGTTACGGCAACATTGATGTCCTGCAACAAGCTTGCCCACAGGAGATCTGGATTAACCCGATCGATGCCAGTGCGCGTGGGATTCAACACGGCGACACCGTCCGGGTGTTTAACAATAACGGTCAGATGCTGATCCCTGCCAAAGTGACCCCACGCATTCTGCCCGGCGTCACGGCCATCGGTCAGGGTGCGTGGCTCAAAGCCGACATGTTTGGTGATCAAATAGACCACGGCGGCTCCATTAACATCCTGACGTCGCACCGCCCTTCGCCGCTGGCCAAAGGCAATCCTTCGCACAGTAATCTTGTTCAGGTTGAAAAGGTCTAAGGAGTAACCGATGACAACTCAGTATGGATTTTTTATTGATTCCAGCCATTGCACCGGGTGCAAAACCTGCGAACTGGCCTGCAAGGACTACAAGGATTTAACCCCGGATGTCAGCTTCCGTCGCATTTATGAATATGCGGGCGGAGACTGGCAGGAAGACAATGGCGTTTGGCACCAGAACGTGTTTGCCTACTATCTCTCTATTGCCTGTAACCACTGCGAAGACCCGGCCTGTACCAAGGTCTGCCCGAGCGGGGCGATGCACAAACGGGAAGACGGCTTTGTGGTGGTGGATGAAGATGTCTGCATCGGCTGTCGTTATTGCCATATGGCCTGTCCGTACGGCGCGCCGCAGTACAACGCGGC
>NZ_CP070239.1:3863790-3906390 GCF_016906145.1 Citrobacter sp. MGH 55
CACATGACCAAATGCGACGGCTGTCATGACCGGGTGGCGGAAGGCAAGAAACCAATCTGTGTCGAGTCTTGTCCGCTGCGTGCGCTGGATTTCGGTCCTGTCGACGAACTGCGTCAGAAACACGGCGATCTGGCGGCGGTTGCTCCGCTGCCTGGCGCGCACTTTACGAAGCCAAGTATTGTGATCAAACCGAATGCCAACAGCCGCCCGACCGGGGATACCACCGGTTATCTGGCGAATCCGAAGGAGGTGTAAAATGGGAAATGGATGGCATGAATGGCCGCTGGTGCTGTTTACCGTACTCGGCCAGTGCGTCGTAGGCGCGCTGATTGTTAGTGGACTTGGCTGGTTGGCAATGAAAGACGATGCCGCCGCCCGGCAACGTCTGGTTCGCAGCATGTTTTTCCTCTGGCTGGTGATGGGGCTGGGATTCCTGGCGTCAATCATGCACCTGGGGTCGCCGATGCGGGCATTTAACTCCCTCAATCGCATTGGCGCATCCGGGTTGAGTAATGAAATTGCCGCTGGCTCCGTCTTTTTCGCCGTAGGTGGAATCTGGTGGCTGGTCGCCGTTCTGGGTAAAATGCCGCTCGCGCTGGGGAAATTCTGGCTGCTGGTCAGCATGGTACTGGGGATCGTCTTCGTCTGGGCGATGACCCGCGTTTACCTGATTGATACCGTGCCGACCTGGTATACTGGCTATACGACGCTGGCGTTCTTCTTGACGGTGTTGCTCAGCGGCCCGCTGTTCGCAGCATTGCTGCTGCGGGCGTCCCGCGTCACCTTTAATGGTACCCTGTTTGCCAGTATCAGCGTGCTGGCCTTGCTGGTCAGCGTGGCGGTCATCGTCCTGCAGGGCATGTCGCTGGCAACCATTCACAGTTCGGTTCAGCAGGCTTCCGCGCTGGTGCCGGATTACGCCTCTCTGCAGGTATGGCACGTGGTGCTGGTCGCTGCCGGACTGGGCTGCTGGATCTGCCCGCTGGTACGCCGTAAAGAGCCGCATGTCGCCGGGTTGCTGTTGGGGCTGCTCCTCGTACTTGGCGGCGAAATCATTGGCCGCGGCCTGTTTTATGGCCTGCACATGACCGTCGGTATGGCGGTGGCAGGTTAACAAATCCGTGCGGGGAAACCCGCACTTTTCAGGATGTTTCAGATGACTGATTTTACTCAACGTGATGATTTTGCGATGACGGCACGCGTGCTGGGGGCGCTGTTTTACTATGCCCCCGACAGCGCCGAAGCCGCGCCTCTGGTGTCAGCGTTAACCGCTGATGACTGGCAGACACAATGGCCGCTGGCAGCGGAAACCCTGTCCCCGCTGGCAACGGACTTTACACGCGTCAGCGATGAGTCACTTCCCGAGGCATTCCAGCGCCTGTTCGTGGGACCCTACGCGTTACCGTCGCCGCCCTGGGGATCGGTCTGGCTAGATCGTGAAAATGTCCTGTTTGGCGAATCGACGCTGGCCCTGCGTCAGTGGATGCGCGACAACGGTATTCACGTCGAGACAGAGCAGAACGAACCCGAAGATCATTTCGGCTCGTTATTGCTGATGGCGGCATGGCTGGCGGAAAGTGGCCGACACAGCGAATGCGAACAACTGCTGGCTTGGCATCTGTTCCCCTGGTCATTCCGCTTTCTCGACGTGTTCATTGAGAACGCCGGACATCCTTTTTATCAGGCGCTTGGTGAACTGGCCCGCCATACTCTGGCACAGTGGCAGTCTCAGTTATTGATGCCGATCGCGGAAAAAACGCTGTTCCGCTAACGTTTATAAGGCAGGTTTTTCCTGCCTTTTCTGATACCTGCATTATTTTTAATTGTTACAGCGTCACTTTTTATCAGCGTTTTTAAGACAATTCTTTACATACCCTGCTTATCCTTTACGGCATAAGGCCAAATCGCGTTTGGCGATTAATCGTCTGCGTATCTAATTCACCTTCCCGCTGGAATCCTTCCCACCCTGTTGCTATAGCTCAAAACACCCTGCCAAACCATGGCATAACAACATGCGACGATTTTTCGCCGCCATAACGCATGCAAACAGGGAGACACACTGCAATGCACACATCCACGTTAACCCGCGTGCTGGGCTTTAGTATTGCCATCATTCTGCTACTGGCGCTGCTGGTATGGGGAATTGGCATCGATACCCTCAAATCGCGTCAGGTTGATTTGCTTTATCTCGGTCAACAGCACCTGATTTTGGTCCTTACCTCGATGTTTTTTGCCCTGCTGGTCGGTATTCCAAGCGGTATTTTGCTTAGTCGCCCCGCCGCCCGCGGTATTGCCGAATATGTCATGCAGATCTTCAATATTGGCAATACACTGCCCCCGCTGGCCGTTCTCGCGCTGGCGATGGTGATTATCGGCATTGGTGACATGCCTGCCATCGTTGCGCTGTTTCTGGCGTCGTTGCTCCCGATTGTGCGTAACACCTGGGCAGGATTGAGTTCTGTACCGTCGTCGCTGATTGAAGCGGCAAAAGGCATCGGTATGACGAAATGGCAACGGTTGCGTCAGGTAGAAATCCCCAACGCCTGGCCGGTAATACTTTCCGGGATTCGCATTGCCACGGCGATCAACGTCGGTACTGCCCCGCTGGCGTTTCTGATTGGCGCCAGCAGCTACGGCGAATTGATTTTCCCTGGCATCTATCTTAACGACTTCCCGACATTGATTCTGGGAGCCACCGCCACCGCGCTATTCGCCCTGATCCTCGACAGTCTGCTCGCCTGGCTTGGGCGCGTCCTGAGCCCCCATACGGCCTGATGGCAATGATAAGAACAAGGAGCGCTAAATGAATCTCAAGAAAAAATGGCTGGGATGGTTCGCCGCCGCGCTGTTCATCAGCACCCAGGCTCAGGCGGCCCCGATTATTCTTGCCACCAAAAGTTTTACCGAGCAGCACATTCTCTCGGCAATGACCGTTCAGTATCTGCAAAAAAAGGGATTTCAGGTTCAGCCGCAGACCAATATCGCCACAGTGATTTCGCGTAATGCAATGATCAATAAACAGATTGATATGACATGGGAATACACCGGCACTTCACTGATTATTTTCAACCACATCAATAAGCGAATGAACCCGCAGGAGTCATACGACACGGTAAAACGCCTTGATGCCAAACTGGGACTGGTATGGCTGAAACCGGCAGATATGAACAACACCTACGCCTTCGCCATGCAGCGCAAACGTGCCGAAGCGGAGAACATCAACACCATGTCGGAGATGGTGGCGAAAATTGAACACATTCGCCAGACCGATCCCGATAACAACTGGCTGCTGGGTCTCGACCTGGAATTTGCCGGACGTAGCGACGGAATGAAGCCGTTGCAGCAGGCCTATCAGATGGATCTCGACCGGCCGCAAATCCGCCAGATGGACCCCGGACTGGTTTACAACGCCGTACGTGATGGCTTTGTTGACGCTGGTCTCATCTACACCACTGACGGCCGTGTGAAAGGGTTTGATCTCAAAGTACTGGAGGATGATAAGGGCTTCTTCCCAAGTTACGCTGTCACGCCGGTGGTGCGTAAAGAGACGCTGGAAGCCCATCCGGGACTTGCTGAGGCGCTCAATACCCTCTCGGCCCAGTTGAACAATGACGTGATCAGTTCGCTGAATGCGAAGGTCGATATCGATCACCAGTCACCTCAGCAGGTTGCTCGTGAATTCCTGCAACAAAAGAACCTGCTGTAAGGAGCGCATATGGATACGATTCACTACATGATGGATAACGCGGGTTATCTGGCGATGCTCACCTATCAGCATCTGTGGCTAGTGGCGCTGGCGGTTGGGTTGGCGATTGTGATTGGCGTGCCGCTGGGGATCCTGATTGTCCGCCACAAATGGCTGGCAACGCCGGTGTTAAGCGTCGCGACGCTGCTGCTGACGATTCCCTCTATCGCCCTATTCGGGTTGATGATCCCCCTGTTTTCGCTGATTGGTCACGGAATTGGCGCACTGCCCGCCATTACCGCCGTGTTTCTTTACTCGCTGCTGCCTATCGTGCGTAACACCCATACCGCGCTGGACAACCTCCCGCCGGGCTTACGCGAAGCGGGTCGCGGTATCGGCATGACCTTCTTGCAGCGCCTGCGTTGGGTGGAGATCCCGATGGCATTACCGGTGATTTTCGGCGGTATCCGCACCGCCGTGGTCATGAATATCGGCGTCATGGCAATTGCCGCGGTGATCGGCGCAGGCGGCCTGGGATTACTGTTACTGAACGGCATCGGCGGCAGCGACATTCGCATGCTGATTGCCGGTGCATTGATGATTTGTTTTTTAGCGATTGTGCTCGACTGGCTGTTACACCGCCTGCAAGTCGTTCTGACACCTAAGGGGATACGATAATGATAAAACTGGAAAACCTCACCAAACAATTTTCACAGAAAAAGGGTCAGCCGCTGAAGGCCGTCGATAACGTTAATCTGAACGTGCCGGAGGGAGAAATGTGTGTTCTGCTGGGGCCGTCGGGCTGCGGTAAGACCACCACCCTGAAGATGATTAACCGCCTGATTACCCCGAGCAGTGGCAACATCCTGATAAACGGTGAAAATACCAATGAGATGGATACCGTGACCCTGCGCCGTAATATTGGCTATGTGATCCAACAGATTGGCCTGTTTCCCAATATGACGATTGAAGAGAACATCACGGTCGTCCCCCGCATGCTGGGCTGGGACAAAGCCCGCTGTAAAAGCCGCGCCGAAGAATTAATGGAAATGGTGGCGATGGATGCCAAAAAGTTTCTGCATCGCTATCCGAAAGAAATGTCCGGCGGTCAGCAACAGCGTATTGGCGTGATTCGCGCCCTGGCGGCGGATCCGCCGGTCCTGCTGATGGACGAGCCGTTTGGCGCCGTCGACCCCATCAACCGCGAAGTGATCCAGAATCAGTTCCTTGAGATGCAACGTGCGCTGAAAAAAACCGTGATGCTGGTGAGTCATGATATCGATGAGGCGCTGAAACTTGGCGATCGCATTGCCGTGTTCCGTCAGGGACGGATTGTCCAGTGCGCCAGCCCCGATGAACTGCTGGCCAAACCGGCCAACGATTTTGTCGGTTCATTCGTCGGTCAGGACCGCACGCTTAAGCGTCTGCTGCTGGTTTCGGCGGGCGATGTGACCGATCAACAACCGACGCTGACTGCTCAGCCGTCCACGTCGCTGAAGGAAGCCTTTGGCATTATGGATGACAACGATATTCGCGCCATTACGGTGGTGGATGGCGAAGGAAAACCACTGGGCTTTGTGAAACGTCGCGAGGCGCGCCAGGCAAGCGGCACCTGCGCAGATATCCTTCATCCCTTCCGCATTACCGGTAAAGCCGAAGATAACCTGCGGATTGTGCTCTCCAAACTGTATGAAAGTAATACCAGTTGGATGCCGATCGTTGACGAGGAAGGACGCTACAACGGTGAGATCTCACAGGATTACATCGCCGATTATCTCAGCTCAGGACGCACCCGCCGGGCGTTGAACATTCACGAAGAGTGAGGGGTTGTGAAATGACCGGGGAGTATCGTCTGCTCCCCGGTTTATTGAAGGCCTGGGTGTTTGCGTCTGTCCTGTCGGGAACGTTACGCCATGATTCTGTCAACCGACAGCACGCTACCCAGCATTGACAGGCGAATGTACTGTCCGAGTTCACGCTGCTCGGCACGCGGTAAATAAGGCAGTTCGCCAATCAGCGGTGCTGGCAGTTTTTTGCTCAGTACATCGATAATCTCTGCGTAATGTGCCAGACCCGGATTAATACGGTTAGCGACCCAACCGATCAGCGGTAAACCGTCATTGGCGATCGCCTGAGCCGTCAGCAGCGCATGGTTAATACAGCCTTCCTGAATACCGACCACCATCAACACCGGTAACTGCTCCTGCACCACCCATTCGGACAGTGGACGCAGATCGTTCATCAGGCTGCGCCAGCCACCCGTGCCTTCAACCACGACATGATCAACCTTTTCGCTCAGGCTAGCCAGCCCGTTAGAAAGCAATGTGTAATTGATTGGGCCACTGTGGGCCACGCTACTTTCATCTTCGCTCAGGGCGATGGGGTTAACCGCCTCATAGGGTAATTCCAGCGTCGACACACTTTGCAGCACCAGCGCATCCCGGTTGCGTAACCCTTCGGGCGTCTCTTTGCTGCTCTTCGCAACCGGTTTATATCCCGCAACGCTTTTCCCTCCCGACGCTAACGCTTGTAGCAATGCGCGGGAAACAACCGTCTTCCCAACAGAAGTGTCTGTACCTGTAATAAAGAAACGCTTCAGCATCACCAACTCCACCGTTATGCTTCGAAAATATAAGCCAGGAAAATAATACAGTGGAGAAAGTCTAAGGTATGCCCGGTGGAATCAGCTTGAGTTAGCGCAATTTTTGGTAGAACAGTTAAAAAATGTTAACCCTGTAATAGACGAATCAACAAAGAACCATTATACATCGCGTCTTTTACCAGCGCGGCTCCCGCCATTGTCCCCTGATTAGAAAACTGTGTGCTCTCAACGACCATATTTTTACTGTAGGCCGGTAGCGCCTGCTGGCGGATGCTGTCCGCAATCGCCGGAAACAACACGTCTGCGGCTTTACTGAGCGGCGATCCAATCAGTATTTTTTGCGGATTGAACAGATTGACCATAATGGCAAGGATACGGCCAACGTGGGTCCCCACGCCGCTGATAATGTCTTTTGCCAGCAAATCACCCTGCAACGCCGCCTGACACAGCGAATCGACCGTCAACGGCTGGCCGTGAAGCGAAGAGCTCATGGATTGCGCCAGTCGCAGTTGCGCCAGCTCCAGCACACTTTCCACGCTGGCGATGGTTTCCAGACAGCCGTGGTTGCCGCAGTAGCAGCGTTTTCCGTAAGGATCGACCTGAGTGTGGCCAATCTCCACCAGGCTGCTGCTACCCGCATGCAGTAAATGACCGTCGGTAATCACCCCGGCGCCAACGTTATGATCGATGACCACCTGAATGACATCGCGCGCACCGCGGGACGCGCCAAACAGCGCCTCTGCCATCGTCCAGGCGCTGATATCATGCTGAATGTAGACCGGCACGCCGGTGTGCTGCGCCAGCGTATCACCGAGCGGCATCTCTTTCACATCGGCATAAAACGGCATACGATGCACGATCCCATTCTCGGTATCGATAATGCCGGGTAAGGTAATGGCAATGGAAGTCAGACGTTCGAGCTTCTGCTGATGACGAATAAAAAACTGATCGACCAGCGTGACAATACGCGCCAGCAACGGCGTTTCATCGTTGAGCGGCAGTTCAAGACAGTCTTCCACGACCAGCTTGCTGCTGAGATCGCGCAGGGCGAGAAAGATTTCTCCACGACTGATGCGAAGGGACAGATAGTGCCAGGCTTCGGTTTCCACCACCAGCCCCACTGCCGGGCGTCCGCGACTCCCCGCTTCTTTAATTTCCAGTTCCTGGACCAGATGCGCTTCCAGCATTTCACGCACAATCTTCGTGATACTGGCGGGTGCCAGTTGCGCAAGACGCGAAAGATCAATACGCGATACCGGTCCCAGCTGATCAATCAGCCGATAAACGGCGCCCGCATTGGTCTGCTTTATTTGATCGATGTGCCCAGGCTGACTATCAGCAACCACCTCTGACTCCCTTTATTTTCGCGCTCCGAAATAATCTGTAGGCTATGGTGAAGCACTTCAATACACAACGTCAACTTTTTACTTAGCCGTGTGATTAACTGCACATTTTCAGCCGTTATTAAATTAATTTAAGCGTTCCTGACGGCCTGAATTAATTGCTGACGAAAGCGTAGCGCCGCCTGGCTTGGTTCATGATGCGCTGACCAGACCAGCCACATTTCCGAAACCGCATCGTCTTCCGCAATCGGTACCCAACACATCTCATTGAGCTGCACTTTTTTAAACGAGGCCGGAAGGATCGACACCCCTAATCCGGCAGCGACCAGCCCAATGATCGTCATTGCTTCACCGACCTCCTGGGTAATCACCGGCGTCAAATGGTAACGGCGCATCATGCCGAGAATATCGTCATAAAGACCCGTTCCGACGTGCGGGTCAAAGAAGACAAACGGCTCTTTCGCCAGTTCGGCCAGCGTCACCACCGGCTTTTGCGAAAGC
The DNA here is from genome assembly GCF_016906145.1 of Citrobacter sp. MGH 55. Taxonomy (NCBI): domain Bacteria; kingdom Pseudomonadati; phylum Pseudomonadota; class Gammaproteobacteria; order Enterobacterales; family Enterobacteriaceae; genus Citrobacter; species Citrobacter sp. MGH 55. The sequence goes on from NZ_CP070239.1 coordinate 3,871,922, forward strand.
GGGAAAACCCTGGGGATCATCGCCATCAGCGGTTCATGCAAAATCACCTCATGATGCAAGCTCTCTGGCAACGGGGTATTGCGCATCAGGCCCAGATCCAGCGCCCCTTCGCTCAGCGGCGCCAGCTGTTCGCGGGTATTCATCTCGCGGGTCTGCAAATGCATATCCGGGTATTTCTGGCGGAACAGCGACAGGGTATCCGACACCGCGCGGATAAACGGTGCCGACGAGGTAAAACCGATGCGCAGCTCTCCGGCTTCCCCCTGATGCAGACGCTCCGCACGGGCGGCGGCATCATTGACCAAACCAAGGATCTGCCGACTGTCGGCGAGAAATTGCTTGCCAGCGGCGGTCAGGGCGACACTACGGTTAGTTCTCGCGAGCAGGCGAGCCCCGACCTGCTGCTCAAGCATCTGTATTTGCTGGCTCAGCGGTGGCTGCGAAATGTTCAGTCGGGTTGCGGCGCGCCCAAAATGCAGTTCTTCCGCCACGGCAACAAAGTAACGAAGGTGACGCAGTTCAATATTCATATTTTAAACGTATTATTTGAGACTATTAATATATTAGACAGAATAATGAGATTTTCCTACTCTACTCAACAAGGTTATGCCCGTCCCCTCAAAACACGGGTTTGTTGCGCAAGGATTTCCAGTGAGTCGTACTACTACTGTCAATGACGCGACGGCGAGCGATATTGACGACCAACGCATTTCTCAGCCGGTTCAGTTTATTCAACGCGGTACTTCTGCCTTTATGCGCGTCACGCTGGCGCTCTTTTCTGCCGGACTGGCGACTTTCGCCCTGCTGTACTGCGTCCAGCCTATTCTGCCGGTGTTGTCCCATGAGTTTGGCGTATCTCCCGCCAGCAGCAGTATTTCACTGTCGATCTCCACCGGAATGTTAGCCGTTGGTCTGCTGTTTACCGGTCCGCTTTCTGATGCCATCGGGCGCAAGCCGGTGATGGTGACCGCGTTGCTGCTCGCCTCCTGCTGTACGTTGCTCTCGACAATGATGACCAGCTGGCATGGCATTCTGGTGATGCGCGCGCTGATCGGCCTTTCACTCAGCGGCGTGGCGGCGGTCGGGATGACCTATCTGAGTGAGGAGATTCACCCCAGTTTTGTCGCGTTTTCAATGGGGTTGTACATCAGCGGCAACTCGATTGGCGGGATGAGCGGACGTCTGATTAGCGGCGTGTTTACCGATTTCTTTAGCTGGCGTATTGCGCTGGCTGCTATTGGCTGCTTTGCGCTGGCATCAGCCCTGATGTTCTGGAAAATACTGCCAGAATCACGCCACTTCCGGCCCACGTCGCTGCGCCCCAAAACGCTGTTTATTAATTTCCGGATCCACTGGCGCGACCAGGGACTGCCGCTGCTGTTTGCCGAAGGTTTTCTGTTGATGGGGTCGTTCGTCACCCTGTTTAACTACATCGGCTATCGTCTGATGCTTTCACCGTGGGAACTCAGTCAGGCTGTGGTCGGTTTGCTTTCCGTCGCCTATCTGACCGGAACCTGGAGTTCACCGAAAGCTGGTTCGATGACGGTACGTTACGGGCGCGGTCCGGTGATGCTCTTTTCCACCGTCGTGATGCTGTTCGGTTTGTTAATGACGTTGTTCAGTTCGCTGTGGCTGATTTTCGCCGGAATGCTGCTCTTTTCAGCCGGATTCTTTGGCGCGCATTCGGTGGCCAGTAGCTGGATTGGGCCGCGTGCGCGTCGCGCCAAAGGCCAGGCCTCTTCGCTGTATCTGTTCAGCTATTATCTGGGGTCCAGTATCGCCGGTACGCTCGGCGGTGTGTTCTGGCATAACTATGGCTGGAACGGCGTCGGGGGATTTATCGCGATTATGCTGGTACTGGCTATTCTGGTCGGCACACGACTGCATCACCGTCTTCACGTCTAGTCTGAAAGAAAAGCCCGGGCTCACCGGGCTTCTCGCCTCTCAACCAACAGTGGTTACCACATTCCTAAGATTGATGAAAAGCCCATCAATTCTCTGACGGCATCCAGTGCCAGAAGAGCAAAGACAACCCAGTGGAGTGGATTCATTTTGCTGTGTGTGTTTATTGTTATTGAACGGGTACGATGTTCCCGTTGGCTACTATAAAAAAGGCTATCGATAAACATAACTACCCATTATGGTGGGGGAACTCAACCCGCCTGTTACGTCGAAGAGGTTACATGGACAACAAAAACTATCAACAACTTACCCGCACCTTCCTGCGTCTCTCTCGCTTCTCGCACCTCTCCGCCATCGCCAGTTGGGATATGTTCGCCATGATGCCACCCGGCGGCAGTGCGGCGCGGGGTGAAGCGCTGGCGGAACTGAGCGTTCTGGAACATCAAATCCTGACCGAACCGAAAGTGGCGCAATGGCTTGCCGCTGCCGCCCAGGAGGATCTCAATGATGTGGAACAGGCCAATCTGCGGGAAATGACGCGTCTGCATACCCAGGCCGCGTTGTTACCGGAGTCGTTGGTGGAGGCCAAATCTCTCGCCGGCAGTCGCTGTGAGCACGCCTGGCGCAGTCAGCGTCCTGCCAACGACTGGCAGGGATTCTCTGCGAATTTAAAAGAAGTCGTGAAACTGAGCCGCGAAGAGGCCAGACTGCGCGCCGACGTGAAAGGTTGTTCTCCCTATGACGCGCTGCTGGACATTTACGAGCCGGACATGACCAGCGCGCAGCTGGACGGCCTGTTTGCCGATCTCAAATCGTGGCTGCCGGATCTGCTTAACCGCGTGGTTGCCCGCCAGTCGCCGCAGTCGCTGATTGCCCCTGTTGGCCCCTTCCCAACTGCCGTTCAGCGCGAACTGGGACTGGAGACAATGTCTGTACTCGGTTTCGATTTTAACGCCGGTCGCCTCGACATCAGCACACATCCATTCTGCGGCGGCGTGCCGGAAGATGTGCGCATCACGACGCGCTATGACGAAAACGAATTACTCAGCGCCCTGTTTGGCGTGATCCACGAAACCGGCCACGCCCGCTATGAGCAAAACCTGCCGCGTAACTGGCTGGGTCAGCCCGTCGCCCTTGCCCGTTCCACCGCGATCCACGAATCCCAGAGTCTGTTTTTTGAAATGCAGGTAGGACGCAGCAATGCGTTTTTAAGGCGGCTGCTACCTGCCGTGAAGCGTTATTTTGGCGATCAGGCTGCCTTTGAAGAGCAAAACTTCATCGCCTGGAACCAGCGAGTGAAACCCGGTTTTATCCGCGTGGATGCGGATGAAGTCAGCTACCCGGCGCACGTCATTCTGCGCTATGAGATTGAGCGCGCATTGATCAATGGCGATATTGAGGTGGACGACATTCCGGCGCTGTGGGACGAAAAAATGCAGACCTGGCTGGGCCTGTCAACAAAAGGGAACTATCGCGACGGCTGCATGCAGGACATTCACTGGACTGACGGCGGGTTTGGTTACTTCCCTTCTTACACGCTGGGCGCGATGTATGCCGCACAGTTGTTCAGCGCCGCGAATCGTGCATTGCCGGATCTCAGTCAGCAGATTGCGGGCGGCGATTTCAGCGCCTTGTTTGACTGGCTGCAACAGAACATCTGGCAGCACGGCAGTCGCTTTACCACGGCGCAGCTGATTACTCAGGCTACCGGAGAAGCATTGAGCAGCCGTCATTTCCGCGCCCATCTTGAATCTCGCTATCTGTAAATCCCCTCGCCGGGCCGCTGCGCCCGGCGTTGTACATATCGTTACACGCCGAAACCAATGACTCACGGAAGTGCACAGCATCCAGCGATATAGTGATTTCAACGGCCCCGCAGTGGGGTTGAATGAAAAACCAAATCGAGGGTATGAGAATGAAAAAAGTATTAGCTCTGGTTGTTGCCGCTGCTATGGGTCTGTCTTCTGCGGCGTTTGCGGCTGACACTACATCAACTGCACCGGCTGCAGCGCCTGCTGCAAAAGCGGCGCCGGCCAAAACCACACATCATAAAAAACATCACAAAGCGACTACCGAGAAAGCGCCAGAACAAAAAGCGCAGGCCGCGAAAAAACACGTGAAAAAAGCCAAAGCCACGACTGAGCAAAAGGCCCCTGAACAGAAAGCTCAAGCCGCTAAAAAGCACACCAAAAAACACAGCCAGAAACCGGCCGCTAAGCCTGCCGCTCAACCGGCTGCTTAAATCCTGTCTGTGTAAACTGGCGCGAACCCTTGCGCCATTCTTCAACGGCGCTGAACGCTTTCCCGGTTTAGCGCCGTCTTTTTCGGAGGGTAACATGGTGCGCCGTTATCGCTTTGAGTTCATCCTTATCACGCTTATTTTATGTGCGCTCATAGCCGCCCGCTTTTATCTTTCCTGATCGTAGTACTCTGATTTTTCTCTCACTTTTACGCCGTTACGTCTATAGTAATTACTGAGGGTTCTCTTTTAATAATCATAATTACCCACACAGAGTGTGATATGCGTAAAACCGTTACTGTATTACTGGGTTCGTTGTGCTTTTCATCGGGTATTGCGCATGCGGATAAGCCTGACGCGGATACCGGGACCAGTGAAATCAAAACGTTATTTTTTGGTCAGGACGATCGCGCGCCGGTAAGCGATCCTACTCAATCGCCGTGGGATGCCATCGGACAACTGGAAACCGCCAGCGGTAACCTCTGCACCGCGACGCTCATCTCCCCGCATCTGGCGCTCACTGCCGGACATTGCTTGTTAACGCCGCCAAAAGGGAAACCGGATAAAGCCGTCGTCCTGCGTTTTGTCTCGAAAAAAGGTCTCTGGCGTTATGAAATTCACGGTATTGAAGGCCGGGTGGATCCCGGTCTGGGAAAACGTCTGAAGCCCGATGGCGACGGCTGGATTGTGCCACCAGCAGCCGCGTCATGGGACTTTGGCCTGATCGTTCTGCGCTATCCCCCTTCCGGCATCACGCCGTTACCGTTGTTTGAGGGCGATAAAGCGGCACTAACCGCCGCACTCAAAGAGGCCGGACGCAAGGTCACGCAGTCGGGGTATCCGGAAGATCATCTGGATACGCTCTATTCTCATCAGGATTGTATCGTCACCGGCTGGGCGCAAAGTTCGGTGTTATCTCACCAGTGCGACACGCTGCCGGGCGACAGCGGTTCACCGCTGATGCTGAAAACCGAGGCGGGCTGGCAGTTAATCGGCGTTCAGAGTTCCGCCCCGGCGGCGAAAGATCGCTGGCGCGCAGATAACCGGGCGATCTCGGTGACGGGATTTCGGGAAAAACTGGATGCGCTGGCCGGGGAACAATAAGGCGCATTGTACTGCCCGCGAATCGCGGGCAGCGATACATCAGGCCAGTTTAATCATCACCATGCCAGCCAGCAGCAGCACAACGCCGATCCAGCCTTTATGATTCAGACGTTGCCCGAACAGTATCCATCCGGCAGCCAGCGTCGCGGCGATACCAAATCCCCCCCACAGCGCGTAGGCAACGGACAGGTCAATGCCCTTTACCGCCTGTGAAAGCGCACTGAAGGCGGCGAGTACCGCGACCAGCGAGAGAATGCCGTACAATTTCCGACGAAAGCCGTCAGAGAATTTTAAAAAGACGTTGGCGATAATTTCCAGCACGATCGCCATCCCTAACCAGGCGGCGTGAACCCATTCAAACTGTTGCATGGGTCACCTCTTTCGTTGACTGACGCGCCTTGCGGGTACCGGATTTGATCAACACGATCCCCACTACCAGCGTCACCAGACCGGCAATTTTCATGACCGACAGCGGCTCATCAAATAACAACACGCTAAACAGCGTAATAAATAAAATACCGATCCCTTCCCACAATGCGTAAGCCACACCGAGGGCGATTTTTTTAACGGCAAAAGAGAGGAAAATATACGAGGCGGCGATCATCACCAGCATTAAAATAAACCCGCTGTTGTCATCGCTTACGCTTGCCCATTTCATCGACAATGTGCCGGTAATTTCAGCGGCAATCGCCAGACCTAATAAAATCCAGTAAAACATGGTGCTTCTCCTGCTTGAGAATATAATCCTGTGGGCTTGCACAACGCTGCAAACCAGAAAATAAAATCAGTTAGCCAGACGCGTAGCGTCAGCTCGAACAGAAGAAGGGACTAAAGCGCGTTGCGCCAGTGCTGCTCACCTGCAAGCAGGAAAGAGGAGGAAGTGCGAAGAAGAATTTGTGTAGAAAAAAACGTCCTGAACATATTGTCCATAATATTACAATTATCCGCAGTGTTGCTTCTCGTCATCGCGGATGATAATTGTCCTCGGTAGTTGAACACGCCTGATTTGTATCATAGGCCAGGAATTAACTCAAAACCTTTTCACTTCTTTACCCGAATCGTTTGATTTTTCACAGGACGATTCGATCACAATCACATTATTATACGCGGCAAGCAAAAAAATACAGGACGCTCCATGGCAAAACCAATCATCACGCTGAACGGTCTTAAGATCGTCATTATGCTGGGAATGCTGGTGATCATTCTTACCGGTATCCGCTTTGCGGCAGATATTATTGTGCCATTTATTCTGGCGTTATTTATTGCCGTCGTCCTTAGCCCGCTGGTACAGCGGATGGTGAAACTGCGCGTTCCACGCGTGCTGGCGATATCCTTGCTGGTGATCATCATCGTCATGGCGATGGTGTTACTGCTGGCTTACCTCGGAACGTCCCTCAACGAACTGGCGCGCACCCTGCCCCAGTATCGTTCCTCACTGGTCATTCCGCTGAAAAACCTCGAGCCCTGGCTGGTCCGCTTAGGCATCGGCGTCTCCGTGGATGAGATGGTGAAGTATATTGATCCCAACGCGGCGATGACCCTGATCACCAATTTGCTGGCGCAATTAACCAATGCCATGTCATCGATATTTTTACTCCTGCTGACGGTGGTCTTTATGCTGCTGGAAGTGCCGCAACTCCCCACTAAATTCCAGCAGATTATGGTCCGTCCGGTCGAGGGGATGGCCGCCATTCAGCGCGCCATTGATAGCGTATCGCACTATCTGGTGCTGAAAACGGCAATCAGTCTGGTCACCGGACTGGTGGTCTGGGGCATGCTGTCGGCACTGGACGTTCGATTCGCCTTTATCTGGGGGCTGTTGGCCTTTGCACTCAACTACATCCCAAACATTGGTTCAGTGCTGGCGGCGATCCCGCCCATCATTCAGGTGTTGGCGTTTGGTGGCCTGTACGATGCGCTGGTGGTGCTGGCAGGCTATCTGATCATCAACCTGGTGTTCGGCAACATCCTTGAACCACGCATCATGGGACGCGGTCTGGGGCTCTCTACGCTGGTGGTGTTTCTGTCGTTGATCTTCTGGGGTTGGCTGCTGGGTCCGGTGGGGATGCTGCTTTCGGTACCGCTGACCATTATCGTCAAGATTGCGCTGGAACAATCCGTTGGTGGGCAAAGTATTGCCATTCTGTTAGGCGATGCAAATAAAATGTGACCGACGTAAAAACGGCCTCCGCAGAGGCCGTTTCAACAGAACAACGGATTACAGCGCTTTCAGAATCGCATCCACGCTGGCTTTGGCATCGCCAAACAGCATATGGGTGTTCTCTTTGAAGAACAGCGGGTTCTGCACACCGGCGTAGCCGGTATTCATCGAACGTTTGAAGACAATTACGTTCTGCGCTTTCCACACTTCCAGCACCGGCATCCCAGCGATAGGACTGTTTGGATCGTCCTGCGCCGCCGGGTTCACGGTATCATTCGCGCCAATAACCAACACGGTGTCGGTATCGGCGAAATCATCGTTGATCTCGTCCATTTCCAGCACGATGTCGTAAGGCACTTTCGCTTCCGCCAGCAGTACGTTCATGTGACCAGGCAGACGACCTGCCACCGGGTGGATGCCGAAACGTACCTTGATACCGCGCGCGCGCAGCTTCTCGGTAATTTCCGCGACCGGATACTGTGCCTGCGCCACCGCCATGCCGTAGCCCGGGGTGATGATCACCGTATGCGAGTTTTTCAGCATATCCGCAGTCTCTTCTGCGCTGATCTCACGGTGTTCGCCCACTTCTTCATCACCACTGGACGCCGTACCATCGGTACCAAAGCCCCCTGCAATCACGCTGATGAACGAGCGGTTCATCGCCTTACACATGATGTAAGACAGAATCGCACCGGAAGAACCCACCAGCGCACCGGTCACGATCAGCAGATCGTTGCTCAGCATGAAGCCCGCCGCCGCCGCCGCCCAACCCGAATAGGAGTTCAGCATGGAGACCACGACCGGCATATCCGCCCCGCCAATGGACGCCACCAGGTGCCAGCCAAACGCCAGCGCAATAATGGTCATCACCAGCAGTGCCAGGACCTGCAAGCCAACGCTTTCGGTACGGACAAAAACCACCAGCAGCAGGAAAGAGACCACCAGCGCCGCGAGGTTCATTTTGTGACGGTTCGGCAGCATCAGCGGTTTAGAAGAGATCTTGCCGCGCAGCTTACCAAATGCCACCACTGAACCGGTAAAGGTCACCGCACCGATAAAGATGCCAAGGAACACTTCGGTCAGGTGAATATTAACCAGAATCGGCTCAAGGCCCGCTTCGTGATACAGATAGCTGTTGAAGCCGACCAGTACCGCAGCCAGGCCGACGAAGCTGTGCAGAATCGCCACCAGTTCCGGCATTTCGGTCATTTCAACTTTCTTCGCCAGACGAATACCAATCGCGCCGCCGATGATCATTGCCACCAGGATCCAGGCAACGTTGCCGGTGTCCGGGCCAAAAATCGTGGCAATCAGCGCAATCGCCATCCCGGCGATACCGAAGTTGTTACCCTGCTGAGACGTTTCATGTTTTGAAAGTCCCGCCAGACTGAAAATAAACAGGATCGCGGCAACAATGTATGCAGCTGTAACTAATCCTCCAGACATGTGTTACCCCTTAGTTTTTCCGGAACATTTTCAGCATGCGCTGAGTCACGGTGAAGCCACCGAAAATATTGATGCTGGCAATCAGGACCGCGATGAAGCTCAGGAAGCTAACCCAGCCGCCCTGGCCAATCTGCAATAGCGCGCCAACCACGATGATCCCCGAAATGGCATTGGTCACGGACATCAGCGGCGTATGCAGAGCATGAGAGACGTTCCAGACCACGTAGTAGCCCACCACGCAAGACAGTGCGAACACCGTAAAGTGACCGAGGAACTCTTTCGGCGCGACGTCTGCCAGCCAGCCGAACAGAATGATCACCAGCGCCATCAGCGCGTATTTACGCCACGGCGATGCCGGTTTTTCCGGCTCTTTTGCAACCGGTGCGGCTTTCGCAGCGGCCTGCGGTTGAGCAGATACCTGAATCGGCGGCGCCGGCCAGGTAATTTCGCCTTCACGCACGACCGTGACGCCACGCACGACCACGTCGTCGAAATCAACGGTGATATTGCCGTCTTTCTCTTTGCACAGCAGTTTAAGCAGATTAACAAGGTTGGTGCCGTACAGCTGTGAAGACTGTGTCGGCAGACGCCCTGGCAAGTCGGTATAACCGATCACCTTAACGCCGTTGGCCGTGGTTGTGACCTGATTGGCGACGGTGTATTCGCAGTTCCCGCCGTTTTGCGCCGCCAGATCGACAATCACGCTGCCCGCTTTCATGGAATCAACCATTTCGCGGGTGATCAGTTTCGGTGCTGGTTTACCCGGAATCAGCGCGGTGGTGACAATAATGTCGACCTCTTTTGCCTGCGCAGCAAACAGCGCCATTTCCGCTTTGATAAACGCTTCAGACATCACTTTGGCGTAACCGTCACCGCTTCCCGCTTCCTCTTTGAAATCCAGTTCGAGGAATTCAGCGCCCATACTCTGGACCTGTTCTTTCACTTCCGGACGGGTGTCAAAGGCACGCACAATCGCGCCCAGGCTGTTCGCAGCGCCGATGGCAGCCAGACCAGCAACACCGGCCCCGATCACCATCACTTTGGCTGGAGGGACTTTACCCGCAGCGGTGATCTGCCCGGTAAAGAAGCGGCCAAACTCGTGCGCGGCTTCCACAATCGCCCGATAACCGGCAATGTTTGCCATCGAGCTTAATGCATCCAGCGACTGCGCACGTGAAATACGCGGTACAGAATCCATTGCCATCACCGTCACATTACGCTCGGCGAGCTTTTGCATTAACTCTGGATTCTGCGCAGGCCAGATAAAGCTGACCAGCGTGGTGCCCGGATTGAGTAACGGAATTTCTGCCTCTTCCGGTGCGTTAACCTTCAGAATGATCTCTGATTGCCAGACAGCGCTGCTATCGACAATTTCCGCGCCCGCTTCTACAAAAGCTTTATCGTCAAAACTCGCCAGTCCACCCGCGCCGCTCTCAACCGCGACGGTGAAACCCAACTTCAGCAGTTGCTCAACCGTTTTCGGCGTCGCTGCTACGCGGGTTTCATTGGTAAACCGTTCTTTTGGTATGCCAATTCGCATAATGTTCCCTTCCATCGGTATTTTTGATGATGGTTTGTCAGTTAACGTGGAATTGCGCAGGCAATTTCACGCAGGAGGTATAGGTTACCCCGGAAAAATAAAACAGTAACAAACTCTCTATAACGTACTGAAAATAGCGCTTGTGATCTAGCGCCAAAAAACAGTATTTGTCGGGTTATCAGCAAAACAGGAACGATTCAGCCTTCTGACCGGGATAATGACCTTCAATTCGTGGTGAAAGGCCCATAAATCGCTCATACGATGCGGCAAAACATGATTAAGCGCCACGGCAGATCAACTAATTAACATTAAATTAACTTATAAAATTCAGTACGTTCATCAGTTTTTACTGTGAAATGAACATTTTTTCGACATATCATAATTTGTTATCGACCTTGTGACCTCATCTGCTGTGTCGATTGAAAAATCACGCAGACAGTCACCGGGTTTAAATGCAATAATCAGCCACGTTTCTAGTCAATAACAATACCAGTACCTGGTTTGCGCAAGGCGAAGGATTATTTTTATGAAGCTTAAGAACACACTCCTGGCGTCCGCACTTCTTTCTGCGACGGCTTTTTCCGTAAACGCAGCAACAGAATTGACGCCGGAGCAAGCGGCAGCACTGAAACCTTACGACCGTGTCACGGTCACAGGCCGTTTTAATGCGATTGGCGATGCGGTGAAGGCCGTTAACCGCCGCGCAGATAAAGAAGGCGCCGCCTCATTTTATGTTGTCGATACATCTGATTTTGGTAACAGCGGTAACTGGCGTGTTGTTGCAGACTTCTACAAAGCCGACGCCGAGAAAGCGGAAGCCAGCAAGAACCGCGTGATCAATGGCGTGGTTGAATTGCCAAAATCAGAAGCCGTCATGCTGGAACCGTATGATACCGTTACGGTACAGGGTTTCTACCGCAGCCAGCCGGAAGTGAATGATGCCATCACCAAAGCGGCAAAAGAAAAAGACGCTTACGCCTTCTACATCGTGCGTCAGATCGATGCGAACCAGGGCGGCAACCAGCGCATTACAGCGTTTATCTATAAAAAAGATGCGAAGAAACGCGTGGTGCAGAGCCCTGACGCGATCCCGGCGGATTCCGATGCCGGTCGCGCAGCGTTAGCTGCCGGTGGCGAAGCGGCGAAAAACGTCGAAATTCCAGGTGTTGCGACTACCGCGTCGCCGAGTTCTGAAGTTGGACGTTTCTTCGAAACGCAATCCACGAAAGGTGGACGTTACACTGTCACTCTTCCGGATGGCACCAAAGTTGAAGAGCTGAACAAAGCCACGGCGGCCATGATGGTGCCGTTCGACAGCATCAAGTTCACCGGCAACTACAGCAGCATGACTGAAGTCTCTTATCAGGTTGCCAAGCGTGCAGCGAAGCAAGGGGCTAAGTATTACCACATTACCCGCCAGTGGCAGGAACGTGGTAACAACATGACCATCAGCGCCGATCTGTATAAATAAGGCTCTCCGGTCATAAAATAAGGCGGCTTTATGCCGCCTTTCGCTTTATCAGGCACAAATTTTCCTCTGATCATTGCATGCAGTCTCTTCTCTCCGTAAAATCCCGCGCCTTAGTGGCTTTCACCATTTTTATGCGCTTTGCCACAATAATTATTCTCCATCGATCGTTTGTACCACGGGATAACCATGGAAAAGAAACTGGGACTGAGCGCTCTCACCGCGCTGGTTTTAAGCTCAATGCTTGGCGCAGGTGTTTTCAGTCTGCCGCAGAATATGGCCGCTGTCGCCAGTCCGTCGGCGTTACTTATTGGCTGGGCGATTACCGGGGCCGGGATATTGCTGCTGGCGTTTGCCATGCTAATCCTGACCCGTATCCGTCCCGAACTGGATGGCGGCATCTTCACCTATGCCCGCGAAGGTTTCGGTGAGCTGATCGGGTTCTGCTCGGCCTGGGGCTACTGGCTGTGCGCGGTGATTGCCAACGTCTCCTATCTGGTCATTGTCTTCTCTGCTCTCAGTTTCTTCACCGATACGCCGGAGTGGCGTCTGTTTGGCGACGGCAATACCTGGCAGGCAATCGTCGGCGCGTCGGTTCTGCTGTGGGTGGTGCATTTTCTGGTGCTGCGCGGCGTACAAACGGCGGCCAGCATCAACCTGGTGGCAACGCTGGCGAAATTGCTGCCGCTCGGTCTGTTTATCCTGCTGGCCTTTATGGCGTTTAAGCTTGAGGTTTTCAGCCTCGACTTTACCGGCCTCGCGCTGGGTGTCCCGGTCTGGGAACAGGTTAAGAACACGATGCTCATCACGCTGTGGGTATTCATCGGTGTGGAAGGCGCGGTCGTCGTCTCGGCGAGGGCGCGTAACAAACATGATGTCGGTCGCGCCACGCTGTTAGCGGTGCTCTCTGCGCTTGCCGTTTATCTGCTGGTCACTCTGCTCTCGCTTGGCGTAGTTGCCCGCCCGGAACTGGCGGAGATCCGTAACCCGTCAATGGCAGGTCTGATGGTCAAAATGATGGGGCCGTGGGGTGAGATTATCATTGCGGCGGGTCTGATTGTCTCCGTTTGCGGGGCCTATCTGAGCTGGACGATTATGGCGGCGGAAGTCCCGTTCCTTGCCTCAACGCATAAAGCCTTCCCGCGGATTTTCGCCCGTCAAAATGCGCAAGGCGCGCCATCGGCTTCACTGTGGCTCACCAACCTCTGCGTTCAGGTCTGTCTGGTGCTGATCTGGCTAACCGGTTCGGATTACAACACGCTGCTGACCATCGCCTCAGAGATGATTCTGGTCCCCTATTTCCTCGTCGGCGCCTTCCTGTTGAAAATCGCCACCCGTCCGCTTCATCAGGCGGTAGGTGTCGGTGCATGCATTTATGGCTTATGGTTATTGTATGCTTCCGGGCCGATGCACCTGCTGCTCTCCGTGGTGCTTTATGCTCCGGGTCTGCTGGTGTTCCTGTATGCTCGTAAGACGCATACGCATGATAACGTTTTGAACCGACAGGAAATGGTTCTGATTGGTCTGTTGCTGGTTGCCGCCGTGCCGGCGACCTGGCTGCTGGTGGGGTAAACGCATCCCATCGTTTGACGCTAATAGCCTGATTCGCAGGCCCATAAGGAGTTTTTCGATGGGAACCCAACACCCTCTGCCCATTTTAGTGACCGGTGGTGGCCGCCGTATCGGCCTCGCCATTGCCTGGCACTTTATCAACCAGAAACAGCCGGTGATCGTCAGTTACCGGACGCATTATCCGGCGATTGACGGGCTGACCAAAGCGGGCGCCCTGTGCATTCAGGCTGATTTCTCCACCAATGAAGGCATTCTTACCTTCGCCGATACGGTAAAAGAACGCGCCAGCGGTCTGCGCGCCATCGTCCACAATGCCAGCGCATGGATGGCAGAGAAGCCGGGAACACCGCTCTCTGATGTCCTGGCCTGTATGATGCAAATCCACGTCAATACCCCCTATCTGCTTAACCATGCGCTCGAAGGCATGCTACGCGGGCATGGTCACGCCGCCGCCGACATCATTCATTTTACCGACTACGTTGTGGAGAAAGGCAGTGACAAGCATATCGCTTATGCCGCCAGTAAAGCGGCGCTGGATAATATGACCCGTTCATTTGCCCGCAAGCTCGCGCCAGAGGTGAAGGTCAACGCCATTGCCCCTTCGCTGATCCTGTTTAACGAGGGTGATGACGCCGAGTACCGCCAGCAGGCGCTAAACAAATCACTGATGAAAACGGCTCCGGGGGAAAAGGAGGTGATCGATTTAATCGATTATCTGCTGACCAGTTGTTTTGTGACGGGTCGTAGCTTCGCCGTAGACGGTGGCCGTCATCTGCGTTAGTGCAGTTTGACCCAGCAAAAGATCAGCAGCCAGGCGCTCAGGCACCAGCAGATCACTGCCCCGCCCAGCGCCACTGGCAGCTTCAGAAAACCGGTGAAATACCACAGCGAAACGAGATAGACAAAATAGGGAATAATCGACCACATGCTGAAGACAATGGTCGTTCTTAGCGCGTCAATGCCCCGCTCGCTGGCCACGATATAATGGGCAATCAGCGCGAATGTCGGGAACAGCGGGATGAGTCCTGCAATGTAATAATTCTTCGTTTTTGCCAGCAACCCAATCAACACCACCACCAGCGCACCCAGCGCGGCTTTAATCACGAGTCCCATTACCTTGCCTTTACACATCAATAACATCAGCAACCAGCATAACGGAAGCATCACCGTTTAGGAAAGATTAATGGAAGGTAACGCCCCGGCGGTGTATGTTGACGTTTTTGATCGGCAATCAAGACGATGAACACGATTGTATTTGTTGAAGACGATCCTGAGGTCGGCGCGCTCATTGCGGCCTATCTGGCTAAACACGATTTCGATGTGATTGTCGAGCCGCGTGGCGATCTGGCTGAAGCGCGGATCCTCCAGGTTCAGCCGGACCTGGTATTGCTGGATATTATGCTCCCCGGTAAAGACGGCATGACTCTCTGTCGTGACCTGCAAGGACAATGGCAGGGCCCGATCGTCCTCCTCACTTCGCTGGACAGCGACATGAACCACATCCTGGCGCTGGAAATGGGCGCCTGCGATTACATTCTGAAGACCACGCCGCCGGCGGTCTTGCTGGCCCGTCTGCGGCTGCATCTGCGACAGAACGATCAGTCAGGCCATAGCAAAGGGATTCAGCCTGCCGCCGTCACGCCGCATAAAACGCTGCGCTTTGGTTCCCTGACTATCGACCCCATCAACCGTGTCGTTTTGCTCAGTGGTGAACAGGTTATACTTTCCACCGCGGATTTCGAGCTGCTATGGGAACTCGCCACGCACGCCGGTCAGATTATGGACCGCGATGCACTGCTGAAAAATCTGCGCGGTGTAAGCTACGACGGCATGGATCGCAGCGTCGATGTCGCCATTTCGCGTCTGCGTAAGAAACTGCTCGATAATGCGGCTGAGCCCTATCGTATTAAAACGGTACGCAATAAAGGCTATCTGTTTGCCCCGCACGCCTGGGATGATGTGCCATCACGGCATTCGGGGATGTAAATGAAGAAACTGTTCGTGCAGTTTTATCTCCTGCTGTTTGTCTGCTTTCTGGTGATGACCCTGCTGGTCGGGCTGGTGTATAAATTCACCGCAGAGCGGGCTGGCAGGCAGTCGCTCGATGACCTGATGAAAAGCTCGCTGTATCTGATGCGCAGCGAGCTACGCGAGATCCCGCCGCGGGACTGGGGTAAAACGCTCAAAGAGATGGACCTCAACCTCTCTTTTGACCTGCGCGTTGAGCCACTGACAAAATTCACGCTGGATGATCAGAGTATGCAGCGTCTGCGTGAAGGCGACATCATTGCACTCGACGATCAGTACACCTTCATTCAGCGCATTCCGCGCAGTCATTACGTGTTGGCCGTGGGTCCCGTACCCTATCTCTATTTTCTCCATCAGATGCGCCTGCTGGATATCGCGCTGATGGCGTTTATCGCCATCTCACTGGCCTTTCCGGTGTTTATCTGGATGCGTCCACACTGGCAGGAAATGCTGCGACTGGAAGCCGCCGCCCAGCGGTTCGGTAAAGGTCATCTCAGTGAACGACTGCATTTTGACAGCGGCTCCAGTTTTGAACGGCTGGGCATTGCTTTTAATCAGATGGCGGACAATATCAATGCGTTGATTGCCAGTAAAAAACAGCTGATCGACGGGATTGCCCATGAATTGCGCACCCCGCTGGTTCGCCTGCGCTACCGACTGGAGATGAGTGAAAATCTCACGGAACAAGAATCTCTGGCGCTCAATCGCGATATCGGACAGCTCGAAGCCTTAATTGAGGAGCTGTTAACCTACGCCCGCCTCGACAGGCCGCAGAATGAACTGCATCTCAGCGAGCCGGATCTCCCGGCCTGGCTCACAGCGCATATTGATGATGTGCAAAGCGTGAATCCTGATCGGACATTGCAGGTTCCGCATCTCGCCCGGGGCAACTACGGTGCGCTGGATATGCGACTGATGGAGCGCGTGCTGGATAATCTGCTGAACAACGCGCTGCGCTACTGCCAGTCCACGGTGCAGATAAGCCTGCAGCTCAGCGATCGTTTCGCCACGCTGACTGTCGACGATGACGGACCGGGCATAGCCCCGGAAGCCAGGGAGACTGTTTTTGAGCCTTTTGTCCGTCTGGATCCGAGTCGGGACCGCGCCACCGGCGGGTGCGGTCTGGGTCTGGCGATTGTCTATTCCATCGCCCAGGCGATGGGTGGCACGGTGAGCTGCGGGGAAAGTGAACTGGGTGGTGCTCGCTTCAGCTTTTGTTGGCCGATCTGGCACACACTTCCGGAATTAACCGCTGGCTGACGCTATTCGCACGGTAGTCGCAGGCGAGATAACGTGCTATACATTGAGTATGTTGTAACTAATGAGGTGCGCAATGGCCCGTTACGATCTTGTCGACAGACTGAACACCACATTTCGCCAGATGGAGCAGACGCTGGCTGAACTAACGCAAGCGCTCGGAGAACATCATCTGATGATTGCCCGTGTCTTTTCGCTGCCGGAGGTGACCAAAGAGGCCGAGCACGCCCCGCTGGATACCATTGCGGTAAAGCAGCATCTGGGTAAGGAGGCCGAAGCGCTGGCGCTGGCGCACTATCGCCACTTGTTTATTCAGCAGCAGTCCGAAACCCGTAGCAGTAAAGCGGCGGTGCGTCTGCCGGGCGTGCTGTGCTATCAGGTGTGTAGTGCCAGCCAGGCGGCGCTGGAAAATCAGGTACAGCGCATCAATCAGTTGAAAACCACTTTTGAGCATATTGTCACCGTGGAGTCCGGTTTGCCGTCTGCGGCGCGCTTTGAATGGGTCCATCGCCATCTGCCGGGGCTGATTACGCTCAATGCCTATCGGACGCTGACGGTGATAAACGATCCGGCGACGTTGCGTTTTGGCTGGGCGAATAAACATATCATCAAGAATTTGCAACGCGATGAGGTACTGGCGCAACTGGAAAAGAGTCTGAATACGCCGCGCAGCGTACATCCCTGGACCCGCGAGGAGTGGCAGGCAAAACTGGAGCGTGAATATCAGGATATCGCCGCCCTGCCACAACAGGCAAAACTCAAAATTAAGCGTCCGGTCAAAGTCCAGCCCATTGCCCGGGTCTGGTACAAAGGCGAGCAAAAGCAGGTACAGCATGCCTGCCCTACGCCGCTTATCGCGTTGATCAATATGGAAAACGGCGCAGGTATGCCGGATATTGGCGAGCTACTGAACTACGATGCCGAAAACATACAGCATCGCTTTAAACCGCAGGCACAGCCGCTGCGTCTGATAATTCCGCGGCTGCACCTCTATGTGGCGGATTAACGACCTGGTTTCATACTGCCGACCATCTGCTCTGGCCGCACCCAGTTGTCAAACTCCACTTCGGTGAGATAGCCCAGCGCCAGAGCCGCAGCTTTCAGCGTCAGCCCCTCTTTATGTGCTTTCTTGGCGATTTCCGCCGCGTTGTCGTAGCCGATATGGGTATTCAACGCGGTGACAAGCATCAGTGATTCATTGAGCAACTGATTAATCCGCTCACGATTGGGTTCGATACCGACCGCACAATGTTCGTTGAAACTTTCCATACCGTCCGCCAGCAGACGCACCGATTGCAGGAAGTTGTGGATCACCATCGGACGGAAGACGTTCAGTTCGAAGTTACCTGATGCGCCGCCGATGTTAATCGCCACATCGTTCCCCATCACCTGACAACACAGCATCGTCAGCGCCTCACACTGGGTCGGGTTAACCTTGCCCGGCATGATCGAGCTGCCCGGTTCATTTTCCGGGATGGCGATTTCGCCAATGCCACAGCGTGGCCCGGACGCCAGCCAACGCACATCGTTGGCGATTTTCATAAGCGACGCCGCCAGCCCTTTCAGCGCGCCGTGAGCATGAACCAGCGCATCACAGGTCGCCAGCGCTTCGAACTTGTTCGGCGCGGTGACAAAGGGAGCCTGGGTGATGGCCGCCAGTTCATCGGCGACGCGACGGGCATATTCCGGATGCGTATTCAGCCCGGTGCCGACCGCTGTGCCGCCCAACGCCAGTTCCGCCACGTGCGGCAGACTGTTTTCAATGTGCCGCAGGTTATGTTCTAACATCGCCACCCAGCCAGAAATCTCCTGTCCCAGCGTCAGCGGCGTGGCGTCCTGGAGATGAGTACGGCCAATTTTGACAATATCGGCGAAAGCGTCTGATTTCTCGTTCAGCGTCTTCAACAACACCTGCAACTGCGGAATCAAATGATTGCGCAACGCCAGCAGCGCAGCCACATGCATTGCCGTCGGGAAGACGTCGTTCGAACTCTGGCTCTTGTTGACGTCATCATTTGGATGGACTTTGCGCTCCATGCCGCGAACGCCGCCCAACAACTCACTGGCCCGGTTTGCCAGCACTTCGTTCATATTCATGTTGCTTTGCGTACCCGACCCGGTCTGCCAGATAGCCAGAGGGAATTCCTCCGCGTGTTTATCTGCCAGCACCTCATCCGCGGCCTGCATAATGGCGGCAGCTTTGTCGGCGGCCAGCAATCCTAAATCGTCGTTAACCTTTGCCGCTGCGCGCTTGGTGAGCGCCAGCGCGTGGATCAGCGAGACGGGCATTTTCTCGGTGGAGATCCGAAAATGCTCAAGTGAACGTTGGGTTTGTGCCCCCCACAGTTTATCTGCCGGGACATCAATCGCGCCCATCGAATCTTTCTCGCTGCGTACCGTTACCATGACCTGCTCCTTAGATAATGAATTGATTAGGTTATGTTCGACATTGCCCACATGCTTGCGGTCTTATGAGTATCAACGATGACAGCACCACCGTTTGGTGGTTTGTGCGATAAAAAAAACCGCCCCGAAGGGCGGCTGACGTTACTTAACGCAGCGTGCGCACTGCGACGTCTGAATCTGCTGGAAGAAGTCGTTTCCTTTATCGTCAACGAGAATAAAGGCCGGGAAATCTTCGACTTCGATTTTCCAGATCGCTTCCATTCCCAGTTCCGGATACTCCACGCACTCCAGGCTCTTGATGCTGCCCTGCGCCAGTACGGCCGCCGGACCACCAATGCTGCCGAGGTAGAATCCGCCGTGTTTTTGACAGGCGTCAGTCACCTGCTGACTGCGGTTACCCTTCGCCAGCATGATCATACTCCCGCCCTGCGACTGAAGCTGATCAACATACGAATCCATACGCCCGGCGGTGGTCGGACCGAGTGAACCGGAGGCATAGCCTTCTGGCGTCTTCGCCGGACCGGCGTAGTAAATCGGGTGATCTTTTACATACTGCGGCAGCCCTTCGCCATTATCCATCCGCTCTTTTAATTTAGCGTGCGCGATATCACGAGCAACAATGATCGTGCCGTTCAGGGAAAGACGGGTCGACACCGGGTATTGCGACAGCTGTTCGAGGATCGCTTTCATTGGACGATTCAGGTCAACGCGAACCGCTTCCCCTTCGCCCGCTTTACGCAGTTCTTCAGGAATGTATTTACCCGGATTGTGCTCCAGCTTCTCGATCCAGATGCCTTTACGGTTGATCTTCGCTTTGATGTTGCGATCTGCCGAGCAGGAGACGCCCATCCCGACCGGACAGGATGCGCCGTGGCGCGGCAAACGGATCACGCGAATATCGTGGGCAAAGTATTTGCCGCCAAACTGCGCGCCTAAACCAAGGTTTTGCGCCTCCGTCAGCAGTTCATTTTCCAGCTCGACGTCACGGAACGCCTGACCATGTTCATTCCCTTCAGTCGGCAGTTCGTCATAGTATTTCGCCGACGCCAGCTTCACGGTTTTCAGGTTCGCCTCTGCCGACGTCCCACCGATCACAAAGGCGATGTGGTATGGCGGACATGCTGCGGTTCCCAGCGTCCGCATCTTCTCAACCAGGTAGTTTTTCAGTTTGCCCGGTGTGAGCAGCGCTTTGGTTTCCTGATAGAGATAAGTCTTGTTTGCGGAGCCGCCGCCCTTCGCGATGCAAAGGAATTTGTATTCATCGCCATCGACGCTGTAGAGGTCAATCTGCGCCGGCAGGTTGGTGCCGGTGTTCACCTCTTTATACATATCCAGCGCGGCGTTTTGCGAGTAGCGCAGGTTATCTTCGATGTAGGTGTTGTATACCCCACGCGCCAGCGCCGCCTCATCACCACCACCGGTCCAGACGCGCTGGCCTTTTTTGCCGACAATAATCGCCGTGCCGGTATCCTGGCAGGTTGGCAAAATACCCTTCGCCGCGATGTCAGAGTTACGCAGGAACTGCAGCGCCACATATTTGTCGTTTTCGCTGGCGTCCGGGTCGCGCAGAATATCAGCAACCTGTTGTTGGTGTGCGGGGCGCAGCATAAATGAGGCATCATGGAAGGCCTGGCGCGCGAGCAGTGTTAACGCTTCCGGATCGACTTTAAGGATCTCTTGTCCTTCAAATTCGGCGACGGAGACGTATTCACTGGTCAGCAGGGTGTATTCGGTATCATCCTTTTTAAGGGGAAAAGGATCCTGATAATGAAAGGGTTTGTTTGACATTGTTCTCTCACTTACTGCTCGGTCTGATTTTCTTAGGCTTCAGGGCAGATGTTCCATTGCCCTCGTTAAAAGCGAGTTACACTATCCTACACAATTTTTTAACAAAAACTGAGACAAGTACGACTTTTTGCGCCCACAGGTTACTTCCCGCAGGTTTCTTGCTTTAATAGTCGAATTAAGTTCCCACTGATTTCCAACTTGCAACAGGGCATTGAACATGCAAAAACTCATCAACTCCGTGCAGAACTACGCCTGGGGAAGTAAAACGGCGCTGACGGAACTCTATGGTCTGGCGAATCCGCAGCAGTTACCTATGGCAGAGCTGTGGATGGGTGCCCACCCGAAAAGCAGTTCGAAAATTGAAGATGCCGGCGGTCAGGTCGTCTCGCTGCGTGATGTGATTGACGGCAATCAATCCGCGCTGCTGGGTGATGCCGTGGCAGAGCGATTCGGCGAATTGCCGTTCCTGTTCAAAGTGCTTTGCGCCGCGCAGCCGCTGTCCATCCAGGTGCATCCGAACAAGCGCAATTCTGAAATTGGCTTCGCTAAAGAGAACGCCGCCGGTATCCCGATGGATGCCGCAGAGCGCAACTACAAAGATCCCAATCACAAGCCGGAGCTGGTCTTCGCGCTGACCCCGTTCCTTGCCATGAACGCGTTTCGCGAGTTCTCTGAAATCGTTTCGCTGCTGCAACCGGTGGCTGGCGCACACACTGCCATCGCTCATTTTCTCGAACAGCCCAACGCCGAGCGGCTGAGCCAGTTGTTTGCCGCTCTGTTAAGTATGCAGGGTGAGGAGAAATCCCGTGCGCTGGCGATTCTGAAAGCGGCGCTGGAAACCCAGCAAGGCGAGCCGTGGCAGACCATCCGTCTTATCGCGGAGTTTTACCCGGACGACAGCGGCCTCTTCTCACCTCTGCTACTGAACGTGGTGAAGCTCAATCCGGGTGAAGCGATGTTCCTGTTCGCCGAAACGCCACATGCCTATCTGCAAGGTGTGGCGCTGGAAGTGATGGCCAACTCCGATAACGTGCTGCGCGCGGGTCTGACGCCGAAATACATCGACATTCCGGAACTGGTTGCCAATGTGAAGTTTGAAGCAAAACCGGCGAACCAGTTGTTGACCACGCCGGTGAAACATGGCGCGGAACTTGATTTCCCGATCCCGGTTAATGATTTCGCGTTCTCCCTGCACGACCTGTCTGCGCAAGAAACCGCGATTGACCAGCAAAGCGCCGCGATACTCTTCTGCGTTGAGGGCGAAGCTATCCTACGCAAAGGCGAGCAGCGCCTGGTGCTGAAACCGGGAGAATCGGCATTTATCAGCGCCGAAGAGTCGCCGGTGAGCGTCAGCGGCGTGGGCCGTGTGGCGCGGGTTTACAACAAACTCTAGCAACTTACTGAATTTTGTAGTTACTCTTGCTAAGCTTGTAATCGGCTTATGACTTTGCCAGGCGGTCTCTACCGCCTGGTTTCATTTTATGGATAAACAATATGAAAAAATCGCTGGTAGCTGCAGGTGTGATTGTCGCACTCGGCGTCGTCTGGACGGGCGGTGCGTGGTACACAGGTAAAAAGCTGGAAACCCATCTTGCTGAGATGGTCGACCAGGCCAATGCGCAGATTAAACTCACCGCGCCGGAAGCAAACGTGGAACTCGCTTATCAGAACTATCAGCGTGGCATCTTCAGCAGCCAGTTACAGTTGGTGCTCAAGCCGGTGGCCGGAAAAGAAAATCCCTGGCTGAAAGCTGGCCAAAGCGTGGTGCTTGACGAATCCGTCGATCACGGCCCCTTCCCGTTCGCGCAACTGAAAACCTTTAATCTTCTGCCGTCGATGGCCTCGGTGAAGACGACCCTGGTCAACAATAACGTCAGCAAACCGCTCTTTGAGATGGCGAAAGGTGAAACGCCTTTTGAGATCAATTCGCGAATCAGCTACAGCGGCGATACCCGTTCCGCAATGTCGCTGAAACCGCTGAACTACGAAAAAGGGGCGGAGAAAGTCGCCTTCAGCGGCGGCGAATTTATTTTCAATGCCGATAAAGAAGGCAACGTGGTTTCCCTTTCCGGTGAAGCAAAGAGCGGTCTGGTCGATGCGGTGAACGAGTACGATCAAAAGGTCCAGCTCTCCTTTAACGACCTGAAAACAGAAGGTTCCAGCACGCTTGCCAGCTTTGGTGAGCGCGTCGGCGATCAGAAAATCACGATTGGGAAAATGACCCTCGCCGTTGAAGGCAAAGAGATGGCGCTGCTGGAAGGCATGGAGATCAGTGGGAAGACCGATCTCGTGGATGACGGTAAAACCATCAACAGCCAACTGGATTACACCCTGAACAGCCTCAAGGTTCAGAATCAGGATCTGGGAAGCGGCAAGCTGACGCTGAAAGTCGGTCAGATTGACGGCGCGGCATGGCATCAGTTTAGCCAGCAGTATAATGCCCAGACCCAGGCGCTGTTATCGCAGCCGGACGTGGCGGACAACCCGGAACTGTATCAGCAGAAAGTGACCGAAGCTTTCTTTGGTGCCCTGCCGCTGTTGATGAAAGGCGAACCGGTCATTACCATTGCGCCATTGAGCTGGAAAAATGCCAAAGGTGAAACGGCGTTGAATTTATCCCTGTTCCTGAAGGATCCGGCCACCGCGCAAGGTGAACCGCAAACGCTGGCCGACGAAGTCGACCGTTCGCTGAAATCGCTCGACGGTAAGCTGTCAATTCCGGTGGATATGGCCGTTGAGTTTATGACTCAGGTCGCCCGTCTGGAAGGTTATCAGCAGGATGAAGCCGCTAAACTTGCCAACCAGCAAGTGAAAGGCCTGGCCGCGATGGGACAGATGTTCCGCATTACCACCCTTGAGGACAACACCATTGGCACCAGCCTGCAGTACGCGAATGGTCAGGTGACCTTAAACGGGAAGAAGATGCCGCTGGAGGAGTTTGTCGGAATGTTCGGCATGGTGCTGCCCCAGCCGTAATCACCAGAACCCCTCTGCGGAGGGGTTTATTCTTGCACCACCAGTCGCGCAGATAGCGTCTGGCTGCGGGTGTGACTATCCTCACGCGCAATGCGTTGCAGGATGCGTTCCGCCAGACTGTAGCCCATTTCCCGCGCCGGCATTGTCGCCCAGACAATTGGCAGATCGTCCAGCGCGTTTTCCGCCACATCGGCAAAGGCGCCTAATGAAACCTGCTGCTCAAAGTAGCGATCAACCCCCACTTCACCGCTCTGCCGTCCCGCCCGCATCAGGCCAAACCATGCGCCCATCGCAATCGTTTCGTTGTAGCACACCACGGCGCTGATGGTCGGATTGCGTCGTAGTAACGCGCCGATGGCCTCGGCGGCCTGCTTCTGGCTGGATGCGCATTCCATGACCCAGTCGCTGTGAAACGGTAAACCGTATTTCAACAGTGTCGCACAATAGCCGCCGACGCGTTCCGCACGCGTTAATGATGAACTCTGCCCACCCAACCATGCGATGCGCTGATGACCGTGACGAATCAGATGCTCCGTCAACAGTTGCGCGGCCTGCATATTGTCCGGACGCACGGTATCCACGTCGTCCAGATAACTGGCTCGCGAGGCGAAAACCACCGGAATGCCCTTTTCTTCCGCCATCAGGCGCAGGTCATCGCTGCTGCCCGCCGCCCCGGCGATCACCACGCCGTCAACGCCCTGATTCAAGAGCATGGCAAAACGCTGCGCCAGTTGTTCACCATCCTGACCACCATGCAACAAAAACGCCATCCGGCCCTGTGCTTCCAGTGCTTCCGTTAATCCCGCAGTCAGTTCAGCATAAAACGGAGCCGACAGATCGCGGACAATCAATCCAATCACTCCGCTCTGGCCCCCCCGTAACACCGAAGCCTGACGGTTACGCACAAAACCGAGTTGTTCTATCGCCGCATTCACCCGTTCGCCGGTGGCGGTTGAAATACGACCTTTGCCGCTGAGTACCAGTGAAACCGTGCTGACGGAGACGCCCGCCGCCAGTGCAACATCGTGGATAGTGATTTTTTTGGCTATGGCCATAAAAACGCCAGACTCCCTGATAATGTGACAGATAAAACGTTTTATCTATTACCCCTATTTATACGCGTTAATATCGTCTGATAATGTGATTTTCACCGCACTAAAAAGTGATAAAACGTTTTATCTTCTTGATCAAATTTTCTCATTACCGATGGATTTGCACAAGGAGTCGTTAGATGACGGCGAAAACAACACCAAAGATTACGCTGTGGGAATTTTTCCAGCAGTTAGGAAAAACGTTTATGCTGCCCGTGGCGCTGCTTTCGTTTTGCGGGATTATGCTGGGGATTGGCAGTTCGCTAAGCAGCCACGATGTGATCACCCTGCTTCCGGCACTGGGTAATCCGGTGCTACAGGCCATCTTTACCTGGATGAGCAAAGTTGGCTCCTTTGCCTTCAGTTTCCTGCCGGTGATGTTCTGTATTGCGATCCCGCTTGGGCTGGCGCGCGAAAACAAAGGCGTGGCAGCGTTTGCCGGTTTTGTCGGTTACGCGGTAATGAACCTCGCCGTTAACTTCTGGCTGACAGCAAAGGGTATTCTGCCGACCACCGATGCGGCGGTCCTGAAAGCCAACAACATCCAGAATATCCTCGGTATTCAGTCAATTGACACCGGGATCCTCGGTGCGGTAATCGCCGGTATTATCGTGTGGATGCTGCACGAGCGTTTTCATAACATTCGTTTGCCGGATGCGCTGGCCTTCTTCGGCGGCACCCGCTTTGTCCCAATCGTCTCCTCAGTGGTGATGGGACTGGTTGGTCTGGTGATCCCGTTAGTGTGGCCGGTTTTCGCGATGGGGATCAGCGGTCTGGGTCATATGATTAACAGTGCGGGCGACTTTGGTCCGATGCTGTTTGGTACGGGCGAACGCCTGCTGTTGCCGTTTGGTTTGCATCACATTCTGGTGGCGTTAATTCGTTTTACCGACGCCGGGGGCACCCAGGAAGTGTGCGGTCATACGGTGAGTGGCGCGCTGACCATTTTCCAGGCGCAACTGAGTTGCCCGACCACGCAGGGCTTCTCAGAAAGCGCCACCCGCTTCCTGTCACAGGGTAAAATGCCGGCATTTCTCGGCGGATTGCCGGGTGCGGCGTTAGCGATGTACCACTGCGCGCGTCCTGAGAATCGTCACAAGATCAAAGGGCTGCTGATCTCGGGTCTGATTGCCTGCGTCGTTGGCGGCACCACGGAACCACTGGAATTCCTGTTCCTGTTTGTCGCTCCGGTACTGTATGTTATTCACGCATTGCTAACCGGTCTGGGCTTTACCATGATGTCGGTTCTGGGTGTGACTATCGGTAATACTGACGGCAATATCATCGACTTTGTGGTGTTTGGGATCCTCCACGGACTGTCCACCAAATGGTATCTGGTACCGGTCGTCGCGGCAGTCTGGTTCGTGGTGTACTATGCTATCTTCCGCTTCGCGATCACTCGCTTTAACCTCAAAACACCGGGTCGTGACAGTGAGATTGCCAGCTCGATCGAAAAAGCCGTTGCCGGTACGCCGGGAAAATCAGGTTATAACGTACCTGCTATTCTGGCTGCGCTGGGCGGTGCGGATAACATCGTTAGTCTGGATAACTGCATTACCCGACTGCGTCTTTCTGTTAAGGATATGTCGCAGGTTGATGTGCAGGCGCTGAAGGACAATCGTGCCATTGGTGTCGTGCAGTTGAATCAACATAACCTGCAGGTGGTGATTGGCCCGCAGGTCCAGTCGGTTAAAGATGAAATGGCCGGTCTGATGAACACCGTTCAGGCATAAGGACACGCACATGTTTGATTTTTCACAGGTTGTTGACCGTCACGGTACATGGTGCACGCAATGGGATTACGTGGCCGATCGCTTCGGCACTGCCGACCTGCTGCCGTTTACTATCTCTGATATGGATTTCGCGACGGCTCCCTGCATCCTGGAGGCGCTGAATCAGCGCCTCGCTCACGGTGTGCTGGGCTACAGTCGCTGGAAGAATGAGGCGTTTCTCGGCGCGATTGCCCACTGGTTTGCCCGGCGCCACAATACGCGTATCGATACCGGATCGCTGGTGTATGGCCCTTCCGTGATCTATATGGTGTCACAGCTCATCCGCCAGTGGTCTTCTGTCGGTGACGGCGTGGTGCTCCATACCCCAGCCTATGACGCGTTCTATAAGGCTATCGAAGGCAATCAGCGCCATGTTGTTCCGGTGGCACTGGAACAGCGCAATGGCCACTGGCATTGCGATATAGAGAAACTGGATGCGGCGCTGGCGCGCCCGGAAAGTAAAATTTTGCTGCTGTGCAGTCCGCATAACCCGACCGGTAAAGTCTGGACGCGCGAGGAACTGGAAGCGATGGCGGAACGCTGCCAGCGTCACGGCGTGCGGGTCATATCTGATGAAATTCATATGGATATGGTCTGGGGCGAACAGCCGCACATCCCCTGGAGCAATGTGGCGCGTGACAATTGGGCGCTGTTTACCTCTGGCTCCAAAAGCTTCAATATTCCGGCGTTGACCGGCGCTTACGGGATGATTGAAGACGCTGAAAGTCGTGATACGTATCTCAACGCGTTGAAAGGTCGCGACGGTCTGTCCTCTCCCGCCGTGCTGGCACTGACTGCTCATATCGCGGCCTATGAACAGGGTGAGCCGTGGCTGGACGCACTACGGGCGTATCTCCGGGACAACCTACGCTACATTGCGGATACGCTGAACGACGCTTTTCCTGAACTTAACTGGCCGGTACCGCAGTCGACCTATCTCGCGTGGATCGATCTGCGGGTATTAAACGTTGATGATAATGCATTGCAGAATGCGCTGATTCAACAGGAAAAAATCGCCATCATGCCCGGCTTTACTTACGGTGATGAAGGACGCGGTTTTGTACGACTGAATGCCGGTTGTCCACGTTCAAAACTCGAAAAAGGCGTGAACGGATTAATTAACGCGATCCGATCAATACGCTGACCCCGGTTGCGCAATGGAATTAATCATTGCGCAACATAGCTTTTCCCCTGCTTTTGTTTTTATAATAGCGCGCACTTTTATATACGAATAATGAGTGCGACCATGATTGATAATTCCCTGCCGTTAACTGACATTCATCGCCACCTTGATGGTAACATCCGGGCACAAACCATTCTGGATCTTGGCCGCCAGTTCAATTTGCCCCTCCCCGCGCAAACCCTTGAAACGCTGATCCCTCATGTACAGGTCACGGCCACTGAACCGGATCTGGTTAGCTTTCTGTCGAAACTGGACTGGGGCGTGAAAGTCTTAGCGTCCCTCGACGCCTGTCGCCGCGTCGCGTTTGAAAATATCGAAGACGCCGCGCGCAATGGCCTGCACTATGTAGAACTGCGTTTTTCTCCGGGCTACATGGCAATGACACATCAGCTGCCGGTTGCTGGCGTGGTGGAAGCGGTCATCGCTGGCGTACATGAAGGCTGTAAAACCTTTGGCGTGCAGGCGCAACTGATCGGCATCATGAGCCGGACCTTCGGCGAGGCCTCGTGTCTACAGGAGCTGGAAGCACTGCTGGCGCACCGCGATCGGATCACCGCGCTTGACCTTGCCGGTGATGAACTGGGCTTCCCTGGCAGCCTGTTCCTGTCCCACTTCAACCGCGCGCGTGACGCAGGCTGGCACATTACGGTGCACGCCGGAGAAGCTGCCGGTCCGGAAAGCATCTGGCAGGCCATTCGCGAACTGGGTGCGGAACGCATCGGCCACGGCGTGAAAGCGGTTGAGGATCCGGCGCTGATGGATTTCCTCGCGGAACAACGGATTGGCATCGAATCCTGTCTGACGTCGAATATTCAGACCAGCACCGTGGCATCATTGTCCGCGCATCCGCTGAAAACGTTCCTCGAGCATGGCGTCCTCGCCAGCCTGAATACTGACGATCCGGCGGTCCAGGGAGTGGATATCATTCACGAATATACCGTTGCGGCACCGGCAGCAGGACTGAGCCGTGAGCAGATTCGTCAGGCACAGATTAACGGACTGGAAATCGCCTTCCTGAGTGCGGCGGAAAAACAGGCGCTGCGAGAAAAAGTGGCGGCGGCATAACGAAAAGAGGCCCGACGTGATTCATCGGGCCTTTCAGACATCAGGCAAGGCATAACGTCGAACGATGTTTCGCCGACTCAATTCCCAGTTCAATCAGTTCCATAATCTGGATAGCCTGGCTCGCCGGTACAGGGTTCTCTCCGTGACCATTCAACGCATCGCGGATCCCGGCATAGTACGCCGGATAGTTCCCCGGCACAGTCAGCCAGGTCTCTTCCACCCGTGTTTCGCCTTCAACGCGTGTGACGATGCCATCACGCATATCGTAGCCCCAGTCTTCTTGCGGCAGGCGCTCGCCATTTTTCAGACGCTCTTCCTGCGGATCCAGACCGTACTTCACATAGCTGCCGCGCGAACCATGCACGATGTAACGCGCCGATTCCGCTGCCGCCAGCATCGTACCGTGTAAGATCACCCGACGCTGCGGGTAGGAAAGCGTGGCATGGAAGTAGTCCGTTGACTGTGCCCCCGGGCGCAACTGGGCCAAATCTACCGTCATGCTGACAGGCAGACCGAACAGATTGATCGCCTGATCAAGAAGATGCGGTGCCAGATCGTACCAGATACCGCTTCCCGGTCCCCCTTGCTCACGCCAGCGATCCCGTACCTGCGGACGAAAGCGGTCGAAATGCGATTCAAAATAGGCGACCTCACCCAAAACGCCTTCCGCCAGCATCGCTTTCAGGGTCAAAAAGTCACTGTCCCAACGACGGTTGTGGAAAACAGAGAGCACCCGTCCCAGACTGCGTGCCAGCGTATCCAGTTCGCGCGCTTGTGACAGTGTCACGGTGAAAGGTTTATCAACCACCACATGTTTACCCGCTTCCAGCGCCGCTTTGGCCAGCGGGAAATGGGTATCGTTTGGTGTGGGTATGACGATCAGATCAATATTAGGGTCGTTAAACAGATGCTTCGGCTCAGAGACAACGGCCACGGAAGGCCAGTCCGCCTTCACTTTCGCTGCATCGCTACTGGAAACGACGGCCAGTTCCAGTCCCGGCGTGCCATCAATTAGGGGGGCATGGAACGTTTTACTGGCGTATCCGTAGCCAATCAGTCCTACACGGATGTTGTCACTCATATATATGCCTCTCGTTTCAGTCTGTGACTATTTCACACTATCCATGAACCACTCACAATAGTTTAATAACCCTGAGGCTATAAAGGTCGTTATTTAACTTAAGTCAAATAAATGTCACTTTCGGGCAGTTTGTCGGTATAAAGTCGCTGAAATCGTTCCCGAAACACTTGCCGGGATAATTATTGCTAAGTAACATCTGCTGCCGGTATTTAAGGATAAATCAAGCAAATGTCGTCAGTCATCAATCGTCTTATTGAATTAACAGGTTGGGTGGTTCTTGCGGTTTCCGTGGTCCTCCTTGGCGTTGCCAATCATATCGATAATTATCAGCCTCCCGAACCGACTGCCGCTGTTCAGCAGAAATAGCGCACCAGGCGGCGTATGTCGCCTGGAAAGTCGGTTTTCCCGAATTATTTGCAGAAAAAGCCGAAAAATTATCTGAAAAAGCGAATTGTGCGGCCTCCCATGCCGGCGCTTATTGCCAGTGATGGCGAAGCGCGTTACCCTTCGTTCTGGTGTCGTCTGGCACTGCAAACACCATTTAAGAAAATACTTTTTCGGCCTTTACCTGCCGGTTCCTTTCACCGGGACAGGTTTATTTTACCTTCACCACTCGTGGCTTTATTTTTWTATATAGGGATCCCTGTTTATGACTGTTCAGGATTATTTATTAAAATTTCGCAAAATTAGCTCGCTCGAAAGCCTGGAAAAACTGTTTGACCACCTGCACTACACCCTGACCGACGATCATGACATTATCAATATGTATCGCGCGGCCGATCATCGCCGCGCAGAACTGGTCTCCGGCGGTCGCCTTTTTGATGTTGGTCAGGTACCGAAATCCGTCTGGCACTACGTGCAATAAGAAAGTAGCGCTTGCCGGTAAAAGCTTTATAATAATTGCCCCAAAAACAACGGTACGTCTGGCAATTCCGGAGATTTTATGACCACAACACCGGCACAGCGCATTGGCGGTTGGTTACTGGGCCCGCTGGCCTGGCTTTTAGTCGCCTTGCTGAGTGCGTCGCTGGCCTTGTTCCTGTATGCTACGGCGCTCGCCTCGCCTAAAACGTTGGCGATGCTGACGGAGCAAAGTACCGGCAACCTGCTGTTGTGGGGCGTCTCTTTTCTTACCGCGATTGCCATGTGGTATTACACCCTGTGGTTGACGATTGCGTTCTTTAAGCGCAGACGCAGTGTGCCGAAGCACTATATTATCTGGCTGCTGGTCTCCGTTTTACTGGCGGTCAAGGCTTTTGCCTTTTCACCGGTGCCCGACGCCTTAGCTGTGCGTCAGTTACTCTTCCCGTTGCTGGCGGCAGCACTGTTAGTGCCCTATTTCAAGCGTTCCTCGCGTGTGAAAACGACCTTTGTGAACCCGTAATAACCTTACAGTTAACCTGTTGTCGCCTGCTGTAGATTGTCAGATAATAGGCGGCTTTTTTATTTCAGGCCGAAAAATGACTGATTACCTGCTGCTGTTTGTCGGAACTGTACTGGTCAATAACTTTGTACTGGTTAAGTTTCTGGGGCTTTGTCCTTTTATGGGCGTTTCCAAAAAGCTGGAAACCGCGATGGGGATGGGGCTTGCGACCACGTTTGTGATGACGCTGGCCTCAATCTGCGCCTGGCTGATTGACACCTGGATCCTGATCCCGCTCAATCTCATTTATCTGCGCACGCTGGCCTTTATTCTGGTTATCGCGGTCGTGGTGCAATTTACTGAAATGGTGGTGCGCAAAACCAGCCCGGCGCTCTATCGCCTGCTGGGGATTTTCTTACCGCTGATCACCACCAACTGCGCGGTTCTCGGTGTCGCGCTGCTGAATATCAATCTCGGCCATAACTTTTTACAGTCGGCGCTGTACGGTTTTTCCGCCGCCGTCGGCTTCTCGCTGGTGATGGTGCTGTTTGCGGCGATTCGCGAGCGTCTCGCCGTTGCAGATGTCCCGGCACCGTTTCGCGGTAACGCCATTGCGCTGATTACCGCCGGATTAATGTCTCTGGCCTTTATGGGCTTTAGTGGTTTGGTGAAGTTGTAATGAATGCTATCTGGATTGCCGTTGCCGCCGTGAGCCTGCTGGGCCTGGTGTTCGGCGCTATCCTGGGTTACGCCTCCCGTCGTTACGCGGTGGAGGATGATCCTGTCGTTGAAAAAATCGATGAGATTCTGCCGCAGAGCCAGTGTGGGCAATGCGGCTATCCCGGCTGTCGCCCCTATGCGGAAGCGATTGGCAGTCAGGGTGAAAAAATTAACCGCTGTGCGCCTGGCGGCGAAGCGGTGATGTTAAAAATCGCTGAACTGCTGAACGTGGATCCCCAGCCGATTGATGGCGATGAACAGGATGTGGCGCCGGTCCGCATGCTGGCGATGATTGATGAAGCCAACTGTATCGGCTGCACCAAGTGTATTCAGGCCTGCCCGGTGGACGCCATTATTGGCGCAACGCGTGCCATGCACACGGTGATGAGTGATTTATGCACGGGCTGCAATCTGTGCGTGGATCCCTGCCCGACTCACTGCATTGAACTGCGTCCGGTCGCCGAAACACCTGACAGCTGGAAGTGGGATTTGAACACGATCCCCGTGCGTAATATCCCCGTGGAACAACATGCTTAAGTTATTCTCTGCTTTCAGAAAAGATAAGATCTGGGATTTCAACGGCGGTATCCATCCGCCGGAAATGAAAACCCAGTCAAACGGCACGCCGCTGCGTCAGGTTCCCCTCGCGCAGCGCTTTGTTATGCCGCTCAAACAACATATCGGTGCCGAAGGTGAACTGTGCGTCGCCGAAGGGCAACACGTATTGCGCGGACAAGCGCTGACCCGTGGATGGGGAAGAATGCTCCCGGTTCATGCGCCCACTTCCGGGACGGTGATCGCCATTGCGCCCCACTCAACGGCGCATCCTTCGGCATTAGCTGAACTTAGCGTGATCATCGACGCCGACGGCGAAGACCGCTGGATTGAACGCGAAGGTTGGCAGGATTACCGTTCGCAGAGCCGCGAAGCCCTAATCGAACGTATTCACCAGTTCGGCGTCGCTGGACTGGGCGGTGCCGGCTTTCCAACCGGCAATAAATTAAAGGGTGGCGGCGACAAAATTGAAACGCTGATCATCAACGCGGCGGAATGTGAACCCTATATCACTGCCGACGATCGGCTGATGCAGGATTGTGCGGCGCAGGTTGTCGAGGGTATCCGCATCCTGGCGCATATTCTGCAACCTCGTGAAGTCCTCATCGGTATCGAAGATAACAAACCGCAGGCCATCTCAATGCTGCGTGCGGTGCTGGCCGACGCGCGGGATATCTCACTGCGTGTCATCCCGACGAAATATCCGTCGGGCGGTGCAAAACAGCTGACCCAAATCCTGACCGGGAAGCAGGTTCCGCACGGCGGTCGTTCTTCCGACATCGGCGTACTGATGCAAAACGTCGGTACGGCGTATGCGGTAAAACGCGCGATCGTCGATGGAGAACCGATTACTGAACGGGTTGTGACCCTCACCGGTGAAGCGGTCAGTCGTCCAGGCAACGTCTGGGCGAGGCTGGGTACACCAGTGAAACATCTGTTAAATGATGCCGGTTTCTGTCCTTCTGCCGATCAGATGGTGATTATGGGCGGCCCGCTGATGGGCTTCACCCTACCGTGGCTCGATGTGCCGGTCGTAAAGATCACCAACTGTTTGCTGGCGCCGTCAGCGACAGAGATGGGTAAACCACAGGAAGAGAAAGGCTGCATTCGCTGTAGCGCCTGCGCCGACGCCTGCCCGGCAGATCTTCTGCCCCAGCAGCTTTACTGGTTCAGTAAAGGGCAACAGCATGACAAAGCCACGGCGCATAACATTGCCGACTGCATTGAATGCGGCGCCTGTGCCTGGGTTTGCCCGAGCAATATTCCGTTGGTGCAATATTTCCGTCAGGAGAAAGCCGAGCTTTACGCAATAAGTCAGGAAGAGAAACGCGCGGCAGAGGCTAAAGCGCGCTTTGAAGCGCGTCAGGCTCGCCTGGAACGAGAGAAAGCGGCGCGTCTGGAACGTCACAAGAAAGCCGCCGTGCAGCCTGCGGCAAAAGATCAGGATGCCATTGCCGCCGCCCTGGCTCGCGTCAAAGAAAAACAGGCGCAAGCGACTCAACCGGTCATGATCAAAGCCGGTGAAAAACCGGACAATAGTGCGGTGATAGCCGCTCGCGAAGCGCGCAAAGCGCTGGCACGAGCAAAACAGGCCGGGAACGTCACCGCAGTGGATGCCGATCCGCGCAAAGCCGCCGTTGAGGCCGCGATCGCCCGTGCGAAGGCGCGCAAGCAGGAACAGCAGACCAGCGGCGAACCTGCCGCACCGGCTGAACCGGTGGATCCGCGCAAAGCCGCCGTTGAGGCCGCTAT
>NZ_CP070239.1:3906421-3906629 GCF_016906145.1 Citrobacter sp. MGH 55
CAGGCCAGCGGCGAACCTGCCGCACCGGCTGAACCGGTGGATCCGCGCAAAGCCGCCGTTGAGGCCGCKATCGCCCGTGCGAAGGCGCGCAARCAGGAACAGCAGRMCAGCRGCGAACCTGCCGCACCGGCTGAACCGGTGGATCCGCGCAAAGCSGCCGTYGAGGCCGCTATMRCCCGTGCGAAGGCGCGYAAACAGGAACAGCAGG
>NZ_CP070239.1:3906729-4055850 GCF_016906145.1 Citrobacter sp. MGH 55
GCGAAGGCGCGCAAACAGGAACAGCAGGACAGCAGCGAACCTGCCGCACCGGCTGAACCGGTGGATCCGCGCAAAGCSGCCGTCGAGGCCGCTATWRCCCGTGCRAAGGCRCGYAAACAGGMRCAGYWGGCCAGCGRCGAACCRGCTGCCCCCTCCCTGGAACCGGTCGACCCACGCAARGCGGCCATCGCCGCCGCGATAGCGCGCGCAAAAGCTAAAAAAGACGCTCAGCAGCAGGTTGTTAACGAGGAATAAATGGTATTCAGAATCGCAAGTTCTCCCTACACGCATAATCAGCGTCAAACCTCGCGCATTATGCTGCTGGTCTTACTGGCTGCGGTGCCAGGCATCGCCGTGCAATGGTGGTTTTTCGGCTGGGGAACGCTGTTCCAGATCGTACTCGCCTGCGCCAGTGCGCTGCTGGCGGAGGCCGCCGTACTCAGATTGCGTAAACAGCCGGTAGTGGCGATTTTAAAAGATAACTCCGCGCTGCTGACCGGTCTGCTGCTGGCCGTCAGTATTCCTCCCCTCGCCCCCTGGTGGATGGTGATCCTCGGTACGGTATTCGCGGTGATCATTGCCAAGCAATTGTATGGTGGTCTGGGACAAAACCCGTTCAACCCGGCGATGATTGGTTATGTGGTGCTGCTAATCTCCTTCCCGGTGCAGATGACCAGTTGGTTGCCCCCGCAGGATATTGCCGCCAGCGCGCCGGGACTGGTCGATGCGCTGCAGGTCATCTTTACCGGGCATACCGCCAGCGGCGGTGATATGAATACGTTGCGTATGGGCATTGACGGGATAAGCCAGGCCACGCCGCTCGATACGTTCAAAACCTCTCTGCATGCAGGTCATTCTGTTGAGCAGATCATGCAGTACCCCATTTATAACGGTATGTTTGCCGGTGCGGGCTGGCAGTGGGTCAACCTGGCCTGGCTGGCTGGCGGTGTTTTTCTGCTACAGCAAAAAGTCATTCGCTGGCATATTCCGGTAAGCTTCCTGCTCTCATTGGGCGTCTGTGCGACGCTGGGCTGGCTGTTTGCCCCCGAGTCGCTGGCTTCCCCGCAGATTCATCTGCTCAGTGGGGCAACGATGCTTGGCGCATTCTTCATTCTGACGGACCCGGTGACGGCCTCGACGACCAATCGCGGTCGTCTGGTGTTTGGCGCACTGGCGGGCCTGCTGGTGTGGTTAATCCGTAGCTTCGGCGGCTATCCGGATGGCGTGGCCTTTGCCGTACTGTTAGCCAATATTACGGTGCCGCTGATTGACTACTACACGCGCCCGCGCGTGTACGGACACCGCAAAGGATAATCCATGCTGAAAACGATTCGTAAACATGGCATCACCCTGGCGCTGTTTGCCGCTGGCTCGACCGGACTCACCGCCGCCATCAACCAGTTGACCAAAACCACCATTGATGAACAGGCAGCCATTCAGCAAAAGGCGCTGTTTGATCAGGTCTTGCCTGCCGATCGCTATAATAACCGTTTGCAGGATCGCTGCGTCGTGGTCAGCGCCCCTGAGCTGGGCAAAGGCGAGCATCGCGTTTATATCGCTGAGCAGGACGGGACTCCCGTGGCGGCGGTACTTGAGGCGACGGCACCGGATGGTTATTCCGGTGCCATCCAGTTGTTGGTCGGCGCCGATTTCAGCGGTACGATTTTAGGCACTCGCGTGACGGAACACCATGAAACGCCGGGTCTGGGCGATAAAATAGAACGGCGTCTGTCTGACTGGATCACCGGTTTCAGCGGAAAAAAAATCCAGAGTGATAACGACAGCCACTGGGCCGTGAAAAAAGACGGCGGGGATTTTGACCAGTTTACCGGGGCGACGATTACGCCACGTGCGGTGGTCAATGCCGTCAAGCGTGCCGGACTGTATGCCCGGACGCTGCCGGCACAACTTCCTCAACTTCCGGCCTGCGGAGAATAAATCATGAGCGAAATTAAAGACGTCATCGTTCAGGGATTGTGGAAAAACAACTCGGCGCTGGTACAACTGTTGGGACTGTGCCCTCTGCTGGCGGTAACCTCTACGGCGACCAATGCGTTGGGACTGGGTCTTGCCACTACACTGGTATTGACCCTGACTAATCTGGCGGTCTCGACATTACGTCGCTGGACGCCGACAGAAATTCGTATCCCAATTTATGTGATGATTATCGCGTC
The DNA here is from genome assembly GCF_016906145.1 of Citrobacter sp. MGH 55. Lineage (NCBI taxonomy): Bacteria > Pseudomonadati > Pseudomonadota > Gammaproteobacteria > Enterobacterales > Enterobacteriaceae > Citrobacter > Citrobacter sp. MGH 55. Next base: position 3,908,904 of record NZ_CP070239.1, read on the forward strand.
GGTCGTCAGTGTGGTACAGATGCTGATCAACGCCTATGCCTTTGGTCTCTACCAGTCGCTGGGGATTTTTATCCCGCTGATCGTGACCAACTGCATTGTGGTGGGACGTGCTGAAGCCTTCGCAGCCAAAAAGGGTCCGGCGCTCTCTGCGCTCGACGGGTTTTCCATCGGGATGGGCGCAACCGGCGCTATGTTTGTGCTGGGCTCTCTGCGTGAGATTATCGGCAACGGAACCTTGTTTGATGGTGCGGATGGGCTGCTCGGTAGCTGGGCGAAGGTACTGCGCGTGGAAATTTTCCACACCGACTCTCCTTTCCTGCTGGCAATGCTGCCCCCCGGCGCCTTTATTGGCCTGGGACTCATGCTGGCGGTGAAATATCTCATTGATGAGAAGATGAAAAAACGTCGCGCCAGTGCGTCTGTCGCAACGGAGTTGCCCTCCGCTGAACCAGGGAATGTCTCATGAATAAAGCAAAGCGGTTAGAAATTTTAACCCGATTACGCGCGAATAATCCGCATCCGACGACCGAACTGAATTTCAACTCGCCCTTTGAACTGTTGATCGCCGTGCTGTTATCGGCCCAGGCGACAGATGTCAGCGTGAACAAGGCCACGGCGAAACTCTACCCGGTTGCCAATACCCCCGCCGCCATGCTGGAACTCGGCGTTGAGGGCGTGAAGTCCTATATCAAAACGATCGGCCTGTTTAACAGCAAAGCCGAAAACGTGATTAAGACCTGCCGCATCCTGCTTGAGCAACATCATGGCGAGGTACCTGAGGATCGTGCGGCGCTTGAAGCCCTGCCGGGCGTTGGGCGCAAGACGGCAAACGTCGTGCTGAATACCGCCTTCGGCTGGCCCACCATCGCCGTCGACACGCATATCTTTCGCGTCTGTAACCGTACCCACTTTGCGCCCGGTAAGAACGTTGAGCAGGTGGAAGAGAAATTGCTGAAAGTGGTGCCCGCAGAGTTTAAGGTCGACTGCCACCACTGGCTGATCCTGCACGGTCGTTACACCTGTATTGCCCGCAAGCCGCGCTGTGGCTCCTGTATCATCGAAGATCTTTGTGAATACAAAGAGAAAGTCGATATCTGACTCGTCGGGGCAACCCCATCCGCCCCGCCATAACTTTTTGTTATCCTCTACTTCTTCCTCTTCATTCCGTCAATGATTCCACGTCATCAGGTTTAGACAAATCAATAATCCTGGTGATTAGTGCCTATTCAGGTTAATCCTTTTTTTAATAACGAAAATTTCTATCCAACTGTGATCACGATCATAGTGATAACCCTATGTAAATTATTTTGTTGAATTTGGTTAATTCTACAATCAGATGACAAGGAGTCAGTTTTTATACACAAAACATTACACTGGCTATTTTTTAGATGCTGGCCTTTATCACTACATTAAACGGCATATAGCAGAACATATCGCCATACAGCGATTTTCAGGACCAGTTGACAGCGTAAAAAACTGCCATTTCGCAATTAAAAAAATTTAACGCTAGATAACATTTATCTACCCCGATGAATTCACCAGATGAGATATATGTAACAGGTTATTACAAAAGACTTGTCTGAAAGTGCAAGATAGTGAACATTACTTGCCGTTTCCCCTCCCACTATAACAATTTCACGGCTACCCAGTGGTATCACGTGACAGAACACCCCCGTTAATATGGGATGTAAAAAAAGAGGCTAAAGTGTCTACTGCAAACAAGAAACCAACGGAAAGCGTCAGTCTTAACGCTTTCAAACAACCGAAGGCGTTCTATCTCATCTTCTCGATTGAGCTCTGGGAGCGTTTCGGTTATTACGGCTTACAAGGAATTATGGCCGTCTACCTGGTTAAACAACTGGGTATGTCTGAAGCGGATTCAATCACTCTTTTCTCGTCTTTTAGCGCCCTGGTTTACGGTCTGGTCGCCATTGGTGGCTGGTTAGGCGATAAAGTTCTGGGTACCAAGCGCGTCATTATGCTTGGTGCGGTAGTCCTGGCTATTGGTTATGCCCTGGTGGCATGGTCCGGACACGACGCTGGCATCGTTTATATGGGGATGGCCGCCATTGCCGTGGGTAATGGTCTGTTTAAAGCTAACCCGTCCTCGCTGCTCTCGACCTGCTATGCAAAAGATGACCCGCGTCTTGATGGTGCATTTACGATGTACTACATGTCCGTCAATATCGGTTCATTCTTCTCAATGCTGGCAACGCCGTGGCTGGCCGCGCATTACGGCTGGAGCACCGCGTTCGCGTTGAGCGTTGTCGGTATGCTGATCACCGTGGTGAACTTCGCGTTCTGCCAGCGTTGGGTGAAGAACTACGGTTCTAAACCTGACTTTGAGCCGATTAACTTCCGCAACCTGTTGCTGACCATCGTCGGTGTTATCGCGCTCATCGCGATCGCCACCTGGCTGCTGCATAACCAGCAAATCGCCCGCATGGTTCTGGGTGTGATCGCGCTTGGTATCGTGATTATCTTCGGTAAAGAAGCCTTCTCTATGCAGGGTGCGGCTCGTCGTAAAATGATCGTGGCGTTCATTCTGATGCTGGAAGCGATCATCTTCTTCGTGCTGTACAGCCAGATGCCGACATCGCTGAACTTCTTCGCTATCCGTAACGTTGAGCACTCCATTCTTGGCATCGCGTTCGAACCTGAACAGTATCAGGCGCTGAACCCGTTCTGGATCATCATTGGTAGTCCTATCCTCGCGGCTATCTATAACAAGATGGGCGACACTCTGCCGATGCCGACGAAGTTTGCCATTGGTATGGTGCTGTGTTCAGGCGCGTTCCTGATCCTGCCGCTGGGTGCCAAATTCGCCTCCGATGCGGGCATCGTTTCCGTTAACTGGCTGATCATCTGCTACGGCCTGCAAAGTATCGGTGAGCTGATGATTTCCGGTCTGGGCCTGGCCATGGTGGCACAGCTGGTTCCACAGCGTCTGATGGGCTTCATCATGGGTAGCTGGTTCCTCACCACTGCAGGCGCCAACATCATTGGCGGTTATGTCGCCAGCATGATGGCGGTTCCGGAAAACGTAACAGACCCGCTGATGTCTCTGGAAGTGTATGGTCGCGTGTTCCTGCAGATTGGCGTGGCGACCGCAGTGATCGCTGTTCTGATGTTGCTGACGGCGCCGAAACTGAACCGCATGACTCAGGACGACGAACCTCGCGAGAAAGCGTCTAAAACCGCTACCGCGTAAATTTCTGGGAAACGCATAATGAAGCTGCTAACGTTGCGTTAGCGGCTTTTTTTTTGCCTGAACCCGAACCAGGATACGTTAAACCTCAGTTGAAAGGAGTTATCGATGAAACTGTTCTACAAGCCAGGCGCCTGCTCTCTTGCCTCCCATATTACCCTTCGCGAGAGTGGGAAAGATTTCACGCTGGATGGCGTGGATTTGATGAAAAAGCGTCTGGAAAACGGCGATGATTTTTTCGCGGTCAACCCGAAAGGACAGGTTCCCGCTTTGCTGCTCGATGATGGTACGCTGCTGACCGAAGGCGTGGCGATAATGCAATATCTCGCCGACAGCGTTCCTGATCGCCAGTTGCTGGCTCCCGTGAGCAGCATTTCACGCTACAAGACGCTGGAATGGCTTAACTACATTGCGACTGAACTGCATAAAGGCTTCACGCCGCTGTTTCGCCCTGACACTCCAGAAGAGTATAAACCGACCGTTCGCGCGCTTCTTGAGAAGAAAATGCAGTACGTTGATGCCGCTCTCAAAGAGGGACAATGGATTTGTGGCTCGCGTTTCACTATCGCGGATGCCTACCTTTTCACCGTACTGCGCTGGGCGTATGCGGTAAAACTCAATATGGACGGGTTAGAGAATATTGCGGCATATATGAAACGAGTGGCTGAGCGTCCGGGCGTTGCGGCAGCGCTGAAGGCGGAAGGAATACAGTAAGCGAATCAGGCCGGATGGCGGCGGTCAACGCCGCATCCGGCAGGCAAGTCAAAGCTGTGTGGCGCTAAAGTAGTGGTCTGGTTGAGCGATACGATCCTGCGCCGCCACCACCTGCAGTTCATATTCCTGCATTGCTTTGGTAGCAATCATAATCTCATACACCGCCGCCGTCACATGTTCCAGCGCCTGCTGGATTGTCGCCCCCTGCAGCAATTTCACTAACAGTAAACCACTGGTCACATCGCCCACGCCGACCGGCTGACGGACACCGAAATCCACCAGCGGACGACTGATGTGCCAGGCGTCATCGGCAGTAACCAGCAGCATTTCAAAACGATCCTGACTGTAACCCGCTCGCGCCAGGTGTTTGACCAGCACAATCTCCGGCCCCTGTGCAATGAGCTCGCGGGCGGCAGTAACCGCTTCATCCACGGTGTTCACCGCGTGTTCACAGAGAATTTCCAGCTCAATCAGATTCGGGGCGATGATGTCGCTGGCAGGTAACGCGTGGCGAACATGAAATTCGGCGACGCCAGGCGCGACAATACACCCCTTTTCCGGATGTCCCATCACCGGGTCACAAAAATATTTCGCCGCCGGATTCGCCGCTTTCACCTGACGCACAATCCCCAGAATATGCTCGCCCTGCTCGGCAGAACCCAGATAACCGCTCAGCACCGCATCACAGCGCTTCAGCTGATCGATATCGGCAATGCCCTGCACAATCTCCGTCAGATGCGAGGGCGGCATGACGCAGCCAGTCCATTTGCCGTATTGCGTGTGATTAGAGAATTGAACCGTATTGAGGGGCCAGACGTTGGCACCGAGGCGGCGCATCGGAAACTCCGCGGCGCTATTGCCAGCATGTCCAAAAACAACGTGGGACTGAATGGCGAGGATATTCTTCATTTTTTGCTTACCACAACCCTGAAAAAATAAAGGGGCGTGGTTTCCCACGCCCCTGCTAACTTTCGATTACTTCCAGCACACCAGACAGTAATTCTTCTTACCGCGACGCAGCAGCGTGTAGCGGCCGTACAGACGATCGCCTTCGGTGAAGGTGTACTCCGGATCCGACTGCTTCTCGCCGTTAATGGTGATCGCGTTTGACGCAATGGTCTTACGCGCCTGACCACGAGACGGCTGCAGTTCGGAATCCACCAGCGCCTGCATCAGGTCTGCGCCTTTTTCCATCTCGACCATTGGCACACCGTCCTGCGCCAGTTGTTCGAAGTCCGCTTCGCTCAAATCGCTCAGCGTGCCGTTAAACAGGCTCTCGGTGATACGTTTTGCCGCGATAAGGCCCTCTTCGCCATGCACCAGACGCGTGACCTGCTCGGCCAGCACGTACTGCGCACGCGGCGCTTTCCCGCTGTTCTTGTCTTCTTCTTCCAGCGCATTGATCTCTTCAATGTCCATGAAGGTGAAGAACTTCAGGAAGCGATACACGTCGGCGTCCGCCGTGTTGATCCAGAACTGATAGAATTTGTACGGACTGGTTTTCTTCGGATCCAGCCATACTGCGCCGCCTTCGGTTTTGCCGAACTTGGTACCGTCCGCTTTGGTGATCAGCGGAACGGTCAGACCGAAGACCTGATTCTGATGCAGACGACGCGTCAGGTCTATCCCGGAGGTGATGTTACCCCACTGATCGGAACCACCGATTTGCAGCGCCACACCATGCAGTTTATTCAGACAGGCAAAGTCATAACCCTGTAACAGGTTGTAGGAGAACTCAGTGAAGGAGATCCCTTGATCGTCACGGTTCAGACGTTGCTTCACCGCTTCTTTGTTGATCATCTGGTTGACAGAGAAATGCTTACCGATATCGCGCAGGAAGGTCAGCACGTTCATGTTGCCGAACCAGTCATAGTTATTCGCCGCGATAGCGGAGTTGTCGCCGCAGTCGAAATCCAGGAACGGAGCAACCTGTTTACGGATTTTGTCTACCCACTCCTGAACGGTGTCTTCGGTGTTCAGTTTACGCTCAGCGGCTTTAAAGCTCGGGTCGCCAATCAGACCGGTCGCGCCACCGACCAGCGCCACAGGTTTATGACCTGCCTGCTGGAAGCGTTTCAGGCATAACAAGGGAACCAGATGCCCCAAATGCAAGCTGTCAGCGGTAGGATCGAAGCCGCAATAGAGCGCGATCGGGCCTTGCGCCAGTCGCTCTGCTAACGCTTCCTCGTCCGTCACCTGGGCAACCAGCCCCCGCTCTTGCAATTGTTTAATCAAGTTACTGCTTGCCATCAAAATCTCCATGTATAAAACGACTGCACCTTTGCCGGTACACGACTTTTCGCCAGACGCGAAAGCTCTATAGAATAAAGCGCTGGCGCACACAGCGCTAGCGCTTAACGCAACAATTTTCCGGGTTTATGGTGCGAGACGGTCAATTTTCCATGCGTCATTTTCACGCTGGTATAAAAAGCGGTCATGCAGTCGGTGCTCACCGCCCTGCCAGAACTCCATCTGTTCTATGCTGACGCGGAATCCGCCCCAGAAACTGGGCAGCGGCACTTCGCCTTGCTGGAATTTCTGTTTTAATTCGAGGAATTTACTTTCGAGGATCCCGCGCGCGGAAATGCGGCTGGACTGTTTCGAGACCCAGGCGCCAATCTGGCTGTCACGCGGACGACTGTGGAAATACTTCACCACTTCCAGGGTCGATAAGCGTTCGGCTTTACCCGTCACCATCACTTGACGTTCCAGCATATGCCAGGGAAACAGCAGGCTGATGCGGGGATTTTTTTCGATTTGATGCGCTTTACGGCTGCCGAGGTTGGTATAGAACACCAGCCCTCTTTCATCGTAGTGTTTCAGCAACACAATACGCTGATACGGTTGGCCATTTTCGTCAACGGTCGCTACAACCATGGCGGTGGGATCCGCCAGTCTGGCGTCACATGCCTGAGCCAGCCAGCGTTCGAAAAGCGTTAACGGCTCAGCGGGAAGATCGCGGCGGCGCAGACCGCCTTTGGTGTATTCACGGCGCAGATGCGCGATTTGCTGCAATTCGTCGTTATCAGACATGGGGTTCGCTACGGATTGTCAGTGGGTGGCGCTATTGTGCGCCGCCCTGCTGGAAATCTCAACGCTTCGGGTTTTGTAACTGGCAGTTATTCAGCACGATACGGTCACGTTTGTAGACGGTCGCGCCGTCGCCTTTCGACCAGAACACATAGATTCCGTCGGTATAGCGCGCGCCTGACGCCGAAATACCCTGCTTCAGATTAAGCAGTTTGTTGTCATAAACAAAATTCACCTCCTGACGGGTATTATTCAATTTTACCGTCAGCGGTTTTTCATCACACTGGTATTCCAGCGTATCCGTTTGCATACGTTCAACAAACTGGTTGTAGACGCTACAACCAGAGAGCATAAGCGGAAAACAGATGAGTAGCAGTTTTTTCATAGACGTATCCTGTAGACTTTCCTGGTCCAGGAGGGTGAATTCACCCTCCTAATCTCCACAGTGTAACGGCAGAAGACGAAAGAAAAATTCAGTTAACTCTGAGTTCGTGGGTTGGCGGGAAACACCGCGCCCAGAATGCTTGCTTCAGAGGCACCGGTCACCGAGGGCAAATTGCCCGGAAGACCAGCCAGCGTGCGCCACGCCAGCCAGGCAAATGCCAACGCTTCCATATCATCGCCGCTGATCCCGGCCTCATCGGTGGTCGTCACTTCCGTTCCCGGCAGCAGTCCCGCCAGTCGGGTCATTAACAAAGGATTACGACTACCGCCGCCGCAGACCATCAGACGTTCACAGCCCCCACTCAGCAACACCTGTTCAGAGATGGTGACCGCCGTCAGCTCCGTCAACGTCGCCTGAACATCGCGCGGCGCAATCCCCGGAAACGCCGTCAGTTGCCGTTCAATCCAGCCGTAGTTGAAGTATTCACGCCCGGTGCTTTTCGGTGCAGGTAGCGAGAACCAGGGATCGCTGAGCATCGTTTGTAGCAACGGAATAATCACCGTCCCACCGCAGGCCCATTGCGCATCTTTATCATAGGGTTTGCCGCACTGCCGCCAGATCCAGGCATCCATCAGCATATTGCCGGGTCCGGTGTCGTATCCACGCACGGGCTGCCCTGGAATCAGCAGCGACAGATTCGCGATGCCGCCAATATTGAGCACCATTCTTCGCTCTGTCGGATGCGCGAGCAGCGCCTGATGAAATGCAGGTACCAGTGGCGCGCCCTGTCCGCCCAGCGCGATATCACGACGACGGAAATCGCCGACTACCGTGATTCCGGTATGCGCCACAATTTGATTGTTATCGCCGATCTGCAGCGTATGCGGCGCCGCGCCGGTGGGTTCATGCCACACCGTTTGCCCGTGGCAACCGATAGCGATAATGTCTTGCGGACGCAGTTTTTCCTGCGCCAGTAGCGCGTTGACCGCCTCGGCAAACAGTTTGCCCAACCGAACATCCAACTGCCCCAACTGGGAAAGCGTCAGAGATTGCCCCTGGCAAATATCGAGAATCGCCTGTTTAAGGGAAACAGGCATCGGCCAGGTGAGACTCCCCTGTTGGGCCACCATCGTGTCATCTATCGTCGCCAGTACGACATCAACACCATCAAGGCTGGTGCCTGACATCACGCCAATATAACGGCCCGATTTCATACATGTTCCTTTTTAAGCATGACTTTTTGCCAACACTCCATCATAAACGCGCAGTCAATGCTACGCTTCATTCACGTTTTTCCCGAAAGCACCCTCGCCGCGTTGATTTAATAAATTCACTGAATAGTTCGTTTAAAGTTGGTTAAGCTGCCTGTTATTATGATTTCTGCATCATTCAGACAGAACATGTGACCTTAAACGCGCAAATGCCATATAATTTGACCATGAGGGATGCTTGGGTAGCGTTTCATGGTGAACAGGAGATTTTTAAATGATTAAACGTGTACTGATCGTTTCACTGGCTGGCTTATCTTTAGTGGGTTGTGCCAACACGGATAGCCTTTCAGGCGATGTCTATACCGCTTCTGAAGCGAAGCAGGTTCAGAACGTTACCTACGGGACGATTGTAAACGTGCGTCCGGTAAAAATTCAGGCTGGTGATAATGATAACGTGATCGGCGCCATTGGTGGTGCTGTGCTCGGTGGCTTCCTGGGTAACACTGTGGGTGGTGGTACGGGTCGTTCTCTGGCAACGGCGGCGGGTGCTGTCGCCGGTGGTGTCGCCGGACAAGGCGTGCAGGGTGCGATGAACAAAACGCAGGGTGTTGAACTGGAAATCCGTAAGGATGATGGCAACACCATCATGGTTGTTCAGAAACAAGGTGATACGCGTTTCTCTGCCGGACAGCGTGTCGTACTGGCCAGCAACGGTCGTCAGGTTACCGTTTCTCCGCGCTAAGTGAATTAACGTGTGGTCAGATCCTGACCACACGTTTCATGACATTAATCGTGCGACTGTAGCTCAATAATATTGTGTTCAAGTCGGGTGATCAGTTTAATCAGCAGGTCAATTTCCTGCGCAGAAATCCCTTCCAGAATTTCACCACGCGTTTTGTTGATAACCGCTTCCATATCAGCAATCAGCGGCTCTGCCTTTTCTGTCAGTTTAATCCGTTTGGCCCGGCGATCGCTGACACAGGTCTGACGCGAAATAAGCCCTTTTTCTTCGAGCTGATCCAGCGTACGTACCAGTGACGGCTGTTCGATGCCAATCGCTTTTGCCAGTTGTATCTGTGATTGATCCGGTGGCAGTTGATGAATATTATGCAGCGTAACCCAGTGCGTCTGCGTCAATTCCAGAGGCTTAAGACGGTGGTCTATCAAAGCACGCCAAATGCGCACCAACCGTGCCAGATCAGAACCTAGTGGCGATTCCAATTTCATCTCCTTATAATTAGCTTGCTAAGATATTATACTGATTTTAGAATAGTGTGCAGCAATTGTATTGCTAAAACAAATGTATTGCTGCATTTGGTTACCGACAGACATATTTTTCAGACATTACGCGAAAAAAGCACGCTTCGTACCAGTTTTTGCTAAACCTGGATAAACGTAGCCTGACGCAAAGGACTATTGCTTGTGACCTCCGCACACAATACAACAGGGATGCCCTTACAGGATTTAGTGATTGGCGCATCTGTTTACTTCCCGCCGCTGTTCAAGGCCTTTGCGCTGGGATTTCTCCTCTGGCTTTTCATCCATCGCCTGCTGCGCGAACGGATTTACTCGGGTGAAATCTGGCATCCTTTATTGATGGATCTGTCAATTTTTGCCCTCTGCGTCTGTTTGGGTCTTCTTTTATTGGTTGCATGGTAATTATGACGCTGAAAACACTGAAATATTTCTCCACCATTGTGGTTGCTACCCTCGCCGTTCTGGCGGGATGGTTTATGTGGAATTATTACATGCAATCCCCGTGGACGCGTGACGGAAAGGTGCGAGCCGAACAGGTCAGCGTTACGCCGCAGGTGTCCGGCGCCATCGTCGATCTCCCGATAAAAGATAACCAGTTCGTCAACGCCGGCGATCTGCTTTTTCGTATCGATAAGACCCCTTTTCATATCGCCGAGCTCAACGCGCAGGCGCAACTGGCTAAAGCACAATCGGAACTGGCGAAAGCCAATAACGAAGCCACTCGCCGTCGTCACTTATCGCAGAATTTTATCTCCGCTGAAGAAATGGACACCGCCAATCTGAACGTCAAAGCGATGCAGGCAAGCGTAGACGTCGCTCAGGCGACGCTCAGACAGGCGCAGTGGCAACTGGCGCAGACGGATGTCCGCGCCCCGGTCTCCGGGTGGATAACCAATCTGTCGACGCGTACCGGTGACTTCGCCACCTCCGGTCAACCGTTGTTTGCCCTGGTGGACAGCCACTCCTTCTATGTGATGGGTTATTTTGAAGAAACCAAGCTGCGTCATATCCGCGAAGGCGCACCTGCCCAGATTACACTTTACAGCGGCAATATTAAGTTACAGGGTCACGTATCCAGCATTGGCCGCGCGATTTACGACCAAAGCGTGGAGAGCGATTCCGGTCTGGTGCCGGATATTAAACCCAACGTGCCCTGGGTGCGTCTGGCGCAGCGCGTTCCGGTGCGTATCGAATTTGACCAGCTTCCACGTGGCGTAACGCTCGTTTCCGGCACGACCTGTAGCGTAGCGATCGGCAACTAAATGAAGCGACTGCGCGTGTCTCTGGGCAATACGCCGTGGCTGAAAGCGACGGCCGGGCAGTGGCGCTATGCCTTGCGTAATACCCTCGCGATGTGCCTGGCGCTGACGTTTGCCTACTATCTCAATCTGGATGAACCCTATTGGGCGATGACCTCCGCCGCCGTGGTCAGTTTTCCCACCGTCGGCGGCGTAATCAGTAAAAGTCTCGGGCGCATTGCCGGCAGTCTGCTGGGGGCGACCGCAGCGTTAATTCTTGCCGGGCATACGCTCAACGAACCGTGGCTGTTTTTGTTGAGCATGTCCGCCTGGATTGGTTTCTGTACGTGGGCCTGCGCGCAGTTTACCAACAATGTGGCTTATGCCTTCCAGCTCGCGGGATACACCGCCGCCATTATTGCCTTCCCGATGGTGAACATTGTCGATATCACTCAACTCTGGGATATCGCCCAGGCGCGTGTTTGCGAAGTGATTGTCGGGATCCTCTGCGGCGGCACGATGATGATGATTTTGCCCAGCACCTCCGATGGCACCGCGCTACTGACCGCGCTGAAGAACATGCACGCGCGCCTGTTGGAACACGCCAGCCTGCTGTGGCAACCTGAGTCTACTGACGCCATCCGCTCGGCCCACGAAGGGGTGATCGGGCAGATTTTGACGATGAATTTACTTCGTATTCAGGCATTCTGGAGCCATTACCGTTTCCGGCGTCAGAATGCGCTGCTGAACGTCCTGCTGCATCATCAACTGCGCCTGACCAGCGTCATCTCAAGCCTGCGCAGAATGTTACTGAACTGGCCGACGCCTCCGGCCCACACACGTGATGTTATTGACCAACTGTTGACGGCACTGGCCCGTTCACAAACTGACAGTTATGCCGTCGCGCGGATTATTGCGCCACTCGCCCCCACCGACGTAAGCGACTATCGTCACGTCGCCTTCTGGCAGCGGTTACGTTATTTCTGCCGTCTCTATCTGCGTACCAGCCGTCAGCTACGCGTGATTGAAAATGGCGGGCCGCTTACTACCGTTAACATTCCGCGCGCGCCGGCGCTGGCACGGCATACCGACCACGCAGAAGCCCTCTGGAGCGGCCTGCGCACCTTCGTCACGCTAATGGTGATTGGCACATGGAGCATTGTTTCACAGTGGGAATCGGGATCGGCGGCGCTGACCCTGGCGGCCATCAGCAGCGTGCTTTACTCCGTCGTCGCCACACCGTTTAAATCACTCTCACTGCTGATGCGCACGCTGGTATTGCTCTCGCTGTTCAGTTTCGTGGTCAAGTTCGGGCTGATGGTGCAGATTAGCGACCTGTGGGAGTTCCTGCTGTTTTTGTTCCCCTTGCTGACCACCATGCAATTATTGAAATTGCAGATGCCAAAACTGGCGGGGCTTTGGGGGCAACTGATTGTCTTTATGGGTTCGTTTATCGCTGTGACCAACCCGCCGGTCTATGACTTTGCCGATTTTCTGAATGACAATACGGCGAAGATTGTCGGCGTGGCGTTGTCATGGCTGGCGTTCGCGATTTTGCGTCCCGGTTCGGATGCACGCAAAAGCCGGCGTCATATTCGGGCGCTGCGCCGGAGCTTTGTCGATCAGTTGAGCCGTTATCCGACGTACAGTGAAAATGAGTACGAGTCGCTGACCTATCACCACATCAGTCAGTTAAGTAACAGTCAGGATGCGCTGGCACGCCGTTGGCTGCTACGCTGGGGCGTGGTGTTGCTCAACTGTTCGCACGTCGTCTGGCAACTGCGCGGCTGGGAATCGCGTTCTGACCCGCTGTCGCAGGTCAGGGACATCTGTATTGCTTTACTGCATGATGTGATGAGCGAACGCGGCGTCCAGCAACGACCGCTTGCCGCGACGCTGGCTGAACTCCTGCGGATTTGCCAGACGCTGTCTCACCATCATCAACCCGCCGCGCAAGAGCTGGCGGCGATCGTCTGGCGACTGTATTGTTCGCTTTCTCAACTGGAACAAGCGCCGCCAGAAGGGTCGCTGACGTCCTGATTATTTGATCACACCACAAGCGAAACGCGCCCCACCGCCGCCCAGGGGTTTGGGCTGATCGGACATATTATCGCCACCGACGTGGATCATCAGCGCTTTGTCTTTGATGTCGTTAAGAGATTTCAGGCGCGTTGCCGTGACAGGAACAATGGCTTTACCTTCGTCATTCACCACCAGCACGGGCAAATCGCCCAGGTGCCCTTCGCCATCCGGTCCGGTGTGTTTACCGGTTTTGTGCGGGTCAAAATGCCCCCCCGCAGACTCAGCGGCAGACGCTTTACCGTCTTTAATGGCAGGCTGACAGCTGCCGTTGGCATGGATATGAAAACCATGTTCTCCCGGCGGCAACGCTTTCAGATCCGGTGTAAACTCCAGTCCGTTCTCGGTTTCCGCAATGGTGACCTCCCCGATGGACTGCCCGACACCTTGCGGGGTAACCAGATTCATCTCCACTGTTTCACTGGCGGCTTGCGCCCCCGCACAGGCTAACAGGGTTAACACAGCCAGACTCAATCGCTTCATAGGACCTCCGTTCTGTATGTATGTCGGTTAAGTGTAAACCAGTAACACCATTTTGAACGGAGATCCGCGATTTTACGCTTACGGGACGTCGTAACCCAGCGCGGCTTTACGGATACGGAACCACTGCTGACGACTCATTTTCAGAGACTCGGCTTTCACTGCCGCACGTACACGCTCGATTTTTCCGGAGCCTATGATCGGCAGCGGCTGTGACGGCAGACGCAGTATCCAGGCGTAAACCACCTGCTCAATGGAAGAGGCATTCAGTTCTTGCGCAATGACCGCCAGTTCGTTACGCAGCGGCTGGAACGCATCGTCATTAAACAGACGTCCGCCACCAAGGCAGGACCAGGCCATTGGGCGAATACGCAGTTGCTGAAGCTGATCGAGGGTGCCGTCTAACAGCAGCGGTTGGTGAACCGGAGAGATCTCCACCTGGTTGGTCGCCAGCGTGAACGGAAGGCGCGATTGCAGCAGCGTAAACTGCGCCGGGGTGAAGTTGGAGACGCCGAAGTGACGCACTTTTCCACTCTGATGCAGATGTTTGAAGGCTTCGGCGACCTCATCGGCATCCATCAGCGGGTCCGGGCGGTGGATCAGCAGCAGATCCAGATGGTCGGTCGCCAGATTGATCAACGACTGTTCCGCACTTTTCACAATATGATCGCGGTCGGTGATGTAGTGGCCGAGCGCGTTTTCCGCACGGGCGGTGGTGGCGATCCCGCATTTGGTGACAATCTGCATCCGCTCACGCAGATGAGGAGCCAGTTTCAGCGCTTCGCCAAAGGCGGCCTCGCACAGATAGCCCCCGTAAATATCCGCATGGTCCACGGTCGTGACACCTAAATCCAGGTGCTCTTCAATAAAGCTCACCAGCTCCCGGGGGGACATATTCCAGTCCATCAGTCGCCAGTATCCCATGACAAAGCGGGAGAATTCCGGGCCTTGTGGCGCAAGAGTAATACGCTGAACCATAACTGCTTCCTCGTGAAGTAAATTACAGCGAGTATATACAATTAGTGGCTTAAAAGAGTGAAGGCTGTTGAGGTTCTTCTGGCGCGGCGGGTTTATTTGCGCGTAATTTACGCAGCAGACGCTGGCGGCATAACCGCAGCACATCTTGTTTTTGTGCGTCGCTCATTTTTTGCCAGTTGAACCGCTCATCCCGACTGCGCAGGCACCCCCGGCAAAAACCGCGTTCATCTGACTGGCAAATTCCCCGACATGGGCTCTGAACGGGAAAAAACTCTAACTGCTCTGCCACGCCCTTTCCTCTTCATTAGGTCTTCACTCTATTGAAGACGTAAACACGATTTCTGGCAACCTGTCTTGCATTAGACCGACTGGTCTATTACACTCCCTGCCATGAACAAGCAAACTGAGTACGATACCCGCGAACACTTACTGGCTACCGGTGAGCATCTTTGCATGCAGCGAGGCTTTACCGGTATGGGACTGAGCGAGTTGCTCAAAACCGCCGGGGTGCCGAAAGGATCGTTTTATCACTACTTTCGCTCTAAAGAAGCCTTTGGCGTCGCAATGCTGGAACGGCATTTTGCCGGTTATCATCAGCGGCTGACGGTGCATTTTGACACGGGTCCAGGCAATTACCGCGATCGCATTCTGGCTTATTATCAGGAAACCCTGAATCAGTTTTGCCAGCAAGGAATCATCAGCGGCTGCCTGACGGTTAAACTCTCCGCCGAAGTGTGCGACCTGTCGGAAGATATGCGCACCGCAATGGACCAGGGGGCCGGGAGAATTATGGTCATCCTGGCGCAGGCGCTGGAAAAAGGACGTGATAGTCATTGTTTGACGTTTGCAGGAGAACCACTGCAGCAGGCGCAAATCCTTTATGCGCTGTGGCTGGGAGCAAATCTGCAGGCCAAAATTTCTCGCAGTGCCACCCCGCTGGAAAACGCGCTGGCACACGTGAAAAATATTATCGCAACGCCTGGTGCTTAACAGGCGTTTTATTTAACTGCTTACTAGACGACCGGTCTATTCATAACGGAAAACATTATGTCATCAGATAAACTGTTTACCCCACTGAAAGTGGGCGCGATCACCGCACCAAACCGTATTTTCATGGCCCCGCTGACGCGTCTGCGCAGCATTGAGCCAGGCGACATCCCGACTCCGTTAATGGCCGAGTATTATCGCCAACGCGCCAGCGCGGGTCTGATCATCAGCGAAGCGACGCAGATTTCCGCACAGGCGAAGGGTTATGCCGGCGCGCCGGGCCTGCACAGTGATGAGCAGATCGCCGCATGGAAGAAAATCACCGCCGGTGTTCATGCTGAAAACGGCCACATCGCCGTTCAGTTATGGCACACAGGCCGTATTTCTCACGCCAGCCTGCAACCGGGTGGACAGCCGCCGGTATCCGCATCCGCTATCAGCGCCGGGACCCGTACTTCCCTGCGTGATGAAAATGGTCAGGCTATCCGAGTGGATACCTCTATGCCACGCGCGCTGGAAACCGATGAAATCCCGGGAATCGTCAATGATTTCCGCCAGGCTATCGCCAATGCGCGTGAAGCCGGTTTCGATCTGGTTGAACTGCACTCCGCTCACGGTTATCTGCTGCATCAGTTCCTTTCCCCTTCTTCTAACCATCGTACCGATCAGTACGGCGGTAGCGTGGAGAATCGCGCGCGCCTGGTGCTGGAAGTAGTCGATGCGGGCATTAAAGAATGGGGTGCGGACCGTATCGGGATTCGCGTCTCGCCTGTTGGCACCTTCCAGAATGTCGACAATGGTCCGAACGAAGAAGCCGACGCGCTGTATCTGATTGAAGAACTGGGTAAACGCGGCATCGCCTATCTGCACATGTCTGAACCAGACTGGGCTGGCGGCAAGCCGTATACCGACGCGTTCCGCGAAAAAGTACGCGCTCGTTTCCACGGTCCGATTATCGGTGCCGGCGCCTATACGCGTGAAAAAGCAGAGACCTTAATTGAGAAGGGTCTGATCGATGCTGTCGCGTTTGGTCGTGATTACATCGCTAACCCGGATCTGGTGGCGCGTCTGCAACGTAAAGCTGAACTCAACCCGCAACGCAGTGAAAGTTTCTACGGCGGCGGTGCGGAAGGCTACACCGATTACCCGACGCTCTGATTCCCTCCATCGCATTCCTTCATTGATAGCGGCGTAAAAACGCCGCTATACTAAAACAACATTTTGAATGTATTGACCATTTTTTAAGGGGACATAACATGCGTTTACTTCATACGATGCTGCGCGTTGGCGATCTGCAACGTTCTATTGATTTTTACACTAAAGTTCTGGGCATGAAGCTGCTGCGCACCAGTGAAAACACTGAATACAAATACTCACTGGCATTTGTCGGTTACGGCGAAGAAAGTGACGAAGCGGTGATTGAACTGACCTATAACTGGGGCGTTGACAAATACGAGCTGGGTACGGCTTATGGTCATATCGCCCTGAGCGTCGATAACGCGGCTGAAGCCTGTGAGCGCATTCGTCAGAATGGCGGTAACGTCACTCGTGAAGCTGGTCCGGTTAAAGGCGGCACGACCGTGATCGCTTTTGTTGAAGATCCGGACGGTTACAAAATCGAGCTGATCGAAGAGAAGGACGCCGGGAAAGGACTCGGTAACTGATTCCTGCCGGGCGCAGTGGCTTTCTGCGCCCGTTGTTTTACTGCATCACTCCGCTTTTTTTGGCATAATGCGCGCTGCAATTTTTTCCGTACTAAGAGACCCTGATGTCCGATAACGCTCAACTTACCGGTCTGTGCGACCGTTTTCGTGGTTTCTATCCTGTCGTCATTGATGTTGAAACGGCCGGATTTAACGCCAGAACCGATGCGCTGCTTGAAATAGCTGCCATCACGCTGAAAATGGATGAACAAGGCTGGCTGATGCCGGACAGCACGCTGCAATTCCACGTAGAACCGTTTGAAGGCGCAAATTTACAGCCTGAAGCACTGGCGTTTAACGGTATCGATCCATCCAACCCGCTGCGTGGCGCGGTGAGTGAATATGACGCCCTGCACGCCATTTTCAAAATGGTCCGCAAAGGCATTAAAGACAGCGGTTGCAGTCGCGCCATTATGGTCGCCCATAATGCAACGTTCGATCATAGCTTTATGATGGCTGCCGCTGAGCGTGCGTCGCTCAAACGCAACCCGTTCCATCCGTTCGTGACGTTTGATACTGCCGCCCTGAGCGGACTGGCTCTGGGACAAACGGTGCTCTCCAAAGCGTGTCTGGCGGCTGGCATGGAGTTTGACGGTACCCAGGCGCACTCAGCGCTGTACGATACCGAGCGCACCGCCGTGCTGTTTTGCGAGATAGTCAACCGCTGGAAGCGTCTGGGCGGTTGGCCGTTACCGCTACCTGAAGAAGCCTGATTTGGTGACCTGATAACGCTGTTTATCAGGCCGCTCCCCCTTCCATCCATACTGTATATTTGACCAGTATCAATACACCCTGCGCATTTCCCGCTATTCTGTTAAAAGGTCTTGATTCGCCAACATCGCTAAAGGGACAGGGAACATGTCAGCAAAAAATGCGCCGCCTCCGCTGCCGGATATTTTCTCACCGGCAACCCGCGACTGGTTTACCTCGGCATTTCAGCATCCCACGCCGGTGCAGTCGCAAACGTGGGCCGTGACCGCCGCAAATCAGCACGCGCTGGTGATCGCCCCGACCGGTTCGGGGAAAACCCTTGCCGCGTTTCTCTATGCCCTGGATAGCCTGTTTCGTGAAGGCGAGGCAGCGCACGCCACCTCCTCCTCCGACAAAGAAAAGAAAGTCACCCGAATCCTCTATATTTCCCCGATAAAAGCCCTGGGTACGGATGTCCAGCGCAACCTGCAAATTCCCCTGCTGGGGATTAGCGAAGAACGGAAGAAATCCGGCGCGCCAGAGGTGGCTATTCGGGTTGGGATCCGCACCGGCGATACGTCGCCTCAGGAGCGTGCGAAGCTAAGTCGTCATCCGCCCGATATTCTGATCACCACGCCGGAGTCGCTTTATCTGATGCTCACCTCCCGCGCCAGAGAGACGCTGCGCGGCGTTGAAACGGTGATCGTCGATGAAGTACATGCGGTAGCAGGCACAAAACGCGGCGCGCATCTTGCGCTGAGTCTCGAACGCCTGGATGCGCTTCTGGCAACGTCGGCGCAGCGCATTGGTTTGTCGGCAACCGTGCGTTCGGTTACAGCCGTTGCCGCTTTTCTGGGCGGCGATCGTCCGGTTACCGTTATCAATCCGCCTTCTACCCGTCACCCGGATATCCACATCGTCGCTCCAGCCGCCAATCTTGATGACGTCTTAGCGGACAATAGCGACAGCGGCGAGGCCATTCACAAGGGTCGAGAAGGTTCCATCTGGCCGCGCATTGAAGCCGGTATTCTCGATCAAATCCTTAGCCATCGTTCCACCATTGTTTTCACCAACTCGCGTGGGCTGGCGGAAAAGCTGACGGCCCGCCTGAATGAACTGTATCTTTCGCGACAACAAGCGTTGCCCCAACCGCAGGCAGAGCCGGTGCACTTTGACTCGCTAACCGGGTCCACCAGTAACCGGGCGCAGGACGCCGCAGAATACATTGCCCGTTCGCATCATGGTTCGGTGTCCAAAGAACAGCGTGCCGTCACCGAACATGCGCTGAAATCCGGCGAACTTCGCTGCGTGGTGGCGACCTCCAGTCTGGAGCTGGGGATCGACATGGGGGCGGTTGATCTGGTGATTCAGGTGGCGACGCCCCTTTCTGTCGCCAGCGGCCTGCAGCGCATCGGACGCGCCAGTCACCAGGTCGGCGGGGTATCAAAGGGGCTGTTCTACCCCAGAACCCGTCGGGATCTGATTGACTCTGCCGTCATCGTCGAATGTATGTACGCCGGACAACTGGAAACGTTGACGCCGCCACGCAACCCGCTGGATATTCTGGCGCAGCAAACCGTTGCCGCCGTATCAATGGATCCACTCAATGTAGATGACTGGTATGCCCTCGTCCGCCGGGCTTCACCGTGGCAGGATTTGCCGAGAAGCGCATTTGACGCCACGCTGGATATGCTGGCAGGGCGCTATCCCTCCGGCGATTTTGCCGTCTTCCGACCGCGCATAATCTGGAACCGCGAAACCGGGTTATTAACGGCCCGTCCTGGCGCGCAGCTTCTGGCGGTAACCAGCGGCGGTACCATTCCGGACCGCGGCATGTTCAGCGTGCTGCTTCCCGAAGGGGATGAACAAGCCGGATCGCGTCGCGTAGGCGAACTGGATGAAGAAATGGTGTACGAGTCACGCGTCAACGACATCATCACGCTGGGTGCAACCTCGTGGCGTATTCAACAAATCACCCGCGATCAGGTTATCGTTGCCCCCGCGCCCGGACGCTCGGCCAGACTGCCGTTCTGGCGCGGCGAAGGCGTCGGGCGCCCGGCGGAACTGGGAGAACGCATTGGTGATTTTATCCATACGATGTCCGATGACAACGCAGAACGCCGGCTCTCACCCCGACTGCGCGATGACAATGTTCTGTCGAATATCAAAGGGTTAATTGACGATCAAAAAAATGCTACGGGCGTGCTCCCCTGGAGTCGTCATCTGGTGCTTGAGCGCTGTCGCGATGAAATGGGTGACTGGCGGGTTATTCTGCATTCCCCTTATGGTCGTCGGGTACACGCGCCCTGGGCGCTGGCGATTGCCGGACGCCTCCATGCGCAGTGGGGGGCTGACGCGTCGATTGTTGCCAGTGATGATGGGATTGTCGCGCGCATACCGGACAGCGACGGGAAACTGCCCGATGCCGCTATTTTCCTGTTTGAACCGGAAAAACTGCTGCGCATTGTCCGGGAGGCCGTCAGCAGTACGGCGCTGTTTGCTGCCCGCTTCAGAGAATGCGCCGCCCGCGCCCTGCTGATGCCGGGCCGCACGCCAGGGCGTCGTTCGCCGCTCTGGCAGCAACGCCTGCGCGCCAGTCAGCTTCTGGAAATCGCGGCGGGCTATCCTGATTTCCCCATTATTCTGGAAACGGCTCGTGAGTGCCTGCAGGACGTTTACGATCTCGACGCACTTGAGCAGGTCATACGCCGGTTGAACACCGGCGAGATCCAGATGTCTGAAGTGACCACGCCAACCCCCTCACCCTTCGCCACCGATCTGCTCTTCGGCTACGTCGCGGAATTTATGTACGCCACCGACGCGCCGCTGGCGGAACGTCGGGCTTCGGTACTGG
This sequence comes from Citrobacter sp. MGH 55, assembly GCF_016906145.1. Taxonomy (NCBI): domain Bacteria; kingdom Pseudomonadati; phylum Pseudomonadota; class Gammaproteobacteria; order Enterobacterales; family Enterobacteriaceae; genus Citrobacter; species Citrobacter sp. MGH 55. Next base: position 3,929,718 of record NZ_CP070239.1, read on the forward strand.
CACTGGACAGCGAACTGCTGGGCAACCTGTTAGGCCAGGGCGATCCGCTGGAGTTGCTTGACCCGGAAATTATCCGCCAGGTTGAAGATGAACTTCAGCGGCGGGCGGCGGGCAGGAAAGCCCAGGGGATGGAAGGCGTTTACGATTTACTGCGCGAACTGGGACCAATGAGCGTCGACGAAATTGCCGCCAGACACGAAGGAACGCTCGCTGACATCAGGACGTGGCTTGATGAGCTGTCCGCTGAAAAACGTATCTTCCCGGTCGTTATCGCGGACACGGCGCAGATGGCCTGCATGGACGATGCAGCCAGACTTCGTGACGCGCTGGGAATTCGCCTGCCTGCGACGATTTCACCGGCATGGCTGCATCCGGTGAACGCGCCGCTGCGCGATCTTTTCCTGCGCTTCAGCCGTACCCACACGTTGTTTACTCGCACCCAGATTGCGCAGACGTTCGGGTTGGGGGTAGCCGTCGCCGGCGATCAACTGCGTCAATTGCGCGATGAGGGTGTCCTCATTCCGTTGCGTGCCGGTACATCTTCCACGCCTGACGAAGCGTCAACGTGGGTGAATGAGGACGTATTTCATCGTCTTCGCATCCGCTCGCTGCATGCGGCAAGAGAGGCAACCCGTCCGGTTCCGGCAACGAGCTACACCCGACTGTTGCTGGAGCGTCAGGGACTTATTTCATCCGCCGACGGCAGCCCGGCGCGCCTTCCGCCCTCCTCCACGGGTACGCTGGAAGGAAGTGACGGCGTCATGCGTGTTATTGAACAACTGGCCGGAGTCGGCCTGCCTGCCTCGTTGTGGGAAAGCCAGATTTTCCCTGCTCGTGTCCGTGATTATTCACCGGATATGCTCGATGAGTTGCTGGCGACGGGTGAAGTCATCTGGTCAGGACAAAAGAAACTGGGCGACGATGATGGACGGGTGGTACTGCATTTACGGGATTACCTGGCAGAAACGCTTTCCCCGCCATCCGGTGACAGCGAGGCGCTTTCAGACTTACAGCGCGCAATTTTGGACGTTCTTTCTGGTGGTGGCGCATGGTTTGCGCAGCAACTTAGCGCGTTGATTCAGACGCGTGCGACAGACGCTGGCGGCGACGAATGGTTAACGCCAGCCACGTTGCATGAGGCACTTTGGGGCCTGGTCTGGCAAGGGTATATCACAACCGATATCTGGGCTCCGCTGCGTGGCCTGTCGCGTACTGTCGCCGCATCGCGCCAGCCGTCACGACGTTCGCCGCGTATGCGTCGTGGACGCCCGGCCTATGCCGCGCCGCGCCTCTCGTCCATCGCTGTACCGGTTTCTTACACCACGCCTGCGCTGGCCGGTCGCTGGTCGCTGCTGCCGCGAGAGACGTTGAATGATACCGAACGGATGCTGGCCTGTGCCGAGAATATGCTCGATCGCTACGGCGTAATTGGTCGCCAGGCCGTGATTGCCGAGAATGTGCCTGGTGGCTTTCCCGCCATGCAGACGCTGTGCCGAAGCATGGAAGATTCTGGGCGAATTCTGCGTGGGCGGTTCGTGGAGGGAATGGGCGGCGCGCAGTTTGCCGAGCGGGACACTGTCGATCGTCTGCGCGATCTGACGCCGTCGACGTCTGAACAACAGGCGTTTACGGCGGTGGCGCTATCTGCGAACGATCCCGCTAATCCCTGGGGAACGCTACTACCGTGGCCGACGCATCCGTCATCTCTGGTTCCCGGGCGGCGTAACGGCGCGTTTGTCGTGATTTCCGCTGGACAGTTGCGGCTGTACCTTGCTCAGGGAGGAAAAAAGATGATGATCTGGACAGAAAATGAGGAGATGCCTTCGCCGGAGATTTTCAGGGCGCTGGTGAGCGCCTTACGCCGTGAACCGCGACTGCGTTTCACGCTGTCGGAAGTCAACGATAAACCGGTACGGCAAACCCCTCTCTTTACCCTGCTACGGGAAGTCGGGTTTTCCAGTTCGCCGCAGGGGCTGGACTGGGGATAGGAAGCGCAGAAATGAAAAGGAGCTTAACCTGAGTCAGGAAAAGCTCCCCTTTAACCGTCTACTGATTACTCAGCGTCTGATTCTTCAGATTTGTATTTTGCAGCGGTCTCTTTGATCAACTGCTGCAGTTCGCCGCGCTGGTACATTTCGATCAAAATGTCGCAGCCGCCAACCAGTTCACCGTCAACCCACAGCTGTGGGAAGGTCGGCCAGTTTGCATATTTTGGCAGTTCTGCGCGAATATCCGGGTTTTGCAGAATATCCACATAGGCAAAACGCTCACCACAGGCGGAAAGTGCCTGCACAGCCTGGGCGGAGAAGCCGCAGCTTGGCAGTTTTGGAGAACCTTTCATATACAGGAGAATCGGGTTTTCAGCGATCTGGCGCTGGATTTTTTCGATAGTGGTGCTCATTGTCTTGCTTCCTTAACTTCTTTTACGGCAGTCGACTGACATTGTAGCGTTTCAGAGCGACATCGGAAAATAACATTTTCATTACGCTTTACTATTTTATCGTCTGAACGCATAAGTTGCATTCCCAATAATAGTTTCCTCAGTGGCTGTGCCGAAAGTGTGCGCTAAATAAGCAGATTTAGCTTTGGCTGCTGTTTTTTTTTGCACTCAATAGCGAAACCGTATTTTTAACAATAAAAGCTATTAACTTTATTCGTTTCTATAGATTAGAATCATCAGGTTTTGTAAATCACACGCAGGTATGATTGCGACCTGCCTTAACAGAGGAATGCTCAGTGGCGCGGATAAACCGACTTTCCCTCACGCTCTGTGCTTTGCTATTTACAACGATTCCCTTTATGCCGATGGCACATGCGTCCAAGCAAGCCAGGGATACGGCTGGTCTTACGGATAGTAAGAAAACCAGCAACAAAAAGAAAAGTACGGCCACAGCAAAAAAAACGAATAAAACCCTTCAAAAAACCGTCAAGAAAACGACCAGCAAAACCAGCACGAAAACCGCCTCTTCTTCTAAGAAAAAAATCACCGCTTCTGCCAAAACCAGCAAAACAGCCAATCGCAAAAGTAAAGCCGTCGCAGCGAAAAAGACAGCCGCTGTCAGCTGGAGCGAAAAGTGCACCCCGCGTAAAGGGCACAAGCCGACGTGTGTGAAAGTGAAGAACACGGCGTCAGGAAAGATCGCGGATGCCCATAAAGTGAAAGTGCAAAAAGCGACCAGCACGGCGATGAACAAATTAATGAGTCAGATTGGCAAGCCGTACCGCTGGGGTGGTACGTCTCCGCGCACCGGTTTCGATTGCAGCGGTCTGGTTTATTACGCTTATAAAGATCTGGTTAAATTCCGTATTCCGCGCACGGCAAATGAAATGTATCACCTGCGTGATGCCGCACCGATTGATCGTGGGGAATTGAAAAATGGCGATCTGGTGTTCTTCCGCACTCAGGGACGTGGTACTGCCGATCACGTCGGCGTTTATGTCGGCAACGGCAAATTTATTCAGTCACCGCGCAGCGGCCAGGAAATCCAGATCACATCGCTCAGCGAAGATTACTGGCAACGCCACTATGTCGGCGCTCGCCGGGTCATGACGCCCAAAACCATTCGTTAAAACTTTACCCTGTTGTTAACGCAACAGGGTAAGTTCATCTTTTGTCTCACCTTTCAATTTGCTACCCTATCCTTACGCACAATAAGGTTATTGCGCGAAATACTATTAATAATAAGGAGAGAAGCAATGTCGTTCGAATTACCTGCACTACCGTATGCCAAAGATGCGCTTGCGCCGCACATTTCCGCCGAGACGCTGGAATATCACTATGGCAAACACCATCAGACCTATGTCACCAACCTGAACAACCTGATCAAAGGCACCGCCTTTGAAGGGAAATCACTGGAAGAGATCGTACGCAGTTCGGAAGGCGGCGTGTTCAATAACGCTGCTCAGGTCTGGAACCACACGTTCTACTGGAACTGCCTGGCACCGAATGCTGGTGGCGAGCCAACCGGCGAACTGGCTGACGCGATTACCGCCTCTTTCGGCAGCTTTGCCGAGTTCAAAGCGCAATTTACCGACGCGGCGATCAAAAACTTCGGCTCTGGCTGGACCTGGCTGGTTAAAGGAAAAGAGGGCAAGCTGGCTATCGTTTCCACCTCCAACGCTGGCACGCCGTTGACCACCGACGCCACGCCGTTGATGACCGTCGACGTATGGGAACATGCGTACTACATTGACTACCGCAATGCGCGTCCTGGCTACCTTGAACACTTCTGGGCGCTGGTAAACTGGGAGTTTGTAGCGAAGAACTTCGCCGCGTAAAAAAGATAACGCAGAAGGGAATCCCTTCTGCGTTTTTGTCCTGCCGTTAACTGGCGACGCACACCTGTTCAGGTTGTTTTCTCGCCGAGACAAACACCAGCAACAGCGCCATACCCGCCACAATCGCCCCCATCACAGGAACAAAGCTGTAGCCTAATCCGCCTGAAATGACGGCCCCGCCAGCCGCAGCGCCCAGCGCATTTCCAAGGTTAAACGCGCCAATGTTCACGGAAGATGAGAGACCCGGCGCTTCATGAGCCACACGCATGACGCGCATTTGTAACGGAGGGACGACCGCAAAGGTTGCCGCCCCCCAGACCACCATGCTGACCGCCGCGCCCAGTTCATTCTGCGCCAGGAAAGGGATCGCCAGCATAATTACCATCAGCAGCAGCAAAAAGCCCTTCAGCGTGCCGTTAACCGAGCGATCGGCCAGTTTCCCTCCTAGGTAGTTGCCAATGGAGAAGCCCACACCGATCAGAACCAGCATCCCGGTCACAAAGGCCGGTGTCGCATGGGTGATGCTTTGCAGAACAGGCGAAATATAGGTATAGAGCGTGAACATGGCGCCCGCTCCCAGTACGGTAGTCAGTAGCGCGGAGAGCACCTGAGGACGCATCAGCACCGCCAGCTCTTTTTTCACTTCCGGGCGCGCCCCGGCACCGCCTTTTGGCAATGATAAGAAGAGACTCAACATCGAGATAACCCCCAGCCCCGCTGTCGCCATAAACGACATTCGCCAGCCGATGGTTTCACCCAGCCAGGTCGCCGCCGGCACACCGCCGATATTGGCGATGGTCAGCCCCATAAACATGGTCGCAACGGCGCTCGCCTGTTTGTGCTTCGGCACCACGCTTGCCGCCACCACCGAGCCCAGGCCGAAGAATGCGCCGTGGTTAAGGCTGGTTAAAATACGTGACAACATCAGCGTGGTGTAATCCGGTGAAATCGCCGAGAGCACGTTACCGAGCGTAAAGATAGCCATCAGAAAAATGAGCGCATTACGGCGTCCGCGATGTGACAGCAACAGCGTCATCAACGGCGCGCCGACCATCACGCCAACCGCATAGGCACTAATCAGCATACCTGCCGCGGGAATAGACACATCAACGCCACGTGCGATGACGGGCAGCAGACCCATTGGCGAGAATTCGGTGGTACCGATGCCAAACGCACCAATGGCCAGCGCCAGTAACGGATAATTGATTTTCATGCAGTGATGACTCCGGCTCTTCGCGACAGGGCGCGATGCTTAACAAAGAGTCAAAAGCATGACATCAATCACAAAAAAAGAGAAGTTAACAAAAATACAAAAGACTTTTGCAGATTCAATAACAATATGGCGGGAGGTTCGAGGGAGCAGGAACTCCCCCGAAGGGATCAGTGCAGTGCCGCCGTCAGGCCGCCCGCAACGATTAAAGCCAGGACAATAAACGTGGTCACTAATGAAAATTTCAGATCGGTGCTCATCAACTTTTCTCCTTTTTATACCCACACAAAAAGTGATATAGCGCATTTTTACACACTTGAGTGTAAAAATCTCCCACGATTTAGAGTGATATGTGCTTTTAATACTTCCCCTTTTCGTAAAGATCAGACAAAATTCGACGCTTACTTGATTAGCGTACCGGCCATTGACCCCTTCCTGACGTTCCGTGTCGTTTCCCGGCGTGCCGCAGCCCTGACGTTGGGCACAGGATGAGTAAAGGCAAACGTTTACTTGGCGTAATTTAATGTTCAGGTTGGGTCTGGAGTGAGATTTAATGGCAACAATTAAAGATGTAGCGAAGCGCGCAAACGTTTCCACTACAACCGTGTCACACGTAATTAACAAAACGCGTTTCGTCGCTGAAGAAACATGCAATGCAGTGTGGGCGGCAATCAAAGAATTGCACTATTCCCCCAGCGCGGTTGCCCGTAGCCTGAAAGTTAACCATACCAAATCTATCGGTTTGCTGGCGACGAGCAGCGAAGCCCCCTATTTTGCTGAAATTATTGAAGCGGTTGAGAAGAACTGCTTCCAGAAGGGCTATACCCTGATCCTCGGCAACGTCTGGAACAACCTGGAAAAGCAGCGTGCCTATCTGTCGATGATGGCGCAAAAGCGCGTTGATGGCCTGCTGGTAATGTGTTCCGAATACCCCGATCCCCTGCTCTCAATGTTGGAAGAATATCGTCATATCCCAATGGTGGTGATGGACTGGGGCGAAGCCAAAGCCGACTTCACTGATACGGTGATTGATAACGCCTTCGAGGGCGGCTATATGGCAGGCCGTTACCTCGTCGAGCGTGGACATCGCGAAATTGGCGTGATCCCAGGACTGATGGAGCGTAACACCGGCGCAGGCCGTTTAGCCGGATTTATGAAAGCGATGGATGAAGCGCTGATTAAAGTGCCTGAAAACTGGATTGTACAAGGCGACTTCGAGCCGGAATCCGGCTACCGCGCCATGCAGCAAATTCTGTCGCAGGCGCATCGCCCAACGGCGGTCTTCTGTGGCGGCGATGTCATGGCGATGGGCGCCCTTTGCGCCGCTGATGAGATGGGTCTGCGCGTCCCGCAGGACGTGTCGCTGATAGGCTACGACAACGTGCGCAACGCCCGCTTCTTTACACCAGCGTTGACCACCATCCACCAGCCGAAAGATTCACTGGGTGAGACGGCCTTTAATATGTTACTGGATCGTATCGTCAATAAACGCGAAGAGTCGCAGTCTATTGAAGTCCACCCGCGCCTGGTGGAGCGGCGCTCCGTGGCGGATGGCCCGTTCCGCGACTACCGTCGTTAAGCCTCTTCTGCGGGAGCCTCATCGGGCTCCCGCAGCCACTCTTTGTTCAGCGTTTCACTGTCTCCCAGATAATCCAGCAGCCAGATCAGCGCAGGTGACATATCATTCTGCTGCCAGGTCAGGCAACAGGCCGCATCCGGGAAAGGATTCTCCAGATTTAACGCGACCCACTGCCCCTTGTTGAGATACGGCTTGGCGAAATGTGTCGGGACCATGCCGACACAGAGTCCGGCGCTGATACAGGTCGCGGAAGAATCCCAGTCCGGCACCACCACCCGCTTCTGATTGTCCAGCAGCCAGGTCACGCGTTTCGGCAGCGTGCGGGAGGTATCTTCCAGCACCAGCGACGGCCAGTTGCGCAACGTGTCATCGCTTAACGGCCCGCTCATGGCGGCCAGCGGATGCGTACTGGCAACGACACAACACCAGCTCAGCTTACCCATATCGCGGAAAGTGTATCGTCCGCCAACCGGGATCGCCTGGGTTGCCCCGATGGCGAGTTCGACCCGACCATCTGACAGCGCGTCCCAGACGCCATTAAACACCTCCTGGAAGACCAGTAGTTCCACGTCATCAAAGTGGCGGTAGAAATCGACGATCAATTGCCGCGTGCGTTCCGGGCGCACGATATTGTCCACCGCAATGGGGAGTTGCCCACGCCAGCCGTTAGCGATCTGCTGACACTGTTGACGCGTGATCTGCATTTTTTTGATGACAGAGCGGCCTTCTTTCAAAAACCAGGCGCCCGCCGGCGTTAACACCACATCACGATGGCGACGTTCAAAAAGCGGGACGGCCAGCCACTCTTCCAGTTGGCGAACCGTATAGCTGACCGCTGAAGGCACTCGGTGCAACTCCTGGGCCGCGGAACTGAAGCTCCCGTTGCGTGCCACGGCATCGACCACTTCCAGCGCATATTCTGACCACATAATCTGCCTACAAAATTTTTGAATGCAATAAACAAATATTACCGTTTCACAAGCCCAAATTCACTCCCTACACTCTGCGCCAGTGTGATTAATCAAAATTAGAGAACAATTATGCAACCAGGAAAAGGGTTTTTAGTCTGGCTGGCAGGGCTCAGCGTGTTGGGTTTTCTGGCAACCGACATGTATTTGCCCGCTTTTGCCGCCATTCAATCTGACCTGCAAACACCGGCCTCTGCCGTCAGCGCCAGCCTGAGTCTGTTTTTAGCAGGCTTTGCCGTCGCCCAACTGCTGTGGGGACCACTCTCTGACCGTTATGGCCGTAAACCGATCCTGCTGCTGGGTCTGTCTGTCTTCGCCCTCGGTAGCCTGGGTATGCTGTGGGTGGAGAGCGCAACGGGCCTGTTAGTACTGCGTTTTATTCAGGCCGTGGGAGTTTGCGCGGCGACCGTCATCTGGCAGGCGCTGGTTACCGATTACTATCCTTCGCATAAAATTAACCGCATTTTCGCGACCATCATGCCGCTGGTCGGGCTGTCTCCTGCACTGGCGCCGTTATTAGGCAGTTGGATTCTGACCCATCTTTCCTGGCAGGCGATCTTTGCCACGCTGTTTTTCATCACGCTGCTGCTGATGCTGCCCGCCCTGTTTTTAAAGCCCACCACCCGGGCTCGCGATGACAGCAAGGACAAACTGACGTTCACCACCCTGCTGCGTTCGAAAGCGTACCGCGGCAACGTCCTGATTTACGCCGCCTGTTCTGCCAGCTTCTTTGCGTGGTTGACCGGTTCCCCGTTTATTTTGAGTGAAATGGGCTACAGCCCGGCGGTGATTGGGCTGAGCTACGTACCGCAGACCATTGCTTTTCTGATTGGCGGCTATGGCTGTCGCGCCGCGTTGCAAAAATGGCAGGGACAACAGCTCCTGCCCTGGCTGCTGGTTATCTATGCGCTGAGCGTGGTGGCAACCTGGGCGGCAAGTTTTATCCATCACATCACGCTTGCAGAGATCCTGATCCCCTTCTGCATAATGGCGATTGCCAACGGGGCTATTTACCCGATTGTGGTTGCCCAGGCGCTGCGTCCATTCCCGCAGGCGACGGGTCGTGCCGCAGCCCTGCAAAATACCCTGCAGTTGGGTCTGTGCTTCCTGGCAAGCCTGGTCGTTTCCTGGCTTATCAGCACACCGCTGTTGACCACGACCAGCGTGATGTTGTCTACGGTGGTACTGGCTGGACTGGGCTATAAGATGCAACTGCAGCCTTCTAACGACAGTGCGCAGCATGATAATTGCGGGATTGCCCACAGCGAATCCCATTGATATCACTCATAATCACCGTTAATTAGTCGGCTAACAATTTTTGGTTGTATCATCGTTTTTTGAGGCCTATACTAAATTTCGGTTGTTAAAATTACGATAATTATTATGCGTTAACGGGAACCGGAGCGTTCCCGGTTCCCCATGGATGGCCTTTTCGGCAAGGGGTCCTCCCTTCCTCTGTTCTACGTCGGATAATAGACTCGCGGAATGTTTCCGTGAGATTTCTCACAAAGCCCAAAAAGCGTCTACGCTGTTTTAAGGTTCTGATCACCGACCAGTGATGGAGAAACTATGAGTTCATCGTGTATAGAAGAAGTCAGCGTACCGGATGACGACTGGTACCGTATCACTAACGAATTATTAAGCCGCGCGGGCATTGCCATCAACGGCTCTTCACCAGCAGATATACGCGTTAAAAACCCCGATTTTTTCAAACGCGTTTTACAAGAGGGGTCGCTCGGTCTGGGTGAGAGTTACATGGATGGCTGGTGGGAATGCGATCGGCTGGACCAGTTTTTTAGCAAAGTTCTGCGAGCAGGACTGGAAAACCAACTTCCCCACCATTTCAAAGATACCCTCCGCATCGCGGCCGCTCGCCTGTTCAATCTGCAAAGTAAAAAACGAGCGTGGATCGTCGGTAAAGAACATTACGATCTCGGCAACGATCTGTTCAGCCGTATGCTCGACCCCTTTATGCAGTATTCCTGCGCGTACTGGAAAGACGCGGATACTCTGGAGGCAGCGCAGCAGGCCAAACTGCGGTTAATCTGTGAGAAATTGCAACTGCAACCCGGTATGCGTGTGCTGGATATTGGCTGCGGCTGGGGTGGTTTATCGCACTATATGGCGACGCATTACGGCGTCAGTGTGGTTGGCGTGACGATTTCAGCCGAGCAGCAGAAAATGGCTCAAGCCCGCTGTGCCGGGCTGGATGTGTCGATTCTGTTGCAGGATTATCGTGATTTGCACGATCAGTTTGACCGCATTGTCTCGGTAGGCATGTTTGAGCACGTCGGCCCTAAAAATTACGCGACCTATTTTGACGTGGTTGATCGCAATCTGAAACCCGAAGGGCTGTTCTTATTACATACCATCGGTTCGAAGAAAACCGACAATAATGTCGACCCGTGGATCAACAAGTATATCTTCCCGAATGGTTGCCTCCCGTCAGTACGTCAGATAGCCAACGCCAGTGAATCGCACTTTGTGATGGAAGACTGGCATAACTTCGGCGCGGATTACGACAAGACGCTGATGGCATGGTACGAGCGTTTTCTCGCTGCCTGGCCTGAAATTGCCGAGAACTATTCCGAGCGTTTTAAACGGATGTTCAGTTACTACCTCAACGCCTGCGCCGGCGCGTTTCGCGCCCGCGATATTCAGCTCTGGCAGGTGGTATTCTCGCGCGGCGTTGAAGACGGCCTGCGCGTAGCCCGCTAAACTTTCTTATGCCCCCGCCGTCTTGCGGGGGCTGGAGGGTTTTACGCTTCGCTGGCGGTTTTCGTTACCGCCGCTTCACGCGCAGCCAACACGCGTTCTACCGTATCCACCACCGCCTGCGTTTGCGGATCGATTTCGATATTGACGCGCGCGCCCAGTTTTTTCTTACCCAGCGTCGTGCGTTCCAGGGTTTCCGGAATGAGATGCACGCAAAAACGCGTCGCGGTGACTTCTCCGACGGTCAGGCTGATCCCATCAATCCCGATAAAACCTTTGTACAAGATGTATTTCATTAGCGTCGGATCCTGGACTTTGAACCAGATCTGACGGTTGTTTTCGGAGGTTAAAATCTTTGACACTTCCGCGGTGGTCATGATGTGACCGGACATCAGATGCCCGCCAATCTCATCGCTGAATTTTGCCGCACGCTCGACGTTAAGCAGGTCGCCCACCTTCAGATCGCCCAGATTGGTGATCCGCAGCGTTTCTTTCATCAAATCAAAACTAATGCGATTGCCGTTAATTTCTGTGACGGTCAGGCAGCAGCCGTTATGCGCCACCGATGCGCCCGTTTCCAGCGCGTCCAGCATGTATTCAGGTAATTCCACTACATGGGTGCGAAAATTGGGTTTTTCATCGATCGACACCAGTTTTGCGGTGCCCTGCACAATACCTGTAAACATACCTACAACTCCTGAATTCAGTTAAGCCATTTCTGCCTGCCACAATAGCAGTTGGAAAATCAGGTTGCCAGTGAAGTGCCCCTTGACCTGTTTTTTTCACTGGTGAAATTAGCATTCATCGCTACAATAGACTGAAATTTCCCCTTACATCTTCTTCTTGCTGCCACCCGTGGCGGCTTTTTTAGTCTCTCAAATAAAAACAAAATGATAGGTGTACACGTGCAGAAGTATATCAGTGAAGCGCGTCAGTTATTGGCTCTGGCAATACCGGTGATTCTTGCGCAAATCGCCCAAACCGCAATGGGGTTCGTCGATACCGTGATGGCGGGTGGTTACAGCGCCACCGATATGGCGGCCGTCGCCATTGGGACCTCCATCTGGCTGCCCGCCATTCTGTTCGGCCACGGGTTGCTGCTGGCGCTGACTCCGGTGATTGCTCAGCTCAATGGTTCCGGACGCCGCGATCGCATTGCGCATCAAGTACGCCAGGGCTTCTGGCTCGCGGGTTTCGTCTCACTGCTGATTATGATTGTGCTGTGGAACGCCGGTTATATCATCCGCTCTATGCATAACATCGATCCGGCCCTGGCGGATAAAGCCGTCGGTTACCTTCGTGCATTGTTATGGGGCGCGCCGGGCTATCTGTTCTTCCAGGTTGCGCGTAACCAGTGTGAAGGTCTGGCGAAAACCAAACCCGGCATGGTGATGGGTTTTCTTGGCCTGCTGGTCAACATCCCGGTGAACTATATCTTTATCTATGGTCACTTCGGCATGCCGGAACTCGGCGGTGTCGGCTGCGGCGTGGCGACTGCGGCGGTCTATTGGGTGATGTTCAGCGCCATGCTCTGGTACGTGAAACATGCGCGTTCAATGCGCGATATCCGCAATGAACAGCGTTTCAGCAAGCCGGATAACGTGGTGATGAAGCGCCTGGTGCAACTGGGTCTGCCGATTGCGCTGGCACTGTTCTTTGAAGTCACATTGTTCGCCGTGGTGGCGCTCCTGGTTTCACCGCTGGGCATTGTCGATGTCGCCGGTCACCAGATCGCCCTGAACTTCAGTTCGCTGATGTTTGTTTTGCCGATGTCACTGGCGGCGGCGGTCACTATTCGCGTGGGCTATCGTCTCGGACAAGGTTCAACGCTGGATGCGCAAATCGCCGCGCGTACCGGTTTAGGTGTTGGCGTCTGCATGGCGTGCCTGACGGCTATCTTTACCGTGACGCTGCGTGAGCACATCGCCCTGCTCTATAACGACAATCCTGAAGTGGTGACGCTGGCGGCGCAACTGATGCTGCTGGCGGCGGTTTATCAGATTTCGGACTCCATCCAGGTCATCGGCAGCGGGATCCTGCGTGGTTACAAAGATACGCGTTCGATTTTCTTTATCACCTTTACCGCCTACTGGGTGTTGGGATTACCGAGCGGTTATATTCTCGCCCTGACCGACCTGGTGGTGGACAGGATGGGGCCGGCTGGATTCTGGATGGGCTTTATCATCGGCCTGACGTCGGCGGCGGTTATGATGATGCTGCGAATGCGCTTCCTGCAACGTCTGCCTTCTACGGTGATTCTGCAGCGCGCTGCGCGATAAAACGACGATAGCCGCCAGCTGGCGGCTATTCTCTCGACATTTTGCGCACTTCCTCCGCAATCGAGTGAAATCCGGAAGAAAATTACCATTTCCCTCTTGCCACCTCCCGGCTCTGCCGCTAATATTCGTCCCCGTTGTCACACACAACGTTGCGTTCATAGCTCAGTTGGTTAGAGCACCACCTTGACATGGTGGGGGTCGTTGGTTCGAGTCCAATTGAACGCACCATTTTGCGTCCGTAGCTCAGTTGGTTAGAGCACCACCTTGACATGGTGGGGGTCGGTGGTTCGAGTCCACTCGGACGCACCATTTCACCGCCTGGTGATAGGGTGCCTGTTCTTTTTCCCTGCTCTCTTATTTTTCTCTGGTATTATTTCTCATCACTCAGTTTCGCGTAATAAAAATCAATAAATTACCCATTCATTGATTCATATTCCTGACTTGCGGGTGTGGGGGAAGTCTTCGCTTACCTTCCCATTAACCGTGTTGTATTGATGCAGCTTATTAACTACTTTCACTCCTCGCTTACCATGACCTCCACCGCAGCATGAATGGGGTTTGCGCGCCCTGATTCTGGTACACTCCCCGACATAGTGTCAGGGAGAAGAGTTCAGTTCATTGTCACTGTGAATGATCATTACGTCGTTGAATGGAGAATGGATATGCCGAAATTGTTACAACTTCACTTCGCTTTTACTGGCCCATTTGGCGCAGAAATGGCTGAGCAACTGCGTGGTCTGGCGGAGTCGATTAACCAGGAGCCGGGATTTATCTGGAAGGTGTGGACGGAGAGTGAGCAAAACAAGGAAGCGGGAGGGATCTATCTTTTCGAAAGCGAGGAGACCGCGCTGGCTTATCTGGAAAAACATACCGCGCGTTTAAAAAACCTTGGCGTTGACGAAGTCATCGCGAAAGTGTTTGACGTGAATATTCCGTTGAGCGAAATCAACAACGCCAGAGTGGGTTAATAATGCCGCAGAGGGGGATTTTCCCCCTCTGCGGATTTAACGTGACATCAGGCTGGAGAGATATTTTTCCCCCGAGCGTTGCACGATTTGACTGGCATTGCGGGTAATATTCTGCCCTTCAAATGCCCCGTACAGACTGGAAAACGTCACCGTGTTTAACCGCTGGATGATCCCACCGACGGTTTTCGATGACAGCGGCAACATGTTCGGATAGCTCCACATAAACGACACCGCGTCAGCACCGGGAGTGACCTGCAAGATATCTCCGGCGAGGATCGTCCCTTCCCCCTCCTCCAGAGACAGAACCGTTCCCCCGGCAAAATGGCCGCCCAGACGCAATAAAGTAACGCCAGGAAGCACGTTGTGTTCTTCCCCTTCCCATAGCCGAATCCAAGGGCTGTCGCGCATGATCCAGGTCCTGTCAGCCGCGTGGAGCCAGACGGGAGCGTCAAACGCCTCCGCCCAGTCCTGCATGGTGGTGTAGTAATGAGGATGCGAAATCGCGATGGCGCTCAATCCCCCCATGGCGCGGATGAGTGTTCGGGTTGCCGGATCCAGATTCGCAACGCAATCCCAAAGAATATTTCCCACCGGCGTCCTGAGCAGAAACGCCCGCTGGTTTATGGCAAAGGAAGGAACCGTTTTCAGACTGAAAAGTTGCGGCGTATGCTGCTGCCACTTATTGGTATGGCTGGCGATGAGCTCATCAAAGTCCATCCAGGCCTGCCCGGATACAGGGACATATTGCCGCTCATCGTCGCAGATTTTACAACGTTTAACGTTGCCGTGGTGGTTATCGTATGAGGTGCCACAGGCTTTACACAGCGTTATCATCGTCACTCCTTTCCTCACAATAAACACCGTTAAGTATGGCAGAGGACACCGCTCGTCAGACACGTAAGCGATTCCAGACCGAAACATCCGGGCCTTCCTCATCTACACTGACATGATGTAACCGCAATCCCAGCGGCAAAATAACAGGACGGACAGGAGTATGAAAAAAATCGCGATTATCGGAGCTGGCCCCACAGGCGTCTATACCTTTTTCTCATTACTAAAAGAGGAACAGCCACTGGAGATCGTCGTTTTTGAACGCGGAAACCGGGCAGGAATTGGTATGCCTTACACCCATTCTGATAATAGTCCAATGATGTTGGCAAATATTGCCAGTATTGAGGTTCCCCCTCTTTTTGACACCTGGCTTGAGTGGTCGCAAACCCAGGAAGCGCAGTACCTTGCACAGTTTGCCGTTAAGAAAGAAACGCTGCACCAGCGTCAGTTTCTGCCACGCATTCTGCTCGGCGACTATTTTCGCGCGCAGTTTTTGCAGGCCGTCCACCATGCAGAAAATCGAGGATTTAAGGTGAGGTTGTACGAATCCTGTGAAGTCACGGATGTCTCAGCTGTGTCCACTGGCGTACAACTCTGGACCGATCAACACACAGAGCCGCTGCATGTCGACTTAGCAGTGATTGCCACGGGACACGTCTGGCCGGACGATGACGAATCCACGCACGCATTTTATCCCAGCCCCTGGTCCGGCTTGATGGACGCGGACGTGCCCGCTGCCAGAGTGGGCATTCTTGGAACCTCATTGAGCGCTCTGGATGCCGCAATGGCGGTTGCGGTACAGCATGGAACCTTTCACGAAACAGAGGAACATCAGGTCAATTTCTCACTGAATAAAGGCAGTGAAGCACTGGAGATTACGCTGATGTCACGTTCCGGCATTTTGCCGGAAGCCGACTTCTACTGTCCTATTCCCTATGAACCGCTGGAGTACGTTACCAATGAGGCTATTCAGCGCGAAATCGCTGCCGGTTCAACAGAACTCCTCGATCGCGTTTTTAGATTGATGCAGCAAGAACTCGCCTTAGCCGATCCCAAATGGGCCAGGCAAATGTCGCTCTCCTCACTGGATGCGGATAGCTTTCCCGTCGCGGTGTTTGCCGACAGAGCGCGCAGCGATCCGTTCGAATGGGCGGCCACAAATCTGAAAGAGGTCGACGAGAATAAGCGTAACAAACACACTGTTGCCTGGCGCTATACCTTGCTGCGTTTACATGAAAAGGTTCAGGAGAGCGTTACGCACCTGAATGAACATGATAGTGAACGATTTAACATCGGTCTCGCTCGCGTATTTATTGATAATTATGCGGCGATCCCCTCAGAGTCAGTTCGCCGAATGCTGGCGTTACACGCAGCCGGTATTCTGCGCATTCTCACGCTGGGACAGGATTACAGGAAGGAGATAAAAGCGGATCGTACTGAGATTACGACGCACAACGATCGCCTGTCCTTTGACGTATTCATCGATGCACGCGGCCAAAAACCGCTGAAGACCAAAGACTTACCGTTCCCGCGATTACGCCAGCAATTACTGTCGTGTGGAGAGGCAATTCCGGACGTTGGCGATGATTACACGCTTCAGGCACCAGAGAACGTTCGCGGACGAATTGCCTTTGGCGCCTTGCCCTATTTAATGCACGATCGCCCCTTTATCCAGGGGCTCGTCGCCTGCCAGGAAATTGGCAACGCGATGGCCAGGGCAGTATCAAAACCGGCTTCCCGCCTGCGCAGACGTTTATCGATTTACGATCGCTAACGCCGCACGCATTGTGGATGCATCCAGATTCCTATTTGCTCTATACTTGTCGGAAGTCAAAAACGAGCGAATAAAGGTGAATAATGGAAATTGATCTCGATAATCTGGTCTTTAACGGACTGGAAGAGGCACAGGAACGTAACGCTGAACGTCTGGACGATGCGGACAAAAAAGCAGAATCGGTGATTGCCGATGATGACTGCGGCGACGCCTGCAAAATCTGATTTGTTTCAGCCTACCGCGCAGTTCTGCGCGGTAGTTCCTTCAACGTCTTTTATTTCCTTTGCATCTTCGTGGTGAGTGCAGATTTCATTCCAGTACACCTCGCGCATCCGACGATGTTCAGCGTGTTGTTTGATCACGAAACCACTCCGGGTCAATGTTAGCAATGTCCACGCCGTACAGGCTGGCGACAGGAAGAATGGACTCCACAACGCGCTGCAGATTGACCTCTGCACCGGGCTGTCGGGTCGGCTTTGGCGTGATGGCAACACGCATCCAACGACGCGCCATCTGCATGTTTACCTTCTCCATCTCCGGCTCCTCTGTTTTGTCAGGTGCTTTTCATTGCAGCGCAAACCGCACAAAAAATGAAATGCGAATTCTGCGCACCGTTATCTGTTTTTGTTCGTTAGTAACCCTTCGTTAACACACTGTTCACTAATAACTTTTTGCATATAAATAAGATTTTTTTCTTCTTTTGCTGCGGGTTCGGGTTGTGGGAGCGTAAAAGGACAAACCAATAATTTCAGGGATATCAAAGAAAATGATGGCAACGAAAACACAACGTACGAAAAAAACGATTCTCGCCCTCGGCGTCATGCTCGCCACGAGTTTTTTGAGCATTCAGGCGCAGGCCGATCAACTCGCTGATATCAAGGCCGCAGGCGTGGTCAAGGTTGCGACGTTTGACGCTAACCCGCCGTTTGGCTCCGTCGATGCGAAAACCCATCAGATCGTGGGTTACGATGTTGATTTCGCTCAGGCGCTGGCAGCATCGCTGGGTGTGAAACTGGAACTGGTCGCCACCAATCCCGCTAACCGTATTCCGCTGCTGCAATCGGGGAAAGCCGATCTGATCGTCGCTGATATTACGATCACCCCCGAGCGCGCCCAGGTCATCGATTTCTCTGTGCCCTACTTTGTCACCGGTCAGCAATTCCTGGTGCCTGCCTCGTCACCCAATAAGCTGGATGAGTACAGCCGCGCACGCATTGGCGCAGTGAAAGGAACCACCGGTGAGCAGGCGCTACATCAGCGGTTCCCGCAATCCCGTGTGCTGGCCTATGACGATATCCCGCTGGCGTTAACCGCCCTGCGCAACGGCAACGTGCAGGCTATCACTCAGGACTCCACTATCCTGGCAGGTTTGCTCAGTGGCGCACCGGACAAAGCGCAGTTCAAAATCCTGCCGGATTTACTCAGCAAAGAGGAAATCGGCGTGGGCGTGAAGAAAGGCGAACCGGCGTTGTTGAAAGCGGTTAACGATGAATTATTGCGACTCGAATCCAGTGGGCAGGCAGGCAAAATTTATGATGTCTGGTTTGGCCCGGAAACGAACAATCCGCAGCCGCGCGCCTTTAAAATTGAGGCCAGATAAGATGCTGGCTGGTTTATTCACCCCGTCCGCAGCCGGAGCTGCAGATTTCCACACATTGCGCCAGGCGCGAGTTGAGTTACGCGACGTGGTGAAAGCGTACGGCGATCACCGGGTACTCAACGGCGTCAGTCTCACCGTCGAACCCGGTGAAGTTGTGACTATTCTTGGCCCCTCGGGATCGGGGAAATCGACCCTGATCCGCCTGATTAACCAACTGGAATCATTGAGTGGCGGCGATATCTATATTGATGACAAACCGGTCGGTCAACTTAAGGGGGCCGCGCTGCGACAGCTGCGTAGCCGCATTGGTTTTGTATTCCAGCAGTTCAATCTGTATGCCCATCTGACGGCGCAGCAGAATATCACTCTCGCGCTGGAGTACGTCCACGGCTGGAATAAAACCGACGCCACACAACGCGCCTATGCCCTGCTGGAACAGGTCGGGCTGGAAGAGAAAGCGAGCGCTTATCCGGCACAGCTTTCCGGCGGTCAACAGCAGCGGGTGGCGATTGCCCGCGCGCTGGCCTCTTCGCCGCAAATTCTCCTGTTTGATGAGCCCACCTCTGCACTCGATCCGGAAATGATCGGTGAGGTGTTACAGGTCATGAAACGTCTGGCGCACAGCGGTATTACAATGATTGTGGTCACCCACGAGATGCATTTTGCCCGTGAAATCGCCGACCGGGTGGTGTTTATCGACGGCGGTGATATTCTCGAAATCGCCTCCCCGGAGGCCTTTTTTACCCGGCCGCAGCACCCGCGCACCCAGCGCTTTCTGCAAAAAGTGCTGGATCCGTTGCATCAGGAGTTATCACGATAATGCCGTCAATGGACTGGCAGGGAGTGCTCACCGGCCTGCCCCTGCAATGGATCCTCTCCGGATTTCTCACCACGCTGTGGGTCAGCGCCGCAGGCATTTTCCTCGCCACGCTGTTGGCCATTTTGCTGTTAGCCCTTCGTCTTTCCGGCCATCGCATGGGCCGTCGCCTGGTGGCTGGTTGGGTATCGCTGTTTCGTAACACCCCGCTGCTGGTCCAGTTGCTGTTCTGGTACTTCGCCGGCTGGAACCTGCTGCCGCGCAGTTTTATTGCTTTTGTCAACGCAGAGCATGGCTGGTCAATCCTGCCCGGCAACGTCTGGTGGCTGACCCCCGAGTTTCTTTGCTCAGCGTGGGGACTCGGCGTCTTTACCTCGGCATTCCTGGTCGAAGAAGTCGCCTCCGGGTTACAGGCCGTCTCCGCCGGACAACGCGAAGCCGCGATCTCACAGGGATTTTCCTCATGGCAGACCTTCCGCCATATCCTGCTGCCGCAGGGACTAACCAATGCCTGGCAACCGGTGGTTGGGCAATATCTCAACCTGATGAAACTATCGTCATTAACCAGCGGGATTGGCTTTGCGGAACTGACCTACCAGGTTCGCCAGATTGAAAGCTACAACGCCCATGCGCTGGAGGCCTTTGCCGTGGGCACTGCGCTTTATCTGTTCACCGGCGTGGCGCTCGGTCTGCTGTTGACCCATCTGGGGCCCGCCCCCCGACTGGAAAAAAAGCCGCAAACCCGCCGGTTCCGGTTCAGGAGTCCCCAGCATGATCGCTAATATTGCGGTGATAACCGACAATCTGGATTATCTCCTGTGGGGACGACTGGCCGACGGTCAACCTGGCGGTGTATTGTTGACCCTGATGATGGCGCTGGGTGCGGCGGTGCTGGCCTTACCTGCCGGTATTGCCCTTGCCGCTCTCGCCTGGCGTTTTCCGGGCGTCATCCGTAAGGGATTGTTCATCTGGGCAGAGCTCATACGCGGGATACCGCTGATCTTCGTTATTTTCTGGATGTGGTATCTGCTCCCTATGCTTACCGGCAGCGATCTGCCCGGTGCGGCAACGGTGACGCTGGCGCTGGCCTGGTTTACCGCTGCGTCGGTGATGCATTCTGTGTACGCGGGACTCAACGCACTACCCGCCGGACAATATGATGCGGCAGTGGCGCAGGGTTTTAGCTCTGTTCAGGCATTAAGAAGGGTTCTGCTACCGCAGGTGTTACGCCATATCCTGCCCTCCCTGACCGGGATATGCATTGGTCTGCTGAAGGACACATCGCTGGCGTTTATCGTCAACGTACCCGAACTGACAACCGTGGCAGGGCAAGTGAACAGCCGGGAACAGATTTACCCGGCGGCTATCTTCATCTTTACGGGCCTGGTCTACTATCTGCTTTGCTACGGGCTGGAGAAAGCGACCCGGCGACGGTTTGCGCTTCGTTGAACGATCAGCACTCAACAAACTGGTGCGCATCGTCGAGTCGGTATTTCACACCGGCGCGGATCCCGGCTTCACCTTCAACCGCGACGGCGAAACGCATGCGTTTGCCGTCATGATACGCCAGCGCCGCGCAGCCGCCCGGTCCCAGCACGACGGAATCCACCACCCCGCTACTGGCAACAATCGCGTTATCGCCGTTACAGATGATATGCACATTATCGCCGCTGTTAGCGATTTTTGCATTGGCGCCAAAACAGACTATCTGGCTCAGGTCGCCGTTACTGGCGACATGGTTTCTATCACCGAGCGAACTCACCCGCACACGCATCCCGCTGCTGGCGATCCGCGCTCCGTTACCGGCACTACTGATTCGCGTTGAGTTCCCTGCCACAGCCAGCCGCGCGCGATCCCCGGAACTGCTGATATGGCTGTTGTAGCCAACGCTGCCAATGCGCACGCAGTAACCCGCACTGGCAATTTGTGACGCATAGCCTGCGCTGGCGATCTTCATGTTATCACCCGCACAGCCCAGATTCGCGTTATCACCCGCGTTCGCCACCTGCTGATCGCCCATTGAGGCATCTGGCCGCGCCAGTCGCGACATGGCGGAGATATCCTGGCGAGCGAAATTTTCTTCATCCAGCCAGCGCGACCAGGCGTATTCCACCAGGCTGTTCGCCCAGTCGAGATAACCTTCGCGACTCAACGCCCGATGCACATCAGCGTAGTTGCCACCTTCAGGAAAACGGCGCAGAAACCAGCGGTACATCACCGCGCCAACCCGCCAGTTGCGTAAATCTTCTCGTGTGATCAGCATACGTTAATGCCGGTGATAGCCATCGACCATGCAGCGGAACGTCTCGCCAGGCGTGCGGCCCGTAGTGCACAGGTAGAGGTGACCAAAAATAAAGAACAGGCTGATGATTGCCAGCGCGAAGTGCGCCTGCAACAACCAGTAGCGTACGCCGGGGAACAGGTCGCCCACGACCTGCGGATAGAGCGCCAACAATCCGCTCAGCAGCAACAATGGCAACAATCCGTACATCACCCCGACATAGGCCGCCTGCTGTAACGGATTAAACTTCGAACGCGGTGTTGCCGGGAACGGATGCGCTTCCCCCTGCATAATGCCAAACAGATAGAAACGGGTCTGTTTCATCGCTCGCGCCACCCAACCCTGGGGACGGATAATGTAATGATGACCGTTCCCGCCCAACGCATTGATCAGCACGAAACCGACCCAGCACGCCAGCAGCAGAAATCCGCAGACTTCGTGCACCGTCAGCAAGCTGTTAATTACCGCCGCGCTGACCAGCGAGAAATGGTTGATTAGCCCGCTACCGAGCAGGAGTAAAAACAGCAAGGCATTCGACCAGTGCCACAGGCGTACCGCGCGAGAATACAGGTAAACCTTCTCACCATGCCCGGCGGCTGCCTTGTTGGCCGCGCGAAAGCGAAGCCAGGCGTGTAACCCCAGCACCAGCCACATCGCCACCAGCAGAAGTCCGGCGATCACCAGCCAGACGGGCCAATACTCGGGAGAAAATACCGGCACATAATTTGCCAGTTGGGCCTGGAACTGTTCAGCATTCTGCGACGCGTTCATACATTATCCTTTTTAATCAAATGTTGACCGAACCGACGATACAGATGTGGCTTACCCGCGCCCGGAAGTTGATACTGGTAATAGTTATTTTCCTGAAGCCAACGCTGGATGTCCGGGCTGTCTTCGCGTCCAAACAGCAGCGCATGTTCCGGACAGGCGGTCACGCAAATGGGCGGAAAACCTTTTGCCAGTCGGGACTCGGCGCAAAAATCGCATTTGTCCGCCACTTTGGTTTGCGGATTCAGGTAACGCACCTGATAGGGGCACGCGCCGATGCAGTAACTACAGCCAATGCAGCGCGAACTGTCGACACGAACGATCCCGTTCTCATCGCGCCAAGACGCACCGGTCGGGCAAACCTCAATGCAGGGGGCGTCATCGCAGTGCTGGCAGGACTGACGGAAGTAGTGATACAGCGTCTCGTTGTCATTATCTGAAACGGGAATATGCGCAATCGACAGGCGACTTCCCTGCGCGGGAACATGATTCGTTTTGCGACAGGCGCGGGTACAGATGTTACAGCCATTACATCGCGATTCATCATGAATCATGACGTAACGAACGGGGCCGCTGGCTGTTGTCTTCGCCAGCAGCGTCTGGCCGGGTCCGCTGAAGAAAATGACCGTTCCCATGCCAAGCACAAATTTTCGTCGAGTGAAGGACATCTTGTTATCCTCTAATGCTGTGGTCGCGCTCGTCCACGCTTTCCATGAATTCAGGGATTCTGAAACTGCTCAACTTCCAGCCATTCGCACAAGCCGTATGCTTTGCCGTAACTCATAAAGCGTTCGCTGAATAAATACGGCACGTCGTTCGACGACGAGACCGGGCGAATATCGGCATAGTCGGGGTGCGTTTCAATCGCGGCCAGCGCGGCTTCTATCTGCTCAGGCGCGAAACCGTAAGGCGATTGTTCCAGCATGGCGATTTTGTACGGACGCGGATAGGTCTGACAGTCAAAGCGCACCGCCAGTGCGATTGCCCGACAGATATCCTTTTCCACCACCTGAACACACATGCCGGCATAGTTGGCGGTCATGGTCTGGGTTGAGTAGTAATATTCATCCTGAGAGCCCTGCACACAGGCGATATCCTCGCCGGCAAGCCCCTCTTTGAGCGTGTCCAGTAGCGGTGTGAGCGCCGCCTCTTCTACGGAGTACGGCGGCTGCAAGAACAGCTCGCGCGCGACAAGCTGGCCGTTCGCCGAATGCTGGCGGATAAAATCCGCCATAATCTCAGCAGGGCTTTCTGCTACCGCCTGTTCATCCGCGCAGGCTATCGGCTCATGTCGCCCCTGCAACCACTGCCGCTTTTCGAGATCGACATCCGGCGCGATAAGTTGGCTCACTTCCTCTGGTTGGCTCATGTTTTTTCCTTACGCCGGCAACAGATTCTGCGCGGCCAGGTCATCGGCGACATCTTCCAGGCCGAGTCGATTCAACGTCTCACGCGTCGGGCAGCCCAATTCAGGGTGCCAGCCCATCTCTTTATAAAACAGCGTCAGGGATTCACGCATATCGTCGCGGTCCATCTTGTCGGTGCCTTCGCTAAAGACCGGAATCTTCGGATCTTTATCAAACACCCACGAGCAGATCAGATCGTGCGCATTGCGCATATCGTTGGTCTGCATCAGTTTCACCGTGTAGGCGCGATGTAGAGTGAAGATACGTTCTGCGGCTAAATCGAGGCTGGCCTGAGTGGTTTCGTCACCGGTTACGGCCTGAAAGAATTTGGCTTCCAGATCGAGATCCCCGCGATAGTTGCGACTTTTCAGCGGCGACACGGTCATCGGCCAGACCCAGTTACACAGCGTGACGGCGTTATGCAGGCACACTTTCAGCAGCGTCCATTTGGCATATTTAATTTTTGCCGCGTTGATGGGCGTGTAATTTTTCGTTTCATCGTAGGCGTCTGGTGAACCAAACAGTTCCGCGGCGACTTCCCGCTGGAGTGTTAAAGGCAAACCCGAGCCGATGAAATTGATGTGGGTGTGGGTCATACAATCGCGGTTGAACATGCAGTTGGTGATGGCCCCCACCTGCGCCGAGGCTTCGTTGGCGTGGTGAACCGGAAAACCAAACGGTGACCACAGTTTATTTTTTTCATACGCCCAGTATTCATCACCCAGTTGCCAGCGCTCGGCAATGGCATACGACCCATCCGCCAGATGGCTAAGTTCACCCACGCGATGCGCCAGACGATAATAGAAATCCTTGATGAAATTCGGATCGCCCGCTTCCAGTTGATCCCAGCGGATCTGGGCATATTCTTCCGCCGGCAGCACGCGTTTAAACACCCCTTTGCTGTAGCAATACGTAAAGTCGCGGTGCAACTGGCCGTAGTTACACCAGATGCCGTAGTCATCAAATAGATTCAGACCCACCAGGTTGCCGATGACCCGGCCATCGCCTTTGTCTTCAAAGTCCTTCGGACCGTTCGGGAAAATGGTGGTATGGACGAAGTTCGCCACGCAGGTATTCCCGCCGGTGCTCGGCACGCCAAAGTCCTTCACACGAGGAATGTTCATCTGCGTCATGCAGCGAATCGGACAAGAATGGCAGCCGCTCATTTTCACCGTGTACTTTTCCGCTGCCGGACCTAAATCGAAGACCGATTTGTAGGTCCTGAAGCCGACGGTGTTCTGATTACCCGGCGGGATCTCGCCGGTCTCGATCGGCCCACCTTCCGCCGCGCCCCAGAACAACCCTTTGCGTGCAGTCCAGCGTGACGCCGGCGAGGAATATTCCGCCCATGCCTGCGGTGTGCTGGGCACAACATGGTTATTATTCGCGCCAATCAGCTCCGTCATCATGTAATCATTCAACCGCTTCATCTCTTTGCGATCGGCAATGTTGACGCCTTTGGTCCCTTCCACGGCGATGGCTTTCAGATTTTTCGACCCCATCACCGCGCCGGTCCCTGCGCCACCGCTGTGGTTGCGGCTATTGAGCATACAGGAGAGCGGCACGAGGTTTTCACCCGCCTGACCAATCGCCGCCACGCAGGTTTCTGGTGACGTCATCCGGCAAATTTCTTCCGTGGTTGCACGGGTGCCTTTCCCCCACAGAAAATCGGCTTTTTCAAGCGTGACCTTGTCGTCTTTAATATTGAGCCAGACGGGGGATGCCGCCTTGCCTTCAATGATGATGGCGTCATAGCCGGCAAATTTCATTTGTGCCGCAAAAAAACCGCCCATATGTGCATCGACAACCAGATTGCCTTTTGTGAATGTGGAGAGCGACGTGATATTAACGCGAGAACTGCATGGAGCGCCGGATCCGGTAAGCGGTCCCGTCGCAAAAACTAATTTATTGCCTTCATCAAAGGGTTTAGTGCCAGCGGGAACTTCGTCGTACATAATTTTGTAGCCGAACCCCATACCGCCGACAAATTTTTTAAATTTACTGGAATCTTCAAGGGTAATATCGCCTGTTGTAAGATTGACCCGTAAAATATTACCTGTCCAACCGTTAGCCATAATGTTTTCCTTTGCAAGATTCAAACAGTAATATCTTTCCACTCGATGATTTTTAATGCCCCGGTCGGGCAGGCACTGGCACACTCACCGCATAACACACATTTTGACGATTTCTTCGTTTCGGTATTGACGGTGGCCATCATCCACGGACACGCGGTAGTACAGGCGCTGCACCCGATACAGCGTCGGTGGTCAACGGCAATGCAACCGTCTTCCTGGCTCCAGGTAATCGCCCCAATGGGGCACACCTTCATGCACTGCGGATCTTTGCACTGACGACAGGTGTCCGGGGTGTAGTTCAGATCGCCATACAGGCCGCCGCCGGAGCCTGGCCCCTTGTCGCCAAAGAAATAATGACGGTGAATTTTAATGCGGGAAAAGAAGGTGCCGACGGCACCATCATTGTAATTGGTACAAGAAATTTCACAGCGATGGCAACCGGTACAGCGGGCGCGTTGGGTTACCAGCACCCCTTTCGGCGTGGAGATCAACCCCACGGTGCCGCTATCGATATCTTCTTGCTTACAGCCAAAAAGCGACAGTAACGCGGGCGCGATGGTTAACCCTGCCAGGCCTTTTCCTGATATACGCAGGAATTCCAGCCGCGTTAAGCCAGTATCTAATAATGGACGATCAACCTGGTTCATTTATTTTGCATCCTCTTCGCAAACGCAGTGCCGACAACACGTCCCAGGCTGATGCTAATTATGCTGAAACAGAGCCTCTGATGTTGCCTCCCACAGCTGAAGTTCTGCCATAACCGGATTGCATAAATAACGCAACTTAACGCAAATAAACTAATCCTTTAGGGTTAGGCGAAATAAATAATGGGAGTTATTGGTAGGTATAACTTTGATCATTATCAATTAAAAATGGGAAGGGAAATATTAAATGCGTAGTGATATTTATTATCATAAAGACAGTGAAACACTGTTCCACAAGATTACAAATAAATGTGAAATTGTTCCCAACTATAAATTAAAAAGCGGTCGTGATATATTAACAAATATAGCGAATTAGCCAATAACGGTAATATTGTCCCTGAATAATTCGCGTTTCAGGAAATAAGGGATGCGTTCATCCCCTAATGCGGTTAGCTGGCCAGCGCTTTGATTACCGTTTCCATTGCCTGTTTTTCGAGGTCGCTACGCTGAATACGCTGGTTCGCCAGTGCGGTTCTCAGTACCCCGGCAATCACGATATGTTTGGGTTCCTGTCCCAGATCGCGCATTTCCAGCACCACTTTGCCAACCACTCTGCACATCTCACGGTACAGTTCATCGTCTTTTGTCAGGTTTCCCATTATTGTCTCTCATTGCTGGTCCAGTTAAACAGCATATATCAGACTGGAGGGGATGACAAAAAACAAAGAAAATCAAATAAATAACTCACGGTACTATTCAACGATATGCGTTTCTTTCAATTGTTGCCATTTGTTGACCAGTGCCGCCAGATTTGCCGCCTGCATTTTTTCCATCACCCTGGCGCGATGTACTTCTACCGTGCGTACCGCGATGTTCATCACCTGCGCAATCTCGCGGTTCATCAGTCCATTAACGACGAAACCTGCTAACTCACGTTCTTTTGCCGTAAGTGCGCGATAACAGGTGATGATCTGTTGTCGGGCTACGGCCTGTTCCGATACCACCAGCGCACGCTCCAGCGCCGTTTGCAGCGGTTTGGCGCTGACCGGTTTTTGCAAAAAGTCTACCGCCCCCTGCTTCATCTGCTCGACGGCCATCGGCACGTCGCCATGTCCGGTCAGAAACACCACTGCCAGCGTACTTTCGCGCTGGCGCAACACCGCATGGACATGCTTACCGTCCATGACCGGCATCCGCATATCCAGCAACAGTACGCCCGTCTGATACAAATCGGCCTGCGCAAGAAAAACAGCCCCTTCTTCCCAGCACGTGACCGGATAGCCCAGGCTCTCCAGAAGAAAGGCGCAGGCATCGGTGACCGCCACATCATCATCCAGTAAATGAATTATCGCCATTGCCGCTCCTGTCCTCCTGTTGAGTAAAATCCAGTACAACCGCCACGCCAGGCAGCCCGTCAGGCGCGGTCTGATTTCGCAGGTTAATCTCTCCCTGACCGTAACGTACCAGCCGCTGACAAATCACCAGCCCCAGTCCCATCCCCTCTTTCCGACTGGTTTTGAAGGGCTGAAAGGCTTGCTGCAATAAGGCATCGTTGATACCGCCGCCATTATCCTGCAACGTCATGTGCACGCCCTGTGTCGACGCTGAGGCGTCAATCCACAACGCGGTGGCACCCGCCTGCGCCGCGTTGAGGATCAGATTAGCCAGCACCTGCTCCAGCAAAACCGGCGGCAGCAACATCGTCAACGCGCGATCGATATTGCTGTGTAAAATTAACATCGGAAACTGCTGTGCCATGCGTAACAGTTGCCAGACATGTTGAACCGCCTCGCGAATGCTGATGTTCTCCCACTCTTCCGTGCGGATCGGGCTTCCCTGAGCCTGACTCACCCAGCGCCGCAAATTACGCAGCGTCTCGGCCCCGCGCTGCGCCTGCCGATCGATATGCTCGAGCGCAGGCAGTAACGCGTGCGCCGGATCCTGAGACTGCAGGCGAATCAGGCTGCCCTGCGCGTAATGGCGAATAGCCGACAGCGGTTGATTCAGTTCGTGCGCGAATCCGGAGGTCATTTCGCCGAGAACGCTCATCTGCCTGGCCGTTTCCAGCGCCTGCTCCTGCTGGCGCAACTGGACGCTGTTGCGTTCAAGTTGTTTACCACGGCGACGAACCAGCAGCATCACCCAGATGTAGTTCAGGGTCAGCAAAAGCAGGATCAGCGCTGTCCCGCCCATCAGCCACTGATGTTGTATCAGCCAGCTTTTCACATCCAGCCATAAGCGTCGCTGCTGTGGATGCTGCTGTACGTCGCGCAGTAACGCCTCCACCTGGCTGGTCGACGCCGGCGCCCCCCAATGGAACGCGGAGGTGTCAGGTGCAGCCAGCAGCGCGCGGGTGACGCGATCGGCCAGCGCATCACTGACCGCAGGCAACGCGGCAAACGACCAGTCAGGATAGAGCGGCGTACTGGCTAAACAGGCAATATTTCCGGGACGGTTGAGCACCGCGACAAAATCGGTTTTATCAACCAGTCCCTCTTCGTCCATTTTTTCCAGCAGGCAGACCGGAACAATCACCGCCTGCACCGCGTTTTCACGGAGTAAATAAAGAAGCGCATCGGCTGGAAAACCAGTAAAACGCAGGTTGAGGTCACGCTCCGGGCGCAGGCCAGCGTCGCTCAACGCTTTGTATCCCAGCAGATAGCCGCCGAACGCCTGAGGATCAATGGCCCCCACTGTTTTACCGATCAGATCGTGCACGCTGGTGATACCGCTGTCGCGCCGGGCAAGGATCGCACTGCCAATGACGTTCCCCGAGCCGCGCGCAGAACGCAGAGACGCCAGCCAGCGCAGCGGTGAATGGCTGTTCAGTTGCACAAACTGTGCCGGGTTGGTCACCACAAATTGTACGCTTGCGTTGTTGACCGCCGCCTGCATCTGGTGCAGATCCAGCGGCAGAATGTGGAACCGTTCTCCGGGAATCTGCTGATTAAGCTGCGTTTCCAGCGCCTGCCAGTGATTACGGGTGGAGACCTCACCCCGCATCGCCAGAATCCCGATATTCCATGCGCCCGCCAGCGAAGCGCCGCTGAACATTAAGGCCGACGCCAGCAGCGTCAGCCTCATCACCTTTTTACCTCTCACACCCTTATCCCCGTTGATTATGTTGTTTTAGATCAACAACCCGCCGGGTATGTGGTTAACCACAATAGAGCTGCCCCCGCCACGATTTTTACACTGTAAATCATCGACATTCTTTATTCATCACACGCAACCCAACGGCGTGACAAATGTTTCGTTGTTGCCTTGAGACGGGAGAAAAAATGGACAGCAGTAAACGGCAGTTTCTCCAGCAACTGGGCGTCCTGACCGCAGGCGCGTCGCTGGTTCCACTGGCGCAGGCGAAATTTTCTTTTTCACCTGAACGCCACGGCGGTTCCACACAGCAGCGTTACGCGATGCTTGTCGATCTGCGCCGCTGCATCGGCTGTCAGGCCTGCACCGTCAGTTGTGCGATTGAAAACCAGACGCCGCAGGGCGAGTTCCGTACCCATGTGAATCAGTATCAGGTCCAGGTGGCGGATGAGGTGACCAATGTGCTGTTACCGCGTCTGTGCAACCACTGCGACAATCCGCCCTGCGTACCGGTTTGTCCGGTGCAGGCCACCTTTCAACGCGAAGACGGTATCGTCGTGGTCGATAACACCCGCTGCGTCGGTTGTGCCTACTGTGTGCAGGCGTGTCCTTATGACGCCCGTTTTATCAATCATGAAACGCAGACCGCCGATAAATGCACGTTTTGCGTCCATCGTTTAGAGGCCGGACTTCTCCCCGCCTGCGTGGAGTCCTGTGTTGGCGGCGCGCGCATCATCGGCGATATCCGCGATCCGCAAAGCCGTATTTCGCAATTAATCCGCACCCATCATGACACCATCAAAGTGTTGAAACCGGAAAACAACACCGTGCCCCATGTCTTCTATCTGGGACTGGATGAGGCGTTTGTCTCCCCGTTGATGAGCCGCGCACAACCCGCACTCTGGCAGGAGGTCTGATAATGTCACCCTTAATCATTGAAGAGGTGCTGACCCGTCCACAGGCGGTGAGTTGGCTTCCCTGGGCAGTACAGTATTTCTTTTTCATCGGTATTGCCGCCTGCGGGGCGCTGTCTGGCGCCGTCCTGCACTGGCGGAAAAAGGATAATCCCGCGCTGGAAAACCTGACGCTGCTGATTACGCTAACCTGCGCAATCACCGCACCGCTGGCGCTAACCGCCGATCTCCACCAGACAGCCCGTGTCTGGCATTTCTATGCGTACCCTACGCCGTGGTCATGGATGCCGTGGGGCGCCCTGTTTTTGCCGCTGTTTACCGCGTTCCTCGGACTGTGGTTTCTGGCGCAGGTTTACAGACAACTCACCGGTAAAAGTTACGCTGTCACAAAATGGTTCGCGTGTGCCAGCGCGCTGACCGCGATAGGATTGTTGCTCTATACCGGGCGGGAAGTCTCTGTGGTGCAGGCTCGCCCCGTCTGGTTCAGTTATGCCTTTGTGCTGGTGATGTTCCTGAGTGCGCTACAAACCTTTTTAGCGTTGTTAATCGTCGGGCTGCGCGATGATTTTCCAACGCAAAAGCGCCTCGCGCTCGGACAACTGCTGACACTGCTCGCCCTTGCAGCCGTCATTATTTTCTGGGTCTGCGGCGATACGCTTTCCGGTATGGCCATCCGCCAGTGGATGGCAATCTCCGCATCGGCACGCCATTACGCCTCAGGCTGGCTGGCATTCTGGCTGATCTCATTGCTGTTTAGCGTTATCGCCCTGCGTCGTCCGCTGTCATTGCCCCTGCGTAGCCTGCTGGCGTTGAGCGCGATGGCGCTATGCTGGCTCATGCGCTGGACGCTGCTGATTCAGGGGCAGACGCTGCCGAAATTCAACGCCCAGTTCAACCCATACGCCCTGCCCGCCGGAACCGACGGTTGGCTTGCCATCCTCGGCACCTTCGGCCTGTGGATAGCGCTGCTTATTATTATTCGCGAAAGCGTGAACGGACTCGCAAGGAGACTGCAACATGGCTAATTTAACCCGTCGTCAGTGGCTCAAAGTCGGCCTGGCCGTCGGCGGTATGGCGACATTCGCCCTCAGCTATCGTGACGTCGCGAAGCGTGCCATTGACGGCTTGATCAACGGCACCTCGGGTAAAATCACCCGCGACCACATCACCGGTAACGCGCTGATCCCGGAAGCCAACGCGCACCCGCGCTGGCAGCAGAATACGCAGCAAACCATCGCCATGACCCAATGTTTCGGTTGCTGGACACAGTGCGGCGTCAGGGTACGCGTTGATCAACAAACCAACCGGGTGCTACGTATTGCCGGCAACCCGTATCATCCGCTTTCTCATGAGCATCATATTGACGCGTCGGTGCCATTCAGTACGGCGATGGCGCAACTGGCGGGCGAGAACGGTCTTGATGCTCGCTCGACGGCCTGCGCCAGGGGCGCGACGCAACTGGAAGGCCTGTACAGCCCGTTGCGTATTCTTGAGCCGATGAAACGCGTCGGTAAACGCGGCGAAGGTAAATGGCAGCGCATCAGCTTTGAACAATTGATCAATGAAGTGGTGGAAGGCGGCGACCTGTTTGGCGAGGGTCACGTTGACGGCCTGCGCGCCATTTACGCCCCGTCGACCCCCATTGATCCGCAACATCCGGGGTTTGGTCCTAAATCCAACCAGCTTCTGGTCACCAATACCAGCGACGATGGGCGAGATACATTTTTACGCCGCTTTGCTCTCAACAGTTTCGGTAGCAAGAACTTTGGCGCGCATGGCTCCTATTGTGGACTGGCCTATCGCGCAGGTTCCGGCGCGCTGATGGGCGATCTCGATAAAAACACCCACGTAAAGCCCGACTGGGATAACGTCGAGTTCGCACTGTTTATGGGCACCTCGCCCGCACAGTCGGGCAACCCGTTTAAACGCCAGGCCAGACAGCTTTCCAGCGCACGCCTGCGCGGTGATTTCAGCTATGTGGTCGTCGCCCCGGCGCTGCCGTTAACCACCGTGTTAGCTGACGATCACGGTCACTGGTTACCCGTGATCCCCGGCAGCGACTCTGCGCTGGCGATGGCAATGATCCGCTGGATTATCGAAAACCAACGCTACAACGCCGATTATCTGGCGCTGCCCGGCACAAAGGCCATGCAACACGCTGACGAGAAGAGCTGGACCAACGCCACGCATCTGGTGATCGCCGACGATCTTCCCGGACTGGCGGGACAGCACTTAACGCGTCGCCATCTGGACCCTTCCGCGGCCAATGATCCACTGGTTGTTAATGAACACAACGAGCTGATCCCCGCCAGTGATTGCCTGCACGCCACGCTGTTTGCCACGCGCCAGGTCACGCTCGCCGACGGACGTAGCGTGACGGTGAAAAGCAGCTTCCAGTGTCTGAAAGAATCGGCGGAAAAAATGACGCTCGCGCAGTACAGCCAGCAGTGCGGCGTGGCTGAGGACAACATCATCGCGCTGGCGGATGCCTTTACCCGTCACGGACGTAAGGCGGCGGTCGTCACCCACGGCGGCATGATGGCAGGAAATGGTTTCTATAATGCGTGGGCGGTGATGATGCTGAACGCGCTGATCGGCAACCTCAGTCTGGAAGGCGGCGTCTTTGTCGGCGGCGGAAAATTCAACGGCGCAACGGACGGCCCACGCTACAACATGGCGAGTTTTCCGGGAAAAGTGAAACCTAAAGGGCTGAGCATCGCGCGAAGCAAAACGGCGTATGAATCTTCTGAAGAGTACCGTGACAAGGTCGCCGCCGGGCGTTCCCCCTTCCCGGCCAAAGCACCGTGGTATCCGTTTGTCGCCGGTCAACTGACTGAGTTGCTGAGTTCCGCGCTGGAGGGGTATCCGTACCCGCTGAAAGCGTGGATCTCCAACATGACCAATCCCTTGTATGGCATACCCGGTTTGCGCGCGCTGGCCGAAGAAAAGCTGAAAGATCCGGCACGGTTGCCGCTGTTTATTGCCATCGACGCGTATATGAACGAAACAACGGCCCTTGCGGATTACATCGTACCGGACACGCATAATTTCGAAAGCTGGGGATTCAGCGCGCCGTGGGCTGGCGTCGCCAGTAAAGCCACCACCGCTCGCTGGCCGATTGTTACCGCTGCCACCGCCACAACCACCGACGGTCAGCCGGTTTCGATGGAGGCATTCTGCATCGCGGTGGCAAAGCAACTGCATCTACCGGGGTTTGGCGACAATGCGATATCCGACAGCGCAGGGAACCATTATCCGCTCAATCGTGCCGAAGACTACTATCTGCGCGTTGCCGCCAATATCGCGTTTATGGGGAAGGCCCCGGTCGCCGAAGCGGTAACGGAAGATATTGAACTCACAGGCGTCCGCCGCATTATGCCCGTCATTCAACAGACACTGAAAGCGGAGGAAGTCCGTCGGGTGGCGTTTATCTATTCACGTGGCGGTCGGTTCGCACCGGACAAGAGCGGACGGGCCGAAAACCAGGTCGGCAACGCGTGGGAAAAACCGCTGCAAATCTGGAACGCCGAGGTTGCCGCTCATCGTCATGCTATCACTGGCGAGCGCTACAGCGGCTGTCCGGCGTGGTATCCGGCAAGGCTCTCTGACGGACGTTCGGTGGACGACCTGTTCCCGCTGGCACAGTGGCCGTTCAAACTTATCTCGTTTAAGTCCAATACCATGGCCAGTGCGTCTGCGGTAATCCCACGTTTGCACCACGTTAAGCCGGTCAATCTGGTGGCGTTGAACCCGCAGGACGGTCAGCGTTTCGGGCTTTCCCATGGCGACACGGTGCGGATCACCACGCCGGGTGGACAGGTTGAGGCGCAAATTAGTTTGCTGCACGGCGTAATGCCTGGGGTCATCGCGATCGAGCACGGCTATGGGCATCGGGAGATGGGCGGCGCGCAACACACGCTGGACGGTGAACCGCTGCCTTTTGATGCGAAAGTGAAATCGGGGATTAACCTGAATGACCTGGGATTTGCCGATCCGACGCGAAAAGTCAGTAACACCTGGCTGGACTGGGTGTCCGGCGCCGCGGTCCGTCAGGGGCTGCCAGCAAGAATTGAGCGGGTCTGACACTTGCACGGATGGCAACGCTCGCGCGTTTTACCCGGCCTACAGGACAACGTAGGCCGGGTAAGGCGAAGCCGTCTCCCGGCAAAAACGGATCAGTTATTCACCGGAATGACCGCGCCTTTGTATTTGGTGCGGATCCACTCCTGAATCTCTTTTGAGTGCAGGACGTTAACCAGTGCGACGATATCCTTTTTCTTCTCGTCGCCACGATGTACGGTAATGATGTTGGCATACGGGTTGTTCTCACCGCTTTCCACCGCGATCGGGTCGTGGACCGGATCCAGACCAGCGTCGATAGCGTAGTTGGCGTTAATCACCACCGCATCACCTTCATCGTTGTTGTACATTTGCGGCAACAGCGCGGCTTCCACGTTAGGCAGGAACTTCAGCTTCTTCGGGTTATCCACGATGTCGCTGATGCGTGCGGTCACTTTGTCCACGCCCGGCTTCAGTTTGATTACGCCCTCTTTCTCGAAGATAGACAGAATACGCCCCTCTTCCGACACCGCATCACGCATGATGATTTTGCCGCCTTCCGGCAGATCCTTCAGTGATTTAACCTTTTTCGAATAGATGCCGATAGGCTCAATGTGGATGGCGCCCGCACTGACAAAATCGTAGGTCTTATCCCCGGCATGGTCTTTCAGCACACTGTTCAGATAGGGAATATGCTGGAAGTAGTTGGCATCAATCTCACGGCCCGCCAGCGCGGTGTTCGGCAGGATGTAGTCCTGGAACGGTTTAATCTCCAGATCGATCCCCTGTTTCGCCAGGATCGGTTTGGCCTGTTCGAGGATTTCGGCATGCGGTACGTTAGACGCGCCCACGGTCAGCGTGTCCCCCCAGGAGGCGAAGCTCAGGGCACTTAAGGTGGCTGCGGCGAGAAGTGTCAGTGATTTTTTCATGATAATGGTTTCCGTATTTTATTAGCGTTTATCTAACAGAGAAGTGATCACATCGCCGCAGAACTGGATAATGAAGACGATAACCAGAATGGTCACTGTCGCCACCAGCGTGACGTCGTTGTGGTTGCGCTGGAATCCTTCCAGATAAGCCAGATTCCCTAAACCCCCTGCTCCGATCACCCCAGCCATCGCGCTGTAACTGACCAGCGCAATCAGCGTCACGGTGATACCGGACACCAGAGCGGGTGACGATTCAGGTAACAAAACCCGAAAAATTAAGGTGCCAAGACGAGCGCCCATTGAACGTGTGGCTTCAATGACGCCCTTATCCACTTCGCGCAGGGCGATCTCAACCAGGCGCGCATAGAATGGCGCGGCACCGACAATCAGTGCCGGTAAGGCGGCATTCGCGCCAAGAATGGTGCCGACAATCGCTTTGGTAAACGGGATCAGTAAGACGATCAAAATAATGAACGGGATCGAGCGGAAAATATTCACCACCAGCGAAATGCCGCTGTACAGCGCACGGTTCTGGAACAGCCCACCGCGTGCGGTCAGAAACAGCGCCAGTCCGAGGACGATACCGAGAACAAAGGTCGCAATCCCGGAGAGCGCGGTCATGTACAGCGTCTCCTGAGTAGCGGCAAACAGTTGATCCCATTTCAGATGGGGAAACAGATTCTCAGCCATGTTGAATCACCTCACCGTCAATGCCGCTTTTTTGCAGGTCGTCCAGAATGTTATTGAGTTGCTCTTCCGACGCCACCACGTGCAGCCACAGCTGGCCGAACACGCCATGCGCCGTCTGGGTCATTTTGCCGTGCAGGATATTGAATGGCAGACCGTAGCGCAGGGTCAGTTCGCCAACGATCGGCTGATGCGTGCTGTGCCCGGTAAAGGTTAATTTAATTACCGTGCCGCCCAGTTCGCTCGCCAGTTGCGGGTTAAAGGCTTCTTCATCAGCATACTGTCCCACCTGGCGGACAAACTGACGAGTAATCGGCTGTTGCGGATGCGTGAAGACGCTCAAGACGTCGCCTTCTTCCACCACCTGACCGTTCTCCATCACTGCCACACGATCGCAGATTTTGCGCACCACGTGCATTTCATGGGTGATCAACACAATCGTCAGTTGGAAGCGGCGGTTGATATCAAGCAGCAGATCAAGAATTTGATCGGTTGTTTGCGGGTCCAGCGCCGACGTGGCTTCATCGCACAGCAATACATCCGGGCTATTGGCCAGCGCGCGTGCAATCCCCACGCGCTGCTTTTGCCCGCCGCTCAGCTGTGACGGAAAGGCATTTTCGCGCCCCGTCAACCCTACCAGTTCAATCAGTTCCGCCACGCGAGCCTGAATTTTTGCTTTTGGCGCACCGGCGATTTGCATAGAAAAGGCGATGTTATCGCGCACGGTGCGCGACCACAGCAGATTAAAATGCTGGAAGACCATGCTGATTTTCAGGCGCGCCTGGCGCAGCGATTCGCCGCGAGCGGCAGAAATATCATGACCGTTGATGGTCACGCTGCCCGCGGTTGGTTTTTCCAGCCCGTTGAGCAGACGAATCAGGGTGCTTTTCCCAGCACCGCTGTAGCCAATAATTCCGTAAATCTGTCCCTGCTCCACGGTCAAATTGACATTATCAACCGCAGTAATGGATAGCCGGCCTGGCGTGAACACTTTCGAAATATTTTTCAGGACAATCATGTCGTTTGGGTATCCGCGGCTGCTTATTGTTATCCTGCCAGCGCTTTCGGCTATTTAGCAGTATGGATGTCCAAACGAGTGTAATCAGGGTAATTTAGATTTGAAATGATTTAAAAGTCATTTGTTATAACTCGAAGGAATATGTCGAGTTGCGCAACACAGCCTGGTTTTTGCGTTTGCGCAATTGGCAGACACGACTTGTTTAATAACAATTTGTTGTGTAACTGCCTGGATGTATTCTGAAACACCGTTTCCATTTTCCTTTTGTGTCTGTTTCAGCGTATAATGCGTGACAATTGTCACTTGAATGGTTTCAGCACATTGACCTGTCATACTCAGAGACTACAAAACGTCCCTTTTTGTCGGGCTGAACGACGAGCACACATTCCTCTGCACGCTCTATCGATGTCACCTATCCTTAGTGCGAGGCATCACAACTTTCGTAATACAGGTTTAGCTTCCAGTCAGTGCGTTCCGGAAGCCGGCTTTCCATATCCTTCTCAACTTAAAGACTAAGACTGTCATGAAAAAGACGAAAATTGTTTGCACCATCGGTCCGAAAACCGAATCTGAAGAGATGTTAACCAAAATGCTGGACGCGGGCATGAACGTCATGCGTCTGAACTTCTCTCACGGTGACTATGCAGAACACGGTCAGCGTATCCAGAACCTGCGCAACGTGATGAGCAAAACCGGCAAGAAAGCGGCCATCCTGCTCGACACGAAAGGTCCGGAAATCCGTACTATCAAGCTGGAAGGCGGTAACGACGTTTCCCTGAAAGCGGGTCAGACCTTTACCTTCACCACCGATAAATCTGTGGTGGGGAATAACGAAATCGTTGCCGTGACCTACGAAGGTTTCACCTCCGATCTGTCCGTGGGTAATACCGTACTGGTCGACGATGGTCTGATCGGTATGGAAGTTACCGCGATCGAAGGCAACAAAGTCATCTGTAAAGTGCTGAACAACGGCGACCTCGGCGAAAACAAAGGCGTTAACCTGCCAGGCGTTTCTATCGCCCTGCCGGCGCTGGCAGAAAAAGACAAACAGGACCTGATCTTTGGTTGCGAACAAGGCGTTGACTTTGTTGCGGCCTCTTTTATCCGTAAGCGTTCTGACGTGGTTGAAATCCGTGAGCACCTGAAAGCGCACGGCGGCGAGAAGATCCAGATCATCTCCAAAATTGAAAACCAGGAAGGCCTGAACAACTTCGACGAAATCCTCGAAGCGTCTGACGGTATCATGGTTGCCCGTGGCGACCTGGGCGTTGAAATCCCGGTTGAAGAAGTGATCTTCGCGCAGAAGATGATGATCGAAAAATGTATCCGTGCGCGTAAAGTGGTTATCACTGCGACCCAGATGCTGGATTCCATGATCAAAAACCCGCGTCCGACTCGCGCTGAAGCAGGCGACGTAGCGAACGCCATCCTCGACGGCACCGATGCGGTGATGCTGTCAGGCGAATCCGCAAAAGGTAAATACCCGCTGGAAGCGGTCACCATCATGGCGACTATTTGTGAGCGTACCGACCGTGTGATGACCAGCCGTCTGGACTTCAACAATGACAGCCGCAAATTGCGCATCACTGAAGCCGTCTGCCGTGGCGCGGTGGAAACCGCGGAAAAACTGGAAGCACCGCTGATCGTGGTGGCCACTCAGGGCGGTAAATCCGCTCGCGCAGTGCGTAAATACTTCCCGGACGCCACCATTCTGGCGCTGACCACCAACGAAGTGACTGCCCGTCAGCTGGTGCTGAGCAAAGGCGTTGTGGCCCATCTGGTGAAAGAAATCGCGTCTACTGATGATTTCTATCGTCTGGGTAAAGAGGTTGCTCAGCAGAGCGGTCTGGCTCAGAAAGGTGACGTTGTGGTGATGGTTTCTGGTGCTCTGGTACCGAGCGGCACGACTAACACGGCATCTGTTCACGTACTGTAATAATTCTCGAATGAATTAATTCGATTAAAAAGCGCCCTCGCGGCGCTTTTTTTATTTTTCCAATAGCCACTATTAATAAAAAAGCAAATCGGATTGAGCTATCTAATTACAGATTATCTAAGACGAATCCGATGGAAGCAGCCTGTTTTCACACGGTTTTTTAGCCGTTTTTGCGCATTTCGATGCTTCTTTGAGCGAACGATCAAAAATAAGCGTCTTCTCATCAAAAAAATATTCTCAACATAAAAAAGTTTGTGTAATACTTGTAACGCTACATGGAGATTAACTCAATCTAGAGGGTATTAATAATGAATCGTACTAAACTGGTACTGGGCGCGGTAATCCTGGGTTCTACTCTGCTGGCTGGTTGCTCCAGCAACGCTAAAATCGATCAGCTGTCTTCTGACGTTCAGACTCTGAACGCTAAAGTTGACCAGCTGAGCAACGACGTGAACGCAATGCGTTCCGACGTTCAGGCTGCTAAAGACGACGCAGCTCGCGCTAACCAGCGTCTGGACAACCAGGCTACTAAATACCGTAAGTAATAGTACCTGTGTAATAGAAATGGCGCACATTGTGCGCCATTTTTTTGTCTCACGTTCTTCCTTCCCGCTACTCTCACTACTGCGTCTGCGTCTCTTCCTGTACTGATCCATTTTGCGCTGACTGAACAG
The DNA here is from genome assembly GCF_016906145.1 of Citrobacter sp. MGH 55. Classification (NCBI taxonomy): domain Bacteria; kingdom Pseudomonadati; phylum Pseudomonadota; class Gammaproteobacteria; order Enterobacterales; family Enterobacteriaceae; genus Citrobacter; species Citrobacter sp. MGH 55. The sequence goes on from NZ_CP070239.1 coordinate 3,969,221, forward strand.
CAGGTGTAGCTTCAACCGTTGGCGTTTGCCCGGCAGAGACCGCCACCGGATAACCCGCGCGACGATACAACGCTTTATCCACCAGAGCGTCATCCACCTCTTTCATCGCCTTAAACTGGCTGAACCCGGCAGGCAGCACATACGGCATCGTCTGTACGTTTTGTTCTTCTTCCGGCGACAGTGGTCGGTGGACCTCAACGTAGCGCAGTCCGCTCGGCTCCACGGAATATTTCACCGGTTCATTAATCACTCTCACCGGCGTTCCCGTGCGGACCTGGGAGAACAGCGCTTTGATGTCCGGGGCATTCATCCGAATACAGCCGGAACTGACGCGCAGACCCACGCTGTCTGGTTGACTGGTGCCATGAATGAGATACTCGCCATTACCGTGCGCCAGACGCAGTGCAAAGAGCCCCAGCGGGTTATTCGGCCCGGCGGGGACCACCGGCGGCAACGTAATGCCTCGCTCCAGAGAGCGCTTACGGATGCCTGCCGTTGGCGTCCAGGTCGGATTCGGGATTTTCTGCCCAACGCGGGTTTCCATCACCGGCGTTTCCAGTCCCTGTAAACCAATACCGATCGGATAGACCTGGACGATATTTTCGCCCGGCGGATAGTAGTACAGCCGCAGTTCAGCCAGATTAACAATGATGCCTTCTCGGGGCGCATCGGGCAGCAATAGCTGTGACGGGATCGTTACCAGGGTGCCCGGTTTTGGCACAGGCGCAATGGTATTATTTGCCTCCAGAATAAGCATCGCGGCAGTATCAAAACGACGGGCAATGGCCTGCAGGTTTTTATCGCCTTCCTGCACCGTATACGTTTGATTCTGCCCAACAAGACGACTTCCTGCTGGCGGTAAGGGGTAATCCACCGCCCAGGCAGCCTGTATGGCGCTGTAAGCGCCGATAAGCATTAGAGTAATAAGAGACGCGCGTTTCATACCCAACCTCCTGTATTCACTGGCATGGCCAGAATGCTGATAATCCTGTAAGACAGCCGGCTGCCTTACCTGACAGGATGAAAGCTGTCTATTGAGTTTAGCTAAGCGTTGCTGCTTTGGTACGGATCGCGCGAATCATCGCTTCCAGACCCTGCGAACGAGACGGCGTGAGATGCTGCGCGAGCGCCATCTGTTCAAACCACGGCCGCACATCAAAATTCACGATATCCTGAGCCGTCATCTGGTGATACAGAATGAAGACGACCGCAATCAGTCCTTTCACAATGGCAGCATCACTGTCGCCCTGCAGCTCAATAACGCCTTGCGCATTCTGGCGCATCGCTATCCAGACCTGACTCTGACATCCCTGAATCGTATTTTCAGGACAACGGTCCGCTGCGGATATTTCCGGCAATCGCTGTCCCAGCTCAATGATGTACAGATACTTCTCTTCCCAATTAGCGCAACGCTGAAAATTACGCAACAATTTTTCTCTATCCGGCAGCGCAGCCATAGTGCCTCCCTGTTACCCCAGTAAGCGATGAATTCGTTGCAAGCCTGTCACCAGGCGATCCACTTCTTCATGGGTGTTATACATTGCCAGCGACGCCCGGCACATCGCCGGCACCTGATAAAAAGCCATCAGCGGCATCGCGCAATGGTGTCCGGTCCGCACGGCGATCCCGTAATTGTCGAGAAAACTGCCGACGTCATAGGCGTGATGTTTGCCGAGATTAAAGGCAATCACGCCCAGACGGTCAGTGGGGCCGTACAGCGTGAGATCCGGCACCGCCTTCAGTTGCTCCAGCGCATAGTGCATCAGGTTCTGTTCGTATTCGTTAATCGCCTCCAGTCCCAGCGCTGAAACATACTCCAGCGCGGCACCAAAGCCGATAATCCCGCCGGTATTCGGCGTCCCCGCTTCGAAGCGCCACGGCGCTTTCGTCCAGGTCGTCCCCTGCGTCAGGCTGACGGTGGCGATCATCGACCCGCCCCCTTCCCAGGGCGGCATCTGTTGCAACAGCGCCTCTTTGACATAGAGCACACCAATACCGGTCGGGCCATACAGCTTGTGACCCGAGAAGACGTAAAAATCGCAGTCCAGCGCCTGAACGTCTACCGGGTGGTGCATTACCGCCTGCGCACCGTCCACCAGCACCTTTGCGCCATGCTGATGCGCCAGCGCGATCATTTCGGCGACAGGGTTTTCCGTACCCAGCACATTAGAGACGTGCGTTATCGCCAGCAGCCGGGTTTTCTCATCAAACAGGGTGGGCAGGATCTCCTGTTGCAATGTGCCGTCGGCGTTCAGCGGGATCACCCGCAGCTCAGCGCCCACCCGCGCGCACAGCATCTGCCACGGCACGATGTTGGCATGGTGCTCCATCTCACTGATGATGATGTTATCGCCCGCGTGGACGTTCTCTGGCCCCCAACTGTTGGCGACCAGGTTAATGCCTTCCGTTGTACCGCGCACAAACACCAGCTCTTCCGCAGAGCGTGCGTTAATAAACAGCGATGCCAGCTTGCGCACGTTCTCCATTTTTTCGGTGGCCTGAGCGCTGAGGGTGTGGATCCCCCGGTGCACCGCCGCATAACCGTGACGATAAAACTCAGCTTCCGCGTCAATCACCTGCGCCGGTTTTTGCGCGCTGGCGGCGCTGTCGAGATACGCCAGCGGCAGACCATTCACTTCGCGCGTGAGGACTGGAAAATCCGCACGTACTGTGTCGATGGGAAATGTCATGCTACGCCTCCCGGCAGACGTTGGCCGATCCGCGCCAGCACCTGTTGTTTCAATGCCTCGTCGCTCAGCGCTTCCGTCAGTTCTGCGGCAAAGGCATAAAGGATCATCTGTTGTGCATCCCGTTGAGCAATCCCGCGCGAGCGCAGGTAGAACATCTGCTCATCGTCAATACGCCCTACCGTCGCCCCGTGACTACACTTCACGTCATCAGCGTAGATTTCCAGCTGCGGTTTGGTATCCACTTCTGCAAGCTTGCCGAGCAGCAGATTATTGTTCGTCATCTGCCCGTCCGTTTTGATCGCGTGTTGGGCAACGTTAATCAGCCCGTTAAATACCGCCCGCCCCTTATCGCTGACGATGGTTTTATGCAACTGTCGGCTGTTGCAATAGCCTTTGTTGTGCTCAAGCCATGTGCGGGTATCGCAGACCTCATTTTTCACCGGCATGGCCAGGCTGTTGATCCTGAGAGTCGTGTTCTCGCCGTTCAGTTGTGTGCTGGTGTTGTGACGCAACACCGCATCGCCGAGCAGAAAGCTGTGGCTGTGCGCCGACGCGTCTGCCGCCAACAAGATATCGTTATGGGCGAAGTGATGGCTGAGCGGGTTTTCAAATACCAGCTTGATGTGATGCAGGTGCGCGTTTGCCGCCACGTTCATGGTCAGGCGCGCGCCGGTGAAATGTCGGGCATCATTCAGACTGGCGTAATGCTCGATAATCGTCGCCTCCGCCCCTTCCGCCAGATCAAGATGGTGACGATAGTGCGCCGTGTTCACCTCTTCTGCGGATACGCCCTGGGTGATGTGCATCAACAGCAGCGGTTTTGCCGGGCGCTGGTTACGCTTAACGCGAATATGGGTCACGCTACGCGCCAGGCTTTCGGTGAGATGCAAAAACACTTCCGGTTGTACCGCGACCGGCAGGGTCTGGCGCTCGTCGTTGATCGCCACCTCAAAACCGCTGTTCTCCCAACTGTCGCTGAGCGTCGGGTTGAACTGCCCGTCGACAAACACCAGTCGCAATGCCTCCACGTTAAGCGCTAATGCATCGCGCTGCGCCGGGGAAACATCGGCATAACGACTGACGAACAAGCTGTTGCTGAGTCCTTCCAGCGGTGTGTATTTCCAGTTCTCATGTTTGCGCGTTGGCAGCCCCAGACGCAGAACCTGCTGGAGATGCTGTTGTGCCTGTTCAGAACGCGTCTCACCCTGTGCTTCAAACAGGTGATGCCATTGTTGCAGCGCATTACTGCTGTTCGGTAAGCCAGCCATATCCCTGCTCCTCCAGTTGTTTGACCAGCGTGAAATCGCCAGACTTCACAATCCGTCCCTGATACAGGACGTGGACAAAATCCGGCTTGATATAGTCAAGGATGCGCTGATAGTGGGTGACAATAATGAACGAGCGCTTACCGTCACGCAGTGAGTTGACCCCATCGGCAACCACTTTCAGGGCATCAATATCCAGCCCGGAGTCCGATTCATCGAGAATGCACAGTTCCGGCTCAAGCACCGCCATTTGCAGAATGTCATTCCGCTTCTTCTCGCCGCCGGAAAAACCGACGTTTACCGAGCGGGTTAGCAGATCTTCCGGCATCTTCAGCAGCGCGATTTTCTCTTCCATCAGATCCTGAAAATCGAAGCGATCAAGCGATTCCTGGCCGCGATACGTACGCACCGCATTGAGCGCTGTTTGCAGGAAAAACTGATTGCTGACGCCGGGGATTTCCACCGGATACTGGAAGGCCATAAAGATACCTTCGCCTGCTCTTTCTTCCGGCGCCAGCTCCAACAGGTCTTTGCCTTTAAACATCACCGACCCGCCGGTGACCTCGTAATCTTCACGCCCTGCCAGCGTCGCAGAAAGCGTACTTTTCCCGGAGCCGTTCGGTCCCATAATGGCATGCACTTCCCCCGGACGAACCTCAAGGTTCAACCCACGCAGGATGGCTTTTTCTTCCACACTGACCTGTAAATCTTTAATCGTTAACATGTTTCTTCCTTAACCGACGCTGTGTTCAAGGCTAATGGCTAAAAGTTTTTGTGCTTCGACGGCAAACTCCAGCGGCAACTCGGAGAACACGTCTTTACAGAACCCGTTGACGATCATTGAGATCGCATCTTCTTCGCTGATACCGCGCTGCAGACAATAGAACAGCTGATCTTCACCAATCCGTGAGGTGGTCGCTTCGTGCTCCAACTGCGCGCTGTTGTTGCGGCATTCAACATACGGGAAGGTATGCGCTCCGCAGTCGGCGCCAATCAGCATCGAGTCGCACTGGGTAAAGTTACGGGCATTAGTGGCGGTCGGCATAATTTTGACCAGTCCGCGGTAGCTGTTCTGGCTGTGTCCGGCGGAAATCCCCTTCGAAATAATGGTCGAGCGGGTGTTCTTGCCGATGTGGATCATCTTGGTACCGGTGTCCGCCTGCTGATGACCGCTGGTTAACGCCACCGAATAAAATTCGCCGATCGAGTTGTCGCCGCGCAGAATACAGCTGGGGTATTTCCAGGTGATGGCTGACCCCGTTTCCGACTGGGTCCAGGACATTTTGCTGTTCTCGCCCTCACACAACGCGCGTTTGGTGACGAAGTTCAGAATGCCGCCGGTGTTGTTATCGCCAGGGAACCAGTTCTGGACGGTGGAGTATTTCACCTCGGCGTCTTTGTGGATGATGACCTCCACGACCGCCGCGTGCAGCTGATAGCTGTCGCGCACTGGTGCGGAACAGCCTTCGATATAGCTTACATAGCTGCCTTCATCCGCTACCAGGATCGTGCGTTCAAACTGCCCGGTCTTTTCGGCGTTAATGCGAAAATAGGTTGAAAGCTCCATCGGACAGCGCACGCCTTTCGGCACATAGATAAAGGTGCCATCAGAGGCGACTGCGGCATTCAACGCGGCGAAGAAGTTATCGTTCCCGGGCACGACGGTGCCAAGATACTGTTTCACCAGTTCAGGATGATCGTGTATCGCCTCACCAAAGGAGCAGAAAATGATCCCCTGCTCCGCCAGTTTTTCACGATAAGTGGTGGCAACGGAGACGGAGTCAAAAATGGCATCCACCGCGACTTCACGGCCTTCGCGTACCGGTACGCCAAGTTGTTCAAACGCAGCCTCAACTTCTTTGCTGAGAAAGGCGTTTGCCCCGGTTTGCTGGACCGCCCCCGGCTCAGAAGCGCAGGTCTCATCGCAATTCCCGCACGACGGCGCGGAATAGTAGCTGTAATCCTGATAATTCAGCTTCTCATAGTGCGCCTTCAGCCAGTGCGGCTCCGGCATGTCAACCCACGCTCTGTACGCATTAAGGCGAAACTCCAGCATCCACTCCGGTTCATTACGTTTGGCCGAAATGGCGCGCACCACCTCTTCGTTGATCCCTTTCGCCAGCTCGTCTGTTTGCAGTTGGGTAAAGAAACCCTCTTTATAATTCAGGGGGCCGCCGGTCCAGGTTTTGACATCGTCAGTTGCTTCAGTATTACGAGACATAGTACCGCCTATACCCCAAAGCTTTCGCCACAGCCGCATTCGTTCTGGGCTTTCGGGTTATGAAATTTGAATAACTGGTTTAATCCTTCACGGACGTAATCCACTTCCGTGCCGTCGATAAACGGCATCGCCTGTAACGGGACATAGAGCTTCGCGCCTTCAACCTCAAACAGCAGATCGTCTTTTTCCGGATCGCTGACAGTATCCAGCACATAGCCAAAACCCGCGCATCCCGTCTGTTTAACGCCCAGGCGCACGCCCAGCATACCCGGCTGCTTTGCGACCAGTTCGCGAATATGGGCCGCTGCCGCCGGGGTTAGCGTCAATCCGCGCCAGGCAAAATCGTCCGGATTAAATGTTCCTGAATGCAATTCCATAGGGTTACCTCGCATAGTGAGCCATCAGGCTATAACACCATGTTAGTGATAACGATTCTCACTTCAACCCCTCAACAGCAGGGGCATTACGGTGTTTCACCTGTTTTGACCGCTTTTATTAAGCATAGACCCTGCCACGTGGGTTAAAAGGAATGGATGAATTTGTTCAATTTACTGATTAATAATGACTTTAGCGTCTGTCATCGACCGGACTGGTCAAAACAGTAAAGATGTATAGAAAATGACTATTTCAGGGATAGGAATGACGTGAGAAGCGTGAAAGCACAGAAAAACAAAACCCTTAAGGTTGTCAGTAACAGCCCTAAGGGTTCCGGCCCCATCCGGCGCTTATCTCCGGCACTCATGATGGCTTAGCTCTTGAAGGGGCGATAAGAATAGTCTCATATCGGTAAAGGTCATTTTTAACACAAATTGCTATCTGCTGTTTTATACGTCAGATCAATTCATGGGCTTTACGGCATAGCGGTCTGGATCGCCTCCAGAAATAACCGAAGCCCGGCGGGCTGATGTTCACGGGAAAGATACAGGCCGTACACGGCAAGGCGTCGGGGTTGCAACGTTGGTAGCAGGCGAATCAGTCGTCCCTGAGCCAGTCCTTCACGCGCTTCCTTTTCCGGCACCAGCGCTATCCCCATGCCTGCCAGCGCGGATTCACAAAGTAAAGACGAGATCCCGGCACTCAAATTCCCCTTGATCGCCACCGAGACCGCCTCGCCCTGCTCGTTGAGAAAGTGCCACGATTTTCCTGCAAACCCACTGTAATACAGACAGTTATGCTGAGTGAGATCCTCCAGCGTCTGTGGGGTGCAGTGCTGACGCAAATACGCCTCTGATGCGCAGAGAACCGATTCGCAATCGCCAAGCCGACGGGCAATCGCGCCAGGCTCCGGGTTATCGGTAATGCGAATGGCGACATCAATACGTTCACCGACCAGACTGACTGGCTGATTGTTTATCTCAACTTCAATGCGCAGTTCGGGATAACGCGCTAAAAATCCCGGCAGCATCGGGGCGAGAATATGCATTGCCGTAAAGTGCGCGCAGGCGACGCGTAGCGTTCCGCTGGGAATATCTGCCGCCGACGCCGCGCCAATCGCTTGTGAGAGCTGTGCCAGCGTTCGCGTCTTCACCAGCGCCTCCTCCCCGGCGGGGGTAATTGTCAGCCTGCGCGAGGTGCGATGAATCAGCCGCGCCCCGGCCCATTTCTCCATCTCATCAAGATAGCGGCTCACCATCGGCCGGGAGAGACCCAGTGCCCGCGCCGCCGCACTCAGACTGCCTAAATCGCAGATATGATTGAATACCGTCGCCGCCATCACTCTGTCCATCGCCACCCATCCGATCGTTTTATGAAACTCAGCATGTTCTGATACGGGAATTCTAACAGATCTCAATTCCCTTAAAATACAGGCCACACACAAGACCATTTCATCTGCATAAGGCTATTCCTCATGAAAAGTAAACTGCTGGCCCTGCTGTTGCCTGCTGTCGCCTCCCCCCTGTTTGCCGCGCCGCTGCAACTTGACGTCTATAACCCGCAGGAGAACGCCATTTTCCCTGTCTCCTCAACGTTAGTATCCGGTCCGACGGAAGCGATATTGTTTGATGCGCAGTTCAGCACTAAAGACGGTGAAAAGCTGGTGGAGATGATTAAATCCCGTGGCAAGACGCTGAAAGCCATCGTGATTACCTCCGGCGATCCGGATTTCTATTTCGGCCTGCAGCCGATTGTGAAAGCCTTTCCTGACGCGAAGGTACTGGCCACGCCACAGGTTGTTGAGCATATTCGCGCCACCAAAGAGGCTAAGTTGCAGTACTGGGGACCCCAGATGAAAGAGGGGGCGCCAACGGCGCTGACCGTCCCGCAGGCAACCACAGAAACGCGTTTTCGCATCGATGGTGAAACGCTGGAACTGCATCATCCCAGTGATTACGCGGCCTATGTTTGGGTGCCAGCGAACCGGACCATTCTCGGCGGCACGGGCGTGGCGTCAGGCATTCACGTCTGGACCGCTGACACCCAGACACCAGCGCAACGCGCATCATGGCGTCATGTTCTGACTGAAATGGATAGTCTAAAGCCTGCACAGGTTATTCCGGGTCATTACCTTGGTGAGCGCCCTGAAGGCGATCGGGCCATCCGCTTCACGCAGGATTATCTGCAATCGTTCGAACAGGCGTTGGCGGCGAAGCAAGGTTCACCCTGGGTCATTAAAACGATGAAAGCGGCGTGGCCGGGACTGGCAGAGGAAAGTTCGCTGGAATTGAGCGCGAAAGTGAATTCGGGCGAGATGGCGTGGTAATACCGCCAGTGAGGAACAAAAAAACCCGACGCGTATGTCGGGTTCTTTTTACGTTAGCGATCGCTGAATCAATGAACGCCAAGGCGCCAGGCAAAGTAGATCTCTTCTTTTAATTCAGTGGAAGAGAGCGTCAGTAAATCGGCAAATTCCAGCTCAAGTTGTTTCAGTCTTTTGAGATACTGGGCTGGAGAAAGCTCTGTTTTATCACGACGTAAAAACTCAATTGCCAGTTGGGCCGGGTCTAGTTGGCTAGTCATATCATCCTCGCTTATGGTCAAAACCTGCACAGTATATCACCTTTCGCTGTGCAGATTATGACCAAAAGCAATACTGATCACACTTTTTTGGTGACAACGTCACACAACTGCCGTGGTCAGCCGCGAAGTACAGCACAGTCGCTGCTGCTCATCATAGATGTCAATCTGCCAGACCTGATGACGGGCGCCGGTATGAATCGCCTTACAGATCCCCTTCACGCGCCCTTCCCGCACAGAGCGAACATGGTTAGCGTTAACTTCCAGCCCCACCACTTTCTGCTCGCCCTGGGTGCACAGATAACCGGCAACCGAGCCGATGCTTTCTGCCAGCACGACAGAAGCGCCGCCGTGCAGCAGACCGAACGGCTGCTTCGTGCGTCCGTCGACGGGCATTGACGCTTCAAGCGTATCGTCGCCGATATGCTCAAAGCGAATATCCAGCAGGCCGACCATATTGCCTTCACCCATCGCATTGAGGGCGTCGAGGGTCACTTCACGTTTCCAGATCATCCAATAATCTCCAGTAATGCCTGTACAGGATGACGCACGCCCGTGCCTTCAACCCGTTTCACCTGGCTGCGACAGGAATATCCCGTTGCAAGGCAACGGCTACGCGGCAGCCGTTCCATCGCCTGATGCCATGACAGTTCATAAATGCCCAGCGAACTCGCATGGTTCTTCGCCTCATGACCGTAAGTACCGGCCATGCCGCAGCAGCCCACGCTCACGTTTTCCAGCTTCGCGCCAACGCGGGCAAAGATCGACGCCCATTGCGCGGGCGCGCCGGGCAGCGCGGTCACTTCGGTACAATGGCCAAAGAAATACCAGGATTCGCCGCTAACCTCGCGCGGTTCCTGCGAAGCCAGCGCGGTTGCCAGCCACTCATTGGCGAGCTGGACGTGGAAATCGCCGCGCGCGTCGCCTAACGCCAGCTTGTACTCATCGCGATAACAGAGCACCAGCGCCGGATCAACACCGACCATCGGCATCCCCAGTTTTGCCACGCGGTTCAAAAACTCAGAGGTCTTTTTGGCGGTCTTCGCAAAGCGGGTCAGGAATCCTTTAATGTGCTGCGCTTTACCGTTTGGCGAGAATGGCAACAGAACCGGCTGCATCCCCAGCTTCTCAATCAAACGGACGAAATCAGCCACCACCTGCGCATCGTAATAGCTGGTGAACGGGTCCTGCACCACCAGCACCGTATTGGCTTTCTGCACATCCGACAGCGCTTCAAGCTGTTCCAGCGTCATGTTCGCCGAACGATGCCCGACCATCTGTTGTTGCAGCGACGGCGTCGAGAGCAATGGCAGATCGACCATGCCGATATGCTTTGCGGACAGCTTGCGCACCAGCGGCTGATTAATAAAGAAGTTAAAGGTTTTCGGCGCCCGGGCCATCAACGGCGCATAGGTTTCAACCGTCGCCACCAGATGGTCACGCAGCGGACGCAGGTAGCGGGTATGGTAAAGTTGCAGGAAACGCGAACGGAATTCCGGCACATCGATTTTGATCGGACACTGCGTCGAGCACGCCTTACAGGCCAGACAGCCGGACATCGCCTCTTTTACTTCATGCGAGAAATCATACTCGCCCTTGTTGGCGTGCCAGGTGTTACGAGTACGCGCGATCAGAGAACGCAGGCTGGGTCGTTTACTTGCCAGCGCATTTTCCAGTCGCACCGGATCGACACCGCGATCCGCCAACAAACGTAACCATTCGCGCACCAGCGTCGCACGCCCTTTGGGTGAGTGGATACGATTGAGGCTGATTTTCATCGATGGGCACATCGGGCTCTTCGCATCGAAATTAAAGCACAAACCGTTACCGTTACATTCCAGCGCGCCGCGCCAGGTCTGGCGCACGTCCAGCGGAATTTGCCGGTCCCAGGTGCCGCGTTTGACCGCGTCGACTTTCATCATCGGTGCGTCGATGCCTTCAGGCGGACATATTTTCCCCGGATTCAGCCGGTTTTGCGGATCGAACGCCGCTTTAATCTTCCGCAGTTCCGCGAAAAGTTCATCACCGAAAAACGCCGGGCTGTACTCAGCGCGGAAACCTTTGCCGTGTTCCCCCCACAGCAGACCGCCATATTTTGCCGTCAGCGCCACCACTTCATCGGAGATTTGCTTCATCAGCACCTCCTGCTGTGGATCGCACATATCCAGCGCGGGACGCACATGCAGCACCCCGGCGTCAACGTGACCGAACATGCCGTAGCTCAGACCGTGACCATCAAGCAGCGCGCGGAACTCCGCGATGTAATCAGCAAGATGTTCCGGCGGCACACAAGTGTCCTCGGCAAAGGGAATCGGTTTTGCCGCCCCTTTCGCATTACCCAGCAGGCCCACCGCTTTTTTACGCATGGCATAGATACGCTCAACGCCCGCCAGTTCAGTGCATAGCTGCCAGCCAATCACGCCCGCCTCTTCGCGGGCAATCAGTTCGTCAAGCCGTTCGCACAGGGAAGCCACCTGCGCGTCGATAACCGTTTCATCATCCCCGGCGAATTCGACAATGTTCAGGCCGAGCATCTCTTTGTCCGGGACATCGGTAATCAATTCGCTCACTGAATGCCAGACGATGTCTTCACGCGCCAGGTTCAGCACTTTTGAATCAACCGTCTCCACCGACAGCGCGCGCGCGTCCACCATAAACGGCGCATTGCGCAGCGCGGAGTCAAAAGAGTCGTATTTCACGTTCACCAGTCGACGCACTTTCGGCAGCGGCGTAATGTCCAGTCGCGCTTCCGTAATGAACGCCAGCGTCCCTTCCGAGCCGGTGAGAATACGGGTCAGATCGAATTCGCTCATGTCATCGTTAAACACATGATGCAAATCGTAGCCCGTCAGGAAGCGGTTCAGTTTGGGAAATTTATCAATAATTAACTGACGGTTATCGCGGCAGCGTTCAAACACAGTGCGATAGATACGACCAATCGTGGTGTTGCTCTGACCGAGCGTTTCCGCCAGTGCGACCGGCAGCGGCTGCGTGTCGAGAATATCGCCGCCCAGCAGCACGGCCCGCACCCCCAGCACGTGATCGGATGTCTTCCCGTAGACCAGAGAACCCTGTCCGGAGGCGTCGGTATTAATCATCCCGCCCAGCGTTGCCCGGTTACTGGTGGACAGTTCCGGGGCAAAGAAATAGCCATACGGCTTCAGATACTGATTCAGTTGATCCTTGATCACCCCCGCTTCCACCCGCACCCAGCCCTCATCCGGGTTGATTTCGATGATGCGGCTCATATAGCGGGACATATCGACAATGATGCCCTGATTGAGCGCCTGTCCGTTCGTGCCGGTACCGCCGCCGCGCGGCGTGAAAATCAGCGAGGCAAAGCGCGGCAGCGCCGCCAGGCGGGCAATGAGCGCCACATCAGCCGTTGAACGAGGGAAAACCACGGCATCGGGGAGAAGTTGATAGATACTATTATCTGTCGACATTGTCAGACGATCGGCATAACTGGTTGCCGTATCGCCGGTAAATCCTTGTTGCTCCAGCTCTTGCAAAAAATTGAGCACCAGCTGAACGACGCCGGGTGCCTGAGAAATTTGTGGAATCATTATCGTGACCCTTTCCTGCGGTCTGTGTGTTGTGGGAGTTAATCGTTTGCTTATTGTTGTATCACATTTTTTTCTAATACACCCAACAGAAATACTGGCAGAATCCGCCTGTCAAAAACCGCTGAAATTGCTCATCATTATGAGACGTGTTTCGAGCGGTCGCGTCGCGTCAACGATCTGACGCACTACATAGGTGAAAAGAGTTTATGGTCAATATTCGTCAGCCCAGGGATATCGCACAAGTGCTGCTGTCGGTGCTGTTTTTAGCCATCATGATTGTGGCGTGTCTCTGGATTGTTCAACCTTTTATTCTGGGCTTTGCCTGGGCCGGGACGATCGTCATTGCGACCTGGCCCGTTCTACTGCGCCTGCAAAAATTACTCTGGGGCCGCCGTTCGCTGGCGGTTCTGGTGATGACACTTTTATTAGTACTGCTGTTTGTGATCCCGATTGCCCTGCTGGTCAACAGTATCGTTGACGGTAGCGGACCGCTGATCCACGCCGTCACGAGCGGGGATATGACGTTGCCGGACCTGGCCTGGTTGAACAGCATCCCGCTGGTCGGCGCCAAACTGTATGCCGGCTGGCATAACCTGCTGGATATGGGCGGTACGGCGATTATGGCGAAGGTTCGCCCGTACATCGGTACCACAACAACCTGGTTTGTCGGTCAGGCCGCTCACATCGGTCGTTTTATGATGCACTGCAGCCTGATGCTGTTATTCAGCGCCCTGCTGTACTGGCGTGGAGAGACGGTGGCGTTGGGTATTCGTCATTTTGCCTACCGTCTGGCGGCAAAACGCGGAGACGCAGCGATGCTGCTGGCCGCCCAGGCGATCCGCGCGGTGGCGCTGGGCGTGGTTGTCACTGCCCTGGTGCAGGCGGTGCTGGGCGGCATCGGTCTGGCCGTGTCCGGCGTACCCTATGCCACACTGCTCTCCGTGGTGATGATCCTCTCCTGTCTGGTTCAACTGGGGCCGTTACCGGTATTGATTCCGGCCATTATCTGGCTTTACTGGAGCGGTGATACGACCTGGGGTAGCGTGCTGCTGGCCTGGAGTTGCGTGGTGGGGACACTGGATAACGTGATTCGCCCGATGCTGATTCGTATGGGCGCAGACTTGCCGCTGATCCTGATCCTTTCCGGCGTTATTGGCGGCCTGATTGCGTTTGGCATGATTGGGCTATTTATCGGTCCGGTACTGCTGGCGGTGTCCTGGCGGCTATTCTCGGCGTGGGTTAACGAAGCGCCAGTGCCGACCAGCGAACCTGAAGAGATCCTCGAAGAACTGGGTGAAATCGAAAACCTTAAAAAATAGCATGATAGCAGGCGACTGCGGTCGCCTGAATGTTTAGCACAGCTAATCAATAGTGTAGCGCGATGCCTCTGTCTTTCCTGTTTCCGCTTCGTTGTCCCTGATTTGTGTCGCAAATTCTTTACAGTCTTTAAACTATTGAGACGAATCTGATCGACGCTAAAACACCCCATACCCTATTATTAGCTCACGGTTATAGATCAAGACATTGATTTATAAGTATGGAAATCCCCTGAGTGAAACAACGAATTGCTGTGTGTAGTCTTTGCCCATCTCCCACGATGGGCTTTTTTTTTTATCCTGACATTGTGGCTGTCTTACCGCACAATAATCCTTCCCTCCGCCTGTATCCCTCTTTTTTCCAGGGGAATCCCCCTTTTCACATGCCGATAACAAATAATATTGCACAAGATACTGCGACTCTCTTCACGCCGAAATCAGCCTGATAATGTTATTTATGCTTTACTGTTTTTTAATATGAGGTCATTCAATGATGAACGCTTATGAGCTACAGGCATTACGTCATGTTTTTGCAATGACCATTGAAGAGTGCGTATCGTGGATTGCGCCAGATTATAATGCCGCCGACTGGCAGAGGTGGGAAAATGGCGAATGTGAACTCCCTCCCGCCATTACTGAAACGCTGCTGGAAATGCGTAGAAAAAGAAAATTACGTATTAATGCTATTATAGAGAAGATAAACAATCGCATTGGTAATAATACCATGCGTTTCTTTTCTGATTTAACCGATTTTCGGTCGGTCTATCGTGATGGCAGTTTTCTTGACTGGAAGATTTATCAATCCGTTGCTGCCGAACTCTATGCCCACGACCTGGAACGATTGTGTTAGACCACATATTTCCTGCCACTGGCGATTCATACTAAGAAACTTCAAATATAGAGACTCATTGTACTTTTAAGGCACGGGTATTTAACCCGTACCAGGGAAAATCATTAGCTATTTCGCTGAGCAGGCATCATGAAAAATCACTATTTCCCCACTGCGATGGGGCTGTATCTCAATTACCTGGTGCACGGTATGGGAGTCATCCTGATGAGTCTCAACATGGCATCGCTCGAACAACAGTGGCAGACCAATGCCGCTGGGGTGTCTGTCGTGATCTCCTCATTAGGCATCGGGCGCTTAAGCGTGCTGTTTTGCGCCGGATTATTATCCGATCGGTTTGGCCGCCGCCCCTTCATCATTCTGGGGATGCTTTGTTATGTGACGTTCTTTTTCGGTATTCTGACGACCCATAATATCATCATCGCTTATGCGTTCGGCGTCCTCGCGGGCATGGCGAACAGTTTCCTGGACGCCGGGACCTATCCCAGCCTGATGGAAGCCTTTCCCTCTTCGCCGAGCACCGCCAACATTCTGATTAAGGCGTTTGTCTCTGGCGGACAGTTTTTACTACCCATCATCATTAGTCTGCTCGTCTGGGCAGAACTGTGGTTTGGCTGGTCATTTATCGTTGCCGCCGCCATCATGCTGGTTAACGGTCTGTTTTTACTGCGCTGCGCCTTTCCACCGCATCCTGGACGCCGCCTCGCGCCGGTCGCACCGACACACGAACCGCGCCAGCGCCCGGCTGAAAGACATCGCTGCGCATTTATCGACCTTGCCAGCTATACGCTGTACGGCTACATCTCGATGGCGACGTTTTATCTCATCAGCCAGTGGCTGGCGCAGTATGGTCAGTTTGTCGCCGGGATGTCGTATACCCTGTCGATCAAACTGCTGAGTATCTACACCTGCGGTTCGCTGCTTTGCGTTTTGATTACCGCCCCGCTGGTGCGCAAAACGGTGCGTTCAACCACCTTGCTGATGCTGTACACATTTGTTTCGTTTGTCGCACTGTTGACGGTGTGCCTGCATCCCACGATGTATGTCGTGATCGTCTTTGCCTTTGTGATCGGCTTTTCGTCAGCCGGGGGCGTAGTACAAATCGGTCTTACCCTGATGGCCGCCCGCTTTCCGTATGCCAAAGGGAAAGCCACCGGCATTTATTACAGTGCGGGCAGCATTGCTACCTTTACGATCCCGCTGGTCACGGCCCATCTCTCACAAAGGAGCATCGCCGATATTATGTGGTTCGATACCGGTATTGCCGCCGTGGGGTTCTTGTTGGCGCTATTTATTGGCTACCGCAGCCGTCTCGAAACGAAACGTCAATTGATGATGTCACCGGTGGCGGAATAAGGCTGAATCCGCCGAATGCAATATTCTTATCACTGACTGCAATATAGTTTGTTTAACGCCGTCATTAACAATTAAACGTCGCAGGATACGTGGGTTTTCACACTTTCGTCTGCAATATACCTGGTAACGAAAACGTCATGTTATGTAGTTCATGTCGTTTCACCATCGTATATTAATAAAAAATCGCCGGATATAAAAACGCTGGCGAAAGCAGAATTAAATTAACCGGCAAGGAGCTTTGAAAAAATGTCACAGAATAAGGCTTTCAGCACGCCATTTTTCCTGGCGGTCATCTGTATTTATCTCAGCTATTTTCTCCACGGTATTAGCGTCATTACGCTGGCGCAAAATATGACCTCACTCGCCGCGAAGTTTTCTACCGACAGCGCAGGGATCGCCTATTTAATTTCCGGCATCGGACTTGGTCGTCTGGTGAGTATTCTGTTTTTTGGCGTCCTGTCGGATAAATTCGGTCGTCGGGCGATCATTTTGTTGGGTGCCGCGTTATATATTCTCTTTTTCTTCGGCATCCCTGCCAGTCCTAACCTGATGGTGGCCTTTGTCCTCGCCGTCTGCGTTGGCGTGGCCAACTCTGCGCTTGATACCGGAGGCTACCCGGCACTGATGGAATGTTTCCCGAAAGCGTCAGGTTCCGCGGTGATCCTCGTCAAAGCAATGGTCTCCTTCGGACAGATGCTCTATCCGATGCTGGTCGGCTATATGCTGCTCAACAACATCTGGTACGGCTATGGCGTGATCATTCCTGGCATTCTGTTTGTACTGATCACCCTGATGTTACTGCGCAGTCAATTCCCCGGCCAGTTGGTGGATGCCAGCGTCGCTAAAGAGTTACCGCAGATGAACAGCAAACCGCTGGTCTGGCTGGAAGGAGTGGCTTCCGTCATGTTTGGCGTGGCGGCGTTTTCCACCTTTTACGTTATCGTGGTCTGGATGCCGAAATACGCCATGGCCTTCGCCGGAATGGAAGAAGCGGATGCGCTGAAAACCATCACGTATTACAGCCTGGGTTCGCTGGTCTGCGTCTTTATCTTTGCCGCACTGCTGAAAAAAATGGTTCGCCCCATCTGGGCTAACGTCTTTAATGCCGGACTGGCCACCGTTACCGCGGCCGTCATTTATCTCTGGCCGTCACCGCTGGTGTGTAACGCGGGCGCGTTTGTGATTGGCTTCTCTGCCGCGGGCGGGATTTTACAACTGGGCGTGTCGGTGATGTCGGAATTCTTTCCGAAGAGCAAAGCCAAAGTCACCAGCGTTTATATGATGATGGGCGGCCTCGCGAATTTTGTTATTCCGCTGATTACCGGTTACCTCTCCACCATCGGCCTGCAATACATCATTTTACTGGATTTCGCTTTTGCCCTGCTGGCCTTTATCACCGGCATTATCGTTTTTGTTCGCTATTACCGGGTCTTTAATATTCCACAAAACGATATCCGTCTGGGCGAACGTTATTTCTCAACAAAAAGTTAAGCGACAATTTAAGGAGTCATGTTATGGATGTAACCGCGAAATATGAACTGATCGGCTTAATGGCTTATCCCATCAGACACAGTTTGTCGCCTGAAATGCAAAATAAGGCGCTGGAGAAAGCCGGATTGCCGTTTACCTATATGGCCTTTGAGGTCGACAACAGCACCTTCGCTGGCGCTATCGAGGGGCTGAAAGCGTTAAAAATGCGCGGGACCGGCGTATCGATGCCCAATAAACAGCTGGCCTGTGAATTTGTTGATGAACTGACCCCGGCGGCGAAACTGGTTGGCGCGATTAATACCATCGTCAATGATGACGGCTACCTACGTGGTTACAATACTGACGGCACCGGTCACATTCGCGCAATTAAAGAGAGTGGTTTCGATATCAAGGGTAAAACCATGGTATTACTGGGTGCGGGTGGCGCCTCCACGGCCATTGGTGCGCAGGCAGCCATTGAGGGGATCAAAGCGATTAAACTCTTTAACCGCAATGATGAATTTTTCCAGAAAGCGCTGGACTTCGCTAAGCGGGTGAATGAAAACACCGACTGCGTGGTGACGGTGACAGACCTTGCTGACCAGCAGGCCTTCGCTGACGCGCTGGCGACAGCGGATATCCTGACCAATGGCACTAAAGTCGGCATGAAGCCGCTGGAAAATGAATCGATTGTCAGTGACGTGAGCCTGCTACGTCCGGAACTGCTGGTTACCGAATGCGTTTACAACCCGCATATGACGAAGTTATTGCAACAAGCGCAACAGGCCGGTTGCAAAACAATCGATGGTTACGGCATGTTGTTGTGGCAAGGCGCTGAACAGTTCAAACTGTGGACCGGCAAAGATTTTCCGCTGGAATACGTAAAACAGGTGATGGGGTTTGCGGCCTGACGGCCAGGAACTAAGACTGATAAAAGGTATTAAATGAAAACCGTAACCGTAAAAAACCTCGTGATTGGCGAAGGGGCTCCAAAAATAATCGTCTCGCTGATGGGCAAAGATATCGCCAGCGTCCGCGCAGAAGCGCAGGCCTATCGCGACGCGGATTTCGACATTCTGGAATGGCGCGTTGACCATTTCGCCGATGTCGCCTCTGCCGATGCCGTCCTGGAGGCTGTCCGCGCGATCCGCACTGAACTGCCCCAGACACCCCTGCTGTTTACGTTCCGTAGTGCGAAGGAAGGGGGTGAACAGGCCATTTCAACCGACACCTATCTCGCGCTGAATCGCGCGGCGGTCGATAGCGGCCTGGTGGATATGATCGATCTCGAACTGTTTACCGGAGATGAGCAGGTCAAGGCGACGGTAGACTACGCGCACAGCAAAAACGTCAGCGTGATCATGTCCAACCATGATTTCCACAAGACGCCAGCAGAAGAAGAGATCGTTGCACGGCTGCGCAAAATGCAGGAACTGGGTGCCGATATTCCGAAGATCGCCCTGATGCCGCAGAACCACAGCGATGTTCTGACGCTGCTTTCCGCTACGCTGAAAATGCAGGAACAGTACGCTGACCGTCCGGTGATCACCATGTCGATGTCCAAAACCGGTGTGATTTCACGGCTGGCCGGTGAAGTCTTCGGCTCCGCGGCGACCTTTGGCGCGGTTAAAAAGGCTTCGGCACCGGGACAAATATCCGTTAGCGATCTGCGTACGGTATTAACGATATTACATCAGGCGTAATAAACGAAATAAAGGCGGGACAGATTCTCTCCCGCCATTAAATATATATTTTATTCCACAGTGAATATTCCACATGAATATTCAGCGGAGGCCTGCGCCTGAACACAGCGGCGTAGGGCTTCTGCCGGGTATCCAGGAGTTTATATGAAACCTGAAAGACCACCACGCGTTAATGGTCGCGTGCCTGTGCTCTCGGCCCAGGACGCGGTAAATTATATTAAAGATGAAGATGTACTGTGTATATTAGGCGCAGGCGGCGGTATTCTGGAAGCCACCACCTTAATTACCGCTTTAGCCGATAAATATAAGCAAACGCAAACGCCACGGAATTTATCGATTATCAGCCCGACGGGTCTGGGCGATCGCGCCGATCGCGGAATCAGCCCGCTGGCCCAGGAAGGCCTGGTGAAATGGGCTCTGTGCGGGCACTGGGGGCAGTCGCCGCGTATTTCGGATTTAGCGGAACAAAATAAGATTGTCGCCTATAACTATCCGCAAGGGGTGCTGACTCAGGCTCTGCGTGCGTCTGCCGCCCACCAGCCGGGGATCCTCAGCGATATCGGGATTGGCACCTTCGTCGACCCGCGCCAACAGGGGGGCAAGCTCAATGAGGTCACCAAAGAAGACCTCATCAAACTGGTGGAGATTGATAACAAAGAATATCTCTACTACAAAGCGATTGCGCCTACCGTCGCGTTTATCCGCGCCACCACCTGCGACAGCGAAGGCTATGCCTCGTTTGAAGATGAGGTGATGTACCTCGACGCGCTGGTGCTGGCTCAGGCGGTGCACAACCACGGTGGCATCGTGATGATGCAGGTGCAGAAAATGGTCAAGAAAGCCACGCTGCATCCTAAATCCGTACGTATCCCCGGCTATCTGGTGGATATCGTGGTGGTCGACCCTGACCAGACGCAACTGTACGGCGGCGCGCCGGTGAACCGGTTTATCTCGGGCGATTTCACCCTCGACGACAGCACCCAGCTCTCCCTGCCCCTCAACCAACGCAAACTGGTCGCCCGTCGCGCCTTATTTGAAATGCGTAAAGGTGCGGTTGGTAACGTTGGCGTCGGCATCGCGGATGGCATTGGACTGGTGGCCCGTGAGGAAGGCTGTGCAGATGACTTTGTACTGACCGTTGAAACTGGCCCTGTGGGTGGGATCACCTCCCAGGGTGTCGCTTTTGGCGCAAACGTCAACACTCGCGCCATTCTTGATATGACCTCACAGTTTGACTTCTACCATGGCGGTGGGCTGGACGTCTGCTATCTGAGCTTTGCGGAAGTTGACCGCCACGGCAACGTCGGGGTGCACAAATTCAACGGCAAAATCATGGGGACTGGCGGCTTTATCGATATCAGCGCGACCTCAAAGAAAATTGTTTTCTGCGGCACGCTAACCGCCGGCAGTCTGAAAACAGAAGTGGCCGACGGTAAATTAACCATCGTCCAGGAAGGCCGGGTGAATAAATTCATCAGCGAACTGCCGGAAATCACCTTTAGCGGAAAAATCGCCCTTGAGCGCGGTCTGGACGTGCGCTACATCACCGAACGCGCGGTATTTACGCTAAAAGAGGACGGTCTGCATCTTATTGAAATTGCCCCGGGAGTGGATCTGGAGCGCGATATTCTGGCGAAAATGGATTTCGCACCGGTTATTTCACCAGACCTGAAACTGATGGATGAAAGATTATTTATCGACGCCACCATGGGTTTTGAACTGCCGGAAGCGGCGAATTAAAAGGAGTATGATGATGGACTTTTCTTTAACCGAAGAGCAAGAGCTGCTGCTTGCCAGTATCCGGGAACTGATCACCAGCAATTTTCCGGAAGAGTATTTCCGCACCTGCGACCAGACGGCGACCTACCCCAGAGAATTTATGCGTGCGCTGGCGGATAACGGGATTTCCATGCTGGGTGTACCGGAAGAGTTCGGCGGTATTCCGGCAGACTATGTCACCCAAATGCTGGCCCTGATGGAAGTGTCAAAATGCGGCGCCCCGGCCTTTCTGATCACCAACGGGCAGTGTATTCACAGCATGCGCCGTTTCGGCTCGCCAGAACAACTGCGGAAAACGGCGGAAAGCACGCTGGAGACCGGCGATCCGGCCTATGCCCTGGCGTTAACCGAGCCAGGTGCGGGTTCTGACAACAACAGCGCCACCACCAGCTACACGCGCAAAGACGGCAAGGTGTACCTGAACGGCCAGAAGACGTTTATTACCGGCGCCAAAGAGTACCCATACATGCTGGTACTGGCGCGCGATCCCGAGCCAAAAGATCCGAAGAAAGCCTTTACCCTCTGGTGGGTGGAGTCCAACAAGCCTGGGATCAAAATCAATCCGCTGCACAAAATCGGCTGGCATATGCTCAGCACCTGCGAAGTCTATCTCGACAACGTTGAGGTAGATGAAAGCGACATGGTGGGCGAAGAAGGCATGGGCTTTCTCAACGTGATGTATAACTTTGAGATGGAACGTCTGATCAACGCTGCGCGCAGTACCGGCTTCGCCGAATGCGCCTTTGAGGATGCCGCGCGTTATGCCAACCAGCGCATTGCGTTTGGCAAACCGATTGGACACAACCAGATGATCCAGGAAAAGCTGGCGCTGATGGCAATCAAAGTCGACAACATGCGCAATATGGTGCTGAAGGTGGCATGGCAGGCCGATCAGGAGCAATCACTGCGTACCAGCGCCGCGCTGGCGAAACTGTATTGCGCCCGCACCGCGATGGAAGTGATTGACGATGCAATTCAGATTATGGGCGGACTGGGTTATACCGACGAAGCGCGTGTTTCACGATTCTGGCGCGATGTCCGTTGTGAACGGATTGGCGGCGGGACGGATGAGATCATGATTTATGTCGCAGGTCGGCAGATCCTGAAGGATTATCAGAACAAGTAAGCGGCAGGCCGGATACGGTACTTGCATCGTATCCGGCCATTCATACGCTTACCGATGATGACACATAAACTCAGACGTCGGACAACAGGCAGGCCTGCTCTGTCAGGCTGTTTTTAAACTGTTTACGATAATCGCCTGGCGAACAGCCGACGTGGCGCAAAAACAGCTTCGCGAAGTGGTCGACATTTTCATACCCGACACGCCAGGAAATTTCGGCCTGTGAAGAATCAGTATTGGTTAAGGCAAATTTCGCTTCGGTCATCCGCCGCTGAATCACATAATTAATCGGTGAAATATGGTACTCGCGGGTGAATTCGTGACAAATATAGCTGACGCTGGCACGAAATTTTTTTGATAACTGCTCAAGCGTAATTTTCTCCCGATAATTATTATTGAGATAGACCAGAATATCTTTAATCAGAACATCTTTTTTAATATGTCCTTGTTCCGAACGATATGCATTTTTAAAGTTCTCAAAGAAGAGCACCGTCAACGCATAGGCAAAAGCATCGCAGACGGACGACGTCAGGCCATTTTTACTTTGCGGCAGCATCACCCCGAGCTCATTAAAAATACTTTTGATCACTTCTTTTCCCTGGCCGACGGCAACCACCGGACAGGAATGCGATTGTAGCAGTTGGTTTTCCTCCCAGCCCTGAAAGCGAAAGCCATACAGCGCACAGGTGTAGGTGGTGGCTGGCGCGTTCACATCCGATGTCACGGCATGTAACCGCCCCCGCTCCACCACGACAATATCATCTTCGTGAGCCACATAAAGGGAAGAGTCGATCGTTAATCTGACGATGCCTTTTTTGACATAAATGAGCTCGGTCTCATTGTCATGAACATGATGACCGGACTCCCAACGGGGATCATCACTAATGACAAATCGGGAAAATCGCGGGGTTTTGCCCTGGTCAAAAAGGCTTTCCATGGCATTATCAAAGCAGCGTTGATACATGACAACCTCCACAAGCAGAAATTTATCCTGAACAATATAATGAGGATAAAATAAAGCGAGTATGGCGGTTATACAACTGTATTTAGTAAAGGCAAAACAAGATTATTTCCCTCACCTGCAAGATAATATGTTTAATTCTCTCAAATGATTTTCTACTCATTTCTTTTGTACGAGCGATCCCACTTTTTTTGCAAGATACCTGGTAACGAAAACAGATTGCTCCGTCGATAAAAAGCCGCCGTCTGTCGCACACTATTTCCAGTCAATTTTCACTTTCCACCGGGGTGGCCTGATTGTCACTGTCGGTATGCGACTCACAGGAGATGCCATGAAAATAATAACCTGCTTTAAGCTGGTGCCTGAAGAACAGGACATTGTTGTTACGCCCGAGCAAGCGCTGAGCTTTGACAATGCGGACGCCAAAATCAGTCAGTTCGATCTCAACGCCATTGAGGCCGCAACGCAGTTGGCCACCGAGGCAGAGGATGAGATCGCGGCACTGACGGTGGGCGGCTTATTATTGCAAAACTCGAAAGTGCGTAAGGATGTGCTCTCCCGCGGGCCACATGCACTGTATCTGATGCAGGATGCACAGCTGGAACACGCGCTGCCAAAAGACACAGCGAAGGCCATTGCCGCCACGGTGGAAAAAATCGGATTCGATCTGCTCCTGTTTGGCGAAGGGTCTGGCGACCTTTATGCACAACAGGTTGGTCTACTGGTCGGTGAGATCCTGCAACTGCCAACCCTTAACGCCGTCAGCAGCCTCCAGCGTCAGGGCGATAAGCTGCTTGTAGAGCGTACGCTGGAAGAGGACGTTGAGGTGATAGAACTGTCACTTCCGGCCGTTATCTGCGTGACATCGGATATTAACGTGCCACGCATCCCCTCAATGAAAGCCATTCTTGGCGCCGGGAAAAAGCCCGTACACACATGGCAGGCAAGCGATATCGGCTGGAGTCAGGGCGAGTTGCGAGCAGAACTGGTTGCCATTACTGTACCGCCACAAACGGCGCGTAAGCACATCATTCTGGATAACGATTCGCCGGAAGCCATCGCCGAACTGGCTGAACACCTGAAAAAAGCCCTGAACTGAGCCCAACGGAGAACACAATCATGAGTCAATTAACCCACGTCTGGGTATTTAGCGATAACGTTGAACGCTACGCAGAGCTGATGGCTGGCGCACGTCAGTGGGGTCAACAGGTCTATGCCATTGTTCAGGGTTCTGAGCAGGCGGCGCAGGTTAAGCCGCTCGGTGCTGACGGCATCATCGTACTGGATAAACCCTCCGACCTGCAGCGAATCGAAAATTACGCCGAAACGCTGGCCGCGCAAATCCGGGAAAAAGGCGACGGTCTGCTGCTGATGGCAGCAACCAAGCGCGGCAAAGCGCTGGGCGCGCGTCTGAGTATTCAGCTGAATGCGGCCATGGTTAACGATGCAACGGCAGTGAGCGTTGAAGAGAACGCGCTGTTTGCCGAGCATCGTATGTATGGCGGCCTGGCGTTTGGCAAAGAAAAACTGAACAGTCCGCTGGCCATTATCACTCTCGCCCCTGGCGTACTGGAGCCGATTGAGGCGGATCCCACGCATGACTGCCCGGTGGTTACCGCCGAGTGGGTGGCCCCGCGCCAGGAGATCTTGTGTCAGGAACGTCGCGCCAAATCGCTCAGCAGCGTTGATTTAAGCAAAGCAAAACGTGTGGTAGGCGTCGGTCGCGGCCTGGCGGCGCAAAACGACCTGAACATGGTGCGCGAACTGGCCGCCGTACTCGGCGCGGAAGTGGGCTGTTCACGCCCTATCGCCGAAGGGGAAAACTGGATGGAGCGCGAGCGTTACATCGGCGTTTCCGGCGTACTGCTGAAGTCCGAACTGTATCTGACGCTGGGTATTTCCGGACAGATCCAGCATATGGTGGGCGGCAATGGCGCGAAAGTGATTGTCGCCGTGAACAAAGATAAAAACGCGCCAATCTTTAACTATGCCGATTACGGACTGGTGGGCGACATCTACAAAGTGGTCCCTGCCCTGATCGCGCAGTTGCGCTAATTCTCACCTTGACCCACATCTCCCGCTGTGCAAACGGCGGGAAGGGAGCTTTAAGCATGTCGGATGAAAAATTTGATGCCATCGTCGTCGGTGCTGGCGTAGCGGGCACGGTGGCGGCGTACATCATGGCAAAAGCCGGACTCGATGTTCTGGTCGTCGAGCGCGGTAACAGCGCGGGCAGTAAAAATATGACCGGGGGGCGCCTCTACGCCCATGTGATTGAGCGGATTATGCCCGGATTTGGCGAGAAGGCGCCCGTTGAACGCAAAGTCACCCGCGAGAAAATCTCGTTTATGACGGAAGAAAGCGCGATCACGCTGGATTACCATCGCGAACAGCCGGATGTACCGGCTCAGGCATCGTACAGCGTGTTGCGCAACCGTCTCGACCCGTGGCTGATGGAGCAAGCCGAAGCGGCTGGCGCACAATTTATCCCCGGCGTGCGCGTGGATGCGCTGATTCGTGAAGGCAACCAGGTCACAGGCGTACAGGCTGGCGACGATATTCTCGAAGCCAACGTGGTGATCCTCGCCGATGGCGTCAATTCAATGCTGGGCCGTTCACTGGGCATGGTTCCGGCCTCATCGGCGCACCATTACGCCGTCGGTGTGAAAGAGTTGATTGGCCTCTCCCCGGAGCAAATCAACGACCGTTTTAATCTGTCCGGAAATGAAGGCGCAGCCTGGCTGTTCGCCGGTTCGCCATCAAACGGCCTGATGGGCGGCGGGTTCCTCTATACCAATCGTGACTCCATTTCCCTCGGTCTGGTATGCGGGCTGGGCGACATGGCCCATGCGCAGAAAAGCGTGCCGCAGATGCTGGAAGATTTTAAACAGCACCCAGCCGTTCGTCCGTTGATTCAGGGCGGCAAATTGCTGGAGTACTCGGCACATATGGTGCCAGAAGGCGGACTGGCGATGGTGCCGGAGCTGGTAGGCGACGGTGTGATGATTGTCGGTGACGCTGCGGGCTTTTGTCTGAACCTCGGTTTTACGGTACGCGGAATGGATTTAGCCATCGCCTCTGCCGAAGCGGCGGCACACGCCGCGATTGGGGCCAAAGAGCGCAAGGACTTCTCTGCCCGCACGCTTGCGCAATACAAACACGAGCTGGAGAAAGGGTGCGTTATGCGTGATATGCAGCATTTCCGTAAGATCCCGGCGCTGATGGAGAATCCGCGCCTGTTCACCCAGTACCCGCGAATGGTGGCGGACATCATGAATGACATATTCACCATTGATGGCAGCCCGAATCAGCCGATGCGCAAAATGATCCTGTCACATGCAAAACAGATCGGGCTGATGAATCTGCTCAAAGATGGCATTAAGGGAGTCACGGCGCTATGAGCCAGGAAAATCGCGTTAACGTCGACGTCAAACTGGGCGTCAATAAATTCCATGTTGATGAGGGCCATCCGCACATCATTCTGGCGGCGAACCCGGACAGCAAAGAGTTTCAAAAATTGCTGAATGCCTGCCCTGCCGGACTCTATAAGCAGGATGAGGCAGGTACGATTCACTTTGATTCCGCGGGCTGTCTGGAGTGCGGAACCTGCCGGGTGCTGTGTGGTGAGACGATCCTCGAAAAATGGGAGTACCCCGCAGGCACGTTTGGCGTGGATTTCCGCTACGGCTGAAACGACGGATGGGCACAAATGCCGGAGAGTGACGCCAGGCGTCTTATCCGGCCTGCAATCCCCTACTCCCCCCTTGATAGACCGGGAACCTCCGATGAGTGTCACATTAACGTTTGACGCCGGGCGGCGGGACGCATACCGCAAGCTTGGCTTTTGGGGCGATGCCTCGCTGGGAGACTACTGGCAACATACCGCACGCAGCGTGCCAGACAAAATCGCCGTCGTGGATAACCACGGTACGGAATTCACTTACGCCGCCCTCGACCACGCGGCAAGCTGTCTGGCGAGCTGGATGTTGGCGAACGGCATTCAGCCCGGCGACCGCGTCGCTTTTCAGCTTCCCGGCTGGTGCGAATTTACCGTTATCTATCTCGCCTGTCTGAAAACCGGCGCCGTATCCGTTCCCCTGCTGCCCGCCTGGCGCGAAGCTGAGCTGGTGTGGGTGCTGAACAAATGTCAGGCAAAACTGTTTTTCGCCCCAACCGTGTTTAAACAGACACGCCCGGTCGATTTGATCTTGCCGCTGCAAAACCAGTTGCCGCATCTGCAACACGTTATCGGCGTCGATAAACTGGCACCGGCGACAACCACGCTCGCCCTCAGCCAGATCGTTGCGGACAACGCGCCACTTGCCCGTCACATTCAGGTTCACGGCGACGAGCTGGCCGCCGTGCTGTTTACCTCTGGCACCGAGGGACTACCAAAAGGCGTCATGCTCAGCCACAACAATATTCTCGCCAGCGAGCGGGCCTACTGCGCGCGTCTGAATCTGACCTGGCTGGACGTCTTTCTGATGCCAGCGCCGCTGGGACACGCCACCGGTTTTTTACACGGCGTGACGGCACCGTTTCTGATCGGCGCGCGCAGCGTGCTACTGGATATTTTTACCCCAACGGCCTGCCTTGCGCTTCTGGAACAACAGCGCTGTACCTGCGTCTTAGGGGCGACGCCGTTTGTGTACGACCTGCTCTGTACCGTGGAACAGCAGCCTGCCGACCTCTCTTCGCTGCGTTTCTTTTTGTGCGGAGGAACGACCATTCCGCAGCGCATTGCTCGCGACTGCCGGCAGCGCGGCATTAAACTGCTCAGCGTTTATGGTTCGACGGAAAGCTCGCCGCATGCGGTAGTGAATCTCGACGATCCCCCTTCCCGTATGATGAATACCGATGGCTACGCGGCGGCAGGCGTGGAGATCAGAATTGTTGATGAGGCGCGTAATCCCGTGCCTCCGGGCGTTGAAGGGGAAGAGGCATCGCGCGGACCGAACGTCTTTATGGGCTATCTTGACGAGCCTGAGTTAACCGCCCGGGCGCTGGATAGCGAGGGCTGGTACTACAGTGGCGATCTCTGTCGGATGGACGAGGCGGGCTACATTCAGATAACCGGGCGCAAGAAAGATATTATCGTTCGGGGCGGAGAAAACATCAGCAGTCGCGAAGTGGAAGATATTCTGTTGCAGCACCCCCGCATTCACGATGCCTGTGTGGTTGCTATGCCGGACGAACGTTTAGGCGAGCGTTCCTGTGCCTACATCGTGCTGAAAGCGCCGCATCATTCACTGTCGCTGGAAGAAGTGGTTGCCTTCTTTAGCCGTAAACGGGTAGCGAAATATAAGTATCCAGAGCACATTGTGGTGGTCGAAAAGTTACCCAGAACGGCATCCGGGAAGATCCAGAAGTTCCTGTTACGCCAGGATATTATTCAGCGGTTAGCGTCGGAATGCCGTGAGGCATAAATTGCCGGATAGCGGCGCATCGCCATCCGGCAGTACCTTACTTCTTCAGTTCCGCCAGGCTCAGCCAGGTCTGGACAACGGTATCCGGGTTCAGCGACAGGCTGTCGATCCCCTCTTCCATCAGCCAGGCGGCAAAGTCTTCGTGGTCAGACGGACCCTGACCGCAAATCCCGACGTATTTACCCTGTTTCTTCGCGGCGCGAATCGCCATCGACAGCAGCGCTTTCACCGCGTCGTTACGCTCATCAAACAGCTCTGATACCACACCAGAGTCACGATCCAGACCCAGCGCCAACTGTGTCATGTCGTTAGAACCGATCGAGAAGCCGTCAAAGTATTGCAGGAACTGTTCAGCCAGCAGGGCGTTGGACGGAATCTCACACATCATGATGATCTTCAAACCATTCTCGCCGCGTTTCAGCCCCTGACGCGCCAGCTCTTCCACGACTGCTTTTGCCTGCTCAACGGTACGGACGAACGGGATCATGATTTCGACGTTAGTCAGTCCCATCTCATTACGCACGCGTTTCACCGCGTCGCATTCCAGCGCAAAGCAATCACGGAAGCTGTCCGACACATAGCGACCCGCGCCACGGAAGCCCAGCATCGGGTTCTCTTCCTCTGGCTCGTAGCGTTCACCACCCACCAGGTTTGCGTACTCATTCGACTTAAAGTCGGACAAACGCACAATCACGCGTTTCGGCCAGAACGCCGCGCCGAGGGTGGCGATCCCTTCTGTCAGGCGACCCACGTAAAATTCACGCGGAGAATCAAAGCCTTTCATCATCTCGCGGATTTCGTTTTGCAGTTTGGCATCTTGATCGTCAAACTCCAGCAGCGCACGCGGGTGGACGCCAATCATACGGTTGATGATAAATTCCAGACGCGCCAGGCCAACGCCTTCGTTTGGCAGACAGGCGAAGTCAAACGCCCGATCCGGGTTACCGACGTTCATCATCACCTTCAGCGGCAAATCCGGCATCGTATCGACGCTGGAGCTCTTAACGCTGAAGTCGAGCATGTCGGCGTACACGTAGCCTGTATCGCCTTCTGCGCAGGAAACGGTGACCTTCTCGTCATCCTTCATGCGCTCAGTGGCATCGCCGCAGCCCACCACCGCCGGGATCCCCAGTTCACGCGCGATAATGGCCGCGTGACAGGTACGACCGCCACGGTTAGTGACAATCGCCGCCGCTTTTTTCATGATCGGTTCCCAGTCCGGGTCGGTCATGTCGGTGACCAGCACGTCGCCAGGCTCAATGCGGTTCATCTCGCTGATATCATGAATGACTTTTACCGGGCCTGCCCCGATGCGGTGACCGATAGCACGGCCTTCCGCAATGATTTTGCCCTGCGCGTGCAGCGTGTAACGCTCCATCACCTGGCCGCGAGAACGCACGGTTTCAGGACGAGCCTGGACGATGAACAGTTTGCCGGTATGACCATCTTTCGCCCACTCGATGTCCATCGGACGACCGTAGTGTTTTTCAATCTGTACCGCCTGTTTCGCCAGTTCCTGCACTTCGTCGTTGGTCAAGGAGAAAATGTCACGGCTTTCCTGCGGCACATCTTCAATGGTGACCTGTTTGCCGTGTTCCTGGGTCGGCGCATAGACCATGCGGATTTTTTTCGAGCCCATCGTGCGGCGCACAATAGACGGGCGATTGGCCGCCAGCGTCGGTTTGTGGACATAGAACTCATCCGGGTTTACCGCGCCCTGTACTACCATCTCGCCCAGCCCCCACGCGGAGGTGATAAACACCACCTGGTCAAAGCCAGATTCAGTATCGATGGAGAACATCACGCCGGACGACGCCAGATCGGAACGCACCATCCGCTGGACACCCGCAGAGAGCGCCACGCCACGGTGGTCATAGCCCTGGTGAACGCGATAGGAGATTGCGCGGTCGTTAAACAGCGAGGCAAACACGTGCTTCACGGCGACCAGTACGGCGTCAAAGCCCTGGACGTTGAGGAAGGTTTCCTGCTGCCCGGCAAAAGAGGCATCCGGCATATCTTCCGCAGTGGCAGATGAACGCACGGCGAAAGAAGCATGTTGATCGTCCGCGGAGAGTTGCGCGTAGGCATCACGGATAGCATTTTCCAGCTCAGGCTGGAAAGGAGTGTCGATAATCCACTGGCGGATCTGCGCGCCGGCCTTCGCTAACGCGTTAACATCGTCAATATCCGTTTGATCCAGCAGTTCATAGATGCGCTGGTTTACACCGCTTTGGTCCAGAAACTGGTTAAACGCATCGGCGGTTGTGGCAAAACCATTCGGTACCGATACACCCATACCGGAAAGGTTAGTAATCATTTCACCCAGGGAGGCATTTTTGCCCCCAACTCTGTCTACATCATTCATGCCGAGTTGGTTATACCAAAGCACCAGCGGTGACGAGCCATTGTTGGACATCGAACAATCCTTTTGTGATAAATGAACGAGTTTAGGAAACGCTTAATTACGTATTTATCTTTGCATATTTAACCCGCTTAAAAAAACGGTGAATCGTTCAAGCAAATATATTTTTTATTTTTTCGGACAGTTTACCCATTTGCGCAAACCCGCGAATGGCGGGCGATCCCCACAAAATGTGTCGGTATAAACATCTGTTCCATAAAATGAAATGCACTTTTCATAAAATATAAAAATACCATTTCATTTTCAAAATAAGCGTTATTTTCTACGCTTCAGAGTAATTTTAATTTATGCTTTCAGAGAATTATGACTGACTTTCAGGGTGTGAAAATGGATAATGCTGTAGATCGTCACGTGTTTTATATTTCCGATGGAACGGCAATTACCGCTGAAGTGTTGGGCCATGCGGTGATGTCACAGTTCCCCGTCACTATCAGCAGTATTACGCTGCCGTTTGTTGAAAATGAGAACCGCGCCCGCGCCGTTAAAGACCAAATCGACGCCATTTATCAACAAACCGGCGTGCGCCCTTTGGTGTTCTATTCGATTGTATTACCGGAGATCCGTTCCATCATTCTGCAAAGCGAAGGCTTCTGTCAGGATATCGTGCAGGCGCTGATCACCCCGCTACAGCACGAGATGAAACTCTACCCCACGCCGATTGCTCACCGGACGCACGGGCTGAATCCGGGTAACCTGAACAAGTACGATGCGCGAATCGCCGCCATTGATTATACCCTTGCCCACGATGACGGCATTTCGTTGCGCAACCTCGACCAGGCGCAGGTGATTTTGTTGGGCGTCTCGCGCTGTGGCAAAACGCCCACCAGCCTCTACCTGGCAATGCAGTTTGGCATCCGCGCGGCAAACTATCCTTTTATTGCCGACGACATGGACAATCTGGTTCTGCCTGCATCGTTAAAACCCCTGCAACATAAGCTGTTTGGTCTGACGATTGACCCTGAACGTCTGGCCGCCATCCGCGAAGAACGCCGGGAAAACAGTCGCTATGCCTCCCTGCGTCAGTGCCGTATGGAAGTGGCCGAAGTCGAGGCGCTCTACCGTAAGAACCAGATCCCGTGGTTGAACAGTACTAACTATTCAGTTGAAGAGATTGCTACCAAAATCCTCGATATCATGGGATTAAGTCGACGCATGTACTAATAAACTAGTTCACGAGTTCTGTTTTTTTGTTATCATACCGTTCTGCCGCGAGGTGTGACGCACCTCGCACTTGAAATCAGCAGGGATTGGTTTAAGGTTGTGCCCATCACTTCCCGGTACCTCTGCCGTAGAAGCCACAAATTTCTGAGAATTATCATGAACAGAACCGATGAACTGCGTACCGCGCGTATAGACAGTCTGGTCACGCCCGCTGAACTTGCGCAACGGCATCCTGTGTCGCCCGCCGTCGCCAGCCACGTCACCGACTCCCGACGCCGGATAGAAAGAATATTGAATGGTGAAGACCGCCGCTTGCTGGTTATTGTAGGTCCGTGCTCCATTCACGATCTCGATGCCGCACTGGAGTATGCCACGCGTTTACAGGCGCTGCGCACGCAGCATCAGGCGCGCCTGGAAATCGTCATGCGCACCTATTTTGAAAAACCACGTACCGTTGTCGGCTGGAAGGGACTCATTTCCGACCCGGATCTCAACGGCAGCTATCGCGTGAATCACGGCATTGAACTGGCGCGTAAACTGCTGTTGCAGGTCAATGAACTGGGCATCCCAACCGCGACGGAATTTCTCGATATGGTGACCGGTCAATTTATTGCCGACTTGATCAGTTGGGGCGCCATTGGCGCGCGGACCACCGAAAGCCAGATCCACCGCGAAATGGCCTCGGCGCTCTCCTGCCCGGTCGGCTTTAAAAACGGGACCGACGGAAATACCCGTATCGCCGTTGACGCGATCCGCGCTTCCCGCGCCAGCCATATGTTCCTCTCCCCCGATAAAACCGGTCAGATGACCATTTATCAGACCAGCGGCAACCCTTATGGCCATATCATTATGCGCGGTGGCAAAAAGCCGAACTACCATGCTGAAGATATTGCTACAGCTTGCGATACGCTGCATGAATTTGATTTACCAGAACATCTGGTCGTCGATTTCAGCCACGGCAACTGCCAGAAGCAGCATCGCCGTCAACTGGATGTCTGTGATGATATTTGCCAGCAAATCCGTAACGGATCGACAGCCATCGCCGGCATTATGGCGGAAAGCTTCCTGCGTGAAGGTACGCAGAAAATTGTCAGCGGGCAGCCGCTGGTTTATGGTCAGTCGATAACCGATCCTTGCCTTAACTGGGAAGACACTGAACTGCTGCTGAGCAAACTGGCCTCGGCGGTGGACAGCCGCTTCTGATCGTCCGCCCATCCGTACAGGGTGGGCATATTCTCCCCCCCTTTTCGCAAACTACCACATTTAATACTTGTTGTTATCGTGCACTTTATTGATAATAAAAATCATTGTTACATTAATTATTATTAATAAATCGTGATACCCGTATGGATAACATTGAGTCACCCCGCCTTAAGGAACGAGAAAACGCGGCTCTCACACCTGCGCCCATCCGCAAGATCAGCAGTCAGAAACTGTTAGGTGATGAAGGTAAAGTGATTATCGATCACAACGGTCAGGAATACCTGCTGCGTCAAACGCAAGCAGGTAAACTCTTGCTGACTAAATAGCGCTTCAGCTTGAACAGCTGACTTCCAGGCGTTTGCCCCAGTCCGGCGGACGCTGGCTGTAGTCATCATCGCGCTCGCGGAAAGGCTCGCGCAATATGGCATGTAAGCGATGCAGTTCACTCATGTCGCCTTTCTCCGCCGCCGCAATCGCCCGCTGCGCCAGCCAGTTACGCAGCACCACCGCAGGATTGGCGCTCAGCATTAGCGACTGACGCGCAGCATCATCGACTGCATCGCGCTGCAAACGCGTTCTGTAACGTGTGAACCAGTCATCAAAGGCGGCGCGATCAATAAATTCGTCGCGCAGTGGAGAGACGGCATTCTGCTGCTCTGTCATGCTTAGCATGCGGAAAGTACGGGTATAGTCACTGTGCTCGCGGGCCATCAGGCTGAACAATTCGTTCAACAGATCGTTGTCATCTTTTTGTTCGGTCATGAACCCCAGTTTCTGCCGCATCCGCTGACCGTAGCGCGTCAGTAGCGCCACCTGGTACCCGTCGAGGGCATCATTGAGCGCCTCAACGGTGATGAAAGGCGACAGACTTTGCGCAAGGCGCTGAAGATTCCACAAGCCTACCGCCGGTTGATTGTCAAAGCTGTAGCGCCCCTGGTGGTCAGAATGGTTGCAAATGAAGCCCGGTTCATAGTCATCCAGGAACCCAAACGGACCGTAGTCCATCGTCAGCCCGAGGATCGACATGTTATCGGTGTTCATCACCCCGTGCGCGAAACCCACGGTTTGCCAGTCGGCGATCAGTGACGCGGTCCGCGCGACCACGTCGCGAAACCAGAGAATGTACTTATCGGCGTCTTGCAGGAGATGCGGCCAGTAATGACGAATGGAGAAATCCGCCAGTTGCTGAACTTTTTCCGGCTCGCGACGGTAATAAAAATGCTCAAAATGACCGAAGCGCAAATGGCTTTGCGCCAGTCGCATCAGCATCGCCCCTGCCTCCACCGTTTCGCGGTAAACCGGTGTTTCACTGGTGACAATCGTCAGCGCCCGGGTCGTCGGTATCCCCAGGTAGTGCATCGCTTCACTGGCAAGGCTTTCTCGGATCGTGGAGCGCAATACCGCACGACCATCACCCATGCGCGAATACGGCGTCAAACCCGCGCCTTTCAGGTGCCAGTCCATTGTGCTGCCATCGGCAAGCAACTGCTCACCGAGCAGAATGCCGCGCCCGTCACCCAGTTGACCCGCCCAGACGCCGAACTGATGACCGCTATAGACCTGCGCCAGCGGAGACATCCCCGGCAACAGCGCCTCGCCGCCCCAGACACCCACCGGGCTGTCAGGATGAAAAAGGGAATCGGGGATGCCCAGTTGTTCGGCAAGCGCATCGTTGTGCCAAATCAGTCGCGAGTGATTCAGCGGTGTTGGCGACAGAGCGGTAAATGTTGCTGGCAGTTCATCGCGCCAGCGGGTTGTAAAAGACAGGGTCATAGGGCCTCCTGCCTGTAGTGTAGACGGTTATTTCCGTCATAAACACCAGCAAACAGAAAGGTTATCCGTGGAGTAATTGGGTGACCTGACTGGCCGTGACGGCAGGCCACAGCCCGCCCTGCATACCGCTAAAACCGAATGGCGTCACGCGGGTCAACATCGCTTCGCTGTCGATACCGGCGATCATCAGCGATTCGCAATAAGGCGACACTTGCGTAAGGATGGCGCGCATGAACGGTTCGAAGGAAAGACGAGTGGCCCGACGATGGACAAAATTCCGGTCGAGGATAATTCGTTTAAATAATCCATCGAATATGGCTTTGTTGGCACTTTCCCCTGCGCCGAAATTGGCCAGTACCAGAGGAAAACGTTCAGCCAGCGCATGCAACGTTTTATTCTCTTTGCCTTCAGACAGTTCGGGAAAATTCTCATTTATCATGAGTTCGAGAAACGAAAACCGTTTAACGGCAGAAACGCACTCACTATTGGTTAATAATAACGGTACAACTGCCGGGGTTATATAAATCCAGGCGACAAGTTTATGTTGAATAAAAAAATGTTGGCACGTTTCGATCAGCGCCAGCTTTTCGATAAATAACTGGCACTGTTCTTCGGGAGAAAGTCGCGGAAGCACCAGTTCAGTTGGGATACGAACGTCACCGTCTTCACTGACAAAGTTCGCGATAACGCTTAAACCGATAAGTTTTCGTTGTACATTCCTGGCGGGCTGAAAATAGAGTTCAGAATGATACACATTATCCAGTGAAACATTCATCACGGCAGTCCCACATACAGGGAGTGATTCGGCAACCTATTACACAGGATGTCGTCATCCATCTTTTTTAATGCCAGAAGGAAAATGTTCATGTTGTCCTTTTCACCCGGAGTCCCGGTTCCTTAGTATTCAGCTTATCCTGATTATAAACGCTTATCCAGCATTGTTCTTTTTCGGCAATAAAAGCGAGGGACATCCTCAATCGAAATAACGCCCTACGACTAAATGCGTCTCGCCTGCCAAAAGTTTTTCCGCCAGTAGACATTATCCAGCGACGAACGCATCACGCCACGACTGGTTGAGGCATGAATAAACTGACCGTTAGTATCATAAATACCCACATGTAAACCGCTCTCTCCCGACCCGGTTTTGAAAAACACCAGATCGCCAGGCAACAAGTCGTTTTTATCGATTTCCGTCCCCAGTTTTGCCTGTTGACGGGTTTCGCGCGGCAGCTGCAAAGAGAACTGATCGCGCATGGTCATCAGCACAAAACCGGAACAATCCACACCACCGCGACTCATGCCGCCGTAACGATAGGGCGTCCCGCGCCAGGTCTGGAGTTGATCATTTAACCCGGCAATCACGGTAATGGAATCAGAGAGCCGGGCATTGGGCGGCGGCGCTCGGTGGCTACTACATCCGGCCAACAACAGTGCTGTGCAAAAAAGAAACCAGAAACGCATTCAGGCGAATCCTCTGTATTTTTATTCTTCACCCCTTATAGCGGGTATTTACGCGGGTTTTCAAGAAACCATTTCGTTTAAGTGGTTGATATAATCATTCTGTGACCTTCGATGTCAAGACGCCGGAAGTGCAGACCATACGCCTGCGCTAAATGCGCTGGCGTCAGCACTTCATCACGTGGACCGCTGGCGAGCAGTTTCCCCTGTTTGAGCAACCACGCCCGGTGCGCGTGGCGCAAGGTATGATTCAGGTCGTGACTGCTCATCACGATGGCAATCCCCTGCTGGCACAAGCGGTGCAGAATGCGATCCAGCGCATTTTGCTGCGCGACATCAAGGCTGTTCATGGGCTCATCGAGGAGCAATAGCTGTCCCTGTGGGTTGGTCTCTGGCGCGATTTGCAGGATCACCGCGGCAAGACGGACGCGCTGCCATTCCCCGCCTGAGAGCTCCTTCGCATTGCGTTCAAGTTTGTCCGCCAGCCCCAGCGACTCGGCCACCGCCATCAACTGGTCCGTGCGCGTTTTGTCTGGCTGATGTAGCGTCAGGAAGTGCCATACCGGCATCGCGAAGGGCGGATTTTGCTGCTGCGCCAGATAAGCACGATGGCGGGCAAGTTTAGCGGCGGGCCACAACGCCAGCTCAGTCCCCGCCAGAGCGATCGTTCCTGTCCCACTGGTTAACCCTGCCATCCGCGCCAGCAGCGTGCTCTTCCCGGCGCCGTTCGGCCCCACAAGATGCAGGATCTCCCCTGCCCGAATCTCACCGGACAGAGGCCCTAACCGGGTCGATTCCGCCACATCCTGTAACTGCATCACTGAAGACATTATTTAGCCAACGCGAGTTTGATGCTTTCCATCACAATCGGATCTTCCGGCGTCATATCCGGAGAGAAACGCTGTATCACCTTGCCATCACGGCCTACGAGGAACTTCTCAAAGTTCCACAGGATATCGTCAGGATAGAGCGGCGCACGCCCTTTGCTGACCATTCGCTCATAGAAACCACTCTCTTCAGGGGCCACTGCCGTCGGTGCCGCCTCAATCAGCTTCTGGTACAGCGGATGACGCCCCTCCCCGTTTACCTCAATCTTGCTGAACATCGGGAAGGTCACGCCCCAGGTCGTCGCGCACCAGGTTTTAATCTCGTCATCACTGCCAGGTTCCTGCCCAAGGAACTGATTGCAGGGAAAGCCCAGCACAATAAAGCCACGGTCGGCCCACGCTTTCTGAATATTTTCCAGTTGCTCATACTGTGGGGTAAGTCCGCATTTTGAAGCTACGTTAACAATCAGCAGAACATTACCTGTGTATTTCTCAAGCGTGGTCACTTCGCCATCAATCGTTGTCACTACCGTGTTCAGAATCGAGTCTTGCATAACCTCTCCAGGATCGTGAGTGATTCAAATACCAGCTTCTAATCATAGACTGTCTTGTCGTACCTAACGTCCGGCTTTGAGTAACAGCCAGATAAAAACCGGTGCGCCGAGCGTCGCGGTGACCACGCCAATCGGCAATTCGGCTGAGGCCAGCGCCAGGCGAGCGACCACATCGGCCAGCAGTAGCGCAATGGCCCCCGCCAGCGCACAGGCAGGTAACAGCACGCGATGGTCCGTTAAGCCGCACAGGCGTAAAATATGGGGGATGACCAGGCCAATAAAACCAATGGCCCCGGCCAGCGCCACGCTGACACCGACCATCCATCCGGTGGCAACCACCAACAGATTTCGCCAGAACCACAGGGGGAGTCCCAGTTGTCGGGCAGAGGTTTCCCCCAACGCCAGCATGTTCATCGCCTGCGACTGGCAGCAGATCCACACCAGCACCGGAATCAGGGCCAGCATCAGCCAGGACTGCTCCCAGTTAACGCCACCGAATCCCCCCATCATCCAGTACATCAACTGACGCAGATCGAATGAGGTAGAAAAATAGATGGCCCAGGTCATCAGCGCGCTACAGATAATCCCCAGCGCCACGCCGGCAAGCAGCAGGCGGCTGGTCGAAAGATGACGACGGGCAAAACGCAGGAGGATCAACGTGATGACCAGCGCACCGGCAATCGCGCACAGTCCAAGCGCCCAGTGCGGCAGTATGCCCTTCCCCAGCAGCACGGCGGCGATAAGCCCCACGCCCGCACCGTTGGAGACGCCGAGCAACCCCGGCTCCGCGAGCGGGTTTTCAAACAGCGCCTGCATCACTGCGCCGGACAAAGCCAGCGCCGCGCCCACCAGCAGAACCGCCAGCGCGCGCGGAAGGCGAATTTGCCAGACAAAGAGTTCGCCACGGGGCGTCAGCCAGTCAGCGGGCGATATCCACTGCTCTCCAGCGCACAGGCTCAACCACAGTGTCAGTAACATCAGTACCGACAGACTCAGGATCCAGCGCACATGTTGTCGCTGTTGTTGACGGGCAAAAGTCAGCATGATTTCCGTTCAACTGAAAAGGATGTCATTGATTCTACGGTGCGATACCCCCGCAGAAAAGAAAAAAGGCCGCAAAAGCGGCCTTTTTGGTTAGATCTGATTACTCATCTTTGGGCGAAGCGTTTTCGACTCGGCTCTTTAACTTCTGTCCGGGTCTGAAGGTCACCACGCGCCGTGCTGTAATGGGAATATCTTCGCCCGTTTTCGGGTTACGTCCCGGACGTTGATTCTTATCACGCAGATCGAAGTTACCAAAACCAGAGAGTTTTACCTGCTCACCGTTTTCCAGAGCACGACGGATCTCTTCGAAAAACAGTTCGACCAGTTCTTTGGCATCCCGCTTGCTAAGCCCAAGCTTATCAAACAGATATTCTGACATTTCAGCTTTTGTAAGCGCCATAGGTTCAATCCCTCAATGATGCCTGGAATCGCTCTTTTAATGCCTCTACACATTTGGCGACGGTAGCGGCAATCTCCTCTTCTTCGAGTGTACGGCTGGTATCCTGAAGGATCAGGCTAATGGCGAGGCTCTTATACCCCTCCGCAACACCCTTACCACGGTACACGTCAAATAAGTTTACGCCAACTACCTGATTTACGCCAACTTTCTTACACTCGGATAAAATATCAGCAGCGGGAACGTTTTCGGCGACAACCACAGCGATGTCGCGACGGTTCGCCGGGAAGCGTGAAATCTCGCGCGCCTGAGGCACCACGCGGTCTGCGAGCTTGTTCCACTCCAGTTCGAACACCAGAGTACGGCCATTGAGATCCAGCTTACGTTCCAGCTCAGGATGAACAACACCAATGAAACCAATGCGTTCACCTTTCAGATAAATCGCGGCTGACTGTCCCGGATGCAGTGCCGGATTGGCTTCTGCTCTGAACTGAATGTCACCGAGTTTACCAGTCAGATCCAACACCGCTTCCAGATCGCCCTTCAAATCATAGAAATCAACGGTCTCTTTTGCCAGATCCCAGTGCTCATCATAGCGGTTACCGCAAATAACCCCCGCCAGCATCAGATCCTGACGAATGCCCAGATTGGCCTGGGTATCCGGCACAAAACGCAGCCCACTTTCAAAAATACGTACGCGGTTCTGTTGACGATTCTGGTTATAGACTACCGTTGCCAGTAATCCCGTCCACAACGACAGACGCATTGCCGACATTTCACTGGAGATCGGGCTTGGCAGCAGCAGCGCCTCTTCACCCGGATGGAGCAACTGCTGCACTTTCGGGTCAACAAAGCTGTAAGTAATGACTTCCTGGTAGCCTTTGTCATTCAATAGCGTTTTCACACGCTTCAGCGACAAATTCGCTTCACGGTGCGTCCCCATAATCAGACCCGCCTGGATCGGTTCATCAGGGATGTTGTCGTAGCCATACACGCGGGCGACTTCTTCAACCAGGTCTTCTTCAATTTCCATATCGAAGCGCCAACTTGGCGCAACGGCTTGCCACTCGCCTTGACCTTCGGTCACTTCACAGCCCAAACGGCGCAGGATATCGCTGACCTGTGCATCGGCAATGTGATGGCCAATCAGACGATCCAGCTTGCTGCGACGCAGCGTAATGGTCGCGCGCTTCGGCAGCGTGGTTTCATCCGTCACATCAATGATCGGACCAGCTTCGCCGCCGCAGATGTCAATCAGCAAACGGGTAGCACGTTCCATCGCTTTGTACTGCAGAGCCGGATCCACACCGCGCTCATAACGGTGAGACGCATCGGTATGCAGACCATGACGACGTGCGCGACCGGTAATTGACAGTGGGCTGAAGAAAGCGCATTCCAGCAGCACATTTTGCGTTTCATCATTCACGCCAGAATGCTCACCACCGAAGATACCGCCCATCGCCAGCGCTTTATGATGATCGGCAATCACCAGCGTATCAGCGTTAAGCTTTGCTTCTGTGCCATCAAGCAGTACCAGCGTTTCGCCCTCTTTCGCCATGCGCACGACAATCCCGCCTTCAATGCGGTCTTTATCAAAGGCGTGCAT
Source organism: Citrobacter sp. MGH 55 (assembly GCF_016906145.1). Lineage (NCBI taxonomy): Bacteria > Pseudomonadati > Pseudomonadota > Gammaproteobacteria > Enterobacterales > Enterobacteriaceae > Citrobacter > Citrobacter sp. MGH 55. Next base: position 4,010,344 of record NZ_CP070239.1, read on the forward strand.
CGGCTGACCCAGCTCAAGCAATACATAGTTGGTCACGTCAACCACGGCATCAATGGAGCGGATACCGCAACGGCGCAGTTTTTCTTTCATCCACAGCGGGGTTGGCGCTTTCACATTGATGCCTTTGACGACGCGACCCAGATAGCGCGGGCAGGCGTCGGTGGCGTCTACGGTAATCGGCAGGACATCAGTGACGGTTGCTGCTACCGGCGTGATTTCCGGCTCAACCAGCGGCGCTTTGTTCAGCACAGCCACGTCACGGGCGACACCGATGATGCCTAAGCAGTCAGCACGGTTAGGGGTCACGCTGATCTCAATGGTGTTGTCATCAAGCTTCAGGTATTCGCGGATGTCGGTACCGACAGGCGCATCGGCCGGCAGTTCAATAATGCCGCTGTGATCGTCTGAAATCCCCAGCTCGGAGAAGGAGCACAGCATGCCTTCAGACGGCTCGCCACGCAGCTTAGCGGCTTTAATTTTGAAATCGCCCGGCAGAACGGCACCGATGGTGGCAACCGCCACTTTCAGCCCCTGACGGCAGTTTGGCGCGCCGCAGACGATGTCCAGCAGACGCTCGCCACCGACATTCACTTTCGTCACGCGCAGTTTGTCCGCATTCGGGTGCTGGCCGCATTCAACCACTTCACCCACGACGACGCCATTAAATGCACCGGCAACCGCTTCAACACCGTCAACTTCCAGGCCTGCCATGGTGATTTGATTCGACAGCGCGTCGCTATCGATAGCCGGGTTAACCCATTCGCGTAACCACAGTTCACTGAATTTCATTGTTTTATCCTGCCTTTATTTAAACTGTTTGAGGAAACGCAGATCGTTTTCGAAGAACGCACGCAGGTCAGTCACACCGTAACGCAACATGGTCAGACGCTCCATCCCCATCCCAAATGCGAAACCTGAGTAGACTTCCGGGTCGATACCAACATTACGCAGAACGTTCGGATGCACCATGCCGCAGCCCAGCACTTCCAGCCATTTACCGTTTTTCCCCATCACGTCCACTTCGGCGGACGGCTCAGTAAACGGGAAATAGGAAGGACGGAAACGAATCTGCAAATCTTCTTCAAAGAAGTTACGCAGGAAGTCATGCAGCGTCCCTTTCAGATTGGTAAAGCTGATGTTGGTATCCACAATCAGGCCTTCCATCTGGTGGAACATCGGTGTGTGCGTCTGATCGTAGTCGTTACGATACACGCGACCCGGCGCGATAATACGAATCGGCGGCTGCTGATCTTTCATGGTACGGATCTGTACGCCGGATGTCTGGGTACGCAGCAGACGCGTTGCATCAAACCAGAAGGTGTCGTGATCGGCGCGAGCCGGGTGGTGACCAGGAATATTCAGCGCATCGAAGTTGTGGTAGTCATCTTCGATTTCCGGGCCGGTCGCCACGGTAAAGCCAAGCTCACCAAAGAAGCTTTCAATGCGATCGATGGTACGGGTGACCGGATGCAGACCGCCATTTTCAATGCGACGCCCCGGCAGAGAAACGTCGATGGTTTCCGCTGCCAGACGCGCATTCAGCGCGGCGTTTTCCAGATCTGCCTTACGCGCGTTGAGTGCCTGCTGTACCTGCTCTTTCGCTTCGTTAATCACCGCACCGGCGGCAGGACGTTCTTCAGCTGGCAGCTCGCGCAGCGTCGTCATCTGAAGGGTCAGGTGCCCTTTTTTGCCCAAATATTCGACGCGCACATTGTCTAACGCGGCAACATCTGACGCCTGATTAATGGCCGCCTTCGCACTGGCTACCAGTTCTGCGAGATGTGACATGGTTTTCCTCATTGTGTCGGTGAAGACACCGGTTCGTTGAACGTAATCTCTCGATTTCGGGCACAAAAAAAGCCTCCATCAGGAGGCTTTTTTGCGCTGTTTTTCGTTTCTTCTTTCACGCGCTAGCCTCCTGAAGTCAGGTGCTAAAGTAAAAAAAGAAGCGGAAAATAGCAGCATTCATGCTTGCGTTACCTTGTGTGGTAAAAACCGGAGAACCTTTATTGAAAAGGGTTACGGATCAATTGTCAACTTATTGACGGAACAACAAATAAAAGAGAGGGAGCCAGGCTCCCTCTTTTCACTGGCTTATGCCAGAGCTGCTTTCGCTTTTTCGACCAGAGCGGTGAACGCTACTTTGTCGAATACGGCGATGTCAGCCAGGATCTTACGGTCGATTTCAACAGAGGCTTTTTTCAGGCCGTTGATGAATTTGCTGTAAGAAATACCGTTCTGACGTGCTGCTGCGTTGATACGCGCAATCCACAGTTGACGGAACTGACGCTTACGTTGACGACGGTCACGGTAAGCATACTGACCTGCTTTGATGACGGCCTGGAAGGCAACGCGGTATACGCGAGAACGCGCACCGTAGTAACCTTTGGCTTGTTTCAAAATTTTCTTGTGACGTGCGCGTGCAATTACACCACGTTTTACGCGAGCCATAGTGCTCTCCTGTATCTATTCTGATTTGCCCCCCTTTCACCACAGTGAAATCGGTTGGGCATTAAAAATTTAAAAAAACGTTAACGGCTTATGCGTACGGCAGGCACGCGATAACCAGACCCAGATCGCCTTTAGAAACAAGGCCTTTTGGACGCAGGTGACGTTTACGCTTAGTTGATTTTTTGGTCAGAATATGACGCAGGTTTGCGTGCTTACGCTTAAATCCACCACCACCGGTTTTTTTGAAGCGCTTAGCAGCACCGCGTACGGTCTTAATTTTTGGCATTTTAATAACTTCCACTTCGCATTGTTAATAAATGAAACCCAGGCGAGCAAAACCTGTGAAGCCCAAAGGCTTCACAGGAAATACTACTTGAAGGCCTACTGTTTCTTCTTGGGAGCGAGCACCATGATCATCTGGCGGCCTTCGATCTTCGTTGGGAAGGATTCGACTACTGCCAGTTCACTCAGATCGTCACGAACGCGCGTCAGCACTTCCATACCAATCTGTTGGTGGGCCATCTCACGACCGCGGAAACGCAGTGTGATCTTGGCCTTATCGCCATCTTCCAGAAAGCGAATCAGGCTGCGGAGTTTTACCTGATAATCGCCATCGTCGGTACCAGGACGGAATTTAATTTCCTTAACCTGGATAACTTTTTGCTTTTTCTTCTGTTCCTTAGAAGACTTACTCTTTTCATAAAGGAACTTGCCGTAGTCCATGATACGACAAACTGGCGGTTCGGCGTTAGGGCTGATTTCAACTAAATCTACTCCAGCCTCTTCAGCTTTTTCGATTGCTTCTCTCAGACTCACAATACCCAGCTGCTCGCCTTCCAGACCTGTTAAGCGAACTTCCTGGGCGCGAATCTCGCCATTGATACGATTCGGACGTGCCGTTTGAACTCGTTTTCCGCCTTTAATACCTTATTCCTCCAGTTGTTGAAGACTGCGGCTGCGAATCTCTTGTTGCAGCTTCTCAATCACTTCACTTACGTCAAGGCTGCCCAGGTCTTTCCCGCGGCGAGTGCGAACGGCAACTTTGCCTGCTTCCACTTCTTTATCACCACAGACCAACATATAAGGGACACGACGTAAAGTGTGCTCGCGGATTTTAAAGCCTATCTTCTCATTTCTCAAGTCTGCTTTTACACGAATGCCCGCATTTTGAAGTTTCTGCGTCAATTCGTTAACGTATTCAGACTGTGAATCAGTAATGTTCATCACCACTACCTGAACCGGCGCAAGCCAGGTCGGGAAGAAGCCAGCGAATTCTTCAGTCAGGATACCGATAAAACGTTCCATAGACCCAAGAATTGCGCGGTGAATCATTACCGGTACCTGACGCTCATTGTTTTCGCCCACATAGGAGGCGCTCAGACGAGACGGCAGGGAGAAGTCCAGCTGTACTGTACCGCACTGCCATGCGCGATCGAGGCAGTCATACAGGGTAAATTCAATTTTCGGACCGTAGAAGGCGCCTTCACCCAGTTGATATTCAAATGGGATATTGTTTTCTTCCAGCGCAACGGCCAGGTCCGCCTCAGCACGATCCCACATTTCGTCGCTACCGATACGTTTTTCGGGGCGAGTGGAGAGTTTGACAACGATTTTCTCGAAGCCAAATGTGCTGTACATATCGTAGACCATACGGATGCAGGCGTTAACTTCATCGCGGATTTGCTCTTCAGTACAGAAGATATGCGCATCATCCTGGGTGAAGCCACGTACACGCATCAGACCATGCAACGCGCCTGACGGCTCGTTACGGTGGCAGCTACCAAACTCTGCCATACGCAGCGGCAGGTCGCGGTAGGATTTCAGGCCCTGATTAAAGATCTGTACGTGACCCGGACAGTTCATCGGCTTGATGCAGTATTCACGGTTCTCTGAAGAGGTGGTGAACATCGCATCTTTGTAGTTGTCCCAGTGCCCGGTTTTTTCCCACAGCACGCGGTCCATCATGAACGGCCCTTTCACTTCCTGATACTGATACTCTTTGAGCTTGGAACGCACAAAGACTTCCAGTTCGCGGAAAATAGTCCAGCCGTCGTTATGCCAGAACACCATACCCGGTGCTTCTTCCTGCATGTGATACAGGTCAAGCTGCTTACCAATTTTACGGTGGTCACGTTTTGCCGCTTCTTCCAGACGTTGCAGATAAGCGCTGAGGGCCTTTTTATCTGCCCAGGCCGTTCCGTAGATACGCTGCAACATCTTATTGTCGCTGTCGCCGCGCCAGTACGCGCCTGCGGTTTTCATCAGTTTAAAGTGATGGCAGAAGCGCATATTCGGCACGTGCGGACCGCGGCACATATCGACATATTCTTCATGATGATACAAACCAGGTTTGTCATCATGGGCAATGTTTTCATCAAGAATGGAGACTTTATAGATCTCGCCACGCTTCACGAAGGTTTCACGCGCTTCGTGCCAGCTGACTTTCTTCTTAATGACGTCGTAATTTTTCTCAGCGAGCTCGTGCATCCGCTTCTCGAGCGCATCGATATCTTCCTGGGTCAACGTACGGTCAAGGTCTACGTCATAGTAGAAGCCGTTGTCGACAACCGGACCGATAGCCATTTTGGTATTCGGCCAAAGTTGTTTGATCGCATGACCTAACAGGTGCGCGCAGGAGTGACGAATAATCTCCAGCCCTTCTTCATCTTTTGCGGTGATGATAGAGAGCGTCGCATCATTTTCGATCAGGTCAGAAGCATCAACCAGCTCGCCATTAACACGGCCAGCAAGGGTGGCTTTCGCCAGACCTGGACCAATGTCCAGCGCAACATCCATAGGGCTTACAGCGTGGTCGTAATGGCGTTGACTGCCATCAGGAAGAGTAATAACAGGCATGTTATGTCCTTATTTGCAGTGGTGACCCATACGCAAGATCACATACAAAGAGAAAATTTATTTGTTTACAGTTAGTTGTGCAGCCATCTAACCAACAATTGCTAAATTGGCACACAATCTGGTTCACATCCGCTTTCGCTACGCAAGCGCGGCAATGTGGTCGAACGATGGTAACACTAAAAAAAGGGAGAATGCACCCTTCTGTTTTATATTGGGCTGGATCATGACGTCAGCAAGCGTTTTTCGCCTCCTCCTCTCACCTGCCCTGAAGGATTGTCCTGGAGACAGGATGAATATCCATTCACTGACTGGCTGACAGTTTTGTTACACTAGGATTAACCGTCTGAAATCGACAGGATATAAATGATGCCATCAAATCGCTTCGCCAAAAAACACTGGAAAATGGTGGTCGTCCTGATCGTCATCTGTGGCGCAATGTTATTACTACGCTGGGCGGCAATGATTTGGGGATAGTCGTGAAACGCTGCGCCGTCGTGATTCAGGCAGCGTGCACATTCTGGACAAAAACGCTGAAGGGCAAATCGACGTCAGACACCGTAATAAAAAAGCCAGACTGACGAACAGTCTGGCCTCAGTTTACATCCGGTAGCCCAGAGAGACGGTGGTACGTCTGTCCGTATGCTCCGGTGCCGTTTCCGGCGGTTCGGAGTTCCACGTCACGTTGTACGCCACCTTCAGACCAAAGTGCTCATTGATTGCCACATTTAGCGCCGTCTCGGAGTTCAGCGTCGTATCTTCAGCACCGAACACCGACACGCCTTGCGTAAATTTGGTGTTGTCTGATATCTGCCAGGCATACGCGCCAGAGGCATAGCCCAGCGGCTGCGTTTCCGTCGTGCCATCCGTATGTTCGTCGTACCGTACGCCCGGACCGAATTCAAAACGGAAACTGTGTACGGGACCGTTAAGGAACTGGCGACCATAACCGGCAGTGAACACGTCGCGCTCACGGTAGCCGTTATAACGGTCCGTCAGCCAACTCGCCTGGCCAAAAAGATAGTCATAATCGGTCACGTTGTAACGACTACGACCGCCAACCGCATATTTCTCTGAAGAACGTTCATCATTGGAAGAAGTGTTGCTCGCGTTCCCCCACAGTGACCAGGCCGTTGTTTGGCCGTACCAGGTCATGGTCGTGTCCGCGGTCAAAGAAGAACTTTTCGTGTTGCCTGACTGCGCAAGATAACCGGCATTGAGATTGCCTTCGAAGGGTTTCTTCGCACTTGAGGGGTCATCCATGACAGTAAAAACGGAATCATCGGCAGTTGCATACATCGACGCAAACATGCCCCCCGCCAGCAGAACGGCAGCGGGAACTGTCTTTAAAAGCTTCATTTATAAAGAGTCCGTACAACAAAAAAAGAGACCATTACGGTCCCGGAAACTTTCAGAGGGATCAATGACAAACGCCCCAGGAAAGGTAACAAATTATAAAAAGGCTCGAATAACATAGCAATGAATTCTTATTTCATTTTTTGAATAAGAGAGCTCTCAAAACAATTAAATATTTATATATCCTTACGGTAAATTAAATAAATAAACTTTAATTAATCATATTGTTAATGACTTCACTTTAGGGCTATTCGGTGCCAGACTGAACATAGCCTAACAGGAGGTAACGATGGTACGTATCTATACGTTGACGCTTGCGCCCTCTCTCGATAGCGCAACGATCACTCCGCAAATCTATCCCGAAGGGAAACTCCGCTGTACTGCCCCGGTATTTGAGCCTGGCGGCGGTGGCATTAATGTCGCTCGCGCCATCGCCCATCTGGGCGGAACGGCAACCGCTATTTTCCCCGTCGGGGGGGCAACCGGTGAACACCTGGTGACCCTGCTCGCTGACGAAAACGTTCCGGTCGCAACCATTGATGCAAAAGACTGGACGCGTCAGAACCTGCACGTTCATGTCGAATCCAGCGGTGAACAGTATCGCTTTGTGATGCCCGGCGCGGCTCTGAATGACGATGAGTTTCGCCAGATAGAAGAGCAGGTTCTGGAGATCGAGTCCGGTGCCATTCTGGTGATCAGCGGTAGTCTGCCGCCAGGCGTTAACGTTGAAAAACTCAGCCAGTTAATTACCGCCGCGCAGAAACAGGGGATCCGTTGCATCATTGACAGCTCCGGCGAGGCGCTGACGGCCGCGTTAGCGATTGGCAATATCGAACTGGTTAAACCCAATCAGAAAGAACTCAGTGCCCTGGTTAATCGCGAACTGACGCAACCTGATGACGTGCGCAACGCGGCACAGGAAATTGTCCGCAGCGGCAAGGCACAGCGCGTCGTCGTCTCGCTCGGTCCTCAGGGCGCACTGGGCGTGGACAGTAAAACCTGTGTACAGGTTGTGCCGCCACCGGTCAAAAGCCAGAGCACCGTGGGCGCGGGCGACAGTATGGTGGGAGCAATGACCCTCAAACTGGCTGAAGGCGCCTCGCTTGACGATATGGTGCGCTTCGGCGTGGCGGCCGGTAGCGCCGCCACCCTCAACCAGGGAACACGCCTGTGCTCCCATGACGATACACATAAAATCTACGCTTACCTTAGCCAGCCATAATAAATCCCCCTCTCTTCGAGGGGGAATTTTGCGTAAACCTGTCGGCTTACGCGTTCACCGTCTATGCTACAAACTCATGAGATTACAAAGGGGTGTCAAATGGCCAGTGGGGAAATCACCCGATATGTTGTTACTATCACGTTCCACGAGGACTCCTTAACGGAAATAAATGAACTGAATAATCATCTTACCCGTGCCGGTTTTCTACTCACTCTTACGGATGATGACGGTAATGTGCATGAACTGGGAACCAATACCTTTGGGTTGATTAGCGCCCAGAGTCCGTACGAGGTCAAAGCTCTGGCCGCGGGACTGGCTGAAAGTGCGTTAGATAAAATGCCGGAGGTCAGCGTGGTGACCTGGGACGAGTGGGATCTCAGCGGACAATAAATGCCATTACCACGAAAACACGTCCACGGTGTGCGTTAGTTCGTGTTTTTTTACCGCATCTTTGCGCTAACCTTATGATCTGGCAGACAACATGGGGAGAGACATCATGTGGCAGGCTATCAGTCGTCTTTTAAGCGAGCAACTCGGTGAAGGCGAAATCGAACTGCGTAACGAACTGCCTGGCGGAGAAATTCATGCCGCGTGGCATTTACGCTATGCGGGACGCGATTTCTTCGTTAAATGTGATGAGCGAGAACTGCTTCCAGGCTTCACGGCAGAAGCCGACCAATTAGAACTGTTATCACGCAGCCATACGGTGACGGTCCCCAAAGTGTGGGCGGTGGGTGCGGATCGTGATTACAGCTTTCTGGTGATGGATTATCTCCCTCCCCGCCCCCTGGATGCGCACAGTGCGTTTATTCTGGGGCAGCAGCTTGCCCACCTGCATGAATGGAGCGATCAGCCGCAGTTTGGGCTGGACTTCGATAACGCGCTCTCGACCACGCCGCAACCCAATGCCTGGCAGCGCCGCTGGTCTACCTTCTTCGCCGAACAGCGCATTGGCTGGCAACTCGAACTGGCGGCGGAAAAAGGGATTGCCTTTGGTAATATCGACGCCATCGTCGAGCACGTGCAACAGCGTCTCGCCTCCCACCAGCCACAGCCCTCTTTATTACACGGCGATCTGTGGTCCGGGAACTGCGCGCTCGGACCAGACGGTCCGTATCTGTTTGACCCAGCCTGTTACTGGGGAGACAGGGAGTGCGACCTGGCGATGTTGCCGCTGCATACTGAACAGCCGCCGCAAATTTATGATGGTTATCAGTCGGTATCGCCGCTGCCGTTAGATTTTCTCGACCGGCAACCAGTATATCAACTGTATACCTTGCTCAACCGGGCAAGACTGTTTGGCGGCCAGCACCTGGTGATTGCGCAGAAGGCAATGGACAGACTACTCGCGGCGTAATCATGGTTGACATCAATTGGCCGCCGGATGGCGGCCTTTCAGGCCGCTAACAAAGAAGGATAAAACGTGGTTTTTCCTTCTTTGTGGTTATCAGCCGAAAATCAATGAATTGATTTTCCTCGTTTATAATCAGGCGCTCTCGGCTTGTCCGGTAACGGAACGAGGTTTGTCATCACTCTCAAAGACCGCCGGATGGCGGCCTTTTTGTTCAGACAAATCCCAGCAGGGAAAAAAACACATAGCCGGCAATGATGATAATCACCGGCAGGATGTAGAGCGGGAAAAACTGCAGAAAAATCGTGTGATGCGGCACCACGATCCGTGACTCGATCTGCTCGCGTGACAACCCTTCGCTGCCCTTGGCTTTCTCCAGAATCAACTGGTCTTCAACGCCTTCACGTAAAAACCGCGCCTGGCGGCTCATGCGCGCGCCGGAATCCTGCATCGCCAGACCGATAAAAATCAGCACAAAAATCAGCCAGAACAGAATGTTCAGGCTATTCTGGAAATCCGGCGTCGGCGAGTTGTACCAGAAGAGGTTCAGAAACGGGGTATTCACTCGCATCATGTCGATCATGACGTGGGCAAAATCGAGCATCACCGCGTTAATCCCTTCCTGCTTTTCGCTGTGCGCGTACATAAATTTCAGGGCTGAAATCAGCGTGGAGAGAAGCGCCGGGATAAATATCACCCATCCTAAGATCCTTTTTAACACTGCAATGCGTCCAGCTTGTTGATACGTCATGAGTTCCCCTTGATGAAGACGCGTCGTTTTGGCTTAAGTCTACCTGCTGATAACCCTTTTCGCCCGATCTTTAAAAACGTTATGATAGCGGCTAACGCTGAATACCCTACATTTAATGCTCAACAGGAGAGGTTGTAATGTCAACCCCGCGTCAAATTCTTGCGGCCATATTCGATATGGATGGATTGCTGATTGATTCCGAGCCGCTGTGGGATCGGGCTGAACTGGACGTGCTGTCCAGCATCGGCGTCGATATCACTCGTCGTCACGAACTCCCGGATACGCTGGGGCTGCGCATCGATATGGTTGTCGATCTCTGGTTTGCTCAGCAGCCGTGGAACGGGCCGAGCCGCCAGGAGGTCACCGATCGCGTCATTACCCGTGCCATCACGCTGGTTGAAGAGACGCGTCCGCTGTTACCGGGCGTCAAAGAAGCGGTCGCGTTGTGTAAAGCGCAAGGTTTGAAAGTCGGACTGGCGTCAGCGTCCCCTTTGCATATGCTGGAAAAAGTACTGGCGATGTTCGACCTGCGGGAGAGCTTTGACGCTATCGCTTCAGCGGAGAAACTACCCTACAGCAAGCCACATCCCCAGGTTTACATCGACTGCGCGGCGAAACTGGGCGTCGACCCGTTATGTTGTGTAGCGCTGGAAGATTCCGTCAACGGTATGGTGGCATCGAAAGCCGCACGGATGCGCTCCATTGTCGTACCGGACAAAGAGGTGCGACACGATCCGCGCTATATCCTCGCCGACGTCAGGCTCAACACACTCACAGAACTGACCATCGCCGATTTACTTGGCTAACCGGGATCGGGCAATGGCCACATTGCCCGTCTTGCCAACAGTCAAAATTAAAACAACGTTTCATTTTTATTGTATTCTTTCGGTTCCTCTCCTATCCTTCTTTCAGGCACATAACAGATAAAAACGGATAGCCGAGGTCATTATGATTCTGGATGCATTTCGTCTCACAGGTAAAGTCGCCATTGTCACCGGTTGTGATACCGGGCTCGGGCAAGGGATGACGGTTGCGCTGGCGCAAGCCGGTTGCGATATCATCGGCGTGAACCGCAAAGTCCCTCATGACACCGCCGCCAAAGTTGAAGCGCTGGGTCGCCGCTTTTTCGCCATACAGGCCGATCTAAGCCAACAGGCAGTCATCGCGGACGTTATCACCCAGGCGGTAGAGAAATTCGGTCGCATCGACATTCTGGTGAACAACGCCGGGACCATTCGTCGCGAAGACGCACTCAGTTTTACTGAAAAGGACTGGGACGACGTGATGAACCTGAATCTCAAGTCGCTCTTCTTTCTCTCCCAGGCCGTTGCACGCCAGTTCATCGCCCAGGGCCAGGGCGGAAAAATTATCAACATCGCGTCAATGCTGTCGTTTCAGGGCGGTATTCGCGTCCCGTCCTATACGGCCTCAAAGAGCGGTGTTCTGGGCATTACCCGACTGTTAGCGAATGAGTGGGCGCAGCATCAGATTAACGTCAATGCTATCGCCCCCGGCTACATGGCAACTAACAACACCCAACAACTGCGGGAAGATGCTGAACGCAATAAAGAGATTGTCGATCGTATCCCGGCGGGCCGCTGGGGAACGCCAGACGATCTGCAGGGTCCGGTCGTTTTCCTCGCCTCGAAGGCAGCAGATTACATCAACGGTTATACGCTGGCCGTCGATGGCGGTTGGTTAGCGCGTTAAACGCGCATTATTGACAAAGAGTTACAACGTCACCACTTCCGCCCACTGTATAAAAATCCTATACTGTACGAATTCACAGTTTATCAGGTTTTATCATGACGGCGGAAGGTCACCTCCTCTTTTCCATTGCCTGCGCGGTGTTTGCTAAAAACGCGGAACTCACACCCGTGCTCGCACAGGGTGACTGGTGGCATATTGTTCCTTCCGCTATTCTGACCTGTCTGTTACCGGACATTGATCACCCAAAGTCATTTCTCGGTCAGCGACTAAAATGGATTTCGAAACCGATCGCCCGTGCGTTTGGCCATCGCGGATTCACTCACAGTCTGCTGGCCGTCTTTGCGCTACTGGCGACCTTCTACCTGAAAGTGCCGGAGAGCTGGGTTATCCCCGCCGATGCCTTGCAGGGTATGGTGATAGGCTATCTGAGCCATATCGCCGCCGATATGCTAACCCCAGCGGGCGTCCCCCTGCTCTGGCCCTGTCGCTGGCGCTTTCGCCTGCCGATTCTGGTCCCGCAGAAAGGTAATCAACTGGAGCGATTTCTCTGCATGGCGCTGTTTGCCTGGGCGGTATGGATGCCCCAGACCTTGCCCCAGAACAGTGCAGTTCGCTGGTCATCCGATATGATTAATACACTGCAATGGCAGTTCAATCGCTTTATAAAGCATCAAATCGACCAGTAAAGCAGCGAAATTATCATTTTTGGCATAAACAATTCCATTTGAATATAAGAGCCAGGTCACAGTTCTGCTAACCTTGCGGCAACAGGATCGCTGTGACACAGCGGGACGAATAATAAAATCAGGAGAACGGGGATGAATTTTCCATTAATCGCGAACATTGTGGTGTTCGTCATTCTGCTGTTTGTGCTGGCGCAAGCCCGTCATAAACAGTGGAGTCTGGCAAAGAAAGTGCTGGTCGGTCTGGTCATGGGTGTGGTCTTTGGCCTTGCGCTGCACACCATCTATGGCTCTGACAGCCAGGTGCTGAAAGATTCCGTCCAGTGGTTCAACATTGTTGGTAACGGCTATGTGCAACTGCTGCAAATGATCGTCATGCCGCTGGTATTTGCCTCGATTCTGAGCGCGGTCGCCCGTCTGCATAACGCCTCACAGTTGGGGAAAATCAGCTTCCTGACCATCGGGACCCTGCTGTTTACCACATTGATTGCCGCACTGGTCGGTGTGCTGGTGACTAATCTGTTTGGACTGACCGCTGAAGGTCTGGTTCAGGGCGGTGCCGAAACGGCGCGACTGAATGCCATTGAAACCAACTATGTCGGTAAAGTGGCCGATCTCAGTGTCCCGCAGTTGGTGCTCTCCTTTGTGCCGAAAAACCCGTTTGCCGATCTGACCGGCGCGAACCCGACGTCCATTATTAGCGTGGTCATTTTTGCCGCCTTCCTCGGCGTCGCCGCGCTGAAACTGCTCAAAGATGACGCGCCGAAAGGTGAACGTGTGCTGACCGCAATCGACACCCTGCAAAGCTGGGTGATGAAACTGGTCCGTCTGGTCATGCAGTTAACGCCTTACGGCGTCCTGGCGCTGATGACCAAAGTGGTAGCGGGTTCTAACCTGCAGGACATCATCAAGCTGGGTAGCTTCGTCATCGCCTCGTATCTCGGTCTCGGCATTATGTTCGTTGTCCACGGCGTACTGCTGGGTGTTAACGGCGTGAGCCCGCTCAAGTACTTCCGCAAAGTGTGGCCGGTTCTGACCTTCGCGTTTACCAGCCGTTCCAGCGCCGCCTCTATCCCGCTGAACGTGGAAGCGCAAACCCGTCGTCTGGGCGTGCCGGAATCTATCGCGAGCTTTGCCGCCTCCTTTGGTGCAACGATTGGTCAAAATGGCTGTGCTGGTTTGTATCCGGCCATGCTGGCCGTTATGGTGGCGCCAACGGTCGGTATTAACCCGCTGGATCCTCTCTGGATTGCGACGCTGGTCGGCATTGTGACCGTCAGCTCTGCCGGGGTAGCCGGTGTCGGTGGCGGCGCCACGTTCGCCGCGCTGATCGTACTGCCTGCGATGGGGCTGCCTGTCACGCTGGTGGCGCTGCTCATCTCCGTTGAGCCGCTGATTGACATGGGCCGTACCGCGCTGAACGTCAGCGGGTCAATGACCGCCGGTACGCTGACCAGCCAGTGGCTGAAGCAAACCGATAAAACCATTCTGGACAGTGAAGACGACGCCGAACTGGCGCATCACTAAACGTCCCCAAAACAGAAAACCGCCCTTCGAGGCGGTTTTTTTATGCCGGAATTAATCCGCTATTTCGTTTTCCTGACGAATCTGATTTGCCCAGCGCTGGGCAGATTCCGCCTCGCTGAACGCCGGCGAGCGCTGGAACGACTCCCCCATTAAGACAAACGCGACATACTTCCCGCGCAAGATCCACACGTCACGAAACGCGTCCATTTTTATTGCATGTTCGGGCGGTGCAGGTTCAACACGCGGAACATAACTAATAACCGGGCGATTTTGTTGGCGAAGAGGTTTCATCATTAATTGCTTCACTAAGACAAATTCAAAAATCAGAAAAGAACTATCTTAGCCGATTTTACCCCCGCCCGTCCTGCTCCTGGCGTGCGCTTTCCCCTGTCAACCAACGCTGTCATCCGCGTTCTGCCCGGCGGGATCACACGAGTGGACTATAGTTAGAGGGTTTTTGACAAAAAAATATCGACCCTTTCAGCAATGAAAAATGGAGACGAGTTCAATGTCGCATAATGAGAAAAATCCCCATCCACATCAATCACCGGTGCACGATCCGCGCGAAGCAAAACCGGGTCTGGACTCTCTGGCTCCTGATAATGAGTCGTATCGCCCTGTTCCTGAACCGACGCCGCCAGGCGCGCAACCTACCGCGCCCGGCAGTCTGAAAGCCCCGGATACCGGCAATAAAAAACTGAGCGATCTGGAAACGGTACGCAAGGGCAGCGAGAATTTTGCCCTCACTACTAACCAGGGCGTACGCATTGCTGATGACCAGAATTCATTGCGTGCAGGCAGTCGTGGTCCTACGCTACTTGAAGATTTCATCCTGCGCGAAAAAATCACCCATTTTGACCACGAGCGCATTCCCGAGAGGATCGTCCATGCGCGCGGCTCGGCAGCCCACGGCTATTTCCAGCCCTACAAAAATCTGAGCGACATCACCAAAGCCGACTTTCTTTCTGACCCGGATAAAATCACCCCGGTCTTCGTACGTTTTTCCACTGTTCAGGGCGGCGCAGGCTCGGCGGATACGGTGCGTGATATCCGTGGTTTTGCCACCAAGTTTTATACCGAAGAAGGCATTTTTGATCTGGTGGGCAATAACACCCCGGTGTTCTTCATTCAGGACGCGCATAAATTTCCTGACTTTGTCCATGCGGTAAAACCGGAGCCTCACTGGGCGATACCGCAGGGACAAAGTGCGCATGACACCTTCTGGGATTACGTGTCGTTACAGCCAGAAACCCTGCATAACGTCATGTGGGCGATGTCCGATCGCGGCATTCCGCGCAGTTATCGCACCATGGAAGGGTTTGGCATCCACACCTTCCGTCTGATCAACGCCGAAGGTAAGGCCACCTTCGTTCGCTTCCACTGGAAACCTCTGGCAGGTAAAGCCTCACTGGTATGGGATGAAGCGCAGAAGCTGACCGGTCGCGACCCGGACTTCCATCGCCGGGAACTGTGGGAAGCCATTGAAGCCGGTGATTTCCCGGAATATGAACTGGGACTGCAATTGATCCCGGAAGAGGACGAGTTGAAATTCGACTTTGACTTACTGGATCCGACCAAACTGATCCCCGAAGCGCTGGTTCCGGTGCAGCGCGTCGGTAAAATGGTACTCAACCGCAACCCCGATAATTTCTTCGCCGAAAACGAACAGGTCGCCTTTCATCCCGGCCATATCGTTCCCGGCATTGATTTCACGAACGATCCGCTGTTGCAGGGGCGTTTGTTCTCCTATACCGATACGCAGATTAGCCGTCTTGGCGGACCTAACTTCCACGAAATCCCAATCAACCGCCCGACCTGCCCGTATCACAACTTCCAGCGTGACGGCATGCACCGCCAGGATATTGATACCAACCCGGCCAACTATGAACCCAACTCCATCAATGACAACTGGCCGCGTGAAACGCCGCCGGGACCGAAACGCGGCGGCTTTGAGTCATATCAGGAACGCATCGAAGGTAACAAAATCCGTGAACGTAGCCCCTCGTTTGGTGAATACTACGCCCATCCGCGTCTGTTCTGGTCAAGCCAGACGCCCGTTGAGCAGTTGCATATCATCGATGCCTTCAGCTTCGAACTGAGTAAGGTCGTTCGTAGCTGGATCCGTGAACGGGTGGTCGACCAACTGGCGCATATCGACATTAACCTCGCGCAGGCGGTCGGGAAGAATCTGGGGATCGCGTTAAGCGATGAACAGACACAAATTGCACCGCCGCCAGAGGTGAACGGACTGAAGAAAGATCCTTCACTCAGTTTGTATGCTGTGCCGGACGGAGATATCAAAGGCCGCGTCGTCGGGATTTTGCTCAACGGAAAAGTGAAATCCGCCGATCTGCTTTCAATACTCCAGGCGCTTAAGGCGAAAGGCGTCCACGCGAAACTGCTCTACTCCCGCATGGGCGAGGTGGTCGCAGATGATGGTTCAACGCTGACCATCGCCGCCACTTTTGCCGGAGCACCGTCTCTCACCGTGGATGCAGTCATTGTGCCGTGCGGTGACATCGCCGATATTGAGGACAACGGCGACGCGCAGTACTACCTGCTGGAAGCCTATAAGCATCTCAAACCTATTGCACTCGCCGGTGAAGCACGACGCTTTAAAGCGCGACTTCATATCGACAGTCAGGGGGAGGAAGGCGTTGTTGAAGGCGCTGATGCGGATAGCCGTTTTATGGATGAGCTGTTTACATTGATGGCAGCTCATCGCGTCTGGTCGCGCACGGCTAAAATCCCGACCGTACCAGCCTGAGGCAACTCGCGGGCAAAAAAAGCGGCGCACCACGCGCCGCAAACTCAGGAGTCAGACATCAAGAAAACTGCCCAGACGGTAGCCACGTTCTGCAATCGCATACTTGAGCGAGGCCGACGTCAGCACGTCCAGTTCAGTCAAGCGGGGGTAACAATAGGCGCTCTGACGGATGATATTGTCGATAAACGCCGGGTGACACATCACTTCCAGTGAGGATTCTCCACGTTTTGCTGAAGCATCGAGAGCCTGCAGAAACAACGCTTCCGAAATCGCTTCCCCGTAAAACTCACTGCTGAACCCTTGCGAGCTACGCAGCGTCGCCGGAAGATCGCCTGCCTGGAACACCGGCTGACGATCAATGCGCAGCGCAAGATTACGCTCTGCGGCAAATCGCGCGACAAGGGGGAAGATCTGCGGGAACATATGCACATGGTGATGGCTATCCAGGTGCGTCGGCTCCCGTCCGAACAGGTCGATGAAACGCTGGTACTGACTGGCAAGCTCACGGGCGATTGCATCCAACGGCAGCGTATCTTCCTCTGCCATCTGCCAGATCCATTTTCCCAGACGCCCTTCACGGGTTAATCCCGGCATCTCGGTCAGCGGTTTTCCCAGCGTCAGAACAAAGTGCATCCCTACCGCCAGCGTCGGCAGATCGCGGCTTAAGGCGACCGCATGCTCAATGGCATCACCGTTCACCAGCGCCGTGGTCGAGGTCACCACACCGTGGCGACAGGCCTCCACGATGCCGTAGTTTTGCCCTTTGCTCAGACCAAAATCATCCGCGTTTACAATCAATAAGCGTTCCATAGCCGACCTCTTTAGTGTTGTGCGTCTTTAAGCTTCGCAATGCACCCGGCAAAGTTTGGCAGCCACTTTTCGTGCGCCAGAATCAGTTCACGCGCCAGCCCTTCTGCGTCGTGGTCTGAGTGCACCAGCGGGCTCAGGTTCAGCGCCAGCAACACATCGTTAAACTCACCACTCAGCGCCGCGTTACTGGCAGCGACTTCAAAACCTTTGATGGTATAGATCAATCCCAACACTTTCTCGTCAAAATGGGTGATACGCGGCGTCGGCGTTGCCCCATTGCGACCCAGCGTACAGGTCATCTCTACCGCCCAGTCGGCCGGAATGTTATCGACGTGGCCGTGATGCGGAATGTTGACGTAATGCTCGGTTTGCTTGTCATTAAAAATGGCATTAATGACTTCACAGGCGGCGTCAGAGTAGTACGCGCCACCGCGCTGCTCCAGCTCCTTCGGCTTGACGTTCAGCTCCGGGTTCTTATACAGATCGAACAGCTGTTTCTCGACCTTCTGTACCACCTGAGCCCGCGCGCCCCCCTTGTAGTATTCGCCTATCTCAATCGCCAGCATCTCTTTTTGCTTGAAGTAGTACAGCAAATACGAGCATGGCAGCAGATTCAGAGAGCGAATCAGCCCTTCGCTGAACGGCAGATCGAAAATGTTTTTCACCGTGGAGGCTTTAAGTTGGCCCGAGGCTACGCCATCCAGCAGTTCGGCAAAGCGTGACTGCCCGTTGACGATCACGTCTTTAATGAACACCATGTGGTTGAGACCAAACAGGTCGATCGACAGGTCATCACTCTCTTTCAGTGCCAGCACATCGTGGATGAACATCTTCATCCCGACCGGAATGTTGCACACGCCAATAAAGCGTTTGAAGTTCGTATGACGATAGACCGCTTCGGTCACCATGCCTGCCGGGTTAGTAAAGTTGATCACCCAGGCATTCGGGCACAGTTCTTCCACATCGTTAATAATGTCGAAAATCACCGGGATCGTGCGCAGCCCTTTGAACAGACCACCGGCACCGTTGGTTTCCTGGCCCAGGTAGCCGTGACTCAACGGAATACGCTCATCCAGTTCACGCGCTTTCAACTGTCCTACGCGCAACTGCGTGGTTACGAAATCGGCATCTTTCAGTGCTTCGCGGCGATCCAGGGTTTTAAACACCTTCATTGGCACGCCTGCTTTTTCGATCATACGCTGGCAAAGTTGATAAATAATATCCAGTTTCTCTTCACCGCCTTCGACGTCAACCAGCCACAATTCGGAAACCGGCAGCTCGTGGTAGCGTTTAATAAATCCTTCCAGCAATTCCGGGGTATAGCTGCTGCCACCACCAATGGTGACGACTTTTAATTTCTGGCTCATCGTTTCTCCCTTCAGTGCTTAACACTGGCGTGAATGATGCTCTGCCCTTCTGTCAGATATGACGCAGACGTCCCGCGTCACTAATGGGCAAGCGTAAACCTGGTTGTTGAGTAAAATAATTACTGATTATATTGCGTGAGTTTTTTTCTGTAGCTATTAGGCGTAAATGACGTCATTTTTTTAAACGTCTTAATAAACAGACTTGGACTACTGTATCCCGCTTCATACGCAATATCTGTTACGGAGTAGTTAGTCATCTCCAGCTGTTTCTTGGCAAAGTTAATGCGAATTTCATTAATTAATTGCATCGGCGTTTTGCTGTAATAACGCTGGGTCGCTCGCGTCAGGTATTCCTGAGATTTTGCCGACAGGGAAACCATATTTTCCAGCGCGTTTTCACCAAACTGCGCTTTATCGTGCATGGTTTCCACGGTGGCTTTCAGCCACTGCGGAATATCATCCAGAACCTGTTCTTCACGATAATGGCGCAGGCGGTTGATAATGTAGAAGGTGACCACTTCGACAAACTCTTCCAGCCCGGTATCACGAAAGTTGAGCGAGGCGATAACCGTTTCGACATAGGTTAGAAATGCGCTGTTGGTGCGATAGACCTGCGATGCCACGAAACAGAACGGCATGAGAGGGCTGTAGTGCTGTTCAAAAAAACGTTTACTGATGCCAACGTTGAGAATGCGCGTCGAGCCGAACTCGTAGAAGCTCTGATGGTGCGAACCGAGCGGGACAAACACAAAGTCACCCCGTTCCAGCAGCACGCGTTTACCGTTGATCTCCTGGTAATAGCGCCCCGTGAGCACCAGCGTAAACTCATAGTAATCGTGCTGATGCAAACCGCAGGCGCTCTCTGTCTTGTTGTAGATAAAGACATGGAAATTTTTACCGTTAAACAACTGTTGTTCACGGGCAATGGTGATTTCCGGTGCGGTCGCCTGATGTTGCATCATCAACTCCTTACTATTTCAGCTTCTCGTGAAGCTCAATCAACTCTGCCACCAGTTCGCGTGCCAGCATTGACGTCATCAGGTGATCCTGTGCGTGAACCAGAACCAGACTGACTTTCATTTTACCTTCGCCCTGATCGCCTTCAATCAGTTTCGTCTGCACCAGATGGGCTTCGTTCAGCGCCATGCGCGACTGCTCCATCATTGTTTTCGCGGCGTTGAAGTCGCCCTGCTTCGCCTGTTTTAAGGCCGCGTAGGCCAGGCTGCGCGCCTGTCCGGAGTTGATGATAAGCCCCATCACCACTTCTTCGAGCTCTTCGGCTTCGGTTTGGGTATCAGTAATATTCTCGAGATCCATCATAAATCATTCCTCTTTGACGGCCCGGCATGCGTTGCCACATGCCGGGTTAAACTTAGAATTTCAGTGCGTTAGCGATATCTTCTTCGCTCTCTTCTTTGTCGATTGCGTTTTGCGCTTTGTTCGCAACCACCACGAACGGCAGGTAAATCAGCGTCGCAATCCCTAAGTTGAACAAGGCGACCAGCAGAGCCGCAACGCTCCCGTTGGTGTTAAAGAACGCCCCCAGCCCGGTTGGCATAGTCCACGGTGCAATGTTCGTAATTGGTGGGATGATCCCCAGGTAATACGCTATCAGCGTGATCGCGGCCAGTATCGGCTGAACCAGAATGAACGGGATGAACATCACCGGGTTCATGATGATCGGCAGACCAAACAGAATCGGTTCGTTAATCTGGAAGATACCTGATGGCAGAGCCAGTTTCGCCACCTGACGGTAATCCGCGCGGCGAGAGGCGATAAAGATAGCCAGGATCAGACCCAGCGTTGCACCACTACCGCCGAGGAAGATAAAGGAGTCGAGCATCGGCTTCGCCCAGACGTGGAACGTCTTACCGGCAGCCAGCGCGGCATCCACTGAACCGTACTGCTGATAGATAGCGATGTTTTCCAGCGCCCATGGGGTCATGATACCGCTGTCGAGCGCCGTCAGCGCCAGGGAGCCATGGATACCGAAGAACCACAGCAGCGGAACAAAGAGTACATACGCCCAGCCTACCACACTGCCCAGCGAAGCCAGCGGTGTCGAGATGGTGTCCATAATGATCTGGTGGAAGTTTGTTCCCCAAGTCGTCAGCGCCCAGGCGATGATCCCCATAATGGAGAGGATAATAAAGCCTGGAATCAATGCTGAGAATGAACGAGAGACAGATGCCGGTACGCTATCAGGTAATTTAATGACCCAGTTGCGATGGACAATAAAGGTAAACATTTCGGCGACCACCAGACCGATAATAATACCGGAAATGATATTCGCGCCGCCCAGCCAGTTCGCCCCAACCGCATAGGCTTCACCCACGCTATAAGGCGTGACGGTCATAAAGGCCGCGACCGATAACAGGCCGGCCGCCAGGGCGTCGACTTTGCGCTCTTCCGCCAGCGCCATACCGATAAAGAATGGCGCCATCAGTGACATAATACCCAACGTACCGTTATAGACGTTTCCGCCGATGCCCTTCAGACTATTGAGATTTTCAATGGTTGACGCATCCAGCCGAATACCGAGGGAATAAAAAAACGACCCCTCCCCAAAGCTCAGGAAAACGTTATTGATTAATACAAACATAGCCCCCGCGAGGGTTAATGGCATTAAACGAATAAAACCGTTTTTGATTGCATTAACGTGTGGCTGCTTTCCTATTTTGACAGCAAAAGGAAGGAGTACCTTTTCAAGTGAAGCAATGACGTTACTCATAGAAAAATACCCTTAAAAACCGCAATTAATTATTGCGGTATATGTAAATGAAATAACTCTTTGACGGGAAAATTTAAAATATTAATTTGCAGCGGCTTTTTTAATTGCTGCAACTGCAGCCTTAAGCACGCCTAAACCATCGACTTTGCCATACAGCAGCGAGTCAATCACTTCTACAGGTTTGTTCGGTAACAAACGCTGAATTTCGGGCAACATATAACCAATTTGTGGACCTAATAATACAACGTCAGCATTGGGTCCTTTTTCTCCGGCAAGGGTTTCCGGGAATGCTTCAATAATAACCGGGACTTCATACTTTTCCGCCTGCGCGCGCATCTTTGACACTAACAAAGAGGTAGACATACCCGCAGAGCAAAACAGATAAATGTGTTTCTTTTCCATTCAGACCTTCCTCATGTGCGATTATCTGTCAACCAGCCACGCCGCAAGTCTCTACCTGCTTCTATGCTCTGGATAACCTGCGTAACCGAAAACTTATTTCTGTGTCTGAAATGAGTATACGGCATCGCACCTGCTGATGGTATTTCCTTGACCAACTAAATTGTCTCTCATTGACCTGGCGTTATGACCCCCTTCACACTTCGGGTAAATAATTCGCATCAATAAATAAGATCATCTTCGTTACAAAAAAACCGGCCAGGGGCCGGTTCGTTGACTTGTACAAGCAGTAGACAGTTATTGTGACTTCGCTGCCTGCGGGTCGGTATCGTATTCAGCGCAGCTCTGGTAGCCTGAGTTGATCACATGACCGGTATCATCCAGCGCCACGAAATAGGTCTCTGCTTTACCATCACGTTGACCCAGGATGTAGGTCTGGCAGGTACCACGAGCATGGATCATGCTCACCTCAGACGACGGTTTTCCGGCAATCTGTGCAACCTGCGCGCGGCTCATGCCTTTTTTCACATCTTTGACCACAGGCTGGACAAATTGGTCTTTGGTACGGTCGTACGCCGTACACCCTGCCAGCATCGTTAATACAGCTGCTGCACTGAAAATTCCTGCAATAGTCCTGTTCATTTTCCGTCCTCTTGTTTATCAGCGTGTTATATAAGCCTGGAATACATTTTGACATTTTTCAAGCTAACGCTTAGCACGCGAATATTTTGCCAGATTCCTTTCAGACGGCAGGATGTCGTTTTAAGCGCCACTCAGCCTGCGTTCACTTGTCGTTTTCACAGCAAAGGGTTAGCTTTAACACAGTCTGATTTTATTCTTTATACATTGGGGAGGGGGTAAATGACTCTGCAACACGAGATCATCAAAGCGCTTGGTGCAAAACCGCACATTAATCCAGAAGAGGAAATTCGCCGCAGCGTGGATTTCCTGAAGGCATATCTGCAACGTTATCCCTTCCTGAAAAGTCTGGTGCTGGGTATCAGCGGAGGACAAGACTCGACGCTGGCAGGCAAACTTTGCCAGACCGCCATTAGCGAGTTGCGTGCTGAGACCGGTAACGACGCACTGCAGTTTATCGCCGTTCGCCTGCCTTATGGCGTTCAGGCTGATGAGCAGGATTGTCAGGACGCCATCGACTTTATCCAGCCGGACCGCGTGCTGACCGTCAATATCAAAGGTGCGGTACTGGCGAGCGAACAGGCTTTGCGTGAAGCCGGTATTGAACTGAGCGATTTCGTTCGTGGCAATGAAAAAGCCCGTGAGCGCATGAAAGCACAGTACAGTATCGCGGGCATGACCAGCGGCGTGGTGGTGGGTACCGATCATGCGGCGGAAGCCATTACCGGTTTCTTCACCAAATACGGAGACGGCGGTACGGATATTAACCCGCTGTTTCGCCTCAACAAGCGCCAGGGGAAACAACTACTGGCTGCATTAGGTTGCCCGGAGCACCTTTATAAGAAAACACCCACCGCCGATCTCGAAGACGATCGCCCTTCTCTGCCGGATGAAGCCGCGCTGGGCGTGACCTATGAGAACATTGATGACTATCTGGAAGGAAAAGCGGTGGATGCCGCTATCGCGAAAATCATTGAAGGCTGGTATCTGAAGACAGAGCATAAACGCCGTCCGCCGATTACCGTGTTTGATGACTTCTGGAAACAGTAAGCATGAACCGACCGGATGGCAACGCCATCCGGCTTTCGCGCCGCAGTCGCCCACGCCCTCTCTTTTTTCATCGTAATACCACTGCTATACTGGATGCATAACCAGCATCCGGAGTTTACCGTGGCACGGCGTCAATCAGTTCCTCGTCTTGAGTTTGAAGCAGCAGCAGTTTACGAATATCCTGAACATCTGCGCCCTTTCCTGGAGTCGCTCCCGAGCGTGCCTGGTGTTTACCTGTTTCACAGCGAAAGCGACACCCTGCCACTTTACATTGGTAAAAGTGTCAATATCCGCAGTCGGGTACTGTCGCATTTACGCACGCCAGAAGAAGCCGCCATGCTGCGCCAGTCCAGGCGTATCTCCTGGATCGGTACCGCCGGTGAAATCGGCGCACTATTACTCGAGGCACGGCTGATTAAAGAGCAACAGCCGCTATTTAATAAACGCCTGCGCCGCAACCGCCAACTCTGCGCATTAACGCTCCGGGATGGAAAAGTGGATGTCGTCTATTCGCGTGACGTTGATTTCTCCCACGCTCCGGATCTGTTCGGTCTTTTTGCCAACCGCCGCGCCGCGCTTGCCGCCTTACAGTCACTCGCTGACGAACAAAAATTGTGTTACGGGCGACTGGGTCTTGAACCCCTGAGCCGTGGCCGAGCCTGCTTTCGCGCTGCGCTAAAACGCTGCGCTGGCGTCTGCTGTAATAAAGAATCGCCACAGGAGCACGACGCCCGTTTACAGGCATCGCTGGAAAAACTGCGCGTTATCTGCTGGCCGTGGAAAAACGCCATTGCGCTCAGAGAGAGTCGTGCGCAAATGACGCAGTATCACGTCATTAATAACTGGCTATGGCTGGGGGCGGTCGATACGCTGGAGGATGCGGCGACGCTGGTCCAGACGCCAGCCGGTTTTGATCATGACGGTTACAAGATTCTCTGTAAGCCGCTCGTTGCCGGAACCTGTGAAATTATTGAACTGAATCCGGGGAATACCCCTGCAACCAGGTGATCTCGCTGAATAACAGTTTCCCTTCTGCTTTCAACAACCGTAGCGTATGTTTTCCGTCGTGCCAGCAGGCGCCCTGATCGGCAGTCAGGAGCTTATCGCCCAGTTGCCAGGCTCCGCTAATAACAAACACCACGCCGCCGCGTGAGCCAAACGTGGTAAAGGTACGATCGGCCACCCGCACTTTCGCCTGGCAGGAGTCACGCCGGGTCATGATATTAAAATCCATCGACATCTGCCCTTCCGTCAGTCTGGCCTTCACCACACGCTCGCCGGCAAAGGTAAACGGCTGGTGCTGCTTAAGGGTATGGCTGAAGGCGCCCTGACTTTCCAGCGTCACTTCGCTGCCTTCCAGCAGGGTAATCACCCGCTCGATACCAGGAAAGAGCGAAAACTCGCCATTACCGGCGATAGAAGCAATGCTGGCACGCCAGTGAAAATCGCGGGTCGCCGGAGGAAAACAGCAAATTTCACGCGTTTCACCAGCACCGTTGCGCCAGAGACTGACCGGCATCTTGCGGATATCAAAGTATTCCATCATCGCTCCTGATAAACATCATGCGGCATAATAAAGCACAACGTCGTTATCGGCAGCCATGATGATTTTCCATAGGGTATGAAAAAGAAAAAACCGCCGATCCTGTCCATCGCCTCAGTGGAGAGGATGGACAAGACCGGCGGTCTTCGAATAAGTCTGCTCAGCGATTACTCAGCAGGTACAGGCATTTTACCGTCACGCGCCGGACGTTCTGTCAGACGCTTCTCAAAATTGGCATTAAACTGTTTTTTCTGTTCCGGGGTCAGAATGTTGTAGATCTTATTCTGCGTTTCCATGTGTGCCAGCATGTTCGCTTTGCGCTGTTCTTCCATCTTCGTAATCTGTGCTTCTGCTTTCGCTTTATCGAAGGTATCGCTGGCAATGATGTCGTGGATTGCGCGGCGTTCTTCAACCGGCGGACGCTTCATCTGGTCACGCTTATCCTTCATGATGTCGCGAATCTGTTGTTTCTGAGCATCGGTCAGATTCAGGTCTTTAAACATCATGTCATGATGTGGGCCGAATTTACCTTTATGCTGCATCATCGGTTTGGCGTCTGCCGGTGCCGCGGTGGTGGTATCCGCTGCGTGAGCCAGGTTCGCAGCGCCCAGTGCCAGAGTTGAAGCCACAAACAGTGCAGTTAATTTACGCATAATCTTTATCCTTCCTTTCAGTTATTTTACGGCTTTCTTGTCACTTATGAAGAAGTACAGTGCCGTGTTGACGAGATTAACTTTAACGGCTTAATCGTCAATTAGTCAGAGCATCAGTAAAACAATGAAAGTGTAAAAAACATTTTTTCGCCAATTGTGGAGAAAAAAAGAAATTATTGCGAAGAGTTGAAAGAAAAAATGACAACAGCATGATTTTGCAGGGAATATGAAGAACTATACCTGAGCGCTGATGATAAATAAAGCAGCTCTCCAGGAATAGTCCGGATTAATTTCCTGGCGCACGATAAATTAAAACCCACAGGCCCTCGCCTGCGGGAAACAGGTTAGCGCAATTTCTCCAGCATCAGGCCCGCACGTAATCCCGGCGCCACGCCAGGGTTGGGAAAAAGAACGTATTCCACGTCATGAGTGACGACAAAACGCTCGTCACCCTCTTCCGCCAGCAGCGTTCCGGCTGTAAAGGGAGTGAAGTTGAGCGTCTGGCTGTCCATGTGCAGTACAAATGCGTCGCTGCGTCGGGTGATCTGTGACGCCACCCGATAGCGGACTGGCGGAGTGCCGTCTGCCTGATCAATTTGCCCCGACAGTAAACCGGTCAGCGCGGCAGACGTCGGCGCAAACTGGCGGAGATCGTTGTGACCGAATGGCAAGGCTTTGCCAAGCTCCAGGGTACAGGCGAGCGCACCGAAGTGTTGAGCACTAAAGTGGGTAAACGTGCCTCCCGGCGTTTGATGAAACACCAGCGCTTCCAGTCCTGCGGCACCCAGCCAGCCAAGAAACGTCTCATCCCAGGGGATGGGACGCTGTGGCAACACGCCGAAGCGCAAATGGTAAGAACCGCGGATGGCGGTATGTAAATCGAGATGCCAGCGCACCGACTCCGTGCCCGTCGCATAAAAATTTTCCAGACACTGTTCCAGTTGACGTGCGCGCTGCGTCTCACCGCTTTCGGCAAACTGTTGCCAGCGCCCGCCAAACATCCGGTTCATATCGCTGTGGCAGTAGCGCTTCCCGGCAGCCAGCGCCTGTGGGTTGCCGAGGATCACCAACAGCCGCCAGCGTAGCGTTATCTCCCCCTTAGACAACACCAGCAGCAACGTATTGAGCATCTCCACCGGCGCGGTTTCGTTGCCATGAATACCGGCGGAGATCACCAGCGCACGGTCGGTCACCGTGACGGGGGTGAGTTCGAGAATACCGGCGTCAACCCAATGCCAGCGAAATCCCGCGCCTTCGCCTTCCCGAACCTCCGGCATCGTTCCCGCCAGCGTGGCGGCGAGGAAATCATCCATGCCAGCCTCCCGATTGCTGGAACGGATAGACAGAACCAAGCTGCAACAGTTGAGTCAGTGAATCCAGCGCTTCGCGCCCTTCACGCAGCAGTTGCGGGTCGGCGAGATCCGCGGCGGTCAGGCGGTCGCGATAGTAGCGATCCACCCAGTCGTTGAGCGTCGTAAACAGAACGTTATTCATCATTACCGCCGGATTGACCGCCTGGTATTCTTCTGCGGTCAACACCACCCGCAGCCGCAGGCAGGCTGGCCCACCGCCGTTTGACATGCTCTCGCGCAGGTCAAACACCCGCATGTCGCGGAGCGGGTTATCGGCTTCCAGCAGGTTCGTCAGATAGCGCCATACGCCCGCGTGTTCGCGGCACTCCTGTGGCAGGACCAACATCATCGAACCGTCATCGCGGCTCAACAATTGACTGTTAAACAGATACGTCGCGACCGCATCCGGCACCGACACGTCAGCTGCTGGCACCACAACAGGGGTAAAGCCGGGCACCCGGGCGCGCAGTTGATTCATGACCTCATCTTGTCTCGCAAAGGACTGTTCATGACAGAACAGCACCTCCCGGTTCGCGACCGCAATTACATCGTTATGAAACACACCAAGGTCGATGACCTCCGGATGCTGCTGAGCAAAAATACACTGCTGTGGATTCACCTGATTCAGGCGAGCTACCGCCTCGCTGGCTTCACGGGTTTGACGCGCCGGATAGCGTGAAGGTCGCGTATTGCTGCCCTCTTCGCGCCCGTAGACAAACAGCTGCGTTCCCGGCTCGCCATACTCCCCGCCGAGGCGATTATGGTTAGCCGCCCCTTCATCGCCGAGCATCGCCACCTGCGGCAGCGCGGAATGCACAGCGAAATAACGTTCATCGCGGAAGATCGCCCGCAGCAACGCCTCCGTGGTGGGCGCCTCGAGTGAACGGTGGAATTTATTATTGAGGTTCGCGACCGTCAGGTGCACTTTGCCATCCAGCGTATCCGCCGACGGCGCCACCGTCGCCGCGTTGGCTACCCACATCGGCGATGCGGAGCTGACGCTGGAGAGCCAGTGCGGCGCCTGACGCGCCACTTTCTCAATCACCTGCTCATCGCTACCGCTAAATCCCAACTGGCGTAATGCAGGAATAAAAGGTCGCTCGTGCGGCGGGATCACCGCCTGCGGATATCCCGCATCCGCCAGCGCCTTCATTTTAAGCAGTCCCTGTTTCGCCGCCAGACGGGGATTTGAAACCTGATGACGATGCCGGGTGGACGCCTCGTTGCCGAACGACAGCCCGGCATAATGATGCGTCAGCCCTACCAGCCCATCGAAATTGACCTCACGTGCTTTCATACGGACTCCTCACGCGAAAAATCGAGGCCGGGGCTCAGCGTGGCTGGCAACGTTAGCGCCGGGGATTCCAGACTGGCCATCGGCCAGGCGCAATAATCGGCGGCATACCACGCGCTGGCGCGATGGTTTCCGGAAGCGCCTACGCCACCAAACGGCGCGGTGCTGGCAGCGCCGGTGAGCGGCTTGTTCCAGTTGACGATCCCCGCGCGCGCTTCCAACAGTAACTGGTCGAACTGCGCACGATCGGGCGAAACCAGTCCACAGGACAAACCAAAGCGGGTGTTATTGGCCATCGCGATCGCCTCGTCAAAGCGCTCATAGCGCCAGACGCCAAGCAGCGGACCGAAAACCTCTTCATCAGGCAGATTTGCCACGCCCGTCAGTTCAATAATGCCAGGTGACAGCAGTGAGGTACCGGCCTGTAACAAACGCGGCGCCAGCAGCGTCTGTCCGCCGAGAGATTCAAGCTGTTGCCAGGCATCAAACACATGACGCGCCGCCTGTTCGGAGATCAGACCGCCGATAAACGGCTGTGGCTCATCGTCCCAGCGACCTGGCTGGATACGCTGGCTGACGGCCACCAGCCGGGCGAGAAATGCGTCACCCTGCGCGCCTTTTTTTACCAGCAGGCGACGTGCACAGGTACAGCGCTGTCCCGCCGTCACAAACGCGGACTGAATAGTCAGGTGCACCGCCGCATCGATATCCTCTGGATCCTCAATAATCAGCGGGTTGTTGCCGCCCATTTCGAGAGCAAGGATTTTTTCCGGTTGTCCGGCAAGCTGGCGATGCAGTTGATAGCCCGTATTCGCACTGCCGGTAAACAGCAGTCCGTCGAGAGCATCCAGCGCGCTCAGCGCCTGTCCCGTTTCCCGACCGCCCTGCAACAGATTCAGCACGCCATGCGGTAGACCGGCCTGTTCCCAGAGCCGCATCACCGCTTCTCCGGTCCACGGCGTCAGTTCGCTGGGCTTAAAGAGGATGGTGTTACCCGCCAGCAGTGCCGGCACAATGTGTCCGTTCGGCAGATGTCCCGGAAAGTTATAAGGGCCAAATACCGCCAGCACGCCATGCGGGCGGTGACGAAGCGTCGCTGCGCCGTCGGGCAACTCACTCTGATGCTCGCCGGTGCGGGCGTGATAGGCCTTGATGGAAATCGCGATTTTGTTGATCATCGCCGTCACTTCCGTCGCCGCTTCCCAGCGTGGCTTGCCGGTTTCACGGGCGATAATGGCGGTCAGATCCGCTTTATTGCTCTCCAGCAGCCCGGCGAATTTTTCCGCAATCGCCTGCCGCTCGCTGAAGGGGCGTCTGGCCCAGGCCGGAAACGCGGTGCGGGCAGCACGAGCCGCCTGCATCACCTGCGCGGCATCGGCATCGTGACCTTCCCAGAGCACGTTGCCCTGCACAGGATCCTTCTTCACCCGACGTTCACCCTGACCAGTCACCCAGTCACCGTTAATCCATAAAGTCATACCGTTTTCTCCTCTGCGCAGAGACGGACAAAACGAACCCGATCGCCTGCGTGACATTTCAGGGCATCCAGCTGCGCGGCGGTCAGTACCAGCCTCTCTGTATGAGGATCGGCGCGCACCAACATGACGCGGAAGTGGTGGTAGTTTTCATTCGCCACCAGGCAGGCCGGGAAATCACCGGTTGCGGGTTGCCCTTCGACAACTTCTATCAGCCGACTTTTGCGGATCGCCCGCACCCGGTCGATATCACACTCCAGCGTCGGGCCGCCGTCGAAAATGTCGATGTAGTTACGATAGCGAAACCCTTCTTTCTCCAGCACCGCGCGCGCCGGAGCGGTTTGCGGGTGCACTTCGCCAATGACTGCCTGCGCCTCGTCAGAGAGGAAGTGGGTATAAATCGGATGCTTGGGCATCAGTTCGGCGATAAACGCCTTCTGCCCGGTACCGCAGAGAAAATCAGCTCGCGTAAATTCCATCGAGAAAAAGCGTTTCCCCAGGCTTTGCCAGAACGGGGAATAGCCGTGCTCGTCAATCACGCCGCGCATTTCCGCGACCACTTTTTCATTGAACTTATCGCGAAACGCCGCCATAAACATGAAGCGCGATTTCGACAGCAAATAGCCGTTGCCCTCTTTACGCCAGTCGGGATCGAGGAACAGCGTGCACAGCTCACTGCTGCCGGTGTGATCGTTACTGAGAAACAGCGTCGGCAGCGCGTTATAAACGTTCAGCTCTTTTGAAGCATGCACCAGCGTCCCTACACGATAGTTATACCAGGGGTCGTTAAGCCCCACGGCGACTTCAATCGCGCAAATCCCCGCCACGGTGCCGGTTTCCAGATCCTCCAGCACAAAGACATAGCCTTGTTCACTTTTCGGCAATTCGCCCCGCCAGGTTTTCAGGGAGCGATCAATACGCGCCGCCAGCGTGGCTTCATTCGCGGGTAATGAGGTCAGCCCACCGCCGGTTTTACTGGCCAGTTGCATCAGCGCGCTAATATCAGCATGCTCAATGGGACGGATCACCATCATGATGAACCTCCGGCTTTAATCTGTTCGCAGGCCAGCGCAAAACGGTCGAGACCGCTGGCGACCTCTTCCTGCGTGACGTTCAACGCCGGTGCAAAACGCACCACGTTGCCCCCGGCAATCAGTACCATTACGCCCGCTTTCGCCGCTTCCTGGGAAATCTGTTTGGCTTTTCCGGCGAACGTATCCTTCAGCACGCAGCCAATCAGCAGTCCCAGGCCACGGATTTCACTGAACAGTCCGGTGTGCAGGTTAATGGCGTTCAGACGCTCCACAAACCAGTCATGGCGCTGTTTCACCCCATTCAGCATCGCAGGCGTATTAACGATATCGAGGACTTTTCCGGCGACAGCGGTTGCCAGAGGGTTTCCGCCATAGGTGGTGCCGTGTGTACCAACGGTCATGACGCTGGCACATTTTTCACTGGCCAGCAGCGCGCCAATCGGGAACCCACCGCCCAGCGCTTTTGCGGTAGTCAGCAGATCCGGCGTCACGCCATAGTGCATGTAAGCGTACAGTTCGCCGGTGCGCCCTACGCCGGTCTGTACTTCATCAAAAATCAGCAACGCATTATGTCGATCGCACAGCTCACGCAGCCCTTGCAAGAAGGCCGGGGTTGCAGGTACAACACCGCCTTCCCCCTGCACCGGTTCGACGATGACCGCACAGGTGGTATCGTCAATCAGCGTGCTGGCAGAGTTAATGTCGTTGTAGACGGCGTGGCGGATATCCGGCGGCAGCGGCGCGAAATCCTGCGAATAGGCCGGTTGTCCTCCGGCGCTGACCGTGAACAGCGTACGACCGTGAAAGGCGTTCTTGAACGCGACAATGCCGCTCTTATTGCTGCCGTAGTGGTCGTGCGCATATTTGCGCGCCAGTTTCAGCGCCGCCTCGTTGGCCTCCGCCCCGGAGTTGCAAAAGAAGATGCGATCGGCAAAGGTGGCGTCGATGAGCTTTTTCGCCAGTCGTAACGCTGGCTCGTTGGTGTAGCCGTTGCCGGTGTGCCAGAATTTGCTCGCCTGCACATTCAGCGCGTCACGCAGTTCCGGATGCGCGTGTCCCAGGGCATTGACCGCAATGCCTCCCGCGAAGTCGATATACTCTTTACCCTGCTGATCCCACAAGCGTGAACCTTCGCCACGGACCGGAATAAAAGGCGCCGGTGCATAAACGGGCATCATCCATTCATCAAAATTTTCACGCGTAATTGACTGAGACATAGCGACCTCATCGGTAAATAAATAGTTATTTATATGTTAATGAAAAGTAGTGTTTGCGCTGTAAATGTAGATTGCACTCTTCGTGCCAGCCAGTGGAAAAAATGCATAAACGGGTGTGTGGAACGGAAAATCAATGAGTTATAGCCCAGCGATATTCACTATATGTGCATATAAAGTGAATATGTTTGCGCGAAAGAAGAATAAATAGAGGAAAAACCGCAATATTATGCACAGTCCAGATATAATTCTGGAAATGTGATCATCTACGAAATTTACAGGAAATTACTGCGCCATTTTGACGCAATCCGCCCTAAAACAGGGCAAGCATTGCCCCATTGTTAACACCATTCACACCCATTGCCGGAATCTCACCATTATGGGCAGTCAGTCTGCGGAAATTCTGCTACCATCCATGCTCTATTCATCCTGTAAAATGGCAGCGACTATGAAATTTGTCTCTTTTAATATCAACGGCCTGCGCGCCAGACCACATCAACTGACAGCCATCGTCGACAAACACCAACCCGATGTCATTGGCCTGCAGGAGACAAAAGTTCACGACGACATGTTCCCGCTCGAAGATGTCGCAAAACTCGGCTACAACGTTTTCTACCACGGGCAAAAGGGTCACTATGGCGTGGCGCTGCTGACCAAAGAGCCCCCCATCGCCGTGCGCCGGGGTTTTCCCGATGATGGCGAAGAAGCGCAGCGCCGCATCATCATGGCTGAAATCCCCTCTCCGCTGGGCAACCTGACGGTAATCAACGGCTACTTCCCGCAGGGCGAAAGCCGCGACCATCCGATTAAATTCCCGGCCAAAGCGCAGTTTTATCAGAACTTACAAAACTATCTCGACAACCAACTGAAGCGCGACAATCCGGTGCTGATCATGGGGGATATGAATATCAGTCCGTCCGATCGGGATATCGGCATTGGCGAAGAGAACCGCAAGCGCTGGCTGCGCACCGGCAAATGTTCGTTCCTGCCGGAAGAGCGTGAATGGATGGACCGCCTGCTGAACTGGGGCCTGGTTGACACCTTCCGCCACGCGCACCCGGAAACCACCGACAAATTCTCGTGGTTTGATTACCGTTCGAAAGGGTTTGATGATAACCGTGGTCTGCGTATCGATTTGCTGCTGGCAAGCCAGCCGCTGGCGGACCGTTGTCTGGAAACCGGTATCGACTATGAAATTCGCAGCATGGAAAAACCGTCTGATCATGCGCCGGTATGGGCGAAATTTAAGGTCTGATGCTCAACCGTGAACGCCAGAAAAATAGGGCTTGCGGGCGCACTGATCCTCTGTCTTGCCGGGGTGCTCTGGGCGTTGCCCCCCGGCCTGCTCACGCTGGAGACGCTTAAGCGCGAACATTCACTGCTGGCGGACTGGCAACGCCAGTCCCCTTTTCTCAGTGCAAGCCTCTATTTTCTGCTCTATACCGTCGTCACAGCGTTGTCGATTCCTGGCGCGGCGCTGCTGACGCTGCTTGGCGGCGCGCTGTTTGGCCTCTGGCAAGGCACGCTGCTGGTCTCTTTTGCCTCAACGCTGGGCGCCACGCTCGCCATGCTTACCAGTCGTTACCTGCTGCGTGACTGGGTAGCGCGGCGGTTTTCCCGGCATATGGCCACGGTGAATCACGGGATGGCGCGGGACGGCGTCTTTTATCTTTTTGCGCTACGCCTGATACCCTTGTTTCCATTTGTTGTCGTCAACCTGCTTGCAGGTCTCACCACCGTTGGCGTGCGCCGCTACTGGTGGGTCAGCCAGTTGGGGATGCTGCCTGCCACCGTGGTTTATCTGAATGCCGGACGCCAGTTAAGCCAGTTAACATCAATACGTGACATTATTTCTCCCGCTATGCTGACCGCTTTTGCTCTGTTAGGGCTATTACCACTGGCCTCCCGTTGGCTGGTCACACGTTTTTTTCAGGAGTAATTATGCGCTGGGGATTACTACTCGCGAGTCTGTTGCTGACCGCTCCGGGACACGCCGAACAACGCTGGCAGCAGATCCAGAATGAGGCCAGAGGCCAGACCGTCTGGTTCAACGCCTGGGGCGGTGACAGCGCCGTTAACCAGTATCTTGACTGGGTCAGTGGCGAGATGAAAACCCACTATGCGGTCAATCTTAAAATCGTGCGTCTCGCCGATGCCGCTGATGCCGTGAAGCGCATCCAGACGGAAGCCGCCGCCGGGCGAAAGACCGATGGTTCTGTCGACCTGTTGTGGGTTAACGGCGAAAATTTTCGCACGTTGAAAGAGGCTGGATTGCTGCAAACCCAGTGGGCGGAAACGCTGCCCAACTGGCGCTATGTTGATACGCAAAAACCGGTACGTGAAGATTTTTCAATTCCCACTGACGGGGCTGAGTCTCCGTGGGGGGGCGCGCAGTTGACGTTTATTGCAGATCGCGACGTGACGCCGCAGCCGCCTCAAAGTCCGCAGGCGCTGTTGGCATTTGCCCGGTCACATCCAGGCACCGTCAGTTACCCGCGACCGCCGGACTTTACCGGCACGGCGTTTCTGGAACAGTTATTAATCTCGCTGACTGACAATCCGCACGCGCTCACCGTCGCGCCGGACGCCGCCACCTTTGCCGATGTAACCGCGCCGCTGTGGCGCTATCTCGACGCGCTGCATCCGAGTCTGTGGCGAGAAGGGAAAGATTTCCCGCCATCTCCGGCGCGGATGGACGCGTTACTTAAGAGCGGGACATTGCGCCTGTCGTTGACCTTTAACCCGGCGCACGCTCAGCAAAAGATCACCCGCGGTGAATTGCCAAAACACAGCTACAGCTTTGGTTTTACCGCAGGGATGATTGGCAACGTGCACTTTGTCGCCATTCCGGTTAACGCCCGCGCCAGCGCCGGAGCGAAACTGGTCGCCAACTTCCTGCTCTCTCCTGACGCACAGCTGCGTAAGGCCGATCCAACAGTCTGGGGCGATCCGTCGGTGCTGGATGCGAAAAAACTGCCCGCCGCACAACAGGCCGCGCTGGAAGCGCGCATTCCGGACGGGCTGCCCGCCGTGCTGCCTGAACCTCATGCGGCCTGGGTTAACGCACTGGAGCAAGAATGGCTGCGCCGCTACGGATCGCGCTAATGCTTCTCGCCTGGCTGGGCATGGCGGCAATTTATGCGCCAATACTGCCTGCCGGGATATTGCTGATCGCGCCCGCGCTGTCACTGACGAACTGGCAGGCTCTTTTTACCGATCCGCAGTTACCGCAGGCGTTGCTGGCGACCGTGGTGTCGGTATTCATCGCCGCCGCTGGCGCGCTGTTTATTGCGTTAACAATCGTGGTGGCACTCTGGCCCGGCATACGCTGGCGACGGTTGAGTACCCGCCTGCCGTGGTTGCTGGCGATTCCCCATGTCGCGTTTGCCAGCGCCGCGCTACTGCTTTTCGCTGAAGGCGGACTGCTCTGGCACGCCCTGCCGTTTCTCTCGCCTGCGATTGATCGCTACGGCATCGGGCTGGGCGTGACGCTGGCCGTAAAAGAGAGCGCTTTCGTGCTGTGGATTTTATCCATTTTACTGAGTGAGAAACGCCTCGCTCAGCAGGTCATCGTCCTGGATTCGCTGGGCTACAACCGCCGGCAGACGCTCTGCTGGTTGATCTTACCCACTATCGCCCCCGCACTAGGAGCCGTAATGCTGGCCGTGGTGGCGTGGACGATTTCGGCGGTGGATGTTGCCATTATCCTCGGCCCCGGCAATCCGCCGACGCTGGCGGTCCTCTCCTGGCAATGGCTTAGTCAGGGAGACAGCGAACAGCAGATCAAAGGCGCACTGGCAAGCCTGCTCTTGCTGGCGCTGCTCGCCCTTTTTGCCCTCGCGGGTTATCAGCTCTGGCGTAGCTGGCGACGCACGCTTCCTGACGTCAGTGGCGTACGTCAACACCGCGTTTCGCCCCTAACGGGGAAAACGCTGTCATTGTCGCTGCCCGTGACGGGAGTGCTCTGCACGGTATTACTGGCCTTTCTGGCGCAGCAATCTACGCTCAATCTCGACGCGTTAACCCACAGCGTAACGATCGGAGTGGTCGCCAGCGCGCTGGGACTGGTCATTTTGCTGCTATGGCTGGAATGGGGACCACAGCGCGGACATCGTTGGGTCTGGCTGCCAATCCTTCTTCCGGCGCTGCCGCTGGTGATGGGCCAATACGCGCTGGCGTTGCATCTTGAACTGGACGGTCAGTTTGCCGCGCTCATCTGGGGACATCTGCTGTGGGTGGTACCGTGGATGTTGTTTGTCCTGAAACCGGCCTGGCAACGCATCGACCCTCGTCTGCTGCTGATTGCCCGGACGCTGGGCTGGTCACCGATGAAAATCTTTTGCTGCGTAAAATGTCCGCAGATTTTGCGTCCTGTACTCGTGACGCTGGCCGTCGGTTTCTCCGTCAGCATCGCGCAGTATATGCCGACCCTGTGGCTGGGCGCAGGCCGTTTCCCGACGCTGACGACGGAAGCGGTGGCCCTCAGCAGCGGCGGCAGTACCGGTATTCTGGCCGCGCAGGCGCTCTGGCAATTGCTGTTACCGCTGGTCGTGTTTACGCTAATGGCCGGACTCTCGTTATGGGTCGGCCACCGCCGACAAGGATTGCGCTAATGCTCACCGTTCGCCATCTTTCCCTGTTTCTCCACCAGACCCCGCTGTTTGGCCCGTTAACCTTCGAAGTGGCAAAAGGTGACATTGTCACATTAATGGGTCCCTCCGGCTGCGGCAAGTCTTCGCTGCTGGCCTGGATGGTGGGTGCGCTGACGCCACCGCTGCATGTCCGCGGTGAACTGTGGCTGGGTGAGCAGCGTCTGGATACGCTCCCCACCGCCCGTCGGCAGATCGGTATTTTATTTCAGGATGCCCTGCTGTTTGATCACTTTACGGTGGGACAAAACCTGCTATTAGCGCTTCCTGCCAGTCTGAAAGGCACAGCGCGGCAGGATGCGGTTCAGCACGCGCTTGACCGTGCGGGCATGGCGGGATTGTCTTCTCGCGATCCCGCCACGCTATCCGGTGGTCAGCGCGCACGGGTTGCGCTGCTTCGCGCCCTGCTGGCGCAGCCTAAAGCGTTGCTGCTGGATGAGCCGTTCAGCCGTCTTGATGCTGATCGTCGGGCAGACTTTCGTCAGTGGGTCTTTGATGAAGTGCGTCGGCTGGACATTCCCGTTGTTCAGGTCACCCATGACGCGCAGGATATTCCGCCGGGCGGTCACGTTTTGCCGTTATCTTCCGCCTTGTGAAACTGCTTACATACTGCGTTAACGCAAAGTTTTTCCGCTACCGCGAGCACAGAATGGCGCCTCCTTATCTCAACGTCGGGCAATTCGATGAAACGTGTTTCTCAAATGGCCGCGCTGGCTCTGGCTTTAGGGCTCGCTTGCGCTTCCACCTGGGCTGCTGATATGGCGCAGGTACTTAACTTCCAACAACTGGCGCAAAAACAGGGTACGGCTATCGATACCCGTCCCTCTGCGTTTTACAATGGCTGGCCGCAGTCACTAAACGGTCCGTCCGGACACGAACCTTCCGCCCTCAACCTCTCTGCCCGCTGGCTTGATACCATGAGCGACGAACAGCTCGCGACCTGGATTCAACAGCATCAACTGAAGGCCGACGCCCCTGTCGCGCTGTACGGCAACGACAGCGACGTGCAGGCGGTGAAAAACCGGCTGAAAAAGGCAGGACTGCAACAGGTTGCCACGCTGAGCGACGCGTTGCAGGATCCGGCGCGTCTGCAACGACTGCCGCATTTCGAGCAACTGGTTTATCCGCAGTGGTTGCATGACCTACAACAGGGTAAAGCGGTTACCGCGAAACCGGCCGGCGACTGGAAAGTGATAGAAGCCGCCTGGGGCGCGCCGAAGTTTTATCTGCTCAGCCATATTCCAGGCGCGGATTACATCGACACCAACGAGGTGGAAAGTGAACCGCTGTGGAACAAAGTGCCTGATGACACTCTGAAAGCGATGCTGGCGAAACACGGTATCCGTCATGACACGACGGTGATCCTGTACGGACGCGATGTTTACGCGGCCGCGCGGGTGGCGCAGATCATGCTGTATGCCGGAGTAAAAGACGTGCGTCTGCTCGATGGCGGCTGGCAGACCTGGTCCGACGCCGGGCTGCCGGTCGAGCGCGGCACGCCTGCGAAAGTTAAACCGGAGCCCGATTTTGGCGTGACCATTCCGGCGCAACCCCAGCTGATGCTTAATATGGAACAGGCGCGCGGACTGTTGCACCGTCAGGATGCGTCGCTGGTCAGTATTCGCTCCTGGCCAGAATTTATCGGCACCACCAGCGGCTACAGCTATATCAAGCCAAAAGGTGAAATTGCCGGGGCGCGCTGGGGACATGCCGGTAGCGACTCGACGCATATGGAAGATTTCCATAACCCGGACGGCACCATGCGCAGCGCAGATGACATCGCTAGTATGTGGAAGCAGTGGCACATTCTGCCGGATCAGCAGGTCGCCTTTTACTGTGGCACCGGCTGGCGCGCGTCAGAGACGTTTATGTACGCCCGGGCGATGGGCTGGAAAAACGTCTCGGTTTATGACGGCGGATGGTACGAATGGAGCAAAGACCCGAAAAACCCGGTCTCCGCAGGTGAGCGCGGCCCGGACAGCAGTCTGTAATAGATTGCCGGATGGCGGCGCTTGCGCGCCATCCGGCGTTCACTGTTGTAACCCCTTCAGCGTCAGATAACCACTCCAGACGCGGGTCAACGTCGTCATCCAGCACAGTGTGCCGAAGATCCACGCCAGCACGGCAAACTTCTCCGGGTAAAGACACGCCAGTACAAACACCAGGATCGTTTCCGTTCCCTCGGTCAATCCTCCCAGATAATAAAACGATTTATGCGCATAGCCGGGGTTGTCGATATTGTGCTTCGCGGCCAGCGCAGCAAAGGCGAGAAAACTGCTGCCGGTGCCGATAAACGCAAACAACAGCCAGCCCCCCGCCAGCGCATTCTGCTGTGGGTCGGCCAGAATGAAGCCGAACGGCACCAGCGCGTAAAACAGAAAATCGAGAGAGATATCAAGAAAACCGCCCGCATCGGTAAGCCCCCGGCGTCGCGCCAGCGCGCCGTCAAGCCCGTCCAGCAGACGATTCAGGACAATCGCCACCAGCGCCGCCAGATACCAGCCCAGCGCCAGAAACGGCAACGCCAGTACGCCGAGGCCAAACCCAACCAGCGTCAGACCGTCCGGGGAAACCCCCGGCCTGTCGAGCACGCCTGCGCAACGGTGAAGCAGCGGTTTAAGCCGTGGATGCAGATGCCGGTCAAGCACGCGGCGCTCCTTTGAGACTGTCGCACAGTCCCTGCGAAGGAATATCCAGCGCGACATTAAAACGCGCCGAGAGGTTCTGAAAAGCCAACAACGCGGTCATCTCGCTAATAACGTCATCGCTGAAATGCTGCTTCATTTGTGCTTTCAGGGCATCATCTACCCGCGGTGGCGTGGCGGTCACCGCGTCAGCATAAGCCAGCGCAACGCGCTCTTCTGGTGTAAAAAGCGACGATGCCTGCCAGTCCGCCACGGCCAGCACTTTGTCCATCGCGCCGCTACGCTCTGCCAGTCGCAGGCTGTTGGCATCCACGCAGAATGCGCAGTGGCAGACCTGCGACACGCGCGTCATCAATAATGCCCGCATCACCGGCGTCAGACGCGCACGTTTACGCTCAAGAAACCCGACAAACAGCGCCACCAGCCAGAACAAAAACGGCATCCGCCCCCACCAGCGCGTCGGATGTAATACCTCTCCGTAATGTTTTCTTTGCGTCATCACGAGAGGATTGAGACTGGCGGGGAGACGGGTCAACGGCGTTACCCACGGTTGCGGATCGTTCAAGGCAGACTCCTGGGACTTCAGGTCAATCAAAGATGACGATAGTATGTCACTTTCTGCTGTTGAACATTGACGAATATGATGAAAACCCTCGACGTTGTTGCCGCGATTATTGAACGTGATGGCAAAATTTTGCTCGCCCAGCGCCCGCCGCAGGCGGATCAGGCAGGTTTATGGGAATTTGCCGGTGGCAAAGTGGAAGCGGGCGAAACGCAGCCGCAGGCGCTGGTCCGCGAACTGCGCGAAGAGTTAGGCATTGAGGCCACGGTGGGGCGCTATATTGCCAGCCACCTGCGTGAAGTCTCCGGGCGGTTGATTCATCTGCATGCCTGGCATGTCCCGGCGTTCAGCGGAGAAATGATGACGCATGAGCATCAGCAACTGGTGTGGTGCGAGCCGCACGTCGCGCTGGACTATTCGCTCGCCCCCGCTGATATTCCGCTACTTAACGCCTTTATGGTTTTACGCGACGCCAGACCAGCGGATTCGTACTGAGCGTTTTCTCGTCGCGCTGGCACTGCAACAGCACGCCATCGGCTTTAATTACCGCCCCTTCTGAATAATTCTGATCCTGATAAATGCAGCACTGATTACAGGGCTGCGCGCGCTGTCCACCGGAACTGAAGACCTCCGGCGGCACGTTCACCTGCACATCCGGGCGAAGGTTTTGGTTCGCCAGGCTGGATAAAGAGAGTGTCATCAGCGCTGCCGCCATCGCGATAAAACGCATAGGGTTTCCTTACTATTTCGGGTCTGTTCTTAGTATAACGGTAACCCGCGCGGGAAACTTTACTCTCTTCTGTCATCGTTTTTCGTTATGACAGCCGTCTGGTTATTAATTTGTCTGGCACCGGCATTTTTTTCTTGCTATCCGTCACATTCCTGATGGTATAGTCAAAAACTGCAAACACATATCCACAAAAAACACAATTACAACCACATTTAAATATAAGAGGTTTTTATATCTATGGATCAGACATGCTCTCTGGAATCATTCCTCAACCATGTACAAAAGCGCGACCCGAATCAAACCGAGTTCGCGCAAGCCGTCCGTGAAGTTATGACCACCCTGTGGCCATTCATTGAGCAAAACCCGCGCTATCGTGAAATGTCGTTGCTGGAACGGTTGGTTGAGCCAGAGCGTGTGATTCAGTTCCGTGTCGTGTGGCTGGACGATCGTAATCAGGTCCAGGTTAACCGCGCCTGGCGCGTGCAGTTCAACTCGGCAATAGGCCCGTACAAAGGCGGGATGCGCTTCCACCCTTCCGTTAACCTGTCGATCCTGAAGTTTCTCGGCTTTGAGCAAACCTTTAAAAACGCACTGACCACCCTGCCGATGGGCGGTGGTAAAGGCGGTAGCGATTTTGATCCGAAAGGCAAAAGTGAAGGCGAAGTGATGCGTTTCTGTCAGGCGCTGATGACGGAACTGTACCGTCATTTGGGTCCGGA
This sequence comes from Citrobacter sp. MGH 55, assembly GCF_016906145.1. NCBI lineage: Bacteria > Pseudomonadati > Pseudomonadota > Gammaproteobacteria > Enterobacterales > Enterobacteriaceae > Citrobacter > Citrobacter sp. MGH 55. The sequence goes on from NZ_CP070239.1 coordinate 4,051,881, forward strand.
TACTGACGTTCCTGCCGGTGATATCGGCGTGGGTGGCCGTGAAGTGGGCTTTATGGCCGGGATGATGCGTAAGCTCTCCAACAACAGCGCCTGCGTGTTTACCGGCAAAGGGCTCTCCTTCGGCGGCAGTCTGATCCGTCCGGAAGCAACCGGTTACGGTCTGGTCTACTTCACCGAAGCGATGCTCAAGCGTCATGGTCTGGGCTTTGAAGGGATGCGCGTAGCGGTTTCCGGTTCCGGTAACGTGGCGCAGTTTGCCATTGAAAAAGCGATGGAATTTGGCGCTCGCGTGGTGACGGCCTCCGACTCCAGCGGCACCGTCGTGGATGAAAGTGGCTTTACGAAAGAGAAACTGGCGCGTCTGTGCGAAATTAAAGCCAGCCGTGACGGTCGCGTGGCGGACTACGCTCGTGAGTTTGGCCTGACCTATCTGGAAGGCAAACAGCCGTGGTCAGTGCCGGTCGATATCGCACTGCCGTGTGCCACACAGAACGAGCTCGACGTCGAAGCGGCTCGCGTGCTGATTGCTAACGGCGTGAAAGCGGTGGCGGAAGGGGCAAACATGCCAACCACCATCGAAGCGACCGATCTGTTCCTCGAAGCCGGCGTGCTGTTTGCACCGGGCAAAGCGGCGAACGCCGGTGGCGTTGCCACCTCCGGCCTGGAAATGGCACAGAACGCGGCGCGTCTGAGCTGGAAGGCGGAGAAAGTGGATGCCCGTCTGCACCACATCATGCTGGATATTCACCATGCCTGCGTCGAGTACGGCGGTGAAAGCAAACAGACCAACTATGTCCGTGGGGCGAACATCTCTGCCTTCGTGAAGATTGCCGACGCCATGTTTGGTCAGGGTGTGATTTAAGTCCCCCCAAACCGAATTACAGGCCCGCCTCTGCTGATGGCGGGCTTTTTTTCGCCGCACGTTTACGAGGCGCGCTCTTCTTCTTCTCTCCACCATCACCACCAGGCGCGACAATGCCACGGAAGCGACGCACCGGCGTACTGCGCGCCTGATCGATCAATTGATACAGCGTGCCCACCAGCGGCTGCATGAAATCCTGATAGCGGCACTGCTTTTCGCTGATTTGCGTCAGAATTGACTCCCAGTGAGCGGTCATATCCGGACGGGTCGCCATCTCCGGCAGCGAGTGGAACAGCGCTTTCCCGGCATCGGTTGAGTGGATATAGCGCCCTTTTTTGACCAGAAAACCGCGCTTAAACAGCAGTTCGATGATCCCGGCGCGGGTGGCCTCGGTGCCCAGCCCGTCCGTTGCACGGAGGATCTTTTTCAGATCTTTATCCTGCACGAAGCGCGCAATCCCGGTCATCGCCGACAGCAGCGTGGCATCGGTAAAATGGCGTGGCGGCTGGGTCTGACGTTCAACCACTTCGCCCTTTTCACACAGCAGTTCATCGTCTTTCGCCACCACCGGCAGCGGCGTGCCGTCGTTCTCTTCATCCCGCTCTTTACTGCCCAGCAGCGTTCGCCAGCCCGCTTCGGCAAGGAATCGGGCCTTAGCGACGAATTTACCCTTCGCGATATCCAGTTCAATCACGCATTTACGGAATACCGCATCCGGGCAAAATTGCATCAGGTATTGACGGGCTACCAGGTTATACACCTTCGCTTCATTGTCCGTCAGAGTGATACTGTTGCTGCGCGCAGTAGGAATAATGGCGTGGTGAGCATCAACCTTTTTATCATCCCAGCAGCGATTACGGGTATCGGGATTTACCGTCGGTTGCGGCAGCAGATCCGGCGCATGCACGCCGATGGCGTTCATTACCGCATGCCGTCCAGCGAAGTGCTCTTCCGGCAGATAGCGACAGTCAGAACGCGGATAGGTAATCAGCTTGTGGGTTTCATACAGCTTCTGGCAGATGTCGAGCACGTTCTGCGCGCTCAGGCCAAAGCGTTTCGCCGCTTCAATCTGTAAAGCTGACAGCGAGAACGGCAACGGCGCAGATTCTGATTCCCGTTTATCGTTATAGCTGGTGACTATCGCCGGTTGGCCGTTGATGCGGTTGACCACATGCTCCGCCAGCGGACGGTGTAACAATCGTCCCTCTTCGTCCTGATACGGTTCGCACGCTTCGCTCGGCTGCCAGATCGCGGTGAAGCGTTCCTCTGCAGGGGTCACGATATGCGCTTTCACTTCAAAAAAATCTTTGGCAACGAAGTTTTCGATCTCTTCGTCGCGTCGGACAACCAGCCCGAGCACCGGCGTCTGTACGCGCCCGACGGAGAGTACCCCCTGATAACCGGCGTTACGCCCGAGAATGGTATACGCACGGGTCATGTTGATGCCGTACAGCCAGTCCGCGCGGGCACGGGCCAGCGCCGACACGCATAACGGCACAAATTCGCTGTTTGAGCGCAGACGTTCAATTGCACGTTCAACGGCCTGTGGGTTGAGATCGTTAATCAGACAGCGCTGCACCTGTTGACGCTTTTCCGGCGCCAGTTGCAGGTAATCCAGCACCTCGTCCACCAGCAGTTGCCCCTCGCGATCCGGGTCTCCCGCATGGATTACCTCACTGGCCTCATGCAGAAAACGCTTAATCACGTTGAGCTGTTTGGTCACGGAAGGACGCGGCTGCAATTGCCACTTTTCCGGCACGATCGGCAGATCGGCAAGGTTCCAGCGCGCATAACGACTGTCATAGACATCAGGCTGCGCCTGTTCCAGCAGGTGACCAATACACCAGGTCACCACCTGGCCGTTACCGCATTCAATAAAGCCATCGCCCTTACGGTGCGGTTTAGGCAACACATCAGCAATGGCGCGCGCCAGACTCGGCTTTTCGGCAATAAACAACCGCATTGGGTTAACGGATCTCAACCATGGCGCGACCACCACGGGCTTCAACCAGCTCACCGATCGCCGTCAGGTCAATGCCAAACTCGGCGGCGGTGGCTTTCACTTCTTCTTCGGCCTCTGGCGTTACCGCCAGCAGCAGACCGCCGGAGGTTTGCGGATCGCACAGCAGGGAGCGCACCGCCTGCGGCATTTCCCCCATCAGATGGCCGTAGCTGGCAAAGTTACGCTCGGTGCCACCCGGCACAGCCCCCAGGTGGATGTACTCTTCGACGCCCGGCAGTTTAGGGATGTCCTGATAGCGGATCTGCGCCTGGACGCCTGCCCCCTGGCACATCTCGCTGAGGTGGCCCAGCAGACCAAAGCCGGTGACATCGGTCATCGCTTTCACGCCGTCAATGTTGGCAAATGACGCTCCGGCAATGTTCATGCGACACATGACTTCCGTCGCCAGCCCCTGATGTTCAGGTTTTAGCAGCGACTTTTTCTCTGCAGTAGTCAACACGCCAATGCCTAGCGGTTTGGTCAGGAACAGTTTGCAACCGGCCTCGGCGGTGCTGTTTTTCTTCACCCGCTCAGTGGGAACAATGCCGGTGACGGCCAGACCGAAGATCGGCTCCGGCGCGTCAATCGAGTGGCCGCCCGCCAGCGCAATGCCCGCCTGACGACAGGCAAAGCGTCCGCCTTCAGTCACCTCACGGGCGATTTCCGGCGACAGCTTGCTGATAGGCCAGCCCAGGATCGCGATCGCCATAATCGGTTTGCCGCCCATCGCGAAAATATCGCTGATGGCGTTGGTCGCCGCAATGCGGCCAAAATCAAACGGATTATCGACAATCGGCATAAAGAAGTCGGTGGTACTGATGACGCTGGTACCATTGCCCAGATCGTACACCGCCGCGTCGTCACGGGTTTCATTTCCCACAAGCAGGTTCGGGTCGACAAACTTCGCCTGCTCGCTGTGCAGGATGGTTTCCAGCACTTTCGGGGAAATTTTACAACCGCAACCCGCTCCGTGGCTGTACTGTGTTAAACGAATAGCATGCTCGCTCATGGACATCTCCTGTCATTGCAATCGGGCTATGGTAGCGCTCATTCCATGAAGTGGTAAGAGAGAGTGTCCGAATTCCGGCGTCTTTGCTCAGAATCCA
>NZ_CP070239.1:4055880-4060165 GCF_016906145.1 Citrobacter sp. MGH 55
TCACGAAAGGCGCGGTATCCGGCACGTTAATGGTGGTGGAGGCTTTCAGTTGCGGTGTGCCGAGATAAAGAAAACCGACAATTTTATCCTGTGGGCGACAGTCAAACGCGTCGCGCACCACCGGACTGTCGGTTAAGGCTCCGCTACGCCAGATCCCGCCGAAGCCCTGTGCGATAGCCGCCATTTGCATCGCCATCACTGCACAGCCTGCAGACATTTCCTGCTCCCAGACCGGGACCTTATGATTTTCATCGCATTTTGCGACCACGGTGATGATAAGAGGCGCGCGAAACGGAGCGCTACGCGCTTTTTCGATCCCTTTTTCATCACTTCCGGCGGCAATCGCCCCCTTTTCCAGCACCGCGCTGAAGCGTTCGCGCCCCTCGCCTTCGATAACGAAGAAGTGCCACGGTTGCAGGGTCTTATGATCCGGCGCGCGCATGCCCGCACGGAGAATATTTTGCAGTTGCTCACCGGCAGGTGCAGGCTCGGCCAGGCGAGAAGCGCTACGGCGGTTAACAAGTAATTCAAGTGCATCCATTTGGTTAACTCCTGTCAGGGTGAATATTCACAAAATTAACACGAGAGCAGATTTTGTTACAGCGCCGACAGTGATTCCTGCTGACAAGAGACGGCAGGGTCATTAGGATAGCCACATCTCATACGCCTGACCCAGGCGTAGTATTGGTAACGGTAGGGAGAATACATGCGAACCCTGTGGCGATTCATTGCCGGTTTTTTTAAATGGACGTGGCGACTGCTTAATTTTGTCCGCGAGATGGTGCTTAACCTGTTCTTTATCTTCCTTGTCCTGGTGGGTGTCGGGATCTGGATGCAGGTCAGCAGCAATAACACCAGCGATAAAGTCGGTCGCGGTGCCCTAATGTTAGATATTTCCGGGGTGATCGTCGATAAGCCGTCCAGTACCAGTCGTCTTGGCGCTCTCAGCCGTCAACTGCTGGGTGCCAGTTCCGACCGCTTACAGGAAAACTCCCTGTTCGATATCGTCAATACCATTCGTCAGGCCAAAGACGATCGCAATATCACCGGTATTGTGATGGACCTGAAAAACTTCGCCGGTGCCGATCAGCCGTCAATGCAGTATATCGGTAAAGCGCTGCGTGAATTCCGCGACAGCGGTAAGCCAGTCTATGCCGTTGGCGATAATTTTAGTCAGGGTCAGTATTACCTTGCCAGCTTCGCCAATAAAATCTGGCTTTCGCCGCAGGGTTCCGTTGATATCCACGGTTTTGCCACTAACGGACTGTATTACAAATCCCTGCTGGATAAGCTGAAAGTGTCGACGCATGTGTTCCGCGTGGGCACTTATAAATCTGCCGTCGAGCCGTTTATTCGTGACGACATGTCGCCTGCGGCGCGGGAAGCAGACAGCCGCTGGATTGGCGAACTGTGGCAGAACTACCTGAATACCATTGCCGCCAACCGTCAAATCCCGGCTGAGCAGGTCTTCCCTGGCGCTCAGGGCGTGCTTGATGCGCTGACGAAAGCCGATGGCGATACGGCAAAGTATGCGCTCGACAGCAAACTGGTCGACGCCCTGCTTTCCAGTGCCGAAGTGGAAAAAGCGCTGACGAAACAGTTTGGCTGGAGTAAGGCAGAGAATAACTATCGCGCGATCAGCTACTACGATTACACGCTTAATCCGCCTGCGGATACGGGCAGCTCCATCGGCGTGGTCTTTGCCAACGGAGCCATCATGGATGGTGAAGAAACACCGGGGAATGTCGGCGGAGATACCACCGCCTCGCAGATTCGCGATGCGCGCCTGGATCCGAAAGTGAAAGCCATCGTTCTGCGCGTCAACAGCCCTGGCGGTAGCGTGACGGCGTCGGAAGTGATTCGTTCGGAACTGGCCGCTGCACGTGCTGCCGGTAAACCGGTGGTCGTATCGATGGGCGGAATGGCCGCCTCTGGCGGCTACTGGATCTCTACGCCTGCCAGTTACATTGTGGCCAACCCGAGCACGCTGACCGGTTCGATCGGTATTTTCGGGGTGATTAACACCGTCGAAAACAGCCTTGATTCCATTGGCGTTCATACGGATGGCGTGGCGACCTCGCCGCTGGCGGATATTTCTGTCACCAAAGCGCTGCCGCCAGAAGCGCAGCAAATGATGCAACTGAGCATTGAGAATGGCTATAAGCGCTTTATCACCCTGGTGGCGCAGGCGCGTAAATCCACACCTGAGCAAATTGATAAAATCGCACAGGGCCACGTCTGGACGGGTCAGGACGCCAAAGCGAACGGCCTGGTCGACAGCCTGGGTGACTTCGATGATGCGGTGGCTAAAGCGGCTGAACTGGCGAAACTCAAAGAGTGGCATATCGACTATTATCAGGATGAGCCAACCTTCTTTGATATGATCATGGACGGTATGTCAGGTTCTGTCCGCGCCATGCTGCCGCAGGCGATTCAGGCGATGCTCCCTGCGCCGCTGGCCTCAGCGGCCAGTACGGTCAAAGCGGAAGGCGATAAGCTCGCCGCGTTCAACGATCCGCAAAACCGTTATGCGTTCTGTCTGACCTGCGCGAACGTCCGTTAATCCTCACGCCCTCTTCCTGCGAAGAGGGCTTTTCTCTGAGCGACAAGATACTAGCATGCAGAAGAAATCGATTTACGTTGCCTATACCGGCGGGACCATTGGTATGCAGCGCTCCGAACAGGGTTACATTCCGGTCTCCGGACACCTTCAGCGCCAGCTGGCGCTGATGCCTGAATTCCATCGTCCTGAAATGCCCGACTTCACCATTCATGAATATGCCCCGCTGATGGATTCGTCAGATATGACGCCGGAAGACTGGCAGCATATCGCCGATGACATCAAAACCCATTACGATGAGTACGATGGTTTTGTGATCCTACATGGTACCGACACCATGGCGTTTACCGCCTCTGCACTCTCGTTCATGCTGGAGAATTTAGGTAAACCGGTGATTGTGACAGGGTCACAAATCCCGCTGGCGGAGCTGCGTTCTGACGGACAAATCAATCTTCTCAACGCGCTTTACGTCGCGGCAAATTATCCGATCAACGAAGTCACGCTGTTTTTTAACAACCGTCTGTTTCGCGGCAACCGCACGACAAAAGCGCATGCCGACGGTTTTGACGCTTTCGCCTCCCCTAACCTCCAGCCGCTGCTGGAAGCGGGTATCCACATCCGCCGTCTGGGGACGCCGCCGGCTCCCCGTAGTGAAGGCGAACTGATTGTTCACCCGATCACGCCACAACCCATTGGGGTCGTCACCATTTATCCGGGTATCTCCGCCGATGTGGTGCGCAACTTCCTGCGCCAGCCGGTAAAAGCGCTGATTCTGCGTTCCTACGGCGTCGGCAATGCGCCGCAGAATAAAGAGTTTCTGAAAGAACTTAGCGAAGCCAGAGAACGCGGCATCGTGGTTGTGAACCTCACGCAGTGCATGTCGGGGAAAGTGAACATGGGCGGCTATGCCACCGGCAATGCCCTGGCGCATGCTGGCGTCATTGGCGGTGCGGATATGACCGTTGAAGCAACCCTGACCAAACTGCATTATCTGCTCAGCAAAGGGCTGGATACGGATGCGATTCGCGAGGCGATGACACAAAACCTGCGTGGCGAACTCACGCCGGACGACTAAGGAGGATCGAATGACACACCGTGCGCTGTTACTGGTCGATTTACAAAACGATTTCTGCGCCGGCGGCGCGCTGGCGGTCCCGAAGGGCGACAGCACCGTTGATATCGCAAACCAGCTGATAGCATGGTGCCAGACCCGTGGTGATGCGGTCCTCGCAAGCCAGGACTGGCACCCTGCGAACCACGGGAGCTTCGCCAGTCAGCATCAGGCAGAACCTTACAGCCAGGGGCAACTCGACGGCTTGCCGCAAACCTTCTGGCCCGATCACTGCGTGCAGAATACCAACGGCGCGGCGTTTCATCCGTTGCTGAACCGCAAGGCAATAGAGGCCGTTTTTCATAAGGGCGAGAATCCGCTGGTCGACAGCTACAGCGCTTTTTTTGATAACGGACGTCGGCAGAAAACCGGACTCGACGCGTGGCTTCGCCAGCATGACGTGCATGAACTGATCGTCATGGGGCTAGCCACCGACTATTGTGTCAGGTTTACGGTGCTGGATGCGCTGCAACTGGGCTATACGGTGAATGTCATTACCGATGGCTGTCGCGGCGTGAACATTCAGCCACAGGACAGTGCCCATGCCTTTATGGAGATGGCAGCAGCAGGCGCTACGTTGTATACCCTCGCTGACTGGGAAGAAACTCAGCGCT
>NZ_CP070239.1:4061619-4082607 GCF_016906145.1 Citrobacter sp. MGH 55
AAAAATGCCCTGCATGTCCGCATGGGGCATTTTTTTCGTAAGCGGTGGGATGGGGTGTGTCACACGAAACGGGATCGGTTATGATGGCCCCAACCCGTTGCGTCAGCGTTTGACGCATCGTTTCATTTTCAACTGGAGGCATGGGATTGTATGGCTTTTATCCCTAAAAATTACGCCCGTCTGGAAGTAGGTTACCGGGAAAAGGCGCTGAAACTCTTCCCGTGGGTCTGCGGCCGCTGCTCCCGCGAGTTTGTTTACTCAAACCTTCGCGAACTGACGGTGCACCATATCGATCACGATCATTCCAATAACCCGGAAGATGGCAGCAACTGGGAAATGTTGTGCCTGTACTGCCACGATCATGAGCATTCCAAATATACGGAAGCCGACCAGTATGGTTCCACGGTTGTAGCGGGCGAGGATGCGCAAAAGAGCGTCGGCGAAGCCACGTACAACCCTTTCGCAGACCTGAAAGCCATGCTGAATAAAAAATAATCCGCCGCGTTAGCCCAGCAGAGCGACAGAATGCCGGGCTTCCACGGTGCGCTATCAGGATTTGAACGTCGCAATTGGTTCTGGCGTGATGCCGAAATCCACTTTCAGCTGCTGTTTGCTCTTCATCACCATCTGCCCATTGGTGTCGATCGTCATATGTTGCGCATCCGTATTGTGGCGCGCCTGCCAGAGCATCACCAGTTGCAGACTATTATCTTTTTGCTCCGGGGTCAGCGCGACGCCGTCCGGCCATTTTCCCAGTTCAACGGCGGTGGATAAACGCTGATACACTTCCGGCGTCATGCTGTTAATTATCTCATCAAGATTCATGATAAGTCCGCTCCTATGGAATAATTTGCTGAATCGTTTTTTCAACCTTTCGTCTGGGCGCCGTTTTCGTCGTCGATGAAGCTCAGAGAAGCTGAATTGACACAGTAACGTTCGCCGGTGGGTTGCGGACCATCGGGGAAGACATGCCCCAGGTGCGCATCGCAGTTTCCACAGCGAATTTCAATGCGTTGCATACCGTGTGAAAAGTCCTTGATGTAACGAATCGACTCTTCACTTACCGGCTCGTAGAAGCTCGGCCAGCCGCAGCCGGAATCGTATTTGGACTGGGAGGTAAACAGCGGCGCATCGCAGATCAAACAATGATAGACGCCGTCACGTTTGTTATGCAGTAACTGCCCGGTAAACGGCGGTTCTGTACCGTGATTCTGCGTCACGTAGAACTGCATTTCAGACAGGTTTTTTTTCAGATCTTCTGCAGAAGGTTTGTTCGCCATTTTGCTCACATCTCACTTTTCATGACGCTGACATTGCGCGACAGATTCTAACAAAACATTAACACCTGAGTGCAGACTTTTGTTCTAAACTTGATCCTTGCGAAATGGCAGCTTGTGAATCGTGATGCGAATCACATTTTTATCTCAGTTGCCCTTTAAAATTCGGGGCGCCGCCCCCATGTGGTTTCAAGCCCAATGGAAGAGTGAGGCGAGTCAGCCGTGCAAAGCTTGTACAGAGGATTGATTTGTCGCAATGATTGACACGATTCCGCTTGACGCTGCGTAAGGTTTTTGTAATTTTACAGGCAACCTTTTATTCACTAACAAATAGCTGGTGGAATATATGACTATCAAAGTAGGTATCAACGGTTTTGGCCGTATCGGTCGCATTGTTTTCCGTGCTGCTCAGAAACGTTCTGACATCGAGATCGTTGCAATCAACGACCTGTTAGACGCTGATTACATGGCTTACATGCTGAAATATGACTCCACTCACGGCCGTTTCGACGGTACCGTTGAAGTGAAAGACGGTCATCTGATCGTTAACGGTAAAAAAATCCGTGTTACCGCTGAACGCGATCCGGCTAACCTGAAATGGGACGAAGTTGGTGTTGACGTAGTAGCTGAAGCGACCGGTATCTTCCTGACCGACGAGACTGCTCGTAAGCACATCACTGCTGGCGCGAAAAAAGTCGTACTGACTGGTCCGTCCAAAGATAACACCCCGATGTTTGTTAAAGGCGCTAACTTTGACAAATATGCTGGCCAGGACATCGTTTCCAACGCATCCTGCACCACCAACTGCCTGGCTCCGCTGGCTAAAGTCATCAACGACAACTTCGGCATCATCGAAGGTCTGATGACCACTGTTCACGCAACCACCGCTACTCAGAAAACCGTTGATGGCCCGTCTCACAAAGACTGGCGTGGCGGCCGTGGCGCGGCTCAGAACATCATCCCGTCCTCTACCGGTGCAGCTAAAGCTGTAGGTAAAGTACTGCCAGAACTGAATGGCAAACTGACTGGTATGGCGTTCCGTGTTCCGACTCCGAACGTATCCGTTGTTGACCTGACCGTTCGTCTGGAAAAAGCGGCTTCTTATGAAGACATTAAGAAAGCCATCAAAGCAGCTTCCGAAGGCCCGATGAAAGGCGTTCTGGGTTACACCGAAGACGACGTTGTATCTACCGATTTCAACGGCGAAGTTTGCACTTCCGTGTTCGATGCTAAAGCGGGTATCGCTCTGAACGACAACTTCGTGAAACTGGTCTCCTGGTACGACAACGAAACCGGTTATTCCAACAAAGTTCTGGACCTGATCGCTCACATCTCCAAATAAGTTGAGATGAGAAACTGATCCAAAAAGGCGACTTCGGTCGCCTTTTTTTATGGCTTTTCGCTACGGTTGAATCAAGGATTGCATCATGATTAATAAAATTTTTGCACTTCCAGTCATTGAACATATTACCCCTGTCCTCTCCCGCCGTCAGCTTGACGAGCTGGACCTGATCGTCGTCGACCACCCGCAGGTAAAAGCGTCTTTTGCGTTACAGGGCGCGCACCTGCTCTCCTGGAAACCAGCCGGAGAAGAAGAGGTTCTGTGGTTGAGCAACAACACTCCGTTTAAAAATGGCATCGCGCTGCGCGGCGGCGTGCCGATTTGCTGGCCGTGGTTTGGTCCGGCGGCACAGCAAGGACTGCCTTCTCACGGCTTTGCCCGTAACCTGCCGTGGACGCTGAAAGCGCATAATGAAGACGACAACGGCGCAGTGCTGACGTTTGAACTGCAAAGCACTGAAGAGACACTGAAACTGTGGCCACATGATTTCACCCTGCTGGCGCGCTTTAAAGTAGGCAAAACCTGCGAGATTGAGCTTGAAGCGCACGGTGAATTTGAAACGACCTCTGCGCTGCATACCTATTTCAACGTTGGCGATATCGCGACGGTGAAAGTCAGCGGCCTGGGCGATCGTTTCATCGATAAAGTGAATGATGCGAAAGAAGACGTCCTGACTGATGGCGTACAGGCGTTTCCGGATCGTACTGACCGTGTCTATCTGAACCCGGAAGCCTGCAGCGTGATTCACGATGCCACACTGAATCGTAACATCGACGTTGTACATCATCACCATCTCAATGTGGTCGGCTGGAACCCTGGCCCGGCGCTGTCTGTGAGCATGGGCGATATGCCGGATGATGGCTATAAAACCTTTGTGTGCGTAGAAACGGCGTATGCCACCGCCGCACAGAAGGCCACCGAAGAAAAACCTTCTCGCCTGGCGCAAACCATTCGCGTTGCGAAGCGCTAAGCATGATTGTGGTTGAGATGTCACAGGCCTGACAGGTCGTCATCTGGCATTGTTTGCCGGATGGCGATGCCAGCGCATCTTATCCGGCCAACGAGTCAAAACCTCATCAGACCATATCCAGCGCCGTTTTGCCTCTCGGCGCGGGATACGCCTTATCCAGTGCGGCGAGTTCCTGAGCGGAAAGCGTAATGCTCAGCGCCGCCGCATTTTGCTGTACATGCTCCACGCTTGCCGCTTTTGGAATCGCCATCACTCCGTGATGACTGATGACCCACGCCAGCAGGATCTGCGCAGTTGATGCATCGTGCGCATGCGCAATCTCATTGACCACCGGATGATTCAATAAACCGCTGCGTAAACGTCCGGCCTGCGCCAACGGGCTGTAAGCCATTACGGGAAGCTGATGTTGCTGACACCACGGTAATAAATCGTATTCAATGCCGCGTGAAGCCAGATGATACAGCACCTGATTGGTCGCACACTGCCTGCCGCCCGGAATCTGCCACAGCGCCTGCATATCGTCGACGTCAAGATTGGACACTCCCCAGCGACGAATTTTACCCTGAGCCATCAGGGTTTCCATCGACTTGACCGTCTCGGCGAAGGAGAAGTTGCCTGACCAGTGCAATAAATAGAGATCCAGATAGTCGGTTTTCAGACGACGCAGACTGGCCTCACAGGCGGCAATCGCTTTTTGCCCACCCGCGTTCCATGGGTAAACCTTCGACACCAGGAACACGTGTTCACGCAGTCCGTTGAGCGCCTCACCGACCACCTCTTCCGCTCCGCCATCGGCATACATTTCAGCGGTATCGATGAGCGTTAGCCCCAGATCCACGCCCGCACGAAGTGCAGACACTTCCGCCCGGCGGTGACCGGCATTTTCACCCATGTACCATGTCCCCTGCCCGATCGCAGGTAGAACAACTCCACCAGCGAAGACAACCTGTTTATCTGTCATCACGTTCTCCTTAGTTGTGCACCACCGTAATGCAAAACAGGGCGCAAGTGCCCTGTTTTGATGCACAGATTGCACTCTCAGGGCTCAGTTAAAACTTAGGCATATTCACACTTCCAGGGAAGCGCAATTTATGTTGGACAATATTTTTCAGGAGCATCCCCATAATACCACCCGGCACAAAATGACTAACCCTGCTAATTAATAAAGGTGTCTATTGGTTATTCCACATGTTTACTATGGATAATACTTTATGGGATGGAATACCAGGAATGCTGGAAACTGGGCAAAAAACCACGCCGAACCGGGTCCAACCAATAACTGCGCAACATACGTGCGTAGAGCAATTCACGCGGGCGGAGTTATTGTGACCAATACACATAATGCTAAAGATGACGGCTCGATACTGGAGGCGGCTGGCTTTAGAAAAATTGCACCGACACACGACGTTGGCGTTATCCAGCCATAAAAAGGCGGACATGCCGCTGGCCACATGGCGATATTCGATGGTCAGGACTGGTACTCTGACTTCAAACAAAGGGACTTCTGGGGAGGACCTGGCTATCGCTCATCGAAACCGCCTTATCAAATGTACAGGAAAAAGTAATGCGCCTCTTTTTTGTCGTATCCATGGTGTATTTACTCGCGTCCTGCGTTTCAGGAGGCGATGATGCCGAAAAACGCGTAGCTGATTTTTATCGCTACTATTTACCTGTTTTTGCCAATAGCCCCGGCAAAATAAAGCCAGATCCTGAGAAAATGCATGATTACGTCTCCCGCGAAACGTTAACTCAACTTGATGTTATTTCACATATTTATGAACAAGAAATCATCGACACTGACTATTATACGTACGCGCAGGACTATTCGGTTGACTGGATCCCTTTATTGAAGGTGGGTAAAGCACAAGACGTTGACGGTAGTCAATACGTTACGGTTTGGCTTGGATGCGAAAACGACAGAACCTATCAGATAGGCGTCTATCTGAAGAAAGAAGACAGGAGATGGAAAATCTACAGAGTCAAAAACATCACCGATGGCTATGAGCACTTTATATTTGACAGGCAGGCTATTGAAAAAGCAAAGCAACATGCCAAAGAGGTCGAATGACTCTGTGACAAAAAAGCCCGCGCTGCGGGCTTTTATCGATTGCACTGTGATAACGCACAATCAGAACTTATAGGTGATTCCGGTAGAAATCAGACCAGTCCAGGATTTATCCACCATCGGGCTGTCGGTAATTTCATCAGACAGACGGGTGTAGCGTGCGGTACCGTAAACGCTCCAGTCACCGAGGAAGTTGTAGTTCGCGCTCAGTTCCAGGTACGGATTCCAGCTATCGTCCGGGTTGTAACCCCGCATACCACTGCGTGAGGATTCTTTACGTGACACGCCGTAGTAGTAGTCGTTCTGATTTTCACTGTTCCACTCCACACCGATACCCGGCGTCAGGGTCAGGCCGCCGTTGGTATAGCGGTACAGCCAGGCCAGATCCCAGACGATGCCGTTACTGTTGTCCAGCGTATCCCCGGCGAGCGTGGTACGCAGGAAACCATATTCGGTATGGTGAGAGTATGATAAGCCCGCCATCATGGTGCTCTTACGCTTATCAAGACGACGCATCTGACGATCGTCGCTGTCACCCGGTTTAAAATACATCGGGGACCAGTAGGCGGTGATCGACAACTTATCTGCGGCGTCGTTCCACAGGTAGTACCCACCACCCAGACCACGGAACCAGAAGTTATCGCCTTCGTAATTAATCACCGGAACCGGATAAACATCCGCGTCGTAATCTTTATATGGGTGTTCAACCACACCAACGCCAGCGCCAAGCGTCAGGTTGCTTTCAGCATGCACCACGGTAGCAGACGATGCGATTAACACGCCAAGTGCCAGAAGTTTGAGTTTGGTCACAATCCATCTTTCCTTTTTCAAATGTTCAGCGGCAAAAGTGTAACCGCCAATACGTTACAACCCAACCATTTTACAAATTAATGAAAGAATGTAACCGTCTAATTTTGCAGGCTGAGATGACACTTGGCTTACAGTGCGGTGAAAACGGTGTGATCTTCCACTGCATTATTTACATTTGCTATGCACTTTTTGCGGATGAGTTATTGATATGCCATTGAAAATCATTTGCGGGTGCATGCAAGTTTTGCAAATGCCATCTACGCTTTAGTTTAGAAGTTGTATCGCCGGGCACGTTGGTCTCACGCGGTGAAAGCTGGCATGAGAGTTGCTGTTTTTTTGATACGAGACAGTAAATGACGTCGTTCAGTCTACCTCTTCCGGGAGCCTCTACTATTCATATGAACGGCTCTTAACCTGTGCTAAAAAACGAAAGGACGGCATATCATGAATATATTCGATCACTATCGCCAGCGTTATGAAGCTGCCAAGGACGAAGAGTTCACACTGCAGGAGTTTCTTACCACTTGTCGGCAAGATCGCAGTGCTTATGCCAACGCGGCAGAACGGCTATTGATGGCTATTGGTGAGCCCGTCATGGTCGACACTGCCCAGGAACCCCGACTTTCTCGCCTCTTCTCGAACCGGGTCATTGCACGTTACCCGGCATTTGAAGAGTTTTACGGCATGGAAGACGCGATCGAACAGATTGTCTCTTATCTGAAACACGCGGCTCAGGGGCTGGAAGAGAAGAAACAGATCCTGTATCTGTTGGGGCCTGTAGGGGGCGGGAAGTCATCGCTTGCCGAACGACTGAAATCGTTGATGCAGCGTGTCCCGATTTATGTGCTGAGCGCCAACGGTGAACGCAGCCCGGTGAACGATCATCCGTTGTGCCTGTTTAATCCGCAAGAAGATACCCAGATTCTGGAAAAAGAGTACGGCATTCCGCGCCGTTATCTCGGCACCATTATGTCACCGTGGGCGGCCAAACGCCTGCATGAGTTTGGTGGAGATATCACCAAATTCCGCGTGGTGAAAGTGTGGCCGTCGATTCTTGCGCAAATCGCGATTGCCAAAACGGAACCGGGCGATGAGAACAACCAGGACATCTCCGCGCTGGTCGGGAAAGTGGATATTCGTAAACTCGAACACCACGCACAAAACGATCCGGACGCATATGGCTATTCCGGCGCATTGTGCCGGGCCAACCAGGGGATCATGGAATTCGTCGAGATGTTCAAAGCACCGATTAAAGTGCTGCATCCGCTGCTGACCGCCACTCAGGAAGGTAACTACAACGGCACTGAGGGGATCTCCGCCCTGCCGTTTAACGGCATCATTCTCGCCCACTCGAACGAATCGGAATGGGTGACGTTCCGTAACAACAAAAACAACGAAGCCTTCCTCGACCGTGTTTACATCGTGAAGGTACCGTACTGCTTACGCATTTCCGAAGAGATCAAAATCTACGAGAAATTGCTCAACCACAGCGAACTGACGCATGCGCCGTGCGCGCCGGGAACGCTGGAAACGCTGGCACGTTTCTCGATTCTCTCCCGCCTGAAAGATCCGGAAAACTCGAGTATCTACTCGAAAATGCGCGTCTATGATGGTGAGAGTCTGAAAGATACCGATCCGAAAGCGAAGTCGTATCAGGAATACCGCGACTACTCCGGCGTCGATGAAGGGATGAACGGTCTGTCGACCCGTTTCGCGTTTAAAATTCTCTCGCGCGTCTTTAACTTTGATCATGTCGAAGTCGCTGCGAACCCGGTTCATCTGTTCTATGTACTGGAACAGCAGATCGAGCGCGAACAGTTCCCGCAGGAGCAAGCTGAGCGTTATCTCGAGTTCCTGAAAGGCTATCTGATCCCGAAATACGCCGAGTTTATTGGTAAAGAGATCCAGACCGCCTATCTCGAGTCCTACTCGGAATACGGACAGAATATTTTCGACCGTTATGTCACGTATGCCGACTTCTGGATTCAGGATCAGGAATACCGCGATCCGGATACCGGTCAGTTGTTTGACCGTGAATCGCTGAACGCGGAGCTGGAGAAAATTGAGAAACCGGCGGGGATCAGCAACCCGAAAGATTTCCGTAATGAAATCGTCAACTTTGTGCTGCGTGCGAGAGCGAACAACAGCGGACGAAATCCGAACTGGACCAGCTATGAAAAACTGCGCACGGTCATTGAGAAGAAAATGTTCTCCAATACCGAAGAGCTGCTGCCGGTCATTTCGTTCAATGCCAAAACCTCGACCGATGAGCAGAAGAAACACGACGACTTTGTCGACCGGATGATGGAGAAAGGCTACACCCGTAAACAGGTGCGTTTACTGTGCGAATGGTATCTGCGCGTACGTAAATCGTCTTAACAGCATAAATGACCCGGAAGATTTTCTCCGTTTACCGGGCAAATAGTTCGTTTGTACGCGAAATCATTCAAGGTGTATCAAGGCGGCAAATGAGTGAATCCCCAGGAGCGTACATAAGTACGTGACTGGGGTGAGCGAATGCAGCCACGCCGGGATAACGTGAAGGATGAAGCGTAAAGTTGGCAAATGCAGTACGGGGGGCATATGACCTGGTTCATTGACCGACGACTTAACGGCAAAAATAAGAGCACGGTTAACCGCCAGCGCTTTTTACGCCGTTATAAAGCACAAATTAAACAGTCGATCTCCGAGGCCATTAACAAGCGTTCGGTGACCGATGTAGACAGCGGTGAATCTGTCTCCATTCCGACGGAAGATATCAGCGAACCGATGTTTCATCAGGGGCGCGGCGGCCTGCGCCATCGCGTTCACCCAGGTAACGACCATTTCGTACAAAATGACCGTATCGAGCGTCCGCAGGGCGGAGGCGGCGGTTCAGGTAGCGGACAGGGCCAGGCCAGTCAGGACGGTGAAGGCCAGGATGAATTCGTCTTTCAGATCTCTAAAGACGAATACCTGGATCTGCTTTTCGAAGATTTAGCGCTGCCTAACCTGAAACAAAACCAGCAGCGCCAGCTTACGGAGTATAAAACGCACCGGGCGGGTTATACCGCCAACGGCGTTCCGGCCAATATCAGCGTCGTGCGTTCGCTGCAAAATTCTCTCGCCCGGCGCACGGCCATGACGGCCGGCAAACGACGCGAGTTACACGCGCTGGAACAGGATCTCGACACCATCAGCAAAAGCGAACCGGCGCAACTGCTGGAGGAGGAACGATTACGCAAAGAGATTGCTGAGCTGCGGGCCAAGATAGAACGCGTGCCGTTTATCGACACCTTCGACTTGCGCTACAAAAATTATGAGAAGCGTCCCGATCCGTCCAGCCAGGCGGTGATGTTCTGCCTGATGGACGTCTCCGGCTCCATGGATCAGTCGACGAAAGACATGGCCAAACGCTTTTATATTCTGCTCTACCTGTTTTTGAGCCGAACCTATAAGAATGTGGAAGTGGTCTATATTCGTCACCACACCCAGGCAAAAGAGGTCGATGAGCATGAGTTCTTCTACTCTCAGGAAACCGGGGGAACCATTGTTTCCAGCGCCCTGAAGTTGATGGATGACGTTGTGAAAGAACGTTACGATCCTGCGCAGTGGAACATCTACGCCGCACAAGCATCGGATGGGGATAACTGGGCAGATGACTCTCCGCTGTGCCATGAGATTCTGGCGAAGAAACTGCTGCCGGTGGTTCGTTACTACAGTTATATCGAAATTACCCGCCGCGCGCATCAAACCCTGTGGCGCGAATATGAACATCTGCAAGCCACGTTTGATAATTTTGCGATGCAACATATTCGCGATCAGGATGATATTTACCCGGTGTTCCGCGAACTTTTTCATAAACAAGGTGCCACCAGCACCAATTAAACGACAGCCAGCCAGGAAAATAATCTCCTGGCTGGTTCATTTCATGCCTTTTGCACTCCATATCCCCGCTGGCCGGTAGGTTGCACCTGTGACGTATGATAAAATAGATTATCTGACCTGGAGAGTTGTTGTTTATCATGAAATTGCCCCATAAAGCGCTCAGGCTCTTTATTTCCGCAAGCGTTGTCGTTTTGACATCTTCCTTTTTGATCTATGAACTTATTGCCAGCTATAAGTCAATGAATGGCTATATGCGCTATATCATCGAAAAAGCAGACTCCTCATTTCTGTATGATAAATACCAGAATCAGAGCATTGCCGCCCATCTGATGCGCACACTGGCAACACCCGAGAAAACGCTCCCGGCGGATACCCGCCATACCCTTTGTCAGTCGTTTGAAAGTATTAACTCGGTGTATGGTTTGAATCTGACGCAGCATAATTATCCCGCGCTCCATGGTACGTTACAAACCTCCATTGATGACTGTGCGCGTATCGCGGACGATGTGTTGTTGCTTCCTGCTTTTGATCAGGCCGTGAAGGTTAACCGGGAACAGATTGATTATGGAAAAGGTCTCGCCACGTCAGAAGAGAAATTTCATTATTATCTGGATTTACAAAATCAATATATTTATTTCTATGATCCGATCAATACGCGTCAGTTTGCCATGCATCACTGGGCTTTTTTACAGAAAGGCTCATTAGGTATTCATCAGGCCGATATTGATGAATTGTTTTCTGGACGTACTGTGCTGTCGAGTATCTATCAGGATGATCGTACCGAACTTAACGTGATGAGTTTTTTAACACCGGTCTATCTGCACGGTAAGTTAAAAGGCATCGTGATGGTGGATATTAATAAGCACAACTTGCAAAATATTGTTTTTACTCACGACCGCCCACTGGTCTGGCGTTATCTCAATGCCAGCGTCACCGATACCGACTCGGATAAGACGATTATTATTCATCAAAGCGAGAATAATCTTTTCCCGTACGTCAATTACATCAGCGATCTTCCTGGTGGTCTGCACGTCGAGCTGTCACTCGATATCTTGTATTTCATTGTCTCGTCCTGGAAGCTGTTTCTGTTTTACCTTCTGGCAACTGCCCTGCTCCTCAATATGGTCCGGCTGCATTTTCGCCTTTACCATAATGTTACCCGTGAAAATATCAGCGATGCGATGACAGGCCTGTATAACCGTAAAATTTTAACCCCGACGCTTGAGCAGCGATTACAGCGATTTGTCAGCACCGGAACGCCAGTGACCTTTATCGCTATCGATCTCGATAAGCTGAAGATGATTAACGATACGCAGGGACACCACGAGGGCGATCGGGCGATCACCTTACTGGCAAATGCGATTGAGGCGTCGGTGCGCAAAAGCGATTACGCCATCCGTCTGGGCGGCGATGAATTTTGCATCATTCTGGTGGACGCACAGCCAGATATGGCGGCTCGTCTGCCGGAACGGATAGCCAACCACCTGCGGACCGTGGCACCTGAGAAGGATATTCGTTTTTCATCAGGCAGCTATAGCATGCAGCCGAACGATTCGCTGCATGATGCCTACACCGCTTCTGACGAGCAACTCTACCTCAACAAGCATCAAAATCGTCAGCGTTCATGATAATCTTTACCGTGTTTTTTCGCGCAAACAGGAGTAAAAAATGAGCGAAATGGAGAA
Organism: Citrobacter sp. MGH 55; assembly: GCF_016906145.1. NCBI lineage: Bacteria > Pseudomonadati > Pseudomonadota > Gammaproteobacteria > Enterobacterales > Enterobacteriaceae > Citrobacter > Citrobacter sp. MGH 55. The sequence continues at coordinate 4,073,636 of NZ_CP070239.1, forward strand.
AGGCAGCAAAACCCATCAGCGTTTACTCGATTTATTGTCTCTGGAGGGCGCCCGTTATCGCGTCGTCAGCCATGAGGCTGTTGGGAAATGCGAGGCCGTATCAGAAATTCGGGGCACCGCACTGGGTCAGGGAGCAAAGGCGCTGGTCTGCAAAGTTAAAGGGAATGGGGTAAATCAGCATGTACTGGCTATTTTACCTGCCGACCAACAGGCCGATCTTGGTCAACTGGCGACGTATCTTGGCGGTCTGCGTGCGTCCCTTGCCAGCCCGGCAGAAGTGGACGAACTCACCGGTTGCGTATTTGGCGCGATCCCGCCTTTCAGTTTTCATCCACAGTTAATGCTGGTCGCCGATCCGCTGCTGTTCGAACGTTATCGTGAAATCGCCTTTAACGCCGGCGTGCTCACGAAATCGATTATTCTCAATACTGACGATTATCTGCGTATTGCCCGGCCAGAGTTGGTGGCATTTCACCGCGCATCGTAAGCGTTCAGCTACCACGTTCGAGAATTAAAACAGAAATCACGATAACGGCGGCGATAGCGAAAAAGGATGAACTAATAATGAGCGTTTCAATAAACATCTGATCGTTCATGGCTACACCTCAAAATGAGCGAGACCGGTTCATCTGCTATTGATAGTCCGCAATAATGGCAATTTGATGACAAAATAAAAAATTGCCTGTTTTTCGCCGTCAGGCATTTGCCCGAAATAGCCAGCAGATTCTAAAAAAGTCTGTTCTGCGTGGCGTTTGGGCGTAAAGTAAACAGGCTTAACTTTTTTGGCAAGGAAACCACGATGTTTGATGTCACTCTGCTGATCCTGCTCGGACTGGCAGCTCTGGGCTTTGTCAGCCATAACACCACTGTCGCCGTTTCAATTCTGGTGCTGATTATTGTCCGCGTTACCCCGCTCAATACCTTTTTCCCGTGGATTGAAAAACAGGGGCTGACCATCGGGATTATTATCCTGACAATCGGCGTCATGGCGCCTATCGCCAGCGGGACACTGCCACCTTCCACCTTGATCCACTCTTTCCTTAACTGGAAATCGCTGGTGGCGATTGTGGTTGGCGTGGTGGTCTCCTGGCTCGGCGGCCGCGGCGTGACGCTGATGGGCAGCCAGCCACAGCTGGTCGCCGGTTTGCTGGTCGGTACCGTGCTTGGCGTGGCCCTGTTTCGCGGTGTACCTGTTGGTCCGCTTATCGCGGCCGGTCTGGTCTCGCTTATTGTGGGAAGGCAGTAGTCAATCCCGCCAGATAACGGCCTGGCGTCTGTCCCAGGCCTTTTTTGAACATGGTGATAAACGCCGTGGTCGAATCATACCCCAACAGTTGCGCCACCTGCTGCACGTTCTGCCCGCCGACCAGGGCCTGTAGGGCCAGAATGAGCTGTAGCTGATGTCGCCAGCGACGAAAGCTGAGCCCTGTCTCTTTCACCACCAGTCGGGCAAGGTTACGCTCGCTCATCGCAAATACGCTGGCCCACTGCCCCAGCGTTTGCCATTGCGCCGGTTCGCGCGCCATGGTGTCAACCATCCGGCGGATCTTCGGGTGCGCTGAAACCGGCAGTTGCATCTGCTCCTGCGGTTGTTGCGGAAGTTCATCAAATAAGACCTGCGTCAGGCGCTGCGTTTGCGGCTCTGCCCGCTGAGCGTCACTACGCATCGCCAGCGAGAGGATCAGCTCCCGACAAAGCGGAGAAATTTTTAACGTACAGCAACGTCCCGGTAATGTGACGGCATCCGGTTCGATAAAGAGAAAGCAGAGCTCCGCGCCTGCCGTTACGTGATTGCTGTGGGGAATGCCGCCGGGGATCCAGACCGCGTACTGCGGCGGCACCATCCACATAGCGCATTCAACATCACAGGTGATAGCCCCATGCAGTGCCATAATCAGTTGCCCTTTACGATGCTGGTGCTGCGCGCTAAACAGCTCATCAGGGCGAGCGCGGATACGAAACGCCACGGCAGCATCGTGGTGCAGATCGGGGTCATATCCGTCGAGTCGCAGGCTGTACATCTTTTTGTCCGAATTTAGCGATAAACTGTCATTTTAGCTTGATTCACAACACAGATAAACGCGGTAAGGTACGGCCTCACCTGTTGATATGAGAGAACAATGACTTCTTCACCACCACGCGGCAACCACGGTGCCCTGCTGATTGCCGGTATCCTGATGATTGCCACCACGCTGCGCGTGACGTTTACCGGCGCCGCCCCTTTACTGGAAGCGATTCGCACGGACTATGGTCTTACGACCGCCCAGACGGGATTATTAACCACCCTGCCGCTGCTGGCGTTTGCGCTGGTTTCTCCGCTTGCCGCCGGCATTGCCCGCCGTATTGGCATGGAACGCAGTCTCTTCGCGGCAATGCTGCTGATTTGCGGCGGGGTTGCCGTGCGCTCACTGCCGGACGCCTCTTTACTGTTTCTTGGCACTGCCATCATCGGCTGCGGTATCGCCCTCGGCAACGTGCTGCTGCCAGGGCTTATCAAACGCGATTTCTCGCAGCACGTCGCCAGACTGACCGGTGCTTATTCCCTGACGATGGGGGCTGCCGCCGCGTTGGGCTCCGCGCTGGTGGTTCCACTGGCGCTGAGCGGGTTTGGCTGGCGCGGGGCGTTGCTGCTGTTGATGGTGTTTCCGCTACTGGCGTTGCTGATCTGGCTGCCGCAGTGGCGTCATACCGCCCACGCGAACGTAACCACCTCGCGCACCCTGCACGCACGCGGCATCTGGCGTTCACCGCTGGCCTGGCAGGTGACGTTATTTCTTGGAATTAACTCGCTTATCTATTACGTGATTATCGGCTGGCTGCCAGCAATTTTAATTAGCCACGGCTACAGCGAGGCGCAGGCCGGTTCGCTGCATGGTTTGCTCCAGTTAGCAACCGCCTCTCCCGGTTTACTCATTCCGCTGGTGCTGCACCGTTTTCACGATCAGCGCTGCATCGCCGCACTGGTGTCGTTGATGTGCGCTGTGGGTGCCGCTGGCTTCTGGTTTATGCCGGATCAGGCGGTGCTATGGACGCTGCTGTTTGGATTCGGCTCCGGTGCAACGATGATTCTGGGGCTGACCTTTATCGGCCTGCGCGCCAGTTCTGCGCATCAGGCAGCAGCGCTTTCCGGCATGGCGCAATCCGTCGGTTATCTGTTAGCCGCTTGCGGGCCGCCGCTGATGGGCGGGATCCATGACGCCCAGGGAGACTGGCAGATCCCGCTGCTGACCGTTGCGGCGCTGGCGATAGCGATGGCGATATTCGGTTTCTATGCGGGACGAAATAAAGAGATTACCGCCTGATAAGCTCAGGGCAGACGTGATGTCTGCCCTACTGATTAGCCTCGCGCAGCGCGCAGCATCGCTTGCGCCAGGGGAACCGGTTTCCCCGCAAGAGCGCCACGTTCGGGCTGGAAAAGCGTGGCAACAAAGAACGGATGCGTCACCAATTCCACCGCCCGAATATCCCCGTTATCATCCCAGCCGGTCACTCGCAGATCACCGCTATCCAGTTCAGCCGCAAACGCCTCAGCAATGCCGTAGTTACACTGATAGCCCTCCGAAATCACCGGCTGACCATAGGCTTTAGCAATCAGCGTATTGGGCCGCAGTTCAACTTCGTCGGTTTTTTCCACCAGCGAACAGGAAAGTGGCGCAATAACCATCCGGCCTGCTGTGTCAGTTTCCGCATGGGCAGCATCTGACCAGCCCAGCACATTACGCGCATATTCAAGGATGGCGTGTTGAAAACCGCCACAGGTTCCCAGGAAAGGAATGCTGTTTTCGCGGGCATAACGGATGGCCGTCAACGCGCCTTCGGTATTTTTATAGGGGCTGCCAGGCACCACCCAGATGGCGTCATAGCCCACCAAATCTTCTGCACTGGTGATTTCAGTGCTGGACAGCCAGTCGTAATCCGCCAGCAGTTCCAGAACCGCAGCAGCGTCGTCGATGGCCAGAGGAATCGCCTGATGCGCCGTGATGCCAGCGTTGTAATCACCCACCAGCGCAATCCGCAGCGTATCTTTTACAGGGGATATTTCCATGGAGAATTCCTTACGTCAGAACAATTGGGGACAACATAAGGAACCTCAGCCTACCGATCTTTTACTGCCATCACAATCCCTTAATTTAGGGATGAACGCATGCGAAGTGATATAGTGATCGGGAGTAGTTTTTCTGCCGGACGAGGCAAATGCGATGAAAAGTAAGGTTTTAGTGAGCGCTTGCCTGATGGGGCTGAAGGTGCGTTATAACGGCAGCGAGAAAGCGCATCCCGCTGCGATACTGGCGCGTTTGCAGGCAGAACAGCGTCTGGTCATCCATTGCCCTGAACTGGCCGCAGGCTTGCCGACACCACGCCCACCGGCGGAAATTGTTCGGGCCGATGGCAACGATGTGATGCACGAGCGCGCATCCATTGTGGAAAAGAACGGTCAAGATGTCACCGGGCACTATCAGCTTGCCGCCTGGCTGGCGCTGCGCACGGCACAGGAGACCGGCTGTGACGTTGCGCTACTCACCGACGGCAGCCCGACATGCGGCAGTCAGTTTATCTACGACGGCAGCTTCAGCGGACAACGTCATCCCGGTATGGGAGTGGCCACCGCGCTGCTACGCCAGCACGGAATCACGGTTTTTTCCGACCAACAGCTCGATGAGTTTTGCGCCTGGATTGAGGAGAATGACAAGCATGAATATTCAGTGTAAACGCGTCTACGACCCGGCAGAAGACAGCGACGGCTACCGGGTGCTGGTTGACCGACTGTGGCCACGCGGGATCAAAAAAGCGGATCTCGTGCTCAATGAGTGGGTCAAAGCGCTCACTCCCTCGACAGAGCTGCGCAAAGCTTTTCACGCAGAAACGATCGATTTTCAGCATTTTACTGAGCAGTACCGCGCGGAACTTGTCACGCAGAAGAAGGAAGGCGAGCGGCTGGCGCAGATTGCCCGCCAGCAGACACTGACGCTGCTGTATGCCGCCAAAAACAGAGAACAAAATCACGCCCTTGTGCTGGCAGACTGGCTACGCGAGTTGTGATTCGCGGGTAACCGTCGATTCAGGCTGAATATCCGGCAACAGAGGCATCAAGTGTTCCGCTCTGACCCAAGCAAAACCCTGCTGCCCGTTTGCCGACACCACCTCCCCCGTCACCAGCCAGAGCGCACGCGGCGTCTCTTTCGGCAGCATGGTGGTAAATCCATTAACGGGATTAATAAATACCTCACCCGGCTGGCAGAGATGGAATAATTCCACCGTCTTGCCGATATTGCCGCGTCCGGCCGATGTTTTCGCACCAATAATCAGCGCCAGGGTGCCCGGCTTTAGCTGGAACATACTTCTCTCGTTGCGCGCTTGCGACTGTGTTTAAGATAATTCTGAGAAATAATAGCCTGCCGAAAGCGTACTTGTCACGTCCTGGCGACTCGCAGAATAAGCGAAAAGCGTGAGGACAAAACCCCTTTTGTCACCCATTAACCCCTGTTATCCTTGCAGCTCTTTGCATAATTCAGACAGGTGATCGCATGAGACTGGGCATACTGTTTCCCGTCGTCATTTTTATTACGGCCGTGGTTTTTTTGGCCTGGTTTTTTATCGGTGGCTATGCCGCACCGGGGGCGTAAATCATGAAAAAAACGACGCTGATTATGATTGTCGTCGCGATAGTCGTGGTGCTGGGTACCGAACTGGATTGGTGGTGACGCCAGGCCTGAAATGACAAAGGCCACCCTCAGGTCGCCTTTTGTCAGTCAATTATTGCGCCTTAGCTTTTGATTTTTCTGTAAATAAGCAGGACGACGATAGCACCAATAACCGCCACCACAAAGCTGCCGAAATTAAAGCCATCGACTTTCCCAAAACCAAGCAGCGTACTGATCCAGCCGCCCACTACGGCACCGACGATCCCCAGAATGATCGTCATAAAGAATCCACCACCATCCTTACCAGGCATAATCCACTTCGCCAGAATACCTGCAATCAAACCAAAAATAATCCATGAAATAATGCCCATTTTTTCCTCACTTATCGATTTTACAGTAGCGGTTTATTCGCCGTTAAAAAGGATAGCACAATGTCAGGAAATTGAAGTTTGTGATGAACATCACTTAATTTAGCTTTCTGATTTCTCCCACAAAAGTTGGGGTTGCAAGTTTAGATGATAAAGATTATCTTTCTCATCACTGAATAGTTGAGTAAATAACTCGGGTATTCAGTACGACATTGCTCACATTGCTTCCAGTATGTCTTGCCCGCCTCTGTGCGGGCTTTTTTTTGACGTCCGTTCGTCATTTATGTCGAATCCTCTGTCATTTTTCCTGCAGCTTGTGCCTCGTTCCGCGTCAGCCCAGGCTTTGCCACTCTGGCACGTATTGTGCTTATCCCCTGCGTCATGACGACAACCCGAAGCTTCAGCCTTTGCGCTCAGGCTTCGCCACAATTCGCGCTATTTCAGCTTTTAACAGGTCTGTTATTGATGAAAAAAATCACCAGTGTTTGCCCCTATTGTGGGGCCGGGTGCAAGCTCAAGCTTGTTGTTGAGAATAATAAAATCCTCCGCGCCGAAGCGGCGGAGGGCATAACCAACCAGAACCAACTTTGTCTGAAAGGGTACTATGGTTGGGATTTCCTTAACGATACCCGCCTTTTGACTCCCCGCCTCACCCGCCCATTGATCCGCTACCAGAAAGGCGACAAATTTACCCCGGTCACCTGGGATGAAGCGATTCGCTATACCGCCCGACGTTTACTGGAAATTCGCGACAGCGCGGGCCCCCGCGCCATTATGACAACCGGTTCCTCTCGCGGTACCGGCAATGAAACCAACTATGTGATGCAGAAATTCGCGCGTGCGGTTCTCAACACCAACAACGTGGACTGCTGCGCCCGCGTGTGTCACGGGCCTTCGGTCGCTGGCCTCCAGGAAACGCTGGGCAATGGTGCAATGAGTAATTCCATCAGCGACATCGAAAACTCAAAATGTCTGCTGATCTTCGGTTATAACTGCGCAGACTCTCACCCAATTGTGGCGCGCCGGGTGATCAAAGCGCGGCAGAATGGCGCGAAGATCATCGTCTGCGATCCCCGCCGTATTGAAACTGCTCGCATTGCTGACCAGCATCTGCAACTGAATAACGGTTGCAACATGGCGCTGGTGAATGCGTTTGGTTACGTCCTCATTGACGAACTGCTTTACGACAAGGAGTACGTGAATAAGCACACGCAGGGGCTGGATGGTTACTGGCAAACGGTTAAAGACTATGCGCCGGAAGCGGTCGAGCATTTAACCGGCGTTCCGGCGTCGCAGGTTCGTCAGGCGATGCGGACCTTTGCCGCCGCCCCTTCCGCGACAGTGATGTGGGGAATGGGCGTGACGCAGTTCGGTCAGGCCGTGGACGTGGTGCGTGGATTATCGAGCCTTGCCCTGCTGACCGGTAACCTGGGTCGTCCACACGTCGGCGTCGGCCCGGTTCGCGGGCAGAACAACGTCCAGGGTGCCTGCGACATGGGCGTATTACCAAATCTTTTTCCGGGATATCAGGATGTCACCGATGCGGCCGTCAGAGAGAAGTTCGCCAGAGCCTGGGGCATTGACGCCAGCCGGATGGATGACAAGGTAGGCACACGCATTACCGAAGTCCCGCATCTGGCGCTGGAAGGGAAAATAAAAGCCTACTACATCATGGGGGAAGATCCGCTGCAAACGGAAGCCGATCTGGGGCTGGTGCGTGACGGTTTCGCGGCGCTGGATTTTGTCGTGGTGCAGGATATCTTTATGACCAAAACCGCCGAGATGGCGGACGTCATTTTACCCGCCACCTCCTGGGGCGAGCACGGCGGCGTATTCACCTGCGCCGATCGCGGCTTCCAGCGTTTCGAAAAGGCCGTTGACCCCACTGGCGACGTGAAGCGAGACTGGGAAATTATCAGCCTGCTCGCCAGTGAAATGGGCTATCCCATGCACTATCAAAACAATCAACAGATCTGGGATGAGATGCGTGAACTGTGTCCGCTGTTCTACGGCGTCACCTGGGAAAAGATGGGCGACATGGGGCATATCCAGTGGCCCTGCCCCGACCTCGACCATCCCGGCACACCCTATCTGTATGAAAACAGCCGCTTCGACACGCCAGACGGTAAAGGCAAGCTGTTTGCTGCACCCTGGCGCGCACCCGCGGAAGTGCCTGACGAGGCCTATCCGCTGGTTCTGTGTACGGTGCGCGAAGTCGGTCACTACTCCTGTCGTTCCATGACCGGCAACTGTGCCGCCCTGCAGGCGCTTGCCGATGAGCCAGGCTATGTGCAGATCAGCACGCAGGATGCGCAAAAGGCAGGAATTCGCCATCGCGACCTGGTGTGGGTCAGTTCACGTCGGGGAAAAGTGATCAGTCGGGCGGATGTCTCCGGGCGCATCAATCAGGGAGCGGTATACATGACCTATCAATGGTGGATTGGCGCGTGTAATGAACTCACGCAGGATAATCTCGACCCTATCTCAAAGACGCCGGAAACCAAGTATTGTGCGGTTAATGTCGAGAAGATCGACGATCAGTCGTGGGCTGAACGCTATGCCGCGCAGGCCTATAGTGACATGAAGACGCGCCTTTGCGAGGCGATAGGATAGCGGAACGGACGTAATAACGGGAGCCTGATGGCTCCCGTTCACATACAGCCCAGAATCTGGATTACATGTTTTTGATGATCGCATCTGCGGCTTCGAACTACTGCATGTGACGCATCAATTTTAGCAAAGCAAGAGACCTTGCAGGCATTGAATGGGGAGAAGGAACGCCAGCAATTTTCCATGAACAGAGATTATTATCTGAACGGCTGCACAAAGAACAGGGCTTAGATATACAAAAACTACCTGGCCATAAAACGCATCAACAAACCGAACGTTATCACGATGACTGCGGCAAAGGATGGAGCAAAGTAGCGTTGTGAAAATTTAAGCATCCCAACGCCACCTTGAA
>NZ_CP070239.1:4082650-4082980 GCF_016906145.1 Citrobacter sp. MGH 55
AAGCGAAAAACAGACATAGACTTATCCAGACTCCAAAGGGATTCAAATGTAGCCGATGTAGCTTTCTGGGATAATTACACATTAGCGACTGAATCGCCTCAAGTTTTAAATCTTCGCACCACCTGAACATTCTGCACGTTTGTTCCAAACGTCACTTCCGTCATGAGAATAATTTTGCTGCCACCTCGATCGCAGTTATATTTCAGGACGTCAATGTATTGGTTCTCGGTTAAAAACACGTATCGTATTGCAGTATTCCCAAAGGAGATGTGTTCTAAAATGCTTTCCATTCCCCACCTGAGATAATTATTGGACAACCAGAGGTCGGCA
>NZ_CP070239.1:4083046-4149146 GCF_016906145.1 Citrobacter sp. MGH 55
AAGGTCGGCAATAATCGACTGACCCAACGCTGAGCATTTAAATAGAGCAGAAAATTGACTCCCCCCGTTAAATACATCAAATATCGTCTATAGTATGTCCGACAACTATTTCCAGGGTTTTTCTTATCACATCTGCATGTACGATGTCATCCGTGACTTCCAGCGTTTGTATCAGAGATAAAATGATATTTTTGTTATTAATATGCTCACCCTTTATAAGAATATGGCGTATAGCTGCGCCCAAAACCATTGCTTCTTCAGCAAGGGCGTCGCCGGCATGACGAAAATAATCTGAAAGGACGTGATCAGGCAAAGCACTATAAATATCAGGTTGTTGTGTGATTGCTGTGTTCATCATTTCCACCATCATTAAAAGTTAAGCGTTTAGTGAATTTTTCCTTTTCCTGGCTTCAGGGTTGTCCCTGAAAGTGAGCGGACGGTGTCCATTTGACCGCTATGTCTGGATGTCGGTGTTGACGTTGCTTTATCAGCTATCACCGCTTCAATGTAAGAAATAATTAGCGGAAATACCTCTCGACGACGGGCGTCCATTTCAGTTTCCTGCATAACGCGGAGTTGAGTGACCAGGGCCATTGAATTCACCGCCGCTTTACGTTTCAGCAGCGTCAACACTGCCTGGCCGATAAGTTCGTCTGTGAGTTGTTCAATGTCACTTCTGTTCATCATCATTCTCTCTTCTGCCGTGTTGCCAAGGACAGGAACACAGCATCATGTTGATTCACGATTTTAATACAAGGGCTCAGCGCTCAAAAAGCAAACCAATCAGCGCGTTATAATGACCCTCCTCTTCTACACAGGTCGCTTTTTCCAGACGACCAAGTAATTTTGTACACAGTGTCTTGCGATTCAGATTGCGCCCGTCCATTAGAATTTCCACCACAATCTGCCCCAATGTTTCCTGCTGAGTCGGCAAATTGGCCTTACTGAAATACTGCGCAATGGCGTTAGCTGTATCTGAAATGTAACCATTTTGCTGCATGAGTCTCTCCTGTGCGAATCAGTAAAAGGTTAATGCTGCGTTATTCAAAGTTAGAAAAATTGTACACAAAACCTGTACAAATGCATGATTTCATTTTTGACAAAAAGTGCTAATGATTTATTTTCAATTAGTTATAACTTATATATAGGTATTGTTCTGATAGTTATCTGTACACTACTTTGAGGCTCATTTTTTGGTGATGCCATCGTTATCCTCCACTTCCAACCCCACCCGCCACTCTTAAGTAAAACTTTCGTTAATTTAATGTGTTATATCTCCTCCGTTCTGTTAGGGTTAAACATCATTCCTCAATGCCGGAAAATCATGCTCACTACCATTATCTACCGCAGTCATCTCTGTGATGACGTCCCGGTGAAGGCGCTCGAAAGTATGGTCGCCGCCGCTAACCTTACAAATGGGCGTGCTGACGTGACAGGCATTTTGCTGTTTAACGGCACACATTTTTTTCAGCTGCTTGAAGGCCCTGATGAAAACGTAAGGGCTATTTATCAGGCGATTTGTGAAGACAAGCGCCACTATAATGTTGTCGAACTGCTGTGCGATCACGGTCCCTCCCGCCGCTTTGGGAAAGTGGGAATGGAGCTATTTGATTTACGGGAACATGATCGGGAGGAGGTATTACAGACCATTCTCGATAAGGGCACATCCCGATACCAACTTACCTACAACGACCGTGCGCTGCAGTTTTTCCGCACCTTCGTGGAAGCCACTGAAAAAGAGAACTATTTTGAGATCCCTCCCTCTGACACGTGGGATTTTATTGCGACCGAATCCGCTCGCACGATTCCCCTGACGTCAGTCAGTGAGGAGGCCAATTGCAGCTTTGCTTTTCAGCCCATCATCGATCCTTTTGCTCAGGAAATTGTCTCCCTGGAAGCGCTGCTGCGAACCCGTTCGGGTGATTCGCCACAGCGCTATTTTGACAATATTAAGGGCGACGATATTTATCTGGCCGACCTGGAAAGTAAGAAAGTCGCTTTTACACTGGCGACCTCACTGGGTCTGCGCGATCAGGTTTTGTCCGTGAATCTGTTGCCCATGACGTTGGTGAAGGTGCCGGATGCAGCCAGCTATTTGCTCAATGCCATTGCTGACAGTGGTCTTGTTCCGGAACAGATCATCGTTGAGTTCACTGAACGCGAGGTTATCTCCGAGTTTGAAGCCTTTACGGAGACGGTGAGAACCCTGAAATCCTCTGGGATCAGTATCGCCCTCGATCACTTTGGTGCCGGTTTTGGCGGTCTGCGGCTGCTGGCGCAGTTCCAACCCGATCGCATCAAAATTAATCGCGACCTCATTTGCGATGTTCATAAAAGCGGCCCACGACAGGCCATCATCCAGGCCATGATTAAGTGCTGTGCGTCTCTGGAAATTGCGATATCAGCCGTCGGGGTTGAAAAGCCCGAAGAGTGGATGTGGCTGGAATCGGCGGGTATTTCTCAGTTCCAGGGGCATCTTTTTGCCGCGCCTTGCTTCTGTGGAATTCCACCGGTTGCATGGCCTGAGAAAAAAACACCGCTGTAATCCTCTTATTTCGCCTGCTGTATTCATGGCGGCAGGTGAACCTCGCTACACCATCAGGGGATGCTGTACACGTTTCCTGTCTCATCAGTCTTGTTTACCTGACGTTCATTATTTTTAGCTAGGCTTAGTACGAGGCTGTTGTACAATAAATAATAAATTGTACAAACACGGCTGATTCGTTAGTTTGTAAGGAACGATTCGGTCCACGTATGAGGGACACTATGGGATTTTACAGCATAGGCGATGTCGCTGAACGATGCGGTATCAACCCCGTTACCCTGCGCGCCTGGCAACGGCGCTATGGATTGTTAAAGCCCCGGCGCAGCGAAGGCGGCCATCGTCAGTTTGATGAAGAAGATATCCAGCGCATTGAAGAGATCAAGCGATGGATTAAAAGCGGTGTGCCGGTAAGCAAGGTCAAAGTGTTGCTGGAACAAAGCATTGTGGCAACCCATAATGACTGGACCACTTTGCAGGAAGAAATGATGGGCGTGCTGCGTTTTGCTCATCCGGACAGGTTACGGGCCAAAATCGGTGCTCTTGCCCGTGAGCATACTTCAGACGATCTTATCGATCACATTTTCGTTCCCGTACGCCAACGCCTTAGCCTCGACCATAATACGGCCCGCATCATGTGCAGCTTGCTTGATGGCGTGCTGATTGAATTTGTGACCGCCTGTATGTCCGAAGCCCGCAAAAAAGCAGGCAAAGATGCGTTGTTGATTGGCTGGGATACCGAAGACCGCGCACGTCTGTGGCTGGAAGCCTGGCGTTTGTCTCAGCAAGGCTGGCACATCGCCGTACTGGCTGAACCGCTGGATTCTCCACGTCCGGAACTCTTTCCTGGACAACAGTTGTTTGTCTGGACCGGCATCGAACCGACCCGCCGCCAGCAGGAATTGCTTCAGCATTGGCACGAGCAGGGTTATTCGCTGGTCTTTCACCATCCCTGATGCCATCACCGTTCGTCCATGATCTCACCCTGAGTGGCGGTGTTCATACTCTAATCTCTTTAATGTGGGAGAGATGAGCAGGATTGTTCCTTATGAGCGAAAAACGGCCTAAAGATGTTGTTTCAAACATGCGAATAAGACGCCCGCTCCTGGCACAGAACGGACCAAACTATTAACGAGCATCCACCACCAAAACTGAGAAATGCCTAATGGGAACCGGGCAGTGGAGCTGTCATCTGATCGACCAGCCTCCCCCAGACTACCAGGGGGTTTTGATAACTTGTTTTGATAAAATTTTGATAACCGTTAGCAGCCTAACAAAAAACAACGGGAGCGTTACGCTCCCGTTAATAGATTTAACAATTATCGCTATTACATATTCGCGATGATTGCGTCACCAAACTCTGAACATTTCAGCAGCTTAGCGCCTTCCATCAGACGTTCGAAGTCATAGGTCACGGTCTTCGCGGCAATCGCGCCTTCCATCCCTTTAACAATCAGGTCTGCGGCTTCGAACCACTGCATGTGGCGCAGCATCATCTCAGCGGACAGGATGATAGAGCCCGGGTTCACTTTGTCCTGGCCGGCATATTTCGGCGCCGTACCGTGCGTTGCTTCAAACAGCGCACACTCGTCACCGATGTTAGCGCCAGGGGCGATACCAATACCGCCTACCTGTGCTGCCAGGGCGTCAGAAATGTAGTCACCGTTCAGGTTCATACAGGCAATCACATCGTATTCCGCCGGGCGCAGCAGGATCTGTTGCAGGAACGCATCAGCGATCACATCTTTGACCACAATCTCTTTGCCAGTATTTGGATTCTTGATTTTCATCCACGGGCCGCCATCGATCAGTTCAGCGCCGAATTCGTCACGCGCTAACTGGTAACCCCAGTCTTTGAACGCGCCTTCGGTGAACTTCATGATGTTGCCTTTATGCACCAGGGTCAGAGAGTCACGGTCGTTAGTGATTGCATATTCGATCGCCGCGCGAACCAGACGCTTGGTCCCTTCTTCGGAGCATGGTTTGATACCGATACCGCAGTGTTCAGGGAAGCGAATTTTCTTCACGCCCATCTCTTCACGCAGAAATTTGATCACTTTTTCCGCATCTGCAGAATCCGCTTTCCACTCAATACCGGCGTAAATGTCTTCTGAGTTTTCACGGAAGATAACCATATCGGTCAGTTCCGGATGTTTAACCGGGCTTGGAGTGCCCTGATAGTAACGAACAGGACGCAGGCAGACGTACAGGTCAAGTTCCTGACGCAGCGCAACGTTCAGAGAGCGAATACCGCCACCGACTGGGGTAGTCAGCGGGCCTTTAATCGCCACGCGGTAGTCACGAATCAGATCCAGAGTTTCAGCTGGCAGCCAGACGTCCTGGCCGTATACCTGGGTAGATTTCTCACCGGTGTAAATTTCCATCCAGGAGATTTTACGCTCGCCTTTATAGGCTTTCTCGACAGCGGCATCGACCACTTTCAGCATGGCAGGGGTTACGTCAACACCGATACCGTCGCCTTCGATAAACGGGATAATCGGATTCTCAGGAACGTTGAGTTTGCCGTTTTGCAGGGTGATCTTCTTACCTTCCGCCGGAACAACTACTTTGCTTTCCATTCACCTCTCCTTCGAGCGCTTCTGGTTTGCTCGTCTGTCATCGCGCTGCATGTGCCTTTGCGTCCTGCTGCACGACTGCGTTAGAGCAATTTTTTGTTAATGTTTTGTAATGAGCATGTCAATACTACCCTAATGTTCGCTGCCATGAAAGACACTCGTTATTAGGCTATAATGCGGCAATTGATAAGATCTGAAAATACCATGCAAAAAACTTCTTTTAGAAATCACCGGGTTGAGCGATTCAGCCAACTACAAGTCACTAAGCCCCGGAAAGAAAACCAGCCAAAACGCGTGGTTTTGTTCAATAAACCTTACGATGTTTTGCCACAATTTACCGACGAGGCCGGACGCCGCACGTTAAAAGATTTTATCCCTGTGCAGGGCGTGTATGCCGCAGGTCGTCTCGACAGAGACAGCGAAGGGTTGCTGGTGCTCACCAATGATGGCGCATTGCAGGCGCGTCTGACACAACCCGGCAAGCGCACCGGGAAAATTTACTACGTACAAGTGGAAGGCGAACCGACAGCGGAAGCGCTGGAAGCGTTACGCAATGGCGTGACGCTGAACGATGGTCCTACCCTGCCCGCAGGAGTTGAGATCGTCGAGGAACCTGAATGGCTGTGGCCGCGCAATCCGCCGATTCGCGAACGTAAAAGCATCCCCACCGCCTGGCTGAAAGTGACCTTATATGAAGGACGTAACCGCCAGGTGCGGAGAATGACCGCGCATGTTGGCTTCCCCACGCTGCGCCTGATCCGCTATGCGATGGGTGATTACACCCTGGGAAACCTGAGCAACGGTGAATGGCGGGATGTCACTGATCAAAAGAAAGGATAAATCATGTTCAAACCGCACGTCACGGTCGCCTGCATCGTCCATGCAGAGGATAAGTTTTTAATCGTTGAAGAGACCATCAACGGTAAAGCGCTGTGGAACCAGCCCGCCGGACATCTGGAAGCCGACGAAACGTTAGTCCAGGCCGCCACGCGTGAACTGTGGGAAGAGACCGGCATCCAGGCGCAGCCTCAGCACTTCATTCGCATGCATCAGTGGATTGCGCCGGACAATACGCCGTTTTTGCGTTTCCTGTTTTCGATTGAACTTGCCAATATGTGCGACACCGAACCCCATGACAGCGATATCGACTGCTGCCGGTGGGTGAGCGCCGACACCATCCTTACCGCCCCAAACCTGCGTTCTCCGCTGGTTGCCGAAAGTGTTCGTTGCTATCAAAAAGGCGTGCGTTACCCACTGGAGACGATCGGCGCATTTAACTGGCCGTTTACAGAGGGTGTCAACTAAAAGGGGTGCGTGATAGAATACGCCGCCTTGAAGTTCAATGTCGTGAGTATTCCAATGTCAGAAAGCCCAAAAAAAGTGATCGTCGGCATGTCCGGCGGTGTCGATTCCTCCGTTTCCGCCTGGCTGTTGCAACAACAGGGTTATCAGGTAGAAGGCCTGTTCATGAAGAACTGGGAAGAGGACGACGGTGAGGAATATTGCACTGCGGCCGCCGATCTGGCTGACGCTCAGGCCGTTTGCGACAAGCTCGGCATTGAACTGCATACCGTAAACTTTGCCGCAGAATACTGGGATAACGTCTTTGAGCTCTTTCTTGAAGAGTACAAAGCTGGCCGTACGCCGAATCCGGATATTCTGTGCAATAAAGAGATCAAATTTAAAGCCTTCCTGGAGTTCGCCGCAGAAGATCTGGGCGCTGATTATATCGCTACCGGGCATTATGTCCGCCGGGCGGATGTCGACGGCAAAAGTCGCCTGCTTCGCGGCTTAGATAGCAATAAAGATCAGAGCTACTTCCTCTACACGCTGGGCCATGAGCAGATCGCACAAAGTCTGTTCCCGGTCGGCGAACTGGAAAAACCGCAGGTGCGCAAAATTGCCGAAGACCTGGGACTGGTTACCGCAAAGAAAAAAGATTCTACCGGCATTTGTTTCATCGGCGAACGCAAGTTCCGCGAATTTCTGGGCCGTTATCTGCCAGCGCAGCCGGGTAAAATCATTACCGTGGACGGCGAAGAGATTGGTCAGCATCAGGGGCTGATGTACCACACGTTGGGTCAGCGTAAAGGTCTGGGCATCGGTGGCACCAAAGAAGGCACGGAAGATCCGTGGTACGTGGTGGATAAAGACGTTGAGAACAACATTCTGGTGGTCGCTCAGGGTCATGAGCATCCGCGTCTGATGTCCGTCGGCCTGATTGCGCAGCAACTACACTGGGTTGATCGCCTGCCGTTCACCGGCACAATGCGTTGCACAGTGAAAACCCGCTACCGCCAGACTGATATTCCGTGCACCGTCAAAGCGCTGGACGCCGAACGCGTAGAAGTGATGTTTGACGAGCCGGTTGCCGCCGTCACGCCGGGCCAGTCAGCGGTCTTCTATAACGGCGAAGTGTGCCTCGGCGGCGGTATTATCGAGCAGCGACTGCCCCTGCCGGTATAATTATTCTTAACAGACTGATACAAGGAAGCAGTGACCGTGGCAAAGAATTATTATGACATCACCCTCGCACTGGCTGGGATCTGCCAGTCTGCACGCCTGGTGCAACAACTGGCGCACCAGGGACATTGTGATGCCGATGCGCTCCACGTCTCACTGAACAGCGTTATCGATATGAACCCCAGCTCAACGCTGGGCGTGTTCGGCGGCAGCGAGGCGAATCTGCGTCTCGGCCTGGAAACCCTGCTCGGCGTACTGAATGCCAGCAGCCGTCAGGGGCTGAACGCGGAATTGACCCGCTACACGCTAAGTCTGATGGTACTCGAGCGTAAACTCACCGCCGCCAAAGGTGCTCTGGATACACTGGGCGAGCGGATCAACGGCCTGCAACGCCAGCTCGATCACTTTGATCTGCAATCCGAAACGCTGATGAGCGCGATGGCCGGAATTTATGTCGATGTCATCAGCCCGCTCGGTCCGCGCATTCAGGTGACCGGTTCCCCTGCTGTATTGCAGAGCCCGCAGGTACAGGCCAAGGTTCGCGCCTCACTTCTGGCGGGCATTCGCGCTGCCGTGCTCTGGCACCAGGTTGGCGGTGGACGTCTGCAGCTCATGTTTTCTCGTAATCGCCTGACCACTCAGGCAAAACAAATTCTTGCTCATTTAACCCCGGAGTTGTGATCTATGGAATTATCCTCACTGACCGCCGTTTCCCCTGTCGATGGACGCTACGGCGATAAAGTCAGCGCGCTGCGCGGGATTTTCAGCGAATACGGTTTGCTGAAATACCGCGTACAGGTAGAAGTACGCTGGCTGCAAAAACTGGCCGCGCACGCAGCGATCAAGGAAGTTCCTGCTTTTGCTGCCGACGCAATCGGTTTCCTCGACGCTATCGTCGCGAACTTCAATGAAGAAGATGCCGCGCGTATTAAAACTATCGAGCGCACCACCAACCACGACGTCAAGGCGGTTGAGTATTTTCTGAAAGAAAAAGTGGCGAATGTGCCGGAACTGCATGCAGTATCCGAATTCATTCACTTTGCGTGCACCTCGGAAGACATCAATAACCTGTCTCACGCGCTGATGCTGAAAACCGCCCGCGATGAAGTGGTGCTGCCTTACTGGCGTCAACTGATCGACGCGGTCAAAGATCTGTCCGTACAGTATCGCGACATTCCCCTGCTCTCCCGTACCCACGGCCAACCGGCTACGCCGTCAACGCTGGGCAAAGAGATGGCTAACGTCGCTTATCGTATGGAGCGTCAGTTCCGCCAGCTTAATCAGGTGGAAATTCTCGGTAAAATCAACGGTGCCGTCGGCAACTATAATGCCCACATCGCCGCTTACCCGGAAGTAGACTGGCATCAATTCAGTGAAGAGTTCGTCACCTCGCTGGGTATTCAGTGGAACCCGTACACCACGCAGATCGAGCCGCACGACTACATTGCCGAACTGTTTGACTGCATCGCCCGCTTTAACACCATTTTGATCGATTTCGATCGTGACGTCTGGGGCTACATCGCGCTGAACCACTTCAAACAGAAAACCATTGCCGGTGAGATTGGTTCTTCCACCATGCCGCACAAAGTGAACCCAATCGACTTCGAAAACTCCGAGGGCAACCTGGGTCTGTCTAATGCGGTATTGCAACATCTGGCGAGCAAACTGCCGGTTTCCCGCTGGCAGCGCGATCTGACGGACTCCACCGTTCTGCGTAACCTGGGTGTGGGTATCGGCTATGCACTGATCGCCTACCAGTCCACGTTGAAAGGGGTGAGCAAGCTGGAAGTGAACCGCGACCATCTGCTGGACGAACTGGATCATAACTGGGAAGTACTGGCAGAACCGATCCAGACCGTGATGCGTCGTTACGGTATTGAAAAACCGTACGAAAAGCTGAAAGAGTTAACCCGTGGTAAACGTGTCGACGCGGAAGGCATGAAGCAATTCATCGACAGCCTGCCGCTGCCGGATGACGAGAAAACCCGCCTGAAAGCCATGACTCCGGCCAATTATATTGGTCGAGCCATCGCCATGGTGGATGAGCTGAAATAATCACTTGCCCGGTGACACGACGTCACCGGGCCGACTTTCGCGCATGGCTCGCGCCGCCCCCGGCACGTCCCTTCCCCGGTTTACGAAATATTGATCCCCACAACACCATCATCAGCATAAACTACGCAGACAAAAAACAGCATCAAAACATTATAATAATATCGAAATATTAAAGAGGGATTTGCTTCCAAATCCTGCCCCAAAATGCGCACCTGAAATTCCCAAAACTTCGCTTTTAAACGTTCACCTGTTTGTCACTACCGTTCTTAATCTCCCTATTCTCTACGAATTATATTTAACGGTTTACATCAGCCATCACTGCACATTGTGTAATACGTGCTGTCTGCACAATGTCAATAAAATGCTTTAATGGACACATACCCTCAGGATTTTTATCCTGACAAGAGGGCAACGTAAGCACAATCTTGTTTGGGAGAGACGAAGATGAAAAAGGTTTAAACTCACGCATTTGTTGGAGAGTCTGATAAACAAACGAAATTTGAATCCAGTCAGTGTTATCACTCACTCGCGTCCATCTTTCGAAAACCAGCTCCCCGCCAGGAGGTGTATTATCTGGCTGCCCAGGTAGAGACCAGTTAAGATCAAATACCCCACTGAGATTTGCAAGATTGGTATCATGACCAGCAATAAACAATAATGAGACGGGTAATTTAATTCCGTAATGATTTTCTGTTGACCCATTACTCACTAATGCTTCGCTGATCAAATCGAGTAATGGTGTTGCTCTGCTGCGGGCAACTTCGGGAGTTCTTTGCAAAAGATCAAACTGAGCATTATGCAGACTTAATAACGCTGTCCATTCTTTCTCCCCATGAATTCGCCCCCACGCAACCTCTGGCATTCCCTGCGCCTCTTGCAATAGAAATATTTCCGTCAGCATGGAAGAAAGACTCCACGCGCCAGATAAGGAAACGGTATCCGCAGAAACCCTGAGTTCTGAAGGTAAGGTTCCTGGTAGCGTACAACCAGACTGGCTGGTTGATCGGCATGCTGCTGACCGGGAGAAATTGAGAACCTGTTCCAGAGTACGGAATGCAGAGTCATAACGCTGAGTGTACCGTTCAATGTTTCCTTCGGCACGTGTCAGAATCGCTTCCTGAGTTTTTAGTACATTAAAAGCACACACCCCCATTTTTACTGGATTAAAAAGAGGATCTTTTTTATCGTGCTCTTTTTGATAATGAACCTTATTTTTACATCCCGGCGCAAATCCAGCCAGAAATGCCTCACCGGTTTTACGAGTGCGCTGATCGGTATCAGCAATAACTGCCACCTGTTCTTGTGACGGACATACGTTACTTTCCAGAACGCCGTTATCGATTAATACTTTTTGTTGATATCGTCCCATTTCGGTGACAAGCTCACCACCCCGAGCCGTCAACCAGCCCAGCGGAACATCCCATTGCGGCCAATGGTAAGGTGTGATTTCCTGCATCAATGGGGTGAACTTTGTTGGTGCTCTTACACCGTGGCGACTTACTATCACAACTCGTTCAAGCTTCATGTCATCTGGCACTTCCGCCTGTAATGGGAAAGAACCAAACATGAATATAAACATTATTAATCGAAAAAGTAGCGTATTCATTGCCAGCCAACCTTATAGTTAATGAACCATAAATAGTTAACATAGGGATTACTGTATAATCATCTTATCACATAAACATTCATCCCACGCCACTATTCCAATGAACCTCATCGCATAAGAAAGAGAGACCACTACCAGGCCGACGCCGTTATTTTTCACTACGCGAAAGCCTTCTTCCATTAGCGCCCACAAGAGACATAACCACGACTTAACGTGATAACTGGCCTCCCAGGTGCAACATAATTTGTACTAGTCATAAGAATCGACCTTCAACATACAGACTGTATCACCATCGCTAAAGAAAAGGATAAGGCATGTCACTATGCACAATGACAAATAGGGGTATCACAGATTAAATAATTCCCTCTCACCCTGAAAAAATCCATGTTTATAATTTGACCACTAATTTTATAAAGACTTATAAAAAAGAAATACAAATATTAAAAAAGTGAAACAAAAAGATTCAACAAAAGATCGTTATAATAATAAAATCAATCACTCACGAACAAAAACACAATCAAAAAAATGATCTTTTTCAATGAGTTATCAAAAAACAACTACACTTTTCATCTATGAAAAATTGTCATTAGTAATGTTAAGGTCTCTAATATGGAATGGTTAGTTGTTGACACTATTGTCTGTTCTTCGAGTGGAATTTCATTTTCAATCCTCTGGTGTAAAATAAAGCTTATTATTTGGTATGAATCTGATGTTTTCCTTCCTCCAGGTTCCAGTGTCTCGCAGACTGACTCAGGGATTTACATTGACGGGAAATTTTTTCCATTGACAATTTATAACGTCACTCCCTTTAACAAGACCTTCTGGAAAATAATCGAGTGCAGCAATGAATGTCCTGGAAGGCAAAGCATTAAAGGAGCCCATTGTACAAGTGCTCTACACTGCAGAATAGCCATTTGTCCGTACGGATTGATAAAATAGTGTGTTCTCATAGCCATGTTACACTCTATCATCACGCAAAAAAGAAACAAAATGATAATAATATGCAAAGTTCAGCATAATTAGCCTATGACACATTGAATAAACCTTCGCTATTTATTACAGTGTTCTTGCGAAATTCAGATGTGTTTAATATTCTTCCCAATGGTTTACCGCATAGCAATATGCGGTTTTTTTTGCATAAAAAAGCATAACCAAATTGAACATATTCATTGCAGTAGAGTCGATGACATGCATTATATCCTGTTCTTCAGGACAGGAATAACACTTATTTATCTTTTTGTTTTACAGAAAAAAAACAATATCCCCCCGTAAAAACGCACAACTCCATCAAGAATATCCCCTATATGCAATAAATACTGAAGAGTTTTTCAAAAGTGCATGACTGTTCATACCCATCCCTCCTGAAAAAACTTTTACCACACATCAGCCATATAAAGCGATAAAAAAATAACACATTAAGAACATTTTATTGCAGAAAGCAGGATGTTTATTTTATGTTAATTTATGAACAAAGTAATACCTGGCCGATTAAAAAAGGGAAATTCTCAGGAGGCTGCTTATGAATAAGTCATTAACCCGCATTGCGTTATTCACACTGTTTTTCATGACACCTGTTGTTCAGGCTGATAGCATCGCATTATCATTGTCAAATGATGACGCAGGTATCTTTCAGCCTGCGCTTAACAAAATTTATAGTCATAAAGATGAAGCTCGCGATGATTATACACAAGGTCTCTTCCTGGGTTATAGCCATGATGTTACAGACTCAAGCCAGTTATCGTTTCATATCGCACAAGATATCTACTCACCATCAGGAGACAACAAGCGGTTACCGACAGCAATAACCGGAGACAGAGCTTTTAGTGCCTTTCTGTACACGGGTGTTGAATGGAATTCTGTAGCAAATAGCTGGTTTCGCTATCGCCTGGGGACAGACGTCGGCGTGATTGGACCAGATGCTGGCGGTCAACAAGTCCAGAATAAAGCTCATCAAATGATTAATGCTGAAAAATATCAAGCATGGGATGATCAAATCGAAAATCGCTATGGGTATACGGTTAAAGGAATGCTATCGCTGACTCCTGATGTGGATATCCTGGGAACGAATGTTGGTATTTATCCAGAAATATCCGCGGTAAGCGGAAATCTTTTTGAATATGTAGGATACGGTGCAACGCTTGCCATAGGCAATGACAAAACCCTGAACTCAGATAACGGGTATGGTCTGCTTGCTACTCGTGGGTTAATGCATACATCAAAAAATGATGGTTTAATATACAAGATATTTGCCGGGATGGAACGTCGGGAAGTTGACCGTAACTATACATTACAAGGAAAAACGCTTCAGACCCGAAATGAAACCGTCTCCCTTAATCATACCGTTGATGAATATCGCATCGGAGCCACTTTAGGTTATTCTCCGGTCGCTTTCACCTTATCTTTTAATCGTGTATCACCGGAGTTTAAAACTGGAAAAGATTATTCATTTGTCAATGGTTCTGTGACCTTCCTCTTTTAATCATCCGCCAAAACATAACGATAAGTATCTGCGGGGCTGTCGCTGATAAGTGGCAGTCCGCACACTTTTATATGCTTTCCACCCTCACCGCGACCTATAATACCTAGAGATACAGATGAGGTTTCCCGATAAGTTTCACTCCCTCAGTTATCTGTGAGAAAGATTAAGTGACCGCGAATACTATAACCTGACCGTACATTTCCCCTGACAGTCCTGCCCATCATGCCTGTCCGTCTGCATGGCAATATAGGGTAACCCTGCAATGCCAGAATTCATCAAAAAAGGTCGCTCCCCTTCAACAGTAATTAAACAAATGGCAGTTTTATCGTAAATGCTGAAGCTTGCGAACAGAAGTCAGTCTATATTACATGCACCTTATGAGGGGGTATCGAGGCTCCAGCTCGTTAAAGCAGATCCCGATCCACTTTTACTTCATGAGTATCAGGCGCTGATCTTGGCACTTCCCCACAAACTTGCCTTCATCATTATAGTGGCAACACACACGGGGATAAGACCAGGGGAAATATGTGCGCTGGCCTGGGAGGATGTAGACCTGAAAAAGGTGAGATCCATGTATCCAGAAACCAGACGAATAAACATTTGTGTGTTCCGCCCAAAACGGTTGCTGGAATAAGAACGTCGCGTTGTCTTTATCCCCGGATCGGGTTCATATACTAAAGAAGGTTTCTTTCCCAAATACTCGATTTCCTGTGGCGGGAAACGTGGTACTAAACTTTCAGGTATCAGGGAGAGAAATGCCTGTCAGTCACGGCATACTTATGCTGGCTGGATGCTGATAGCCGTAGCGAATCCTTCATTCATTGCCCGCCAGATGGGGCATGAAGATGCTCGCATGGTGTGTGAGGTTTATTCTACGTGGATTGGTGACATGACCCAGGACCAGGTCAGCCTGCGGAATAATCAAATGCCAACAGCATTGCTCCAGGGATTCTCCCAAGGGCGGGGCCTGATAAAAAAGTCATTTAATTTCATTGCGCTGGTTTCAACTTTCATAATCAGCGTTAAACTATTCATACCGTAAATAGAGTGAGAAAAGATGATGCGTGTACTGGTTGTTGAGGATAATGCGTTATTACGTCATCACCTGAAAGTTCAGCTTCAGGATGCCGGACATCAGGTTGACGATGCCGAAGATGCCAAAGAGGCCGATTATTACCTTAACGAACACTTGCCTGACATCGCTATCGTCGATTTGGGTCTTCCGGATGAAGATGGACTTTCACTGATCCGCCGCTGGCGGAGCAATGACGTATCTCTCCCGGTTCTCGTCCTCACCGCCCGTGAAAGCTGGCAGGACAAAGTGGAAGTGCTGAGCGCAGGTGCAGATGACTACGTCACCAAGCCGTTCCATATTGAGGAAGTCGCCGCGCGGATGCAGGCGCTGATGCGCCGTAACAGCGGCCACGCTTCGCAGATTATCTCTATTCCGCCTTTTCAGGTTGATCTCTCGCGCCGCGAACTCTCGGTCAATGATGAAGTGATCAAACTGACCGCGTTTGAGTACACCATCATGGAAACGCTGATCCGCAATAATGGCAAAGTGGTCAGCAAAGACTCGCTGATGTTGCAGCTGTATCCGGACGCCGAGCTACGTGAAAGCCACACTATCGACGTGCTGATGGGCCGCCTGCGTAAAAAAATACAGGCGCAGTATCCGGATGAAGTCATTACCACTGTGCGGGGTCAGGGATATCTTTTTGAATTGCGCTGATGAATAAACTGTTGCGTCATCTTTTTCCGTTGTCACTGCGCCTGCGTTTTCTGCTGGCCACCGCAGGCGTAGTGCTGGTGCTTTCTCTGGCCTATGGCATGGTTGCGCTGATCGGCTACAGCGTGAGTTTCGATAAGACCACGTTTCGTCTGCTGCGCGGCGAAAGTAATCTCTTTTATACGCTTGCAAAATGGGAAGGTAATAAGATCCACGTCGAACTTCCCGAGCACCTCGACATGCAGAGTCCCACGATGTCGTTGATCTATGATGAGAACGGCAAACTGCTGTGGGCCCAGCGTAACGTCCCCTGGCTGGTCAGACTGATTCAGCCCGACTGGCTGAAAAGCAATGGTTTTCATGAAATAGAAGCCGACATCAGCGCCAGCAGCTCGCTGCTCAATGACGATCACTCCGTTCAGGAACGATTGAAAGAGGTTCGGGAAGATGACGACGACGCCGAAATGACCCACTCGGTGGCGGTTAACGTCTACCCGGCTACCGCGCGCATGCCACAACTGACGATTGTGGTGGTAGACACCATTCCGATTGAGCTTAAACGCTCGTATATGGTCTGGAGTTGGTTTATTTATGTGCTGGCTGCCAACCTGTTGTTGGTCATTCCCCTGCTCTGGGTGGCGGCCTGGTGGAGTTTGCGCCCCATTGAGGCACTGGCTCGTGAGGTGCGCGAACTGGAAGAACACCACCGCGAACAGCTTAACCCTGCAACGACGCGGGAGTTGACCAGCCTGGTGCGTAACCTGAACCGCCTATTGAAAAGCGAGCGCGAGCGTTATGACAAATACCGCACCACGCTGACCGATCTCACCCACAGCCTGAAGACGCCGCTCGCCGTGCTGCAAAGTACGTTGCGTTCGATGCGTAGCGATAAGATGAGCGTCAGCGAGGCAGAACCGGTAATGCTCGAACAGATCAGCCGGATTTCACAGCAAATCGGCTACTATCTGCATCGCGCCAGTATGCGCGGCGGGGGTGTCCTGCTGAGCCGCGAGCTGCATCCGGTCGCACCGCTACTGGATAATCTCACCTCGGCGCTGAACAAAGTGTATCAGCGTAAAGGCGTGAACATTAGCCTCGATATCTCACCGGAAATCAGCTTTGTCGGCGAGCAGAACGATTTTGTCGAGGTGATGGGCAACGTGCTGGATAATGCCTGCAAGTACTGTCTCGAGTTTGTTGAGATTTCTGCCCGCCAGACCGACGATCATCTGTACATCGTGGTGGAAGATGACGGTCCAGGGATCCCACTCAGCAAGCGCGATCTGGTCTTTGACCGCGGTCAACGCGTGGATACGATGCGTCCGGGGCAAGGCGTAGGACTGGCGGTGGCGCGAGAAATTACCGAGCAATACGACGGCAAAATCGTTGCCAGCGACAGCCTGCTCGGCGGTGCACGTATGGAAGTCATTTTTGGACATCAACAGCCGGGGCCGAAAGACGACTAAACCGAAATGTAATAAATATGAGCCAACTGCACGCATCTGGTTAAGCATCCGTTATAATCGGTGACAGATACCCGCCCCAGCCTGTGGAAGCTCAATATGGAATACCAATTAACACTCAACTGGCCCGAATTTCTTGAACGTCACTGGCAAAAGCGCCCAGTGGTGTTAAAACGCGGCTTTAATAACTTCATCGATCCCCTCTCCCCTGACGAACTGGCAGGGCTGGCGATGGAAAGTGAAGTCGATAGCCGCCTGGTAAGCCATCAGGATGGCAAATGGCAGGTAAGCCATGGTCCGTTCGAAAGCTATGACCATCTCGGCGAGAATAACTGGTCGTTACTGGTGCAGGCGGTGAACCACTGGCATGAGCCAACCGCCGCGCTGATGCGCCCCTTCCGCGCCCTGCCTGACTGGCGTATCGACGATCTGATGATCTCATTCTCGGTCCCTGGCGGCGGCGTAGGTCCCCATCTCGATCAGTATGATGTGTTTATCATTCAGGGAACCGGTCGTCGTCGCTGGCGCGTGGGTGAAAAGTTGCAGATGAAGCAGCACTGCCCGCATCCGGACCTGCTGCAGGTCGATCCTTTTGAAGCCATCATTGATGAAGAACTGGAGCCGGGCGATATTCTCTACATTCCGCCAGGATTCCCGCATGAAGGCTATGCGCTGGAAAACGCGATGAACTATTCCGTCGGTTTCCGCGCGCCAAACACCCGTGAACTGATCAGCGGGTTTGCCGACTACGTCCTGCAACGTGAGCTGGGCAGTACTTATTACTGCGACCCGGATATGCCGTCGCGTGAGCATCCTGCTGACGTCCTGCCGCAGGAGATGGACAAACTACGCACTATGATGCTGGATCTGATTAATCAGCCAGAGCATTTTAAACAGTGGTTTGGCGAGTTTATCTCCCAGTCGCGTCATGAACTGGATATTGCGCCACCGGAGCCGCCATATCAGCCTGATGAAATCTACGATGCCCTGAAACAAGGCGATGTGCTGGTGCGTCTGGGGGGGTTACGGGTACTGCGTGTGGGTGATGACGTTTATGCCAACGGCGAGAGAATTGATTCTCCGCACCGTCCGGCGCTGGAAGCCCTTGCCAGCCATATCGTGCTGACTGCAGAGAACTTTGGTGACGCGCTGGAAGATCCATCGTTCCTCGCAATGCTGGCAGCCCTGGTTAACAGCGGGTACTGGTTCTTCGAAGGGTAACATTGAAACGATGCCGGATGGCGGCGCTAACGCGTCTTATCCGGCCTACGGTTCACATGTCCTGTAGGCCAGATAAGCGTCGCGTTAGCCGGCATCAACCACGCTACGACCGCTTCGCCGTTAATTCGGCAATCCGCACAATCACCTGCACCGCTTTTTCCATCCCTTCCAACGTCACAAACTCATGCTTGCCATGATAGTTGTAGCCGCCGGTGAACAGATTCGGGCACGGTAATCCCATGAAAGAGAGCTGTGCGCCGTCGGTACCGCCGCGAATCGGCTTCATATCTGGTTGAATATCGCAGTCACGCATCGCCTGCTGTGCGATATCCAGAACATGCGGATGCTCAACCACTTTTTCGCGCATATTGTAATAACTGTCTTCAATCACCAGTTCAATATAGCAATCCGGATGCAGCCCCTTCCCGACCTTCCTGGCAATCTCCATCATCTTACGTTTGCGCGCTTCAAACTGTTTGCGGTCGAAGTCGCGAATGATGTAGTGCATATCGGCGCGATCCACGGTGCCTTTCATGCTCGCCAGATGGTAGAAGCCCTCATATCCTTCGGTCATTTCCGGGCTTTCATCCGCAGGAACCTCGGCGTGAATGCGCGCCGCCAGCGATAATGCGTTGACCATCACGCCTTTTGCCGTCCCCGGATGCACGTTATTGCCGACGATTTTGATATTCACCGAAGCGGCATTGAAGTTCTCAAACTCAAGTTCACCCACGCCGCCGCCGTCGACGGTATAGGCCCATTTGGCGTCAAAGGCTGCTACATCAAAGTGTTTCGCCCCTTTGCCCACCTCTTCGTCCGGTGTAAAAGCGACGCGAATATCGCCATGTGGAATATTTTTATGCTTCAGTACCGCCAGCGCGGTCATGATTTCCGCCACACCCGCTTTGTCGTCCGCCCCCAGCAGCGTTTTGCCGTCGGTGGTGATCAGCGTTTGACCAAGCAACTGATGCAGCACCGGGAACATCACCGGCGACAACACTTCATCGCCAATGCCCAGCGCGATATCACCGCCGCGATAGTTCTCCACGATCTGCGGATTCACGTGCTTACCGCTGAAATCCGGTGAGGTATCCACATGGGAAATGAAGCCAATAGCAGGGATATCGCCAGGGACATTCGCCGGCAACGTTGCCATCAGCGTCCCTTTGTCACTTAATGTCACATTGACCAGCTCCATCTCTTCGAGCTGCTGTTTGAGCAAATTTAATAACTTCCACTGTCCCTCGGTACTGGGAACCTGTCTCACACCCGCTTTCGATTGGGTATCCAATGAAACGTAGTGTAAAAAACGCTCAAGTAGTTTATCCATGCAGTCACCCTCACTATTTGTGACAACATTATCAGTAAGCCACAAAAGACAAATATTGCGTCAGGTCACTTTTATCCCCGCAAACGAGAATATTTCGCTTCCGGACCCCTTTATTCAGGAAATATATCCACAAAAGCGTACAGGATGCATCGCGGCGGCAAGCGCATGAAGCCCCCAGGCGCGAACAAACCGTACGTGACTGGAGTATGTGAGTGCAGCCTACAAACAGGCAGTCTGAAGGATGAAGTGTAGAGTAATTAGCAACAAACATTGGCGATGACAACGGTTTGCCGTAGAATTACGGCCCTCATTAAGAGTCACCAAGGTGGTCAACCACAAACCCCGCATCGGTCAGCCATCCGTTGCGTCTACATGGGACAGAGTAAAAAATTGAATAAACAACCGCGTTCGCTTTCACCGCTGGTTCTTTTGTCAGGTATCAGCAAAAGCTTCGATGGAAAAGAGGTCATTTCTGAACTGGATTTGACAATCAATAATGGCGAGTTCCTCACGCTGCTTGGCCCTTCTGGCTGCGGTAAAACAACCGTTTTGCGCCTGATTGCCGGTCTGGAAACCGTAGATTCCGGGCACATCATGCTCGATAACGAGGATATCACTCACGTACCGGCAGAAAACCGTTATGTGAATACCGTCTTTCAAAGCTATGCGCTATTCCCCCACATGACTGTTTTTGAAAATGTGGCCTTCGGTTTGCGTATGCAGAAAACCCCTGCAGCCGACATCACGCCACGCGTACTGGAAGCCCTGCGGATGGTGCAACTGGAAGAGTTTGCCCAGCGTAAACCACATCAACTTTCCGGCGGCCAACAGCAGCGCGTAGCGATTGCCCGTGCGGTGGTCAATAAACCCCGCCTGTTGCTGCTGGATGAATCCCTCTCCGCGCTGGACTATAAGCTGCGAAAGCAGATGCAGAACGAACTGAAAGCCTTGCAGCGTAAGCTCGGCATCACGTTCGTGTTCGTGACGCACGATCAGGAAGAAGCCCTGACCATGTCCGATCGCATCGTCGTGATGCGCGATGGGCGCATCGAACAAGACGGCACGCCGCGTGAAATTTACGAAGAGCCGAAAAACCTGTTCGTCGCCGGATTCATTGGCGAAATCAATATGTTTAACGCCACGGTGATCGAGCGTCTGGACGAACAGCGCGTTCGTGCTAACGTCGAAGGCCGTGAATGCAATATCTACGTCAACTTCGCCGTTGAGCCAGGACAGAAACTGCACGTTCTGTTACGCCCGGAAGATTTGCGCGTGGATGAAATCAATGATGACAACCACATTGACGGCCTGATCGGCTATGTCCGTGAACGTAACTATAAAGGTATGACGCTGGAGTCGGTGGTTGAACTGGAAAATGGCAAGATGGTGATGGTCAGCGAATTCTTCAACGAAGATGACCCGGACTTTGACCACTCTCTCGACCAGAAAATGGCTATTAACTGGGTAGAAAGCTGGGAGGTCGTACTGGCTGATGAAGAACACAAGTAAATTCCAGAATGTGGTGATTGTCACTATCGTCGGTTGGCTTGTGTTGTTTGTCTTTCTGCCCAACCTGATGATCATTGGCACCAGCTTTTTGACCCGCGACGATGCCAGCTTCGTCAAAATGGTCTTTACGCTGGACAACTACGCGCGCCTGCTCGATCCGCTCTATTTTGAAGTGCTGTTGCACTCGTTGAATATGGCGCTGATCGCCACCCTCGCCTGCCTCGTGCTCGGCTATCCATTTGCCTGGTTTCTGGCGCGACTGCCAGAGAAAGTCCGCCCACTGCTGCTGTTTCTGCTGATTGTTCCCTTCTGGACCAACTCGCTGATCCGCATCTACGGGCTGAAAATTTTCCTTAGCACCAAGGGCTATCTGAACGAGTTTCTGCTTTGGCTTGGGGTGATCGATACGCCGATGCGCATTATGTTTACCCCGAGCGCAGTCATTATTGGTCTTGTGTATATCCTGCTGCCGTTTATGGTGATGCCACTGTATTCCAGCATTGAAAAACTCGACAGACCGTTGCTGGAAGCGGCAAAAGATCTGGGTGCCAGTAAATTGCAGACCTTTATTCGGATCATCATTCCGCTGACCATGCCAGGGATTATTGCGGGCTGCCTGCTGGTAATGCTGCCCGCGATGGGACTGTTCTACGTCTCCGATCTGATGGGCGGCGCGAAAAACCTGCTGATCGGTAACGTGATTAAAGTTCAGTTTCTCAATATCCGCGACTGGCCGTTTGGTGCCGCAACCAGCATTACCCTGACGATTGTGATGGGCCTGATGCTGCTGGTTTACTGGCGCGCCTCCCGATTGCTGAACAAAAAGGGAGAACTCGAATGATCGGTCGTCTGCTTCGCGGCGGTTTTATGACCGCCATCTACGCGTACCTGTATATTCCGATCATTATTTTGATTGTGAACTCCTTTAACAGCTCGCGCTTTGGCATTAACTGGCAGGGCTTTACCACCAAATGGTATGGCCTGCTGATGAACAACGATAGCCTGCTGCAGGCGGCGCAACATTCGCTGACGATGGCTATTTTTTCCGCAACGTTCGCCACCGCTATCGGGTCGTTAACGGCCGTGGCGCTGTATCGCTACCGTTTTCGCGGCAAGCCGTTCGTCAGCGGGATGCTGTTTGTGGTCATGATGTCGCCGGATATCGTGATGGCGATTTCACTGCTGGTGCTGTTTATGCTGCTGGGCATTCAGTTGGGCTTCTGGTCACTACTGTTTTCACATATCACCTTCTGCCTGCCTTTCGTGGTTGTGACGGTCTATTCGCGGCTGAAGGGGTTTGACGTGCGGATGCTGGAAGCAGCAAAAGATCTGGGTGCCAGCGAAATGACTATCCTGCGTAAAATCATTCTGCCATTAGCGATGCCAGCAGTCGCCGCTGGCTGGTTGTTGAGCTTTACCCTGTCGATGGACGATGTGGTGGTTTCGTCGTTCGTCACCGGGCCGGGTTATGAAATTCTACCGTTGAAGATCTACTCAATGGTGAAAGTCGGCGTTTCACCGGAGGTGAATGCGCTGGCGACCATTCTGTTGGTGTTATCGCTGGTTCTGGTGATCGCCAGCCAACTTATTGCTCGTGATAAAACTAAAGTTCAGGGGACGTTAAAATGAAAAAATGGTCACGCCACCTGCTCGCGGCAGGCGCTCTCGTCATGGGAATCAGCGCTGCGCACGCGGACGACAGTAAAACACTCTATTTCTACAACTGGACCGAGTATGTTCCGCCAGGACTGCTGGAACAGTTCACTAAAGAGACCGGCATCAAGGTTATTTACTCGACCTACGAGTCGAATGAAACCATGTACGCCAAGCTCAAAACGTACAAAGACGGCGCATATGACCTGGTCGTGCCATCGACTTACTATGTCGATAAAATGCGTAAAGAAGGCATGATTCAGAAGATTGATAAGTCGAAGTTATCCAACTTCAACAATCTCGATCCAGAGATGCTGAACAAGCCGTTCGATCCCAACAACGACTACTCCATTCCGTACATCTGGGGCGCGACGGCCATTGGCGTGAACAGCGA
Organism: Citrobacter sp. MGH 55; assembly: GCF_016906145.1. Taxonomy (NCBI): domain Bacteria; kingdom Pseudomonadati; phylum Pseudomonadota; class Gammaproteobacteria; order Enterobacterales; family Enterobacteriaceae; genus Citrobacter; species Citrobacter sp. MGH 55. Next base: position 4,106,067 of record NZ_CP070239.1, read on the forward strand.
CAGCATCGATCCGAAAACCGTCACCCGTTGGGCTGACCTGTGGAAACCGGAATACAAAGGCAGTCTGCTGCTGACCGACGATGCGCGCGAAGTGTTCCAGATGGCGCTGCGTAAACTGGGCTATTCCGGCAACACCACCGATCCTAAAGAGATTGAAGCAGCCTATAACGAGCTGAAAAAGCTGATGCCTAACGTTGCCGCGTTTAACTCTGACAACCCGGCGAATCCATATATGGAAGGCGAAGTGAATCTGGGGATGGTGTGGAACGGCTCTGCCTTCGTCGCCCGTCAGGCCGGTACGCCGCTGGAAGTGGTCTGGCCGAAAGAAGGCGGGATCTTCTGGATGGACAGCCTTTCGATTCCGGCAAACGCCAAAAACAAAGAAGGCGCGCTGAAGTTGATCAACTTCCTGCTGCGCCCGGACGTGGCGAAGGAAGTGGCGGAAACCATCGGCTATCCGACGCCAAACCTGGCGGCACGTAAGCTGTTAAGCCCGGAAATCGCCAACGATAAATCACTCTATCCGGATGCAGAAACCATCAGTAAAGGCGAATGGCAGAACGATGTAGGCTCCGCCAGCACAATTTACGAAGAGTATTATCAGAAGCTAAAAGCAGGACGCTAATCCAGCAAAAAGGCCCGGAAAATCCGGGCCTTTTTATTACAAACCTTTCAATAACTTCTCCACAAACTCAGGTACAACCTGGCTTGCCGGACCGTAATATTTCTCTTCAAACTCACTGCCGACCTGGCTTGGTTCCAGATTCAGCTCAACCGTATGCGCGCCATGCAGCTTTGCTTCGTGGACAAAACCAGCCGCCGGATAAACGTGTCCGGAGGTGCCGATGGCGATAAAAACGTCCGCCATGGCCAGCGCCATATAGATTTCATCCATCCCGAGCGGCATCTCACCAAACCACACCACGTGCGGACGCAGCGGCGCAGGAAACTGGCAGCAGTGACATTTATCTTCCGGCGTCACATCGCCCGTCCACTCCAGAATTTGTCCGCTCTGCGAGCAGTGCACTTTCAACAGCTCGCCATGCATATGGATGATGTTCTGGTTACCCGCCCGCTCATGCAAGTTATCGATATTCTGTGTCACCAGCAAAAAGCGGTCGCCCAATGCCTCTTCCAGCTTTGCCAGCGCGATGTGCGCCGGATTAGGCTGGATTTCAGGCTGCTGCAATTGCCGACGGCGGGCATTATAGAATGACTGCACCAGCGCGGGATTACGGGCAAAGCCTTCCGGCGTCGCCACATCTTCAACCCGGTGTTCTTCCCACAGTCCATCAGCGGCGCGGAAGGTACGAATACCAGACTCCGCGGAGATCCCTGCCCCTGTAAGCACCAAAACTCTTGGTTTTTCCATCACTTCCGGTACCACTCTGTCTCTGAAAAAGATCCGTTGACGAAGGCGTTCGCGCAGATGGCGTTTGTTTTTCCGAAATCGACTTAACCGATGACCCCGACGCGACAGCATAGCAACCTCTTTTGATTAATCGGTAAGATGTAAGAAGGCAGCACCACGCATCCCACCGGCATCACCATGTCGTGCTCGCTCAATGCGGGGCACTCGTGCCACGGGAAGCAGATGACGCGGTAGTCTGTCCGCCAGATCGGTGGTAATGGCGGTAAAATTCGACAATCCGCCGCCGATGACGACCAGATCCGGATCGACAATAGTCAGGATATTTCCCAGACACACCGCCAGCAAATCCAGATAACGCTCAACATGCGCCCGCGCCTGTTCATCGCCTTGCTCCCACAGTGAAATGATTTCAGGCGCCTGTAACGGTTGATGATAATAATGCTGATACAACCAGGCAAACCCTCGCCCGGACAGATAATTTTCAATACAACCGAGTTGACCGCAGCCACAGCGGCGCAACGGGAAATCGAGCCCCATCAGGGTGAGCGCATCGACCGGCAGACGCATATGACCAAACTCGCCAGTAATGTAACTGCGCCCGGTAATCGGTTTTCCGTTGAGGATTAAACCGCCTCCCACCCCGGTGCCCAGAATCAGGCCCATCACCAGCGGATAGCGGGTGAATTCATCATCCCAGGCTTCAGACAGGGCAAAACAGTTTGCATCGTTGTCGAGACGAACGTCGCGATCAAGGCGCGCGCTAAGATCGGCGCGCAGGGGTTTGCCACTGGCAGCAGGGACATTCGCGGCATACAGCGTGCCATCGTCGGTTTCCGGCATTCCGGGGATACCAATGCCCACCGAACCTTTCACGCCAAAACGCTGGTCGGCTTCCGCCACCAGCCCGCAAACGGCCTCTAAAAAAGCGTCATAGCTTTCGCGCGGCGTGGGAACTCGCTTTTCCCACTGTAATTTCCGCTCGTTGTCAAAGACGCCTAGCGCAATTTTTGTCCCACCAATATCAAACCCGTAATACATTGCCGCTCCTTGTTTTATACACTTCATCCTTCAGGTGGCCGCTGTTCTGGTCACAGGGAGGTTGTTGTGTATCTCTCACGCAATTATGGTTACTGGCCGCTAAGTACTCTTGCAGGATCGATGTTACTGGCGCGCCGCGCCGGATACCAACTCGCCAACAAACTCAGCAACAGTGCGGTGACCAGCACATAAATCACATCCAGCCAGTGCAATTCGGATGGCAGGAAGTCGATAAAATAGATATCCCCGGAAAGGAACTGATGGCCGATCAGCGTTTCGATGCCGTTAATGATTGGCGTCAGCTGTAGCGAAACCACCACACCAATGACCACGCCGATCAGGCTGCCGAACAGTCCTGCCAGCAAACCGTACCAGACAAAAATGGCGCGGATCAGACCATCTTTCGCCCCCAGCGTTCTTAATACCGCAATATCGCCACTCTTGTCTTTTACCGCCATCACTAATGTTGAGACAATGTTAAAACAGGCGACACCGATCACCAGCACCATCGCCAGATACATAATGGCGCGAATCATCTGGATATCGCGGTACATATAGCCATAGGTGCCAATCCAGCTCTTGATGTAAACATAGCTGTTGGTCACTTCACCAGCATCACGCACCAGTTTGTTAGCGTTGAAAACGTCGTTGACCTTCAGCGCAATGCCGGAAACCGTGTTGTTCATCTCCAGATACTGCTGGGCATCGGCCATCGGGATCATCGCGAAGCTGTGATCCAGTTGACCGCTTAACTGCAAAATGCCAGCAACGTGTAGCCGCACGCGTTTCGGCTGCATCAGCTTATGATCGGCATTTGAATTGGGGATCATGATGGAGACCCAGTCCCCCTGCTTCACCTTCAGCGCGTCTGCAACGCCCTTACCGATAATGATTTGTTGTTCACCAGCTTTAAAATCAGCCCAGGCGTTATTCTGCACAAACGAGGGCAGCGCGCTCAAACGCTGTTCCTGCTGCGGATCCACGCCTTTTACCTGAATAGCGCGCAAATTCGCCCCGCTCTCCACCAGTCCGGTAAAGTTGATGTACGGCGCCGCGGCGGTAATACCCGGCACCTTTTGTACCTTCTCCAGCGCGTCGCGCCAGTTGGTCCACGGTTGATTAACCGCCTCAATCTCGCCGTGCGGCACCACAGCCAGAATACGGTTGTTCAGCTCACGCTCGAAGCCGTTCATCGCGCTCAGGCCGACGATCAGAACCGCCACCCCCAGCGCGATACCGATAGTCGAGATCACCGAAATCAGCGATACCATACCGCTGCGCCGCCGTCCCCGGCTAAAGCGCAGACCGATTAATAACGATAAAGGCGAGGCCATTACTCCGCCCCCATCAGGCTCAGTTCTGCCGTCAGGCGTCCGTCACGCATTTCCAGTTGGCGACTCATGCGCTTCGCCAGTTGCAGATCGTGGGTGACGACCAGAAACGCGGTGCCCTGCGAGCGGTTCAATTCGCCCAGAAGCTGGAAGATGCTGTCGGCGTTGCGCGCATCCAGATTACCGGTTGGTTCATCCGCCAGCACCAGTCGCGGGTTGTTGACCAGCGCGCGGGCAATCGCCACACGCTGACGCTCACCGCCGGAGAGTTCAGACGGACGATGGCTGGCACGATGATCCAGCCCTACTGCTTTCAGCATTTCACGCGCTCGTGCGTTAATTTCAGCCGGTTTGTGTTTGCCAATCAGCAGCGGCATCGCCACGTTTTCCAGCGCGGTGAAATCCGGCAGCAGGTGGTGGAACTGATAAATAAAGCCGAGCTTCTGATTACGCAGCTCCGCTTTCGCCGCCGACGACAGTTTACTCATCGGCTGACCGCTAAAAATGACATCGCCGGAGGTCGGGGTATCCAGCCCGCCCAGCAGGTGCAACAACGTACTTTTGCCGGAGCCGGAGCTGCCGACAATCGCCATCATTTCGCCTTCGCCCACGCTGAAGCTGACATCGTGCAACACGTCGGTTTGCACGGAACCTTCCTGATAGCGTTTGCACAGTTTGACGCATTGCAACAGGATCTTATTCATAACGTAAAGCCTCAGCGGGTTGAGTGGCGGCAGCGCGCCAGGAAGGATAAAGCGTAGAAAGTAGCGCGATGGCCATTGCCACCAGCGCAATGACGATGACCTGCAGCGGCTCGATCGCCACCGGCAGCGCCGCACCGTCCAGCAGGATACCGATCACCGGCATCAGGGTATTGAGCTGACTGGCCAACAGCGCACCCAGCGCGGCACCCAGCAGTGCGCCAATAATCCCGGCGCTGGCCCCCTGCACCATAAAGACCATCATGATCTGTCGCGGCGTCAGCCCCTGCGTTTGCAAAATAGCCACTTCTCCCTGCTTCTCCATCACCATCAGACCCAACGAGGTAATAATATTGAACGCGGCAACCGCTACGATCAGGCTCAACAGCAGCCCCATCATGTTCTTTTCCATCCGCACGGCCTGGAACAGCTCGCCTTTACGCTCGCGCCAGTCCTGCCATTTCGTCCCTTCCGGCAACGTCTGCTGACTGAGCGAGTCCACCTTCAGCGGCTCATTCAGCCACAAACGCCAACCGGTGATATTCCCGGCCGGGTAGCGCATGATGCGCGAGGCGTCCTGAATATTGGTCAACATCTGGTAACTATCGACTTCGCTGTTCGCTGCAAAGGTGCCGATCACGGTAAACAGACGCTGGCTTGGCAGACGGCCCATCGGCGTGAACTGACTGGCAGACGGCACCATCACGCGGATCTGATCGCCACGATTGACCCCCAACTGGCCTGCGAGCTGCTCACCAAGGATGACATTATACTTGCCTGGCTGCAGATCGGTTTGCTTCACATTGACCAGATACGGCGTAAGCGGATCTTTTTGTGCCGGGTCGATACCCAACATCACCCCGACCGCCACGCTGCGCGCGCTTTGCAGCACGACATCGCCGGTTGTCAGCGGCGCAATACGATTGACACCGTTCAGTTTTACAGCGCTTTCCGGCAGTTGCTGTGGATTCAGAGAGCCTTGTTCCGCAGAAAGGATGGCCTGGGGCATCAACCCCAGGATGTTATTTTGCAGTTCACGTTCAAAACCGTTCATCACTGACAAAACCGTGACCAACGCCATCACCCCAAGGGTAATGCCGATGGTGGAAAGCCAGGAGACAAAGCGACCGAAGCGATCTGCTGCACGCCCGCGCATGTAACGCAGGCCGATGAATAGAGCGACAGGTTGGTACATGAAATCCGTCTGGTTGCTGTTAGCAAAGTCACGAGTATATAAGCGAAAGCCGCATGGGTAAACGCCTGAACCGTAAGTGTTCGTCAGTACACAGATGAAAGGGATCCACCGCGTGACAAGCGCAGGATACCGTCCTCGCTGACCCTGATCCTTTTCTTAAAAAAAACAAAAAACAGAATGTTACGCATTACAGCACCAGAGTCACCCCGCAGGATCACAGGCTATGTTGAATAACGCGAGCGTGCTGTCCTGATGAAAAAGAAAGAACTATGGATTAATCAAATCAAAGGGTTATGTATCTGTCTGGTCGTCATCTATCACTCAGTCATCACCTTTTACCCGCATCTGACCCACTTCCAGTTGCCCCTTTCACAGCTGCTGTCGAAATGCTGGGTTTACTTTAATCTCTATCTCGCCCCGTTTCGCATGCCGGTATTTTTCTTTATCTCGGGCTTTTTGATTCGCCGCTACATCGACAGCGTGAGCTGGAAAGAAAGCGTTAATAAGCGAATCTGGAGTATTTTCTGGGTGCTGGCGCTGTGGGGTGTGGTCCAGTGGCTGGCGCTCAACGCCCTGAACAACTGGCTGGCACCGTCACGCGATCTGCTTCATGCGTCCAACGCCGCTTACGCCAGTTCCGTTAGCCAGTTCCTTCACGGCATGCTGACTGCCAGCACCAGCCTGTGGTATCTGTATGCGCTCATTGTCTATTTCATAGTCTGTAAAGTGTTCAGCCGCTGGGCCGTGCCGCTGTTCGCCCTGTTTGTTGTACTGAGCGTGACGGTCAACTTTGCTGCCACCCCGTGGTGGGGAATGAACAGTGTGATCCGCAACCTGCCGTATTACAGCCTTGGCGCCTGGTTTGGCGTCCCGCTGATGGCAGGGATTAAAGAAGTGCCGTTGCGCCGATATGCGCTGCCCTGCGCAGCTGCCTTCGTGCTGGCTATCGCCGCATGGCTGTTTAACGTCTCATTGCTGCTGTCGTTGGTCTCTATTGTGCTGATCATGAAGCTGTTTTATCAGTATGAGCAGCGCTTCGGTATGCGTGAATCCAGTCTGCTTAACGTGATCGGTTCGAATACTATCGCGATTTATACTACGCATCGCATTCTGGTCGAGGCGTTCAGCCTGCTGCTGATCCCGCAAATCAATGCCGCCGTCTGGTCCCCCGAACTGGAACTGGCCCTGTTGTTGGTCTATCCGTTTGCCAGTCTGTTGGTGTGCACGCTGTTGGGTCTTGCCATGCGTAAAGTGTCGCAGGACCTGTTCGGCGATATCCTCTTCTCTCCCCCTTCTCGCCCGCAAACCGTTAGCTATTCCCGCTAAACTTTTCGCCCTCCGGTGAGGGCGATTCAATTTGCTAATGAGGAGCGATCACGGATAATAAAGGGCATTGCTTATCAGACGACTACCTAAAAGAGATTCTGACAACCGAATGCCTGAACAACAACGTTACACGCTGCCCGTGAAAGCGGGCGATCAGCGCCTGTTAGGTGAACTGACCGGGGCTGCCTGCGCCACACTGGTGGCGGAAATTGCCGAACGTCATGATGGTCCCGTCGTGCTCGTGGCGCCCGATATGCAAAACGCGCTGCGCCTGCATGATGAAATCCGTCAGTTTACCGATCAGATGGTCATGAGCCTCGCGGACTGGGAAACACTGCCCTACGACAGTTTCTCCCCGCATCAGGAAATTATCTCCTCACGTCTCTCCACGCTGTATCAGTTACCGTCGATGCAGCGAGGCGTGCTGATCGTCCCGGTCAATACCCTGATGCAGCGCGTCTGCCCGCACAGCTATCTGCACGGTCATGCGCTGGTGATGAAAAAAGGCCAGCGTTTATCGCGCGATGCCCTGCGTTTACAGCTCGACAGCGCTGGTTACCGGCATGTTGATCAGGTCATGGAACATGGCGAATACGCTACCCGCGGCGCGCTGCTGGATCTGTACCCCATGGGTAGCGAACAGCCCTATCGTCTGGATTTCTTCGACGATGAAATTGACAGTCTGCGCCTGTTTGACGCGGACACCCAGCGCACGCTGGAAGAAGTCGACGCCATCAATCTGCTGCCCGCCCACGAGTTCCCAACCGACAAAACGGCTATCGAACTGTTTCGCAGCCAGTGGCGCGATACCTTCGAGGTGAAGCGCGACGCAGAGCATATTTATCAACAGGTCAGCAAAGGCACTTTGCCGGCGGGGATCGAATACTGGCAGCCGCTGTTTTTCAGCGAGCCGCTGCCGCCGCTGTTTAGCTATTTCCCGGCCAATACGCTGGTGGTCAATACTGGCGATTTAGAAAACAGCGCCGAGCGTTTCCAGGCCGATACGCTGGCGCGTTTCGAAAACCGTGGCGTGGATCCGATGCGTCCGCTGCTGCCACCGGAGTCCCTCTGGTTGCGTGTCGATGAGCTCTTTTCTGAACTCAAACGCTGGCCGCGCGTGCAGCTCAAAACCGACCACCTTCCCGCCAAGGCGGCAAATACCAACTTAGGCTTCCAGTCGCTGCCGGACCTCGCGGTTCAGGCGCAGCAAAAATCACCGCTGGATGCGCTGCGCAAATTCCTCGAATCCTTCAACGGGCCGGTGATTTTCTCAGTTGAGAGTGAAGGCCGCCGCGAATCTCTGGGTGAACTGCTCGCCAGAATCAAAGTCGCGCCGAAGCGCATTATGCGTCTGGATGACGCGACGGAGGCAGGACGCTACCTGATGATTGGCGCCGCCGAGCACGGGTTTATCGATACGACGCGCAATCTGGCACTCATTTGTGAAAGCGACCTGCTGGGCGAGCGCGTGGCGCGCCGTCGTCAGGATTCGCGCCGCACGATTAACCCGGATACGCTGATCCGCAACCTGGCAGAGTTGCATCCGGGTCAGCCCGTGGTGCATCTGGAGCATGGCGTTGGACGCTATGCCGGGATGACCACGCTGGAAGCGGGCGGGATCAAAGGTGAATATCTGATGCTCACCTACGCTAATGACGCCAAACTGTACGTCCCGGTCTCCTCTTTGCATCTGATCAGCCGTTACGCCGGAGGCGCGGAAGAGAACGCGCCGCTGCATAAACTCGGCGGCGACGCCTGGTCACGCGCGCGACAAAAAGCGGCAGAGAAAGTGCGCGACGTGGCAGCCGAGCTGCTGGACATCTACGCTCAACGCGCGGCAAAAGAGGGTTTCGCCTTCAAACACGATCGCGAGCAGTATCAACTGTTCTGCGACGGTTTCCCCTTTGAAACCACTCCCGACCAGGCGCAGGCGATTAACGCTGTACTTAGCGATATGTGTCAGCCGCTGGCGATGGACCGCCTGGTGTGTGGTGACGTTGGATTTGGTAAAACCGAAGTGGCGATGCGCGCCGCGTTTCTCGCGGTCGAAAACCACAAGCAGGTGGCGGTGCTGGTGCCGACCACTCTGCTCGCCCAGCAACACTTTGATAATTTCCGCGACCGTTTTGCCAACTGGCCGGTGCGCATCGAAATGCTTTCCCGCTTCCGTAGCGCCAAAGAACAGGCGCAGATCCTGGAACAGGTTGCCGAAGGGAAAATTGATATTCTGATCGGTACGCATAAACTGCTGCAAAGCGATGTGAAACTGAAAGATCTGGGGCTACTGATCGTCGATGAAGAGCACCGCTTCGGCGTGCGCCATAAAGAGCGCATCAAAGCGATGCGCGCCGATGTGGACATTCTGACGCTGACCGCCACGCCAATCCCGCGTACGCTGAACATGGCCATGAGCGGCATGCGCGATCTGTCGATTATCGCCACGCCGCCAGCGCGGCGTCTGGCGGTGAAAACGTTTGTTCGCGAGTACGATGCGCTGGTGGTCCGTGAGGCAATTCTGCGTGAAGTGCTGCGCGGCGGGCAGGTCTACTATCTTTATAATGATGTCGAGAACATCCAGAAAGCCGCCGACAGGCTGGCGGAGCTGGTGCCGGAAGCGCGAATTGCCATTGGTCATGGGCAGATGCGCGAACGCGAACTGGAACGCGTGATGAACGACTTCCACCATCAGCGTTTTAACGTGCTGGTCTGTACCACCATTATCGAAACCGGGATTGATATCCCGACCGCCAACACGATTATTATCGAGCGTGCGGATCACTTCGGTCTGGCACAGTTACACCAGTTGCGCGGCCGCGTAGGACGTTCACACCATCAGGCGTATGCCTGGCTGCTGACGCCGCATCCCAAAGCGATGACCACCGACGCGCAAAAACGCCTGGAAGCGATTGCCTCGCTGGAAGACCTGGGGGCGGGCTTTGCGCTGGCGACTCACGATCTGGAGATCCGCGGCGCAGGTGAACTGCTCGGGGAAGAACAGAGCGGTTCGATGGAAACCATCGGCTTTTCGCTGTATATGGAGCTGCTGGAAAACGCCGTCGATGCCCTGAAGGCCGGACGCGAGCCATCGCTGGAAGATCTCACCAGCCAGCAAACTGAAGTCGAACTGCGTATGCCGTCGCTGCTGCCGGACGATTACATCCCGGACGTGAATACCCGCCTGTCGTTCTACAAGCGTATCGCCAGCGCGAAGAGCGAGAATGAACTGGAAGAGATCAAAGTGGAGCTGATAGACCGCTTCGGTCTGCTGCCCGATCCGGCGCGTACCCTGCTGGATATCGCCCGCTTGCGTCAACAGGCGCAGAAGCTGGGTATCCGCAAACTGGAAGGCAATGAGAAAGGCGGCACTATCGAATTCGCCGAGAAGAACCATGTTAACCCAGGCTGGCTGATTGGACTGCTACAAAAACAGCCGCAGCACTTCCGTCTTGACGGGCCGACACGACTGAAGTTCATCCAGGATCTGACCGAGCGGAAAACGCGGATGGACTGGGTGCGCCAGTTTATGCAGCAACTGGAAGAAAACGCCGTAGCGTGATTGAGTGGTGCCGGATGGCGGTTGCGCCTTATCCGGCCTACACATCGATTCCAGGCCGTAGGCCTGATAAGCGCCGCGCTATCAGGCAAGGTTCCGCGATCTTTACAACTCTTTGCACTTCCCTTGCATTTAAAGACACGCCGCCCCGCCATAATTATTATTGGACTCTTCTGGCATAATAACCCTTTGATTTGTGATGATAATGAACAAGATGCGACTTTCCCGCTGGCTGGCCTTTTTTGCGCTCGCCGCCAGCATAGTGCTTGCGCTTCCCGCACAGGCGAATACCTGGCCTCTTCCTCCGCCTGGCAGCAAACTGGTCGGGGAAAATAAGTACCACGTTGTTGAAAATAACGGAGGTTCGCTGGAAGCCATCGCGAAAAAATATAACGTCGGTTTTCTCGCGCTGTTGCAGGCGAATCCCGGCGTGGATCCCTACGTTCCCCGCGCGGGCAGCGTGCTGACCATCCCCTTGCAGACGCTGCTACCGGATGCTCCGCGTGAAGGCATTGTTATCAACCTGGCTGAACTGCGTCTCTACTACTACCATCCGGGGAAAAATTCGGTCACCGTCTACCCTATCGGCATTGGCCAGTTGGGCGGTGATACCCTGACCCCGACGATGGTCACAACCGTCTCCGACAAGCGCGCCAACCCAACCTGGACGCCGACGGCGAATATCCGTGCCCGCTATAAAGCGCAAGGAATTATCCTTCCGGCGGTGGTGCCTGCCGGACCGGATAACCCGATGGGACACCATGCTATTCGCTTAGCGGCGTATGGTGGCGTCTATCTGCTGCATGGCACCAACGCTGATTTCGGTATCGGCATGCGCGTCAGTTCTGGCTGTATCCGCCTGCGTGATGGCGATATTGAGACCTTGTTCAGACAGGTTACACCGGGCACCAAAGTGAATATCATCAATACCCCGATCAAAGCCTCGGTTGAGCCGGACGGGACGCGGCTGGTCGAAGTCCACCAGCCGCTGTCGAAAAATATAGATGATGACCCGCAGGTTCTGCCTATTGTCTTAAACAGCACTCTGCAATCGTTTAAAGATTCCGCGCAGACGGACGCGGCGGTGATGCAGCATGTGATGGACGTTCGTTCCGGGATGCCGGTCGATGTCCGACGCCATCGCGAGGTGGATCAGCAGTCGATGTAACGATTCCGGACATGAAAAAGCCCCGCTGAATACATTCAGCGGGGCTTTTTTTATCACGTTATCTTGCAGCAGCAGGCATCAATGAGGGTTAATGCTTATTTATAAATTACCGCGGTACCGTGCAGGTTGTTTGGACCCGTTACAGAAGTAATGCGGAATGATTTCGCCCCCATAGCATCCGCTTTCTGCGCCAGTTCGTCCTGCAATGAACTCAGATTAGTCCCTGCATTTGCAGAGATGGTGCCGACTTTTTGCTGACCGGCAGGCGTGGACTGAACTTCTACAGCCGCGAAGCTTGCGAATGACAGTGAACTCAGAACAGCAGCAGCGATGAGGGTTTTTACGTTTTTCATAATAGTGACCTTTTGCAGATGATTGGGCGTCGTAAGCATTTACTTAACGATCGATAGATAAATGATAGATGTGATCCAGGTCACACGTCAACCCATTTTTTATAACGATCGTTATATAAAAACAAAAGCACTTATCTTTCATACAACTAAGCTGAAAAACTTTTTCTCACGAATGCGCTGGAGCCTGTGCGGGTTTATTTTTATAATGGTTGCTCACTAAGCCCATTAAGGTACAACGGCATCATGACAACTGAATCGACAGGTTGTGTTAAAAAAAGCCGTGGCCGACCAAAAGTGTTCGACAGGGAAGCCGCGCTTGATAAGGCCATGACACTCTTCTGGCAGCACGGTTATGAAGCAACATCGCTTTCTGACCTTGTTGAAGCGACGGGTGCGAAAGCGCCAACGCTGTATGCGGAATTCACCAATAAAGAGGGTCTGTTCCGCGCGGTGCTGGACAGATACATCGCCCGCTTCGCGGCAAAACATGAAGCGCAGTTATTCTGCGAAGAGAAAAGCGTTGAAGCGGCACTGGAGGATTACTTCACCGCAGTGGCAACCTGTTTCACCAGCAAAGACACCCCCGCTGGCTGCTTTATGATTAATACCTCCGCGACGCTTGCCGCCGCGTCACGCGACATTGCGCATACGGTGAAATCACGTCACGCCATGCAGGAACAAACCCTGACGCAATTTCTTCGTCAACGGCAGGAACGCGGCGAGATCCCGGCGCACTGCGATGTGCAACATCTTGCCGAGTATCTGAGCTGCATTTTGCAAGGGATGTCCATCAGCGCCCGGGAAGGCGCCAGTTTCGACAAGCTGCAGCAAATCACCCACACTACCCTACGCCTGTGGCCTGAACTGCTGAAGACCTGATCGCTTTGTTGACCGGGAAACGTCATTTCCCGGTCCTTCCACACCATGATTCCCGCATAATAACTAATGTTATCACTGAGTTAGGTTCACTTTTTTGTAAAAAAACATTGATAATAACAATTATTATCAGCAATATTCGCATTTGATTTTGTATCTGTTTCACAATGTAACAGCCGGCTACGACCGGTGAAAACCTTCACCTGCACAGATATTTTCAGAAAGGAATGCGAATGAATAAGCGTCTTTGGGTTCTCAACCCTGTCCTGTTAGCCCTGACTCTGCCCGCTGCGGCGGCGCAAACAGAAGAAGAAAACCTCATCGTCAGCGCTAACCGTAGCCAGAAAACCGTCGCCGAGATGGCACAGACCACCTGGGTCATTGAAGGCCAGGAGATTGAGCAACAGGTTCAGGGCGGCAAAGAGTTCAAAGACGTGCTGGCGCAACTGATTCCGGGCATCGATGTCAGCAGCCAGGGACGTACCAACTACGGAATGAACATGCGTGGTCGTGCGATTGTCGTGCTGATCGACGGCGTACGCCTGAATTCTTCACGTACCGACAGTCGTCAGCTGGATTCTATCGATCCCTTTAACATCGCCCACATTGAGGTCATTTCAGGCGCAACCTCGCTATATGGCGGCGGCAGTACCGGCGGCTTAATCAACGTTGTGACCAAAAAAGGCCAGCCGGGCCGCCAGGTTGACCTTGAACTGGGCAGCAAATCGGGTTTTAACAACAGCAACGATCACGACGAGCGCGTTGCCGCCGCGGTCAGCGGTGGAACGGATCGCGCGTCTGGTCGACTGTCCGTAGCCTATCAGCGCTTTGGCGGTTGGTATGACGGTAACGGTGATGCCCTGATGCTCGACAACACGCAAACCGGCCTGCAGCACTCCGATCGTCTGGACGTAATGGGGACCGGCACCCTCGATATCGATGACAACCGCCAGATACAGTTGGTCACCCAGTACTACAAGAGTCAGGGCGATGAAGATTACGGGTTATACCTGGGCGAAAACATGTCCGCCGTTACCGGTAGCGGCACCGCCAGCACACGCAGCGGACTGAGTTCAGACCGTATTCCGGGGACGGAGCGCCATCTGATCAGCCTGCAATACTCTGACGCGGACTTCTTCGGCCAGAATCTGGTCAGCCAAATCTATTACCGCGACGAGTCGCTAAAGTTCTACCCCTTCCCGACGCTCAGCAAAGGTCAGGTGACCAGCTTCTCGGCGTCGCAGCAGGATACCGACCAGTTCGGCGCCAAAATCACTCTCAACAGTCAGTTGATGGACAACTGGGAGCTGACGTGGGGCGTCGATGCGGATCATGAAACCTTCGACTCCAACCAGAAGTTCTTCGATCTGGCCTGGTCTGTGCCGTCAGGCGGGATGGACAATCGCACGGCCTACACGACCGGACGTTATCCCGGTTACAGCATCACCAACTTCGCTCCGTTCCTGCAAAGCAGTTACGACATTAACGACATCTTCACTCTGAGCGGTGGTGTGCGCTATCAATGGACAGAAAACCGCGTTGATGATTTCGTGGGTTACGCGCAACAACAGGGGATTGCCAACGGTTTAGCAAGTTCTGCCGATGTCATCCCTGGCGGCAAAACCGATTACGACAACTTCTTGTTCAATGCCGGGCTGTTGGCGCATCTCACCGAACGCCAGCAGACTTGGTTTAACTTCTCCCAGGGCGTTGAGCTACCGGATCCCGGGAAATACTACGGCAACGGCACTTACCAGTTGGTGGGCGATCATTATCAGCTCCAGCGCAGCGTGAACGTGGCGGATTCGCGTCTTGAAGGGATCAAGGTCAATTCGTATGAGCTGGGCTGGCGTTATACCGGCGATAATCTGCGTACCCAACTGGCGGCGTACTATTCGACGTCCGATAAGTCGATTGTGATTAACCGCAGCGATATGACGATCCGCGTGGAACCTGACGATCGCCGGATTTACGGTGTGGAAGGCGCGGCGGATTACTTCATCCCTGACACTGACTGGAGTCTCGGTGCGAACTTTAACGTCCTGAAATCTGAAGTGAAAAAGAACGGAAAATGGGAAAAATGGGACGTAACGCTCGCGTCGCCATCCAAAGCCACCGCCTGGGTCGGCTGGGCGCCCGAGCCGTGGTCGCTGCGGGTTCAGACCCAACAGTCGTTTGATCTCACCGATGCCAGCGGCAACAAGCTGGATGGCTATAACACCGTGGACTTTATTGGCAGCTATCAACTCCCGCTGGGCAAACTGACCTTCAGCATTGAAAACCTGCTGGATGAAGATTACACCACCCTGTGGGGACAGCGCGCGCCATTGCTGTACAGCCCAACCTATGGCAGTCCATCGCTGTACGAATATAAGGGCCGGGGTCGCACCTTTGGTCTGAACTACGCCTTAACTTTCTGATAAAAAAAGCCCCTCAGCCTGAGCGAATGAGGGGCTAACTTACAGAGTACCGCTTTTTTACGCGTTGTTATTCAGAATCAGCTGGCCGTTATTATCCAGCGGGATCTGTGTGCCGGGATCTTTATCCATGCGAATCTTGCCCTGCTGGTCGCCAATCTTATAGGTGACATCGTAACCGAGCATTTTTTCCGACTTGTCATAGACGGTTTTGCAGCGCTGCTGCGTGGACGTATAGGTGTCGTTTTCCTGCATCGAGCCCTGGATCTGGTTACCGGCGTAACCGCCCCCCAACGCCCCGACCACCGTTGCCACATCCTTACCTCGTCCGCCGCCGAACTGATGACCAATCACGCCACCGGCAACCGCGCCCAGCACTGAACCGGTAATGCGGTTCTCATCCTGGACAGGCTTGCGATGCGTCACCGTCACGTTGCGACACTCCTGCCGCGGCGTCTTAATCGTCTCTTTGATAGGTGTTGCAGAAACCACCTGAGCATACTGTGGGCCACGATCAAACACGTTAAGACTGGCAACCGCCGCCACACCCAGCGCAGCAGCTACGCCAATCCCTATACCCGCCAACATCGATTTATTCACGGGAGATCCTCCTTCTTTGCTATTGGTTACAATTTTGCAACCAATGCAATAAGAAGCCCATCAGACTGCGGATGAAAATATCGTTGGTCGTCGTTAAAACAAGACGATTCAGAGAACTCTGAAGGAAGAGGCAGAACGGAGAAGGCACTCAGCACCGCCAACGGGCGATGCTGAGTCAGGCGGGATTAATGCAGTTTCAGACGCGGGCGGATCACACGGTTAATGCTGCCCACCAGCATCATCAGACCGGTTTTAAAATAGCCGTGCAGTGCGATCTGGTGCATACGGTACAGTGAGATGTAGACGAAACGAGCAATACGCCCTTCCACCATCATCGACCCTTTGGTCAGATTGCCCATCAGACTGCCGACGGTCGAGAAGTTGGAGAGCGACACCAGCGAGCCGTGGTCTTTGTACTGATACGCTTTCAGCGGCTTACCGTTCATCTGCGCCAGAATATTGTTCATCGCACAGGTCGCCATCTGATGCGCAGCCTGAGCACGTGGCGGCACAAAGCCCCCTTCCGGACGCGCACAGGAAGCACAGTCGCCAATCGCGTAAACATCAGGATCGCGGGTGGTTTGCAGCGTCGGTTCGACCACCAGTTGGTTAATCCGGTTGGTCTCCAGACCGCCAATCTCTTTCATAAAGTCCGGCGCTTTGATGCCCGCCGCCCAGACCATCAGATCGGCCTCAATATATTCACCGTCTTTAGTGTGCAGGCCGCCCGCATCCGCGCTGGTCACCATCGTCTGGGTCAGTACGCGAACGCCGAGTTTCGTTAATTCGTTATGCGCCGCCGAAGAAATACGCGGTGGCAGTGCAGGCAGAATACGTTCACCGGCTTCCACCAGCGTCACGTTCAGCGCATCGTTGGTCAGTCCTTTGTAGCCGTAGCTGTGCAGCTGTTTCACTGCGTTATGCAGTTCCGCCGACAGTTCTACGCCCGTCGCGCCACCACCGACAATCGCAATATTCACCTTACCGTTCGCGCCCAGATTGGCGGAATACTTCAGGAACAGGTTCAGCATTTCCTGGTGGAAACGACGCGCCTGATGCGGGTTATCAAGGAAGATACAGTGTTCTTTCACGCCCGGCGTGTTGAAGTCGTTGGAGGTGCTACCCAGCGCCATCACCAGCGTGTCATAGGCAATTTTGCGTTCAGGCACCAGCAGCTCACCTTTCTCATCGCGCAGTTCTGCGATAGTGATGGTTTTCGCTTCGCGATCGATGTTCATCACCGAGCCCAACTGGAACTGGAAGCCATGGTTACGGGCATGCGCCAGATAGCTCAGCGCGTCCACGCCTTCATCCAGCGAACCGGTCGCCACTTCGTGCAGCAAGGGTTTCCACAGGTGGCTGTGGTTTCTGTCAACCAGCGTAATTTTCGCTTTTTTCTTGCGACCCAGCTTGTGTCCCAACTGCGTCGCCATTTCCAGCCCGCCAGCTCCCCCGCCGACAATCACGATCTTTTTCAATGGTGTAGTCAACGTGACCCCCTTAAAATGATTAACCAATTGTTAATTAAACGTTATAAACATAGCCTTTAATTAACAACAAGTTACGACAATGAAAATGTCCTTCGAGAGTGAGAATAACACATGCGGTGCATTGGTCATACCAAAATTGATGTGTATCAAGTTTTGCTGCTGAAAAGATAGACAACGCCAGAAAAACAGGCAAAAAAAACCAGCCCGAAGGCTGGCTTGATTCGACAATTCTGACAGACAAGGGGTCAACCCAGGGTCTTAAACGCTTTGATGCGCTGCAAGTGCGGCGAAATATTCTTAAACTTATGTGTCTGCTCTTCATCCCACACGATCTCATAGAAATGGTGGAGCTCTTCTGACGACCGTTGGCTGTTCAGGGCTTCGTCATGACGCGAGAGAATAACCAGGCAACGATCGCGATTCTTCTCGCGGAAGTTGGTCACGCACTTAGTGGCGATATCGGCATACTCTTCCGGACGATCGATCTTGCCTTCCATGTTCTCATACGGGAACAGGTTCGGATTAAACACCACCTGGCGAACATCGCAGAGAAAACCAATGCGTTCTGCCCAGTAGCCGCCGAGGCCAACGCCGCAAATCAACGGTCGCTCATCAACATTAAGCTGCAACATTTTGTCCACTTCTTTCAGCAGATGCTGCATGTCATGTTTCGGATGACGCGTGCTGTAGCTTATCAGTCTGACGTCCGGGTCGATAAACTGCAGCTGCAAGACTTTTTCGTGGTTTCCCGGACTGTTAGAGTCGAAACCGTGTAAATAGATAATCATCGCATCCTCACCAAACGTGCGTTAATGACCTGCTTTCTCTTCCTGCCAGCGTTCATGTAACTGGTTGAGCTGCGCGCTGACGGTTTTCCAGCGTGCCGAGTCCATCAGTTCCTGACGCGAAAATGAACCTTTATGATACAAACGTGTAACACGCTCTGCATTGATCGGCGACAGATTATCTAACACACTGACCGCCCCTTTACGATTATTGCAGACCAGAATCATATCACAACCCGCATCCAGCGATGCCTGCCCACGCTCAGCATAGCTGCCCATGATCGCGGCCCCTTCCATCGACAGATCATCAGAGAAAATGACGCCGTCAAAACCTAACTCCTGACGCAGAACTGTTTTCAGCCAGTGCGGAGAGCCGCTCGCCGGACGCGGATCAACGTCGCTGTAAATGACGTGCGCCGGCATGATAGCGTCCAGCTTGTTTTCGGTAATCAGCGTGCGGAACACGGACATATCTTTCGCCCGAATTTCCGCTTCCGGACGCGGATCGGTCGGCGTCTCTTTATGCGAATCGGCGGTTACCGCGCCATGACCGGGGAAATGTTTGCCGGTGGTTTTCATTCCTGCCGCGTGCATACCGTCAATAAAACGGGTCGCCATCGCCAGCGCTTTGATCGGGTCAGCATGATAGGAACGTTCGCCAATCGCAGCGCTGATATGCCCGACATCCAGTACCGGCGCAAAGCTGATATCAATATCCATCGCGATCATTTCACTGGCCATCAGCCATCCGGCCTCTTCCGCCAGTTTACCGCCTGTTTCCAGCCCGTGCAGCGCCGCAAAAGACTGTGCGGCGGGCAGTCGGGTGAATCCTTCCCGGAAACGCTGTACGCGCCCGCCTTCTTGATCGACGGCCACTACCAGATGGTTGCGCGACGCCGCACGGATCTGGCGCACCAGTTCACGTAACTGTTCCGGGTCGTGGTAATTGCGCGTAAACAGAATCAAACCGCCCACCAGCGGATGGGCCAGAATCTCACGCTCTTCCGCATCCAGCTCAAACCCTTCGACATTCAACATTACTGGACCCACACTGCTCTCCTTAATCCTTCGTTGCCAGCTGCCGCCAGGTTGCATCGGCCAGACTGATAAATTGTCGTTCGCCGGTCTGTTGCCAGCGGTATTCAAACCAACCGGCCTTCAGCATCAGTATCCACGGATACCAGCGTCTGACCTGTTGCCATAATTTGTGCCCGTCTATGCGTGCGCTAACGGCATACGCGTCGACCAGTTGCCGGTGTTGCTCAACATCGTCCACCCACACCGCCGCCAGTTCAAGAGCGATATCACCGTCTCCGGCATATTCCCAGTCGATCAGCCGTAGCCCTGCCGGGCCATGAACGATGTTAGCGGCGTGGACATCCATATGCAGCGGCGCGAGGCGTAGCGGACGAGGCTCCCCTCGCTTGCGCAGACGTTTTAACTCTCTTAACCAGCGTGGTGTTCGCCGTGCCGGATCGCTTCCCTGCCAGTATTGTCCCAGCAGCGGTAGCAGACAGATACGCCAGCCAAAACAGGGCTGCTGATGAAGATAATACAGTAAGCTCGCCAGTTCGTCGGCTCCCGGCAGTCCGGATTTTATCTCACCCGGAACATAGTCCACCGCCATCCAGCCGTTCAGGTAAAAACGCGGCTTCGGCGCAAGGCTTTCAGGCAGCCGCGATAAAGCATGATACTGGCGTAAAAAATGCGCTTGCGGCGCATCGGGATCGTGATGGCGGCGAAGAACCAGCCGCTGGGTTGGACTTTCAATAATCACACTCCCACCGCTAAGACCGCTCTGGCCTTCAGCGACGGGACGATAGTGCGGAAAGTAGCGCGACAACACCGCGTCGCGCTCTGGGATATTATTGCTGCTGAACGGCACCTTTACCTGACCAGATTATCTCGCCAGTTTGTACCAGCATTAGTTGCATTTGCAGTGATGGCGCGTTGACGTTACCCGATGCGCTGGAATAAAGCACGTAGTGCGCGCCAACGTTACGGGCAATACCAATCGCTTTGCTACGCGTTCCCAGACTGTCCTGCGGCGACAGCCCTAACTGCTGTTTTGCCATCGACAACTGTTGCGCAGAGACCAGGGTAAATTTGCCATTGTTCGCCAACGCATTGCGCAGCGTTTCAGTGGCTTCACCCGCGTTCAGCGAACCGTTAGTACGGTTATTCACGCTATCGACCAGCAGTACGCTCCCCGCCGTCACGCCGTCGGCTTGCAACATTTTGCCCACCATCGGCTGCATCGCGCTATTCCAGTCGTAATGACGTATGCGCGGCGCCGGTGCCGCAGTCTGATCTTCATGTTCAATAGGCCCCGGCTGTCCCGGGATCGTAGGCACCGAAGGGACCCCAGGAGCAGGTTCTTGCGGCTGTGCGGGCTGTTCCGGCGTGGGTTTCACCTCATCAACCGGAGCGGGTTCACGTTGCACCACACAACCGGACAGGAACATCGCCAGCGCGGCTATCAATGCGTAGCGACTCATTTTTGTCTTCAAGATTCACCCCTTACAAATAAAGATAAAGTCTGACTTTGTGCGCCCCCAGATAATTGGCGCTGCCATACAGCGTGACCGACGAATGCGCCGGAATCGTCACACTGCGCGGCGCTTCCAGAGGATGCATTTCTAACCCCCTGGCGTCATACCAGTAAAAGCGATAATGAACGGTAACGGGTTTTTGCCTTTCGTTATACAGCGTTGAGGATGCAGAGGGCTGAATATCAGACGTGGTCAATGTCGGCGCTTGCGCGGTGATCCCCGCTGCCAGCAGCGTCGACTCCATCACCAGCGACTGTTCATCGCTTACCGGGATCTCAGGATGAGAACGGCACCCGGCAAGTAAGAGCAGAC
Source organism: Citrobacter sp. MGH 55 (assembly GCF_016906145.1). Lineage (NCBI taxonomy): Bacteria > Pseudomonadati > Pseudomonadota > Gammaproteobacteria > Enterobacterales > Enterobacteriaceae > Citrobacter > Citrobacter sp. MGH 55. The sequence goes on from NZ_CP070239.1 coordinate 4,127,136, forward strand.
CCAGTGACAGCGCAATGCATCCTCTGGTCATCATGACAGGCCTTTGTGCGCGAGCATAGGACCGAGCGCACGACCGCCCAGCAGATGCATATGGATGTGATACACCTCCTGACCGCCATGACGATTGGTATTCATGATCAGGCGGTAGCCATCTTCGGCAATGCCTTCCTGCTCGGCAATTTTTGCCGCCACGGTAATCATCCGTCCCAGCGCCTGCTCATGCTCTGCGCTGACGTCATTGACCGTCGGGATCAGAACGTTGGGAATGATCAGGATGTGTGTAGGCGCCTGGGGTGAAATATCCCGGAATGCCGTCACCAGGTCATCCTGGTAAACGATATCGGAAGGGATTTCACGACGAATAATCTTGCTGAATATAGTCTCTTCTGCCACGACGTTTTCCTTTTCTAAAAATTGCCATGCGTGATGTCATGCTACGCTGAGCCACATTGCGAGTATAGAGTATGATCGACTTAAACCTGCTCTTTCAACCTTAACCCACGATTTCTTAAGCAAAAAACCATCACAATGGCGCTCTTATAACCATTTATCCCCTCTCCTGTGCCAAAAAGTAATGAAACAAGATTTCAGAAAGCAAGTTACATCTGTTTACAGAGTTAATATGAATGCGTATATTTCGCATTTGCATTTACATGCGCATTAAATGGTTAGAAAAATAAAAAGGGGCTCATCGCCACCTTATATGGCCTGAGCCAGAGTTCGTTCACTATTAAGGGCTTTCTGATGTCTTTCACAACACACAACAGGGATGAACAATGCCAGGCTGGCGCAACACCCTCGTTGCTGGCAGCCTGCATCGCGATGGCATTGATGCCATCCATGAGTTTTGCGGCGACCACACCGGAAGAGACCGTCATTGTTGACGGTTCTGCGCCAGCAACCTCTGCGGACAACGACGAACAGGATTACAGCGTCAAATCCACCACCGCCGGAACCAAAATGATGATGACCCAACGCGATATTCCGCAGTCGGTAAGCATCGTCAGCGAACAACGTATGGAAGACCAGCAGTTGCAAACGCTGGGCGACGTGATGGACAGTACGCTGGGGATCAGCAAAAGCCAGGCGGATTCTGACCGCGTCAGTTACTTCTCCCGTGGTTTCCAGATTGATAACTATATGGTTGATGGTATTCCGACCTGGTTCGAATCCCGCTGGAACCTGGGTGACGCCCTCACCGATATGGCGCTCTATGAGCGCGTGGAAGTGGTACGCGGTGCAAACGGTCTGATGACCGGCACCGGCAACCCGTCAGCCTCCATCAATATGATCCGCAAACACGCCACCAGCCGCGAGTTCAAAGGCAACGTCTCGGCGGAATATGGCAGCTGGAATAAACAGCGCTACGTGATGGATCTGCAAAGCCCGCTCACCGATGACGGTAATGTACGCGGCCGCATAGTGGCGGGTTATCAGGACAACGACTCCTGGCTCGATCGCTATCACAACGAGAAAAACTTCTTCTCTGGCATCATTGATGCTGACCTGGGTGAAACCACCAGCCTGGCCGCCGGGTATGAGTACCAAAAAATCAGAGTGGATAGCCCAACCTGGGGTGGCCTGCCACGCTGGAACACCGACGGCAGCAAAAACAGCTATGACCGCGCCCGTAGCACCGCGCCAGACTGGGCGTATAACGATAAAGAGATCAATAAAGTCTTTGTCACGTTCAAACAGCGTTTTGCCGACACCTGGCAGGCGACGATGAATGCCACTCACTCGGAAATCAAGTTCGACAGTAAAACGATGTATGTCGATGCGTATGTGAATAAGGCAGATGGCATGCTGGTCGGTCCTTACAGCAACTATGGACCGGGGTTCGATTACGTGGGTGGTACGGGCTGGAACAGCGGCAAACGTAAAGTCGATGCGCTGGATCTTTTTGCTGACGGCAGCTATGACCTGTTCGGTCGCCAGCATAACCTGATGTTCGGCGGCAGCTACAGCAAACAGAACAACCGCTATTACAGCTCCTGGGCTAACGTCTTCCCGGATGAGATCGGCAGTTTCAATAACTTCAATGGCAATTTCCCGGAAACCGACTGGGCACCGCAATCACTGGCCCAGGACGACACCACGCACATGAAGTCGTTGTACGCCGCAACGCGCGTTTCACTGGCTGATCCGCTGCACTTGATCCTCGGCGCACGCTATACCAACTGGCGTATTGATACCCTGAGCTACAGCATGGAAAAAAACCACACTACGCCCTATGCCGGTCTGGTTTATGACATCAATGATAACTGGTCTACTTACGCCAGTTATACCTCCATCTTCCAGCCTCAGAATAAACGCGATAGCGGCGGAAAATACCTTACGCCCATCACCGGTAACAACTATGAGGTTGGCCTCAAGTCTGACTGGATGAACAGCCGACTGACCACCACCCTCGCCGTGTTCCGCATTGAGCAGGATAACGTTGCCCAGTCGACCGGTTCACCGATTCCGGGTAGCAATGGCGAAATCGCCTATAAAACCGCGAATGGGACCGTCAGTAAAGGGGTTGAGTTCGAAGTTAACGGCGCGATTACCGATAACTGGCAGATGACCTTTGGCGCGACGCGTTACGTCGCAGAAGACAATGAAGGCAACGCCGTTAATCCGAATCTGCCACGTACCAGCGTCAAGCTTTTCACCCGCTACCGTCTGCCGGTGATACCTGATTTGACCGTCGGCGGTGGCGTGAACTGGCAGAACCGCGTCTACACCGATACCGCGACGCCGTACGGTACCTTCCGTGCTGAGCAAGGCAGTTACGCGCTGGTGGATTTGTTCACCCGCTATCAGGTAACCAAAAACTTCTCCGTGCAGGGTAACGTCAATAACCTGTTCGATAAAACCTACGATACCAACGTTGAAGGGTCGATTGTTTATGGTGAGCCACGCAATGTGAGCATCACCGCAAACTATCAGTTCTGATTGTAGCCCGTAAAAAAGGCAGCCATTCGGCTGCCTTAGTTCTCCCCAACTTCTTAGGTCTTAGCTGTTACGGATGTATTCATCCATCTCAGTTTTCAGGTTATCGGATTTCGTACCGAAAATTGCCTGAACACCGGAACCTGCGACCACCACACCTGCGGCACCCAGTTTCTTCAGGCCAGCCTGATCCACTTTCGCCACGTCAGCCACGCTGACACGCAGACGGGTAATGCACGCATCCAGGTTAGTGATGTTTTCTTTACCACCAAATGCCGTAATCAGCGCAGGAGCCATTTCACTGGTCGCGCCCGCTTTCGCGTCATCGGTATTATCTTCACGACCCGGAGTCTTCAGATCCAGCGCTTTGATCAGCACGCGGAAGATGGTGTAGTAAACAATCGCGTAGCCTGCACCGACAATCGGGAACAGCCACAGCTTGCTGCTGTTACCGGACAGCACGATAAAGTCGATCAGACCGTGTGAGAACGACGTACCGTCACGCATACCCAACAGGATACAGATTGGGAACGCCAGACCCGCCAGAATCGCGTGGATAACGTACAGGATCGGCGCAACGAACATGAAGGAGAATTCGATCGGTTCGGTGATACCGGTCAGGAACGAAGTCAGCGCCGCGGAGATCATGATGCCGCCCACTTTGGCGCGGTTTTCTGGTTTCGCAGAGTGCCAGATAGCGATCGCAGCCGCCGGCAGACCATACATTTTGAACAGGAAGCCGCCAGACAACATGCCCGCTGTCGGATCACCCGCCATGTAGCGAGGGATATCGCCGTGGAAGACCTGACCTGCCGCGTTGGTGTATTCGCCGATCTGCATCTGGAAAGGAACGTTCCAGATATGGTGCAGACCAAACGGTACCAGGCAGCGTTCAATGAAGCCGTAGATACCGAACGCCACAACCGGGTTCTGATATGCAGCCCACTGGGAGAATGTCTGGATTGCCGTACCGATTGGCGGCCAAATGAAGGACAGAACCACACCGGTAAAGATCGCCGCCAGACCAGAGATGATCGGCACGAAACGCTTACCAGCAAAGAAGCCCAGATACTCAGGCAGCTTGATACGGTAGAAGCGGTTAAACATGTACGCTGCAATCGCACCGGAGATAATCCCCCCGAGTACACCCGTATCCGCAAGGTGTTTTGCTGCGATTTCTTCAGCAGGTAAATGTAGAACCAGCGGCGCGACCACGGCCATGGTTTTTACCATGATGCCATAGGCGACAACCGAAGCCAGAGCCGAAACGCCATCGTTGTTGGTAAAGCCAAGCGCGACACCGATAGCGAAAATCAGCGGCATGTTTGCAAAAACAGAACCGCCGGCTTCTGCCATCACGTGCGATACAACGGCTGGCAGCCAGCTGAAGTTTGCGGAACCGACGCCCAGCAGGATACCTGCGATAGGCAATACGGATACCGGCAGCATCAGCGATTTACCGACCTTTTGCAGGTTAGCAAATGCATTCTTAAACATAATTGAGAGTGCTCCTGAGTATTTGTGCTTTCTACGTTCACACGCATTGGCGAGGGGGGAGAACCCCGCCGTGGACAGGGCATCTAAGTGCCCTTTATTTATTACACAGAGTAAAATAAATCGGCGAAATATAGTTTGACGGCTATCACGTTTCAACTCTGGACAGCGCGTTAAGTTGCACATTTTGACAAAAAAGGTATCAGAATGTGTCAGTTCGCTCATTCACCGCCCACTTTGTGGCGGTGAACTTTACTCGCTTTAGTTATTAATTACGAGCTTTAAAAAAACTCAACGACGAGGCTGACTGCAGGCGGGAAGCGTTGATATGGAACAGGCGGGCAAAGTTATCGGTGGTGATCTGCGCCAATTCTTCAACCGCCACACCTTTCAATACGGCCATGTATTCCGCCACGTCGCGGACCATCGCTGGCTGATTCTCTTTACCCCGATGCGGTACCGGCGCGAGATACGGGGAATCCGTCTCCACCAGCAGTCGATCCAACGGCACATATCGCGCAGCGTCACGTAATTGTTCAGCATTACGGAAGGTCACAATGCCGGAAAAGGAGATATAAAAACCCAAATCCAGGAGTTTACCCGCCGTTTCTCTGTCTTCTGTAAAACAGTGTAGTACGCCGCCACAATCCGTCACGTTTTCATGACGAAGAATCGCCAGCGTATCGGCGCGGGCATCGCGCGTGTGGACGATCACCGGTTTGTTCAGTTCACGGCCGATCTGGATATGATGAATGAACGACGCCTGCTGGCGTACTTTTGTTTCGGGGGTATAAAAGTAGTCCAGTCCCGTCTCACCCATCGCCACCACGTCGTCATCAGCCGCCAGATGACGCAGTTCTTCCACGTCATACGGTTCGTCCTGATTGAGTGGATGTACGCCGCACGAGAAAACGACGTTATCGCGCTGGCCGACCAGTTCCCGCATTCCGCGGTACCCTGGCAGCGTTGTCGCCACCGCCAGACAGAATTTCACATCGCGCGCAGCGGCTTTCGCCAGCACGTCATCCACATCCTTATGCAGAGATTGATAATCCAGGCCATCGAGATGGCAGTGCGAGTCGACTAAAAACATAATGTCTCTCTTACAGGTGGGGAACAGGCAACACAGTGCCTGGTTGCAGGTAATGCTCGATTTGCAGAAGAAGATCGGTTAACACCAGTTCACGGTTTATTCCGGTCACGTTAAGCAGTTGTTCGCGGCAGTGGCAGATGGCATTGAGGATTGCCTGAATACGCGTCTGAGAAAGCTGACCGGCAATCGTGGCGATCAGTTGCCCGGCATCCGCGTTGGTCATCACACTGGCCCCGTGCTGACGTTTAAGCGCATCCATCATTAACGTCGCCAGCCAGTGCAGTCTGACAGGCGCCTGTTCATGGTTAAGCACCGTCAATAATGAGTACCAGTCACCAGCAGGAATGCTGCTCGCCAGCGCCTGACACAACGCGTCACGTTGGGACCAGCTTTCGGACCCCAGGAGCGTCAGCGCCGCCCCCGGAGAACCGGCACTCAGGCGCAGCGCAGTCAATAACGCATCATGTGACGCTGTCACTTCTCGTGCAAGCCACGATACCGCGTATGATTCACTCGGCGGCGCGAGATGATGTAAACGACACCGGCTGCGCAGCGTTGCCAGTAACCTCGCGGGTTCACGGCTGGCGAGAAAGAACCAGGTTTGCGCGGGCGGTTCTTCCAGCGTTTTGAGCAGCGCATTGGCGGCGGCATCAGTCATCAGCGCCGCATCCGGGATCCAGACCACTTTGGCTCCGCCCAGTCGCGCACGCTCATACAGTTTTTCACTCACTTCACGCACAGCATCAATGCCCAGCGAACTTTTCCCTTTTTCCGGGAACAGTGAATAGTAGTCCGGATGCGTTCCTGCCTGCATCAACTGACAACCACGGCAGTGGCCACAGCTTTTATGTCCATCCGGTTGCTGACAAAGCAGGTAGCGGCTCAACGCATAGATCAATGCATCGTCGCCCATCCCCGGTAGGGCCTGAATCAGTAACGCATGGTGACCCCTTCCCGCCTGATAGCTCGCTACCAGCTTCTCGAAGTCAGGTCGTAACCATGGATACCATTTCATTCTCCCTGCTCCTTCACCCACTCGGTGATGGTGGTACGGATATCGCTCATCACCGTATCCAGCGGCTGCGTCGCATCAATCGTGCGGATACTGGCATCCTGAGCGGCAAGCTCGAGGTAACGAGCGCGAGTACGATTAAAGAAATCAAACGATTCCTGTTCGATGCGGTCCAGTTCGCCACGGGCGCGAGCGCGCTTCAGACCCACCTCTGGCGTGACGTCGAGGTACAGGGTTAAATCCGGGCGGAAATCCCCCAGTACCGCATCACGCAGCGTCGCCAGCATCTGCTGATCGACCCCGCGACCACCACCCTGATACGCCTGCGTGGACAGATCATGACGGTCGCCAATTACCCATTTACCTTCTGCGAGCGCAGGTTTAATGACCGTCTCAACCAACTGCACTCGCGCGGCATAGAACATCAGCACTTCGGCTTTTACGGTAATGGTTTCGTCACCGACCGAACGAATGTCCAGTACCAGGCTACGCAGTTTTTCTGCCAGCTGCGTACCGCCCGGCTCGCGGGTAAAAACCATCTCGCGAATACCGAGTTGTTCAAGCGTCTCAACCACAACATTCTTTGCAGTCGTTTTTCCGGCGCCTTCCAGCCCCTCGATGACGATATACTTACTGCGCATTTTTTTCCTTAAGCACTTTCAGATAGTCCTGCACTGACCGGTTATGGCTGGCAAGATTAGTATTAAAAGTATGACCGCCTTTACCATCGGCCACAAAATAGAGATACGGCGTTTTGGCCGGATGCGCCGCCGCTTTTAGCGAGGCTTCACCCGGCATCGCAATCGGTCCTGGCGGGAGTCCAGTTATCGTGTAGGTATTATAGGCCGTTGGCGTTTCCAGGTCCGCGCGCGAGATCTTGCCATTATAACGCTCCCCCATTCCGTAAATCACCGTTGGATCGGTCTGGAGACGCATCCCGATCCGCAGGCGGTTAATAAAGACAGAGGCGACCTGATCGCGCTCGCTGGCAATGGCCGTCTCTTTTTCAATAATCGAGGCCATCGTCACCAGTTGGTTTTGATCTTTATACGGCAGTCCTTCCGCACGCCCTTCCCAGACGCGCTCAACCGCCTTCACCATTTTCTGATGTGCGCGCTTAAGCAAGGCAACATCCGTGGTATTGGCGGTATACATCCAGGTATCGGGCCAGAACCAACCCTCCAGCCCATCCGTACTTTCAAGGCCCAGCGCTTTTGCAACGGTTTCGTAGCGATCGTCGCTCAGGGTATGCTTGATATACGGCGCATCACGCAGCTGTTTGAGATAGTCGCTTAAGCGCATACCTTCTACCAGCCGCAGTGGGAATTGCGCCTCTTTGCCACTTTCCAGCAGTTGCAGCATCTCGCGGACGCTCATACCCGGCGTTAAACGGTAGGTTCCGGCCTTAAAGTGGGAGAGTTCTGGCTCGACGCGCAGCAACCATTGAAACACGCGCGGGCGGTTAATCACCCGATCCGCATACAGCTGATCGCCCAGGGCCAGACGCCCGGTACCCGGCTTAAGGGTAAAAATGGTCTCTTCTTTGATCAGGATTTTACTGTCCGCCAGATGGCGAACCTTCCACATTCCCGCCCCTGCGGCAATGCCCAATACAACAACCAGTAAAAGGACAACACGAAACATTTTTTTCATGACTAATTCGGATGCTCACACAGTGGGGCCAGAAACTGAAATAATACACGTGAAGACAACGTGTTAGCGCCATAAGCCCGCACAGGTACAATCGGCATCAGCGCATTGCAGACCACCATTTCATCGGCATGTTGCAGCGCTGCTTCGCGGGCATGGGTTTCGACAACCTGAAAAGACGATTGTGCCAGTTTCCGGATACAGAATTGTCGCATAATACCGTTCACTCCCGCCTGATCGAGGCGCGGCGTATAGACCACATTGTCTTTTCGCCAGAATAAATTAGCCGCACAGCATTCCGTAACCCAACCCTCACTGTCAAGAACCAAGGCCTCATCGGCGTCCGTCTGCTCAAGATGAGAACGGATCAGCACTTGTTCGAGCCGGTTCAGGTGCTTGATGCCCGCGAGCAAAGGGTTACGCCCCAGACGAACCGGGCTTAAGGCAAGCGTGATCCCCTGTTCGCGCCAGCGGTCATAATGCTGCGGATAGGCAGAAACAGAGAGAATGCGGGTGCTGTCACGACACTGCGCGCCGCTGTATCCTCGTCCCCCACTTCCACGGCTGATAATCACCTTCAGTACCGCACGTGGATGGCCCGCGGCCAGCACGGTCATTTCGCGCTCAAGCACATCCCAGTCATCAAAGGCAATCAGCAACGTTGCGCAGGCCGCCTGCAAGCGCCGCAAATGCGCCGCCAACAGCGATACGGTGCCGTCGAGAATGCTCGCAGTGGTAAAGCAGCCATCGCCAAACTGGATGGCGCGATCGCTTGCGGGAAGAGATTCCTGTTCACGGCCATTGATCAAGAACATGGTGGCTCCTTATGCATGGCCCGTTAGTGTCGCAGGATGGTTAGCGCAGGACAAGGGAAGAAAACGCAATAAAAAAGGCCCGACAAGCGGACCTTTTAACCAGGAAGGCAGAACGGCGGTCAGACTTTTTTAAAGATCAATGAACCGTTGGTCCCACCGAAACCGAAGGAGTTACACAGCGTGTACTCCATTCCGCTGACCTGACGCGCTTCGTGAGGAACGAAGTCCAGATCGCAACCTTCATCCGGGTTATCCAGGTTGATGGTTGGCGGCACAGCCTGATCGCGCAGCGCCAGGATAGAGTAAATCGACTCTACCGCGCCCGCTGCACCCAACAGGTGACCGGTCATGGACTTGGTGGAACTCACCATCACACGGCTTGCCGCATCGCCAAAGACAGATTTAACAGCCTGCGCTTCAGCTTTATCGCCTGCCGGCGTGGACGTCCCATGGGCGTTAACGTAGCCAATCTGGCCAGGTTCAATCGCCGCATCACGCAATGCATTGACCATCGCCAGGGCAGCACCAGCGCCGTTTTCCGGCGGCGACGTCATGTGGTAAGCGTCACTGCTCATCCCGAAGCCAACGACTTCAGCATAAATTTTTGCGCCGCGCGCTTTAGCATGCTCGTACTCTTCCAGTACCACCATGCCTGCACCGTCGCCCAGAACAAAGCCATCTCGCTCTTTGTCCCACGGGCGGCTTGCCGCTTGCGGGTTATCGTTACGGGTAGACAACGCACGTGCTGCGCCAAAGCCGCCTACGCCCAGTGGCGTACTGGCTTTTTCAGCACCGCCCGCGACCATCGCGTCCGCATCGCCGTATGCAATGATACGCGCGGCATGACCGATGTTATGTACGCCTGAGGTGCAGGCGGTCGCGATAGAGATGCTTGGCCCACGCAGGCCATACATGATGGTCAAGTGACCCGCCACCATGTTAACAATCGTCGACGGAACGAAGAATGGGCTGATTTTACGCGGTCCACCGTTCACCAGAGAACTGTGGTTTTCTTCAATCAGTCCGAGACCGCCGATACCGGAGCCAATAGCGGCGCCAATACGGGATGCGTTCTCTTCCGTTACTTCAAGGCCAGAATCCTGCATGGCCTGAACGCCAGCGACAATTCCATATTGAATGAAGGCATCCATCTTGCGCTGTTCTTTGCGCGAGATAATGTCATCACAGTTAAAATCCTTTACTAAGCCAGCAAATTTCGTTGCATAGGCGCTAGTATCGAAATGGTCGATCAGGCTGATGCCACTCTGACCGGCAAGGAGAGCTTTCCAGGTAGACTCTACGGTATTGCCGACAGGAGACAACATGCCCAGTCCGGTCACAACTACACGACGCTTAGACACGGTTGTCCTCCAGGGAGGGATAATTGATTCAAGTGGGACAAAAAGATAAAACTCAGGCGGTCGAATGACCGCCTGGAGATGTTCACTTACGCCTGGTGGCCGTTGATGTAATCAATGGCAGCCTGAACGGTGGTGATTTTCTCAGCTTCTTCGTCCGGAATCTCAGTATCAAACTCTTCTTCCAGAGCCATTACCAGCTCAACGGTGTCAAGAGAATCTGCGCCCAGGTCTTCAACGAAAGAAGCATTGTTGGTAACTTCTTCCTGCTTAACGCCCAGCTGTTCGCCGATAATTTTCTTAACGCGTTCTTCGATAGTGCTCATACTCTTAAATTTCCTATCAAAACTCGCTTTCGCGATGGTTTTCGTAGTGTATAAAATGTTGAAAAATTTGCAACTAAATCCCGGCAGGTCTTACCACGATTTTACGTTATTTTGAGGCCAAGACCTATAATAACGCAAATATTTTTCTACGCTTTATCCTTCAAATTGTCTCTGTGTTGGCTGCATCCTCAAACTCTGGTCACATAGTCATCTATGCTCGCCGGCTTTTCGGTCTTGCCGCCTTGATACAATTTGGATGATTTTGCGTATCTCGTGGTTAAACCATATACATCCCGCCGTTGACGTGCAAAGTCTCACCCGTGATGTAACCTGCTTCGTCAGAGGCTAAAAATGCAACCGCACTGGCGATCTCTTTCGGATCGCCAAGACGACCTGCAGGAACTGCCGCCAACGTACCCGCACGCTGCTCATCAGTCAGCGCACGCGTCATGTCCGTTTCAATAAAGCCCGGAGCAACAACGTTCACTGTAATACCGCGGGACGCAACTTCGCGTGCCAGCGATTTACTGAAGCCGATCAGACCCGCTTTCGCCGCAGCGTAGTTTGTCTGACCCGCATTTCCCATGGTACCAACCACAGAACCGACAGTGATAATACGTCCATGACGCTTTTTCATCATAGCGCGCATTACCGCTTTTGACAGGCGGAAAACAGATGAAAGATTGGTTTCGAGAATATCGTTCCACTCATCATCTTTCATTCGCATCAGCAGGTTATCACGTGTGATACCGGCATTATTGACCAGGATATCCACTTCACCAAATTCTGCGCGAATTTTTTCCAGAACAGATTCGATAGATGCTGGATCAGTCACATTCAACATCAGACCTTTACCTTTAGCACCTAAGTAATCGCTGATGGCCTGAGCGCCACTTTCGCTGGTCGCGGTACCGATAACGGTCGCGCCACGGGCAACAAGCGTCTCTGCAATTGCGCGGCCAATGCCACGACTTGCACCGGTAACCAGCGCGATTTTTCCTTCAAAACTCATGGTGTTCCTCTTTTATTGCGCAAGTGCCGCCGACATTGCCGCCGGTTCGTTCAGAGCCGAGGCAGTCAGGGTATCAACAATACGTTTCGTCAGGCCCGTAAGCACTTTACCTGGTCCCACTTCATACAGGTGCTCGACACCCTGAGACGCCATTAATTCAACGCTCTTCGTCCACTGTACCGGACTGTACAACTGGCGCACCAACGCATCGCGAATGGCGTCTGCGTCAGTTTCACATTTCACGTCCACGTTGTTGATAACCGGTACAGATGGCGCGTTAAAGGTAATTTTCGCTAATTCCGCTGCCAGTTTTTCCGCTGCTGGCTTCATCAGCGCACAGTGAGACGGTACGCTCACCGGTAACGGCAGCGCACGTTTTGCACCGGCGGCTTTACAGGCGGCACCAGCACGCTCAACGGCTTCTTTATGCCCGGCGATAACGACCTGTCCCGGTGAGTTATAGTTCACCGGCGAGACCACCTGGCCTTCTGCGGCTTCTTCGCACGCTTTTGCGATGGACGCATCATCGAGACCGATGATAGCAGACATACCGCCTGTGCCTTCCGGAACGGCTTCCTGCATGAATTTACCACGCAGCTCAACCAGACGCACTGCGTCAGCAAAATTAATGACACCGGCGCAAACCAGCGCAGAGTATTCACCCAGGCTATGACCCGCCATCAGCACAGGCGCTTTACCGCCCTGCTGTTGCCAGACGCGATACAGCGCAACGGACGCGGCTAACAGCGCAGGCTGCGTCTGCCAGGTCTTGTTCAGTTCTTCAGCCGGCCCCTGTTGAGTCAGCGCCCACAGGTCATAGCCCAGCGCCGCAGAAGCGTCGGCAAACGTCTCTTCGACGATGGGATAGCTTGCCGCCATATCGGCTAACATCCCAACGGTCTGGGAACCCTGTCCAGGGAACACAAATGCGAATTGCGTCATGTTTAAATCCTTATACTAGAAACGAACCAGCGCGGAGCCCCAGGTGAATCCACCGCCAAAGGCTTCAAGCAACACAAGCTGACCTTCTTTGATACGTCCGTCACGCACGGCTTCATCCAGCGCGCAAGGAACGGAGGCCGCAGACGTGTTGCCGTGTCTGTCCAGTGTCACCACCACATTGTCCATCGACATGCCCAGTTTTTTGGCCGTCGCGCTGATGATACGCAGGTTAGCCTGGTGCGGAACCAGCCAGTCGAGTTCTGAACGATCCAGGTTATTGGCCGCCAGCGTCTCGTCGACGATGTGTGCAAGTTCGGTAACGGCCACTTTGAACACTTCGTTGCCTGCCATCGTCAAATGAATCGAATTTTCCGGATTCACGCGATCGGCATTCGGCAGCGTCAGCAGTTCGCCATAGCGGCCATCCGCATGCAGATGGGTAGAGATGATGCCCGGCTTGTCGGAGGCGCTCAGCACCACGGCACCAGCACCATCGCCAAAAATAATGATTGTGCCACGATCGGTTGGATCGCAAGTACGGGCCAGAACATCGGAACCGACCACCAGCGCGTATTTGACCGCACCCGTTTTAACGTACATGTCGGCGACGCTTAATGCGTAAGTAAAGCCGGCACAGGCTGCGGCGACGTCAAACGCCGGGCAGCCTTTGATGCCCAGCATGTTCTGAATCTGGCATGCTGCGCTGGGGAATGCATGTGTCGCTGAGGTGGTCGCTACCACAATCAAGCCAATCTGTTCTTTATCAATGCCCGCCATTTCCAGCGCGCGTTGAGCCGCCGTAAACCCCATCGTTGAGACGGTTTCATTCGGCGCAGCAATATGGCGTTCACGAATACCTGTACGGGTGACAATCCACTCGTCAGACGTATCGACCATTTTTTCCAGATCGGCGTTAGTCCGCACCTGCTCAGGCAGATAGCTGCCAGTACCAATAATCTTTGTATACATGTACGCTCAGTCACTTTTTGGTTATATACCGCGCATCACAACGGCTAAGAAGCTGGGGCTCTCACGCCACACCGTAATCAGTGTGGCTGCGATGTGTCGCCATTACCAGCATCCAGCATTGTAAATCCAGCTGGGTATACAGATTCCAGGCGAGCGGCAATTCGCTGAGGAACTTGTCGCTGCACCGCCTGCACTGCCTGTTCAATCGCGACGGTAAACGCTCGCTGATTGGCCGCACCATGACTTTTTATCACCGTGCCGCGCAATCCTAACAGACAGGCGCCATTATACTGGTCGGGGTTGAGGTGACTGAATCGCCTCGCCAGGCTTTTTTGTAACCAACGTTTTAATATCAGCAGCCACCACGACCGTTTTTTACCCTCACCCTGAGATTTCAGCAGTGAAAGGAACATTCTGACAACACCTTCCATCGTCTTTAATGTGACATTGCCTGTAAAACCGTCACATACCAGCACATCCGTTTTCCCCGTCAATAACTCATTGGCTTCAAGATAGCCGATGTAATTGATGGAAGGGATCGTTTTTAGCACCACAGAGGCATCCCGAATGCTGTCGAGCCCCTTGGTTTCTTCTTCACCAATGTTGAGCAAGGCCACACGAGGGTTGTTAATACCGACCACTTCTTCCGCAAGCACCGAGCCCATAATGGCAAATTGCACCAGCATCTTGCTGTCGCAATCGACGTTCGCCCCCAGATCGAGGACCACCGTCTTCCCTTTCTGCTGATGCGGCAAAACCGTCACCAACGCAGGACGCTCAATACCGTCGAGCGGTTTGAGCAATAATTTTGCAAGTCCCATCAGCGCACCGGTATTTCCTGCGCTGATGCAGGCTTGTGCTCGCCCTTCCTTCACGAGTTCCAGCGCCACACGCATTGAGCTCCCGCGACTGGCGCGGATTGCCTGCGAAGGCCGGGCATCACTGGCGATAACTGACTGTGCAGGGATAATCTGCAGACGCGAACGTTGTTCAAAGTCAGCTTTAGCAAGTAATGGCGTGATAGTATCGGGATCCCCGACTAAAAGAAGTGTGAGTTGTGAATTAGAATTCAGTGCCTGCAATGCTGCAGGCACTGTCACGGAAGGGCCAAAATCACCCCCCATGACATCTAACGCCAGGGTTAGACGTGTCAAAGTCGTTTCGCCGCCTGGTTTGGTATTTCCCCGCAGCAACGGGGAATTTCCTCACTAAGCTTCATCACACGGTTTCTCTTCGTTTCTTACGCGAAAGAGGCATTAACAGCCTGCCTGTTACGTAAAATTCGTTGAGTAACGCGTGATTACTTAGCGATTACCTTGCGGCCACGGTAGTAACCGTCGGCGGTGATGTGGTGACGCAGGTGTTTTTCACCAGAAGTTTTGTCTACAGACAGGCTGGTGACTGCGGTCAGAGCGTCATGAGAACGACGCATGCCACGTTTGGAACGGGTTGGTTTATTCTGTTGTACGGCCATGGACCTTACTCCTCAATTACTTACGCTTTAAGCTGGCTAATACGGCAAATGGGTTTGGTTTTTGCGCTTCATCAGGCAGTTCACCAAAGACCATGTCCGCCTCGGACACTTCACAGTGTTCAGAATCATGCACCGGAACTACCGGCAAGGAGAGGATAATTTCATCTTCCACCATTGCAAGCAGATCGATTTCACCGAATTCGTTAACCTCAATCGGCTCATACGCTTCCGGGAGTGCTTCAGCCTGTTCGTCGGAACGAACCGGACTGAAACAATACGTTGTGTGAACATGATGAGGAAACGGCTTCCCGCAACGCTGACATGCGAGCGTTACCGAAACCTTCGCATCACCGGTAATCACGGCAAGACGTTGGTTATCGATAGCAAACGACATGGCGCATTCCACATCACTGTCCACACTGACTACAGAATCGGCGACGCGCTCTACCAGATCAGAAGTATAGATACCTTCATAATCGAGGCGTTTTTGAGCCGTACGAACCGGATCAAGAGTCAGGGGTAATTTTACCTTTTGCATAGGGCGCGCATATTAACTTTGTAACGTCATATAGTCAAAGAAAAAGGCAGCCTGCGGTTGCCTTTTGCCAATAATTCGCACACATTGCGGTTTACAGACTTATTTTCGCTCAGGAGACGCCACAACGGCACGCCTGAAGGACGAAGAGCATAGTTTAAAATGGCTCTCATCAATACGCTATATCTGGTGGAAAAAATATGCCTAATCTCATTCTTGCCTCCACATCTCCCTGGCGCCGCGCCCTGCTGGAAAAACTGGCGATGCCCTTTGAATGCGCGGCCCCTGAGGTTGACGAAACGCCGATGACCGGAGAGAGTCCTCGCCACTTAGTCAACCGACTGGCGCAAGAGAAAGCGCAATCGCTGGCTCACCGCTTTCCGTCTCATCTTATTATTGGTTCCGATCAGGTATGCGTACTGGATGGCGAAATCGCCGGTAAGCCCTTAACAGAAGAGAAAGCCTGTCAGCAGTTAGCCAAAGCCAGCGGCAATATCATTACGTTCTATACCGGTCTGGCGCTGTATAACTCCGCGACGGGACATTTACAGACCGAGGTGGAGCCCTTTGACGTTCATTTCCGCCATCTCAGTGAAACGGAAATTGAAGACTATGTGCGTAAAGAACGCCCGCTGCACTGCGCAGGGAGTTTTAAAAGCGAAGGTCTGGGGATTGCGCTCTTTGAGCGCTTAGAGGGGCGAGACCCGAACACGCTGATTGGTTTACCACTGATCGCACTGTGCCAGATGTTACGTCGGGAAGAGATGAACCCGCTGAAAACCTGATGAATGGCACTATCCAGTAGGCGGGAGAATACAACGCCTTCAGGCGTAAACCTGCCGGATGGCGACGTAAACGTCTTATCCGGCAGGTTTAGCGCGATAAATGCGCATCAGACCGGTTTACGTAACACCTGTAAACAGCGCTTCAGTTGATCGTCCATCGGCGCTTCAATGCGCAGCACCTCACCCGTACCCGGATGGGTAAATTTCAGTGCTGCTGCATGCAGGAACAGACGCGACAATCCGGTTCCTGCCAGTTGCTTATCGAAGTCGCGGTCGCCGTAGCGATCGTCAAAAGCAATCGGATGACCCGCGTACTGAGTGTGCACGCGAATCTGGTGTGTGCGGCCCGTCACCGGGCTACAGCGAACCAGCGTGGCGAACGCGTAACGTTCTTCCACCTTAAAACGCGTTTCCGACGGTTTGCCTTCCTGATTCACCCGCACAATACGCTCGCCGCTTTGCAGAATGTTCTTCAATAACGGTGCCTGTACCGTTTTGACATGCGATTGCCATTGCCCGCGCACCAGGGCGAGATAATCTTTTTGCATCCCCTTTTCGCGCAGTTGCTCATGTAGCGAACGCAGTGCTGAACGTTTCTTCGCGACCAACAGCACGCCCGACGTATCGCGGTCAAGACGGTGTACCAGCTCAAGAAAACGCGCCTCAGGACGCAGCGCTCGTAACCCTTCAATCACGCCAAAGCTTAACCCGCTGCCGCCATGCACCGCGGTTCCCGACGGCTTGTTCAGCACCAGAATATGGTCGTCTTCATAAAGGATAACGTCCGCCAGCGCCGCCACTTTTTGCAGATGCGGCGAGACGGCCTCTTCTTCACGCTCCGCCACGCGAACCGGCGGAATGCGCACTTCATCACCCGATTCCAGTTTGTATTCGGGTTTGATGCGTTTTTTATTCACCCGCACTTCGCCTTTACGCAAAATGCGATAAATCATACTTTTCGGCACACCTTTGAGCTGTGTGCGCAAAAAATTATCAATGCGTTGCCCCGCTTCGTCAGCAGTAATAGCAACAATTCTTACGGATGGAGTCTCTGTTTTCATGGGGGCCGATTCTAAATAGCCACAAGGATTAGCGCCACTCATTTTTCTATGCTTATATTTATCTTTATCCTTCGTCACTCACGTGTTTCATGACTGATTTGGTGGTTATTAAACCAATCACCGCGCATAAGTGAAAAAACTGTGAGTAAGCGGGTGATAAATGGTAAAAGTCATCTTGCTATAACAAGGTTAGCAGTGGAATAATGTCACCGCTTCCGTGCTGAATCTTGTTAAAACAAGGAATTTTACGGAAAAAACCAATTTTGTCCGGACGATCATCCACGCAGCAATGGCGTAAGACGTATTGATCTTTCAGACAGTTAGCGGGCTGCGGGTTGCAGTCCTTACCGGTAGATCGGATCTTCTCTGGAGAGTAATACCCAGGCGGTTCCCCTGATAATTGCGCTGCGTTTCCGTATGAAATGCAGGCAACCGACACTCTGCGCCTCTTTGAGCTGACGATAACCGTGAGGTTGGCGACGCGAATAGACACGAGGCCATCGGTTCACACCCGGAAAGGCAATACTCTGCCCGCAGCTTAGTCGTCAATGTAAGAATAATGAGTAAGTTACGATGAAAAGAATGTTAATCAACGCAACTCAGCAGGAAGAGTTGCGTGTTGCCCTTGTAGATGGGCAGCGTCTGTACGACCTGGATATTGAAAGTCCTGGACATGAACAGAAAAAAGCGAACATCTATAAAGGCAAAATTACCCGTATTGAACCGAGTCTGGAAGCGGCTTTTGTTGATTACGGCGCTGAACGTCACGGTTTCCTCCCGTTAAAAGAAATTGCCCGCGAATATTTCCCCGCTAATTACAACGCTCATGGTCGTCCAAACATCAAAGATGTGCTGCGCGAAGGCCAGGAAGTTATTGTTCAGATTGATAAAGAAGAACGTGGCAACAAAGGCGCTGCGCTGACCACTTTTATCAGCCTGGCGGGCAGCTATCTGGTTCTGATGCCAAACAACCCGCGTGCGGGGGGTATCTCTCGTCGCATCGAAGGCGACGACCGTACCGAGCTGAAAGAAGCGCTGGCAAGCCTTGAACTGCCTGATGGCATGGGCCTTATCGTACGTACTGCGGGCGTAGGCAAATCTGCCGAAGCGCTACAATGGGACTTAAGTTTCCGTCTGAAACACTGGGAAGCCATTCAGAAAGCCGCGGAAAGCCGCCCTGCTCCGTTCCTGATCCATCAGGAGAGCAACGTGATTGTTCGCGCCTTCCGCGACTATCTGCGTCAGGATATAGGTGAAATCCTCATCGATAACCCGAAAGTGCTCGAACTGGCGCGCCAGCATATTGCGGCGTTAGGTCGTCCGGATTTCAGCAGCAAAATCAAACTTTACACCGGTGAAATCCCGCTGTTCAGCCACTATCAGATCGAGTCGCAGATTGAATCCGCATTCCAGCGTGAAGTGCGTCTGCCTTCCGGCGGCTCTATCGTTATCGACAGCACCGAAGCGTTAACCGCCATCGACATTAACTCCGCTCGCGCAACCCGCGGCGGCGATATTGAAGAAACGGCGTTCAACACTAACCTGGAAGCGGCCGATGAGATCGCCCGTCAGTTGCGCCTGCGTGACCTCGGCGGCCTGATCGTTATCGACTTCATTGATATGACCCCGGTACGCCATCAGCGTGCGGTGGAAAACCGTCTGCGTGAAGCGGTCCGCCAGGATCGAGCGCGTATCCAGATCAGCCATATTTCACGCTTCGGCCTGCTGGAAATGTCCCGTCAGCGCCTGAGCCCGTCGCTGGGCGAGTCCAGCCATCACGTCTGCCCACGCTGTAGCGGTACCGGCACCGTGCGTGATAACGAGTCGCTGTCCCTGTCTATTCTGCGTTTGATTGAAGAAGAAGCGCTGAAAGAGAATACTCAGGAAGTCCACGCGATTGTCCCAGTGCCAATTGCCTCCTATCTGCTCAACGAAAAACGTACCGCCGTTAATGCGATTGAAACCCGACAGGATGGCGTGCGTTGCGTGATCGTACCTAACGATCAAATGGAAACGCCGCACTACTCCGTACTGCGCGTGCGTAAAGGTGAAGAGACGCCGACTCTGAGCTACATGCTGCCGAAGCTGCATGAAGAAGCGATGGCGTTACCGTCTGAAGAAGAGTTCGCCGAGCGTAAACGTCCTGAGCAGCCCGCTCTTGCCACCTTCGCCATGCCAGAAGTTCCGCCTGCACCAACGCCTGCCGAACCGCCAGTGAAAGCCGCTGCGCCGAAGGCCGCCGTTGCGCCAGCCGCTCCGGCAGAGCCGGGGCTGCTGAGCCGTTTCTTTGGCGCACTGAAATCACTGTTCAGCGGTAGTGAAGAAGTGAAACCTGCCGAGCAGCCTGCGCCGAAAGCCGCGGAGAAGCCAGAGCGTCAGCAGGATCGCCGTAAACGCCAGAACAACCGTCGTGACCGTAACGATCGCAACGAACGTCGTGACAACCGCGATAACCGTGGCGAACGTTCAGAAAATGGCGAGAACCGCGACGAGAATCGCCGTAACCGCCGTAATGCGCAGCAGAATGCCGAAAACCGTGATAACCGTCAGCAATCGACCGACGTAGCGGATAAAGCAAAGTCTGGTGATGAGCAGCAGCAGCAGTCACGTCGCGAACGTAACCGCCGTCGCAGTGATGATAAACGTCAGGCTCAGCAGGAAGTAAAAGCGCTGAATCTTGATGAGCAGCAGACTCCAGAGACCGAACAGGAAGAGCGTGTTCGTCAGGCTCAGCCGCGCCGTAAACAGCGCCAGCTGAACCAGAAAGTTCGTTACCACGACCAGGCGTCGGAAGTGGCAGAGGTAGAAACCGCCACCACGGAAGAGAACGTTGTCGCACCAGTTGCAGCACAGACTGCGCCAGCGCAAAGCACTGAACTGGTGAAAGTGCCGCTGCCTGTCGTGACAGAAGCAGCCCCAGAGCAGGATGACAATGGTGAAGCACGTGATAACGCCGGTATGCCGCGTCGTTCGCGTCGTTCCCCACGTCATCTGCGTGTGAGCGGCCAGCGTCGTCGTCGTTATCGTGACGAACGTTACCCACTGCAGTCGCCGATGCCGCTGACTGTCGCCTGCGCCTCGCCAGAAATGGCGTCCGGCAAAGTGTGGATCCGCTACCCGGTAGCCCGTCCTCAGGATGCGCAGCCAGAAGCACAGGAAATCGAACAGGTACAAGCCCAGCCTGTTGTGACCGAACCGCAAGCCGTGGCAGCCGCTGTTGAAGCTGTTGCCGCAGTCGAACCCGCCGTTGAAACTGTCGTTGAAACGGTAGCAGAAGCAACGGTTCAGGCTGAAGCCGTGGTTGAAACGACGCATCCGGAAGTCATTGCCGCCCCGGTGGTTGAACAGCCGCAGATGATTGCCGACGCCGATGTGCCGGTCGCCGAAGAGGTTGCCGCTCAGGCAGAACCTGTCACTGAAACGCAGGAAACCGCTCCGGTCGTTGAAGAGACACCAGACGTGGTTACGGTAGCGCCTGAAACAGTGACTGCCGAGCCTGACGTGGTTGCGGCTGAACCTGTCGCCGTTGAACCTGAAGTGGTTGCAGAGCCTGAAGTTATTGCAGAACCGGTTGCAGCGCCTGTGATCGCTGAAGCACCAACAGCGCCTGCGCCAGTATCCGAACCCGTTGTCGTTGCACCGATCGCAGAAGCCGCAGCGCCAGTCGTGGCAGAATCTGTTGCTGAGCACAGCCACGCAACCGCACCGATGACCCGTGCGCCAGCGCCGGAATATGTGCCTGAAGCGCCACGCCACAGTGACTGGCAGCGCCCTGCTTTCGCCTTTGATGGCAAAGGCGCCGCAGGTGGTCACACTGCCTCGCACAGTGCCTCTGCTGGACCGACTCGTCCTCAGCCTGTCGAGTAAAATCGATAGCGTAAAAAGCCGACCTCAGGGTCGGCTTTTTTATTCCCCTTCAGGTCGGCGCATTCCTGCCAGTTCCGGCATCACCTTTTTCATCAATTCCAGAAACTTACGCAGGCGAGTGGGATAATAACGCGCCCAGGGATAGACCAGGTGTACTGGCAAAGGTGCGGCCTGCCAGTCAGGAACCAGCTCGACGAGTCGTCCTTGCGCGATATCCTCGGTCACCGTCCAGCTTGACACCACCACCACGCCTAACCCCGCCAGCGCTGCATTGCGCGCTACGTAGATACTGTCGGTACTCAGTCGCGGCGTGATCGGAAAGGTCACCGGCTCCCGACTGTGCTGATGGCTGAGTGAGACGTTGTGTTGATAGAAGGTGTTAACGGCAATCCAGGGCAGTAACGATAGCTGTTCTGGCACCGCGATCGTTGCAAATTGCGCCAGCAGCACCGGTGACGCGACCACGCTACGCGGCACTTCCGCTAGCAGCACCGAAACCGTTGCCGGATCGACCTCCGCGCCCACGCGGATCGCGCAGTCGATATTGTCGCTGAGAAAATCGACCGTTTTATCGTTGAGCATCCACTCCACCGACAGATTGGGGTAGCGCGCTAAAAAGTGCAGTAACGGCGTGAGGAGCTGCTGCTGACCAAAAGCATGCGGAGCCCGCACCCGCAATGT
>NZ_CP070239.1:4150591-4232013 GCF_016906145.1 Citrobacter sp. MGH 55
AAATGTCCCGACGGGCTCATCTTCCGTGACGTTGAGTCCGTCCTCCAGTGCCAGCCAGGCGTCAATGATATGTTTGGCGTGCTGGTATCCGCGCTCGCCGTCGTCCGTTAGCTTCATGGCGTGCGTGGTACGTAAGACCAGTTTCACCCCCAGCATCGCCTCCAGCGACTGCAACCGCCGACTGATTGTCGCCTGGGTCGTGTTCAACTGACGAGCGGCAGCTGACAACGATCCGGCCTCCACGATGCGCACAAACGTTCGCATCAGTTCCACCCTGTCTATACGCTCATTCTTTTTCATTCATTCGATGCTCATACGCTTTACGTATAATGGTTTTACCACTTCGCTGACTACCAGGCCACCGCCATTCAGAGAAAAATAGCCTCACACCTGTGATTGAGGATTTTGAAATGCACACACCGTCTCGTTGGCTGATCTTTGTTCTGGCGCTGGGCGCAGGCTTCAGCGTCGCCGCCATCTACTATGCACAACCGTTGTTACCGCTAATGGGGGCCGATTTGGCGCTCAGCATCACCGGCATGGGACTGGTGCCCACGTTAACGCAGGCCGGTTATGCGTTGGGGATCCTGTTCTTATTGCCGCTCGGCGACCGTTACGATCGGCGCCGGCTCATTCTGATGAAAAGCGCCGCGCTCGCCCTGTTGCTGCTGGCCTGTAGCGTCACAGGCCAGGTGCATTCTCTACTGACCGTAAGCCTGTTGCTGGGGATGGCCGCGACGATGGCGCAGGATATCGTCCCGGCGGCGGCGATTCTCGCCACAGAGGGCAAACAGGGAAAAACGGTCGGGACAGTGATGACCGGCCTGCTGCTGGGCATTTTATTGTCACGCACCGTGAGTGGTCTGGTCGGAGAAGCCTTTGGCTGGCGGGAAATGTATCAACTCGCCGCGCTCAGTATTGCCCTGGTCGGCGTATTGCTGTGGAAAGTCCTGCCCGCATTTACAGCCCATTCCACGCTGAGTTATCCCGCACTGATGGTGAGCCTGGCGCAGTTATGGCGTCGCTACCCGGCGCTACGTCGTGCCGCCCTGGCGCAAGGTTTTCTGTCCGTCGCGTTCAGTGCGTTCTGGTCAACGCTGGCCGTGATGCTGGCAGAAAACTATCAGATGGGCAGCGCCGCCGCGGGGGCATTTGGTATCGCCGGGGCTGCCGGAGCGCTGGCTGCGCCGTTGGCCGGTCATCTGGCAGATAAGATAGGCGCAGAAAAAGTGACGCAACTGGGGGCATTGCTGGTGACCGTTTCTTTTGCGCTGATGTTCCTGTTACCCACGTTGCCCGTGCACGCACAGTGGTTGCTGATTGCGCTCTCCGCCGTCGGCTTTGACCTGGGACTGCAATCGAGCCTGGTGGCGCACCAGAATCTGGTCTATAGCCTCGAACCGCAGGCCAGGGGGCGTCTGAATGCGCTGCTGTTCAGCGTCATCTTTATTGGCATGGCGCTGGGCTCGGTGCTCGGCAGTCAGGTGTATGCGCTGGCAAACTGGCAAGGCATCGTCACGCTGGCCACCCTCAGTGGCGCCATTGCGCTGCTCATCAGACTGGCGGGAAAGCGTTCCTCAGCCCCTCTGCGGGTTAGCGTGTAACCGACAAAAAAATGCCCGCTCCGGGGTGAGAGGGAGCGGGCAGATAAAACATACCCAGTTTCATGATATGTTTCAAATCGGTATTAGCGGTTGAGCTGGAATAGCGACATCCCCTGCATATCGGTAAAGGCTTTATAAGAGGCCTGGAGCGCCGCCTGCTGCATGACGTACGACGAAATGGCCGCGTTCCAGTCCACATCCACCAGATTACTCATCTGCTGCGTTTGTCCTAGTGCGCGATCGGTGCCCAGCGAGTCCAGACTCTCCAGTTCCTTCAGTTGCGTCCCCAGTTCCGCACGCACGCTCAGTACATTATTAAGCGAGTTTTTCAGACCGCGGTTGGTTTTATCAATCACCGCTTTTGCCTGTTCTTTCAGCGTCGCATCGTCACCTACAGGGGAATTCAATGAGGCAATCGCCGAATCCAGCATTTTGAACAGGTTGGTTTCTGACGTCCCGTTGTTCGGTTCCGGAACCGCATTACTGGTGATCTTGTCGAAAATTTTATTGCCGGTGTGGCCGATGGTCATCGAACGGGAGGCATCCACCTGCTGAGTGATGTTCTCCGTACCGCCGTTGTAGGTACCGTCAGCCTGAGCAAACGGAGCCGTTTCCGTTTTATAACCGGCAAAAATATAACGACCGTTACCGTCGGTACTGTTTGCCAGGTTCATCAACTGATCGCGGATACCCTGTAAGTCCGTCGCCAGCGAGGCGCGGTCATCGTCACTCAGCGTTCCGTTACCGGCGCTGACGATTTTTTCCTGCGCGCTTTGTATCGCCGTCGTCACCTGGTTTAACACGTTCTCTTCCAGCGAAACCTTCTGCGTGGCGAAAGTCCTCGCCAGGGCGAACTGGCTGTTCTCCGACTGCGCCTGTGACAACACCACGGCCTGGGATGCGGCGATAGGATCGTCAGACGGATTGATTACCCGCTTCCCTGTCGACATCTGCTCACCGTATTTCATCCACTCCGCCTGGGAATTGGTGATACCGCGCATGTTCTGCTGGTACATCATTTGGGTACTGATACGCATCGTTTCCTGCTCCCTTAGCGAATACTCAGCAGTGCATCAAACAGAGAGTTGGCGGTTTGCAACACCTGGGCATTGGCCAGGTAATACTGCTGGAAGCGTTGCAGGTTGCCGTACTCTTCGTCAAGGTTAACGCCGGAAATGGACTGTTGCTGATTGCTCAACTGCGTCACCACGTTGCCCTGGGTGGTGCTGCTGGTTTTCAGCGTTGCGGTTTTGCTGCCCACGTTGCTGACCAGCGTAGCGTAAGCGTCGTTAAACGATTTTGAACCACCTACCGTTGTGCTGTCCTTTTGCAAATCCAGCAATGCCTGACCATTACGGTTGTCGCTTTCACCGGCCGTTGCGTCCTTCGCCATCGCAATTTGCGATTCGTTGGTCACCAGAACGCCCATATTGATGATGGCGTCGCTGACCGGCTTGACGATGAAGCTGTCATTTTTAGCAGGGCCAACATCGATGTTGATCTCCAGGCCATCAAAGGTCAGTTTGCCCGCGTTTTCGGTCGCTTCAAAAGAGGTGTTATCCGCAAGACGCGTCACCTGCCATTTCGCTCCGTCATAAACCACTTTATAGTCAGTCGCCTGAACCTCTGAGGCGGTCTTAACGGTCGCGCTGATGCTGCCGGTATTCTTGCTATTTCCATACACTGCCGGGTCGCCGATGCTGAAGAAATCGACATTATTATTGCCGTTCGCATCATACCCTTCCCGGTGCTGCTGGTTAAACGCATCGGCGAACGCCAGCGCCAGTTGTCCCAGCGTGTTGCGCGTCTGATCCAGATCCTGGGAACGGAAGGTCAGCAGACCACCGAGCGAACCGGTCGTGATCAGTTTTTCCGGAATTTCGATGTTGCCCGCGATGGAATCGACATAGGCAACGGTGATTCGTGAAGGGTCGGACTGCGACTGTACCGCCGCTAACTGACGGGCATTACTTCCCTGCACCAGTGAATAGCCGTTCGCCATCGTGATGTTATAGGTACCGCCGTCCTGAACGCTGACTTCCACGCCGACAATTTTGTTCAGCTCACTGACCAACTGGTCGCGCTGATCAAGCAGGTTATTCGGCGATGCCCCGGCACCCACACCGGTCAGACGCGAGATCTGGTCGTTCAGGCTGGCAATTTGCTTACTATAATTGTTGATCTGATCGACGCTGGAACCAATCGCGATATTGACCTGCTTGTCCTGATCGCGCAGATACTGGTCGGTCGTTTTAAACTGGTTAACCAGCCCATTGGCTTTGCCTATCAGCGTCTGGCGCGCCGCCGGGTCTTCGGCGTTACTCACCAGCGTTTGCAGGCTGGTGAAAAAATCCTGCATGGACGAGGAGACAGAGCTGGTTTTGCTGGCCAGCAGGTTGTCGATTTTGGACATCTGCTCATATCGGGTCGTCAACCCGCTGCTCTGGTTCTGCGCCGCGCGCAGTTGATTGGTGATGAACGAATCATATTCGCGCTGTACACCGGAAACATAAACACCATTGCCCACCCAACCGCCGGCACCCAGCGTGCTATTGGCTTGCGCCATAATGGTCGTCTGACGGGTATAGCCCGCAACGTTATAGCTGGAAATGTTGTTACTGGCAGTATTCAGCGCCGCCTGAGCCGCGCTCAGCCCGCTCATGGCGTTATTAATCAAGCTGGACATGGAAGTTCCTTTTAATCCTTCAGTTACAGATTATTATCGGCAGCAGGTCACAGGACTTGAGCCATTTAGAAGAGATTGTCGAGATTCGTGTTGTAAGCGTTGCTCACCTTCTCGCTCATCGACTTCAGCTGTTGGATCATACTGGTCAATTTACGCGCATAGTTCGGGTCGGTAGCATAACCGGCGCTTTGCAGTGCCTGGGCGCCCTGTTCCGCGGTAACCGCCGTGGTCACCGCCGCATAGCGTGGATTGCGGGTCAGCAGACCGACGTAATCTGACAACGCTTCAAGGTACGAGCTGTACACGCGGAATTTGGCCTTCACCTTTTTCGCTTCGCCGTTTTCATATTCGGTCGTGGTGATTTCCGTCACCGGCCCCTTCCAGTTACCCGAGGCCTTCACGCCAAACAGGTTGAAACTCGGCTCGCCGTTTTCCCGGCGAATCTGCCGCTGCCCCCAGCCGGACTCCAGCGCCGCCTGCGCCAGAATCAGGTGATGCGGCACGCCGCTCTGCTCACTGGCCAGACGGGCCGGCAGCGACAGTTGCGCCAGGAAGTCTTTGCTGTCGCCGGAGAGCGGTTCGTCATTGCTCTGCGGTGTTTTCGGCATCGCTTTACGCACCAGTTGCGTCAGCGCCTGGTTCTGGTAACTGGTCACCGTTTCCAGCGGGAACTTCATCGGCACCTGCGGCGTTTCTTCCGTAGGCTGCGCCTGCCCCTGCGTCATCTGTTTGACCATCATTTCCGCCAGCCCCAGACCTTTTCCGGCGGTCATCTGCTGTGCAATCTGCTGGTCATACATGCTGGTATACAAACGCGTCTGATCGCTGCTGAAGACGCCATCTTTTGGCAGGGCTTCACGCATGCTTTTCAGCATCATCTGGACGAACATGCCTTCCACCTGGCGGGCCACCGGGCGGATATTCGCCGCCGGATCCTGACCGGCTTTCGCCTTCAATTCATTCAGCGATTGCGCATCCCAGGCGGCGCTGGCCATCAGTTTGCTGTCGCTAATCATCAGATGATTTCCAGTTTCGCGCGTAAGCAACCGGCGCTCTGCATCGACTGCAGAATTGACATCAGATCCATCGGCGTCGCCCCCAGCGCATTCAGCGCACGGACCACGTTGTTCAGATTGGCGCTGGAACGAACGCTTTGCAGCGAACCGCCGCTCTGACGCAGATCGATTTGCGTTTGCGGCGTCACCACCGTCTGCCCCCCGCCAAACGGCGTATCCGGTTGACTGACATTAGCCTGACGGTTAACGGTCACGGAGAGATTCCCCTGCGCAACAGCACAGCTATCCAGCGTCACTTCGCGGTTCATCACCACCGAACCGGTACGTGAGTTGATCACCACTTTTGCATCCTGTGGCGTCACGTTCACTTCCATGTTCTGAATATCCGCCAGGAAGCGCACCTGAGAGCTGTTGCCGCTCGGTACGCGGACCTGAATCGTGCGCGCATCCAGTGCGGTGGCGCTGCCAAAGCCGCGTGACCGGTTGATGGTGTCAGCAATCTGCTGCGCCATGGTGAAGTCTTCATTATTCAGTTGCAGGTTTAGCGTATTACCCGCGCCGAACTGGCTGGGCAACTCGCGCTCGATTGTCGCCCCGTTGGTGATCCGTCCGCCGTTAAGCTGGTTCACCTGCACGCTGCTGCCGCCCGCAGACGCCCCGGCGCCACCAACTAAAATGTTGCCCTGCGCCAGCGCATACACCTGGCTGTCGACCCCTTTCAACGGCGTCATCAACAGCGTCCCGCCGCGCAGACTTTTCGCGTTCCCCAGCGAAGACACCACTACGTCAATGGTTTGTCCCTGACGACCAAAGGCCGGGAAGGAGGCGGTTACCATGACCGCCGCGACGTTTTTCAACTGCATGTTCGTCCCGGTCGGCACGGTAATACCCAACTGCGAGAGCATGTTGTTCAGGGTCTGGGTGGTAAATGGCGTCTGGGTGGTCTGGTCACCGGTCCCGTCCAGCCCCACCACCAGGCCGTAGCCAATGAGCGAGTTTTCGCGCACGCCCTGCACGCTGGTCAGATCGCGGATACGATCGGCATGCGCCAGCGTGGCGACGAGGACCAGAACCAGTCCAACTACAGATTTCAACATGGGAGACCTCGCTTACATCGGCGACAGGTTAAGGAAGAAACGCTGGAGCCAGCCCATATTTTGCGCTTCGTTGATGTAGCCGTTTCCGACATATTCAATACGTGCATCCGCCACCTGAGTTGACGGAACGGAGTTGCTGCCGCTGATGGTGCGCGGATTCACAACCCCGGAGAAGCGGATGAACTCAGTGCCCTGGTTGATGGCGATCTGTTTCTCACCCACAACATGTAAATTGCCGTTGACCAGCACCTGATCGACGGTCACGGTCAGCGTGCCGCTAAAGGTATTGCTGGCGTTGGCCCCGCCCTTACCGTTAAAGGTGTTACCGCCGGACGCCTCGACGTCCGCTCGCGCATTGCCGAATAATCCTTGCAGATAGCGTGGTACGGTATCAAAGCCAAAGTTGGTTTTGCCGTCACGGCTGGCGTTGGCAGAAGAGCTTTTACTGGCGCTGACGTTTTCCTGCAGCACAATGGTCAGCGTATCGCCGATGTTGCGCGGACGACGGTCTTCAAACAGTGGCTGATAGCCATAGTTGATTGGCTGCGCGGACTGAAAAATCGAACCATTTGCCACCGGCGTCGGGCCAGGAACAGGCTGCGCCGTGGTCGCGCCCTGGACGAGCGGAGTGGAAGGAATCCAGGCACATCCTGACAGTGAAACCACCAGCAGGGCCATGATCGGGTAAGCGTGCGCAGCGTTTTTTTGCATTGCCTTTATCTTCTGAATCAGGGTGCCGGTGAGACAAATGCCTCACCGGACAACACCTTAGAGTTGCGTCAGTTTTTGCAGCATCTGATCGGTCGTTGAGACCGCTTTGCTGTTGATTTCGTAAGCGCGTTGAACCTGAATCATATTGACCAGCTCTTCCGCGACGTTGACGTTTGAGGTCTCGACATAGCCCTGGTACAACAGGCCCGCCCCGTTCAGACCCGGCGTGCTTTCATTCGGCGCGCCGGAAGACTGGGTCTCGGTGTACAGGTTTTCACCAATGCTCTCCAGACCGGTATCGTTCATGAACGTGGTCAGATTAAGCTGCCCCACCTGCACGGGCGCCGCCTGTCCCTGTTGGGTCACGCTCACCACGCCGTCACGCCCGATGGTGATGCTCAGGGCGTTAGCCGGAATGGTAATCGCTGGCTGAACCTGGAAGCCGCCAGCCGTCACCAGTTGACCATTTTGATCGACCTGGAATGATCCATCGCGGGTATACGCAGAAGTACCATCCGGCAGCAGAACCTGGAAGAACCCCTGACCTTTAATGGCGACATCTTTACTGTTGTTGGTTTGCGACAGGTTGCCCTGGCTGTGCAGACGCTCGGTCGCCACCGGACGCACACCGGTACCGATTTGCAGACCGGACGGCAGCGTGGTCTGCTCAGAAGACTGAGCGCCAGGCTGACGAATGGTCTGATAAAGCAGATCTTCAAACACCGCGCGCTGACGCTTAAAACCATTGGTGCTGACGTTTGCCAGGTTGTTGGCAATCACATCCATGTTGGTTTGCTGCGCGTCCAGGCCGGTTTTGGCGATCCATAATGAACTGATCATAAAGTGTCCTGTATTAAGTCATCGACAGCAGTTGGTTAGCGCGACCAGCATTGTCATCCACGCTGCTGATAACCTTCATCTGCATTTCAAAACGGCGGGCGCTGGCAATCATGTCGCTCATCGCTGACACCGCATTGACGTTGCTCCCCTCCAGTACTCCCGACATCACGCGAATGGTCGGATCGGCCTGCAGCACCGGGCCACGGGTTGCCTGTGCGGCGGCGGTCAGACGGAACATTCCGTCGTCGCCACGTTGCACTTCGTTCCCCTCAGCCTTCACCAGTTTCAGACGTCCCACCGGCGCGATGGTGTTCGCCGGATCGCCGGGATTCAGCGCTGAGATGGTGCCGTCCGCCGCGATGGTGATTTCCGACCCTTCCGGCACCGCAATCGGCCCGGCTTCACCAATCACCGGGTGACCCTGAATGGTCAACTGTCCGGTCGGATCCACCTGAATGCTGCCGTTACGGGTATAACCTTCGCTGCCGTTCGCGGTCTGTACCGCCAGCCAGCCATCCTGCTGTAACGCCACGTCCAGCGGACGCGAGGTGTAATCCATCTGGCCAGGCGTCATATCAGCCCCCGGCGTGGACGCCGTGACCAGCGTACGCGTCGGCAATGACAGCCCTTCGACGGGGACGGCGCGCAGCGCATTGAGCTGTGCACGGAATCCCGGCGTCGAGGCGTTGGCCAGGTTGCTGGCCGTCACCGCCTGTTGGTTCAGCGTCTGACTGGCCGCCCCCATCGCGGTATAGATTGCGTGATCCATTACGTTATCCCGTCAGGCGCTTAGCGCAGGTTAACCAGCGTGTTGAGGATCTGGTCCTGGGTCTTGATGGTCTGCGCGTTCGACTGATAGTTACGCTGGGCGACGATCATGTTCACCAGTTCTTTACTCAGATCCACGTTCGAAGACTCCAGCGCGCCGTTGGTCAGCTTACCGAAGTTACCCGTTCCCGCCGTTCCCAGCAGTTCCACACCGGACGCCTGCGTGGCGGCCCAGACGTTATCGCCCTGAGAGGCCAGACCTTCGTTGTTAGCGAAGTTCGCCAGCACGATCTGCCCCAGCACCTGTTTCTGTTCGTTGGAGTAGTTTCCGACGACGGTGCCATCGTCGTTAATCTGATAGCTGACCAAATCGCCCGGCTTGTAGCCGTTCTGCGTGGTGGCGATAACGGCGTTAGTCCCGGTATTCTGCTGCATGGAGTTTTGCAGGCTGAGGGTGAAGGTCGCAGGAACCGCGCCATTGACTGTACCGGTAGTAATGGAGAATGACGGTGTGGCATTTGCCGCGCCAAGCGTCCAGGTTGGTTCAGTGGCAGGTGGAACAGGTGCAACTTCAGTATATTCTTTTACGTTATCCAGACCGCCGTTCTTGTCGAATGTCATCTGCGCGGACTTCACCAACGGCGAGTTGGCGACGCTGGAATCCTGCGTCCAGATATCCCATGTGTTATCACCCGTTTTAACGTAAAACAGGTTGATGTCATGTTGATTACCCTGGCTGTCGAACACCGTCACGGGTGCACGTTTGTTGTAGCTGTCAGCATCGGTTGGTTTGAAAGGCGTGTTCGCCGGAATCTTGTCCGTCGAGTTCAGGTTGATCTGCATTGCCGCCGTGTCGGTGCTTTTCGCCCCCATCAGGGTATTCGGGATGGTGATCGGACCCGGGTTTGCCCCTTGCTGAATGGTCGGCGGCGTACCCGTTGCCGGATAGCCGGTCAGTTGCATGCCCTGCATGTTGACCAGATTACGGTTTTCATCCAGTTTGAACTGGCCGTTACGGCTGTAGAAAACTGAGCCATTGCTGTCGACCAGACGGAAAAAACCGTTCTGGCTGATAGCGACATCCAGACCGCGACCGGTGTTGGTGGTCGTACCATCAGTAAAGTCCTGAGTAATGCCAGCGACTTTTACGCCCAGACCGACTTTAGAACCGGCAAACATATCCGCAAAAGACGCCGCACCGGATTTAAAACCATAGGTCGCGGAGTTGGCGATGTTGTTACCAATGACATCGAGGTTGGTGGCTGCGGCATTCAGGCCGCTAACCGCTTGTGAAAAAGCCATGATGACTCCTGATTAGTGTAAAGGCTTAGATTATCTGCCGTACTTCGTCGAGGGTGGTGGTTCCGTAAGTGCCCAGATCCAGGGTGTTACCGCCATTGCTGCGAATCACCCCTTGTACCAGCGCAAACTGCAAGGGTTGCGCCACCAGTTGCGTCGAGCCGTTGCTGGCGTGAATCGCCACGTTATACGAGCCGTTCACCGCCGTGGTGCCATCCGTCAGAGTGCCGTCCCAGGTAAAGGTATGGACACCCGCCTTCAGCGCGCCAATCTCAATCGTGCGCACCACTTTGCCGTCTTTGTCGGTAATGGTGGCGGTGACTTTGTCAGCCGGCTGTTGCAGCTCAACGCCAAACGGCGTGGTGGTGGTGGTGGCTCCCTCTTCGGTGCCTTTGCCCGCCAGAACGGTGGTACCCGGGATCATCACGCCATGACCAATCAGCGTGCTGGCCTGTAGTGACTGGTTGTTGTCGATCTGTCCGGAGATCGACCCCAGGGTCGTATTCAGTTTCTCAATACCGCTGACGGTACTGATCTGCGCGAGCTGTGTGGTCAACTCGTTGTTCTGCATCGGGTTGGTCGGGTCCTGGTTTTTCAGTTGCGCCACCAGCAGCGTCAGAAAGCTGCTTTGCAGATCGGCGGCATTGCTGCCCGACAGGGAACTCCCGTTGCTGCTGCTTTTCACACCGGTGTTTGTCGGATCGTTAACGTTTACCGCAATTGACATGGCTGCCTCCTTTTACTGGCCCAGTGTCAGCGTTTTAAGCATCATGCTTTTAACGGTGTTGAGGACTTCGACGTTCGCCTGATAGCTGCGGGAAGCTGACATGGTATTAACCATCTCACCGACCACATCGACGTTAGGCATCTTCACGTAGCCATTGGCATCGGCCAGCGGGTTACCGGGTTCATAGACCAGTTTGTCCGGCGCCTGGCTCTCAATGACGTCCGACACTTTCACGCCCCCCGTTACTGCACCGGGAGCTGCATCCACCTGGAAGACCACCTGCTTTGCGCGATACGGTTGACCATCCGGTCCCGTGACGCTGTCGGCGTTGGCCAGATTACTGGCGGCCACGTTAAGGCGCTTGGACTGCGCCGTTAATGCCGAACCGGCAATATCAAAAATATTCAGCAGCGCCACGGATTAGTTCCCCCCCTGTAGCACGTTCATCATGCCTTTAATCTGCCCACTCAAGGCAGTCAGGCTCATCTGGTACTTCAGGCTGTTATCCGCAAACTGCGTGCGCTCCCGGTCCATATCGACGGTATTGCCGTCGAGTGAAGGCTGGTCGGGAATGCGGTAGAGCAAATCCGTAGACGGTGCGGTGATGGCCTGGGCGGGAATATGCTGTGCGGAGGTTAATGCCAGCGACACACCGCTGGTTTCTTGCCGTCCGCGCACCATGACTTTTTTTAACTCACTGGCAAAATCCATGTCGCGTGCCTGATACCCCGGCGTATCGGCGTTCGCAATGTTGGCGGCCAACACCTCTTGCCGTTGGGCGCGCAGATTCAGCGCTTCCTGTTGAAAACGTAAGGCGGCGTCGAGCTTATCGAGCATATCTCCTCCGCAGATGACAAAATTCAGCCGACAGCTTAAATCCCATTACGCGCGCGTTATCGCTGGAATAAACGCAAAATGGGTCGCTATTTATTGCGTTGATGGTTGCGTCACACGGGTAGAATCCTGTCATTGCGAAAACGGCGGGAGGTGACGATGCAAACGTTAAAACGTGGATTAGCCATGCTGGCGCTGCTGTTCAGTCCCCTGACGCTGGCCCAGGATTTGAATGCGCAGTTGAACGACTGGTTCGGACAGCGTCTGGCCGGATTCAGCGATGATGTGGTCGTGACCGTGCGAACGCCCCCCAACCTGTTGCCGCATTGCGACACACCGGCGTTCAGCATGACCGGGGCAAAACTGTGGGGAAACGTAAATGTGCTGGCACGTTGTGCCAATGAAAAACGTTATCTGCAGGTCAACGTGCAGGCGACGGGAAACTATGTGGTTGCCGCCGCGCCCGTTGCGCGTGGCGGCACGCTTGGCCCGGCCAGCGTCACACTAAAACGCGGACGCCTTGATCAGCTCCCTCCCCGTACCGTGCTGGATATCAGCCAGGTTCAGGATGCGGTGAGCCTGCGCGATCTCGCGCCGGGACAGGCCATCCAGCTCAATATGTTGCGCCAGGCGTGGCGCATTAAAGCCGGACAGCGCGTGCAGGTCGTTGCCAATGGCGATGGATTTAGCGTCAATGCGGAAGGTAAAGCGCTGAACAATGCGGCGGTCGCGCAGAACGCACGAGTGAGAATGTTATCGGGTCAGATTGTCAGTGGCATAGTCGATCCTGATGGGAATATTCTTATTAACCTATAATGAGTTAAAGATTTTGTTGCGGCTGCCGATAGTGATTACACATTCGATGATAGCTGGCCGCTACAGCATAACCCCTCGATGAGGATGATAAAAATGAGCATTGACCGTACCTCACCTTTGAAACCCGTTAGCACCGTTCAGGCGCGTGAAAATACGGATACACCGGTCCTCAAAGCGCGTCAGGAAAAAACCTCGACGGCAACCAGCACCAGCGTGACGTTAAGCGATGCTCAGGCAAAACTGATGCAGCCCGGCGTGAACGATATCAATATGGAACGTGTTGAAGCACTGAAAACCGCTATTCGTAACGGTGAGCTTAAGATGGACACGGGGAAAATCGCCGACTCGCTGATCCGCGAGACGCAGAGCTATCTCCAGAGTGAGTAACTGACCGTATGACGCGCTTGTCAGAAATACTCGATCAGATGACGGCTGTCCTGAATGACCTGAAAACGGTAATGGATGCCGAACAGCAACAACTTTCCGTTGGCCACATTAACGGTAGCCAGCTGCAGCGTATTACAGAAGAAAAGAGTTCTCTGCTGGCGACCCTGGATTATCTGGAACAGCAGCGACGGCTGGAACAAGACCCACAGCATAGCGCGAATAATGACGTCGCCGAGCGCTGGAAAGCGATTACCGATAAAACGCAGCACTTACGCGATCTGAACCAGCACAACGGCTGGCTGCTGGAAGATCAGATTCAGCGCAATCAACAGGCGCTTGAAGTTTTAAAGCCCTATCAGGAACCGTCGCTGTACGGCGCGAACGGTCAACCCTCTTCTGCCTCTCGCGGCGGGAAAAAATTCTCTATTTGATGATTACCGGATGGCGGCGTTTCGCCTTATCCAGCCTACAGCGTTCTGTAGGCTGAATAAGCAAAGCGCCATCAGGCATCGTGATTACACCGTCCGGCGCGCAAACTCTTTCACTTTAAAGCCCATCACCGCCAGTGCGGCAAAGTAGGCGGCAATGCCGGCCACAACCACCGCCATCAGACGAAGCAGACGCCACGGCATAGTCCCCAGCGACCACTCCGGCATAATATGCAACATGCCAACCAGCACGGCTGACATCACCAGTACGGCGATAACGAGGCGAATCAGAAACCCCATCCAACCCGGTTGCGGAGTGAAAATGTTCTGCTTACGCAGTTGCCAGTACAGCAGTCCCGCGTTCAGACAGGCGGCAAGACCAATCGACAGCGACAGCCCGGCGTGCTTCAACGGTCCAATAAACGCAAGGTTCATCAACTGGGTCATGATAAGCGTCACAATGGCGATCTTAACCGGCGTTTTGATGTTCTGCCGCGAATAAAAGCCCGGTGCCAGCACTTTCACCACAATCAGCCCCATCAGTCCTACGGAATAAGCAATCAACGCACGCTGCGTCATCAGCGCATCGAAGGCCGTGAATTTACCGTACTGGAATAATGACGTAATCAAGGGGCCAGACAGGATCCCAATCGCCACCGCACTCGGCAGCGCCAGCAAAAAGCACAGACGCAATCCCCAGTCCATCAGGCGGCAATATTCGTCATGGTCGCCTTTTGCAAAACTCTTCGACAGTGAAGGCAGCAGAATGGTCCCCAGCGCCACGCCCAGTACCCCCGACGGAAACTCCATCAGGCGGTCCGCATAGTACATCCACGAAACGGAGCCAGACGCGAGAAAAGAGGCGAAAATGGTGTTAATGATCAGTGAGATCTGGCTGACGGAGACGCCGAGTATCGCCGGGCCCATTTGCTTCACAACCCGCATCGCCCCCGCATCGCGGAAGTTAATCCGCGGCAGCACCAGCATGCCGATTTTCTTCAGATGCGGAAGCTGATACACCAGTTGCAGCACGCCGCCAACGGTTACCGCCCATGCCAGCGCCAGCACCGGTGGATTAAAATACGGCGCGGCGAACAGCGCGAAACCGATCATGCTGATGTTCAAAAACGTGGGGGCAAACGCCGGAATGGAGAAGCGGTTCCAGGTATTGAGGATCGCTCCAACCAGCGACGCCAGCGAGATCAGTAAGATGTACGGAAAGGTGATTTGCAGCAGTTTGGTGGTTAACGCGAATTTATCGGCGGTGTCGGCAAACCCCGGCGCCGTCACCATAAT
This sequence comes from Citrobacter sp. MGH 55, assembly GCF_016906145.1. Lineage (NCBI taxonomy): Bacteria > Pseudomonadati > Pseudomonadota > Gammaproteobacteria > Enterobacterales > Enterobacteriaceae > Citrobacter > Citrobacter sp. MGH 55. Next base: position 4,165,101 of record NZ_CP070239.1, read on the forward strand.
CACCCACGGGGCGGCCAGCATCCCGGCAACGGTGACCACAGCAAGCGCCAGCGTCAGCAGTCCCGACACGTAAGAGACAAACACGCGAGTGGCGTCTTCGCCCTGCTTGCTTTTATATTCCGCCAGAATAGGGACAAAGGCCTGAGAAAAAGCGCCCTCCGCAAATATGCGGCGTAGCAGGTTAGGTAATTTGAATGCCACAAAAAAGGCATCGGTTGCCATCCCGGCACCAAAAATTCTGGCGACAATCGCATCACGTGCAAAACCCAGCACACGTGAAAACATCGTCATTGAGCTGACGGCGGCCAGCGATTTTAATAGGTTCATTGCTTTTTTATTCCAGACCCTACGGCAAAACGCCTGCAGTGCAGGCGTTGGAAGAGGCGCTTAGTCTACCTGGATTATGGTGAATTACTACCGCCAGATGTTACAGGTGATTATTCGCTCATCGCCTCGCGCCAGAGCTTTTCCACCACGCGCTGGGCAAGGATCGCCTGCTCGCCCGCGGTTTCCGGAACCGTCTGATTTTGTACACATTCCACAAAATGGCGTGCGCACCCCACGAATCCACGCTGTTCAAGCGTGGTTTGCCAGCCAGGAACCGGTTTGTGCAAGACACCCTGCCCGCGCTCTTCACGCCACTCGCGCATATCCGTCACGTCAATCAGCCCGCCATCGGTCACCGCCTGTACGCTCTCTCGCTGACTTCCCGCCCGGCGATGCATACTGGTGGTGATTTGCAACTGACTGGTCGCGAAATGGTGCTCTGCATACAGCATCTCGCCCGCGTCGTTGGTTTGTAGCGTCCCGCTGCTGAGCTGGGCGTTGCCGCCCGCCAGCCACAGTGCGGTGTCAACGACATGCAAATAATCATCCAGCAGCGTGAACCGCAGATCGTGAGGCCCCACGCTGTCGCTACGGTGTTTATCCATCCGCAGAGACGCCGCCGTCCCCAGTTCCGTCTTCAGCTCTCGGTACCGTGGCGCAAAGCGACGATTGAAACCGACCATCAGCATCAGTTTTTTCTTCGCCGCTAACGCCACCAGCCGCTCAGCATCACGTAAATTTTCCGCCAGCGGCTTATCAACGCAGACATGAACGCCGGCATTGAGTAATTCACTGACGACGGCGTAATGGGTTGCCGTGCTGGAGTGGACAAACACCGCGTCGCAGCCCGCGGCAAGATCGGTCAGCGAACCGGCATACGGAATGCGCCAGGCTGCGCAGATTTTCTCCGCTTTTTCACGCGACGGCGACCAGGCGGCCTGTAGCGTCCAGTCGCTGGCGGCGCCAAGCACGGGTAACCAGGCCTTCTGGGCGATACCCCCAAGCCCCACCACCCCGATACGTAATGTTGTCACATCATTCTCCCAGATGTTCCAGTAGCGACTCGAGGCGCTGTTTCAGCGCGGCGACTTCGCTTTCCAGCACCTCGACGCGGGCCTGTAGATCTCCCGTCGCCGCCTGTGGCTCATCGGCCAGGGCAACCGGCTCCTGCACCGCGCCACAGAACAGATGCATATAACGGCTTTCACGCTTACCCGGTTCGCGCGCCAGACGGACGACATAAGGGCCGTCTTCCCGCGTTGCCAGGCGTTCCAGGGTTGCCTCGACTTCCGCCATATCGCTGAACTCATACATTCGCGAGGCGCGACTGCGCAATTCGCCCGGCGTCTGCGCACCGCGTAGCAGCAGTGTCGTAACCAGCGCCACCTCCGCGGGGCTCAATTTCAGGTTGCCAAACTCCGAGTTACAGAAACGCTGCTCATACTTGGTGACGCGGCTACCAAAGCCGCTGACCGTGCGCAGAAAATGGCGCTTCACCAGATTGTCGAGGTGCTCCTGCACCTCGTGCTCCGCCATATTCATCACCGGTTCACGGTTGGTTTTCTGATTGCAGGCGGTGACCACGCCATTTACGGAGAGCGGATATTGCTCAGGCGTCGTGACCTGCTTTTCGAGCAGACAGCCAATCACACGGGCTTCAGCGGCAGTTAATTCATATTTCATTGGTTGTCCTCACCGACCTGCGGTCCATTCTGATGTCGTTAACGCCGTCAGCACGTGGTCGCGCCATTGCCCGTCAATCAACAGATAATCTTTTGCGTAGCCTTCTTTTTCAAAGCCAAGTCGCGCCAGTAAATCACCGCTGCGTTTATTGTGCGGCATGTAATTCGCCATAATGCGATGAATATGTTGCGTGCGTTGCATATAACGAATCGCGGCGGTCAGCGCTTCAAACATCAGCCCCTGCCCCTGCCATTTCTGCGCAATGGAATACCCCAGATAGCAGGCATGGAAAGACCCCCGCACCACGTTAGAAAAATTCGCTACCCCAATGACCTCTTTTTCATCCGGGTCCAGCAGCGCAAAGTAATAGGCGGAACCTTGCTTATGAAATTCGGCAATCATGCTCAGCCGCGCCTGCCAGCCGGAGGGATAGCAGTGGCTTTCATCACGAATCGGTTCCCAGGGTTTTAAGAAATGACGATTTTCCGCGTAATAATCTGCCAGACGCCAGGCATCACGCTCATGCACTAAACGCACGACCAGGCGGTCGGTGGTTAAGCGCACTTTTGGCACGTTACTGCGATAGCCAAACATATTTATTCCTACTCCTTCCCGAATCGCCGTTACACCCTGATTGACTTACTATACCTGTGCAAAACCACCCTGTGAAAAGTGCAATTTGCCATTTTTTGAATTATTCCGCCATTTTGATGAAAACTCTCTATCAAGATGGACTTTTGATAAAAAAATATTGTCCCGGCGAGGGTGGGCAAAAAGGCAGCAAAGCCGCAGAATAGGAGATACTTCGCTTTATCTACTCTCAATCATTCGAATGCCGCAAATTCCGCGCAACTCGAAGAGTGACGAGTGTTTCCCGGGAGGGGAAATGTCGCGTGTCTCGCAGGCCAGGAACCTGGGTAAAACTTTCCTGCTCATCGATAATATGCTGGTCGTATTGGGCTTTTTCGTCGTGTTCCCGCTGATCTCAATTCGCTTCGTCGACCAAATGGGCTGGGCCGCCGTGATGGTCGGCATTGCGCTGGGTCTGCGTCAGTTTATTCAACAGGGACTGGGCATTTTTGGCGGCGCGATTGCCGACCGTTTTGGCGCGAAACCGATGATCGTCACCGGCATGCTGATGCGCGCCGCCGGGTTTGCCACCATGGGGATCGCCCATGAACCCTGGCTTTTGTGGTTCTCCTGTTTCCTGTCCGGTCTCGGCGGCACGCTTTTCGATCCGCCGCGCTCGGCATTGGTGGTGAAGCTGATTCGCCCGCATCAGCGGGGTCGCTTCTTCTCAATATTGATGATGCAGGACAGCGCAGGGGCGGTTATCGGCGCGCTGTTAGGCAGTTGGTTGTTGCAGTATGACTTCCGTCTGGTTTGCGCGACCGGGGCAATATTGTTCGTGCTCTGCGCCGCCTTTAACGCCTGGCTGCTGCCCGCGTGGAAACTCTCTACTGTGCGTATTCCGGTACGGGAAGGAATGAGTCGGGTGCTCAGTGATAAACGCTTCGTCACCTATGTGCTGACGCTGGCGGGCTATTACATGCTGGCGGTGCAGGTCATGCTGATGCTACCCATTATGGTCAATGACATCGCCGGTTCACCTTCCGCGGTGAAATGGATGTATGCCATTGAAGCCTGCCTTTCGCTGACGCTGCTCTACCCCATTGCGCGCTGGAGTGAGAAACGGTTTCGTCTTGAGCATCGCCTGATGGCGGGCCTGCTGCTGATGTCACTGAGCATGTTACCCGTGGGGCTGGTGAGTGACTTGCAGCAGTTGTTCACGCTGATTTGCACTTTCTATATCGGTTCGATTATTGCTGAACCCGCCCGTGAAACGCTCAGCGCCTCGCTGTCGGATGCCCGTGCGCGTGGTAGCTATATGGGCTTTAGCCGTCTGGGGTTAGCCATAGGTGGTGCTATCGGGTATATCGGCGGCGGCTGGCTGTTTGATATGGGGAAACTGCTCCAGCAACCCGAGCTACCCTGGATGATGCTGGGGATCATTGGCTTCATCACTTTCCTGGCGCTGGGCTGGCAGTTCAGCCATAAACGCACGCCGCGCGGCATGCTGGAACCCGGTGCCTGATTTGATACCTGTGCGTGTCTCCTCCATACTGAAAGGGAACTGACAGTCAAATGGAGGAGAAACGTGAAGCTTTATATTTACGATCACTGCCCTTTCTGCATCAAAGCCCGCATGATTTTTGGCCTCAAAAACATCCCCGTCGAACTGATTGTCCTGGCCAACGACGATGACGAAACCCCAACCCGAATGATTGGCCAGAAAATGGTGCCCATTCTGCAAAAAGACGACAGCCGCTATCTACCGGAAAGCATGGACATCGTCCATTACGTCGATCAACTGGATGGCAAACCGCTGCTCACCGGCAAGAAAAATCCTGCTATTGACGAGTGGCTGCGCAAAGTGAACAGCTACGCCAATCACCTGCTGCTGCCGCGTTTTGCAAAATCTGCGTTTGATGAGTTTTCCACCCCTTCGGCACGCAAATACTTTACTGAGAAAAAAGAGGCGATGATTGGCAGTTTTGCCGACCATCTTGCCCATTCCGCTGGCCTGACCAAAAAAATCAGTGAGGATTTGCGCACACTGGATAAGCGCATTGTGCAACCCAATGGTGTAAACGGTGAGCTTTCCGAAGACGACATCCAGTTATTTCCCCTGTTGCGTAATCTGACACTGGTGGCCGGTATCAACTGGCCGACACGGGTTGCTGACTATCGCGACAATATGGCGAAACAGACGCAGATCAATCTGTTATCATCAATGGCGATTTAACGTTTACCGGCGGTGGCTGAATCATACAGGCTGCCGCTTTTTTCAGTTTTTTCTACTGGCGAAGTTCGCGCTGGTGACACATGCTGCGTTATGTCAGGATTAAGACGATCGCATCGTGTAGAGGAACCCCATGAAGAAGATTTTTTTTGCTGCCGCGTTGATAGTTGGCGGCCTGTTGATCGGCTGTAATCAGCTCACACAGTACACCGTAAGCGAACAAGAAATTAATCAGGCGCTCGAAAAACGCAACAACTTTGCCAAAGATATCGGGCTTCCGGGCGTTGCCGATGCGCATATCGTCCTCAACAACCTCTCCAGTCAGATCGGTCGTGAAGAGCCGAACAAAGTGACGCTAACTGGCGATGCAAAGCTGGATATGAATTCGCTGTTTGGCAGTCAGAAAGCAACCATTAAGCTAAAACTGAAAGCGCTGCCAGTCTTTAATAAAGAAAAAGGGGCCATCTTCCTGCAGGAAATGGAAGTGGTGAATGCCACTGTGACGCCGGAAAAAATGCAGTCGGTGCTGCAAACCCTGATGCCTTATCTCAATCAGTCACTGCGTAATTACTTTAACCAGCAGCCAGCGTATGTCCTGCGCGAAGACAGCAGCAAAGGCGAGGCGCTGGCGAAAAAGTACGCCAAAGGCATTGAGGTGAAGCCGGGCGAAATCATCATCCCGTTCACCGATTAAACGACAAAGGCGCTGCGGCGCCTTTTTTTACGTGCAAACGAAAACGTTTCCCCTTATCCTTTGTTTCCGGCAAAAATGACATCCCCCAGCCGGAGCATATTGATGACAGCACCCTCCCAGGTTTTAAAGATCCGCCGCCCAGATGACTGGCACCTTCACCTTCGCGACGGCGAAATGTTAAAAACGGTCGTGCCGTATACCAGCGATGTTTATGCACGTGCGATTGTGATGCCAAACCTGGCGCCGCCGATCACCACGGTAGATGCGGCAATTGCCTACCGCCAGCGCATCCTTGATGCGGTCCCTGCCGGACATTCCTTCACGCCGCTGATGACCTGCTATTTAACGGACACGTTGGATCCCGCTGAACTGGAACGCGGCTTTCGCGAAGGCGTGTTCACCGCAGCCAAACTCTATCCGGCAAACGCCACCACCAACTCCAGTCACGGGGTCACCTCCATCGATGCGATCATGCCAGTACTTGAACGCATGGAAAAACTCGGGATGCCGCTGCTGGTGCATGGCGAAGTCACCCACGCCGATATCGATATTTTTGACCGTGAAGCGCGCTTTATTGAGACGGTGATGGAGCCTCTGCGCCAGCGCCTGCCTGGGCTGAAAGTGGTCTTTGAGCACATCACTACCAAAGATGCGGCGGAGTATGTCCGTGACGGTAATGAATTATTGGCTGCGACGATTACACCGCAGCACCTGATGTTTAACCGTAACCATATGCTGGTTGGCGGTATTCGCCCACACCTCTACTGCCTGCCAATTCTGAAACGCAATGTCCACCAGCACGCTCTGCGTGAGCTGGTTGCCAGTGGCTTTGAGCGTGCCTTCCTCGGCACCGATTCGGCCCCACATGCCCGTCATCGTAAGGAATCGAGCTGTGGCTGCGCGGGATGTTTTAACGCGCCAACGGCACTGGCGAGTTACGCGAGCGTGTTTGAAGAGATGAATGCCCTGGCGCACTTTGAAGCGTTTTGTTCACTGAACGGTCCGCGATTCTACGGCCTGCCGGTCAATGACACTTTCGTTGAACTGGTACGTGAAGAGCAGCAGGTACCGGAGAGCATCGCGCTGACCGACGATACGCTGGTGCCGTTCCTCGGGGGCGAAACGGTACGCTGGACGATTAAAAAGTAAAAAAAATCGATGCCACCTGTTGTAACCTGGCCAGGATAACTGTATAAATAACCAGTACATTCAACAGGGGGCCATTATGCGTATTGAAGTCACCATTGCTAAAACTTCACCTTTACCTGCCGGTGCTATTGACGCCCTGGCAGGTGAACTCTCCCGCCGTATTACTCACCACTTTCCCGATAACGACGGTAACGTGACCGTTCGTTATGCCGCAGCGAATAATTTGTCCGTGATTGGCGCGACGAAAGAAGATAAAGAACGGATCAGCGAAATTCTCCAAGAAACCTGGGAAAGCGCTGACGACTGGTTCATTAAAGAATAAAAATGCTATGCCGTAGTCTCTTTGCCGGGTCGCCCCGGCTTTTTTCTCTCATCTTTAAGGCAATCTTTTTTGCGGCATCATTTAGTATTCTCCGTTGCCTTCGGAATTGATTATATTTTCACCAGTCACTCAAAATTATTGCACAACATACTTAAAAAGAATGAACAAGATGGTGATTAATTACTCACAAATTCTTAATTTGCAGAAATTTATGCTCCCCCCTCTTTAAAATCTCAGTGAATACCCTTATTTATTGATATACTGAAGTTGCTTCAGATAAAAACGCATTGAACCTCGAAAACCGTTGTCTTGTAACACGAATTAGGGGGCATGATGGAAAAGAATAATGAAGTCATTCAGACTCATCCGCTTGTGGGATGGGACATCAGCACCGTAGATAGCTATGACGCGCTGATGCTGCGTTTGCACTACCAGACTCCAAATCGTCCCGAAACCGATGGTACAGAGGTCGGTCAAACGCTCTGGTTAACCACCGATGTTGCCAGACAATTTATTTCGATATTAGAAGCCGGCATAGCCAAAATCGAATCCGGCGATTACCAGGCCAACGAATACCGTCGGCATTAACGAGACGGACATTCTCACTTAAAAAGGCACCTTCGGGGTGCCTTTGCTATTTCTGGGTTGTATTACGCATTTCACTTATTTACTCTGCATCAAACGCGACAGCAGAGAGAAACCGATGAAATACGACTTAATCATTATAGGCAGCGGGTCCGTTGGGGCAGCCGCAGGTTATTATGCCACTCGCGCCGGGTTAAACGTTCTGATGACCGACGCGCATATGCCACCGCATCAACAGGGTAGTCATCACGGCGACACCCGGTTGATTCGCCACGCCTATGGCGAAGGTGAAAAATACGTTCCGCTGGTGCTGCGTGCGCAGGCGCTATGGGACGAACTCTCCACGCAAAATGAAGAGCCGATTTTCGTCCGCTCCGGCGTTATCAATCTTGGCCCCGCCGGTTCGCCCTTCCTGGCAAACGTCGCGCACAGCGCAAAACAGTGGCAACTGAACGTTGAACAACTGGATGCCGCCGCCATCATGGCGCGCTGGCCCGAAATCCGCGTACCTGCAGACTACACCGGCCTGTTCGAAGCTGATTCCGGTTTTTTACGCAGTGAACTGGCGATCAAAACCTGGATCCGTCTGGCAGAAGAAGCAGGATGCGCTCAGCTCTTCAACTGCCCGGTCACAGCCATTCACCATGATGATGACGGCGGGGTCACTGTAGAAACCGCTGACGGCGAGTACCGCGCGAAGAAAGCGCTGGTGAGCGCCGGTACCTGGGTTCAGGCTTTGCTCCCCGAGCTTCCCATCCAGCCGGTACGAAAAGTGTTTGCCTGGTACCAGGCCGATGGCCGCTATAGCATCAAGAATAAGTTTCCTGCCTTCACCGGTGAGCTGCCTAATGGCGATCAATACTACGGCTTCCCGGCGGAGAACGACGAACTGAAAATCGGTAAGCACAACGGCGGGCAACTTATCCACGCCGAAGCTGAACGCAAACCGTTTGCCAGCGTCGCCAGCGATGGATCTGAAGCATTCCCGTTCCTGCGCAATATCCTTCCGGGAGTGGGTTGCTGTCTGCACGGTGCGGCCTGCACCTACGACAACTCGCCGGATGAAGATTTTATCATCGACACGCTGCCCGGCCATGACAACACGCTGATCGTGACCGGGCTGAGTGGTCACGGCTTTAAATTTGCCTCCGTATTGGGTGAAATTGCCGCTGACTTTGCCCAGGAAAAGCCATCCGCTTTTGACCTGACGCCGTTCAGACTCTCCCGATTTACGGCATAATCGTTAAATGGCCTCGTAATGAGGCCTTTTTAATGGTGATTACAATATGCGTCGTCTGTTTCTTTATCTGGTCAACAATATTCGCGAGCATTTTATGCTCTACGTTATTTTGTGGTCGCTGCTGGCGATTCTTGATGTTATTTATATCCTGTTTTACTGAGCCATCAGCATTGACAAATACTGACAAAAATTGAAAGTTATCTAATTTTTGTTTTGTTTTTTTGAATGACAAAACCCATCCCCTACCCCCCACAAACCGTCATAAATCGGTCATTTCTGACGAATCCGTTGAATCAAAATCCACACTTAATACAAAATTATTGAATCAACGTTAAATATCTCTCCCGGTGTTATTTTTTAGTTGCATTTATGTCTCTGTCAGGCCATTTTCATTCAATCCTGAAATATGAAATGGAATTTTTATGCAATTTTCAAATACGCCTCAACAGTATGGTTTTATTTCCGCCATGCTTCACTGGCTAACCGCGTTGGTGGTCTACGGGATGTTTGCACTCGGTCTCTGGATGGTGACGTTGAGCTATTACGACGGCTGGTATCACCAGGGACCGGAATTGCACAAAAGCATCGGGATCCTGCTGATGATGGGCCTGGTCGTGCGGGTCATCTGGCGTCTGATCTCGCCACCGCCGAAAGCGCTGAAAAGCTATTCGGCCCTGACCCGTGCTGGCGCAGCGTTGGGCCACCTCGCGCTATATCTGCTGCTGTTTAGCATTGTCATCAGCGGTTATCTGATCTCGACGGCGGACGGTAAACCGATCAGCGTTTTCGGCTGGTTTGATGTCCCGGCCACCTTCGCGGATGCTGGCGTTCAGGCCGATCTCGCCGGAAGCGTACACCTGTGGCTGGCCTGGACCGTCGTTATTCTTTCCATTCTGCATGGCCTGATGGCCTTTAAACACCACTTTATCGATAAAGACGACACCCTGAATCGCATGTTGGGTAAGTCGTCATCTGACTATGGAGCTCAAAAATGAAAAAAAGCCTGCTGGGTTTAACTCTCGCCTCTCTGCTGTTCACAACCGGTTCTGCCATCGCGGCGGATTATAAAATTGACAAAGAAGGACAACATGCCTTTGTTAATTTCCGTATTCAGCACCTGGGATACAGCTGGTTGTACGGCACGTTTAAAGACTTCGACGGAACCTTTACCTTTGATGAAAAGGATCCCGCCGCCGATAAAGTGAATGTGACGATCAACACCAACAGCGTGGATACCAATCACGCCGAGCGTGATAAGCACCTGCGCAGCGCTGATTTCCTCAATGTCGCGAAATTCCCGCAGGCGACCTTCACCTCCACCAGCGTGAAAAAAGACGGTGACGAACTGGATATCACCGGGAATCTGACGCTAAACGGCGTAACAAAGCCGGTGACGCTGGAAGCGAAGATGATCGGTCAGGGTGACGATCCGTGGGGGGGTAAACGCGCAGGCTTCGAAGCCGAAGGTAAAATCAAGCTGAAGGATTTCAACATCACCACCGATCTGGGTCCTGCCTCGCAGGAAGTGGAGTTGATTATCTCAGTTGAAGGCGTACAGCAGAAGTAAACGAGGAATGATGCCGGATGGCGATGTTGTCGCCGCCATCCGGCCACACCATTACTCGGCAGGATCCGGAATACCCAGTTTCGTATTCAGTCGTCCACGCGACTTGTTGAAGATTTTATTGCCGTTCTCGCGTCCTGCGCGCAGGCGACGTTGCTCTTCTTCCGGTAATGCGCTCTCTTCGCAACAGATCTCGCTACAGCAGCCGTTGTACTTTTGCGCACATGCCAGGCACTGAATAAACAGCAGATGGCAGCCGTCATTATTACAGTTGGTGTGGCTGTCGCACGGCGCACCACATTGATGACAATGCGCAATCACCTCATCTGAAATACGCTCACCCATGCGCTCATCAAACACAAAGTTTTTGCCGATGAAACGTACCGGTAACCCCTGCTCGCGGGCCTTGCGTGCATATTCAATGATACCGCCTTCAATGTGCCACACTTTACTGAAGCCATTGTGCTTCATCCAGGCGCTGGCTTTTTCGCAGCGAATACCACCGGTACAATACATCACTATCTTTTTATCTTTGTGTTCCTGCATCATTTCGACCGCTTTGGGTAACTGCTCGCGGAACGTGTCGGCCGGGATTTCCAGCGCGTTCTCAAAATGGCCCACTTCGTATTCGTAGTGGTTACGCATATCAATGAACAGCGCATCCGGGTCGTCGAGCATCGCGTTCACTTCCGCGGCCTTGAGATAGTCGCCGACATCGCTGGCATCAAAACTCGGGTCCTCAATGCCATCCGCCACAATCCGCTCACGCACTTTCATTCGCAGCACCCAGAAGGATTTCCCGTCATCTTCCAGCGCAATGTTCAGACGCACGCCGTCAAGTGCCGGATCAAAGGCGTACAGCTGCTGGCGGAACGTCTCTACCTGACTTTGCGGTACGCTGATTTGGGCGTTAATTCCTTCATGCGCCAGATAGATGCGACCGAAAACATTCAGCGCGGTTAACTTTTGATACAACGCATCGCGTGTGGCCTGCGGGTCTGCGATGGTAAAATATTTGTAGAACGAAATGGTCGTGCGCGGCTCAGTTTCAGCCAACATCCGGGCTTTGAGGGCATCATTGGAAATACGGTTATGTAACACTGGCATGGTGTACGGGTCCTGCGGCAGGTGAAATCAGAATCGGCGGCATCATATAGCAATCCGCGCCAATTTACATCCATACATTTTGCGCTACATTTCTTTCTTCAAAATAAAAAATTAACAACATTTGCTGCATTTATCGCCATTCCGGAGCCACAAATTTTTTCTGACGGCAAAAAAATGCAACAATACAGATAATTGCCCGTTTAAGGTATACAACAGGAAAGACATGACGAATTTACCTAAGTTCTCCGCAGCACTACTGCATCCACGGTATTGGTTAACCTGGCTCGGTATTGGCGCACTTTGGTTGGTCGTGCAGTTGCCCTATCCGATACTCTATCGCCTTGGTCATATGATCGGTCACCTGGCGTATCGTCTGATGAAGCGGCGGACGAAAATTGCATATCGTAACCTCGAGCTCTGTTTCCCTGAAATGAGTGAGCGTGACCGCCATGCGATGGTGGTTAAAAATTTTGAATCCGTCGGTATGGGTCTGCTGGAAACCGGGATGGCCTGGTTCTGGCCCGATCGTCGCATTGCCCGCTGGACCGAAGTGATCGGCATGGAGCATATTCGTGACGTTCAGGCTCAGCAGCGCGGTATTTTGCTGGTGGGGCTGCACTTTTTAACCCTGGAACTCGGTGCGCGTCAGTTCGGTTTGCAGGAACCCGGCATCGGCGTTTATCGCCCGAATGATAATCCCTTGATCGACTGGCTCCAGACCTGGGGTCGTATGCGCTCAAACAAATCCATGCTCGATCGCAAGGATCTGAAAGGGATGATTAAGGCGCTGAAGAAAGGCGAAGTGGTCTGGTATGCGCCGGACCACGATTATGGCCCGCGCGCCAGCGTGTTCGTCCCGCTTTTTGCCGTTGAACAGGCTGCCACCACCTCCGGCACCTGGATGTTGGCGCGAATGTCTAATGCCTGCCTGGTGCCGTTTGTACCGCGTCGCAAGCCCGATGGCAAAGGCTACCAGCTGATTATGTTACCGCCAGAATGCTCACCGCCGCTGGATGACGCAGAGACCACCGCCGCATGGATGAACAAGATTGTTGAGAAGTGCATCATGATGGCACCGGAACAGTACATGTGGCTACATCGTCGTTTCAAAACACGTCCTGCTGGCGTACCTTCCCGTTATTAAATCCTGCATAGCAGCCCCTTTTGGGCTGCTTTCTCACCGTTTTTAGCGATAAAAGCTCCCCACATTGAGACCCTCTGCATCCAGGCGCATAATGAATATGCTTAATTTATATTCGTTTTTTGCCCGATCGCGCCAACAGCGCATCACACGCGGATCGCTATGTCACCCTCTGATACTCCCATAAACTGGAAACGTAATCTCACTGTCACCTGGCTCGGCTGTTTCTTAACCGGCGCCGCATTTAGCCTGGTGATGCCATTTTTACCACTTTATGTCGAACAACTCGGCGTAACGGGCCACAGTGCGCTCAACATGTGGTCCGGACTGGTCTTTAGTATTACGTTTCTTTTCTCTGCGATCGCCTCTCCCTTCTGGGGCGGGCTTGCCGACCGTAAAGGCAGAAAGATTATGCTGCTGCGCTCTGCGCTGGGGATGGCAATAGTGATGCTGCTAATGGGCCTTGCGCAGAATATCTGGCAGTTTCTGGTACTGCGCGCACTGCTCGGGTTGCTGGGCGGATTCATTCCCAACGCCAACGCCCTCATCGCCACCCAGGTCCCACGCAATAAAAGCGGCTGGGCGCTGGGAACGCTCTCTACCGGCGGCGTTAGCGGTGCATTACTCGGCCCGTTAGCGGGCGGCCTGCTCGCCGACCAGTACGGCCTGCGCCCGGTTTTCTTCATCACCGCGACGGTACTGCTGATCTGTTTCTTACTGACGCTGTTTTTTATTCGCGAAAACTTCAAACCCATCAGCAAGAAAGAGATGCTGCGCGTCCGGGAAGTGGTTGCCACGCTTAAGAACCCGAAACTGGTGCTGAGCCTGTTCGTCACCACGCTGATCATTCAGGTCGCGACCGGTTCCATTGCACCGATTTTAACCCTCTATGTGCGGGAGCTGGCGGGTAACGTCAGCAATATTGCGTTTATTAGCGGGATGATTGCCTCTGTGCCTGGCGTCGCCGCATTGCTCAGCGCGCCAAGATTAGGCAAGCTGGGCGACCGTATCGGACCGGAGAAAATCCTCATTGTGGCGCTAATCTTCTCCGTTCTGCTGCTGATCCCGATGTCTTTTGTGCAGACCCCGTGGCAACTGGCGGTGCTGCGCTTTTTACTGGGCGCTGCCGACGGCGCGCTGCTGCCGGCGGTACAAACGCTGCTGGTCTATAACTCCACAAACCAAATCGCCGGGCGCATCTTTAGTTACAACCAGTCGTTCCGCGATATCGGCAACGTCACCGGCCCGCTCATGGGAGCAGCGATTTCCGCTAACTACGGCTTCCGTGCCGTCTTCCTGGTCACTGCCGGGGTGGTATTGTTTAACGCCATTTATTCCTGGAACAGCCTGCGCCGTCGTGCTCTCACGCGAACAGCGGGATGATTTTTCAGCATTCATACTTGCATAACCGGAGAATCAGCTATTCTTTCCCTGATTACCTCATCAAATCAAAGGGAGACTCAGATGACCATGTATGCAACGCTGGAAGAAGCCATTGACTCAGCCCGTGAAGAATTTATGGCGGACCATCCTGAGCTTGAACAGGACGAAGCCAATGTACAGCAGTTCAACGTGCAGAAGTACGTGCTACAGGATGGCGACATCATGTGGCAGGTCGAGTTTTTTGCCGATGAAGGCGAAGAAGGCGAGTGCCTGCCGATGCTCAGTGGCGAGGCCGCGCAAAGTGTCTTTGACGGCGACTATGATGAGATAGAGATCCGCCAGGAGTGGCTGGAAGAGAATACACTGCATGAATGGGATGAAGGCGAATTTCAGCTTGAGCCCCCCCTGGATACCGAAGAGGGTCAAACCGCAGCCGATGAATGGGATGAACGGTAATTACTCGTAAGGGCCGTGATGCATGTCCAGCGGCAACAGCAGCGTGTCAAACACCAGCGAGAACGGCAGATCGAGGATAGTGACATAACGCCATGCTGAATCCCGGACGTCCCACTGCACTCCCGGATAGTACTGGTTGCCATGCCCCTGTCCGGGGATTGTCCGGCTGATAATGCTGCCGCACCCGCTTAACAGCATCACCATGATGCCCACCGCTACGATTCGCACGTGATACCTCATTAATCGTTTTCTTCAGTATAAAAAAATACCGGCGCAAGCCGGTATTTTTCAGATGATTTCGCCGGGTGGCGCTTACGGCGTCTTCAGCGTCTGTGGGTTCAGGGTGATACCCTGATAATAACTCACCCACGATGAATACTTCTCTGGCGAATTCCAGACACGATAATGCAAACGCGCCATCGTCACCGGATCGCTCAGCAGTACCAGACGACGGTCGCGATTCAGTTTTTCCGGGGTCTCGTTCAGCGCCTGCTCAACGTGACGATCGCGGGCAATCTCCAGTACCTGGCTTGCACGGTGACGTGCCGTCGCCATCGCAGTGGCCAGCGCGTTAAACGATGGGTTAAACACCGCGTGCATGAAGCCATCGTCAAGCGAGCGGTTGCGGTTCATCACCAGATACTTGTCGGTATCCACCAGCACCTGCGGCGGCGAATATTCTTCCGGGATCAGGAACAGCTTCCAGCGTTTGGTACGCAAACCGACCGTTGAACGGCTGGAGATCACCGAGACAAACGGTGACAGGATCAGCGAGAAGACAATCGGTGCCAGCCAGAACAGGAAACGCAGATCCAGCCACGCCATACCGACCGCCCATACCAGACCCAGCAGCAGTTGCGAACCATGACGCATAAACGCTTCGCCCCACGGCGTAGAGTCATCGTCACGCTGCGGCGAGTTCCACACCACTTCCCAGCCCAGGAAGGCGCTCACCACGAAGACGGTGTGGAACAACATACGCACCGGCGCCAGCAAGACGGAGAACAACACCTCCAGCAGCAGCGACAGCGTCACGCGAATAAAACCACCGTACTCTTTGGTGCCTTTACACCAGATGAGCAGAATACTCAGCAACTTCGGCAGGAACAGCAGCACCATTGTCGAGGCAAACAGGGCTATTGCCAGTTCAGGACGCCACTGCGGCCAGACCGGGAACAGCTGGCGCGGTTGCAGGAAGTATTGCGGCTCGGTAAGCGCATGGACTACCTGCAGCGCAGTCGACAGCGCGAGGAACATAAACCACAGCGGCGCGGAGAGATAAGACATCACCCCGGTCAGGAACACGGCGCGGTGAACCGGATGCATCCCTTTTACAAGGAACAGACGGAAGTTCATCAGGTTGCCATGACACCAGCGCCGGTCACGCTTCAGCTCATCCAGCAGGTTCGGCGGCAGTTCTTCATAGGAACCGGGCAGATCGTAAGCAATCCACACGCCCCACCCGGCTCGACGCATTAATGCCGCTTCCACGAAGTCGTGCGACAGGATGGAGCCGGCGAAAGAGCCTTCACCCGGCAGCGGCGCCAGCGCACAGTGTTCGATAAACGGCTTCACGCGGATGATGGCGTTGTGCCCCCAGTAATGGGACTCACCCAACTGCCAGAAGTGCAAACCCGCGGTGAACAGCGGTCCGTATACGCGCGTCGCAAACTGCTGACAGCGCGCATACAAAGTGTCCATGCCGGACGCCTTCGGCGATGACTGAATGATCCCGGCGTTCGGGTTCGCTTCCATCAGACGCACCAGACCACTCAGACACTCACCGGTCATCACGGAGTCAGCATCCAGCACCACCATGTAACTGTACTGGCTGCCCCAGCGACGGCAGAAGTCATCAATATTACCGCTTTTACGCTTCACACGACGGCGACGACGGCGGTAGAAAATCTGTCCTTCGCCCTGCACTTCGGCAATCAGCTCCATCCACGCCTTTTGTTCAGCAACGCAGATATCGGGGTTGTAGCTGTCGCTAAGAATATAGACATCGAAATGTTCGCCGTTGCCGGTCGCTTTTACTGATTCCCATGTCGCGCGCAGGCCAGCAAAAACACGATCAACGTCTTCGTTACAGATAGGCATAATCAGCGCGGTACGGTGCTGCGGATTCAGCGGTTCGTCACCGACCGTTGACGCCGAAATACTGTACTTATCGCGACCAATCAGCAGTTGCAGGAAGCCCATTAACGCGGTCCAGAACCCGGCGGAAACCCAGCAGAACAGCACCGCAAAGAGGATCAAAATACCGGTTTGCAACATGTACGGCAGCAACTGCATGAAGGAGACCCACAGGTCCTGCCCAACCATATCCGCCGGA
The DNA here is from genome assembly GCF_016906145.1 of Citrobacter sp. MGH 55. Taxonomy (NCBI): domain Bacteria; kingdom Pseudomonadati; phylum Pseudomonadota; class Gammaproteobacteria; order Enterobacterales; family Enterobacteriaceae; genus Citrobacter; species Citrobacter sp. MGH 55. The sequence continues at coordinate 4,181,890 of NZ_CP070239.1, forward strand.
TTGATCAGCGCCCAGCCCTGATACGGCAGAATCGTCTTCATGTACCAGGTCGCGACGACCGTCTGCGCCAGCGTCAGCAGCAGCAGCGTATAGCGACGAAGGGTGCCAACGGTACGCCACTTCTGCTCGCTTTCCTGTTCTTCTTTCGTCAGACGCGCGAGATAGCGCGGCGTAACGTCACGTCCACGCAGACGATCCCAGAAACGCCCAACCGGGTTGGTGCGCCAGGGATCGGGAAACATCGAAGAACGTTTGGCTTTAGGCATTGCCTGAAGCTGATCGCGCCCTTCGTCATCTTTGATCAACTGCCCTTCGCCCAGCGAGTCTGGCCAGGCTTGTTGCAGACGCGCTTTGACAGAACCCTGCGGTGAATCGTCTTCTCGCGAGTAACGGCGATGCTCGGCATCCAGCGCTTCATGCACCGCGCGGATGTCAGTTGTCGGCAATGCCGCTTTCTCGATCTCCGAGAGCGGCATGGCGTCAATGTACTCAGTTGTCTTATTCATTGGCAGGTAACTGGTAGCTCCAGGTTTCACTCAACGTCTGATCGGCATTGACTAATGCCGCACGCATTTCAGTGGTTTTCTTCACATCTTTCACTTTCACGCGCATCGTCATACGCCAACCTTTGGTGATCGGGTTGTAACGGACTGTTGTTTCCACGATCTCGCCGTTGTCGCCAATGCTGGTTTGCGCGGTGACCGGGGTATCCTGCGGCAGTTTTTTCATGTCCGTGCCGGTGAAGTCCACCACGAAGGCGATCGTGCCGTCAGGCTGGCGAATGAGATTAGACTGTTTGACATCGCCGGTTGAACGACGCGTCTGCTGCACCCAGGCGTTATCCGGCGCATGAAGTTTGTCTTCATCGCGGCTGAACGTCAGGGTGTATTTAAAGTTCATCTCTTTGCCAGGCTCAGGCAGTTGATCCGGCGTCCAGTAAGCGACGATGTTATCGTTGGTTTCGTCATTGGTCGGGATTTCAACCAGTTCAATCTTACCCTTGCCCCACTCGCCTTTCGGTGTAATCCAGGCGCTTGGGCGCAGATCGTAACGGTCGTCGAGATCTTCAAAGCGAGAGAACTGACGGCCGCGCTGGAGCAGACCAAACCCTTGCGGGTTTTCCATCGCAAAACTGCTCACCGCGAGGTGTTTCGGGTTATTCAGCGGACGCCAGATCCATTCACCGTTGCCGGCATGAATCGACAAACCGTTGGAGTCATGCAGTTCCGGACGATAGTTCGTCGCCGGTGAAGGCTGGTTTGGCCCATACAGGAACATACTGGTTAACGGCGCCACGCCCAGTTTACCGACCTTATCACGCAGGTAGACTTTCGACTGCACGTCGACAACGGTGTCACGCCCAGGAATTATCACAAAACGATAGGCCCCGGTCGCACGCGGAGAGTCCAGTAAGGCATAAATCGTCAGGCGCTTGTCAGTTGGTTTTGGACGTTCGATCCAGAACTCACGGAAGCGGGGAAATTCTTCACCTGAAGGCAGCGCGGTATCAATAGCCAGACCGCGCGCAGAAAGGCCATACACCTGACCGGCCCCCAGGACGCGGAAGTAGCTTGCGCCAAGCATGCTGACGATTTCATCGTTTTTGTCTTTGCTGTTGATCGGGTACAACACTTTGAAACCCGCAAAGCCGAGATCTTTTACCGTGTCTTTATCATGCTGAACGTCGCCGAAATTGAAGTAGTCCGGGCTGTATTTGATTCTTTTAACCGTAGTTGCCGTGACTTCATTGATTTTGACCGGCGTGTCGAAGTACATACCCTGGTGGTAGAACTCGAGCTTGAATGGGGTCTTGAGATTGCTCCAGTATGCTTTGTCGCGATTAAACTGGATCTGCTGATAGTCCGCATATTTCATGTCGCGGAAAACGGAGGGCAAGTTACTTTTTGGCGCCTCATAGCCTTTACCGGCTAAGGATTGAGCTTGCTTTGCAACATCATCGATGGAGAAGGCCCAGGCCGACGACGTGTACAGCGTTAACATGACTGCCGCACCCAACCAACGCATTTTCATCATTTGTGGTTTATGTTTCATAATTAGTAAGCACTTCCCCCTTTGTGTGCTTATATCGATCCGATCTATTTTAATGGATAATCAGGCATTAGGACAACTGAATCCCTGCATTGTTCAGCACGCTGGCTCATGGTTTAGACGCCTCGCCGGGCCCTTTTTCACTTTGCGTGCTTATCCTGGAGACAGGTCGTTGTACTTGGTGTAGGGTTGCCACCGACTGTAACGAGTAAACGCCTTACCGATAAGACGATTAGTCTGAGAATCTGAGAATACGAAAACCTTTATGAATCCCGTACCCGCACAGCGTGAATATTTTCTTGACTCCATCCGCGCCTGGCTGATGTTGTTGGGTATTCCCTTCCATATCTCATTGATCTATTCCGGCCATACCTGGCATGTGAACAGCGCCGAGCCCTCATGGTGGCTGACTCTGTTTAACGATTTTATCCATTCATTCCGGATGCAGGTCTTTTTCGTTATTTCCGGTTATTTTTCGTACATGTTATTCCTGCGTTATCCATTGAAACGCTGGTGGAAAGTACGCGTTGAGCGCGTAGGCATTCCGATGCTTACGGCTATTCCCCTGCTGACGTTGCCGCAATTTATTATGCTGCAATACGTCAAAGGAAAAGCCGACAGTTGGCAGACGCTCTCACTGTATGAAAAATACAACACGCTGGCCTGGGAATTAATTTCTCATCTCTGGTTTTTACTGGTTCTGGTGGTATTAACCACCGTCAGTCTGTGGATATTTACCCGGATGCGAAAAAACCTGGAGAAAGCGGAAAAAAAACGGCTGGCCGCCGTGTCGATGGGCAAACTGACGTTCATCTTCTTCTTACTGGGTATTGGTTATGCGGTGATACGGCGGACGCTGTTCATTGTTTACCCACCCATTCTCAGCGACGGCTTGTTTAATTTCGTGGTGATGCAAACGCTTTTTTATGTGCCTTTCTTTATGCTGGGTGCGCTGGCCTTTATCTCACCCGAGCTTAAAGCGCTTTTCACCACCCCTTCCCGGGGATGTACGCTGGCGGCGGCTTTTGCTTTCATCGCCTATTTGCTGAATCAGCGCTACGGCAGTGGCGATGCATGGATGTACGAAACGGAATATGTCATCACCATGGTGCTAGGATTATGGATGGTCAATGTGGTGTTTTCTCTCGGCCACCGTTTACTCAATTTCCAGTCAGCCCGCGTCACCTATTTTGTGAATGCGTCACTGTTTATTTATCTGGTACACCATCCGTTAACACTGTTTTTCGGCGCCTATATTACGCCACATATTACCTCGAATCTGTTGGGCTTTATCTGCGGGCTGATCTTTGTGGTTGGCATCGCACTGGTATTGTATGAGATTCATTTGCGCATTCCGCTGCTTAAATTTCTGTTCTCCGGCAAACCGCCGGTCAGACAGGAACAAAGCAAAAAAGTGACCGGCTAATGCCCGCGACCACGTTAAAGCAGCCACTCGACAGGCAATAGCGTCGCCAGTCGCACCAGAACCCGCTTCCAGAATCCTGTGGCGGGTTCTTTTTTTAACACCAGTTCTTCGTCCTGCTGCCGATCCACCCAGTTAATTCGCCCCCAGCGATCGAGGCGTAATTGCCAGGCCGCATCGCGTTGACTCTCAATGAACCGGTTATGGATAAGCGTCGCCAGCGTCTCGCTTTCAATCACAAATCCCATTTCCGTGTTCAGCAACGTGGAACGGGGATCAAAATTCAGTGAACCAATAAACACCTTACGCCCGTCAATACTGAACGTTTTGGCATGCAGGCTGGAACCGGAGTTCCCCGTAAGCCCCCTGTCGTGCAGTACCACCTGACGTTCACGCGTCGGCTTCAGTTCATAGAGCTCGACACCATAACGCAGTAGTTTCTTCCGCCAGCGCGCATATCCGGCATGTACCACCGCGACATCATTGGCGGCTAATGAATTGGTGAGAATCGCAATTTTGACGCCTTTACGCACCAGTTTCAGCAACTGCGCGACGCCTGCACGGGTCGGGACAAAATAGGCAGAAATAATGTCAATCCGCTCCGTCGGCGACCCCATCACGTCAAACAGTCGTTGTGGCAGTAAAGAGTGGCGCTGCGCTTTCCCCTGGCCTTTTAAGGGATCGTCACTTAACAGCCGGGTCTTCGCCCAGATAAGCGGTAGCGTTCCGCGATCGAGATGGGTCATAAACGGGCTGGTTTTCAGTTTATGCTGATATCGACGGGTGATGGGATCGTTGTACCAGGCGTCGGGTAGCTCAATGCGTTCGGTGATCTCTTGCTCGGAGAGTGCCAGTACCGATTTCAACGTCGAAACCGACGCGCAATGCCAGTAGCGTTCGAAATCCTCAGCAACCTCCCTGACGACGGGTCCGATGGCCATCACGTCCAGATCGGAGAACAGCGGCTCCTCGCCCGCGCCAAAATAGGCATCGCCAATGTTTCGCCCGCCCACCAGGGTGACAACACCGTCTGCGGTATAGCTTTTGTTATGCATCCGTCGGTTTAGCCTGGCGAAATCGGTCAGATAACCCAGCATCCGTAGCATGCGAAAAGAGAAAGGATTAAACAGGCGAACTTCAATGTTGGGATGGGCATCGAGCAGTTGCAGAGTGTCATCCAGCCCTGGCGTGTTGTTGTCATCAAGCAACAGGCGCACATGGACACCACGTTTCGCCGCCGCCAGAAGAACAGCGAACAGCAGTCGCCCGGACATGTCGTCTTCCCAGATATAGTACTGAACATCCAGCGTGCGCTCCGCCATTTCCGCCAGCCGGTAACGGGCGGCAAAGGCGTCCAGACTGTTATCGAGCGCAAGAATGCCGCACTCTCCGGGGTGATTGTCGCACAGAGGACGCGTGGCGCGGGCGAGGCGAGTCAGCTCATTCATCGCCTTGTTGGGTAAGTAGACGCTGGTAGAGTCGGGTTGTTTCGTCATCATAACAGACAAAGTATATCTGCTCAGGCAAAGCGCGGCGGGTAATAAATTCCGAAACGGTTTTCAGCGCAATTTCAGCGGCGGCGGCTCGTGGATAGCCGTAAACTCCGGTACTGATTGCCGGAAAGGCAATGGACGTGTAGCCATTGGCCAGCGCCAGATTCAGGCTATTAACGTACGCATCCTGTAGCAGTTGCGCTTCGTTATGCTCGCCGCCACGCCAGACCGGGCCGACGGTATGAATGACCGCTTTAGCGGGGAGGTTTCCGGCAAGCGTGATCACCGCATGGCCCGTCGGGCACTCGCCCTGCTGCTGTCTGACTTTCATGCAGGCTTCCAGTAAGGCGGGGCCCGCAGCGCGATGGATTGCCCCATCAACACCTCCGCCTCCCATCAGCGAGGCGTTTGCGGCATTGACGATGACATCAACCGCGACCGTGGTGATATCCCCCTGGATAACATGAATACGCGATTCCATAGAACCTCCTTGCGTCACTCTATTCTGTAAGTGTACAGCAGGGGATACCCTGAAATCGCTTTTTTCGTCTGTTTGTCTGAATGACCTGTTTAGCGGTAGCTGATGTCCATCACCGCCAGTTTTTTCTTCTCATCCAGATAGTGCAAGTTAACTGCGGCGATCTGCTTGAAGTGTTGTGGTGCTTTTAGCAGTTCCTGGGGTGAGTAATAGCGGGTTTGCGTGCGCCCCGTGTTAAAGCACGACATTGCAAGGCGCTGTTGCTCCAGACTCACATTGCAGGGCGGTTCTACGATTTGACCGGTGAAATGAATCACCCCGCCCTGTCCTCCCGCATCCGCCATTGCGGTAAAAGAAAACAGGGCAAGAAGCGCGAGCAGCGGAACGCTTGTTTTACGCGTGACAGGTAACAGCATGATGCTTTCCTCAATGAGTATTCATCCTTGAGGGGTGATGTATTCCCTGACGGCGACAGGCCCGGGAGTCACGCATTCCGCGTCACTCTATACATAGTTCAGCCACCTCGCTTCTGCCAGCATCGACGCATTAATTGTCAGTCAGTTATGACGGTTTCGCAGAGGGCGGCCATTGTTGCGATAAATGCAGCGACTGGCCGTCAGAAACCGTAACCACGATTTTGACGGTGTCTTGTGCAGAGATATTTAAACTGAGTCTGGTCAAATCAATGGCCTGATTAGCGGGTAGAGAAAGGGTCTTTTTCTGTCGTGACTGACTTTGCCCCGCCACGCCGTCACGAAGGGCTAAAATCTGCACCTGGCACACACAGGGTTGTGTCAGGGTGACCTGCGGCGTAATCGTGTAAATGTCGCCTTGCTGGGTGGTTGCAAACGTTATCTGATTAGAGAGCGCCGCAAGGAGTAATAAGGTGTTCATGATGTCCTCCCGAAAAAAAACAGGGCTTTCGCCCTGTTTATCGTCAGCACATAAACTGAATTAGTACTGGTTAGCGGTGGCGTTGTTGCCAAAACCAACCTGATGCACCAGAACGCTGGAATCGGACGCAGTCTGGTTCACCAGTGCGGCGTTATGTCCACCATACTGGCTCACAGTAATGTCCGAATTTTTGCCGTTCCACTGATCGATGGTGGCGTTGTTTTTAAAGCCGTTTTGAGTCAGATCGATGGTGCTGTTATCTGAGCCCTGGCCCACGTCGGCGCCGTTACCAAAGCCATTCTGATGAATGGTCGTATCAGATTTACGAGCGTCGCTTTGCAGCGCAAGCGCGGCGTTGTTGACCCCTGACTGATAAATGCTCAGGGTCGATTCCGGGCCGGAGCTGCTCCCGCCGCCGCCACCACCGCCGCCGCCCCATTGCGGAACAGAACCAGCCAGAGCACTGCCAGAAACCACGATTGCTGCAAATGCTGCCACTTGTAAAAGTTTCATGGTAAACCCCCATCGGATTGATTTAAGCGTCGTCAATGGATTAGCGTTGAATAACGCGAATTGCCATTTGCGACTGTCTCTGCACTACAACTGCTGTTTTTTGCGTACCATACTGAGTAATATTTGCTTTATTTCCAGAACCTTTCTGGATAATCATCGCACTATTACCGTAATTACTTTGCGATATACTGGCATCATTGGAATGACCCGACTGAGCAACATACGCAAAATTATAAGCTCCTGATTGGTCAACTTTGGCCCGGTTACTTCCACCTTCTTGTGAAACTACCGACAAAAGTTTAGAGCCCTCCTGGCGTATCTTTGCACTATTATTCGTGCCCACTTGACCAATAATGGCTGCCTGATTAAATGAAGACTTACTTAATTCATTTACCGCAAAGTTATATTCGGAATGCGCTAAATCATAACTTGTTGCGGAAGCAATTCCAGGCGCACCCAGTACTGTTAACATCATAAATAACAATTTGTTTTTCATGTTGTCACCCTGGACCTGGTCGCACATCGAGAAAATAACGTTCTCATCAATTTACCTGTTAACGCTAAACGTAATTTGTTAACGTCGCGTTACGATGAAGAGTATGTCTTCGGAAACATTTTAAATAACTCACCCGCCAGTGGTATTTTTATATTTTCGCTCACACCAAAGTACTAAGCAGGGCAGGAATAGCCTGTTATTTGCGCTTATTTTATTTTCTTCACGATTATCGGTAGTGCTTTTTCTCGCCGTCAGTCAGCAGGCTGTAAAGTGGACTTTCCAGGCTATGTTGTACGCTCGAAGAAGAGAGAGATGATCAAGTCGTGACAAGCCTCGTTTTTTTCGTCATCAAAATGCACGACGCCGGCGAATGTCATCACTGAGCGATTACCACACCGATGAAGTACCAGAGCGAATTGTGTTTATCACTTTAAATTCAATTAATTAATATAATTTGTATGATTTTTTAAATCTGTGCAATAACGGCTGGATGTACAACTTTACTATCAAATCTAAACTTAAAAAAAGCCTTAAGATAACAAATTAATATATATTTTTACATTTTGTTACATGTTTAACACTTGCTTTAAGATTTGTAATGGCTAGATTGAAATCAGTTGTAGTTCATTTGTATTAATATTTGCCCCGTTCGGGCTGATTCTTATTTTACTACACACAGCAGTGCAACATCTGTCAGTACTTCTGGTGCCTCATTTCTGCAGGCAACTGTCAGATGTGCGACTAAAAAAGTGGGGTTTCATCATGTTTAATGAATTCCATAGTATTCATGGTCATACATTATTGTTGATCACCAAACCATCCCTGCAAGCTACAGCATTATTGCAGCATTTAAAACAATCTCTGGCCCTCTCCGGAAAACTGCATAATATTCAGCGTTCTCTGGATGATATCTCCTCCAGCTGCATTGTTTTAGTCGATATGATGGAAGCGGATAAAAAGCTCATCCATTACTGGCAGGATAACTTAAGTCGGAAAAACAATAATTTAAAGACGTTATTGTTGAACACGCCCGATGATTATCCCTACCGGGATATTGAAAACTGGCCGCATATCAATGGCGTTTTTTACGTAGCGGATGACGAAGAGCGTGTCGTAAACGGTTTGCAAGGGATCCTGCGGGGAGAATGTTACTTCTCACAGAAACTGGCCAGTTATCTGATCACTCACTCAGGTAATTATCGCTACAACAGCAGTGAGTCAGCCCTCCTGACTCATCGCGAAAAAGAGATCCTGAATAAGCTGCGTATCGGCGCCTCCAATATCGAAATCGCACGTTCGCTGTTTATCAGTGAAAACACGGTCAAAACGCATCTTTATAATCTTTTCAAAAAGATAGCTGTCAAAAACCGTACCCAGGCGGTTTCGTGGGCAAATGATAACCTCAGGCGATAACGCCATGAAACGCTATTTAACCTGGCTTGCAGCGGCGCAGTTGCTGTTCGCTGCCAGCACGACGCAGGCTGTAGAAGTTGAAGTTCCTGGGCTCTTAACTGACCACACGGTTTCGTCTATTGGCCACGATTTTTATCGTGCGTTTAGCGACAAATGGGAAAGTGATTATCCAGGCAATTTGACCATCAATGAGCGACCCAGTGCACGTTGGGGAAGTTGGATCACAATAACGGTTAATCAGGACGTTATATTCCAGACTTTTTTATTTCCAACGAAAAGAGACTTCGAAAAAACTGTTGTCTTCGCGCTGGCACAAACTGAGGATGCCTTAAACCGACGGCAAATAGATAAAACACTATTGAGCACCGGCGATTTAACGCATGACGAATTCTAAAAAGTGATTTTTGTCCGGAGGCTGTAATGCGTGTCAAACATGCAGTAGTAGTACTCATGCTTATTTCGCCATTAAGTTGGGCCGGAAATATGACCTTCCAGTTCCGTAACCCTAACTTTGGTGGAAACCCCAATAACGGTTCTTTTTTACTGAATAGCGCCCAGGCGCAAAACTCTTATAAAGATCCCAGTTATAACGACGATTACGGAATTGAAACTCCCTCCGCGTTGGATAACTTCACTCAGGCCATTCAGTCACAAATATTAGGTGGGCTGTTGACCAATATTAACACGGGGAAACCCGGCAGGATGGTGACCAATGATTTCATTGTGGACATTGCTAACCGGGATGGTCAGTTGCAGCTAAACGTCACGGACAGGAAAACGGGCAAAACATCGACGATCGAAGTGTCGGGTTTACAGTCGCAATCTACCGATTTCTAAGTACCGCCACGTAAGGACAATCATCATGCAGCGCTTACTTGTATTCGTCGCCGTCATTTTACTGAGCGGATGCTTAACCGCCCCGCCAAAAGAAGCCGCTAAACCGACCTTAATGCCCCGTGCGCAAAGTTATAAGGATTTAACGCATTTACCGATTCCAACGGGTAAAATTTTTGTCTCGGTGTATAACATTCAGGATGAAACCGGGCAGTTTAAACCCTACCCGGCCAGTAACTTCTCAACAGCCGTCCCACAAAGCGCCACTGCGATGCTGGTCACCGCACTGAAAGATTCCCGCTGGTTTGTTCCACTGGAGCGCCAGGGACTGCAAAACTTGCTGAATGAACGTAAGATCATTCGTGCCGCTCAGGAAAACGGGACTGTCGCCATCAACAACCGAATCCCGCTACAGTCGCTGACGGCGGCAAACATCATGGTTGAAGGGTCGATTATCGGCTACGAAAGTAACGTGAAATCCGGCGGCGTCGGTGCGCGTTACTTCGGTATCGGCGCAGACACGCAATACCAGCTTGACCAGATTGCGGTGAACCTGCGCGTAGTCAACGTCAGCACCGGCGAGATCCTCTCCTCGGTCAACACCAGTAAAACCATTCTGTCTTATGAAGTGCAGGCTGGGGTGTTCCGCTTTATCGATTATCAGAGACTGTTGGAAGGTGAAATTGGCTACACTTCCAACGAACCGGTGATGTTGTGCCTGATGTCCGCCATTGAGACGGGCGTCATCTTCCTTATCAACGATGGTATCGATCGTGGGTTGTGGGATTTGCAGAATAAAGCCGATCGCCAGAACGACATTCTGGTGAAATATCGTCATATGTCGGTACCGCCGGAATCCTGATGATCAGGATAAAAAAAAGCGTGAGGATTTCCTCACGCTTTTTTATTTTCCGCAACGGTTCGCGTACTGTGTCTTTCTCGCCGGGCCGCCAGCCACAGTCCGCTGTTTTTCATGGCATAGCCAAAGAGCAAACCGACCGCCAGTGAAGGCAAGACCAGTTTCCAGTCTCCCTGCCCGGCAAACGTGGCGCATGCACCGATAAATGTGCCTGGCACAAATGACAGTAAAACTTGCTTTGCCTGAATACACATCAGGAAGGCCACCACGCCGGTAATCACATAACCCACCAGTTCGAGATGCGGCGTCAACGCGCTACCGTAAATAATGACCAACGCCCACACCACGCCGCTCAACAGCGTGGAGGCCGAAATGGCCAACCCCTTTAACCCACCCTGCGGACAGGCGAAATAGGCGGTACAGCCTAAAAAGCCAGCCCAACTGAGTAAGCCAAGAGACACGGCCACCCATCCCCAGATACCGGAGAGAATGCCCGTTGTGATTGCAATGGAAAGAAGTATGTTCATGCCGCGCATGATAGCAGAAAACGACAATATGAATGAGATCACGCACACAATTTATGCAATGATTAAATCAAGTTGCATACAAAAGTGATATATATCACAATTATTCGTCAGTCTCTTCTTCCAGTTCATCCCACATTGCGCCAATGGCATCGCGTGTTAACGGCGCCATCGTTCGCCAGAAAGGGGTTGCGGCGTGCGCTTCCACTTTACCGAGGAAGGTATCGCACCACGGAATGATGTAGTCCGCGAACAGAGTTTCCTGCGCCTCGCTTTCATCCTCCGCAGACTGATCTTCCAGCCAGGAGGCGGCCAGCAGCAACGTACCAATATGATCGGCTGGCGTTTCGCCAAGCGGCATACCTCGTGCAGAAAGGAAGGAGCGCACTTCTGATTCTGTCGCCCCTTCCACCCACGCGCTGCGATACGGTGGCACCGCGCACTCCGCACCGACAAACAGCGCGTTGTAATCCGCCGCCAACTGGGTCATATCACAGCTTTTCTGCAGACGCGCTAACAGTTCATCTTGCTCAAGCGGCCAGCTCGCCTGGAGTTTACCCTCGCGAATCAGGGTAAAAAGCGGAACCAGCAAAGGATCCTGCGGTTGACGGTAATACAGCGATCCCAGTACGCGGCACAGGATTGAAAACTCGTTCATCAAAATATTCCAGCTCGTGGTAGTTAAAGTTCAGCAAATTCAGGAATCGGCGCCATTCCGCGTGATTCCAGGAAATTGAGTAATCGTTTCGGGGTCACGTTCAAAATACGATCTTCCGGGAAATTCACTTCTTCGATAATTTTCAGACACTCACCGAAATCGCCCATTGTAAAGGCGGTATGAGAATCTGAACCCAACGCCACCCAGCCGCCAGCATCACGTACCGCTGCCGCTACCGCGCGACAGTTTGCTTCACTGCCTTTGCGTGAATGAAGGAAGGAAGAGTTGTTAATCTCCAGTGCAACATTGTATTTTGCCGCAGCCTCGGCAATTGCCGTGATATCAACGGGATACTTCGGATTCCCGGGGTGGCTAATGATATGCACAACGCCGCTCGCCATAGTGGCGATCATCGCCTGCGTATTGGTGGCTTCATCGTGGGGGGCGAAAACCGGCTCATGGAAGCCCGCGATGATCAGATCCAGTGAGGTGAGCATCGGCCCGGTACAGTCGATTTCACCTTCGATATTTTTGATATTTGCCTCAATGCCTCGCAGGATCCCGACCCCATCCACCACGCGCGGCCAGATACGCATATTGATGAAATGCCAGTGGTGTGGAGCATCCGCCATGTCCGGACCGTGATCGGTAATTGCGAACAGTTTCAGTCCCTGACGCTTCGCCTGGGCGATGTAATCGCTCAGAGTACTATAAGCATGGGTGCTGGCGACGGTATGCATATGCAGGTCAACGGGATACATGTCTCTCTCCTGTGGTCATTTTTCGACAAGGATAGCAGGAATCGCCTGCGTTTATTAGTCGAAACCCGGCAGATGCCGGGCTTCCCTTAGTAACCGCGCTGACGGTCGACCTGCCCGGTCACCGCTTCGCCGTTTTCCAGATGCGAAATCGTGCGGGAAATATAGGCGACGGCTTCAGCAGGACGCGTGACTGCCGCAATGTGCGGCGTCATCGCCACACGCGGATGTTTCCACAGCGGACTATCCGCAGGCAGCGGTTCACGGCTGAAGACATCCAGCATCGCCCCTTTGAGTTTATTACTGTTCAGTGCGGCGAGCAGATCATCTTCATTAACGTGCACGCCACGCGCGAGATTCAGCAGATACGCCCCATCCTGCAGTTGGTCAAGCAGTTTGCCATTGATAATGCCGACCGTTTCCGCCGTATTGGGCAGCAGATTTATCAACACGCGAGTCTGGCTAAGGAATGCGCCTAACTCTTCAGTGCCTGCGAAACTCTCAACGCCAGGCCAGGTTTTACGACTGCGACTCCAGCAGCGCAGCGGGAAACCCCAGGCCTGCAAACTTTCAGCCACTTTCGCGCCCAGTACGCCAGCCCCCATAATTCCCACGGTAAACACCTCGCGCGTATATTCCGGCAGCGGTCGCCATTGGCTCTCGTTTTTCAGCGCCTGGTAATCATCAAAACGGCGGAACCAGTGCAGCACCTGACTGACCGCGTATTCCTGCATCTGCAAGCCCATACCGGTATCTTCGAGACGAAAGAGAGGAATGGCAGGATCCAGCATCGTGGGATGGGCTTTCAGTTTGCTCAGGATCGAATCTACACCCGCCCCAAGTGCGAACACCGCCTTAAGTTTACGCCCTTCCAACATTTCTACCGGTGGATGCCAGACCAGCGCATAATCTGCCGGATCGGTATCGCCCTGCTTCCACTCCCGGACTCTGGCACCCGGAATAGCCTTTTCCAGGGCAGCGATCCACCAGGGGGTATCAAACGTAGGGTGATAGAAAATGATATCCATATTGACTCCTGCGGGTTGTTGTGCGGAATTTTTCGCACTTATTATCATCGTTTTCAAAGGGATCATCAGCATAGCAAATTCGCTGGCGCTGGCAAAAAAAGCAGTTTTCGCCTAATTAACCTACAGGTTGCTTGAAGTTTGTATAAACGCACGATTTTTTGGAAAAGTTGATTGACGCAGGCGGCGTATTTCCCTAAATTAGCGCCCGTTCCAGTCGTTGAGGAACAACAATATGGTGAGGTGTCCGAGTGGCTGAAGGAGCACGCCTGGAAAGTGTGTATACGGCAACGTATCGGGGGTTCGAATCCCCCCCTCACCGCCATATTTCAGATRAGAGCCGGTACTTATGTATCGGCTCTTTTCTTTTATATTCCTCAATGGGGGGGATGWGAATCCCCGACCGGGGGTCGACAACGAGCGCAGCCAGTCAATCCCCCTCACCACCCTATGTGACATTCGCCTAAAAAACAAAGCCCGGTTTTCCCGGGCTCTGAGCGCAAAGATTGCTAACTTAACTGTACGCATTCAGCGTTCGTTGGCAGAGCGCCGAGCGAACGCAATCATCTTTATTGAAGCGAACAATCCCTATCATTTCATCTTCTTTAAAGCGGGCCAGCGCGTCACTGAGCCCTGACTGAACATGAGGGGGTAAATCGCACTGGGTAATGTCCCCGTTGACGATAACCGTCACATTCTCCCCGAGGCGCGTTAAGAACATCTTCATTTGCGCAGCAGTGACGTTCTGAGCCTCGTCAAGAATGACCACTGCATTTTCAAATGTACGTCCGCGCATGTAGGCGAACGGCGCGATTTCCACCTTACCGATTTCAGGTCGCAGGCAGTACTGCATAAAAGATGCCCCGAGTCGTTTAACCAGCACGTCATAAACCGGCCGGAAATAGGGAGCAAACTTCTCCGATACATCTCCAGGTAAGAAGCCGAGATCTTCATCAGCCTGCAGAACTGGACGGGTGACAATGATCCTGTCTACATCTTTATGTATCAGGGCCTCTGCTGCTTTTGCCGCACTGATCCAGGTTTTACCACACCCGGCTTCGCCCGTAGCGAAAATCAGTTGTTTACTCTCGATAGCATTCAGGTAGTGCGATTGAGCCTCATTGCGCGCCATGATTGGCGTGGCGTCGCGACTGTCGCGCGCCATGCCAATCGCTTCTACGCCACTCATCTGCACAAGCGAGGTGACCGATTCTTCTTCACGCTGTTTATGACTGCGTGAGTCCCGTCTCAGCACACGTTTTGCTTCACGACGAGCTTTGATCACTGCTTTTTGTCTTCCCATGGATAGCACCTTGAGTTGTTGGTATTCATCACACGCGCCGTTGGCAGCGCGATTATGCGCACGAACATCTGCGGGTTGGCTTCCTTGTAAGCCATTGCTTGCCTTTCGAATAGACGCCACACACGGCTACGCGCACCGAATATGGCGTCAGTAACACGAAGAAGAGGGGAAAATGAGAGAAATTTAGCGGTGACGAGATGGCTACCGGAGGAGAGACTTCCGCGTAATAGGCTGCAAAAACTGTCAGAAACGTGTCCACGAGAGGACTTTACCATTCGCGATCTCCATAGTGAATAACCATCACTGCCGGGAACTACCGCTATTACGTATAATTACATCAGAACTTAGCAATAACGCAACAATATTTTTACCTGACGTTAACTAAATTCTCATTTCTGTTGGCAACAGTCTCTTACGGAGATATTACAAAATTATTTCAAAAAACGGATCATATAAAAAAAGAATATTTTCCGCCGCGTGAGACGCAACATACCCCGCCCACAGACGGGGTATCACTGTCAGGCTTCAAGCAGAGACTGGCCCAGATAGCGATCGGCCTGCTTGATTCCCGGTAGCGCGAAGAAATAGCCGCCGCCAATCGGCTTAACGTACTCTTCCAGCGCTTCGCCGTTTAGCCGCTTCTGCACGGTCAGGAACCCTTTTTCCAGGTCGTGTTGATAGCAGACAAACAGCAATCCCATATCAAGCTGTCCGGATGGCGTCACGCCAAGGGAGTAGCTGTATCCACGACGCAACATCAGGCTCGACTGCGTCTGTGCCGTGCGTGGATTCGCCAGACGAATGTGGCTGTCCAGCGCAATAACGTTGCCGTCCGGGTCGCTGGCGTAATCCGGCACATCATGTTCGTGCTGCATCCCCAACGGAGCGCCGGTGTGCTTATCGCGGCCAAAAATGGTTTGCTGCTCTTTGAGCGGCGTGCGATCCCAGAATTCGACGCGAAACTGAATCAGACGAACAGCCTGATAAGATCCGCCAATGGCCCACGCCGGTTCCCCCTGCTCCGCCGTCACCCACACCACGTCCTGCATCAGCTTTACATCGCTGCTGTCCGGATTCGCCGTACCGTCTTTAAAGCCCAGTAAATTGACCGGAGTCTCTTTACCCTTACTGCGCGCCGCATGGTCGGATATAAACCCTTCTCGCTTCCAGCGAACGCTCAGCAAATCCGGCGTATGTTTGATGATATCGCGCAGGGCATGGATCACCGTATCCTGGGTGTTAGCGCAAATCTGTAGCAACACATCGCCATGGCATAACGCCGCATCCAGAGAGTCATTCGGGAAACGGGTCATTTTCTGCAACGTCTTTGGCATCTGCGCCTGTAGGCCAAAGCGCGTATCGAACAGCGAATGCCCCACCGACAGCGTCATGGTCAGGTTATCCGGCGCGATGAAGGCGCCGAGGATCCCGGAGTCCATTGGTGGCAAACGCGGGTTCGGCGTTTCCGGTGCCGGGCCGCCAGTGGTCAGGAAAGCAATACGTTTCGTCAGCAGGCGAAACAATCGTTCGAGCTCACCTTTATCCGATGCCAGAACGTCAAATGCCACCAGCATCATTGAAGCCTGCTGCGGCGTCAAAATACCCGCCTGATGGGGACCGTAAAAAGGCTGAGTCTCGCTACGAGCATCCGGCGACAAGGTTCCCGGCGCGCTTTGCGGCTTTTGCGCATGGGCGACCGGACAACCGCCGGCCAATGCCAACGCGCCGCCGAGCGCGCCCATTCCTTTCAACAAACGTCGGCGTGATGGTTCGCTCACGCCGTTTATATCATCATGCTGCATGGTGCTTAATCCAGACCCAGTACACCGCGTAATTGCGCGAGATCTTCCGCCAGCGTCGTAATCGGGCCTTTCAGCGCGTTGCGATCTGCATCGGTCAGTTTATCGTAAGTCTCAAAACCATCTTTGGTGCGATATTTCGCGAGGATGGTATCCACTTTTTTGAAGTTCGCATCCACTTTTGCTAACAGCTCGCTGTTCTCTTTTTGCAGTTGCGGACGCAGCAGGTCTACGATCTTCTGCGCTCCGTCAACGTTCGCCTGGAAATCCCACAGATCGGTATGGCTGTAGCGATCTTCCTCGCCGCTGATTTTACTGGCCGCCACTTCTTCAATCAGTCCTGCTGCACCGCCAACCACTTTTGACGGTGGGAATGCCAGTTCACTGATGCGTTTTTGCAGATCCAGAACGTCGGTATTCAACTGATCGGCGTAGTTCTCCATCCCTTTGACCGAGTTATCGCCAAACAGCGCTTTTTCCAGACGGTGGAAGCCGGTAAATTTCGGGTCGGCGGCTTTTTGTTCGTAATCGTCTTCACGGGCATCAATGCTGCCGTCAAGATCGGAGAACAGCTCAGCAATCGGCTCGATACGTTCGTAATGCTGACGGGTTGGCGCATACAGTGACTTCGCTTTCTCCAGATCGCCCTCCTTAATGGCATCGGTGAAGGCTTTAGTTCCCGCCACCAGCTGCGCGGTCTCTTCGGTCACATAGGCTTTATAGTTGGTGATAGCGCCACCCAGACTCAGCAAAGTGTCACTCTGCGCGGCATCGGCCGTCGCGCTGCCCTTAACAATCAACTTCCCTTTCGGGTTCGTCAGCAGGCCACAGGTCATGTCATATTCGCCCGGTTGTAGATTGGCAGTCATCTTCTGGCTGAATCCCGGCGCGATGTTTTCGCGTTCTTCAACCACCATCACCCCCTTCAGGATCTCCCATTCCAGCGCTTTCTGACTGTGGTTTTGAATGATGAACTGGGTTTTGCCGGCATTAACCGTAATGCTCATCGGCTCACATTGTTTATCCGTTACCGTGACGTTAACCTGCGGAATATCCGCAGCATGGGCAGTAAAAGCAGAAGCAAACAGTGCAGCCATGCCAAGCTGCAGCGCACTACGGCGAAAGTGATTCGTCATGACCATCCCTTTAAATAAGTATGTTGTAACTACATAATAGTTTGCGTCGCGAAGCGTCAAGGCGCTGCGCGGGACGCGGTTGTGCCTGTGCGCGGCGGCAATGCAAACACCACCAGCGCCGGTATCAGGTAGATAAACCAGACCGCAACTTCACTGACGCTCGGAGCTTCCTGGTAGCCAAAAATGCCTTCCATCAAAGTGCCAAACAGCGAGTGCGTCGAAAGAATAGCGCTCATATCAAATGCCACGTCCTGGAAGTGATTCCACAATCCCGCTTCGTGGAAGGCGCGAATCGCGCCTGCAGCAAGACCGGCTGCCACCAGCAAAATGAACAGGCTGGTCCACTTAAAGAAAGCGCCCAGGTTCAGACGGATACCGCCCCAGTAGAGTAAGAAACCGAGAACAACCGCAGTCGCCAGCCCCAGCATGGCCCCCACTGGTGGCCAGATCCCG
The DNA here is from genome assembly GCF_016906145.1 of Citrobacter sp. MGH 55. Classification (NCBI taxonomy): domain Bacteria; kingdom Pseudomonadati; phylum Pseudomonadota; class Gammaproteobacteria; order Enterobacterales; family Enterobacteriaceae; genus Citrobacter; species Citrobacter sp. MGH 55. Next base: position 4,199,998 of record NZ_CP070239.1, read on the forward strand.
ACATCCTGTTGAAAGGCCGCCAGCAGGAAAAAAACGGATTCCAGCCCTTCACGCGCCACGGCGAAAAAGACCATCATGATCAGTGCCCAGCCGTGGTGATTACCGCGCTGTAATGCGCTGTCGACCGCCTGCTCCAGTTGGACTTTGACGTTGCGCGAAACCTTACGCATCCAGAACACCATCCAGGTGAGGATCACCACAGCAATCACCGCAACGATACCCTCAAACAGTTCCTGCTCCTTCTGCGGAAACTCACCGGTGGTCTCGTTGATGAAGATCCCAAGGCCCAGACACAGCGCCGCCGCCAGAAATACACCAATCCACATCACGCCAATCCAACGGCCTCGTTGGGTACGCTTCAGATAACTGGCTATCAGGCTGACTATCAGTGCGGCTTCCAGCCCTTCACGCAACATAATTAGAAACGGAACAAACATGCCAGACACCCTTAAACGTTATTCTTAGTCAACTGATGCAAAGAAAGGTAAATTACAGTGATAGTGATTATCATTACGGCAAGAGAAAACTCAAGCAGAATGTAATGATAATGATGTCAGAATGTAAACACTTAGCGGGTTAATGATTGTGGCAGGAAGCGATAGCTGAAAAAGACAAAAAAGCCCGCACGAAGCGGGCCTGATTAGTCAGTGAACTGAGACGTTAGCCTTCCTGCAAACGCGATGGCGGTGCGGAATGATAGTGCGCGTCAGCCTCAGCAAAGCGTTTGAGCATCGCCGATGATGGCGCTTTACCCAACAGACTGAAGACGACGATACCGACGCTGCCGAAGATAAAGCCCGGAATGATTTCGTACAGATCCAGCCAACCGAAATGTTTCCAGACGATCACCGTCACGGCACCGATAATCATCCCGGCCAGTGCGCCGTTGCGAGTCATACGCGACCACATCACCGAGAACAGTACCACCGGACCAAACGCGGCGCCGAAACCAGCCCAGGCGTAGCTCACCAGACCCAGCACCCGGTTATCCGGGTTCGCCGCCAGGGCGATCGCCACCAGCGCGACCACCAGCACCATAATGCGCCCTACCCAAACCAGCTCCTGTTGGCTGGCACCTTTGCGCAGGAACGCTTTGTACAGATCTTCGGTAATGGCGCTGGAGCATACCAGCAACTGACAGCTCAGCGTTGACATTACCGCCGCGAGAATCGCAGACAGCAGGATACCGGCAATCCACGGGTTAAACAGGATTTGCGCCAGTTCGATGAACACGCGCTCCGCGTTCTGGTTCACCGACCCCGCCAGCGCCGGATTGTTGTTGAAGTAAGCGATGCCGAAGAAACCGACCGCGACCGCGCCCGCCAGACAGAGAATCATCCAGGCCATGCTGATACGGCGGGCATGAACGATGCTGTGGTGGGAATCCGCCGCCATAAAACGCGCCAGAATGTGTGGCTGACCAAAGTAGCCCAGGCCCCAGCCCATCAGGGAAATGATGGCGACGAAATTCAGCCCTTTGAGCATATCAACGTTCTCAATGCTCTTCTGTTTAATGACTTCCAGCGAATCGCCAAAGCCCCCAACGCTGATGATGACAATCACCGGCGTCAGGATCAGCGCAAAAATCATCAGACTGGCTTGTACGGTATCCGTCCAGCTTACCGCGAGGAATCCGCCAATAAAGGTATAGAGGATGGTGGCCGCCGCGCCTGCCCACAGTGCGGTTTCGTAGCTCATGCCAAAGGTGCTTTCAAACAGACGCGCTCCTGCCACGATGCCGGATGCACAATAAATAGTGAAGAACAGCAGAATCACCAGCGCGGAGATAATGCGCAGAACCCGGCTCTTGTCTTCAAAGCGCCCGGTGAAGTAGTCCGGCAGCGTCAGAGCGTTATTATTATGTTCGGTGTGCACGCGAAGGCGCCCGGCCACCAGCTTCCAGTTGATCCACGCCCCTAACGTCAGGCCGATGGCAATCCAGCTTTCTGAAATCCCGGAAATGAAAATCGCGCCCGGTAAGCCCATCAGCAGCCAGCCGCTCATGTCCGACGCGCCCGCAGATAATGCGGTGACAAATGGCCCGAGACTGCGGCCCCCCAAAATATAATCATCAAAGTTCTTGGTTGAACGCCAGGCGATAAAACCAATCAGTATCATGCCAAAAATATAGACACAGAACGTCACCAGCATCGGTGTGCTAATTGCCATAAAATCTCCAGACTCTTCTGTTTTATTGCTCTGCCGGAACGTGGCAAAGCCTGTTGTATTTCCCGGGCGACCGTATCCTGCCGGAAGCGGGGTTTATTCACAATCGATTTAACACATCATTTACATCAAATTTAAATGCAGATGAACACTATTTTCTGGCAGGTTGCACTCTCTCACATTTTTCGCGGTTGCACCTTTTAAAAGTGTTAACTGCCGCAGAGAAAAAGATAGCGTTATTATTTTTCCCAACGTCATACATCTTTCTTTTATTAACATTTCATTCATTTTTAAGCTTGTTATACAGGTCACATTTAACGTGGTTGCACAAAGTTGCAACATAGTAGATATTTCTCGATAACGATAAGCAGTACCTCACCGAACAACAGGAGCAGATGGCATGGGAACCACCACGATGGGGGTTAAACTGGATGACGCAACGCGCGAGCGCATTAAGTCAGCGGCAACGCGAATTGATCGCACCCCGCACTGGTTGATTAAGCAGGCAATCTTTAATTACCTGGAAAAACTGGAAAACGATGACACGCTGCCAGAAATTCCTGCGCTATTGGCCGGAGCCGCCAACGAAGGCGATGAATCCACGGCACCGCAGGAAGAGATCCATCAACCTTTCCTGGAATTTGCCGAGCAGATCCTCCCACAGTCGGTCTCGCGTTCCGCCATTACCGCAGCGTATCGTCGCTCTGAAACTGACGCGGTCTCGATGCTGATGGAACAGGCGCGTCTGCCGCAGCCGGTAGCCGAACAGGCCCATAAGCTGGCTTACCAACTGGCGGATAAACTGCGTAATCAGAAAACAGCCAGCGGCCGTGCCGGTATGGTGCAAGGCTTGCTGCAGGAGTTTTCTCTCTCTTCGCAGGAAGGGGTGGCGCTGATGTGTCTGGCGGAAGCGCTGCTGCGTATTCCGGATAAAGCCACGCGCGATGCCTTAATCCGCGACAAAATCAGCAACGGTAACTGGCAGTCGCACATTGGTCGTAGTCCGTCGTTGTTCGTCAACGCGGCGACCTGGGGTCTTCTGTTCACCGGTCGTCTGGTCTCCACCCATAACGAAGCCAGCCTTTCTCGCTCCCTGAACCGCATTATCGGTAAGAGCGGTGAGCCGCTGATCCGTAAAGGCGTCGATATGGCGATGCGTCTGATGGGCGAACAGTTCGTGACCGGAGAAACCATTGCCGAAGCGCTGGCGAATGCCCGTAAGCTGGAAGAAAAAGGCTTCCGCTACTCTTACGATATGCTGGGTGAAGCCGCGCTGACCGCAGCTGATGCGCAGGCCTATATGGTCTCCTATCAGCAGGCGATTCATGCGATTGGTAAAGCGTCGAACGGACGCGGGATTTATGAAGGTCCGGGGATCTCTATCAAGCTCTCCGCCCTGCATCCGCGTTATAGCCGTGCCCAGTACGATCGTGTGATGGAAGAGCTCTATCCGCGCCTGAAGTCGTTGACGCTGCTGGCGCGCCAGTATGATATCGGCATCAATATCGATGCCGAAGAGGCCGACCGTCTGGAGATCTCCCTCGATCTGCTGGAAAAACTGTGTTTTGAACCTGAACTGGCTGGCTGGAACGGTATTGGTTTCGTCATTCAGGCGTACCAGAAACGTTGCCCGTTCGTCATCGATTACCTGATCGATCTGGCCACCCGCAGCCGTCGCCGTCTGATGATCCGCCTGGTCAAAGGCGCCTACTGGGATAGCGAGATCAAACGCGCCCAGATGGACGGTCTGGAAGGCTACCCGGTTTATACGCGCAAGGTCTACACCGATGTCTCTTATCTCGCCTGCGCGAAAAAGCTGCTCGCCGTACCGAATTTGATCTACCCACAATTTGCGACCCACAACGCCCATACGCTGGCAGCCATTTATCAGCTGGCCGGGCAGAACTACTATCCAGGTCAGTATGAGTTCCAGTGCCTGCACGGAATGGGTGAGCCGCTGTACGAACAGGTCACCGGTAAAGTGGCGGATGGCAAACTGAACCGTCCGTGCCGCATTTATGCACCGGTTGGCACCCATGAAACGCTGCTGGCGTACCTGGTGCGTCGTCTGCTGGAAAACGGGGCGAACACCTCCTTTGTTAACCGTATCGCGGATACCACGCTGCCGCTGGACGAACTGGTGGCCGATCCGGTCGAGGCCGTCGAAAAACTGGCGCAGCAGGAAGGTCAGACCGGTCTGCCGCATCCGAAAATTCCGCTGCCGCGCGATTTGTACGGCAAAGGGCGCGAAAACTCTGCCGGTCTGGATCTTTCCAACGAACATCGTCTGGCCTCACTCTCCTCTGCCCTGCTCAACAGCGCGCTGCAAAAATGGCGAGCGTTGCCGATGCTCGAGACACCGGTTGCCGAGGGCGAAATGAGCCCGGTGGTCAACCCGGCAGAACCGAAAGACATCGTCGGCTATGTTCGTGAAGCCAGTGAAGCTGAAGTCGAACAGGCGCTGCAAAGCGCGGTGAACAATGCTCCTATCTGGTTTGCGACGCCGCCGCATGAACGTGCCGCCATCCTCCATCGCGCTGCCGTGTTGATGGAAGGCCAGATGCAACAGCTGATCGGCATTCTGGTGCGTGAAGCCGGTAAGAGCTTCGCCAACGCCATTGCCGAAGTGCGTGAAGCAGTAGACTTCCTGCATTATTACGCCGGTCAGGTGCGTGACGATTTTGATAATGAGACCCACCGCCCGCTCGGTCCGGTGGTTTGCATCAGCCCGTGGAACTTCCCGCTGGCCATTTTCAGCGGACAAATCGCCGCCGCGCTGGCTGCAGGCAACAGCGTACTGGCAAAACCCGCGGAACAGACGCCGCTTATCGCAGCCCAGGGCATTGCCATCTTGCTGGAAGCTGGCGTACCGCCGGGCGTGGTGCAACTGCTGCCTGGCCGGGGTGAAACGGTGGGCGCGCAATTGACCGCCGACAGCCGCGTGCGCGGCGTGATGTTTACCGGTTCTACCGAAGTGGCGACGCTGCTGCAACGTAACATCGCGACGCGTCTGGATGCACAGGGACGTCCGATTCCCCTGATCGCCGAAACGGGCGGCATGAACGCGATGATTGTTGACTCGTCTGCCCTCACCGAACAGGTGGTGGTCGACGTACTGTCCTCGGCATTTGACAGCGCCGGACAGCGCTGCTCCGCGCTGCGCATACTCTGTCTACAGGATGATATCGCCGACCACACGCTGAAAATGCTGCGTGGCGCGATGGCCGAATGCCGGATGGGCAACCCGGGGCGTCTGACCACCGATATCGGTCCAGTGATCGACAGTGAAGCCAAAGCCAATATTGAACAGCATATTCAGGCTATGCGGGCGAAAGGTCGTCCGGTATTCCAGGCGGCGCGTGAAAACAGTGAAGATGTCCGTGAATGGCAAAGCGGTACATTCGTTGCGCCAACGCTGATCGAACTGGAAAGCATTGATGAGCTGCAAAAAGAGGTCTTTGGTCCGGTTCTGCACGTTGTACGCTACAACCGCAACAACCTGGACGCGCTGATTGACCAAATCAACGCCTCCGGCTACGGTCTGACGCTGGGCGTCCATACCCGTATTGATGAAACCATTGCCCAGGTCACCGGTTCGGCGCACGTAGGCAACCTGTACGTTAACCGGAATATGGTGGGGGCGGTCGTCGGCGTACAGCCGTTCGGCGGCGAAGGACTCTCGGGGACCGGCCCAAAAGCCGGTGGGCCGCTCTATCTCTACCGTCTGCTGGCAAATCGTCCGGAAAATGCGCTGGCCATCACTCTGGCGCGTCAGGATGCGGACTATCCGGTAGACGCCCAGTTGAAAGCCGCGCTGATCCAGCCGCTGGAAGCGCTCAGCGAGTGGGCGGCCGATCGTCCTGTGTTACGTCAACTTTGCCAACAGTTTGGCGAACTGGCGCAGGCCGGTACGCAGCGTCTGCTGCCTGGCCCTACCGGGGAGCGTAACACCTGGACGCTGTTACCGCGTGAGCGCGTACTGTGTATCGCGGATGATGAACAGGATGCGCTGGTGCAACTTGCCGCCGTCACTTCGGTCGGGAGTCAGATTTTGTGGACTGACGATGCCTTTCACCGTGACCTGGCGAAACGCCTGCCGGCAGCGGTTTCTGCCCGCATTGCGTTTGCGAAAACCGACAGCCTGACAACGCAGCCTTTTGATGCGGTGATCTTCCACGGCGATTCCGATCAGCTTCGCTCCCTGTGTGAAGCGGTAGCAGCCCGTGAAGGCGCGATTGTCTCGGTACAAGGTTTCGCCCGTGGTGAAAGCAATATTCTGCTGGAGCGACTGTACGTCGAGCGTTCGTTAAGCGTGAACACGGCAGCCGCCGGAGGTAACGCAAGCCTGATGACAATTGGCTAAGGCTGTGGTTAATTAAGGCTCCGGAAACGGGGCCTTTTTTTATGGAGCCAGAGGGAATGATGAAACGAATACTACTCACCTGCGCTGCGCTGCTGCTCAGCGGTCAGGCGCTGGCCGATGGCTGCGCAAATGCCAGCACGCAAGCGGAAATGAATACCTGTGCCGTCACCCAGTATCAGACGGCAGACAAAGAACTGAATGAAACGTATCAGAATGCGCTGAAACGCGCAGCCCCGCCACAGCAGGAACTGCTGAAAAAGGCGCAGACCGCGTGGATCGCCATGCGCGATGCCGACTGCGCGCTTATCAGCTCCGGCACCGAGGGGGGAAGTGCTCAGGTGATGATCGCCAATCAGTGTCTGGCGGATAAAACCGCCGAGCGTGAAGCGTTTCTCGCCTCGCTGCTACAGTGCGAAGAAGGCGATATGAGCTGCCCACTGCCGCCTGCCAATTAACGAACGCGAATTCCCTCAATAATCATGCGCTGAACGTTTTCAACCGTCTGATTAAAAAAGGTTTCGTCACGCAGCGTTGCGCCCGTCACCGCCTCAACCTGAGGCGCAAAGTCGGCGTAATGCTGTGTTGAAGCCCAAATCATGAAGATCAGATGATGCGGGTCGATCGGCGCCAGTTTGCCGCTCTTCACCCAACCGGCAATCAGCGCGGACTTTTCATCAATCAGCGTTTTCAGATCGCCGGTCAATTCATCCATCAACAGCGGCGCACCGGCCAGCATCTCCATGCAAAAAAGACGCGAGGCCTGCGGGTAATCACGGGACACTTCCAGCTTCAGCCGGATGTACTCTTTAATGGCAGCCAATGGCGCAAAATCTTCCCGAAACGCTTTTAAGGGCGCCAGCCAGATATCCAGAATCTGTCGTAGCACGGCGACATACAGCGCCTCTTTTGACGGGTAGTAATAAAGAAGATTGGTTTTGGAGACGCCGGCCTGCTCGGCAATGTGTTCAATACGGGTGCCGTGAAAACCATATTGTGAAAACGTATTTAATGCGGCTGTCAGAATCGCTTCGCGTTTCGCGCTGACCGCCTGCGAGCGTTTACCTGTTTTTTTCTCAGCACGTTCGGCCATGCCCTTTCCTTGTTCGGTGAATCTGTCAGTGGCGCATAGTCTGCGTGGCGTTTCCTTTCAGTTCAACCTGACGGGCAAAAAAAACCGCCGGAGTATCCGGCGGCGGTGGCGTCATCACGCAGTTAGGGTAGGCTGAACATGATGATCGACAAGTGCGGCAATGCTAGCTGTTACGGCTACCACCACTGCTCTTGCCCCCTTTTTTACCTGCTTCAGAGGCACGCTGCGGGTCATTTTTAAAATTCCCCCCGCTGTGCTGACCACCTTTCTTACCTGCTTCTGATGCTCTTTCACGGTCTTCGGCAAAATTACCGGAACCGCCTCGATGGTTTGCCATTACTGACCTCCGTCATTGATTAGACATCATATTGCATAGGTACTGAGGAGTGACTCCTCACGCCACGGATGGCGGATGCCATTCACCTCGCGACGTGAAACTAAGCTTAGGCAATACAGAGCGTTCGGCCCGCCGCTGGTAATATCCTGCAACAGCTTAAGTCCGTGTTGAGAAATAATTGCCTCAATTTATCAATAAGCCTTTCTTATGATTAGCAAAATTTAGCGGCGAGAAAATGTATCATTTTGCTACAAAACAGGAGGCCCTAAAATTTGTTATAAATCAAAGAAATGGTCGTGATATTTGCACTCTCAGCACCACGTCATATCTTTAAAGAGGGTAGCGAATCGCTACAGACACGGTTAATACGAGGAGTAGTACAAATGGCTAAAGTTCTGGTGCTTTATTATTCCATGTACGGACACATCGAAACGATGGCGCACGCGGTAGCGGAAGGGGCAAACAAAGTGGACGGCGCAGAGGTCGTGATTAAGCGTGTACCGGAAACCATGCCAGCTGAAATTTTTGCCAAAGCCGGAGGCAAGACGCAAAACGCGCCCGTCGCCACCCCGCAAGAACTGGCGGATTACGACGCCATTATTTTTGGTACGCCAACGCGCTTTGGCAATATGTCAGGCCAGATGCGTACCTTCCTCGATCAGACGGGCGGATTGTGGGCGTCCGGCGCGCTGTATGGCAAACTCGCCAGCGTTTTCAGTTCTACCGGGACAGGCGGCGGTCAGGAACAAACGATTACGTCTACATGGACTACACTTGCCCATCATGGGATGGTGATTGTGCCCATCGGCTACGCCGCACAGGAACTGTTCGATGTTTCGCAAGTTCGCGGTGGTACGCCTTATGGCGCAACGACCATTGCCGGGGGTGACGGTTCACGCCAGCCCAGTCAGGAAGAGCTCTCTATCGCACGTTATCAGGGCGAATACGTTGCCGGTCTGGCAGTGAAGCTCAACGGCTAATCTTCAACGGGAGGATAAGAATGCCAACTCAAGAAGCGAAGGCTCATCACGTCGGTGAGTGGGCAAGTCTGCGCAATACATCGCCGGAAATAGCCGAAGCCATATTTGAAGTTGCCGGATATGACGAAAAGCTGGCAGAAAAAATTTGGGAAGAAGGCAGCGATGAAGTGCTCATTAAAGCCTTTGATAAGACAGATAAAGACGCGCTCTTCTGGGGCGAACAGACCATCGAACGTAAAAACGTTTAAGCCGTTAAATCCCCCGCTTGCGCGGGGGAACCTCATTTATTTCGCCGCCTCATTCAGCAGTGCGTCAAACTTGTCGATCGGACAGAAACCGTTCGCATCAATCGGGCATCCTTTCAACTCCAGGGTCACGCGTTGCGCCGGGGCTTTCAGCGTCAGCACATCCGCATTACGCAGTTGCTCTGAACTCTGATACACATACTCAATTTTCATCAGATCGCGGTTGGCCTTCGTGTCATGCCAGCGCTGGAAGACAATTTTGCCGCCAATCGGCGTGCGTTCGTTTTGATCATGTAACTGATAGGGTTTGAATTCCAGTGCGGTAAGCAGTGAGGCGATGTTTGAGTCATGCCCCACCAGCACGGTAATTTTCGGCGCTTTCGCCTGTTCGGTTACCAGCGCTTTGTCGATGTATTTCACCAGCGGTTTCGCCACGTTACGTGCGACCTCCGCAGAGGTAAACAGGCTGTCCTGATAGCCATTTTTCAGTTTCGACAACACCTTCCACTGCTGATCGGATTTAATTTCGCCCCAGGCCACCTGATCCATCGGGAATCCTTCGTAGTATTGCAGCGTGAAAGCGTCCACCAGCGAGTTCCCCACTTTCAGCGGTCCGGAGACACCGGGCTCCTGCTCATAGTTCGCGCTAAAGGTATCTTTAGCGTCAGTCAGCGAACACTGCTGTTTTTCCTTGCACGATGGCGAGTCTTTGTAGTTGATCATCTGTTCCAGCAACTTGTAGCTGTCATCAAGTTGCATCTGGCTGCGCTCTTTTTCCATCGCCTGTACGGCTTTCTCGCGGAAAGCCGCTGAATCATCGGTGATCACCGGGTTAAAGGTGGGGTCCATGGTGCCCATTTTTTCCTGGTGATGCACCGGAACATCGCAGCCAGGGAATGCGCCGGTGATAAAGAACTGGGCGGTCGCGACCGTACGCTGCAGACTGTTGGCATAGGTATAGACCGTATCCGGTGCCGGGCACTCGCCGGATTTCACCATCCCCTGCTCTGCCAGCCATTCACGCATGTAATGGCCCATATACACTTCCAGCACGCCACCTTTGGTGGTGAGCTGTCCGCCCGGCACATCCCATTCAGGCCATTTATTCGGAGTGGACTGCTCCAGCACGCTGCCATTGTTCGCCAGCGGCGCACGTAAGTTATGTCGACTCATCATCAATACTTGCTGTAGCTGATAGCCTTCCGGCGCCGTTTGTGCCTGCGCGGCAGAAGACACCATCATAACCCCTGCCACAGCGGCGGCAATTAACGATTTGTTCATCCCTACGACCTCGTGTTGTTTTTCGTCATTCATAAGTGTGACAGATATATGACACATTTTTGGGAACGAGACCGCAAAAACAGGGATTCAGCGCATCATATTGATGCCAAATATCATTTGCAGCTTGCGGATCCCGGAGGGCGTGAAGGTGACCTGGCGGCTTCCCGGTGCTGTTTTGATCCACCGCTGCCCGGTAAGCCAGGTCAGTAGCGCCGCGCCAAGTACACCACCCAGATGATAACGTCGCTCGCTCCAGTCCAGACAGCCGCAGCTAAATTTGCGTCGCGACACGCTGGCCTGTACGACAATGCCCAGATCCGCCAGTTTCTCCTCACCCAGAGGCGTCAAGGTTTCGCCATCTGCCGTCAGCCACTGTCGGGAAACCAGCGTATCAAACAGTCTCACCGCCACTTCTCCGGCCAGATGGTCATAACAGGTCCGCGCATGACGCAAACTGAAAGGCGTAGTGATTTTCCGCGATGCCGTTGATGTCCAGGCGACGCCCATCAGACGCTCCAGCAGTTCCGCAATGTCTGCGCTTGCAAGGCGAAAATAGCGGTGCCGCCCCTGGGCGAGAGAAACCACGAACCGCTGCTCGCACAGACGGGCCAGGTGCGCACTGGCGGTAGACGGCGAGATATCCGCCACCGCGCTCAGTTCCGTCGCCGTCCATGCCCGGCCATCCATCAGCGCACACAGCATCCGGGATCGCGATTTGTCCGCCATCACCGCCGCCGTCAGCGCCATTCGTGATTCGAGTTCGCCGTCTTCTTCATTTACGACTATTGACGTCATACTGACCTCTCAGCCTCGGGGAGGGGTTAACCATGGCACGATTTTGTCATTAAGTCACAGCACGGAGCATCATTTCGATACTTAGCCCCATCAGACAAAACAGAAAGCAACGTTTAAAGACAACGGGTGAGATGACCCGTCGGATACGAGTGCCTGCCCACTGGCCGAGCAGCGCCGGAACGATGGCGAATGCCGATAAGCTCAGCGACTGCACGGGGAGCGCGTCGTGCCACCACAGACCCAGTGCTAACGCCAGCGTGGAAAAGGTAAAAGAGATACCGAGCGCCTGAACTAGTTCATCCTTCTCAAAGCCCAGCGACTGGATCCACGGCACCGCCGGCATCACAAAGACGCCCGTTCCGCCGGTCAACAAGCCGGTAGCGAATCCGACAACCAGTGAGAGCGGTTTTTCACGCCGCGGTGCGATCGCAATTCGTTTTCCCGCCAGGGTCCAGAGCGCATACACCATCAGCGCCAGCCCGAGCGCAAACTGTGTGCGGGAAGTCTCGCCACCGGTGATCCAGACGCTGGCCAACAGTGTGGCAATCACCACCGTTAGCAACATCGGCCAGAGTCGCTTCAGCAACATCCGGGTATTTCCACCGCCGCCAAACTGAAACAGATTGCTGATAAGCGAAGGTAACAACAGCATAGCCGCCGCCGCAACCGGTGAGATCAGCGAGCCGAGGATCCCCATTGCCACGGTAGGCAGTCCCATGCCGGTGACGCCTTTCACCATCCCCGCAAGAACAAAGGTTAAGGCAATCATCACAACCTGGTCGGGGTCGAATGCAAAAAGAAGGGTCATGCTTCAGCGTCCTGTAAGGAGAAGATGACCTATCCTGAATGCTTGCGACAATGCTTGCTTCGTCAGCGAACGAAATGTGGTTTCCGCTATTCAGAGATAATGACTTCATGGCGGATGTTACGCGCGCAGTAGGCTGTCCCGTCTTTGAGATACAGTTCCTGAAAACGGCTGTTATCCATCGGTTGTTGCAGTCGCGTACGCTCGGTATCGACAAACTCTTTTTGCACGCGGTAATGCACCGCATCCTGTGTTTCGAACGCGATAAACTCGCGGGTGGCATAGGGCTTATGTTTCAGTTTGACATAGACGATGTACTGCACCGTGCTGAACGTGAGCCCGGTTCGCACGGCAATCTCCTTCATGGTCAGCGGTTCATCGGATTCATACAATGCCTGAACCTGTTGAATTCTCTTCTGGCTATACGCCGACACACGCAAACTGAGTTTCAGCCGGTAAGCCATATTGCGCACCACCGTCACATTGGTGCACAGCATCTGCGCAATGTGTTGCGTCGAGAGGACGCCCGCGTTTTCACGCAGGAGAGCCAGGCTCTCGTCGTTCCAGATAAATGCCATCAGCGGTATCCCTCCACCGAAAACTTATTGCCCCGCGAGACGGGCGAACGTGGCGGCTAATTCCGCCGGTTTACGCATTCCCTGATGCCACTCCAGCACCCGGCCTTGTGGATCAATCAGGACCGAGGTCGGTGTGCCGATGACCTGGTATCGTTCCTGAGTGATTTTCATCTGATCGCGAAGGACCGGATACGACACCTGGTGCTTCGCCAGAAGCGCATCAAGGTTGACCGTACCCGGATCGGTATTCACCGCCACCACTACCACGCTATCGCCCCATTTCTGGCTGAGCGTTTCCAGCGAATCCATCTCCGCCAGACAACCACCGCAGCCTGCCGACCAGAAATTGAGGTAGATGGATTTTCCCTGCCAGCGATCCAGTCCGGACTCCTGGCCTTGTAAATCGAAGGCCGCCAGCGCCGGAGCCGTTTCGCCGACAGCCAGCTTTTCCTCTTTACAGCCACTGAGCAATACCGCCAGTGAGAGAATGAAAACGTTAAGCCAGCGCATGTTGCATCGCCTCCTCTCCCAGATACTTTCCGTGTTGCAGACGCAAAATGCGATCGGCAAACTGCCCAAGCGCCGGGTTATGCGTCACCATGACTATCGTGCGCCCCTGGCGGTGCAAATCGGTAAGCAAATCCAACACCCGCTGTTCATTCTCTTCATCGAGGTTGCCTGTCGGTTCATCCGCGAAAATGACCGGCGGCTCATTCACCAGCGCCCGCGCAATACAGACACGCTGCTGCTCCCCACCGGAAAGCTGGCTGGGTAAATGGGTGACGCGGTGCCCAAGGCCGACCTGTTCCAGTACTTTTCTGGCTGCTGCCTCGTCCACCACGCTGTGGTAGTGCTGCGCCAGCATGATATTTTCCAGCGCGGTTAAAAAGGGAATGAGATGGAATTGCTGGAACACCAGGCCAATCTTCTCGGCGCGAAAACGACGCCGTCCCTCTTCATCCAGCGCGGCGGCGTCCGTACCCTCAAGAAACACCTGACCTTCCGTTGCGGTATCCAGACAGGTGAGGATGTTCATCAGCGTCGTTTTCCCGGAGCCGGAGGCCCCCATGATGGCGACAAACTCCCCTTGCGTAATTCGCAGGTTAATATCATCCAGGGCGGTAACGTCGCCAAACCGTTTATAGAGGTGACGTGTTTCGATCGCCACCTGTGGAATCTGCGTCACGGACATGGCGCTACTCTCCTTTCAGCACGTTAGCGGGTTCGACGCTGACCGCACGCCGTACCGGAACAATCGCCGCCAGAATGGCGACCAGTAAAGACAATACGAGGGTGATGGGCAGCACCGGCAGACGCAGCGAGATCGCCGCGTTGAATACCGTCAGTCCCAACAGTTGCGCCAGCAAATACCCCAACAACCAGCCGCACACTACGGCCGCAAGGGCGATAATGCAGGTTTCCAGCAAGATTTGCCGTACGATGTCGCCATTGCTGGCACCCAGCGCTTTTTGCAGAGCGAACTCGCGGGCACGCTCGCCGACTATCGCCATCAGGGTGGTATTCACGCACAGGGAAGAGAGCGCCAGAATCACCAGCGATACCAGTCCCATCAGCCCTTTGATCTTATCCAGCACCTGTCCTTCTGAGGCGGAGACTTTACGCACCGGGCGAATCTCCAGATCCGGATACTGGCTTTGCAACCGGCTGGCATAGCGATCAACCTGGCCAACATCATTACTGACGCTCAACAGGCCGTGGCTGATTTTCCCCGGCTGATGCAGCCAGGCTTGCGCCACGTCGAGGCTGACGATCAGCATGTTGTCCGTGGCGTCACCGGCTTCGACAATGCCTTTAATCTGCAGGTTTTTCCGCTGGTTATGATCGACCAGCGTGACGTTATCGCCGGGCTGAACGTTGAGGCGCTCCGCCAGCTTGACGCCAATCATCGCGTTGCGATCGTCGAAGCTGACGCCAATCCAGCTCCCCTGAACCTGCCAGTAAGGCACCAGTTTTTGCAACGATTCAAACCAGACGCCGACGATCACCACTTTTTCCAGTTCGGTACGCGCCATGCCGTATAACCACGGACTGGCACCGTGAACCAGCCCCGCTGGCGCATCATCCAGAAGGGTCTGTAGCTCCCGCTGTGGCATACTCGCGCCGTGCCCCGGCCCGATGTAGAAGTTGGCGCCGAAGGTGCGTAACTCTTCACTCATTTTAGTATTGATGTCGAACCATACCGCGCTCAGCGCCGTCACGATGGTCGCCCCCACCATCAGCGCGGCAAAAACCACGCTGACCCGCTGAAAACGCAGGCGCAGCGCCCGCCACACCAGCAGCCAGAGCATTGTCCGTTTAGCGGCCATACAGCACCTCCACGGGATAAAGTCGCGCAATGCGCCGCGCCGGGAACCAGGTTCCGATCAGGGCAATCAACATCGCAACCACCAGTACACACGGCACCACAATCCACGCGAATTCAAGCGGTGCGTCGAACAGCATCACGCCAATCGCTTTCGCCAGCCCCCATCCGGCAACGCATCCCAGCGCCCCGCCAGCCAGCCCACTGGAAGCGGCTTCGAGGTAGAACAGCAGCATGATCTGCCACTGACGCGCGCCAAGCGCCTTCATCAGACCGATCTCTTTGGCGCGTTCCATAATGGTGCTGGTCATCAGCGAGGCGATCCCCATTGCCGATGCCGCCAGCGCGGCAATCGTCACCACCGCCATCAGCAACTGAATTTTGTCAATCACCACCCCTTCAGAGGCGGCGACTTGCCAGACCGGGCGCACCTCCGCCCCGGAGATCGCCTCCTCCAGTTGGTGGGCGATAGAAGAAACATAAGCAGTGCAGTACCAGAGGTCGTACTCTTCCGCATTAAGCGCATCCAGATTTTCCCGCGCGCGACGTGAAAGCTCATTTTCCGGTACCGTCAGCGCCGAAACACGAATGGCCTGCACCTTGCCGGGCAACCCCAATAGCGTCTGCGCTATTGCGAGCGGCATCACCAGTTGGTTATCTTCCTCGCCGCCGCTGGAGAGGATCCCGCTGACGGTGACAGGCACTGTTGTATCCGCGTTGTTTAATACCAGCGTATCACCCGCTTTCCATCCTGTTTGTCGCGCCAGCGCATGCCCCACGAGCGTTTGCGGTGGACTGTTCTCGCCTTCCTGCGGCCAGTCGCCGGTCACCTGCCAGAACGGGCTAACCGTTTTCTGTCCGGTTTCATATCCCTCTTCATCCGGAATATCGACCGGTTGGCTGAAGAACGTCCCGAGAATGCGCACCGCGTTATCGTTCACGGTGACTTCACCGCCCAGCATCGGCGCAAAACCGACAATGTTATTGCGCCAGAAAATATCTTTGATATTCGGCAATTCAGCTTCATCAAGGAAATCCTGCCCAGAGAGCGGATTACTGCTTTCGCTAAACAGCGCAGGCAATGTCGCTTGTCCGGCAGGCTCAATCAGGATGTTTGCGCCGTAGGATTTGAGCTCCCTCGACATTTTGTCACCGATATCGATCGACACCGCCAGCAGCGCCGAGATCAGGCTGGCTGCAAGAAAGACCGTGATAATTGCCAGCCCTTTACGCCGCAAGTTGCGTCCCCAGGATTGTCGTAACATTCGCCACAGCATCGTTACTCCTCCCTCAGTTCAGCAGGAACAAACTGTTCCGGCGTTTGACGAAAACGGTCATAGTTCTCTTCGGAGGAAAAGAACCAGGTCTTACCGCCGTAGCTGTACTTGAAGTCCGCCGAGGTATTGGTCAGCGTTGAACCATCAACCGGATCGGTCACCTGAATGGTCATCACCGTCGAGAAGTAGTTCACGCCAGCGGCCAGTTCTTTACCGGGGATCACTAACTCTTTTTCATCGTTGTGCCAGTTTTCAATCGGTACCGGATTGCAACCGCCGGGTTTGCCAATGGAAGGGATAAAAATATGTACCCCACAGGCGACGCAAATGACCTGATTGCCTTCCATCACATAGCCCTGATCGCCGCACAATAGACAGGCATCAAACACCACGCCAAAGCGCAGTTTGTCGGGATAACGGTTGATGATGAAAAAGCGCACGGCTTTGCCATCGTCAGCCACCCAGACAAAGCGATGCAGCTTACCGTCCCGCAGTTGTTCAACCGGCAGATGGACACTGCCGTCGCTGGCGAGCGTTACCGGGATGGCTTGCGAAAGCTGCGGCGGCTGAGACGCGACGTTGTCCCACCACAGTTGCCCGGCAATCACCACCACGGCACAGCCGAGGGTGACCAGCCAAAGCCGTAGCGCATTCCGCCGCTGCGCCAGCGCCAGGCGATGTGCAATCGGTTCTTCTGTTGCCCGCGTCTGACGATGGGCGCTCAGCAACGACGGCAGCCAGCACAGCGCCAGAAGCAGCAGTAATCCCACCGCCATCCAGTTATAGGCTGGTGCATTATTGGTCACTTTCGCCACAAAGCTCAGCAGCGATTTCGCCAGCGGCAGTACCTGTAGCTTCATCAACAGCAACAGCAAATTACCGCTTAACGGCAGCCACAGCATGACCAGCAGAATGAGAGTGAATGGCCAGTACAGCACGCGGATTCGGCGCAGCAGCATGGCGCAAAGCACGCCAGCCAGACAAAGGATCGCGAAGGCGAGCACCACTGCCGTCAAATTCAGCAGCAGTTCAGTATTCAGGACATGCGTGCTGGTTAAGCCACCGAGATTCGGATCGAGCGCCCAGTGACGCGCTGCGCCAAAGACCAGAATCCCTTGCCACAAATAGCGCACACGGTTTCCCGCCCACCAGAAGCTGAGCACAAACAGCAACGTGACCATCACTTCCGTTCCGACCAGTAACAGCTGTACCGGTTGTGAACCGCGCAGCGTCAGTCCTGCCAGCACGCCGGCCGCCAGACCAATAAGCAGCGTCCAGCCCAGAGGGCGTAAGGAAGGGGGATCGTTTCGACTCCAGAGAACGCCGGAGAGTAACGCGATGCAGAAAAAGACCTGTAACGTGGTGACGAAAAAGTAACTCATGACATCGACTCAGAACAGCGGATTGACTCGGCCGGGATGAGTTAGCATCCCGGCGCATCGGTTTTCTTAGTTCAGACCGACGTATTTAAATTCGTAGCTCACATCAAACGGTTTCCACCAGCGACCGACACCAGTGTCACTGTCGGTGTGACGGTGCATCCCCGCTTTTGACGGCGGTTCAATGTGGTAAGTCACTTTGTAGTTGCCCACGCCCATCATCTTGACGTTCGCGCCATAGTGAGGGCCATCGCTGGCGACCATCGGCATAAACGTTCCTTCCTGTTTTTCACCGGTATCGCTGTTGACCAGGGTGTAGCTGATGGTCAGATAGGGGATCCACTCTCCTGCGCCAAAGCCGTTTTTGCTGCCTTCGACCGCGTGAATATCCGCCTCAAGGTGAATATCGGCTTTGGCTGCCGGTAAGCCCATGCCGCGCGGCTCCATATCAATCGGCTGCAGATAAACGGCGGCCAGCTCCATTTCATTCATCACGACAGGCTCGCCCGCCGGGTACTCTTTAAAGGCGAACGCTGCCGGTGCGGTGAAAATTCCGGCCATCACTGCGCTGGCAATCAGGGTTTTCTTCATGGTCATCAGACATATCCTCTCGTCTAAAATCACAACTACAGAGTGTTTTTTATTGTTTCCCCAGGAACGGCGCTTTTTCGCCGCATAACCCACAGCGCAACCAGCGCAGCGAGCAGCAATACGGCCTGCGGTAACAGCGTTTCCACATAGGGATAAATCCCCAGCCAGCTGATTTCCGGGAAACCATTAATCAACGTTGGCTGGAACAGTTTGCCTTCCACCAGCTCCAGTACACCTTTGCCCGCAAACACGAAGGCCATCAGGTACATGAAGCTGCCGGTAAACATAAAGAAGGGTTTCAGCGGCAAACGCACCACCGAATAACGCATGACCAGCCACGCCGCCAGTAACACGACACAGCCAATAACAAAGCCCGCGCCAATCGCCATGTGTCCGGCGACATCTTTGGCATCGCCGATCAGGGCGTAGTAGAACAGAACCGTTTCGGCGCCTTCGCGATAGACCGCGAGGAAACTAGTCAGCCACAGCCCCACCAGCGACCCTGTCGTCAGTGAGTGGGACAGCTTGCCTTCCAGCCAGGCCTTCCAGTGTCGGGCTTCCACTTTGGACAGCAGCCAGTAGCTCATGAAGAACAGCATCACGACCGCAATCAACATCGTGATGCCTTCCAGCAGTTCCCGACTGGCACCCGAGTTGGTGAACAGCAACTGGAAAATCACTGCGGTGATTATGCTGGCGACCAGGGCTACGATCACTGACTGGCGAATCAGCGGCAGCTTATCCTGATGATTGTTTTTCACCATGTAGGCGACAATCGCCGCCACGATCAGCAGGGCTTCCAACCCTTCACGGACGATGATCATCAGGCTGTAAAGCAGCAGACTCCATTGCGTCTCTTCTCCTTCGCCAAGCATCGTCACCGCTTTTTGCAGATCCTGCTCGAGCGCGCTCGCTTCTGACTGGAGTCTTTCTGCCGGTTGACCAGCCTTCATCAAGCTGACCAGACGGGTGAAGTAGGCTTCCAGCGTGGTTTTAAACGCCGAATCACGGGAGCCGATTTTGTTTTCCATGCCGCTGGCTTCGAAGCGATCGAAATAGCTGTCCTGAACATCCAGAATGGCATTCTGCGTCTCGCCGCGTTGATACCGCGCAATAGCGTCCTGAATGCTCTGATTGATTCCGCCCGCCACTTCACCCCAGTTTGTCCGCGAACTCTCCTCCGCCGCCGGACCGTTGTCTGCGGTTTGTGGGGCTGCAATCAGCTGATCGTCGCGGGTTGTCGGTAAGCCTGGCAGAATATCCTCAATATCCTGTAACAGCGTGGTGACCTGATAAGAGACGTCGTTGAGGCGATCGGGTTGAGCGGCAAGTGCAATCAGCGCGGAAAACTGTTGGTTGATGGCTGCGGCATCTTTGGCCGAGCGATTCTGCCTGACCGACATTTCCATCTCAGAGTTTTTGAATCCCTGATAGTGCGCCTGCTGGACATGCTGACTGGCCGTAGCGTAGTTCCCGGCCTGATAGTCATTCACCGCCTGGGCCAGCAGATCGTCGATAATACGGACGCTCTCTTGCCAGTGAACAGCGATATCCGTTCGGGTGAGCGCGCTGTGCTGCTCTTCCGCCACCAGTCGGTGTCCGCCGTCCAGCACCGGTTCGACTTCTCGTAGCGATGCCTTCAGCCAGTCGATTTTCGACTGCACATCAGCGAGCGGTTTTTTCTCGCCAATCATCCGCCGGATTTCACCGAAGGCGCTCTCCATTTCGTAACTTTTACTGGCGGAGATGTTGATGCGGATGGGGCCTTCGAGATTTTCAAACACCTCAAAGTAGGCCATTTGTACCGTGCGGCGCGCCTCATCGGTGCGCTGTTGAGAATAAAGTTCTGCTGTTTTATCAAGGCGTTGCTCAATATCCTCAATAAACGGAGCATAGTTTGTCGCGGCCCATACGCTAACGCTTATGAGCAGACTGAAGAGAGTTACCAGCAGTGAGAGGCAAAACTTACGCACGATACGCACCAAATAACACAAATGATAATTATTATCATTATCGATTTTTACTGGCGTTGTACATGACCTGGATCATAAAAATGTCAACGGGTGACAAGTTATGTAAATTTATTTCATTGATATGTGATGGAGGGCGAAATCTGACGGCGGGTAATATACGCCCCCGACCGTCAGGAATTAAATGTTACGTTGCGTAAATCCGTAAAAAATGAGTGATATTGCGCCTACTGGCTTAAAGTAAATTATCCGCAGGCGCACTTTATTCAGCGATACAACATCTCCTGGTCTTGTTTCAGTCGCTGCAAAAATGGGCCATAACCCTGCTCACTGATCCAGTAGTTAATACTCTTTTCAACGCCCGTTGACGTCAGCGTCGCACCAGAAATACCATCAACGGTATATTCATTATACTTCCCTGATTTCTCCTGAACTATTTTCAACGCCGGCGCTCCATTATCATCAGCCACCTTTTTCCCCGGCCATTGTTGACGCCAGCTTTCATCTTTCACTCTGGCCCCCAGAAATGGCGTCTCCCGCTGCTGATAATAATACAGATTGTTCACCGTACGACCGTCCAGTCCCAAAGAGAGAAATGCATGCATCATCGATTTCGCTCCTTTGCCCGAAACAGGGATGATAACCTGCTGAATCTTATTATACTTATCTTTTACCAGATAAACTTCCGCCAGCGAACAGCGTTGACGAATCTGTGCAGGGTCCTGCTCCGGAGCGAGTTTTTTACATCCTTGTGCGGCCGTTTTATCCGTCACCCACTCGCCGGAATCGAGATTCACCGTGCGCACGATAATCGCACGCTGATATAAACTCTCAATCGATTTTTTATCCTGAGCGTCCGTCTTAAGTAAGCCCGCAGCCTGTAAAACAGCGGTTTTTTTTTCTTCTGCCGTCGGCGCCGTCATTTCCCCCTGAAACAACATAAACCAGGCGATCGCAATCAGAAAAATAAGAACACAAAGCACCATCATTGATGCAATAATAACTTTACCCTTGCGCATTTATTTATAATTCCTGTAAGCATTAACAACGTTATATCGCTACATGATATGCCATTACTCCATGTCATTTGCAATGATAAAAACCGCGAAAATATAGATTCAACCCGTTTACTTTCTGCCTTAAATATTTAAATCACATGGTGTTACGGCTATTTTATGGTGTAAAAAAACCGGGTTTCCCCGGTTTTGACTCAACTGATTTTCGCCCACCCTAGCCGCAGGCGCATCCCCCAGTAGCTGGTCCAGCCGCTGGTAGTGGAAACCACCTGCCCTTTTGACACCACAATCAGCGTGGGGGTGACGCTGATATCCCAACTGCGGGAAAGTGCGCCATTAGCATCGTTGACCACGGGAAAAGAGATCCCTTTACGCGCCAGCCAGCGCGCAATCGTCTGTTCATCTCCCGAACGCAGCGCGATGGTCAGCACCTTCTCCCCTTGTGCCTGCAAGCGGGCAACGTCCGGTGTGGTATAGCGGCAAACGCCACACCAGGTGGCCCAAAAATAGATCAGTAGCGGCTCTTCCTCACTTAATGCCGCCAGCGTTACCCGTTCGCCATCCAGCGTGTAAAGCGGTGTACTGTCGAAAGCCGTTGGTGCCTGTGGCGCGCGCCAGGCATCCATTAGCCACATTCCACCAGCCAACAGGAGCAAAAAAATCACACCTTCGCGCAGCCATCGCCGCAACTTACTGACCATTTGCCACCGCCAGTTTTTCTTTAACGACTTCTTCAAGCACCTCCCAGGAGACGGCCCCCGGGATCAGCTCATCACCAACGATCGTCGCGGGTGTTCCCTGAACGCCTACGAGTCGCGCCAGTTGCAGATTGGTACGTAGCGTTTCATTGCTTTTTTCATCCAGTATGACCGGGCTGGCCGCCGATTTTTCCTGCGCCTGTTTAATGCTGACGTCAGTGTGGTATCCCTTCTTTTGCATCAGCTTTTCATGCAGCGCGAGGAACTGCTGTGGATGCTCACGCCAGGTGGTGAGCGCCGTCCGCGCAGACAACACCGAGCTTTCGCCTTTAAACGGCAGCGGTTTGATAATCACCGCCACGTCAGGGTATTTCGCCACCAGTTTCTCCAGCAGCGGATCAAGCTGTTTGCAGTACGGACAGTTGTAGTCGGTAAAATTCACCAGCGTCAGTTTTGCCTGTTTTGCGCCAAAGCGCGGACTGGCCGGATCGTTAAACAACGCCTCCTGAATGAGGGCTTCGATCTGTTTTTCTTGCTCCGGGGTAAACGGCGCGGCGTCTTTGGCAAGGCTGAACGCGCTAAACAGGGTAAATAACAGGATGATCAGGGATTTCATGGCGTTTCTCCTTTCGCTTTAGCCAGTGTTTCTAACAGACCGTCGCGCGTTAATAACGTCGGCAGCGCCTGACCTTTCGGTAAGCCGGGGCCATAGATTTGGTTATACGGTACGGCAACCTGGCCGCGTAATTTCAGAAATGCCGTAATGTCATCAGACGGCAGCGTCCAGTCGCCGCGCAGGGCCACGACATCCGGTTGCTGTAGCGCCGCCTGCACCGCATCGGTGTTCAGCACGTTATATTTATTGACCTTGCAGGTAATGCACCAGTCGGCGGTCACATCGATAAATACGCGCTTATTTTGCGCAAGCGCGTCGGTGATCGCCTGCTCGCTAAGCGGCTGCCAGCGGACACTCTCTTTCGCCGCACTTTGGGAGGTAAAACCCAGATGAGGCAGAAGTAGCGTTGCCAGCCAGAGGGCCGAACCGAGCATCATTAAGCCGAGCAAGCGTCGCAGTCCGTTCATCCAGCGTCCCGGTCGCGGCAGACGAAGCGCCAGACCCGGACGCAGGGCGACCAGCAACCACGGCAGACTCATCCCAACGCCGAGGGCGAAGAAAAGCCCCCACAGCACGGGCAGCGATGCCGTCAGCGCCACCGCCACGGCTGTACCGAGAAACGGTGCGCTGCACGGTGTCGCCAGCAGCGTGGCAAACGCGCCCTGCCAGAAATGTCCCACCAGGCCGTTACCACCGTAAGTCGCCAGTCGGGTGGTCATTGATGACGGCAGGCGAAATTCAAACAGGCCGAACAGACTGGCGCTGAAGGTCAGCATCACCAGCACCATCGCGCCAATAAACCACGGATTCTGGAACTGGATACCCCAACCGAGCGCCTGATTGCTCAGTCTTAGCACGGTCATCAGTAATGCCAGCGCCATGAAGGAGATCAAAATCCCCCCGACCGACGCGAGGAACTGCCGTCGTATCTGGTGGCGGTTTTTCTCCTCAACGAGCAAAATCGAACCCAGCTTCATCCCCAGCACCGGCAATACGCAAGGCATCAGATTAAGGATCACGCCTCCCATCAGCGCCATAAGAACCACCTGCCAGAGCGGGAGTCTGGCGGATTCTGTCACCGGCGCATCACCCACGATAAGCTGGCTCTCCTGCGCCACACCGTTATCCGCCAGCACCAGCGTGAGCGATTTGCCGCGTAAATTCGGCGCCCCTTCCCCCCAGCTATCGTGAACCGGCACCGTCGCGTGCAGTCTGTCGCCATCGACCCGGATCAGCGGTTTAGCAAAATCCGTGTCCTCTACGCTATCGAGGAACAGCTCGGGTGCGGTCCAGCCACCGCGGCGCTGCGCCTCGATCACCAACTCGCCGTCACGCGCACCAGCGATCAGGGTTTGAGTCAGACCCTGTGCCAGGGGCACACGTCCCATCGCCTGAGCATAATCATGCGCAAACCCGGCATCCTGTTGAGAGGCCGTAAACGAAAACGGGTAGTCGGTCAGCAGACACACGTTGCTACAGGTAGAGAGCGTCAGCACACCGGCAATGCGGTCGGGAGTGTGTCCCCGGACGGCCAGTGGAAACGTGACCTGTTGGTGATAGCCCTGGGTAGTCATACCGGCGACGTCAAAACGGTCCGGTGTCGGCCAGAACCAGTCTACCACGGGCATCTCTCCTTGCCAGGCGATGGCAGGCGCAACGCCGCCTTCCCCCGGCGAACGCCAGTACGTCTTCCAGCCGTTTTCCAGTTTGACGTCGATCAGCAGACGGGTTTCCCCCTGTGCTGACGTATCGGCGCGCAGTCGTACGCTGGCATGATCGTTCTGCGGGGAACGCAGCCAGCCGCTCTCTGCCGCCCACGATGCGGGCAGCCAGAGTAATAACAGGCAGATCAGTCCCTGCCTGAAGGCATACATCATAATTTTTCTCCATGAATGATTAACTTACTGTACGAAACAGCCAGTCTGTCATTCGCGGAAAACGCAGAATCTGAGATGGACCCGAAGTCTGGGGGGAGAAATAACGCGTTGCGGGAAGAACGGTAAGCGTACGGTCCTGAACGGCGTTAACAAGGCAAGGAGTAAACAGAGCGCGAGGATCGCGCCTTCAAAAACGACCGGTGGCGCGGCAAGCAGCGATTTCGCACTGAGCTCGCACGGGGTCACGGGAGATGCATCCTCTGTCACGGACGTCGGCGACGCCGTCGCCGCGATCGCGGTGGTCTCCATCTGCAACGCATGCAGGCCCGCCATGCGCTGCGCGGTACAGACCATCACCACGACACATGCCAGGCAGAGGAACCACCATCCCATCCGTTGACGTTTCGCCATCACACCCTCACTCATTGACGCGAGTTATCTTAGCGGCTGGCGTGTTTTACGCAACCTCTGGGCTGTAAAGATATGTTGTTTCGCTGGTTGGCATTCATCCTCGACAGGATTACCCTACACTTATCGATGACACCTTTTAAGGGATCCCTTTAGCCTGTATTGATTAACCCGAGAGAACGCTATGGAATTAAAGGATTATTACGCCATCATGGGCGTGAAACCGACGGACGATCTCAAGACTATCAAGACCGCTTACCGCCGACTGGCTCGCAAATATCATCCCGATGTCAGTAAAGAACCCGATGCTGAAGCCCGCTTTAAAGAGGTCGCTGAAGCCTGGGAAGTGCTGAGCGATGAGCAGCGACGCGCGGAATACGATCAGCTCTGGCAACACCGCAATGACCCGCAATTCAACCGTCAGTTCCAGCAGGGAGAGAACCAGAGTTACAACGCCGAAGACTTCGACGATATCTTCTCCTCTATTTTTGGTCAGCACGCGCGTCAGTCTCGCCAGCGCCATGCCAGCCGTGGACATGATATTGAAATTGAAGTCGCGGTTTTTCTTGAAGAAACACTCGCTGAACACAACCGAACCATTAGCTATAACCTGCCGGTCTACAATGCGTTTGGCATGATTGAACGTGAAATTCCAAAAACCCTGAACGTGAAAATTCCGGCGGGTGTCGGCAATGGTCAGCGTATTCGTCTGAAAGGCCAGGGGACGCCGGGTGAAAACGGTGGACCGAATGGCGATTTATGGCTGGTAATCCACATCGCGCCACATCCCCTGTTTGATATCGTTAACCAGGATCTGGAAATTGTGGTCCCGCTCGCCCCATGGGAAGCCGCGCTGGGCGCAAAGATTGCCGTCCCCACGCTGAAAGAGAGCATTCTGGTCACCATTCCCCCCGGCAGCCAGGCCGGACAACGTTTACGCATCAAAGGTAAAGGTCTGGTCAGTAAAAAACAGACCGGTGATTTGTATGTCGTGCTGAAAATCGTGATGCCGCCTAAACCGGATGAACGTGCGACTGTGCTGTGGCAGCAACTGGCAGAGGCACAGTCAGGATTTGATCCGCGCAAAGATTGGGGGAAAGCATAATGGCTAACGTCACCATCACTTTTACGGTTACCGAATTTTGCCTGCGCACCGGCGTGACGGAGGAAGACCTGAACGAGATCGTTGGTCTGGGCGTCATCGAACCTTACACCGAAACGGCGGACAGCTGGCAGTTCGACGATCATGCCGCCACTGTGGTACAGCGCGCCCTGCGGTTACGTGAAGAACTGGCGCTTGACTGGCCGGGGATCGCCGTGGCGCTCACGCTACTGGAAGAGAACGCACGTTTACGACAGGAAAACCGCCTGCTACGACAGCGGCTCGCGCGTTTTATTACTCATCTATAAGAATTGGGCAGCATAAGCTGCCCAATTATCAGGCAATGATATAAATCAACGCTGGCTCAACGGGATAGCCGTACGATAGTAGCATTCAAAATGCCACTTTATGGACGTCAGAAGGCAATGAGCGAAAAAAGCAGAAAGCGCTGGCAACGCCGCCCCGGAACAACGGGCGGTAAACTGCCATGGAACGACTGGCGTAATGCCTCTACCTGGCGCAAAGCTACGCAGTGGCTGCTGATGGCGATCAATATTTATATTGGCGTGACGTTTTACTACTGGGTGCGTTATTACGAAACCGGCGGCACCAGTCTGTACGTTTCCCGACCTGGCGGCATTGAAGGCTGGCTGCCCATCGCAGGCCTGATGAACCTGCGCTATACGCTGGAAACCGGCATCCTTCCCCCTGTTCACGCCGCCGCCATGCTGCTGCTGGCCGCGTTTATGCTGGTAAGTCTGTTGCTCAAAAAGTCGTTCTGCTCGTGGCTGTGCCCGGTAGGTACGTTGTCTGAACTCATCGCCGATGTGGGTAAGAGATTGTTTGGTCGCAATTTTACGTTGCCCCGTTGGCTGGATATCCCTCTGCGCAGCCTGAAATATCTGCTGCTGGCCTTTTTTCTCTACATTTCGCTGTCGATGCCAGCGCAGGGCATTCAGTATTTTTTAATGTCGGCCTACGGGATTATTATCGATGTGAAGATGCTCGATTTCTTTCGCAATATCGGCACGATCACCCTGCTGAGCGTCGCCCTTCTGGTGGTCATAAGCCTGTTCATTCGCAACGCGTGGTGCCGTTATCTGTGTCCCTATGGCGCCTTACTCGGGCTGCTTTCCCTGCTCTCACCATTCAAAATCCGCCGCAATGCGCAAAGCTGTATTGATTGCGGGAAATGTGCCAAAAACTGCCCGTCGCAAATCCCGGTGGATAAGCTGATTCAGGTGCGAACGGTTGAATGCACTGGCTGTATGACCTGTGTGGAATCCTGTCCGGTGGCTTCAACGCTGACATTTTCCCTGCGGACGCCAACGGGAAAGGCTGAAATACGGCGAGGAACATTATCGGGTATGGCGATGACGCTGCTGGTACTCGGCATAATGTTTGCCCTTATCGCATTCGCGATGCTAATGGACGTCTGGAACAGCCCAGTGCCGGATCACCTCTACTTCCGGTTGATCCCGGAAGCGAGAATGATTGGTCATTAATGGATACCGGATGGGGCATCTGCCGCCATCCGGATTTGCATCACTCGGCTTTATTATCCTCAGCGATGCCATCCTCAATAAAATCTTTATCGAGTTCTTCGGTATTCCCCGCGTGATCGCGCCCGGAAAGAATGTTCCAGCAGGCGATAAACAGCGCGGCAACGAGTGGACCAATGACGAAACCATTGATGCCATAAATCTCCATTCCGCCCACCGTGGTGATAAGAATCAGGTAATCAGGCATTTTGGTATCTTTGCCGACCAGAATGGGGCGCAGAATATTATCCACCAGCCCTACCACCACCACGAAGAAACCGACGATGAAAAAGCCCTGCCACAGTTGCTGCGTCGAAAAAAGATAAATGGCGGCTGGCACCCAGACGATCGCGGAACCCACTGCCGGGATCAGGGACAGAAACGCCATCAGCGCCCCCCACAGAATGCTGCCATCAATCCCCACAATGTAAAACGCAATTCCGCCCAACGTCCCCTGCACGATCGCCACCACAACCGTGCCTTTTACCGTCGCCCGGGAGACCGCCGCAAACTTTGCAAACAGATGTTGCTTAACGAAATTCGACAACGGTAGCGAGTCGAGGATCTGCCGAACCAGAAACGGGCCATCCTTGAGCAGGAAAAAGAGCAGGTAGAGCATGATGCCGAAACTGATCGCGAAACCAAAGGTGCCTTTGCCAATCAGGAAGGCGCTCCCGGCCAGATATTGCCCGCCCTTTAGCACCACATCCGACAGCTTCTGCTGGATTTTTGCGGCGTTATCAAGGGAGTGATCGGCAAGAAACGAACGCGCCCACTCCGGCATATGCGCAAACAAGCTCGCCACCACTTCCGGGAACTGAGCGTCGTTATGCTGCAGCTTGGTGTACACCACATTCAGTTCAACGGCGAGTGAGGAGAGGATCAGCATTAACGGGATGAATACGATCAGGCAGATGATACCCAGCGTCAGCAGAGACGCTACCCCGTTACGCTCCCCTAACGCCGAACGCAGCCTATTTTTTACCGGGTAGAAGATAACCGTCAGAATCGCAGCCCATAAAATGGCGGAGAAGTATGGCGACAGCACGTCGAAGAAAGCCCATGTCACCATGGCGAGAAGAAAGAGGAAAAACCCTTTATTCAGTCCGTTAAAACGCATTAGAGGATCCTGTAAACAAAGAAACTCTGTGGACTATAGGACTGATTGCGGATTTTACAAAGCCGACAAGACGAAAACCGCCAGCCAATACTTCACATTCAAAATGTGATAGTGCTTATTGTTTCACCAAAAGGGATGGCATTTCGCTCAAGGGTTGCTGAATGCGGCACACACGAAGGGAGTGCCGCTGTCTCCCCGTCTTTCTTGAATACACCTGTTTCGCCTCTCTGGACGGACGCCAGGTCAGTTTAGGGAAGCGTCTGCAACCGTCTGCCAGCAGGATGACCTATGGCAGACGTCGCGCGTTACTGATAACGCGCCACCAGATCCTTAACCATTGCAGCATACGTTTGTTGCTTAAGTTGCACAATCTGCTGTTCTGTCACCGTCTCTACGGATGCCTTCTGTCCAGGCTGCGGGGTTAGTATTTTGGTCTCATAATTAAACGGTGACCAGGTCGCCCAATCGCCACTCGCGACATCCACCAGCGTGAAACGCACCAGATAGCGTAGCGATGTGCTGTCAGGCTGTTTCCCTGCTTTAAAATCCGACCAGACCATGCTTTTGGTCGCGGCATCAAATCTACCGGACTGCAACGTCTCCTGATAAACGATAATCGCTTTCTGATGCCCTTTCGCCGCAATGTAGCGTAGCGCCTGCATCCAGTTGGTATTCTCAGCAACCGCCGCGTCCTGGTTCTCGTCTTTGCTTTTGTCTTTATTACAGATCGCTTTTTTTTGCCTGTCCGGAATGCCGGAAAACGTCGCAACCGTGTAATAGCGGCTCATTTCCTGCTGCATGACCGTCTCTGGCGCCCGATTGCCAGACTGTACCAGAATAACGGGTGAGTTCAGCGGTACGCGAAAATTGTCTTCTGCCAGTGCCGCCTGAATATCGTCTTCAGAGATCGCCAGCGTGGTTTCATTACCAAAAATATCTTTGTCCGTCAGCCAGGAGGGTGACGTCGTATTTCGGCCAGAACTCTCCACCTGCGATGTGGTTTTCTTCGCATCAATGGGGGAATGCGTGACACAACTCACCAAAGAAGAGAGGGTTACACATGACAATATTACTGACCTGAAATCCATTTTACCCGGCTCCTTATCTAAACCGATATATTCCTGTATAGCGAAAATAATTATATACCTGAAGTACCTCACCACAAAACAGGATTTATCCTTTTTCAATCATTCACAAAATAAATCTTTATAAATCTTTTATAGACTCCGCTTTTATATTGTTGAGAATATATGCAGATTCGCCTAATGACTCAATCGACATTCATTTCATTATTAAAACCAGAAAAGCATGTCTCTCGCTTCTAAATTATCGCCTACTCCGTTGAATTAGATAAAAATAATCATCCAAAAAATAATGCGATACGGATGTCATATCAAAAAAAGGTGATATTTCACTTTGCCCGAATCACGAAAGTCACTGATAATGCGCCCGTTCGTCTCTTCAAAATGGCGGTATATCCCCTATGCTACATTTATTTTCTGGTCTGGATTTATATACCGGCTTGATGCTTTTACTTGCGCTGGTCTTTGTCCTGTTTTACGAAGCCATAAACGGATTTCACGACACCGCCAATGCGGTCGCGACCGTCATTTATACCCGGGCCATGCAACCCCAACTGGCAGTGATGATGGCGGCGGTTTTCAACTTCTTTGGCGTCCTGCTGGGCGGACTCAGCGTTGCCTATGCCATTGTGCATATGCTACCCACGGATTTACTGCTCAATATGGGGTCGTCACGTGGCCTCGCGATGATTTTTTCCCTGTTACTGGCGGCGATTATCTGGAACCTTGGAACCTGGTATTTCGGGTTACCGGCCTCCAGTTCTCATACCCTGATAGGCGCAATTATTGGGATTGGGCTCACCAATGCACTGATGAACGGGACTTCGGTAGTCGATGCGCTAAACATCCCGGCAGTGGTCAATATCTTTGCGTCGTTGATTGCGTCTCCCGTCGTCGGAATGGTGATCGCAGGCGGCCTGATCTTCCTGCTACGCCGCTACTGGAGCGGCACTAAAAAACGCGATCGCATCCACCGTCTTCCTGAAGAACGGAAAAAGAAAGGCGGTAAAAAGAAACCCCCATTCTGGACGCGTATTTCGCTCATCTCCTCAGCGGCGGGCGTGGCCTTCTCTCACGGCGCGAACGATGGTCAGAAAGGGATCGGCCTGGTGATGCTGGTACTGGTGGGGATTGCGCCTGCCGGTTTCGTGGTGAACATGAGCGCTTCAGGCTACGAAATCACCCGCACGCGTGATGCTGTCAGCAATCTTGAAATATACTTTCAGCAGCACCCTGACGTGATAAAACAGGTAGTGGATAAGGCTCAACCGCTTACTGCACCGACAGCGAATTCCTCCTCAACCACCGAATTTCATTGCCATCCGGCGAATACGATGGATGCCCTGGGTCGCGTCAAAACACTGTTACCAGCAAACCTGGAGAGTTACGACACCTTAAGCGTGCCGCAACGCGGTCAGTTACGACGCATCATGCTGTGCATCTCCGATACGGCAGATAAAGTGGCAAAACTAGCGGATATCAGTCGTAGCGACGTGCATCTGTTGAAAAAACTGAAAACCGACATGCTGAGCACCATTGAATATGCGCCGATCTGGATAATCATGGCGGTCGCGCTGGCGTTGGGCATGGGGACAATGATCGGTTGGCGGCGCGTGGCCACCACAATTGGCGAGAAGATTGGCAAAAAAGGGATGACCTATGCCCAGGGAATGTCCGCACAGATCACGGCGGCGATCTCCATTGGTCTTGCCAGCTATATCGGGATGCCGGTTTCTACTACGCACGTGCTCTCTTCCGCCGTCGCAGGAACGATGATCGTCGACGGCGGCGGATTACAGCGGAAAACCGTCACCAGCATCGCAATGGCCTGGGTATTCACGTTACCAGCGGCGATTTTGCTGTCCGGGTTTCTGTATTGGGCTTCCCTGCGACTTATCTAAGTCAACTGCCGGCTTAGCGAAACAGAATATACCTGAGAATGCCCAGCTCGCCAGACTGGGCATCAATACTTACTGAGGATGAAAGCTAACGGCGGGCTGATTACCGTCAGTGTGATGATAGCCACGAGCAGCCATAAACACGGTTATCGCTTTTTCCGCATCCGCCAGCACTTCATCCAGCGGCTGATTAGCATCGATATCAACCAGAGGCGCACCGCCAAAGGTCAGTTGCGGTGTTATCGCGATTTTTCTTGCCAGCGCTTCTCTACGGTGATCGGGTTTGCGTGCACAAGCAACGTCGAGATCAACATTCAGTTTTATCACTAAATCCGGCTTATGGCTGGCCATCCAGTGAAACGCCGAGCGTTCTTGTTCGGCCAACCAACTCACGAAGCGACTCCCCTCTGTATTGGCGGGAAATACGGTACCATCATAAGCGCCGGGGATTTGTATCTGAGGGTAGCGATCGGCTAAG
>NZ_CP070239.1:4233294-4262060 GCF_016906145.1 Citrobacter sp. MGH 55
CCTAACACAATGAGGCCCTGCCGACGACACGTCAGCATATGGCGAAACCGCAATAACCGACGCGCAACGAAAAACATAATCACTAATGCAGGTACCACTCCAGGTAATTTTTTTGCAGTTTTAACTTTATTACGTTCGATAACGTTACCTAATGAATTACCCATTAACGGTAATTTAACCACGGCGCGCCCTACATTTCCTGCCTGTTTACCCAGATGAACTTTTTCAGTCGGGCCATATTTCTGCAAACAGATAACAAGATGTTCGCAGACCGTTGTTTTCCCCGAACCATCGCTGCCAATAACGGCTATTAGCGGAGGTTTAATTGATTGCATAAATACACCCTTAAACAAAAATACCCACCATGAATAATTTATTATCCGACTCTCCTTCCGGATATAATTGTTAATACTAAAACGACAATTACCCATTGTCACAACTTTATTGAACAGATATTCTTGGCACACAACCGCCGCCCTCAATTAATTATTTAAACTGGATCTTTCGTGAATCAATATACTATTCCCACTATACCTCCCCCTTTCGCACGGGTGATTGCTATAGTCGGTTGCGATGGTTCAGGTAAATCTACCCTGGCAGCCAGCCTGACGTCGCATCTCGCCCTACAGTTGCCAACAAAACAGCTTTATCTCGGGCAGTCCTCTGGTCGTATTGGTGACTGGATTGAACATTTGCCTGTTGTCGGGGCGTTGTTGGGGCGTTATCTGCGAAAAAAAGCGGCACACGTACACCAGAGTCCTTCTGCGCCGCCAGGAAACATCACGGCGCTGGTGATCTTCCTGCTCTCTTGCTGGAGAGCATACAAATTCCGCAGCATGCTAATTCAGAGTCGGCAAGGCACGCTGTTCATCGTCGATCGTTATCCCCAGGCGGAAGTGCCCGGTTTTCGCTTCGACGGGCCACAGTTGGCCAAAACGGCTGGCGGTAATCGGTGGGTACGACTCCTGAAAGCCCGTGAACTCCAGTTGTACCAGTGGATGGCCTCCTGGCGGCCTCTGCTGTTGATCCGGCTGGATATCGATGAAGAAACCGCCTTCTCACGTAAGCCTGATCATCCCCTTGCC
The DNA here is from genome assembly GCF_016906145.1 of Citrobacter sp. MGH 55. Classification (NCBI taxonomy): domain Bacteria; kingdom Pseudomonadati; phylum Pseudomonadota; class Gammaproteobacteria; order Enterobacterales; family Enterobacteriaceae; genus Citrobacter; species Citrobacter sp. MGH 55. The sequence continues at coordinate 4,234,380 of NZ_CP070239.1, forward strand.
GTGCTCCACGAGAAGATCGCGGTCACGCCGCATCTGACGTTCAACGGAGCACCAATCCTCGAACTGAACGGTCGGGAGTCGGCGGATAAAATTCTTACTGAGTCATTACGCTCAATTCAGACCTCTCTTCGCGATCACCGGATCGGATTTGCGAGTCCTTTTTAAGACGGAACGACATGGACACAGAGAACTTAAGCCCCCAGAACGGGCCATTACCGGAATATATTCCGGGACTGATTGCCGTGGTGGGCTGTGATGGCACCGGTAAATCCACGCTGACGGCGGATTTGGTAAAAAACCTGCAGCAAAAGTGGGTAACTGAACGCCGCTATCTGGGACTTGTTTCCGGAGAAGATGGCGACAAAATCAAACGTCTGCCGCTTATCGGGACATGGCTTGAACGACGACTGGCGACCAAGTCGTCAAAAACGCAGAGCATGAGTACCCGGGCTCCCGCACTTTGGGCGGCGTTAATTATGTACGGATTCTCGCTACGCCGGATGGCTAACTTACGCAAGGTCCGGCGACTGGCGCAAAGCGGCGTGCTGGTGATTAGCGATCGCTACCCTCAGGCCGAAATTTCCGGTTTTCATTATGACGGACCGGGGATTGGCGTCGAACGCGCAACGGGCTGGGTGAAAACCCGCATGGCGAGGCGCGAATCCCGCCTGTATCAGGAAATGGCGTTATATCGTCCTGAACTCATCATTCGTCTTGATATCGATATTGGTACCGCATTTTCCCGTAAGCCCGACCACGACTACAACGAGCTGCGCGACAAAATCGACGTCATGATGAAGCTCACCTACAACGGCTCGAGAATTCTCGATCTGGATTCCAGAGCGCCCTACCGCGAGGTGCTGGAAAAAGCACTGACAGCCGCCTCCGTTACGGCCCGGGATTCTCAGCGCAGGCGCGTTTTATCACAACACGCCAGCGTCCTGCCCGAAATCGGGGAGCACCCATAGCAAAAGAATCTCTGAACTCAGGCACGTACGCGTCACTGGCCTGAGATTTTATGCTGGGCGGGTTTGCCCCTGCTGAGTGATCATTAACAGGTCTGGCGGTTTTTTATCCCATGAAAAAGTGGTTTGCTGATGGCGCGTTTCGCACCATCATTCGTAACAGCGCCTATTTAGGCTCCAGCAATGTGGTGAGCGCCCTGCTGGGGTTACTGGCGCTTTCCTGCGCCGGTAAAGGGATGACGCCTGCGATGTTCGGCGTGCTGGTCATTGTTCAGTCGTACACCAAAGCCATTAGCGATTTTGCCAAATTCCAGACCTGGCAACTGGTCGTTCAGTACGGCACACCCGCGCTGGAAAATAATAATCAGCAGCAGTTCCGAGATGTGATCTCTTTTTCCTTTAGCCTGGATATCGCCAGCGGTGCTGCGGCGATCCTTTGCGGGATGGGGTTACTGCCGTTTCTTTCGCATTCATTAGGCCTCGATGCCGACAGCTTTTGGCTGGCAATGCTGTACTGCACGCTGATCCCTTCAATGGCCTCATCAACCCCAACGGGGATTTTGCGGGCGGTAAACCGTTTTGATTTGATTGCCGTACAGCAGGCCACCAAACCTTTCCTGCGCGCGCTGGGCAGCGTTATCGCGTATTTCGGCGATTTTGGGTTTGCCGGTTTTGTGATCACCTGGTACGCCTCCAGCCTGGTCGGCGGCACAATGTACTGGTGGTTTGCTGCGCGCGAACTGCGTAGCCGGAATATTCACGGTGCGCTACGCCCACGACTGTTTGAGTCGGCGCGCCGCCTTGAAGGCGCATGGAATTTTGTCTGGGCAACCAACTTTGCCCACACGATCTGGTCTGCGAGAAACTCCTGCAGCACGGTATTGGTGGGTGTCGTTCTCGGCCCTGCCGCCGCCGGGCTGTTTAAAATTGCGATGACTTTCTTTGATGCGACAGGAACGCCAGCACAGCTGCTTGCAAAGAGCTTTTATCCCGAAGTGATGCGCTTAGATCCGCGCAGCAAAAAGCCGTGGCAACTGGGAATGAAATCCGCGTTGCTGGCCGGCGGGATTGGAATCGTCGTAGCACTTGCGGTGGTGATTGTTGGTAAGCCGCTTATTTCGCTGGTTTTTGGCGTCAAATACCTCCAGGCGTATGACCTCATCCAGATTATGCTTGGTGCAATTATCGTCTCAATGTTGGGGTTTCCTCAGGAATCGCTGCTGCTTATGTCCGGCAAACAGCGGGCTTTTCTGACCGCACAGACCCTGGCTTCTATCGCCTACATAGTCCTGCTACCAGGGCTGTCGCATCTCTTTGGCGTAATCGGCGCGGCATTTGCTTATTTCGCCGGACAATGCCTGGATGTGCTGCTTTCCCTGATCCCGACACTACACGCCTATCGCCATCGTCAGCGCTTGCCATTTACCGCAGGCAAAGAGACTCACTCATGACACACGAAAAATTCTCGCCAGACGTTCTTCAACGCCTCTTTGCGGCGGTGGAAGAAGACGACATCGTTGATCGCCATGCCGCGCTACCGGAACATGTTCATACCTACTGCACCGAGGACAATATCCGTCGCTGTTATGATTTGTGCCTGCAGTTTTGGGAGGAGGGTTTTACCCGAACGGACTTACTGCATTTGGTGCTGAAACAATTACGCGGCGGCGAGCTGTCAGATAACGAACGGATGCAGTACAAATACATTCGCGCGCGTTATAAGCATTTACGTTTCGCACTGCGTCTCTATCGCAAGAACCACCAGGCAGGCCGTTTATTTAGCAAAACCACCGTTTTTCTCGGCCACTTCCAGGACGGGTTTCGTAACGGAAATAAAACGATTATTGCCACCTATGGAAAGCGCTTGCGTCTTTTCCTGAGCCTTCCCGTCTGGTGGGTTGTCCAGTATTCCTTGCACCACAGTCAGCCAGAAACGGCCAACGGATTTACCACCTATTGTCAGGCGCAAATGCGCACGCTACGGGATCTGCTGGCCCAACCGCAACTGACAGGACGTGAATTCCACACTATGCGAAAAATCATCAGTCAGCAGGTTTCTTATTTCGATACGTTACGCTCTCTCGAACCTGACAATCACGATGCTCGCGCCATCTCCCGCTTTCTGGCTGCTATTAACGGTCTGATGGGAGACCGGCATGATGAGATGGTGGCCGATGCAATGGAAATGCGAACACCGTACGACGAGCCCTGCGCACTGAATGGCGATATTCGTGGCCGTATAGAGCAATGGCTCGCCCGTTATCCTCTGTAGATTGCCCGACACAGGATTCTCCATCCCGACTCAGCGAAATAAAGGATTTACGATGCTGATACGTCGATTATTGATGATTTCACTTCTGCTCTCGCCATGGCTGGCGTCAGCACATAACTTTGTCGGTGGCCAGCCGGTTAAGCCCATTGTCATTACGGATCGCGGCGAATTACTGCTGGATAATCGCGATACGTTTAGCTACCGAACCTGGAATAGCGGTGAACTGGCAGGAAAGGTGCGCATTGTTCAGTATATTGCCGGGCGAAAATCGGCAAAAAAGAAAAACGCAATGTTGATAAAAGCCGTTAAGGCCGCCCATTTCCCTCTGGATCGCTTTCAACCGACCACCATCGTGAATACCGATGATGTGATCTTTGGTTCTGGTTTCTTTGTCCTCGGCAAGATAGAAAAAAACAAACGTCGCTACCCGTGGGCACAATTTATCATCGACAGCAGCGGACTGGGGCGCAAAACCTGGCAACTCAATGAGATGAGTTCAACCATTCTGGTGCTGGATAAAGAGGGCCGCGTCTCGTGGGCTAAGGATGGTGATCTGACGCCGAAAGAGGTGCATCAGGTCATCGCGATGGTACAAAAGATGGTTAACGAATCGCCAGGCCTGTGATGAAATTAATTGAACACTACATCATGACCGGCATTTGTCGACTGGTGGTGACACTTGTGGGCTTTCTGATTTTTATTTTCGCCTGCTATTGCGCACAGCGCTACCTGACCGAAGCGGCCAACGGGACATTAGCCCTCGGCGTTGTGCTGAATGTTGTCTTCTATAAAGTTTTGATTGCGCTGGAGATGTTGCTTCCGGTCGGTCTGTATGTTTCCGTCGGCGTCACCCTTGGCCAGATGTATACCGATTCGGAAATGACGGCGATAGCCGCCGCTGGTGCCACGCCTTCACGCCTTTATCTCGCCGTGATGTTCCTCGCCATTCCATTGAGTATTCTGGTGTTGCTCCTGTCTCTGTACGGCAGACCCTGGGCTTACGCGCAAATTTATCAGTTAGAACAACAGTCGCAGTCAGAGCTGGATGTCCGTCACCTGCAGGCAAGAAAGTTTAACGTCAACAACAATGGACGGATGATCCTCGCCCGTCAGATTGACCCCGACGCGGCTCATTTGAATGATGCGCTGATCTACACCGCCTCTGCCAGTAAAACCAGTATCTTCAGGGCCAACAGCGTGGACGTTGTTGATCCCTCCTCCACGACGCCCTCAGTGATGTTGCACTCCGGTACCGCCTATGTCCTGGATCATCAGGGCCGTGATGATAACGAGCAACTTTTCCGCAATCTCAAACTGAATATGAAACCGTTCGACCAGAATGGCGAGGTCAAACGCAAGGCGAAATCCATACAGACGCTCGCTCGTTCCTCTGCACCGGCGGATACCGCTGAACTGCAATGGCGGGAAAGTCGCGGAGTCTGCGCGTTACTCATGGGGCTGCTGGCAGTCCCGTTAAGCCGCGTCAGGCCACGCCAGGGACGGTTTTCCACACTGCTCCCGCTCACGCTCTTATTCGTCATCATTTTTTATGGCGGTAATATATGCCGTACGCTGGTTGCCAACGGTGCGTTGCCCATCACGCCGGGACTGTGGCTGGTCCCCCTGCTCATGCTGTCAGGTCTGGTGATTCTGTTGATTCGCGACGGCACGCTGCGATGGAAAACGTATAAATGAAAATCTTCAGTCGCTATATCATACGCAATCTCTTTTTAGGATTTGCGGCGGCTGCAGGGTTACTGCTTCCCCTGTTTACCACCTTTAATCTGATCGGCGAACTCGATGATGTGAGTCCAGACGGATACCGCTGGACGCAGGCGGTGATGGTCGTGTTGATGACATTGCCGAGGACCCTTATCGATCTTGGTCCGTTTATCGCTTTGCTCGGTGGCATTATCGGATTGGGACAGTTGTCGAAAAGCGGGGAATTAACCGCCATACGCACCACGGGATGCTCAATTTTCAAAATCGCCATAGTGACGCTAAGCGCGGGACTGATGCTAATCGTTGCCCTCGGCGTCATTGATGAATGGATTGCCTCGCCGATGCAACAACAGGCGTTGCAGATTAAAACGCGCTACAGCAATCACGATACGGCAGGAAACATTCTGTGGGCCCGGCGCGGCAATGTGTTTGTGACGGTAAAATCGCTGGATGCGCATCGCCAGCCAGAAGGCATTGAGCTCTTTTACTACCGGGCGGACCACTCTCTGCAACGGTATATCTATGCGCGAACCGCCACCATTTCAGATAACGGCGTCTGGCGGCTTGAGGGCGTCAATCAAAAAGCGTGGGCCAACGGTAAGGAGACAATCGAGACGAAAGAGAACGTCGTGTGGTCATCTTTGTTCGCGGACATGAGTCTTGAGGAACTCACCCTGCCCAGCAGCAGTTTTTCAGTTAAACAACTCAGTCATTATATTTCCTACCTGAAGAGTACAGGTCAACCCAGTCTCGAATTTACGCTGGCGTTGTGGCTAAAGCTGGGACATCCGCTTTTAATCCTGGCGATGATTTTACTGGCGATCCCTTTCACCTTTAGCACCCCCCGCGCTCCCGGACTCGGGAGTCGACTGGCCGTCGGTGTGATCGTTGGTCTACTTACTTACGTCTGTGACCAGATCATCGTCAACCTGGGACTGCTCTATTCCCTGAACGTGCAAATGACAACGCTGGCACCGCCAATATTGCTCCTGGCGGTGGCATTAATACTGGTTTATCGATTCGATCGCCAACCCTGATATCGCAACATTCATCAGACGGCGTGATGGACAGGAGTAAGACATCGCAGCAGATATTCTCAGGAAGAATATCTGCTGCGTAGAGCGGATTATTTTTTCAGCTGTGCAAATGCCTGAATAATCGCGTCAATCTGCTCGTAGGTATGTGCGGCATTAACACTGCAACGCAGCAACGTAATCCCGGCGGGGGCAGCCGGTGGCAAAATGAGATTCACATAAACGCCAGCGGCGATCAGTTCTCGCCAGATACGCAGTCCCTCTTCTTTTGCACCAATAATCACCGGTACCACAGGGCTGATGTGCGAACTCAGCTCATAACCCAGTTTCTCAAGCCCTTCATACAGTCGCGCTGCGTTATCCCACAGCTTTTGGCGCAGCTCCGGTTGTGTTGCGATCGTTTTCAACGCAGAGCGGACGGTTGCAATGCTCGACGGCGATGGGGATGCGGTAAAAATGTAGGGACGACTGGCGTAACGCAGGACATCCATGCCCTGATCGCCGACGGCAAAACCACCAATAGAAGCCAGGCTCTTACTGAAGGTTCCCACAATAATATCGACATCCTGCTCCACACCGGCGGCTTCCGCCAGTCCCCGTCCCTTCGCGCCCATCACGCCGAAGGAATGGGCTTCATCGACAATTAAAAAGCCACCCAACCGTTTTTTGATCTCGACAATATCGACCAGTGGCGCAATGTCGCCCAGCATGCTGTAAATGCCTTCGACAATGATGATTGCGTCTTTGGCGCGCTCACCAAGGCGCATCATGCGCCGCTCGAGATCTTTCGCGTCATTATGGCGAAAGCGGATAATTTCAGCTCCACCTAACGCGCAGGCATCATAAATGCTGGCGTGGCTGTCAGCGTCCAGCAATACCACGGCATTGTGACTGGCAAGCGTGCTGATTATCCCCAAATTCGCGGTATAGCCTGTGGAGAATACGATGGCTGATGGTCGCTCAAAAAACTCGGCAATCTCCTTTTCTAAGGCTAAATGTGGTCCATAGCTGCCATTCGCCATTCGTGAACCGGTCGTGCCTGTCCCCTGACTGGCTAAAGCGGCCTGCCCCTCGGCAATCGCCTGTGGATTAAAGGTGAGCCCCAGATAGTTATTCGTACCTGCCAGAATAATTTTTTGGTTGCCAATCCGTCCTTCCGTTGCGGAAAACACCTCATCGATACAGGTGCCAAATGGGTTAATTCCTGCCATGCTAAATTGTTCCCGCTCGCAGGCCAGGCGCGAGAATCTATCATAGAGACTCATTGATACTCTCCAGATAAGAGATTAACGCTTCCATTAATTGCGCCGGGGTTCTGACATCCAGCAAAATATTAATAGGGATGGAAATGTCGAATTTATCTTCCAGCAACATTAATAAATCCATAACTTTAATCGATTCCAGCCCAAGATCATTAACCAGATCGCTGTCAGGATGGATATCTACGCCGCTTTCGACCATACCCTGTAAACACTCAAGGGTGTAATCCATTACTTCTTCATGATTTAACATAGAAAATAACATACCTGTAATATTAATAATTAAAATAACCCCTGCCGTAACGCATATTCCAGGCTAACCCGGGGAAACCAATTTATTTTCTCGCACAGAGAATTATTATTTGCCGACCAGTCAGAGTGGATTAACTCACAAACTTTACTTCGGGTTAACATCGGTTCTTTTCCGGCAAACCGACTGATTAACGTACTCGCGTCGGCAAACAATGTGAGTAACGGTAACGGAATGGTTACGGTGCGAACCGGTCCGTTGCGCACTACGGCCGCAATTTCCTGAATGCGTTGCCAGTTGTAGCCACCGGCAACACCATCGCAGAGTTCATACGGATAAACCGGCATCCGGTCGGCCATGAGCCATTGACTGACAGCCTGCGCTAAATCGCTCACGTGCAAAAATGACAAACGGGCCTCGGCAGCGCCAAAACGCGGAAGGTAACCGCGCAGCATCGCGCGAAACAGCGGTGTTAACTCTTTGTCACCGGGTCCATACACTGCCGTAGGTCGAAAAATCCCCAGCGTAATTTCTGCGGCCATCGTCGTTAGCCGTTGTTCTGCGACATACTTGGAATTTGCATACCATGAGAGTTCCGGGTGACGTGCTGCAAGCGACGAGATAAACAGAAAGCGTCGACAGCTGCCGCTCTCTTTCGCGGCCTGCATCAGCCGTTGGCTGCCTTCAACATTGCAGCGGGTGAAGATCGCTTCTGTGTGTCCGCGAACCTGCCCTGCACAGTGGATGACATGTTCCGCCCCGGCGACCAGTTGCGCCAGTGCCTCACTGTCTTCCAGCGCCCCCCGGATCCAGACAAGATTATCGCGCACGTCGTGGCGAATCGTTCGGGTTAACGCCCGAACGGCAAAACCGCGGGACAGCAGGTCATCAATAATATGCTTCCCGATAAAGCCGGTTCCACCTGTCACCGCAACCGTGATGCTCATTGCAAGTATCCCGGCATAGGGATCGGTGAGTTAAGCGACTCAGCAAAGAGATTCAGGTAGCGTTTTTTCGCTTCCGCACGCGCCGGTTTCCCGGATGATGTCCGTGGAATACTGTGCGGCGGCAAGAGTTCGATGCTAACAGAAACCCCAAACTCGCTTTGTACCCGTGCGGTCAGGCTATGGACGATCTGCGCCCGACGTTCTTCACAACTGACCCGGCACTGGATCTGTAAAATAATCCGTTCCTGAGACGTCACAAATGCTATCGCATCGCCGGAATGTATTTCCGGTTCCTGTTCCGCAATATACTCAATATCCTGTGGCCAGATATTCCGACCACGAATAATGATCAGATCTTTTATACGTCCCGTCACGTACAGGTAGCCATCCAGAAGATAGCCCAGATCCCCGGTATCCAACCATCCCGTTGACTGGATATCCTTCTGCGAAACCGGATCCTGAAAATAACCACTCATCAGACTCGGACCGGAAATGCAGATATGGCCAACGTCTCTTTCAGGCAATGGGCTCCCAACTTCGTTACGAATTTCAATGCGGTGGCCGGGAAGTGCTTTACCGCAATTCACGAATGTAGATATCGCCCGGGTACTTTTCGTCGGCGCAACCGCTTTACCCTGGCATTCGAGTATGTCGCGATCGACATCGTTCACCTGTGAACCGGAGGCTTCATCAGAAAAGCTCACCGCCAGCGCATTTTCAGCCAAACCATAGCACGGCATGAATGCTTTGCTGTCAAATCCCGCGCGCTTGAAACAATCGCCAAACTGATTCAGTTGTCCGGCGGAAATGGGTTCTGCCCCCACTCCGGCTACGCGCCAGCAGGAGAGATCCAACCCGGCAAGTTCGTTGTCATTGATACGACGCAGGCATAAATCGTAACCGAAAGGCGGCGCAACGGAGACGGTGCAGCGGTTCTGACTGATTAATTTCAGCCACTGCAGCGGGCGCATAGCAAAATCCTGGGTGCGCAGATAGTCAACGGATAGCTGAGTCGCCACAGGCGTAAGCAGAAAGCCCACCAGCCCCATATCATGATAAAAAGGCAGCCAGGATACGCAACGGTCACTGTCTCGCAATTTGATTCCATCATGGCTAATCACATGCAGATTCGCCATAACTTCACGGTGAGTAATAATGACGCCACGAGGAAAACGCGTGCTGCCTGAGGTGTACTGAAGGTAAGCAATATCGTCTGGCGACGGTAATGGCAGCTCAATATCCTTTTCCGACAGCGCATTAAATTGCGCATTGCTGAGAATGCGGATTGCCGCACTATGCTCGTTGACCACATTTATCAGCGACAACCATTGGTCACTGCTGATGATAGCCGCAGGCTGACAACTGGCGAGCAGGCCCTGCAATTTCGCGGAATAAGAATCGCGTTGTCCAACCCCCATAGGAATGGCCAGCGGTACCGCCACCAACCCCGCATACTGACACGCAAAAAAGGCTTCGACAAAACCGACGCTGGTTTCCGCAATCAGCGCGACGCGATCGCCCTTGTTGAGATTCAATGAAAGCAACCGTCTGGCTCCGGCTTTAGCCCGCATTTTTAGCTCTCGGTATTCCAGTACTGCTTCAGGCTGAATGCGTCGATCATAAAAATTCATTCCTGCATTTCCCAAAGCGGCATAGTCCAGAGCTTCCACCAGGGTTGAAAAGTCAGCATAACGCATAGGAAGAGAATGAGTTGAGATTCTATTGGACATATACACCATGAAAATGTTTGAATTTAAAATCGATGGATATACAAAACAAATAATCGGCGGCTGATAATATAAATTAAATAGTCATTAAACAGTATCTCTTTTTTGGCTAAAAGATCATCAACAAAATAAATGTTTTTCTGCATTTCAATTTCAATAATTATCATATTACCCAGCTAAATATTTTATTTCCTTCCCTGCATGGAGAATTATCATTAAACGCCCTGTCCACCTCCTGTCTTATGTTTTACCGTCCTGTTTTATCACCAACCGCATTAAGTGGTAAAAGAGAGAAAGAAACATTGAGTAATTTATTTCGTTTCGACTGACCAGTTGGCAGTCAGTGTAATTATGTTTATTTCTGCACTTTTTATTTAAGGCTGTTTATGATTCAGATACAAAAAGTCATGAATAAACATGACCTCAACACGTTTATCTCTTTCCCTTCTTCACTTTATTGCGCCGACGACAGCTGGATCGAGCCCTTGCACCTTGAACGTGCAGAGCATCTGTCCGCAAAAAATCCTGGTTCTGAACATATTCGTTGGCAGGCATGGATCGCTAAAAAAGCAGGACGGGTCGTCGGGCGCATCACGGCACAAATTGACACCCTGCATCGCAAACGGTATGGCAACGACACGGGTCATTTTGGCATGATCGATGCCATCGACGACCCTGAGGTCTTTAGCGCACTGTTTGCCGCCGCCGAATCATGGCTGAAATCCGCCGGGGCGCAAAAAATCACCGGACCTTTTAGCCTGAACATTAACCAGGAAAGCGGCCTTCTGGTTGATGGCTTTGAGACGCCGCCCTGCGCGCTGATGCCACACGGGAAACCCTATTATGGCGCTCACGTGGAACAACTGGGATACACCAAAGGAATCGATCTGCTGGCCTATTGGATGCAGCGCACAGATTTATCTTTCTCACCGTCGCTGGTCCGACTGATGGATCAGGTACGTCAAAAGGTCACCATTCGCAGCATCAACCGTAAGCGGTTTAGTGAAGAAATGCAGATTCTGCGTAAAATTTTCAACTCCGGATGGCAACACAACTGGGGATTTGTCCCCTTCACGGAACACGAATTCGCCTCCATGGGCGAGCAGCTCAAATTCCTTGTTCCGGACGATATGATTCACATTGCTGAAATAGATTCCGTGCCTTGCGCCTTTATCGTTGGCCTGCCGAATATTAATGAGGCGATCGCCGATCTCAACGGTCGGCTGTTGCCTTTCGGCTGGGCCAAACTGCTCTGGCGACTAAAAGTGAGCGGTGTGCGCACCGCGCGGGTGCCTCTGATGGGCGTTCGTCAGGAATATCAGTTCAGCCGCATTGGCCCGGTCATGGCTCTGCTGTTAATAGAGGCATTACGCGACCCGTTTGCCAGACACCATATTGACGCGCTGGAGATGTCCTGGATTCTGGAGTCTAATAGCGGGATGCGCACAATCCTGGAACGCATCGGCGGAGTTGCCTACAAGCGCTATCGCCTGTACGAAAAACAACTCTGACTGCGGTCTGAAGAAGCAAACGCGGGTATCAGTAAGTTCCCTCTCTAAAGCAGGTCTTAGCCCATAACGTATGTTTTTCTGCTAACAGGCGTCGCAGTAAATGTTCGGTTTTAATGGCCCACATCAGGTATGCCAAAGCCATTCAATTCACGAACGTCAATCCTGACGTAACCCGGAAGGGCTTATCATCTGTATAGAATATCAGTCTGATGCGGCAAGGGGTGCCCCCTGCCGGATCTCCCTTGCCATAGACGTGCTGAACAGGACACGCGAAAAAGGAATCCGTCAGGATTCCCTTTTCTGTTACGTTTCAGTGCCCGTTGATCGTTTCATTCACTTCTGAGCCTGGTGGAAAATCCGCCACAGAAAGGACAATATTCAGGCCCTGAGGCCGGAATGTTGTTGAATGAATCAACATATATTTATACCAGCGAAAAAATAACCGCTTATCCCTTACGTTAATACGTTCAAGAATACTGTACAACCTTGAGTATATCGACTTCTGGCTCAACCCCAGATATTGCGAAGCGTCAGCATAGGTATCCAGACAAACAATCGCATTGAGCGTGTGTTTATCCGCCCGATTCATCTTCGCCATAAACTGGCAGAACTCACACGTCTGCTCCCCACTGTTAGCCTGCGCATCCTTAAGTTTTTCAATAATCAGACTAATAGAATCACTATAGTTTATATGTTGTTTCAGGAACAAATTATCTTGTTTATCTGAAATACTCACTAATGTATATTCAGCGACTATGGCGCAACAGCATCGTGTTTGTACCCACATTGCAGGAAGAAAGCAGAATGGTTTCCGATCTGATGGCCTCGCTGCCCAATTTTTTATTTCACTCAGCGCAAGAGCGATCAGTGGAGAAATTTTATCATCGACAACCACGTTATCCCTCCTTGTATCGCTATTCGCAAATATACACTTAACTTAAAAAAACTGCCAAATGATATAACTGTTCAATCTAATACATCATGATAGGAAAAAACTATCACTATTCTTATTTCTATCGTCACACCAGATCGGAATATTAACAAAAACCAACATATTTATATAAATATCAATTTGTTACAAAAAACAAAAAAGTCATATGGTGTAACAATACAGAAAACAAACAGAAACAATAAATCAACACAACAACGTGTTAAATCATAAAAAAACCAGGATTATTTAATCGCCACCCAGGAAAATAAATAAATATCAGCATCAATCTTAGGAATTATCAAAAATACATTTTAAGAATCTTCTGAAAATACTTAATTATCCTACAAACACAAGAGAAGAGAATGTTAATTATTAACAAGAAATTATTTAATGTATTTAAAAACAGGGCCTAACCTTTTATGGGTTATTAAATAATTATTATAACCGCGTCACAGAAACAATCCATTTTCGCTGTTTTAACGATTAATTGTGGACGCACCTGGCCGGACGTCTTTGTGAGACAGAAAGGAAGAAGGTTTCAGGTGTGATAATTATTTAATACGGTCGTTGCTTTCGCCACGACGCTTCTCTTCTGGAGAGAATACGACATAGCCCTCAGGCTATGCCGCATTACTTACTTTATCGTGCGATTAACGCAAATACGCCCCAACCGAAGTATTCCCGGGTGTAGGTGACATGGCGTTCAGGCGCTATCGTCAACTCCGCGCGAACCTCATCGGCAAAATCATCCTCTGCATTAGCTTCTAACCAACGGCGCATTGTCAGCCATTTCGCCGCTTCATATCGGTCCCAGCCCTCCTGGTCTGCCAGCACCATTTCCACAACGTCATAGCCGAGTTCGTTGAAAGAAGAGACGAGCCCAGGAAGGGTGATAAAATCAGCCTTCGACGAAACACCACAGGCCTGGGCGATCTCTTCCGTTGCGGGAACCTGACGCCAGTAAGGTTCACCGATCAGTATCATTCCGCCTGGCTTGAGGCTTTTTGCCAACAGCCCGACGCTTCCGGCTACGCCACCGGCAATCCAGGTCGCGCCAACACAGGCCGCCACGTCGCATTTTTCGTCCGTGACGTAACCCGCCGCGTCGTTATGAATAAAATGGACGCGTTCGCTGACGCCAAGCTCTTCAGCACGCTGTTTTGCCTGGGCAGTAAAAAGCTGGCTCATGTCGATACCGGTACCGTTAATGCCGTGATCGCGCGCCCAGGTGCAGAGCATCTCACCAGAACCACTGCCGAGATCAAGAATGCGCGCTCCCGGCTTCATGCGTAACACCCGGCCCAATGTGGCATACTTTTCCGGCGTAAACGGGTTATGAATGCGATGTTCGCTTTCGCTAATCGTAAAAATACGTGGGATATCCATTAGTTAATTCCTTTCATTGCGTTACGAATAAGAGAGCGTTCAGTCTGATTGTTATTCACGCCAGTGCTCCGGTTTCATTAAGGCCTGCGCACATTGGATGTCGCCGGCACGATCAAAGGGTTGTGCGGAGAGGGACTGCATCATCCAGCAGGCCTTATGTTCCTCCGCAATGGGGTAAGGCGCGGGAAAGCCTTTGTCTCCTGCACAGGGTTCAAATCCATGTCGCGGATAGTAAGTGGCATGACCGAGAACAAAAACGCACTGGCATCCCATCGAGCGTAAGTGTTCTATACCGGTACGAATCAATAATCCGCCCACGCCCCTCCCCTGGTATTCAGGGATGACCGCCAGGGGAGCAAGGATATGCATCAGAGGGGAATCCATTTCTCCTTTGAATGTCGCCCGGGTAAACAGGATATGCCCGACGGCGTTACCTTCCTGTCTGGCCAGCAACGATAACGTTGGACGCGCAGTGTCGTCCTCGAGCAAAGAAGCCACCAGGCAGGCCTCTTTACTGTAGCCAAAGGCGCGGGTTTCGACTTCCCGGATGTCGTTGGCATCACTTTCATCGGTGATATGAATAGTGAAGTTGCGTGTTGTCATAACGCTCTCCTTAGCGGTTATCTGGCTGAGCACGCACGTTGTTCAGCCCGGTGGTATTAATGCGGTACGGCTGACCATTGACGGATTTGATCAGCTTTTTGGTTTTGAGTTTTTTGAAGACGGCAAGTGTACAGTCGGCGAGCAGCAGCCCTTCGCGACTGTAGCATTCAACGGCGGTGACGCGGCCTGACGCATCGCGGACGTGCGCAATACGTCCACCTTTGGCGAGAACGTGTAAGGTACGTTGTTCCTGACGGGATAAATTCATACTGGAAAACCTGTTTAATCATCATGTGCAAAACGTGCAAACACACAGCGGTGTCCGCATTCGATTTCGGCGCATTGATAATCAGTCCGGCCTGAAAAGGTCGGGGAAACTGATTATCAGATGATTACATTCTCCAGCATCAAAGCCTCGGGTTGAGTTGAAAGGTATTTACGAGGTGAATGGTAACACGTAATTTCAGCAGGGATATGCACAGGTCGGAAAAATGTGATCGCCGTCGAAATCACACCCGTCGTCGCGGACATTGCCTCATTTACCATCGCAAGCCATATTTGCGAAGATGAGGATAACCGAATTGAGCGCCGGATTCAGGGTCGCGCCCCCCATTGCCTGCCGCTACCGACAGGCAATAGAAACGTACTTACCGCTGATGCGTTGCCGCTTTCATGCTCATCACAAATGCCTTTAACTCAGCCAGCATCGTTTCCTCATTATCTCTGTTTTTCTCAATGATCCTGACGATGGCAGAGCCTGAAATGGCCCCCGTCGCACCAGCGTTAATTGCATCCGCCACCTGATCGGGCGTGGAAATCCCAAACCCCTGCAGTGTCGGTGGAGCCTGTTGCATAAGATATGTTCAGCATTCGTCTGCATAGTAGACAAACGCCAGCTTATTGCCGTCGGGATCTCTGACATAGGCGCTATGAAAGCCTTGTCCATACTGTGGTCTGTGACCCGGCGCGCCTTCATCCGTGCCGCCCAGGCGAAGAGCGAGCGCGTGAAGTTGTTGGATATGTTCGACGGATCGGGCATTCAGCGCCACCATCGTGCCATTTCCGACACCTGCGGCCTGGCCATCAAAGGGTTTGCCAACGCACAATCCGGTGGTGTGGTTTTCACTGAACATCCCCCATGATGCGCCCTCTTCGCCACGGCCTGCTTTCGGGTGCCCAAGCAGCTCCATTAACGGATCGTAGAAACCGATCGCACGTGGCAGATCGTTCGTACCCAGCATGATGTAAGAAAACATACTCCCTCCTCATTTGATGTCGCAGGGATTATCCGCTTGATCCCCCTGCGGGCGTCACCGTCAGGTTACGTGTGACTAACATACCGAACGGCAGCGAGTCGTTAAGCGCGTCAGATCAATAGAACAGACCTATACCGTAATGAAAATTGATTGAACTTATATCCCCGGCGATCGCCGTTTTGCTGGTCTCAACGTATCTCTTGGCCGGTGAGCAGGATGGCAACGCTGGAATTTTTTTTCATGTCCCTTTTCCGCTCAGTACGCCATCCAGTATGTATGGATAAAATAAGATGGATGAGAATGTGGTTCTGACATTGCTCAATGAGCGGGGTATGTATTTGCCGATCGGATTTTTTACGGCTGTTGGCTTTTTACGGTCATTTTCCGACAGACATTCAATCTGATGACATACTCCGGTTTAAGCATGATGCGCCTTCATCCTGACTTCGTGAGTCTTGTAGTGACTGGTATCAGGGCTATCTAGCGCAACAAAACTTTACCCAGCAAATACGTGGTTGCCTGTCCGCCGATATGTACACGCTCCCCGGCACTCTGACAGCGTAGCTCCCCACCGCGTTCGGCCCCCTGATACGCCAGCATCTCCGTTTTGTTCAGTTTTTCCGCCCAGTAAGGAATGAGCATGCTATGCGCTGAACCGGTAACGGGATCTTCCGCTACGGCTTCTCCTGGACAGAAGAAACGGCTGACAAAATCGTATTTCCCTTCACCCGGTGCGGTGACACAAACCATTTTCCCTAAAGGGATCATCGCGTGGATATTCGGGCGCAGCACGTCAACCTGTTGCTGATTATCCAGCACCACCATATAATCCCGCCCGACGCGCATGTCTTTGTATTCCGTGATACCCAACGCCTCCAGTAGAAGAGACGGCGGCGTGACGGACTCGGTTCCCCAGGCAGGAAAATCCAGCGTCAACCATTCACCGCTACGTGCAACAGTCAGCGGGCCAACAAATCGGGTAGTAAAATGGATACTGTCGCGCGGATAATCCAGATGTTCAAAGATGACATGAGCTGCCGCCAGCGTGGCATGCCCACACAGATTGATTTCTCCTTGCGTGGTAAACCAGCGCAGCTCAAAGCCGTTTTCAGTGGGGACAAAATAGGCCGTTTCTGACTGGTTATGTTGTTTAGACATCTTCAGTAACGTCTCATCAGGCAACCATTCGGTTAGCGGACAGACTGCTGCGGCATTGCCGCCAAACGTCGTGGTACTGAAGGCATCAACCATGTAAAAATCAATTTGTTGCATCGCGCAAACCTCGAATGTTCTTTGTGTAATTTACACTTTATCATGCCACGACGACCTGTCGTCTTTCATTTTCAGGTATTCATATTCAGCGTAATGGCAGTGCAATAATTCTGCTATTAAAACTGCGCACAAGATCACATTTAATCATCGCATTACGGTTCAGCATGTTGAACAAGGCATATTTTCAACTGTGCAATGCCGATATTATTTATTCTAACCACAGGAGGGAGCCAGTATGGTTCGCAAAGGGTGTAATTCATTAGTCCGTGCCGAAAAAATATTAACCCATATTGCATGGGTAGGCGTGGCGAGTTATATGGAGCTATTAAAAGAATTCCAGTATCCCAAAAGCAGCCTGCTTAATTTATTAAATGTGATGGTGGAGTGCGGCTTCTTAATTAAAAACAAAAATGGCCATTATTCGCTGGGAATAAAAAACTACGAACTGGGTTGTCAGGCACTGCACCGCCAAAATATCTTTGAGGTGACGAAACGGCCTATGCAGGAGCTGTCGCTGAAAAGCGGCCTGGTTTGTCACCTGGGGGCAATGGAGCGCTATTCTGCTATCTATCTCGACAAGGTTGAAAGCCCGGAATCAGTGCCAACGAGTAAAAGCTGGATTGGCAAAAAACTGGAATTACACATTACCGCGCTGGGTAAAGCGTTATTAGCCTGGAAAACACGGGAAGAACTGGATTATTTTTTAGATGCGATCACGTTAACGCCGCATACGCGCAATACGTTAACCGATAAAAAGTTATTTCTGGAGGAGTTGCAAAAAACACGACTTCGGGGATGGGCCATAGACAGTGAAGAATCAACCTATGGCGCGGTATGTTTAAGTATGCCGGTATTCAATATGTATAACCGGGTCAACTATGCGATCTCGCTGTCAGGCGATCCTGTAGTTTATTCAGGAAATAAGATCGACGGCTATCTGGAACTGCTCCGCAAATGTGCCGGGCAAATATCTTATGGGCTGGGCTACAGAAACGAAAATGAGTATTTACGAAAAGGAAACTGAGGTAATGAGAAAATTCAGCGGCATTATTCCACCGGTATCCAGCACGTTTCATCGTGACGGGACCATTGATAAAACAGCAATGCGTCAGGTTGCCGACTTCCTGATCAATAAGGGAGTCGACGGGCTGTTTTACCTTGGCACCGGGGGGGAATTTAGCCAGATGAATACCGCCCAGCGAATGGCGTTCGCCGAAGAAGCCGTTGCCGTTGTCGGTGGTCGGGTTCCGGTCCTGATTGGCGTCGGTTCGCCTTCTACTGATGAAGCGGTCAAACTGGCACAACATGCCCAGGCCTGCGGCGCTGACGGCGTCGTCGCAATTAATCCCTACTACTGGAAAGTCGCGTCACGCAATCTTGACGACTATTACCAGCAGATCGCCCGTAGCGTCACACTGCCGGTGATCCTGTACAACTTTCCGGATCTGACCGGTCAGGACTTAACCCCAGAGACCGTGAAACGTCTGGCGCTGCAAAATGAGAACATCGTCGGGATCAAAGACACTATCGACAGCGTTGGCCATCTGCGCGCAATGATTAACACCGTTAAGTCAGTGCGCCCGTCATTTTCGGTCTTCTGCGGCTACGACGACCATTTACTCAACACCCTGCTGCTGGGTGGCGATGGCGCAATATCCGCCAGCGCGAACTTTGCTCCGGAGCTCTCTGTCGGTATCTACCACGCCTGGCGCGAGGGCGATCTGGCAACTGCCGCTACCCTGAATCAAAAGCTGCTGCAACTGCCGGCGATTTACGCCCTGGAAACGCCGTTTGTCTCACTGATCAAATACAGCATGCAGTGCGTGGGATTGCCGGTGGAGACGTATTGCTTGCCGCCGATTCTCGATGTGTCAGAAGAAGCCAAAGAAAAAGTCCATGCGCTGCTGGTCGCGCAGGGAATTATATCGCTCTGAGGAGAAGATCATGTCTGTTCGCTCTATTTTTGCTGACGAGAGTCACGATATCTACACCGTCAGAACGCACGCCGATGGGCCTGACGGTGAACTGCCGCTGACGCCGGAGATGCTCATCAACCGCCCGAGCGGGGACCTGTTCGGGATGACGATGAATGCCGGAATGGGCTGGTCTCCGGATGAGCTGAATCGCGACGGCATTTTGCTACTCAGCACGCTGGGAGGGTTACGCGGGGAAGACGGTAAGCCCATCGCACTGGCGCTGCACCAGGGTCACTACGAGCTGGATATCCAGATGAAAGCGGCAGCAGAGGTGATCAAAGCGAACCGCGCCCTACCCTATGCCGTGTATGTTTCCGATCCCTGCGACGGACGAACACAGGGTACAACGGGCATGTTTGATTCACTGCCATACCGTAATGACGCCTCAATGGTGATGCGCCGCCTGATCCGCTCCCTGCCCGATGCGAAAGCCGTTATTGGCGTGGCGAGCTGTGATAAGGGACTCCCGGCCACCATGATGGCCCTCGCCGCGCAGCATGATAAAGCGACAGTGCTGGTGCCTGGTGGCGCGACGCTGCCCGCGAAGGATGGAGAAGATAACGGCAAAGTGCAGACCATCGGCGCACGCTTCGCTAATGGCGAATTATCGCTACAGGACGCTCGTCGTGCTGGCTGTAAGGCCTGTGCCTCCTCGGGCGGCGGCTGTCAATTTCTGGGTACCGCCGGGACATCGCAGGTGGTGGCCGAAGGTCTTGGGCTGGCGATCCCGCACTCTGCGCTAGCCCCTTCCGGTGAGCCGGTATGGCAAGAGATCGCCAGAGCCTCCGCGCGGGCAGCGTTGAACTTATGTAAACAAGGTATCACTACCCGGGAAATCCTTACCGACAAAGCGATTGAGAATGCGATGACGGTTCATGCAGCGTTCGGCGGTTCAACAAACCTGCTGCTGCACATCCCGGCGATTGCCCATCAGGCAGGCTGCCATGTCCCGACCGTTGACGACTGGATCCGCATCAATAAGCGTGTGCCCCGACTGGTGAGCGTGCTCCCGAATGGTCCGGTTTATCACCCGACAGTGAATGCATTCATGGCAGGCGGTGTGCCGGAAGTGATGTTGCATCTTCGCAGTCTTGGATTGCTGCATGAAGACGTGATGACCGTAACCGGCAGCACACTGAAGGAGAACCTCGACTGGTGGGAACACTCCGAGCGGCGGCAGCGATTCAAACAACTGCTACGCGACCAGGAACAGATCGACGCCGACGAGGTGATCATGTCACCGCAACGCGCGCGGGAGCGTGGCCTGACTTCAACGATCACCTTCCCGGTCGGCAATATTGCCCCGGAAGGATCGGTGATCAAGTCCACCGCCATCGATCCCTCGGTAATTGATGATCAAGGCATCTATTGCCATAAAGGGGTGGCGAAGGTTTATCTGTCCGAGAAAACAGCAATTTACGATATCAAGCACGACAAAATTAAAGCAGGCGATATTCTGGTCATTATCGGCGTTGGCCCTTCCGGTACCGGGATGGAAGAAACCTACCAGGTCACCAGCGCCCTGAAACATCTGTCTTATGGTAAGCATGTCTCCCTGATCACGGATGCGCGTTTCTCGGGCGTTTCCACTGGCGCGTGCATTGGTCACGTGGGACCGGAAGCCCTCGCCGGGGGGCCAATCAGTAAATTACGCACCGGGGATATTATTGAAATCAAAATTGATTGCCGCGAACTTCAGGGCGAAGTCAATTTCCTCGGAACCCGTAACGATGAAAAATTACCCTCACGGGAGGAGGCTACCGCAATATTGAACGCCAGACCCAGCCACCAGGATTTACTTCCTGATCCGGAACTGCCAGACGATACCCGGCTTTGGGCGATGCTTCAGGCAGTGAGCGGCGGGACATGGACGGGCTGTGTTTACGATGTGAATAAAATCGGTGCGGCCCTGAACGATTATATGAATAACACCTTAAAGCAAAAATAATAATATCCAGACCGCTAAATAACCCGGCTACACATTATTAAAACATTGTGTAGTCGGACTATGACCGGTCGCAACCCTACAATGAGAGGACGTTATGCCACTAATTATCGTTGTGGCAGGGATTGCTTTACTCCTGCTTTTAACCATTAAAATTAAACTCAATACGTTTGTTTCCTTAATTATTGTCTCGATTGTTGTCGCCATTGCCAGTGGAATGGATCTGAATAAAGTCGTCACGTCGGTCGAATCCGGCCTTGGCGGTACGCTGGGCCATATTGGTTTAATCTTCGGCTTCGGCGTGATGCTCGGTCGCTTACTGGCTGACGCGGGTGGCGCACAGCGAATCGCCCTGACCATGCTGAATTATTTCGGTAAAAAGCGGCTTGACTGGGCGGTAGTCTGTTCAGCCTTTATCGTCGGTATCGCACTCTTTTTCGAAGTTGGCTTAATTCTTCTGGTACCTATTTTATTCGCCATCGCCCGTGAAGCGAAAATATCGCCGATGTTTATGTGTGTGCCCATGCTTTCCGGTTTGCTGGTCGCGCACGGTTTTTTACCTCCGCATCCCGGCCCAACCGTTATTGCCCGTGAATATGGCGCAGATGTGGGACTGGTACTGATCTACGGCATTATTGTCGGCATTCCGACCTTTATTCTTTGCGGGCCGATATTGAACAAATTCTGTCAGAGGATTATTCCTGACGCGTTTAAAAAAGAAGGGAATATTGCCTCCCTCGGTGCGACCCGCCGGTTCAGCGAAAACGAAATGCCCGGCTTTGGCATCAGCTTTCTCACCGCGATGCTGCCGGTGATCCTGATGGCGGTAGTGACAATTATCCAGATGACCCATGCTAAAAACGCCTCGGAGTCAGGCACGTTCTATAACGTATTACTGTTCTTAGGTAACTCGACGATTGCAATGCTGATCTCGTTGCTGTTCGCGATATATACCATGGGTCTGGGTCGCGGAAAGACAATCCCTGAACTGATGGACTCCTGCGGCAAAGCCATTGCCGGTATCGCAGGACTGTTGCTGATAATCGGCGGTGGTGGCGCATTCAAGCAGGTGCTCATCGATTCTGGCGTGGGTCAGTATATTTCTACTCTGGTCTCAGGCATGGATATTAATCCGATTCTGATGGCCTGGGGCGTTGCCGCGTTCCTGCGTATTTGCCTGGGTTCTGCCACCGTAGCAGCGATCTCGACTGCCGGACTGGTTATCCCGCTGCTGGCGGTACATCCCAACACCAACCTGGCGTTGATTACGCTGGCCACCGGGGCGGGTTCCTGTATCTGCTCCCACGTCAACGATGCCAGCTTCTGGATGATTAAAGACTTCTTCGGCCTGACAACCAAAGAGACGCTGCTGTCCTGGACACTGATGTCAACACTGTTATCCATCTGCGGGCTGATATTTATCCTGCTCGCCAGCATGGTTCTTTAATTCCCCTCTCGCCAGTGGATCGCGTTGTCGATTCACTGGCGCCCCTCCTTTCACGTGGTATCAGAAAACAACTGTTAACAGCTTACAAGCGCCAGCAATGAGCCGAGCAGCAGTATTGCTACTTTTGTATTCTGTTAACCCGAACCACAGGCGGTTGCGTTTTGGTGTCCAGACTGCCGTTAATACTGATCATTTGATCGGGTTTTACCGTGCGACCATCAAAGACAGAGAGTGGAATCAGCGTATGGATACTGCCGGTTTTATCGCGAAAAACAAATTTATCATCACCCAGATCGTCAATCAGATTACCACGCAGAGAGATGGTTGCGCCGTCATGCATGGTTTTAGCTTGTTGAACCGTCATGGTTCTCGCATCTTCAACACCACGATACCCCTCATCCAGGGCGTGAGGCGGCGGCGGTGCCGTATCTTTTTTCAGCCCACCATTATCGTCAGCAAACACTGTCGGGATTAAAAAACAACATAGTAATGGTGCCACGGATAATTTCATTTCACCCTCATCTCATTGTCGACTTGACTTATTAAGTCTGATTGCTATTCCTTAATCTGGCAAACTGGAAGAGTCTTAAAAGGTAATAGTGTTACGAATCAGATAACTGACGGGATACAAGCGAAACGGTGAGGTTAAAGATGCCCAGAGAAAACATGAAAGTCCCCGGCATTGAAGAGAGTCAGCGTTTTCTGAATTTTGAAGCGAGATTTCATAAGATTGGGTTTGTTGTTTTACTGTGTATTATTTCCCTGGCCATAGTCGGTGTTTTTTCTGGTGGTTATTTCAGTGATTCGATGAAAACGAATACTACCGGGGAGGTGACATTAAATTTTGAACGGTTTGGTCGATTGCAAACAGAATTTAAATTAAAAATCTCTGCTACAGACCAACGATCCGGGAAGAATATTTATCGCATTGGTGGAGATTTCAATTCTTTTTATGAGACAGCGAATATCTGGCCTCAACCTGACAGCATGTACAGCAAGGGAGACGATCTGTACCTGGTGTATAACACGCATGAAAATCAGCAAGATACCTCTATCTGGTTACTCGTTACCCCCGTAAAGCCTGGCAGCGCAAAAAGTGTTATTCAATTAAACTCCGGCCCTGAAATCGATTTCAGGCAATTTATTTATCCGTAGGAGGTCTGTATGGAAATGGTGCTGAGGGCCTTAGCCATTTATCTTATTTTACTGGTCGTGTTTAAGATTGCTGGACGCCGGGCGTTATTACAAATGACCAGTTTCGACCTGATTTTGCTGTTGATTATTAGCGAAGCCACACAGCAGGCATTGTTAGGCAATGATTTCTCCGTTACCGGAGCAATGCTCACCATTGTCACGTTGGTGACAATCGACATATTGTTCGGATTCATTAAAAAACAGATGCATGGGGCTGAATCTGCTCTCGATGGATCACCGGTTATTCTGCTGGAGCACGGCGAACCATTAATGGAAAAGATGAAAATGGTAGATGTCTCTCTCGACGATATCTTAGTAGCTGCCCGGCAGAGCCAGGGCATTACGGAGCCGGGTAGAATTAAGTACGCCATTCTGGAGCGTAATGGGCATATTTCAATTATTCCTGATGAGGATTAAGGAAAAAGAGAATGAAAAATTCGGCATATAACGAGGCGAAAACCGCTGGCGTGTTAACGAAACAGATGGCGAAGACGTTTATTGCCAAGGGGTTATCCTCGACCACAGCTGAATCGATATCTGGCTACCGCACTTTGCGCTGAGGCAGATATGGCTGTATTTATGATGCTTCGAATTCATTAAATTTGTTCTACGCTTATTTATGCTTGTCAGAAAGATAGACTGAGGTGAATGAATGGCTAATAAATATAATGAAAAACAGGTGGCTATTATGACAAAGACAGAGCGTTTTCCTGCTCGCCTTGTCCACACCCACAAAAACGCTTTGTGGAGCTTGTCGGAAAAAAGCAACCACGTCCCGCTGCCCCGATCGTAGTGAAGAAAGCTATCCGGGATAGTGGTCGACTTGTTGGCAGCAAGAAGCAACCTTCAAGACTAATGTCTATACAATATTATGGATTACCAAAGCGGCGATCGTTGCTTTTACAAAATCGCTGGCAAAGCGACTGGCGCTGATAAATGCTGTTACTGGACGGTTTTACAATGTTGTGGAGACCAACCACAGGAGAACGACTGATGTAAGCACTGACCTGTCAGCGCTCTCAACATGTCAACATCGATACACTCGCGGCGGACGACATCGTTCCTCTGGCTGAATATTTATCCACCCGGGGTTCACATAACCTTGATGTTAAACGTATTTAGTTTGAATCCTCTATTCCCAGATACCCAGGAGATTACATGGCTGACGTAAATGAACGCATTGAAATCCTCGAGAAAAACCTTAATGATCTGAGCCTCGATCTGCACGCATCAAAGGTTGCTATTAACGTTTTATCTACGGTGATAAACACCCTAAGTGGCGAACCTGGTTTACTTGAGAGATCATATGAGCAAACCAGAAGTTCTGCTCCACTTGTAAAGTTTAATCACCCGGTAGAGGAAGGTTATGAGGATAAACTTACGGAGAGAATATTGAATTTACTCTCGACTACCCAACACGAGCTTTAATAATCCACAGCTTCCTCAGAGGATAAGCGGAATATCCTCTCGGGAGGATCGCATTCCGGGCTCCCCCAGCCAGGGACAAATCTGCCCCGGAGCGGGTGTTCCGATATGCACACTATTCCCCTCAATGGAAAACCTGGGCGCAGTAGTGACGTACGCACTGTCTGCCCATGGCATAGCGTGGACAAGCTGGCAAAACTGAAGGTCCCTATTGAACAAAGAGTAGATGTTTATGCCCATCATCACCGCTGAAGGACGCATAGCATATGGGGGATATCAATCAACGGGGAGTCGCTCAACTTAAGCAGGTACATTTGTTTTGTATTAAGATGCTTATCCGGCAGGTGCTTTAAGATCAAGTCCATGATCAAGATGGATTTTTCAACATGACCAGAACAGAAAGGCTTCTCGAATTATTACAGATATTAAGGGCACAACGATATCCGATCACAGCTTCCGCTCTCTCAGATCGATTAGGAATAAGTGTACGCTCCCTTTACAGAGATATTAAAACGCTACAACACCAGGGCGTGTCTATTGAAGGAGGCGCAGGAATTGGATATATCATCAGGTCAGACTTTCATTTACCTCCCTTAAATCTTTCTCATGAAGAAATCAATGCTATTATACTTGGGTTAAATTGGGTTTCTCATAATACGGATTATGATTTCAAAAACAACGCAAGGAATGCGCTTGCCAAAATACATGCCGTTATCCCCGGTGAATTAAAAAATCTTATTGAGAGTCAATCCTATCTGACCGGCCCTTCAGAAAAGAATGAGTTATTTTTCGAAGACATTCGTAGTGCTATTAAAAATCAAAAAAGAATCAACATAACGTATCGTGACAAGAAAGATGTTTACTCTTCTCGGGTCATATGGCCCATCGCGTTGATATATATGGAATCATGCTGGCTTTTGGTTGCATGGTGTGAGATGAGAAATGATTTTCGTCATTTCAGAACTGACCAAATCGAAGAGATTGTGCAACTGGATTCCACGTACAGGGAAAGCAGAACGACTTTATTGAAAAAATGGAGAATTAAAGAAGGGATCTGCGTGGGGAAAGAGTACTGACAAAAACTGTCATAGCGAGTTTGTATACTACCCCAGCAGTAAGACTCAATCCTACTTCATAGGGGGAATTATGGATTTTCAGAATAAAGTAGCTGTGATAACAGGAAGTACTACAGGTATAGGTGAAGCCGTCGCAGAGCAATTACACAAACAGGGTGCGAAGGTCGTCATTATATCCCGCTCATCAGAGCAGGCTAAACAAAAAGCGAAACGGTTATCTTCACAGGGACAACAAGCAATAGGGATCGGATGTGATGTGTCGCAGCCTGAACAAGTACGGAAAATGATAGATGACGTTATCAAACATTTTGGCAGGCTTGATTATGCTGTAAATAATGCAGGCTTAACAGGAGAGCATGATAAAAATATTACAGAGCAGACAGTTGAAAACTGGGATAAGGTCATTGCCACCTCATTGAGCGGCATTTTTTACTGCTTAAAATACGAGATACCTCAGATGATAAAGTCTGGTGGCTCTATTGTTAATTTATCTGCAGTAAATGGACTGGTTGGCATTCCTGGGTTGGCACCTTATACCACGGCTAAGCATGGTATAATCGGCTTAACCCAAACCGCAGCGCTTGAGTTTGCATGTCAAGGCATTCGAATCAATGCGGTCGCGCCGGGCTATGTCCAGACCCCACGAATGAGTGAATTCCCTGAAAATATCGTACGCAGTTTCGCAAATAGTCACCCAATGAAAAGGATGGCAAAAATGCAAGAAATAGCAGACTTCATATTGTTTTTGCTGTCAGACAAATCAGCGTTTTGCACCGGAGGCGTTTATCCCATTGATGGTGGTTATTTAGCTGAGTAAAATTCACTTAACCCTTTTAAATGATAATAATTACCTCACCTGTGTGGTTGGCTAAACGGGAGCGACAGAACACCTGTCGTTCGCGCTTCCGTTGTAGGGCCAATAATAGACACATTATTCGCATGGATTGTCTGCTCTCCATTGGTCATACATGTGCCATTAACCCTATCTGCGTCTGGCATAACGCGAGCAGAATAAAAGATCATTAAGTCTGTTGTGCGCAAGAAGCAGAAATAATGAGCAACGCTATTGTTTATAGCAGCGCAGGCTGGATGCAGGGTACCGTTGATAGCGCTATTGTGCTTAACGTGCACGAGATAAACACACTCTACAGGCATAAAAATTCGCGCCATGCTGTGGACATGTTCCATTCGGACAGACTGGCCGCACCCTTGACGTTTAAACAGAAATAGAAGCGATGTGCGGTTGAAACGATAAAAATCGTTGGCAAGCGTTATTCGCCTGAGCACCAGGATCGCACAATGATAAGAAAAGATGACTGATTTCATTGGCTGTATGGGGAAATATACCAAGTGAATATACCAACACTATACCAACAGCCAAAAAAACAAAGGGGTTACCTTTCGGTAACCCCTTTTTTTAATCTGGCGGAAGCGCAGAGATTCGAACTCTGGAACCCTTTCGGGTCGCCGGTTTTCAAGACCG
>NZ_CP070239.1:4263793-4264484 GCF_016906145.1 Citrobacter sp. MGH 55
TGGCACATAGCAGTCTTCAAGACAGTAGCACTCCGACATGGGGTGTCGGGGGTCGGAGGTTCAAATCCTCTCGTGCCGACCAAAATWCYCCWKAARAACCAGCCTTTTAYGGCTGGTTTTTTTATGCCTGAAATTTGTACGGGGTGAAACTGGGGTGAAATGGGGGTGAAACCACCGTCATATTAGATGACAGGGCAGCTATCAAACTCTCCCGATCGTGCATCATTGATGATGTAAGTGATCACCCCAAATACTGGAGAAGTCACATTGTAGTCACCCATTGCGTCAGGTATCTCTTCGCGCTTACCGTTCTCCAAGTTCACCAGGTGAGGTCTTGGGTGCACGCGGAAGCGTTTTATCTTTAAATCACCATCTATCCTACAGATGAGCAAAGAACCATCGCAAGGTAACAGGGAGCTATCTACCACTAACAAGGCACCATTTATGATGCCTTCTCTCCAGTATGTCTGCCCTGCTCTCATGAAGTATGTAGCAGCTGGATGGGAAATCAGCTTCTCATCTAGCGATATGTGGCGCTCGACATAGTCAGCCGCCGGAGAGGGAAAGCCCATAGTTACCTCCACTATTGACACTGGATAAAAACACAGTATATATACTGTATATCCAACCAGTAAAGGGAGAAGGTAAAAATGTTTGTTGAGCTGGTTTATGACAAGAGAAACGTTGCAGG
>NZ_CP070239.1:4264530-4264766 GCF_016906145.1 Citrobacter sp. MGH 55
GTACACCGGATTTTTCCCGATGCTGAGGTGAGGGTAAAGCCAATGCAGGCTAACGCCTTAAACAGCGACTGCACCAAAACTGAGAAAGAAAAGCTGAACCGCATGCTGGAGGAAATGTTTGAAGATTCTGATATGTGGCTGGTGTCAGAATAAGAGCATTGTTTTGTCATATTGCATATGTAGAATCCGCACCGGCTGGCAATCATTCAATACTCGCACTATCGGACGTTCGTCAG
>NZ_CP070239.1:4265094-4265206 GCF_016906145.1 Citrobacter sp. MGH 55
CCTACTGGCAGATAGTAAAGGCATATCCACAAATCAGACCATGTATCACTGATATCCAGCAATCTATGATTAATCGCAGCAACTTCATAAAACGTAAGCAAATCCCTCTCCC
>NZ_CP070239.1:4303815-4304572 GCF_016906145.1 Citrobacter sp. MGH 55
ACTTTGCCACCAGCTTTATTCCAGCGCAGAAACTCATCAGCAGCGCCTTTGATGTCGCCAGCGTTCAGCTTCTTCAACAACGTGGATGTCGATAGTGCACGCGAGCCGACGTTGTAAGCGAACGATACCAGCGCATCAAACTGGCCCTGTGTCAGTTTCACTCTGACCAGCTTCAGTATGTCGTTTTCATAGCTCACCAGCCCCGTTTTTAGCAGTCGGTCAGCAGTGTCCTGGTCAATCGTCATTCCGGGCTTTACTGGTTTGCCGTCTACCGGGTGAGTCCAGCCATAGCCAATCGTCAACGGTGCGCCGCCTGTCCCAGGGTCTGGATAGGCAGTCAGCCGACAACCTTCGAATTTTTTTATCAGTGCAATGCCGTCATGACTGGTTTGCATCGTCAACTCCCGCCTTTTTGGCTGCGAATTTTTTAATCAGATTGCCGATCGAATCGGTGCCGATGTATCCAATAAAGACGCTGGCTATGTAGGCGAGGTTGCTGCTCAGGCCGATAAAGTCCAGAAGGTCACGAACGAACCAGGCAATCATCGCGCACATCAGCGCATCAATTAGCGTTTTGGTTACCGCGCCGCCGTTATAGCGACCACGCAGGTACGCCATGATAAAAGCCAGCATTGCACCAATACCCTGCTCCTTGGCGGCAAGTAGCGCAGCGATGAAATCTTGTTTGTATGGCATTTTCATAGGCCTCACCTCCGTTAATTCGGATGGCGCTGTGTGTTATTGAAAGAGGTCAGGC
>NZ_CP070239.1:4312370-4312474 GCF_016906145.1 Citrobacter sp. MGH 55
TTTTAGGCGCGCCCCAGCGGTAACCAGTCTTTTTGTCGTAGGATTCACAACGCCCGACAACCCAAGAATTTTCAGTGGAATGCAGCTTCAGCCGTTTTTTCCGT
>NZ_CP070239.1:4321706-4360353 GCF_016906145.1 Citrobacter sp. MGH 55
TTTCATTGGCTGTATGGGGAAATATACCAAGTGAATATACCAACACTATACCAACAGCCAAAAAAACAAAGGGGTTACCTTTCGGTAACCCCTTGTTTAATCTGGCGGAAGCGCAGAGATTCGAACTCTGGAACCCTTTCGGGTCGCCGGTTTTCAAGACCGGTGCCTTCAACCGCTCGGCCACACTTCCGGAATGAGGCGCACTATAAACATCCCGATGCGCTGTGTAAAGCCCGAATGTGTTCGTTTGCCTGAAAAACAGTCAAAATGCTGTTAATAGCCTGAAATAACAACAGATTGACCATTTATTCAGCACGACACTCATACTTTATCAGCTATTTACTGTTACCCACGATGAAACCTGATTTAGATCAAATGAGTAAAGATGGGTAAAAGCGCTGTGTCGTCGTCTGTGTTTTCATTATCCTCCATCATTAATTACATCTGTCATAAGAGAGTGACTCATGGATCGTATTGTTAGTTCATCACATGACCGTACATCGCTACTTAGCACGCACAAAGTTCTGCGCAATACCTATTTTCTGCTGAGCCTGACGCTGGCATTTTCGGCGATCACCGCCACCGCCAGCACCGTGCTGA
This sequence comes from Citrobacter sp. MGH 55, assembly GCF_016906145.1. Taxonomy (NCBI): domain Bacteria; kingdom Pseudomonadati; phylum Pseudomonadota; class Gammaproteobacteria; order Enterobacterales; family Enterobacteriaceae; genus Citrobacter; species Citrobacter sp. MGH 55. Next base: position 4,322,307 of record NZ_CP070239.1, read on the forward strand.
TGCTGCCTTCTCCGGGTCTGATTCTGACGCTGGTGGGGATGTACGGGCTGATGTTCCTGACCTATAAAACGGCGAACAAGCCAAGCGGTATTATTTCCGCGTTTGCCTTCACTGGTTTCCTCGGTTACATCCTTGGGCCGATTCTGAACGCTTACCTGTCCGCTGGAATGGGCGACGTGATCGGTATGGCGCTGGGCGGCACCGCGCTGGTGTTCTTCTGCTGCTCCGCCTATGTGCTGACCACCCGCAAAGACATGTCCTGCCTCGGCGGCATGCTGATGGCCGGTATTGTGGTGGTACTGATTGGTATGGTTGCTAACATCTTCCTGCAACTGCCAGCGCTGCACCTGGCGATCAGCGCGGTGTTTATCCTGATTTCTTCAGGCGCAATCCTGTTTGAAACCAGCAACATCATCCGTGGCGGTGAAACCAACTACATCCGCGCAACGGTTAGCCTCTACGTTTCGCTGTACAACATCTTTGTCAGCCTGCTCAGCATTTTGGGCTTCGCCAGCCGCGATTAACGGCAATCAGGCATGACACCCGGCCCCGCTTATGCGGGGCTTTGTTTTTTGGTAAACTGCCGCCAGGTTGTCTAACGCAGTGAAGAATTATGTTGATCTTTGAAGGTAAAGAAATCGCTACCGACGCCGACGGCTATCTGAAAGATAGCGCGCAGTGGAGCGAGCCGATGGCGGTGGTCATTGCTGAAAACGAGGGAATTATCCTCTCCCCGGAACACTGGGAAGTGGTGCGTTTTGTGCGCGACTTTTATCTGGAGTTTAATACCTCGCCTGCGATTCGTATGTTAGTCAAAGCGATGGCGAATAAGTTTGGCGAGGAGAAAGGCAACAGCCGTTATCTGTATCGTCTGTTTCCAAAAGGCCCGGCAAAACAGGCCACTAAAATTGCTGGCCTGCCAAAACCGGTGAAGTGTATTTAATAACGAATACTAAAACCGGTAAACGCCTCTCGAGGACGGTGCGGCTCACTCAGGACTCTGTCTACCCGGGCAGAACGCGGGCCGCCGTCCTTGAGCCATTTCAGTAATTTGTCGACCTGCTCCGCTTCGCCGCTGGCAACCACCTCCACGCTGCCATCATCCCTGTTCCTTGCGTAACCGGTTAAGCTCAGACGCCGTGCCTCCTGCTGCGTGGTATAGCGAAATCCCACGCCCTGAACCCGGCCATAAACCCACGCGATAATGCAGACTCTCGACATTGTTATTCTCCTTCACATCCTCGGGCGCGTTGCAAATCCGGGTAAAACTCAGGACAATGGCGCCCATTTCTTTGATTCGACAGAACCGTTAATTATGAGTGTACGTTTAGTGTTAGCCAAAGGGCGCGAAAAATCATTACTTCGCCGTCATCCGTGGGTCTTTTCTGGTGCCGTTGCCCGTATGGAAGGTAAAGCCAACCTCGGTGAAACCATCGACATTGTTGACCATCAGGGTAAATGGTTAGCCCGTGGCGCCTTTTCCCCGGCGTCGCAAATCCGCGCACGCGTCTGGACCTTCGACAAGAACGAGTCTGTCGATATCGCCTTCTTCACCCGCCGTCTGCAACAGGCGCAGCAATGGCGCGACTGGCTGGCGAAAAAAGATGGTCTGGACAGCTATCGTTTGATCGCCGGAGAATCCGACGGCTTGCCGGGCATAACCATCGACCGCTTCGGTCATTTCCTGGTGCTGCAACTGCTCAGCGCTGGCGCGGAATATCAGCGTGCCGCATTGATTAGCGCGCTGCAAGCGCTCTACCCGGAATGTGCGATTTATGACCGTAGCGATGTCGCGGTACGTAAAAAAGAGGGGATGGAGCTGACGCAAGGCCCGGTCACCGGTGAGATCCCCCCTGCACTGCTGCCAATTGAAGAGCACGGTATGAAGCTGCTGGTGGATATCCAGGGCGGTCACAAAACCGGTTATTACCTCGATCAGCGTGACAGCCGTCTGGCGACGCGCCGTTATGTCGAAAACCAGCGGGTGCTCAATTGTTTCTCCTACACCGGAGGTTTTGCTGTTTCTGCGCTGATGGGCGGTTGCCGTCAGGTGATCAGCGTCGATACCTCCCAGGAAGCGCTGGATATTGCGAAACAGAACGTTGAACTCAACAAACTCGATCTCAGCAAGGCAGAATTTGTCCGTGACGATGTCTTTAAACTGTTACGAACCTATCGCGATCGTGGCGAAAAGTTTGATGTCATCGTGATGGATCCGCCGAAGTTTGTCGAAAACAAAAGCCAGTTGATGGGGGCATGTCGGGGTTACAAGGATATCAACATGCTGGCGATCCAGTTGCTGAATCCGGGCGGCGTGCTGTTGACGTTCTCCTGTTCCGGCCTGATGACAACAGATTTATTTCAGAAAATCATCGCCGATGCCGCAATTGATGCGGGGCGTGATGTACAATTTATAGAGCAGTTCCGTCAGGCCGCCGATCATCCCGTGATCGCTACCTACCCGGAAGGGCTGTATCTGAAAGGGTTTGCCTGTCGCGTCATGTAACTTGAAAAGTGGAATTTTACCCTCATATCGAGAGTAATGATTTCCCGGGAGGTGACTATGATTGCCAGCAAATTCGGTATCGGCCAGCAGGTCCGCCATTCCCTGTTAGGATATCTCGGAGTGGTCGTGGATATCGACCCGGTCTATTCGCTTGCAGAGCCGTCACCTGATGAGTTGGCGGTCAACGACGAGCTTCGCGCCGCTCCGTGGTATCACGTGGTGATGGAAGATGATGACGGTCGTCCAGTGCATACCTATCTTGCCGAAGCGCAGCTAAGCAGCGAAACGCAGGACGAGCATCCTGAACAGCCTTCGATGGATGAGCTTGCTCAGACCATTCGTAAACAGTTGCAGGCTCCTCGCCTGCGTAACTGATCCTTGCCAGGGCCCGATGGCGCATTGCTTCTCGGGCCTGTCTTCTTTCGGACGCCAGACTCGTCAACTTACTTCGTTAACCCCAGTCGTGGGATCTCAATCGCCGGGCAGCGATCCATCACCACCATCAATCCCGCTTCGCGCGCCAGCACCGCAGCCTGCTCATTAATCACGCCCAATTGCATCCACAGCGTTTTCGCGCCAATCGCAATCGCTTCCTGAGCGACGCCCCATGCCGCTTCTGAATTACGGAACACATCCACCATATCCACTTTTTCCGGCACGTCCGCCAGCGTCGCGTAGCCCTGCTGCCCTAACAAGGTTTTACCGGCAACCTTCGGAGAAACCGGAATCACGTGATAGCCCTGATCGAGTAAATACTTCATCACGCGGTAGCTTGGACGGTCAGGCTTATCGCTTGCGCCAACCAACGCAATGGTTCGGGTCGAGGTTAAAATGCCAGCAATATCGGTCTCTTTCATCATCATTCTCCAGGCTGTTTTGCAAAGTGTACGACAATCCTGACAACCCAACCATGCGTCCCACCCGTAAGTATGAGAGCAAAACGCCAAAATATGTCTATATGTTAGTAAACATGATTATCGAAAAATTTTGATACATTGTTACCGGGCGGTCTTTGGACAGGAGAACCCTATGAAAACCGGCACTGTGACCCTGATGATAGCCCTCTGCTTGCCGGTCACGGTTTTCGCTACCACTCTTCGTCTTTCAACCGACATTGACCTGCTGGTACTGGACGGCAAAAAGGTCTCCAGTTCACTCCTGCGCGGCGCGGACAGCATTGAGCTCGATAATGGGCCCCATCAACTTGTTTTTCGGGTTGAGAAGACAATCCGCCTCCCCAGCCATGCAGAACAGCTCTACATTTCCCCGCCGCTGGTGATCAGTTTTGACACTCAGCGCGTGGAGCAGGTTAATTTTCACCTTCCGCGCCTGGAAAGCGACCGCGACGCCAGCCATTTTGACGTGGCGCCACGGCTGGAATTACTGGATGGCAATGCGATGCCGATCCCGGTACAACTGGATATCCTCGCCATTACCTCAAAAACTAAAGCCATTGATTTTGAGGCAGAAACGGAGCGCTACAATAAATCGGCAAAACGTGCTTCCTTACCCCAGTTCGCGACGATGATGGCCGACGACAGCACTCTGCTGTCGGGGGTCTCAGAGCTGGATACCATCCCGCCGCAATCTCAGACGCTCACAGAACAGCGTCTGAAATACTGGTTTCGCCAGGCGGACCCGCAAACGCGTAATAGCTTTCTGCAATGGGCGGAGAAACAGCCCTCGTCCTGATGTTTTGTTCCGTCCGGCTTTTTTTTCGTCTTTCTCTTGCAGCATCAGGCACATTCAGTACTCTGTAGCAAAACCCACAATGGAACTGAATGATGGAACTGACGACTCGCACTTTGCCGGCGCGTAAGCACATTGCGCTGGTTGCACACGATCACTGCAAAAAGATGTTGATGAGCTGGGTAGAACGCCACCAGCCGTTGCTGGAAAAACATGTGCTCTACGCCACCGGGACGACCGGAAATCTTATTCAACGCGCGACGGGTATGGACGTTAACGCCATGCTGAGCGGTCCGATGGGCGGCGATCAGCAGGTTGGCGCATTGATTTCTGAAGGGAAAATTGATGTGCTGATTTTCTTTTGGGATCCGCTTAACGCGGTTCCGCACGATCCGGATGTGAAAGCGTTGCTGCGCCTGGCGACCGTCTGGAATATCCCTGTCGCCACCAACGTCGCCACGGCGGATTTCATTATCCAGTCGCCACACTTCAATGATGCCGTTGACGTGCTCATTCCGGACTATCCGCGTTATCTGGCTGAGCGCCTCAAGTAATCCCGCGCAGGCGACGGGCGTCGCCTGTTGCTTACGGTTTTCTTACCACCGGCACGTCCAGGTCTTTGAGATCCTCCACGAAGCGTGAGGGGGTCGCTTTGTTGTACAGCAGCCAGACCCGATGGCGGGCGCGGGTCAGGGCAACGTAAAGCAACCGCCGCTCTTCCGCATCCGGAAAATCTTCCACGACCGGCAGCAACGCCTCTTCCATGATGGATTCACGCGCCGGTGCCGGGAAACCATCGCTCCCTTCCTGTAGCCCGACAATGATAACGTAATCCGCCTGTTGCCCCTTGCTGGCGTGGATGGTCATGAAATCAAGTTGTAGCTTAGGCCAACGGGTTGCCGCCTTTTCGAGACTGGCCGGTTTCAGATGGTGATAACGCGCCAGCACCAGAATCCGCTCGTCGGCTTTCGCATAACCGGAAAGCTTATCCAGCAACGCATCAAGCTGCGTGTCATCCAGCAACGTAACGGCTTTCTTATCTCCCGTCGTCAGACTATTAAGCGGTTTCTTGAGCTGATGTGGGTTCTGCTGAATAAAGCGGTTAGCGATTTCGCCAATGCGGTTGTTGAAACGGTAGGTGGTGTCGAGATCGCAACGGTCACCGTCGCCGAAGGTCTGATGAAATGCGGTCGTTAAGGAAAGCTGCGCACCGCTAAAACGGTAAATAGCCTGCCAGTCATCCCCGACGGCGAACAACGTGGTATGGCTATTTTGCTTACGCAATGCAGCCAGCAGCGCGGCACGCTGCGGGGAGATATCCTGAAACTCATCTACCAGAATATGCTTCCACGGACTCACAAAACGCCCTTTTTCCAGAATCACTATGGCCTGATGAATCAGACCGGAAAAATCGACGGCATTTTCCGCTTTCAGCGCGCTTTTCCAGGCCTTCAGCAAAGGGGCCATCAGCTTTACGCGCTTGCTGAACAGATCCCGGATCTCTTCCGGTGCGCAGGCGATCATTTCAGCCTGGGCACCACCATGCATACGCATCAGGCTCACCCAGCGATCCAGACGCGAGGCCAGACGACGCTGTAGTTTTTCATCGTCCCAGAAATTACCTTCCGGCACTGTCCACTGCATCTCCTTTTCCAGCCACTGTCGCCAGCCCTTCGCCTGCGCTTTTTTCTCGCTGCATTGCTGACGCCAGGTGCTGATAAACAGTTTATTTCGCGCGGCGGTATCATTTTCCAGCTTACTGATGGTCGGCACTTTTTTGCTGCCCTGCTGGATGATATGCAGCGCCAGAGCATGGAACGTCCGCGCCGTTATCTCCTCGGTATGCAGCCGCTCGCGGATACGCTCGTCCATTTCCTGCGCCGCTTTACGGCCAAAAGCCAACAGCAGGATCTGATCTGCGGCCGCTTCGCCCCGCGCCAGCAGCCAGCCCGCCCGCGCCACCAGCACGGATGTTTTACCGCTACCGGCCCCAGCCAGCACCAGCAAAGAATGCTCGCCATTAACGACCGCTCTGGCCTGAGCCGGATTGAGCGGCGATGACTCCACCTGCTGGAAAAAATCGGCGTATTCCGTCAACATCGTTTCGGTATACGCCTGGTTATGCTGCAGGCGACATGCCTCGATATCTTTCAGCCACGCCTGGCACTGTCGCAGCGCATCGCGACAGTTATCAAACTCTTCCAGCCGATTAACCGGTAACGGCAGCGCAGCAAACGCCCGCAGGATCTGTTGCTGTAATCCCGTCGTCTGCTCGCGCGTCAGCCAGGCATTTTGCCCGGTTCGGGCTGCAATCAAATCCAGTTGCTCCTGCAGTACGCCAGCCGCAACTTCACTCATCTCCTGGCTCCACTGCTGCCAGCGGCTATTCAGATGGTGATGGAAGCGCTGAGTTTCTGCCCACTCGGTGCCATGCAGTCGCACCACTTTTTCGTCCGGCAGCACAAATTCCAGCTCACCCCACACCAGCCCGCGCTTACAATGAATCGCCAGTAACTGATTGAAGGGAATGAGATATTCATGGCGATCGCCCGATACCTTAATGCCGGCATTAAGGATCACCGCCCGATCATACGGGTGTTGCGCCAGACGTTTACCAATAGACGTTGCTTTCAGTTCCATGACTCAGCCGATCCAGACAAAGCGTATTTCTTCTCAGTGTAACCGCCAGAGAATACGTGCTCCAGCCCAAAAAAACGTTACAATTGCCGGAAATCACAGAAAACCAGAATCAATCGAGGGTTTATGCGTACCGTTCTGAATATTTTGAATTTTGTGTTGGGGGGTTTTGCCACCACGCTGTCCTGGTTCCTGGCAACGCTGGTCAGTATAGTGCTGATCTTCACCCTGCCGCTCACCCGCTCATGCTGGGAAATCACCAGGTTGTCGCTGCTGCCTTACGGAAACGAAGCGGTTCATATTGATGAACTGGATCCGGCGGGTAAAAGTGTGCTGATGAATACGGGCGGGACGCTGCTGAATATTTTCTGGCTGATCTTCTTCGGCTGGTGGCTGTGTCTGATGCACATCGCCGCAGGTATCACCCAGTGCATCACGATCATTGGTATTCCGGTTGGCATTGCGAACTTTAAGATAGCCGCGATTGCACTCTGGCCAGTGGGACGTCGGGTTGTCTCCGTAGAAGTCGCACGTGCAGCACGCGAAGCGAACGCCCGTCGCCGTTTTGAGTCATCAGGACGCTAAGTCAGTATGTTAAGTCCCCTGCTTCGCCGCTATACCTGGAACAGCACCTGGCTGTATTACGTGCGTATTTTTATCGCCCTCTGCGGAACAACAGCGCTGCCCTGGTGGTTGGGTGATGTCAAACTGACCATCCCCCTGACGCTGGGGATGGTGGCAGCGGCGCTGACCGATCTGGACGATCGTCTCGCGGGTCGTCTGCGCAACCTGATCATTACGCTAATCTGCTTTTTTATCGCCTCTGCGTCAGTCGAGCTACTGTTTCCTTACCCATGGCTGTTCGCCATCGGACTGACGCTCTCTACCAGCGGTTTTATCCTGCTCGGCGGTTTAGGGCAGCGTTATGCGACGATTGCCTTTGGCGCATTGCTGATCGCCATTTACACCATGCTTGGGGCGTCGTTGTACGCCCAATGGTATCAGCAACCGCTTCTGCTGCTGGCGGGCGCTATCTGGTACAACGGGCTGACGCTTATCGGCCATTTGCTGTTCCCAATTCGTCCCTTGCAGGACAATCTGGCACGCAGCTATGAGCAACTGGCGCACTATCTGGAGCTGAAGTCACGGCTTTTTGACCCGGATATTGAAAATGAAAGCCAGGCACCGCTTTATGACTTAGCGCTGGCCAACGGCCAACTGATGGCGACACTGAATCAGACGAAAGTGTCCCTGTTGACTCGCCTGCGCGGCGACCGGGGGCAGCGCGGCACACGGCGAACTCTGCATTACTACTTTGTGGCGCAGGATATTCATGAGCGCGCCAGCTCCTCGCATATTCAATACCAGACGCTACGTGACCATTTCCGTCACAGCGACGTGATGTTTCGCTTTCAACGCCTGATGTCGATGCAGGGCCAGGCCTGTCTGCAACTGTCGCGCTGTATTTTGTTGCGCGTCCCCTATCAGCACGATCCGCATTTTGAACGCGCCTTCACGCATCTCGACGCCGCGCTTGAGCGAATGCGGGCAAACGGCGCCTCCGCCGATCTGCTGAAAACGCTGGGATTTTTACTGGCTAATTTGCGCGCCATCGATGCACAACTGGCAACAATTGAATCAGAACAGGCGCAGGCTATGCCGCGTAACGAATCGGAGAGCCAGCTCGCCGATGACAGTCCGCACGGGTTCAGCGATATCTGGCTGCGTCTGAGTCGTAACTTTACCCCCGAATCGGCGCTGTTTCGCCATGCGGTCAGGATGTCTCTGGTTTTGTGCGTCGGCTACGCGATCATTCAGATAACCGGTATGCATCACGGTTACTGGATCCTGCTGACCAGCCTGTTTGTTTGTCAGCCAAACTACAACGCCACGCGGCACCGCCTGGCGCTGAGGATTATCGGTACGCTGGTCGGGGTGGCGATTGGTATCCCGATTTTATGGTTTGTTCCGTCGCTGGAAGGTCAGCTTATTTTACTGGTGATCACCGGCGTTCTGTTCTTTGCCTTTCGCAACGTCCAGTATGCCCACGCCACTATGTTTATCACGCTGCTGGTCCTGCTGTGCTTCAACTTGCTCGGCGAAGGGTTTGAAGTCGCCCTCCCCAGGGTGATTGATACGCTCATCGGCTGCGCCATCGCCTGGGCGGCAGTGAGCTTTATCTGGCCGGACTGGCGTTTCCGAAACCTCCCGCGAGTGATGGAAAGAGCGACCGATGCAAACTGTCGTTATCTTGACGCCATCCTGGAGCAGTACCATCAGGGACGCGATAATCGACTGGCGTATCGGATTGCCCGTCGCGATGCCCATAACCGCGATGCTGAGCTGGCCTCCGTGGTGTCGAATATGTCCAGCGAGCCCGACGTGACGGCACAAACACGTGAGGCCGCGTTCCGTTTACTCTGCCTCAATCATACATTCACCAGTTATATTTCTGCTTTAGGTGCGCATCGTGAGCAACTCACCAACCCCGACGTGCTGGCTTTGCTGGACGATGCGGTCTGTTATGTCGATGATGCGCTGCATCATCTCCCGGCCGATGAAGCGCGCGTGCAGCAAGCTCTCGCCGAACTGAAACAGCGCATTCAACAGCTTGAGCCACGTCCGGACAGCAAAGAACCACTGGTGATTCAGCAGGTCGGTTTACTGGTGGCCCTGCTGCCGGAAATGGGGCGGCTACAACGGCAAATCACTCACTCTTCTCCACCGACATCGGCACCGGCGAAAGCGACTTAACCCACAGAGCAAGCTCCTGGCGGCGTATCGCCGGGAGCGCCGCTTCATGAATGCCATAAATAGCCCCTTCAAGATTAAACAGCACCTTGTCAGTGATGGATTTGTTCATTTGTCGCAGTCGCAACCAGCACATTTTAGCGCCCAGCATTCGCAGGGTGGCGACGTCGTAGATCCCCGCTTCATTCAGTAAACTCTCCAGATGAAAGGTCATATTGGGGAGATCCTTAAGCCGCTGCTGAGTACTGCGGGACAATTTCTCCTGCAACGCGGCATCCAGCGAAAACTTCGACAACTGGATCAACTGTTGCTGGTCGCGCCAAAGAGTGTCATCAACCTGATAATAATTAAGCATGACCGGACGCCCGCGTTTAAGAAACGTCAGCCAGACCGGGGAATGTTGCACGCAATACTGTACGCTTTGCTCACAGGCACGCAGATAGAGCTCCCCATTGGCAACCATCGCAAAGACGGTATTCCTGATTGTCAGACTGTAACTGCCAAACAGTGAGCGGAAGTGGATCGTCCCCAGAGAAGATAAATATTCCTGTGATTTATAGATCCTGTCATAGGAGTGAATTTTCATAAAATTCCCTTTTAAATCATAAACTAAAAGAATGATTTGCCGTCACGAATCCGTTAATGACGAAAATAGGCAACTTATTCTCAAGGGGCAAGCTGAATTTCGTTTTTACCGCTACCATGAATAAAAATTGCGAGTCTCTTTCCGAAAATAAAGTTGATCTTTCACGACATCAGGGTTACTGTACATCCATACAGTAACTCACAGGGCTGGATTGATTATGTACACTTCAGGCTACGCAAATCGTTCTCCGTCATTCTCTTCCACATCGAACACGATGGCGCGCGTCTCTTCCGAGAAAGTGTCCACCGGGCTTATCAGCGAAGTGGTCTACCGCGAAGACCAGCCCATGATGACGCAGTTACTGCTGCTACCGCTTCTTCAGCAGTTAGGACAGCAATCGCGCTGGCAGCTCTGGCTGACACCACAACAGAAGCTGAGCCGTGAATGGGTTCAGTCTGCCGGGCTTCCGCTAACTAAAGTGATGCAAATTAACCAACTGTCCCCCTGCCATACGCTGGAATCAATGGTTCGTGCATTGCGCACGGGCAACTACAGCGTGGTAATTGGCTGGCTGACAGAAGAATTAACAGAAGAAGAACATGCTGAATTGGTTAAGGCGGCAGATGAAGGAAATGCGATGGGATTTATCATGCGTCCCGTGAATGCGCACACTCATGCCAGGAGACAGCAAACCGGGCTAAAAATTCACTCAAATTTGTATCATTGAGTAAATTTAGGATTTATCCTGGAATTTTTTTTCCTCCTCGACCTTCACATTGAGGACTAACGTTTTTTTTCTGTGAACGCTTGGCGCACGCGGTTCCCGCGAAATCTGGCGATAAATTCTGATGCGCCAAATGTTAAATATTATGTATACAAGCTTTTTTTTTTCATATGCCTGACAGAGTTCACACTTGTAAGTTTTCAACTACGTTGTAGACTTTACATCGCCAGGGGTGCTCGGCGTAAGCCGCAGATATCGGTAGAGTAACTATTGAACTACTCCCCCGGTGAAGGATTTAACCGTGTTATCTCGTTGGAGATATTCATGGCGTATTTTGGATGATAACGAGGCGCAAAAAATGAAAAAGACAGCTATCGCGATTGCAGTGGCACTGGCTGGTTTCGCTACCGTAGCGCAGGCCGCTCCGAAAGATAACACCTGGTACACTGGTGCTAAACTGGGCTGGTCCCAGTACCATGACACTGGTTTCATCAACAACAACGGTCCGACCCACGAAAACCAACTGGGTGCCGGTGCGTTCGGTGGTTACCAGGTTAACCCGTATGTTGGCTTTGAAATGGGTTACGACTGGTTAGGTCGTATGCCGTACAAAGGCGACAACATCAACGGCGCTTACAAAGCTCAGGGCGTTCAGCTGACCGCTAAACTGGGTTACCCAATCACTGACGATCTGGACATCTACACTCGTCTGGGTGGTATGGTATGGCGTGCAGACACCAAGGCTAACGAACCTGGTGGCGCTTCCTTTAAAGACCACGATACTGGCGTATCCCCAGTATTCGCAGGTGGTGTTGAGTACGCAATTACTCCTGAAATCGCTACCCGTCTGGAATACCAGTGGACCAACAACATCGGTGACGCTAACACCATCGGTACTCGTCCAGACAACGGTCTGCTGAGCGTAGGTGTTTCTTACCGTTTCGGTCAGCAGGAACAAGCTGCTCCGATCGTAGCGCCGGCGCCGGCTCCGGCTCCTGAAGTACAGACCAAACACTTCACTCTGAAGTCTGACGTTCTGTTCAACTTCAACAAAGCGACTCTGAAACCAGAAGGCCAGCAGGCTCTGGATCAGATGTACAGCCAGCTGAGCAACCTGGATCCGAAAGACGGTTCCGTAGTGGTTCTGGGCTTCACGGACCGCATCGGTTCTGACGCTTACAACCAGGGTCTGTCTGAGAAACGTGCTCAGTCTGTTGTTGATTACCTGATCTCTAAAGGTATCCCGGCTGACAAGATCTCCGCACGTGGTATGGGCGAATCCAACCCGGTTACTGGCAACACCTGTGACAACGTGAAAGCTCGCGCTGCACTGATCGACTGCCTGGCCCCGGATCGTCGCGTTGAGATCGAAGTTAAAGGCATCAAAGACGTTGTAACTCAGCCGCAGGCTTAAGTTTCCGTCTTATGAAAAACCCCGCGCTGCGGGGTTTTTTTTKGCTGTCAGCAAAACAGCTTTGATGAAAACCAGTCACTCTTTGCCTAACAGCGCCTGCAGATCCTGCTTTAGCGAAGACATCTTGTTAGCGTACTTCTCTTTATTCTCTGCATCTTCAATCAGCTGCACTACGGTCTCTGATAGCGTTTTGCCTCGCCGCTGTGCCAGCCCTGCCAGTCTCTGCCAGACAATAAATTCCAGATCGATAGATTTCTTTCGCGTGTGCTGATGCTCAGCATTGAAATGACGTTTACGCCGCGCGCGTATCGTCTGTTTCATGCGGTTTTGCAGCGCGGGACTCATATGTTCGTCAATCCAGAGATTGACCCGCACCGGTTCATTTTCCAGCGTAAGCAACAAATCCACGGCCTCCTGGGCTGCACTGGCCTCCACATAACGGGTTATTAATTCCCCTTCGCGATGCTTCTTCACCAGGTACTTCCACTTCCAACCGCTTTCAAGATTCTCAAGTTGTTGATATTTCATGGCGATCTCAATGTTACCGTGTCACTCTTATCAGAATATCAGCTTTTTTAGCATCTGAAGAAAAGAATCTTCAGGCTGTGAGCCACTCTGCAGCCTCCTGTGCGTTTGCCATCGCATTCCACGTGTGAAGCGCGGACGGTTACGCTATAATCGCGTCTTTTACAACAGACTAAAAAACATCAACTTTGACCATTACGAAACTTGCATGGCGTGACCTTGTCCCTGATACCGAAAGCTATCAGGAGATTTTTGCACAGCCACATGTCACTGAAGAAAACGACACATTACTGAGTGATACTCAACCACGTTTGCAATTTGCCCTGGAGCAATTGTTACAGCCCAGAGCCTCATCCCCTTTCATGCTGGCCAAAGCACCCGAAGAGCTTGAGTATCTTAATCTTCTTGCCGATGCCGCACGTGCCTTGCAGCACAATGCCGGTCACCTGACGGGAGGTCATTACGAGATCTCTGGTCATACGATTCGCTATCGTGACGCTGAGCGGGAAGTGGATAATTTTTCTACCTTATCTCAGGTGGTGATTGCCGACTGGGTTGAGGCAGAGCAACTGTTTGGCTGCCTGCGTCAATTCAATGGCGACATCACGTTACAACCGGGACTGGTTCACCAGGCCAATGGCGGCGTGCTGGTTATCTCGCTGCGCACTCTGCTTGCACAACCTCTACTGTGGATGCGCCTGAAAGCGATTGTCAGCCGCGAACGCTTTGACTGGGTAGCCTTTGATGAATCACGTCCGCTACCAGTCTCTGTGCCGTCTATGCCGCTTAAACTGAAGGTGCTGTTAGTCGGTGAGCGCGAATCGCTGGCGGACTTCCAGGAGATGGAGCCCGAACTGGCCGAGCAGGCGATTTATAGCGAATTCGAAGATAACCTGCAGATTGTGGATGCAGAATCCATGACGCAGTGGTGCCAGTGGGTAACGTGGACCGCGAAACGTAATCAGTTGCCTTACCCGGCACCCGACGCCTGGGAAGTGCTGGTTCGCGAAGCGGTGCGCTATACCGGCGAACAGGATACGTTACCGCTCAATCCGCTGTGGATCATCAGGCAGTTCACGGAAGTCGCGCCGCTGTGCGAAAGCGAAACCTGCAGCGGTGAACAACTTAGCCTGATGCTTGCTCAGAGAGCGTGGCGTGAAGGGTTCCTGGCTGAACGCATGCAGGATGAGATCCTCCAGGAACAGATTCTGATCGAAACCGAGGGTGAGCGCGTGGGTCAGATCAACGCCCTGTCGGTGATTGAGTTTCCGGGTCACCCTCGCGCCTTCGGTGAACCTTCTCGCATTAGTTGCGTCGTGCACATCGGCGATGGCGAGTTCACAGACATTGAGCGGAAAGCAGAACTTGGCGGTAATATTCATGCTAAGGGGATGATGATCATGCAGGCGTTCCTGATGTCGGAGCTCCAGCTCGAACAACAGCTCCCCTTCTCGGCTTCGCTCACGTTTGAACAGTCCTACAGTGAAGTCGATGGCGATAGCGCGTCCATGGCGGAACTGTGTGCGCTCATCAGCGCCCTGTCAGATGTGCCGGTAAATCAGAACATCGCTGTTACCGGGTCGGTCGATCAGTTCGGTCGAGCCCAGCCGGTTGGTGGTTTAAATGAAAAAATTGAAGGCTTCTTCGCGATTTGCCAACAGCGTGAACTGACGGGTAAGCAAGGGGTGATTATCCCTTCTTCTAACGTCAGACACCTGAGCCTGCAACCCGAACTGTTACAGGCCGTTGAAGAAGAGAAGTTCACTATATGGGCGGTAGATGACGTGACCGACGCATTACCGCTGCTGTTAAATCTGGTGTGGGATGGCGAAGGCCAGATGACGCTGATGCAGACTATCCAGGAGCGTATCGCCCAGGCGACGCAACAGGAAGGACGTCACCGTTTTCCATGGCCGCTGCGTTGGCTGAACGGCTTTTTTCCTAACTGATCGGACTTGTTCAGCGTACACGTGTTAGCTATCCTGCGTGCTTCAATAAAATAAGGCTTACAGAGAACATGGTAGATAAACGCGAATCCTATACAAAAGAAGACCTTCTTGCCTCTGGTCGCGGTGAGCTGTTTGGTGCGAAAGGCCCGCAGTTGCCTGCTCCTAACATGCTGATGATGGACCGTGTCGTCAAAATGACCGAAACGGGCGGCAACTTCGACAAAGGTTATGTTGAGGCAGAGCTGGATATTAATCCGGATCTTTGGTTCTTCGGATGCCACTTCATCGGTGATCCGGTCATGCCGGGTTGTCTGGGGCTGGACGCAATGTGGCAGTTGGTTGGATTCTACCTCGGCTGGCTCGGCGGCGAAGGCAAAGGCCGCGCGCTGGGCGTAGGCGAAGTGAAGTTCACCGGTCAGGTGTTGCCTTCTGCGAAGAAAGTGACCTACCGTATCCACTTCAAACGCATCGTAAATCGCCGCCTGATCATGGGTCTGGCAGATGGTGAAGTGCTGGTGGATGGTCGTCTGATTTATACCGCAAACGATCTGAAAGTCGGGCTGTTCCAGGACACCTCTGCGTTCTGATGCCAACCGGGTGAATGACCAGATAGCGTCATTTATCACAGGTCATAAAAGGCGAAACCTCCGCACTGCGGAGGTTTCTTTTTTAAAGAGACAGAATCAGGCCATTACCACCCTGTCAGCCATGGCTTCTCGCCAGCCTCCTAGCCAGTACGACCTCTGATTCAGCGTCTGATAGGGACACATTTCTTTTGAGCGTCCGGCAATACCGGCCTGATAACCACGTTGATGTGCCCGTTCCAGGCGATCTCGTTTTTGTCTCTTCATGCCTCGTTTCCCTCATACTTAATATCTGGTGGAAAAGATAACAGTGATTACGAAGTGTGCAATCACACTAAACGAATACCGCGAATCCCCGGTTCCGTCAATGCGCAAAATTCACACAGGTGTCATATTTGTGAGCTAGTGAAAAACTCGGTTGTACAAAAAATGTGAACCGGAACAAGTTCCTGGCCCCTCTCTACGGCCAAAAAAAACCGCCTCAAACGCACGGTCTGAGACGGTTTTATTTACAAAATTTTAAACTATGGGATGCGCTTCAGCTCCTGAGCGATCGCCGCCGCTTCCTGACTCCAGACGTTCGCCAGCACTTTCACCATTTCATCGTAACCGTCCTGTGTCTGTATGGCTTCAATGTGGAACGGGCGCTTAATGAGACGTCCCTGATGGTTTAGCAGCCACTCACCGCTGACCACCACTTTGCCATCATAACGACCGTGGAAGCCGGTGACCGTCACGTTGAGCGTGTCCTGCACGCTGCCTAACGGTTGAGACGCCACCACCCAACCCGGCAATTGTGTACTCAGATTGGCAACCAGCGTATTGCGCAACTGTTGATCCAGCGGGCTGGCCCACAGATTATTATTGGCGATCACGTACTTTACATCGCTGGTCTGATAGACCACGCCATTGCCGGCCAGATAATCCGGCACTGCAACTTGCTCGACCCACAGCAGACGGTTACCCTGGCTTGCGGTACTCTGCGCGCCACCTTGCGCAACAGGAAGCTGGTAATAGCTTTTGTTATCCCCACTGGAACTGCACGATGTTAGCCAGAACGCCATCGCCACCACTAGCCACTTTTTCATTGTTTCGCCCTCTTCGGCTCTGGATCTTTCTTGTCCTTCGCTTCAAACACCAGCGCGTTACTCTTGTCATTCAGCGTTTTCAGCACCGGCTGTAGCTCGCGGAGCACCTGATCAAGACGTTGCATATCGGCCACCACCTTGTTGTAGGCTGCCGAACCCGGCTGGAAGCCCTGCATGCTGCGATTCAGTTCACGCAGAGTATTCTGCATATCTGCCGGCAGTTGTTGCATAGACTGACTGGACGTAATCTTGTTCATGTTATCCAGTGTCGTTTGCAGATGTTTCATCGTGCGCTGGCTTTCACTCAACGTATTGGTGGCCTGCTCAATCATCGGGTTCAGCGGCAGATTGTTGATCTTATCCAGCGCTTCCATCAGCCGCTGCTGAATTTGTGCCAGACCGCCGCTCACCGTCGGGATGATCTGATAACCGTTAAACTCGCGAATGCCAGTAATCGGCGGCTCTTTCGGATAGAAGTCCAGATCGACATACAACGCCCCGGTCACCAGGTTCCCGGTTTTCAGCGAGCCGCGTAAGCCCCGCTTCAGCAGGTCGGCCAGATGAGCGCCCACGTCGGTATCTTCACCCAACTGCGCTTTCAGACGCTCGGGTTCAATGCGCACCAGCACAGGAATACGGTAATCGTTGTTAAACACCTGACGCATATTTGGCGCAAAGAACGGCACTTTACTCACCGTCCCCAAACGAATACCGCGGAACTCCAGCGGCGCTCCCGGTTGCAGACCGCGGATCGAATCTTTGAAGAACATCAGGTAATCGATGTGCTCGGTGAACAGCGAATCCTGGATGCTTTTCTGATCGTCATACAGGCTAAAGGCGGCCTTCTCGGCAACCGGCTGACCCTGCTCAAGCCCTTCCGGTACGTCAAAGCTAACACCTCCGCCAAACAACGTCGTCAGCGAGCCCATTTCAACCCGCATGCCTGCGGACGTCAGATCCACGGCAATCCCGCTGTCTTTCCAGAAACGGACGTTACTGGTGACCAGGCGATCGTTAGGTGCATTGATAAACAGCTGATAGCTGATGCTGCGTTTTTGCGGATCAAAAGTACTGGTTTCCACCGATCCGACGCGATAGCCCCGGAACAAAACCGGATCGCCCGGACTAAGCTGACCGGCTTTTTTACTGTCGAGCACCACGCGGATCCCCTTGGCATCAGGCGGCGCCAGTGGCGGCGAATCCAGCAGATCATACTTTTCCAGTTTGTTACCTTTATTACCCGGCTGCAGTTCGATATAAGCGCCAGAAAGCAGCGTCCCTAAGCCACTGATCCCTTCACGTCCAACCTGTGGCTTCACCACCCAAAACACGGAGTCTTTGTGCAGCAGTTTTTCCATACCGGCGTTCAGGCGCGCTTTGATTTCAACATGCGTCAGATCGTCGGTTAGCGTGGCGCTTTCGACGACACCCACGTCAACGCTACGGCTTTTGATAGTGGTTTTTCCGCCCTCGATGCCCTCGGCATTGGTGGTAATCAGGGTCACAACCGGTCCCTGATGGCTGTAGTGATAGAACAGAACCCATGCCCCAATCAGCGCAGTGACGATGGGAAAAATCCACACGGGAGACCAGTTTTTTACCTTCTGGATTTTGGCTTCCCCACTTTTAGATTCCATGTTATCAGGACTCCTCATGGCCTGGTTCTGGTTCACGATCCCACGACAGACGCGGATCAAATGTCATCGCAGAAAACATTGTCATAATGACGACTAAAGCAAACATTAATGCACCCATTGCTGGATAAATATTCATCAAACCTCCCATGCGCACCAGCGCAGAGAGCACGGCGATAACAAACACATCAATCATTGACCAGCGACCAACAAACTCCACCACTTCATAAATCAGGTGCATGCGTTCACTGTCACGCTTGCCATGCCCTTTGGCGTCCCAGCACAGCCAGGCAATGGCGATCATTTTTAGCGTCGGCACCATAATACTGGCGATAAAGATCACCGCCGCGACCGGATAAGAGCCTTCACTCCAGATTAAAACCACCCCTTCAAGAATGGTGGAAGGCAGTTTCGACCCCAGTAAATCGGTGATCATGATCGGCAAAATATTCGCTGGAAGATACAGCATGATCGACGTGAACAGTAATGCCAGCGTCCATTGCAGGCTGTTTCTGCGGCGCACATACCCTTTCGTTTCGCAGCGCGGGCAAAGATGCTCATCCGCCGGAAGGATCGCCGTACAGCAGGAACAAGAGCGTAATCCCTGACGAATGCCGGGAACGCCAGGTGTTAACGTCTGTTTAACCACGGGCATAGGGGCGATGTCGTCCCACAGCCAGCGACGGTCAACACACTGAAACGCGCGGAGTTGCAGAATGCAGAAGAAGCACCAGGGGATAAAGCTGCTGCCGACGCCGATATCGCCGTATGCCATCAGTTTGACGAAACTTACCAGCACGCCCGCGAGAAAAATTTCCGCCATTCCCCAGCTCTTTAGCTGAAACAGAATGCGAGCCAGTTGGGCTTTGAGCTTTGCGGGCATTTGTACCCGATTCACCAACAACAGAATGGTTAACAGGCAAAACGCGGGAACCAGTTGAACGAAGAGTAAAAAGAACGTACCGAGACTGGCGTAATTTTCCGAAAACAGGACACCAGGGATTTGCATCAGGGTCACTTCACTGCTCACCCCAGCGACATTCATATTCACAAAAGGGAACAGATTCGATAAAAGCAACATAAACAGCGCGACTAACGCGTAAGCAGTGGGACGCTGTCTCGGCGCGTCCCACATCACCGTCAATGTTGTGCCACATCTCGGGCATGCCGCTTTCTGCCCATGCTCAAGGTGGGGCAATGCCACCAGCATGTCACACTGCGAGCACAAAATGTGCTTTGCGGCATGATGATGTTCGCACATGGTGTGCTCCTTAATTATGCACCATTCTTTAACGCTTCAAGATACTCCCAGCGCTCAAAGGCCTGCTCAAGTTCTTGCTCTGCTTTTGCCAGATCGGCCAAAACCTGTTGTGTCTGCTCATGAGGCTGGCTGAAAAACGCGGCGTCGGCAACCTGTGCCTGCAGGGCTTCCAGCTTCGCTTCCAGTTCTTCCAGCCGTTGCGGTAACTGTTCCAGTTCGCGCTGCAGTTTATAGCTTAGTTTGCTACTGGCGCGTTTTACAATTTCTGCTTTCGGGGCAACCACTTCCTCAGTTTTTTTCGCCGCTGGCTGTTTAAACGCCAGATGCTGTTCCTGTTGACTGCGTGCATCATGATAGCCGCCGACATAACGGCCGATTTTCCCGTTGCCTTCGAAAATCCAGCACTCGGTCACCGTATTGTCGACAAACTGACGATCGTGGCTCACCAGTAACACGGTGCCCTGATAACCATCAATCAGCTCTTCCAGCAACTCCAGCGTTTCGACGTCGAGATCGTTCGTTGGTTCATCGAGAATCAACAGATTGCTGGGTTTCAGAAAAAGACGCGCCAACAGCAGACGATTTCGCTCACCGCCAGACAGTGCGCGTACCGGGGTCATCGCCCGTTTCGGATGAAACAAGAAGTCCTGCAAATAGCCGAGCACATGGCGCGGTTTGCCGTTAACCATCACTTCCTGCTTACCTTCGGCGAGGTTGTCCATCACCGTCTTGTCTGGGTCCAGTTCGGCGCGGTGCTGGTCGAAATAAGCGACTTCCAGTTTCGTACCGACGTGGATACGACCGCTGTCCGGCGGCAACTGGCCTAACATCAGCTTCAGCAGCGTGGTCTTACCGCAGCCATTAGGACCGATCAGGGCAATTTTATCGCTGCGCTGTACCTGAGCTGAAAAGTCTTTCACCAGCTGTTTGCCGTCGACCTGGTAATCCACGTTCTCCATTTCGAAGACGATCTTACCGGAGCGGGTCGCCTCTTCGACTTGCATCTTCGCGGTGCCCATCACTTCGCGGCGTTCGCTGCGTTCGCGGCGCATCGCTTTCAGCGCCCTCACGCGGCCTTCATTACGGGTACGACGGGCTTTAATGCCCTGGCGGATCCACACCTCTTCCTGCGCCAGCTTGCGATCGAACTCGGCGTTCTGGAGTTCTTCGACGCGCAGCGCCTCTTCTTTCTCCACCAGGTATTGATCGTAATTCCCCGGGTAGGTCACCAGCTTGCCACGATCGAGATCGACAATGCGGGTCGCCATATTGCGAATAAAAGAACGGTCGTGGGAGATAAAAATAATCGTCCCATTGAACGACTTCAGGAACCCTTCCAGCCAGTCAATGGTTTCAATATCGAGGTGGTTGGTCGGTTCATCCAGCAGCAGAACGCGCGGATTACTGACCAGTGCACGACCCAGCGCGGCTTTACGCAGCCAACCACCGGACAGCGACGACAACGCGGCATTAGGATCCAGTCCTAACTGCGCCAGCACCTCATTGATGCGGTTTTCCAGTTGCCACAGATTGTGGTGATCGAGCTGCTCCTGCACTTTTGCCAGCTCATTTAAGTTTCTGTCGCTCGGATCGGTCATCACCAGACGCGAAATTTCGTGATATCGCTTAAGGTAGACCGCCTGTTCTTCGATGCCTTCCGCGACAAAATCGTAAACGGTGCCTTCAATATTGCGCGGAGGATCCTGTTGCAAACGGGCAACGATCAGATCCTGCTCATAAATAATGCGCCCATCGTCCAGACCCTGCTCACGATTGAGGATCTTCATTAACGTTGATTTGCCGGCGCCGTTACGGCCCACCAGACAGACGCGTTCGTTATCTTCGATATGCAGTTCTGCATTATCAAGAAGCGGCGCGTCGCTGAACGACAGCCATGCGCCATGCATACTGATTAATGACATTTACTTATCCTTTCAGGCCGCGGTAATCAACCAGCAGTTGTGGATTTGACGGTTACGGGCAAAGTCCTGGGAAAGCGTTTTTTGGGTGATTTCTTGTGCTTTCAGCCCCAGCGCCGCCAGTCCGTCAAGATCCATACGGAATCCGCGTTTATTGTTGGAGAACATGATCGTGCCGCCTTTACGCAGCAGACGTTTCAGATCTTTCATCAGCGTCAGGTGATCGCGCTGAACGTCAAAGGCATCCTCCATCCGTTTCGAGTTGGAGAACGTCGGGGGATCGATAAAAATCAGATCAAACTGTTCATTAGCTTCACGCAGCCAGGCCAGACAGTCGGCCTGGATCAGGCGATGCGCGCGTCCGCTCAAGCCATTCAGACGCAGGTTGCGCTCTGCCCACTCAAGATAGGTACGCGACATATCGACCGTCGTGGTGCTGCGCGCGCCGCCTAAACCTGCGTGCACACTGGCGCTGCCGGTGTAGGAAAACAGGTTAAGGAAGTCTTTGCCGTTGCTCATCTGCCCCAGCATCCGTCGCGCAATACGGTGATCGAGGAACAGTCCGGTATCCAGGTAATCGGTCAGGTTCACCCACAGGCGAGCGTTGTATTCGCTTACCTCGATGAATTCCCCCTTCTCGTTCATCTTCTGATACTGGTTTTTCCCTTTCTGCCGTTCACGGGTTTTCAGCACCAGCTTGTTCGGCGCAATCTCCAGCACCGACAAGGTGGCGGCGATGATGTCGAACAGTCGCTGACGCGCTTTCTGCGCATCGACAGTTTTCGGCGGAGCGTACTCCTGAATCACGACCCAGTCGGCGTAGCGATCGACCGCTACGTTGTATTCAGGCAGATCGGCATCGTACAGGCGGTAGCATTCAATCCCTTCCTGACGCGCCCATTTTTCCAGTTTCTTGATGTTTTTACGCAGACGGTTGGCATAGTCTTCCGCCACCGTTGCCGGTTTGCTGTCCGGCGTGCTTTCCGCTACATGGTAGTTTTTCTGCACACAGTCCAGCGGGCCGTTTTTCGCTTTGAATTGTTTGTCCGCGCGCAGTTGCAGGCTGCTTAGCAAATCCGGTGAGGCGCTGAACAAAGAGAGATTCCAGCCGCCGAACTGGTTCTTCATGGTGCGTCCCAGCAGGCTGTGCAGCGCAATCAGCGCCGGCTCGCTGTCCAGACGTTCGCCGTAAGGCGGGTTGCTGATCACCGTCCCGTAAGGACCTTTCGGCAGCGGATTGCTCAGCTTCGCCACGTCTTTGACTTCGAAGGTGATCAGTTCGCCAATCCCTGCGCGACGGGCGTTGCTGCGCGCGCGTTCGATCACTCGGGCATCACTGTCAGAACCGTAAAAACGCGAGGTATATTCAGCCAGACCTTTGCGGGCGCGGGTTTGCGCTTCCGCCTTCACGTCCTGCCAGATAGCGTCATCATGCTGCGCCCAGCCGCTAAAGCCCCAACGACCACGGTGTAAGCCCGGTGCGCGATCGGTTGCCCACATCGCCGCCTCAATCAATAGCGTGCCCGAACCGCACATCGGGTCGAGCAATGGAGTTCCCGGCTGCCAGCCAGAGCGCATCACAATCGCCGCCGCCAGCGTCTCTTTGATCGGCGCCAGACCGGTGCGATCGCGATAGCCGCGCAGATGCAGACCATCACCGCTTAAATCCAGCGCAATGCTGGCCGTGTCTTTATTCAGCCAGACGTTTACGCGGATGTCGGGCGATTCGCGATCGACATTCGGACGCGGCAGATTTTTACGCGTGAAGGCGTCAACAATCGCATCCTTGACTTTCATCGCGCCGTACTGGCTATTGCGAATGGTGTCGTTCAGCCCGCTGAAGTGGACAGCAAAGGTCGCACCCGGATTAAACATTGCCGTCCAGTCGATGGCCTGCACACCAAGGTAAAGGTCTAAGTCACTGTAAACTTTGCACTCACCCAACGGTAAAATAATGCGCGAGGCCAGGCGACTCCACATCAGGCTCTGGTAAACAAGCCGGGTGTCGCCCTGGAAATGGACCCCACCCTGAACCACCTGACACTCCACGGCGCCGAGGCTTTCCAGTTCAGTTTTTAACAGCTCTTCCAGCCCACGGGCCGTACTGGCAAACAAAGAATTCATAGCGTCACTTATACTCGAAGAAAATTGCTGCGCATTATAGCTAATATGGGCGCTATGTCATAAAGTTGAAGGCTTATTTCTTTCGAGGGACTGTACCGTGTTGACGTTATCCAGACTTTTCATCCACCCCGTCAAATCAATGCGTGGCATTGGGCTGACCCACGCTCTGGCAGACGTCAGCGGTCTGGCTTTTGATCGTATTTTTATGGTTACCGAAGCCGATGGCACCTTCATCACAGCGCGTCAGTTTCCACAAATGGTGCGCTTTACCCCCTCGCCCCTGCACGATGGCCTGCATTTGACCGCGCCTGACGGCAGCAGCGCGCTGGTGCGGTTTGCTGATTTTGCCGCCCAGGATGCGCCGACGGAAGTCTGGGGCAACCATTTTACCGCGCGAGTCGCCCCCGATGCGATTAATCAGTGGCTTAGCGGCTTCTTCTCCCGCAGCGTGCAACTGCGTTGGGTGGGACCACAGTTGACCCGGCGGGTTAAACGCCACGCGGGCGTGCCGCTCTCTTTTGCCGATGGTTTCCCGTATCTGCTGGTGAATGACGCTTCGTTGCGCGATCTGCAGCAGCGCTGCCCGGCGGGGGTGCAGGTTGAACAGTTCCGCCCCAATATCGTGGTCTCTGGTGCTACGGCATGGGAAGAAGACAACTGGAAAGTGATCCGCATTGGCGAGGTTATCTTTGATGTGGCGAAACCGTGCAGCCGCTGTATTTTTACCACGGTCAGTCCGGAAAAAGGGCAAAAGCATCCCTCCGGTGAGCCGCTGGCAACGCTGCAAACCTTCCGTACCGCGCCGGACAATGGCGATGTCGATTTTGGGCTGAACCTGATCGCCCGTAATAGCGGCGTGATTCGCGTGGGCGATGAAGTGGAGGTTTTATCGACCGGTCCGGCTCGCGTTTATGGCGCCGCCGACACCGGGGAGACGGTTGAAGTCGCGCAGCAACCGAATGCGACGGTCACCATCGACTGGCAGGGACAGGCGTTTCAGGGGAACAATCAACAGGTATTGCTTGAGCAACTGGAAAACCAGGGGATCCGGGTACCCTATTCGTGTCGGGCGGGAATTTGCGGCTGCTGTCGTATCAAACTGCTGGAAGGCGAAGTGAACCCGCTGAAGAGATCGGCACTTGGCGATGATGGCACCATCCTCAGCTGTAGCTGCGTGCCAAAAACCGCGCTGAAGCTGGCGCGTTAAACCGCCTGTTCCAGGCTGAAGCTGTGCGGACGAAACGACGGCTTCAGTCGGTCATTCATTATCTTAATCGCATCACCAAGCTGCATCGTCCGCCCGGCCACAACCACGCCGGGTTGCGCCAGCAGGCACAGCGCCGCATTTTCGCCAGGCTCTACCACTAACAGATTGATTTGTTCCTGGGTATCGCTCAGCCAGACACAGGCCGCATCGCCAGTGCCGGGTACCCAGTTTTCGCCGTGCGCCACAAAGTGCCAGCTTTTCGGCATTTGGGGTTTCAGATAGCGAATGGCCACCAGCGCATTGAGCACCAGTTCCGCTTTCTGGTCTTTAGAGAGCTCAAGGTCGCGGCACTTTTCTTCAAAGGAGAAGTACAGCGCGGCATCGTCAACGCAAAAACCGGACGGTGAGAATGCATCCGGGGTGAGCATTTTGCGGGCAAAACGCGAGCGAAATAACATGCCATTGGCTAAATCGAGCATCATTCGGTCATGCTCTTCGTCATAATACCAGCGCCAGTTATCGTCAGGTTTAATTCGCATTGTTTTCTCTCCCCTCTCCATCGCCCCGTTGCAAAATTGTCCTTTTTCGCCGCTTCGTTTATTACCTTAATAAGCAAAGCTTAAAATGTTTAAATAAGCAACAGTGAAAGAATATAAAACAACCAGGGGAGGAAATAAACCCCTGGTTGTCTGATATTCTGATAAAGAGAGAGAAAAAATCAAATATGGGTAACGATTTCTTTAATCAGTGGCGGACCTTTAAAAATAAAACCAGAATAAATCTGAACCAGCGACGCCCCGGCAGCCATCTTCTCGCGCGCGGCAATCACTGAGTCGATACCGCCAACGCCAATAACAGGCAACTGACCTTTTAATTCCTGAGACAGACGGCGGATAATTTCTGTACTTTTTAATTGCAGCGGACGACCACTTAAGCCACCCATTTGATCGCAATTTTTCATTCCCTGAACCAAAGAACGATCGAGTGTTGTATTGGTGGCAATAACACCATCAATATTATGGCGTACTAAACTATCGGCAACCTGGATCAGTTCTTCCTCAGAAAGATCCGGCGCGATCTTTACAGCGATCGGAACATATTTCTGGTGGATCTTTTGCAGATCGTTTTGTTTATTTTTAATCGCCGTAAGCAAATCATCCAGCGCGTCGCCATATTGTAATGAACGTAATCCCGGCGTATTTGGCGAGGAGATATTAATGGCAATATAACCGGCATAGGCATAGATTTTTTCCATACAAATCAGATAGTCATCTTTACCCTGCTCAACCGGCGTATCTTTATTTTTGCCGATATTAATTCCGAGCACCCCGTCATAATGGGCCTTTTTAACGTTCTCGACCAGGTTATCAACGCCGTGGTTATTAAAGCCCATACGGTTGATCAAACCTTCGGCATCGACCAGGCGGAACAGTCTTGGCTTATCATTGCCGGGCTGTGGACGCGGGGTCACGGTGCCGATCTCGATCGAGCCAAATCCCATCGCGCCCAGGGCATCAATACACTCCCCGTCCTTGTCCAGACCAGCAGCCAGACCAAGCGGATTTTTAAAGGTTAATCCCATACAGGTGACCGGTTTCGCCGGGACCTTCTGGCGGATCAACGCTTCTAGCGGCGTTCCCGTCACACGACGTAATTGCTGAAAAGTTAATTCATGAGCGCGCTCTGGATCGAGCTGGAAAAGGGCTTTACGAACGAAGGGGTAGTACATGAACTCTCCTGGATTCCCGGTGTGCAAACCGGGGGCGTATTATGGGTGATATCGAACAAAAAGGGAATTGACCTGCGGCAATAAAAAGCAAACGTTTTCCCTGTCAGCTTCTTTTTATGCAATTTTCAGCTTTTCAATTCCGCATAAATCATTTCGATTCCCGATTCCCCTCTGTCAGACTGCAAAAATTGTTATCAATGTTAAATAAAAGCGAACAATTGGTTATAAGGGGAGAATGCAATTATGCGCGTCATCACTTTGGCGGGAAGCCCACGCTTTCCCTCTCGATCCAGTGCTTTACTGGAATATGCCCGGGAAAAATTGAACGGTCAGGACGTTGAGGTGTACCACTGGAATCTGCACAACTTCGAGCCTGAAGATCTGCTGTATGCCCGTTTCGACAGCCCGGCACTGAAAACACTGGTCGCGCAACTGAAAGAGGCGGACGGCCTGATCGTTGCCACGCCGGTTTATAAAGCCGCCTATTCCGGGGCGCTAAAAACGCTGCTCGATCTGCTCCCCGAACGGGCGCTGGAAGGTAAAGTCGTCCTGCCTCTGGCGACAGGCGGTACCGTTGCACATCTGCTTGCCGTCGATTACGCGCTGAAACCGGTGCTCAGCGCCCTGAAGGCGCAGGAGATTTTACACGGCGTCTTTGCCGATGACTCCCAGGTGATCGACTATCAGCATAAGCCGCATTTCACGCCCAATTTACAGCTGCGCCTTGATAAAGCGCTGGAAACGTTCTGGCACGCCCTGCATCGCCGCGACGTTAAGGTTCCTGCTTTTGATACTGTGCGAGGTGCGGCCCATGCGTAATCTTCTCAAAGCTCGTACGGCATGGCTGGCATTCGCCGGACTGCTGGCCTTTTGCGGACTGACACAGGCGGCGGAGCCCTCACCTGATGCCCTGCGTATAGGCTATCAGAAAGGCAGCATCAGTATGGTCCTGGCGAAAAGCCACCAGCTGCTGGAAACGCGTTATCCCGGAACCAAAATATCCTGGATTGAATTTCCCGCCGGACCGCAAATGCTGGAAGCCCTGAACGTCGGCAGTATTGATCTGGGCAGCACCGGCGATATTCCGCCCATTTTCGCCCAGGCCGCTGGCGCAGATTTAGTGTATGTCGGCGTCGAACCGGCGAAACCGAAAGCCGAAGTGATTCTGGTGCCGGAAAACAGCCCCATCAAAACGGTGGCGGAACTGAAAGGCCATAAAGTGGCGTTCCAGAAAGGATCCAGCTCGCACAACCTGCTGCTGCGCGCCCTGCAACAGGCCGGGCTGAAATTTACCGATATCCAGCCGACGTATCTTACCCCTGCCGATGCCCGAGCGGCGTTCCAGCAGGGTAACGTTGATGCATGGGCCATCTGGGATCCTTACTATTCCGCTGCATTATTGCAGGGCGGTGTGCGCGTACTGAAAGACGGCAGCGATTTGAAGCAAACGGGATCGTTCTATCTCGCCGCGCGACCGTACGCTGAGAAGAACGGCGCGTTCATTCAGGGCGTGCTGGATACCTTCAGTCAGGCAGATGCGTTAACCCTCAGCCAGCGGCAGGAAAGCATTGCCCTGCTGGCGAAAACAATGGGACTGCCAGAGCCCGTGATTGCGTCATATCTCGATCATCGCCCGCCGACCCGCATTTCACCGGTCAGTGACGCTGTAGCCGCGTTGCAACAACAAACCGCAGATCTGTTTTACGACAACCGCCTGGTACCGAAAAAAATCGATATCCGCCAGCGCATCTGGCACCCCACTCAACAGGAAGGAAAATCATTATGAGTCTGAATATGTTCTGGTTTTTACCGACGCACGGTGATGGTCACTATCTGGGGACGGAGGAAGGCTCGCGTCCGGTGGATCACGGCTATTTACAGCAGATTGCGCAGGCGGCGGATCGTCTGGGATTCACCGGTGTGTTGATCCCCACCGGGCGATCCTGTGAAGACGCGTGGCTGGTCGCGGCATCAATGATCCCGGTAACTCAGCGACTCAAATTCCTGGTCGCATTGCGCCCGAGCGTCACTTCACCGACAGTCGCCGCACGGCAGGCCGCTACGCTTGACCGCCTCTCCAACGGTCGCGCGCTGTTTAACCTGGTCACCGGCAGCGATCCACAGGAACTGGCGGGCGACGGTGTGTTTCTCGATCACAGTGAACGTTACGAGGCCTCTTCGGAGTTCACCCAGGTCTGGCGTCGTTTATTGCAGGGTGAAACCGTCGACTTCAACGGTAAGCACATTCACGTTCGCGGAGCGAAACTGTTCTTCCCGCCCATCCAGCAACCCTATCCCCCACTTTACTTCGGCGGCTCTTCAGATGTCGCCCAGGATCTGGCCGCTGAACAGGTCGATCTTTACCTCACCTGGGGCGAACCGCCTGAGCTGGTGAAAGAGAAGATAGCCCAGGTACGAGCCAAAGCGGCGGCGCGTGGGCGTAACATTCGTTTTGGCATTCGCCTGCACGTCATTGTCCGTGAAACCAACGAAGAAGCATGGCGAGCCGCGGACCGGCTGATCGCTCACCTTGATGACGACACGATCGCGAAGGCGCAAGCGGCGTTTGCCCGAACGGATTCTGTCGGTCAGCACCGAATGGCGGCGCTGCATAACGGCAAGCGCGACCAACTGGAGATCAGCCCGAATTTGTGGGCCGGTGTGGGTCTGGTGCGCGGTGGCGCCGGGACCGCGCTGGTCGGCGACGGACCGACGGTGGCGGCGCGCATCAACGAGTATGCCGCGCTGGGCATCGACAGCTTTGTCCTTTCCGGCTACCCACATCTGGAAGAGGCGTACCGGGTCGGCGAACTGTTGTTCCCGCATCTGGACGTCGCGATCCCGGAAGTCCCACAACCGCAACGCCAGCATCAGCAGGGTGAAGCGGTGGCGAATGAATTTATCCCGCGTAAGGTTGCGCAAAGCTGAGGAGAACCGTGATGGCAACGCCAACGAAAAAGTGGTTGTTACGCGTTGCCCCCTGGTTTTTACCGGTGGGCATCGTCGCCGTCTGGCAACTGGCCTCCTCCATGGGCTGGCTCTCCGGGCGTATTTTACCCTCACCGGAAGGGGTGATCATCGCCTTCTGGACGCTCTCCGCCAGCGGCGAACTCTGGCAGCATCTGGCCATCAGCTCATGGCGTGCGCTGATCGGCTTTTCGATCGGCGGTTCGATTGGCCTGACGCTGGGGCTGATTAGCGGCTTATCGCGCTGGGGGAAACGCCTTCTGGACACCTCCATTCAGATGCTGCGCAACGTTCCACATCTGGCACTCATCCCGTTAGTGATTTTGTGGTTTGGCATTGATGAAACCGCGAAGATTTTTCTGGTCGCGCTGGGGACGCTCTTTCCAATCTACATCAATACCTGGCACGGGATCCGCAACATCGATCGCGGCCTGGTGGAGATGGCGCGTAGCTACGGATTATCCGGCTTTTCGCTGTTTATCCATGTGATCCTGCCCGGCGCCCTGCCCTCGATCATGGTCGGCGTCCGCTTTGCGCTGGGGCTGATGTGGCTGACCCTGATCGTCGCGGAGACCATTTCAGCCAATTCAGGAATCGGTTATCTGGCGATGAACGCTCGCGAATTCCTGCAAACGGATATCGTGGTTGTCGCCATTATTCTCTACGCCCTGCTCGGTAAACTGGCCGACGTCAGCGCTCAACTGCTGGAACGCGTCTGGTTGCGCTGGAACCCGGCTTATCATGTGAAGGAGGCCACCGTATGAATACCGCCCGTCTGAACCAGGGTACACCGCTCCTGCTGAATGCGGTAACGAAAAAGTACGCGGGTAACATCGTACTGAATCAGCTTGATCTCCATATCCCGGCAGGCCAGTTTGTCGCCATCGTCGGGCGCAGCGGCGGGGGAAAAAGCACCCTGCTACGCCTGCTGGCGGGGCTGGAATCGCCAAACGCCGGTGAACTGCTGGCAGGGACCACGCCGCTTCGCGATAGTCAGGACGACACCCGCATGATGTTTCAGGATGCCCGACTTCTGCCGTGGAAATCGGTGATCGACAACGTGGGACTGGGGCTGAAGGGCCACTGGCGGGACGCTGCGCGTCAGGCGCTGGCGGCGGTTGGGCTGGAAGAGCGGGCGAGCGAATGGCCAGCAGCGCTTTCCGGCGGACAAAAACAGCGTGTTGCCCTTGCGCGGGCGCTGATCCACCGACCTGGCCTGCTGTTGCTTGACGAACCGCTTGGCGCGCTGGATGCGTTAACACGTCTGGAGATGCAAGATCTCATTGTTTCGCTGTGGCAGGAGCATGGTTTTACCGTGCTGCTGGTGACACATGACGTCAGCGAAGCCGTGGCGATGGCCGATCGGGTGTTGCTGATTGAGGATGGCAAGATTGGACTGGATCTGACGGTCGACATTGCACGCCCCCGCCGCCTGGGATCGGTGCGTTTAGCGGAGCTCGAGGCCAACGTGTTGAGTCGGGTGATGCAGCGTGGGGTAACGGAACAGCCGATCCGACGGCATGGATAAGTATTCAGGACGTTGTAGGCCCGGTAAGCGTGAGCGCCACCGGGCATTTTGCCGGATAGCGGCGTTACCGCCTTATCCGGCCTACAAAAACGACAGGTCAACGTCTCAGGCTAACGCTTTGGTAACCTTCTCGTACAGATCGCCGGAAAGATTCTCCAGCCCTTTCAATTGTTCCAGCGCGGCACGCATTTTTTGCTGACGCTTCGCATCGTAACGTTTCAGACGGATCAAAGGTTCGATCAGACGTGACGCCACCTGCGGGTTACGGCTGTTAAGCTCGGTCAACATCTCAACCAGGAACTGATATCCGCTGCCATCTTCCGCATGGAACGCCGCCGGGTTACTGCCGGCAAACGCACCAATCAGCGAACGAATACGGTTCGGGTTGCTCAGGCTGAACGAACGATGTTTCAACAGACCGCGTACCGTATCCAGCACGTTATCCGCCGGGCTGGTGGCCTGCAGGATAAACCATTTGTCCATCACCAGACCGTCCTGATGCCAATTGTCGTCATACTCCTGCATCAGCGCATCACGGCACGGCAGTTGCGCCGCTACGGCCGCAGACAGCGCCGCCAGCGCATCGGTCATGTTGTTAGCTTCACGATACTGCTTACTTACCAGCGTGTCCGCCAGCGTCGTTTCACCAAAGGCCAGGAAGCGCAGGCAGGCGTTACGCAGCGTACGTTTACCGATGTCCGCATGCTCAACACGGTACTCCTCCAGCCGGTTGGCGTTGTAGATCGCCAGGAACTCATCCGCCAGTTCGGTCGCCAGCGTACGCGTTAACGCTTCGCGAACTTCAGCGATCGCCAGCGGATCGATGATATCAAACAGCTCAGCCATTTCTGTTGCCGAAGGTAACGTCAGGATCTCTGCCGCCAGCGCCGGATCGATCTTCTCATCCAGCAGCACCGCGCGGAACGCATCCGCCACATGCACCGGCAGAGACAGCGGCTGGCCCTGCTGATGGCGCGCCACGTTCAGCTTGATATACGTTGCCAGGAGACTTTGCGCCGCGTCCCAACGGGAGAAGTCATTGCGCGCATGACGCATCAGGAACGTCAGTTGCTGATCGCTCCACTTGTATTCTAGTTTCACCGGGGCTGAAAACTCGCACAACAGCGCCGGTACCGGCTGGAAGTAAACGTTATCAAAGACAAACGTCTGCTCCGCCTGAGTGAAATTCAGTACCGAATTTACCGGGTGACCGCCTTTCTGCAGCGGGATCACTTTACCTTCGTTGTCATACAGTTCGATGGCAAACGGAATATGCAGCGGCAGTTTTTCCGCCTGATCCGGCGTTGGCGGCGTGCGCTGGCTGAGAGTCAGCGTGTATTGTTCGGTTTCCGGATTGTAGTCATCTTTGACGGTGACAATCGGCGTGCCGGACTGGCTGTACCAGCGGCGGAAGTGGGAAAGGTCGACGTTGGAGGCATCTTCCATGGCCTGGACGAAGTCATCACAGGTCGCCGCACTGCCGTCGTGACGTTCAAAGTACAGTTGCATCCCTTTCTGGAAATTCGTCTCACCCAGCAGGGTGTGGATCATGCGAATCACTTCTGCGCCCTTTTCATACACGGTCAGGGTGTAGAAGTTGTTCATTTCAATGACCATGTCCGGGCGGATCGGATGCGCCATCGGACTGGCATCTTCTGCAAACTGCAGGCCGCGCATGGTGCGCACGTTGCTGATCCGGTTAACGGCACGGGAACCGAGATCCGAACTGAACTCCTGATCGCGGAAAACGGTCAAGCCCTCTTTCAGGCTCAACTGGAACCAGTCGCGGCAGGTAACGCGGTTACCGGTCCAGTTGTGGAAATATTCATGGCCGATCACGCGCTCAATATCGAGATAGTCTTTGTCGGTGGCGGTATCGGTACGCGCCAGCACATATTTGGAGTTAAAGATATTAAGCCCTTTATTCTCCATCGCGCCCATATTAAAGAAGTCGACAGCGACGATCATATAGATGTCGAGATCGTACTCCAGGCCGAAGCGCTCTTCGTCCCACTTCATTGAGTTCTGTAACGAGGTCATCGCCCACGGTGCACGGTCGAGATTGCCGCGATCCACGTACAGCTCCAGCGCGACTTCGCGCCCGGAACGGGTCGTAAAGGTGTCGCGCAGCACGTCGAAATCACCGGCAACCAGCGCAAACAGATAGCACGGCTTCGGGAACGGATCCTGCCACTGAACCCAGTGACGACCGTTTTCCAGTTCCCCCTCGCCGGTGCGGTTACCGTTGGAGAGCAGGAACGGATATTGACTCTTATCGGCAATAATTTTGGTGGTAAAACGCGCCAGCACGTCAGGGCGGTCGAGATACCAGGTAATATGGCGGAAGCCTTCCGCTTCGCACTGAGTGCAGAGTGCATCGCCCGATTGATACAGGCCTTCCAGCGCGGTATTCCGGGCCGGGCTGATTTCATTCACAATACGCAGCGTAAAACGCTCGGGCAGATTGCTGATCACCAGCGCACCCGCTTCTTCTTTATAAGCGGTCCACGGTTCATCGTTGACGTGGAGAGAGACCAGCGTCAGATCTTCTCCATCCAGTTTCAGCGGGGCATCCGATGCGCCATGACGAACAGCCTGGCTCACTGCCGTGACCACGGTTTTTTCAGCATCCAGGTCAAAGGTCAAGTCAATATCAGTAATCTGGTAATCCGGCGCACGGTAGTCGTGGCGGTATTTGGCTTGTGGCTGTTGTGTCATAAAAAAACCTTTAGCATCTTTTGAAGAGTCTCGACTCCAGTCTATTCCTGTTGCGGAAATCGCGCTACGCAGAATGTTTATCTTTTCAGGCACAAACACTCTTTTCGCTACATTTTTATAACACGAGGCACGAAATGCACTCGACCCTAACGTCAGCTTATGGTGTGATCAGGGTTCAATAAATCGCTAAACAAGGTATACTCCAGCGGTTTTCTTAGTTGTTTATTGTACTAAACGCTCCCGTGAGAGGATGCTACTGCGCACCTATGACACAATTCGCTTCTCCTGTTCTGCACTCGTTGCTGGATACAGATGCTTATAAGTTGCATATGCAGCAAGCCGTATTTCACCACTACTATGATGTGCAAGTAGCGGCTGAATTTCGTTGCCGAGGCGACGACCTGCTGGGTATTTATGCCGACACCATTCGCGAGCAGGTTAATGCTATGCAGCATCTGCGCCTGCAGGATGAAGAGTACCAGTGGCTCTCCGGCCTGCCCTTCTTCAAAGCGGATTACCTCAACTGGCTGCGCGATTTTCGCTATAACCCGCAACAGGTATCCATTAGCAACGACAACGGGAAGCTGAATATCCGCTTAATTGGCCCGTGGCGTGAAGTCATCATGTGGGAAGTCCCACTGCTGGCGGTGATCAGTGAGCTGGTCCATCGGTATCGCTCACCAGAAGTGGGTGTCGCGCAGGCCCTCGATACGCTGGAGACGAAACTAGTCGATTTCTCTGCTTTAACGTCAAGTCTCGATATGTCCCGCTTCCACCTGATGGATTTCGGCACTCGTCGCCGTTTTTCCCGTGAAGTGCAACAGGCTATCGTTAAGCGTTTGCAGCAGGAGTCGTGGTTTGTTGGCACCAGTAATTACGATCTGGCGCGTCGTTTGTCGCTAACCCCGATGGGCACACAAGCGCACGAGTGGTTCCAGGCGCATCAACAGATAAGCCCTGAACTGGCAACCAGTCAACGCGCCGCTCTCGCCGCATGGCTGAATGAATATCCGGATCAGCTAGGTATTGCGCTGACCGACTGCATCACAATGGATGCGTTCTTACGCGATTTTGGCAGCGAATTTGCCACCCGTTACCAGGGACTGCGCCATGACTCTGGCGATCCGGTTGAATGGGGTGAAAAAGCTATCGCTCACTATGAAAAGTTAGGTATCGACCCGCACAGCAAAACGCTGGTCTTTTCCGACAATCTGGATCTGAATAAAGCCGTCGATCTTTACCGGCATTTCTCATCTCGCGTGCAGTTGAGTTTTGGTATTGGCACGCGTCTGACGTGCGATATTCCGCAAGTTAAGCCGCTTAACATCGTGATCAAACTGGTGGAGTGCAACGGTAAACCGGTTGCCAAACTGTCTGACAGTCCGGGCAAAACCATTTGCCACGACAAAGCTTTTGTTCGCGCATTGCGCAAAGCGTTTGATTTACCGCATATCAAAAAAGCCAGTTAATCCTGCCAGGGAGCCGCTTCGGCTCCCTTTTAGCATTTATTTCTGAATTCTTTTCTTTTCCTGTTAATTCTACTTGTCTGATTGCAGATGCCAGGTAACATAGGAAATCCCCATTCCGGGGAACATGTGTTTATATATCGGACTATTAACAGAGAGAATATTATGAGCGTTGTGCCTGTAGCCGACGTACTCCAGGGCCGCGTAGCCGTTGACAGCGAAGTCACCGTGCGCGGATGGGTACGTACCCGCCGAGATTCAAAAGCTGGCATCTCCTTCCTCGCCGTTTATGACGGTTCCTGCTTTGATCCTGTACAGGCCGTCATTAATAATTCTCTGCCCAATTACAATGAGGAAGTGCTGCGTCTGACCACCGGCTGCTCCGTTATCGTCACCGGCAAGGTTGTGGCCTCTCCGGGACAAGGACAGAGTTTTGAGATCCAGGCCTCTGAGGTTGAAGTTAGCGGTTGGGTTGAAGATCCAGACACCTACCCGATGGCGGCG
This sequence comes from Citrobacter sp. MGH 55, assembly GCF_016906145.1. Classification (NCBI taxonomy): domain Bacteria; kingdom Pseudomonadati; phylum Pseudomonadota; class Gammaproteobacteria; order Enterobacterales; family Enterobacteriaceae; genus Citrobacter; species Citrobacter sp. MGH 55. The sequence continues at coordinate 4,357,817 of NZ_CP070239.1, forward strand.
AAACGTCACAGCATCGAGTACCTGCGTGAAGTTGCGCACCTGCGTCCGCGTACCAACATGATTGGTGCCGTTGCACGTGTTCGCCACACGCTGGCCCAGGCGCTGCACCGTTTCTTTGATGAGCAGGGCTTCTTCTGGGTTTCCACTCCGCTGATCACCGCATCCGATACCGAAGGTGCTGGTGAGATGTTCCGCGTGTCGACGCTGGATCTGGAAAACCTGCCGCGTGACGATCAGGGCAAAGTGGATTTCGACAAAGACTTCTTTGGTAAAGAGTCCTTCCTGACCGTATCCGGCCAGTTGAACGGTGAAACTTACGCCTGTGCGCTGTCAAAAATCTATACCTTCGGCCCGACTTTCCGTGCGGAAAATTCCAACACCAGCCGTCACCTGGCGGAGTTCTGGATGCTGGAACCGGAAGTGGCGTTTGCCAACCTGAGCGATATCGCCGGCCTGGCGGAAGGCATGCTGAAATATGCCTTCAAAGCCGTACTGACCGAGCGTGCTGACGACATGAAGTTCTTTGCCGAGCGCGTAGATAAAGAGGCGATTAGCCGTCTGGAACGTTTCATTGAAGCGGATTTCGCCCAGGTAGATTACACCGATGCAATCGTTATCCTGGAAGAGTGCATTAAGAAAGGCAGAAAGTTTGAGAACCCGGTTTACTGGGGTGTCGATCTCTCCTCCGAGCACGAACGTTATCTGGCAGAAGAACACTTTAAGGCACCAGTGGTAGTGAAAAACTATCCGAAAGATATTAAAGCGTTCTATATGCGCCTGAACGAAGATGGAAAAACCGTTGCCGCGATGGACGTTCTGGCGCCGGGTATCGGTGAAATCATCGGTGGTTCTCAGCGTGAAGAGCGTCTGGATGTGCTGGATGCGCGCATGCTGGAAATGGGTCTCAATAAAGAAGACTACTGGTGGTATCGCGATCTGCGCCGCTACGGTACCGTGCCGCACTCCGGCTTCGGTCTCGGCTTTGAGCGCCTGATCGCCTACGTCACCGGCGTACAGAACGTTCGTGACGTGATTGCCTTCCCGCGTACACCGCGTAATGCGACGTTCTAAGATCGTTCACAAAAAGGCCAGCGTTGCTGGCCTTTTTTATCGCCTGAAATGTCAGTTTTTGTGAGTAATAAGTAAGCAATTCTAAGATCAACCCCCAAATTACCCACTCCTGTTACTGGGTATTACGTTGTAATATTTCTGCACAAAAAATAAACCGTAGCTTTCTTGCGGATTAGTATTTACTCACCCATTAGCACATTTTTTAAACAATCCAACAGCATTCCAGACGTCCAGATAATGCCATAAGCAAAACTGGAAATGTCTATTTTCTGTACGTTGCTTTTCTTTTATTCAAATTAAAGATAAGAAAATCATATAAATAGATATAAGTGGTGTGTTCTGGCGCTGAAATCGTTTCGAAATTTGATATCGTTCACAAAGTTCCAAAAATGAAATAATTAGTTACACATTTTTTCTTTCTGAAACCAATTTTTTATCTTTGTAGCACTTTCACGGTAGCGAAACGTTAGTTTGAATGGAAAGATGCCTGTCAGACACATAAAGACACCAAACTCTCATCAATAGTTCCGTAAATTTTTATTGACGTAATTTATTGACGGCAGTGGCAGGTGTCATAAAAAAACCATGAGGGTAATAAATAATGATGAAGCGCAATATTCTGGCAGTGGTTATCCCTGCCCTGCTGGTAGCCGGTGCAGCTAACGCTGCAGAAATCTACAACAAAGACGGCAACAAACTGGACCTGTACGGTAAAGCGGTAGGTCTGCACTATTTTTCTGATAACAAAGGCAACGACGGCGACCAGACTTATGCTCGTCTTGGTTTCAAAGGGGAAACTCAGATCAATGACCAACTGACCGGTTACGGCCAGTGGGAATATAACTTCGCCGGTAACAACTCTGAAGGCGGTTCTGACGCACAGAACAACAACAAAACCCGTCTGGCGTTCGCCGGTCTGAAATTCGGTGACGCGGGCTCCTTCGACTATGGTCGTAACTACGGTATCGTTTACGATGCACTGGGTTACACCGATATGCTGCCAGAATTCGGCGGTGATACTGCATACAGCGATAACTTCTTCGTTGGCCGTGTTGGTGGCGTAGCAACTTACCGTAACGCTAACTTCTTCGGTCTGGTTGATGGCCTGAACTTCGGTGTTCAGTACCTAGGCAAAAACGAGCGCGCAAGCAGCTACGAAGTTGACGCTACCGATCCGACCAGCACCAACTTCAGCGATGTTCGTCGTTCTAATGGTGACGGCGTTGGCGGCTCCATCAGCTATGAGTTCGAAGGCTTCGCTGTTGTAGGTGCTTACGGTGCAGCTGACCGTACTAATGCACAGCAAGATCCGGCACTGCGTGGCAGTGGCGAAAAAGCTGAGCAGTGGGCGACCGGTCTGAAATATGACGCGAACAACATCTACCTGGCGACCAACTACGGTGAAACCCGTAACGCTACTCCGATCAGCGGTGGTTTCGCCAACAAAACTCAGGACTTCTTCGTGT
>NZ_CP070239.1:4361589-4477595 GCF_016906145.1 Citrobacter sp. MGH 55
AGTGGTCGCTCAGTACCAGTTCGATTTCGGCCTGCGTCCGTCCATCTCCTACAACAAATCTAAAGCGAAAGACGTAGAAGGTGTCGGTAGCGAAGATCTGGTGAACTACATTGAAGTGGGTGCCACCTACTACTTCAACAAAAACATGTCCACCTATGTTGACTACCAGATCAACCAGATTGATTCTGACAACAAACTGGGCGTGAACTCTGACGACACCGTTGCTCTGGGTATCGTATACCAGTTCTAATAGCAGACCCCTTTGCTAAATGCCTAAAAAACAGGACTTCGGTCCTGTTTTTTTATGCCTGTCAGCAAAATCTTGCGACTTCAAAAAACCTTCAGGCTTTTCATCACTAACGGTTGGCATTTTGTAAATCTACCGTTAACCTGATAACGGATTTCCCTTCTGTAACCACAATGGAACCTCGTCATGTTTGAGAACATTACTGCCGCCCCTGCCGACCCCATTCTGGGTCTGGCCGATCTGTTTCGTGCTGATGACCGTCCTTCGAAAATTAACCTTGGGATCGGTGTCTATAAAGATGAAACTGGCAAAACGCCAGTGCTGACCAGCGTTAAAAAAGCCGAGCAATACTTACTCGAAAATGAAACAACAAAAAACTACCTCGGCATTGACGGTATTCCGGAATTTGGCCGTTGCACGCAGGAGCTGCTGTTCGGCAAAGGTAGTCATCTTATCAATGACAAACGCGCACGCACGGCGCAAACGCCGGGCGGCACCGGCGCGCTACGCGTTGCTGCCGACTTCCTGGCAAAAAATACGGCAGTAAAACGCGTCTGGGTGAGCAACCCAAGCTGGCCGAACCATAAGAGCGTGTTTAACTCCGCCGGGCTGGAAGTACGCGAGTACGCTTATTACGACGCAGAAAACCATTCACTCGACTTCGATGCGCTGCGAAACAGCCTGAGCGAAGCACAGGCGGGCGATGTGGTGCTATTCCACGGTTGTTGCCATAACCCAACCGGTATCGATCCTACGCTTGAGCAGTGGCAAACCCTGGCACAGCTTTCCGTCGAGAAAGGCTGGTTGCCGCTATTTGACTTCGCGTATCAGGGCTTCGCCCGTGGTCTGGAAGAAGACGCGGAAGGACTGCGCGCGTTCGCCGCGCTGCACAAAGAGCTGATTGTCGCGAGCTCCTACTCCAAGAACTTTGGCCTGTACAACGAACGTGTGGGTGCCTGTACGTTGGTTGCGGCAGATGCGGAAACCGTTGACCGTGCCTTCAGCCAGATGAAATCCGCCATTCGTGCGAACTACTCTAACCCGCCAGCCCACGGCGCATCAGTGGTTGCCACAATCCTCAGCAACGATGCGCTGCGCGCAATCTGGGAACAGGAACTGACCGACATGCGCCAGCGCATCCAGCGTATGCGTCTGCTGTTTGTGAACACCCTGCAAGAGAAAGGGGCTGAACGCGATTTCAGCTTCATCATCAAACAAAACGGCATGTTCTCATTCAGCGGCCTGACCAAAGAGCAGGTTCTGCGTCTGCGTGAAGAGTTTGGCGTTTATGCGGTGGCTTCTGGTCGCGTCAACGTTGCCGGAATGACGCCGGATAACATGGCGCCGCTGTGCGAAGCCATTGTTGCCGTGCTGTAAGACGTGCGATAAAAGCAAAGCCCGCGATAAGCGGGCTTTTTAATGGGGATTACCAGACAGGCATTTCATCCTGCAGGAACGGGTTGTGCAACCGTTCATAGCCCAGCGTCGACAGCGGGCCATGACCCGGAATAAACGTCACGTCATCGCCTAATGGCAACAGCTTACGTTTGATCGAGTCAATCAACTGGCTGTGATCGCCGCGCGGGAAATCACTGCGCCCTACTCCACCTTTAAAAATCACGTCGCCTGAGATAAGAAGTTGCGACTGCTCGTCGAAGAAAACGACGTGTCCAGGCGTATGGCCCGGGCAATGCAACACCTGTAAAGTCACATTCCCTACGCTGACACGATCTCCTTCGTTAAGCCAACGGTCGGGCGTCAGTGGCTGACATTCGCCGAGGCCAAACATGCGACTTTGCGCAGGCAAACCCTGCAGCCAGAACTCATCTTCTTTTTCCGGACCGATAACCGGTACACCGTAATGTTGCGCCAGTTCCGCCGCGGCACCCACATGATCGAGGTGTCCGTGAGTGAGCAGGATCTGCGTCAACGTGATGCCGCTGGCATCCACTTCCTGTTTGATTTTTTCAGCATCGCCGCCGGGATCGACAAGCGCTGCCAGACGCGTTTGCTCACACCAGATCAAAGAACAGTTCTGGGAGAACGCGGTGACCGGAATAATACGATAGTTCATACTGCTCCTGTTTCGTTAATCACCAGTGCCGCGCCGGCCCGGTGTCAATATGCACAAAGTTACTGCGTGGGTAGTATCCTACACCACCTGCGCGCATAGATAACGCAGCTTTGCGAATATTACTTAACGAAATGCCTTCAATATGAAAATCCATGGCCTGGCCTTTGGTGTGATAGCTTTGTTTCGCTACCCCACGGCTGTGCGCACGCAATTCATTGTTGGTATCCAGTGAACGATAACCGGAAATCAGTTGAACGGGCTTACGTGTTCCCAACAGCCCTTGCAGGCGGAAAAGCTGATCGAAGAGTCTGGGGTCGATGGACTTCACCTTATTCGCGCGATAGTCACGGAAAAAATGGTTAAGTTTGGCTAATTCATCCTGAATATAAGCTCTGCCATCAAAAAATTCCGCTTTAATTGACTCTCCGGTGTTGAGGTTGCTCAGAGTCAAAATACGCGGACGCGGGGTAGAGAGTGTGGCAAACGCAGGCACAGGCAAGATGGCAGCTCCGAGGGCAGCGCCACCTAACGCCAGCAGTTTGCGGCGATTAGCGTCAAATTTGTCCATGGTTTAAGGTCTACAGGTCAATGTTATCGTCTATATGCTTTAGCGCACGATAGGCACCTTAACTGGCATCAAAGCCGCCGTCAAGTTGGCCCAACCCCAGCAATGACGGGGCTTCTGGGCCGATGCCCCTGTCACTGCCAATTATTACGACAACAGATTAACCAGAACTTCTTCATTTACCTGATTAATTGTTCTGCTTTTGCCACAATTTGTGCGCTGGATCGCGCTGTCAGATCATAATTGTAAATATCTGTACGATACTGGGTACGCCCGTCCGCGCCAACAAACGCCGTCAGGTAATACAGGTTGACCGGGATAGTCTGACGAATATTGACGTAGCGCGTGTCGCCCTGCTTCAGCGCATCGGAAATTCGCGTATCGTTCCAGCCCGCATCCTGTAACAGCATGTTTGCCAGTTCAGAAGCCTTGTTCACACGCACGCAACCGGAACTAAGCGCCCGGGAATCCTTCTGGAACAAATTATGGTTAGGCGTGTCGTGCAGATAAATTGCATCGGAACTTGGCATATTGAACTTGTAGCGGCCCAACGAGTTACGCGCTCCCGGCGCCTGCTGGAAACGGAACGGTAAATTTGACGGCGTGATGGTTGACCAGTCAACCTGCCACGGATCAATCGCTTCTCTGCTGTTCCAGCCCCGCATCACGGTATAGCCGTGACGTTCAAGGTAGCCAGGATCGTTCCACAGCTTGGGCAGAATGTCCTTACGCGCCAGCGTCGGCGGGACGTTCCATGGCGGATTGACCACCACGTTATTCAGAGCGCTGCTCATCATCGGCGTTTTACGATCGGGACGACCGACAATTACCCTGGACGCCAGCACCTGATTACCATTCTGATAATAAACTAGCGAATACGCCGGAATATTCACCATAATACCCGTCGACAGTTCAGATGGAAGCAAACGCAGACGCTGGATATTGAGCGCCAGTACCCCTGCACGCTGCGCGGGGGTCACGTTCAGCCAGTCGCGGGTAGCCGGGCCAATAGCGCCATCTGCGCCCAACCCTTGCCACGTCTGGAAGCGTTTTACCGCTTCAACCAGCTCTTTATCATACGCAGCACGGACAGCTGGTGCTGGCTTACTGCGCGGCGCAGTCTGTTTTGCCGTGTCAGCGCTCGGGGTTTCAACGGCAACGGCTGACGGGCTAACCACCGCTTCTGATGGGGTCTCATCACCCGGCAGTGCAATTTTCGGTCCGCCTTCCAGCATCCCGGTACGTTGCAGTATTTCCCGCAGCGCAGGCACGTCGTTGCTCCACTGACCCGGTCGTAGCGTTGCTTTGCCGGTCAGCTGCGGCCATGGACGTGAATCGCCCACCAGCGCTAATAACGACGCGTGCATTGACGCATACTGAGGGTGCTGGGGTGCCAGCCCGGCAATAAACGTCGGAAGTTGTCCATTATCCAGCGCAACCTGCCACTGATTGATGACCGACAGCGGTGGCGTCGCCAGTGCATACGGTTTACTGCTGTACAGCCAGCGGTTGCCTTTGACCGGAATATTGGCGATCAGATGGAGATACCCCATCATCGCATCAGACAACACCAGATCGCGCGCGATGCCGTTAACGGCAGGATCGGTCAGTAACGCCACCCAGGTGGTGAATTGAGGCTGGAAGCCCGCAATGGCAACCTCTGCCAGCTGTTGCTGGAACGCTTTGACGGCTTCGCGATTTTCCCACATGGGTTTCATATCTCGCGCCGCATAAAGCAGTTCAAGCTGATTCATATAGACAGGCGTATAGCCTGAAGGAAGTTGCGACTGAAGCTCAGCTCGCGCCTTTTCCGCCGCCCCCTCAGGGAGTGGCTGCAGACCCGCCATCACCGCCGTTGCGCCAGATTGCGCCTGCGGCTGAGCGAGACTCTGTTCACTGACAACGACAGGGCTGTCGCCAGGTATCACTTCAGGCTCATCAGCCTGAACACTGGACAGTGGAGCGAATACTACGGCCAGGCATAAACTTATTGCCGAGAACCGACGACCACCAATTTTATTAAGCAACATCCCTTGCCCTCTGGTTACATTACGACATGCTCACATCTACCGGAGCTTTCCTTCATTATAGAAAGGCTGATATGCGATTGCCTAACCTAATGTAAAGAAGTTTAAAGAAAATGCACCTGAAATCCATAGTTTAAGAAATGAAAAAGACGGCTTTTCAGCCGTCTTTAAGGTTTTAGCTGGCCTCTGACGGGGCATCAGCCTCGCCGGGGAGAGGATCCGGTAACTGCGGCGCAAATCCTCGCAGCCCGACCACATGAACGTGTTCCGTATTCTGGAAGACTTTACGCACCAGCTTATAGGTGGTGCCCTTCTCCGGACTGATGTTTTCCGGCGCCGCGATGATGAGCTGCATCTGCAGACGCTCACACAGCTCAAACAACGTCGCGATGGAGCGCGCATCCAGACGGGCGGCTTCATCGAGGAACAGCAGACGGCAAGGGGAGATATCTTTCCCGCGCAGACGGCGCGCTTCATCTTCCCAGCTTTGAACCACCATCACCAGGATCGACATTCCGGTCCCGATCGCTTCACCGGTCGATAGCGCACCGGACTCTGCACGCAGCCAGCCGTCAGAACCACGGTTAACTTCCACTTCCATTTCGAGATAGTTACGGTAATCCAGTAACTCCTCGCCAATGGTTTGCGGCGTACGCTGTCCCATGTCGATTTGCGGGTTCAGGCGTTGATAAAGCTTCGCCAGCGCTTCTGAGAAGGTCAAGCGGTTGCTGTTGAACAGATCCTGATGCTGCTCATGCTGTTCAGACAGCACTTCCAACAGCGTGGCATGGGTTTCACGCACATTCACGTTCAGACGCACGCTGTGAACCTGACCGAACGACACGCTCTGCAACCCCTGGTTGAGCTGACGAATACGGTTCTGCTCGCGCTGGATGGTCTTGCGAATAATGTTCGCCACGCTACGTGAGCTGATTGCCAGTTTCTGTTCACGGGAGGTCAGTTCTTCGGTCAGGCGGCCCAGCTCGATTTCCATCTGTTCGATGGCTTCCACTGGATCGTCGGTACGAATGATATCCTGACGGATACGCTCGCGCAGATGCTGATACACTGCGACAAAGAACTGGATCTTACGTTCCGGACGTTTCGGATCTTCCGACAGACGCAGGACATCACGCAGATGTTCGTTATCAGCGACCGCCAGACGCAGCGCACCCAGCGCCTTATCCGACATGGAGCGCAGATCATCACCGGAAAGATAGGCCAGCTCGCGACGATGCAAACGACGCTCGACGCCGCTGTCTTTCACCAGTCGCATCACGGCGCACCAGCCTGCTTTCGCGGTTACCACCTGCTCACGCATTTCGTGGTAATCGCGTTCCAGTTTGCGCAGTTTGCGGGTCAGGTTATCCATCTCCGCTTCACAGAAGGTAAGCGCTTTTTCGAGCTGGTTACGCCGCGCACGGTTGTTGCTGAGCTGCGAATGCAGTTCATCGCGACGAATGCGCGCACGCTCTTCCGCTCCGCTGTCGGCACGCACGCCAATATCCTGCAATTCACGCTGCAAATCGTTAAGCAGCTCTTTCTTGGTATCGTAAGAGCTTTTCAGCGAAGCCAGAACCTGATTGTACTGACTCAGTTGCGCCGCATGACCACGCAGGGCTTCACGGGCGCGGGTACGTTCAGCTTCCGCATGTTCCAGGCGCTCACGCAGTTTTTCGTTCAGATCGCTGTTGCCGCTGAGCATTTCCGCTGAGTCGGAATAGCCGAAGTGTGCACGACGCTGGACCACTTCGGTCAGCGCAAACGCCTGCTGACGCGCATCGCGCTGCGTCTGCTGGGAGTACGCGTAATCTTCTTTCAGTTGTTCAAACTGTTCCGGGTCGCTCTGCAACACCGACACCATCGGTTCCAGTTTCGCCAGTTGGTTGCCGTGCTGCTGTACAAAGCGCGCGGCTTCTTGCGCTTCATCCAGACGCTCGCGGATCTCTTCGACGCGATCCGCCAGACTGTCGTCAGCCAGCAAATTCAGACGCGGCAGCAGGCGGTTAAGCGCGGCAACGCCCTCTTTCGCCTGTTCGTACTGCAGACGCTGCTGCTGGTTTTCGTTTTCGTGGGCGGTCAACGCACGTTCCAGCTCAACGCGACGGCTGTTGAGCTGGCGAATTTCGGCTTCCGGATCGGATTCAAAAGCCACCGAAAGATGGCTGCCAATGAAGCGGCTGAACGCCTGATGCAGACGCTGCGTTTTCTGAACGTCAAAAGAGAGCGTGGCAAAACGCTCGGATAATCCTTCACGCTCGGCATGCAGCGTTTCGATACGGTTTTCTCGCGCCGCACGGCCAAACAGCGGTACGGACGGGAAGCGCGAGTAGCGCCACTGGCGATCGGCAATCTTCACCACCACCGCTTTTTCCAGTTCGTCGACGCTGAAGACGCTGTCATCAAATGACTGCGGATCCCCTTCGATCAGATACAAATCTTCCGGGCAATCCGTCAACCCTTCCAGTTGTTCAGCGATCAGCGACAGATCCGGCACCACAATGGCGTGACGCGACGGACCATACAACGCGGAGAAGTACGGCGCATCTTCAAGACTGACGTCGTCATAGATTTCTGACAGCAGCACGCCGCCAAAGCGTTCCGCCAGCGCGTTCAGACGCTGATCTTCCGAGCCACCAGGCTGGCTTAAGCGTTCGATCTCTTCATCGACGGCATTCTTGCGCGCGCCGACTTCGTCGCGTTCCACAATCGCTTCACGCTCTCGTTCGAGCAATTGCTGCAGATATTCGGTCACTTCCTGGCTGGACGTAAACTCTTCACCGCACTGTTCACTCAACTGACTCAGGCTGTTTTGCGCCGCCAGCCAGACGGGGGCACGCTGCATGAGATGCTGAATGCGCGACTGTAGCTGTTCCTGCTCTTGACGCAGCGCCATACGCTGTTCATGCGCGCTGGAAACGTTGTCAGACAGCGAGGCGATACGCGCTTCCAGCTCCTGATGCAGGGCTTCCAGTTCGTCAATGTCGAAATTTTTCCCCTGACGTTTGCAGAATTCCGCCAACAGACGTTCGGCTTCCTGCTGCTCGCGCAGACGCTGTTCCAGTTCGCTCAGTCGCATACGCAGCGACTGCGCCTGTTCCGCCAGGTGACGCTGGTCAACGCCTTCGCGCAGCAGTTCGCGCGCCACGTCCCAGGCTTCATTACGCGCCAGCGGGCCATTGATCGCCACCACCAGCTGATACGCCTGCTCGAACTGACTGTGCGCGGTTTGCGCCACGCTCATTTTCTGTTCTAGCGAGAGCATTTTTTCGGTGGCTTCCTGCTCTTTCGCCTGGAAGGTTTCCAGCCACTCGGCGGCGCTATCGGCCGTCAGATCCGGCAGATGGCACACCGCTCTGGCGCGTTCCAGCGCCGAGATCGCCTGGTTGTACTGGATGGCGCGGGTCTGTTGAACGTCCAGCGCCTGCTGGTAGTCCGCCAGTTGGCTTTTCAGCTCATCCACTTCCAGCTCGGCCGCTTCGGCGCGCGCTTCGTTCTCTTCCTGACGATCGGCGGCTTCTGCGACCACTTCATTTTGTTCTTCGAGACGGATCTGCAACTCGTCGAGATCCGCTTCATAACGTTCAATTTTTTCCTGCTGGCGTAGCGCGGTTTGCACCAGGTTCAGGTGATCGCTTGCCGCCTGATAATCGGCTTCGAGATCGCCTTCCGCACCGTTGTGCTCGCCCAACTCACGCGCCATGTCGACGTGTTTATACTGCTCGGCCGCCAGTTGTTTGCGCGACGTGTACAATTCGCGACGGAATTCCAGCGCTTTATCGAGGTGGATCCGGCGCTCATTGGCGTGACGCATATAGTCCGCCGCCACATAGTTGGTGGCTTCGCTAATCAGGTGTTTAAACAGATCGCGATCGGACTGGGTAACGCGAATGGCTTCCAGCGTCAGGCGGTTTTCCCGCAGCGCAGCTTCCATATCCTGGAACGCCTTACGCACCCCGCTGTTTTCCGGCAACAGGTAGTCGCGCAGAGACCGGGTGATCGCGCTGGAAATCCCACCGTACAGCGAGGCTTCAATCAGGCGATAGAATTTACTACGGTCAGACGCAGAGCGCAGACGACGGGCGATGAGGCCCAAATCAAACATCAGCGAATGGTAATCGGTGATCGAGTTGAACTGCTTAAACTGCACGCCTTCCATCGCGTCGAGCTTTTCTTTCAGCTCCGTTAACGGCAGGACGCGCGCCTGACGTTCGTTCAGCGTCTCCGTCACCAGTTGCGTAGGCTGCACAGACATCGGCAGTCCCTGAATGGCAAACGGTTTGATATCGACTTTACGGTCGCGTCCGGCAACCTGCTGCAAGCGCACACCCACCACCACGCGCTGATGGCGCGAGTTGATCGTATCGAGCATCGAATAACAGACACCCGCTTTCAGCTTACCGTGCAGACCTTTGTCGCGTGAGCCGCTGGTCGCGCCTGCTTCCGTGGTGTTACGGAAGTGCAGCAGGGTTAAATCCGGGATCAGCGCCGTGACGAACGCCGCCATGGTAGTGGATTTCCCCGCGCCGTTCCCCCCGGAAAGCGTGGTAACCAGTTCATCCAGGTCAAAGGTACGGGCAAAGAAACCGTTCCAGTTAATCAGCGTTAGTGAGCGAAATTTACCGCGTTCAATCATTATTCTTCTTCTCCACTGTCCGGCTGATTCTCTTCGGTCTCATCATTGAGCTGCAGGTGGTTTTCGACCGGCATCGCTTCGCCATCGCGGATCAGGCGACGCTGCGCTTCGCGCGGGTCGTCACCCGTTCGTACATCCGCGCCAAAGCGGAACACCGATTCCGTAATGCGGAATTTGCTGCTGTCATGCCCCATAAACCACACCATGCCTAAACGGCGCAGGCGGTTTAATGACGAACGCATTTTTTCCTGTAACTTCTGGCGGTCAACGTCGGAGCCGGTTGAGCGGTTATTCACCAGCTTCAACAGTTTGGCTTCGTCAGCCAGCGTCAGCAGCTCGTCGTACAACTCCTGCTGAGTGAAAATCCCCTCGTTCGCCAGCCGCTCCGGACTGAGGTAGAGGTAGCAGAGAATTTTACCGACCATCATGTCCAGTTCAGACAACACGGAACGCGGGATAATGGTCGTTGAACGCGGACGCAGGTAGAAGAAACCTTCCGGCGCGCGGATCAGCTCCACGTTATAGCGGCTGTAAAACTCTTCCAGATAGTCCTGAAAGTCCATCAAAAAGGCATGATTATCCAGTTCATCCAGACCAATGTGGCGGCCTGAACGTAATGCGCTATCCAGCGCCGGAAATAACGGATTCGCCAGCGCCTGCGCCAGCTTAACCGGCATCACTTGTTCAATATTTGTCAATGACATGCGCCTGTACCTTGGCTCCGTAATCATTAATCGGCTGCCATTTGGCTGGCAGTCCGGTGAAGTCTGCTTGCGCTACGCCAAGACGTACCGCCTGATCGATAACAATGCGCGCGACGTCAAAGTGACGCGCACGCGGGTATTGCGCAAGATACTCGCGCACTACCAGACCGAGATCTAACGGCGTCTCTTTCGATTTATAGATAGCCAGTTGGCCTTCGATAATCGCCGCCAGCTGTTCGCGGATCTCGTTAAACTCTTCGTACTCTAAATCCGGCGGAAGTTCCCCGGTGACCTCTTCATCACGCAGCGCCATCTCTTCGTCACGCATATCCAGCAGACGATCGGCGTTGGCATAGGTCAGCGCCCACGGCTCGTCAAAATAGGTCTGTACCGACTGACGTAAGCGCTGGGCAAAGACGCGGTTTTTATCCATATCGATGGCGGTACGGATAAATTTGTGAACGTGGCGGTCATAGCCAATCCACAGATCGATCGACTGCTGACCCCAGCTGATAATACGATCGAGCTTGCTTTGCAGGTCAAACACCAGGCGATCAACAAAATGCAGATCGTCATGAGCCAGCGTCGCATCCTGGATACGCAGCAAATTGGCCTGCAATTTATCGCCTGCCGCTTCCAGCGTATCCTGCAACTCGCGCAGAGTGCCGGAGGTTTCTGACAGTAGCAGTTCACAGCTCGAAATCGCCGCGCGCCAGTCTTTATTCAACAGTTGCGCGATATCATCTTTCACCTGCTGCTGCTGTTCATCCATGATGCGCTGAGTCAGATCGATACTGTCGAAAATCTCAGCGACCGAATACTTGAGTGGCGCATAGACGTTGCGATGCCAGTGGAACTCATCGCCGCCCTCATCGGCGGCATCCGCCGCGCGCTTGAGCTCACCCGCCACGATCGACAACTGCATTGACAGACGCAGCGTGGAAAATTCACGTTGACGAATATAGTAATCGGTAATGCCAATGCCGAGCGGCGTCAAACGATAAATCGCGTTCCCTTCTGCCTGCTCACTGGTAAAGCGGTTCAGCAGACGTTGACGCACCATATCGTTGATCGCATTGTTCGCGCGCACGCCAATGGTTTCGCTGGTTTGCTCAAACGCATCACTTACATGGCGGAACGCATCCACCAGTTCGCCTTCACTCATCTCACCGTCCAGGCGCTCGCCGTTCAGCGTGGCCACCGCCAGCAGAAACGAGAGTCGGTCTACCGGCAGCGAGATAGAGAAGTCATTTTTTCTGGCCCAGGCAACCAGTTCGGGGACTGTCTGGGAAAATTCACTCATAGGTTATCCTTGCATCTGCGGTTTACGCGCGGTGACGTGAATGTAACGACCCAGGCTGACATACGGCTCCAGGCGACAGTAACGCGTTTCTAATTCAAGCAATATCTCATAACAGTCACGCTGCTGATGTTTCTCACGCAGATAATCATGAAACACGCGCACCCCGGTTTTCCCGGTGATCTGCCAGCCCATCTGTTCCAGCCACTGGTAAACCTCTCCTGGCTCACGCGGATAGTCTGGTGAAAGGGTACGCTTCTTACGTTTGGGCATCCCTATCTGCACGTAGTCAAAGTTCCCCGCCACCATGTTATGCATCAACAGGCCGTTGGCATTGTAGAACATTAACGACAGTACGCCACCGGGACGCAATACCGACCAAAGGGTCTCTAACACGCTGACCGGATCGGCGACCCACTCCAGCACAGCATGAAACAATATCAGATCAACGGAGCTTTCCAAATGCGAAGCGACGTCCTGAGCAGCGCATTGTATAAAATGCATGTTGTGGCTCACACCTTTGGCTTCTGCCGCCCGTTGCGCACGGGCGATCATCTCACCGGAGACGTCACACAACGTCACGTGATGACCACGTTCTGCCATTTTAATGGCCGTTTGTCCTTCACCGCCGCCAGCGTCCAGCACACGAAGTGGTTGCGCGCCGAAGTCTGTCAGAATAAGGTCGAGATCCTGCCACAGGATCGCCTGCCTTAGCTGCCCTTTTGTGGTGCCGTAAATATTACGGGAAAACTTCTCAGCAATGTCATCAAAATTGCGATCCCGCATCGGGCTCTCCACAGGCTGGCTTAGCTGTTCTCTGATAAAACCGCTATTTTGTCACACCCGCGCGGAGAATGAACCTCTCTGGTGTAATATCACGATTATTCTTCTGCTGTATGGTCAAAAAAGGAACCAAAAAGGATGCTTTTTACGCTGAAGAAAGTGATTGGCGGCATGCTGTTGCCTCTCCCTTTTCTGCTCTTGATGATGGGTATCGGTCTGGCACTGCTGTGGTTTAGCCGTTTTCAGAAAACCGGCAAGGTATTTATCAGCCTCAGTTGGCTGGTACTGTTCCTGCTCAGCCTGCAACCCGTTGCAGACCATCTGCTGCGCCCGATAGAAAATAGCTACCCCACCTGGCAGGATACGCAGAAAGTTGAATACATCGTCGTGTTAGGCGGCGGCTATACCTGGAACCCGCAGTGGGCGCCCAGTTCTAACCTGATCAACAACAGTTTGCCGCGTCTAAATGAGGGAATACGTCTGTGGCGGGCTAACCCAGGTTCGAAATTGATTTTTACCGGCGCGAATGCCAAAACCAATCCGGTGAGTACGGCAGAAGTTGGCGCACGGGTGGCGCAATCGTTGGGGGTGCCGGAAGAGGATATCATCACACTCGACAAGCCTAAGGATACGGAGGAAGAAGCCGCTGCCGTGAAGCAGGCTATCGGCGACACGCCATTCCTGCTGGTCACTTCAGCCTCTCATCTGCCGCGAGCAATGATTTTCTTTCAGCAGGCCGGGTTAAATCCGCTGCCGGCTCCGGCGAATCAACTGGCTATCGATTCCCCGTTGAATCCGTGGGAGCGGGCAATCCCCTCTCCCGTCTGGTTGATGCATAGCGATCGCGCAAGCTACGAAACGCTGGGGAGAGTCTGGCAGCGGTTGAAAGGCTCGTCAGGCGAGCCAGGGCAGGAGTGATTTCGCAGCGAGATCAAAATGAGATCGGTTAAAGCGCCCGGTATTGACCAGTTGTGCCACTTCATCCCATAACACGTATAACCAACGCCGCCAGATGAACGATTCCGCCACTGGCGCGCGTTGCAGGTAGTGCCAGAGTAGTCCTTCCGCCAGCGTGTTATCTACCAGCCGGAACAGTTCGTACTCCCGTGGTGCCCAGAGCATAATACCAGGCCCCACCATCGCCAGAAGCTGGTCGCTCCGGGCGTCTTTTAACATGCTGCGCAGACTAAAATTGCCATGCACCAGCACACAGTTGTCGTTAAAGCCGTCAAACAGCGCGGGCAGACATTCGCGGGTGCGAAACAGAATGCGCTTATCCTGCATGGTTAGCCCGGTGTTGTTGAACTGATTGAGCGTACTCCAGAGCACCTCAACCCGCTGACGATACCAGGAAGGCCAGATATTCTCCTGCGTATTGTCCACCGCACCGACACACCCCCGGCTATCCTGGCGGTGCCAGGCCAGTAACCCTTCGACAATCTGATCTTTGAGCTGCTCCCAACGCTCCGGCGTCCGGGCCGGCGCTTCAACGGGGACGCCACGCAGACGTTCCAGCAGTAAGACATCCGGACCGGGATGTTCATCGTGAGTCATCACCCCATAAATGACCGGCATTCGCACGGTGCCGCTACGCGCTAACATGGTGGTTTTCCAGGCCAGTTGTTGCGCGACCCCCGGCGTGGTGAAACTTTGGGCCATCAGCGGCATTGGGTTGCCCTGGCTGTCATAGAGCGACCACAGTGCTGTGTCGACTTTTTCATTCACGCATTCAATGCGGCTCAGTTTTTCGCCCAGTAAATGACTTAATTCGGCGCGCAGCTGTTCCATTCAGATTGCCCTCATAAAAGCTACTGCTTTTATAATGAGCGCCACACCGACGGATGTCACCCGGATGAGATCAATTGTTGAAAAGAAAAAGCGTGGAAAATCGTAACGGTACGACACTCCTCTCACTAAAGAGCGGAGTGTCGTAAAGAAAATTAACGCATTTCAGCGCGAACGCGCTCGAGGTCTTCTGCGGTATCAACACCGGTGCCAGGTACCTCTTTTGCCACAGCCACGTGGATTTTTTCGCCGTACCACAGCACGCGGAGTTGCTCCAGCATCTCGATGTTTTCCAGCGGGCTGGGCTCCCAGCTCACATAGCGGCGGATAAATCCGGCGCGGTAGCCGTAAATGCCGAGGTGGCGCAGGAAATTATCGCCGACGGTCTCGCGACTTTTCGCAAAACGATCGCGATCCCAGGGGATCGTTGCACGCGAGAAATACAGCGCATAACCTTCGGCATCCAGTACCACCTTCACTGCATTCGGATTGAACGCCTCTTCCGCGCTATGAATCGGTGCCGCGAGCGTGGCCATTCCAACCTGACGCTGCGCCAGGTTTTCTGCCACCTGGCGAATAATGATGGCCGGGATCATCGGCTCATCACCCTGCACATTGACAATCACGGTGTCATCACTGAAACCACACTTCTCAACCACTTCAGCCAGACGTTCTGTCCCGGACTGGTGATCGACGCGGGTCATGCACACTTCTCCACCCGCCACTTCAACGGCGCGTGCGACCTCTTCATGATCGGTCGCGACAATAATACGCTCAGCGCCGGATTCACGGACGCGTTCCAACACATGCACAATCATCGGTTTACCGTTGATGTCCTGCAACGGTTTACCCGGCAGACGCGTGGAGGCGTAGCGGGCAGGAATAATGACGACAAAACTCATGATTTACGCTCATCAGCCGCTAATACACGGGCCTCGGTTTCCAGCAAAACGGGAATGCCATCACGCAGCGGAAAAGCGAGGTTATCCAGTTTGCAGATCAGTTCTTGTTTTTCCTGGTTGTACCAGAGTTTGCCGTTACAGACCGGGCAGGCAACGATTTCAAGCAGACGATGATCCATAGTTCCTCCAGATGGACCGGGTAATGAATTGGGAAATCTTATCATACTCGCTCATGCGACTGCGTCTATTTCCCACCCTTGCCGACATTGCGTAAATATCCCTGCCGGACAGCGGCCGAGCGTCACGCGAACGGCATTCTGCCAGCGGGCAAAATCGGTTATCGCCTGCTGTAGCCCATTTTGCAGCGTCACTCCTGGCTTTACGCCTTCTTGCAGATAGAGAGAAATCACTTCCAGTACGCCCGTTTTACGGTGCATTTTGGCGTCCATCCGCCCCACCAACTGACCCCGGTGCAGTAAAGGCAGGACAAAATAACCATACTGGCGCTTTGGGGCTGGCGTGTAGCACTCCAGCCGATAGCTGAAATCGAACAGTTGCTCCGCACGTTTGCGATCCCAAACCACCGGATCAAACGGCGACAGTACCGCGCTATGCGTCGCTGTCAGCTTGCCTGCCTGTGCCTGTTCAAGTAGCGGCAGCAAATCCGCATGCAACCACAGCCGACCAAGTTTTTCGACCTCTACCGGAATGATGTACTGCTGTTCAGCCCGCACGTCGCGCCAGTTTTGTAACTCAGGACGTTTCAGGCGGTAGTAATCTGCCAGCCACTGCTCACGAAAAATACCCAGGCTGCGCGCACTGTTGTCCAGCATGACGGATTCTGCTTGCGCCCGGGGTAGCAAAGCGCGTTCATCATCCCAGTGTGGCATCACGCGATGCGTGAGATCGTACACGCGCTGGAAATTGCGACGCTCAATCACCATCACTTTTCCTGCCGTAAACAACCCTTCCAGATGCAGCTTGTGCGGCTTCCAGTCCCACCAGCCGCTGTTGCCTTTACGCGGATGCTCAAAGTCAGCCGAGCGTACCGGTCCATTTTGATGAATATGCTGCAACAGTTGCTCAATTTCGCCGGCATGCTCTTCCATCCACGCCGCCTGGTACTTCCAGCCCATTTTTTCAGGTGCCAGCATCCGGTGGCGTATCAGCGTAAAATCACTACGCGGCAGGAAACAGGCCTCATGGGCCCAGTACTCCATCAGTTCCCCCTGCGCCAACGCATCATCCAGCCACTGTGGGGTGTAATTGCCCAGTCGACTGAACAACACAAGGTAGGGACTGCGGGCGACAATATTGATGGTATCGATTTGTAGCAGCGACATACGGGTAATCGTCGGCAGGATATCGCTTGCCAACGCGCGACGACGTGGTTTTTTTAACAATCCCTGGGCGGCGAGATGAAGGTTACGGGCATCCGTAAGTGAGAGGTACGGCAACGACATTCATGATTCCCTCATTTGTACGCTGCCGTCATGGTGGTGCGCTAACGTGTCAGCGAGATCAATTTTTCGAGTAATGTCTCAGGTTCAGTCCCCGATAAATGTGCATCGACAGGAAGATACCACCAGTTGTCTTCGGCAAAGGCGCGGCACTTCACGGCGTCCTTCTCCGTCATGACCAGCGTTTGCGACCCGTTTAGTAAGCCGTTGACATCCTGCGAAGTCAATGCCTGATGATCCGCCAGAGGAACACATTTTTGCGGCTGTACGCCACAGGATTCTAACGTGGCAAAAAAGCGTGGCGGATGACCAATACCGGCCATTGCCACGACATTTTGCAATTGCGCGACATCACGGCGCTCACCGGTACGCAGGTTCACAGCCTGTCCTGGCGCCAGATGCATCGGGATCTCACCCGCCTGTGGAATACCGCCATTGACAATAACCGCATCCACCGTTTTCAGGCGACCTGCCCGCTCCCGCATCGGACCTGCCGGTAGCCACCAGCCGTTGCCGAAGCGACGAACGCCATCAACCACCACAATCTCGACATCGCGCGCCAGACGGTAGTGCTGAAGACCATCATCAGTAACGATAATCTGCACATCGTGATGCGCCAGAATCGCTTTTACCGCGTCAGCCCGGTTGGGCGATACGGCAACTGGCGCGCCGGTGCGCTGATAAATCAGCACCGGCTCATCACCCGCTTCCGCCGTGGTGGTTTCGGCATTCAGCAGCAAGGGATAGGACGCGGCTTTGCCGCCATATCCACGAGAAACTACCCCAACGCGAAGACCGCGCTGCTGGAGTTGTTCCACCAACCAGATCACTACCGGCGTTTTGCCATTGCCACCTGCCGTCAAATTACCGACCACCACCACCGGCACCGGTGCGCGCCAGGCGCGTTTGATCCCGAGCGTGTAGCACAGACGGATCGCCCCGCTCACCAGGCCGTATAGCCAGGAAAGTGGAAGTAACAGTCGCCACAAGGGCGACTCACCGGACCAGATGCGTGCGATCATTGACCAAATTGCATTTTGTGCAGTTGCGCGTAAACGCCACGGTGTTCCAGCAGCTCGTTGTGCGTACCGCGCTCCACAATCAGCCCATCTTCCACGACCACAATTTCATCGGCCTGTTCGATGGTTGAAAGACGGTGCGCAATTACCAGCGAGGTGCGGTTTTTCTGCAGTTCGTCCAGCGCCGCCTGAATGGCGCGTTCAGATTCGGTATCCAGCGCTGACGTGGCTTCATCAAGTATCAGAATCGGGCTGTCGCGCAGTAAAGCACGCGCAATGGCGATACGTTGACGTTGACCACCGGAAAGCAGCACGCCGTTTTCACCGATCACCGTATCAAGGCCGTTATCCATCTTATTGATAAAGTCCATGGCATAAGCCATACGAGCCGCTTCTTCGATCTCCTCACGGCTATACTGCTCAGTTCGCGCGTAGGCGATGTTATTCGCCACCGTGTCGTTGAACAGATGTACGTTTTGCGACACCAGCGCGACCTGATTACGTAACGAGGCCAGGGTGTATTCCCGCAGATCGTGGCCATCCATCAGGATTTCACCTTCATTGATGTCATAGAAACGCGTGATCAGACTGGCAATGGTTGATTTGCCGGAACCTGAACGCCCCACCAGCGCAACGGTTTTGCCCGCCGGAATTTTCAGGTTGATGTTACGCAGCGCTGGTACTTCACGCCCCGGATAGGTAAAGGTGACATTGCGGAATTCCAGATCGCCGGTCGCACGCTCAATCACACGTTTACCTTCGTCTTTTTCCTGCTCGCTATCCAGGATGGCAAATAAAGTCTGGCATGCGGCCATCCCACGCTGGAACTGGGCGTTAACGTTAGTCAACGACTTCAACGGACGCATCAGGGCGATCATTGAGGAGAAGACCACGGTGATCGTCCCTGCCGTCAGGCTGTCCATCACGCTTGGGAAGCTAGCTGCGTACAGCACAAACGCCAGCGCCAGTGAAGCGATCAACTGGATGACAGGATCGGAAATGGAAGAAGCAGAAACCATCTTCATCCCCTGCAAACGCATCTTGTTACTGACTTTGTCGAAGCGCTTCGTTTCCACTCCCTGACCACCGAAGATCAGTACCTCTTTGTGGCCTTTCAGCATCTGCTCCGCGCTGGTTGTCACCTGCCCCATCGTATTCTGCATATTCTTACTGATAGCACGAAAACGTTTGGAGACTACGCGAATCGCGATCGACACAATAGGTGCCAGCACAACCAGGATTATCGACAACTGCCAGCTGTAATAGAACATCATGATGAACAGGCCGATAATCGATGCACCTTCACGCACAACGGTAATCAGCGCACCGGAAGACGAAGAGGCTACCTGTTCAGAATCATAAGTAATACGAGACAGCAGCGTCCCGGTAGACTGTTTGTCAAAGAAGGAAACCGGCATTCCCATCATATGACCGAACAGGCGACGACGCATGGTCATCACCACTTTGCCGGATACCCAGGAAATACAGTAGCTGGAGATATAGCTGGTGATACCACGTAAAATCATCAGCCCAATAACCACCAGCGGCATCCAAAGCAACACTGAGCGATCTGTTTTACCAAAACCATCGTCCAGTAATGGTTTGAGGAGCGATAACATGAAGGTATCGCTGGCCGCGTTGAGGATTAACGCAACACCCGCCACGATCAGACCCGATTTGAAAGGCGCAATGGTTGGCCACAGTCGGCGAAACGTCTGCCACGTAGAGAGATCTTTATCGTTATGCATTCAAGAAACCAGCATCTGTTGAAATAGCCGCATATTCTACCCGTTATCGTCTGACACGCCAAACCACTGATGATACCAACGAGGTAAAATTTGCTCCCGCAGGCTGATGGCCTGCCAGCCCTGTGTTGAAAAATCCAGCGAAATTTGCCCCTGATGCGGGGTATCACACCACCGGTAACCCTGTTGCAGATAGCGTTGCTTCACCTTCCATGACGGCAATCGCCAGGCGTTATAGCGTGAGGCGGAGAGCAGTGCCACGTTGCCACTAACGCGCTGAAGTAGCGCCAGTGAAGAAGAGGTACTGCTGCCATGGTGTGGTACCTGGATTGCCGTCGCCGAAAGATGCTGCCAGTAATGACTGAGCATTTTCAGTTCCGCGGGGGACTCTATATCGCCCGTCAGCAGAATACTGTGCGTACCATCATCAATCTTCACGACACAAGAGTGATTATTCCCCTGCGTCGGGTCTCCTTTCAACGGCCAGTGCACGCTAAAACGCAGTCCCTCCCATTGCCACGTCTCACCGCGGTAACACGGCAGATGCCCCTGCCAGCCTAACGGACTGCGCACCCAAAGCGCTGGCCAGGTTGTCTGCAAAGAGTGTAGTCCACCGCGATGGTCGAGATGCTCATGGCTGAGAATAATCCCCTCTGGCTGCAAGTGGTGCCAGCGCAGCCACGGAATGATTATCTGCTGGGCGCTGTCACCTCCCGGCCAGGCCAGCCCGGTATCGTAGAGTAACGCTTTACCATTACGAGCGATAACTATCGCTAACCCCTGCCCGACATCCAGCATGTGCACCTGCCAGGCGTCAGTGCGCACCGGACTCCAGAACGGCCAGCTCAGCAACGCCAGCGTCGCCAGACACAGGCCGGGGAAAACGCGCCAGGCGATAAATCGCCAACCGGGTAGCATCAGCCAGGGGACAAAGACCAGCCACTGCCAACGGGCATCAACGTTGATCCACCCCGCAGGCAAGTGATTGAGCGCCCAGAATAATGCAGCCAGTGAGCGATCGGCCAGATACCAGAGTCCGCCCTCAAGAAGCAGCGGACCAGTGAGATGGACCACCATTCCGGCGAGGATCAGCGGGACGCTGACAAACGTAACCAGCGGGACAGCAAACAGATTCGCAGCAAACGACGTCAGGCTGATACCGTGGAACAGTGCGATTTGTAGCGGCATGAGCAGCAAGGTAATCCCTAGTTGCAGGTGTGCCAGTTCAACCAGCAAGCGCCCGGCACGTGATGTGGGCCAGGCGGGGCAAGGAAACCATTGGTACCAGAATAACAGCGCCGCAACGGCAAAGGCCGAAAGCCACAGGCTTTGCGAGATCACGGCGACGGGATCAACAACCAGAATAGCCGCCAGACAGCAGCACCAGACTGACCATCCGCTCCATTGCCGCCCGCATAATTTCAGTGCTCCCCACACCAGCAGCGCCACCACCGTACGTAGCGCCGGAGGTTGTAACCCGGTCAGCCAGGCGTAAAACGCAGCGCAAATTAGCCCGCCAATCACAGGATGTTGCCAGCGAATTGCACCGACCGGCAGCAGAAACTGCACGCCGCGAATCAGAGCAGCTGCCAGTAAAGCCACAAAAGCGATATGCAGGCCGGAAATTGCCATCAGATGCGCCGTGCCGGTATCGCGCATGATCGCTTTGACTTCCTGTGGCACCAGCAGGCGCTCCCCCATCCCCAGACCTAGTATCACCTGCTGCCAGGGATAGTTTTCCAGAGAATCCGTTAACGAGGCGAGATAGCGCGCTCGCCAGCTGCATTTGCTATCGACAATCTTTGCCTGTAAAAATCGGCCAGTGAGCGGCTGATGCTGTGCCAGGGCATAACGCTGACTATCAAATCCGCCGTCATTCAACTCGCCGTGCATGGCACGGACCTTCAGCGTCATCGCCCAACGTTGTCCCGCGCACGGCGCGATTGGCAAATATTGGTTATAAAGCACAATACCGACGGCAGGGAAAAGCCGATGCCCATTAAGATGCGTGATCAGCCCGGCATGTGTCGTCATGTTATCCGTGGCCGTCAGCTCAACGATGGTCTCCTGCGTGGCGGCGGGCAACGTATTTCCCGCCCACAGCGACTGTTTCGCCGCCATGACGCCCCAGAGAAAAAACAGCAGGAGAAGCCCAGCGTACTGTGCCACTTTCCAGCGGAGCAGACCGAGCAGACAGGCCAGCACAAACAGGATGCTAACAAGCCATCCCCCCGGCAGCGCAGGTAGCAAAAATAAAGGGAAAATTCCCCCTAATGCACACAGACTGACCGTCGTTAATTTCATACACACCTCCGTGTTGGCGGCAGTGTGCAGGTCTGAGCCGGGATTGTCAGGAGGAGAATGAAGGATTTACGGCCATGATTCCGCGATTTTCATCGCCGCCCGGCAATGTGCAACATGAAATGCGAGCGGCATTCCAGGGTTGAAAAGCAGGCAAGAAAAAAGCACCGTAAAGGTGCTTTTCTGAGGTTATGTTGTGCGAAAAACTTAACCGTAAATATTGGCGCGATCGCGCAGTTCTTTACCCGGCTTAAAGTGCGGAACGTATTTCCCTTCCAGATCCACTTTGTCGCCAGTCTTCGGGTTACGCCCGGTACGTGGTGCACGGTAGTGCAAAGAAAAGCTGCCGAAACCGCGGATTTCAATACGCTCGCCCTGTGCAAGAGTCGAGGCCATATGCTCCAGCATCTCTTTGACCGCATCTTCAACCGCTTTCGCGGGAATATGAGATTGCTGAGTGGCAAGTCTTTCAATCAATTCTGACTTGGTCATGATTCCTCCGGTTCCAATAAGCTGCTGCTGTTGCATTGATTAAGGGCGGCCGTAGCCGCCCTTTGTCATTGATTACAGAACGAATTCTATAATCTGTCAAGTATTCTCATCTGACTTCGGGACGAAACCTCCCAAAGTATCAAAGAATTACTCGCCTTTAGCTGCTTTGAAAGCTTCAGCCATTGCGTTGTTGGAGAAGTTTGCATCTTCCTGTTTGTTAACAGTTGCGATGGCATCTTTCTCATCAGCTTCGTCTTTAGCACGAACAGACAGGCTGATTGCACGGTTCTTACGGTCAACGCCGGTGAATTTAGCTTCAACGTCGTCACCCACGCTCAGAACCAGGGTAGCGTCTTCAACGCGGTCACGGGATGCTTCAGAAGCGCGCAGGTAACCTTCAACGCCGTCAGCCAGTTCTACGGTTGCGCCTTTCGCGTCAACTGCAGTCACTTTACCGTTTACGATTGCGCCTTTCTTGTTCAGTGCAACCCAGTTGTTGAACGGATCTTCTGCCAGCTGTTTAACGCCCAGAGAGATACGCTCGCGCTCTGCGTCAACCTGCAGAACAACTGCTGCGATTTCGTCGCCTTTTTTGTATTCACGAACTGCTTCTTCGCCTGCAACGTTCCAGGAGATGTCAGACAGGTGAACCAGGCCGTCGATGCCGCCGTCCAGGCCGATGAAGATACCGAAGTCAGTGATAGACTTGATTTTACCTTCAACACGGTCGCCCTTGTTGTGGGTTTCCGCGAACTGCTGCCATGGGTTAGATTTGCACTGCTTCAGGCCCAGGGAGATACGACGACGTTCTTCGTCGATATCCAGAACCATAACTTCCACTACGTCGCCAACGTTAACAACTTTGGACGGATGGATGTTTTTGTTGGTCCAGTCCATTTCGGAAACGTGAACCAGGCCTTCAACGCCTTCTTCGATTTCAACGAAGCAGCCGTAGTCGGTCAGGTTGGTTACGCGACCGGTCAGTTTAGTACCTTCCGGATAACGCTTAGCGATAGCTACCCACGGATCTTCGCCCAGCTGTTTCAGGCCCAGAGATACACGGGTACGTTCGCGGTCGAACTTCAGCACTTTAACAGTGATTTCGTCGCCAACGTTTACGATTTCGCTCGGATGCTTAACGCGTTTCCATGCCATATCGGTGATGTGCAGCAGGCCGTCAACGCCACCCAGATCAACGAATGCACCGTAGTCAGTGAGGTTCTTAACGATACCTTTAACTTCCATGCCTTCCTGCAGGTTTTCCAGCAGCTGATCGCGCTCTGCGCTGTTTTCGGATTCGATCACGGCACGACGAGAAACAACAACGTTGTTGCGTTTCTGATCCAGCTTGATGACTTTGAATTCAAGCTCTTTGCCTTCCAGGTGCAGCGTATCGCGCACCGGACGAACGTCTACCAGTGAACCTGGCAGGAACGCACGAATACCGTTCAGCTCAACAGTGAAGCCGCCCTTAACTTTGCCGTTGATAACACCGGTAACAGTTTCAGCATCTTCGTAAGCTTTTTCCAGCGTGATCCATGCTTCGTGACGTTTCGCTTTTTCACGAGACAGCAGTGTTTCACCGAAGCCGTCTTCTACTGCATCCAGAGCAACATCAACTTCGTCGCCCACCTGGATTTCCAGTTCGCCAGCCGCGTTTTTGAACTGTTCTGCAGGAATTGCAGATTCAGATTTCAGGCCTGCATCAACCAGAACAACGTCTTTGTCGATAGCAACAACAACACCGCGAACGATGGAACCCGGACGGGTTTCGATTTCTTTTAAGGATTCTTCAAACAGTTGAGCAAAAGATTCAGTCATGTTTAATCTTCAGGTTTCATATTTAACGTCCACCTGGCTCCGTGCCGGATGGGGTTGTTTAACATACCCGCTGTCATTCCATTGCAACGGGGGTACTGCAAATTCGGTCGCTCTTAAGCGAGTGCCAGTTTTTGGCGCGCGTATTGTAGCGCTTTTTCAATCACTTGCTCAATGCTTAATCGTGTGGAATCTAAAACTAAAGCATCAGCAGCGGGAACCAACGGCGCTACAGCACGGTTTCGGTCACGATCGTCACGTTCTTTGATCTCGGCCAAAAGGCGTTCAAAGTTAACACTAAAGCCCTTCTCCTGCAACTGTAGCATACGGCGATGTGCACGTTCTTCTGAGGAGGCGTCAAGGAAAATTTTGACCGGCGCATCCGGGAAAACCACCGTCCCCATATCACGTCCATCAGCGATCAGTCCGGGTGCTTCACGGAAAGCGCGTTGACGACGCAGCAGTGCCTCACGTACGCGAGGGAATGCGGCGACCTGAGAGGCGGCATTGGCGACTTCCTGCGTGCGGATTTCACCGCTGACGTCTTCCCCTTCTAGGATCACTTCCAGATTTCCGTCAGTTGAAACAAAGCGGACATCGAGATGGGTTGCCAGCGGAACCAGCGCGTCTTCCGATGCAACATCAACATGATGATGTAATGCCGCCAGCGCCAGCACGCGATAGATTGCGCCAGAGTCCAACAGATGCCATTGCAATGCTTCCGCCATCGCTTTGCACAAGGTGCCTTTTCCTGCACCGCTTGGGCCATCAATGGTAATTACCGGGGCAATTGCCGTCATCTTTATCTCCTTAAACAGGCGTTCTGTTAACGTAAACGCCGCGCATTATACGCGCCAACGCCCACAATCGTTAACGTTGTGTGCAAAAACCGATTTAGTCTGTCACCAGGTGAAGAATAATTGCGCAATTATAGCGGGCCGGGGAGAAACCAGCCCGAAAGATGACAATGTTTTACTTTTTATCTTCAGCGATACGGTCACGCATATGCTGAGCACGATCAGCTGACGCCGGGTGGGAATCCATCAGGGATTTAGCGTGGCCGGCATCCATTGTGGCTAACTTATCGAATGCACTCACTAGCCCCTGCGTATTGATGCCACGTTTTTTCATCAGGTCATAGGAGAAGTCATCAGCCTCAGATTCCTGACTACGGGAGAACGCCGAGTTGATCACCCCTTCAGCCAAATCGCCTAACTGCGACTGAGAGAGTTGTGAAGCCACGCCACTGGTGGCAGAAATCGCATCACGCGCGGCCAAGGTAGCATAAGCCGTCTGCATTGCTTTGCGGGAATGCCCTAAAGAGACGTGACCTAACTCGTGACCTAATACCCCTTCGATTTCATTATCGGTCATCAGATCCATCAAACCGGAATAAACGCGGACACAGCCGTTCGCCATTGCCCACGCATTGACGTCAGAAGTAATGTAGACCTTATAATCGACCGGAGTACCATCAATATTATTTCCCAGAGCTTTGGCAATCTTACCCAGACGCCTGGTGTATTTACTGCTTTTTCCCGCAAGTTGATTCTGGCTATCCATCTGTTTGCAGGCGTTGCTGGACAACGTTTTGACATCGGCATCGGAAAGCGTGGCTGCTTTATAGGCCGACATGCCCGAACTGGCGAGCATGTCACCATTAACGCCATTTTTACATCCCGCCAGCAGCGCTGCGGATACTGCAATAGTAATCAGGAGTGATTTATTTTTCATGCTAATCTTCCGTTGATATTTATAATAAAACGCATATAAATCAAAACATTAAATCATCAACACGTTAGCATTAGCAGTAACAGGAAAAAAGTACAGATACAGACGATATCGCGCCAGCCAGTTGACCGGCGCGAAGAGAGAAATCAGGCAGGGGTACTGATACGCGCCAATTGTTCAAAATAGTCAGGGAAGGTTTTGGCGGTACATTTCGGGTCAAGGATCGTAACCGGCGTATCAGATAACGCCACCAGCGAGAAACACATCGCCATACGGTGATCGTTATAGGTGCTAATGTCGGCAAACTTCAGGTGTGCCGGCGGCGTGATGCGAATAAAATCATGCCCCTCTTCCACTTCCGCGCCGACTTTGCGCAGTTCGGTCGCCATCGCAAACAGACGGTCAGTTTCTTTCACACGCCAGTTATAAATGTTGCGAAGCGTTGTCGTACCTTTGGCAAACAACGCGGCTGTCGCGATAGTCATGGCGGCATCCGGAATATGGTTCATGTCCATATCGATGGCATTCAGTTCGCCACGGGTACAGGCGATAAAGTCGTCACCCCAGGTGACGGTCGCGCCCATTTTCTCCAGCACATCGGCAAAACGGATATCGCCCTGCATGCTGTTGCGGCCAATCCCGGTCACTTTCACCGTTCCACCTTTAATGGCGCCTGCCGCGAGGAAATAGGAGGCCGATGAAGCATCCCCTTCAACCAGATAATGACCTGGAGAGTGGTACTGCTGACCGCCTTTGACCACAAAGCGCTGATAGCTCTGGTTCTCTATTTCAACGCCAAAGGTTTTCATCAGGTTCAGCGTGATATCAATATACGGTTTCGACACCAGATCGCCTTTGATACTTATCACCGTATCCTGGGGTGCCAGAGGCGCGGTCATCAGCAGCGCAGTGAGAAACTGGCTGGAGACGCTGCCGTCAACCTCAACCTGTCCGCCGGTAAATCCGCCACGCAGTCGAAGCGGCGGATAGTTTTCCTGCTCCAGATACTCAATGTTCGCCCCGCCCTGACACAGCGCATCCACCAGATGACCAATCGGGCGCTCTTTCATACGCGGTTCACCGGTCAGCACAATATCGTTTGCGCCAAGGCACAGTGCGGCGGCCAGCGGTCGCATTGCCGTTCCGGCATTGCCCAGAAACAGCTCTAATGCGCCTTCGGCGTGCAGCGGGCCTGCGTTACCCGTGATTTCACAGCGGGTGCGATCCGCAGAAAGGGTGTAATCAATCCCCAACGCACTCAGGGCATTGAGCATATGGCGAACGTCATCGCTGTCTAACAGGTTGGTCAGCTCTGTGGTGCCATGAGCTAACGCCGCCAGTAACAGCGCGCGGTTTGATACGCTCTTCGAGCCTGGCAGATTAATCGTGCCATCGACCCGTGCGATGGGTTGTAACGTCAGGGATTCCATGAAACTCAACTCTCAAAAGACAGAAATAAAAACCCCACAGACAAGGCTGTGGGGATGAAAAGAGACACCAGATTAGCCGCGACGGCGCTCGAAATCAGTCATGAAATCGGCAAGGGCTTTTACCCCTTCCAGCGGCATCGCGTTATAGATGGAGGCACGCATTCCGCCGACAACGCGGTGGCCTTTCAGCGCGTGCAGGCCCGCAGCAAAAGACTCTTCCAGGAAGAGCTTATCCAGCGCGCTGTCAGCTAACTGGAACGGCACGTTCATACGTGAACGGTTCGCTTTCGCGACATCGTTACGATAGAAGTCACTGTTATCAATCACACCGTACAGCAGTTCTGCTTTTTGCTGATTGATTTTATCCATCGCCGCCACGCCGCCATTGGCTTTCAGCCATTTGAACACCAGGCCGGAAAGATACCAGGCGAAGGTCGGCGGCGTATTGAACATCGAGTCATTGTCGTTCAGAACGGAATAATCGAGGATCGACGGACACGCCACATTCGCTTTACCCAGTAAATCTTCGCGTACGATGACGATAGTCAAACCCGCCGGGCCAATGTTCTTCTGTGCGCCCGCATAAATGATGCCATAGCGGGAAACATCCAGCGGTCCGGAGAGAATGGTTGAGGAGAAATCAGCGGTCACCACCACATCGGAACCAAAATTGGGCGTTTCGTTAATTGCGATGCCATCGATGGTTTCGTTCGGGCAGTAATGCAGATACGCTGCATCAGCAGAAGGCTGCCACTCACTCATCGGCTTCACGCCGCGCAGGCCATCGACCGAAATTTTGGCGTCAATCACATTCGGTGTGCAGTATTTTTTCGCTTCTTTGACGGCGCTGGCTGCCCAGTAGCCTGCATCAACGTAGTCTGCCGTGGTTTTGTCGCCCAGAATGTTCAGCGGAATGGCAGAAAACTGGCCGCGACCACCGCCGTGACAAAACAGCACTTTGTAGTTGGAGGGGATATTCAACAGATCGCGAAAATCCTGCTCCGCTTCTTGCGCGACCTGGATGAATTCTTTGCCGCGGTGGCTCACTTCCATGACGGACGTACCAAGACCGTTCCAGTCACAAAGATCCTTTTGAGCCAGTTTAAGCACGTCTGCCGGTAACATTGCCGGACCTGAACTAAAATTGAAGACCTGAGCCATTTCCCCTCACCACGTTGCGTTGTTATTAACCCAATCTCTTTTCGTACATGAACAGAGATTGGGTATAAGTTATTCCTGTGGATATCGGTTTTATCATTCAGTGACACGCGCCGCAATGGCTAAAACAAACTCGAGTAAAAATGAGTGTTCGCTCACACAACAGAATCTTCGGGATTGACGATAAAAGACCGATATTTTTGCTGTCAGACGACCCGTTTTGCCCGACTGGCCTTCGACCATTCTGGATTTTTACACCGCGGGCACGCCTGACGATCGCCGGCTTTCATTGTGATCACTTCACTGCATCGCACACAGGAATACTCTCCCGCTTCAGGAACGACTTTATAACGTTGCGTACAATACTTCGGCAAAATGCTTAAGCCAGGCTTTACCTCACTGTCTTCAAAGAAATAAACGCTGATCTGACCATTCGTTTCAAGGATCGCCAGGCGCACCTGTCCCAGTTGCTCAACGCCATTCAGTCGCAGCTCCATGAAAAACTCGAACTCGGTCATATTTGACTGGTTCAGTTTTTCCCACGCCAGCTCGCCATCTTCAATAATCACGACGGGCTTACCTTCCAGTAAATCTTCCAGTTTTTCACTGCGCGCCATCAGCCACATCACCAGACGGTACAGCAGCGCGAGGGTAATGAAGACCACCAGTACTGGCAACATCGGGACATCATCATAAAAGGCCACGTCACCCGCCGCCGACCCCAGCGTTAAAATAATCAGCACTTCGAAGAGCGACATCTGTCGCACGCCGCGTCGTCCTGTGAGTTTGAGAAACAGATAGACCAGTACGAAGGTATACAGACTGCGTAAAGCCACTTCACCGAGGAATTCCATCGGCACTTTATCGAGTGCCATCCGTTGTAAATCAAACGCTTTCATTTTTATGCTCTTATGGTGGATCACTGCCTACAAGCATAGCCAAAACTTTTATTTGCGCCGCGTCAGTGGCGGCGATAGCGTCAGTCACGTAAAACCCGTATCATTGCGCGCTTTCCGTACGACAAAAGTGATTTTCATGACGCAAACATTTATTCCCGGCAAAGACGCCGCACTGGAAGACTCCATCGCTCGCTTCCAGCAAAAACTGCTCGACCTCGGTTTCCATATTGAAGAGGCCTCGTGGCTGAACCCGGTGCCAAACGTCTGGTCCGTACACATTCGCGATAAAGAGTGTGCGCTGTGCTTTACCAACGGCAAAGGGGCGACGAAAAAGGCCGCGCTGGCCTCGGCGTTGGGCGAATATTTTGAGCGTCTGTCAACCAACTATTTCTTTGCCGATTTCTGGCTGGGTGAAACCATCGCCAATGGCCCGTTCGTGCATTATCCGAACGAGAAATGGTTCCCGCTGATCGAAAATGATGACGTACCGGACGGTCTGCTGGATGCCCGCCTGCGTGCCTTCTACGATCCCGAGAACGAACTGACCGGCAGCATGCTGATCGACCTGCAGTCTGGCAACGAAGAGCGTGGTATCTGCGGCCTGCCGTTTACCCGCCAGTCGGATAACCAGACCGTCTATATTCCAATGAACATTATCGGCAACCTGTACGTCTCAAACGGGATGTCCGCCGGTAACACCCGTAACGAAGCGCGCGTGCAAGGGTTATCTGAAGTCTTTGAGCGTTACGTGAAGAATCGCATTATTGCCGAAAGCATCAGCCTGCCGGAAATTCCAGCCGACGTGCTGGCACGCTACCCGGCGGTGGTGGAATCTATTGCAACGCTGGAAGCGGAAGGTTTCCCCATCTTTGCTTACGACGGCTCTCTGGGCGGTCAGTATCCGGTGATCTGCGTTGTGCTGTTCAATCCGGCTAACGGCACCTGCTTCGCCTCTTTCGGCGCACACCCTGATTTTGGCGTCGCACTGGAACGTACCGTGACGGAACTACTGCAGGGCCGTGGTCTGAAAGATCTCGACGTCTTCACACCGCCGACCTTCGACGATGAAGAAGTGGCTGAGCATACCAACCTGGAAACGCACTTCATTGACTCCAGCGGTCTGATCTCCTGGGATCTGTTCAAGCAGGATGCCGACTACCCGTTCGTTGACTGGAGTTTCTCCGGTACCACAGAAGAAGAGTTTGCCACCCTGATGGCGATCTTCAACGCGGAAGATAAAGAGGTGTACATCGCCGATTACGAACATCTCGGTGTCTACGCCTGTCGGATCATCGTTCCGGGGATGTCTGATATTTATCCTGCTGAAGATCTGTGGTTAGCCAATAACGCCATGGGCGTCCATCTGCGCGAGACCCTGCTCTCACTGCCGAATAGTCGTTGGGATAAAGAAGACTATCTCAACCTGATTGAGCAACTCGATGAAGAAGGGTTTGATGATTTCACCCGCGTTCGTGAACTGTTAGGCCTGGCTACCGGTTCAGATAACGGCTGGTACACCCTGCGTATTGGGGAACTAAAAGCGATGCTGGCGCTGGCAGGTGGCGATCTGGAACAGGCACTGATCTGGACCGAATGGACGATGGAATTTAATACGTCGATCTTTAGCGCCGAGCGGGCGAATTATTACCGTTGCCTGCAAACGCTGTTACTGCTGTCACAGGAAGAAGAACGTGAACCGCTGCAATATCTGAACGCGTTTGTCCGTATGTATGGCGCAAATGCTGTCGAAGCCGCCAGTGCAGCATTGAGCGGTGAAGCCGCCTTTTATGGTCTGCAGCCGGTTGACAGCGATCTGCACGCATTCGCATCACACCAGTCACTGTTGAAGGCCTATGAGAAGTTGCAGCGTGCAAAATCTTCATTTTGGTCAAAATAAAGCCAATCAACCTACGCTGAGTAGGTTTAAATAATCGTCTGGGCTATATTACGGGGCGCGCTAAGCGCCCCTTTTTATTTATTTTTGAATATCCCAAAATAAATGTAATAACAAGGTTAAATGTTGGTAGTTGATATTACATAATTTAATAGATAGTTGTTACTTTATCTGCCAATTACTCCATATTAATTAACTGGCTAACAGACGTAGGAAGGAAAATTTTCAACTCATTTGCTAAAATTTAAAATTTATTTTTATCATAAAAATCAAATAATTACTCCGTAATTGCATAAAAACCATGCGTATTACGGGCCTATAAGCCAGGCGGGATATGATCTACATCAATTTCTCATCTATAATGCTTTGTTAGTATCTCGTCGCCGACTTAATAAAGAGAGAGTTAGTGTGAAAGCTGACAACCCTTTTGATCTTTTACTCCCTGCAGCAATGGCCAAAGTGGCCGAAGAGGCAGGTGTCTATAAAGCAACGAAACATCCGCTTAAGACTTTCTTCCTGGCAATTACTGCCGGTGTGTTCATTTCCATCGCCTTTGTTTTCTATATCACTGCAACGACCGGTACAGGTACGATGCCGTTTGGTATGGCGAAACTGATTGGCGGTATCTGCTTCTCTCTGGGGTTGATTCTTTGCGTCATCTGCGGTGCAGACCTCTTTACGTCAACCGTGTTGATTGTCGTTGCCAAAGCCAGTGGCCGAATCACCTGGGGTCAGTTGGCAAAAAACTGGCTCAACGTCTATTTTGGTAACCTGATTGGTTGCTTGCTCTTTGTGCTATTGATGTGGCTTTCCGGCGAATATATGGTCGCCAACGGCCAGTGGGGACTGAACGTCCTGCAAACCGCCGACCACAAAATGCACCATACTTTTGTTGAAGCCGTCAGCCTCGGTATCCTCGCAAACCTGATGGTATGCCTGGCTGTATGGATGAGCTACTCAGGCCGTAGCCTGATGGATAAAGCGTTTATCATGGTATTACCAGTTGCGATGTTTGTTGCCAGCGGTTTTGAGCACAGTATCGCAAACATGTTTATGATTCCGATGGGTATTGTAATCCGTGATCTCGCAACACCGGAGTTCTGGAGCGCAGTTGGCTCGACGCCGGAAAGTTTTTCTCACCTGACCGCGATGAACTTCATCACTGATAACCTGATTCCGGTTACGATCGGTAACATTATCGGCGGGGGTTTGTTGGTTGGGTTGACATACTGGGTCATTTATCTGCGTGACAACGATCATCATTAATTGATGTCGCGATACACGCAGTAAATAAAAAATCCACTTAAGAAGGTAGGTGTAACATGTCCGAGCTTAATGAAAAGTTAGCCACAGCCTGGGAAGGTTTTACCAAAGGTGACTGGCAGAATGAAGTAAACGTCCGTGACTTCATTCAGAAAAACTACACTCCGTACGAGGGTGACGAGTCCTTCCTGGCTGGCGCGACTGATGCGACCACTGCACTGTGGGACAGCGTAATGGAAGGCGTTAAACAGGAAAACCGCACTCACGCGCCTGTTGACTTTGACACCTCTGTTGCTTCCACCATCACTTCTCACGACGCTGGCTACATCAATAAAGCGCTCGAGAAAATTGTTGGTCTGCAAACTGAAGCTCCGCTGAAACGTGCGATCATCCCGTTCGGTGGTATCAAAATGGTTGAAGGTTCCTGCAAAGCGTACAACCGCGAACTGGACCCGATGCTGAAAAAAATCTTCACTGAATATCGTAAAACCCACAACCAGGGCGTTTTCGATGTTTACACCAAAGACATTCTGAACTGCCGTAAATCCGGTGTTCTGACTGGTCTGCCGGATGCCTATGGCCGTGGCCGTATCATCGGTGACTACCGTCGCGTTGCGCTGTACGGTATCGACTTCCTGATGAAAGACAAATACGCTCAGTTCGTTTCCCTGCAGTCTGACCTGGAAAACGGCGTAAACCTGGAAGCGACTATCCGTCTGCGTGAAGAAATTGCTGAACAGCACCGTGCGCTGGGTCAGATCAAAGAGATGGCTGCGAAATATGGCTGCGATATCTCTGGTCCGGCAACCAACGCTCAGGAAGCGATTCAGTGGACTTACTTCGGCTACCTGGCTGCGGTTAAATCTCAGAACGGCGCGGCAATGTCCTTCGGTCGTGTCTCCACCTTCCTGGATGCATACATTGAACGTGACCTGAAAGCAGGCAAAATCACTGAACAAGACGCTCAGGAAATGATTGACCACCTGGTCATGAAACTGCGTATGGTTCGTTTCCTGCGTACGCCTGAATATGATGAACTGTTCTCCGGCGACCCGATTTGGGCAACGGAATCCATCGGTGGTATGGGCGTTGATGGCCGTACTCTGGTTACCAAAAACAGCTTCCGCTTCCTGAACACCCTGTACACCATGGGTCCGTCTCCGGAGCCGAACATCACCGTTCTGTGGTCTGAAAAACTGCCTCTGAACTTCAAGAAATTCGCCGCTAAAGTGTCCATCGACACCTCTTCTCTGCAGTATGAGAACGATGACCTGATGCGTCCGGACTTCAACAACGACGATTACGCTATCGCTTGCTGCGTAAGCCCAATGGTTGTTGGTAAACAAATGCAGTTCTTCGGTGCGCGTGCAAACCTGGCGAAAACCATGCTGTACGCAATCAACGGCGGCGTTGATGAAAAACTGAAAATGCAGGTTGGCCCGAAATCTGAGCCAATCAAAGGCGACGTGCTGAACTATGACGAAGTCATGGAGCGCATGGACCACTTCATGGACTGGCTGGCTAAGCAGTATGTCACCGCGCTGAACGTTATCCACTACATGCACGACAAGTACAGCTACGAAGCCTCTCTGATGGCGCTGCACGATCGTGATGTTATTCGCACCATGGCATGTGGTATCGCAGGTCTGTCCGTTGCGGCTGACTCCCTGTCTGCTATCAAATATGCGAAAGTTAAACCGATTCGTGACGAAGACGGTCTGGCTATCGACTTCGAAATCGAAGGCGAATACCCGCAGTTTGGTAACAACGACGCGCGCGTTGATGACATGGCGGTTGACCTGGTTGAACGTTTCATGAAGAAAATTCAGAAACTCAAAACCTACCGTGATGCTATCCCGACGCAGTCTGTTCTGACCATCACCTCTAACGTTGTGTATGGTAAGAAAACCGGTAACACCCCAGATGGTCGTCGTGCTGGCGCGCCGTTCGGACCAGGTGCTAACCCGATGCACGGTCGTGACCAGAAAGGTGCTGTTGCCTCTCTGACTTCTGTTGCTAAACTGCCGTTTGCTTACGCGAAAGATGGTATCTCTTATACCTTCTCTATCGTTCCGAACGCACTGGGTAAAGACGACGAAGTTCGTAAGACTAACCTGGCCGGTCTGATGGATGGTTACTTCCACCATGAAGCGTCCATCGAAGGTGGTCAGCACCTGAACGTGAACGTGATGAACCGTGAAATGCTGCTGGACGCGATGGAACATCCGGAAAAATATCCGCAGCTGACCATCCGTGTATCTGGTTATGCAGTACGTTTTAACTCCCTGACGAAAGAACAGCAGCAGGACGTTATTACCCGTACCTTCACTCAGACCATGTAATGTGTTTTGACTGAAATCACGCGGTAAAAGGCGTACAATAAAGGCTCCACGTAAGTGGGGCCTTTTTAACAGGTCGTTTCCCGACTGCAGCCTGTTTTGTCAGCTATCTATACTCAATGGATAACCGCCAAAACAGACTCGACACAGCCAATGAGCTGTGCACCAACACGGCCCCGGATGGGCCACATCTGGAGAAACACCGCAATGTCAGTTATTGGTCGCATTCACTCCTTTGAATCCTGTGGTACCGTTGACGGCCCAGGCATCCGCTTTATTACTTTCTTCCAGGGCTGCCTGATGCGCTGTCTGTATTGCCACAACCGCGATACGTGGGACACGCATGGCGGTAAAGAAGTCACCGTTGAAGAACTGATGAAAGAGGTCGTGACCTATCGCCACTTTATGAACGCATCCGGCGGCGGCGTAACGGCGTCAGGCGGTGAAGCCATCCTGCAAGCGGAATTTGTCCGTGACTGGTTTCGTGCCTGTAAGCAAGAAGGTATCCATACCTGTCTGGATACCAATGGTTTTGTTCGCCGCTACGACCCGGTGATTGATGAACTGCTGGAAGTCACTGACCTGGTGATGCTCGACCTCAAGCAGATGAATGATGAGATCCACCAGAACCTGGTCGGCGTTTCCAACCACCGTACGCTGGAGTTCGCCCGCTATCTGGCAAACAAAAATATCAACGTGTGGATCCGTTACGTCGTGGTACCTGGCTGGTCCGACGATGACGACTCCGCGCACCGACTCGGTGAATTTACCCGCGATATGGGCAACGTTGAAAAAATCGAGCTCCTGCCCTATCACGAACTGGGTAAACATAAATGGGTGGCGATGGGCGAAGAGTACAAACTCGATGGTGTACATCCACCGAAGAAAGAAACGATGGAACGCGTTAAAGGCATTCTTGAGCAATACGGGCATAAAGTGATGTATTGATTGAGTCTTTTAAAAAGGCTATCCGACGGGTAGCCTTTTTACTTTCTGTCGGGGAATACAGAACATTAACCAAAACAGGATGCAATAACACACATTGCTTCCTGTTGACGCTGAATTAAACGTGAGCAACCGGGTTCGGAGTATGTCCGGCATTGCGCAGTAGCATCAGCAAATAAATAAACGACACGCTGGCAATCATGATAAACAGAAGATTATCGGAATAATTCTGCATCAGCATGGCGGTGAAGGAAGGCCCTAACAGGCTGCCAACGGTGTAGCTCAGCAACAACGCCTGGTTCATTGCCACCAGCTGGTGATGTTCCACTTTTTCACAGGCCCAGGCCATCGCCACCGGATAGAGCGTAAAACCGGCCGCCCCCAGGATAAAGAGCGCAGGTGCCATCGCTGCCTGGCTTAACATCGCGATGCTTCCGAGGATGACCACAAACACCTGCACGCGCAGTACCAGCAGTCGACCAAACTTATCCGCCAGTCTCCCGATTGGCCACTGCCCGAGGATCCCCGCGCTAACCAGCACCGCCATCCAGAAACCGATACTGGCATTACTCATGCCCTGATGATTGAGATAGAGCGGCATCAGGCCGTACAGCGAACCCAGGACAATCCCGGAAATGATGCAGCCGTTAACGCCCAGCCGCGCCTGACGCAGTTTCAGCATTGCGGTAATTGGCGTGTCGTTGTGTTCATCAGACTGTTGATTCAGGATGCGGGTAAAGAGCAGCGGTAAAATCCCTGCCAGAATCAGTCCCGTCGCCCACGGCAGCACGTTCATCAGTTCCGTCGAGACTTTGCTGACCAGCAGTTGTCCGAGGAAGGTCCCCACATAATAGACCATCATGTAGGCCGCCAGCAGGCGACCACGGTTACGTGATGTCCCGCTGCACATCAGCGCACTCTCCACAACCACCCAGATCATCGCGCAGCCAATGCCCGCGACAAAGCGCCATGCCAGCCAGCTCCAGAAGCCGACCATCACCCCGAGGCCCACACAACCGGCCGCAAAAATCAGCGAGGCGAGATAGTAACTACGGTTAAACCCGAGGCGTTTGATTAAAGCCCCTGTTAACAGCGTCCCGACCAGATTACCGGTGAAATAGGACGAACTGATCATACCCACCTGCCACGTCGGCAGGTTTTCCTGGGCGAGCCAAAGCGGGACGAGCGTGTTCAGCACCGCAATCGCCAGGGTCAGCAGAAGTAGACCAGCCAGCAAAAGCAAGACAGGTCGGGTATAGGTGGACATGAGTATAAACCGTGAGGAAGTTCAAATTTCACGCGCATCATGCCACCAACAAAAACATTGTCAATCGGCGGAAACCGTGGCGTGGCGGCCCTTTTCCGCCTTCGATTGAATTTATTGATTAAGATTATGTATTACTGATAACCAATCAACTACAGGTGACTGTTTTTATTGATTTAACGCAAAGGTATTCCGTTTCGATCAGTCGAAAAATCTCATAGTCCCGACAGGTTTTTTTTTCCGTTCTATGCTTTGAATGAACCATACGCACCTGAATGAATTCGGGCGCAGAGTTGACTCAAGCAAGGAGAAGAGAATGACCAGGCCTTATGTTCGTCTCGATAAAAATGACGCAGCGGTTCTTCTGGTGGATCACCAGGCCGGATTGCTGTCACTGGTCAGGGATATTGACCCTGATAAATTCAAAAACAACGTGCTCGCGCTGGGTGATTTAGCCAAATACTTCAAGCTGCCTACCATCCTCACCACCAGTTTCGAAACCGGACCAAACGGCCCGCTGGTCCCCGAATTAAAAGCCCAGTTCCCGGATGCCCCGTACATTGCGAGGCCAGGGAATATCAACGCCTGGGATAACGAAGACTTCGTTAAGGCCGTCAAAGCGACAGGGAAAAAGCAGTTGATCATTGCGGGTGTAGTGACCGAAGTTTGTGTAGCATTTCCGGCGCTGTCTGCCATTGAAGAAGGTTTTGATGTCTTCGTCGTCACCGACGCGTCGGGTACGTTTAATGAAATTACCCGTCATTCGGCGTGGGATAGAATGTCTCAGGCCGGTGCTCAGCTCATGACATGGTTTGGTGTGGCCTGTGAACTACACCGTGACTGGCGTAATGATATTGAGGGGTTGGCGACGCTGTTCTCCAACCACATTCCGGATTATCGCAACCTGATGACCAGCTACGATACGTTGACTAAACAGAAATAGTAAAACCGGGGCGAAAGCCCCGGTTATTCACTTAGCTGGCAACCGCCATACCGACGGTCATATGCAGACCGTAGAATACGCCGCGACCAATCAGTTCTCCCACCAGCAGCAGAATAAAGGCCACTGACAGCAGCGGGACCGCAGGCTGATACCCTTTCAACTGCGGAACAATCCAGCAGCACAAGGCCAGCGCCAGCACCCCAATCCGCCAGGCCATCAACGCCCCGTAGTCAGGTACCAACGCAGAAGCCTGCTGAATAGAGCTGTGAATGGTCGCCAGTTCTGCGCCCTGCATCACCGACATGATGGCACTGACCACCAGCGCCAGCAGTGAAACCGCAGGCAACAGACGCATCGCCCAGCCATCGACTCCCGCCACGCGCAGCAGCAGATAGCCCAGCAGTGGCCCCCCCATCAGCAGAGTCAGGAAGAAGCCCAGCGGCGTCCAGACGCTGTACCAGGTCGGTACGGTATCAATGCTGTTATAGACGCGCACCATCATCCAGACGAACAGTACACCCAGCACCATCGTCAGCAGCAGCCACAGGTTACGCAGAGCCGGAGAGAGCTTTTTCAACACCGCCAGCAGCCAGCCGATCCCGCCAACCGCAAAGAAAATCGAACCGCTGGCAATTTCATTACTCAGCGCCGATGAACCGACACGGTTAAGCGAGTTAAACGCCCGCATTGGCGAGCCAAGGTGCAGCATAGATGCGATAAAGCCAATCCCCATCAGCACCCACAGCGCAAACATGCAGGTAATCACGCGCTGTTGCGTTTCGGCCCGCAGGTCGCCTTTCATTAGCGCCAGCGCCAGGACAATGAAGCCACCGACCACACATTGTCCGAAGACCGTGAAGATCATCAGCGGCCATTCATGCCATCCACTTCCCATCTTACACCTCCTTCGGATTCGCCAGATAACCGGTGGTATCCCCGGTCGGGCGGCTGTTGGCATTCGGTTTGATCACAATACTCGGCTTCGTAAAGTGTGCGCCAGGCAGCGGAGCAACCGCCGCCAGATCGCCGTGTTTCTGACGCAGTTCGTCGACAGGACCGAAATCCAGCGCACGYAGCGGACAAGACTCGACACAGATYGGTTTCTTGCCTTCCGCCACCCGGTCATGACAGCCGTCGCATTTGGTCATGTGGCCTTTGGCGGCGTTGTACTGCGGCGCGCCGTACGGACAGGCCATATGGCAATAACGACAGCCGATGCAGACATCTTCATCCACCACCACAAAGCCGTCTTCCCGTTTGTGCATCGCCCCGCTCGGACAGACCTTGGTACAGGCCGGATCTTCACAGTGGTTACAGGCAATAGAGAGATAATAGGCAAACACGTTCTGGTGCCAGACGCCGTTGTCTTCCTGCCAGTCTCCGCCCGCATATTCATAAATGCGGCGGAAGCTGACATCCGGGGTTAAATCCTTGTAGTCCTTGCAGGCCAGTTCGCAGGTTTTACAACCGGTGCAACGGCTGGAATCAATAAAAAATCCATACTGGGTTGTCATCGGTTACTCCTTACACCTTCTCAACCTGAACAAGGTTCGTATGTGACGGGTTCCCCTTCGCCAGAGGAGACGGGCGCTGGGTGGTCAATACGTTGATACAGCCCCCCTGGTCAATGCGTTTGGCATCCGGGTCATACCAGGCCCCTTCCCCTAGCGCAACCACACCCGGCATCATCCGCGGCGTCACTTTCGCCTCAATATGTAGCTCTCCGCGACCATTGAAGATGCGCACCTTGTCGCCATTACGGATACCGCGTTTTTGCGCGTCCAGCGGGTTGATCCACATCTCCTGGCGGCACGACGCCTTCAGGACATCCACGTTGCCATAGGTGGAGTGAACGCGAGATTTATAGTGGAAGCCCGTGAGCTGCAATGGATAATCTTTGGTCAACGGATCGTTGTAGTTCTCAAAACCTGGCGTGTAGATCGGCAATGGATCGATGACATCGCCTTCCGGTAGTTCCCAGGTGGCGGCAATCTTAGCCAGTTCCTGCGAGTAGATCTCGATTTTACCTGACGGCGTGGTCAACGGATTGGCCTGCGGATCGTCACGGAACGCCTTATAGGCCACGTGATGTCCTTCCGGATCGCGCTGCTTGAACAGACCCTGCTTACGGAATTCCTCAAAGGTCGGCAGCGCCGGAATAGCTTTACGCGACTGTTCGTACAGATGACGCATCCATTCTTCCTGAGTGCGTCCTTCGGTAAACTGCTGCTCGACACCCAGACGCTTCGCCAGCTCGCTGGTCATTTCATAGATGGTTTTGCATTCAAAACGCGGCTTAATGGCCTGATCGGCGAAAATCACATAAGACATATTCCCGCAGGAAGCATCCAGCGCGAAGTCCATCTGTTCAGAAGCCGTGCAGTCCGGCAGCAGGATATCGGCATACTTCGCTGACGACGTCATGTGGCAGTCGATGACGACAATCATTTCGCACTTCTTGTCATCCTGCAGGATGTCGTGCGTGCGGTTGATCTCTGAGTGCTGGTTGATAAGACAGTTACCGGCGTAGTTCCAGATCATCTTAATCGGCACGTCGAGTTTATCTTTGCCGCGCACGCCAT
Organism: Citrobacter sp. MGH 55; assembly: GCF_016906145.1. Lineage (NCBI taxonomy): Bacteria > Pseudomonadati > Pseudomonadota > Gammaproteobacteria > Enterobacterales > Enterobacteriaceae > Citrobacter > Citrobacter sp. MGH 55. The sequence goes on from NZ_CP070239.1 coordinate 4,401,896, forward strand.
CACGCAGCGCAGTCATTTCCGGACCACGTTCAATCGCGTCGGTCCACATAAACATCGAGATACTGGTTTCTACCGGGTTTTCCAGCGTTGGCATCCGTACAAACGGCAGACCGTAAGAGCCTTCACGTGCACCGCTGTTGCCGCCGTTGATCCCGACGTTACCGGTTAAAATGGCCAGCATTGAAATGGCACGGGTGGCGATTTCACCGTTCGCATGGCGCTGCGGTCCCCATCCCTGGCTGATATAGGCTGGTTTTGCGCTGCCGATTTCACGCGCCAGTTTGATAATACGGTCTGCCGGAATGCCGGTAATTTGCGCCGCCCACTCCGGCGTTTTTGGCGTACCGTCAGTCCCCTGTCCGAGAATATAGGCCTTATAGTGGCCATTCTTCGGCGCGCTGGCTGGCAACGTTTTCTCGTCGTAGCCCACACAGTACTTATCGAGGAACGGCTGATCGACCATATTCTCAGTAATCAGCACATAAGCCAGCGCATTCACCAGCGCCGCATCGGTACCCGGACGAATCGGGATCCATTCATCTTCACGACCGGCCCCGGTATCGGTATAGCGCGGATCGATAATAATCATCCGGGCATTCGATTTCTGTCGCGCCTGTTCCAGATAGTAGGTCACCCCACCGCCGCTCATACGGGTTTCGCCAGGGTTGTTACCGAACAGCACTACCAGCTTACTGTTTTCGATGTCCGATGGGCTGTTACCATCCGCCCAACCGCCATAGGTGTAGTTCAGACCCGCCGCGATTTGTGCGGAAGAGTAGTCGCCGTAGTGGTTCAAATAACCGCCGCAGCAGTTCATCAGACGCGCCACCAGGGTATTTCCCGGCGGCCAGGAACGGGTCATCGTACCGCCCAGCGTACCGGTGCCGTAGTTCAGATAGATAGACTCGTTACCGTAGTCTTTAATCAGACGCTGCATGTTGCTGGCGATGATGTCGTAAGCCTCATCCCAGGTGATGCGCTCGAATTTGCCTTCTCCGCGTTTACCGACGCGTTTCATCGGGTATTTCAGACGATCCGGATTATAGACGCGACGACGCATGGAACGTCCACGCAGACAGGCACGCACCTGATGCAAACCGTCGTAGTTGTCATCACCGGTGTTGTCGGTTTCAACGTATTTGATTTCGCCATCCACAACATGCATGCGCAACGGGCAACGACTCCCGCAGTTTACGGTACAGGCGCTCCAGACGACTTTTTCGCTGGCTTGTGCCGGACTCAGGGCTTCGGCAGCATTAGCGATACGGGTAAATGGCAGGGTAAACGCGCTGCTGGCCATCGCCAGTCCGCCAATCGCCGTCGTTTTGACCAAACCGCGACGACTCACCTCCGCTGCCATCACGGCATCAGGGATCTTCGTTTTCATAAAGGCTCACTCTGCTTGCTTACAGTAAAAAACAGAAATTGATATTATTATTTGAGTAGTTAAGCAACGTTATATAGTTCTACATACAACGTATTTACAGGATAACAGTGCAAAATGCTGAATTTCATTCGAAAGTAATATTACCCCTAAGGGGGTAATGATTATTGTCCGGCGTCAAACAGGCATAAAAAAAGCGCCCAAAGGCGCTTTTTAGAAAGAGTGAAGCGAGGATTAACCGATATATTCCAGTCCGTTCATGTACGGACGCAACACTTCCGGCACTTCGATACGGCCATCAGCCTGCTGGTAGTTTTCCATCACCGCCACCAGTGTACGACCAACCGCCAGACCAGAACCGTTCAGAGTATGCACCAGACGGGTCTTTTTGTCGGACTTGCTGCGACAGCGAGCCTGCATACGGCGCGCCTGGAAATCCCAGACGTTAGAGCAGGATGAAATCTCGCGGTAGGTATTCTGCGCCGGTACCCACACTTCCAGATCGTAGGTTTTGCATGCGCCAAAGCCCATGTCGCCGGTGCAAAGAATGATTTTGCGATAGGGCAGACCCAGCAGTTGCAGCACTTTTTCCGCATGACCGGTCATCTCTTCCAGCGCTGCCATTGAATCTTCCGGGCGAACGATCTGTACCATTTCAACTTTGTCGAACTGGTGCATACGGATCAGGCCACGAGTATCACGACCGTAGGAACCCGCTTCAGAGCGGAAGCACGGTGTGTGCGCCGTCATTTTGATCGGCAGTTGGTCTTCGTCGATGATCTCATCACGCACCAGGTTGGTCAGCGGCACTTCTGCCGTCGGAATCAACGCGTAGTTGCTGCTGTCAGCCTCTTCTTCCAGCGGACGCGTGTGGAACAGATCGCCGGCAAATTTCGGCAACTGCCCCGTGCCGTACAGGGTGTCATGGTTGACCAGATACGGCACATAGTTTTCGCTGTAGCCATGCTGTTCGGTATGCAGATCGAGCATAAATTGCGAGAGCGCACGGTGCATACGGGCAATCTGCCCTTTCATCACCACGAAGCGGGAACCCGTCAGCTTAACGGCAGCAGCGAAATCCAGACCGGAATGCATTTCGCCCAGCGTGACGTGATCGCGAACCTCAAAGTCGAACTCGCGCGGGGTACCCCAGCGGCTGACTTCAACGTTATCGTTCTCGTCTTTACCGACCGGCACTTCGTCTGCAGGCAGGTTAGGAATGGCCAGCGCGATATCGCGGATCTCAGCCTGTAAAACATCCAGCTCCGCTTTTGCGGCATCCAGCTCTTCGCCCAGTTTGTTCACTTCCAGACGTAAAGGCTCGATATCTTCCCCGCGCGCTTTCGCCTGGCCGATGGATTTCGATCGAGAGTTACGCTCTGCCTGCAGGTTTTCAGTATTGACCTGCAAAACTTTACGACGCTCTTCAAGAGCGCGCAGCTTATCTACATCCAGCTTAAAGCCCCGGCGTGCCAGTTTTTCAGCGACTGCGTCTGGCTCATTACGCAGCAGATTGGGATCGAGCATGCTTATCCTGTGCTTATCGAATTGAAATGGGAAAATGTGACCACAGCCTGCGGTCACAGGGATACAGTGCCAACATTACCGCAACGCCTGCGCTAACGGTAGCGTTTTATAGGGCTATTTTGATCCTGTCCGGCGAGCCAGGCGAGCTTTTCGCCAATCTTGCCCTCAAGACCTCTGTTTGTGGGGTGATAATAGCGTGTTTGTGCCATCTCCGGCGGGAAATATTCCTCGCCCGCGGCATAAGCATTCGGTTCGTCATGTGCATAACGATATTCCTGGCCGTAACCCATCTCTTTCATCAACTTCGTCGGCGCATTGCGCAGATGAACAGGTACGTCATAGTCAGGACGTTCACGGGCATCGGAGAGCGCCGCTTTAAAGGCGGTATACACCGCATTGCTTTTCGGTGCACAGGCCAGATAAACAATCGCCTGGGCGATGGCGCGCTCGCCTTCAGCAGGCCCCACTCGCGTGAAGCAGTCCCAGGCGGAAATCGCCACCTGCATCGCACGCGGATCGGCATTGCCCACATCTTCGGAAGCAATCGCCAGGCAACGGCGCGCGACATACAGCGGATCTCCCCCGGCCGTAATGATACGTGCATACCAGTAAAGTGCCGCATCCGGCGCGCTGCCGCGAACTGATTTATGCAATGCGGAAATGAGATCGTAGAAGCGGTCGCCTTTGTTATCAAAACGCGCGCTGCGCTCACCGGCGATTTCGGTCAACAATGCGGGAAGCAGTACTCGCTTGCCGCTATCATCCACTTCGGCCATATCAGCCATCATTTCCAGGGTGTTCAATGCGCGGCGCGCATCACCATTGACCAGTTCCGCGATGGCTTTGCGGGTATCATCCGGCAGAACGATATCCTGGCCACCATAGCCCCGCGCCTTGTCTTCCATCGCCTGACGGAGAACCTGTTCGATATCTTCCGTGGTCAGCGATTTGAGCAAATAGACGCGCGCCCGCGACAACAGCGCGGAATTCAGTTCAAACGACGGGTTTTCGGTGGTTGCCCCGATAAAGGTGATCGTGCCGTCTTCAATATGCGGTAAGAACGCATCCTGTTGGCTTTTATTAAAGCGATGAACTTCGTCAACAAACAGAATAGTGCGACGCCCGGCATGACGATTCTGACGGGCGCGTTCGATGGCTTCGCGGATCTCTTTCACGCCGGAGGTGACCGCCGATATCCGCTCAACGTCGGCATCGGCGTAGCGGGCAATCACTTCAGCGAGTGTCGTTTTCCCGGTTCCCGGCGGTCCCCACAAGATCATGGAGTGCAGATGTCCGGCTTCAATCGCACGCGGCAACGGTTTACCCGCAGCCAGCAGGTGCTGCTGACCAATATACTGCGCTAAATTTTCTGGCCGCATCCGCGCGGCCAGTGGCTGAAAGGTATTATCAGAAAAATCGAGCGACAGGTTGCTCACGCAGGCCTCTACTTACGTTGGTCGTCTACCGTTACGCCTTGCGGTGGAGTAAAGGTGAACTTCGATGCGTCAACGGCGCCATTCTGCTGTGATTTCAGCTGATAGCTGCTGCGCTGGTCATCCTGCTCCACGGCGCTGAACTGATGAATAGTCCCGTCACGGCCCACATTGATGGTGAACTGTTTCAGGTTACCGTTGCTGGTTTTCGGCGTCAGGACGAAGTCGTCACCGTTCTGCTTGATATTGTACTGTTGCCAGTCGCTGGACTGGTTGCGGGCAATCAGCATAAACGGCGTGTTGCCGGTGGCGTCTTTCAGCCAGGTCGCGGTGGCCTGCTCAACAAACGGGTTGAAGAACCACAGCGTTTTCCCATCAGAAACCAGAATGCTTTCATCAGGCTGCGTCATGTGCCAGTTAAACAGGTTCGGACGCTTCACCCACAAATCACCCTGACCTTCCTGAACAGCAGCGCCGCTGCCATCAGTCACTTTCTGTGTGAAGCTGGCGTGGAAGCTGCTTACTTTATCCAGACGACTTTTCAGATCGCTGGCGGCATCCGCCCAAACGCTGCTTACCACGAATCCTGAGAGTAATGCACAGGTGATTGCGATTTTTTTCATTGTTATTCCTCAAAATACGTCACTCCCGACCGGGAGATCCCTCTGCTATCCATTCCAGGCCAAAAATCAGCGTGAGGAAAGAAGACAATACTGAATTACGTAACTTTGCACTTAGTCAAACGGTGGTGGCGCCAACACTTCACGATTGCCGTTATGGCCTTGTTCGCTGACGATCCCCTGCGCTTCCATCTGTTCGATAATGCGCGCCGCACGGTTGTAGCCAATACGGAACTGGCGCTGTACGCCGGAGATGGACGCTTTACGTTTCTCTGTCACAAAGTTGACTGCCTGATCGAATAACGGATCCAGCTCTTCGCCACCGTCAAAGCCACCGCCGCCGCCTTCGCTTTCGCTGTCGGAGGTGATGCCATCCACATACTGCGGACGCCCACGCGCCTTCCAGTCCTGCACCACCGCATGCACTTCCTGGTCACGGACAAATGCGCCGTGAACACGCACCGGCATGGTGGAGTTTGGCCCGGAGTAAAGCATATCCCCCATCCCCAGCAGCGATTCTGCACCGCCCTGATCGAGGATAGTACGCGAGTCAATCTTACTGGACACGGTGAAGGCAATACGTGTCGGTATGTTGGCTTTAATAAGACCGGTAATGACGTCAACCGATGGACGCTGTGTCGCCAGCACCAGATGGATCCCGGCCGCACGGGCTTTTTGCGCCAGTCGGGCAATCAGCTCTTCAACTTTCTTACCGACGGTCATCATCAGGTCGGCAAATTCGTCAACCAGCACAACGATATACGGCAGTTTTTCCAGTACCGGATGCTGCGCATCCATACTGTCGCCTGGTTTCCAGTACGGGTCCGGAATCGGACGTCCCATCCGCGCGGCTTCGGCTATCTTCTCGTTGTAACCCGCAAGATTACGCACGCCCAGCGCAGACATCAGCTTGTAACGGCGTTCCATCTCGTTAACGCTCCAGCGCAGGGCGTTGGCGGCGTCTTTCATATCCGTGACGACTTCCGTCAGCAGATGCGGAATGCCTTCGTAAACCGACAGCTCCAGCATTTTCGGGTCGATCATGATGAAACGAACGTCTTCCGGCTGCGCCTTATAAAGCATGCTGAGGATCATGGCGTTCACCCCAACCGATTTACCCGAACCGGTTGTCCCCGCCACCAGCAGGTGCGGCATTTTCGCCAGATCGGCTACCACCGGATCGCCGGCAATATCTTTACCCAACACGACGGTCAGCGGCGATGGGTTTTCACGGAACTTCGCGTTATCCAGCACTTCACGCAGGTAAACGGTCTGCCGTTTTTTGTTCGGCAATTCCAGGCCTACGTATGGTTTACCCGGAATCACTTCCACCACGCGCACCGCGACAGTCGACAACGAACGCGCCAGGTCACGAGAAAGGTTGGAAATACGCGCCGCTTTCACACCCGGCGCCAGATTCAGTTCAAAACGGGTGATCACAGGACCTGGCGAGTAATTCACCACATCGGCCTTGATGCGGAAATCAGCCAGGCGAGCTTCAACCAGGCGCGCCATTTGTTCCAGCGCGAAGGTATCAACCGGCTCCACTTCACTCGGTGGCTGCGTCAGCAGATCCAGCGAAGGCAGTGGCGTCGTCGGTTTTTGCAGCGGACGGCTGTCACCATTGCGCATCAGCAGCGGGTGAATCAGGCTTTCCTGCGGCTGAGGTGCAGCAGGTTGCTGCGTCACTACCGGCTGATGCGGTTGCTGATACTGTGGCTGCGGCGCTGCCGGCTGTTGTGGTTGTTGATAGTGCTGCTGCGGCGCTACCGGCTGTTGCGGCTGTTGATACTGCGGCTGCGGCGCTACCGGCTGTTGCGGCTGCTGATACTGCGGCTGTGGCGCTACCGGCTGTTGCGGCTGCTGATACTGCGGCGTTGTGGGTGGCTGAACAGGCGCAGACTCCGGCATTACGCCCGGTGTAAACAGCGGCTCATGCGGGCCGTTATCGACCAGCGTTTTCATGGGTGAAAACTCAAAATCATCCAGCGAGAATGGATTCGCTCCGGCAGGTTGCTCACCGGCGTAGCGCTGTTGCTGTGAAGAGGCAAACTGGCGCGCCAGTTCAGCTTCCGCAGCGGCATCTTCATCGTCGGCCTGCGTCGCCTCATGCTGATACTCGTCGCCATAACGACTTTGCTGTGACTGAGCAAACTGACGAGCCAGTTCGTCCTGTTGCATGGCGTCGATTTCATCATCGCTATACTGCGGATCGTGTTGACCGGCTTCACGCGCTCTCTCCTCAGCCATACGCTGAGAAGGCAATTTAATACCATACGATGCCAGCTCACGGCGTGTCGGTACACGTACGCGATTGGGACGAGGCAGTTGCGGGCCAATCCCTTCTTTCACCTGCGGACGCGGCGCTCCGCCGTTCGCGAGGCTGAAGACTGGCGCTGCAGCTGCCGCAGTCGCACCGGCTGATAAGGTCGCATCCTTCACGCTTGCAGCGATCGGCGCAATGGTCACAGCAGCGTCAACAGGCGGTATAGAAGGCGCAGTTGACGGTGCAGGAACCACCGGTTCCGGCGTGTTAACAGGTTCAGGAATCGGCTGATACCACGCGGCCAGTTGCTCACGTTCACGCGCACGCTTCTCTTCCACTTCTTCAAAGTAGTACAGCGGCGGGCGCGCAGGTTTTGTCTCTTCGACTACCGGCTCAGGCTCAGTAATCGGAGCTTGCGGAACCACAGGTTCCTGTGGCGATAAAGGCTCCGGCTGATACGCTGGCTGATGATAAACCGGCTGCTGGACAGGCTCGGGTTGATAAACCGGCTCGGGCTGCCAGGGTTGCTCTACCGTAGCTTGCGGTTGCTGCCACGGTTGTTGCGGTAGGCCTGGCTGCGGATAATCAGCTTCAGGGGCCACAGGCGCAGCGTATTGCGGTTCAGTCGGAACAGGCTGTTGCCATGTCTCATACTGCGCCTGCTGCGGCTGCGCGTACGGGTTGTGCGACGGATAGCCTTCCGGCGCAGGAGCAATCACCGGCTCGCCGGTTTGCGGGCCTGGTACGGGTTGCCATGCAACCGCAGGTTGTACAGGAACGGTTTCTGCTCCCGGTAGGGGCGGCGTTTGCATAATCGGATCGACCGGCGCAGCCCAGGCCTGAGCCGCAGCCGTTGCCGCCGCCGCAGCGGCGACGGGTTCGGTCACCGAATGACCGTTTAACAGCGGATCGTATTCATCATATTCCGGCTGCGTCGCACGATGCCCGGAGAACAGCACATCGCCAGGATCGGTCGCGACGCCGCGCGCACTGTAGGCTATCTCATCGTCATCATCCATGCGTCTGCCGGAGAAGAGCGCCGCATCCGTCTGACGGCCATGCGGATTGATAAATTTTTCAGCCAGACGTTTACGGCGCGCCAGCGCACCGCGAAGAATACGCGCCCGACGGGACTCACGTTTCCCGCCCTCGACTTCATCTTCATACTCTTCATCGTCTTCGTATTCGTCGTCTTCTACCCAGGTATCATCACGACGGGTACGGTTGCTGGCAAAGGTCAGAATATTGAGCAGCCAGCCGCCAAGTTTTTCGGCGATGCTAACCCAGGACCAGCCGGTAAAGAGCGTCAGCCCTGCCGCCCACACGCACAGAAGCGTAATGGTGCCACCACTGCTGTGCAGCAGCGGTTGCAGGGTGGTACTCAACAGACTGCCAATCACCCCGCCGGAGGCGAAGTACCAGATGTCATCGGCATTAATAGCGGCCAGACCACAGGAAGTAAGGATAAGCGCCAGCACGCCAATGATGCGCAGCGAGACGGCAAAATAGTCGATATAGTCATCGGTCGCCTGGTGACGCCAGGCAAACCAGCAGCCGCCCACAATGATGACAGGAATGGTGTACGCCATTATCCCAAAGATAAAGAACAGGGTATCCGCCAGCCATGCCCCCGGCGCCCCGCCCAAATTATGGATAGGCTCATGCCAGGCCGTTTGCGACCAACTGGGATCAGAAGGATTAAAGCTCAGTAAGGCCGCCATCAGCCAGACGGCAAAAAGGGCAATAAGAATCAGCAACGCCTCCAGAAGTCGGCGCCCGCTGCTTAACTTTGTCAATGTGACTTCTTTGTCTTCAGTGTATTCCTGGCTCAAAAAAGGCTCTCCAGGTTTCGGGCTTTTCCTGCCCGATGCTAAAACGGACAACAGCACCGGGTTACCCCGGCACTGTTGCTGTATGGATTAACAGGAGTGTAATCAAAATACGCCGATTTTGCACCTGTTCCGTATTAGCGCGTCTTAATAACCAGACGATTACTCTGTTTGACTTCTTCCATTACCACGTAAGTACGGGTGTCATTGACGCCAGGCAGACGCAGCAGGGTTTCCCCCAGCAGCTTACGGTAGGCTGACATGTCCGGCACACGTGTTTTCAACAGGTAGTCGAAATCGCCAGACACCAAATGACACTCTTGAATTTCTTCAAGTTTTTGTACTGCGGCGTTGAATTGTTCAAACACATCCGGAGCGCCACGATTCAGAGTAATCTCAACAAATACCAGAAGTGATGCATCCAGATAATGCGGGTTTAACAGCGCTGTATAGCCCTGAATGAAACCCTGTCTTTCCAGACGACGCACACGCTCAAGGCAGGGCGTCGGGGAAAGTCCCACTCGTTTAGAAAGCTCGACGTTAGAAATACGCCCATCCTTTTGCAGCTCATTAAGAATGTTACGATCAATACGGTCGAGATCTTTGCCAGGGCGCTTCTTGCTATCTACCATTATTATTGTCTCTCTGTATTCCTTCCCTACTCCTGCCTGACTCATCAAACATCATTGTCGAGAGTCGATGCCCATCACAATAGACCGAACCCAAGAGGATTAGCGGCGCGCAATGCCTGGGTCTATAGTGAGAAGACCGTTGCCTGACGGCAGCTATCGACATCACGAATGGCGTCTGTCCACACCATGCGTAGATTTCGCTAGCCCGGTAAACATGGTATTTATATGCATGATTATGCGGCACACACACAACACTGTTTTTTTCTTCCTCGAATGTTTTCGCAAAACAGCAGGTGATTGTCAAAGCAAAACATCGATTTTTAGTACAACATGCCAGTTATTCATTAGGCGTTAAGATGATTCATCATTTTATCACCTTATAACTGAGGGATTTTAAGTAGAATTCATTATGGCGTGACGGCAGATTTGTTCACTCATTGGCCTCGTCTATTCCACAAATTGTTAACAAAATCGCTATACCCTTTTTTTACGCCGTCAAATTCCCTACAATCCAGCCCATTGCCTGCCAACAACAATGAGGATCTCATGGGCACGACCAAACACAGTAAACTGCTTATCCTGGGTTCCGGCCCGGCGGGATATACCGCAGCGGTCTATGCTGCGCGCGCAAACCTGCAGCCGGTACTGATTACCGGTATGGAAAAAGGCGGTCAACTGACCACCACCACAGAAGTGGAAAACTGGCCGGGCGATCCGAATGATCTGACCGGACCACTGCTGATGGAACGTATGCACGAGCATGCGACTAAGTTTGAAACCGAGATCATCTTCGATCACATCAATAAAGTGGACCTGCAAAACCGTCCGTTCCGTCTGATCGGTGACAGTGCAGAGTACACCTGTGATGCGCTAATCATCGCTACCGGTGCGTCCGCTCGTTATCTCGGTCTGCCGTCAGAAGAGGCATTCAAAGGCCGTGGCGTTTCTGCCTGCGCTACCTGCGACGGTTTTTTCTATCGTAACCAGAAAGTCGCGGTTATCGGTGGCGGTAACACAGCCGTCGAAGAAGCGCTGTATCTGGCAAACATCGCCTCTGAAGTTCACCTGATTCACCGTCGTGACGGTTTCCGCGCGGAAAAAATTCTGATTAAGCGTCTGATGGACAAAGTGGAGAACGGCAACATCGTGCTGCACACCCACCGCACGCTGGAAGAAGTGACCGGCGATCAGATGGGCGTCACGGGTCTGCGCCTGCGTGATACGCAGAATGCGGACAACATTGAGTCGCTGGATGTCGCAGGGCTGTTTGTTGCCATCGGCCACAGCCCGAACACGGCGATTTTCGAAGGACAGCTTGAACTGGAAAACGGCTACATTAAAGTGCAGTCCGGGAGTCACGGTAACGCGACCCAGACCAGCATCCCGGGCGTCTTTGCTGCGGGCGACGTGATGGACCACATTTACCGTCAGGCTATCACCTCCGCAGGCACCGGTTGTATGGCTGCGCTGGATGCTGAACGCTACCTCGACGGTTTAGCCGACGCGTGCAAATAGTTTTTACAAATCAGCAACAAAAGTAAATAAGGCGACTATAGGTCGCCTTTATTTTTGCCCCGTTGTAACATTGCCCTGGCAAAAAATTCTGATAACTCACCTGCAAAGCGCGCAATGAATAAAACTCGTCAACAAGAGCTAACCCGCTGGTTAAAACAGCAAAGTGTCATTTCCCAACGCTGGCTTATGATTTCCCGTCTGCTGGGGTTTGTGAGTGGCGTACTGATTGTCGCTCAGGCCTGGATCATGGCTCGCATTCTGCAACATATGATCATGGAAAATATCCCGCGCGAGGCGTTGCTGTTGCCATTTGTCGTGCTGGTGCTGATCTTTATCCTCCGTGCCTGGGTCGTCTGGTTACGCGAACGCGTCGGATTCCATGCGGGCCAACACATCCGGTTTGAGATCCGCCGCCAGGTGCTCGACCGCCTGCAACAGGCCGGTCCGGCGTGGATCCAGGGAAAACCTGCAGGAAGCTGGGCCACGCTGGTGCTGGAACAGATTGACGATATGCACGACTACTACGCTCGTTATCTGCCGCAGATGGCGCTGGCGGTGTGTGTGCCCATCCTGATTGTCGCGGCTATTTTTCCGTCAAACTGGGCCGCCGCGTTGATCCTTCTCGGCACCGCGCCGCTGATCCCTCTGTTCATGGCGATGGTCGGTATGGGCGCTGCTGATGCTAACCGGCGTAATTTCCTCGCCCTGGCGCGTCTGAGCGGACATTTCCTCGATCGCTTACGCGGAATGGAGACCCTGCGCATTTTTGGCCGTGGTGAAGCTGAAACCGAAAGCATTCGCGTCGCCTCGCAAGATTTCCGCCAGCGCACGATGGAAGTCTTGCGCCTTGCCTTTTTATCCTCGGGCGTACTGGAGTTTTTTACCTCGCTTTCCATTGCGCTGGTCGCGGTTTACTTTGGTTTTTCCTACCTCGGCGAACTTAATTTCGGCCACTACGGTACGGGCGTCACGCTGGCAGCAGGCTTCCTCGCCCTTATTCTGGCTCCTGAGTTTTTCCAGCCGCTGCGCGATTTGGGGACGTTTTATCACGCTAAAGCACAGGCGGTTGGCGCGGCAGACAGCCTGAAGACTTTTATGGAAACGCCGCTCGCCCATCCTGAACAAGGTGATGTGGAACTATCCACGCAAGAACCTGTTTCCATTGACGCCGTCGATCTCATCATTACATCGCCAGAAGGTAAGACCCTGGCGGGACCACTGAACTTCTCCCTCGCTGCCGGGCAGCGTGTCGTGCTGGTCGGTCGCAGCGGTTCGGGTAAGAGTTCTCTGCTGAATGCGCTTTCTGGCTTCCTCTCTTATCAGGGATCGCTGCGCATTAACGGGGTGGAACTTCGCGATTTGTCGCCAGAGTCCTGGCGTAAGCATCTCTCCTGGGTGGGGCAAAACCCGCAGTTGCCCGCGGCGACGATACGGGAAAACGTTCTTCTGGCTCGCCCGAATGCCAGTGAGCAAGAGTTGCGTGCCGCGCTCGACAGCGCCTGGGTCAGTGAATTCCTGCCGCTGTTACCACAGGGCGTGGATACGCCCGTTGGCGATCAGGCCGGACGTCTGTCCGTTGGTCAGGCGCAACGCGTGGCAGTAGCCCGTGCGCTCCTTAATCCCTGTAAGTTGCTGCTGCTGGATGAGCCGGCTGCCAGCCTGGATGCCCATAGCGAACAGCGGGTCATGCTGGCGCTGAAAGCCGCCTCAAAACGCCAGACAACGCTGATGGTCACGCACCAGCTTGAAGATCTGGCTGACTGGGACACGATTTGGGTGATGCAGGACGGACAGATTATCGAACAGGGCTCCTGGGCCGAACTGAGTACCGCCAATGGCGCATTTGCGTCGCTATTGGCCCATCGTCAGGAGGAAATCTAATGCGCGCGCTACTGCCTTATCTGACGCTCTATAAACGTCACAAATGGATGTTAACGCTGGGCATCGTGCTGGCGATCATCACCCTGCTCGCCAGCATTGGCCTGCTGACGCTGTCCGGCTGGTTCCTCTCTGCGTCAGCCGTCGCGGGCTTTGCCGGTATCTACAGTTTTAACTATATGCTGCCTGCCGCAGGCGTGCGCGGTGCGGCTATTACCCGGACTGCCGGACGCTATTTTGAGCGGCTGGTCAGCCATGATGCCACCTTCCGCGTGCTGCAACATTTACGTATTCACACCTTCAGCAAGCTGCTGCCGCTCTCCCCTGCCGGGCTGGCTCGTTATCGTCAGGGTGAACTGTTGAACCGCATTGTGGCGGATGTGGATACGCTGGATCACCTCTACCTGCGCGTCATCTCCCCCCTGGTGGGAGCCTTCGTGGTGATTATGGTTGTGACGATCGGTCTGAGCGTGCTGGATGTCACCCTCGCCTGCACCCTCGGCGGCGTGATGCTGCTGACGCTGTTTATTATGCCGCCGGTGTTTTATCGCGCCGGGAAAAGCACCGGACAAAACCTGACGCACCTGCGCGGACAGTATCGCCAGCAGTTGACCTCATGGTTACAGGGTCAGGCTGAACTGACTATTTTCGGCGCCAGCGACCGCTACCGCGCGCAGATGGAGGCCACCGAGTTACAGTGGCACGAAGCGCAGCGCCGCCAGTCTGAACTGACGGCACTGTCACAGGCGCTGATGTTGCTCATCGGTGCCATTGCCATTTTGCTGATGTTGTGGATGGCGGCAGGCGGCGTAGGGGATAACGCTCAGCCTGGCGCGCTGATTGCCCTGTTTGTCTTTTGCGCGCTGGCAGCATTTGAAGCGCTGGCTCCGGTTACCGGCGCATTCCAGCATCTGGGACAGGTCATCGCCTCCGCCATGCGGATCACCGAACTGACCGAACAGAAGCCGGAAGTCACTTTCCCGACTGACGTATCCGACGTCCCGGATCAGGTCACTCTGACACTGCGTGACGTTTCATTCAGCTACCCCGAACAGGCGCAAAAGGCGCTGGATTCGCTCTCCCTGCAGGTGAATCCAGGCGAGCATATCGCCATTCTTGGGCGCACCGGGTGCGGTAAATCGACATTACTCCAACTGCTCACGCGCGCGTGGGATCCGCAGCAGGGCGAGATCCTGCTCAACGGTTGTTCGATTGCAACTCTGAATGAAGCGACGCTGCGCAAGACCATCAGCGTTGTGCCGCAGCGCGTGCACTTATTCAGCGCCACCCTGCGCGACAACCTGCTGCTTGCAGCGCCTGACGCCAGTGACGACCAACTGGCAGACACGCTGCGCCGCGTCGGGCTGGAGAAACTCCTCGACGATGCTGGCCTCAACAGTTGGCTGGGCGAAGGCGGTCGTCAGCTATCCGGTGGCGAACTGCGTCGTCTGGCGATCGCCCGTGCGCTTTTGCACGATGCGCCGCTGATGCTGCTTGATGAACCGACGGAAGGCCTGGATGCGACGACCGAAAGCCAAATGCTTGAATTGCTGGCAGAGGTGATGCGCGATAAAACGTTACTGATGGTGACGCATCGCCTGCGCGGGCTCGCGCGTTTTGATCAAATAATAGTGATGGACAACGGCCAAATTATTGAGCAAGGTAATCACGCAGATCTGTTAGCGCAGCAGGGTCGTTATTACCAGTTTAAGCAAGGTCTGTAAGCTATTATTGAACGATCCGACTCGCGTACTGGAGTTCTGCTGTCATGCGCCTGGTTCAGCTTTCCCGACACTCTATCGCCTTCCCTTCGCCGGAGGGCGCTTTACGCGAGCCAAACGGCCTGCTGGCGCTTGGAGGCGATCTCAGCCCTGCGCGCCTGCTGATGGCCTATCAACGCGGTATTTTTCCGTGGTTTTCGCCTGGCGACCCTATTCTTTGGTGGTCACCGGATCCCCGCGCCATTCTGTGGCCTGACGCGTTTCATGTCAGCCGCAGCATGAAGCGCTTTCATAAGCGTTCTCCGTATCGCGTCACACTGAATTATGCGTTTGGCCAGGTCATCGAAGGGTGCGCCAACGATCGCGATGAAGGGACATGGATCACCCAGGGCGTGGTGGAGGCCTATCATCGACTGCACGAACTGGGACATGCGCATTCCATTGAGGTCTGGCGTGAAAATACGCTGGTTGGCGGGATGTATGGCGTTTCCCAGGGGGCGCTGTTTTGCGGCGAATCGATGTTCAGCCGACAAGAGAATGCGTCAAAAACCGCACTGCTGGTTTTTTGCGCAGAATTTGTTCGGCAAGGCGGTAAATTAATGGATTGTCAGGTGCTCAATAGTCATACCGAATCGCTAGGGGCGGTTGAAATTCCGCGTCGGGTGTATCTGGAACACCTCGATGCATTACGCCAGCAACGTTTACCTCGCGATTTTTGGGTCCCTCGCACGTTATTTTTGCCCCAGGGGTGAATGTTTTCGGCACATTTTTTATCAGGGTGTTATAATTGCGGTCGCAGAGTTGGTTTAGCCCATTACCCCGCTGCCGTTAAGGATCCGTTCGCGTCAGGTAACGCCATCGTTTATCTCATCGCTCCCTTATACGTTGCGCTTCACGTGCGGCTTTGTCGTGTGTTTTTGAAGCGAATTGGAGTAATGCGCCAAATTTTGTTTGCTGCGTTTTAAACGTGCAAATCTTTACTTATTAAAAGAACTTCGGCATTATCTTGCCGGTTCAAATTACGGTAGTGATACCCCAGAGGATTAGATGGCCAAAGAAGACAATATTGAAATGCAGGGTACCGTTCTCGAAACGTTACCTAATACCATGTTCCGCGTAGAGTTAGAAAACGGTCACGTGGTTACTGCACACATCTCCGGTAAAATGCGTAAAAACTACATCCGCATCCTGACGGGCGACAAAGTGACTGTTGAGCTGACCCCGTACGACCTGAGCAAAGGCCGCATTGTCTTCCGTAGTCGCTGATTGTTTTCACGCCCGAATGGCGTCCAGATGATAAAAGGTCGGTTAAGCCGGCCTTTTTTGTTGCATGAAAATCCCTTACTCCTCCGCCATTCGCGCATACTCATCCGTCAGAAAATCCACCAGCGCTCTGACTGATGGCAGCAATCCCCTGCGTGAAGGGAAAACCGCGTGAATGACCTCTCTTCGTGGTTCCCAACCTTCCAGTAACGCAACCAGTTCCCCCGCCGCAAGCTGTTCTTTCGCCATTAAGATGGGAAGTTGCACGGCACCGACGCCGGCGATGGCCGCCTCGCGCAATGCCAGCATGTCGGTCGTGATAAATCGCGGGGTAAAGTGCACTTCTGCTCTGGCCCCTTGTGGACCATACAGTTCCCAGCGATGAATATGTTTGCCTGCCGAGAGACTCAGTCCGGGCCAACGGCTTAATTCCGATGGCGCCGTAGGGGTCCCCATGCGTGCGATCAGCGCCGGGCTGGCAAACAACCGATGGGCGCGGTCGGCAAGCACCCGCATCACCAGATCGCTGTCCTCAATCGGGCGCGGACGCACTCTGATCGCAATATCAACGCCTTCCCCTACCACATCAACGCGACGGTTCGTGGCTTCGAGTTGCAACGTTATGTCGGGATAGCGCGCCATAAATTTCGCCAGCATTGGCCCCACGTGGACATGAAGCAGCGTCACCGGACACGTTAGCTTCACCACGCCCCGAGGCTCAACCTGCAATGCGGCAATCGCATCCTGCGCTGCCTGTGCTTCTACCAGCATGGCTTTACAGTGTTCATAGAACGTATGTCCCATTTCCGTGACGTTAAACTGCCGTGTCGTCCGCTGGATGAGTCGCACCCCCAGTTGCTCTTCCAGTTGCGCAATGCGCCGGCTGAGCTTTGATTTCGGTTCATCGAGTGCACGACCTGCAGCAGCAAACCCGCCCTGCTCCACGACATGAACAAACCACGCAAAATCATTGAGATCTGGCTTTACCATTTATTGTTCCATTTTCAGAACGATGAGGTCCATTTTAGCCACTACTCACCTCGCTGTCATGAATATAAGCTTATTCATAACGTAACAAGCCATTGAGGAGAGAATGATGAAACAGGTTACAGGCGTCTATACCGCACCTCGTCCGCACTGGGTTGGCGATGGATTTCCGGTTCGTTCACTGTTTTCGTACCAGTCCCACGCAGAACAGTTGAGCCCATTTTTGCTGCTTGACTATGCTGGTCCCCATACCTTCGCGCCGGGAACGGAAAAGCGCGGCGTGGGTGAACATCCCCACCGTGGTTTTGAAACGGTGACAATTGTGTACCGCGGTGAAGTTGAGCATCGCGACTCCACCGGTCGCGGCGGCATTATCGGCCCCGGCGACGTACAATGGATGACCGCTGGTGCAGGTATTCTGCATGAAGAATTTCATTCTGAAGCCTTCTCCCACAAGGGAGGAGAACTGGAGATGGTGCAACTGTGGGTGAACCTGCCAGCAAAAAACAAAATGACTGCTCCGGGTTATCAGAGCATCACCCAGGATTTCATCCCGACCGTTGAGCTGCCGGACAATGCCGGGACAGCGCGAATTATTGCCGGTCAGTATCAGCAAACGACCGGTCCGGCACACACGTTCTCGCCGCTGAACGTCTGGGATATGCGGTTACAACAGGCGCGCCCGGTGACGCTTTCACAGCCTGAAGGGTGGAGTACCGCGCTGGTCGTCCTGAAAGGCTCAATCGCGGTAAATGGATCGACAACAGCAAGCGAGGCGCAACTGGTGGTATTAAGCCAGCAAGGGGACGCACTGCATCTGGAAGCCACCCACGATGCCAGCGTGTTGTTACTGTCGGGAGAGCCGCTGAATGAACCGATCGTCGGCTACGGTCCGTTTGTCATGAATACCAGACAAGAAATCGCAGAAGCCGTTCGCGATTTTAACGCGGGCCACTTTGGTCAACTCTGAGCGTGAGAAGGTCGTGAAGAGCCGCGAAAAGTGGATTCACAACGCCAAATCGCTTCCCCGACGGCTTACGTTGGGGAAGATGTACAATGCGTAACCAAACGAGAAGCAAAGCGTAAATACTGCTTGACCGTTTTAGCGCAACTCCCTATAGTAGCGCCCCGTTGCCCCCAAGTGGTCAGGCAGCAATACAATATGGTGAGGTGTCCGAGTGGCTGAAGGAGCACGCCTGGAAAGTGTGTATACGGCAACGTATCGGGGGTTCGAATCCCCCCCTCACCGCCATCTTTCAGAAAAGAGCCGGTACTTATGTATCGGCTCTTTTCTTTTATATTCCTCAATGGGGGGGATGAGAATCCCCGACCGGGGGTCGACAACGGGCGAGCGAAGCGAGTCAATCCCCCCCCCTCACCGCCATATTCGAGAATGAGCGCGTACGCAAGTACGGGCTTTTTTTCGCATAAAAAAACCGGGCACACGGCCCGGTTTATCAACCAGTTATAGAGAGGTGAGATTAATGCGCGGCTTCCGGTTTGTGCTTCTGGGCACTCTGGAAACCATAGGTCAGCTCATTTTTCTCTTTATCCAGTGCCACGGTCACCTGCCCGCCATCCACCAGAGAACCAAACAGCAGCTCGTTCGCCAATGGTTTTTTCAGGTTATCCTGAATCACGCGCGCCATTGGACGTGCGCCCATTGCCCGATCGTAGCCTTTCTCAGCCAGCCAGTTACGCGCTTCCTGGCTGACTTCCAGGGAGACACCTTTCTGATCCAGTTGAACCTGCAGCTCGACGATGAACTTATCGACAACCTGGTGGATCACCTCAGTAGACAGGTGCTCGAACCAGATAATATTGTCGAGACGGTTACGGAACTCCGGCGTGAACACTTTCTTGATTTCGCTCATCGCGTCAGTGCTGTTGTCCTGATGAATCAGGCCAATCGATTTACGCTCCGTTTCACGGACACCGGCGTTAGTCGTCATCACCAGCACCACGTTGCGGAAATCGGCTTTACGCCCGTTGTTATCCGTCAGCGTGCCGTTGTCCATCACCTGCAGCAGCAGGTTAAAGACATCCGGGTGCGCTTTTTCAATTTCATCGAGCAGCAGTACCGCATGGGGATGCTTGATGACCGCATCCGTCAGCAAACCGCCCTGATCGAAACCAACGTATCCCGGAGGCGCGCCAATCAGGCGGCTGACCGTATGACGTTCCATATACTCGGACATGTCAAAACGCAGCAGTTCAATTCCCAGCGCTTTGGAAAGCTGCACTGTTACCTCGGTTTTCCCGACACCGGTCGGACCGGCAAACAAGAAGGAACCGACGGGCTTATGCTCATGTCCCAGACCTGCACGGCTCATCTTGATGGCTTCGGTCAGCGCCTCAATGGCTTTATCCTGCCCAAAGACCAGCATTTTCAGACGGTCGCCAAGGTTTTTCAGCGTATCACGATCGCTTTGCGACACGCTCTTCTCCGGGATACGCGCAATACGCGCCACGACGGACTCGATATCGGCCACGTTGACGGTTTTCTTACGCTTGCTGACCGGCATCAGGCGCGCACGCGCCCCCGCTTCATCAATGACGTCAATCGCTTTATCCGGCAGATGACGGTCGTTGATGTATTTCACCGCCAGTTCAACCGCTGCACGTACCGCTTTCGCGGTGTAACGGACGTCATGGTGCGCTTCATACTTCGGTTTCAGGCCGTTGATGATCTGTACGGTCTCTTCTACCGACGGTTCAGTAATATCAATTTTCTGGAAACGACGGGCTAACGCACGGTCTTTCTCAAAAATGTTGCTGAACTCCTGATAGGTCGTGGAGCCGATCACACGGATCTTACCGCCGGAAAGCAGCGGTTTAATCAGGTTTGCTGCATCTACCTGACCACCCGACGCCGCCCCGGCCCCGATGATGGTGTGGATCTCGTCGATAAACAGAATGCTGTTGCTATCCTGCTCCAGCTGTTTCAGCAGCGCTTTAAAGCGTTTTTCAAAGTCACCGCGGTACTTGGTACCCGCCAGCAGCGAACCGATATCCAGCGAGTAGATGGTGCAATCGGCCATCACTTCCGGCACGTCGCCCTGCACGATACGCCAGGCCAGGCCTTCGGCTATCGCCGTCTTCCCGACGCCAGATTCCCCCACCAACAATGGGTTATTTTTACGCCGACGACACAGTACCTGAATGGCGCGCTCCAGTTCTTTGTCACGGCCGATCAGCGGGTCAATACCGCCAACCCGGGCAAGCTGGTTAAGGTTAGTCGTGAAGTTCTCCATACGTTCCTCCCCGCCAGCTTGCTCGTCGGTATTGGGCTGACTGCCAGGATCAGACGACTGACTCGGCTCATCTTTGCGCGTACCGTGAGAAATAAAGTTGACCACATCAAGACGGCTGACCTCATGTTTACGCAGCAGGTAAGCGGCCTGAGATTCCTGTTCGCTAAAGATGGCGACCAGCACGTTCGCGCCAGTCACTTCACTGCGCCCGGAGGACTGAACGTGGAAGACCGCACGTTGCAGTACGCGCTGAAAGCTCAGCGTCGGCTGCGTGTCGCGTTCTTCTTCGCTGGCAGGCAATACGGGTGTGGTTTGTTCAATGAAGGCTTCGAGTTCCTGACGGAGCGCCACGAGGTCCACGGAACACGCTTCCAGCGCTTCGCGGGCCGATGGGTTACTGAGCAGCGCCAGTAACAAGTGCTCGACGGTCATAAACTCATGACGGTGCTCGCGCGCTCTGGCGAAAGCCATATTTAAACTGAGTTCCAGTTCTTGATTGAGCATAGGCACCTCCCCCCAATTTTTATGCCTGCATTCAGGCTTTTTCCAGCGTACACAGCAACGGGTGCTCGTTCTCCCTCGCATACGTGTTCACCATCGCCACTTTGGTCTCCGCGACCTCTGCGGTGAAAACGCCGCAGATGGCTTTACCGTGATAGTGAACCGCAAGCATCAGTTGCGTTGCACGTTCTACATCATAAGAAAAGAATTTTTGTAACACGTCAATAACAAACTCCATCGGAGTGTAATCATCATTGACTAATATCACTTTATACATAGATGGCGGTTTTAGCGCGTCACGCACTTTATCAGCCGCCAGCTGGTCGAAATCCAGCCAGTCGTTCGTCTTACCCATTGTCAGTCGTCATCTTCAGTTACGGTTACCGGCAGAACAGTCTGCCGCTGACAAGAGCGGATGTGCACAATCAATCTACCTCAATTAATAGATAACTATCATCTATCACTGGCATCCGCGACATCTGTCACATTCCCGCCAATAGCGTTAACTGCTTCAAATTTTTGATTCATTTTTACCCACCGACCCCCGTCTGACGCTTGACGCCCCGCCTGATTTCTCTAAATTGTAATTTCGAGAGTTGGCGAGGTTTTGAACAACCCCCACTCCACCACCGGTTCATTCCATCTTACTTATATAAGATTTACGAAGGATGTCGAAGCATGGAAACGGGTACTGTTAAGTGGTTCAACAATGCCAAAGGGTTTGGCTTCATCTGCCCTGAAGGCGGCGGCGAAGATATTTTCGCTCACTATTCCACCATTCAGATGGATGGTTACAGAACGCTAAAAGCCGGACAGTCTGTCCAGTTTGATGTTCACCAGGGGCCAAAAGGCAATCACGCCAGTGTCATCGTGCCTATCGAAGCAGAAGCTGTTGCATAGCTCTTCTGTCTCATTGTGTACATCCCGCAGGTAAAATGCCAGCCCGATCGGCTGGCATTTTTATTTCCCGGGACGTTACTCTCGCGCTAACGCATCGACCGGATCCAGTCGCGCCGCGTTGCGCGCCGGTAACCAGCCAAACAGGACGCCAGTAAAGGTAGAGCACAAAAATGCCGTCAGCAGCGCGACCGGCGAGAAACCAATCTCCCAACCGGGCAGAAACAGTTGCAGCGTGAAGGCAATCAGCATCGACAGGCTGATACCCAGCGCGCCACCCACCAGACAAACCAGCACCGCTTCAATCAGAAACTGCTGCAGCACATCACTGGCGCGCGCGCCAACCGCCATCCGGATGCCGATCTCCCGCGTACGCTCTGTGACCGACACCAGCATAATATTCATCACGCCGATCCCGCCAACCACCAGCGAAATCACCGCCACCAGCGTCAGGAATAATTGAAGAGTACGTGTGGTCTTTTCGGCGGTTTTCAAGACACCGTCCATATTCCAGGTGAAGAAATCCTTTTTGCCATGACGCAGCGTCAGCAGTCGGGTGAGTTGCTGTTCGGCCTGTGCGCTGTCGAAGCCTTCCTTCACTCGTACGGTGATCGAGTTCAGCCACGACTGCCCCATGATGCGCCCGGACATCGTGCTGTAAGGCAACCAGACGCGCAGGATTTTGCTGCTGCCAAACATCGACTGCTTCTCTTCCGCCACGCCAATGACCGTCGCAGGCATGTTGCCCACGAGGATCACCTCGCCCACCACGTTCGCCTTATGCGGGAACAACTGACGTCGGGTGTTGCTGTCGAGCACCACCACCTGCGCACGGCCGTTAAGCTGTTCGCGGTTGAACGTTGTCCCTTCGCTGAACGTCATGCCATAAACGTTAAAATAGTCGCCGCTGACCCCGTTCGCGCTGGCGGCGACGTCGATATTGCCATAGCGTAAGCGCAGGTTCTGCGACACCGCGGGCGTCGCAGAAGTCACCCAGGGTTGTTTTTGGATCGCCGCAAGATCGTCGTATTTCAGCGCCTGCTGATACTGTGGATCGTCATCGCCAAAATCTTTGCCGGGGTAGATATCAATGGTGTTGGTCCCGATGGCGCGGATGTCTGCCAGCACCAGCTGTTTCGCTGCGTCGCCGACCACCACAATCGACACCACCGACGCGATACCGATGATGATCCCGAGCATCGTCAGCAGCGTGCGCATTTTGTTGGCCGCCATCGCCAGCCACGCCATTGTCAGTGCCTCGCGAAACCCGCTGACAAACTGGCTCCAGCCGGACGCCGTTTTCACCGTCGGTTCCTGAATGCCCTGCCCCTGCGCGGTGTGCTTTGCGGGCGGATTGCGCACAATTTCGCCGTCATGGATCTCAATCACCCGCTCAGCCTGGGCGGCAACCTGGGGATCGTGGGTGACGATAATGACCGTATGCCCGCGATCGCGCAGCTGGTGCAGAATTGCCATCACCTCTTCACCGGAACGGCTGTCGAGCGCACCGGTGGGTTCATCGGCGAGGATCACTTGTCCGCCGTTCATCAGCGCTCGGGCAATACTCACGCGCTGCTGCTGACCGCCGGAAAGCTGCGAGGGTTGATAATCAACGCGATCGCCCAGACCAAGCCGCTGGAGCAGCTCCTGCGCGCGCGCCAGACGCTGTTTCCTTTCCGTACCGGCGTAAACGGCAGGGACTTCGACGTTTTGTGCTGCCGTCAGATGTGACAGCAAATGGTAGCGCTGGAAAATAAAACCGAAATGCTCCCGACGCAGTTGCGCCAGCGCATCGCGGTCCAGCGTTGAGACATCGCGTCCCGCGACCCGGTAGGTGCCGCTGGTGGGTTTATCGAGACATCCCAGAATGTTCATCAGCGTGGATTTGCCGGAGCCAGACGCCCCGACGATCGCGACCATCTCCCCGGCATTGATCTGTAGCGTGATGCCTTTCAGCACCTCCACCTGCTCTTCTCCCGAGGGATAACTGCGGCGAATATTGCTCAGTTCAAGCAATGCCGTCATTGCGCGACTCCTGGTTTGCCCTCGCCCGTCACCACTTCATCACCGGCTTCCAGCCCTTTTACAATCTCTACGTCGGTGTCATTGCGCGCGCCAATTGACACTTCGCGTTCACGAGTTTCACCGTTACGCAGTAAGGTCACCTTGTAGCGATTGTCCCCGACCGGATCGCCCAGCGCGGAAAGCGGGATCGTCAGAACGTTTTTCACATCCGTTAGCTGAATATGGACCTGTGCGGTCATCTCCAGGCGCAGAATACCTTTGGGGTTGGGCACTTCAAATCGGGCGTAATAGAAAATGGCATCATTCACTTTTTCCGGCGTCGGCAGCACATCTTTCAGCGTCCCTTCGTAGCGGGTCTGCGGATCGCCCAGCACGGTAAACCAGGCTTTCTGCCCCGGTTTAAGGTGAATCACATCAGCTTCAGAAACCTGTGCTTTCACCAACATCGTACTCATGTCCGCCAGTGTCAGAATGTTCGGCGCCTGCTGCGCGGCAATCACCGTCTGCCCCTGTAGGGTGGTGATCTGCGTGACTTCACCAGCCATCGGCGCAACGATGCGGGTGTAGTCGAGGTTGGTCTTCGCGGTATCCAGAGATGCCTGATTGCGTTTGATCTGCGCATCAATGGTGCCGATTTGCGCCTGTTTCACCGCCATCTCCGTCGCGGCGGTGTCCAGATCCTGTTGCGACACAGCCTGAGTTTTTGCCAGTTGTTGCTGGCGGGCGAGCGTCACGCGCGCCAGCTTCCACTCGGCTTCAGCCTGCTGGCGTTGAGCGCGAAGCTCCATCAGCGTCGCTTCCACCTCTTTGATCTGGTTTTCCGCCTGTTCGGGGTCGATAACGCCCAGCAACTGGTCTTTCTTCACTTTATCGCCAATTGCTACTGACAGCGTTTTGAGCTGACCACTCACCTGCGCGCCCACGTCAACTTTACGTAAGGCGTCGAGTTTGCCGGTTGCCAGTACGCTCTGCTGCAAATCTCCCGGCCGCACAATCAGCGTCTGATAATTTGGCACCGGCGCATTAAGCGTCCGCCAAAGGGCAAATGCCCCCAGGATGAGAATGAAAATAAGCAACAGATAGCGCTTTTTAATTTTATTTCCCTTAATACCCATAGCGATCCTGATGGTAAGTTTTCAGCTGAAATTCAACAGTATCTAAACAAACCGCAAGCGAAAAGGATAGCGCTCGAGGCATTGATGATTGGTTAAGATTCAGCGTGTTTCAATTTCCACAATCATCGCATTGCGGATTATGATCATGTCACAGATTACTGATAATACCTTTTACACTTCAGACGTTGCGTCTCCTTTACAATTATTTATGCGCCTGACAAGGGGTCAATTACTGCCGGGTAAATTCTGGCGGAAGGCCAGCTTTCGCCGTAAGTTTTTAATTCGCTCGTTACTGATGCCAAGGGCTACCCGTCAGTTGCTGGAAAACCTGACCCAATGGCCTGAGCTGAATACGCTGCTGGCCCGACAACCCCGGTTGCCAATTCGTCTGCATCGCCCGTATATGGCGGTGAATATTAAGCGCGAAACCGCACTGACCGCGCTCTGTAGTCATTATGACCTGCTGCGTCAGTTATTCAGCCGCGAACAACTGGCCCGTTATTTAAGCCAGAACGGTCTCAATCTGGCAAAATTTGAGGCCAAAGACGGTGCGTCATTCCAGCTTGATTTAGTCAGCCTGGTCTCACTGGATAAAGAAGGTGAAAGTACCGTCGTGATCCGCGACGAGCAGATGCGTATTCTGGCAGAAATTACCTTCACATTCTGCACGCTAAACGGAAAACGCACCCTGTTTATTGGCGGCTTGCAGGGCGCGGCAAATGATGTTCCACATGAGGTTATTCAGCAGGCCACGAAAGCCTGTTACGGCCTGTTCCCCAAAAGAGTGGTAATGGAAGCGCTGTGTCAGTTCGCGCACATCGCCAGGGCGGAGCAGATTCTGGCGGTCAGCAACGCGGTGCATGTTTATCGCAGTTGGCGCTATATGGACAAAAAAACGCAAATGCATGCCGACTACGACGCCTTCTGGGCGTCCCTGGGCGGTGAAAAAACGCAAGGAGATTACTTCTCGCTACCGCTGACCATTGCGCGAAAAAGCGAGGCGGATATCGCCAGCAAAAAACGGGCTGAATACCGCCGCCGCTATGCGCTGCTCGACAGCGTTGTCACGCAGGTTCCGCAGTGCTTACAGGGTTAGTCCGCTCTGCCGCGCGCCAGCCACAGCACCCGGGAGAACATTTTTCTCAGCAGCGTCGGCACCGCATCCACACCTCGCCGCCCGGCTTCCATCGCCACTTCGATGGCTAAGTCGGGCTTCGATGAGCGATGGATCGCCTTCGAAATGATTTTGCGCATATTCATTGGCACATTTTCCGGGATTTGCGCCACCCGGTGAAAAACATCGGCAAACCCCTGCCGGTACATAAAGTGTTCCATATCCAGCGCTGGCAGCGTCGTCAGGTGTTCGCGCTCCTCTTCCCGGTCATTATTCAGCAGGCTGCGCACCGTGGCGGCATATTTTTTCCCGGCTTCATCACCATCCACCAGCACGTGCCACTCAATGCCCATCCGCCGGGCAAATTTCACCAGCGGTTTAAGACCGGACTGCGCGAATTCGATCACCTTAATCCCTTCGGCATCAAAGTGATGACCGCACTGACGGGCCAGTTCGTTAATCACCCAGGTTTCTGTTTCGCCTTCCACCAGCAGCCAGCAGCGGGCAAACAGCGAGGAAGCACGGTTAAAGCGAATGTGGAACGCAATGCGTCGACCATCCTCTGCGCTCAGCCCCCCCGGTCCCAGACGCCAGGCCGCCACGCGCGAGGATTCACGCACCAGACGGCAGACATGTTCCACCGGGGTCAGCGAGAGCAACTCGCCCGAGTTGGTGGTGGTGATACGCTGAAGCGGTAGCAGATTCAGCAACTGCCACGCCACTGACAGCATGATGGGATGCAGACGCGTTTCCGGATCTTCTACCAACAGCAGTGGTCTGGCGTCTTTATGCAGCCTGACCGTGCCCTTCGCCTGCAACAGCGTGGAGAACAGCCCCAACAGAATCACCCGGTGAGTACGTCCTCCCGGTTTGTCGATCATCCGGTTGATAATATCGAGATAGCGCCAGCTTCGCTGTTCGTTGGTGGAGCGTCGGCGCATTAAGCGGTGGCGGGACTGCGAAGTGCCCTGCTCGGTAAAATAGTGCTCAAGCAGTTGCACCATCGCCGAGAGTCCCTGCCGAATCTGTCCGTCGGTGAGATTCTGCGGACGCATCGCCAGTTCGCGGGCGAGAAAATCCAGTTGGCGGGCGGTGACTTCGACATCAGAAACCTCCGGCACCGTGCCGTTACGAATACGGCGCATAAACCGCGCATCGCGTAAACGCAGCACCGGCATCAGGCGCACCAGATGCCGCGCCTGTTCGTTGATATCGTCTACCGCCAGCGGATGCCCGTCACCGTCGAGAAAACTGCGCAGCGTCATCACGCTGCCATCCTCGCCACATTCGCCTTCAAGTCGATAAAAGATGCGTTGAAAACCATCGTGACACGGTGCCCAGCACGCCTCGAGCGGCCGATAGCGGCGAACCCGGTAGCGCCCAGGCTGAGATTCACGAAACGTCAGTACGATATGCAGATGATGTTCGCGGCCTTTGATATCACCAGGAGGAAACCAGAAATCATCGCGGTCAAAATGATACAACTCAGATTCGGGTGACAGCAGCAGTGTTAACGCATCCAGTAAACTTGATTTACCCCAGGCGTTCTCACCGATCAGGACGTTATTCTGCTCGAGCATCAACGACAGTCGATTGATACCGCGAAATCCCACTATCTCAACGCGTTCGAGAATCATGTATCCTCCAGAAAATCTTCACTTTCCCTTTACTCTCCTCGCAGTATAACCGCAAAACCCGGCGCGAGACGTGACAGGCATATTATTACGCAGGCTAACTGTCTGAAGGATGAACGATTTATTCTTTACTCTTTCATTCGTAATACAGAAACGCAAGTTTTGCAGGATGCAAAAAATAAATCCGTTTTTGACAATCCATTTTCACAGGACTTTGCACTACACTTCCCTTAAGAGAAATCTATGGAAGGAATGACGCCGCATTGCCCTAAATCAAACTAACGGGTTTTATTTGACTAGAGAACGGATGACGATCGTTTTTAAAATAGCGAGCTATTTATTTGTCGTCATTCAGGCAGACAATAAATATTGATTACCACTATTTTTTTGTGGTTATTTTTTACATTGAGGTGGATATGTTGAGAAAATTAGCAGCCGAATGTTTTGGTACATTTTGGCTTGTTTTTGGTGGCTGCGGCAGCGCCGTTCTGGCAGCAGCGTTTCCGGAATTAGGTATTGGTTTTGCGGGTGTTGCCCTGGCCTTCGGCCTGACCGTATTAACCATGGCCTTTGCTGTTGGCCATATTTCCGGCGGGCATTTTAATCCGGCGGTGACATTAGGCTTATGGGCTGGCGGCCGTTTCCCGGCAAAAGAGGTTATTGGCTACATTATTGCCCAGGTAGTCGGCGGTATTATTGCAGCGGCAGTCCTGTATTTAATTGCCAGCGGTAAAGCCGGTTTTGATGCAACCGCCAGCGGTTTCGCCTCCAACGGTTATGGCGAGCACTCTCCGGGTGGCTACTCCATGCTGTCCGCGATTATTATCGAAATCGTGCTGACTGCCGGCTTCTTGCTGGTGATTCACGGCGCAACGGACAAACACGCACCGGCAGGTTTTGCGCCGATCGCTATCGGTCTGGCACTAACCCTTATCCACTTGATCAGCATTCCGGTGACCAATACGTCTGTGAACCCGGCGCGGAGTACCGCGGTCGCTATCTTCCAGGGCGGTTGGGCGTTAGAACAACTGTGGTTATTCTGGGTGATGCCAATTATTGGCGGGATTCTCGGCGGTCTTATTTACCGTACGCTGCTCGAAAAACGCAATTAATGTCAGAACGCCCGACGGCGCATACCCGTCGGGTCAAACGCGCTTCAGCCGGACCTTGTCCGGCTTTTATTTTGCATCTTTACTGAACCCGCGTAATTGGGTAGTGTCATGGCGCTGTCTCGCTAATTCAAAGGACCCGGCTGTTCATGTTTTCAGGACTTCTCATCATTCTGCTTCCGCTGATAGCAGGTTATCTCATTCCGCTTCGGCACACCGCAGCATTAAAACTGATCAATCGACTATTGAGCTGGATGGTTTATCTGATTCTCTTTTTTATGGGGATCAGCCTGGCCTTTCTGGATAATCTGGCGAGCAATCTGCTGGCGATATTTCACTATTCCGCCGTTAGCATTACCGTTATTTTGCTGTGTAATATTGCCGCATTACTGTGGCTGGAACGCGCATTACCCTGGCGACATCATCATCAACAAGAGAAACTGCCCTCCCGTATCGCGATGGCGCTTGAGTCGCTGAAACTGTGCGGCGTGGTGGTGGTTGGCTTTTTGCTGGGATTGAGCGCGCTGCCCATTTTGCAACACGCCACAGAAGCAAGCGAATATACGCTGATCCTGCTGCTGTTGTTGGTCGGCATCCAGTTACGCAATAGCGGGATGACGTTAAAGCAGATTGTCCTGAACCGGCGAGGCATGATTGTGGCGGTCGTGGTCGTCGCCAGCTCCATGATTGGCGGCCTGATTAACGCGTTGATTCTCGGTCTGCCAGTGAAAACCGCGCTGGCGATGGCGTCGGGTTTTGGCTGGTACTCCCTTTCTGGTATTTTGCTGACCGAATCCTACGGTCCGGTGATCGGCAGCGCCGCGTTCTTTAACGATCTGGCGCGCGAACTGCTCGCGATTATGCTGATCCCGGGTCTGGTACGCCGCAGTCGTTCTACTGCACTGGGACTGTGTGGCGCCACGTCAATGGACTTTACCCTGCCGGTTTTACAGCGTACCGGTGGGCTGGAGATGGTTCCAGCGGCGATTGTTCACGGCTTTGTCCTCAGTTTGCTGGTGCCCATTTTGATGGCTTTTTTCTCCGCTTAACGCCCTCTTTGGCGGTAGGCCACTGCCGCCAAAATTGCGCTAAATCAATCTCCCTGTAAGTTGTATCAGAAATCCCTTTTATCCCTCTGCGCACAGGCATAATCTTAAACATGTATATCAAATATAACTTTAAAGGTGTGACCATGTTTTGTGTGCAATGTGAACAAACCATCCGTACTCCGGCAGGAAACGGCTGCTCTTACGCGCAGGGTATGTGCGGTAAAACGGCTGAAACCTCTGATCTGCAGGATCTGCTGATCGCCTCCCTACAAGGTCTGTCTGCATGGGCGACTAAAGCTCGTGAATATGGCATCATTAATCATGACGTTGATAACTTTGCCCCGCGTGCTTTCTTCTCCACGCTGACCAACGTTAACTTCGATTCTCCACGTATCGTTGGCTATGCACGCGACGCTATCGCGATGCGTGAAGCGCTAAAAACCCAATGCCTGAGCGTTGACGCCAATGCGCACTGCGATAACCCAATGGCTGACCTGCAACTGGTTAGCGACGATCTGGGCGACCTGCAGCGTCAGGCCGCCGAATTTACCCCGAACAAAGACAAAGCCGCGATTGGCGAGAACATTCTCGGCCTGCGTCTGTTGTGCCTGTACGGCCTGAAAGGGGCGGCGGCCTATATGGAGCACGCGCACGTTCTCGGGAAGTACGACAACGATATCTACGCGCAGTACCATAAAATCATGGCGTGGCTGGGCACCTGCCCTTCCGATATGAACGCTCTGCTGGAGTGCTCAATGGAAATCGGCCAGATGAACTTCAAAGTGATGAGCATTCTGGATGCCGGTGAAACCACTAAATACGGCCACCCGACGCCGACCCAGGTTAACGTGAAAGCGACCGAAGGGAAGTGCATCCTGATCTCAGGTCATGACCTGAAAGATCTGTATAACCTGCTGGAACAAACCGAAGGTACGGGCGTTAACGTCTACACCCACGGTGAAATGCTGCCCGCGCACGGTTATCCGGAACTGCGTAAATTCAAACATCTGATTGGTAACTACGGTAGCGGCTGGCAGAACCAGCAGGTCGAATTCGCCCGCTTCCCTGGCCCTATCGTGATGACCTCTAACTGCATCATCGACCCGACTGTTGGCAGTTACGACGATCGTATCTGGACTCGCAGCATCGTCGGTTGGCCGGGTGTGAGCCACCTGGAAGGCGATGACTTCGGTCCGGTTATCGCGCAGGCCCAGCAAATGGCAGGCTTCCCGTACAGCGAAATTCCACACCTGATCACCGTCGGTTTCGGTCGTCAGACCCTGCTGGGCGCGGCGGACACTCTGATCGATCTGGTGAGCCGTGAAAAACTGCGTCATATCTTCCTGGTCGGCGGCTGTGACGGCGCGCGCGGCGAACGTAACTACTTCACCGATTTCGCCACCAGCGTACCGGATGATTGCCTGATCCTGACCCTGGCCTGCGGTAAATATCGCTTCAACAAGCTGGAGTTCGGCGATATCGAAGGCCTGCCGCGTCTGGTTGATGCCGGTCAGTGTAACGATGCGTACTCCGCTATCATTCTGGCAGTGACGCTGGCAGAGAAACTGGGCTGTGGCGTAAACGACCTGCCGCTGTCGCTGGTGCTCTCCTGGTTTGAACAGAAAGCGATTGTCATTCTGCTGACCCTGCTGTCTCTCGGTGTGAAAAACATCGTAACTGGCCCGACGGCGCCTGGTTTCTTCACGCCGGATCTGCTGGCGGTACTCAACGAGAAATTTGGTCTACGTTCCGTGACCACCGTTGAAGAAGACATGAAGCAGTTGCTGAGCGCGTAAGGAGTAAAAAATGACAATGCCAACTCATCAGTGCCCATGGCGGATGCAGGTTCATCACATCCATCAGGAAACGCCGGATGTATGGACAATTTCGTTGCTGTGCCACGACTATTATCCGTATCGCGCCGGGCAGTATGCACTGATCAGCGTGCGTAATTCGGCGGAAACGCTGCGCGCTTACACGCTCTCTTCAACGCCGGGCGTCAGCGAGTACATTACGCTGACCGTTCGCCGGATTGACGACGGTGCGGGCTCACAGTGGTTAACCCGCGACGTGAAGCGCGGCGACTACCTCTGGCTGTCCGATGCAATGGGCGATTTCATCTGCGAAGACAAAGCCGATGATAAGTTCCTGATGCTGGCAGCCGGTTGTGGCGTCACGCCGATCATGTCGATGCGCCGCTGGTTGGCGAAGTACCGTCCGCATGCTGACGTACAGGTGATCTTCAACGTGCGCTCGCCGCAGGATGTCATTTTTGCCGAAGAATGGCGTCAGTATCCGGTCACGCTGGTGGCGGAAAACAACGCCACGGCCGGTTTTGTCGCCGGTCGCCTGACCACTGCGCTGTTGCAACAGGTACCGGATCTGGCCTCCCGCACGGTGATGACCTGTGGCCCGGCGCCGTATATGGATCTGGTCGAGCGGGAAGTGAAAGCGCTGGGCGTCACGCGCTTCTTTAAAGAACAGTTCTTCACCCCGGTAGCGGAAGCGGTAACCAGCGGTCTGAAATTCACTAAGCTGCAGCCAGCGAAAGCATTTTACGCGCCGGTCGGTACGACGCTGCTGGATGCGCTGGAAAGCAACAAGGTGCCCGTCACCGTTGCCTGCCGCGCGGGCGTCTGCGGTTGCTGTAAAACCAAAGTGGTTTCCGGCGACTATACGGTCAGCAGCACCATGACGCTAACCGATGCTGAAATCGCCGAAGGCTACGTACTGGCCTGCTCCTGTCATCCGCAGGGCGACTTAGTGCTCGCCTGAGTCAACAATGCCCGGTTCGTCCGGGCATTTTTTTTACCGCCAGGCTGAATTACCCGCAACCGAAAACCGTCCCGCACCGAGAAACGCCACCGCCAGTGCGCCGATAAAGAAATAGACCAGACTTTCAATTGCCCATGCGCCAGTTTTATCCAGCGCCCAGGTTTCATTCATCCCGACCATCAGCCACGCCACAATCATGGTGAATGCCAGCACCAGCGCCGCCGGACGCGTCAGGATCCCGAGAATAATCAGACAAGGCGCAATCACTTCCCCCACCAGTACGCCGTACGCAATAAAGCCCGGTAACCCTTTAGCAATCAGCATTCCGCTAATGCCATCAATCCCGGCAAACAGCTTATGCAGCCCGTGAAACAGCATCAATCCCCCCACCGCCAGGCGTAATAAAAACTTGCCAAAATCCTCGTGCGTCAGCATCCGATTCACTGCATTTAACAATGTGGTAAGCATCTGAATTTACCCCTGGTTCACTCTGATTTTTTCACGCTACGCGTTATCCCCCCTGAAAGGAAGCCGCTGAAAATAAGGGGGTGCCACGCAGCGTAATCACTATCTTCATCTAAACTTGTAACCGGTATCACAATTAAGGAGATGGAAAACCATGAAACAAACGGTTGCCGCTTTTATTGCTAAAACACTGGAACAGGCAGGTGTGAAACGTATCTGGGGCGTGACGGGCGATTCGCTGAACGGCCTGAGCGACAGCCTCAATCGCATGGGAACGATTGAGTGGATGTCGACCCGTCATGAAGAAGTTGCCGCGTTTGCGGCGGGTGCGGAGGCGCAACTGACCGGTGAACTGGCGGTTTGCGCAGGGTCTTGTGGACCCGGTAACCTGCATCTGATCAACGGTCTGTTTGATTGTCATCGTAACCACGTCCCGGTGCTGGCCATCGCCGCCCACATTCCGTCCAGCGAAATTGGCAGCGGCTATTTCCAGGAGACGCACCCACAGGAACTGTTCCGCGAATGTAGCCACTATTGCGAGCTTGTTTCCAGCCCGGAACAGATCCCCCAGGTCCTGGCGATTGCCATGCGCAAAGCGGTGCTCAATCGTGGCGTCTCGGTGGTGGTATTACCAGGCGATGTGGCATTAAAACCAGCGCCAGAAAGCGCCAGCAGCCACTGGTATCACGCGCCCTTGCCGATCGTCACGCCCGCAGAAGAAGAGTTAAGAAAGCTGGCTCAACTGTTACGCTACTCCAGCAATATCGCCCTGATGTGCGGCAGCGGCTGCGCGGGTGCGCATAAAGAACTGGTCGAGTTCGCTGCCAAAATTAAGGCCCCTATCGTTCACGCCCTGCGCGGTAAAGAACATGTCGAATACGACAACCCATATGATGTGGGGATGACCGGATTGATCGGCTTCTCATCCGGCTTCCATACCATGATGAATGCCGATACGCTGGTGCTACTCGGTACGCAGTTCCCTTACCGCGCGTTCTACCCAACTGACGCCAAAATTATTCAGATTGATATCAACCCCGCCAGTATCGGCGCGCACAGTAAGGTCGATATGGCGCTGGTAGGCGATATCAAAGCCACGCTGACGGCACTGCTGCCGCTGGTGGAAGAGAAAACCGAACGTAAATTCCTCGATAAGGCATTGAGCGATTATCGCGATGCGCGTAAGGGTCTCGACGATCTTGCCAAACCCAGCGAAAAGGCAATTCACCCGCAGTACCTGGCGCAACAAATCAGCCACTTTGCCGCCGATGACGCCATCTTTACCTGCGACGTCGGTACGCCGACGGTATGGGCCGCCCGCTACCTGAAAATGAACGGCAAGCGCCGTCTGTTGGGCTCGTTTAACCACGGTTCGATGGCTAACGCCATGCCGCAGGCGCTGGGCGCACAGGCCACCGCGCCGGGACGACAGGTGATCGCTATGTGCGGCGACGGCGGATTCAGTATGCTAATGGGGGATTTCCTGTCAGTGGTCCAGATGAAGCTCCCGGTCAAAATCGTGGTCTTTAACAACAGCGTGCTGGGTTTTGTGGCGATGGAGATGAAGGCCGGTGGTTATCTCACTGACGGTACGGAGTTGCACGACACTAACTTTGCGCGCATTGCCGAAGCGTGCGGCATCACCGGTATTCGGGTGGAAAAAGCCGCAGACGTTGATGAAGCACTACAGCGCGCCCTGTCAATCGACGGCCCGGTGCTGGTGGATGTAGTTGTTGCAAAAGAAGAACTGGCCATTCCGCCGCAGATCAAACTGGAGCAGGCCAAAGGCTTCAGCCTGTATATGCTGCGCGCCATCATCAGCGGTCGCGGCGATGAGGTGATCGAACTGGCAAAAACCAACTGGCTCAGGTAAAACAATGCACATCGCCTTTCAAACAATAGGGATGTGCAATGATTGATCTACGCAGTGATACCGTCACCCGTCCGAGTCGCGCCATGCTTGAAGAAATGATGGCCGCCCCGGTGGGGGACGACGTGTACGGGGATGACCCTACCGTTAACGCTCTCCAGCAATACGCCGCTGACCTTTCAGGTAAAGAAGCGGCGTTATTTTTACCCACCGGCACCCAGGCCAACCTCGTGGCGCTACTGAGCCACTGCGAGCGTGGCGAAGAGTATATCGCCGGTCAGGGGGCCCATAACTATCTGTATGAAGCCGGTGGCGCGGCGGTGCTCGGCAGCATTCAGCCGCAGCCGATTGACGCTGCGCCAGACGGAACGTTACCGCTGGATAAAGTCGCCGCCAAAATAAAGGCAGATGACATCCACTTTGCCCGTACCCGCCTGCTAAGCCTCGAAAATACCCACAACGGCAAAGTCCTGCCACGAGAGTATCTGAAAGAGGCATGGGAATTTACCCGTGAGCGCGGTCTGGCGCTGCATGTCGATGGCGCACGTATTTTTAACGCTGTCGTGGCGTACGGCTGTGAACTCAAAGAGGTCGTGCAGTATTGCGACTCCTTTACCATCTGCCTGTCCAAAGGGCTGGGGACGCCGGTCGGATCGCTACTGGTCGGCAGCCGCGATTACATCAAGCGCGCCATCCGCTGGCGCAAAATGACCGGCGGCGGCATGCGTCAGGCCGGTATCCTGGCGGCAGCCGGACTGTATGCCCTGAAAAATAACGTTGCGCGCCTGCAGGACGATCACGACAACGCGGCCTGGCTTGCAGAGCAGCTACGGGAAGCCGGGGCGGACGTGATGCGTCACGACACCAATATGCTGTTTGTCCGCGTCGGTGAGGCCAACGCCGTAGCGCTGGGTGAATACATGAAGGCACAGGGCGTGCTGATCAACGCGTCGCCGATTGTCCGTCTGGTGACCCATCTGGATGTTTCACGGGAACAGCTTGCTGATGTCGTCGCCCACTGGCGCGCGTTCCTGACTCGTTAAGGAGAGAGATGTGCCGCAACGCATAGTGGTTCTTGGCGCCAGTGGTTACATTGGTCAACATCTGGTGCAGGCGCTCAGCCAGCAAGGACATCAGGTACTGGCGGTGGCACGTCGCATTGAACGGCTGGACAAACAGCAGTTGCCCAACGTCAGCTGTCATAAGGTCGATCTGAACTGGCCGACGCAGCTTGCGTCTCTGTTGACGAATGTTGATACCGTCTACTATCTGGTACACGGTATGGGAGAAGGCGGCGATTTCATTGCCCATGAGCGTCAGGTCGCGCTTAACGTGCGTGATGCTCTGCGTGAAACGCCGGTCGGGCAACTGATTTTTCTCAGCTCCTTGCAGGCGCCGGAACACGAGCAGTCTGACCACCTGCGGGCGCGGCAGATCACCGCCGATACCCTGCGCGAGTCTGGCGTGCCGGTAACGGAACTGCGCGCCGGGATCATCGTCGGAGCCGGTTCCGCCGCTTTTGAAGTGATGCGCGACATGGTCTACAACCTGCCGGTGCTGACCCCGCCGCGCTGGGTGCGCTCACGTACCACGCCCATCGCGCTGGAAAACCTGCTGCATTATCTGGTGGCCTTGCTGGATCACCCGTCCCGTGAGCATCGGATCTTTGAAGCCGCCGGGCCACAGGTGCTTAGCTATCAGCAGCAGTTCGAACATTTCATGACGGTGAGCGGCAAGCATCGCTGGCTTATCCCCATCCCCTTTCCCACCCGTTGGATTTCCGTCTGGTTCCTGAATGTCATCACCTCGGTGCCGCCTACCACCGCGAAAGCGTTGATACAGGGCCTCAGACACGATCTGCTGGCCGATGACAGCGAATTGCGGGCGTTGATACCCCAAAAGCTTATCGCCTTTGACGATGCTGTACGCAGCACGCTGAAGGAAGAGGAGAAACTGGTGAACTCCAGCGACTGGGGTTACGACGCGCAGGCGTTTGCCCGCTGGCGACCGGAATACGGTTTTTTCGCCAAACAGGCCGGGTTTACCGTAAAGACATCCGCCAGTTTGCCGGCGTTGTGGCGGGTAGTGAACCGTCTTGGCGGCAAAGAGGGCTATTTCTTTGGCAATGGATTGTGGAAGATCCGCGCCGCGCTGGATCTGCTAGTCGGGCATCGGCTGGCAAAAGGTCGTCCTGAACACGAACTGCTTCAACCGGGCGATACTGTAGACAGTTGGAAAGTGATTATCGTCGAGCCAGAAAAACAGCTCGCGCTGCTGTTTGGCATGAAAGCGCCAGGCCTGGGACGGCTGAGCTTTACCCTTGACGATAAGGGCGATCATCGCGAAATTGACGTGCGTGCCTGGTGGCATCCGCACGGTATGCCAGGGCTTTTCTACTGGCTGCTGATGATCCCGGCGCACCTGTTTATTTTCCGGGGGATGGCAAAGAAAATTGCCAGACTTGCAGAACAAATCACAGATAAATCGTAAAAACTTACTGTATTGTTTCACGTTTCCCATTGCATACCGACGTAATTCACGGAAGAATGCGCACGACGTTTTATTAAACACAGTGGACTGATATGAAGGTACTGGTTACCGGCGCAACCAGCGGCTTAGGACGAAACGCGGTTGAGTTTTTGCGCAACAAAGGCATCAGCGTCAGAGCGACCGGTCGCAACGAAGCGATGGGTAAACTGCTCGAAAAAATGGGCGCGGAGTTTGTGCATGCGGATCTGACCGAGCTGGTCTCTTCGCAGGCGAAGGTTATGCTTGCGGGCATCGATACGCTGTGGCACTGCTCAAGTTTCACCTCACCCTGGGGAACTCAGGAAGCCTTTGATCTGGCAAACGTACGTGCGACCCGCCGTCTTGGCGAATGGGCCGTCGCATGGGGCGTGCGTAACTTTGTTCATATTTCCTCTCCATCGCTTTATTTCGATTATCACCATCATCGCGATATCAAAGAAGATTTTCGCCCGCACCGCTTTGCCAATGAATTTGCCCGCAGCAAAGCCGCTGGCGAAGAGGTCATCAGCCTGCTGGCCCAGGCAAATCCGCAGACCCGGTTTACGGTGTTGCGCCCACAGAGCCTGTTTGGCCCACACGACAAAGTGTTTATTCCCCGTCTGGCGCACATGATGCACCACTACGGCAGCGTGCTGTTGCCGCACGGCGGCAGCGCGATGGTCGATATGACCTACTATGAGAACGCTATCCACGCGATGTGGCTGGCGAGTCAGGAACTGTGCGACAGCCTGCCGTCCGGTCGGGTGTACAACATCACCAACGGCGAACCCAGAACCCTGCGCAGTATCGTGCAAAAGCTGATTGATGAACTGAATATACACTGCCGGATCCGTTCCGTGCCCTATCCGATGCTGGATATGATTGCCCGCAGCCTGGAGCACTTTGGCAATAAGTCTGCCAAAGAACCGGCGTTAACCCACTACGGGGTGTCGAAGCTGAATTTCGATTTTACGCTGGATATCAGCCGTGCCGAAACGGAACTGGGGTATAAGCCGGTGGTGACGCTGGATGAAGGTATTGTGAAAACGGCCGCGTGGTTGCGCGACCACGGAAAACTGCATCGCTAACCTTGCCCATACTTTTCCAGTAACGCCTCAGCAATCGCCTGCGTTTCGGCATCGGCAACGCCGTTCCACAACGTCGGGCGGAAGTGCATCTGAAACGCCATCACAACGCGCTGCTGTTCACGCGCGGTCATTTCAGGCTTCACCTCATACCCATAACGCGACAACAGATCCAGCAGTGAGGCCATCTCAACGGGCGTATGCGGCGCCCGCCCAGCGAGGTAGAAATTTACCCGCTGCGCATCGGGCCAGGCGCCAATGCCTTGTGCTGCCAGCGCTCGCCAGGGAAACAGCGGACCGGGATCGTCTTTTCGCTGTGGGGCAATATCCGCATGCGCGACCACGTTCTGTGGCTTGATGTCGTAACGGGCGATAATGTCTTTTGCCAGCGGGATCAGCGCCTGAATCTGCGCAGGCTCAAACGGGGCAAAATATTTATCACCCGCCGATTTTTGCCAGCCGCGATTTTCCAGCTCAATGCCAATTGAGGTGTCGTTGATGCGCGTCGCGCCGCGCCAGAAACTGATACCGGCATGCCACGCCAGATCCTGTTCCGGCACCAGTTGCCAGATACGCGGTTTACCACGATGCAACGGCGGCACGGACGGGATCAGATAATGCGAACTGACGTTTTTATCCGTCAGCGTCGCCAGCGAGCTATCGAAGTCATCCGCGGTATAGTGGATCACCAACACTTTGATGCGCGGATATGCCGCCTGCGCCTGATGACGGGTATCAAGCTGATAACCGTCTTTATCAACGATCCCTTTTTCGCCCGCGCATCCCGTCAGCAGTAACGCAAAGGCCGCCAGCCATAACCCCTTTCTCATCGACGCGTTTTCACCGCCGTCCCGCTGACGCTGACCATCAGCATGCTGCTATCTTTGCCGACCGTTTCATAATCGATATCAATGCCCACGACGGCGTCAGCGCCCAGCGCTTTCGCCTGCTCGCCCAGCTCTGCGAAAGCAATTTCACGCGCTTTGCGTAACTCTTTTTCGTAAGCGCCTGAACGACCGCCGACGATATCGCGGATACCGGCAAAAAAGTCCCGGAAAATATTCGCGCCCAGAATGGCTTCGCCTGTGACCACACCGCAGTATTCCACGATGCTTTGTCCTTCGAGCGTGGGGGTTGTCGAAAATTGCATGATGTCTCTCCTGGTTACATTCAGCACATTATCAGCGCCATACACTATC
Source organism: Citrobacter sp. MGH 55 (assembly GCF_016906145.1). Taxonomy (NCBI): domain Bacteria; kingdom Pseudomonadati; phylum Pseudomonadota; class Gammaproteobacteria; order Enterobacterales; family Enterobacteriaceae; genus Citrobacter; species Citrobacter sp. MGH 55. The sequence goes on from NZ_CP070239.1 coordinate 4,441,551, forward strand.
ATTGAAAGGATATAATTGATTATCGTAGATGACTGTTATCTTAGAAGACTCATGGCAGAACGCTTATAAGGAAATCACTATGCGCTATTCGAAACTCTCCCTGCTCATCCCTTGCGCGCTGCTGCTCAGCGCCTGCACTACCGTCACGCCAGCCTATAAAGACAACGGGCCGCGTGCGGGGGCCTGTGTGGATGGCGGCCCGGACAGTGTGGCTCAACAATTCTTTGACTATCGTATCCAGCACCGCAGTAATGATCTCACCGCCCTGCGCCCTTATCTGAGCGACAGCCTGGCGAAACTGCTGTCGGATGCCAGTCGTGACAGTGCGCATCGTCAATTGATGAGCAGCGATCCGTTCTCCAGCCGCGCCACGCCGCCGGACAGCGCCAGTGTTGCCAGCGCTTCGACCATTCCGAATAGTGATGCACGAAACATCCCGCTACGCGTTGCGCTGAAACAGGGCGATCAGAACTGGCAGGATGAAGTGCTGATGATCCGTGAAGGCCAGTGCTGGGTCATTGATGATGTTCGCTATCTCGGCGGCAGCGTGCATGCCCCGGCCGGTACGCTTCGTCAGTCGGTTGAAAACCGTTAATCTCTCCGCTTAAACGCGCTAAAAATTGTCCCCCCCGTAAATTGTCCGGCATTCTGCATGGAATGCCGACAATTGTTCTTACCGACCCTCCCCCTCGCTATTTTGTGCTATGTTTAATGAGAAATGCGCGTTATATTTAACTTTTAAAGCATAAATATTGCATAACTATTCTGTCAAAGGTACTATCTGCGGCTTCAATAGCTATCAGACGGCCAGTATACGAGCATCAATGAGTATTCAATTAAACGGCATTAACTGCTTCTACGGCGCGCATCAGGCGCTGTTCGATATCACGCTGGATTGCCCGCAGGGTGAAACACTGGTGTTACTGGGCCCAAGCGGGGCCGGTAAAAGCTCACTGCTGCGGGTACTCAATCTGCTTGAGATGCCGCGTTCCGGTACGCTTAACATTGCGGGAAATCACTTCGATTTCCGCAAGACGCCGTCAGATAAAGCAATTCGCGAGCTGCGTCAGAACGTCGGAATGGTCTTTCAGCAATACAATCTGTGGCCGCACCTCACCGTGCAACAGAATCTGATTGAGGCACCCTGCCGCGTGCTGGGTCTGTCGAAAGATCAGGCACTGGCGCGCGCCGAAAAGCTGCTTGAACGCCTGCGCCTGAAACCTTACAGCGATCGCTATCCGCTGCATCTCTCCGGCGGACAACAGCAGCGTGTGGCCATTGCCCGCGCGTTGATGATGGAGCCGCAGGTGTTGCTGTTTGATGAACCCACCGCCGCGCTGGACCCGGAAATTACCGCGCAGATCGTCAGCATCATTCGTGAACTGGCGGAAACTAAAATTACACAAGTGATCGTGACGCACGAAGTGGAAGTGGCGCGTAAAACCGCCAGCCGCGTCGTGTATATGGAAAACGGTCATATCGTCGAGCAGGGTAATGCGAGTTGCTTTGCCGACCCGCAGACCGAAGCATTTAAAAACTATCTCTCTCACTAAGATTCGGGACAACACAATGAAAAAAGTTCTGATTGCCGCGCTTATCGCAGGCTTTAGCCTTTCCGCTACAGCAGCCCAGACCATTCGTTTTGCGACCGAAGCGTCCTATCCTCCGTTTGAATCCATGGACGCTAATAACAAGATTGTCGGCTTTGATGTCGATCTGGCCAATGCGCTGTGTAAAGAGATCGACGCGACCTGTACCTTTACCAACCAGGCATTTGACAGCCTGATCCCAAGCCTGAAATTCCGCCGTTTCGACGCGGTGATGGCCGGGATGGATATCACGCCCGAGCGTGAAAAACAGGTGCTGTTCACGACCCCTTACTATGACAACTCCGCGCTGTTCATTGGTCAGCAGGGTAAATTCACTGGCGTTGATCAGCTGAAAGGCAAGAAAGTGGGCGTGCAGAATGGCACCACTCACCAGAAATTCATCATGGATAAGCACCCGGAAATCACTACCGTTCCGTATGACAGCTACCAGAATGCGAAACTGGATCTGCAAAACGGCCGTATTGACAGTGTGTTCGGTGATACCGCGGTGGTCACAGAGTGGCTGAAAGACAATCCGAAGCTGGCGCCGGTTGGCGACAAAGTGACGGATAAAGATTACTTCGGCACCGGCCTCGGCATCGCCGTACGCCAGGGCAACGAGGAACTGCAGCAGAAATTCAACACTGCGCTGGAAAAAGTGAAGAAAGATGGGACTTACGAGACCATCTATAACAAATGGTTCCAGAAGTAAGCCTTGATGAACGAATTTTTCCCACTTGCAAGCGCCGCCGGGATGACCGTCGGCCTTGCCGTTTGTGCACTGATCCTCGGCCTGGCGCTGGCAATGCTTTTCGCCGTCTGGGAGTCAGTGAAATGGCGTCCTGTCGCGTGGACGGGTTCCGCGCTGGTCACCATTTTACGCGGCCTGCCGGAAATTCTGGTGGTGCTGTTTATCTATTTCGGCTCCTCTCAACTGCTGCTGATGCTCTCTGATGGCTTTACGATCAATCTGGGCGTCGTGCAGATTCCGGTACGAATGGAGATCGAAAACTTCGACGTCAGCCCCTTCCTGTGTGGAGTGATTGCCCTCTCTCTGCTCTACGCAGCCTATGCGTCTCAAACGTTGCGCGGCGCGCTAAAAGCGGTACCGCTGGGACAGTGGGAATCCGGCCAGGCGTTGGGACTGTCGAAGACCGCCATTTTCTTCCGGCTGGTGATGCCGCAAATGTGGCGTCATGCGCTGCCGGGGCTGGGCAACCAGTGGCTGGTATTGCTGAAAGATACCGCGCTGGTGAGCCTCATCAGCGTCAACGACCTGATGCTGCAAACCAAGAGTATCGCCACGCGAACCCAGGAACCGTTTAACTGGTACATCATCGCTGCGGCGATCTACCTGGTGATTACGCTGGTGAGCCAGTACATTCTCAAACGCATTGACCTGCGCGCGACACGTTTTGAGCGGAGACCGGGCTGATGTTTGAGTATTTACCTGAACTGCTGAAAGGACTGCATACCAGCCTGACCCTGACGGTGGCGTCCATTGTCGTTGCCCTGATTCTGGCGTTGATTTTCACGATTGTTCTGACGCTGAAAACGCCGGTGGTAGTCTGGCTGGTGCGTGGCTATATCACGCTGTTTACCGGTACGCCGCTGCTGGTTCAGATCTTCTTGATCTACTACGGACCGGGTCAGTTTCCGTCTCTGCAGGAGTATCCGGTTCTGTGGCATCTGCTGTCAGAGCCATGGTTGTGCGCCTTGATTGCACTGTCGCTGAACAGCGCAGCTTATACCACTCAACTGTTCTACGGGGCGATTCGCGCGATTCCGGAAGGCCAGTGGCAGTCCTGCGGCGCGCTGGGGATGAGCAAGAAAGACACGCTGGCAATCCTGTTGCCGTATGCCTTTAAACGCGCCCTCTCCTCGTATTCCAACGAAGTGGTGCTGGTGTTCAAAAGTACCTCTCTGGCATATACCATCACGCTGATGGAAGTGATGGGTTATGGTCAGCTGCTGTACGGTCGCACCTATGATGTGATGGTGTTCGGCGCAGCGGGAGTCATCTACCTGATCGTCAACGGCCTGTTGACGTTAATGATGCGTCTGATCGAGCGCAAAGCGCTGGCATTCGAACGTCGAAACTAAGCACTTTATTGCATAAATCACAACCAACAAGACGGACAAGTTTCTAACCTGTCCGTCTTTTTTTATTTATCACAAAATAGTTAATCATTTTTATTGCATACAAATTCATTTACTGGCATTGTAAATCCATGCCGCAGAAACGGCGCCTCATCATAACGGGAGTCCAACCATGAAAAAGTTAGTTCTGGCCGCATTACTTGCCTCTTTCGCCGTCGGTGCCTCTGCCGCTGAAAAAATCAGTTTTGGCGTCTCTGCGACCTATCCACCGTTCGAATCTATGGATGCCAATAATCAAATCGTCGGCTTCGACCTCGATCTGGCAAAAGCCTTATGCAAACAAATGCAGGCAGAATGTACTTTCACCAACCATGCATTTGACAGCCTGATCCCGGCGCTCAAGTTCAAAAAATATGACGCCGTGATTTCCGGTATGGATATCACTCCAGAGCGGAGCAAACAGGTGGCGTTTACGACCCCCTACTATGCCAACTCGGCGCTGGTAATTTCGAAGAAAGATACCTATAAAACCTTTGCCGACCTGAAAGGTAAACGTATCGGGATGGAAAACGGCACCACTCACCAGAAATACTTGCAGGACAAGCACCCGGAAGTGAAAACCGTGGCCTATGACAGCTATCAGAATGCGTTTATCGACCTGAAAAATGGCCGTATTGATGGCGTATTCGGTGATACCGCCGTGGTGAACGAGTGGCTGAAAACTAACCCGCAGTTGGGTGTGGCAACCGAGAAAGTCACCGATCCACAGTACTTCGGTACCGGCCTCGGCATCGCGGTTCGCCCGGATAATAAAATGCTGCTCGATAAACTGAACGCTGCGCTGGCGGCGATCAAGGCCGATGGTACGTACCAAAAAATCAACGACCAGTGGTTCCCGCAGTAAGACAGAGAGTTGGCTGTAGAATGCCTGATGACGCGACGCTTATCAGGCCTACAAAATACACTTCACTCGCAAGCCGGATAAGGCACCATCGCCGCTATCCGGCAATCAATGACTCGTCCTTCAGCAACAATGTCAGCACTTCATAATGCGCGGTATGTGGGAACATATCGAAAAGCTGTACCCGTTCAATGCGATAGCCTGGCAATGCGGCAATGTCTTTCGCCATCGTCTGCGCATTACAGCTGGAATAGATGATAAATTGCGGTGCCATTCGGCTGAGGTAATCACACAAGGATTTACCAATTCCGCGGCGCGGCGGGTTCACCAGCACCAGATCCGGCACAGCCCCCTGCCCGGTGGCAAACTGCGTCGAATCCAGCGCCTGAAAATGTAGATTGGTTAAGCCCAGTTCCGCCGCTGACTGCTTCGCACAGGCAATGGCTTCCGGCGCAATTTCAATTCCCGTCAACTGCATCTGCGGCGTCGCGCAGTGCAGACCAAACCCACCGACACCACAGAACAGATCCCACATGTGGTTCACCGGCAACTGCCGCACCCAGTCACGCGCTGTGGCATATAATTGGCTTGCCACCGCCGGGTTGGTCTGGAAGAAACTGTGCGGGCGGATCCACAGCGGCACGTCGTTAAACCGCTCCGCCAGCGCCTGCTGTTCAGTCAGGAAGATTTCTGTTTCCCCTTCCATAATCGCCATATGTACCGGCTGAAGATTGACGCTGATGACCTTCAGTTGCGGCAGTTGCGCCTGCAACCACGGCAGCGCAGCACGCAACTGCGCCAGTTTACTGTCGGAACGCAGAACAAAGCGCAGCATCATACCGCCATCAAACTGACTTTCCGTCAGCAAAAGGTACTTAAGCTCTCCCCGCTTGCGTGCCACGTTGTAGGGTGTTAGTCCGGCCCGCGCAATAAACGGTTTCAGCACAGCAAACACCGGGGCAAACGAGGCCGGATAGAGCGGGCAATCGCACAGATCTTCTGGCGTACCATCGCGATGCAACATGCCCAGCAACGGTTTTTCCACGCTGCCGCTGACCACCATCTTCGCTTTATTGCGAAACGCCTGCTCCGGGCCGCTGACCGGCACGCACCATTCTCCGATGGGAAAACCGGCAAGCAAATTTCGCAGATCGGCGGTTTTGGCGGTGAGTTGCTCGCCCACGGGCTGCGTGATCCACTGACAGGAACGACAACGACCGGCGTCATAGAGTGCGCACTGCATACGGAAACCTTTATCTAAACAGGGGCGAGGATTATACACATTATTGTAAGCGGAAGAAGCGACGACTGGCTGCGGGCACAAACAGTAATAACAGCACCAGCATATCGGGCAGTTTTTGCATTACCAGCGTACGCAGAATCTCCCGCTTTGACTCACCCGCAATGCTGAACAGCTCTGGATAGCCGTAGCCCAGCGAGGCCGCCCACAAATAGCTGGCGGCAATCACCTGCGTGAGGAGATAGATCCAGCGCGCCCAGTTACGCCCTTTCACCAGTGAAAACGCACACCAGATTTCAATAAATACCAGCATCAGGCTGCCGAGAAAAACCAGCGTTAAATTCCATGTCTGCACGCTGCGATGAATAAACTCGCCCAGTCCGCGAATGCCAAGGGTGTTGAAAATCATCAGCAGATCGAGCCCACGGATCATAATAATGGCGAGCGCCGCCACCTGCACCAGCGTGGGCACATTCAGGCGGGCATGTGATGAGGATGTTTTATTAAAAAATCCCAACGAATCGTCTTCCATGAAAACAATGCCGCGACGAGCGCGGCATTATGTAGCCAGGTTGGCAGATTTTAGTGTCTTCAGTCACGTCTTGCACGTTGGATATCGCGGATCCGCTGTTTTTCCGTGCGAGCCATCAAATACCAGGCGATAAAACCAACAATTCCCACCACCCCGAGTATCAGCGTCGCCAGGGCGTTGATTTCCGGATTAACTCCCATCCGCACGCTGGAGAAGACCAGCATCGGTAACGTGGTCGCGCCCGGTCCGGAGACAAAGCTGGCAATGACCAGATCGTCCAGCGACAGGGTAAACGCCAGCAGCCAGCCGGAGACCACCGCTGGCATAATCATCGGCAGCGTAATCACAAAGAACACCTTCAGCGGCGTCGCCCCCAGATCCATCGCCGCTTCCTCAATGGAGCGATCCAGTTCACGCAGGCGCGAGGAGATCACCACCGCCACATACGCCGTACAGAACGTGACGTGCGCCAGCCAAATAGTCAGCATGCCACGATCCGACGGCCAGCCAATAGCGTGCCCCAGTGCGACAAACAGCAGCAACAAAGAGAGCCCGGTGATCACATCCGGCATCACCAGCGGCGCGGTGATCATAAAGGCAAAGCCGTTCGACCCGCGAAAGCGACCAAAACGCACCATCACCACCGCAGCAATCGTGCCGAGTATCGCCGCCATGGTCGCCGCGCAGGCGGCGATGGTCAGACTCAACCCCACCGCGCTCATCATTGCGCTATCGCGGAACAGTTCGCCGTACCAGCGCGTTGACCATCCCGCCCACACCGTGACCAGTTTGGAACTGTTAAACGAGTAGATGACCAGCATCAGCATCGGCGCATACAGGAAAGTAAACCCGAGCACCAGAATCATAATCCGCCAGGGCGAACGAATTACCGGTAAGTTGTTCATCCGTGGGCCCCTCCGCTTTTTTGCTGATGTTTGTGAAACCACATAATCGGGACGATCAGCAGCAGCAACATGACAATCGCGACCGCAGACGCCACCGGCCAGTCGCGGTTGTTAAAGAATTCCTGCCACAGCACGCGACCAATCATGATGCTGTCTGGCCCGCCGAGCAGTTCCGGGATAACAAACTCGCCCACCGCCGGAATGAACACCAGCATAGAACCGGCAATAATGCCGCCTTTGGTCAGCGGGACGATCACACTAAAGAACGTTTTCAACGGACGCGCGCCCAGATCCAGCGACGCTTCCACCAGCGAGTAATCAATCCGCGTCAGTGCGGTATAAATCGGCAGCACCATGAACGGCAGATAGGCGTATACAATGCCAATATACACCGCCAGATTGGTGTGCAGAATGGTCAGCGGCTGGTCGATCACTCCCAGCCATAGCAAAAAGTTATTCAACACGCCATTATTTTTCAGTATCCCCATCCAGGCATATACGCGGATCAAAAACGAGGTCCACGACGGCAGGATCACCAACAACAGCAGAATATTACGCGTTGACGGCTTGCTGTGCGCCACCGCCCACGCCAATGGATACCCCAGCAGCAGACAGCAGAGCGTCGAGATCCCCGCCACCTGTAGTGACTGCAGATAAGCATCAAAGTAGAGAGGATCGTCCGTCAACTGCAGGAAGTTACCGAGATTAAGGGTGATCGACAGTTGCCCGTCGGCCCACTCCATCAGCTCCGTATACGGCGGGATCGCTCGCGCCATCTCCGCCAGACTGATTTTAAAGACGATCAGAAAAGGCAGCAGAAACAGCAGGATCAGCCAGACGTAAGGCAGCGCTATCACCAGTTTGCGCCCGTGTTTCATCTGCACGCGCGCCAGCCAGAACGTAAAGCCGCCTGGTTTTTCTACGCGTGCCGGAGGTTCAAGTGTACTCATCTTCGCTCCTTAAACCGTCAACACCACACAACTGTCCGCATCCCAGCACAGACGCACCTCATCGCCCCAGGTCGGCAGACCTTTGCGATAACGGTGAGCGTTTTGCAACTGGGCGCTGATCATCTGTCCGCTTTTCAGGCGAACGTGATAGATGGAGAGATCGCCAAGATAGGCAATGTGCACCACTTCACCGACGGCGAAGTTAAAACCGTCGGCAGGCGGCTCTTCGCAGAGCATGATTTTTTCCGGACGCAGCGCCACGTGCACCGGCACGTTATCCACCACCGACGCATCCGGATCGACCTTCAACGGATGCACCAGCCCAGGAGAATAGAGCACCAGACCGTCTTCCTGGCGCTCTTTAATTACGCCCTCAAAGACATTGACCGAGCCGATAAACTCTGCGCTGTAGCGCGTGGTCGGGTGCTCGTAAATTTCTTCCGGCTCACCGATTTGCACAAACTTGCCACGGTTCATAATGGCGATACGCCCGGCCATGGTCATCGCCTCTTCCTGATCGTGCGTCACCATCACGCAGGTTACGCCGACGCGCTCAAGGATATCGACGACTTCAAGCTGCATACGGTCACGCAGCTTTTTATCCAGTGCGCCCATCGGTTCGTCGAGCAGCAGAAGTTTAGGCCGTTTTGCCAGGCTTCTCGCCAGCGCCACACGCTGACGCTGACCGCCGGAAAGCTGATGCGGTTTGCGTTTAGCGAACTCCTGCATATGCACCAGACCTAACATCTCGTCGACCCGGCTGGCAATTTCTGCTTTCGGCAGTTTGTCCTGCTTCAGGCCAAAGGCGATATTCTGCTCCACCGTCATATGGGGAAACAGCGCATAGGACTGAAACATCATATTGATGGGCCGTAAATAAGGCGGCACCTGGGACAGGTCGACGCCATCCAGCATGATTTGTCCGGTAGTAGGTTGTTCAAACCCCGCCAGCATGCGCAACAGCGTGGATTTTCCACAGCCTGATGCGCCCAGCAGGGCAAAGATTTCGCCTTTATAAATGGTCAGACTTACGTCATCAACAGCGTGCTGACCATCGAAGGACTTGGTCAGGTTGCGGATTTCGAGGAGCGGCGTCAGCGCTTTACGGGTTTTCGCCTGCGGGCGTGGGGTGGCATCATTCACGGGGTGCTCTCCGGCAGAAACAATCATGGTGCAGGCGCACCAGAACGGTGCGCCGGTTGCCGGGGGCGCTTCGCTTGCCCGGCCTACGGTAAAAGGTTATTTACCGCTTTTCACCTTGGTCCAGGCACGCGTACGGACGCGGTCAATCTTCGGATCCTGAACTTTCAGGGTGAACATCTTCGCGCGCACGTCTGCTGGCGGATAAATACCTGGATTATCACGCACTTCTGCACTCACCAACGCCGTTGCCTCTTTGTTGGCATTCGCGTAGAACACGTGGTCAGAGATATGCGCAATCACATCCGGGCGCAACAGGTAGTTGAGGAACTGATAGGCCTCGTCTTTATTTTTGGCATCTGCTGGCATCGCGAAGACATCAAAGAAGGCCATCGCCCCTTCCTTCGGAATCGAGAAGGAGATATTGACGCCATTCTTCGCCTCTTTCGCCCGGTTGGCGGCCTGCCAGACATCTCCTGCCCAGCCAATCGCCACACAGGTATCGCCGTTAGCCAGGTCGTTGATGTACTGCGAAGAGTGGAAGTAACGGATATTCGGCCGCAGCTTGAGCAGCAGATCGGTAGCCGGTCCGGTATAGTCGTCTGCTTTGGTGCTGTTCGGATCTTTACCCAGATAGTTCAGCACGGTGGCAAACACCTCTTCCGGCGCATCGAGGAAAGAGACGCCACAGCTCTTGAGTTTTTCAAGATTTTCCGGCTTCAGCACCAGATCCCAGCTATTAACCGGGGCATCAGCGCCGAGCACCGCTTTCACTTTATCGACGTTGTAGCCAATACCGGTGGTCGCCCACATATACGGCATCGCGAATTTATTGTCCGGGTCGTGTTTGGCGACCAGTTTCAGCAATTCCGGATCGAGGTTTTTCCAGCCCGGCAGTTTGCTCTTATCCAGCGGCTGGAAAACGCCTGCCGTCAACTGACGTTCAAGAAAGCTCGCGGAAGGCACTACCAGATCAAAACCGGTGCTGCCTGCCATCAGTTTGCCTTCCAGCACTTCGTTGGAGTCAAAAACGTCATAGACCACTTTGATGCCGGTCTCTTTTTCAAAATTAGCAACCGTATCCGGCGCAATATAATCAGACCAGTTATAGATATGGAGTGTTTTTTGTTCTGCAGCGAGCGTGCCGGCAGAGACGGCCATCAGAGCACCCGCAACCAGACCCGATAGCCATTTTTTATTTAAGGCGGTCATAATCTCTTTCCTTATCAAAGTTCGTTAACAAACGAACCAAAAAAGTTGCACTCAATGCTATGCAAGAAACGTGCATAGTTTGTCACTCGGCAAAAACCAGGAAGAGTGGACGCTCCCCCGACCGTTATTGCTCGCTGTAATTAAGCTTCGCAAGAATAACTTTAGCCAGGGTTTCAGGCTATAGCCCAGATTAAAAAACGCCTTTTATCAATTTTTTATGCAATTTATGTCTATGTGATAAAGCGAAATAGCGGGAAAGGAGGTGAATAATTCTTTAAAGAAAGGTTAAATGCAGAATAAAAGAACGTAAACCGCAGCCGCTCTGGCAGCGACTGCGCTATACGCGCCATACTTCACGTTAAAATCAGTGAAGAAAATGGTTCTCAACGCTGCTTTTTTGCGCGTCTTCTTCGGCGGTAAACAGCATCTGGTGCGCGCCCGCTTCAAGAATGACCATGGATATCTGCTCTTCGCTCTGGCGCACGAACCACTCGAACTGCGCGTAAGTTACCCCTTGCATAACGGATAAAGACTGGCAAACCACCAGCTTTGGCAGATTATCATCCTGCATATCCAGAAACGCCTTCACGGTGAGGGAACTGGCATTGATGGCAGACAGATCCGCGGCCAGCGGCAGTAACGCAGAAGGCCTCACTTCAGCCATCGCGGAAAACAGCAGCGTATTATCGACGAGATCTAATTTCGCATCGTAGATGCCGTCAAAATTTTGCATGTGTGGTAAATGCAGTGCCTGACAGGTATCACATTCAAAAAAACTCATGCCCAGGTCGTCGAGCCATTGCCGCAACGTATCCAGAGTGGGAACGACCAATTCTGTCATAATAATGTGCTACCTCTTACGATAAAAAAATACCGGCACAGCTTACGCAAAAAGTGTTCGTCATGCCACGATCATCGGCGATATTAAAGACTAGCCACCCGTTTTGAGACAAAATTCAGCCGTCGCGTGGCGTTCGATCCACTGAATCATCCGCCCGGCGATATCGATACCGGTGGTTTTTTCGATCCCTTCCAGACCCGGAGAAGCATTCACTTCCATCACCAGCGGGCCGCGCTCGGCGCGTAAAATATCAACACCAGCGACATCAAGCCCCATCGTCTGCGCGGCTTTTATCGCAATTTTGCGCTCACGGGGAGTAATGTTGGCAATGCAGGCGACGCCGCCGCGATGGAGATTAGAACGAAAATCGCCGTCCTTCGCCCGTCGTTCGATGGCAGCAACCACCTCATCCCCCACCACCAGACAGCGAATATCGCGGCCTTTGGCCTCTTTAATATATTCCTGAACCAGAATGTGGGCGTTAAGCCCCCGGAACGCATCCACGACGCTCTCGGCAGCCTGACGGGTTTCTGCCAGTACCACGCCAATTCCTTGCGTTCCCTCCACCAGTTTCACCACCAACGGCGCGCCACCAACCATATCGATCAGATCGCTGGTGTCATCCGGCGAGTGCGCAATGCCGGTAATCGGGAGATCGATACCCTGACGCGCCAGCAACTGCAACGAACGCAGCTTATCGCGGGCGCGGGTAATCGCTACAGATTCATTCAACGGATAGCTGCCCAGCATCTCAAACTGGCGTAGCACCGCCGTACCATAAAAGGTAATCGCCGAACCAATACGCGGAATGACGGCATCAAAATGAGGCAACTTGCGTCCTTTATAATGAATTGAGGACGCCGCCGGATTGATGTTCATATAGCAGGAAAGCGGGTCGAGTATTTCAACCAGATGACCACGCGTCATCGCCGCTTCACGCAGGCGCTTACACGAGTAGAGCGTTCCATCCCGGGACAATATGGCAATTTTCACCCTGCACCTCTCTGCATCACTCGATCTCTATCCCGCGTATCATACACAGCGGCAGAATTTTTAGCGCGTGGCCCAACCCTGTTTATGCAAATATTCCAGGATAAAGGGACGATTTTCCTTAATCAGCGTGCGGCGAATATGATCGCTCCAGGTGTCACGGCGGGTATTGCTGCCACGGCTGAGATAATACTGCGCGAGCTGTTCGTCATAATCAGCCAGCACGTCCTTGTCGAGCGGCTGATAACGATTTTCGTGCATCACTATCGCTGCGGGCAGGCGCGGCTTCAGCTCCGGGTTATCAGCAGGCCAGCCCAGGCACAGCCCAAACAGCGGCAGTACGTGTTTTGGCAACGCCAGCAACTCGGTGACAGATTCGATGTTATTGCGCAATCCGCCGATATAGACACCACCCAGACCCAGCGATTCCGCCGCCGTCAGCGCGTTTTGCGCCATCATCGCCGTATCAACGACGCCCAGCAACAACTGCTCTGCAAGGCCTAATTGCGCTTCAGGGCAAATCTGCAAATGACGGTTGAAGTCGGCGCAGAAGACCCAAAACTCAGCGGCCTGCGCGACGTGCTGTTGACCGCCGGTTAAGGGTACCAGTGCGTCACGTAGTACCGGATCCGTAATACGAATAATGGACGTACACTGCAAAAAGCTGGAGCTGGAGGTCGCCTGAGCGGCGGCCAGAATCGCCTCTCGCTGTTCAGGCGTAATCGGTTGATCGGTATAATGGCGAATCGAACGGTGACGACGCAGAAGGTTAATGGTTGGAGTCATTCTCTTTTTCTCTGTCAGAACGGGATGAATCGGATGAGGGCTTCATCAGCTGGGGCGCCAGCCGCTGCGCGACTTGCCAGACGAATGCCAGTGCGGCGGGGATCATCAACAGCACGCCCAAAAAAAGCATGATAATGACCGCTAACGGGCTGTTAAACGGGGCGGGAAGCGTCAGGTAGTGGTTCAGCAACAGCAAAGCCAGCGCCAGGAGCACCATACCCACCATTTCCAGAATCAATACACTTTTCGGTAACGCGCCGGTCATACGCACAGGAAGCCCCCTTTTGTGAGACATAGTGTAAGGCGTTCAGCGTGAATGTGTTTAACAGATATAGACTAAATGTATCGAAGTAAAAGGTGCAACCTACTGTTCAAGACTGACGATTAGCGTCATCATAGCAGCCATTCGCCGTCAGGCTTTGAGTTCGAGGAGAGAGACTACAATGTTTACCGTTATTTTTGGTCGCCCGGGTTGCCCTTACTGTGTACGCGCAAAAGAACTGGCAGAGAAACTGAGCAACGAGCGCGATGATTTCAACTATCGCTACATCGACATCCACGCGGAAGGCATCACCAAAGCGGACCTGGAAAAGACCGTCGGCAAACCGGTTGAAACCGTGCCGCAGATTTTTGTTGATCAGAAACACATCGGCGGTTGCACCGATTTTGAAGCCTGGGCGAAAGAGAATTTGAACCTGTTCGCCTGAGTACTGTGAGTGATGTCATAACGCCCTCTCCGGAGGGCGTTATTGGTTTTTACGCTGTCGCGGTCTGAACAAACTGCTAATGAACAGGAAGCATAAGGCTCCCAAAGCGCACCAGAATACGGCGCTGAATAACCACGCCATCTCCTGCCACAGCGAGCGAGTGGGCGTAAAGAAAAGACGCGTGAGCAGCAAACAACAAGGTGCCGCAAGCATCGCGCCAAGGAGCGGTTTGATCACCTCCCGGCGATGAGAGCAAAAACTGGCGACCGCGCCTGGCAGCGTAAAAAACAGTAGCCCAATTTCAGGATGCCCGGCCGCCCGAAATGCCCCTTTCATGTTCATCGTCAGAAAAAGACAGACAACCATAAAGAGCACAAAGCAGCAGACCGCTCCTACCCAACCATGCTTATATTTCAATCTTTTCTCCTGACACTGTCTCTATCGAACACACTTTTCGCCAAAGGCGTCCAGTCAGATAAAGCCGTTCAGCATTCCGTGCCAAAATACGCCAACACGATTCTTATAGCCGTTGATACGTAATGAGATTAAACTAGCCAGATTATATTGTTGTGCCGCTTATATTCGGGCTGTGAATATGTCACAATCGCCCTTATTTGATGGCAAAACAGTAGCCTAAATTACCATTTCTTTCAACAGCTTACTCGTAAACAAGAAGTTAGTCTCCGTGAATATAAACGTCGCCGATTTGTTAAATGGGAATTACATCCTGTTATTATTCGTTGTACTGGCTCTCGGCCTGTGTCTCGGTAAATTGCGTCTGGGTTCCATCCAACTGGGTAATTCCATTGGCGTTTTAGTCGTCTCTCTCTTATTAGGGCAACAGCATTTCAGTATTAACACTGACGCACTGAATCTGGGCTTTATGCTGTTTATTTTTTGTGTCGGCGTTGAAGCGGGTCCTAACTTTTTTTCCATTTTTTTTCGGGACGGGAAGAATTACCTGATGCTGGCTCTGGTGATGGTCGGCAGCGCGCTGCTGATCGCCCTCGGTTTGGGGAAGCTATTTGGCTGGGACATCGGCCTGACGGCCGGTATGCTGGCTGGCTCAATGACGTCTACCCCGGTTCTGGTCGGTGCTGGCGATACGCTGCGCCATTTTGGAATGGAGAGCGCACAGCTTTCCCGGGCGCTGGATAACCTGAGCCTGGGCTACGCACTGACCTACCTGATCGGTCTGGTCAGCCTGATCGTCGGCGCACGCTATCTGCCAAAATTACAGCATCAGGATCTGCAAACCAGCGCCCAGCAAATCGCCCGTGAACGCGGTCTGGACACCGACACGAACCGGAAGGTGTACCTGCCGGTCATTCGTGCTTATCGCGTCGGCCCGGAACTGGTCGCCTGGACGGACGGAAAGAACCTGCGGGAGCTCGGCATTTACCGCGCAACTGGCTGCTACATTGAACGCATCCGTCGTAACGGTATTCTGGCAAACCCGGACGGTGACGCCGTGCTGCAGATGGGTGATGAAATCGCGCTGGTCGGCTATCCGGATGCTCATGCCCGCCTCGACCCCAGCTTTCGTAACGGCAAAGAGGTGTTCGACCGCGACCTGCTCGATATGCGGATCGTCACGGAAGAGATCGTGGTGAAAAACCACAATGCCGTGGGACGCCGTCTTGCGCAACTGAAGCTCACCGATCACGGCTGCTTCCTGAACCGCGTGATTCGTTCGCAGATTGAAATGCCGATTGATGACAACGTGGTGCTCAACAAAGGCGACGTATTGCAGGTCAGCGGCGACGCGCGCCGGGTGAAAACAATCGCGGATCGTATTGGCTTTATCTCGATTCACAGCCAGGTCACCGATCTGCTGGCCTTCTGTGCGTTCTTCATTATTGGTCTGATGATCGGCATGATCACCTTCCAGTTCAGCAACTTCAGTTTCGGCATCGGTAACGCCGCTGGATTGCTGTTCGCCGGGATCATGCTGGGGTTCCTGCGTGCTAACCATCCCACATTTGGCTACATCCCGCAGGGAGCGCTGAATATGGTGAAAGAGTTCGGCCTGATGGTCTTTATGGCAGGCGTTGGCTTAAGCGCGGGCAGTGGCATCGGTCAGGGGTTAGGGGCGATTGGCGGTCAAATGCTGATTGCTGGTCTGATCGTCAGCCTGGTGCCGGTGATCATTTGCTTCCTGTTCGGCGCCTATGTCTTGCGCATGAACCGGGCGCTTCTTTTTGGCGCCATGATGGGGGCGCGTACCTGCGCACCGGCAATGGAAATTATCAGCGATACCGCGCGTAGCAATATCCCGGCACTCGGTTACGCAGGTACCTACGCGATAGCCAACGTGCTGCTGACACTGGCGGGGACACTCATCATCATCATCTGGCCAGGCCTAGGATAAAACTGAAGTTGTCCCTTAAGTGAAAATTTTTTGCAGATATGTAGAACTTTTCCTCAAGGTGTCAGTCATAACTAGTGCCACTGCTTTTCTTTGATGTCCCCAATTTGTGGAGCCCATCAACCCCGCCGTTTTGGTTCAAGGTTGATGGGTTTTTTGTTGCCTGCATTTCTCCTCTCCCGTCTTTACCCCCTTCCTCAACCATACTGACTGATGATCGGCATGAAGAGCAGGATCGTGTGGCGCAAGACATTTGTGTCGCCGGGGAGACAACCACTATCACCCTCAACGATGCTCACCCGGCGATGCGTTTAACCATCTGCAGGATCTCTTCGCGCGTCATCGGCGTCCGGTCAGTCACAAAATGCAACGTCATCCCTTCAATAAAAGCGTCCAGCGCCCGGGCGGTAATAGGATCAAACCACTGCTCAAGCGTTCTCTGACTGGTTTGCATCCAGTCCTGCATCACACTTCTTAGCGTCGGCTTACGATTCATCATCGCGTACAGCTGATACATCAGCTCCATATTATGCGGCGTCGTCACTTCTGAACTGTAAATGAGGGTGGTGATCGATTCGCAAGCCATTTCCGGACCGGTCACCCCGGCAAAAAAATCACGATATTGCTGCGCCATATCGCACGTAAAACGCGTGAACGCTTCTTCAATCAACGAGTCCATACCCTCGAAGTAATATGTCATGGATCCCAGTGGAACCCCTGCACAGCTGGCGATTTTACGATGCGTTACAGCACTAATCCCATGCTCAGCAATTGTCTCCAGAGTTGCCTGAAGTATCCTTTCCCGACGCTGCGGATCGTTTGGTCGTCTGCTCATAAATTCCCCTTCTGATTTATGTACAAATGTACACAAACTTGCTAGTGTTGTCGCTATTGTTGTACTTTTGGTGCTTCCCTGATGACATTGACTTCCTCCCGCAAAGCCCTGCAACGCCGTACCTGGGCGCTTTTTATGTTCTTCTTTTTGCCCGGCTTGCTGATGGCCTCCTGGGCCACGCGCACGCCCGCTATTCGTGACACGCTTTCGGTCTCGACGGCGGAAATGGGGGCCGTACTGTTTGGTCTCTCGATTGGTTCGATGAGCGGCATCCTTTGTTCGGCCTGGCTGGTGAAACGATTTGGCACCCGAAAGGTGATTCGCACCACCATGTCCTGCGCAATTGTAGGGATGCTGGTGCTAAGCCTGGCGCTTTGGCTCACCTCCCCGGTGTTGTTCGCGCTGGGTTTAGGTGTATTCGGCGCCAGTTTTGGTTCCGCAGAAGTGGCGATCAATATTGAAGGGGCGGCCGTCGAACGTGAGATGAACAAAACCGTTTTGCCGATGATGCACGGTTTTTACAGCTTCGGCACGCTGGCGGGCGCGGGTATCGGGATGGCACTGACAGCCTTCGGCGTCGCGGCAACCACGCATATTGTACTGGCTTCGCTGGTGGCGATTGCGCCGATTTTTATTGCCATCCAGGCCATTCCTGACGGGACGGGCAAAAACGCCAACGACGGTTCTCATCACCAGGAAAAAGGCGTCCCCTTCTGGCGCGATATTCAGTTGCTGCTGATTGGCGTTGTGGTGCTGGCGATGGCCTTTGCTGAAGGGTCCGCCAACGACTGGTTACCGCTGCTGATGGTCGACGGTCACGGGTTCAGCCCGACTTCCGGCTCGCTGATTTACGCAGGGTTCACGCTCGGGATGACCGTCGGGCGCTTTACCGGTGGCTGGTTTATTGACCGTTACAGTCGTGTGGCGGTGGTTCGCGCCAGCGCCCTGATGGGCGCGCTCGGTATTGGTCTGATTATTTTCGTCGACAGCGCCTGGGTGGCCGGCGTCTCTGTGATACTGTGGGGCCTGGGCGCATCGCTCGGTTTCCCGTTAACCATTTCTGCGGCCAGCGACACGGGGCCGGATGCACCGACACGCGTTAGCGTCGTGGCAACTACCGGCTATCTCGCCTTTCTCGTTGGCCCTCCGCTGCTCGGCTACCTCGGCGAACACTACGGTTTACGTAGCGCCATGCTGGTGGTGCTGGCGCTGGTACTGCTGGCCGCCGTTGTCGCCAGAGCCGTCGCCAAACCAAATTCAACTACGCAAACTGCGATGGAGAAGGGATAAATGGGTATTAAGTTAATTGCAGTCGATATGGATGGCACTTTTCTGAGCGATCAAAAGACCTATAATCGCGAACGTTTTCTTGCACAGTATCAGCAGATGAAAACGCAGGGTATTCGTTTTGCGGTCGCCAGCGGCAATCAGTACTACCAGCTCATCTCTTTCTTTCCTGAGATTGCCCATGAGATCTCCTTTGTCGCCGAAAACGGCGGTTGGGTGGTAAGCGAAGGCCAGGATATCTTTAACGGCGATCTGGCGAAATCCGATTTTACCGCCATCGTCGATCACCTGTTAACCCGCGCCGATGTCGAAATCATCGCCTGCGGTAAGAACAGTGCGTATACCCTGAAAGCGTACAACGACGAGATGAAAGCCACCGCCGGCATGTACTATCACCGCCTCGAATTCGTGGATGATTTCAACAATATCAATGACGTGTTTTTCAAATTTGGCCTGAACATCTCTGATGACCGGATCCCGGAAGTTCAGCAAGCCCTGCACAACGCCATTGGCGATATCATGGTGCCCGTTCATACCGGCTATGGCAGCATCGATCTCATTATCCCCGGCGTACACAAAGCGAACGGGCTGCGCCTGCTCCAGCAGCGTTGGGGAATTGACGATAGTGAAGTCGTGGTGTTTGGGGATGGCGGAAATGATGTTGAAATGCTGCGCCAGGCGGGCTTTAGTTTTGCAATGGAAAATGCGGCAGATACGATTGCGAAGGCCGCGAAATATCGAGCTGGCTCAAACAACAAAGAAGGCGTCCTCGACATCATTGATTGTGTCCTGAAGAACGAAGCGCCATTTAATTAACAACGACTTGCGTTATTCACCAGGCTAAGGTGTTTACACCGCCATCCGACTTTATTGCCTGATGGCGGTGCGCTTAGCGGGCCAACAATGTCGCCATTACCCTTCCCGGGTATTCCCTGCCTGTTTATCTTTAAGGAAGATAAACATCAGCAACAGCCACAGCATGCCGCTCGCCAGATTAAACAGGCTGAACAGCCCATTCCCGCCGAGCAGATAAGCGTGCTTACTCAGTTCAATCCCGACAGTAAAGATCAGCATTTGCAGCATTCCCATCGCCGCAGAGACCGTGCCTTTACTCATGTCGCTGGCGAACAGGGTGAGGCGCACCAGTCCGGCGTTGGCCACACCGATGCCAAAAGCGTAAACGCTCAGACCGGCCGTCATCCACAAATACGCATGGGACGAGACGACGGTGGCCGCCGCGGCGATGAGCAGTCCCAGCACAATCGGCCAGCCGCCCATGATGATGAGCGAACGCACCGTACGCCGAGCGGTCAGGCGCGCCAACATCAGGTTCCCGGCGATCAGCGCGCCAAAAATCGGCACCTGTAGCAGGCCATACTCGTAGCTACTGAGCTGTTCGCCGCTGATGATAATAATCGGTGACTGGGCGATCCAGGCCAGCAACGGCAGGCTGACGAATCCCAGCGCCAGCGCGCCGGCGACAAAGCGCCCGTTTTTCAGCACCAGTCTGTAATCATTACCCAGCGCCTTTAGCGATAGCGGCTCGCCGATCCGCGTGGCGGTCTCCGGCATCGCCCGCTGCAGACCAAAGAACGCAATCGCTGCCAGTGCGGCGAACAGCACAAACATGCCTTCCCACGGCAGGACATGCACCCACGCCGCTCCCACCAGCGGTCCGAGCAGTGGCGCTATCAGCGCGACGTTCGCCATCAGGGCGGTGATTTTAATACACACGGCCTCTTCAAAGGACTCCTGGATAGCCGCGTAGCCCACCGCGCCAATAAAGCACAGACTGATGCCCTGCAAAAAACGCAGCAGGGTAAATTGTTCGATGCTTTGCGCCAGCAGCGTTGCCAGGCAGGTGACAATAAACCACACCACGCCCGCTAACATCACCGGACGACGGCCAATGCGATCCGACAGTGGCCCTAACAGCCATTGCAAAAACATACCGCCGGCCAGATAGGCGGTCATGGAGGTGGGTACCCAATCGATCCCCGCCTGATATTGTTCCACCACCGCCAGCATGCCGGGTTGGATCATATCGTTGCCAATGTAGGTGGAGAATTCGTAGAGCACCAGACAGAGAGGGAAAAGCAGCGCCTGACGTCCAAGACGGGCACCTTGTTGTAAACGGTTTTGCATGCAATCTCTTCGACAATAAAAAATCGCGCAAAGTGTAATGAAAGAGCCTCACCTGAGATAGTGAATTATGCGTGGTAAAAGCAAAATGCGCACATTTTTACCCGCTCATGAAAATCCTTCCCTGGGTTTAAGGTTAGTCTACGTTGACGCGGTTATGCTGAGTGAAAAATCACGAGCGATGTCTGAAACACCTTCTTTTACAGGTAAATAAGACAATCCCTCTTTACCCTGCGGACGGACACTTTTATTCTCGGCCTGCCTGGATTTTCATTAAACGAACTGAGTCTGACTGCTATGCTGGAAAATATTAACTATTCGCTGTTCTACTTTATCAATGCCACGCCGGACTCGGCATCGTGGATGATTTCCCTCGCCATTTTTATCGCCAAAGATCTGATCAACATCGTCCCGCTGTTAGCCATTGTTCTCTGGCTGTGGGGACCGCGTGAACAGGTTTGCGCGCAGCGGCAGTTGATCGTCAAAATGGCGATGGCGCTGGTCGTTAGCCTGCTGGTGTCATGGGTAATGGGACACCTGTTCCCACACGATCGTCCGTTTGCCGATCGCATTGGCTACAATTATCTCCAGCATGCGGCAGATGACTCGTTCCCCAGCGATCACGGCACGGTGATATTTACCTTCGCGCTGGCGTTTTTGTTCTGGCATCGTCTCTGGTCCGGCGTTCTGTTGATGGTGTTGGCCGTCACCATCGCCTGGTCCCGCGTCTATCTTGGCGTGCACTGGCCGCTCGACATGCTCGGCGGACTGCTGGCTGGGATGATCGGCTGCCTGAGCGCGCAGATGATCTGGCAAAAATTCGGTCCGGCCCTCTATCGTGGCCTGCAACACGGTTACCGCATCTGCTTCGCCCTGCCGATTCGTAAAGGCTGGGTACGTGACTAGACGAAGGAAAAAAGAGTAATATTAAGCGCACTGAAAGAGACAGAGCGCTTAATTATTCATCCAGGGGAATTATGGAAACACGTCGCGAAGAGCGTATTGGTCAATTGCTGCAGGCACTGAAACGCAGCGATAAACTCCATCTTAAGGAAGCCGCGACCCTGCTGGGCGTCTCTGAAATGACCATTCGCCGCGACCTGAATAACAACAGTGCGCCGGTAGTGCTGCTCGGTGGCTATATTGTGCTGGAACCCCGCAGCGCCAGCCACTATCTGCTCAGCGATCAAAAATCCCGCTTAGTGGAAGAAAAACGTCGTGCGGCGCAGCTGGCGGCAAGTCTGGTGCAGCCGCATCAGACGCTATTTTTTGACTGCGGTACGACGACGCCGTGGATCATCGAAGCGATCGATAATGACATCCCGTTTACCGCCGTCTGCTATTCCCTGAATACGTTTCTGGCATTGCAGGAAAAACCGCTGTGCCGGGCAATCCTCTCCGGCGGCGAATTTCACGCCAGCAATGCGATTTTCAAACCGCTTGATGCTCAGGAAACCCTGAACAATATCTGTCCGGATATCGCCTTTTATTCCGCTGCCGGCGTTCATATCAGCAAAGGGGCGACCTGTTTTAATCTGGAAGAATTGCCGGTGAAACACTGGGCAATGTCGATGGCGCAACACCACGTACTGGTGGCCGATCACAGCAAATTTGGCAAGGTCCGTCCGGCGCGGATGGGAGATTTAAAACACTTTGACATCGTGGTAAGCGACTGCTGCCCTGACGATGAATTTGTCAGCTTCGCCAAAGCGCAGCGAATTAAGCTTATGTACTAATTGCCGTTTGCCGGACAGGCGTCAGCGCTATCCGGCAATCATCAGGACTTAAGAGAACCAGCTACCGAACCACTGATGAAATTTCATCAGTACGAAATCCCACATCCGGCCAAAGAAGCCGCCCTCTTCTACCGCCTCCATCACGATCAACGGACGCTGTTCAATCGATTTGCCGTTCAACTGGAAGTCAATCGTCCCGACCACCTGGCCCTTTTTCAGCGGCGCGGTGAGCTGCGGTTCCGTCAGCGTAAAGCTGGCTTTCAGGTTTTTCAGTTGACCGCGCGGAATCGTCACAGAACCGGCTTCGCCAGCCCCCAGATTCACCTCACTCTTGTCACCAAACCAGACGCGCTGGGTCACAAAGGTGGCATCCGGTTTGATAGGCGTTACGGTCTCAAAGAAGCGGAACCCCCAGGTCAACAGTTTTTCTGATTCATTAAAGCGGATACGGTCAGTTTTGGTGCCTAATACCACCGAAATCAGACGCATATCGCCCTGGGTGGCCGACGCGACCAGATTGTATCCGGCCCCGGCCGTGGTGCCTGTTTTCATGCCGTCAACGTTCAGGCTGGAGCTCCAGAGCAGACGGTTTCGGTTGGGCTGGCGAATCTTGTTAAAAGTGAACTCTTTTTCTTTATGGATCGCATACTCTTCCGGCACATCGTGGATCAGTGCTTTACCCAGCAGCGCCATATCACGCGCGGTGCTGAACTGGCCCGGCGCATCCAGACCGTGTACCGTCTGGAAGGTGGTGTTCGTCAACCCAAGCTTTTTCGCATAACCATTCATCAGACCGATAAACGACTCCTGGCTCCCTGCGACATAGTCTGCCAGTGCGATACAGGCGTCGTTGCCGGACTGAATAATCACCCCTTTATTGAGATCGGAAACCGCCACCTGATCGCCGGGCTTCAGGAACATGACCGAGGAGCCGCGCAGCGCCGGGTTACCGGTCGCCCACGCGTCTTTGCCTATCGTCACCATGTCGGTCAGTTTAATTTTGCCCGCTTTGAGTGCCTGCCCCACCACATAGCTGGTCATGATTTTCGTCAGACTGGCCGGATCCAGTTTCTCATCGGCATTGCCTTCAGCCAGCACCTTACCGCTGGCGTAATCCATTAAAATCCACGCGCGCGCATCGACGCTCGGCGGTTCAATGGTCTGTTCCGCCGCCATCACCGTCGGCGCAAAGAGAAAGAGAAGGGCTGAACCCGCTGCGAAATTACGAAGGGAAGAAACGTATTGCGTCATAAATGCCACCCGAGTATCCATTCAAAAAATATACGTCATACCACCGTATAATAAGTGCGGTGAGTAATAACGCACTAAGAAGCGTAAGTGAACCGTAAGTTGGTAAAGTTTTTAAAGTTTATGCAATAACCCCCCGCTATGCCGCAACGGAGAGGAATTTTTTGTTGGCTGTTGCGTAAATGTTAGCTTTATCTCACCATGTGGAGTGAACGCAGCCCTGAGGCTGTCCATTTTTTGAGGGGTAATTATGATTACGCTGTGGGGCCGGAATAACTCAACCAACGTCAAAAAAGTATTGTGGACGCTCGAAGAACTGGAATTACCGTTTAATCATATCCTGGCGGGAGGACAGTTTGGCCTGAACCATGATGCCGATTATCTGGCGATGAACCCGAACGGTCTGGTGCCTTTGCTACGTGATGATGAAAACGACCTGCTGCTGTGGGAGTCCAACGCCATCGTGCGTTACCTGGCTGCCCAGTATGGACAAAAACGCCTGTGGGTCGAGTCACCGGCACGTCGGGCTGAAGGCGAAAAATGGATGGACTGGGCGAATCAAACCCTCAGTCCAGCACACCGTGTGGTGCTTTTTGGTTTAGTGAGAACACCGCCGGAACAGCGCGATCACGCCGCTATCGATGCCGGAGCGAAACGCTGCGACGAGCTGTTCGCGATCCTCGACGCGGCGCTGGCCGACCAGTTATGGTTCTCGGGAAAAGCGTTTGGCACCGGTGACATCGCCATCGCGCCGTTTGTCTACAACCTGTTCAACGTGGGACTGACATGGACACCGCGTCCGCATCTTGAGCGCTGGTACCAGCAGCTCAGCGAGCGCCCGGCGTTTCGTAAAACGGTCATGATCCCGGTCAGCTAAGCCGTTCAGGTACGCGGGCTGACTTTAAGCAACTCGCCATCGGACTCGTCGGTTAAGACATACAGATAACCGTCGGGCCCGACGCGTACGTCGCGGATCCGCTGTTTTCGCTCACCCAGAATGCGCCCCTCTTCAGCGACCGTATTGCCATTCACCCTCATCACAATCACATTCTGGTCCTTCAGTGCGCCAATAAACAGTTTCTGCCGCCACTGAGGGAAAGTATCGTGGTCATAAAAGGCCATCCCGCTAACGGCAGGTGATTTCTGCCAGTAGAAAATGGGCTGTTCGGTACCTGCCACCTTTTCGCCCTGCGCTTCCGGGATTTTCAGCCCGCTATAGTTAATGCCCCATGTCGCCAGCGGCCAGCCGTAGTTTTTGCCTTTTTCGGGGATATTGATCTCATCTCCGCCGCGCGGCCCGTGCTCATTGAGCCACAGCGTATCGCTCCACGGATTCATCGCCATCCCCTGCGGATTGCGGATCCCATAAGACCAGATTTCCGGGCGCGCGCCAGGCTGATTAACAAACGGATTGTCCGCCGGGATTTTCCCCTGATCGGTCAGACGCACCACTTTCCCCTGCAGTTTGTTGAGGTCCTGTGCGGTCGGCCGCTGGTTGTTTTCTCCCAGTCCGATGAACAGATGCCCCTTACCGTCAAACACCAGTCGCCCGCCAAAATGATTGCCGGTAGAGAGTTTTGGCATCTGCCGGAAGACCGTCTGGAAGTTTTCCAGCCGCGAAAGGTCGTCGCTGAGTCGACCATAGCCCACCGCGGTTCCTGCTTTTCCCTCTGCATCAGCCTGGGAAAAACTGAGCCAGACGCGCCGGGACTGGCGAAAGTCCGGAGCCAGCGCCACGTCCAGCAGACCGCCCTGCCCGTTTGCCCACACCTTTGGCACCCCAGGCAGCGGGTCAGAAAGCCCTTTTCCTGCCTGCCAGTGGCGCAACTGCCCACCCTTCAGAGTGATCAGCATGCCGTCGTCGCCCGGCAGAAAGGCCAGCGCCCACGGGTGGTCAAGTTTGGTTTGCAGCACCTCAACATTGACCACAGGCGTTTTCGCCTGAGCAAACCAGGGGAAAATTAGCAATGTCATTACTGGGATAAGCGAACGACGCATAACGCCTCCTTGTTGACTCTGGTTAAAGCGTAGTCAGCAAGGAACGTCAGGAAGGCATATTTACAAAAACTTAACGATGAAAGGGGGAGTCGCCTCCCCCTGGAATCAAGCATCTTCAAGCGTGGAATGAGCCTGCAGACTCTGAATGCTCAGCGTTAAGGTTGTCAGGCAGGTATTGAGTTTTTCTGCATTGACGGCAATAAAATTCGGACAGTCGTGGTGTCCGCTCATCAGGCACACCGCCGCAGCGGCGAGTGCGCCTTCGGCATGGTGCAAAGCATCCCACTCTTCCTGATCGAGATGCAGATTCAAGCGCAACGATTTATCGTGCAGCTCTCGGTTCAGTTCGAAAAAGTTCTCACGTAGATGATCATTCTCGCTGACTGACATGTATCCTTTCGCCATCCTTAGCTGCAGATACGCAGCGAGGTCGATCCTGGCATTGATAAGCTTATTCAGCAGATCGGTTCTCAGTCTGTCAACGAACATACTTCGTTCCTCCTCTTCCAGCCATGGTGCAACATAATAGTATGGCTATTTTTTGTACAATGTGATGCCTGAGATCAATAATTCACCCGCCATTAACATAATTTACAAAGTCGCTATAAGCCAATACCGACTTTCCCGCCCTTATCGGGTGAGATAGCAATACAATTTTTGTGCGGAACTCTGTAGAATCCCTGCCCTGAACATTCCAATAACTGAACAATTTTTAAGCTATGAGCAAAGTAACCCACCAGCCGAAAATCGGCTTCGTTTCCCTCGGCTGTCCGAAAAACCTCGTCGATTCGGAACGTATCCTGACTGAACTGCGTACCGAAGGCTACGATGTCGTCCCGAGTTACGACGACGCCGATATGGTGATCGTCAATACCTGCGGTTTTATCGACAGCGCAGTGCAGGAATCACTGGAAGCCATTGGCGAAGCGCTGAACGAAAACGGCAAAGTGATCGTCACCGGCTGTCTGGGCGCGAAAGAAGATCAGATCCGTGAAGTCCATCCGAAAGTGCTGGAAATCACCGGGCCGCATAGCTATGAGCAGGTTCTGGAACATGTTCACCACTACGTGCCGAAACCGAAGCACAATCCGTTCCTGAGCCTGGTGCCGGAACAAGGCGTGAAGCTGACCCCGCGTCATTACGCCTACCTGAAAATTTCTGAAGGCTGCAATCATCGCTGCACCTTCTGCATCATTCCGTCCATGCGCGGCGATCTGGTTAGCCGTCCAATTGGTGATGTGCTGAGCGAAGCAAAGCGTCTGGTCGATGCCGGTGTGAAAGAGATCCTCGTGATTTCTCAGGACACCTCCGCCTATGGCGTGGATGTGAAGCATCGTACCGGGTTCTATAACGGTGAACCGGTGAAAACCAGCATGGTCAGCCTGTGTGAACAACTGTCTAAACTGGGTATCTGGACGCGTCTGCACTATGTCTACCCGTATCCGCACGTTGATGACGTGATCCCGCTGATGGCGGAAGGTAAGATCCTGCCATATCTGGATATCCCGCTTCAGCACGCCAGCCCACGTATTCTCAAGCTGATGAAGCGCCCCGGCTCGGTTGACCGCCAGCTGGCGCGCATCAAACAATGGCGTGAAATCTGTCCGGAGCTGACCCTGCGCTCAACGTTTATTGTTGGCTTTCCGGGTGAAACGGAAGACGATTTCCAGATGCTGCTCGACTTCCTGAAAGAAGCGCGTCTCGACCGCGTAGGCTGTTTCAAATACAGCCCGGTAGAAGGCGCTGGCGCCAATGCGCTGCCGGATCAGGTACCGGAAGAGGTGAAGGAAGAGCGCTGGAACCGCTTTATGCAACTGCAACAGCAGATCTCTGCGGAACGTTTGCAGGAAAAAGTTGGTCGCGAAATTCTGGTGATCGTCGATGAAGTCGACGAAGAAGGCGCGATTGGTCGCAGCATGGCCGACGCCCCGGAAATCGACGGCGCAGTCTATCTGAACGGTGAAACCAACGTGAAGCCGGGCGACGTGATCCGCGTGAAAGTGGAAAACGCCGACGAGTACGACCTGTGGGGCACCCGCGCTTAACTCTTACTGACCCAGCCGGATAAGGCATTTATGCCCCATCCGGCAATGCCTGATAACGACGCCAACGCGTCTTATCAGGCCTGTGGTTCACCCTTTTATCTTCGGGTCCAGCGCGTCGCGCAGGCCATCGCCTAACAGATTAAACGCCAGTACCGTCAGGAAAATCGCCACCGCCGGGAACAGCGCCACATGCGGCGCAATCACCATATCCGCCCGCGCTTCATTCAGCATCGCGCCCCACTCCGGCGTCGGCGGCTGTGCGCCCAGTCCCAGAAACGACAGACTTGCCGCAGAGATGATCGACGTACCAATACGCATGGTAAAAAAGACCACAATCGACGAGACGGTTCCTGGCAGGATATGACTGAAAATAATGGTCGCATCGCTGGCACCAATACTGCGCGCCGATTCGATAAACGTCTGGCGTTTCAGCACCAGCGTGTTGCCGCGCACCAGACGCGCAAATGCCGGGATCGAGAAGATCGCCACCGCGATAATCACGTTGGCAATGCCGCTACCTAATACCGCGACCACAGCAATCGCCAGCAGGATACCCGGAAACGCAAACAGCACGTCGCAGATGCGCATGATGACCCGGTCCCACCAGCCTTCATAGTAACCCGCGAGCAGCCCCAGTACGGTGCCAATAGCCGCGCCAATCAAAACTGCAAATACCCCTGCCGCCAGTGAAATTTGCGCGCCAACCAGCACACGGCTGAAGATATCTCTGCCCAGCGAATCTACGCCGAACCAGTGCATCATCGACGGCCCGTCATTCAGCCTGTCGTAATCGAAATAGTTTTCCGCATCGAACGGCGTCAGCCAGCGGGCGAAGATTGCCACCAGGATCAGCAGCAGCACAAACAGGCCTGCTATCAACGCCACATGCTGACGGCGAAAACGTCGCCAGAATTCGTGCCACGGCGTGCGTACCCGCTCGGGTTTCACCATTGGCATGGCATCTAAAATCGCCTGACGGCGCCAGTTAAGTAAACGCATCCTTACTTGTACCTGATAGCCGGGTTAATGGCGGCATACAGCACATCCACCACTAAGTTGATAAGTATAAATTCCAGTGAGAACAACAGGACTTCCGCCTGAATCACCGGATAATCGCGCATCTCTACGGAGTCCACCAGCAGACGTCCGAGACCGGGCCAGTTGAAGACCTTTTCGACCACGATAGACCCGCCGAGCAAAAAGCCGAACTGTAACCCCATCATGGTGACGACAGGGATCATCGCATTGCGCAGCCCATGCTTGAGCACCACCCAGGTTTCGCTGACCCCTTTCGCCCGGGCGGTACGCATATAGTCTTCACTGAGCACATCGACAAATGAGGCGCGGGTAAAGCGAGCCATCACTGAGGCCACCGCCGCGCCAAGGGTGACAGACGGCAGAATATAGTGCTGCCAGCTATCGGCCCCGACGGTCGGCAACCAGCCTAACTCCACGGAGAACACCTGCATTAACAACATCCCCAGCGCGAACGCCGGAAAGGAGATCCCGGTAACGGCCAGCGTCATGCTGAGGCGATCCGGCCAGCGATTACGCCATACCGCCGCGACAATTCCCGCCGCCATACCGAACAGAACGGCCCAGATCATACTGCTCAACGTCAGCCACAGCGTCGGCATAAACCGACTGGCGATCTCCTCCGAGACCGGCCGACGGGAAACCATCGAGAGGCCAAAATCGCCCTGCAACACGTTAGTCATGTAATGCCAGAACTGGACGTGCAGCGGCCTGTCGAGACCGAGTTGCTGACGAACCAGCTCAATCACCTGCGAGTCGGCTTCCGGCCCGGCAATCAGCCGCGCCGGGTCACCGGGCAACAGGTGAACAAATAAAAACACCAGCACCGCAACAATGAACAGGGTCGGAATCAACCCCAGCAGGCGTTTAAGGATATAGTTAAGCATCCGATTTCCGCTGTGGCTTATTTCAAATCTGCATCATCAAAGCTGAACCCGGTATCTGGCATGATCCAGAAACCGGTCAGTTTGTTACTGTGCGCCGAGACCAGTTTTTCCACCACCAGCGGGATCCACGGCGACTCTTTCCAGACGATATCCTGCGCCGCTTTGTACAGCCGCGCTTTCTCTTGCGGATCGGTCGTTTTCAGCGCGTCGGCGAGGTCAGTGTCAACCTGCGGATTGCTGTAGAACGCGGTGTTAAACAGCGTTGGCGGCCAGTTTTGTGAGGCAAACAGCGGCGACAATGCCCAGTCGGCTTCACCGGTCGACGCCGACCAGCCGGTGTAGAACATTCTCACGCCGCTCTCTTTCTGCCCTTTGCCCTCAACTTCCGACGCGCGCTGACCGGCATCCATCGCCGTCACCTGCACTTTAACCCCCACCTGCGCCAGTTGCTGTTGGGTAAACTGCAACACTTTCTGGGCGGTACTGTGATTGTGCGATGACCATAGCGTGGTGCTAAAACCGTTTGGATAACCCGCTTCTTTCAGCAGTTCACGCGCTTTTGCCGGATCGTAAGGCCAGGGCGTGTAGCTTTGCGCATAAGCAATCGACGGCGGCACCACGCCGGTAGCCGGGGCCGCATAGCCGGCAAACGCCACTTTCACCAGCGCCTGACGGTTGATGGCGTAGTTTAACGCCTCGCGGACTTTCGGGTTGTCGAACGGTTTTTGCGTCACGTTCATGCTGATGTAACGCTGCATGATCGACGGACTGGCGACCAGCTGCAGATTTTTGTTTTTCTCTAACAGCGCCGCCTGCTCGTAGGGGATCGGGAAGGCAAATTGTGCTTCCCCGGTTTGCAGCATCGCCGCACGGGTATTGTTATCGGTGACCGGACGCCAGGTGATGCTATCCAGCTTCGGTAATCCCGGCTGCCAGTAATCGGCAAATTTCTTCACCTTCACAAAATCGGTTTGATTCCAGGTGTCCAGCACATACGGACCAGTGCCGACCGGATGAAAGCCAATCTCTTTGCCGTATTTCGCCAGCGCGGCTGGTGAGATCATCGCCGTTGCCGGGTGCGCCAGAATATTAATAAACGCGGAGAACGGCTGCTTCAGAGTGATTTTTACCGTCGCGTGATCGACAGCCTCTGTTTTGGCGATGTTTTTATACAGGTTATAACGCTTAAGGCTATTGGCGGGATCGCTGGCGCGATCGAGGTTTATTTTCACCGCCTCGGCGTTAAAGTCGGTCCCGTCCTGGAATTTCACCCCCTGACGCAGTTTAAGGGTATACACCAGGCCGTCGTCAGAGACGGTGTAACTTTCTGCCAGCACGTTCTTCAGCTTCATCTCTTTATCAAGGCCAAACAGCCCCTGATAAAACGATTTTGCCACCTGCTGCGATAAGGTGTCATTCGCATCATATGGATCGAGCGTGGTGAAGTTGGACCCCACCGCGACCACTACATCTTTCGCGGCAAACGCCGGGGAGGCTGCCAGCGCGGTCGTCGCGCCTAATGCCAGCAGCCAATGTCGGGCGAGTAATTTTGTCATCTTTTTTCTCCTGAACCCTGCCTGATTGTTATAAACGCAATAGCGCATTTTCTTGTTGTGGACGCGCGACATAATGTCCGGGCCCGACTAACTGCAATGAAACCGGTGCGGGCGCTTCGCCGCGCTGGTAAATGTTGCTGGGCAGATCGTCCGACAGCAGCACCCGCTGCGGGCGGTGATGTCCGGGGTCGGCAACCGGAACCGCCGCCATGAGCTTGCGGGTATACGGATGCTGAGGATCTTCAAACAGCGCAGCGCGTGGGCCGATCTCAACAATCTGCCCCATATGCATCACCGCCACGCGGTGGCTGATCCGTTCAACGACGGCCATATCATGCGAGATGAACAGCCAGGCAATCCCCAGCTCTCGCTGCAAGTCGAGCAGCAGGTTGATAATTTGCCCGCGAATCGACACATCCAGCGCGGAGACCGACTCATCGGCAATAATCACTTTTGGATTGAGCGCCAGCGCGCGGGCAATACAGATCCGCTGGCGCTGTCCGCCGGAAAACTCATGCGGGTAACGCCACGCATGTTCAGGTTTCAACCCGACACGCTCCAGCAGCCACGCCACCCGATCGGCCGCCGCCTTCCCCTGCAACAACCCGTGGACGCGCAGTGGCTCCATGATCGAATAACCCACGGTTTGTCGCGGGTCGAGTGAGGCGTATGGATCCTGAAAAATAAACTGAATATCGCGACGCAATGGCTGCAATTGACTGTCGGACAACGTATCGATTCGCTGACCGTTGAAAATAATCTCGCCGGACTGCGACTCCACCAGGCGCAGTAGCGCACGTCCGGTGGTGGATTTGCCACAGCCTGACTCACCGACCAGCGACAGCGTCTCGCCAGGCCAGAGATCAAAGCTGACATTTTCCACCGCATGCACTTCGCGAGTCACCCGATTAAGGATACCGCTACGTAACGGGAAACGAGTCACCAGATTGCGTACCTGCAAAATGGGCTCTCCCTCGACCACCGTATTTTGATCGACAGGCCGCTCACGCTTTTCCGGCTCGCTCAGAGAGATCAACGGGAAGCGGCGCGGATAAGGGAGACCTTTCATCGCCCCAAGTTGCGGTACCGCCGCTAATAATGACTGCGTGTAAGGATGCTGTGGCGCGCGGAAGATCTGTTCCACAGTGCCGGTCTCCACCCCTTCGCCCTGATACATCACCAGTACACGATCGGCGACATCCGCGACCACGCCCATATCGTGAGTGATGAAAATCACTCCCATCGACATCTCTCGTTGCAGGACTTTGATCAGTTGCAGGATTTGCGCCTGAATCGTGACGTCCAGCGCGGTTGTCGGTTCATCGGCAATCAGCACCGCCGGGCGACACGAGAGCGCCATCGCAATCATTACCCGCTGGCGCATGCCGCCGGATAGCTGATGGGGATAGCGTGAAAGGATCGCTTTCGCCTCCGGAATGCGAACCTGATCGAGCATCCTCTTCGCCTCCGCCATCGCCTCTTCACGTCCCGCCCCCTGATGCAGGCGAATGGACTCGGCTATCTGCTCACCCACGGTAAACACCGGATTGAGCGACGTCATCGGCTCCTGAAAGATCATGGCGATATCGGCGCCACGGACCCGCTGAAGCTGTGACGTACTCTGTTCACCCAACTCAATCACCTCGCGGTTCCGACGACGCAGCAGCATCTGCTCGCACTGCACCTCACCACCAGACTGTTCAATCAGTCGCATCAGCGACAGCGCGGTGACCGATTTTCCTGAACCGGATTCACCGACAATCGCCAGCGTTTCGCCACGCCTGAGACGAAACGACAGGTTCCGCACCGCCTCAGTACGCTGCTGGTCCTGTTGAAAGGCTATATTCAGATTGCTGACGGCCAGCACGTCGCTGGCATCAAGCGCATCACTGTGTGGCAACGGTGTCCCCTTTTTCCCGGTAAATCCCGGTCGTTGGTGTATCCCCGGCATAACCCCAGGCGCGATACATGCCTTCGCAATTAAACGGCAAGGCCACATTCCCCTCATGATCGATGGCGATCAGCCCGCCGCTCCCGCCGAGTGCCGGTAACTTCTCCATCACTACCCGCTCGCAGGCCTCCGATAAGCTCAGCCCGCCGTAATCCATCAACGCCGCAATATCGTAAGCCGCCAGCGCGCGGATAAACACTTCGCCGGTACCGGTGCAGGAGACCGCCACACTGGCATTATTGGCATAACAGCCCGCCCCAACAAGCGGACTGTCGCCGACGCGGCCCGGTAATTTGTTGATCATGCCTCCAGTCGACGTCGCTGCCGCCAGATTGCCATGCTCATCCAGCGCTACCGCGCCCACGGTGCCCATTTTTTTGCCTTCGTCCAGCGGCGCGCCGCTGTGATCCAGCACGGTTTCGCCGCTTGAGCGCGCGACCAGCAGTTGTTGATAACGTTCAGGCGTCGAAAAGAGATCCGCAGACACCAGCGCCATCCCTTCTCCGGCCGCAAATTTTTCAGCGCCTGCGCCAATCATCATGACATGCGGGCTACGCTCCATTACTAGTCTGGCAGCAAGGATCGGGTTACGCAGATGGCTGACGCCCGCCACCGCGCCGGCTTTCAGGGTATTGCCATCCATGATGCAGGCATCCAGCTCATGGGTCTCATCACGGGTATACACCGCGCCGATCCCGGCATTAAACAGCGGACACTCTTCAAGCAGTCGCACGGCTTCAGTGACCACATCCAGCGCGCTTTCTCCCGCTTCCAGCATCTTTTGGCCGACGTCGACAATGTCGGAAAGCGCCTGGATATAGCGTAATTCCTGCTCCTGGCTCATCTGCGCGCGGGTAATCGCCCCTGCACCGCCGTGAATTGCAATGACTGCTTTGCCCATATTTGCCGTCCGTCTTCTACAAATATCAGAATTCTGTAGAGTTATTGATTCGATTTTTGACTATAGAAAGATGCGATTAGCATGTAAAGCATTCACACCCTTCCTAAGTCCGAGGTGGCATACAGTCCCCTCGCATTTTCTGACATAATAGACGGATTCGATTTTGCCCCGCAGGAGTGTTTTCATGGAATTTACCGCCGGACTGATGCCGCTGGAAACGGCGCTTACCGAAATGTTGTCGCGTGTTACCCCGCTCACCGCCGTCGAGACGTTACCGCTGGTGCAGTGCTTTGGCAGAATTCTGGCGACTGACGTGGTTTCGCCGTTGGACGTCCCGGGTTTCGATAATTCGGCGATGGACGGTTACGCGGTACGTCTGGCCGATCTCGCCAACGGACATCCGCTGCCAGTCGCTGGCAAAGCGTTCGCCGGTCAGCCGTTCCAGGGAGAATGGCCTGCGGGCAGCTGTATTCGCATTATGACCGGTGCGCCAGTACCGCCGGGATGTGACGCGGTAGTGATGCAAGAGCAGACTGAACAGACAGACAACGGCGTGCGTTTTACCGCCGACGTTCGCGCCGGGCAAAATATCCGCCGTCGTGGCGAAGACATCGGGCAAAACGCGGTGGTTTTCCCTGCCGGTACGCGTCTGACCACAGGCGAACTGCCGGTACTGGCCTCGCTCGGCATTGCCGACGTCCAGGTGGTGCGTAAAGTGCGCGTTGCGCTGTTCTCGACGGGAGATGAACTGCAACTGCCCGGTCAACCACTCGGCGAAGGTCAGATTTATGATACCAACCGCCTGACGGTGCACCTGATGCTGCAACAGTTGGGTTGCGACGTAATCAATTTAGGCATCATCCGCGATGATCCGCACGCCCTGCGCACGGCGTTTATCGAAGCCGACAGTCAGGCGGATGTGGTGATTAGCTCCGGCGGCGTGTCGGTCGGTGAAGCGGATTACACCAAAACCATTCTTGAAGAGCTGGGCGAAATCGCTTTCTGGAAACTGGCAATCAAGCCGGGCAAACCGTTCGCCTTTGGCAAACTGCGCAACAGCTGGTTCTGCGGTCTGCCGGGCAACCCGGTCTCAGCGGCGCTGACTTTCTACCAGTTGGTTCAGCCGCTGCTGGCGAAACTGAGCGGCAATACGGCCAGCGGATTACCCGCGCGCCAGCGCGTCCGTACCGCTTCGCAACTGAAGAAAACGCCGGGGCGTCTCGATTTCCAGCGCGGTATGCTGCAGCGCACCGCTAACGGTGAACTGGAAGTAAGTACCACAGGCCATCAGGGTTCACATATTTTTAGTTCCTTCAGTCAGGGCAACTGCTTCATTGTGCTGGAGCGCGATCGCGGTAACGTCGAAGTGGGTGAATGGGTGGAAGTCGAACCCTTCAACGCGCTGTTCGGAGGCCTGTGATGGCAGAACTCAGCGATCAGGAGATGCTGCGCTACAACCGGCAGATCATTTTGCGCGGCTTTGACTTTGACGGACAGGAAGCGCTGAAGGAAGCCAAAGTACTGGTAGTGGGCCTCGGTGGGCTGGGCTGTGCGTCCTCGCAGTATCTGGCGAGCGCCGGCGTCGGCCACCTGATGCTGCTCGATTTCGACACCGTGTCGCTGTCAAATCTGCAGCGCCAGACGCTGCACAGCGATGCGACCCTCAACCAGCCGAAAGTGGAGTCGGCGCGTGCCGCGCTAAGCCGAATTAATCCGCACGTCGCGATTACCCCGATTAATGCACTGCTGGACGAGACCGCCCTTCGGGCACTCATCGCCGAACACGATCTGGTGCTGGACTGCACCGATAACGTCGCGATTCGTAACCAGCTCAATGCGGGTTGTTATGCGGCAAAAGTCCCGCTGATTTCTGGCGCGGCGATCCGCATGGAAGGCCAGATCACCGTCTTTACCTACAAAGACGGTGAGCCCTGCTACCGCTGTCTGAGCCGTCTGTTTGGTGAAAATGCATTGACCTGCGTAGAAGCCGGAGTGATGGCGCCGCTGATTGGGGTGATAGGGTCGTTACAGGCAATGGAGGCGATAAAGCTGCTGGCGCAGTATGGTCAGCCCGCGTCAGGGAAAATCGTCATGTACGACGCCATGACCTGCCAGTTCCGCGAAATGAAGCTGATGCGAAATCCGGGCTGCGAGGTGTGTGGG
>NZ_CP070239.1:4477677-4509806 GCF_016906145.1 Citrobacter sp. MGH 55
TTGCCTTATCCGGCCTGCAACTTACAGCGACGTGCGCCCAAAGGCACTCTGCCAGTCGTGTTCAAACTTCGCCACCGCCGCATCAACAGCCGGAGAGCGAATCAGCTGCTGGGCAACGTCCAGCGGTAAGGTGATGGATTCACAACCCGCCAGCAGACAATCCAGCGCCTGACGCGGTGTTTTGAAACTGGCGGCCAGCACTTTGGCATGCGGCGCATGCATCGTCAGTAAATTCTGCAAATCGTTGACGGTCTGAATGCCATCGCCGCCCTGCGCGTCTACGCGGTTCACGTAAGGCGCAACATACTCCGCCCCCGCCAGCGCCGACAGCAGCCCCTGCGCCGCCCCGTACACCGCCGTTCCCAGCGTCGGGATGCCTTCCTCTTTCAGCAGTTTGATCGCCGCCAGACCTTCCGCTGTGACCGGCACTTTCACCACGATATCAGCAATGATCCCACGCAGTTTGCGCGCATCGCTCACCATCCCTTGTGCCGTAGTCGCCATCACCTGAGCGAACAGACGCCCCTGTCCTCCCATCACTTCATGCAATTGTGGCAATAAGACATCCAACGGTTTTTTCCCCGCCGCCACAATACTGGGGTTGGTGGTCACGCCCGCCAGCGGGAAAACTCGCGCCAGCGTTTTCACCGCGTCAACATCGGACGTATCCAGATAGAGTTCCATAATCATTCCTCAACGACTCGTTAGCATAAATGAAAGATACCACGGCAAAACCTTTCTGTTAGTTGACGCACGTCAACATAACTTTCATTCGAAAGTTATTTAATCTTTATACGAAACAAATGAGGCCGTTTATGATTTTCAATATTCAGCGCTATTCTACACACGATGGCCCCGGTATCCGCACCGTGGTGTTCCTTAAAGGATGCTCTCTAGGCTGTCGCTGGTGTCAGAATCCGGAAAGCCGGGCGCGCACGCAGGATCTGCTGTTTGATGCACGTTTGTGCCTCGAAGGCTGCGAGCTTTGCGTAAAGGCGGCGCCGGGCGTCATCGAACGCGCGCTGAATGGCCTCCTTATCCATCGCGAAAAACTCACTGACGCGCATCTTACCCGCCTGACCGATTGTTGCCCCACTCAGGCATTGACCGTCTGCGGTGAAGTCAAAAGCGTGGATGAAATAATGACCACCGTTCTGCGCGATAAACCTTTTTATGACCGCAGCGGCGGCGGTATTACGCTTTCGGGCGGCGAACCGTTTATGCAGCCAGAGCTGGCCGCGTCGCTGTTTAAAGCCAGCCACGAAGCGGGTGTTCATACCGCAGTTGAAACCTGTCTGCATGTGCCGTGGAAATACATTGAACCTTCATTGCCCTGGATCGATCTGTTCCTTGCAGATTTGAAACACGTTGCCGACGCGCCGTTTAAGCAATGGACGGATGGCAGCGCATCACGCGTGCTGGAAAACCTGAAAAAGCTCGCCGCTGCCGGGAAAAAAATCATCATCCGCGTTCCGCTGGTTCAGGGGTTTAACGCGGATGAAGAGGCCATTAAAGCGATTACCGATTTTGCCGCCGACGAACTGCACGTCAGCGAGATCCACTTTTTGCCCTACCACACGCTGGGCATCAATAAATACCACTTGCTCAACCAACCCTACCACGCGCCGGATAAGCCGCTGGATGCACCCGATCTGCTCGCCTTTGCGCAGCAGTACGCCTGCACGAAAGGTTTGACCGCGACTTTACGAGGATAAACCCATGACCCAACTGAAACTGGATACGCTCAGCGACCGCATCAAAGCACACAAAACCGCGCTGGTGCATATCGTCAAACCACCGGTCTGTACCGAACGCGCGCAGCATTACACTGAAATGTACCAGCAGCATCTGGACAAGCCGATTCCGGTACGCCGCGCGCTGGCGCTGGCACATCATCTGGCACAACGAACCATCTGGATCAAACACGACGAGCTGATCATCGGTAACCAGGCAAGCGAAGTCCGCGCCGCGCCGATCTTCCCTGAATACACCGTGTCATGGATTGAAAAAGAAATCGACGACCTGGCGGACAGACCAGGGGCTGGTTTTGCGGTCAGTGAAGAGAACAAGCGCGTCCTGCATGCCGTGTGCCCGTGGTGGCGCGGTCAGACCGTTCAGGACCGCTGCTACGGCATGTTTACCGATGAGCAAAAAGGGTTGCTGGAAACCGGTATTATCAAAGCTGAAGGCAACATGACCTCCGGTGACGCACACCTGGCGGTGAACTTCCCGCTGCTGCTGGAAAAAGGCATTGACGGCCTGCGGGAAAAAGTCGCAGAGCGCCGTTCTCGTATTAACCTGACTGTTCTCGAGGATCTGCATGGCGAGCAGTTTCTGAAAGCCATTGATATTGTGCTGGTTGCCGTCAGTGACCACATCGCCCGCTTCGCCGAACTGGCACGTAAAATGGCGAGTGAAGAGACGCGTATCAGCCGTCGTAACGAACTCCTGGCGATAGCAGAAAACTGCGATCTGATCGCCCACCAGCCGCCGCAAACTTTCTGGCAGGCGCTGCAACTGTGCTACTTCATCCAGTTGATTCTGCAAATTGAGTCCAATGGTCACTCGGTGTCGTTCGGGCGTATGGACCAGTATCTTTATCCGTACTACCGCCGTGACGTGGAGCTGAACCAGTCGCTGGACCGCGAACACGCCATTGAACTGCTGCACAGCTGCTGGCTTAAGCTGCTGGAAGTGAACAAAATCCGTTCCGGATCGCACTCTAAAGCCTCTGCAGGCAGCCCCCTCTATCAGAACGTCACCATTGGCGGACAAAGCCTGGTTAACGGTCAACCGATGGATGCGGTCAATCCGCTCTCTTACGCGATCCTTGAATCGTGCGGTCGTCTGCGCTCCACTCAGCCTAACCTCAGCGTGCGTTATCACGCCGGGATGAGCAATGACTTCCTCGACGCCTGCGTGCAGGTGATCCGCTGTGGCTTTGGGATGCCAGCATTTAACAACGATGAAATTGTCATCCCGGAATTTATCAAACTCGGAATTGAGCCGCAGGACGCCTACGATTACGCAGCGATCGGTTGTATCGAAACCGCGGTCGGCGGCAAGTGGGGCTACCGCTGCACCGGCATGAGCTTTATCAACTTTGCCCGCGTGATGCTCGCTGCGCTGGAAGGCGGTCGTGACGCCACCAGCGGGAAAGTCTTCCTGCCGCAGGAAAAAGCGCTTTCCGCCGGTAACTTCAACAATTTCGATGAGGTGATGGCCGCATGGGATGCGCAAATCCGCTACTACACGCGTAAATCGATTGAGATTGAGTATGTGGTCGACACCATGCTTGAAGAGAACGTGCACGATATTCTCTGCTCGGCACTGGTGGATGACTGCATCGAACGGGCGAAGAGCATTAAACAAGGTGGGGCGAAGTATGACTGGGTATCCGGCTTGCAGGTGGGTATCGCCAACCTCGGCAACAGCCTGGCTGCGGTGAAAAAACTGGTCTTTGAACAGGGGGCCATCGGTCAGCAACAGCTTGCGGCCGCGCTGGCGGATGATTTTGACGGCCTGACTCATGAGCAGTTGCGTCAGCGTTTAATCAACGGCGCGCCGAAGTATGGCAACGATGATGACACGGTCGACACCCTGCTGGCTCGCGCTTACCAGACCTATATTGATGAACTGAAGCAGTACCATAACCCACGCTATGGACGTGGTCCGATCGGCGGCAATTATTACGCGGGCACCTCGTCTATCTCGGCAAACGTACCGTTCGGCGCAGCGACCATGGCCACACCAGATGGGCGTAAAGCCCATACTCCGCTGGCCGAAGGGGCAAGCCCGGCGTCCGGTACTGACCATCTTGGTCCAACGGCGGTGATTGGCTCGGTCGGTAAACTGCCTACCGGTTCGATTCTGGGCGGCGTACTGTTAAACCAGAAGCTGAACCCGGCAACGCTGGAAAATGAATCCGACAAGCAGAAACTGATGATCCTGCTGCGCACCTTCTTTGAAGAGCACAAAGGTTGGCACATTCAGTACAACATCGTGTCGCGCGAAACCTTGCTGGAGGCGAAAAAACATCCTGATCAGTACCGTGATCTGGTGGTCCGTGTCGCCGGTTATTCCGCGTTCTTCACTGCGCTTTCACCGGACGCGCAGGACGATATCATCGCCCGTACCGAACATATGCTGTAATTCTCCCCGTAGGCCGGATGGCGACACAAAGCGTCTTATCCGGCCTATTCGTCCCTCTTCACCGCTTTCATTCGAAATAAATTTGTGCTTTAGGTCACATTGTTATTAAAATGTTTCTGGTCGCAGTTTTGAGCCAGGAGCTTTATATGACCGTTAAAGTTATCGTCACCGATATGGACGGAACTTTTCTCAATGACGCCAAAAAGTACGATCACACACGATTTATGGCGCAGTACCATGAGCTAAAAAAACGCAACATTGAATTCGTCGTCGCCAGCGGCAATCAGTATTACCAGCTCATCTCTTTCTTCCCCGAACTCAAAGACGAGATCTCTTTCGTTGCCGAAAACGGCGCGCTGGTGTTTGAGCATGGCAAACAGCTTTTTCACGGCGAACTCACGCGTCACGAATCTCAGGTTGTGATGGGCGAATTGCTGAAAGATAAACAGCTCAACTTTGTGGCCTGCGGTCTGCAAAGCGCGTACGTCAGTGAAAACGCGCCGGAACCCTTTGTCGCACTGATGTCGAAGCACTACCACCGCCTGAAGCCGGTGAAGGACTACCATGACATCGACGACGTGCTGTTTAAGTTCTCGCTGAATCTGCCAGACCAGCAGATCCCGTTGGTTATCGACCACCTGCACACGGCGCTGGACGGTATTATGAAACCCGTGACCAGCGGTTTCGGCTTTATCGATCTGATCATTCCGGGGCTGCACAAAGCGAATGGTATCAGCCGATTGCTGAAACGGTGGAACCTTTCACCAAAAGAAGTCGTGGCGATTGGCGACAGCGGCAATGATGCAGAAATGCTGAAAATGGCGCAC
The DNA here is from genome assembly GCF_016906145.1 of Citrobacter sp. MGH 55. NCBI lineage: Bacteria > Pseudomonadati > Pseudomonadota > Gammaproteobacteria > Enterobacterales > Enterobacteriaceae > Citrobacter > Citrobacter sp. MGH 55. The sequence goes on from NZ_CP070239.1 coordinate 4,482,657, forward strand.
TACGCTTTCGCGATGGCGAATGCCACCGACAGTATCAAAGCAATCGCCCGCTTTAAGACGGATGACAATAACCATGACGGCGCGCTGAACGTGATTCAGGCCGTGCTGGATAACACCGCCCCTTTCAACGTGTGACGGCAATAACCGGAACACCCTGTTCCGGTTTTATTTTCTTCCCCCCTGTTTGCCACCTCAACATTTTAAACTTGCATTAACTTTTTTATAACTTATATTATCACCTGTAAGATAAATAAGTTTCGAATGAAAGTTATGCGAGGTGGTTATGGCTTTTTCCTTCACAAGCGACACATTACCGGTCGACCATAAAGCGGCGATCCGTCAGATGAAGCAGGAACTGCGGGCGCAGCTCGGCGACGTCCAACAGATCTTCAGCCAGATTAGCGATACCATTGCCACCCGCGTGGCGGAAATCAACGCACTTAACGCACAGGGCGCCCCGGTGTGGCCTGAGCTATCGTATGCCGATATCAACGCTGGCACCGTCACGGCGCAGCAGCGCGAACAGATCAAACGTCGCGGCTGTGCGGTCATCAAAGGTCACTTCCCACGTGAGCAGGCGCTGGCCTGGGATCAGTCGATGCTGGACTATCTGGACAGAAACCGTTTTGACGAGGTGTACAAAGGCCCCGGCGATAACTTCTTTGGCACCCTCACCGCTTCGCGTCCGGAGATTTATCCGATCTACTGGTCGCAGGCGCAAATGCAGGCCAGACAGAGTGAGGAGATGGCTAACGTGCAGTCGTTCCTCAACCGTCTGTGGACCTTTGAAAGCGAGGGCAAGCAGTGGTTTAACCCGGATGTCAGCGTGATCTACCCAGACAGGATCCGTCGCCGTCCACCGGGAACCACGTCAAAAGGGCTGGGCGCGCACACCGATTCCGGCGCGCTGGAACGCTGGCTGCTGCCGGCCTATCAGCGCGTCTTCGCGAATGTGTTTAACGGCAAGCTGGCGGAATACGATCCGTGGCAGGCCGCCCATCGTACGGAAGTGGAAGAGTATACGGTGGACAACACCACCAAATGTTCAGTATTTCGCACCTTCCAGGGCTGGACCGCACTGTCGGATATGTTGCCCGGTCAGGGTTTACTGCATGTCGTCCCCATTCCGGAAGCCATGGCCTATGTGCTTTTACGTCCTTTGCTCGATGATGTTCCGGAAGATGAACTGTGTGGCGTGGCGCCAGGGCGGGTACTGCCGATATCCGAACAATGGCATCCTTTGTTGATTGAGGCGCTTACCAGTATTCCGCCACTGGAAGCAGGCGATTCCGTCTGGTGGCATTGCGATGTGATTCACTCCGTGGCGCCGGTCGACAATCAGCAGGGCTGGGGCAATGTGATGTATATTCCCGCCGCCCCGCTGTGCGAGAAAAATCTGGCCTATGCGCACAGCGTGAAGGCCGCGCTGGAGAAAGGCGCGTCACCGGGCGATTTCCCGCGAGAGGATTACGAAACAGACTGGGAAGGCCGCTTCACGCTGGCGGATTTGAATATCCACGGCAAGCGCGCGCTGGGGATGAGTTAACGGTCATACAGACCTTCCTGTTCAACGGCGGTGCGTCGTTTCCCCTGACGTATCCGCCGGACCGACTCCCGTACCGCAAGCGTACCATTGAGTAACAACGAACTGACTGGCGCCTCCGGGCGCACCAGACGTTGCTGGAGCATATACACCGCTTCTGTCCCCAACTCATCCCGGGGAACATGAACTGCTGTTAAGGGGACATCCTGAATCGACGCCAGATTAAAACCATCGATACTCATCACCGAGATATCCTGAGGGACACGTAATCCCCGTTTTTGCAGCGCGCTGATGACCCCTGCCGCCATAAAATCTCCCCCGACTAAAAAGGCGGTGGGTAAATCTTGCCCTTTTCTCTCGCGAATCCATTCACTGACCAGTTGTTCTGTCTCTCTGGCGCTAAAATTTGTGGCGACCAGCAGATCGCGGTCGTCAGTGAACTTCATGTTATGTGACCGCCACGCATCGCGGATCCCTGCTAAGCGCAGCTCCATTGTGTATCGGCGCAGGCAGAGAACGTTCATCACCTCACGATGCCCCATTTCAAACAGATAGCCCGCCGCTCGTTCACCAATCGCCCGATGATCGGGTGCCACCACGGGAAGACGCATGAGCCGATCGCGACAGTTAATCAACAGGCACGGTTTTCCGACATCAACGGCTAAATCATGAATATGCGGATCGTCGATCCCCAGCAAAATAGCGGCATGCGTATCCGGTTCGTTCATTCGCGCCAGAAACAATTGCGCATCACTGTCATGTTCCTCAAGAGCGCAGTAGCGCAACCGGACTTCGTGCGAAGCCAGTCCTTTATTCACACTCTGGATCACACGGTAATAAAAGATGTCGGACCGCTCATCAAATGCCCGCTGTGGCGCAAAGATCATCAGGCTATTGAGTAGCAGACGTCCTGCCGCCATCCCCTCCATCACACCCAGTTCACGTGCGCATTCCAGCACGAGACGCCGGGCGTTGTCGCTGGTGTTGGACTTACCCGCCAGCACACGCGAAACGGTGCTGATCGAGAGCTGCGTTCGGGCGGCAATTTCCTTGATTTTTAACCTTTTATCCATTTTGTGATCTTGCTCCACTTGCCTCATGAAAAAATTTTCACGACCTGAAATTGAAGCTCTGACTGGCTTCAAATGAATATTGACAGATGACTGCGTGCATTGATGAGAAAGCTTGCACAAATTCTGCTATTGGTCGCCCATTTTCTCCCTTAAGGTGAATTTGTCATACAGCTTCCATACTAGTTGTATAGCAACTTCATCGCTTAACGCAATAAAAACTAAAGCGATAACCGTATGACATTTTAAACATTCATCCCCCTACCGTCCGTCTTGTGGAGACAGAAAATGAGTCAGGACATCAACAATACGGTTGCGACAAGCAAGCCCCGTCGCGTCATAAAAAATCTGCGCTGGTATGTGCTGGTACTTTTTTTACTCGGCGTCACCGTTAACTACATCACCCGAAATTCATTAGGCATTCTGGCACCGGAACTGAAAGAGAACCTGGGCATCACTACCGAGCAATATTCGTGGATTGTCGGCGCATTTCAGATTGCCTACACCATTTTCCAGCCGTTATGCGGATGGCTGATCGACGTGATTGGTTTGAAAATTGGCTTCATGGTTTGCGCTGGTATCTGGGCGCTCATGTGTATTTTTCATGCCGGTGCCGGAAGCTGGTTGCATCTTGCGATCCTGCGCTTTTTTATGGGTGCCTCAGAAGCGGCCGCAACCCCAGCCAACGCGAAAACAATTGGCGAATGGTTTCCGAAATCAGAGCGTCCCGTCGCTGCCGGCTGGGCTGGTGTCGGCTTTTCCATTGGCGCGATGCTCGCGCCGCCTATCATCTACTTCGCGCACGCCTCGTTTGGCTGGCAGGGTGCGTTTATGTTTACCGGTGTGCTGGCGCTGGTGTGGGTCGTCCTGTGGTGGGCGTTCTATCACAACCCGGAACAGCATCCGAATCTGAGTAAAGATGAACTGGACTTTATTAAGCAGGATAACGAACCACCAGCCGTCAAGCTGCCTTTCCTGACAGCGTTAAAAACCGTCTCAAAAAACAAACGATTCTATGGTATCGCCATCCCGGCTTTTATGGCGGAGCCGGCCTGGGCCGTACTGAGCTTCTGGGTGCCGCTGTATCTCGCCAAAGAACACGGTATGGATCTGAAGCAGATCGCGATGTTTGCCTGGCTACCGTTCCTGGCCGCCGATCTCGGCAGCGTAGCGAGTGGCTACCTGACGCGTCTGTATACCCGCTGGTTCGGCTGCTCCCGCGTTAACTCGGTCGTAGCCAGCTCCGTGACGGGCGCGTTCCTGATGATCTCTCTGGCCATTGTGGCCATTACCCGCGACCCGTATATCACCATTGTCCTGATCTCTATTGGCGGCTTCGGACATCAGATCATCTCCTGCATGCTGAGTGCGCTCGTTGTCGAGTCGTTTGATAAAGGCCAGATGGCCACCGTTAACGGTATGCGCGGTTCGGCGGCGTGGATCGCCAGCTTCCTGTTCTCTCTTTTGATTGGTGTTACGGCTGACAAAATCGGCTTTAACCCCCTCTTCATTGCCATGGGTTTCTTTGACCTGATTGGCGCTGTTTTCCTGGTGGCATTTATTGCTGAACGTCGCGCCAAGCGCGCCTGATCGTGGATGTATTGCATATGAAAACCCTGAAAAACTGGACCCTTGATAAACAATCGGCCACTCACCTTGAACTGGTGGTGGATAAACAGCACCGTCTGTGTCTTTACGTACTGGAAGAAAATCTCTTCCGTGTGCTGATCAAACGCAAAGGTGAACTGGCGCTGGACCGAACCTGGAGCATCGCGCCTGAAAAAGACGTACCGTGGGAAGGTCGGCACCGCGACGACATCAGCGGTTTCAGTTGCCCGGACTGGACGCTTTCACAGCAGGACGATAGCGTGACGGTGTCGACCCACCAACTGCGCGTCACCGTCCATCAACCACTGTGGCTGGAGTGGGAATATCGTAACGATGCCGGCGCCTGGCAGTCGCTGGTCAACGATCGCGCCACCAGCGCCTATCTGATCAACGCCCACGGCGATGGTGTCGCACATTACCTGAGCCGCCGTAAAGACGAACGTTTCTACGGCCTGGGTGAAAAAGCCGGCGATCTACAGCGTAACGGTAAGCGCTATGAAATGCGTAATCTGGATGCGATGGGTTACAACGCCGTGAGCACCGACCCGCTGTACAAACACATCCCGTTCACTCTCACCCGCCGCGACGACGTGAGCTACGGCCTGTTTTACGACAACCTGAGCAGTTGCTGGCTGGATTTGGGGAACGAGATCGATAATTATCACACCGCTTATCGCCGCTGGCAGGCGGAAGCAGGCGATATTGATTACTACCTGTTTACCGGCAAACGGGTACTGGACGTCACCAAAGCCTTTGTGCGCCTGACCGGGAAAACGCTGTTTGGGCCGAAGTGGAGTCTGGGCTACAGCGGTTCCACGATGCACTATACCGACGCGCCGGACGCGCAAAACCAGCTCATGAACTTTATCCGACTGTGTGAAGAACACGCGATTCCGTGCGACTCGTTCCAGCTCTCGTCGGGATATACCTCAATTAACGGTAAGCGCTATGTCTTTAACTGGAACTACGACAAAGTGCCGCAACCTAAAGTGATGAGTCAGGCATTCCACGATGCCGGGCTGAAGCTTGCTGCCAACATCAAGCCCTGTCTGTTGCAGGATCACCCTCGCTATAACGACGTCGCGGAAAGCGGCCTGTTTATTCGTGATTCAGAAACCGATTCACCGGAACGTTCCAGTTTCTGGGATGACGAAGGATCGCACCTCGACTTTACCAACCCGCAGACCATTCAGTGGTGGCAGAACGGTGTGACGACGCAACTGCTGGAGATGGGCATCGACTCCACCTGGAACGATAACAACGAGTTCGAAGTGTGGGACGGCGAAGCGCGCTGTTACGGCTTTGGCAAGGAAATTGCCATCAAACACATTCGCCCGGTGATGCCGTTACTGATGATGCGCGCCTCGCTGGAAGCGCAACAGCGTTTTGCCCCGGATAAGCGACCGTATCTGATTTCCCGCTCGGGTTGCGCCGGTATGCAACGTTACGTTCAGACCTGGAGCGGCGATAACCGCACCAGTTGGGACACGCTGCGTTATAACACCCGCATGGGGCTGGGAATGAGTCTTTCCGGGCTGTTCAACGTCGGTCACGATGTCGGCGGATTCTCTGGCGATAAACCCGACGCCGAACTGTTCGTAAGATGGGTACAGAATGGGGTGATGCATCCACGCTTTACCATTCACTCGTGGAATGACGACCATACGGTGAACGAGCCATGGATGTATCCGGGCGTGACGCCAGCCATTCGCAGCGCGATAGCGCTGCGTTATCGGCTGCTGCCCTATCTCTACACCCTGCTCTGGCAGGCGCATGCCGATGACGAACCGATGCTACGTCCGACGTTCCTCGACCATGAGCATGACGCGCAGACCTTTGAAGAATGCGATGATTTCCTGTTGGGCCGCGACATACTGGTGGCAAGCGTGGTAGAAGCGGGTCAGCGTGAGCGCCGCGTCTGGCTGCCGGATAACGAAACCGGCTGGTACGATTTTTACACTCACGAGTGGTTCTCTGGCGGTCAGTGGATCACCCGTGATGCGCCGCTGGAAAAACTGCCGCTGCTGGTACGCGCCGGGGCGGGTCTGCCGTTTAGCGAGCGCATTACCCATGTGTCCGCTGAAAAAGACAACACCCGCGAGCTGAAGCTGTTCCCGGTGAAGGGCGTCGGCACGACCACCGGAATGCTGTTTGAAGACGATGGCGAAAGCTGGGGCTACCAGAACGGCAATGCGCTGTGGGTGGAGTGGGAAATGCAATGCGACGGCGCAACCATTAACCTGAAGGTGAACGCCCGCGGGGATTATCGTCCGGCGTGGAAATCCCTGAAGGTATCGTTACCGACAGGCGAAAGACGCTCGCTGTTGGTAAATGGCGTTGAAGGGAGTGAGTGGGTGTTGTAGTGCGGGCTGATACCCTAACCCTCTCCCACGGGGAGAGGGAACAGGAGCACGCCTCCTTTCCCTAAGTATTTCGCGCTGCAGGAAGGCGGCAAACCTGTGAATCCCCGGGAGCTTACATAAGTAAGTGACCGGGGTGAACAGGTGAAGCCAACGCATCTGCAGCGTGAAAGACGACGGGAAATTAGTTGTCGATCCCTTTACTGCGCAGGTAGTCTTCGTAGTTGCCGCTGAAGTCCACCACGCGCTCTGGGGTGATTTCCAGCACGCGGGTCGCCAGCGAGCTCACAAATTCACGGTCGTGAGAAACGAAGATCAGGGTACCCTGATACATCTCCAGCGCCATGTTCAGCGATTCGATGGATTCCATATCGAGGTGGTTAGTCGGTTCATCCATGACCAGAATGTTTGGTTTCTGCATCATCAATTTACCGAACAGCATGCGACCCTTTTCACCACCCGACAGCACCTTAGCTGGCTTTTTGATATCGTCCTGGCTGAACAGCAGACGACCGAGGATGCTGCGCACCGCCTGTTCGTCATCGCCTTCCTGCTTCCACTGACTCATCCAGTCGAAGACCGTCAGATCGTTTTCGAATTCATATTCGTGATCCTGCGCGTAATAACCAATGCGCGCGTTCTCCGACCATTTCACGGTACCGCTGTCGGCGTCCAGATCGCCCACCAGCGTTTTCAGCAGCGTCGATTTACCCACGCCGTTGGTCCCCAGTACCGCCAGCTTTTCACCGACTTCCAGCAGCAGGTTCACGCCTTTAAACAGCGGACCGTTATCAAAACCTTTGCTGATCGCTTCCACTTCCAGCGCGTTACGGAACAGTTTCTTGTCCTGCTCAAAGCGGATAAACGGGTTCTGACGGCTGGATGCCTTCACTTCATCGAGTTTGATTTTATCAATCTGACGGGCACGAGACGTCGCCTGACGAGATTTAGAGGCGTTGGCACTAAAACGGCTGACGAAGGATTGCAGGTCGGCAATCTGCGCTTTTTTCTTGGCGTTATCCGCCAGCAGACGTTCGCGCGCCTGCGTCGCGGCGGTCATATATTCGTCGTAGTTCCCCGGATAAATTCGCAGTTCGCCGTAGTCGAGATCCGCCATGTGCGTGCACACCATGTTCAGGAAGTGACGGTCGTGCGAAATGATGATCATGGTGCTGTCACGTTCGTTCAGCACCTGCTCCAGCCAGCGAATGGTATCGATGTCCAGGTTGTTGGTCGGTTCGTCGAGCAGCAGAATATCCGGATTGGAAAACAGCGCCTGGGCCAGCAGTACACGCAGCTTCCAGCCGGGAGCGACTTCGCTCATCGGACCGTAGTGTTGCTCTACCGGAATACCAACGCCAAGCAGCAGTTCACCGGCGCGCGCTTCAGCCGAGTAACCGTCCATTTCGCCGTATTTCACTTCCAGATCGGCCACCTTGTAGCCATCTTCTTCGCTCATCTCCGGCAAGGCGTAGATACGATCGCGCTCCTGCTTCACTTCCCACAGTTCCCCGTGGCCCATGATCACCGTATCGAGCACCGTGAACTCTTCAAAAGCAAACTGATCCTGGCGCAGCTTACCGATACGCTCGTTCGGATCGAGAGAAACGTTACCCAGCGTCGGCTCAAGGTCGCCGCCGAGAATTTTCATAAAGGTGGATTTACCGCTACCGTTGGCGCCAATCAGGCCGTAACGGTTGCCGCCGCCAAATTTGACGGAAATGTTTTCGAACAGCGGCTTACTGCCGAACTGCATGGTGACGTTGCTGGAAACTAACACGGACGTATCCTAAAGAATATGTGACAAACCGCGTATTATGCCACAAGTCTGAAATAAGATCGCGCCTCGTCGCAAACGACTACACTGGGGTAACAGGAAAAAAATGTGATTTCGTACACATCTGAATTCCCTGTTAACAGGAATGCACATATAATGCGCTCCCAACACTACAGAATTCTCAACCCAACAGCCTGCCAGGCAATGAATCTCGCATAACATGAATATGAAATTAACAACGTTTTTCGCGGCAGCACTCGCGGTCGTCGGCTTTTGCAATACCGCATCCGCTGTCACTTATCCCCTGCCAACGGATGGTAGTCGCGTCATTGGTCAGAATCAGGTTATCACCATCCCGGAAGGTAACACGCAGCCGCTGGAATATTTTGCTGCTGAATACCAGATGGGACTTTCCAACATGCTGGAAGCCAACCCGGGCGTGGATACCTTCCTGCCAAAAGGCGGCACCGTGTTGAATATTCCGCAGCAGTTGATTCTGCCGGACACCGTGCACGAAGGCATCGTGATTAACAGCGCGGAAATGCGTCTGTACTACTACCCGAAGGGCACCAATACGGTGATCGTCCTGCCTATCGGTATCGGTCAGTTAGGTAAAGACACGCCTATCAACTGGACCACCAAAGTAGAACGTAAGAAAGCCGGTCCGACCTGGACGCCAACCGCGAAAATGCACGCTGAATATCGTGCCGCAGGTGAACCGCTGCCTGCCGTTGTTCCGGCAGGTCCGGATAACCCGATGGGTCTGTACGCGCTGTACATTGGGCGTCTGTACGCCATTCACGGTACTAACGCCAACTTCGGTATCGGCCTGCGCGTGAGCCACGGCTGCGTGCGTCTGCGTAACGAAGACATCAAATTCCTGTTCCAGAATGTGCCTGTCGGCACGCGCGTACAGTTTATTGATGAGCCGGTAAAAGCGACCACTGAGCCAGATGGCAGCCGTTACATCGAAGTTCACAACCCACTGTCGACCACTGAAGCGCAGTTTGAAGGCGGCGAAATCGTACCGATTACCCTGTCGAAGAGCATTCAGAACATCACCAATCAGGCCGATGTTGACCAGAGTATTGTGGAACAAGCGATTCAGAACCGTTCAGGGATGCCGGTTCGTCTGAACTGATACGAATCTGGACAATAAAAAGGGCGGATAATTTTTCCGCCCTTTTTTGTTGATTTTATTTGGGATTATCTCAGCAGTAACAGCCCATACCCCACCAACGCCGCCCACACCAGCATCGGCAGTGAATAGAGATGAAAGCGCCACCAGATGCGTCGGTCGTTTGCCATCCGTAGCGCAATCAAATTCGCCAGCGATCCCGGCAACAAACCAAATCCACCGATGTTGACCGCCCATGCCAGCAGCACGGTCGGAGGCACGTAATTCAGCAGTAAGATGGTGCCGGGAACATTGCTGATAAACTGCGACAGGCCAATTGCCGTCAGCCACAGGCCGGGTTCAGACAGCGAGCCGACGTGACTTAACGTTCCCTGCAACGCCGGCAGTTGCGTCAGTAGATGAACATCAATAAACATCGCCATAAACACCAGCAACAGCGTCCAGTCAATACTCAACACCACACGCCGCGCCAGTAACAGAAACCCCAGCGCGACAATCGCCAGCCCTACCAGCTCTTGTTTGAACTCCAGCGCCGTCAGAAAGACGATGTACAGCCCCAGACACCCCCATACCAGTCGCGGCTGCCATTGCGGCGCATGCGTGCCGGTGTGGTACGACAGCGGCTTATTAGGGAAGCAGAACCAGCACACGACCAGCAGCGTCACCATCATCGCAACGGCAAGCGGCGCCATCTGGCTGATAAAGGCAAAAAATGAGAGACCAGAACGCCCCCACAGCAAAATGTTTTGTGGGTTGCCGATGGGCGTTAACAGCGAGCCAGCATTCACGGCCAGCGCTTCAAAAATAATCAGCCGGTTGACCGGTATCGCACACAGTTTCTTCAGCGTAATGGTCAGCGGCACAACGATAAAAAGCGCGACGTCGTTGGTCAGAAAAGTGGAAAGCAGCGCCGCTGCCAGCACCATGAACATCGCCAGACGGCGTTCAGTCGCAAAGCGGCGGGTCATTTTACGTCCCAGCACATCGAAATAGCCGCTAAGCTCAACGCCTTTCGTCAGCAACATCAGGCCGCTCAGGATGATAATGGTGTGCCAGTCAATAGCGCCAGGCCACGTCCGTGGCGTGAACGGCACCCACAGACTCAACGCCACGCCAACGACAATCAATAGCTGAAAAAAACGGTCGCGTTTCAACGCCCGCAATATAGGCAGGTTCATTCAACGGAAGTTCCGTGTTGTTCGGTAAACAGCCGAAATGCGTCCAGCGTCTCCTGACTGACATGATGCTCCATCCCCTCGGCATCGCGACGAGCAATCTCAGCGCTCACCCCCAGCACCAGCAGGAAGTTCTCCACGATCTGATGGCGCTCACGGCTTTCCTGCGCCAGCTTCTCCCCTTCCGGGGTTAAGAAAACGCCGCGCCAGGGGATCATTTCGATCAATCCCACCGAGGCCAGGCGTTTGAGCATCTTCGCCACCGTGGGTTGGGACACCCCGAGCCGGGCCGCCATATCCACCTGACGCGCCTCCCCGACCTCAATAATCAGGTCAGAAATCAACTCAACGTAGTCGTCGATCAGTTCGCGGCGATGCGCCTCTCTCACCTGACGAAACCCTTCAACGTGTTCTTCAACGTTCACTAACTGCGTCACTTTTTTTGTTGTTGGCATACCTGCGCGACGACTCATTCTGCTTCCTCATTCCTGTGACGCGTTAACAGCATCTAATTGGAGAGCGTCCATTGTAAACCAGAGTTGCCCTGGCACAAAAAATTAACGTTTTAGCAATAGCTATATAATATAGCCTGTGCTATATCTGTATGTAATGCAGTCATCTCTCACGGATCGAGGGACCAGAACGTCAGGAGGTCAATATGAACGAGTTCAAGAGGTGTATGCGCGTGTTCAGTCATTCTCCCTTTAAAGTCCGGTTAATGCTGCTCTCAATGCTGTGCGATATGATCAACAGCAAACCTGAGCAGGATAAGCCCTCGGATAAATAACGCGGCGTCGCGGTACGCCGCGTCATCTGGCTGTCATCTATGGCCGTTACACTTCTGCTTATGTCAAAATAGCCCTTCTTTTTGTCGGATTTGCTAACCCCTTCGCAAAACAATTTCTGTCTGCCCGTTGACCTTCACATTCACACGCTCTATCTTCTTGCAGCCCTGCCTAACTTGCGGCTCGCAGATGCGGACCTCTTTCCCTCTTCACGCACTCTCAGCAGGTAATGACCCTTGGCGCCAGGGTAAGCACATGGCGTTTTTACGATAGTGGCATATGAATTTAACCGTCAAAGAATCACTTCTTGCTCGCAGCCGGGCCCTAAGCCCGTGGACTGGCTTTTATGTTTTGCAGTCGCTGCTGATCAACCTGGCGCTGGGCTATCCGTTTAGTCTGCTGTATACCCTTGCCTTCACCTGCATATTGCAGTTGCTCTGGCGGAGCGCGCCGAAAGCGCAGAAGGTGCTGATCGGCGTGTGTTCGCTGGTCGCCGCCTGTTACTTTCCTTTCGGCCAGGCCTACGGATCGCCAAACTTTAATACGCTGCTGGCACTACACTCGACCAATATGGAAGAGTCCACGGAAATCCTGACGATTTTCCCCTGGTATAATTACCTGATGGGGGTGTTTATCTTTGCCCTTGGCGTGATCGCCGTGCGTCGCAAACCTGACGAAGAGAAGAAACGCTGGAATAAATATGACAGCCTGTGCCTGCTGTTCAGCGTCGTGGCTTTTTTTGTCACCCCCGTACAGAACCTGGCCTGGGGCGGTGTGTTTAAATTAAAGGATACCGGCTATCCGGTGTTCCGTTTCGCCAAAGACGTCATCGTCAATAACAATGAAGTCATTGACGAGCAGGAGCGCATGGCGAAGTTAGCCAGCATGAAAGACACCTGGACTGTCACCGCTGTGAAGCCGAAATATCACACCTATGTGGTGGTGATCGGTGAAAGCGCTCGTCGTGATGCGCTGGGGGCGTTTGGCGGTCACTGGGATAACACTCCGTTTGCCAGCAGCGTTAACGGCTACCTGTTTGCCGATTACGTCGCGGCCAGCGGGTCAACGCAAAAATCGCTCGGGCTGACCCTCAACCGGGTCGTTGATGATAAGCCGCAGTATCAGGACAACTTTGTCACGCTGGCAAACCGCGCCGGTTTCCAGACGTGGTGGTTCTCGAATCAGGGACAAATCGGCGAATACGATACCGCTATCGCCAGTATCGCAAAGCGGGCTGATGAAGTGCATTTTCTTAAAAACGGTGACTTCGAGGCGGACAAAAACACCCAGGACGAGGCGCTGTTAAAAATGACCGCACAGGTGCTGGAAACGGAACGCACCCAGCCGCAGCTGATTGTCCTGCATCTGATGGGGTCTCATCCACAGGCCTGCGATCGGACAAAAGGCAAGTACGACACGTTCGTCCAGTCGAAAGAAACCTCCTGCTATCTCTATACCATGACTCAGACCGACGACCTGCTGCGAAAACTGTACGATCAGCTCCGCAACAGCGGCGACAGTTTCTCGCTGGCGTATTTCTCCGATCACGGTCTCGCCTTTAAAGAGCGCGGGAAGGAAGTACAGTACCTGGCGCATGACGACCAGTTCCAGCAAAACTTTCAGGTCCCGTTTATGGTGCTCTCCAGCGATGACAAAGCGCATAAAGTCATCAAAGCGCGGCGCTCCGCCAACGACTTCCTTGGCTTTTTCTCACAGTGGACAGGGATCAGTGCAAAAGAGATTAAGCTGAAGTACCGGTTTATCTCTGAACAGAAAGCCGGGCCGGTGTATATCACCAATTTCAAATTGCAGAAGGTGGATTATAACCACCTGGGAACCGATATCTTTAGCACCAAATCTCGCTAACATCTTGAAACACAGCTAAAAAAAATCCGCCCCTTGAGGCGGATTTTTTATATCACGGACGTGATTAGAAGCGGTAACCGACGCCTGCGATCCAGGTGCCAACGTCAACGCTACGAATACGGCTCTGCTCGTAAGAGAAGTCCAGAGCAACATTTTCGATCGGGTTGAACTGCACACCTGCGCCATAAGAGAAACCATAATCGCTGGTGTCATCTTTATGCGTCGGGTAGTTGGTGTCCTGGAATTTACCGTAGCCCACACCCACAACACCGTAGATGCTTGCCCAGTCGTTCAGACGATAAGCCGGACCAGCAGTGATGCCGTAGTACTGAGTTTTGTTGTAATCGCCTGCACCGTTAGTACGATCTTTTTCGGTGTAAGTGAAGGAACCGATTACGCCCAGCGGGTTGTTGTCCTGCTCATAGCGATACTTCAGGTTGAAACCGTTCATTTTGTTCGCCGCGCCCTGAGCATCGCTCTGAGCATAACCACCGGTAACGGTAGACGTTGCAGCGACAGCGGAACCTGCGGAGATAGCCAGAACAGCGGCCAGTGCTGAAAGACATGCAATTTTTTTCATAACCACCTCAAATGTGCTTCAAATAAATCCTAAGTGTTAAATATATCAAAAATTGATGAGAAACTCTTTGCGATTAGTGATGTCTAACGGGCAATTTCATGTAACAGAACGTTTCCATCAACCGCTATCTCTTTCAATTAACATCACTTTTCCAGATATTTTCCCCATTATTACGCGCATAATAAAGGACATTCATCCAGATTATTCCTAATCTGCCAGCGCATTAATCCATCAATTTGCCGCCATTTTACGGCTTTCCAGAAATTTTTTTTCAACGAAGACTCAACCGTAGATGGTTATTTCCATTACACTGCCTCTTTTACTTTTCTATACACAAATCAGGCAAGTTGCTGGATGGCGTGTATCTACAGTTATGTCGGGAGAACGGATGCCAGGGTCGTTACGTAAAACGCCAGTTTGGCTGCCTGTTTTAGTACTGCTTATTGCCATGGCCTCAATCCAGAGCGGCGCATCACTGGCAAAATCATTGTTTCCGCTGGTTGGCGCGCCCGGTGTCACCGCCCTCCGTCTGGCGTTAGGCACGCTGATTCTTATTGTCTTCTTCAAGCCATGGCGTCTGCGGTTTGCCAAAGAGCAGCGTCTGCCGCTGCTTTTTTACGGTCTGTCGCTGGGGGGAATGAACTACCTCTTCTATCTGTCAATTCAGACGGTCCCGCTGGGGATCGCTGTCGCGCTGGAGTTTACCGGGCCGCTGGCGGTCGCCCTGTTCTCTTCGCGACGCCCCGTTGATTTTATCTGGGTGGTACTGGCGGTTCTCGGACTCTGGTTCCTGCTTCCGCTGGGTCAGGACGTTTCGCATGTCGACCTGTTCGGCGCCACCATGGCACTGGGCGCAGGCGCCTGCTGGGCTATCTATATTCTCAGCGGACAACGCGCCGGCGCTGAGCACGGCCCGGCCACCGTCGCGATAGGTTCGCTGATTGCGGCTCTGGTTTTCGTCCCACTTGGGGCTGTGCAGGCCGGGGAAGCGCTCTGGCACTGGTCTGTCATTCCGCTGGGTCTGGCGGTTGCGGTACTGTCGACAGCGCTCCCCTACTCGCTGGAGATGATTGCCTTAACCCGTCTGCCTACGCGCACCTTTGGTACGCTGATGAGTATGGAACCCGCACTGGCCGCACTGGCAGGTATCCTGTTTCTGGGCGAAATGCTCACGTTTGTCCAGTTGCTGGCGCTTGGCGCGATCATTGCCGCCTCGATGGGCTCGACGTTGACCATTCGACGGGAAAGCAAAATAAAAGAGGTTGATGTAAATTAATTTTACATTTCTGCATGGTTGCATAACCATGCAGAATATCTTCCCGCTGTTTTCCCTGTATTTTCCTGATATTTCCCCACCGTCTATCTGCCCCGTACCGACTATTTATCCGCCTTCTCATGTCGGCATCAGAATATTGTTACCGCCGGTCTAACCCTTGCGCAACTACATGAATAGTAATGCAATTAAATACCAATGGTGTTAAATACTATTAAAGCGATAGGCAGAGCCAGAAAAGCAGGAATCATAACCGGTGCTATACTGAATCTCGTAAATTACTGGGACATAACATCAAGAGGATATGAAATTATGAGTACCGCTAAATTGGTAAAAACAAAAGCGTCCAATCTGCTTTATACCCGCAACGATGTCTCTGACAGCGATAAGAAAGCAACGGTTGAGTTGCTGAATCGTCAGGTGATCCAGTTTATCGACCTGTCACTGATCACCAAGCAGGCCCACTGGAATATGCGTGGCGCTAATTTTATTGCCGTCCATGAGATGCTGGATGGCTTCCGTACGGCATTAACCGACCATCTCGATACCATGGCAGAGCGTGCCGTACAGCTGGGCGGTGTGGCGTTGGGGACTACGCAGGTTATTAACAGCAAAACGCCGTTGAAAAGCTATCCGCTGGATATCCATACCGTTCAGGATCATCTGAAAGAACTGGCAGACCGTTATGCTGTCGTCGCTAACGATGTGCGTAAAGCCATCAGCGAAGCGAAAGACGAAGATACCGCCGATATCTTTACCGCCGCATCCCGCGATCTCGACAAATTCCTGTGGTTCATCGAATCCAACATCGAATAATCGCCTCATAAGTATTCCCTCTACTACCCTCGCCACGGCGGGGGTTTTGCACTTTTATGGTGCACCACATCGTCACCACTCCGTCGTAAAGTAAAATATTTGTAATAATCACCTCACACAATCGTTAACGAAAGATTGTTTTATCAACGATCTTTGCGCTAAATAGGCAGACCGTTCACGCCCCCTCCAGGCTGCACTAAATCAGTGCCCCAGAATGGTGCAAAAAGCGAGTTTTGCTCCGAGACCTGTGCACAAGCGTGTAGTCCCCTCTTGTTAAAACAAGGGGTTGCAAAACTGGCACGATTTTTTCATTACATTTATCGTTCTCGCAGGGGATCGCCCCGTGGATAAAAAAGGAAATGCTATGAAGTCTGTATTAAAAGTTTCACTGGCAGCACTTGCTCTGGCTTTTGCGGTGTCCTCTCATGCCGCGGATAAGAAACTGGTTGTCGCAACTGACACCGCGTTCGTGCCGTTTGAATTCAAACAGGGTGACAAATACGTTGGCTTTGATGTGGACCTGTGGGCCGCCGTAGCAAAAGAACTGAAGCTGGATTATGAACTGAAACCGATGGATTTCAGCGGCATTATCCCGGCGCTGCAAACCAAAAACGTTGACCTGGCGCTGGCGGGCATCACCATTACTGACGAGCGCAAAAAAGCGATCGATTTCTCTGACGGTTACTACAAAAGCGGTCTGTTAGTGATGGTGAAAACCAACAACAACGACGTAAAAAGCGTAAAAGATCTGGACGGTAAAGTGGTCGCGGTGAAGAGCGGTACTGGCTCCGTTGATTACGCCAAAGCCAACATCAAAACGAAAGATTTGCGTCAGTTCCCGAACATCGATAACGCCTACATGGAACTGGGTACCAACCGCGCAGACGCGGTTCTGCACGATACGCCGAACATCCTGTATTTCATCAAAACCGCAGGTAACGGCCAGTTCAAAGCGGTGGGTGAATCACTGGAAGCGCAGCAGTACGGTATCGCATTCCCGAAAGGCAGCGACGAACTGCGCGAGAAAGTGAATGGCGCGCTGAAAACGCTGCGTGACAACGGTACTTATAACGAAATCTACAAAAAATGGTTCGGTACTGAACCTAAATAATAATGGCTTTGCCTTCAGATGTTGCCCGGGGGCGCTAAGCGTACCGGGCATTTGATTTTTTTTTCACCACGGTAACAGGAACAACATATGCAGTTTGACTGGAGCGCCATCTGGCCCGCCATTCCGATCCTGCTTCAGGGCGCCAAAATGACCCTTTGGATCTCCATCCTCGGTCTGGCTGGCGGGATCATCATCGGCTTGCTGGCGGGTTTAGCCCGAACTTATGGCGGCTGGATCGCCAATCACGTCTCTCTCGTCTTCATTGAAGTCATCCGCGGCACGCCGATCGTCGTCCAGGTGATGTACATCTATTTCGCCCTGCCGATGGCTTTCCCGGACTTGCGCATCGACACCTTCAGCGCCGCCGTTATCACGATCATGATTAACTCCGGTGCCTATATCGCGGAAATCACTCGTGGTTCGGTCCTGTCGATCCATAAAGGATTTAGCGAAGCGGGTCTGGCGCTGGGTCTTTCCCGTCGGGAAACCATCCGTCATGTGATCATGCCACTTGCGCTGCGTCGTATGCTGCCTTCGCTCGGTAACCAGCTCATCATCAGTATCAAAGATACATCGCTGTTTATCGTCATCGGCGCGGCGGAACTGACCCGCAGCGGTCAGGAAATTATTGCCGGCAATTTCCGTGCCCTGGAAATCTGGACTGCGGTGGGTGTTATTTACCTCATCATCACGCAAGTCCTGAACATCGTGCTTCGTAGTCTGGAAAGAAGGATGAAAATCCTGTGATTGAATTTAAAAACGTCTCAAAGCATTTTGGCCCGACCCAGGTGCTGCATAACATCGATCTGAGCATTAAGCAGGGCGAAGTGGTGGTGATTATCGGGCCATCGGGTTCCGGTAAATCCACGTTGTTGCGCTGCATAAATAAACTCGAAGAGATTACCTCCGGCGATCTGATCGTTGATGGGCTCAAGGTCAACGACCCGAAGGTCGACGAGCGTCTGATCCGTCAGGAAGCCGGGATGGTGTTCCAGCAGTTCTATCTTTTCCCTCATCTGACCGCGCTGGAAAACGTCATGTTTGGCCCGTTGCGCGTTCGTGGGACGAAGAAAGACGCTGCCGAGAAGCAGGCAAAAGAGCTGTTGGCGAAAGTGGGTCTGGCCGAGCGCGCTCACCACTACCCGTCTGAGCTTTCCGGCGGTCAGCAACAGCGTGTGGCGATTGCCCGCGCCCTGGCGGTGAAGCCGAAGATGATGCTGTTTGATGAACCGACCTCTGCGCTCGATCCGGAACTGCGCCACGAAGTACTGAAAGTGATGCAGGATCTGGCGGAAGAAGGGATGACGATGGTCATCGTTACGCACGAAATCGGCTTTGCCGAAAAAGTCGCCTCACGCCTGATCTTCATCGATAAGGGCCGTATTGCCGAGGACGGTAATCCGCAAACCCTGATTGAAAACCCGCCAAGCCAGCGTTTGCAGGAGTTCTTGCAGCACGTTTCCTGACGGCCTGCCTCCCTTCCATCTGGAAGGGAGGTTTCTCTACGACTCTTCCCATTTCGAATCGCCGCGCCTCCAGCCACTATACTTATCTCTTTGTTCTGTTTTCTCACTGGAGGAGTCATGCGGTGGATCCTGTTCATCCTCTTTTGCCTGCTGGGCGCACCAGCCCAGGCGGTAACCATTCCCGGCGTCACAACCGGCGCTGATGCTGACGCGCAAACAACACCTGCGCCCGAACCTGATGTCGAGCAAAAGAAAGCGGCCTACGGAGCGCTGGCCGACGTACTGGAAAATGAGACATCGCGCAAAGAATTGATTGACCAGTTGCGTACCGTTGCCGCCACGCCACCGCCGGAACCGGTGCCCAAAATCACCCCGCCGGTGGTTGTGGAGGAAAAAACGGTACTGGAGAACGTTACCGATCTCAGCCGCCATTACGGCGAAGCCCTGTCTGGCCGCTTTGCCCAACTCTATCGCAACATCACAGATGCGCCACACAAGCCCTTTAACAGCCAGACCTTCAGTAATGCCCTCAGTCACTTTCTGATGTTGGCCGCTGCGGTGTTCGGCTTCTACTGGTTGATTCGTCTGTGTATGTTGCCGTTGTACCGTAAAATGGGAACCTGGGCGCGGAAGAAGAACCGCGAGCGCAGCAACTGGCTCCAGCTACCGGCAATGATCGTTGGCGCCTTTATTATTGATCTGCTTCTGCTGGCGCTTACCCTGTTTGTCGGTCAGTTGTTGAGCGACAGACTGAACGCGGGCAGTCGCACCATCGCGTTTCAACAAGGACTGTTTCTGAACGCCTTTGCCCTGATCGAATTTTTCAAAGCCATTCTGCGACTGATCTTCTGTCCGAACGTGGCGGAACTGCGGCCCTTTACCATTCAGGATGCCAGCGCCCGTTACTGGAACCGGCGACTGAGTTCGCTGAGCAGTCTGATTGGCTATGGCCTGATCGTCGCTGTTCCGATTATTTCCAATCAGGTGAACGTACAGGTTGGTGCGATGGCCAACGTGGTCATCATGCTGTGTATTACGCTGTGGGCGCTGTACCTGATTTTTCGTAACAAGAAAGAGATTACCCAGCACCTGCTGAATCTTGCGGAACGATCGCTGGCCTTTTTCAGTCTGTTTATTCGCGCCTTTGCGCTGGTCTGGCATTGGCTGGCAAGCGCCTATTTCATCGTCCTGTTTTTCTTCTCCCTGTTCGACCCCGGCAACAGCCTGAAGTTTATGATGGGGGCGACAGTGCGCAGTCTGGTGATCATCGGCATTGCGGCCTTCGTTTCCGGAATGTTTACCCGCTGGATCGCCAAAACCATTACCCTCTCCCCGCATACGCAGCGCAATTATCCCGAACTGCAAAAGCGGCTCAACGGCTGGCTTTCTACGGCATTGAATGTGGCGCGGATCCTGACGGTGTGTGTCGCCATCATGCTGCTGCTGAACGCCTGGGGACTGTTTGATTTCTGGAACTGGCTGCACAACGGCGCCGGTGAGAAGACGGTTGATATTCTGATCCGCATCGTGCTGATTCTGTTTTTCTCCGCAGTAGGCTGGACGCTGCTTGCCAGCCTGATCGAAAACCGGCTGGCTTCCGATATTCATGGCCGTCCTCTCCCCAGCGCGCGTACCCGCACGCTGTTAACGCTGTTTCGTAACGCACTGGCGGTGATCATCAGCACAATCACCATCATGATCGTACTTTCGGAAATCGGCGTTAACATCGCCCCACTGCTGGCCGGGGCCGGGGCGCTGGGGCTGGCAATTTCCTTTGGCGCGCAGACGCTGGTGAAAGATATTATTACCGGGGTCTTTATTCAGTTTGAAAATGGCATGAACACGGGCGATCTGGTGACCATCGGGCCGTTAACCGGTACGGTAGAACGCATGTCGATTCGCTCCGTTGGCGTACGCCAGGACACCGGGGCGTATCATATTATTCCGTGGTCATCGATCACCACCTTTGCCAACTTTGTCCGCGGCATTGGCTCGGTGGTTGCCAATTACGATGTGGATCGTCATGAAGATGCTGATAAGGCCAATCAGGCGCTGAAAGAGGCGGTCGCTGCGGTAATGGAAACCGAGGACGTTCGTGGGCTGATTATTGGTGAGCCGTCGTTTGCCGGGATTGTCGGATTAACCAACACGGCATTTACGCTACGGGTATCGTTTACCACGCTGCCGCTGAAGCAGTGGACGGTTCGCTTCGCGCTGGACAGCCAGGTGAAAAAACATTTCGACCTGGCGGGCGTTCGTCCACCGGTGCAGACCTGGCAGTTTCTGCCCGCCGCGCCAGCGGCAGCCACAACACCGGCCACACCGCCGTCGCGGCCACCCGGCGAGCCGACGCTCTAGCGCTTACGCGCGCTAAAACGACGGCGCTGGTCGTCGTCCATAAAGGTCCAGGCAATAAAGCGGCTCTGCTTTTGCCCCTGGGCCATCTCTTTTTTCACCACCCTGACCGCTCCCACGTCAGTCAGCGCACGATAGAGCGGCGGCAGGTTTTCGCCGCGTGACACCAGCGTGGTAAACCACATGACCTGACGGCCAAAAGCCTGGCTTTCGGTAATCATCGTTTTGATGAATGCGACTTCCCCCCCTTCGCACCACAACTCCTGCTGCTGACCGCCGAAGTTCAGCGCATCATCTTTGCTCTGTCCGAGGTTGCGACGTTTGCGCTCGCTTCCTGCACGAGCAGAGGCGGCGGAATCATGGAACGGCGGGTTGCACAGCGTCGCATCATATTGCTCATTTTTATGAATAATGCCGTTAAAAATAGCCGCTGGGGTTTTCTGACGACGCAGGCGAATGGCGCGCGTCAGCCCTGGATTGGCGCTGATAATGGCCTGCGCGCTGGCTAACGCCTGCTCATGCGTCTCACTGCCCGTGAAACGCCAGCCATACTCATGCACGCCGATCAGCGGATAAATACAGTTCGCGCCCACGCCAACATCCAGGATTGTGACCTGAGTTGGCACACTTCCCGTTGTCTCGGCAAGCAGATCGGCCAGATGGTGGAGGTAATCGGCACGCCCAGGAACAGGCGGACACAGGAACCCTTCAGGAATATCCCAATTTGCCACCCCATAGAAATGCGCCAGCAGCGCCTTATTCAATGCCTTTACCGCCAGCGGATTGGCAAAATCAACGCTTTGTTCGCCTGCTGGGGTCAGGACGAGATACTGCGCCAGCTCAGGCGTGCCTTTGCAGAGCGTGGCAAGGTCGTAGCGACTGTGGTGACGATTGCGCGGGTGTAAGCCCGGTTTCTGGGGGGACATAGCATTCTCCTTTTAACAGCGGCGTAAGATACCCGCATAACGCAACGCGGTAAACCGGGTTGATAACAAACGGGCGCTTCTCTGCAGCGCATCTGCGCGCGATATGGGGCGAAGTGGCGCAAATCGCCCAAATATCAATGATATGTATGTCATTGATTTGTCAACATACGTCAATATTTTTCGTTCAAATTTTAAGCAGATCATCATCAATTTTTTACGCCATTTCTGCCGCACTGACGACCTAAACTTATCTGGCACTACACGTTGTTTCACTGAGGAGAGCATCATGAAAAAATGCCTCGTATTACTCGTCGCCACCACGCTTGCAGGCGTGGCATTCGCGGCGTCTGCAGCACAACCTTTGAGCAGTCCCGATACCGGTCAGCTACGTGCGTCAGGTACCGTCTCTGCCACTGGCGCAACCAACCTGAGTGATCTGGAGGATAAGCTGGCGGAAAAAGCGCAAGAACAAGGCGCGAAAGGCTTTATGGTTAATTCCGCAGGCGGTAAGAACCAGATGTATGGTACAGCCACCATTTACAAGTAACCTTCCCCACCACCTGCCCGATAGCGACGCCGCTTATCGGGCAATGTTCCCTTGACTGCGCAATTTTTGACCCCATCTTGGCTAT
Source organism: Citrobacter sp. MGH 55 (assembly GCF_016906145.1). Taxonomy (NCBI): domain Bacteria; kingdom Pseudomonadati; phylum Pseudomonadota; class Gammaproteobacteria; order Enterobacterales; family Enterobacteriaceae; genus Citrobacter; species Citrobacter sp. MGH 55. The sequence goes on from NZ_CP070239.1 coordinate 4,505,138, forward strand.
AATAACCTCGGTAAAAAGCGTGAGGAGAATAGTCCTATGGCTTCGGGTTGGGCAAATGATGACGCTGTGAACGAACAAATCAACAGTACAATTGAAGATGCTGTTGCACGTGCAAGAGGCGAAATTCCGCGCGGTGATAGCCTGTATGAATGTGAAGAATGTGGCGATCCGATCCCTGAAGCCCGCCGACAGGCAGTGCCAGGTGTAAAGCTGTGCCTTAACTGCCAGCAGGAGAAAGATTCACATAACTCATCCTATACAGGATATAATCGCAGAGGATCAAAAGACAGCCAGCTACGTTGACCTAAGCTTACATAGATATCAAGAACATGCCGTTTCGCTTACGCTCACGTTAAATTGCTCTTTGCGTAGCAAAATGTGCCGTTTATCCTTCAACAGTAAAGTGAACTGCGTAGAACCGTAAATTCATCTCGTGAATTAATTAATAATCAATAAGTTATTTGTCATTCAATTTTTTTGATGAATGCTGTCAATTCTCTTCGATTTTCTCTCTCGAAAAAAAGCGTGATACTCATCACATCGACGGAACATCGTCTTCTTAATAAATAACCTGCGAGAGATTAACAATGAAAACTATCAAATATGCTGTTGCCGCTGTTGCCCTGTCTACCCTGTCTTTTGGCGTTTTCGCTGCCGAACCTGTTACGGCTGCGCAGGCGCAAAGCATGAATAAAATCGGTGTGGTTTCTGCAGAAGGCGCAACCACGCTGGACGGCCTGGAAGCAAAACTGGCTGAGAAAGCCGCTGCTGCCGGCGCGAGCGGTTACAGCATCACATCCGCCAACAACAACAACAAAATGAGCGGTACTGCTGTTATCTACAAATAAGTTTTACCCCGTCTGCTGCCAACAGACACCCTGCTCCAACCCTCATTGAACCTGAATTACCCTTGTTTGCCCGTCCGCCACTGGACGGGCTTTTTTTTATCTGTCGCGCTAAAAACTGTCGTTTACTCGCGCCAGCCCTTCGTTGAGTGTTGCCACCTCACCCGTTGCCACCAGGCAACAGGCCATCTGGATTTTCAACGATGCGGGTACCGGCTCACTTCCCGCCAGGCAGCGTTCAATCCAGCGCGCGGTCGTCTCAGGATCCTTTGCCGCAGGCAGCGGTACAGGTTCGTCTGGCATTTCACTTTGTCGGCTCTGTAACACACGGGTGCCAGTGCTATCAATCAGGCTAATCTGCGGGCAGCGTTGCGGATTGGCGTAAACCTCACCTTCGGTTCCGTGCATCAACAACCCACGCCCACCAATATCACTAAAGAATTTCGCGACGCGCGGCACATATTCCGGATGCGACACGCTGGCAAGACGCAGCGCGGCGTCTTCGGCAAACGGTGTCGCCAGTTTCGCCAGCGTATGTGCGCTGTTGCGCACACCCAGTCGCCAGCGCATTGCCAGCTGTTTTTCCAGCGGCGGGCAGAGCGTACTCACCGGAATAAAGACTGGCTGATGTCCATCCAGTTTCGCCTGTGCCTGTCCGGCATGACGCGTCGGCGCAATTCCCATCAGTTCGAAAATGGTCTCTGTCAGCACGCGGGTCGGATCTTCGCTCACCCCATGCACGACGACCGGAAAACCCAACTTGTGCAATAAAATCGCCAGCAGCGGCGTCAGGTTCGCCTGTTTACGCGCGCCGTTATAGCTGGGGATAACGATCGGCATCGGCTTCGCAACCGGCGGGGTAAGCTTAATGGAATGGTTTTGCATCGCCTCATAAAAGCCCAGCATTTCGGCTTCACCTTCCCCTTTGATACGCAATGCAATCAGCACGCCACCCATTTCCAGTTCCGGCACGTCGCCGTTGAGCATGTGGGTATAAAGCCCTCGCGCGGTATCCTGATCCAGATCGCGGGCGTGGTTTTTCCCCCGGCCGATCTCTTTAATTATTTTGCGGTAATCCATCGAAAACTCCTTGCCTCACACTCACGTTATTTACGCCGACGGCGCGTGGGTTTCGCTTTTTCTTTTGCCTTAACGATAACGTCTGGCACTGCGGGTCGTTCTATGGGAAAAACAGGTAATGCATCCAGTAAACGCTTGCCATAATTTTTGGTCAACAGACGCTTATCATAAATTACCACTTCTCCCCAACACCCGTGGCTACGGATCAAGCGTCCCACCTGCTGGATTAGATTAAACGAGGCGGCGGGCAAACTCTGCACTTCAAACGGATAGCGATTGAGACTTTTAAGCCACTCGCCTTCGGTGATCACCACCGGGCTGTCGATGGGGGGAAAAGCAATTTTGTGGATATGTACCTGACTAAGTAGATCGCCTTTCAGGTCAAGTCCTTCGGCGAAGGATTGCAGCCCCACCAGCACGCTACGCTCGCCGTTTTCCACCCGCTTACGGTGCAATTCCACCAGCCGGTAGCGCGGCTGGTCACCCTGGACCAACAGCAACAAGCGCAGATCGGTGACGTATTCCAGAAAGCGCTGCATCGCTCGCCCACTGGCAAACAGCACCAGCATGCCGGAATGTTTTTTACTTTCCAGCTGTTCGCGGAAATAAGCAGCCATCTCCGCAATATGCTGTTCTTCGTTGTCGATCAACGGTTCATAGCGCATCTGCGGAATAATAATTTTACCCTGTTCGACATGGTTAAACGGCGAATCGAGCGCGACGAAGCGGTCTCCGGCTTTTTCCTTCAGGCCGCTCATCTCCTGCAGACGCGAAAAACTATTAAGCGAACGCAGCGTGGCGGAGGTGACGATGATATGCGGCACACTGCGCCAGAGTAATCGCTCGAGTTGATCGCTCACGCGGATCCCCACGCAGTGAAACCAGACGTGGGGTTGCCCGTCGCGCACCTCGCGCGTCGTCCATTTCGACACCGGTGCGCCGGATGACTGGGCCAGTGAGGCCAGTCGCCACAGTTTGCTTTGCGCTTCAAACATCCCCAGCGCCCGGTTCATCTGCAAAATAGCCCGGTGCAAACGCACAACGTCATGGCTGCCAGTTTTCTCGCTGAGGTCGTTCAAAAACAGCTCCGCCAGGCCGCGCAGCGTTTCGGTGAGCTTCGCCAAACGCTGGCAAATCTCCATCACTTCATCCGGCAGTTCCCCCATCGCAAAGCGATGTTCCGCTTCCTGCCCGGCAGGCATGTACAGGCTGAGAATGTGATTAAGTGACGCGATAAGTTCATACAGCTCTTCGCAATGGGCGTTCAGACGCTCCGGATTCGCCAGCGGCGGCGTGGTTTTGGGGCGAAACTGCTCCATGCAGGTCGCCACCAGTTTGCTGAACAGATCCAGTTGCAGGCGATACCAGGAGGCGGTAATTTCCGCGCTCATTTCCAGCGCATCGCGGGCGACATCCGGCAGGTGATGGCCTTCATCCAGAACCAGCAGCAGGTTTTTCGGGTCCGGCAATACCGCTTCGCTTTCCATCGCCGCCATCACCAGCGCATGGTTTGCCACCACCACTTCCGCTTCCTGAATCTCGCGACGGGCGACAAAAAACGGGCACTCGCGGTAGTAGTGGCAGTTGCGGTTCAGGCAACTGGCTTTATCGGTACTCAGTCGTCGCCAGAGGTCGTCGTCAATGGCGATATCCGTATGATCGCGCAGGCCGTCCCACTTGTAGCTGTCGAGGTCGCCTTTTAACTTTGCGCAGCGCTTCTGTTCTTCCTGGTTGTTCGGCGTGAGTTCATCGTCAAGAAAGGCGAGCAGATCCTGTTGCGTGGGTTCAGTACTGGCCAGCGCCGTCAGATTTCGCGGACACACATAGCGCCCGCGTCCAAACGCGGCGGTAAAGCGAAGATCGGGAATAATTTTGCGCAGTAAGGGCAGATCTTTACTGTAGATCTGATCCTGCAACGCCACGTTGGCGGTGCTAACCACCAGCGTTTTTTGCTCTTCCCGCGCAATGGCAATGCCGGGAATGAGATAGGACAGGGTTTTCCCCACTCCGGTAGGCGCCTCTATCGCCAGATGACGCCCTTCTTCTCCGGTCAGCGTTTTCGCGACATCGGCAATCATATGCCGCTGCGGCGCACGGGGGATAAAGTCGGGGATCTGTTCCTGAAGCGCCTTATACCAGACGGCGATTTGCGCTTTAAGCGCAGCGGTTAATGCCATGAGAAAACCTGAAACACTGTATAAACAGCCACTATTGTGGCACATTTCAGGCCTGGAACGTATCTTTTTTGCCGCTTCTGGAAGGCGCTTCGCAATGCCGTTAGATCAATATGATGAAAAAGCCTGGTACTCAAGGGGCGTTGTATCAGGCCACGCTGGATTGTTCTCTGATACAAGCGATATGGCGGTGCTGATGCAGGTTATGCTCAATGGCGGCGGCTACGGCAACGTTAAGTTGTTCGATAAGGCAACCGTCAGGGAGTTTGCTCGCAGTTCGTCAGAAGACGTGACGTCTGGACTGGGGTGGCGTGCGAATGGTAACGCATCGATGACGCCAACGTATGATGTGTTAGCCAGCTCAGAAACCTATGGTCATACAGGCTGGACCGGAACGATGACCTCTATCGACCCGATTAATCATATGGCTATTGTGATTTGAGGTAACAGGTCGCACTCGCCAGTTGCAGACCCTAAAATAAACCCAAATGTTTTTGTGAGTGGATTATTACCTGCGGCTACATATGGCTGGATTGTTGATCAGATATGTGGGGCATTGAAAAAAATTTA
>NZ_CP070239.1:4509998-4510078 GCF_016906145.1 Citrobacter sp. MGH 55
ATTATAGGGAAGTATCAGACTAGACATAATGAAATCTACTTTTGCCAAGTAAATTCCTGGAGAACCAATTAAACTTGCAG
>NZ_CP070239.1:4510423-4516308 GCF_016906145.1 Citrobacter sp. MGH 55
GCCAAACATAAACCTGCGCCAATACCTCCACTTTCTGATGTAATCAACCCCAAAACCCACGTACACGCTGCCCTCCCCATAATGCCTCCGACAGTACCGCCAGCAACACTTGCTGTTTGTTTTCCTCCGAATTTACTATACTCCGTTATCGCTGCTTTTCTACATTCGCTTTCTCGCCCCTTCGCGCAAGCGTCATACACGGTTGTTGTATAGCTGGCAAAGTCAAGGCCAATACCAATAAAGCCTGTTGTTCTCATTATTTTCATCAGCTTGGCAGATTTTTCTATATAGCTTGCATAACCTTCAATATCTTTCACCCCTGTTTGATCCCACTTATGCATAATGGATTTTGTGGATAAACCCAATGCTTGTTTTATTTGTTCGTATTGTTTTAAATTCAATTGTTCTTTTGAAAATTTATTCAAAATACCATCTAACTTTTTAAATAACCTTTCTCGCTGACCAAAAAATTCCTCTCCAGAAATCCGGCCAGAATTTTGGCTATATGTTTTTTTATAAAGTTCCTGAATTTCGTTTAGTGTTTTATTTATTTCTTCATAATAACCCCCACCAGCATCCTTTATGTAACCTAAGATATCTCCGCTTTGTCCTAAAGCATCACTATATAAATTAGATGAGAATATATCTATTGAGGTTCTGTTTTCATACAGTAATTTAGCTTCCTCATTAGTCAGAGGTTCAAGTGCTTTATCAATTTTATCCCTTGCTATTTGTACTTGCGCAATTTTTTCAGGTGACCTGGATAGTGGGTCAGCAACAACTAAGATTGAACCGGGCTTTTTCTTTTTTTCTGGATTCAACTGATGATATAACTCTTTTACTCCTGTTGGTGGATTAACCATTAAATCATATTCATATGATTTGGGTGTCGTCAATTCTGGTACTACGCAAAAACCCGGTTCAACTGATTGTCTCGACTCTGTAATTTTTCTTGTTGCGGGAGCCAGAGGCGTGGAATTTTGAGACCTGTTTGCGGATTCATAACTTGCTAAAATATAATTATCATATCTGTATGTAATATTTAAATGGGGTATAAATCGACAATGGCAAGGACATGTACCTCTGCTATGCGCTGAACCAGCTAGTAAACATATAATTTCTGTCTTGTATTGAGACATATCATGCCCCATTGTTAAGTAATGATTATATAATTCATGACTTATTCTGGTTCGGAATGGGAAACCAGATGTTCGACGTGAAAAACCATCTTCTTTTTCATCATTAACAATTATTTTTTTCTTAAGGTTTATCGTTCCCCCCGCTCTTCCGAGAAATCTGTTATGTTCAAAGCCAAATCCGTTTTCAAAATTCCGAAGAGAATCGGGGTTTCTCCGGTGCAAAAATTTTTCCTCATTGAGCCGCTTTATCGATACTGATGGAGGTTCTACTTTTCGCCCTTCCGAATCCATATCTCTATCCCAGGAACTTGCGTTAGTCCGACGAAATAAATTTCCCCCTCTTTCAATCCATGAGCCTTTAGGTACACCACCTTTAATCTCATATTTTTGACCATTAACCCCGCATATGTATTCATCCATTTCATATACTATTTCCATGCCATCAAGAATATAGCTCTCTTTACTCTTTAATATATAACCACCACAACTCGTTCGATCTCCTGGTGCTAATAAAAACCCTTCAAAGCGCTTATTAAAGGCTCTCATGATTAAATTCCTCGCATTAAATGGAAAAGTTTAATATCAGACTATATTTATTGATTTTATTGTGATGTAACTTGCAAATTCCAAAAAAAACCTGAATCCTCACATAGAAGATTCAGGATGTGAATGTGAAGCGAATAATTTATTTATTCAGTGAGTCAATACTCTTGTTCCTTTCAATTTTCGATCTAATCTCAGTCACACTATCATTTGTTAGCAAAATTTGTATTGTTTTCTCTCATTTTTATGTTGCCTCACGCGTTTAACGATATAATCATATCTATCATATTTTTTTACCTCTGCTTTATTTACATGCGGATTAATAATATCTTTCTTATTTTCAGTAAAATAAACATTTCTGGTAATGTTTTAAAAGCCCCTCTTATATCATGCTTTGAAAATATGCTCACAGGCCTAATAAGCGCAGCGCCACCAGGCAACTGCGCTATGACTTAATAGTAACCCAGCAGCTTCCACCACAGCATGCCAACCGCGAAAATGATAATGACGTTGAAGGTCACCACACACAGGTTGATTCGGTAAAACCGTGGTCGCTCGAAATAACCTTGCGCAAAGTAGATAGGGCCGGGTCCTCCGCCGTACTCGGTGTTCCCCCACATCAGGTTACTGAAGATACCGAAGCAGATAGCCACCATCATCGGCGGTGCGCCGGCGGCAATCGCCGTGGCGGCAAATGGTGCGTACAACGCGGCAACGTGCCCCGTGGCAGTGGCAAACAGATAGTGGACGTAGATGTACAAGACACCGAGCACGATAAAGGCTTCCATCGCTCCGAATCCCTGAATCCCGCTACCCAACTTCACCGTCATCCATTTGATGAATCCCAGATCCGCCAGACCCGTCGCCAGGCTGATGATCACGCTGAACCAGATCACCGTGTCCCACGCCGCATGGTCATTGAGGAGACTTTTCCAACTGACGGCCCCGGTCGCAAACAAATAAGCGGCTAGCCCCAGCCCGACCGATGTCGCCGAGATCCCGGTAATCAGACTGGTTCCCCAGCCGACAAGCGCCAGCACAAACCCTACGGCCACTTTTTTCTCATTACTGCTCATGACACCCAGTTCGCCCAGCGACTGTTTACCCATCGCTTTGGCTTCCGGTGTATGCTTCAGTTCCGGATCCAGCAGCTTATAGACCAGCAGCGGCATCAGGCAAAAACAGACCATCGCTGGAACGACGGCAGAAATAAACCAGCCGCCCCAGGTGATCTCCAGACCCAGCGTGGATTTTGCCAGGCTTGCCACCAGCGGGTTTGCCGCCATACCGGTTAAAAATATCGCCCCGGTGATCGGCGTAAACTGAAAGCAAACCATCGTCAAGAAATCGCCAATCCGCTTGCCAGTCGCGCCAGGCGCCGAACCGAGTACGTCGTTGATTGAGCGAGCGATCGGGAAAATAATCCCGCCAGACCGCGCCGTCACCGACGGCATCGCCGGGGCCATAATCAGGTCAGAAACACCGAGCGAATAGGCAATTCCCAGACAGCTTCCGCCAAACAGCGACAGCATTTTATAGGCAATACGTTTTCCCAGTCCGGAGGTCACAAACCCCAGCGAGAGCACGTAGGCGCAGAAAATCAACCATACCGTGCCAGAGGCAAAGCCTGACAGTGCCTTCGCCTCAGTCAACGTTTTGCTGAAGATCACCACGCAAAGCGCAATCAGCATAACCGCCCCCGAAGGGAGCGGCTGGGTCAGGATTGCCGCAATGGTGGCGGCAAAAATCGCAAACATATGCCAGGCCGCCGGGGTTAACCCTTCAGGAACGGGAATAAACCAAATGACGGCACCGATTACCAGCGGGATCAGAAATGAGAGAAGTTTCTTGCCCATGACAAAATTCGTAGACATAGCGCTATCCTTATTGCGTTAGCACAATCATGTTCATTTCCGTGACTGATATTTGGCCAGCACCTGATCGACCATTTCCGGCGCCATTCCCAGATAATTTGCCGGATCGGTCAGTTGGTTAATCAGTTGCGGATCCAGTCGTTGTGCCACTGTCGGCATAGCGTTCAGTACGTCGGCCAAGTGACCGCCCTTCTCGTTGACGATACGACAGGCGTCATAGACGACATCATGGGCATCCTGGCGGCCGATGTACGGAGCCAGCCCCATCATCACCGCTTCTGCCACAATCAGGCCGTTGGTCATCCCAAGATTGCGCAACATTGCCGCTTCATCGACCTCCAGTCCTGCCAGCATAAAGTTGGCCTGATGCAGCGCCCCTGCGCTCAGGACGAAACTTTCCGGGATCGCAATCCATTCCGCGTGCCACGGTCCGGTGGCGCGTTCCAGATCCTGAACCATCGCATCCAGCATCAGCCCGGCCTGTTGACGAACGCCTTTCGCGCAGGCCAGCATCAGTTCGCTTGAGATAGGGTTGCGTTTTTGCGGCATCGTGCTGCTCGCACCGCGCCCTTTTACGAACGGTTCATACAGCTCGCCAAACTCATTCGACGCCATCAGCATCACGTCATAAGCAATCTTCCCTAGCGAACCAGTGATAACCGCCAGCAGGTTCACCGCCTCGGCGAAGCCGTCGCGCGCTACGTGCCACGTGGAGGTTGGGACGTTAAGACCTAACTCTTCCATCAATGCTTTTTGTACCGACAATCCTTTATCACCCAGCGATGCCAGCGTTCCGGCGGCCCCGGCAAATTCGCCGACCAGCACGCGCGGACGCGCCTGTTGCAGCCGCTCAGCGTGGCGTTCAAACATGTCCAGCCAGATGGCAGCTTTATAACCAAACGTCACCGGTAGCGCCTGCTGTAAATGGGTGCGACCGGCCATCGGCGTATCCCGATAGCGCAGCGCCAGGTCAGCCAGCGTTGCCCGTAACCGGTTCATGTCCGCCTCGATCAGTTCAAAGGCATCACGGATTTGCAGTACCACCGCCGTGTCCATAATATCCTGCGTCGTCGCCCCCCAGTGCACATAGCCGCCAGACTCTCCGGCTTGCTTTGAAATCTGGTGCACAAGCGGCAGGATCGGATAACCGACGATTTCTGTCTCATGACGTAACAAATCGAAATCCAGCGTATCGGCATTGCATTTCTCAGCGATCTCTTTGGCTGCCGCTTCCGGGATCACTCCGCAACGCGCCTGCGCTTTGGCGAGCGCCACCTCCACTTCGACATACTTGCGAATAAGTTCGTAGTCATCAAACACGGCGCGCATTGCGGGTGTACCAAAAGAATCTCTAAATAAAACAGAATCCATTACATTCGAAGCCATAAATCCCCCGGTTCAATCTGATAATGATAAGATGAGCGTCTGACCCGGTTTACGACGCAACCGGGCCAACAAAAATGTCCGAACATATATAAATGTCCGTACATTTTAAATGTACGGACATTTATAATAATCATGACGAATCCAGGGAATAGCCCGTAGTCATTTCTGTGACTGTGATCATTAATTATTTGACGAAACTGCGATGAAAGAATCTCTGTACAAACGGATAGCCCGTGAACTGGCTCATCAAATCTCGACGGGAACTTACTCGCCCGGTTCACTGTTTCCGACAGAAATGGAACTGTGCGAAACCTGGCAAGTGAGTCGTCACACCATGCGCGAAGCGCTGAGGGAATTAACGGAACAGGGGTTGATTTCGCGACGTAAAGGCGCTGGCACGCGCGTATGCGAACCGCAGGCGAGCGGGGTTAACCATCCGTTGTCACATCTGGAAGATCTGCTGCTGTTGGCGAAAAACAACCTGCGGGTGATTAAGAAGATCGATGAGATTGTAGCGGATATTGAGCTTTCCCAACTGATAGATTGCCCGCCCGGTTCACGCTGGCTACATATCGCCAGTATTCGTGAGGATGCGCAAAACCCGGATGCGCCTATTTGCTGGACGGACAGTTACGCCAGCACCGATTATTCCAGGCTACGCGCGTTCATCCGCGACGATCCGCACTCGCTGATTAGCGATCTGATCGAAACGCACTACGGAATTAAGAGTCACGAAGTGCATCAGACGATCACCGCCGTTGGCGTACCGAAGAAAATCGCCAAGATACTGAATGTCGAGCCCGACTCTCCGGGGATGCGCATCGTACGGCGCTATCGGGATCGTGACGGGAAAGTGTTCGAGACCACGATTTCAATTCACCCGGCGGGACGGTATACCTGTTCTATTGTGTTGAAATCGCAGAATGCGGGGGAGTGAGGGGGC
>NZ_CP070239.1:4516968-4528169 GCF_016906145.1 Citrobacter sp. MGH 55
CCTTACTGTACGGGTGTAATTCTGCGCGGGCGACGCGGTGGACGTGGCTTTTCACCAGCCGGTTTRCCCTTCGACGAGCCACCGTCCTGACGACGCGGCTGCTGAGCGCGACCCGCGCCCTGCCCTTGTCCCTGACCACGGCCCCGACCGCCACCACCGCTACGCTGCTGACGACCATTCTGGATCGGCTCAGCTTTGATCGAGGGATCTGGCTCATAGCCCGGCGTGGTAATACGTGGGATCTCTTTTTTCAGCAGTTTTTCAATGTCACGCAGCAGTTTGTGTTCATCAACACAAACCAGCGACAGCGCTTCACCGGTAGCGGCTGCACGTCCAGTACGACCGATACGATGCACATAATCTTCCGGAACGTTCGGCAGCTCGTAGTTCACCACATGCGGTAGTTCTTCGATGTCCAGACCTCGCGCCGCAATGTCAGTCGCCACCAGCACGCGGATATCGCCTGATTTAAAATCCGCCAGCGCACGGGTGCGCGCCCCCTGGCTCTTGTTACCGTGGATCGCTGCACTGCGGATACCATCTTTGTTGAGCTGTTCCGCCAGGTGATTGGCGCCGTGTTTGGTGCGGGTAAAGACCAGTACCTGCTGCCAGTTGCCCTGACCGATCATCTGCGACAACAGTTCGCGCTTGCGTTTCTTATCGACAAAATGGACGTGCTGCGTCACCTGCTCAGACGCCGTGTTGCGACGCGCCACTTCAATTTCCAGCGGGTTATGCAAAAGCTTTTCGGCCAGCGCTTTGATCTCATCAGAGAACGTCGCGGAAAACAGCAGGTTCTGACGCTTCGCCGGCAGTTTCGCTAACACGCGGCGAATATCGTGAATAAAGCCCATATCCAGCATACGGTCCGCTTCATCCAGCACCAGAATCTCAATCTGGTCCAGCTTCACCGCGTTCTGGTGTTCCAGGTCCAGCAAGCGGCCCGGCGTTGCCACCAACACATCGACGCCACCGCGCAGTTTCATCATCTGCGGGTTAATACTCACGCCGCCAAAAACCACCAGCGAGCGAATGTTCAGATACTTGCTGTAATCACGGACGTTTTCACCAATCTGCGCCGCCAGCTCACGCGTCGGCGTCAGGATCAGCGCACGCACCGGACGACGCCCTTTGCCATGCGGCTGTTTGGTAATAAGGTGCTGTAACAGCGGCAGCGTAAAGCCCGCCGTTTTACCGGTACCGGTCTGCGCACTCGCCATCAGGTCGCGACCTTCCAGCACGGCAGGGATCGCCTGTTGCTGAATAGGGGTAGGTTCACGGTAACCCTGCTCGGCAATGGCGCGCAGAATATCAGGATTTAAACCCAGGGAATCAAAAGACATAACTACTCCGAACCGCCCCGACCGTTCCCGGTGTCGTTTTCAGGGAGATGCATACAATTTGGGAATGACAAAAACCACAATGTCATGAAGGGGCGGAGTGTAGCAGTTTTTGTGACACACCGCATAAATTATCCCGGTCACTGGAAAAGACAAAATAAACGACCAGACTGGACAAGGAGAATATTCAGTCATAATCTTAATCAATCGATTGATTAAGAATTGGGTCGCGTGATGAATACCCCCACCATGACCACGAAAGGTGAACAGGCCAAAAGCCAGCTAATTGCCGCCGCACTGGCACAGTTTGGCGAGTATGGCCTGCATGCCACCACCCGCGACATTGCCGCGCAGGCCGGACAAAATATTGCTGCCATTACCTACTATTTTGGCTCAAAAGAGGATTTATACCTCGCCTGCGCCCAGTGGATTGCCGATTTTATTGGCGCGCAGTTTCGGCCACACGCGGAAGAAGCTGAACGCTTATTCGCCGAGCCCCATCCCGACCGTGCGGCCATGCGCGAGCTGATTCTGCGTGCCTGCAAAAACATGATCATGTTGTTAACCCAGGAGGACACCGTCAATCTGAGCAAATTTATCTCGCGCGAACAGCTCTCCCCTACCGCGGCTTATCAACGGGTGCACGAGCAGGTTATTGAGCCGCTGCACAGTCATCTCACTCGTCTTATCGCCGCGTATACCGGCTGCGACGCCAGCGATACGCGCATGATTCTGCATACCCACGCGCTGCTCGGCGAAGTGCTGGCATTCCGTCTTGGTAAAGAAACCATTTTGTTACGTACCGGCTGGTCGCAGTTTGATGAAGAAAAAACTGCACTGATTACGCAGACCGTGACCTGCCATATCGATCTTATTCTGCAAGGGTTATCGCAAAGGAGTCTGGAGTGATGAAAAAACCTGTCGTTATCGGGCTGGTGATTGCGGCACTGCTCGCCGTGATTGCGGGTGGCACATGGTGGTATCAAAGCCGGCAGGATAACGGACTGACGCTCTACGGCAACGTGGACATCCGTACCGTTAACCTCAGCTTTCGCGTCGGAGGCCGACTCGCGTCGCTGGCGGTGGATGAAGGGGATACCATTAAAACAGGACAGGTGCTGGGCGAACTGGATCATGCTCCCTATGAGAACGCCCTGATGCAGGCAAAAGCAGGCGTTTCCGTCGCCCAGGCCCAGTACGATTTGATGCTGGCGGGCTATCGTCAGGAAGAGATTGCGCAGGCGGCAGCAGCGGTGAAACAGGCCCAGGCTGCCTATGATTACGCGCAGAATTTCTACAACCGTCAGCAGGGATTATGGAAAAGCCGCACTATTTCGGCTAACGATCTGGAAAACGCCCGTTCTTCCCGCGACCAGGCGCTGGCCACGTTGAAATCCGCGCAGGACAAACTGAGTCAGTACCGTTCCGGTAATCGCGAACAGGATATCGCCCAGGCGAAAGCCAGCCTTGAACAGGCACAAGCGCAGTTGGCACAGGCGGAACTCGATCTCCATGACACCACGCTTATCGCCCCCTCGAACGGCACGCTGCTAACTCGTGCGGTCGAGCCTGGCAGCATGCTCAGCGCAGGAGGCACCGTGCTGACGCTCTCTCTCACCCGACCAGTCTGGGTGCGCGCCTACGTCGACGAACGTCATCTTTCTCAGGCACAGCCGGGACGCGAAATCCTGTTGTATACCGATGGACGTCCCGACAAGCCTTATCACGGTAAAATCGGTTTTGTCTCTCCGACGGCAGAATTTACTCCGAAAACGGTAGAGACACCGGACCTGCGTACCGATCTGGTTTACCGTCTGCGCATTGTGGTCACCGATGCCGACGACGCGCTGCGCCAGGGCATGCCGGTGACGGTGAAGTTCGGCAACGAGGCTGGACATGAATGATGCCGTCATCACGCTGAGCGGGCTGACTAAGCGTTTTGCCGGACTGGAAAAGCCGGCGGTCGCCCCACTCGACTGTACGATTCACGCCGGGTATGTAACCGGTCTGGTGGGGCCGGATGGCGCCGGGAAAACCACGCTGATGCGAATGCTGGCGGGCTTGCTGAAGCCGGATGGCGGTAGCGCAACGGTGATTGGCTTTGATCCAATCAAAAACGACAGCGCACTGCATGCTGTGCTCGGTTACATGCCGCAGAAATTCGGTCTGTATGAGGATCTCACCGTGATGGAGAACCTCAATCTGTACGCGGATTTACGCAGCGTGACGGGCGAGGTGCGGGAAAAAACCTTTGCCCGCCTGCTGGAATTTACCTCGCTCGGCCCGTTTACCGGACGTCTGGCGGGAAAACTGTCCGGCGGGATGAAACAAAAGCTGGGGCTGGCCTGTACGCTGGTCGGCGAACCCAAAGTGCTGCTGCTGGATGAACCTGGCGTCGGCGTCGACCCCATCTCACGTCGCGAACTGTGGCAGATGGTGCACGAACTGGCGGGCGACGGGATGCTGATCCTGTGGAGCACCTCCTATCTGGATGAAGCCGAACAGTGTCGGGACGTGCTGCTGATGAACGAAGGCGAACTGCTGTATCAGGGGGAACCGACCCAACTGACGCAAACCATGGCGGGACGCAGTTTTTTGATGCACAGCCCACAGGAAAACAACCGGAAACTGCTCCAGCGGGCGTTAAAACTGCCGCAGGTTAGCGACGGCATGATTCAGGGAAAATCGGTGCGTCTGATCCTGAAAAAAGAGGCTACGGCGGACGACATTCGCCATGGCAACGGCATGCCGGAACTCGACATCAGCGAGACTACGCCACGCTTCGAAGACGCGTTTATCGATCTGCTGGGCGGTGCCGCAACCTCTGAATCGCCGCTGGGCGCCATTTTGCATACCGTAGAGGGAACGCCAGGCGAAACGGTGATTGAAGCGAAAGCGCTGACCAAGAAATTCGGCGATTTTGCCGCCACTGACCACGTTGATTTTGCCGTCCAGCGCGGAGAAATTTTTGGCCTGCTGGGCCCCAACGGCGCGGGAAAATCGACAACCTTTAAAATGATGTGCGGCCTGCTGGTGCCCACGTCCGGGAAAGCGTTGGTGTTGGACATGGATCTGAAGGTCAGCTCCGGCAAAGCTCGCCAGCATCTTGGCTATATGGCGCAAAAGTTCTCGCTCTACGGCAACCTGACGGTGGAGCAAAACCTGCGCTTTTTCTCCGGCGTTTATGGTCTGCGGGGACGCGCGCAGAACGAAAAAATCGTCCGCATGAGCGAGGCGTTTGGTCTGAAGAGCATCGCTTCGCATGCCACCGACGAACTGCCGCTGGGCTTTAAGCAACGTCTGGCGCTGGCCTGTTCGCTGATGCATGAACCGGACATTCTGTTTCTTGACGAGCCCACTTCTGGTGTCGATCCCCTCACCCGCCGCGAGTTCTGGCTGCATATCAACAGCATGGTGGAAAAAGGCGTGACGGTGATGGTGACGACCCACTTTATGGACGAAGCGGAATACTGCGACCGCATCGGACTGGTCTATCGCGGGAAACTGATTGCCAGCGGTACGCCGGACGATCTGAAAGCGCAGGCCGCCGATGACGACACGCCGGACCCGACCATGGAGCAGGCTTTTATCCGGTTAATTAACGACTGGGATAAGGAGCATGCCAATGCGTAACCGCCTTCTCTCCTGGCGTCGCGTACGGGCGCTGTGCGTCAAAGAGACGCGGCAGATTGTCCGCGATCCCAGTAGCTGGCTGATCGCCGTGGTGATCCCACTGCTGCTGCTGTTTATTTTTGGCTACGGCATTAACCTTGACTCCAGCAAGTTGCGGGTGGGGATCCTGCTTGAGCAGCAAAGCGAAGAGGCGCTGGACTTTACCCATGCGATGACCGGCTCACCGTACATCGACGCCACCATCAGCGATAACCGCCAGGCGCTGATTGAAAAGATGCAGGCCGGACGTATTCGCGGTCTGGTGGTCATTCCGGTCGATTTCGCCCAGCAGATGGCGCGCGCCAACGACACCGCACCCATTCAGGTAATCACCGACGGTAGTGAACCCAATACCGCCAACTTCGTGCAGGGCTATGTGGAAGGGATCTGGCAAATCTGGCAGATGCAGCGAGCGGAAGATCGCGGAGAAACGTTTGAACCACTGATTGAGGTGCAAACCCGCTACTGGTTTAACCCGGCGGCAATCAGCCAGCATTTTATCATCCCGGGCGCAGTGACCATCATCATGACGGTGATCGGCGCGATCCTCACCTCGCTGGTGGTGGCGCGCGAATGGGAACGCGGGACCATGGAAGCGTTGCTCTCCACGGAAGTGACGCGCGCCGAACTGCTGCTGTGCAAGCTCATCCCCTACTACTTCCTCGGCATGCTGGCGATGCTGCTGTGTATGCTGGTGTCGGTGTTTATTCTCGGCGTCCCGTATCGCGGATCGCTTCTGCTGCTGTTTTTCATCACCAGCCTGTTTTTGCTCAGCACGCTAGGGATGGGACTTCTGATCTCCACCATCACCCGCAACCAGTTTAATGCCGCCCAGGTGGCGCTTAATGCCGCCTTTTTGCCATCGATTATGCTGTCTGGCTTTATCTTCCAGATAGACAGTATGCCTGCGGTGATCCGCGCGGTGACCTATATTATTCCGGCGCGCTACTTCGTCAGCACCCTGCAAAGCCTGTTTCTCGCCGGTAATATTCCGGTGGTGCTGGTGGTCAACGTGCTGTTTTTGATCGCCTCAGCGGTGATGTTTATTGGCCTGACGTGGCTAAAAACCAAACGTCGGCTGGATTAGGGAGACGCGCATGTTTCATCGTTTATGGACGTTAATCCGCAAAGAATTGCAGTCGCTGCTGCGCGAGCCGCAGACCCGCGCGATTTTAATTTTGCCGGTACTGATTCAGGTGCTTTTGTTTCCCTTTGCCGCAACGCTGGAAGTGACTAACGCCACCATCGCCATCTATAACGAAGACAACGGCAAGCATTCGGTGGAGCTGACCCAACGCTTTGCCCGTGCCAAAGCCTTTACCCACATCCTGCTACTGAAAAGCCCGCAGGAAATTCAGCCCACAATCGATACGCAAAAAGCGCTGCTGCTGGTGCGCTTTCCGGCGGATTTCTCGCGCAATCTGGATACCTTTCAGTCTGCGCCCATGCAGTTAATACTTGATGGTCGTAACTCGAACAGCGCGCAGATCGCCGCCAACTATCTCCAGCAAATCGTGAAGAACTATCAGCAGGAGTTGATGGAGGGCAAGCCGAAGCCGAACAACAGCGAGCTGGTGGTGCGCAACTGGTACAACCCTAACCTCGACTACAAATGGTTTGTGGTGCCGTCACTGATCGCGATGATCACCACCATTGGCGTGATGATCGTCACCTCGCTGTCCGTCGCGCGCGAGCGCGAACAGGGCACGCTGGATCAGCTGTTGGTCTCCCCGCTCACCACCTGGCAAATATTTATCGGTAAAGCGGTTCCTGCACTGATTGTCGCCACCGGCCAGGCCTCTATCGTGCTGGCAATCGGTATCTGGGCGTATCAGATCCCGTTTGCCGGGTCGCTGGCGCTGTTTTACTTCACGATGGTGATTTACGGGCTGTCGCTGGTGGGATTTGGCCTGTTGATCTCCTCACTCTGCTCCACGCAGCAGCAAGCGTTTATCGGCGTATTCGTCTTTATGATGCCGGCGATTTTACTGTCGGGCTACGTCTCTCCGGTCGAGAACATGCCGGTCTGGTTACAGAATCTGACATGGATAAACCCGATCCGTCATTTCACGGATATCACCAAACAGATCTATTTGAAAGATGCGAGTTTGCAGATTGTCTGGGGAAGCTTGTGGCCGCTACTGGTGATAGCGGCCACGACGGGATCAGCGGCGTATGCGATGTTTAGACGCAAAATCATGTAACTTTTTGTCTTTCGCCAGCAGCGAAACCACTGCGGGTCCGGCCAGGATTGCCAGTCCCGCTAACGCCAGCAGGACGTTGTTTTGTAAAACCCGGGACAGCAGCCACAGCACAATCAGCGCCGCGCCGAAATACCAGGTGGTGGTGAGTTCTTCCAGCACGTCGGCGACTTCACGCCAGCGCTGCTCGTGATGACGCTGTAACGCCAGCATCAGTAATACGGTCACGCCATACACTACACATAATCCCAGGCCGACGTGCACCAGCGTGCCACTCATCCAGCCTAAGACCAACAACGCCACGACCAGTAAATGCAACATAATCTGCCAGCAACTTAACCCCGTTGCGACACGAACTCGTTGTTGCCACCTCATGGCTTTTCTCCTGAAGGATTTTTCTCTAATGACTCAGAGTACCGCACTTTACGGAAAATTCCGTAACACCGCACCTTTTTGTGACGACGACTACACTATTTCAATCAGAAGAGTGACGCCAACAGGAGAAAAATGACTCAATCGACACGAAATTTTTCATTCACCGTGCTCACCATCAATACGCATAAAGGCTTTACCGCCTTTAACAAGCGCTTCATTTTACCGGAACTGCGTGATGCCGTTCGTACGGTTGGCGCCGACATTGTCTGCCTGCAGGAGGTGATGGGCGCGCACGAAGTGCATCCGCTGCACGTCGAAAACTGGCCGGATACCACGCACTACGAATTTCTCGCCGACACGATGTGGAGTGACTACGCTTACGGGCGTAACGCCGTCTACCCGCAAGGGCATCATGGCAACGCGGTGCTGTCACGCTATCCTATTGAACATTATGAAAATCGTGATGTTTCGGTCGGCAGCAGTGAAAAGCGCGGCGTGCTCTATTGCCGTATTGTTCCGCCGCAACTCGGGAAACCGATTCATGTGATGAGTGTTCACCTCGGCCTGCGTGAAGCTCACCGGCAGGCGCAACTTACCCTGCTGACAGACTGGGTCAACGCCCTGCCCGACGGTGAACCGGTGGTGGTGGCCGGTGATTTCAACGACTGGCGGCAAAAGGCAAACCATTCCTTAAAAGCCGCGGGCCTGGAGGAAATTTTCACCCGCGCCCGCGGCCGCCCGGCACGGACCTTTCCTGTCAGCCTGCCGCTGCTGCGCCTTGATCGTATTTACGTGAAAAATGCCAATGCCAGTTCGCCGACAGCGCTACCGCTGCGCAACTGGCGGCATCTCTCTGACCATGCCCCCCTTAGCGCGGAGATCCATCTATGAAATGTGGCTGGCGTGAAGGTAATCAGATCCAGTTACTGGAAAACGGCGACCAGTATTATCCCGCTGTGTTTGCGGCAATAGCCGATGCGCAGCAAAGAATTATTCTCGAAACTTTCATCTGGTTTGAAGATGAGGTAGGAAAACAGCTTCATGCGGCTCTGCTGGCCGCAGCAAAACGCGGCGTGAAGGCGGAAGTGCTGCTGGACGGCTACGGCTCACCAGACCTGAGCGATGCATTCGTTGGCGAACTGACCTCGGCAGGCGTGGTGTTTCGTTATTACGATCCGCGTCCCCGGATCTTTGGTATGCGCACCAACGTCTTTCGCCGTATGCATCGCAAGATTGTGGTGATAGACGACCGGGTGGCGTTTATCGGCGGGATCAACTATTCCGATGAACATATGTCCGACTATGGCCCGGAAGCCAAGCAGGACTACGCGGTGCGCGTGGAAGGACCTGTCGTCGCCGATATACTGCAGTTTGAAGTGGAAAACCTTCCCGGGCAGAGTGCAGTGCGCCGCTGGTGGCGCCGTCATCACCGTGCTGAAGAGAACCGCCAGCCCGGCGAGGCGCAGGCGCTGTTCGTCTGGCGCGACAACGACGAGCACCGCGACGATATCGAACGTCACTACCTGAAAATGCTCACCCAGGCACGGCGGGAAGTGATTATCGCCAACGCCTACTTCTTTCCCGGTTACCGGTTACTGCACGCCATGCGCAAAGCCGCCCGCCGCGGCGTGCGCGTCAAACTGATCGTGCAGGGGGAGCCGGATATGCCAATTGTGAAGGTCGGAGCCCGTCTGCTGTACAACTATCTGGTGAAAGGCGATGTCCAGGTTTACGAATATCGCCGCAAGCCACTGCATGGCAAAGTGGCGCTGATGGATGACCACTGGGCGACGGTCGGCTCCAGCAATCTCGACCCGCTCAGCCTGTCGCTTAATCTGGAAGCCAACCTGATCGTGCACGATCGCCAGTTCAACCAGACGCTGCGCGACAACCTTAACGCGATCATTGCCGAAGACTGTAAGCAGGTCGATGAGTCGATGCTGCCGAGACGCACCTGGTGGAACCTGACCAAAAGCGTGCTGGCGTTCCACTTCTTACGTCACTTCCCGGCGCTGGTCGGCTGGCTTCCGGCGCATACTCCCCATCTCGCGCAGGTGGATCCGCCAGCCCAGCCCGAGATGGAAACGCAGGATCGGGTAGAAGTACAGAACACAGGAGCCAAACCCTGATGGCAAAATCACATCCGCGCTGGCGGCTGGCAAAAAAGATCCTCACCTGGCTGTTTTTTATCGCCGTGATTGTGCTGCTGGTGGTCTACGCCAAAAAGGTGAACTGGGAAGACGTCTGGACGGTGATCCGCGACTACAACCGGGTTGCGTTGCTGAGCGCCGTCGGGCTGGTGATCCTCAGCTATCTGCTCTATGGCTGCTATGACCTGTTGGGCCGCGCCTATTGCGGTCACAAGCTGGCAAAGCGGCAAGTGATGCTGGTGTCGTTTATTTGCTATGCCTTTAACCTGACGCTCAGTACCTGGGTCGGCGGCATCGGTATGCGCTACCGGCTCTATTCCCGCCTCGGCCTGCCGGGTGGCACCATCACCCGTATCTTCTCTCTTAGCATCACCACCAACTGGCTGGGCTATATTTTGCTTGGCGGGATCATCTTCACCTTTGGCGTGGTGCAACTGCCTGCCCACTGGTATATCGACGAGGGCACGCTGCGTATTCTCGGCGTGGTGCTGCTGTTAATCATCGCTATTTATCTGTGGTTCTGCGCTTTCGCAAAACACCGTCATATGACGATCAAAGGGCAGAAACTGGTGCTACCGTCGTGGAAATTTGCGCTGGCCCAGATGGCCATCTCCAGCGCCAACTGGATGGTGATGGGGGCGATTATCTGGTTGCTGCTGGGCCAGGAGGTGAATTATTTCTTCGTGCTGGGCGTGCTGCTGGTCAGCAGTATCGCGGGAGTGATTGTCCACATTCCGGCGGGAATTGGCGTTCTGGAAGCGGTGTTTATCGCGCTGCTGGCGGGGGAAGACACGTCGCAAGGCGCGATTATTGCCGCCCTGCTCGCCTACCGCGTGCTGTATTACTTTATTCCCTTATTGCTGGCGCTGATCTGCTATCTGGTGCTGGAGAGTCGGGCGAAGAAGCTGCGGGCAAAGAACGAGAAGGCGATGGCGAAGTAATACCTCGTCACCGCCCTCGGCATCATTTCGTAGGCCGGATAAGGCGTAGCCGCCATCCGGCACAACGAACTCAACGGCGATTGCCTAAAATACGCAGCAGCATCAGGAACAGGTTGATAAAGTCCAGATACAGCGTCAGCGCACCGAGAATCGAATATTTACGCAGGTTAGAACTGTCGCGCACATCGATTTGCTCGCCAATGTTCTTCAGCTTCTGGGTGTCATAGGCGGTCAGCCCAACAAAAACCACCACACCAATATAGGTCACCGCCCACATCAGCGCCTCGCTTTTCAGCCAGAAGTTCACCAGTGAGGCCAGGATGATGCCAATCAGCGCCATAAACAGCATGTTGCCCCAGCCGCTCAGATCGCGCTTCGTAGTGTATCCCCACAGGCTCATCACTCCAAACATCCCGCCGGTCACCACGAAGGTGCTGGCGATGGAGGAGGCTGTATAAATGATGAAGATACTGGAAAGCGTCAGACCGGTGAGTACCGAATAGAGCATAAACAGCGTCGTCG
>NZ_CP070239.1:4528288-4560735 GCF_016906145.1 Citrobacter sp. MGH 55
GTATTCGCCGCATACCACGCAATAAACGCGGTAAGCAGCAACCCGACCGTCATCCAGCCGTATACCTGCGCCATATAGGTTTGCAGGCCGGAACGCGCCTGCACGATTGATTCGGATCGTGGAAATCGGTCCATGATAATCTCCTGATTGAAAGTGACCACTCTGGATAAGCGTATCACAATTTCGTGCTACCAGCGTTTAGCCGCCTGCCGATCGCTGTCACGGGCTTCCACCCAACGCTCGCCTTCCGGCGTGGCTTCACGCTTCCAGAACGGCGCACGCGTCTTTAGATAGTCCATGATGAACTGACCGGCCTCAAACGCACTGCTGCGGTGCGAACTGGTGACGCCAACAAAGACGATTTCATCGCCCGGCCACAGTTCGCCAATCCGGTGAATCACCGTGATGCGTCCCAGCGGCCAGCGCGCCCGCGCCTCATCGACAATCTCCGCCAGCGCTTTTTCCGTCATCCCCGGATAGTGCTCCAGCGTCAGCGCCTTCACGCTGTCGCCGAGATTATGGTTGCGCACTTTACCAGTAAAGGTCACCACCGCACCGTCTTCGTCGCGTGCCGCCAGCCAGGGATACTCGTCCCCCACGCTGAACGGCGCAGGCCCGACCACAATTTTCGTTTCAGCCATCTCAGCCTCCCGTCACCGGGGGAAAGAAAGCCACTTCATCACCCGCCGTCAGCGGATGATCAAAGCTCACCAGCGTCTGGTTTACCGCCGCCAGCAGCTTGCCGTCTTCCAGCGCCAGCGCCCAACGGTTGCTGTTAGTCGCCAGATGCTGACGCAGCGCTTCCACTGTCGGGAAATCTGCCGCGACATCCAGCGTATCCGTACCAACCAGTTCGCGAACCTGAGCAAAGAACAAAACCTTAATCATTCGAATCCGCCTTAAAATCGCCAGATTTGCCGCCGCTTTTCGCCAGCAGGCGCACCGGGCCAATCACCATGTCTTTTTGCACCGCTTTGCACATGTCGTAAATGGTCAACGCGGCGACGGACGCCGCCGTCAGCGCTTCCATTTCCACCCCGGTTTTGCCGGTAAGACGACACAACGATTCAATACGGACACGGTTGTGTTCCGGCTGTGCCTGGAGCTGGACTTCCACTTTGCTCAACAGCAACGGATGGCACAGCGGGATGAGCTCCCAGGTGCGCTTTGCTGCCTGAATCCCGGCGATACGCGCGGTGGCGAACACATCGCCCTTATGGTGGCTGCCGTCGATAATCATGGCCAGTGTTTCGCTGCGCATGGTGACAAAGGCTTCGGCGCGCGCTTCGCGTACGGTCTCCGCTTTTGTGGAGACATCCACCATGTGCGCTTCACCGGCGGCGTTTATGTGAGTCAGTTGCGACATACTTTTTATTTCTTCAAATGTGGGTGAAAATTACAAGGACGCGTACGGGCATCAAGCTGCGGTGCGATGATATTGTCCCACGCCGTGCGGCAGGCTTTGGTGGAACCCGGCATCGCAAAAATTAGCGTTTTGTTGGCCACGCCCGCCACTGCGCGCGACTGCAGCGTGGCCGTGCCGATCTCTTCAAATGACAGCATACGAAACACTTCACCAAAGCCTTCCACTTCGCGATCAAATAGCGGCAGCAGCGCTTCCGGTGCCTGGTCGCCTTCAGTCAGGCCCGTGCCGCCGGTGATCAACACCACCTGCACCTCATCACTGGCAATCCATGCTGACACCTGCGCGCGAATGGCGTAGCGGTTCTCTTTGACAATTGCTTTATCGATAACCTGATGTCCCGCTTCCTGCGCGGAATCCCGCAGAAAATGACCAGAGGTATCGTCCTCTTCGCCACGGCGATTCGATACCGTCAGAATAGCAATGCGGGTCGGGATAAATTCAGCGCTTACCTGACTCATGGAATACTCCTTGTTCAAGCGGCGTTAACCGCCGATGTATGAGAGGTTCTGGGTAATACCGGTGTTGTTCTGGTGCAGGAAATGGGTCTGCTTTTTCTCACGCAACGCAAGCGAGATACGCGCTTCGAGCGCGTCTTGTTGCCCATCGTCTTCCAGCAAATCACGCAGGCTGACGCCACCCTCGCCGAACAGGCAGAGATGAAGTTTACCCACGGAGGAGACGCGCAGACGGTTGCAGGTGGCGCAGAAATCTTTTTCGTACGGCATGATGAGGCCGATTTCACCCTCATAATCGGGGTGGCAGAACACCTGCGCCGGGCCGTCGCTGCGCTGGCGTAGCTGGTGGATCCAGCCGCGGCGCAACAGTTCGTCACGCAGCACCTGACCGGAGATGTGGTGTTTACGGAACAGTTCGCTGCCCTCACCCGTCTCCATCAGTTCAATGAAACGCAGTTGAATGGGGCGCGTCTGGATCCAGCCAAGAAAAGTATCGAGCTGATGATGATTCACATCGCGCATTAGCACGGTGTTGACTTTAACTTTTGCAAAACCGGCATCAAACGCGGCGTCGATGCCCGCCATCACCTGCTGGAATTTATCCTGCCCGGTAATCGCGTGGAACTGACGCGCATCAAGGCTATCAACGCTGACGTTAATGCCGGTCAAACCCGCATCGCGCCAGTGGGCGGCATCACGCGCCAGACGGTAGCCGTTGGTGGTCACCGCCAGTTGACGAATCGCCTCGTTTTCACGCACGGCGGCAATGATGTCGGTAAAATCACGACGCAGAGAAGGTTCGCCACCGGTCAGGCGCACTTTTTCGGTGCCCAGATTGGCAAAGGCGCGAGTCACCCGACGAATTTCATCGACGGAGAGAAAACCTTTATTGGTGACGCCGCCGGGCTTGTAGCCATCCGGCAGGCAGTATGTGCAACGAAAGTTACACACATCGGTAATCGACAGACGCAAATAGTAAAACTTGCGCGCGAAAGCATCGGTCAGTTGTGTGGCCATGTACACCTTTCCAAATACGGGAGGCGAAGTCATTTCTTCCTGCGCCCTGGTGGCAATGCGTTTGCGTTGTCACGGCCAAAGCACCGTATCATTTGACCCAGGTGCAGAGGCTAGAGTGTTAACTGTGGTTATGGCGATACTAGCGTGTAAACGAACATAATGCTATTTACACTTAACGATGTATAATCATATATATAGCGCCATGATCGTGCCATTTCGTTACAGAATAAGCAAAAATAGCACTTTTGCATTGATGTACATCATTTCGCTGTCAGGCATTCGCTCCCCTAAAGGAGTAGTGCGGCAGAATTTATTTTCTCAACTTGCCGTTAGCGAATTGCTGAAAAGCCCCTGTTTGCGCTACTGTAGCGCGGTAAATCTGACTTCAGGAACTTTTATGCGCAATCGTACGCTGGCTGACCTAGATCGTGTCGTGGCTCTCGGCGGAGGGCATGGATTAGGACGCGTTCTCTCTTCCCTCTCCTCCCTGGGTTCACGCCTCACCGGTATCGTGACCACCACCGATAACGGCGGTTCGACGGGGCGTATTCGCCGCTCGGAAGGGGGAATCGCCTGGGGCGATATGCGCAACTGTCTCAATCAGTTGATTACCGAACCGAGCGTCGCTTCCGCGATGTTTGAATACCGTTTTGGCGGTAATGGCGAACTTTCAGGCCATAACCTCGGAAATCTGATGTTAAAGGCGCTCGACCACCTGAGCGTGCGGCCTCTGGAAGCCATCAACTTAATTCGTAATCTGCTGAAAGTGGACGCACATTTAATCCCCATGTCTGAGCTGCCAGTTGACCTGATGGCGATCGACGATCAGGGGCATGAAGTGTACGGCGAAGTGAATATTGATCAGCTCACCTCGCCCTTGCAGGAACTGATGCTGTCACCGAAGGTCCCCACCACCCGGGAAGCGGTGCAGGCGATTAACGATGCCGACCTGATTATTATCGGTCCGGGCAGTTTTTACACCAGCCTGATGCCAATCCTGCTGCTGGAGGATCTCGCACAGGCGCTGCGCCGTACGCAGGCGCCGATGGTCTACATCGGCAATCTGGGCCGGGAATTGAGCATCCCCGCCGCAAGCCTGACGCTTATCGATAAGCTAACCATTATGGAGCAGTATGTCGGCAAAAGAGTCGTTGATGCGGTTATCGTGGGGCCGAAGGTGGATGTCTCTGCGGTCAGCGACCGGGTGGTGATTCAGGAAGTGCTGGAGGCCAGCGATATTCCCTATCGCCATGACCGCCAGTTATTGCACAGCGCGCTGGAGAAAGCCGTACAGGCGCTGCGGTAAAGGGTTTATTGCCTGATGGCGCTACGCTCATCAGGCCTACTTATCTACTCTGCAAACTACCAGCGAACAGGCCTGATAAGGTGGTTACACCGCCAACCGGCAATCTCTCACGACGCAGCGATAAACAGTTCACGCAGCTGATGCAGTTGATCGCGGATCTGCGCGGCCTCTTCGAATTCCAGGTTCTGCGCATGCTGCATCATCTGCCCTTCGAGCTCGTGAATCTTCTGTTGCAGCGCTTTTGGCGTCATATCCAGTTCCACCACATCCGATTGCACTGCGGAACGCGATTTGCCTCGGCCCTTCGCTTTGGTTTTCGCAATGTTCTGCCCCAGCGCCAGAATATCGACCACTTTTTTATTCAGGCCCTGCGGAGTAATGCCGTGTTCTTCATTGTACTGCTGCTGTTTCTCGCGACGACGCTCGGTTTCGCCAATCGCCTTCGCCATTGAGGCCGTAATTTTGTCACCGTAAAGAATCGCCTTCCCGTTGATGTTACGCGCCGCACGACCGATGGTCTGTATCAGCGAACGTTCGGAACGCAGGAACCCTTCCTTGTCGGCGTCGAGAATCGCCACCAGCGACACCTCAGGCATATCGAGACCTTCGCGCAACAGGTTGATCCCCACCAGCACATCAAACTCGCCCAGACGCAGGTCACGAATGATCTCCATACGCTCGACGGTATCGATGTCCGAGTGCAGGTAACGCACCCGCTCGCCGTGTTCTTCCAGATACTCGGTGAGATCTTCCGCCATACGCTTAGTAAGCGTGGTTACCAGCACGCGCTCGTTGATCTCTGCGCGCTTGCGGATTTCAGAGAGCAGATCGTCCACCTGCGTTGCCACCGGACGCACTTCTATGACCGGATCCAGCAACCCTGTCGGACGCACCACTTGATCAACCACTTCGCCGCCCGATTTCTCCAGCTCGTAATTGCCCGGCGTCGCAGACACATATATGGTCTGTGGTGCCAGCGCTTCAAACTCTTCGAACTTTAACGGACGGTTATCCAGCGCCGATGGCAGACGGAAACCGTACTCCACCAGCGTCTCTTTACGCGCCCGATCGCCACGATACATCCCGCCAATCTGCGGGATGGTGACGTGGGATTCATCCACTACCAGCAAACCGTCAGCGGGCAGATAGTCAAACAGGGTCGGCGGCGGCTCACCCGGCCCGCGTCCTGACAGAAAGCGCGAGTAGTTTTCGATCCCCGAGCAGTAACCCAGCTCGTTCATCATCTCCAGATCAAACTGGGTACGCTGACTCAGGCGTTGCTCTTCCAGCAGTTTGTCGTTGGCGAGCAGGATTTTGCGACGTTCAGCCAGTTCGACTTTGATCTCTTCCATCGCCTGCACAATACGCTCACGGGGGGTCACGTAGTGCGTTTTGGGGTAGATGGTGTAGCGCGAAATAGTGGATTCCACCTGCCCGGTCAGCGGGTCAAACAGCGACAGACGCTCCACCTCTTCATCAAACAGCTCCACACGCAGCGCGATGTCGTCAGACTCCGCCGGGAAAATGTCGATCACCTCACCGCGCACGCGGAAAGTCCCGCGCTGGAACGCCTGATCGTTACGGGTATATTGCAGTTCAGCCAGTCGCCGCAGAATGGCGCGCTGATCGATAATCATGCCCACCGTCAGGTGCAGCATCATCTTCAGATATAAATCGGGATCGCCCAGACCATAGATGGCAGAAACGGAGGCCACGACGATCACGTCACGACGCTCCAGCAACGCTTTGGTGGCCGACAGACGCATCTGCTCGATGTGTTCATTCACCGAGGCATCTTTTTCGATGAAGGTGTCTGAGCTGGGAACATACGCTTCCGGCTGATAGTAGTCGTAGTAGGAGACGAAATACTCGACGGCGTTATCCGGGAAAAACTCTTTCATTTCACCATACAGCTGCGCCGCCAGCGTTTTGTTGGGTGCCAGCACCATCGTCGGTCGCTGCAAATCCGCGATCACATTCGCAATGGTGAACGTTTTCCCCGACCCCGTTACGCCAAGTAGCGTCTGATGCGCCAGGCCGTCCTCCAGTCCCTCTTCCAGACGGCGTATCGCCTCAGGCTGATCGCCGGAAGGTTTAAATGCGGAATTCAGTTTGAACGGTTTACTCATGAGCAGCTACCTGAAGGAATGAGCGGGCAGGTGTGTAATTTTACTCGCAGAAGATAATATTGCCAGTAAAATATACTGGATGAAAAAACAGTAACGCCTCATAAAATTTGTGTTACGCATGATAAAAGCGGATCGGAGATGGCTATAATTTCACCGCTGGCAAGATATTACACTATGAAGCGGGTTTATCCCCAGACCATTGACTTCGTTAACATTGTCAAGATGTGTGATGAAAGTTTTATTGCATTCAATGACCACAATATGACAGCCATTGATTTTATCTAACGCGCTGTAAATTAAAGGATATTTTATAAAGACGCCTTTCGCACCAATTCGGCTGGAAGCCGCGTATTCTCTCGCTTGCCTTGTGTTTTCTAACTCTAATACACAAGGTTATCCACAGGAATGGTGGATAACTGCCTGCAGGCCATATGGTCTGCCGCCTGGCAAATTCCCGGTCCAACCTACCAGGCAGCACATAAAAAAAAATTATCGCTAAATTTTGATTTTTATCAGCTAAAGAAGTGCCCCTGGCAGGCGAGATCTTGCTCGCAATTTCGCCTTTTACTCACCCGCGAGTAAAGCGAGATCCAGATATTGTCCTGTGGCCGCATTTTCGGCTCCCGCCGCCAGCCACGGGATTTCGCCTAACAATGGCGCAGGGATGACCCGTTTAAGCGTCGCCAGATACTCATGATGGCGTTTTCCCGGCGGCGTGACGTCATTCGCCACCCACCCGACAAGCGGAAGTCCTGCCTGCTGTACCGCCTGCGCGGTCAGCATCGCATGGTTTATACACCCCAGCTTCACGCCGACGACCAGGACCACCGGCAGGCGCTCGATCTGCACCCAATCAGCGAAGGTAAAATCCTCCGCAAGCGGGGTAAACCAGCCGCCAGCACCTTCCACCAGCAGCCACTCAGCCTGCGCGTCCAGCGCGCGCAGGCCGTCTGACATCACATCAGCACGAATTGGCCTTCCCTCATCAGCGCTGATGATATGCGGCGAGGTGGGTTCCGCGAAGGTGTAAGGATTCACCGCCGCGTAGTCCAGCGCCAGACTGCTATTGCGCTGAAGCGCCAGGGCGTCGCTGTTGCGCAGTCCCTCTGGCGTCATGTCACTACCTGATGCGACAGGTTTATACCCGGCCGTCCGATAACCCAGACTGCGCGCCGCCTGGAGCAGCGCACAACTGGCGACGGTTTTACCGACCTCCGTATCGGTACCGGTGACAAAATAACGTTTAGTCACGTGTAATCACTCCTGCAAAAAGATGGTAGGTCAGCAGATATTTCCCCTGCCGCTGCGGCCAGGCCAGTTGAAGCTGCTGCAACTGTGAGCGGGTTAAGACGCGCGGCTCGCGCCCCTCGTGTAAATGGGTCGCGCCGATGCCTTTCAGTGAGCGCATAGCGCTCAGGGCGTCATCAAACTCCAGCGTCAGGGAGATTGATTGATGATGCCCCTGCCAGCCGTGCATCGCTTCACACAGCGCCTCGCGGGATAAAAACCGGTTGCCGTGCGCCCGCTCATCCACTGCGCGCCAGGCCTGATGAAGCTCCGGTAGCGAATCCTGGGCCAGCGTGGTGAAAGCCACGCAGCCACCGGGGCGCACGACCCGATAAAGTTCGCTCAGCGCCTGATGCAGACTGTTACACCATTGCACGGCCAGATTGCTCCAGGCCAAGTCAAACGTTGCGCTGGCTAACGGCAGTGACTCAATGTCGCCGGTGAGATAGTGATGCGCCACGTCCTGGCAACGCGCCTCGTCCAGCATGCGGGCAGAGAGATCCAGCGCGGTAACCTGACTCCCCAGCTCGCGCCAGTAGCGACTCAAACGCCCCGGCCCGCAGCCGGCATCCAGTACCTGTAAAAATGGGCGTTCCGGCAGTTGCGCCAGCAACGCGTCGGCGCTCAGGCGCTGCAATGTGGCGTGCTGCTCATAGTGCGCTGCCGCACGACCAAACGCCGCCGCGATTGCCTGTTTATTTACCTGCCCCATGCAGCACCTCCAGCAATCGGTCGATATCCTCAGGCTCATGCGCCTGAGTTAAGGTCAGTCGCAGACGGGCTGTCCCGGCGGGCACGGTCGGCGGACGGATCGCCGTGACCCAACATCCCTGACGGCGCAAGGTGTCCGCCAGCTGCAATGCGCGCGCATTTTCGCCGACAATCAGCGGCTGGATGGCGCTGTGCGACTGCGCCAGCATGAAATCGGGATGGTTGATAGCCGAGCGGAAGCGCTGGATCAGCGCAGTCAGTTTCTCCCTTCGTGCGTCACCTTCCTGGCTGCGAATCACCGAAAGTGACGCCTGTAACGCCATCGCCTGCGCGGGCGGCATGCTGGTGCTGTAAATCAGATGACGGGCGAACTGCAGCAGATAGTCGGCAACGCTTTCAGAGCACAGAATCGCCGCACCGCTGACGCCAAAGCCTTTGCCGAATGTTACGACCAATAACTCCGGTTTTACCCGCTGCTGCCAGCAGCTCCCGCGACCCTCTTCTCCACTGACGCCAATGCCGTGGGCATCATCCACCAGCAGCCAGGCATCACGCACCTGTGCAGCCTGCTGAATGTCCACAAGCGGCGCATTGTCGCCATCCATGCTGAACACGCCTTCGGTCACCACCAGTTGACGCCCGGAACAGGGGGCGTCAAGCAGGCGCGTGAGATGCGAGGCGTCGTTATGGGTAAAACGGCGAAGCTGCGCCGGGCAAAGACTGGCCGCTTCCAGCAGCGAAGCATGGCTGAGACGGTCAGCGACAATCCGGTCATCCTTTTCCATCAGCGCGGTAATCACCGCCTGATTTGCGGCGAAACCGGAAATAAACAGTAACGCGCGCGGATAGCCCAGCCAGTCGGCCAGTTCCTCTTCCAGTTGCTGATGGGCAATGGAATAACCGCTGACGTGGCCCGAGCCGCCGCTGCCGACGCCAAAACGCTCCGCCCCCTGCTGCCAGGCGCGAAGGATATGCGGATGATGACTCAACCCCAGATAATCATTGCTGGAAAAATTGAGATAGCGCCGGTCATTCGTCTCCAGCCAGCGACCGGCTCCCTGCGCTACCGCATAACGTCGGCGCAACGTATCCGCCGAACGACGCGCCGCCAGCGCATCGTCGATTTTGTGTTGCCAGGTCATACGGCAGCCGCGTTGTAGTAATCGTCAGTATCCGGTGTCAGCAACGCCTGCTCCAGACGCGCACGCTGCTCGTTATCCCCGGCGAGCACCGCCGTTTGCTGCGGATTCAGCCCCAGCTTATGGAAAAGCTGGAGATCTTTGTCCTCTGCCGGGTTTGGCGTGGTGAGCAGTTTGCAGCCGTAGAAAATAGAGTTGGCGCCAGCCATAAAGCACATGGCCTGCGTTTGTTCATTCATCTGCTCGCGACCGGCAGACAGGCGCACATACGAGGTCGGCATCATGATGCGCGCCACGGCAATGGTGCGAATAAAATCAAATGCGTCGACGTCATCGTTATCTGCCAGCGGTGTACCTTTCACTTTCACCAGCATGTTGATCGGCACACTTTCCGGCGGGGTCGGCAGGTTTGCCAGTTGCAGGAGCAGCCCGGCGCGATCGGTCACCGTTTCGCCCAGGCCGACGATGCCGCCGGAACAGACTTTGATCCCGGCCTCGCGTACTTTGTCCAGCGTGTCGAGTCGCTCCTGGTAGGAACGGGTGGTGATGATGTTGCCGTAAAATTCCGGCGAGGTGTCGAGGTTGTGGTTGTAATAGTCCAGCCCCGCCTCCGCCAGCCGTTGCGCCTGTGATTCATCGAGTGTGCCAAGCGTCATGCAGGCTTCCAGTCCCAGCGCTTTCACCCCCTGAACCATCTGCTGCAAATATGGCATGTCGCGCTCGTGCGGGTTCTTCCACGCCGCCCCCATGCAGAAACGAGTGGAACCGGCGTTCTTCGCCTGGCGCGCCGACTCCAGCACCTGCTCAACTTCCATTAGCCGCTCAGCTTCAAGGCCGGTTTTATAACGCGAACTTTGCGGACAATATTTGCAGTCTTCCGGGCAGGCGCCGGTTTTGATCGACAACAGCGTGCTGACCTGCACCTGACGAGGATCGAAATGCTGACGGTGGATTTGCTGCGCCTCGAACAGCAGATCCAGCAGCGGTTTTTCAAATAATTCGGTGACTTGCGACAGCGTCCAGCGAGAATGAGTGGTCATAATTTTATACGTTTTGTGGTGATAAGGGTGTAGACTTGTAAACCTAAATCTTTTTAATTTGGTTTACAAGTCGATTATGACAACGGACGATCTCACGTTTGATCAGCGCCACATCTGGCACCCCTACACCTCTATGACCTCCCCGCTACCGGTCTATCCTGTTGAACGGGCCGAGGGCTGCGAACTGATTTTATCCAGCGGTGAACGCCTGATTGATGGCATGTCGTCGTGGTGGGCCGCGATTCACGGCTACAACCATCCGCAGCTCAATGCGGCGATGAAAACGCAGATTGACGCCATGTCGCATGTGATGTTTGGCGGAATCACGCATGCCCCCGCCGTCAACCTGTGCCGTAAACTGGTCGCCATAACGCCCGCGTCGCTGGAATGCGTGTTCCTCGCCGATTCCGGTTCCGTCGCGGTGGAAGTGGCGATGAAAATGGCGCTGCAATACTGGCAGGCCAAAGGGGAATCCCGTCAGCGCTTCCTGACGTTCCGTAACGGCTATCACGGCGATACCTTCGGCGCGATGTCGGTCTGCGATCCGGACAACTCCATGCACAGCCTGTGGAAGGGCTATCTGCCGGAAAACCTGTTTGCCCCTGCGCCGCAAAGTCGAATGGATGGCGAGTGGGATGAGCGCGATATGGTGGCCTTTGCACGCCTGATGGCCGCACATCGTCATGACATTGCGGCAGTGATTCTCGAGCCGATTGTTCAGGGCGCGGGCGGGATGCGGATGTACCATCCGGAGTGGCTGCGCCGTATCCGCAAAATGTGTGACCGTGAAGGCATTCTGCTGATTGCGGATGAAATCGCCACCGGATTTGGCCGTACGGGCAAACTGTTTGCCTGCGAACACGCCGGGATCGCGCCCGACATTCTGTGTCTGGGAAAAGCGCTGACCGGCGGAACGATGACCCTTTCCGCCACCCTGACCACCCGCCAGGTGGCGGAAACCATCAGCAACGGCGAGGCGGGCTGTTTTATGCATGGTCCGACGTTTATGGGCAATCCGCTGGCTTGCGCGGTGGCGACCGCCAGCCTGTCACTACTCGAATCCGGCGACTGGCAGGCGCAGGTCTCGTCCATTGAAGCCCAGCTACGCCAGGAACTCACCCCGGCTCAGGCATCACCATGGGTGGCTGATGTCCGCGTGCTGGGGGCGATTGGCGTGGTGGAGACGACGCATCCGGTTAATATGGCGGCCCTGCAGAAATTCTTTGTGCGACAGGGTGTGTGGATCCGCCCGTTTGGCAAACTCATCTACCTGATGCCGCCGTATCTCATCCAGCCAGAGCAACTGCGCCGCCTGACGCAGGCCGTGAACGACGCTGTGCGCGACGAAACATTTTTTAACGGGTAACTGGCGGTAAGCTGTGCGGTTTCTGGCTACACTTTTTGGCGAGAATTAAGGAGAGTGCATGAAAGTAATCAGCAACGATTTTCGCGACGGGGAAAAACTCCCCCTCCGCCATGTCTTCAACGGTATGGGTTATGAAGGGGATAATATTTCCCCGCATCTGGCCTGGGATGAAGTGCCTGCCGGAACGAAGAGTTTCGTGGTGACCTGTTTCGACCCCGATGCGCCGACCGGCTCTGGCTGGTGGCATTGGGTGGTGGCTAATTTACCGGCCGATACCCGTGTTCTGACCCAGGGCTATGGCTCCGGGCTGGTCGCTGTGCCAGACGGCGTTATCCAGACACGAACCGATTTCGGTAAAGCGGGCTATGGCGGCGCGGCGCCGCCCAAAGGCGAAACCCACCGCTATATCTTTACCGTTCACGCACTGGATGTGGACAGGATTGACGTCGATGAAGGTGCCAGCGGGGCGATGGTGGGATTTAACGTCCATTTCCACTCGCTTGCCAGCGCCTCAATTACCGCGATGTTCAGTTGATCGCTGTTGTGCCGGATGACGACGCTCACGCGGCTTATCCGGCCTACGGGAGGGATTCACAGGCCGGATAAGCGTTAGCGCCATCCGGCGCGGTTCAAAGAAATTCCGGCACGAGCTGCAGCAACGCCCCCTGTGCAAGCAATTCTGCCGCACGCTCAATATCCGGGGCGAAGAAGCGGTCCTGGGTGTAATGCGCAACCTGCTCACGTAATACCGTTCGCGCCTGCTCCAGCAGCGAGCTTGACGTTAATCCTTCGCGCAAATCGATCCCCTGACACGCGGCCAGCCATTCGACGGCCAGCACGCCGCGAGTATTCGCCGCCATTTCCCACAACCTGCGCCCTGCCGCCGGTGCCATCGAGACATGATCTTCCTGATTCGCCGACGTTGGCAGGCTGTCCACGCTGTGCGGATGCGCCAGCGCTTTGTTCTCGCTGGCAAGCGCCGCCGCCGTCACCTGGGCAATCATAAAGCCGGAGTTCACGCCCCCGTTTTTAACCAGGAAAGGCGGCAACTGCGACATATGCTTATCCATCATCAGCGCAATACGGCGTTCGGACAACGCGCCAATTTCAGCAATCGCCAGCGCCAGATTATCTGCCGCCATCGCCACCGGTTCAGCATGGAAATTACCGCCTGAGATAACGTCTCCCTGCTCAGCAAAAACCAGCGGATTATCGGAGACCGCATTGGCTTCCGCCAGCAGTACGTCCATCACCTGACGCATCTGTGTCAGACATGCGCCCATCACCTGCGGCTGACAGCGCAGAGAATACGGGTCCTGCACCTTTTCGCAATTGTGGTGCGACTGAGACAGCGCGCTGGTCTCCGTCAATACATGGCGATACAGCGCCGCCGCGTCGATCTGTCCACGCTGCCCCCGCGCGGCGTGTATACGCGCATCAAACGGACGGCGAGACCCTAACACCGCTTCGGTGGTTAACGATCCGCACATGACAGCCGACGCGAACAGCTCTTGTGCTTCAAACAGTCCGCGTAACGCAAACGCCGTCGATGCCTGTGTGCCGTTAAGTAAC
Source organism: Citrobacter sp. MGH 55 (assembly GCF_016906145.1). Classification (NCBI taxonomy): domain Bacteria; kingdom Pseudomonadati; phylum Pseudomonadota; class Gammaproteobacteria; order Enterobacterales; family Enterobacteriaceae; genus Citrobacter; species Citrobacter sp. MGH 55. Next base: position 4,541,737 of record NZ_CP070239.1, read on the forward strand.
GCCAGCCCTTCTTTCGCCGCCAGCGTAATCGGCTCCAGGCCGGCTTTTTTTAACGCTTCCGTCGCCGGTAACCATTCCCCCTGCCAACGCGCCTTTCCTTCCCCCAGCAGCGTGAGCGACATATGGGCCAGTGGCGCTAAATCACCGGAGGCGCCTACCGATCCTTTCGCCGGGATGTGCGGCCAGACTTCGGCGTTCACCAGCGCAATCAGCGCTTCTATCACGCTAAGGCGAATACCAGAGAAGCCGCGCGCAAGGCTGTTTATCTTCAGCACCATGATCAGGCGCACCAGTGAGTCATCTAAGGCATCACCCACGCCTGCCGCATGGGACAGCACCAGCGAACGTTGCAGGTTTTGCAGATCCTCATTGGCGATGCGCGTCTGCGCCAGCAGACCAAAGCCGGTGTTAATGCCGTAGGCCGTGCGGCCCTCAGCGACAATGGTGTTGACGCAGGCCACGCTGGCGTTAATGCCGTCAATAGCGCTGGCATCGAGGCGCAGTTTAACCGGCTGCTGCCAGACTTCGCGTAGTTGTGAAAAACTCAGATGGCCCGGCGTTAAGGTCATGGTATTCATATCAGCGTTTCCCCTGCGTTGCCGCAACCATCGGCAGATTCAGCCCTTGTTCCACAGCGCACGCCACGGCAATATCGTAGCCCGCATCCGCATGACGCATTACGCCGGTCGCCGGATCGTTATGCAAAACCCGGGCAATGCGCTCGGCGGCTTCATCGCTACCGTCACAGACAATGACCATCCCGGCATGCTGTGAGAACCCCATCCCCACACCGCCGCCGTGATGCAGCGATACCCAGGTCGCCCCGCTGGCCGTGTTGAGTAGCGCATTGAGCAGCGGCCAGTCGGAGACGGCGTCAGAACCATCGCGCATCGCTTCGGTCTCGCGGTTGGGGCTGGCGACAGAGCCAGAATCCAGGTGGTCGCGACCGATCACAATTGGCGCAGACACTTCCCCCTTGCGCACCATTTCGTTGAATGCCAGACCCAGTTTTTGCCGCCATTCGAGCCCCACCCAGCAGATACGCGCTGGCAGCCCCTGAAAATTAATGCGCTCCCGCGCCATGTCCAGCCAGCGGTGGAGATGTTCGTCATCCGCCACGATCGCTTTCACTTTGTCGTCGGTTTTATAAATATCCTGCGGATCGCCGGAAAGCGCCACCCAGCGAAACGGCCCAATGCCGCGGCAGAACAGCGGGCGAATATAGGCCGGTACGAAGCCAGGAAAGGCGAAAGCGTTTTCCACGCCCATCTCTTTAGCCATCTGACGAATGTTGTTGCCGTAATCGAACGTCGGTACGCCCATGTCGTTGAACGCCAGCATCGCCTCCACGTGTTTTGCCATCGAGCGCTTCGCTGCCTCTACCGTACCCTGTGGATCGGCGAGCGCTTTTTGCTGATAGGTTTCCCAGTCCCAGCCGGAAGGCAGATAACCGTGCAGCGGGTCATGAGCGCTGGTCTGGTCGGTAACCATGTCCGGACGCACACCGCGCTTCACCAGTTCGGGCACCACATCCGCCGCATTGGCGCACAGAGCAATCGATACGGCTTGACCTTCGCGGGTGTATTTTTCGATACGCGCCAGCGCATCATCAAGAGATGTCGCCTGTTCATCGACATAACGAGTGCGCAGACGAAAATCGATACGACTCTGCTGACATTCAATGTTCAGGGAACAGGCGCCTGCCAGCGTCGCCGCCAGTGGCTGCGCGCCGCCCATGCCGCCGAGCCCGGCGGTTAACACCCAACGCCCGCGCAGGTCGCCGTCGTAGTGCTGCCGTCCCGCTTCAACAAATGTTTCATAAGTGCCCTGCACAATTCCCTGACTGCCGATATAGATCCAGCTTCCGGCCGTCATCTGTCCGTACATCGCCAACCCTTTCGCATCCAGTTCATTGAAATGCTCCCAGGTCGCCCAGTGCGGAACAAGGTTGGAGTTGGCAATGAGCACACGCGGGGCGTTCTGATGGGTTCTGAACACGCCTACCGGTTTACCGGACTGGACCAGCAGCGTTTCGTCCTCTTCCAGTTGGGTCAAGGCGTTGACAATCGCGTCATAGCATTCCCAGTTCCGGGCCGCGCGGCCTATACCGCCGTACACCACCAGCTCATGTGGGTTCTCGGCGACGTCGGGGTCCAGGTTGTTCATTAACATGCGCAATGGCGCTTCGGTCAGCCAGGATTTGGCCGTCAGCGTTGTCCCTCGCGGGGCGCGGATATCTTGCTGACGAAACTTGCTATGAGACATAACAACGACTCCTCACGGACATGCCGGAAAAGGTTTATCCGGCAAAGGGAATGATCGGGTGTGAGGTAAATATATACTTGTCTATACAAGACATAACAAGGCGCAATTTAACAAATAAGATACATTTTTGTTATATTGCGTCAGCAATCACGCTTTCAGTCCGCGTGCGTCAGGAGGAGAAGTGGCCCTGCAAGCGGTAACGAGAGCCTGGAAAGAGCAACCGCGCGTGAGAAACGATCTGCGAGGCGGACCAGGTGGTACGACGAATGAGCAGGCAAGGATCGGTCTCGCCGATGTCGAGTAACGCGCACTCTTGCGTCGTGGCGCGCACCGCTTCAACAATGTGCTCCCCTTCCGTCAGTGGGGCAATCAACGACAAATATGCATGCGGCGTGGTCTGGCTGTAATCCTGCGCCAGATACTCCGGCACAATGTCGGCATTCACACAGCGATCTTCAATCTGTACCGGCTGGTCGTTTTCAAAATGTACCATCACAGAATGAAAAATCGGCGTACCTTCCGTCACCTTCAGCGCCGCTGCCTGCCGCGCATTGGCCGGTTTCTTTTCCAGAATCAGCACCTCGCAGTGATGCCGATGCGCCCGTGCGGCAATTTCGTCGGCAATACTGCGAATTTCAAACAGCGCGGACTGGCCTTTCGGCTCCGCGACAAAGGTTCCCACCCCCTGCAGGCGCACCAGCATCCCTTCGTCAGTCAGTTCACGCAGCGCCCGGTTGATGGTCATCCGGCTGAAGCCGTACTGCGCCACCAGCTCCGCTTCCGACGGAATACGATCGTGCGGCTGCCAGACGCCGCTGGCGATCTTTTCGCTAATCTCGCGTTTAACCGTCTCATAAAACGGCGCGGGAGCAGAACGAGGCCGAGAAAGTGTCATGGGAATGTTTACCTTATCAATCGATTACTGCCACCAGTGGGCGATTTGCCAGCCAAGCCGCGCCGCCACGCGTGCCGACCTGCCATCATTATCAAAGCGCGGATTAAATTCAACCACATCCACCGCCTGGAGCTTACCGCTGCGGCAAACAGGTTCAATCAATTTCAGCAGGGTCGTCAATGGCACGCCCAGCGCCGCAGGCGCCGATACGGCTGGCATCTCTCCAACGGGCAGGACGTCGAGATCGACAGTCAGATAGAGTTTATCCACCTCGCTGATAAACGCCGCCAGTTGAGCGTGGGCGTCATTACACTGCAAATCTTCCACCACCAGCACGTTGCGCTTGTGCGCCTCATCCCACAGCGCCTGGGTGTTTGCCGCCCGGCTAACGCCGATGCACGCATAGCGGAACTCACGCTGCTGCTGGTCGCAAAGCTGCGCCAGTTGACGAAACGGCGTGCCAGAGGTTGCCCGCCCGGCGTTACGCAGATCCAGATGCGCGTCGAGATTAATGATCCCTACCCGCTCGCCAGGGAATGCATCGAAAACGCCCGCTCCATGACCGAATGCCGTTTCGTGCCCGCCGCCAAGAACGAAGGTGCGCATCCCCGCCTGCTGACATTGACAGACCGCATTACGTAGTGCTTGCTGCGCCCCTTCCAGATCCGTCGTTGGCGCCAGCAGATTCCCCATATCCACCAGTCGCTCGTGTCCCGCGTGACTCGCCAGGTTAGCCAGCGCTGAACGCAGCGCGTCCGGCGCACCGGCGGCACCAGGACGACCATGATTACGCTTGACCCCCTCATCGCAGGCAAAGCCGAGCAGCGCGATCCTGTCGCGGTATCGCTCTGGCGAAAACGTCAGGCTGCGAGCGATCGTCTGAAACAGGCGCAGCGCGTTTGCGGCTTCGCCGCTGTCATCTCTCCCCCGCCACAGTTCAGGGGCAGCCGCTTCCCATTGCGTCATGTGATTTGTCCTCGAAATATGCGTAGATACAGCGGGTTGCGCCCAGGCTCATAGAGGATCTCCACCGGGTTTTGCGCATCCCAGACGTTAAAATCGGCAACGTAACCCGCCTTTAGCTGTCCGTGCGTCGCCTGGCGGCCCAGCGCCTGAGCGGCATGACGGGTGACGCCCGCCCATGCCTCTTCCGGCGTCAGTCCAAACTGAACGCAGGCCATGTTCATCGCCAGATGCAAGCTGATAAAGGGACTGGTGCCGGGGTTGAAATCGGTCGCCACCGCCATCGGTACCTGGTAACGGCGCAGCAACTCAACGGGCGGATGCTGCGTCTCTTTAAGGAAATAGAACGCCCCCGGCAGCAGTACGCCAACGGTGCCGCTGTGACGCATCGCGGCCACGCCCGCTTCATCAAGATATTCAATGTGATCCGCAGAAAGCCCATGATAGCGACTGACCAGTTGCGCTCCACCCAGCAGAGACAACTGCTCGACATGCCCTTTAACCGGAATGCCCGCAGCTTGCGCCGCGCGCAATACCCGCTCGCTTTGCGCCAGGGTAAACCCCACGCTCTCACAGAACAGATCGACCGCTTCAAACAGCCCCTTTTCCCATAGCTGCGGCAGTATCGTTTCGCAGACGTGGGTGATATAGCCGTCAGGATTGTCCCGATACTCAACCGGCACGGCATGGGCCGCCAACAGCGTGGGGCTGATTTCGATAAGGTTCTCTTCGGCCAGGCGGGCCGCGACGCGCAGCATCTTTTCTTCGGCTGTCGCATTCAGACCATAGCCGGATTTCACTTCCAGCAGCGTCACGCCCTCGCGCATCAGACGCGCGATCCGCGCCTGGGCAGAGGCTAAAAGCGCCTCCTCCGTCGCAGCACGCGTCGCCGTCACGGTGGCGTTAATCCCGCCGCCCTGCACACTAATCTGCTGATAAGAAACACCGTTCAACCGTTGCTCCCACTCGCTGGCGCGATTGCCGCCAAACACCAGATGAGTGTGACAATCAATCAACCCAGGCGTCACCAGACGTCCTTGCAGGTCATGCGCATTGACATGCGCAGTCGGGAGTGAAGCCTCTGGCACAATCGCCAGCACCCTTCCCTTACGGATAATCAGCGCATGATGGTCCAGCATGCCATACGGTGCCGTCTGCGCCGGATCGAGCGTCGCCAGGCGCAGGTTTCGCCAGAGCGTATCATCAGGTAACAGGGGTTCCATGCTTTCTCCAGCTTGTCTTAGGTTGTATAGACATTTATTTGAGATCGCACGCGGGAAGTCAATCATCCCAGGCAAATATGTTATTTAATTGTGACTTTGACAGTACCCGAATCCGCGAGGAGGGGTTTAAAAACAACTTTTTAGCTTTTCACCTTTCTGTTTTGCTCAACTTAGTATAAAAAAGCAGGCTTCAATGGATACTTTTATAGCCCGGAGCAACTCGTGAACACATCATCAGTTTCCCGTCTGGCGCTGGCACTGGCTTTTGGCGTGACGCTGACCGCCTGTAGCTCTACCCCGCCGGATCAAATTCCTTCCGATCAAACCGCGCCAGGAACCTCCTCGCGCCCGATTTTATCGGCGAATGAAGCGCAGAATTTTGTCGCTAAAAACTATTTTTCTTCCCTGACGCCGAACACCGCGCCGTGGACGCCATCTTCAATTTCTCTGCCTGCACAGCCTGACTTTGTGGTCGGCCCGGCCGGTACGCAAGGCGTTACCCACACCACCATTCAGGCGGCGGTGGATGCGGCAATCACCACGCGCACCAACAAACGTCAGTACATTGCGATTATGCCAGGTGAGTATCAGGGGACTGTCTATATCCCTGCGGCACCAGGCAGCCTGACGCTGTACGGAACGGGTGAGAAACCGCTGGACGTGAAAATTGGCGCGGCAATTGACGGTGAAATGAGCACCGCTGACTGGCGTCATACAGTGAATCCGGGCGGGAAATATATGCCTGGTAAACCGGCCTGGTACATGTTTGACAACTGCCAGAGCAAACGCGGCGCGACTATCGGCGTGATGTGTTCAGCGGTATTGTGGTCACAGAATAATGGCCTGCAGTTGCAGAATCTGACCGTTGAAAACAATCTTGGCGATAGCGTGGATGCGGGTAACCACCCGGCCGTTGCGCTGCGCACCGACGGTGACAAAGTTCAAATCAATAATGTGAACATTCTGGGCCGCCAGAACACCTTCTTTGTGACCAACAGCGGCGTGCAGAACCGTCTGGAAAATGATCGCCAGCCGCGTACCCTGGTGACCAACAGCTATATCGAAGGCGATGTGGATATTGTTTCCGGTCGCGGCGCAGTGGTGTTCGATAACACCGACTTCCGCGTAGTGAACTCGCGTACTCAACAGGAAGCGTACGTCTTCGCGCCGGCAACGCTTGCGAACATTTATTACGGTTTCCTCGCCACTAACAGCCGCTTTACCGCCGCCGGTGACGGCGTGGCGCAGTTGGGTCGCGCACTGGATGTCGACGGCAACACCAACGGTCAGGTCGTGATCCGTGATAGCGTGATTAACGAGGGCTTTAACATGGCACAGCCGTGGGCTGACGCCGTGATCTCTAAACGTCCATTCGCGGGCAATATCGGGGCGAAGGATGATAAAGGCGAAATCCAGCGTAACCTGAACGACACCAACTTTAACCGCATGTGGGAATACAATAACCGCGGTGTGGGCAGCAAAGTCGTGGCTGCGCCGAAGCAGTAAGCATAAAAAAACCGGCATCACAGGATGCCGGTTTTTATTTATCGGTTGGCTAAAAAGCGCCCCTATTAATACGCGTTAACCACCACCCACATCGGGCCCTGGCCTACCGCATAACGTCCCTTCTCCGTTAACAGCCCCTGCTCACCGGCAATCTCGTACACCGCGATATGGTGTGACTTCTGTCCGGCAGCAATCAGGTATTTCCCGCTATGGTCAACGTTGAAACCACGCGGCTGCGTTTCGGTTGGCTGGAAGCCTTCTTTGGTCAACACGCTGCCATCTTCTGAAACGCTGAACACGGTAATCAGGCTGGCGGTACGGTCACAGGCATACAGATGACGACCATCCGGCGTAATGTGAATGTCCGCCGCCCAGCGGGTGTCGGAGAAATCAGCCGGCATCATGTCCAGCGTTTGCACGCATTCGATATCACCGTGCGGATCTTTCAGTTCCCAGACGTCCACAGAGCTGTTGAGCTCGTTGACGCAGTACGCGTATTGCTGATTCGGGTGGAACGCCATATGGCGCGGACCGGCCCCTTCAACGGTGGTCACTTCCGCAGGCTCTTGCGCCACCAGCTTACCGTCATCGCTGAGGGTAAACAGGCAGATACGATCCTGCTTCAGCGCAGGCACCCACAGGGTGCGGTTGTCCGGGGAGATATTGGCGGAGTGACAGCCATCCATCCCTTCCGCCACATCCACCACCCCAACCGGCAGGCCGTCTTCCAGACGGGTGACGCTGACGTTACCCGCGTTATAGGAGCCAACAAAAACAAAACGGCCATGATGATCGGTTGAAATGTGTGTCGGGCTACCCGGCAGCGCGGATTCTGCGGCAAACGTCAGCGCACCATCATCCGGCGCAATCCGGTAAGCCAGTACGCGGAATTCAGGACGCACGCCCACGTAGAGATAACGTTTATCCGGGCTGACCACCATCGGCTGAACCTGCCCGGGCACATCAACCACCTGTACCAGCTTCAATGCGCCATCATGATTCAGGCTCCAGACATGGATCTGTTGGCTTTCAGGGCTGGCGGTATAAACGGTTTGCTTCATGAATGCTCCTCTGCTTTAGGCAACTGGCTGCAAAAATGGAATACAGCTTAACGTAGTCGCTTTTAACGGTGAATGCTGAATATACGCACAAAATTTTGCCTGCTCCCCGTCCCGGTGTACCATTCAGGCAGACAAAACTTCAATGTTAATCGGGATGACGATATGACCGCTCGCGTGATTGCCCTTGATTTAGATGGAACCTTGCTAACCCCGCAAAAAAACCTGCTCCCCTCGTCTGTCGAAGCACTGTCGCGCGCCAGGGAGGCAGGCTACCAACTTATCATCGTCACCGGGCGTCATCACGTCGCAATTCATCCTTTTTATCAGGCACTGGCACTGGATACACCTGCAATTTGCTGTAATGGCACCTATTTGTATGATTATCACGCAAAAAATGTTCTCGCAGCCGATCCCTTGCCGGTTAACCAGGCGCTACAGCTTATTACGCTGCTGGAATCGCATCAGATTCACGGCCTGATGTATGTCGATGACGCCATGCTGTATGAGCACCCGACCGGCCATGTCATTCGCACCTCAAACTGGGCGCAGACGTTGCCACCCGAACAGCGCCCGATCTTCACCCAGGTGCCTTCACTGGCGCAGGCGGCGCACGATGTCAACGCGGTGTGGAAGTTCGCTCTGACAGACGACGATATCCCTAAGCTGCAGCAATTTGGCAAGCATGTCGAAGAGCTGTTGGGCCTTGAGTGCGAATGGTCCTGGCACGATCAGGTCGATATCGCTCGTCAGGGTAACAGCAAAGGCAAACGCCTGACCCAGTGGGTTGAATCTCAGGGCGGGTCGATGGAAAACGTAATTGCCTTCGGGGATAACTACAACGACATCAGTATGCTGGAAGCGGCTGGTACCGGCGTGGCGATGGGCAATGCTGACGACGCAATCAAAGCACGCGCCAACGTCGTCATCGGCGACAACACTACCGACAGCATCGCAAAATTCATCTACACCCACCTGTTGTAATCAGGCGGTTATCGATACACTCTTAATCTGCGCGTACAGCCAGAGGCCAGCTTTGATCCCCAGTTCATCCTTGGCCCATGGGCTAATGCGCGCCCACAGCGTTTTACCTCCCACCTCAAGCTGAACTTCCACTTGCCCGTTATCGTCGTAGCAGTGGATCACCTTCGCGCGCAGGATATTACGAATGCTGGTCTGCTGCGGCGGCTGTAACACCAGCGAGACATCCGACGCCTGAATGCGAATGCGCAGCGAGGCCTGCAGCGGCTCATTGAGCTTATTGACCCATAGATGCTGATCACCCAGCGCCAGCGCCGTCATCGCGTAATGCGGATGATGCTCCAGTACGCTCACTTTCAGGATGCTGCTCTGCTGTTCTTTCGGCAGCCATGGATGCATCACGCTGCTCCCCCAGACCTCTTCCAGCGCGCCAAACGCCTTCACCTGACCGTCTTCCAGCACCATAACGTTATCGGCCAGATGGAGAATTTCATCGAGCGAGTGACTGACATAGAGCATGGGAATATTGATCTCCCGCGCCAGCCGTTGCAGATAGGGCAACAGTTCACGCTTACGCGGAATATCCAGCGAGGCGAGCGGTTCATCCAGGAGTAGCAGTTCCGGCGCGGTCAACAGCGCCCGGCCAATCGCCACACGTTGTTTTTCACCGCCGGAGAGGCCGCCCGGCAGTCTGTCGAGCAGAGGCTCAATACCCAATAGCGCCACCAGCTTATCGAACTGGCCGGCCATACTTTTCGCCATGCCGTAACGCAGGTTGCCGCGCACTTTATAATGGGGAAACAGGCGCGCATCCTGAAAAACGTAGCCTATCCGGCGTTTTTCCGGGGTCAGACAGATGTGGTTTTCCGTGTCATTCAGCACCCGTCCGTTGAGTACAATGCGCCCTTTCTGCGGTCGCGTCAGGCCACTGATGGCATTGATCAGCGAGGTTTTTCCAGAACCAGAGACGCCAAATATCGCGGTGATACCGCTGGCGGGCAGCGTTTCGTTGAGCGAGACGCAGTGGGTCCCCAGCGTCTGAGAGAAATTGAGTTCCAGCATAATTATCGCCCCGTCCGCTCACGGCTGAGTCGCGCCAGCCATTCAGAAATTAACAGCGAAATCAGCGCCAGTACGATGGAAATAAGACACAGCCTTGCCGCAGCGCTTTCACCGCCCGGCGTCTGAATCAGGGTATACATCGCCGAAGGAATGGTGCGGGTTTCGCCGGGAATATTGGAAACGAAGGTAATCGTCGCGCCAAACTCGCCGAGCGAACGGGCAAATGCCAGTACCGTCCCGACGATAATGCCAGGCAGCGTCAACGGAAGGGTAATGGTGAAGAAGACGCGCCAGCGTCCCGCCCCCAGCGTCCGGGCGGCCTGCTCAAGCTTAATATCCACCCCTTCCAGCGCAAGTCGGATAGCCCGCACCATCAGCGGAAAAGACATCACTGCCGCCGCCAGTACCGCGCCGCGCCAGCTGAAGGCAAAGGTTATGCCGAACCAGTCGTACAGCCACTGGCCGATAAATCCGCGCCGTCCCATCGAAATCAGCAGCAAATAACCGACCACCACCGGCGGTAATACCAGCGGCAGATGCAGTACGCTGTCCAGCAAGGCTTTGCCTGGGAAAGTGCAGCGCACCAGCAGCCAGGCAAAGAAGATCCCAAACGGCAAACTAAACAACACGGCCAGGGAAGACACTTTCAGGCTCAGAAGCACGGCCTGCCATTCAGGATCGGTCAATATCATTACTTGGTCGTAAATCCGTAACGTTTAAAGATTTCAGCAGCCTGCGGTCCTTTCAGGTAATCATAGAACGCGCTGACCGTGGCGTTTTTGTGTCCATCGACAATCGCGATGGGGTACTCCACTTTTTTGTGCGAATCTTCCGGGAAGGTGGCCACGACGTTAACGCCTTTACTGGCAACCGCGTCAGAGCCGTAAACAATGCCCAACGGTGCTTCGTTACGCTCGACCAGCGCCAGCGCGCCGCGCACATCTTCCGCCGGAGCCAGTTTCGGTGACAGCGTCTCCCAGGCCCCCAGTTTCTGCAGCGCTTCTTTCGCGTAGATCCCCGCCGGAACGTGTTCCGGGTCGCCTACCGCCAGACGTCCACCGTTCAGCAGCGTCGTCCAGTGGGTATTATTGTCAATCGTAAACGCTTTCTGCTCACTGGCTTTTGGCGCCACCACCACAAGGCTGTTGCCCAGCAGCGTCTGACGCGTTGCGGTATCAATCGCTTTCTTATCTACCGCGTAATCCATCCATTTCTGATCGGCAGAAATGAACAGATCTGCTGGCGCACCGGCTTCTATCTGGCGAGCCAGCGTGGAAGACGACGCAAAAGAGGAGACCACGTCGACATTCTTCTCTTTTTTGTACTCTGCCGCGATATCCTGCATCGCATTAGTCAATGACGCTGCGGCAAACACGGTGATTTTCCCTTCATCCGCCAGCGTTTGTCCAGCAACCGACAATGATAAGGTTGCCCCAGCAAACAGGCGTAACCAGGTACGAGCCATTTGTAACTCCTTTGCATATCGTTATGTATTTATGAATATAACGATAAAGCAACGATTTTCCCAGAAGTTATTGATACCACTAAGAGGTTACGCAAAGAAAATATCGGCAGGGATAAGGAGAACTTGAGAAACAATCCCAATGGGGTGCGCACTGCATTGAGGCGCGACCAACGAAGATACGGTTTGAAAGATGAGAAAACAAAAACGCCCGACTGAGCGGGCGTTTGGGAAATCAATGATTCTGTCTGGACTGGTTTTTCTGACCGATACCGGAGAAAATGTTGAACACTTCACCGAGACCGTAAATCAGACCCAGGATGATGGCCATCACCACAGGTACCATGATTACGGCGAATACCAGACTTTTCAATAACTCTAACATGGTCAACTCCTGATATAGTCCTTGTAGTATTCTAACCGCATCACTGAGAAAAGCACTCCCCTTTTGTGCGGTCGGCTTTGCGTCTCTGCAGTTTTCCGTCACAATACCCTTTTTGCCAGGATCTTGTTATGCAAGCCGAAATCCTTCTTACCCTGAAACTTCAGCAAAAACTGTTCGCCGATCCCCGACGCATCTCTTTGCTCAAGCACATTGCGCTTTCCGGTTCCATTAGTCAGGGCGCGAAAGACGCAGGCATCAGCTATAAGAGCGCCTGGGACGCCATTAATGAAATGAATCTTCTCAGCGAGCAAACGCTGGTCGAGCGTGCGACAGGCGGTAAAGGCGGCGGCGGAGCGGTGTTAACCCGCTACGGTCAGCGTCTGATCCAGCTCTACGATCTGCTGGCGCAGATTCAGCAAAAAGCCTTCGATGTTTTAAGCGACGATGACGTGCTGCCGCTCAACAGCCTGCTGGCGGCCATCTCGCGTTTTTCTCTGCAGACCAGTGCGCGCAACCAGTGGTTTGGCACCATTACCGCCCGCGATCGCGATCAGGTGCAGCAGCATGTCGACGTGCTGTTAGCCGATGGTGAAACACGACTGAAAGTGGCCATTACCGCCCAGAGCGGCGAGCGTTTAGGGCTTGATGAAGGCAAAGAGGTTCTCGTGCTGCTGAAAGCGCCGTGGGTGGGGATTACCCAGGACGACGCCATCGCCCAGGCGGCGGATAACCAGCTCCAGGGCATTATCAATTATATTGAACGCGGTACAGAGCAGTGTGAAGTACTGATGGCGCTACCGGACGGTCAGACGTTGTGCGCCACCGTGCCGCTGGACGCCGCCGCCACGCTGACGGAAGGCACGAATGTGACGGCGTATTTCAACGCCGACAGGGTAATTATCGCAACATTGTGCTAAGTATCGCCACCACGGTGATTACGGCGGGATGTTACCCGCCGTAAATTTTTCTTTGAAATTCATTACAGGATGAATAATTCCACCCGGCAAAAAACGACGCATCGTTGGCTATTTTTTGCTGGCGACAGAGGACAGTAAAAAGCTCATCGTACTCGCAATCCCCTCTTTTTATTGCGGAATACGGAGCAAAATATGTCAGACTTATCAGAGTGGCAGACACTCGCCAACAAGGAGCTCAGCCGGCGGAATAAAACCGTCGAGTCGCTGGTCACACAGACAGCGGAAGGCATTGCCATCAAGCCGCTGTACACCAAAGCCGACCTCGATAAACTGGAGGTCACCGGCACCCTTCCCGGCCTGCCGCCTTACGTTCGCGGCCCACGCGCTACCATGTATACCGCGCAACCGTGGACCATTCGTCAGTACGCGGGCTTCTCTACCGCCAAAGAATCTAACGCCTTCTATCGTCGCAACCTTGCCGCCGGGCAAAAAGGCCTTTCTGTCGCCTTCGATCTTGCCACCCACCGCGGCTATGATTCCGATAATCCACGCGTCGCAGGCGATGTCGGGAAGGCCGGTGTGGCGATCGATACCGTTGAAGACATGAAGATACTGTTCGACCAGATCCCGCTGGATAAGATGTCGGTATCAATGACCATGAACGGCGCGGTGCTGCCAGTAATGGCTTTTTATATCGTGGCCGCGGAAGAGCAAGGCGTTTCGCCGAAACAGCTTACCGGCACCATTCAGAACGATATTCTGAAAGAATACCTGTGCCGTAATACTTACATTTACCCACCGAAACCCTCCATGCGCATTATTGCCGACATCATCGCCTGGTGTTCGGGCAACATGCCACGCTTTAATACCATCAGCATCAGCGGCTACCATATGGGCGAAGCGGGCGCCAACTGCGTGCAACAGGTCGCTTTTACCCTGGCGGATGGTATTGAATACATCAAAGCCGCCCTTTCAGCCGGGCTGAACATTGATGACTTTGCGCCCCGCCTTTCGTTCTTCTTTGGCATCGGCATGGATCTGTTCATGAACGTCGCCATGCTGCGCGCGGCGCGTTATCTGTGGAGCGAAGCGGTGAGCGGCTTCGGCGCAGCAGACCCGAAATCGTTAGCCCTTCGTACCCACTGCCAGACTTCCGGCTGGAGCCTGACCGAACAGGATCCCTATAACAACGTGATCCGTACCACTATCGAAGCGCTCGGCGCCACGCTTGGCGGCACCCAGTCACTCCATACCAACGCCTTTGACGAAGCACTCGGTCTGCCCACCGACTTTTCTGCCCGCATCGCGCGTAACACGCAAATCATCCTGCAAGAGGAATCAGAAATCTGCCGCACCGTGGATCCGCTGGCTGGCTCTTACTATGTGGAGTCGTTGACCGATCACATTGTTAAACAGGCGCGGGCCATCATCCAGCAGATCGACGACGCGGGCGGGATGGCAAAGGCTATCGAAGCCGGGTTACCGAAACGGATGATTGAAGAAGCATCAGCCCGCGAGCAATCACTGATCGACCAGGGCAAACGCGTCATTGTCGGCGTCAACAAATACAAGCTGGAAAAAGAGGACGACACGACCGTCCTGGAGATCGACAACGTCAAGGTGCGCAACGAGCAGATCACCTCTCTGACGCGGATCCGCGCGACCCGCGATGATGCCGCCGTTCACGCGGCGCTGGCGGCGTTGACTCACGCCGCATTGCATCATGAAAACCTGTTGGCCGCCGCCGTGAACGCCGCACGCGTCCGCGCCACGCTGGGTGAGATCTCCGACGCGCTGGAGTCGGCGTTTGACCGTTATCTGGTGCCTAGCCAGTGCGTCACTGGGGTGATTGCGCAGAGCTACCATCAGTCCAACCAATCGGCCTGCGAGTTTGACGCCATTGTTGCGCAAACAGAGCAGTTCCTGGCAGACCGCGGTCGTCGTCCGCGCATTTTGATCGCCAAAATGGGTCAGGATGGTCACGATCGCGGCGCAAAAGTGATCGCCAGCGCCTATTCCGATCTCGGCTTCGACGTCGATCTCAGCCCGATGTTCTCCACTCCGGAAGAGATCGCCCGCCTGGCGGTAGAAAACGATGTACACGTCGTCGGCGCCTCATCGCTCGCGGCCGGTCATAAAACGCTCATCCCGGAACTGGTCGACGCGTTGAAAAAATGGGGACGCGACGATATCTGCGTGGTCGCCGGCGGCGTGATCCCTCCCCAGGATTACGCCTTCCTGGAGGAGCGCGGCGTGGCGGCCATTTATGGACCCGGCACACCAATGCTGGAAAGCGTACGCGACGTACTGAAACGGATAAGTCAGCATCATGATTAGTGAATCCACGCTGGCTGACACCGTGCGGCGATTACGCCAGGCCGAGCGGGCGACGCTCGCCCAGGCCATGACGCTGATTGAAAGTCAGCACCCTCGTCACCAGGCGCTGAGCGCACAACTGCTGGATGCCATAATGTCTTTCACCGGCAACGCGCTGCGTCTGGGGATCACGGGTACGCCGGGGGCCGGGAAAAGCACCTTTCTGGAGGCTTTCGGTACGCGACTGATCCGCGACGGACTGCGCGTGGCGGTGATTGCCGTCGACCCCAGCAGTCCAATCAGCGGTGGCAGCATCCTTGGCGACAAAACGCGGATGACCGAACTGGCGCGATCGGATGCCGCCTTCATCCGTCCGGCCCCCTCCCGCGGGCATCTGGGTGGAGCCTGTCTGCATGCACGAGAGCTGGGGCTGTTGTGCGAAGCGGCGGGCTTCGACGTTGTGATTATCGAAACCGTCGGCGTTGGACAATCGGAAACAGAAATTGCCCAGATCGTGGACTGCTTTGTGTCGTTACAGATAGCCGGCGGCGGCGACGACCTGCAGGGCATCAAAAAAGGGATCATGGAAATGGCGGACGTGATTGTCATCAACAAGGATGACGGGGAAAACCATAACCGTGTCGCCATCGCCCGCCATATGTACGAAAGCGCACTGCATATTGTGCGGCATAAATATGCCGAGTGGCAGCCGCAGGTATTGACCTGTAGCGCGCTGGAAAAACGCGGGATTGACGAGGTCTGGCAGACCATCTGCGATTTCAGAACACAGATGACCTCCAGCGGACGGCTGCAACAGGTGCGCCAGTTGCAGGAAATTGCCTGGTTGCAAAAGCAGACGGAAGCAGAGGCGTTGCGACTGCTGTTCTCCCGTGACGACTTCGACCGCTACTACCACCTGACGCAGCAGGCCGTCAAAAACAACCGTCTCTCGCCGCGCGCTGGCCTTCAGCGAATCAGCGAATACCTTCAGAATCATTACTTTGCATAAAGAGAAAAATATGTCTTATCAATATGTTAACGTTGTTATCATCCGTAAAGTGGCGGTCATTGAGTTCAACTATGCCCGCAAACTGAACGCCCTGAGCAAAGTCTTTATTGACGATCTCATGCTGGCGCTCAGCGATCTCAATCGCCCGGATATTCGCTGTATTATCCTGCGTGCGCCCAGCGGCGCGAAGGTCTTCTCCGCCGGTCATGACATTCATGAACTGCCCTCCGGACGTCGCGATCCGCTCTCTTATGACGATCCGCTGCGCCAGATCACCCGCATGATTCAGAAGTACCCCAAACCGGTGATCTCCATGGTCGAAGGCAGCGTCTGGGGAGGGGCGTTTGAGATGATCATGAGCTCCGATCTGATCATCGCCGCCAGTACCTCCACGTTCTCCATGACCCCGGTCAACCTTGGCGTTCCATACAATCTGGTCGGGATCCACAACCTGACCCGCGATGCGGGTTTCCATATCGTCAAAGAGCTGATCTTCACCGCGTCCCCTATCACCGCACAGCGCGCGATGGCGGTCGGCATTCTCAACCATGTCGTCGCCGCCGAAGAGCTGGAGGATTTCACGTTGCAGATGGCGCACCATATCTCGGAAAAAGCGCCGCTGGCCATTGCCGTGATCAAGGAAGAGCTACGCGTGCTTGGCGAAGCGCACACCATGAATTCCGATGAGTTCGAACGTATTCAGGGGATGCGCCGCGCCGTTTACGACAGCGAAGATTATCAGGAAGGGATGAACGCGTTTATGAATAAACGTAAACCCAATTTTGTGGGCCATTGATACCAGGAAGGGACAAGATATGAAAGACCCCTGGACAAGGATGAGCGCCGACGACGCCGCGCAGGTCATTGAGCACAATGCGATGGTTGCTTTCAGCGGCTTTACCCCCGCCGGTTCGCCCAAAGCACTCCCTGCGGCTATCGCCCGCCGCGCCAGCGAACTGCATCAGGCGCAACAACCGTTTCAGATTCGGTTATTGACGGGAGCGTCTATTGGCGCTGCCGCCGATGATGCGCTGTCTGAGGCTGACGCCATTTCATGGCGTGCGCCCTATCAGACGTCAGGCAGCCTTCGGCAAAAAATCAATCAGGGTCAGGTTCGATTTGTAGACCTGCATCTGAGTGAAGTGGCGCAGATGGTAAACTATGGTTTCTTTGGTGATATTGACGTCGCGGTGATTGAAGCCTCGGCGATCGCGCCTGACGGACGAGTCTGGCTCACCAGCGGGATCGGCAATGCGCCCACCTGGCTACTGCGGGCGAAGAAAGTCATCATTGAGCTGAATCACTACCATAACCCACGCGTCGCTGAACTGGCTGATATCGTCATTCCCGGCGCACCGCCGCGTCGCAACAGCGTCCCCATTTTTCATGCGATGGATCGCGTGGGCGCCCGGTATGTGCAGATTGATCCCACCAAGATTATTGCGGTGGTCGATACAGAACTCCCCGACGGCGGAAACGTGCTGGATAACGCCAATCCTGTCTGCCAGAAAATCGCCGATAACGTCGTAACGTTTCTGCTGGAAGAAATGGCGCGTGGGCGGATCCCCGCGGAGTTTCTGCCGCTGCAAAGCGGGGTGGGTAATATCAATAATGCCGTGATGGCGCGACTGGGTGAAAATCCGGATATTCCGTCTTTTATGATGTATTCGGAGGTGTTACAGGAGTCTGTCGTGCATCTACTGGAAACGGGAAAAATCACCGGAGCCAGCGCGTCCAGTCTGACGGTATCCCCGATTCCTTGCGAAAGATTTATGACAATATGGACTTCTTCGCCAACCGTATTGTGCTTCGCCCACAGGAGATCTCGAATAATCCGGAAATTATTCGCCGTCTTGGCGTAATTGCCCTCAATGTCGGGCTGGAGTTTGATATCTACGGCCATGCCAACTCAACGCACGTGGCTGGCGTGAATCTAATGAACGGCATTGGCGGCAGCGGTGATTTTGAGCGCAACGCCTACCTGTCTATCTTTATGGCGCCATCCATCGCTAAAGGCGGCAAGATTTCCACTATCGTCCCCATGTGCAGTCACGTTGATCACAGCGAGCACAGCGTGAAGGTGATCATCACCGAGCAGGGGATCGCCGATCTGCGGGGACTCTCACCGCTACAACGGGCGCACACGATCATCGACAACTGTGCGCATCCTCTCTATCAGGACTATCTACATCGCTATCTCGCCAGTGCGCCTGGCGGGCACATTCATCACGATCTCAACCACGCGTTCGATCTGCACCGCAATCTGATTGAACGCGGTTCGATGCTCGGCTAAGCCATCTCTGCGCCACGATCTTCCGCAATATGCTGAAGCATCGTGGCGGTATAGCGGTGGTTTTTCAGGGAGTAAAGGTACTCCTGCATATACATCGTACCGCCGGGCGCATCGAAATACTTCAACGTTGCCGGATTCACCAGACGCCAGGCAAACCAGGGGATCACGGTCAGAAACTGCCCGCGCTCTACCGCGCTTATCTTCGCCATAAAGCTGTAGGGACGATAGATGATCGTTGGGTTAATACCGCATGGCCGCATATGCGCTTCCAGTATCGCTTCAAAATTGGCCCGATTCTGAAAGCGCATTTGCAGCCAGGGCAGTTCACGCAAAAGCGTCTGCGGCTGTTTATCCTCATAGCGACGGGAAACAAGAAACCCCAGACGCAAAGGCTTCAACTCACTGATGGTCAGATTGTCCAGCTCCTGCACGCGAGCCGAAACATACTGTGGAGAAATGATAAAATCGAGCTGGCGGCTAAACAGGTCATCAATGACTTCATTCTCGCTGAACTCAACGGACTTTACGGTCACGCCGTCATACTTATCGCCCAGGCTAATCAACTGGTCGAAAATAATCGTTGGGTAGGTGTTGTCGACGCCAATGACTATGTTGCGCGAACCACGTGCAGCGTGATGAATTTCATTATCGATTGCCGACAAGT
>NZ_CP070239.1:4561971-4737446 GCF_016906145.1 Citrobacter sp. MGH 55
AAAGGACTGATAAATCGGAAACAGTTTCTGGTACAACTCCTGCCCGGCCTTGTTCAGGCTTATGCTGTTGTCTTTACGGGTAAACAGCGTATAGCCAATTTGATCTTCCAGCGCAGAAATGCTTTTACCAAATGGCGATGCCGTCATGTGTATTTTCTCAGCCGCTCTGGCGATATTATTGGTTTGCGCCAACAGGATGAAATTACGCATTTTTTTCGAGATAAAAACATCCATAAAACACTCCATTATTCATCGCCATGACATCTCAACTGGCTGCGAAAAAATACTGGATAACGCATCACCCTTTTTTGCAGTTGTTCACAAAACAGCGATAGTTCTGTCGCCGCAACCGCCGCGCAGCACAGATATCGACATCGATATTCAAGCGCTGTTTTTTATCCGCAGTCGCGCTAATCACATTGACATTCCTGCGCAGAACACGTATCCCTGTCATTCATTGCTGCATAAAATGGGATACAAAATGTCATCGTTGCATATTTCGCAAGGCACGTTTCGTCTTAGCGACACAAAAACGCTTCACCTGGATTCCGTGACGTTAAACGCGGGTGAGAGTTGGGCGTTTGTCGGTTCGAACGGAAGCGGGAAATCAGCGCTGGCACGCGCGCTGGCCGGCGAATTGTCGCTGCTCAAAGGTGAGCGCCAGTGCGCATTCTCGCGGATAACACGCCTCTCCTTCGAGCAACTGCAGAAACTGGTCAGCGATGAATGGCAGCGTAATAACACCGATATGCTCAGTCCTGGCGAAGAGGATACCGGACGCACCACGGCGGAAATCATTCAGGACGAAGTGAACAACCCGGCCCGCTGCGCGACGCTTGCGCAGCAGTTTGGTATCACTCACCTGCTCGATCGCCGCTTTAAATATCTCTCTACCGGCGAAACGCGTAAGACGTTGCTCTGCCAGGCGCTGATGGCTGAGCCGGACCTGTTGATTCTCGACGAGCCGTTTGACGGTCTCGACGTCGCCTCCCGCCAGCAACTGGCAGGACTGCTTGAAACGCTCCATCAGTCAGGCATCACGCTGGTGCTGGTATTAAATCGCTTTGATGAAATCCCGCCGTTTGTTCAGTTTGCCGGCGTACTGGTTGACTGCGCTTTAACGGAAACCGGGGCGAAAACCGCTTTACTCCAGCAGGCGCTGATCGCTCAACTTGCGCATAGCGAGCGACTGGAAGGGGTGGCATTACCTGAAGCAGACGAACCTGCCGCTCACTCTGTTTTGTCCGCCGATGCGCCGCGGATCATCCTCCGGGATGGCGTCGTGTCGTATAACGATCGCCCTATTCTCGATCGTCTGAGCTGGCAGGTCGATCCCGGCGAACACTGGCAGATTGTCGGCCCCAACGGGGCAGGAAAATCGACGCTGCTCAGCCTGATCACCGGCGACCATCCGCAGGGTTACAGCAACGATCTGACGCTGTTTGGTCGTCGTCGCGGCAGTGGGGAAACTATCTGGGATATCAAAAAGCACATTGGCTACGTCAGTAGCAGTCTGCATCTCGACTACCGGGTGAGCACCACGGTGCGCAATGTGATTCTGTCGGGCTATTTCGATTCCATCGGGATTTATCAGGCCGTGTCGGATCGTCAACAAAAACTCGCACAGCAGTGGCTGGACATTCTGGGACTCGACAAACGTACCGCTGACGCGCCGTTTCACAGTCTCTCCTGGGGACAACAGCGACTGGCGCTGATCGCCCGTGCGCTGGTTAAGCATCCAACCCTGCTGATCCTCGACGAACCCTTACAGGGGCTGGATCCGCTGAACCGTCTGCTTATTCGTCGCTTTGTCGATGTGTTGATTAGCGAGGGCGACACGCAACTGCTGTTTGTCTCCCATCACGCTGAAGATGCGCCTGCCTGCATTACCCATCGTCTGGAATTTGTGCCAGAAGGCGAGACCTATACCTATCAGCAAACGCGGCTGCGTTAGTTTTCATCCGTGGGCGCGAAAGCGCCCTTTTTTTTCGGATAAAAGGCGCAATCATTCTTAAAGTTAATGATTTATAATCGATTAATTGATGACTCAACGTGAGAAATTGTGAGTGTAAACGATTCCACTATTTTATTCCATGTCACACTTTTCGCATCTTTGTTATGCTATGGTAATTCCATACCATAAGCTTAACGGAGCGAATTATGAGAGTTCTGGTCACCGGTGGTAGCGGTTACATAGGAAGTCATACTTGTGTACAATTGCTGAAAAACGGTCATGACGTCATCATCCTTGATAACCTCTGCAACAGTAAGCGTAGCGTACTGCCTGTTATTGAACGTCTGAGCGGCAAACATCCAACGTTTGTTGAAGGCGATATCCGTAACGAAGCGCTGATGACGGAGATCCTGCACGATCACGCCATTGACACCGTCATCCATTTTGCCGGACTGAAGGCCGTCGGCGAATCCGTTGCAAAGCCGCTGGAATACTATGACAATAACGTCAACGGAACACTGCGACTGATTAGTGCCATGCGCGCCGCTGGCGTCAAAAACTTCATTTTCAGCTCATCCGCCACCGTCTACGGCGACCAGCCGAAAATCCCTTACGTTGAAAGCTTCCCGACCGGCACGCCGCAAAGCCCTTATGGCAAAAGTAAACTGATGGTTGAGCAAATCCTCACCGATCTGCAAAAAGCCCAGCCGGAATGGAGCATCGCGCTGCTGCGCTATTTCAACCCGGTCGGCGCGCATCCATCAGGGGACATGGGCGAAGACCCGCAGGGCATCCCGAATAACCTGATGCCTTACATCGCCCAGGTTGCAGTGGGCCGTCGCGACTCCCTCGCCATTTTTGGCAACGATTATCCGACCGAAGACGGTACCGGTGTCCGCGATTACATCCACGTGATGGATCTGGCTGATGGTCACGTTGCCGCGATGGAAAAACTGACGGGCAAACAGGGCGTCCATATTTACAACCTCGGCGCAGGCGTCGGCAGCAGCGTGCTGGACGTGGTCAATGCCTTCAGCAAAGCCTGCGGAAAACCGGTGAATTATCATTTTGCTCCGCGTCGCGATGGTGACCTGCCAGCCTACTGGGCAGATGCCAGCAAAGCCGACCACGAACTGGACTGGCGTGTAACGCGCACGCTTGATGAGATGGCGCAGGACACCTGGCACTGGCAGTCGCGTCATCCGCAGGGATACGAGGATTAAGAAATATCATGAGTCAATTCAACCCCGTCGATCATCCGCATCGTCGTTTTAATCCGCTCACCGGACAGTGGATTCTGGTGTCGCCGCATCGTGCTAAGCGCCCCTGGCAAGGGGCGCAAGAAACGCCCTCTAATGACGTACTGCCAGCACACGATCCGGACTGTTTCCTGTGCGCGGGCAATACCCGCGTCACCGGTGATAAAAATCCGGATTACAGTGGGACGTTTGTGTTCACTAACGACTTTGCCGCGCTGATGACGGATACGCCTGACGCGCCGGACAGTCACGACCCGCTGATACGCTGCCAGAGCGCACGCGGCACCAGTCGCGTTATTTGTTTTTCACCGGATCACAGTAAAACCCTGCCGGAGCTTAGCATTCCTGCCCTGACCGAAATAGTGAAAACCTGGCAAGAGCAAACCGCTGATCTTGGGAAACGTTATCCCTGGGTACAGGTCTTTGAAAACAAAGGCACGGCGATGGGCTGCTCGAATCCCCACCCCCACGGCCAGATTTGGGCCAACAGTTTCCTGCCAAACGAAGCTGAACGCGAAGATCGCCTGCAAAGAACTTATTTTGCTGAGCAGGGGTCGCCGATGCTGGTTGACTATGTGCAGCGTGAACTGGCTGACGGCAGCCGTACGGTAGTAGAAACCGATCACTGGCTGGCTGTCGTCCCTTACTGGGCAGCCTGGCCCTTCGAAACGCTATTACTGCCGAAAGCGCATGTGCTGCGCATTACTGATTTGACCGACGAACAGCGCGCAGACCTTGCGCTGGCGTTGAAAAAACTGACCAGTCGTTACGACAACCTGTTCCAGTGCTCTTTCCCCTATTCAATGGGCTGGCACGGCGCGCCGTTTAACGGTGCAGAGAACGAACACTGGCAGCTACACGCGCACTTTTATCCGCCGCTGCTACGCTCCGCGACCGTCCGCAAATTTATGGTCGGTTACGAAATGCTGGCCGAAACCCAGCGCGATCTCACAGCAGAACAAGCGGCAGAGCGTCTGCGCGCGGTCAGCGACATCCATTTTCGCGAATCCGGAGTATAAAAATGAGTCTGAAAGAGAAAACACAATCTCTGTTTGCTGAAAAATTCGGCTACCCTGCAACCCACACTATTCAGGCGCCAGGCCGCGTCAATCTCATCGGCGAACACACCGATTATAACGACGGTTTTGTGCTGCCCTGCGCCATTGATTATCAAACCGTGATCAGTTGCGCTGCCCGCAACGACCGCCAGATCCGTGTCATTGCGGCCGATTACGATAATCAGACTGACGAGTTTTCTCTTGATGCTCCTATCGTCACCCATGACAGCCAGCAGTGGGCAAACTACGTACGCGGCGTGGTGAAGCACCTGCTCAAGCGCGACAGCAGCTTTGGTGGCGCAGACCTGGTGATCAGCGGTAATGTCCCACAGGGCGCGGGTTTAAGTTCTTCTGCTTCGCTGGAAGTGGCGGTCGGTACCGTGTTCCAGCAGCTTTACCATCTGCCACTGGACGGCGCGCAGATTGCGCTCAACGGTCAGGAAGCGGAAAACCAGTTTGTCGGCTGTAACTGTGGGATTATGGATCAGCTCATCTCCGCGCTGGGCAAGAAAGATCATGCCTTGCTGATCGACTGCCGCACGCTGGGCACCAAAGCGGTCTCAATGCCAGAAGGCGTAGCGATCGTCATCATCAACAGCAACTTTAAGCGCACGCTGGTCGGTAGCGAGTACAACACTCGCCGTCAGCAGTGCGAAACAGGCGCGCGTTTCTTCCAGCAACCGGCATTGCGTGATGTCAGTCTCGATACCTTTAACGCCGTGGCGAATGAACTGGACCCACTGGTTGCCAAACGCGTCCGTCACGTGTTAACTGAGAATGCACGTACTGTTGAAGCCGCCAGCGCGCTGGAAAAAGGCGATCTGCAACGCATGGGGCAACTGATGGCGGAATCGCACGCCTCGATGCGTGATGATTTTGAAATCACCGTGCCGCAGATTGATACGCTGGTTGACATTGTCAAAGCCACAATTGGGGAGAAAGGCGGTGTACGCATGACCGGCGGTGGATTTGGCGGTTGTGTTGTGGCGCTGATCCCGGAAGCGCTGGTCCCTGCCGTCCAGCAAGCCGTGGCTGCACAGTACGAAGCTAAAACCGGTATCAAAGAAACATTCTATGTGTGCAAACCATCACAAGGAGCAGGACAGTGCTGAATGAAACACCCGCACTGGCACCCGATGGTCAGCCGTACCGCCTGTTAACCCTGCGCAATGACGCAGGGATGGTGGTTACGCTGATGGACTGGGGTGCTACGTTACTCTCGGCCCGAATTCCCCTTTCCGACGGCAGCGTGCGTGAAGCGTTACTGGGCTGCGCCAGTCCGGAGCATTATCAGGATCAGTCGGCGTTTCTGGGTGCCTCGATTGGCCGTTACGCCAACCGGATTGCCGACAGCCGTTACACGTTTAGCGGTGAGACGGTCAGTCTGCTGCCAAGCCAGGGCGTCAACCAACTACATGGCGGGCCAAACGGATTTGATAAACGCCGCTGGCAGATAGTCAATCAGAACGAACGTCAGGTACTGTTCGCCCTCACCTCCGACGATGGCGATCAGGGTTTTCCGGGCAATTTGTGCGCCACGGCGCAATATCGTCTGACCGATGATAACCGCATCTCGATTACCTATCGCGCGACGGTGGATAAGCCGTGTCCGGTCAATCTGACTAACCACGTTTACTTCAACCTCGATGGCGATCAAACCGACGTGCGCAACCATAAGCTGCAACTTCTGGCGGATGAATATCTGCCGGTGGATGAAGGCGGGATCCCACGGGACGGCCTGAAACCGGTCGCCGGAACCTCATTTGATTTCCGCACCGCGAAGGTGATCGCCAGCGAATTTCTTGCCGATGACGACCAGCGCAAAGTGAAAGGCTACGATCACGCCTTCCTGTTGCAGGCAAAAGGCGACAGTAAAAAACCGGTTGCCCTGCTCACTTCGCAAGACGGGAAGTTGCAGATGGAGGTCTACACCTCGGCCCCGGCGCTACAGTTTTACTCCGGTAATTTTCTCGGTGGCACCTCTTCACGCGGACCGAACGCCTACGATGATTATCAGGGCCTGGCGCTGGAGAGCGAATTCCTGCCAGACAGCCCGAACCATCCGGAATGGCCGCAGCCAGACTGCGTTCTGCGCCCCGGAGAGGAGTACGCCAGCCTGACGGAATATCGTTTTATTCCTTCCTGATGGTGCGGCACAGCCAGTGTAAAATGCCCGATAGCGCCTGCGTATCGGGCTTAAGATATCGCATCTTGCTCAAATCCCCATCACTCAAAGACAAAATCGCAACTTAGAGTTCACAAGAACCTTACACTGCTGCACTATTTTCGCTATGGTTATGCGTAAGCATTGCCGCTGCCCCGTCACGGCAATATAATGAGAATTATTATCATTCGATAAAGCTTGAGGAGTGAGAGTATGGCTGTAACTAAGCTGGTTCTGGTACGCCACGGCGAAAGCCAGTGGAACAATGAAAACCGCTTCACCGGTTGGTATGACGTTGACCTGTCCGAGAAAGGCGTGGGTGAAGCGAAAGCAGCAGGCAAACTGCTGAAGGCTGAAGGCTATAGCTTCGATTTTGCTTATACCTCTGTGCTGAAACGTGCCATCCATACGCTGTGGAACGTCCTGGATGAACTGGATCAGGCCTGGCTGCCGGTTGAGAAATCCTGGAAACTGAACGAACGTCACTACGGTGCGTTGCAGGGTCTGAACAAAGCAGAAACCGCTGAGAAATACGGTGACGAACAGGTTAAACAGTGGCGTCGTGGCTTCGCGGTGACCCCGCCGGAGCTGACCAAAGATGACGAGCGCTATCCGGGGCACGATCCGCGCTATGCCAAACTGACGGAAAAAGAATTGCCGCTGACCGAGAGCCTGGCGCTGACCATCGATCGCGTGATCCCTTACTGGAATGAAACCATTCTGCCGCGCATGAAGAGCGGCGAGCGCGTGATCATCGCTGCGCACGGCAACTCTCTGCGCGCGCTGGTAAAATACCTCGACAACCTGAGCGAAGACGAAATCCTCGAACTGAACATCCCGACCGGCGTGCCGCTGGTGTATGAGTTCGACGAAAACTACCAGCCAATCAAACGTTACTATCTGGGTAATGCCGACGAGATCGCGGCGAAAGCGGCTGCCGTCGCCAACCAGGGTAAAGCGAAGTAATTTACCTTACGACGTAAAAAAGCCGACTCAATGAGTCGGCTTTTTATTCGCAAGACTTAACCGCGACGCGCTTTTACCGCATCCGCAAGCTGGCGCAGGATGGTGTCGGTATCTTCCCAGTTAATGCAGGCATCGGTAATGCTTTTGCCGTACACCAGCGGCTCACCGCTGTCCGGGTTCTGATTGCCTTCTACCAGATGGCTTTCAATCATCACGCCCATAATCGCAGTCTCACCGTTAGCAATCTGCTGGCAGACATCAGCCCCAACTTCCATCTGCTTTTTAAACTGCTTACAGGAGTTGGCATGGCTGAAATCAATCATGATTTGCGCAGGCAGACCCGCTTTCGCCAGACCCTCTTTCACCGCCGCGACATGTGCAGCGCTGTAGTTCGGCTCTTTGCCGCCGCGCAGAATGATATGGCAATCGCCGTTACCGCTGGTATTCACAATGGCAGAATGACCCCATTTGGTGACAGACAGGAAGCAGTGCGGTGCACCAGCGGCGTTGATGGCGTCAATCGCCACTTTAATGGTGCCATCAGTACCGTTCTTGAAGCCGACCGGACAAGAAAGACCCGACGCCAGCTCACGGTGAACCTGAGATTCGGTAGTACGCGCGCCAATCGCGCCCCAGCTCATCATGTCCGCCAGGTATTGCGGGGTGATCATATCGAGGAATTCACCTGCCGTCGGCAGGCCGCTGTCGTTAATATCCAGCAACAGCTTACGCGCAATGCGCAAACCGTCATTGATCTGGAAGCTGTTATCCATGTGCGGATCGTTAATCAGCCCTTTCCAGCCAACGGTCGTACGCGGTTTTTCAAAGTAGACACGCATGACGATTTCCAGCTCGCCTTTCAGCGCTTCGCGCAGCGCCAGCAGACGACCTGCGTACTCTTTCGCCGCCACAGGATCATGAATAGAGCACGGCCCAATCACCACCAGCAGGCGATCGTCATTCCCCTTCAAAATTTTGTGAATGGCTTTACGCGCATGGGCAACCGTGTTGGCGGCATTTTCTGTAGCGGGGAATTTTTCCAGCAGTGCGACAGGGGGTAATAACTCGTTGATCTCTTTAATACGTAAATCGTCGTTCTGATAATTCATGATTATTCCAGCGTTGCCATACTTATCTAAATGAATGCAATCCCTCCAATCTATATCCTCAGCCAAAAAGTGTAAACGGGCTTTTACACTTCGAACGGAATAATCCTGGAATTCAGCTAAAAAACGCCACAAAGTAGCGAAAAACGAGATCTAACCTACAATTTTTAACTGTAACCACTCTGTTTATGAATCTTTTCAAGATTCTCTACTGAGCCTTTGCGCTCGTTTGTGATCGTTAACCATTGCCTGACCCTTGACTGGCATATGCACTGTTGGAAGACGTTATCCGACATCTCAACCATAACAGGAGCATCTGATGAAAATGACAAAATTAGCTTCACTTTTCCTGACCGCTACGCTCAGCCTTGCCAGCGGCGCTGCGCTGGCAGCCGAAACCAGTGCCCAGACCAATAATGGGCAGGCGAACGCCGCCGCCGACGCGGGCCAGGTCGCTCCGGATGCAAAAGAAAACGTGGCGCCAAATAATGTCGATAACGACAACATCAACTCAGGTGGCACAATGCTGCATCCGAATGGTTCATCGATGAACCATGAGGGGATGACCAAAGATGAGGTGCACAAAAACACCATGTGTAAGGACGGGCGCTGCCCGGATGTGAATAAAAAAGTGGAAACCGGAAATGGCATTAACAATGACGTTGATACCAAAACCGATGGCACCACTCAGTAACACTGATCAGTAACACTGAAAATGGCTAATAACGGGAGGGCTCAGGCTCTCCTTTTTTAATTTATTAATCCAGAAACGGTATGATGTCATACAGTTAAGAAAAGAATACCCAAGGGATGACATTATGGCGCACTCACACTCACATTCGGCCCCTCATTTGCCCGAGGATGGCAACGCCCGCCGTCTGATGCTCGCGTTTTGCATCACGGCAGGCTTTATGTTGCTGGAGGTAGTGGGCGGGATTTTATCCGGTTCACTGGCGCTGCTCGCCGACGCCGGACACATGCTAACCGATGCCGCCGCGCTACTGTTCGCATTACTGGCCGTTCAGTTTGCCCGCCGACCGCCAACTGTCCGCCATACCTTTGGCTGGCTGAGACTGACAACACTGGCCGCTTTCGTCAACGCGATTGCGTTAGTCGTGATTACGATTTTGATCGTCTGGGAGGCGATTGAGCGCTTCTACACGCCGCGTCCGGTAGCGGGCGGCATGATGATGGTCATCGCCGTCGCCGGATTGCTGGCAAACATCCTTGCCTTCTGGATCCTGCACCGCGGCAGCGAAGAGAAAAACCTGAACGTACGCGCCGCGGCGTTGCATGTGATGGGGGATTTATTGGGTTCAGTGGGGGCCATCATCGCGGCGGTGATTATTATCTGGACCGGCTGGACGCCTGCCGACCCTATTCTGTCAATACTGGTTTCACTGCTGGTCCTGCGCAGTGCGTGGCGCTTATTGAAAGATAGCGTGAATGAGTTGCTGGAAGGTGCCCCGGTTTCGCTGGATATCGCTGCGCTGCAGCGCCACCTCAGCAGGGAGCTTCCTGAAGTGCGAAACGTCCATCACGTACACGTGTGGATGGTGGGGGAAAAACCGGTCATGACCCTGCATGTACAGGTGATCCCGCCACATGATCATGACGGGCTGCTGGCGCGCATCCAGCATTTTCTGATTCATCATTACCAGATTGCACACGCCACCATTCAGATGGAATATCAGCCCTGTCACGGGCCGGACTGCGATCTCAATCAGAAAGTGTCCGGCCATTCACATCATCACCACTAATGGGACAGCGCGTGTGAGCCTCGTTCGCGCGCGCTGTTAATCCACATCCGGCTACCGTTAAGCGCGATGAAGGTCAGGATCAGGTACTCCAGCGACATCGCATAGACCCCCTGCAGGGCAAAGATCACCACGCTAATCACATTGATTACCACCCAGAGCAGCCAGTTCTCAACGTATTTGCGAGTCATCAGGATCATCGCCACGATCGACAATATCATCATGCAGGAATCCCAGAACGGGAAGGCATCGGGCTGTAAATTCGGTACGGCAACCTGCAGGCCCAGCATCTGCATGATCGATACCGCAATACGGGTCAGAAAAGCAAAGACCGGGTCGATATAGATTGTCATCAGACCGATCGCCACCACACAAACCGCCAGCCAGCCCAGCGCCTTCGGCAGAGGCAGCCAGCGAATCTTGAGCTCCGCCTCATTCTGCGTGGTCTGCCGCGACCACGCATACCAGCCGTAAATGTTGGCGGCGAAAAAGAAAAGCTGCAACAGCAGGCTGGCGTAGAGCTGGATCTGGAAAAAGATGATCGCAAACAGCGTGACGTTAATCAGGCCAAAAACGTAGTTGCTGATCTTCTCCATACTGGCGAGACCAATACACAACAACCCCGCGATAGTGCCTATCGCTTCGATCCACGACAGATCGTACCCCCCAGCACCAATGGGTATATGTACCAGAATGTTCTGCGTGCTAAAAAAGTCCATCTTTTCCCCCGGAGCGTGTGATTATCTACGCACGTAGTGTAGCCGCAAATTCCAGCATACGGTTTAACGGCACTAATGCGCCTTCTCGCAGCGCTTCGTCAACCTGAATCTCATGAGTCTGCCCACCCTGCTCCAGCCCCTCAGCGATGGCTTTAAGGCCGTTCATCGCCATCCACGGACAGTGCGCGCAGCTGCGGCAGGTGGCGCCTTCTCCGGCTGTGGGCGCTTCCAGCAACTCTTTGTCCGGTACTGCCTGCTGCATTTTGTAAAAAATACCCCGATCGGTAGCGACAATAAGTTGCTGATGTGGCAGCGTTTTAGCTGCATTAATGAGCTGGCTGGTGGAACCGACAGCATTAGCCATATCCACTATCGCCTGCGGTGATTCCGGGTGAACCAGGATCGCGGCGTCCGGGTACAAACCTTTCATGCGACTCAGCGCCTGCGTTTTGAACTCGTCATGGACGATGCACGCCCCTTGCCAGCAAAGGACATCCGCCCCTGTCTGATTTTGAACATATTTTCCGAGATGGCGATCCGGTGCCCAGATGATTTTTTCACCCAAACTATCCAGATGCTCAATCAGTTCAACCGCGATACTGGACGTCACCACCCAGTCGGCGCGAGCCTTAACCGCCGCGGAAGTATTGGCGTAAACCACGACGGTGCGATCCGGATGGGCATCGCAGAACGCGCTGAATGCGTCGATCGGACAGCCAAGATCCAGCGAGCATTCCGCCTCGAGGGTCGGCATTAAAATGGTTTTTTCCGGGCTGAGAATTTTAGCCGTCTCCCCCATAAAGCGAACGCCTGCAACGAGCAGCGTCGAGGCGGGATGATTGGCGCCAAAGCGGGCCATTTCCAGTGAGTCAGAAATACAGCCGCCGGTCTCTTCGGCCAGTTGCTGGATTTCGGGGTCGGTGTAATAGTGCGCAACCATCACCGCATCACGCTCTTTCAGCAGACGCTTGATTTTTTCGCGGTAGAACGCTTTTTCATCAGCACTCAGCGGTACCGGCTTCGGGGGAAACGGATAGATTGCGGCTTCAGGGTCAAACATCACGCTCATCATGCTTTCTCGTTTTGCTAGCTTAACGAATTAACCGACTTTAGGCGTGATGCATGCCATGATCGGTCATATTTGTTTTATATGCTAAACAAGATAGCGGATTGAGCGGCAAAAGTCACAACAATTGCGCTTGATAACGCCGGATGGCGACTGACGTCTTATCCGGCCTGGAAGGGCGTAGCCATTGACCAGATGAATCATTGTCGGCCTGGCAAGCGAAGCGTCATCAGGCGCTACGCAGGTTCGAATCGTTACATTCTGCGCATAGCAAAAAGGCGCCTTTAGGGCGCCTTTYTACAYTGGTGGGTCGTGCAGGATGACTCGGCTTCRCCTCGCCCTTCGGGCCGTTGCTGAAGCAACGTTATCCTTCACGTTTAACATCTGATGTTGATGTTAAATTGGTGGGTCGTGCAGGATTCGAACCTGCGACCAATTGATTAAAAGTCAACTGCTCTACCAACTGAGCTAACGACCCCTTACGGGATTTTCTTACTTAATCATTCAGGATGGTGGGTCGTGCAGGATGACTCGGCTTCGCCTCGCCCTTCGGGCCGTTGCTAAAGCAACGTTATCCTTCACGTTCTCTACCAGTAACCACCTTAATATTGGTGGGTCGTGCAGGATTCGAACCTGCGACCAATTGATTAAAAGTCAACTGCTCTACCAACTGAGCTAACGACCCATTCGGGTGTTACCTGAAAGATTTTTTACTCGTCACCAATTTAGTCATTGGTGGGTCGTGCAGGATGACTCGGCTTCGCCTCGCCCTTCGGGACGTTGCTGAAGCAACGTTATCCTTCACGTTTAACATCTGAGTTTGATGTTAAATTGGTGGGTCGTGCAGGATTCGAACCTGCGACCAATTGATTAAAAGTCAACTGCTCTACCAACTGAGCTAACGACCCGAGTGGTGGGTGATGACGGGATCGAACCGCCGACCCCCTCCTTGTAAGGGAGGTGCTCTCCCAGCTGAGCTAATCACCCGATACTACGCTGGATATTACTGACTACCTTTGTTCGTGGCGGGTCGTGCAGGATGACTCGGCTTCGCCTCGTCCTATGGGCCGTTGCTTTCGCAACGTTATCCTTCACGTCCTACTATCACGTCCACCAGAACGATTGGTGGGTCGTGCAGGATTCGAACCTGCGACCAATTGATTAAAAGTCAACTGCTCTACCAACTGAGCTAACGACCCGAGTGGTGGGTGATGACGGGATCGAACCGCCGACCCCCTCCTTGTAAGGGAGGTGCTCTCCCAGCTGAGCTAATCACCCGATACTACGCTGGATATTACTGACTACCTTTGTTCGTGGCGGGTCGTGCAGGATGACTCGGCTTCGCCTCGTCCTATGGGCCGTTGCTTTCGCAACGTTATCCTTCACGTCCTACTATCACGTCCACCAGAACGATTGGTGGGTCGTGCAGGATTCGAACCTGCGACC
Source organism: Citrobacter sp. MGH 55 (assembly GCF_016906145.1). Taxonomy (NCBI): domain Bacteria; kingdom Pseudomonadati; phylum Pseudomonadota; class Gammaproteobacteria; order Enterobacterales; family Enterobacteriaceae; genus Citrobacter; species Citrobacter sp. MGH 55. Next base: position 4,575,467 of record NZ_CP070239.1, read on the forward strand.
AATTGATTAAAAGTCAACTGCTCTACCAACTGAGCTAACGACCCACTTTTGCGCTGCTTTTGGTTTGTTTGATATCCCTTGGCAACGGCGGCATATATTACTGATTTAAGATTTGAGCGCAACAAAAATTTCGATGTAGATCACTCAACTGCTTAGGAATCACACGACACGACCAGAAATAATTCGATTTCTGGTCGTATGCTGTGCATTACATCGCGCCAAGACGTTTCTGCGCTTGTTTTGCGCCTTCGGTGCCTGGGTATTTGCTGATAACCTGTTGATATACCGCTTTTGCTTTCGCAGCGTCACCTTTGTCCTGCATGATCACGCCGACTTTATACATCGCGTCTGCAGCCTTTGGTGACTTCGGGTAGTTTTTCACCACCGAAGCAAAATAAAACGCGGCATCATCTTTTTTACCCTTGTTGTAATTCAACTGACCGAGCCAGTAGTTGGCGTTCGGCTGATAAGTCGAATCAGGGTACTTTTTGATGAAGTTCTGGAATGCCACAATTGCATCATCCTGGCGGGATTTATCCTGCACCAGGGCAATTGCCGCATTGTAATCGGTATTCGCGTCACCGCTTTGTACTGGCGCACCCGACGTCGCAGCACCTGCGTCAGGCGCAGACGTCGCTGCCCCCGCAGTTGCTCCGCTCTGAACGCCGCTTGTCGACTGCGCGGAAGCGCCACCGCTGCTCAGACTGTCCATCTGTAACAGGATCTGCTTCTGACGCTCAACTACCTGATTCAGTTGATACTGACTTTCCTGAATTTGACCACGCAGGGAGTCTATATCGGCCTGATTATCAGAGAGTTGCTGCTGGAGTTGGGTTAAAAGCTGGCTGTGAGCGTTAGAAATACGCTCGAGTTGAGTGACACGGTCTTCGACCGAGCCTGAGCCGACACTACTGATTGGCGCCTGAGCAAAAGCGGCCCAGGGGGCCGCTATGCCAATCAGTAACGACAGACTCAACAGATGATGTCTGAAGTTACTGCTCATGCAATTCTCTTAGTAAACCAGTACGGCACGACGGTTTTTGGAGTAAGCCGCTTCGTCGTGACCCAGTACTGCAGGTTTTTCTTTACCGTAAGAAACGATGGAGATCTGGTCAGCAGAAACGCCTTTACCCTGCAGGTACATCTTAACAGCGTTCGCACGACGTTCACCCAGGGAGATGTTGTACTCAGGAGTACCACGTTCGTCCGCGTGACCTTCTACGGTGACTTTGTAAGACGGGTTGCTACGCAGGAAGTTAGCGTGCGCATCCAGCATTGCAGCGAAGTCAGAACGGATATCGTACTTGTCCAGATCGAAGTAAACGATGTTGTTCTGCTGCAGCTGTTGCATCTGCAGACGAGCCTGCTCTTCAGAGGACATGTTGCCGCTGCCGTTTGCATCCATACCAGTGCCGGCACCCAGCATGCCTTCGCTGCCGTCATTGCTGGCGTTCTTGTTAGAAGAACATGCCGCAATAGCCATAACAGGCAGAGCGAGCATCAGCCCTTTCAGCACTTTGTTCAGTTGCATTTCAATGATTCCTTTATTAATCAATTATTTATTATCACAGATACGGCGACCAGGCAGGGAATTTAACCTGTCCATCAGTTGCCGGAAGACGCGCTTTGAAACGCCCATCTGTAGAAACCAAATTCAGCACGGATCCCATCCCCTGAGAAGAGCTGTAGATTACCATAGTGCCGTTAGGTGCCAGACTTGGCGTTTCGTCCAGGAACGTTGACGACAGAACTTGTACGCCACCCGCTACCAGATCTTGTTTGGCAATGTGCTGCTGACCATTGGCCGAGCTTACCATTACCATAAATTTGCCGTCGCTGCTGACATCAGCATCCTGGTTTTGTGAACCTTCCCAGGTAATACGCTGCGGAGCACCGCCGTTAACGTTAACTTTATACACTTGCGGACGACCCGCCTGATCCGATGTAAAGGCCAGGTTCTGGCTGTCCGGGAACCAGGTCGGCTCCGTATTGTTGCTGCGACCATCGGTCACCTGACGGATCTGGCCAGAACCAATATCCATCACATACAGGTTCAGGCTCCCGGTTTTTGACAGGGCAAACGCCAGTTTGCTGCCATCCGGAGAGAACGCAGGCGCACCGTTGTGACGCGGGAATGACGCAACCTGACGGACCGCGCCGTTAGACAACGTCTGAATAACCAGCGCAGAACGACCGCTTTCGAAGGTGACATACGCCAGTTTAGAACCGTCCGGAGACCAGGCCGGAGACATCAACGGCTGCGGTGAACGGTGAACCACAAACTGGTTGTAGCCATCGTAGTCAGACACGCGCAGTTCATACGGGAACTGACCGCCGTTAGTCTGAACAACATACGCGATACGGGTACGGAATGCGCCTTTAATACCGGTCAGTTTCTCAAACACTTCGTCACTGGCAGTATGGCCGGCATAACGCAGCCACTGCTTGTTCACTTTGTAAGAGTTCTGAGCCAGTACAGTACCCGGCGCACCGCCGGTGTCAACCAACTGGTAAGCAACATTGTAGGAACCGTCCGGATTCGGAGTCACCTGACCGACCACGACCGCGTCAATCCCCAGCGCAGACCATGCAGCAGGTTGAACGTCCTGCGCAGTCCCCGGCTGTTGTGGCAAACGAGACCGATCTAACGGATTAAATTTACCGCTGTTGCGCAGGTCAGCGCCAACAATGCCACCGATATCTTCAGGTGCAGCACCCGGCCCAGCCCACTGGAATGGCACAACCCCAATCGGGCGCGCCGAGTCCACCCCCTGGGTTATCTCAATACGTACTTCTGCGTGCAGCACCGCTGCCCACAGCATCAGAAAACCAAATGCTACTCGTAATGCCTGCTTCATCATATCTCCCTTATCCAGGCGATCAGCCCACGATAATTTAGCAGAATGTTAACAAACTCAAATACACAAAACTACCAGAACCCAGCGACTACCGCAGATTGTTTTCCCCGTCATAACGGGGAAAGTTTAGCTTACGGTTTAAAGTCCAGAGGTGCGTTTTTAAACACTTCATATACCGCCTGGCTCGGTGGTTTTGGAATCTTCGCTTGTCGGGCTGCAGCAAGCGCTGCCTGACAAAGCGCGGGATCGCCACCTTCAGACTGAATGTCGAGCAGCATACCGTCAGAAGCCAGTTTTATCCGAAGCGTACAGGTTTTACCTGCATAAGACGATGCGTCGTAGAACTTGCTTTCAATGGCAGATTTAATCTGCCCGGCATAGTTGCTGATATCCGCGCCTGATGCGCCATTATTTTTAGTATTACCACTCCCCGCAGGAGAAGCGTTGTTCCCTTTTGCCCCACCGCCGGTTTTCGGCGCATTCTTACCGGAGCTAAGATCGCCAAGCAAATCATCAACGCCAGATGCTGCAGCCGCTTTTTCAGCAGCGGCCTTTTTGGCCGCAGCGGCTTTCTCGGCTGCTGCTTTCTTATCGGCAGCGGCTTTCTCAGCTGCAGCTTTTTTATCAGCGGCGGCCTTTTCTGCGGCGGCTTTTTTNTCAGCRGCGGCTTTCTCGGCGGCTTTTTTCTCAGCAGCGGCTTTCTCGGCGGCGGCGGCGGCTTTGGCTGCAGCCGCTTTTTCCGCGGCGGCTTGCTTAGCGGCTTCGGCCTCGGCTTTCTTCTTCGCATCGGCAGCCGCTTTAGCCGCTTCTGCTTCTGCTTTCTTCTTCGCGTCAGCAGCGGCTTTTGCCGCCTCTGCTTCGGCTTTCTTCTGTGCATCCGCCGCGGCTTTTTTCGCGGCTTCTGCGGCTTCTTTCACCTGCGCATCAGCTTTCGCTTTGGCATCCGCTGCGGCTTTCTTCGCCGCTTCTTCAGCCTGTTTCTGCTGTTCCTGCGCTTTCTTCGCGTCGGCTTCAGCCTGCTTCTGCTGTTCCTGAGCCGCTAAACGTTCTTTCTCGATCTGCTTAAGCCGTTCCTGTTCGGCAGCCTGCTTCTCACGAAGCTCTTCCGCCTGCTGCTGCTCCAGTTTTTCACGTTGCTCTTTGGCACGCTGCGCACTTGACTGTTGCTGCTGCTGACGTTCGTACTGCTGAACCACGGCGCCAGGATCAACCATCACGGCATCGATGGAAGAACCACCGCCGCCGCCGGCTGAAGCCTCAATATGCTCATCGAACGAACTCCAGATCAGGACTGCAAATAGGATGACATGCAGCACCGCTGAAATAATTATCGCCCGTTTGAGCTTGTCGTTTTGTTCGGTTGCCTTTGACACTCTCGGTTCCCAAAAACTGTTCGCCTGTTACACGTTCTCTTTAAAACCAGAGACGCAAATGATCAGATAGGCTGCGTCATTAAGCCAACCGACTTCACACCTGCACTGTGCAACAAGTTCAGCGCTTTAATTATTTCATCGTAAGGCACATCTTTCGCGCCCCCGATCAAGAAGACCGTTTTCGGATTGGACTCCAGGCGACTTTTCGCCTCGGCGATCACCTGTTCCGGCGGCAGTTGATCCATACGATCTTTCTCAACCACCACGCTGTACTGCCCTACTCCGGAAACCTCAATAATGACCGGCGGATTATCGTTACTGCTCACGGCCTGCGACTCGGTCGCATCCGGCAGATCGACTTCCACGCTCTGCGTAATGATTGGCGCTGTCGCCATAAAGATCAGCAGCAGCACCAACAGCACGTCGAGCAACGGTACGATGTTGATTTCGGACTTCAGGTCGCGACGACCTCGTCCACGCGATCTGGCCATGGCTTACCCCTTGTTGCTTTCGCTAACGGTAAACGCCTGACGGTGCAGAATCGCGGTGAACTCTTCCATAAAGTTGTCGTAATTCAGTTCCAGCTTGTTAACACGCTGATTCAGACGGTTGTAGGCCATGACCGCCGGGATTGCCGCAAACAGACCAATCGCCGTAGCAATCAATGCTTCCGCGATACCCGGTGCAACCATCTGCAACGTCGCCTGTTTTACCGCCCCGAGCGCAATAAACGCATGCATGATCCCCCACACGGTACCGAACAGACCGATATACGGGCTGATGGAACCCACGGTGCCGAGGAACGGAATATGCGTTTCCAGCGTTTCAAGTTCACGGTTCATCGAGATCCGCATCGCACGAGATGCCCCTTCCACCACTGCTTCCGGCGCATGGCTGTTTGCCCGATGCAATCGTGCAAACTCTTTGAACCCGCTATAAAAGATTTGTTCCGAACCCGCCAGATTATCACGGCGTCCCTGACTCTCCTGATACAGGCGAGACAGTTCAATTCCGGACCAGAATTTGTCTTCGAACGCTTCGGCTTCACGCGCGGCGGCGTTAAGAATACGGGTCCGCTGGATAATGATGGCCCAGGATGCGATTGAAAAACCAATCAAAATCAACATGATAAGTTTAACCAGAAGGCTTGCCTTCAGGAACAAATCAAGGATATTCATGTCAGTCACTGCTTAAACTCCGCGACAATAGACTTGGGAAGCGCACGAGGCTTCATTTTGAGTGGATCAACGCAAACAATCAGAACCTCAGCCTCATTGAGCACGGTGTTCTCTGCGTTGACAATGCGTTGCGTGAAAACCAAAGAGGTGCCACGCATTGACGTAATTTCTGTTTGGATTTCGAGCATATCGTCGAGTCGCGCAGGCGCGTAGTATTCCAGCGTCATTTTACGCACCACGAAGGCAACTCGCTCAGCCAACAGCACCTGCTGACTGAAGTGATGATGACGCAGCATCTCTGTGCGTGCTCGTTCATAAAAAGCGACGTAACTGGCGTGATAAACCACACCACCGGCGTCGGTGTCTTCATAGTAAACACGTACCGGCCATCGAAATATATACTTATTCATTCCTGCTGCCTTTTTGTTGGCTTCGTCCACTCACACCGTCACTTACGCCTGTAAGCTCCTGGTGATTCGCGTACTTACCGCCGCGATGCTTCAAGAATGCTGTTGTATATAGCGTTGTATTCACTTTACATCCCGGTAATGCAATTAGGTTGTTGACTGCCATTGTTTACGGATGGCAGGACACAGCCTCACGTTAGTGCTTTTAAACGTTGCTACTATACGCGCGCGATTGAGGCTTGGGAATGGGGGGAAGTTAAGGGAGAGTAAAAATATATGGGCTTATGCAAGCCCATAGATCATTCAGGATGTTTCTTATTCAAAAGAAGAAGAATATCAGACCGACAATAAGCACGATATCGGCGAGTAGCGGAGAGAAAATCCCCTGCCAGTGCACGGCGCGAGGACGAAAGCCCACGCCATGAATGATGCCCGCACAGACCGCCCACATCAGCAGCAGACCGTGCCAGATTTCCAGCCCGCTGGTTTTAGCCGCGAAGCGGGAGGGATCCCAAAACATACATCCTGCTAACACTAGCGCCATCACCAAAGAAAGCGCCCGTAACGGGCGCTTGTCCATCGCGTTATATTGCATCGCGATCAGGGTGGTCATCAGTGTTCTTCTTGACCGTCTTTGCTTGCCTCGACGTGCTCAAGGGCCAGCGCAGTGATGATCCCAAATGCACAGGCAAGAAGCGTTCCCAGAATCCAGGCGAAATACCACATAGTTTGCTCCTTACTTAGTACAGAGAGTGGGTATTGTTTTCAATATGCTCTTTGGTGATGCGACCGAACATTTTCCAGTAACACCAGCTGGTGTAGATGAGAATGATCGGAACAAACACCACAGCAACCCAGGTCATCAGATTCAACGTCAACTGACTGGACGTCGCATCCCACATGGTCAGGCTCGCGTTCATCATGGTGCTTGAAGGCATCACGAACGGGAACATGGCGATACCGGCAGTCAGGATGATGCAGGCCAGCGTCAGAGAAGAGAACAGGAATGCCCATGCCCCTTTCTCCATGCGGGACGTCAGAATCGTCAGCAACGGCAGCGCCACACCCAGTGCCGGAACCAGCCACAGGATCGGTGCATTGTTGAAGTTGACCATCCAGGCACCCGCTTCACGTGCCACTTCTTTGGTCAGCGGATTAGACGCTGCATGATGATCAATCGCAGAGGTCACCACGTAGCCATCAATACCGTACATCACCCAGACACCCGCCAGTGCGAAGCAGACCAGAGTGACCAGCGCCGCAATCTGCGATGTCGCACGTGCACGCAGGTGCAGTTCACCTACGGTACGCATTTGCAGATAGGTGGCGCCCTGAGTAATGATCATCCCTACGCTCACCACGCCCGCCAGCAGACCAAACGGATTCAGCAACTGGAAGAAATTACCGGTGTAGAACAGACGCAGATACTCGTCGATATGGAACGGTACGCCCTGTAACAGGTTGCCGAATGCCACGCCGATCACCAGCGGCGGCACGAAGCTCCCCACGAAGATGCCCCAGTCCCACATGTTGCGCCAGCGGGTGTCTTCAATCTTGGAGCGGTAATCAAAACCGACCGGACGGAAGAACAAGGATGCCAGCACGAGGATCATCGCCACATAGAAACCGGAAAACGCCGCGGCGTAGACCATCGGCCAGGCTGCAAACAACGCGCCACCCGCGGTGATCAGCCACACCTGGTTACCGTCCCAGTGCGGGGCGATGGAGTTAATCATAATTCGACGCTCGGTGTCGTTACGACCGAGGAAACGGGTGAGCATGCCCACCCCCATGTCGAAGCCATCGGTGACCGCAAAACCAATCAGCAGAATGCCAACCAGCAGCCACCAGATAAAACGTAGTACTTCATAATCGATCATTTGACGACTCCTGTCTTAGCGTGCCGGCTGAGAAGCCACGGTGGACTGCTCATAGTGGTAGCGACCCGTTTTCAGGCTGCTTGGGCCAAGGCGTGCGAACTTGAACATCAGGAACAGTTCAGCCACCAGGAACAGGGTATACAGGCCACAAATCAGGATCATGGAGAACAGCAGGTCACCGACGGTCAGCGACGAGTTCGCCACTGCGGTTGGCAACACCTCACCGATCGCCCACGGCTGACGGCCATATTCGGCAACAAACCAGCCGGCTTCTACTGCAATCCACGGCAGTGGAATACCGTACAGCGCGGCGCGCAGCAGCCATTTCTTCTCACCGATGCGGTTACGAATCACGCTCCAGAAGGAGAGCGCAATGATCGCCAGCAGCAGGAAGCCACAGGCCACCATGATACGGAAGGCAAAATACAGCGGCGCAACGCGAGGAATAGAATCTTTCGTCGCCTGCTGAATCTGCGCTTCAGTCGCATCAGAGACGTTCGGGGTATAGCGTTTCAGCAGCAGGCCGTAACCCAGGTCTTTTTTCATCACGTTGAACTGATCGCGAACCGCCTGGTCGGTCGAACCGGCACGCAGTTGCTCCAGCAGCTCATACGCTTTCATCCCGTTACGGATACGCTCTTCATGCTGCACCATCAGGTCTTTCAGACCGATAACTGGCGTGTCGACAGAACGTGTCGCAATGATGCCCAGCGCATACGGGATCTGAATCGCCAGTTTGTTTTCCTGCGAATCCTGATCCGGAATACCAAACAGGGTAAAGGCAGCTGGAGCGGGCTGAGTCTCCCACTCTGCTTCAATGGCCGCGAGTTTGGTTTTCTGCACGTCACCCATTTCGTAACCGGATTCATCACCCAGAACGATAACAGACAGCACAGCAGCCATACCGAAGCTGGCAGCGATAGCAAAAGAGCGTTTTGCGAAAGCGATGTCGCGACCTTTCAGCAGGTAATAAGCACTGATACCGAGGATGAACATCGCACCGGTCACGTAGCCAGACGCCACGGTGTGCACAAATTTCACCTGGGCTACCGGGTTAAGGACCAGTTCAGAGAAGCTCACCATCTCCATACGCATGGTTTCGAAGTTGAAATCCGATGCGATAGGGTTCTGCATCCAGCCGTTTGCGACCAGGATCCACAGAGCGGACAGGTTAGAACCTAATGCGACCAGCCAGGTTACCGCCATGTGCTGAACTTTACCCAGACGATCCCAGCCGAAGAAGAACAGACCTACAAAGGTGGATTCGAGGAAGAAGGCCATCAGACCTTCGATCGCCAGCGGCGCACCGAAGATATCCCCAACGTAGTGGGAATAGTAAGACCAGTTTGTCCCGAACTGGAACTCCATGGTCAACCCGGTTGCGACACCCAGGGCGAAGTTGATACCAAACAACTTGCCCCAGAACTTAGTCATATCTTTATAAATCTGTTTGCCGGAAAGGACGTAAACCGTTTCCATAATGGCCAGCAGGAACGCCATACCGAGCGTCAGTGGCACAAAGAGGAAGTGGTACATCGCGGTCAAGGCAAACTGTAAGCGCGACAGTTCGACTATATCTAACATCATGACTCCTTGCTCATCGCATGAAGACTCCGAGAGTGAACCCCGTTAGAAAGGGTCACACGCATGCCCCAATACAAATTTATTTGTGCACTCTCGCCGTTGCCGTTTTCCTGGAGAAGGAAACAGAAAGGGCGAAAGGTTACAAACATGTTAATAAAAAACTCAAATTGATCCCGCAATTATATTACGCCGCAAAATCCTTACAATAAACAGGTTTTTATTGAGGAATATTTGCATTTTTCGACAGTGATCAATTTATAGCGAATTCATCACTTTTCCACCAATTTGATCGGCGACAATTTAACTCGTTTCACGTCGGTTTTCCAATGTTTAAACCTTGATTTAAATCAAAAACAGGACTTTTTGTTAACTATGTTTAAATGGAGTAATTATGGTGAAAAACATGTTGCAAATATGTGCATCTACGGGAGGGATGGTTACTAAGTGAAAATGTATATATAAAAAAACAGTGTTTTAATTAACGCCAACACAGGAATTTATCTTCCCTTTCCCGATGAGTTCAGCGTAGACAATTTATTGTTATTTGCCAGGATATAAATTTCACGCGTCAACATTCACAATTATTTCACTTTTATAGTGGTATAAATTAACACCGCACAGTTATTATTCTGTTAAGAAAAAAGCCACGCGATGCGTGGCTTGTGTCTGTTTGCTGGCTATTCACACAATTTTGTAGCTGAACGTTCGTGTTTGTCCCGGCAAAACCGGGCCGAAGTCGCTACGCTTTTCATCAACGCTCTTAAGCGGCTGCTCATCCAGGCGCGTTTCTGTACACGATTGAACCACGCTGCCGAAGGCAACCGTTGCGTCGCATGGCTCCGAATCGGAGGGATTAAACAGGCGCAGGATCAGTTCATCTCCCCCTTCAGCTTTCTTCAGGGTACTCAACTGACACCCAACCGGTGGCATAGTGAATAAACTGTAGTGGTCAGGCGTCATGAAACCGGCCTTGTTCAGTTTCATCGCATCCCACGGAATCTTGTTATAACACTGTACGGGTGTGAGCCAGGCCCTGGACTGCTGAGCAATACCGGCATTCACAGGCGTACCGGTATAACTGAAAAGGCTCAACCGACAGTGCAACCGTCCGCGCAGTTGTGCATCCGGTACCGCCATTTTAATGCCTGAAGGACGACCTGGACGCAAAAGCAGATCCTCTTTCCCCAGTAGTCCTACACCGCGTAGTAGCGTGATGGCGAAAGTTTTTTCCCGGTCACCCAGCACTTCAAATTCCCGCAATCCTTCAGTGAAAACTGCCAGACCATTTCTGCCCTCCTGAAGCGTCGCATAGTTAAGCATATTCCAGACGGGAATCGGTGCCTCTTTCCAGCCCTCTTCCCGCCAGTTTGCCAGTGCGGGATCCCACACGGGGCGACTCACCGTACCAAACTGCGTATCTGCCAGCACAGTGTCGGTCACAAACGGAGTGGGGATCAGTACCCGCAGACGATGATCGTCTGCCTGATTATCCAGAAGGACTTCAATATCAATTCGCCTGCTGTTGTGACTCAGGATGACCGTTATTTCAACCCCAACCCTACCGCTACGCTGGCGAGCGCAACGTTCCGTAAGATTGAGCGGCACGTCCATTTGATAACGAATCCGCGCCCGGCTTTGCCAGGCTTCATGGGTCATAACACACTCTGCTTTTACCGATGCGGAAGTCAACCGCCACTCTTCTCTGGCGGGCGAGTAGTCATACTCATCCCCATCATCAGATCCCTCTTCCAGCACCAGAACGCGGTCATAGCAGATGTCGCTTTCTTTGTCATACAGACGCAGCGTTCCGTCGTCGTTAACGGCTATCTGCCAGAACGCATTTTCCAGCACTTCTGCTCCAGGTGTTTCTGGCGCAACGTGATTTCCCGCCTCCCCTTGCGTTACGTACAGTGTGCGATAACCCATCGACGGTACAATCTGCTGGATCTGGATATCAAACTCCATAAACGGTTCGTAGTTACCGTAATGCACGATCTGCCTGTCTATCAGACCAGGATCGATTTCGCGAACCCCGCGAACAAAAAAGGGAACGGGATTTCCCCGATCGTCACGCAGGCAAAACTGATGACCTCTCAGGCGGATCGTTGTGTTAATCACCTCTTCACGCGGCCACGGCATCAGGTTAAACAGCACCAGTTTATCGCTGTCGCTGAGCGGCATGTTGTCCGTGATTTTGCGCAGATAAAAACGGATCAGGTTATCCGCCATATCCTCCGCCAGTTCGAAGCGCGCGATGATTTCCCGGTGAACCTTATCGCTGCAGCAACATCCAATGCTGTCGTGAGCATGATTTTTTAAAATCTCTTTCCACATTTTTTCCAGCAAACCGTGGTGATACTCAAAGCCAAGCGTCCAGGCCAGCGTCGCCAGAGGTTCAAGGATATTGACTACCTTATTTTCAATACGCGCATGAATGAGTTTGATGTCCATCCGCGTCGAGCCAATCGTGCGGTGTACTCGCATATACTTACCGTCAATAAACTCGCCTTTCAGCGTAGCCAGTTGTTCACGTCGATTCTCGATATGTTCAAACACCGCTTCAAAACGGCTCATCACAAACTTTCGCTGCGGGTAGATCTCGCGCAGTTTGTCCATCACCGCAAAAATGTTCTGTTGCAGCGGCATCTGATCGTGACCATTCGGCAGCAAAATCTCTTTTGTCACAGACGCTTTTTCCAGCACCTCAAAATAGCTGTCAAGCCGTTTGCGCAGCCCGTTCTCATCCTCGGGTAAGTACTTACCAATCGCGTAACCCAGTGGCAGTACCTGTGCGACGACTTCACTGCCATCGCTGCTTTGCCATAAAAACTCGGTCTTATCGGTACCGTGTCGCTCTGAACAACCGCGCCAGAACATCGTGCGGGTGATGCCAAATCCGTTGTAGATATGCGGAAGCTGTCCCGACATGCCAAAGGAATCGGGTAGATAGCCAATTTTCATCGGCTCGCCAAAAGCCAGGCAATCACGCATGCCATACAGCAGGTTACGCACAATAGACTCACCGGAGACAATCGTGGTATCCGTCTGGGTGTACCATGGGCCGATAATTAACTTTCCGGTTTGCACCAGACGTTGTACCCGACAGGTATTTTCTGGCTTTATCGCAAAGTAATCCTCCAGCACTGCCGTCTGTCCATCAAGAACGTAATATTTATAGTCGGTATCCTGTTCCAGTCGGGTGAGGATCTCTTCCATATTGTTGACCAGCAAAATGCGTGACGCTTCGGTGGTAAAATACCACTCCCGATCCCAGTGCATATGCGGGGTAATGTGAACGCGAGATACAGCTTTCATCTTCGTTTCCTGTTCAGAATTAAGACATTACGCCATCAGTCGTATATTTACCCTGCTTCACCGCATAGCGTCGCCAGAGCAGCAAAACCAGCGTTGAGATAACGGTTCCCACCAGCGCCGCACCGAACCAGCCTGCCGCCGCCAGTACGCCGCCGTACCCGGCATCGTGCAGCAAAAAGAGTGAAAAAATACCCGCGCCAGGCGTTGAGAGACCAATATTCATCGCCCCAACCATTGCCCCTGTCGCCATTGACCCGAGGACAAAGGAGCCAATCACACGCACAGGATCTTCAATCGCCATCGGGATTGCCCCTTCTGTAATACCCGCCAGCCCTAGCAGCCATGTGGATTTCCCGGTTTCAATTTCAAACTCTTTAAACAGACGGGGAGAAATTAACGTTGACGCGGTCACCGTAAATGCGGAGACCATTTTGACCGAGGCAAAGATGGCATAAGGACCGTAGACGCCGTTCGCCATCGCCCCCAGACAAAAGGCATAGGCGGCCTTATTGACCGGGCCCCCCAAATCAAATGAACACATAAAGCCGAGAATCGCGCCAAGCAGCAGCGCATTCGCCCCAGATAAACCGTTAAGCCAGGCGGTCAGGCTGTTGTTAATCCATGCCACCGGTTCGCCGACAACAAACAACATCAGGCTGCCTGCCCCCAGCGTACCAATCACCGGATAGAGGTAAAACGACAAAAAACCGTTGAATTTACTGCTCAATCGCAGGTGTTTTTTCACCCAGCGCATTAGGTATCCAGCAATTAATCCCCCTGCGATTGCGCCAAGAAAACCGGAACCGATCATGTTCGCGGCAAGCCCGGCAGCAAAACCGGGTGCCAGTGCGGGTTTATCCGCCAGAGAATACGCGGTGTAAGCCGCCAGTACAGGCACCATCAACACACCGAGCATTCCACCGCCAAGTTTGCGATACATCCACAGCCAGGAGTTCTCCTGTTCGAACAGCGGTTGCAGACCGAATATCTGCGCCAGTAATACCGCGACAGCAAGTACCGTCCCACCCGCAACAATCAGCGGCACGGCAAAGGAGATCCCACTCAGTAAGGCCTGTTTTAACTCCGTCTTAAGCCCTTTAAGCTGATGGCTCTCTTCCTGCCGCACGCGCTTGACATTTTGTGGTTCAAGCGCCAACGCTTGCCGGATCAGTTGCTCAGCATGGCGAATCGGTTCGGCGACGGGTACCGTCAGCACCGGGATCCCTGCAAACCGTTCGCTCTCTTTGATTGTCACCTCAGCGGCCAAAATACAGGCACTGGCCGAATTCAGTTGATCTGCCGTTAAGCGCCCTTCAATACCGTTAGCGCCCTGCTTTTCAACAAACACATTGACGCCCAACTTCCGTCCGGCTTTCTCCAGATATTCCGCCGCCATATAGGTATGCGCGATCCCCGCCGGACAGGCGGTCACACACACAATTGTGGGGGCGTTGAATGGCGTTGCGACCATTGGTCCATGCCCGTTGTCATCCAGCGCCGCCAACAGCTCGTCTGCACTCGTTGCCGCCATAACACGGGCTCGCGTTTCTTCATCAGCCAGCCTCGTGGTGAGCGCGGTCAACAATTGCATATGGGTACTGCCCGCCTCTTCCTGTGGGATGGCGAGCAGGAAAATCAGGTCAACAGCTTCCGGACCGTCGACCCCTTGCCAGCTCAGGGGCTTGCTGAGCGTCGCCACCGCAAAAGCGGCTTCTTTCACAGCCGACGTTTTCCCGTGTGGTACCGCCAGCCCTTCTCCTAACGCAGTCGGCCCGAGGTTTTCACGTGCAAACACGGCTTCCAGAAAGGTATCAGAATCAGCAATTTTGCCCAACGCCGTTAGCCGCTGCGCTAACGTACGAATCGCCTCTTCACGGCTGGTAAACCGGGCGTTCAGGCACAGCGCGTCCCGCTGGGTTAACGTCGTCAGGTTCATCATGATCCTCACAAAATGGTTGTTTTATGTGCGAAGGAGTGTGCCAGACAAAACAATACATTTATGTGATCATTTTCACTTAAAGCTGATGATTTGTATTTAATTTGTATTGTTTACACATTCAATTCATTAGGCATAATGTGAAAAGTCGTCTTAACAACCTGACAGAAAAAACCATGAGCCGAAAACCACTTTATCGACAGATATCCGACGGGATCCGTGAACAAATCCAGCGAGGTGAGTTGAAGCCCGGTGATGCTCTGCCGACAGAATCCGCGCTACAGGCGGCATTTGGGGTCAGTAGGGTCACCGTGCGTCAGGCGCTAAGGCAGTTAACCGAGCAGCAGATCATCGAAAGCATTCAGGGCAGCGGCACATACGTTAAAGAGGATCGGGTTAATTACGACATCTATCAATTAACCAGTTTTGATGAAAAGCTGACCGACCGTAGCAGCGATACGCACAGCGACGTGCTGGTTTTCGAAGTGATTCAGGCCGATGATTTTTTGAAAAATCAATTACAACTGGCTGATGACAAACGGGTCTGGCACGTCAAGCGGGTGCGTTACATCAAGCAAAAACCAGTCGCGCTGGAGGAGACGTGGATGCCGTTGGCATTATTCCCTGATTTAACCTGGCAGGTGATGGAAAACTCAAAGTACCACTTCATTGAAGAGGTGAAGAAACAGGTCATTGAACGCAGTGAGCAGGAGTTGATTCCACTGATGCCCACCGAAGAGATGAGCCGCCTGCTTGCTATCCCGCTCACAAAGCCAATCCTGGAAAAAGTGTCGCGTGGTTTTTTAAAGGGAGGACAGGTATTCGAATACAGTCGCAATGCGTTTAATACTGACGATTATAAATTTACGTTGATCGCCCACAGGAAACAGCGTTAATCGGAGTGCGCTTTAAAACTATTTCGACGAAGTGTTAACTGCTTCACAAATATAAAGTCAATGTAATATGCTGAATTTTTCATGTCCCAACGCGGGAATTGCAAACAACTCACCATCATATTTATCATTTTATTAACAATAATAAAATGGCGTATAGAAACATTATGCTTTATTCCGTTACGCGCCTCACACTTCTTCCTCTAAAATTATTTAAACACCTATTCAGCGCAAAGACAAATAAACAGGATTTAGATCACAAACATAGAAAGCCGTTTAATAGGAATCTATTTATTAAATATATACACCATCCAGAATAAAACATATAACTCATTGATAATAAACAATTTTTAAATTTTCATTCATAGAACAGTCGTTTTTCGAAAGATATTTTGAAAATAGATCAATTGCATCCATCGCGCCTCCCCACGACACTCCGTCCCTATTAAAACATTGCAAAACTTTTTATTTCTTACCCTGAGTCCTGGAGAGGATTACCCATGAAAAAATCAACACTCGTTATTGGCGTCATTGGTGCTGACTGCCATGCCGTAGGCAATAAAGTTCTGGACCGCGTTTTTACTGCCCATGATTTTCGCGTAATCAATCTGGGCGTAATGGTAAGCCAGGATGAATATATCGATGCCGCGATCGAAACCGGTGCCGATGCGATTGTCGTCTCTTCCATTTATGGCCACGGTGACATCGACTGCCTGGGTCTGCGCGAGCGCTGCATCGAACGCGGTATCGGCGATATCCTGCTTTATGTCGGCGGCAACCTGGTGGTCGGGAAGCATGACTTCGCAGACGTCGAAGCTAAATTCAAAGAGATGGGCTTCCAGCGCGTCTTTGCTCCAAGCCACGATCTCGAAGATGTGTGTCAGCTGATGGCAGCGGATATCAACAAGCGCCACGGCATTGAAAAGCGTTGTCTGGAAGAGGCCATCTGATGCAAACCGTCTCTGTCGATATCGGCTCGACGTGGACCAAAGCTGCCCTCTTCGCAAAGGAGGGGGATGCGTTAACACTGGTTAACCACGTTCTGACTCCGACGACGACCCATCATCTGGCGGAAGGTTTTTTCGCCAGCCTGAACCAGGTGCTGAACGTTGCCGATGCGCGCCCACTGCTCAACCGGGGTGAAGTGACCCTGAAATACTCCTCGTCGGCGAAAGGCGGTCTTGCCGTTGCCGCAATGGGACTGGTGCCGTCGATCACTCTGGAATCGGCAAAAGTCACGGCGCATTCCGCCGGGGCAAAAATCGCCCAGTACTATTCGTACAAACTGAATCGCCATGATATTCAGGCGCTGGAAGCTTCACCACCGGACATTCTGCTGTTTACCGGCGGCACCGACGGTGGTGAAGAGAGCTACGGCCTGGCCAATGCGCGCGCCCTGGCAGAGTCCAGCCTCGACTGCGCCATTATCTACGCCGGAAACCGCGACATTCAGGATGATGTCCAGGCGATTCTGGGACACAAAGATCTGACCACGGTAGACAACATTCTGCCCGATCTCGATCACCCGAATCCCTTCGCCGCCCGCAAGGCGATTTGTGATGTCTTCCTGTCCCGCATTGTGAAAGGCAAAGGCCTGGATGTGATTGTCGGTGAAACCGGCGAAGAGCCCATGCCAACACCCTGGACGGTGTACGAACTGGTCAAAGCCATCAGCGAAGTCGATAGCGCGTGGAGAGAATTCATGCTCATCGACATGGGCGGCGCGACCACCGACGTCTATTCCGCCAGTGCCAATACCCTCTCGCCCGATACCGTGCTGCACGGTGTCCCGGAGCCCTTTGTTAAGCGCACCGTGGAAGGCGATCTCGGCATGCGCGTCTCCGCCGTGGTGGTAGGCGAAAGCACCCAGGAACTGGTGAAGGTGGTATTCGCTCAGCAACCGGCACGCCAGGAGGCCTTCTATGGTTACCTGCGTCATCTGGTGGCGCATCCCGATTATCTGCCGCAGAGCGAGGAAGAGAAATACTTTGATTCTCTGTTAGCCGGACTGTGCGTCGGCTATGCCGCCGAGCGTCACGCTGGCACTAAAAAGCAGGTCTGTACCTGCGTTGGCAATGTCGATTTACAGATGGGGCGCGACCTGACCACCGTGCGCAAAGTGGTTGGCTCGGGCGGCTGGCTCTCCCGCGCCAGTCAGTTTGATATCCATCACTGGCTCAAATATCGCGAACTGGACGACGACGGTAGACGCATTCTTTTACCCACTCAGTTTGAGTACTACCGCGACGCAAAAGGTCTGCTCCCCCTGCTGGCAAACGTTGCCAGACTGGATCCCCAGGCCGCTGCGCGCACCAGCATTCACTGTTTAACCCTATAAAACCTAAGGCAGCGACGAATGGAACTTCGAAATAAAAAATTAACCCATGACGAATTTATGACCGAACGGCATCAGGTGTTGCAGACGTGGCATACCGGCAAAGACGTCGAACATTTTGAAGATGGCGTGAAGTATCAGCAGACCATTCCTGAGAAAAAACGTTTCTCTCATGCCTTGCTGAAGGCGGATCAGGAAGGGAAAACCCTGAGCCAACCGCGTGCCGGTGTGGCGTTGATGGATGAGCATATCGAACTGCTGAAAACCCTGCAGGTTGAGTGTGACCTGCTGCCGAGCACCATCGATGCCTACACCCGTCTGAATCGTTATGAAGAAGCCGCCATTGGGATCCAGAAATCTATCGAAGCCGGGACCTCAAAACTCAACGGACTGCCGGTGGTTAACCACGGTGTGGCGGCCTGTCGTCGGATGACCGAAGCGCTGGAGAAACCGATTCAGGTCCGTCACGGTACGCCAGATGCGCGTCTGTTGGCGGAGATCGCCATGGCCAGCGGCTTCACCAGCTATGAAGGCGGCGGGATCTCCTACAACATTCCTTACGCCAAGCGCGTGACGCTGGAAAAATCGATTCGCGACTGGCAGTACTGCGACCGTCTGATGGGGCTGTATGAAGAACATGGCATTCGCATTAACCGCGAACCATTCGGCCCGTTGACCGGCACGCTGATCCCGCCGTTCATGTCTCACGCAGTGGCGATTATCGAAGGTCTGCTGGCGCTGGAACAGGGCGTGAAGTCGATTACCGTCGGCTACGGCCAGGTCGGTAGCCTCACGCAGGATATCGCAGCGATTCAGTCCCTGCGTGAACTGTCTCATGAATATTTCCAGAACTACGGTTTTGATGATTACGAGCTGAGCACCGTCTTCCACCAGTGGATGGGCGGTTTCCCGGAAGACGAATCCAAAGCATTCGCCATTATCTCCTGGGGCGCAGCGGTCGCCGGTATGTCCGGCGCGACCAAAGTGATCACCAAGAGCCCGCATGAAGCCTTCGGTATTCCGACAGCGGCGGCAAACGCCCAGGGGCTGCGTGCGTCACGTCAGATGCTCAACATGGTCAGTGACCAGAAATTCCCGCCGTGTGCCGCCGTCGAGCAGGAAGTGGAACTGATTAAGAGCGAAGTTCGTGCGGTTCTGAAGAAAGTGTTTGAGCTGGGCAACGGCGACGTTGCGCGCGGCACCGTGCTGGCCTTCGAAGCAGGCGTGCTGGACGTACCTTTCGCTCCTGCCTCCTGTAACGCCGGTAAAATCCTGCCAGTTCGCGATAACGCCGGGGCGATCCGTATTCTGGAAGCCGGCTCCGTTCCGCTGCCGCAGGACATTCTCGCTCTACACCACGATTACGTCGCCGAACGTGCCCATTTCGAAGGACGTAAACCCTCATTCCAGATGGTTGTTGATGACATCAACGCTGTATCCCACAGTCAATTAATAGGAAGACCATAATGAAAATTAAACAGGCGCTTTTCACCGCTGGCTACTCCTCATTCTATTTTGATGACCAGCAGGCGATCAAAAATGGCGCAGGTCATGACGGGTTCATTTATACCGGTGCGCCGGTTACCCCGGGCTTTACCTCTGTCCGCCAGGCTGGCGAGTGCGTTTCCGTACAACTGATTCTGGAAAACGGCGCCGTCGCGGTGGGTGATTGCGCCGCAGTGCAGTACTCCGGTGCCGGCGGCCGCGATCCGCTGTTCCTGGCTGAACATTTTATTCCGTTCCTCAACGATCATATTAAGCCGCTGCTGGAAGGCCGCGATGTGGATGCGTTCCTGCCGAACGCCCGTTTCTTCGACAAACTGCGCATCGATGGTAATTTGCTGCATACCGCCGTTCGTTACGGTCTGTCGCAGGCGCTGCTTGACGCCACCGCGCTGGCCTCAGGTCGTCTGAAAACCGAAGTGGTGTGTGACGAATGGCAACTGCCGTGCGTACCAGAAGCCATTCCTTTATTTGGTCAGAGCGGCGACGACCGCTACATCGCCGTCGACAAGATGATCCTCAAAGGCGTTGACGTCCTGCCGCACGCGCTGATCAACAACGTTGAAGAGAAGCTCGGTTTTAAAGGCGAAAAACTACGTGAGTACGTGCGCTGGTTGTCCGACCGTATTCTCAGCCTGCGCACCAGCCCACGCTATCACCCGACGCTGCATATCGACGTGTATGGCACCATCGGTCTGATCTTCGACATGGACCCGGTGCGCTGCGCCGAGTATATCGCCAGCCTCGAAAAAGAAGCGCAGGGTCTGCCGCTGTACATTGAAGGCCCGGTCGATGCAGGCAACAAACCGGATCAGATCCGCATGCTGACCGCAATCACCAAAGAGCTGACCCGTCTGGGTTCCGGCGTGAAAATTGTCGCCGACGAATGGTGCAACACCTATCAGGACATCGTGGACTTCACCGATGCCGGTAGTTGCCACATGGTGCAGATCAAAACCCCGGATCTCGGCGGCATTCACAACATCGTTGACGCGGTGCTGTACTGCAACAAGCACGGGATGGAAGCCTACCAGGGCGGCACCTGCAACGAAACCGAAATCAGCGCCCGCACCTGCGTCCACGTGGCTCTCGCCGCCCGTCCAATGCGTATGCTGATCAAGCCGGGTATGGGCTTCGATGAAGGTCTCAATATCGTATTTAACGAAATGAACCGCACCATCGCGCTGTTGCAGACTAAGGATTAAGAGATGGCACGCACATTTAAGATCTTATCGCCAACGGCTATCCTGGGCTATGGCTTCCCGGAAGAGAGCTTTCGTAAAGCCATGGAAGAGTCACCGGATCTGATCGCGGTTGACGCAGGCTCCTCCGATCCTGGCCCCCACTACCTGGGGGCGGGTAAACCGTTTACCGATCGGGCCGGAGTGAAACGCGATCTGCGCTATATGATCACGGCGGGCGTTAAGAACAACATTCCGGTGGTGATCGGCACCGCCGGGGGATCCGGTGCTGCACCGCACCTTGAGTGGTGTCGGCAGATTATCCTGGAGATCGCACAGGAAGAAAAACTGTCCTTCTCCATGGCGCTGATCCCATCGGATGTCAATAAAGAGGTGGTTCACCAGGCGCTGGATAACGGCAAAATCACCGCGCTGGACTTTGTTCCGGCACTGACCCACGAGGCGATCGAAGAGAGCACCTACATCGTGGCGCAGATGGGGATCGAACCGTTCCAGCGGGCGCTGGAAGCCGGTGCGCAGGTGGTATTGGGCGGACGGGCTTATGATCCGGCCTGCTTCGCGGCGCTGCCGATTATGCAGGGCTTTGATGAAGGTCTGGCGCTGCACTGTGGCAAGATCCTGGAATGTGCGGCCATTGCCGCCACCCCAGGTTCCGGTTCTGACTGCGCAATGGGGATTATCGACGACAACGGCTTTACGCTGAAGACGTTCAACCCGAAACGCAAGTTCACCGAAACGTCGGCGGCGGCACATACCCTGTATGAGAAATCCGATCCGTACTTCCTGCCAGGCCCGGGCGGCGTGCTGAACCTGAAAGGGTGCAGTTTCAAAGCGGTAAACGATGGCGAAGTGTACGTCAGCGGTTCACGTCATGAAGCAACGCCGTATGCGCTGAAACTGGAAGGCGCGCGTCAGGTGGGCTTCCGTTGCCTGACCATCGCCGGTACCCGCGATCCGATCATGATTGCCAGCATCGACACCATTCTCGAAGAAGTTCAGGCCAGCGTCGCCCGCAACCTCTCGCTGAATGATGACAGCATCCGCATGACGTTCCACCTGTACGGCAAGAACGGCGTGATGGGTAACCATGAACCGGTGCAAACCGCCGGGCATGAGCTGGGCATTTTGCTGGACGTGGTCGCGCCGACGCAGGATATCGCCAACAGCGTCTGTTCGCTGGTGCGCTCTACCCTGTTGCACTACGGCTACGAAAACCGGATCGCCACGGCAGGCAACCTCGCCTTCCCGTTCTCGCCATCCGACATTCAAAGCGGGCCGGTGTATGAGTTCTCAATCTATCACCTGATCGAAGCCAGCGACGCCCTGCGTTTTGACTTCCATATCGAGCAGGTGACGCCAGAAGGAGTTCAGGCATGAAACACGCTATTTGCACCCTGGCGCAGGTGATTCGTTCTAAAAACGCCGGACCGTATGAACTGGTGTTAGATATTTTATTTAAAACGCGCGAAGACTATCAGCGGGTAAAACGTTCTGAGCAATTAACCCCGCAGTTAATTGCCCGCTTATATAACGTTGAACCTGATTTTATTCATCGCATCGTCTGGTTTGACCCGGCGAATGCCGTAAAAATCGTGATGCCTCGCGATATTATTTCCGGCAACGTTGGTGACAATGATGTTTATGGCGCGCAGCAGCATGCGCCGTTATTAAGTATTGAGTTCGATCTGTAACCAATAAAATACAACAACGTCCATTGGCGTACAGGATTTCGCTGTATCACTGTATTCCAGATAATTCATGCGGTTGGTCATAACCTGCGTGCGCCTGAGCTGCTGTCCTGGCTCTGGCGCACGCGACCCTACAACACTTCACAGACCAGCCTAGATCCGATGGAGTAAACATGAAGAAAATAAGTCTAACAAAAATGATCATATTAGGCCTGATACTCGGCATGATTGCCGGGGTGGCTATTAATAATATGGCATCGGCTGATACAGCAAAATCGTATGCGCAGGATATCTCTATTTTCACCACCATATTCTTACGTATGGTGAAAATGATTATCGCGCCGTTGGTTATTTCAACCCTGGTTGTCGGCATCGCGAAAATGGGCGATGCGAAAACGCTGGGGCGTATATTTTCAAAAACTTTTTTCCTGTTTATTTGCGCCTCACTGCTGTCGATTGCGCTGGGTCTGGTGATCGTCAACCTGTTCCAGCCAGGCGCGGGCATTAACTTTGTTGCCCATGACGCCGGGGCCGTGGCGGCCGTTCAGTCTGAACCGTTCACGCTGAAAGTGTTTATTTCTCACGCCGTACCGACCAGTATCGTTGACGCCATGGCGCGTAACGAAATCCTGCAAATCGTTGTGTTCTCAATCTTTCTCGGCTGTAGCCTGGCGGCGATTGGTGAGAAAGCCGAACCGATCGTGAAGGTGCTCGACTCTCTGGTTCACGTCATGCTGAAACTGACGGGTTACGTCATGCTGTTCGCCCCGTTAACGGTATTCGCCGCTATCTCCGGGCTTATCGCTGAACGCGGGCTGGGCGTGATGGTGAGCGCCGGGATCTTCATGGGTGAGTTCTACCTGACGCTGGGTATGCTGTGGGCGATCCTCATCGGCCTGTCAACGATGATTGTCGGTCCGTGCATCGGTCGCCTGACGAAAGCGATCCTCGAACCGGCACTGCTGGCATTTACCACGTCCAGCTCGGAAGCCGCGTTCCCGGGTACTCTGGATAAGCTGGAGAAATTCGGCGTCTCGTCCAAGATTGCCAGTTTCGTACTGCCTATCGGTTACTCCTTCAACCTCGTGGGTTCAATGGCCTACTGCTCGTTTGCCACCGTCTTTATCGCGCAGGCGTGCAACATTGAGCTGAGCATGGGCGAGCAAATCACCATGCTGCTGATCCTGATGTTGACTTCTAAAGGTATGGCAGGCGTACCGCGTGCCTCGATGGTGGTCATTGCCGCTACCCTCAACCAGTTCAACATTCCGGAAGCCGGTCTGATCCTGCTGATGGGCGTCGATCCGTTCCTCGACATGGGCCGTTCTGCAACCAACGTGATGAGTAACGCCATGGGCGCCGCGATTGTCAGTCGCTGGGAAGGCGAACATTTCGGTTCCGGCTGCCGGGGCACTGCGCCGGTCAAAACGCCAGAACAGGAGCGTCCTGCCACTGAGCCGTCAGAAGTGGTGATGTCCTGATGATATAAGGTTGCCGGATAAGCACTCGCCCCTTCCGGCAACATGCCAATCACACCAACAAGGTTGCACCATGAACGTAAAATTCTTCGGCGCGAGCATGTTAACCGCCAGCCTGTTTTTTAGCGCCGCCGCGCTGGCGCAAACGGCGCCGGACTACGCCGCATTGATCGAACAGGCACACCAGAAATACAAAAGTAACAACGACGGCAAAGTCGCCGACTACATCCCTGCCCTTGCCACTTACAGCCCCAACAACTTCGCCATTACCCTCGCTACCGTTGACGGCAAAATTTACCAGGCAGGAGACATCAACAAAGCATTCCCGATGGAATCGCTGAGCAAAGTTTTCACCCTCGCGCTGGCGATGGAACAGCACGGGCCGCAGGAGGTACTGGATAAACTCGGCGCTAATGCCACCGGCCTGCCCTTTAATTCCGGTCTCGCGGTCGAACTCACGAAGGGCGCACCGGAGAATCCGCTGGTCAATGCAGGTGCCATGAGTACCGTCAGCCTGATTGACGCCAAAGACAAAACCGACCGCTGGAACAAAATCCTCACCAACCTGAACGCCTGGGCCGACGCCACGCTCACGGTCAATGAACCGGTATTCAGATCGGAAATGGAGACCAACCAACACAATCAGGCGCTGGCGCAACTGATGGCATCGTACAACAGCTTCTACGGCAACACGCAGGAGGCCGTGGAGATTTACACCCGCCAGTGTTCAGTAGACGTCACCGTTGAGCAGCTTGCCAAAATGGGTGCCGTGCTGGCCAACAAGGGTAAATCGCCGTTCAACGGC
The DNA here is from genome assembly GCF_016906145.1 of Citrobacter sp. MGH 55. NCBI lineage: Bacteria > Pseudomonadati > Pseudomonadota > Gammaproteobacteria > Enterobacterales > Enterobacteriaceae > Citrobacter > Citrobacter sp. MGH 55. The sequence goes on from NZ_CP070239.1 coordinate 4,599,902, forward strand.
AAACAGTTGCTCAATGAGCGTTATGTACCGCAGGTGCTGGCTGAAATGGCCATCGCCGGTCTCTATGACGGCAGCGGAAAATGGCTGTACACCGTCGGTATTCCGGCGAAAAGCGGCGTCGGCGGGGGCATGGTCGCGGTGGTACCGGGACAGTACGCCATTGCCGTTTACTCACCGCCGCTGGACAGCGCCGGGAACAGCGTGCGCGCCCAGCAGACTATTGAATATGTTGCCCATGCAACGCAGGCCAATCTCTTTATGGCGCATTAAGTGGATGCCGGATGGCGCTCATGCGCATCCGGCCTACGAATCAGGCATTTTTGTAGGTCGGATACGGCGCGACGCCGCCCTCCGGCGATATCAACCTTAACGTGAGAAGTAACATGTCTAAACCCTTTGTCTGGCAAGAACTCTTTGTACAAAGCAAAGAGAGTACGGAATACGAATTACTGAGCAATCAGCATGTTACGGTGACAGAGTTAGATGGCGAAGAGGTCATCAAAGTGGCGCCGGAAGCATTAACGCTGCTGGCGCAACAGGCATTCTATGAAGCATCGTTCTTCCTGCGCTCCGGACATTTAAAGCAGATCGCCAGCATCCTGCACGATCCGCAGGCCAGCAGTAACGACAAATATGTCGCCCTGCAACTGTTACGTAATGCGGAAGTGTCGGCGAAAGGCGTGCTGCCGAACTGCCAGGACACGGGTACAGCGACAGTGGTCGCCAGCAAAGGCCAACAGATATGGACCGGCGGCGATGACGCCGAAGCGCTCAGCAAAGGGATTTACACCACCTTTAAAGAAAATAACCTGCGCTATTCGCAAAACGCCCCACTGGATATGTATACCGAGGTGAATACCGGCACCAACCTGCCGGCGCAGATCGATATCAGCGCCACACCGGGTAACGAATACCGCTTCTTGTTTGTCAATAAGGGCGGCGGCTCAGCCAACAAGGCGGCACTGTTCCAGGAGACCAAATCGATCCTGCAACCGGAAAAGCTCACCGCATTCCTGATCGAGAAGATGAAATCACTGGGCACCGCAGCCTGCCCGCCGTATCACATCGCTTTTGTCGTCGGCGGTCTCTCCGCAGATCAGGCGCTCAAAGTCGCCAAACTGGCCTCAACCAAGTATTACGACAACCTGCCCACCAGCGGTAATGAGCTGGGTCAGGCGTTTCGTGACACGGCGCTGGAATCCGCGCTGCTCAATGCCAGCCGTGAATTTGGCATTGGCGCGCAGTTTGGCGGTAAATATTTCGCCCATGATATTCGCGTAATTCGTCTGCCGCGCCACGGCGGCTCCTGCCCGATCGCGATGGCGCTCTCCTGCTCCGCCGATCGCAATATCAAAGCGAAGATCAACAAACACGGGATCTGGCTGGAAAAACTCGAGCATAACCCAGGTAAATTTATCCCTGAATCCAGCCGCATCGAGAACAGCGCGCAGAGCGTAAACCTGGATCTGAACCGTCCGCTGCGCGAGATCCTGCATGATTTATCCGCCCTGCCAGTCGGTACGCGGCTTTCGCTAAACGGCCCGATCGTCGTCGCCCGCGACATCGTGCACGCCAAACTCAAAGAGCGCCTGGACAACGGCGAAGCGATGCCAGCGTACATGAAAGATCACATTGTCTACTATGCCGGCCCGGCTAAAACGCCGGATCAGATGGCCTGTGGTTCGCTCGGGCCAACCACCGGCGGGCGCATGGACGGCTATGTCGACGCTTTCCAGGCCGCTGGCGGTAGCTTGATCATGCTGTCCAAAGGCAACCGCAGTGCGCAAGTCACCGAGGCTTGCCATAAACACGGCGGATTCAACCTCGGCAGCATCGGTGGCGCCGCCGCCTTGCTGGCGCAGCAATACGTGAAAAGCCTGCGCTGCCTCGAATATCCCGAACTGGGAATGGAAGCGGTCTGGATGATGGAAGTTGAAAACCTACCTGCCTTCGTGCTGGTAGACGACAAGGGAAATAACTTCTTCAGCCAGTTTGAACAACAGCATCGTTGTGCATCTTGCCCGGCAGGACATTAAGGAGCGTTTATGCAAGCGCGAGCCAATGGCGACCGTCATCGCCAGCGTCAGCAAAAGCTGAAAGAACAGGTGGAAATCCGTGTGGCCGCCGCCACGGAACAAAAAGGGATTTTGATCGTATTTACCGGAAATGGAAAAGGGAAATCCACGGCCGCCTTTGGCACTGCCACCCGTGCGGTGGGTCATGGTAAAACCGTTGGCGTCGCGCAGTTTATCAAAGGCCAGTGGGATAATGGCGAATACAACACCCTGCATCCGCTGGGGGTTGAGTTTCACATTATGGGTACCGGGTTTACCTGGGAAACGCAAAACCGCGAGGCGGATATCGCGGCGGCGCAGGCTGTCTGGACAGAGAGCAAGCGCATGCTGGCCGATGCGCATTACGATCTGGTGGTCCTGGACGAACTTACATACATGCTGGCGTATCACTACCTGGATACTGACGAGGTGATTGCCGCCATTCGGGAGCGTCCGGCGCAGCAGAGTGTGATTGTGACCGGGCGAGGGTGTCACGCGCAGTTACTGGAGCTTGCCGATACGGTGAGCGAACTGCGCCCGGTCAAGCATGCGTTTGACAGCGGTATTCAGGCTCAGGCAGGAATTGACTGGTAGTTACGTCGTTGCCGGATGGCGCATGCGCTTATCCGGCTTCCCGTTTACCCGTCATCCGCCGTCAGCGTTCCAGGTGAGATACCACCGATTTTTGTAACAGCCAGTCGCGGAAAACCTGTAAATGACGGGATTCCGCTTTTTCTTCCCGCCAGGTCATGATGAAACGATTACCCGTGCGCATGGGCACATCGCAAGGGATCACCATGTCACCGTTGTCCAGATCGTGCTGGATCGCAAAACGTGGGAGCAGCGCAACCCCCAAATTCGATCGCACCGCGGCGATCAGCATCGACAGCAGATCAAAACGCGGGCCTTTGTTGACCAGTGGGCTACTGACATCCGACAGGGCGAACCACTCCTGCCAGCCGTTAATTCGCGTACTTTGATGCAACAAGGGAAACTCATTGAGCAACTCTTCAACCGCCAGTTTCTGGTTGGGCTGCGACAGCAAACTGCCGCTACAAACCGGGAGGATTTCCTCTTCGAACAGATACTCCACTTCTGACCACGGCGAACAGAAGTCTTCACGCATAATGGCCGCATCATATTCACGGTTGAGGAAATCGCCCATGTTCGCCAGCGAGTGAATATTAACGATAATATCGGGGTTAAGTTTGTTGAATTCACGCAGATTGGGGATCAGCCAGTGGGTGCTGAAGGTCGGGTTGACCGCCAGTTCAATGACTTCGACCGTGGGCTGCCAGGTCATAATGGTATTCGTATCACGCTCAAGTTTATTTAGCGTTTCTTTAACAATGCTCAAATAATGCTTCCCGGCCTCGTTTAAAAAAATCCGCTTTTTGGCATGATTAAATAATGCAGTATGCAGAAAATCCTCAAGTGCATTCACCTGGCGAAATACAGCACTTTGCGTTAATGCTAACTCCTCCGCCGCACGCGTATAACTTTCATGACGTGCCACCACTTCAAACGTCACCAGTAATTCAGTCTTTGGTATCTTTCCTCTCATAACGTCTTCCATATGCCGCGTACAAAAATAGTTTAATTTATAAAAAATAAATGCAACCGACTCCCGATTGGCCTGAGAGTTATATTTTATTTCCTACCTGGATGTCATTGATCCACTCCATGGTTTATTCACACAGGGGGCGAACAAATAATAACCAATAATACGCAAGACTGACCATAAACACAATTTAATTAAGGTTATTTTGCGACAAATAGCGCCAATAAGTTCTTAATAATTTTTCAAGATAACTTGTTTATCGGAGAAAAAACTTTGCGGGTTTAATCAATATTATTTACTTATTATTTCAGGAGAATTCAGTTCACTAAACGATAAGCAAACGATGACGTTTTTTTATCTGCTTTTACTATTTTTACCGTTTTTCCCGACAATAATTAAGGACGACATATGAAAAATTCCGGAAAAGTCTGGCTGGTTGGTGCAGGTCCTGGTGATATCAGCTTACTGACCCTTAAAGCCCTGCAGTGTATTCAACAGGCTGATGTCATCATTTACGATCGGCTGGTCAATCCTAAAATGCTTGAGTGGTGCTCAGCGAGCTGTACCTGCATCAACGTTGGCAAAAGTCCGGGCTATCATAGTGTTCCTCAGGAGGAGATCAATGCCCTGCTTATCCAGCATGCGCGAACACAGCGGAACGTTGTGCGCCTGAAAGGCGGCGATCCTTACGTGTTTGGCCGCGGTGCCGAAGAGGTGGAATGTCTGGTCGAAGAAGGCATTGCCTTCGAAGTGGTGCCGGGGATCAGTTCCGCCATTGGCGGGCTGGCCTGCGCCGGGATCCCGGTGACCCACCGCGACCTGGCATCCGGTTTTCATGTCGTGACAGGACATACCCGCGAAGGTAATCAGCAGCAGGACTGGCGGCAGTTGGCGAAGCTCAACGGCACGCTGGTGATTGTTATGGGGATCGCTAACCTGCCGTTTATTTGTGAAGAACTACTGATGGGAGGCAAATCACCGGCCACACCCGCGGCGATTGTGATGTCGGCTACCCGGGACAATCAGCGGCGCTTAACCTGTACGCTCGGTACATTACTCACGAAAGCACAGGAAGCGAATATTGTGCCACCGGCACTGATTGTGGTTGGCGATGTTGTCCGTTTGAGCGACCGACTCTCTTTTAATCCAGAGGTGATGGAACGCGCCTACAGCGAAAGGTGTTCATGACGGAATGACTGCGGAGACGTCTGGTGAGCCGCCCGGAACACCCGACAAAAATAGCTGGTCTGCGCATACTGAAGTTTCCGGGCGATGCTGTCGATAGAGTTCTTCGGATCGCGCAGCAACTCACTCGCCCGCTGCATTTTTTTCTGGCTCACCCAGGTTTTAAAATTCACTCCCTGCCGTTTCTTAAAGAAACGGCTAAAGTAGTTGGCGCTTAAACAGACATGCGCGGCCACCGACTCCAGCGTCAGTTCCTCGTATAAGTGTTCATCAATATAGCGCAGTGCAGCGACCAGTTTCTTTTCGTGGCGAGAAAGTTCCATTGCCGACAGACGCAAGTCGCTCAACTGCACATCAGCGGTATCCACCGTTTTACGCTGAACCGGACTGAGATTGTTAATAATAAAGCTGAGCAGGTTTGCCGCTGCCACCAGATGATTATTTTCAACAATCGCGACCTGATTCCAGGCTGATTTAATTTTAGGATCGGAAGCCCACTGCCGATCGTCATCAATGACAATAGTTTTATATTCCGGATACTTTGCGCGCACCTGACCGCAAATAATAAATCCCAGCAGATGCCCCTGACGAATTAACGGCATAGAGAAAAAACTCAACCCCGCATGACAGCAGAGTATTCTGATTTTTTCTTCTTTTAACCCTTCAAAAGCGCAATATTTATCACATTTCTGACACGTTTTTTGGTATTGCGGATTGGCGCGCAGTAATGAACAGAACGAATTAAAATTATGACAGGCAGAGATTTCCCGACCATTAATGTCTACCACCACGGCGGCGAGCCCGGTCGCCTTAGAAAACACCTCTGCCAGTGAGTAAAAAGTGTGTAAGACATCGTCCTGAATATGCTGAGGCACGTTACGCTCCGTCAGTGGTCTGGATAACGTCGCTACTATGCTTAATTTGTCCAGGTGAAAAAATGACCCTGACCGCAAAAAATAATCTCATTTAATCAGGTGATTATGATCAAATTGCAAGAGCGCCCCCCGCGCTCCTCAACACCAGTCCACCGACTGCTGTGACAACTTTTCCCAAAGATTAACGAATCTTCACATCTTCCTGTGAGCTTCATTTCAACATCACCCATCATTTTATTTATAATTTTCAATCAGTTATATAAATCACATACAATTTTATGATGTGCTTATTTGTGAGAATCATCATGTGAATGTGAAACGCCCTCCTGAATAATAGGCTCAATGACAAGATAATCTGAACGGAGTGGATGTATGCCCGTCACGACAGGTGTTATCGCCGACGACTTTACTGGCGCAACGGATATCGCAAGTTTTATGGCTGAGCAAGGCTGGAGGGTCGCGCTGCTGCCCGGGATGCCAGACGCCGCGCAGCCGTGGAATGAAGAGGTCGACGCGATTGTCATCTCGCTGAAAAGCCGTTCTCTACCGGCTGACCAGGCCATCGATCAATCATTACGCTGCTGGCAATGGCTGCACCACACGGCAGGTGCGCGGCAAATTTACTTTAAATATTGTTCCACCTTTGATTCCACCCCCGCCGGGAATATCGGTCCGGTCAGCGATGCGCTGATAGAAGCGATACACGCGCCGTACATCGTTCACTGCCCAGCCCTGCCACAAAACGGACGGACGGTGATTCACGGTCATTTGTTTGTGAATGGCGTATTACTGAATGAATCCGGCATGGAGAAACATCCGCTCAACCCGATGACCGATGCGAACCTGATTCGCCTGCTCACGGCGCAAACTGCCAGCGCTGTCGGGCGCATTGACCTCAGCACGATTCAGAAAGGTGTGGAAGCGGTCACTCACGCGCTGGAACGTTGCCAGTCTGAAGGTGTACGTCACGTGATCGTGGATACCTTCAGCGAAGCCGATCTGCAGACCCTCGCTCAGGCCTTACGTCATACACCGTTGCTGGCGGGTGGTTCCGGCCTGGGTGGTGCACTGGCCGCTTGCGCCGCACCACAGCGTGGGCGGGAAGCGGTACATCCCTTCCCGCAGCCGGCAAAAACGGTGGTGTTTTCCGGAAGTTGTTCCGCCATGAGTAACCGCCAGGTGAATCGCTATAAAGCACAGGCCGCTTCCCTTCTACTCGACGTGGCGCGCTGCCTGACAGACGCAGAGCGTTACAGCGACGAGCTGTCGCGGTGGACAATGACTCATGTCGATGACGCGCTCGCCCCATTGATTTACGCCACCCAGCCGCCGGAAGCGCTGAAACGCATTCAACAGGAGTACGGCGAGCAGCGCGCCAGCCGGGCGATTGAGCATACCTTTGCCAGACTGACGGCCAAACTGCAGGCCGCAGGCGTAAACAGTTTTATCGTCGCCGGTGGCGAAACGTCCGGCACCGTAGTGGAGGCGTTACAGGTGACGCGACTGACGGTCGGCAAAGCCATCGCGCCCGGCGTGCCGTGGGTGTTCTCCGCCGAGCCGCCGCTCGCGCTGGCGCTGAAGTCGGGCAACTTCGGTGACGAAGACTTCTTTTTCACCGCGCAGGAGTCTGCATGATGAGTCAGCTTAACGAACAACAACTCCGCGAACAGTTGGTGCACTACGGTCGTTCTCTGTTTATGCGCGGCTTCAGCAGCGGTGGTTCGGGCAACCTGAGCGTAAAACTGCCGGACGGCGGCTATCTGGTCACGCCGACCAACTCCTGTCTGGGCGAGCTGGACGCCGCAACGCTCAGTAAACTGGATGCCAACGGCGTTCACCTCAGTGGCGATAAACCGTCGAAAGAAGTGCCCATGCACCTGGCCTGGTATCGTCATCGTCCGGCCTGCGGCGCGGTGGTTCATCTGCATTCGCCATGGCTGACCGCCCTTTCCTGTCTGCCATGCAGCACACCGGAAAACTGTCTTCCGCCGTTAACGCCGTACTACGTAATGCGCGTCGGGCAGTTGCCTCTGTTGCCCTATTTCAAACCCGGTCATGAGGGGATTGCCGGCGCACTCAGCGAGATTGCGGCGGACCATACTGCCGCGCTCCTGGCAAATCACGGCCCGGTAGTCAGTGGTCGCTCACTTCGTGAGGCGGTGTTTAATGCCGAAGAGCTGGAAGACAGCGCCCGCATCTGGCTGACCTTAAAACCACTCGGCTACGTGCCGCTAACGGCGGAAGCAGTAGCTGAACTCGAACAATCCCGGCGAGCATGAGGTGAGAGGATGATCCCCGAACAACGACGTGATTTTATCTACCGCTACGTGCATGAAAAAAACGTCGCCTCGTTTAATGAGCTGGCGGATCTGATGAGCGTGTCGCACATGACCGTGCGCCGCGATATTCAGTTGCTGGAAGAAGAAGGCAAAGTCATCTCGATCAATGGCGGGGTGAAACTCAACAATCTGCTGAAATCGGAGCTGCCGTGGCGGGAAAAGGCCGAGCTGCATCATGACGTGAAGCGACGGATGGGGCAACTAGCCGCGATGTTGATAGAACCAGGGCAAACGCTGTATCTCGATGCGGGAACGTCGTTGTTTGAAGTGGCGAAAGCCGTCGCCGCCAGCCACTGCTTCAACCTGACGGTGGTGACGAACGATTTTTCCATCAGCCACTACCTGATGGATATGCCGCACATCACGCTATATCACACCGGCGGACTGGTGGATCAGCGCAACCGCTCATGCCTTGGGAAAAGCGCCGCCAGTTTTCTGCGCACGATCAATATAGACGTGGCGTTTCTCAGTTCGTCCTCGTGGGATACCGAACGTGGAATGTCGACCCCCAGCGAAGGCAAAGCCTCGGTGAAAGAGGCCGTGCTCACCGTCTCCCGCCGTCGGGTGCTGGTCTGCGACAGCAGTAAATTTGGCAAATACGGGATGTTCCACATCTGCTCGCTGGATCAACTAACCGACATTATTTCGGATAACCGGTTACCCGACGTAGCGCAGGACACCATTGCCAGCCAGGGCGTGAAACTGCACCTGGTGGATTGCCGGGAGGGAACGCATCATGCTGAAGTTAGCGGCTAACCTCGACTGGCTGTTTTGCGAACGTCCCATTGCGGAGCGCTTTCAGGCCGCAAAGGCGGCGGGTTTTCACGGCGTTGAAGGGCTGTTTCTCTGGCAGCATCCGCTGGATGTGCTGCTGGCGGCGCAACGGGAAACCGGTCTGCCGGTGGCGCTGATGAATGCGCCAGCGGGTCACTGGCAGGCCGGTGAACGCGGACTGGCCTCCCTGCCAGGCTGTGACGAGGCGTTTCATCGCAGTCTGCTGATTGCCCGCGATTACGCCACGGCACTGGGCTGTCGCAAGGTGCACGTCATGGCCGGATTGCGCGTGGCCGGACTTTCCGCTAACGCCCAGTATGAGCAATTAACCAACCGACTGCGTATCGCCTGTGACGTCATGGTTGGTGCCGATATCGACGTGTTGATTGAACCGTTAAACCCGGACGATATGCCTGGTTATTTTGTTGATAGCTTTCCACTGGCTGAACGTCTTATTCGCGAAGTGAACAGAAAAAATATCGGCTTACAGTTTGATATTTACCACTGCCAAAAAATACACGGTAATGTTACCCATCTTATTGAACATTATTTACCGATCATTAAACACTTTCAGATTGCTTCCGTACCCGGTCGCCATGAACCGGGAACGGGAGAATTAAATGAAACATGGCTTTTTGAATTTATTAAGCAAACAGGTTATCAGGGCTGGATAGGTTGTGAATATAAACCGTCAACACCAGGGCCCGAATCGTTACGCTGGATGACACCGTACTTATAATTTTAATATCTCTGTACCGGAAAACCGGAGGAACACATGTCGGATACTGTTATTATTTCGCTGGCACCCGTTGCCGCGGATTGCCCCAGAGTTATACCCGAAGAACTGGCGCAGGAAATACTGGCCAGCGTCGAACAGGGTGCAGCCATCGTGCATTTACACGTTCGCGATAAACAAGGTCGTCTGACGCCAGACACCACCGATTTTCAGGCGACGATTGACCACGTCATGCGCCATTCCAACCTGATTATTCAGGCCTCAACCGGTGGCGTCTCCACCATGTCGATTGCCGAGCGCTGCGCGCCTCTGGACTGTCCCGGCGTCGAAATGGCGTCGCTGAACGTCGGCTCCGTTAACCTCGGCGATGCCGTGTACGTTAATCCCGGACCGGACGTCGAATATTGTTCGCAACAAATAACCCAACGTTCCATTATTCCTGAATTTGAAGTTTTCGAAATTGGCATGATTAATAACATTCTGGCGCTGGAAGAAAAAATATCGTTCAAGAAACCGATGTTATTCAATATTGTCCTCGGACACCGTGGAAGTTCACCCGCGACGGTTGATGCGTTAATTGCCTTGCGCAGTATGATCCCTCGCGACGCCTTATGGGGAATTACCCATTTTGGCCGCAAGAATTTCGATATTATTGCGGCAGCGGTCGGCATGGGCGCCAGTGAAGTGAGAATTGGTTTTGAAGATAGCTATTATTTAAGCGCCGAAGAGAAAGCTCAGCATAATTATCAGCAGGTTGCCAAACTCGCCACGCTTATTCGCAGTATGGATAAAAAGGTCGCCACGCCGGATATTGCGCGGCAAATGTTAGCTATTCCACCACGGCAGTAATAACGAGAGAAAGGACATTTCACCATGACTATCACAACCGTTATTCACAAAACCGGACTGGGCGTCTGCATCGCCGGTGGCGCCCTGGCGGCAATTGGCGCCCTGATGCAGTCTCCCGCCCTCTGGCAGCCGGGGCTGGTGATGCTGACGACAGGCTTCGCGGCAGGTGCTGGCTACTGGACAAATCTTCGCAGCTACCAGTTTACCCTGTGGATCATTGCCGGCTTTGTCGCGGCGATGACCTGGTCAACCGATCTAATCGTCTGGGGCGGATTCAACATCACCCATAAATGGATCGTCTTTTTGGTGATCCAGGCGACCATGTTCAGTATGGGCACCAAACTCACGATTCAGGACTTTATCGACGTCGCTAAAATGCCCTGGGCGGTGTTTATCGGCACCTTCTGTCATTTCGTCATCATGCCTCTGCTCGGCCTGAGCATCACGCTGATCTTTGACTTTCCGCCGGAAGTGGCGGTAGGCATTCTGCTGATTGGTTCCTGTCCCAGTGGGCTCTCCTCCACCGTCATGGTGTATATCGCCAACGCCAACCTGGCGCTGGCGGTCTCGATCGCCGCCGTCTCGACGCTGGCGGCGACGGTCATGACCCCGCTGTGGGTGAATCTGCTGGCGGGTTCAATGATCGACATCCAGCTCACGGCGATGGTGATGGACGTCGTGAAAATCGTGTTGATCCCGATTGGCGCGGCGATTTTACATGACTACCTGAAAACCTATGCCGGCGTGCAGGGGCGTCGTACCGTGCAAACGCTGGCCGGGATCAGCGCCATCTGGCTGCTGTATATGCTTACCGGCGGCTGGGACACGCAGTTTGGTAGCGCCAGCGCCGACGCGCAAATGTATGCGGTGGTGCTGAACTTTGTGGCTGGCGGGATCATCTGGGCGCTGTTCTATAACTGGCTGTATGGACGCGTGGCCGGCGTTAAGAAGATCATGCCGACCATTTCGATGATGGGCATCATTTTCTTCACCACTACGGCAGCGGCAGCCGGGCGCGACAACCTGGTTCAGGTCGGCTTCCTGCTCTGCTTCGCCATGCTGATGCACAACCTCGGCGGCTTCCTGATTGGCTATCTGATGAGCCGCTGGATCTTCCGCATGGATGTTCAGTCCGCCCGGACGGTAGCCTTCGAAGTCGGACTGCAAAACGGCGGGATGGCATCAGGTCTTGCCGCCGCGATGGGAAAACTGGCCACCGTTGGTCTCGCCTCTGCGGTCATGACGCCGCTTGGCAACGTCAGCGGATCGCTGCTGGCTAACTACTGGCGCAAAAAGGATGCCCGACAGGCGCAGGCCCAGAGCGAGAGTTCGCCTGCTCAGCCGGTATCAGAACCTCTGTCAAAAGGATAACTCACCATGATGACTTTAACCCTGCAACAGGCACGACGCGCGGTAGACTGCGCGCTCGATCTCGCCGACACCCGTTATGCGCAACGTCCGCTCAGCGTGGCGGTGTGCGACGCTCACGGCGAGTTACTGAGCTTTGCCCGTATGGATAACGCCAAACTGTTGACCATTGAGCTGACGCAGCGCAAAGCACGCACCAGCAGCCGTTTAGGTTGCACCACTCAGGCGTTTTTGCAACGTCTGCAAAATGAGTCACTGGATATCAGCTACTTTGCTGACCCACGTTTTACCGCGCTGCCCGGCGGCGTACCGATTCTTCACAACGGTAAATGCGTGGGGGCCGTTGCGGTTGGTGGACTGTCCGCCCAGGAAGATCACGATGCGGCTATGGCCGTTGCCGAATGTTTGCTCAAGGAGTTCGCAGAATGAAAAAGATCGCTATGCTTCACACCAGTTCCGCCACGCTCGCCATGATGCAGCAACTGATCGGCGACATCATGCCAGAAGCTGACGTGATGCACCTGGTCGAAGAGTCGATGATTAAGCAGGTGATGAAGGCCGGAGGCGTGACGCCGAACATTGCGGCACGCATTGCCGACTACGTCCACATAGCCGAAAAAGCGGATTGCGAGATTTTCATCACCGCCTGTTCGTCTATTGGCACGGCGGTTGAACAGTGTCAGTTTATGACGCCGCTGCAACTTGCCCGTATCGACTGCGCGATGGTGGAACAAGCCATTAGTCTGGGTGAGAACATTGCCGTGCTGGCCACTGTCGCCACGACCATGAAACCGACGCTGGAGTATGTGCAGCGCAAAGTGCAGGCCAGCGGTAAGCAATGCACCGTGACGCCGATATTGATGGAAGAGGCCTTCCATGCTCTGCTGGCGGGCGATATGGAAACCCACGATCGCATCGTCAGCGAAGGATTGCACAGCGCGTATAAACAGGCTGATGTGGTTATGCTGGCGCAAGCGTCGATGGCGCGCGTTCTGCAGCAGCTTCCGTCGCCGCCCGTCCCGGTGATGACCTCTCCGGAAAGCGGCATCCGCTGGCTGAAAACGCTGGCGGAAAGCGCATAACCTGGCAAGCCAACACTCCCCCCTAGGCCGGATAAGCGCCAGCGCCATCCGGCCTACAGACAGGCAAAAAAAAGGCCATCATCAGATGGCCAACCATGTCGAAAATGGACCAGCCCTTTCCCCTGCATCACGGGTAAATGCAGGGGTTGGGCTGTTTTATTGCTTTTACTTAATGACGGTTTTCAGCGCTTCGCCGATATCGGCCAGGCTGCGAACGGTTTTCACACCAGCGGCTTCCAGAGCAGCGAATTTCTCATCCGCAGTCCCTTTACCACCGGCGATAATGGCGCCTGCGTGACCCATACGTTTGCCTTTCGGCGCGGTCACACCGGCAATGTAGCCAACAACCGGTTTGGTCACGTGATCTTTGATATAGGCCGCCGCTTCTTCTTCCGCGCTACCGCCGATCTCACCGATCATCACGATCGCTTCGGTCTGCGGATCTTCCTGGAACAGTTTCAGGATGTCGATGAAGTTAGAGCCCGGGATCGGGTCGCCGCCGATGCCCACACAGGTGGACTGGCCGAAACCGTAGTCGGTGGTCTGCTTAACCGCTTCATAGGTCAGCGTACCGGAACGCGAGACGATACCCACTTTACCCGGCTTATGAATGTGACCGGGCATGATGCCGATTTTGCATTCGCCCGGGGTGATAACACCCGGACAGTTCGGGCCGATCATGCGTACACCGGCTTCATCCAGCTTCACCTTCACGGTCAGCATATCCAGCGTCGGGATGCCTTCGGTGATAGTGATGATGAGCTTAATGCCTGCGTCGATGGCTTCCAGAATGGAGTCTTTGCAGAACGGTGCCGGCACGTAGATAACGGACGCGGTGGCACCCGTCGCTTCTACGGCTTCACGCACGGTGTTAAATACCGGCAGGCCCAGGTGCGTGGTGCCGCCTTTGCCTGGCGTTACGCCGCCAACCATCTGCGTACCGTAGGCAATTGCCTGTTCGGAGTGGAATGTCCCCTGGCTACCGGTGAAGCCCTGGCAGATAACCTTGGTATCTTTATTAATTAAAACTGACATTATTTCCCCTCCACTGCGGCAACAACCTGCTGAGCTGCATCCGTCAGACTTTTCGCTGCAATAATATTCAGGCCGCTGTCAGCCAGTTTCTTCGCGCCGAGTTCGGCATTGTTACCTTCCAGACGAACCACCACCGGAACGTTAACGCCCACTTCAGCCACCGCGCCGATGATGCCGTCTGCAATCAGATCGCAACGCACGATACCGCCGAAGATGTTAACCAGAACCGCTTTCACGTTGTCGTCAGAGAGAATAATTTTGAATGCTTCGGTGACGCGCTCTTTGGTGGCGCCGCCGCCCACGTCGAGGAAGTTTGCCGGTTCGCCGCCGTGCAGTTTCACGATGTCCATGGTGCCCATCGCCAGACCTGCGCCATTAACCATGCAGCCGATGTTGCCATCCAGCGCGACGTAGTTCAGTTCCCACTGTGCTGCCTGCGCTTCACGCGGGTCTTCCTGAGACTGATCGCGCATTTCGCGCAGATCCGGCTGGCGGAACAGCGCGTTGCCGTCAGCGCCCAGTTTGCCGTCGAGGCAGATCAGGTCACCCTGTTTGGTGATAACCAGCGGGTTGATTTCGATCAGCGCCAGGTCGCGCTCAAGGAAAATAGTCGCCAGGCCCATGAAGATCTTAGTGAACTGCTGAACCAGTTTGCCTTCCAGACCCAGTTTGAACGCCAGCTCGCGTCCCTGATACGGCATTGGGCCGGTCAGCGGATCAAGCGCCACTTTGTGGATCAGGTGCGGGGTTTCTTCCGCCACTTTTTCAATTTCAACGCCGCCTTCGGTGGAGGCCATGAAGACCACACGACGGGAGCTACGGTCAACGACCGCACCCAGATACAGCTCTTTATCAATATCGGTCGCCGCTTCAACCAGAATCTGGTTGACCGGTTGACCGTTGGCGTCTGTTTGATAGGTCACCAGACGTTTGCCCAGCCAGTGCTCAGCAAACGCGCGAATCTCTTCTTTGCTTTTTACAACTTTCACACCGCCCGCTTTACCGCGGCCACCTGCGTGAACCTGACATTTTACTACCCACGGACCCGCACCGATTTTCGATGCCGCTTCTTCAGCTTCACGCGGAGTAGTACAGGCATAACCCACCGGCGCCGGTAAGCCATAGCGGGCAAAAAGTTGTTTTGCCTGATATTCATGTAAGTTCATGTGTTCTGTCCATCCTTCAGGTAATCGTTATCTTTAAACCCGTAGACCGGCGTGGTGCTTGTGCCGGATGGCGCTACGCTCATCCGGCCTACGAGGCAGGTGATACTCTTGTTTACTACACGTCCAGCAGCAGACGAGTCGGATCTTCCAGCAGTTCTTTGATCGCCACCAGGAAGCCCACGGATTCGCGACCATCGATCAGACGGTGATCGTAGGACAGCGCCAGGTACATCATCGGCAGGATTTCCACTTTGCCATCGACCGCCATCGGACGATCTTTAATCGCGTGCATCCCAAGGATCGCGCTCTGCGGCGGGTTGATGATCGGCGTGGACATCAGCGAACCGAACACACCACCGTTGGTGATGGTGAAGTTACCGCCCGTCAGATCTTCCACCGTCAGCTTGCCGTCACGACCTTTGATAGCCAGCGTCTTGATGTTTTTCTCGATGTCAGCCATACCCAGCGTATCGACGTCGCGCAGGACCGGGGTCACCAGACCGCGCGGCGTGGATACCGCCATGCTCACGTCGAAGTAGTTGTGATACACCACGTCGTCGCCATCGATAGAAGCGTTCACTTCCGGATAGCGTTTCAGCGCTTCTACTACCGCCTTCACGTAGAAGGACATGAAGCCCAGACGGATACCGTGACGTTTTTCAAACGCTTCACCGTACTGCTTACGCAGATCCATGATGGGCTTCATGTTGACTTCGTTGAAGGTCGTCAGCATGGCGGTGGAGTTTTTCGCTTCCAGCAGACGCTCGGCCACGCGTTTGCGCAGACGGGTCATCGGTACGCGTTTTTCGCTACGTGCCCCCAGCGCTGGCTGTGCAGCAGGGGCTTCTGCCGGTGCTTTGGCCTCGGCTTTCGCCGGGGCTTTCGCCAGATGCTTATCCACATCTTCACGGGTGATACGTCCGCCCACACCGGTGCCTTTGATCGCACTGGCGTCGAGATTGTGCTCAGCCAACAGGCGACGGATCGCCGGGCTCAGCGCATCGTTATTTTGCTCTTCCAGAGAAGCCTGTTGACGCTGCGCCGGGGTAGACGCTTTTTCTTCAGACTTCGCGCTGGTTTCTTTACCCGCGCTATTGCCTTCACGCAGGCGACCGAGGATCTGGCGCGAGGTCACGGTGGTGCCTTCGTCTTCCAGAACCGCATCCAGAATGCCGTCCGCTGATGCCGGTACTTCCAGTACCACTTTGTCAGTTTCGATTTCTACCAGCACTTCGTCACGAACCACTGCATCACCCGGTTTTTTGTGCCAGGTGGCAACAGTCGCGTCCGCTACGGACTCAGGCAGGTCGGGAACAAGAATATCTACGCTACTCATTTTGTATCCTTTAATTAATCGACGTTCAGCGCGTCATTGACCAGATCTTGTTGCTGTTTCTGGTGAACGGACATATACCCTACCGCCGGAGAGGCGGAGGCCGGGCGACCTGCATAACGCAGAGCGGCCCCAAATGGAATCACTTCACGGAAATGATGCTGGCTGCAGTACCATGCGCCCTGGTTGAGCGGCTCTTCCTGGCACCAGACAAAATCATGTACGTGAGCGTACTGTTTCAATACGTCCTGCATCGCCTGATGCGGGAACGGATAAAGCTGTTCGATGCGCACAATGGCGACATCTTTCTGATTGTTCTTGCGACGCTGTTCCAGCAGGTCGTAATAAACCTTACCAGAACACATCACCACACGCTTCACGCCTTTCGGATCGAGGTCATCGATTTCACCGATGGCAGGCAGGAAAGTGCCGTTCGCCAGCTCATCCAGGCTGGAGACCGCCAGCGGATGGCGCAGCAGCGATTTCGGCGACATGACCACCAGCGGACGACGCATCCCGCGCAGCGCCTGACGACGCAGCATGTGATACACCTGAGCCGGAGTAGACGGTACGCACACCTGCATGTTCTGCTCAGCGCAAAGTTGCAGATAACGCTCCAGACGCGCGGAGGAGTGCTCCGGACCCTGCCCTTCATAACCGTGCGGCAGCAGCATCACCAGGCCACACATCCGGCCCCATTTCTGTTCGCCAGAGGAGATGAACTGGTCGATAACCACCTGCGCGCCGTTGGCGAAGTCACCGAACTGCGCTTCCCAGATGGTCAGGGTGCGCGGTTCCGCTGTGGCATAGCCATATTCGAAGGCCAGTACCGCTTCTTCAGACAACACGGAGTCCCAGACGCGGAAGCTGCCCTGCCCGTTGTGGACATGCTGCAGAGGAGTCCAGGTCGACCCGTTGGTCTGGTTGTGGATCACCGCGTGGCGATGGAAGAAGGTGCCGCGACCGGAGTCTTCACCGGACAGGCGAATCGGGATCCCTTCGTCAACCAGCGTAGCGTAAGCCAGCGTTTCTGCGCCGCCCCAGTCGAACGGTTTTTCCCCGTTCGCCATCAGCTGGCGGTCGCCGTAGATTTTGGCCACACGAGACTGCATCTCAACGGTTTCAGGCACCGTACTGATGCGTTTCGCCAGTTCCTGAAGGCGCTTCATTTCAACCTTGTTCGGGTACGCTTCATCCCACTCGTGGTTGAGGTACGGCGACCAGGTAAAGGAGTGCATATTCATCGGACGCCACTCTTTCACCACGCATTCGCCCGCGTCCAGCGCGTCGCGATACAGGTTGACCATTTCGGTGGCATCTTCCAGCGTCGCGACGTTATCCGCTTCCAGCTTATCCGCATAGATTTTGCGTGGGGTCGGATGCTTTTTGATTTTCTGATACATCAGCGGCTGGGTTGCGCTCGGCTCGTCGGCTTCGTTGTGGCCGTGACGGCGGTAGCACACCAGGTCGATGAAGACATCGCGTTTGAAGGTGTTGCGGAAATCCAGTGCCAGACGAGTGACGAAAGCCACCGCTTCCGGATCGTCCGCATTCACGTGGAAAATCGGTGCCTGTACCATTTTACCGATATCGGTGCAGTACGGGGTGGAACGTGCATCCAGTGGGTTAGAAGTGGTGAAGCCCACCTGGTTGTTGATCACGATGCGAACGGTACCGCCCACTTCGTAACCCCGCGCTTTCGACATGTTCAGGGTTTCCTGAACCACGCCCTGCCCGGTTACCGCAGCGTCGCCGTGGATGGTGATCGGCAGGACTTTGTTGCTGCTTGGTTCATCCAGACGATCCAGACGCGCACGCACCGAACCGATTACCACCGGGCTGACGATTTCCAGGTGCGACGGGTTAAACGCCAGCGCGAGGTGAACCAGGCCACCTTCGGTTTCGATATCCGATGAGAAGCCCATGTGGTACTTCACGTCACCGGTGCCGAGATGTTCTTTATGTTTACCCGCAAATTCGTCGAACAGATCCTGCGGTTTCTTACCCAGTACGTTGACCAGGACGTTCAAACGACCACGGTGCGCCATACCCAGCACCACTTCACGGGTACCGCTGTTACCGGCATGGCGGATCATCTCTTTGAGCATCGGGATTAACGCATCACCGCCTTCCAGCGAGAAGCGTTTCGCGCCAGGGAATTTGGCGCCCAGATAACGTTCCAGGCCTTCGGCTGCGGTGAGTTCACTCAGGAAGCGTTTTTTCTCTTCGCTGCTGAATGCCGCGCGACCGGATTCGATGCGCTGTTGCAGCCAGCGTTTCTCTTCGGTGCTGGTGATGTGCATGTACTCAGCACCAATCGGGCCGCAGTACGTTTGTTTGAGCGCGGAAAGCAGCTCGCCCAGCTTCATCGTCTCTTTGCCGCCGGCAAAAGAACCTACGTTAAAGCTTTCCTGGAAGTCGGCCTCTGTCAGATCGTGGAAGGACGGATCCAGATCGGCAACAGTGTCTTGCTGCCACAGTCCCAGCGGATCGAGATTCGCATGCTGGTGACCACGGAAGCGATAAGCGTTGATGAGCTGCAGGACTTTAACCTGCTTCACATTGGTGTCAGGGTCGGAAATCGAAGAAGAGTAACGTGAGGCATCCTTCGCCAGACGACGGAAATAATCACGCGTTTTTGAATGGAATTGATCCGGTTTGACTCCGGTGCCAGGTAACTGCTGGAACGTCGAACGCCAGTTAGCGTCTACCGAGTCAGGATCGGTTAAGAAGTCTTCATAGAGCTGTTCTATCCAGCTCTGGTTTGCGCCAGAGAGGTAAGAAGAGTCCAACCAGGCTTTCAAAGCGCTGTTCTGCATCGTGATCCCTTAAGCATTTGTATGCTTACTTCGCCGTGGATACTACCACGCATACGTCGTATGCGTGCCGGGGTTCACTTGTTACGGACTGTCGTGTGATCTGCGTCCGCTAAGGAACCTTTAAAAACTGTCTAATAATCGTCGTTGTTCAGGCTGCGACTGCGTTGCAACCGTCCCTCACCCGGTCACATAGTGAACTATGCTCCCGGCGATTCGTTCCGTTCGCGCCTTGTCTCGCGCTGAACATCTCGATTATTGCTATCAATGTGGCAGTTTTTAGAGGTTTCCTGCACTAATTTGCCTGATGGCGACCCCGTAGGCCTGATAAGCGAAGCGCCATCAGGCAACATGTGCCGGATGGCGACGTAAACGTCTTATCCGGCCTACAGGATTGCCACCGCGGGCAATGTCTACTTACGCACTGCGTTGCAACAGCATCGACTTAATATGGCCGATGGCGCGCGTCGGGTTCAGCCCCTTAGGACATACACTGACGCAGTTCATGATGCTGTGACAGCGGAATACGCTGAATGCATCGCTTAACCCTTCCAGGCGGCTGTCCGTCTCGGTATCACGGCTGTCGATCAGGAAGCGATAGGCCGCTAACAGACCCGCCGGACCGATAAACTTATCCGGATTCCACCAGAAGGATGGGCAAGACGTTGAGCAGCAGGCGCACAGAATGCATTCATACAGCCCATCGAGTTTTTCCCGCTGCTCTGGCATCTGTAAATGCTCACGAGCCGGAGGATTTTGCCCATTATTCAATAAGTAAGGCTTAATCTTCTCATATTGTGCATAGAATTGCCCCATGTCTACTACCAAATCGCGGATCACCGGCAAACCAGGCAGCGGACGGATAACAATTTTCTTACCGGGCTGAACCAGCGCTGATACCGGCGTGATGCAGGCCAGACCGTTCTTCCCGTTCATGTTCAGACCATCTGAACCACACACGCCTTCACGGCAGGAGCGGCGGAAAGAGAGACTGGGGTCTTTCTCTTTGAGCTGCATCAACGCATCCAGCAGCATCATGTCACGCCCTTCTTCGCCTTCCAGGGTGTAATCCTGCATGCGCGGAGCGTCATCAACATCCGGGTTATAGCGATAAATTGAAAACTCGAGTTTCATTGTCCTGTCTCCGCATTAGTATGTACGAATCTTCGGCGGGAATGCCGGGCGCAGTTTCGGTTCCATGTTGACTTCACGTCGGGTCATGGATTCCGTCTCTGGCAGATACAGGGAATGGCACAGCCAGTTTTCATCATCACGCTCCGGGAAGTCGAAGCGACTATGCGCGCCACGGCTCTCGGTACGGAAGTTGGCGGATACTGCGGTGGCATAGGCAGTTTCCATCAGGTTATCCAGCTCCAGACACTCTACGCGCTGGGTGTTGAATTCGCTGGAGGTGTCGTCCAGACGGGCATTTTTCAACCGCTCGCGGATGGCTTTCAGCTCTTCCAGACCTTTTGCCATCGCATCGCCTTCACGGAAGACCGAGAAGTTATGCTGCATACATTCCTGCAGCGCTTTGCGAATCACTACCGGATCTTCACCATCACGGTTATTGTTCCAGCGGTTCAGACGCGCCAGGGACGCGTCGATTTCGTCTTCTGTGGCATCGCGTAGTTCACCCTGCTCGGCGATAGATTCCTGCAGATGCAGACCGGCCGCACGACCGAAGACCACCAGATCCAGCAGCGAGTTACCACCCAGACGGTTAGCGCCGTGTACCGATACGCAGGCGATTTCACCCACCGCAAACAGCCCCGGAACCACCACGTCTTCACCCTGCTCGTTCACCGTCAATGCCTGACCGGTCACTTTGGTCGGAATACCGCCCATCATGTAGTGACAGGTTGGGATAACCGGAATCGGCTCTTTCACCGGGTCAACGTGTGCAAACGTACGGGACAATTCCAGAATGCCCGGTAGACGGGATTCGAGGACGTCTTTACCCAGATGGTCAAGTTTCAGTTTAGCGTGCGGACCCCAAGGACCATCGCAGCCGCGACCTTCACGGATTTCGATCATGATGGAACGCGCCACCACGTCACGGCCCGCCAGGTCTTTCGCATTCGGCGCATAACGCTCCATAAAGCGCTCACCGTGTTTATTCAGCAGGTAACCGCCCTCACCGCGGCAGCCTTCTGTTACCAGCACGCCCGCACCGGCAATCCCGGTTGGGTGGAACTGCCACATTTCCATATCCTGAACCGGAACACCGGCACGGATTGCCATCCCCACGCCGTCGCCGGTATTGATATGCGCGTTAGTGGTGGACTGATAAATGCGGCCTGCGCCGCCGGTGGCCAGCACGGTTGCACGGGCTTTGAAGTAAACCACTTCACCGGTTTCGATGCACAGTGCGGTACAACCGACCACTGCGCCATCGGCGTTTTTGACCAGATCCAGCGCATACCACTCGGAGAAAATGGTGGTGTGGTTTTTCAGGTTCTGCTGATACAGCGTATGCAGCAGCGCGTGACCGGTACGGTCAGCTGCCGCTGCGGTGCGTGCCGCCTGCTCACCGCCGAAGTTTTTCGACTGGCCGCCAAACGGACGCTGATAGATACGACCGTCGTCGAGACGGGAGAACGGCAGCCCCATATGTTCCAGTTCCAGAATCGCTTCCGGACCGGTTTTACACATATATTCGATAGCGTCCTGGTCACCAATGTAGTCCGACCCTTTCACGGTGTCGTACATGTGCCATTCCCAGTTATCTTCATGGGTATTACCGAGCGCAACGGTGATGCCACCCTGCGCAGATACGGTATGGGAACGGGTTGGGAACACTTTGGACAGCAGCGCACAGGTCTGGCCGCTCTGGGAAATTTGCAGCGCCGCACGCATACCTGCGCCGCCTGCACCAATGACTACAGCATCAAATTCTCTGACTGGCAGTTTCATTACACACCCCACACCACAACAAATCCATAAATCACGTAAACCACCAGTGCAACGACGATAGCCAGTTGCAGCGACAACCGAATTGCCAGCGGTTTAACGTAGTCGGTCAACACCTGCCACATGCCGATCCAGGCATGAATCAAGATGGAGAAGAGTGCCAGCAGGGTGAACACTTTGGTGAAAGCCGATGAGAAGAAACCGGTCCAGACTTCCCAGGTCAGTTCGCCGCTTGTGGCGAAGAATCCCACCATATAGATGATGTATAACGTCAGAACGATAGCGGTAGCACGGACCAGGATGAAGTCATGTACGCCATTGCGTCCTAGTGCGGAGGCGTTGCTTACCATACGAGGACTCCTGCGAGAAGTGAAAGCACGACAGTGATAACAAAAGAGATTTTGGCTGAGCGTTTACCCGCTTCGAATGTTTCTTCCAGATAGCCAAAATCCATCATCATGTGACGAACACCGACCACGACGTGATACGCCAGCGCGGTAAGGATGCCCCACATAATAAATTTAACAAAAAAGCTACCCATGATGGCGGATGCCTGCTGGAATCCTTCAGGGGAAGAGAGGCTGGTGCCCAGTAACCACAACAGGATCCCGACCGCCACAAAGGTGATCACTCCGGAAACGCGATGGAGAATGGACGCTATCGCCGTGATTGGGAACCGGATCGTTTGCAGATCCAGATTGACAGGTCTTTGTTTTTTCACATTTCTTATCATGAATAACGCCCACATGCTGTTCTTATTATTCCCTTTGGACTTCGGGTACAGAGAGTGAATCACCTGTAGCCTGAAAGACGACGGGATTTCCTTCCTCCGGTCTGCGTGCGGGTCAGACAGCGTCCTTTCTATAACTGCGCGTCATGTAAAACACTGCTTCCAGTTGCTAAAACGACACGTTACAACGCTGGGTGGCTCGGGATTGCAGGGGTTTCCGGAGACCTGGCGGCAGTATAGGACGTTCACAAAATCATTACAATTAACCTACATATAGTTTGTCGGGTTTTATCCCGAACAGTGACATAGGTCACGATAACAACATTTATTTAATTTTTAATCATCTGATTTGACAATCATTAAACAAAGTTGTTACAAACAACACCAGAAAAGGCATATAATGCGTAAAAGTTATGGGGTCACTCTTTAACCTGCAAATAAGTTATGTAACAGTAGGAAGATATTGACCGATCCCTTCAGTACAGTTAATAGTGATAGACAGGTTGAATAATTCGGATTGCTAAGTTGTTGATTTGTTGCTAATTCACCATGAGTTAACTGATTTACCTGCAAGCGCCCATTGCTCTGTACCCTGGTTTCTCCTCTATCCAGAGCGGCGAGCCGAATAACAAACTGGTAACGGTTGATTGATGTATCGATGGCAAATCTCACCTGAGTAGTCTTAAGCAATAAGGCGCTAAGGAGACCGTAAATGGCTGACACAAAAGCAAAAATCACCCTAAATGGTGATACGGCTATTGAACTGGATGTGCTGAAGGGCACGCTAGGTCAAGATGTTATTGATATTCGTAGCCTGGGTTCGAAGGGGATGTTTACTTTTGACCCTGGTTTCACCTCTACTGCATCCTGCGAATCCAAAATTACGTTCATCGACGGCGATGAAGGCATTTTGTTGCATCGCGGCTTCCCTATCGATCAGTTAGCCACCGAGTCTAACTATCTGGAAGTATGCTACATCCTGCTGAACGGCGAAAAACCGACGCAAGCAGAGTACGACGCGTTCAGAACCACCGTGACTCGCCATACCATGATCCATGAGCAAATCACCCGTCTGTTCCACGCTTTCCGTCGCGATTCACATCCAATGGCGGTCATGTGCGGGATCACTGGTGCGCTCGCCGCGTTCTATCACGACTCTCTGGATGTTAACAATCCGCGCCACCGCGAAATCGCCGCATTCCGCCTGCTGTCCAAAATGCCGACAATGGCGGCGATGTGTTACAAATATTCTATCGGCCAGCCGTTTGTTTATCCGCGTAACGACCTCTCCTACGCCGGTAACTTCCTGAACATGATGTTCTCCACGCCGTGTGAAACCTATGAAGTGAACCCGGTACTGGAACGCGCAATGGACCGTATCCTGATCCTGCATGCCGACCATGAACAGAACGCCTCCACCTCAACGGTACGTACTGCTGGCTCGTCTGGCGCGAACCCGTTTGCCTGTATTGCTGCGGGTATTGCATCCCTGTGGGGACCGGCGCACGGCGGCGCGAACGAAGCGGCGCTGAAGATGCTGGAAGAAATCAGCTCGGTTAAACACATTCCGGAATTCGTTCGTCGTGCGAAAGACAAGAATGACTCTTTCCGCCTGATGGGCTTCGGTCACCGTGTTTACAAAAACTACGATCCGCGTGCCACCGTGATGCGTGAGACCTGCCACGAAGTGCTGAAAGAGCTGGGTACCAAAGATGACCTGCTGGAAGTGGCGATGGAGCTGGAACACATCGCGCTGAACGACCCGTATTTCATTGAGAAGAAACTTTACCCGAACGTCGACTTCTACTCCGGTATCATCCTGAAAGCGATGGGTATCCCGTCTTCCATGTTCACCGTGATCTTCGCCATGGCGCGTACCGTCGGCTGGATTGCGCACTGGAGCGAAATGCATACCGATGGCATGAAAATCGCGCGTCCACGTCAGCTGTACACCGGCTACGAAAAACGCGATTTTAAATCTGACCTTAAGCATTAATCGTCAGACTGCCGGATGGTGACGCGACTGCGTCTTATCCGGCCTACGGTTGTCAATTCGTAGGCCGGATAAGTATTAGCGCCATCCGGCAACTTCCCTACCTTTTCTTGACCCTCGCTATATTAATCTTCTCCGCCCTTCTCTATGATTTACGGATAGTTTGTTCATTTCTTCCGGGAGCACAGGATGCCAGTTCTGCAGTGGGGCTTGTTGTTTTTGCTGTCACTCCTTCTGTCCCTGCTCTTTCTCAGCATTCATCTTCCGGCGGCGTTACTGCTCGGCCCGATGATCACCGGTATTCTGTTTAGTCTTCGCGGTATCTCACTAAAGCTTCCTCGCTGTACGTTCCTCGGTGCGCAAGCCATTCTTGGCTGTATGATCGCGCAGAATTTGTCAGGCTCATTATTAACGACGCTGGCGGCAAACTGGGTAGTGGTGCTGGCGGTTCTGCTGGTGACGCTGCTCTCCAGTACGGTCGTTGGCTGGTTACTGGTTCGCTACAGTTCACTCCCTGGCAATACCGGCGCGTGGGGCTCATCTCCCGGCGGTGCGGCGGCAATGGTCGCGATGGCGCAAGACTACGGCGCCGATATCCGCCTGGTCGCCTTTATGCAATATCTGCGGGTACTGTTTGTTGCTGGCGCAGCAGTGCTGGTGACGCGGTTTATCATGGGCGAAAGCGCAGAAGCCGTCAGCCAGCAGATTGAGTGGTTCCCGCCGCTGAGCGGCAATCTGTTCACGACGCTGCTGTTAGCGACGGTTGCCAGTGTTGTCGGTCGGGTGCTGCGCATTCCCTCCGGTACCATGCTGGTGCCGATGCTGGTAGGCGCTCTGCTGCACGCAAGCGGCGTGATGGTGATTGAACTGCCGGAATGGCTGCTGGCGATAGCGTATATGCTTATTGGCTGGCAGATTGGTCTCGGATTCGACAAGCAGGTCTTCTTTATGGCGCTGCGACCGTTGCCGCAAATCCTGCTCTCTATCTTCGCCCTGCTTGCCATTTGCGCAGCAATGGCCTGGGGAATGACCCACTATATGCAGATTGATTTTTTAACCGCCTATCTCGCCACCAGCCCCGGCGGACTGGATACGGTTGCGGTCATTGCCGCCGGCAGTCACGCCGACATGTCGCTGATCATGGCGATGCAAACCCTGCGGCTGTTCAGTATTCTTCTCACTGGCCCTGCCATCGCCCGTTTTATTTCAGCCAAAGCGCCGCGACAAGCGCATTAATGCTGGCAATGTGGACACCAGTAGAACGGCCGTGAGGAGAGCGTGGTTTTCTCGATGATCCCGCCACAACGTTCGCAAGGTTCACCGTCGCGGTGAAACACCTTAAAGCGAAACAGCGCGCCATGATGCTTATTTTCGTCGACCTGCCCACGCGTGGTGTAGGATAAGCGCGGAATATCCAGTAGCGCATGGGATAACGCCGTCAACTGCGCATCGCTGAGATCGCGGGCTTTATGCTGACCGGTTATCCCCACCTGCCAGAGGATCTCCACCCGCAGATAGTTTCCCAGCCCGGCGAGAAAAGCCTGATCCAGCAACAGACCGGAAAACTGGCGATTGCGAAAACGCGGCAAGAGTAACCGGGCTTTCACCGCGTCAGGCGTCAGACGCGGGTCCAGCACGTCCGGCCCAACCCGTTGCAGGAAGGGATGGATAGTGAGCTGTTCCGGCGTCAACATCTCAATGTCAGACGCGCTATAAAGCAGAATAGTTTTATCCGCAGTTTGCAGTTTAACGCGCAGAATACGGGTGGTGTGCGGCATGTCGCCACTGTCCACCACGCGCCAGACGCCATACAGCTGATTATGGCTGTAGAGCGTCAGACCCGCGGAAAAATGGGTCAGCAACGCTTTGCCGCGCGTCTCCATCGCCGTGACGGTCTGCCCCACCAGTGTGGATTGATACGGTTTTAACTGCGCAAAGGCAAACCAGACATCCGTCAGGGGTTTGCCTTTGATCGCCGCCTCCAGGCTATCCGCTGCGCGGCGGATCTCCGGGCCTTCAGGCATGGTTCTGTCCTTATCTGAGAAGATTAATGCGTGGCACCACCTGTCACGGCGATGTCATCGTCAACCTGCAATGCGGTAGCGATCGCCACCTCCAGCGCCAGACGCACCGTTTCCGCCGCCATACTGGGCGCCCCCGGATGCGCCACCGCCTGCTGCGGCAGATAAGGGATATGGATGAATCCCCCCTTCACCTCCGCGATGCCGCTCAGTTTGTGGAGCAATCCGTACATCACATGGTTGCAAACAAATGTCCCCGCCGTCTGTGAGACCGACGCTGGCACACCGGCTTCACGCATCGCCGCCACCATGGCTTTGACTGGCAGCGTGCTAAACCAGGCCGCTGGTCCACCAGCAACAATCGGCTCATCCACCGGCTGTTGGCCTTTATTATCCGGAATACGGGCGTCGTCGACGTTGATCGCCACGCGCTCAACGGTAATATCGGTCCGTCCGCCCGCCTGTCCGATGGCCAGCACCAGCGATGGAGAGAGCGTATCAATGGCGGAATTCAGCACACTGAGCGACTCGCCAAACACACACGGCAACTGACGCGCCACCACGCGGCACCCGGCGATGATAGCATTGTCGAGCTGCGAGACCACTTCCCAGGAAGGGTTAATCTGCTCGCCGCCGAAGGGCTCAAATCCGGTGATTAATACCGTTTTCATCCGTCCTCCTTACAGGAACATCAGGAAATACATCAGGAACACGTTGACTAGCAGCAACAGTATGCCGGTTGGCACCTGCGCTTTAATGACCGCGTTTTTATCTGGCAGTTCCAGCAGCGCGGCGGGCACGATGTTGAAATTTGCCGCCATCGGCGTCATCAGCGTACCGCAATAGCCGGAGAACATCCCGATAGCCGCCATCACCGCCGGGTTGCCACCGTGCTGAAGCACCAGAATCGGAATGCCAATTCCCGCCGTGACAATCGGGAAGGCGGCAAACGCATTGCCCATCACCATCGTTAACAGCGCCATCCCAATGGTATACACCGCCACCGCGATAAAGCGGCTGTCGACGGCCAGATACTCTTGAGTAAGATACGAAATGCCACTGCCAACGCCTGCCGCCGTAAACAGCAGTCCTAACGTTGCTAGGATCTGCGGTAAAATAAATGCCCAGCCGATGGAATCCAGCAGGCGGCGCGCCTCCTGAATCGGCTGATGCACCTTCTCATGGGTCATTTTGATAGCCATACCGAGACCAATCAGTGAGCCTGCGGTCATCGAGAACAGCGTCACCAGCGTGGCATGATTACCCGGTCCAAACAGAGCGTCCTGCAACCCCGGAATGTGATTGAACATCAGTACGCCAATCACGGTGACGACCGGAATGGCCAGCGCCGGGTAAAACAGGCGGTTACCCAGACGCGTCGCGCTCTCTTCCCGCTGCTCGCGGGTGCGCTGATGATAACTGCCCAGCTTGACGCCGCCAAAACCGGCGATCAACGCCATGATCACCACCGCGACACCGACGGCAATGTTGACTGTACGTTTGTCGCCCACCAGTTGATACGTCCAGTCGCCCAGCAGGAACAACAGCCCGTAGACGCCCCAGAATAACCCGGTCGTTAACCGACGCGGATTAGCTTTATCCTGCCAGGACATAATGGCGACAATCAGCAGCACGATCCCCGCGAGCCAGTAGAGGTAGCTTTGTTGAAAATTCATTGCGCCTCTCCTTTGCGGGTGTCAACAGAACCGGCTTTCGCCATTTCGCGTTGCAGATAATTATCCAGCCGCCACAGGCGCGTACCATGGATCACGAAGGCGCACAGGGCCGTTGGGATCCCCCATAAGGCAATGTGCAGCGGTTCGGTCTGAATACCGCCGGACTCCAGCATAAAGTTGTGCATGAAGATAATCGCGCCGAACGCGACGAAGATATCCTCACCAAAAAAAAGTCCCACGTTATCCGTCGCCGCCGACATCGCTCGCAGACGGTAGCGCACCGCGCCGGGCAATGCCCCATACGTTTTCTCCGCCGCCCCTTCCGCCATAGGCGCTAACAACGGACGCACCATTTGCGGGTGACCGCCCAGGCTGGTCAGCCCCAGCGCAGCAGTGGCTTCACGAATAAACAGATAGACGATCAGCAAGCGACCTGACGTAGCGCTTTTAATCCTGGCAATCCACGCCTGGGCGCGCTCTTTCAGCCCGTGACGCTCGAGCAGGCCAATAACCGCCAGCGGGATCAGCAGGATAAACGGCAGGTTGCGGGTGTTGAGAAAACCTTCACCCAGCTTTTCGAGGATCGTGGCGATCGGCATTTGTGCCGCCAGTCCAGTGACGATCCCGGCGACAATAACCACCAGCACCGGGTTAAAACGTAAAAGAAATCCAACCACAATGACGGCGATGCCCATCAGTGGCCAGAGCGTTATTGCATCTCCCATAATCCATTCCTGTATGTTGTGTTTTGTTGTGGTGTTTTTATATGCGCAACCCCTCTATGGAGGCTGCGTCAGTGTGCTCAGGCAACAATGGTGATTCTGCGGGCTTCAAACGCCGAGCGTAAACGTCGGGCGAAGGCCAGCGCGTGTTCGCCATCGCCATGAATACAAACCGTTTGCGCCACCACGCTTGTCCATTCACCGGTAATGCTTTTCACGCGTCCGGTTTCCACCATTCCCAGCGTTTGCGCCAGCGACTGGTCCTCGTCTTCAATCAGCGCGCCCAGCTGCGTGCGTGGCACCAGACTGCCGTCCGCCTGATAACCGCGATCGGCGAACACCTCCTGGCGCGTGACGAGACCGTAACGCTCACCCGCACGGACAAGCTCACTTCCCGCCAGGCCGACCAGAATCAGTGCCGGATCGCAGGCGTACACCGCTTTGGCAATGGCATCTGCCAGTTGCGGATCTTTCGCCGCCTGATTGTAGAGCATGCCATGCGGTTTCACGTGCCGCATGACGCCCCCCTCCGCCCGGGCTATTGCCGCCAGCGCGCCGATTTGATACAGCGTTTGCGCGTACACCGTTTCCACAGGCAGCGTCATCGCCGTGCGGCCAAAGTTTTCCCGATCCGGAAAGCTCGGGTGCGCCCCAATGGCTACACCATTTTTCAGCGCCTCGCGCACGCTGGTCAGCATGGTTTGCGCATCGCCGGCATGAAAGCCGCAGGCAATGTTGGCCGATGAGACCAGCGTCAACAGTTCTCCATCGCTGGCGCAGCCTTCGCCGAGATCCGCATTTAAATCAATGTTCATCATTGAGTCGCCATGTGAGTTGTTCCAGATAGCGCTGTTGGTCCTGCCGCGCTTTCAGCGCCTCCTCCAGCGAACACTGAACAAAGTGAATGGGTTGACCGAGCGGGATCTGCGCCAGATGGTACATGTCTGCCTCGATTATGCAGGCAATGCGCGGATAGCCGCCGGTCGTCTGGGCATCGTTCATCAATACAATCGGCTGCCCGTTGTGCGGAACCTGAATCACGCCAGGCAGCAGACCGTGCGACACCAGTTCCCGATCCGTCGTTCGCATCAGCGGTTGTCCCTGCAGGCGGTAGCCCATCCGGTTACTCTGCGGACTGAGATGCCACGGCGATCGCCAGAACGACTCCTGCGAAACGGCGTCAAATTCGTGGTATTCCGGCCCCGGCAGCGCCCGAATGCGATTCCCCCATAGCAGTTGTTTTACCCCTCGCGCTTCCAGGAACGTCCGTCGGGGTTTGCCGGTCGCCAGCCGGTCGCCGTCTTTCAGCAGGCGTCCTTCCAACCCGCCGATGCCCACTTTGAGATCGGTACTGCATGACCCCATCACTTCCGGCACGTCGATACCGCCCGCGACGGCAAGATAGCTGCGCATACCGTGCTGCGGACGTTTTAGCACCAGACGCTGGCCCGCTTTCACCGGCAGACGCCAGCCCGTCCAGACGGGGTGATTATCCAGCCGCGCTTCGCATCCCGCACCGGTCAGGGCAAACCAGCTGTCGGTTTCAAATTCCACAACCAGTTGTCCGAGGGTAATTTCCAACACCGGAGCACTGGCCTCATTACCCACCAACAGGTTAGCGATTTGCATCGCCGGTTTATCCAGCGCACCGCAGTGGCTAACGCCTGACTGACGAAAACCGTGACGACCGCCATCCTGAACGGAGGTGTACAATCCCGCGCGAATAATATTCAGCATACCCCCTCCTTCTGCGGGATAAAGCGCACGCTATCGCCAGGGCGCAGGAGAACCGGTTCCTCTTTTTTCGGGTCGAACAAGGCCTGCGAGGTATGACCAATCAACTGCCAACCGCCAGGCGTTGGCAGCGGATAAATACCGGTTTGCGGTCCGCCGATACCCACCGATCCAGCCGGAACGATCAGCCGCGGCTCAGCGCGCCTGGGCGTGTGCAGTTGTTCCGGTAAGCTACCGAGATACGGGAATCCCGGCTGAAAACCTAAAAACCAGACCACATACTCGACCGACGCGTGCAGCTCCACTACCTGCTTTTCGCTCAGGCCGCTATGGCGGGCAACGTCCGCCAGATCGGGACCACCTGCGCCGCCGTAGGTCACCGGAATTTCGATATAGCGTGAGTCTGGCTCCAGCGCCTCACTCTCCTCCCACCAGCGTTGCAGGCGTTCAATCGCATCCAGCGCCAGCGTTTGCGGGTCGCGTAGGATCACGGTGATATTGTTCATTCCCGGAATCGCCTCGACCACGTTTGGCGTCTCAACCAAACGTTGCGCCAGACGCCAGATACGTTTCTGGCTCGCCAGCGTCACCGGCGGCTCAAGCTCCAGCACTACCGCCGTTTCACCTAACAGATAACAACGCGCTCGTTGCACTTGCATTCCTCTTGTTTTTATTTATGCCGGGTTTGGAATATCAATAAACGTCACATCCAAATCGGTGTTCTCCGTCAGCCATTCGCTGAGCGCACGGATCCCGCCGCGTTCAGTGGCGTGATGCCCGGCGGCGTAAAAATGCAGTCCCTGTTCACGGGCTGAGTGGATGGTTTGTTCGGAAACTTCACCGGTGATAAAGGCGTCAACGCCAGCCTGCGCGGCGCTGTCGATGAAGCTTTGCCCGCCGCCAGTGCACCAGGCGACACGTTTGATGGTATCCGGCCCGGTATCACCGCACCATAACGGCCTGCGTCCAAGACGTGCTTCAATCCACGACGCCAGTTCCAGCCCAGGGACCGGCATCGTCAGTTCGCCCCAGGGAACCAGCGGCTCAATTTCTCCCATCACGGTGATCCCCAACAGGGCCGCCAACTGTGCGTTGTTGCCCAGTTCGGGATGCGCATCCAGCGGGAGATGCCAGCCGTAGAGGTTAATGTCATTCGCCAGCAGCGTTTTCAGGCGATTGCGCTTCATCCCGCGAATCACCGGAGATTCGCCTTTCCAGAAATAGCCATGATGAACGATGACCGCATCAGCCTGCAGACGCACCGCTTCATCCAGTAACGCCTGACTGGCGGTCACACCGGTGACGATTTTTTGCACCGTTTCTTTGCCTTCAACCTGCAAACCGTTTGGCGCGTAGTCGCTGATGGCGGCGCTGTTCAGTTTCTCGTTGATCAGTTGTTCCAGTTCGGTGTTTTTCATCATCGATCCCTTGTTTATTTATGCACTCCGTTAACATAGCGTCCCTGTGGCGGTTCGTCGATAGACAATTATTAGCCATATTAAGAAACCATCACCCCGTTCTTAGCCATAAAAAAAGGGGCGTATTTACGCACCTCTTTATGAATAGTTATGGCGTCAGGCCGCATAGCCACCGTTAGTTCTTTCGCGCGGCCTCATACGCGGCAAGCGTCTGCTGGCGCGCCAGTTTGTGATCGACAATCGGCTGCGGGTAGTCGAGCGTGATGCTTTCTTTGATCGCCCATTTCCACGGCTCGTGAATCGCCTTGCCCGGTACATCGCGCAACTCAGGGATCCACCGGCGGATAAACTCCCCGTCTCTGTCGAACTTTTCGCCCTGTGTCGTGGGGTTAAAAATGCGGAAATACGGCGCGGCGTCGGTTCCGGTAGAGGCCGCCCACTGCCAGCCGCCGTTATTCGCAGCGAGATCGCCATCAATCAGTTGCGACATGAAATAGCGTTCACCTTTACGCCAGTCAATCAGCAGATCTTTGACCAGGAAGCTGGCCGCAATCATCCGCAGACGGTTGTGCATCCAGCCGGTGACGTTCAGTTGCCGCATCGCCGCATCAACAATCGGATAACCCGTTCTCCCCTCCTCCCAGGCCTGTAAATCTTCCGCTCGATCCCGCCAGCGCACGCGATCGGTCCAGAGAATAAAGGGGCGGTGTTTGCACAGATTGGGATGGTACGTCATCAGATGGCGATAAAACTCACGCCAGATAAGTTCGTTCAGCCAGACACTGCCCGCGCCGCCGTCCAGCGCCTGCGGCTGTTCCGCCAGCAGGCGATGCAGACACTGGCGCGGCGATAAGCCACCGGTAGTAAGACTGGCGGATAAACGACTGGTGCCCTCAATGGCCGGGAAGTCGCGACATCCGTCGTACTCTCCTGCCCCCTGTTGGCAAAACTGGCGTAACCGGGCAATTGCGGCTTTTTCTTCGGCGGGAAAAAGGGCTGTGTCGAATTCCTGTTGCGGATAGTGAAGGTTAATCGGCACCAGCGCAGAAGAAACACTACCGTTCTCCCGGCGGGCCGGTGCGGATACGCACTCCGGCATCCCCTCCTTCAGCCGTTTTAACCAGGCGTTTTTAAACGGCGTGAAGACTTTATACATCTCATGATTTCCCGTCGTCACCGCACCTGGCGGCAGGATCACGCTGTCATCAAACCCTTCGCAAACCACTTGCGGCAGCGCCTTTTCTACCGCCGCATCGCGTTCACGCTCGTTCACTTCATACTGATAGTTATAAAACAGGTGGCTGACGTCATGCTGTTCGCACACCGCTTTCACCGTTTCGATACTGCCCGCGAAGTCATCGACTTCCTCAAACAGCAGCGGAATGCCTTTTTCCGCCAGCGCCTGTTGTAAAGCGTTTAGCTGAGCCTGGATAAAGGCGGCCTGACGCGGTGACATGACGTGATTCTTCCACTGCTCAGGCGTGGAGATAAATAACGCCACAACGCGCGCGGCGCGGTGGCGGCAGGCGGCGGCGAGGGCAAGATTGTCATGCAGACGGAGATCGCGACGAAACCAGACCAGATGGGTGGACATAACACTCCCGAATGAAAAAAATCAACTCCCGTAGCGCAGCCGCAGGGCTTCCGGCCAGGGATCAAAATAGCGTTGCCCGGAGAGATACGCATCCGGATATTCCGCCATATAGTGTTTGAGCAGCGTCACAGGCGCAAGCAGTGGCTGCGTAGCGCGTCGGTAACCGTCAATAAGGGAAGCCAACTCTTGCCGCTGACGGGCATTGAGCTGTTTGCGAAAATAGCCCTGAACGTGCATCAGGACATTGGTATGGTTACGCCGGGTGGCAGGATGGGACATCAATTTCATCAGACGCAGACGATATTCAATGAAAAAGTCATCAAGGCTCTCCCACTCGTAAAGCGCAGCGACAAAGCGCCCCAGCTCGCGGTATTCCGGCTGTGAATGGGCCAGCAGCAACAGTTTATAGCGGCTGTGATAGTCAATCAGCGCGCCACGCGTGAGTCCTTGTTGCCGCAATCCATGCAATTCATGCAGGGCATAAATCCGCGCGACAAAATTTTCCCGTAATTGTGGATCGTGCAATCGCCCGTCCTCTTCAACAGGGAGCCACGGATAAGACGCCATCAGGATTGAGGTAAAGATACCGCGACCGGCTTTGCGATTGTTTTTCCCATCGGCGTCATAAACACGAACGCGTTCCATGCCGCAACTTGGGGATTTCGCACAGACAATATAACCACAAAGGTGTTCGAAACGACTGACACGTTCTTCACTGAACGCGGTCATCGCCTGGGTTAAATCGCCCTCGCGCCGGTCACTGAAACGCAGTGCAATTGCCTCTTCCATTTTGACTAAGCGCAATGCAGGACGCGGCACCGGCAGGCCGATCGCCATTTCCGGACAGACGGGTTCAAAGTGCACCCACGGTGAAAGTTCTTCGACTGCAAAGGGCAGGCGTTTGTGTCCACCATCAAAGCGAACCGCCTCCCCTAACAAACAAGCGCTAATGCCAACAGGGATTTTCTCGCTCATGATGTCTCCTTTTCCATTTCTGAAATAAGTGTAGACACAGAGACATAAAAAAACCGCCACATTGCTGTTGGCGGTTTTTCTGAACGCGATGCGCTTAATAGAAATCGCAGGTGGCTTTTTCAGCCTGATCCATCCACACGGGTTTATCGCTGGTTTTTGACCACACGCGGTGTAGATAGCTATAAAAACGGGCGCGGTCTTTCCAGAACAGCATGACCGGTAGTGCCAGCACCCCAGCCACGACGGCGAAAGTACGGCGTAACAATACAACATGTGCTGGATATTCTTTGTACAACTCCATGATTCTCTCCCCTTTATCTGGCCGGTAATCATCACCGGTAAAGTCAAATTGGTTATCTGCTGAAAATAGTACCGCTTTGCGTGTAATTTTACTACTCATCCGACCACTTATTTTTAGCTATTTACGCTTTATTTATCTTTATCGCGTAATTAAGTTACAAAAAAGTTAAATTAATACTAATCATTAGTTAAATAATGGTCTTTGCCATTTTTATACTTTTTTTACACCCCCGACGTCGATTTTTGCGAAATCTTTGCAGGCAGATATTTACGCTTTGTTTATCACATTTATGCCACGGGAGGTGCGCTGTGAGTGCAGGCGTGATAATCGGCATCGTGCTGATTTTCTTATTATTAGGTTACCTGGTATATGCATTAATCAATGCGGAGGCGTTCTGATGGCTGCGCAAGGATTTTTACTCATCGCCAGTTTTCTGCTGATTCTGTTCGTGCTCGCCAGGCCGTTAGGCGCGGGCCTGGCACGGCTGATCGGCAACCATTCGCTGCCTGGTACCGCGAGGGTTGAACGCCTGATCTGGCGCGGTCTGGGCATTTCGACAGACGAGATGAACTGGAAGCAGTACCTGCTGGCGATCCTCGCGTTGAATGTGCTGGGGTTGACGCTCCTGTTCCTGCTGTTGTTGTGGCAACACCTTCTGCCGCTGAATCCACAGCAGTTGCCCGGTCTGCCCTGGCATCTGGCGCTTAATACGGCGGTGAGTTTTGTTACCAATACCAACTGGCAGGCTTACAGCGGGGAAACCACCTTAAGCTATTTCAGCCAGATGGCCGGGCTGACGGTACAAAACTTCCTGTCCGCCGCGACCGGCATTGCGGTGGTGTTCGCGCTGATCCGCGCCTTTACCCGCCAGAGCATGAATACGCTGGGCAATGCGTGGGTCGACCTGGTGCGTATTACCTTGTGGATTTTATGCCCCATCGCGCTGGTGATTGCGCTGTTCTTTATTCAGCAAGGCAGCCTGCAAAATCTGCTGCCCTATCAGACTTTCACTACTCTGGAAGGTGTGCAGCAACTGCTGCCGATGGGGCCGGTGGCCTCGCAGGAAGCCATCAAGATGCTGGGGACCAACGGCGGCGGCTTCTTTAACGCCAACTCGGCACACCCGTTCGAAAACCCCACCGCGCTGACCAACATGGTGCAAATGCTGGCCATCTTTTTAATTCCAGCCGCGCTCTGTTTCGCGTTTGGCGACGCGGCAGGCGATCGCCGTCAGGGGCGGATGTTGCTGTGGGCCATGTCGCTCATCTTCACCGTCTGCGTGGCGGTGGTGATGTGGGCGGAGGTCCAGGGCAACCCCCATCTGCTGCAATTTGGCGCAGATTCCACTCTTAATATGGAAGGCAAAGAGAGCCGCTTTGGCGTGCTGGTGAGCAGTCTGTTTGCGGTAGTAACGACAGCGGCCTCCTGCGGGGCGGTGATCGCCATGCACGACTCGTTTACCGCGCTGGGCGGCATGGTGCCAATGTGGCTGATGCAGATTGGCGAAGTGGTGTTCGGCGGCGTTGGTTCGGGCCTTTACGGCATGCTGTTGTTCGTGCTGCTGGCGGTGTTTATCGCCGGACTGATGATTGGCCGCACGCCAGAATACCTGGGCAAAAAGATCGACGTTCGCGAGATGAAAATGACCGCACTGGCGATTCTGGTCACCCCTGCGCTGGTTTTACTCGGCACCGCGCTTGCCATGATGACCGATGCGGGACGCAGCGCCATGCTCAACCCTGGTCCACACGGCTTTAGCGAAGTCCTGTACGCCGTCTCTTCCGCCGCCAACAACAACGGCAGCGCCTTTGCTGGTCTGAGCGCAAACACCCCGTTCTGGAACTGCCTGCTGGCGTTTTGCATGTTCGTCGGTCGCTTCGGGGTCATCATCCCGGTGATGGCGATTGCCGGATCGCTGGTGGCGAAAAAGAGCCAACCGGCCAGTCCCGGCACCCTGGCGACCCACGGCGCGCTGTTTGTCGGTTTACTGATCGGCACGGTGCTGTTAGTCGGCGCCCTGACCTTTATTCCTGCACTGGCGCTTGGCCCAGTCGCTGAACACCTTTCCTTACGCTAAGCGATGCGGAGCAAATGTTATGAGTCGCAAACAACTGGCGCTGTTCGAACCGTCTCTGGTCGCTCAGGCGCTGATGGACGCAGTGAAAAAATTAAGCCCACATACCCAGTGGCGCAACCCGGTGATGTTCATTGTCTGGATGGGTAGCCTGCTGACCACCGTGATTACCGTTGCGATGGCGACAGGACAGATGGCCGGCAGCGCGCTGTTTACCGGGGCGATCAGTCTGTGGCTGTGGGTCACTGTACTGTTTGCCAACTTTGCGGAAGCGCTCGCCGAAGGGCGCAGTAAAGCACAGGCCAACAGCCTCAAAGGAGTGAAAAAGACGGCCTTTGCCCGCAAACTGCGCGAGCCGAAGTACGGCGCGAAAATGGATCACGTTCCGGCCGATGAGCTACGCAAAGGCGACATCGTGCTGGTGGAAGCAGGTGATATCATTCCCTGTGACGGCGAAGTCATTGAAGGCGGCGCCTCCGTGGATGAAAGTGCGATTACCGGCGAGTCTGCGCCGGTCATCCGCGAATCCGGCGGCGATTTCGCCTCGGTGACTGGCGGGACGCGCATTCTCTCCGACTGGCTGGTGATCGAGTGTAGCGTGAACCCCGGCGAAACTTTCCTTGACCGGATGATCGCCATGGTCGAAGGCGCCCAGCGTCGTAAAACGCCCAACGAGATCGCCCTGACCATTCTGCTGGTAGCCCTGACGATTGTCTTTTTGCTGGCAACCGCCACGCTGTGGCCGTTTTCTGCCTGGGGCGGTCACGCGGTCAGCGTCACGGTGCTGGTCGCCCTGTTGGTTTGTCTGATCCCAACGACAATCGGCGGGTTACTCTCCGCGATTGGCGTCGCCGGGATGAGCCGTATGCTCGGTGCGAACGTCATCGCCACCAGTGGACGCGCGGTGGAAGCCGCAGGCGACGTGGACGTATTGCTGCTGGACAAAACCGGCACCATTACTCTCGGTAACCGTCAGGCCTCGGACTTCCTGCCTGCGCAGGGTGTCGACGAAAAAACGCTGGCCGACGCCGCACAGCTTTCGTCGTTAGCCGATGAGACGCCGGAAGGTCGCAGTATTGTGATCCTCGCCAAGCAGCGCTTTAATCTGCGCGAACGTGACGTGCAGTCGCTGCATGCCACCTTCGTCCCCTTTACCGCCCAGAGTCGTATGAGCGGTATTAACATCGACAACCGGATGATTCGTAAAGGTTCCGTCGACGCCATCCGTCGCCACATAGAAGCCAGCGGTGGCCAGTTCCCGGCGGATGTCGAGCAGAAAGTGGACAGCGTCGCCCGTCTGGGCGCCACGCCGCTCGTGGTGGTGGAAGGTTCCCGGGTGCTAGGCGTGATCGCGCTGAAAGATATCGTCAAAGGCGGGATAAAAGAGCGTTTTGCCCAGTTGCGTAAAATGGGCATTAAAACGGTGATGATCACTGGCGATAATCGCCTGACCGCCGCCGCCATCGCCGCCGAGGCGGGTGTGGATGACTTTCTTGCCGAAGCGACACCGGAAGCCAAGCTGGCGCTCATCCGTCAGTATCAGGCGGAAGGCCGCTTAGTGGCGATGACCGGTGATGGTACCAACGACGCCCCGGCGCTGGCCCAGGCCGATGTCGCGGTAGCAATGAACTCCGGTACGCAGGCGGCAAAAGAAGCGGGCAACATGGTCGATCTCGACTCTAAC
This sequence comes from Citrobacter sp. MGH 55, assembly GCF_016906145.1. Classification (NCBI taxonomy): domain Bacteria; kingdom Pseudomonadati; phylum Pseudomonadota; class Gammaproteobacteria; order Enterobacterales; family Enterobacteriaceae; genus Citrobacter; species Citrobacter sp. MGH 55. The sequence continues at coordinate 4,638,910 of NZ_CP070239.1, forward strand.
CCCACCAAGCTTATCGAAGTGGTGCACATCGGCAAACAGATGCTGATGACGCGTGGTTCACTGACCACGTTCAGTATCGCCAACGACGTGGCGAAGTATTTTGCGATCATTCCGGCCGCGTTCGCCGCGACCTATCCGCAACTGAATGCGCTGAACATCATGCGTCTGCATTCGCCGGACTCGGCCATTCTGAGTGCGGTGATCTTTAACGCCTTGATCATTGTCTTTCTGATCCCGTTGGCGCTGAAAGGCGTGAGCTACAAACCGCTTTCCGCCTCCGCCATGCTGCGCCGTAACCTGTGGATTTACGGTCTGGGGGGGCTGGTGGTGCCGTTTATTGGCATCAAAGTAATTGATTTGCTGCTGACCCTGCTGGGTCTGGTGTGAGGTGTCTGATGAGTGCTTTACGTCCGTTGTTTTCAACACTGATTTTCCTGCTGCTGCTGACGGGCGGTGCGTACCCGCTGCTGACCACCGCGCTGGGGCAATGGTGGTTCCCGTATCAGGCCAACGGTTCACTGATTCGGGATGAGCATGGGGTGCGGGGTTCTGCGCTGATCGGGCAGAACTTTACCTCTGAAGGCTATTTCCAGGGACGGCCTTCGGCCACCGCTGAAATGCCCTATAATCCCATGGCATCCGGCGGCAGTAACCTCGCCGCCAGTAACCCGGAACTGGATAAACAACTGCAAAACCGGGTCGCCACCCTGCGCGCCGCCAACCCGCAGGCCAGTCGTAACGTACCGGTGGAACTGGTTACTGCCTCCGCGAGCGGTCTGGACAACAACCTGACGCCCGCCGCGGTGGCGTGGCAAATCCCCCGCGTGGCGCAGGCTCGTCATCTGACCATTGAACAGGTGACGCAACGGGTTGCAGAATACACGCAGAAACCACTGGTGAGCTTTATCGGTCAACCGGTCGTAAATATTGTCGAACTCAATTTAGCGCTGGACAACATGAATGGCGAATAGTGAACCAGTACGCCCCGATCCCGATCGCCTGCTTGAGCAGGCGGTCGCCCCCCATCGGGGAAAACTAAAAATCTTCTTCGGCGCCTGTGCGGGCGTCGGGAAAACCTGGTCGATGCTGGCTGAAGCCCAGCGCCTGCGCGCACAGGGACTCGACATCCTGATTGGCGTGGTGGAGACCCATGGACGCAAAGAGACCGCCGCCCTGCTGGATGGTCTCAGCATTCTGCCGTTGAAACGCCAGGCGCGCCACGGACGTCATATCAGTGAATTCGATCTCGATGCCGCGCTCGCACGCCGTCCGGCGCTGATCTTAATGGATGAACTGGCGCACAGTAATGCGCCGGGTTCACGCCATCCCAAGCGCTGGCAGGACATTGAAGAACTGCTCGACGCCGGTATTGATGTCTTTACCACCGTCAACGTGCAGCATCTCGAAAGCCTGAACGATGTGGTCAGCGGCGTGACGGGGATTCAGGTGCGCGAAACCGTACCGGATCCGTTTTTTGACGCTGCCGACGAGGTGGTGCTGGTCGATTTACCACCTGACGATCTGCGCCAGCGCCTGAAAGAGGGCAAAGTCTATATTGCGGGACAAGCCGAGCGTGCTATTGAACACTTTTTCCGTAAGGGTAATTTAATCGCGCTACGCGAACTGGCGCTGCGCCGCACCGCCGATCGGGTGGACGATCAGATGCGCGCATGGCGCGGTCGTCCGGGTGAAGAGAAGGTCTGGCATACCCGCGACGCCATACTGCTCTGCATTGGTCACAACACCGGCAGTGAAAAACTGGTGCGTACTGCCGCACGACTGGCGTCGCGACTGGGCAGCATCTGGCACGCCGTCTACGTCGAAACCCCCGCGCTGCATCGCTTGCCGGAAAAGCAGCGGCGCAATATTCTGCACGCCTTGCGACTGGCGCAAGAGCTGGGCGCGGAGACCGCCACGCTATCCGATCCCAGCGAGGATAAAGCGGTGGTCCGCTACGCTCGCGAGCATAATCTGGGAAAAATAGTGCTGGGGCGAACGTCAACGCGACGCTGGTGGCACCGGGAGTCGTTTGCCGATCGGCTGGCGAAACGCGCCCCTGAGCTGGATTTGATGGTGGTCGCCCTCGATGAGCCGCCGGTGCGGACGCTGTCGTCCCTGCCCGATAACCGCGCCTTTAAAGACAAGTGGCGGGTGCAAATTCAGGGCTGTCTGGTTGCCGTTGCACTCTGCGCTCTGACAACATTTATCGCCAGCCAGTGGCTGGCCGCCTTTGATGCCGCAAACCTGGTGATGCTCTATCTGCTCGGTGTGGTGGTCATCGCCCTCTTCTATGGTCGCTGGCCGTCGGCGTTTTCCACCTTTATTAGCGTGGTCAGCTTTGATCTGTTCTTCATTGCGCCGCGCGGCACGCTCGCCGTCTCGGACGTGCAGTATCTCCTCACCTTCGGCGTCATGCTGACGGTTGGACTGGTCGTGGGTAACCTGACGGCGGGCGTGCGCTATCAGGCTCGCGTTGCGCGCTACCGGGAACAGCGAACTCGTCATCTTTATGAGATGTCGAAAGCGTTGGCGATGGGGCGCAGTGCGCAAGACATCGCCAGTACCAGCGAACAATTTATTGCCTCCACCTTTCATGCCCGCAGCCAGATTTTATTGCCGAATGAAGAGGGCAAACTGGCCGCCCTCACCCACCAGCAGGGAATGACCCCCTGGGATGATGCGATCGCTCGCTGGAGTTTTGACAAAGGGTTACCGGCAGGCGCTGGCACCGATACCCTGCCAGGCGTGCCGTACCAGATCCTGCCGTTACGTAGCGCCGACAAAACCCACGGCCTGGTGGTTGTCGAACCCGGCAATCTGCGTCAGTTAATGATCCCCGAGCAGCAGCGACTGTTGGAAACCTTCACTTTGCTGGTGGCGAATGCGCTGGAACGTCTGACCTTAACGGCCAGCGAAGAGCAGGCGCGGCTGGCCAGCGAACGGGAAAGCCTGCGCAACGCTCTGCTCGCGGCACTTTCTCACGACCTGCGCACCCCGCTGACCGTGCTGTTTGGTCAGGCGGAAATCCTCACGCTCGACCTCGCCAGCGAAGGCTCGCCTCATGCCAGACAGGCCAGCGAAATTCGCCAGCATGTACTGAATACCACCCGTCTGGTGAATAACCTGTTGGATATGGCGCGGATTCAGTCCGGTGGTTTCAACCTCAAAAAAGAGTGGCTGACGCTGGAAGAAGTAGTGGGCAGCGCGCTGAAAATGCTGGAGCCAGGCCTGGTTCATCCGGTAAACCTTTCCCTGCCCGCGCCGCTGACCCTCATTCACGTCGATGGCCCCCTGTTCGAACGGGTACTGATTAATCTGCTGGAGAATGCCATTAAATATGCCGGACCGCAGGCGGAGATCGGCATCGACGCGCACGTTGAAGACGAACATCTGCAACTCGACGTCTGGGATAATGGGCCAGGCATTCCACAAGGACAGGAGCAGCGCGTGTTCGATAAATTCTCACGGGGGAACAAAGAGTCGGCGGTGCCGGGCGTCGGGCTGGGGCTGGCCATTTGTCGGGCGATAGTGGAAGTGCATGGTGGGTCAATTGCCGTCTATAATCGCCCTCAGGGCGGTGCCTGTTTCCGTGTTACACTGAGGCAAGACGCTCCACCAGAACTTGAAGATTTTCATGAGGATATGTGACAAACGTTCTGATTGTTGAAGATGAGCAGGCCATTCGCCGCTTTCTGCGTACCGCGCTGGAAGCCGATGGGTTGCGCGTGTACGACGCCGAGACGCTTCAGCGTGGTTTGCTGGAGGCGGCAACGCGCAAGCCCGATCTCATTATTCTCGATCTCGGCCTGCCGGATGGTGACGGCATCGATTTCATTCGCGACCTGCGACAGTGGAGCGCCGTCCCGGTGATCGTGCTCTCTGCACGTAGCGAAGAGAGCGATAAAATTGCCGCGCTCGACGCCGGTGCCGACGACTACCTGAGCAAACCGTTTGGCATTGGCGAGTTACAGGCACGTCTGCGCGTCGCCCTGCGCCGTCATTCTGCAACACCCTCTCCTGAGCCGGTGGTACGCTTTTCCGATGTGGTCGTCGATCTCGCCGCGCATCTGATTCATCGCGGAGAAACAGAAATCCATTTAACACCGATTGAGTTTCGCCTGCTGGCCGTGTTGCTCAACAACGCCGGGAAAGTGCTGACCCAGCGCCAGTTGTTGAACCAGGTCTGGGGACCGAACGCCGTCGAGCACAGCCACTATTTGCGTATTTATATGGGTCACCTGCGACAGAAACTGGAGCGTGATCCCGCGCGCCCCCGCCACTTTATTACCGAAACCGGTATTGGCTATCGTTTTATGCCATGAATGGTTATTCATTATTTTTAAATAAATCTTAAAATTAATTTTTATTATTCTTACTTAGCCGAAATTATATTAATTCGGGTATTTAAGATTTTCCACAAAATTAAGAAATACAGAATTATAACAAATAATAAACAAAACGATATCTTATCGCCAGCCATGCATAAAAAACGACTAAATATTTTGCGAATGATCGTTTTTTATTGATCTCCTTCACGGATCAGGCCGTTTTCCTGGATAAAATACCTTCACCTTCTACTGATAAAGAAAAGGTAATCAAAATGGAAAACAATAGCCGTACTATGCCACATATCAGGCGGACAACACATATTATGATGTTTGCCCACCGTAATAGTTTTGACTTTCATTTCTTTAATGCCCGTTAGTCTTTCGACTATGGGCACTCCAGCATACAGGTCTTCCTGACTCGCTGTATCGCAGGCTCACGCCTGTATTCCTCAGTGCTCACTCTGCTTAAGCCTTGATTTGCCTGTGACCGGACAGGTAAGGTTTTTTGCATCCTGAAAAAAAGCAATTTACTGATTTATTTATCAGGGGACACACTTTGCTTTTATTCCGGCGTTATCAGTTTCTCATTCGGGAAATTGAGGACCTGCTATTATCTGAAAATAAAGAGATGAAAATGTCTGAATTAAAAATTGCCGTGAGTCGTTCTTGCCCTGACTGTTTTTCTACACAACGCACGATTGTGAATGTTGATGAAAGTAATTTTATTGATGTCGCTGCCGTCGTGTTGTCTGTCAATGATATTGAACGTGGGAAGCTCGATGAAATTGACGCGACCGGATACGGTATTCCGGTATTTATCGCAACCGAAGAGGAAGAGCGCGTTCCGGCAGAACATCTGCCGCGCATTTCGGGCGTATTCGAATGCAATGAAGCCCGTACCGCTTTCTACGGTCGTCAGTTAGAAACGGCAGCCAGTCATTACGAAACACAATTACGACCACCGTTCTTCCGCGCGCTGGTTGATTATGTAAACCAGGGAAACAGCGCCTTCGACTGCCCCGGACATCAGGGCGGCGAGTTTTTCCGCCGTCACCCGGCAGGTAACCAGTTCGTGGAATATTTCGGCGAAACGCTTTTCCGCTCCGACCTGTGCAATGCTGACGTAGCAATGGGCGATTTGCTGATCCATGAAGGCGCACCGTGCATCGCCCAGCAACATGCCGCGAAGGTTTTTAATGCCGATAAAACCTACTTTGTGTTAAACGGAACCTCTTCGTCTAACAAAGTGGTGCTGAACGCACTGCTGACTCCGGGCGATCTGGTGCTCTTCGACCGTAACAACCACAAGTCAAACCACCACGGCGCGTTATTGCAGGCGGGCGCAACGCCGGTCTATCTGGAAACCGCACGTAACCCGTACGGCTTTATCGGCGGGATCGATGCCCACTGTTTTGAAGAGAGCTATCTGCGCGAACTGGTCAGCGAAGTGGCACCGCAACGGGCTCGTGACGCACGTCCATTCCGTCTTGCCGTTATCCAGTTGGGCACCTACGACGGCACGATTTATAACGCCCGTCAGGTGGTGGATAAAATTGGTCACCTTTGCGATTACATTCTGTTCGACTCCGCCTGGGTGGGCTATGAGCAGTTTATCCCGATGATGGCGGATTGTTCTCCGCTGCTGCTGGAACTGAACGAAAACGATCCGGGCATTCTGGTGACGCAGTCCGTTCACAAACAGCAAGCGGGCTTCTCCCAGACCTCGCAAATTCACAAAAAAGACAGCCATATCAAAGGTCAACCGCGCTATGTGCCGCATAAGCGCATGAATAACGCGTTCATGATGCACGCCTCCACCAGCCCGTTCTATCCGCTGTTTGCCGCACTGGATATTAACGCCAAAATGCACGAAGGCGTCAGTGGCCGCAACATGTGGATGGACTGTGTCGCCAACGGTATCGACGCCCGTAAGCTGATCCTTGATAACTGCCATCATATCCGTCCCTTTGTTCCGGAACTGGTTGATGGCAAACCGTGGCAGTCTTATCCGACTGCGGAAATCGCCAACGATCTGCGCTTTTTCCACTTCGTCCCTGGCGAACACTGGCATGCGTTTGAAGGTTACGCCGAGCATCAATACTTTGTTGACCCCTGCAAACTGTTGTTGACCACTCCGGGTATCAACGCACGCAATGGCGAGTACGACACCTTCGGCGTCCCGGCGACTATTCTTGCCAACTTCCTGCGTGAAAACGGCGTGGTCCCGGAAAAATGCGACCTCAACTCGATCCTGTTCCTGCTGACCCCGGCGGAAGACATGGCGAAACTGCAACAACTCGTCGCCCTGCTGGTGCGTTTCGAGCGCCTGCTGGAATCTGACGCACCGCTGGCGGACGTTCTGCCGTCTATCTACAAACAGCACGAAGCGCGTTATGCCGGTTACACCCTGCGCCAGTTGTGTCAGGAGATGCACGACCTGTATGCGCGTCACAACGTGAAACAACTGCAAAAAGAGATGTTCCGTAAGTCCCATTTCCCGCGCGTCAGCATGAACCCACAAGATGCCAACTACGCCTATCTGCGTGGTGAGGTGGATCTGGTGCCGCTGCCTGAGGCCGAAGGCCGTATTGCCGCTGAAGGCGCGCTCCCTTACCCGCCGGGTGTGCTGTGCGTGGTTCCTGGGGAAGTCTGGGGCGGTGCGGTACTGCGTTACTTCAGCGCACTGGAAGAAGGGATCAACCTGCTGCCCGGTTTCGCGCCGGAACTTCAGGGTGTGTACATCAACGAGTGCGATGGTCGCAAACAGGTGTGGTGCTACGTGATTAAACCGCGTGAAGCACAAAGCGACCTGTTGAAAGGAGAAGCATTATGAGTAAAGCCAAATCCAATAAAATGGGCGTGATGCAGCTCACCATCCTGACCATGGTCAATATGATGGGCTCCGGGATCATCATGCTGCCGACCAAACTGGCTGAAGTCGGCACCATTTCAATTATTTCCTGGCTGGTGACAGCCGTCGGGTCCATGGCGCTGGCCTGGGCGTTCGCCAAGTGCGGAATGTTCAGCCGTAAAGCCGGCGGGATGGGGGGCTACGCAGAATATGCGTTTGGTAAATCCGGTAACTTTATGGCGAACTACACCTATGGGGTATCGCTGTTGATTGCCAACGTCGCCATTGCCATCTCCGCCGTGGGTTACGGTACCGAACTTTTCGGCGCCACCCTCTCCCCGGTGCAAATCGGTCTCGCCACCATCGGTGTACTGTGGATCTGTACGGTCGCGAACTTTGGCGGTGCGCGCATTACCGGGCAGATCAGCAGTATCACTGTCTGGGGAGTGATCATTCCGGTGGTCGGCCTGTGCATCATCGGCTGGTTCTGGTTCAGCCCAACGCTGTATGCCAACTCGTGGAACCCACATCATGTACCGTTCTTTACCGCCGTCGGTTCATCTATCGCGATGACGCTGTGGGCGTTCCTTGGTCTGGAATCAGCCTGTGCGAACGCGGAAGTGGTGGAAAACCCGGAGAAGAACGTACCGATTGCCGTACTGGGCGGGACGCTGGGCGCGGCGGTGATCTACATCGTCTCTACCAACGTGATTGCCGGGATTGTGCCTAACATGGATCTGGCTAACTCCACCGCACCGTTTGGTCTGGCGTTCGCGCAGATGTTCACACCGGAAGTGGGTAAAGTGATCATGGCGCTGATGATCATGTCCTGCTGTGGTTCATTGCTGGGCTGGCAGTTCACCATTGCGCAGGTCTTTAAATCCTCTGCCGATGAAGGCTATTTCCCGAAAATCTTTTCTCGCGTGACCAAAGTCGATGCGCCGGTTCAGGGGATGCTGACGATTGTTATCATCCAGAGTGGCTTATCGCTGATGACCATCAGCCCGTCGCTGAACAGCCAGTTTAACGTGCTGGTCAACCTGGCCGTGGTGACGAATATCATTCCGTATATTCTGTCGATGGCCGCACTGGTGATCATCCAGAGAGTGGCGAACGTTCCGCCGTCAAAGGCGAAGATGGCAAACTTTGTCGCCTTCATCGGTGCGATGTACAGCTTCTATGCGCTCTACTCGTCAGGTGAAGAAGCGATGTTGTATGGTTCCATCGTGACCTTCCTCGGCTGGACGCTGTACGGCCTGGTATCACCACGCTTTGAACTGAAGAATAAGCACGGTTAAGGCTAGCCAAACAAAAAAGGAGCCTTTCGGCTCCTTTTTTAATTCAGTGGTACAACTCAGGCGTTTTTCAGCACTTCGCTGACGATTTCGACCGCTTCTTTCTCGATCTGCTTGCGATGTTCTTCGCCAAGGAAGCTCTCGCAATAGATCTTGTACGCATCTTCCGTACCCGAAGGGCGTGCCGCGAACCAACCGTTGTCGGTCATGACTTTCAGACCGCCAATCGACGCACCGTTACCGGGAGCCGCCGTCAGACGTGCTGTGATCGGGTCACCGGCCAGCGTACTGGCGCTGACCATCTCCGGAGACAGTTTAGACAGCGCCGCTTTCTGTGCCGATGTTGCGCCAGCCTGCAGACGGTTGTAGCTCGGCGCACCAAAACGGGCGGCAAGCTCGTTGTAGTGCTCCTGCGGGTTCTTCCCGGTGACGGCAGTAATTTCTGCTGCCAGCAGACACATGATGATCCCGTCTTTATCAGTAGACCACGGCGTACCGTCGAAACGCAGGAAGGATGCCCCCGCGCTCTCTTCGCCGCCAAAGCCGAAGCTGCCGTCAAACAGACCATCAACAAACCATTTAAAGCCCACCGGAACTTCAACCAGTTTACGCCCCAGATCGTTAACCACGCGGTCAATCATTGCCGACGAAACCAGCGTCTTACCGACAGCCACGTCTTTGCCCCACTGCGGACGATGCTGGAACAGGTAGTTGATAGCTACCGCCAGGTAGTGGTTTGGATTCATCAGCCCCGCCGGAGTGACAATACCGTGACGGTCATAATCCGGATCGTTAGCGAACGCCAGGTCGAACTTATCGCGCAGCGCCAGCAAACCGGCCATGGCACATTCAGACGAACAGTCCATACGGATTGCGCCATCTTTATCGAGATGCATAAAGCGGAAAGTCTGATCAACCTGATCGTTTACGATGGTCAGATTCAGTTTGTAATGCTCTGCGATGCGCTTCCAGTATTCAATACCGGAGCCGCCCAGCGGATCCACACCCAGCGTCAGACCGGCTTTCTGAATCGCCGCCATATCGACGATATCAGCCAGCCCCTCAACGAACGGCTGTACCAGGTCCTGCTCTTTGACATGACCGGACGCCAGCGCCGCATCCAGAGAAATGCGCTTCACGCCTTTCAGATCGTCAGCCAGCAGCGCATTCGCCCGATCTTCCACCACTTTCGTGACGTTGGTATCTGCCGGGCCACCATTAGGCGGGTTGTATTTAATGCCACCATCTTCTGGCGGGTTGTGGGACGGGGTAATCACAATACCGTCAGCCAGCGGACCGCCTTTTTTGTTGTGAACCAGAATGGCATTTGACACAGCGGGTGTTGGGGTAAAACCGTTGTTCTCCTGAACAATCACATCAACACCGTTCGCGGCGAGCACTTCCAGCACGGAGATAAACGCCGGTTCAGACAGTGCATGGGTATCTTTCCCCACGTAGCATGGACCCGTAATACCATTTTTTGCACGTTCTTCCGCGATAGCCTGCGCAATCGCCAGAATGTGGGGTTCGTTGAAGCTATGACGGCCTGCACTGCCACGGTGTCCGGAGGTGCCGAACTTCACCGCGTGTTCCGCATTTCCTTTTGCGGGCTTCAGTACATAGTATTGTGACGTCAGTTGCGCGACGTTAATCAAATCACTCTGTTGCGCAGGTTTACCTGCACGGTCGTGGATTGCCATTGCCTGGTCCTTTTCTGCATGGATTAAATTGTTCCGCAAACCTTTTCAATCAATTCCGCCGGGAATTGCATTGACTGCATGATGTGCTCAATCATGCTGCATTTACGGCCGGTGTTGGTGTTGGTGATCACCCAATACGGCGTGCCGGGCACGTGTTTTGGTTTGGTTTGGTTACCGTTTTTCAGTAGCGTCTGTTCATCAGCCGCGAAGTAGACACGCGTACGGCCATGCAACGATTCGGTTGCCTCAGCAAACGCGTGCTGATCCAGTGTATAGAGTGTAGTCAGCACCAGCATAAAGCGGTTAACGGCCTTCTTCTGTTCCGCATATTCATCGGACAGAAGCAGCTCACGCATAGCGCGCACTTTATCTTTGACAAGATTGACGGGTTTCGCCTCAGCAACAACCGGTTGCGCAGCGCGAACCTCTTTTGTCACTGGCGTGACGGGCTGTGATGCGGCGGAAAACTTCAACATACGCCGTAAAATCTCGGATGCGCTCTCGCCGATATGCTTCGTGTGGCTGGCAATATAGCTGTAGAGTTCATCATCAACTTCAATCGTTTTCATCTTAATCCAGTGCGGTGTCTTATCTGATCTGAAATACAAATCGTTGGGAGTATAGGAGCAAATCCCAACAGCGAATAGCGTCAAACCCGGCTGAACAAAAAACTCGGAGAAAACCGAAGTGGTTGCAGCCCAGTGGCAGAATGGTCAACATAATACCCTAACCCGACAGAGCGAAAAAAAGAACTTTGCCATGAAATTGAATATCCGAGCGCAATCCGCACAAAACCTGCACAATAATTCTCCCATCGTACTGGTTCACGGTTTATTTGGCAGTCTGGACAATCTGGGCGTGCTTGCTCGTGATCTGGTGAACGACCATGACATCATCCAGGTCGATATGCGTAACCACGGTCTCTCTCCTCGCGACCCGGTGATGAACTACCCGGCGATGGCGCAGGATCTGCTGGATACGCTGGATGCGCAACACATCGAAAAAGCCACCTTCATTGGCCACTCGATGGGGGGTAAAGCGGTGATGGCGCTCAGTGCGCTGGCACCGGAACGCATCGATCGCTTAGTGGCTATCGATATCGCCCCGGTGGACTATCATGTCCGCCGCCACGACGAAATTTTCGCGGCTATCAACGCGGTGACGGCATCAGCGGCAAAAACTCGCCAGCAGGCGGCAGCGGTCATGCGCGAACATCTTAATGAAGAAGGCGTGATTCAATTTTTGCTGAAATCGTATGTTGACGGCGAGTGGCGCTTCAACGTGCCGGTACTGTGGGAACAATATCCGCATATCGTCGGCTGGGAGACAATTCCCGCCTGGAATCATCCGGCGCTGTTTATCCCCGGCGGCAACTCCCCATACGTCACCGAGGCGTATCGCGACGATTTACTGGCACAGTTTCCGCAAGCACGTGCGCATGTGATTGCCGGGGCCGGTCACTGGGTGCATGCCGAAAAACCGGAGGCGGTGTTGCGCGCCATCCGTCGTTATCTTAATGAAACAGCTAACTGATTAAAAACTCAGCGTCCGTGCGCGATTACGCGTGTGAACGTTGGCGCGCCTCATTCGCTGATGTATGATGGCGCGCTATCCATCCGGGCAGAGGCCTGGCTGATTGTTTCCCCGAAGTCACCAATATCATGGCCAAAGAACAAACGGACCGTACGACACTAGATCTGTTCGCGCACGAGCGTCGCCCGGGACGACCGAAAACCAATCCGCTTTCACGCGATGAACAGCTGCGCATTAATAAGCGTAATCAACTCAAACGCGACAAAGTTCGCGGTCTTAAGCGTGTCGAACTCAAACTCAACGCAGAAGCTGTTGACGCGTTGAATGAGCTGGCGGAATCCCGAGAGATGAGCCGCAGTGAACTGATCGAAGAGATATTGATGGCCCAACTGGCAACGCTACGCGGCCAGGATCTCGCCTGAAATTATCCTCTCTCCCACTTTCGTGTAGCATGGAGTGCACTCGTATGCGTTTGCTATTTCCGCATACCTGACTGTTCTGCTATGATTGCCCTTATCTGTGGGCAATTCGCCACCACCATTTCAATAAGTTTCAAGAGGTTACTTTACTCATGGCAATCACTGGCATCTTTTTCGGCAGCGACACCGGGAATACCGAAAATATCGCAAAAATGATTCAAAAACAGCTTGGTAAAGACGTTGCCGATGTGCATGACATTGCAAAAAGCAGCAAGGAAGATCTCGAAGGTTATGACATTCTGCTGCTTGGCATCCCAACCTGGTACTACGGTGAAGCGCAGTGCGACTGGGACGACTTCTTCCCTACTCTCGAAGACATCGATTTTAACGGTAAACTGGTCGCACTGTTCGGCTGCGGCGATCAGGAAGATTATGCAGAATACTTCTGCGACGCGTTAGGCACAATCCGCGATATCATTGAGCCACGCGGTGCAACCATCGTGGGTCACTGGCCGACCGCTGGCTATCATTTTGAAGCCTCCAAAGGTCTGGCGGATGATGACCATTTTGTCGGTCTGGCGATTGACGAAGACCGTCAGCCGGAACTGACCGCCGAGCGCGTGGAAAAATGGGTGAAGCAGATCTCTGAAGAATTGCACCTTGATGAGATCATCAACGCCTGATGTACGGCGGCGCAGACAAGGTTTGCGCCGCATCAATAGACAGAACCAATCAAAATAATTGCTACAAATTTGTAACTTTCTTGCCCATCCCTGTACAATGTGCGGGAGTTTTTAGGTGGCGCTCTCATTTCAAGGCAATACCGACTATTTATTAACATTTGCCAGAGGCTTGCAGTTTTCATTTAGACGCGGCAGTCCTATAATGAAACGCATTATCCCGAGTGCAATTTCTGTCACTTCTTGTATGAAGTGAATCGTTTAGCAACAGGACAGATTCCGCATGACTGACAACAATACCGCATTAAAGAAGGCTGGCCTGAAAGTAACGCTTCCACGTTTAAAGATTCTGGAAGTTCTTCAGGGACCGGATAACCATCACGTCAGTGCGGAAGATTTATACAAACGGCTGATCGACATGGGTGAAGAAATTGGTCTGGCGACCGTGTATCGCGTGCTGAACCAGTTTGATGACGCCGGTATCGTAACCCGCCACAATTTTGAAGGCGGCAAATCCGTTTTCGAGCTGACCCAGCAGCATCATCACGATCACCTGATTTGCCTTGATTGCGGCAAAGTGATCGAATTTAGCGATGAGTCTATTGAAGCGCGCCAGCGTGAGATCGCGTCGAAGCATGGCATTCGTCTGACGAACCATAGCCTCTACCTCTATGGCCACTGCGCTGAAGGCGATTGCCGCGAAAACGAACACGCGCATAACGCGAAATAATCTGCATTATTCTGAAAAGCCAACCTGCCGGTTGGCTTTTTTTATGCCTGCCATTCCCTACTCAGCGCTTTCTTCTGCCTGCATGTTGCTTTAATGTAAAATATCTTACCCTGCTTCGTCCGGAGAATCGAAATGGAACTTCGCCAGCTACGTTACTTTGTCCGTATTGTAGAAACCGGCAGTATGGGCAGCGCGGCGCTCGATCTCGACATCGGCGTGTCCGCCCTGAGCCAGCAGATGACGCGGCTGGAAAACGAACTCGCGATCCGCCTGTTGCAGCGAACCTCGCGCGGCGTCACGCCCACTAACGCCGGTCTGGCCTTTTATTCACAAGCGCAACTGGCGCTACGTCACGCCGATGATGCGATCCTGGCCGCTCGCGAGGCGCGTCTCTCGGGACACGTCAGCGTCGGCATGGCCCCCAGCACCGCCTCCATCCTGGGAATACCGTTTATTCATGCCATGCGGGAACATTACGCCGACGTTCGCCTGCATGTGGTGGAAAGCCTGTCGGGTAATCTGGAACGGATGATCAACACGCGCCAGATTGATCTGGCGGTCGTGTTTCAAAAAGAGAAGATCCTGCGCTGGAGCGCCAGACCGGTTCTTGAGGAGCGCCTGTTTCTGATTGGCACACACGAGCTGCTGGCGGATATTCCGGATGACACCATAATGCCTGCTCAACTGGCGAATATTCCCCTGATTATGCCAAGCCAGGGACACGGCCTGCGTGGCAGACTGGAAGCCATCTGTCAGGAACACGGACTGAAGGTCGATATTGCCACGGAAATTGACGGCCTGACGTTACTGATGCGCGCCGTTGGCAGCGGACTCGGCGCCACGCTGCAACCCGGTGCAGCCATTTCGCATCTTGAGAGGGAAGCGCTGAGAGTGATCGGCGTCCATAATCCCGTCCTCAGCCGCCCCAATTTTCTGGTCAGTCTGTCGGACGATGAACTCACCCCTGCCGGTCTTGCAGCCCGCGTAATACTCACAAAAGTCATGCGTGAACTCGTTGAAACCGGTCATTGGCCGGGCGCGACACTTTACGCTCCCTAAACCCCTCTTTAGCTATTCGTCATAGCGCCCATACAATCAGCACGTATACATTTCAATTACAAATTTAACAAATAGTTAAATGGTAATGGAGTAGACGATGGTTGATGTACTGGTGATTGGCGGTGGTAATGCCGCGTTATGTGCCGCCTTAACCGCCCGTGAGGCAGGAGCTTCCGTGCTGCTGTTAGAGGCTGCGCCCCGGGAATGGCGCGGCGGGAATTCCCAACACACGCGCAATTTACGCTGTATGCACGATGCACCACAGGATGTGCTGGTCGAGAGTTATCCCGAAGAGGAGTTCTGGCAGGATCTCTGGCGTGTCACCGAAGGCAATACCAATGAAGCGTTGGCGCGACTGGTGATCCGGACCTCTTCCCAGTGTCGCGACTGGATGCGTCAGCACGGCGTTAATTTTCAGCCTCCGCTCTCTGGCGCGCTGCACGTGGCGCGTACCAATGCCTTCTTCATGGGCGGCGGTAAAGCCCTCGTGAACGCTTATTACCGCAGCGCAGAAAAACTGGGGGTACAGATTCGCTACAACACGCCGGTACAGGCACTTGAACTGCACAACGGCGAATTCATCGCAGCCCTGGCAGGTCACGAGCGCATTGAGGCGAAAGCCTGCGTACTCGCCGCCGGTGGATTTGAATCCAACCGCGAATGGCTGCGCGACGCCTGGGGAGAGAACGCTCGTGGCGAATGGCCAGCCGATAACTTCCTCATTCGCGGCACCCGCTTTAATCAGGGCGTCTTGCTCAAATTTATGATCGATGCCGGTGCTGACATTATCGGCGATCCGTCTCAGTCCCACTGTGTGGCGATTGATGCCCGGGCTCCGTTGTACGACGGCGGCATTTGTACCCGCGTGGATTGCGTCTCACTGGGTGTGGTAGTCAACCGGGACGCGGAGCGCTTTTACGATGAAGGCGAAGATTTCTGGCCGAAACGCTATGCCATCTGGGGGCGTCTGGTTGCCCACCAGCCGGGGCAGATTGGCTACTCCATTATCGACAGCAAAGCGATCGGTCACTTTATGCCGCCGGTTTTCCCCGGCGCACAGGCCAATACGCTGAGTGAACTGGCCCGCCAGTTGGGGTTGGATCCCGAACGCTTTACCCATACCGTGGAGCACTACAATCAGGCCTGTCAGCCGGGTCAGTTTGATCACACGAAGCTGGACAACTGCGCGACGCAGGGCATGACGCCACCGAAAACGCACTGGGCGCGGCCTATTGATACGCCCCCCTACTACGGTTATGCCCTGCGACCGGGGATCACCTTTACCTACCTGGGACTGAAAGTGAATGAACACGCTGCGGTCCACTTCGCAGGCGCCCCCAGCCGTAACCTGTTCGTTGCCGGTGAGATGATGGCTGGCAACGTACTGGGCAAGGGCTATACCGCCGGTGTCGGCATGTCCATCGGCACCACGTTTGGTCGCATCGCAGGTAAAGAAGCCGCGCAGGCAGCACGTAAGGAGGCACATCATGAAGCAGCTTGAAAAACTGATCATCGAGGCCAAAATTCTCACCGAGCCAGAAGCTGAAGTCGAGCGGGTGATGCAGGTGTGTAATGCCTGTCGCTATTGCGAAGGGTTTTGCGCCGTGTTCCCGGCGATGACTCAGCGACTGGAATTTAGCAAAGCCGACATTAACTATCTGGCAAACCTGTGCCATAACTGCGGCGCCTGCCTGCACGCCTGCCAGTATGCGCCGCCCCATGAGTTTGCGATCAACGTGCCGAAAGCAATGGCGGAAGTGCGTCTGGAAACGTATCAACACTACGCGCAACCGGCGGCCTTCGGGGCGCTGTATCGCCAGGCTGGCGTCACCGTGACGCTGGCTCTGGTCTTTAGTCTGATCCTCTTTTTACTCCTCGCGATGGGGCTGAAGGGATCGCTAATCCATCCGCCGCTGGCCGGTGATTTCTACCAAATCTTCCCGCACAACCTGCTGGCATGGATGTTTGGATCGGTTTTCATGCTGGCGATCGGTTTACTGATGGCTGGGGTGATCCGCTTCTGGCGCGAGATCTCTCCCGTCGGGCCGCGTCCGGCGGAAATTGCCGAAGCGTCGCACAACGCGCTGACGCTGAAATACCTCGACGGCGGACATGGCAAAGGCTGCAACGAGGCGGACGATGCTTTCACATTGATGCGTCGTCGTTTCCACCATTTCACCTTCTACGGCTTTATGCTCTGTTTCGCCGCGACCGTGGTGGCGACGGGTTACCACTACTTCGCCGGCTGGGAAGCCCCCTACCCGTTCTTCAGCGTGCCGGTCATGCTTGGCACGCTCGGAGGAATCGGTTTAATTGTCGGCCCGGCAGGCCTGCTGTGGTTAAACCTTAAGCGCTCGCCACTGCATGGCGACGCGCGACAGAAACCGATGGATCGCGGTTTTATTTTACTGCTGCTCCTGACCAGCCTGACCGGTATAGGTTTGCTGGCGGGAAGAGACACCTCATGGATGGGGATCCTGCTTGCCATCCATCTTGGCGTGGTCATGGCGCTTTTTTTGACCATTCCATACGGAAAATTTGCCCACGGATTTTACCGCTGCGCGTCTTTACTCAAATGGGCGATTGAGAAGCGCCGTGGAAAACAGGCGGGGGTCGCAGGCGACTAACCCGCAAACTCTTACCTCTATACATAATTATGATAAGACAGTGGAGCAACTTCAATGACTCAACAACCATCGCGCGCTGGCACGTTCGGCGCAATACTGCGTGTGACCAGCGGTAATTTTCTCGAACAGTTCGATTTTTTCCTGTTTGGTTTTTACGCCACTTATATCGCAAAGACGTTTTTTCCTGCCGAAAGTGAGTTTGCCGCATTAATGCTTACTTTTGCCGTTTTTGGCTCCGGATTTTTAATGCGCCCTATCGGGGCCGTGGTATTGGGCGCATATATCGACAGGATCGGCCGACGGAAAGGGCTGATGGTCACCCTGGCGATTATGGGCTGCGGCACGCTGCTCATCGCCCTCGTGCCGGGTTATCAGACTATCGGCCTGCTGGCTCCCGTGCTGGTCCTGGTGGGGCGTCTGCTACAGGGATTTTCTGCTGGCGTCGAACTGGGCGGCGTCTCTGTTTATCTTTCTGAGATCGCCACGCCAGGCAATAAAGGCTTTTACACCAGTTGGCAATCGGCCAGCCAGCAGGTGGCGATTGTCGTCGCCGCGCTGATCGGCTACGGTCTGAATGTCACGCTGGGACACGATGAAATCTCCGAATGGGGGTGGCGAATCCCGTTCTTCATGGGCTGCATGATTATTCCGCTGATTTTTGTTCTTCGACGTTCGCTACAGGAAACTGAAGCCTTTTTACAACGTAAACACCGTCCGGACACTCGGGAAATTTTTACCACCATTGCTAAAAACTGGCGCATCATCACCGCGGGTACCCTGCTGGTGGCGATGACGACCACGACCTTTTATTTTATTACTGTCTATACCCCCACTTACGGGAGAACGGTGTTGAACCTGAGCGCGCGTGACAGCCTGGTAGTCACCATGCTGGTAGGGATTTCTAACTTCATCTGGCTGCCGATTGGCGGCGCTATCTCTGATCGGATCGGGCGACGCCCGGTGCTGATGGGCATCACCTTGCTCGCCCTCGTTACCACCTGGCCGGTGATGAACTGGCTTACCGCTGCCCCTGACTTCACCCGCATGACGCTGGTGCTGCTCTGGTTCTCGTTCTTTTTTGGCATGTATAACGGCGCGATGGTGGCGGCCCTGACCGAAGTGATGCCGGTTTATGTCCGAACCGTGGGTTTTTCGCTGGCCTTTAGTCTTGCGACAGCGATTTTCGGCGGCCTGACGCCTGCTATCTCCACCGCATTGGTCCAGTTGACCGGCGATAAGAGTTCTCCGGGGTGGTGGCTCATGTGCGCGGCGCTGTGCGGGCTCGCCGCAACGGCAATGCTGTTTGTTCGTCTCAGCCGTGGTTATCAGACAGCAGAGAATAAGCTCTGAAATGCAAGCGGGCGGAGAGATCTCTCCGCCCGCTTTATGTTGTCTCTGACGTTTACTTCGCCGTATTGTTACTGCGAATTTCCTGCCAGATCTTATCGCAATCGGCTTTGACAGCCTGATCGTTACCGGTACGTGTCGCCTGAATACACTGCTGGTAATCCAGCACACGAACACTTTCCTGATTTGCAAACTGTTGATGTTGTTTTTCTTTTTTCAGCACATCCAGCACGCTCTGGCAGGCTTCGATTTTCTCGGGCGATCCCTGTGCCGTGTTGATACAGGCGCTATACGCCTCTTTCAACCGACTATCTTCTTTCGGCGCCGTTGACGGTGCACAGGCCACCAGTCCCGAGGCCATTACGGCGATGAGTATCAGTTTTTTCATAGCATGGTCCTCAACGAGGCGGCAGGCCCAAGGCCTGCCGCTGTTGGCATTAGAAGATGGTGAACGGTGCAATCACAATGAACTTCACGTCGCGCTCATCCTGGAAGATGTTGCCGTAACCGCCGCCCCAGCTCGGGATGTTGGAGTGGTTGTCATATTCGGTGAAGTGCAGTTTAAACATGGTGCCTTTCGCACGACCATCCTGCAGGGTGTAGACCGCATCCAGGCTGTATGACGATTCTTCGATGGTACGGTTTTTGTCGTAGTACGCATCCGGGTTGCTCTGCCAGGTAGACGGTTTCGCGTCCCAGGCATACACATAAGAAGCCCCGACGGCCCAGCCTGGCAGGTTCCAGTTCTTCAGGTCATACATCGCGCCAAAGAAGACCGCTTTTTCGCCGTTGGCGTTGAAGTCTGAACGGTTATCCCACCAGATATCCAGACGACCGTTGGATGACGCATAGGTCGGCGTCATACGTTGCAGGAAGAACCCTTGCTGCCCTTCGGCCTTAACCCAGGTCCCTTCCAGACGCAGGTCAACCACTTCCGCCACTTTATAGCCGAAGGTCAACGCCTGCAGCCAGGCGGTTCCGTCATAGATATCGCTGGCGCTGCGGTCATCAACTTTGTCACGCGCACCGTAGAACTGGTAGCTGGTGGAGAACGGATTGCCACCTAAATCAAACTTGTAGCTGGCTTTGGCGAAGTACTGATCGACGTAGCCTTCGGACTGACCAAAGGCGGCTTCCAGCACCAGGTCATTTTTGAAATCATACTTTGCGCCGACAGAATGGAGATAATCGACTTTGGTCTTTTTATCGCCCTGGTAGAATTTATCAACCTCAGTGTGCCATGGCGCTTTATATTCGTTGGCCCACATGTAGGAGAAACTCAGTGCGCCTGCATCGCCGTAGTCAAAGTTTGCGCCCGCTTCAGCACCCTGATAGGTACCCGGCATAAAGCTCCAGTGCGGTGCTAACAGCGTCTGACCGGTAGGCTGAATATAACCGGCACGCGCCCAGGCTGGACCGTATTTGAATTTCGCGGCGGCCTTGTACAGACTGATTCCGCTCTTATCACCGGAATAGTCTTCATCGTAGCCTTTGTTCTTTTTCGAGAACGCGATTTCGTTTGGATGGCCGCTGTCGCCGTTTTCTGCCATTTCAATTGCCGTAAACGCCGCCACATCGAGACCGAACATATCTGCTGCATAGCCGGACTGGAAATCCAGGTTGGCGTTCCAGGTCGCGTGAGAAAGGTTGGTTTTGTACTTATCTCCGTCGGTGACATCTTTACGGTCGCGCTCACGCTGCCAGTAATAAATGCCGCCCGTCAGGGTTGAATCATCGATAAAGCCTTCAGCCTGTGCCTGCGGAACAACGACCAGACCTGACAGTGCTGTGATACCGGCGATAGCCAACGCCAGCGCACTACGTTTGCCACTAAACGTACGCATATGTTAATCCTCTTTGACGTATAAATTGCTGTTGCCAAAGGCAAAACAGCGAAAAAATAAAAAAGTAAAAGTAGCACTGAAAAAAAACCTCACTGACTACAGTGATAGACTATTTTTCGCGACGCGAATTATCAATACCTTTCTGTAACGAGAATGTAAGAGTATGAGCAACCGCACATAATTCATTGCTTCCTGTTACATTTTATTCATCCATCAAAAAATACCGTAAAAGATGCATATTCTCTTTGTTTTCCAGAAAGATGAACGCGATTTCATGCCATTATCTGTTTTTTTGCGAGCGTTATCGATAACAGACGGTTGTTAATGGCTTTATTTTGTGAATGGGAATTAATTCGCTTCGCAAAGCGAGATATTTCGTTGAACAGAAGATAAAAAAACGCCGCAGAATGCGGCGCTTGAAGGTAGCATTGTGGCAGCTTATTCGCCGACTTTCGCCCAGGTGTCACGCAGGCCAACGGTGCGGTTAAACACCAGCTTCTCTGCGCTGGCGTAACGGCTGTCCAGGCAGAAGTAACCTTCGCGCTCAAACTGGAACGCTTTCCCTGCTACCGCGGCTTTCAGCGACGGTTCAGCAAACCCCTGTTTGATCACCAGCGATTCCGGGTTCATCACAGAGAGGAAATCTTCCGCCGCGCCTGGATTTGGTACGCTGAACAGACGATCGTAGAGACGAATTTCGACTGGCAGCGCGTGTGCGGCGCTAACCCAGTGGATCACACCTTTCACTTTACGGCCATCTGCCGGATCTTTGCTCAGGGTATCTGCATCATAGGTACAGAAGATGGTGGTAATAGTGCCTTCCGCATCTTTTTCCACGCGTTCTGCTTTCACCACGTAGGCGTTGCGCAGACGCACTTCTTTACCCATCACCAGACGCTTGTACTGCTTGTTGGCTTCTTCGCGGAAATCAGCGCGATCGATCCAGATTTCACCGCTGAAAGGAACTTCACGCGCGCCCATTTCCGGTTTGTTCGGATGGTTAGGCATGGTGACCATTTCGCTTTCACCCTGCGGGTAGTTCTCGATAACCAGTTTCACCGGATCAATAACCGCCATCGCACGCGGGGCGTTTTCGTTCAGATCTTCGCGGATACAAGATTCCAGCGACGCCATTTCGATCGTATTGTCCTGCTTGGTCACGCCGATGCGTTTGCAGAATTCACGGATCGCCGCTGCGGTATAGCCACGACGACGCAGACCAGAGATCGTCGGCATACGCGGATCGTCCCAGCCTTCAACGTGCTTGTCAGCCACTAGCAGGTTCAGCTTACGCTTGGACATCACCGTGTATTCCAGATTCAGGCGCGAGAATTCATACTGGCGCGGATGAACCGGAATCGTGATGTTATCGAGCACCCAGTCGTACAGACGACGGTTGTCCTGGAATTCCAGGGTACACAGAGAGTGGGTAATACCTTCCAGCGCATCGCTGATGCAGTGGGTGAAGTCGTACATCGGGTAGATGCACCACTTGTTGCCGGTCTGATGGTGCTCGGCAAATTTAATGCGGTACAGAACCGGATCGCGCATCACGATAAACGGCGACGCCATGTCGATCTTCGCACGCAGGCAGGCTTTACCTTCTTCAAAACCGCCGGTACGCATTTTTTCAAACAGCGCGAGGTTCTCTTCGATGCTGCGATCGCGGAACGGACTGTTTTTGCCAGGCTGAGTCAGCGTGCCACGGTATTCGCGGATCTGCTCCGGCGTCAGCTCATCAACATACGCCAGACCTTTGTTGATCAGTTCAACCGCATAAGCGTGCAGTTGATCAAAGTAATCTGAGGAGTAGCGAACGTTGCCAGCCCAGTGAAAACCTAACCACTCAACGTCGTTTTTGATCGAATCAACGTACTCGATATCTTCTTTTACCGGGTTGGTGTCATCGAAACGCAGGTTGCACTGGCCCTGGTAGTCTTGCGCGATACCAAAGTTCAGGCAGATGGATTTCGCGTGGCCAATGTGCAGATAGCCATTTGGCTCCGGCGGAAAACGGGTATGGACTGTGGTGTGCTTACCACTGGCCAGATCTTCATCGATGATCTGACGAATAAAGTTACTCGGGCGGGCTTCAGCCTCACTCATCGTGGATTCCTCAAAGCGTAAACAACGTATAACGGCGTATGATCTTATAAGCCGGACTGACTGACAACCTTTAGTTACTGAAAAAGTGGCGTTGATGAAAAATAGGAGGGATTTTGCTGCAAAAAAAAGCGGCGGAGGTTTCCCCCGCCGCTTCATGTTGCCGGATGGCGTCTTATACCTTATCCGACCTACCCTTTGATCTCATACAGTGGCGTTTGACCGGCAACCACGTGACCGTCGGCTTTAATCACCAAGCCGCTGAAATCGTCGATGTTGCTGCATACCACCGGACTAATCATAGAGCGCGCGTTTGCGTTCAGGTAATCCAGATCCATTTCCAGAATCGGCTGACCCGCGGTCACTTCCGCGCCCTCTTCTACCAGACGCGTGAAGCCCTGGCCGTTCAGCGCGACGGTATCGATACCCATGTGGACAACGATTTCCGCGCCTTTCTCGGTTTCCAGACAGAACGCATGATTGGTATTGAAGATTTTCACAATCGTGCCCGCTGCCGGAGAAACTACGGTTTTATCCGTTGGTTTTACCGCAACACCGTCACCCACCGCTTTGCTGGCGAACGCTTCGTCAGGCACCTGCTCCAGCGCAACCACATCACCGGTTACCGGAGAAAGCAGTTCGGCAATGGTCACCGCATTTGGAACCGCCTGCGGTTTAGCTGCTGCCTGGGCAACAGGCGCAGCAGAGGCTTCAGCCGCCGCAACCGGACCGGTGGTTTTCATCGCGTTAGCGATTTTCTCAGCCACGAAGCCGACGATAATCTGCACGCTGGTTTTGTTCAGACGAATCACACCAGAAGCACCCAGGCGTTTCGCCAGACCTTCATTCACCAGCGACGAGTCTTTTACGCTCAGACGCAGACGGGTGATGCAGGCGTCAATACCGGTGAGGTTATCAGAACCACCGATGGCGGCGATGTACTGACGCGCCAGGGCAGAAACGTCCTGCTCTTTATCGCTGCTCACATTGAGGTCCTGACCGTCCGCTTCGCTGCCAGCCACAGCCAGTTCGCGACCCGGCGTCATCAGGTTGAATTTGGTAATAACGAAACGGAACACCACGTAGTAGATGGCAAAGAACACCAGACCCTGCGGGATCAGCATCCACCACTGGGTCGCCAGCGGGTTACGGGAAGAAAGCACCATATCCACCAGACCCGCGCTGAAGCCGAAGCCAGCAATCCAATGCATGCTCGCTGCGATGAATACAGAGATCCCGGTCAGGACGGCGTGAATCACATACAGAACCGGCGCAACGAACATGAAGGAGAATTCCAGCGGTTCAGTGATACCGGTAAAGAATGCCGCAAACGCACCGGCCATCATAATACCCAGCACTTTCGCCTTGTTCTCAGGACGCGCGCAGTGGTAGATAGCCAGCGCCGCACCCGGCAGACCAAACATCATGATTGGGAAGAAGCCCGCCTGATAACGACCGGTAATCCCGACAACTGCTTTACCCGATTCAATAGACTGGGCGCCGCCGAGGAAGTTAGGAATGTCGTTAATCCCCGCAACGTCGAACCAGAATACGGAGTTCAGGGCGTGATGCAGACCCACCGGAATCAACAGACGGTTAAAGAAGGCGTAGATACCCGCACCGGTTGAGCCCAGTTTTTGAATGTGTTCACCGAAGTTAACCAGACCGTCGAAAATTACCGGCCAGATGTACATCATGATGAACGCCACAACGATCATCACAAAAGAGGTGAGGATCGGTACCAGACGGCGCCCGCTGAAGAAGGAGAGCGCTTTCGGCAGCTCAACGCTACTAAAGCGGTTGTACAGTTCAGCAGAGATAATACCGACAAGGATACCCACGAACTGGTTGCTGATCTTACCGAAAGCAGCAGGCACCTGGTCTGCAGGGATCTTCTGAATCATGGAAACCGCCGCCGGAGAACAGAGCGTGGTCAGCACCAGGAAGCCCACAAAACCGGTCAGCGCCGCAGCACCGTCTTTATCTTTAGACATACCGTAAGCCACACCGATAGCAAACAGTACGGACATGTTATCGATAATGGCGGAACCGGACTTAATGAAGAACGCCGCAAGGGCGTTGTCTCCACCCCAACCTACCGGGTCGATCCAATAGCCGACCCCCATCAATATTGCCGCCGCAGGCAGCGTGGCGACCGGCACCATTAGCGCACGGCCTACCTTTTGCAGATAACCTAGAATACTCACTTTCTTCCCCCTTTGAGACCCCGTTAAGGCTCGCTTTAAGCTGTGTTTTTATTTTGTCACTAACTTATTGAAATTCAGTTGTTGCTTTACTGGCATTGTGAGTGTGTAAAAATTTAATTCGTACCGCAAATTAAAAGCGTGTTTTTTGTGAGTTTAGTCACCAAATATCGTTATATTCACTCCCTTTTACTGGCTATGTGGGAAAACTTATTTTATCATTCAAAAAATCAAGACAGATTGACCCAACTGATGCATGCCAGGTTACGCTTTGCCATGCACCTGAACAATCCGTCAACGGCTTACATTTACTTTCTGAGGTGAAGAATGAGACTGATTCCCCTGACTTCCGCTGAACAGGTCGGCAAATGGGCGGCACGCCATATCGTTAATCGCATCAACGCGTTCAAACCGACAGCCGATCGTCCGTTTGTTCTGGGTCTGCCGACAGGCGGCACGCCGTTGACAGCGTATAAAGCCTTAGTCGAAATGCACAAAGCGGGCCAGGTTAGCTTCAAACACGTCGTGACGTTCAATATGGACGAATATGTCGGCTTGCCAAAAGAGCATCCGGAAAGCTACTACAGCTTCATGCATCGCAATTTCTTTGACCATGTTGATATTCCAGCAGAAAATATCAACCTGCTCAACGGCAACGCGCCGGACATCGACGCCGAATGCCGTCAGTATGAAGAAAAGATCCGTTCCTACGGTAAAATCCACCTGTTCATGGGTGGTGTCGGTAATGATGGTCATATCGCCTTTAACGAACCGGCTTCGTCGCTGGCTTCTCGTACCCGTATCAAAACCCTGACGCATGACACCCGTGTGGCAAACTCCCGTTTCTTTGACGGCGACGTGGATCAGGTACCGAAGTACGCGCTGACCGTTGGCGTGGGTACCCTGCTGGACGCTGAAGAAGTGATGATTCTGGTGCTGGGTTCGCAGAAAGCGCAGGCGCTGCAGGCTGCGGTGGAAGGCAATGTAAACCACATGTGGACCATCAGCTGTCTGCAACTGCATCCGAAAGCGGTTGTGGTGTGCGATGAGCCATCCACAATGGAACTGAAAGTTAAGACACTGAAATATTTCAACGAGTTAGAAGCCGAAAATATCAAAGGTCTGTAATGTAGTCTCCGCCCTGTTTTATGTTCAGGGCGGCATTTTTTTGAAATCGGGGGTCGGAATGTATGCTTTAACCCAGGGCCGGATCTTCACCGGTCACGAAATTCTTGATGACCATGCGATTGTTGTCGCCAATGGCCTGATTGACCGCGTTTGTCCTGTGGCAGAACTGCCGCCAGAGATCGAACAACGTTCAGTGAACGGGGCCATTCTTTCCCCCGGCTTTATCGATGTCCAGCTCAACGGCTGCGGCGGCGTGCAGTTTAACGACACGGCAGAAGCCGTCACCGTTGAAACGCTGGAGATCATGCAGAAGGCCAACGAGAAATCGGGCTGCACCAACTACCTGCCTACGCTGATTACCACCAGCGATGATCTCATGAAGCAAGGCATTCGCGTGATGCGTGAATACCTGGCCAAACATCCGAATCAGGCGCTGGGTCTGCACCTGGAAGGCCCGTGGCTGAACCTGGTGAAAAAAGGGACGCACAATCCGAGCTTTGTCCGTCAGCCTGACGCTGCGCTGGTCGATTTCCTGTGCGATAATGCCGACGTAATCACCAAAGTGACGCTGGCGCCGGAAATGGTTCCTGCAGAAGTGATCAGCAAGTTGGCGAATGCCGGGATTGTAGTCTCCGCCGGGCACTCCAACGCCACGCTGAAAGAAGCGAAAGCCGGGTTCCGTGCAGGTATCACCTTTGCTACACATCTGTTCAATGCGATGCCTTATATCACCGGACGCGAACCGGGCCTGGCAGGTGCGATTCTGGATGAAGCTGATATCTATTGCGGCGTGATTGCCGACGGTCTGCACGTTGACTACGCCAATATCCGCAACGCCAAACGGCTGAAAGGCGACAAACTGTGCCTGGTGACGGATGCGACTGCGCCGGCAGGGGCAAATATTGAACAGTTCATTTTTGCTGGTAAAACAATATACTACCGCAATGGACTCTGTGTAGATGAGAACGGAACGCTGAGCGGTTCATCACTAACCATGATTGAAGGCGTGCGTAATCTGGTTGAACATTGCGGTATCGCACTCGACGAAGTGCTGCGCATGGCGACCCTCTACCCTGCGCGTGCCATCGGTGTTGAGAAACACCTCGGCAGTATCGCGGCGGGTAAAGTGGCGAACCTGACCGCTTTCACACACGACTTTAAAATCATCAAGACCATCGTTAATGGTAACGAGGTCGTTACTGAGTAAGAGAAAGTATGACACCAGGCGGACAAGCTCAAATAGGTAATGTTGATCTCGTAAAACAGCTTAACAGCGCGGCCGTTTACCGCCTGATTGACCAGCATGGGCCAATCTCGCGGATCCAGATTGCCGAACAAAGCCAGCTTGCCCCCGCCAGCGTAACCAAAATTACGCGTCAACTGATTGAACGCGGACTGATCAAAGAAGTCGATCAACAGGCCTCCACCGGAGGCCGCCGCGCCATCTCTATCGTCACCGAAACCCGCAGTTTCCACGCCATTGGCGTGCGTCTTGGCCGCCACGACGCGACCATCACCCTGTTCGACCTGAGCAGCAAAGTGCTGGCGGAAGAGCACTATCCTCTGCCCGAACGGACGCAGGAAACGCTGGAACACGCGTTGCTCAATGCCATTACCGCTTTTATTGACAGCAATCAGCGCAAAATCCGCGAGCTCATCGCCATTTCCGTGATTCTGCCGGGGCTTGTCGATCCGGAAAGCGGCAAGATCCACTATATGCCGCATATTCAGGTGGAGAACTGGGGACTGGTTGAGGCACTGGAAAAACGGTTCCTCGTCACCTGTTTTGTCGGTCACGATATCCGCAGTCTGGCGCTGGCAGAGCACTACTTTGGTGCAAGTCAGGATTGCGAAGATTCCATTCTGGTGCGCGTCCACCGCGGAACAGGCGCCGGAATCATCTCTAACGGGCGAATTTTTATTGGTCGTAACGGCAACGTTGGCGAGATTGGTCACATCCAGGTTGAACCATTGGGCGAGCGCTGCCACTGCGGCAACTTCGGTTGTCTGGAAACCATTGCTGCAAACGCGGCGATTGAACATCGCGTTCTTAATCTGCTCAAGCAAGGTTACCAGAGCCGTGTTCCGCTGGACGACTGCACGATCAAAACCATCTGCAAGGCGGCAAATAAGGGCGACAGCCTGGCTTCTGAGGTGATCGAGCACGTCGGGCGTCATCTGGGCAAAACCATTGCGATCGCCATCAACTTGTTTAATCCGCAAAAAGTCGTGATTGCCGGTGAGATCACCGAAGCCGATAAAGTGCTCTTACCCGCCATTGAAAGCTGCATTAATACGCAGGCGCTGAAGGCGTTTCGCACGAATTTGCCCGTGGTGCGTTCTACGTTGGATCACCGCTCGGCCATCGGTGCGTTTGCGCTGGTAAAACGCGCTATGCTCAACGGTATTTTGCTCCAGCATTTGCTGGAAAACTGATGCGCTCTTATAGTATCGGATTAATAACACATCTCCTGGGTAGTTCATGACCATTAAGAATGTCATTTGTGATATCGACGGCGTGCTAATGCACGACAACGTCGCCGTACCGGGTGCGGCGGAATTTTTGACTGGCGTAATGGAAAAAGGCCTGCCGCTGGTGCTGTTGACCAATTACCCGTCGCAGACCGGCCAGGATCTGGCGAACCGTTTCGCGACGGCTGGCGTCAATGTGCCGGACAGCGTGTTTTATACCTCGGCAATGGCGACTGCCGATTTCCTGCGTCGTCAGGAAGGGAAAAAGGCATATGTGGTCGGCGAAGGCGCACTGATCCACGAATTGTATAAAGCCGGTTTCACCATTACCGATGTAAACCCGGATTTCGTAATCGTTGGCGAGACCCGTTCCTACAACTGGGACATGATGCACAAAGCAGCTTACTTTGTGGCAAACGGCGCACGCTTTATCGCTACCAACCCGGACACTCACGGTCGCGGGTTTTATCCGGCCTGTGGCGCGCTCTGTGCAGGTATCGAAAAAATCTCCGGTCGTAAACCGTTCTACGTTGGTAAACCCAGTCCGTGGATCATTCGCGCGGCGTTAAATAAAATGCAGGCGCACTCGGAAGAGACGGTCATTGTTGGCGATAACCTGCGCACCGATATTCTCGCGGGCTTCCAGGCGGGACTCGAAACCATTCTGGTGCTCTCCGGCGTTTCCACGCTGGATGACATCGACAGTATGCCGTTCCGCCCGAGCTGGATTTATCCCTCCGTCGCTGAAATCGATGTTATTTAAAGCGAACCACGTCTCAGGACGTGGTTCTTCATTTCTGCCTCATGAAAAAAACACTCCATTCAACAAAAGTGGCAAAAAACTGATAATCCATCAATGAATATGCTCAATACGTAATCTTTTTTCACCATTCAGCAATAGCCATTGCGTTTTTTCTTTTTCAGACCGCAAACCCCTTGCGCCTCTTGTTTCTTTGCGGCATTTTCTTTAGCAAGCAAACACTAAAAGCATTACGCAACAGGTTAACGGAGAAGGTTATGTGTTCAATTTTCGGCGTATTCGATATTAAGTCAGATGCAGGTGAACTGCGTAAAAAAGCGCTTGAGCTGTCACGCCTGATGCGCCATCGCGGCCCGGACTGGTCCGGTATTTATGCCTGTGATAAGGCCATTCTGGCCCATGAACGTCTGTCGATTGTCGACGTCAACGCCGGTGCGCAGCCGCTGTATAACGAAAAGAAAACCCACGTGCTGGCCGTCAACGGTGAAATCTATAACCACCAGGCGCTGCGTGCAGAATATGGCGATCGCTACGCGTTCCAGACCGGCTCTGACTGCGAAGTGATCCTCGCGCTGTATCAGGAAAAAGGCGTAGAGTTTCTTGACGACCTGCAAGGGATGTTTGCCTTCGCGCTGTATGACAGCGAGCAGGATGCATATTTGATTGGTCGCGACCATATCGGCATTATCCCGCTGTATATGGGCTACGACGAATTCGGCAACCTGTATGTGGCGTCAGAAATGAAAGCGCTGGTGCCGGTGTGCCGCACCATTAAAGAGTTCCCGGCGGGAAGCTATCTGTGGAGCAAAGACGGTGAAATCCGTCAGTACTATCAGCGTGACTGGTTCGATTTTGACGCGGTAAAAGATAACGTTACCGACAAAAACGAACTGCGTCAGGCGCTGGAAGATTCCGTTAAAAGCCACCTGATGTCAGACGTGCCTTACGGCGTGCTGCTCTCTGGCGGCCTGGACTCTTCCGTTATCTCAGCGATCACCAAAAAATTCGCCGCTCGTCGTGTCGAAGATGACGAACGTTCTGAAGCCTGGTGGCCGCAACTCCACTCCTTCGCCGTCGGTCTGGAAGGCTCTCCGGATCTGAAAGCCGCGCAGGAAGTGGCGAACCATCTGGGGACCGTACACCATGAGATTCACTTTACGGTACAGGAAGGGCTGGACGCGATCCGCGACGTGATTTATCACATCGAAACTTACGATGTCACCACCATTCGCGCCTCCACGCCGATGTACTTAATGTCGCGTAAGATCAAGGCGATGGGCATCAAAATGGTGCTGTCTGGCGAAGGGTCAGATGAAGTGTTCGGCGGCTATCTCTATTTCCATAAGGCGCCAGACGCCAAAGAACTGCACGAAGAGACCGTACGTAAACTCCAGGCGCTGCACATGTTCGACTGCGCCCGCGCCAACAAGGCGATGTCGGCCTGGGGGGTGGAAGCACGCGTCCCGTTCCTGGATAAAAAATTCCTCGACGTGGCGATGCGCATCAACCCGGAAGATAAAATGTGCGGCAACGGCAAGATGGAAAAACATATCCTTCGCGAATGTTTTGAATCCTATCTGCCGGCAAGCGTCGCATGGCGTCAGAAAGAGCAGTTCTCCGACGGTGTGGGTTACAGTTGGATCGACACCCTGAAAGAGGTGGCCGCTAAGCAAGTTTCCGATCAGCAACTGGAAACCGCCCGCTTCCGCTTCCCGTACAACACGCCGTCCTCAAAAGAAGCGTATCTGTACCGCGAGATCTTCGAAGAGTTGTTCCCGGTACCAAGCGCTGCAGAATGTGTACCGGGTGGCCCTTCCGTCGCCTGCTCTTCTGCTAAGGCGATCGAATGGGACGAAGCGTTCAAAACCATGAACGATCCATCCGGTCGCGCAGTGGGTGTTCACCAGTCCGCTTATCAATAAGCCACGCTGATGAAAAAGGGCCTTTCGGGGCCCTTTTTTGATCCTGAAAAACGGTTCAGAAAGCGATTAATAACCAATAATTGCCGAATATTGCGCCACGCTGTTCGCAACCTAACCAAACAGTCACATTCCGGGCGTTTTCGATGAAAAAGGGGTTGACGCTTCAAGGCTCAATACGCATAATGCGCCCCGCAACGCCGATAAGGTAAGCGCGAAAAAAGAGGGCTACGTAGCTCAGTTGGTTAGAGCACATCACTCATAATGATGGGGTCACAGGTTCGAATCCCGTCGTAGCCACCATATTCAGAACACGTTAGTTTCTTTAAACGGGTTCAAAAACAATTTGTTGGGGTATCGCCAAGCGGTAAGGCACCGGATTCTGATTCCGGCATTCCGAGGTTCGAATCCTCGTACCCCAGCCAAATTTCAAGATGTACTGCACTATTGGATATCTCCAGGCTGTAAAGCACCGGGCTGAGTCCGGCGCGAGATAACCGACATACCATTGGGGTATCGCCAAGCGGTAAGGCACCGGATTCTGATTCCGGCATTCCGAGGTTCGAATCCTCGTACCCCAGCCACATCAGAAAAGCTCGCTTCGGCGAGCTTTTTGCTTTTCTGCTAGTGACCAACGAACAGGCCTGATAAGCGTACCGCCATCAGGCCTTTATCAACGCTACAGCCCTAATGCGTATTTCAGCGCCTGACGTTTTAACACGCCAGCGCGTTCAGCCGCCATTAGTCCAAGGTTACGAATAATTCGCAGCGGCTGCAGATCATTACTGAATCCGGCGTAGAACAGATCCATCCCGCTTTGCATGATGAAGTTATCCGCCATGCGCCGGGTCTGGTAACGTTTCAGAACCGGCTGACTCGCCCAGGCCTCGCCATAACTGCGGGCATTCACCAGCACATCAATCAGCGCATCCACGTCGCGATAGCCCAGGTTTACCCCCTGCCCGGCCAGCGGATGAATGGTGTGCGCCGCATCACCAACCAGCGCCAGCCCCGGCTGCACATATTGCAGGGCATGACGGCGCGTCAGCGGAAACGCACCTGCCGCGACGGGCATCACCTGTCCCAGACGCGCCGGGAAATGCTTCGCGATCTCCGTCTGAAGCTGCGACATACTTAGCCCCTGCAACTGACGGATCCGCGCCGGTGAGTCATACCACACCAGCGATGCCCAGTTGTCGAACAGCG
Organism: Citrobacter sp. MGH 55; assembly: GCF_016906145.1. NCBI lineage: Bacteria > Pseudomonadati > Pseudomonadota > Gammaproteobacteria > Enterobacterales > Enterobacteriaceae > Citrobacter > Citrobacter sp. MGH 55. The sequence continues at coordinate 4,671,115 of NZ_CP070239.1, forward strand.
GCAGAAACGCGCGCGGCCCCTCCGGCGTAAACTGCTGCCAGGTGCTGTCACCAGGGTCATTCTCGCACTGAACGGTAATCAGCATACAGGATTGCGCATACTGCCAGGCGTGAATGCCAATGCCGGCCATCTGCCGCACCTGCGAATTTGCGCCATCCGCGCCAATCACCAGTTTTGCGGTGATTCGCTCGCCACCGGCCAGTTCCAGCTCATGACGTTCGTTATGGCGATGCAGCGCAATCAGCGAAGCCGGAACCCGCAGCGTCACTTTCGGATGCGCTTCCAGCGCTTGCCAGAGCGCCTGTTGCAAAACGTTGTTTTCAACCATATACCCAAGTAGCGGCAGCTTCAGTTCGCTGGCGTCAAACACCACATGTGCGTTTTCCCATTCCCAGGTTTCCAGTCGACGATAGGGATGACTGCGCATCCCCTGCACGGCATCCCAGACGCCGAGTCCCTTCAGCAGTGAAACCGAGGCGGCGCTGATCGCCGAAATACGCACGTCCGGCTGGCTGTGTGCAACAAACGGCGCAGGCGCGGCGTGTTCAATCACCGTTACTGTGAAGCCGTGTTGGGCCAGTCCCAGCGCCAGTGCGCCACCGACCATTCCCCCGCCGACAATGGCAATTTCCGTTGGTTGATTTGTCATGGTCAATCATCCTGTTGCATGAATAAGACAAGTTTACAGGATTTTTTACCCCTTGAGGCTGATAACGGTCATACTGGTCACCAGGGCAGCAAAGCATTACACTATGCGCCCTGCAATTCAGCCACTATTTCGCAAGAGCAAGTCGATGACCAAAAAACTCCATATTAAAACCTGGGGCTGTCAGATGAACGAATACGATTCATCGAAGATGGCCGATCTGCTGGATGCCACTCACGGGTATCAACTGACCGATGTGGCGGAAGAAGCGGATGTGCTGCTGCTGAATACCTGCTCAATCCGCGAGAAGGCTCAGGAAAAAGTCTTCCATCAGTTGGGCCGCTGGAAGCTCTTGAAAGAGAAAAATCCCGATCTGATCATCGGCGTCGGCGGGTGTGTGGCGTCTCAGGAAGGCGATCATATCCGCCAACGCGCGCATTATGTCGACATTATCTTCGGGCCGCAAACGCTGCATCGCCTGCCGGAAATGATTAACTCCGTTCGCGGCAACCGTAGTCCGGTTGTTGATATTAGCTTCCCGGAGATCGAGAAGTTTGACCGCCTGCCAGAACCGCGTGCGGAAGGTCCGACCGCGTTTGTCTCTATTATGGAAGGCTGCAACAAATATTGTACTTACTGCGTGGTGCCTTACACCCGCGGTGAGGAAGTCAGCCGTCCGTCTGATGACATTCTGTTTGAAATCGCCCAGCTCGCCGCTCAGGGCGTCCGTGAAGTCAATCTACTTGGCCAGAACGTCAACGCCTGGCGCGGACAAAACTACGACGGTACCACCGGTTCGTTCGCCGACCTGCTGCGTCTTGTTGCCGCCATTGACGGTATCGATCGCATCCGCTTCACCACCAGCCATCCGATCGAGTTCACCGACGACATTATCGACGTCTATCGCGACACGCCGGAACTGGTGAGCTTCCTGCACCTGCCGGTACAGAGCGGTTCGGATCGCGTACTGAACCTGATGGGACGAACCCACACGGCGCTGGAATATAAAGCGATCATTCGCAAGCTGCGTGCGGCACGTCCGGACATTCAGATAAGCTCCGACTTCATCGTCGGCTTCCCGGGTGAAACCACCCAGGACTTCGAGCAGACCATGAAGCTGATTGCTGACGTTAATTTCGACATGAGCTACAGCTTCATCTTCTCTGCACGTCCGGGAACGCCAGCCGCCGATATGGTCGATGATGTGCCGGAAGAAGAGAAGAAACAGCGTCTGTATATTCTTCAGGATCGCATTAACCAGCAGGCGATGGCCTGGAGCCGTCGTATGCTCGGCACCGTTCAGCGTATTCTGGTAGAAGGAACGTCGCGTAAGAGCATCATGGAACTGTCTGGTCGTACCGAAAATAACCGCGTGGTGAACTTCGAAGGCACGCCGGAGATGATTGGTAAATTTGTCGATGTGGAAATTACCGATGTCTGGACCAACTCACTGCGCGGGAAAGTGGTGCGTACCGAAGACGAAATGGGTCTGCGCATTGCAGAAACCCCGGAATCGGTGATTGCGCGAACCCGTAAAGAGAACGAGATTGGCGTCGGGTTCTGGCAGCCTTAATTCTGCTGAAAACATCAAAATGCCCGATAACGCTGCGCTTATCGGGCCTACAAAGCACGACGCTTCATAGGCCCGATAAGGCTCTTGTATTTCCTCTCTGCGCCCCCATCTTTATTCCAGTGCTTGCGCCTTTCACCTGTGGCGTGAATAATTTCCTGACAGGCCGGTGAATGTTCGCCTTCCGGCTCCCTATGCATAAGAGGAACAGTTTGAACACAGACACTCGCGAAATTACCCTTGAGCCCGCAGACAACGCCCGCCTGCTGAGCCTTTGCGGCCCGTTTGACGACAACATCAAACAGCTGGAACGCCGTCTCGGCATCGAGATTAACCGCCGTGACAACCATTTTAAACTGACCGGTCGCCCGATTTGCGTCACCGCTGCGGCAGATATCCTGCGCAGCCTGTATGTGGATACTGCGCCGATGCGCGGCCAGACGCAGGATATCGAACCGGAACAAATCCACCTTGCGATTAAAGAAGCGCGTGTGCTTGAGCAGAGCGCTGAGAGCGTTCCCGAGTACGGCAAAGCGGTCAATATCAAAACCAAGCGTGGTGTGATTAAACCGCGTACACCTAACCAGGCGCAGTACATCGCCAACATTCTCGACCATGACATCACCTTCGGCGTCGGTCCTGCCGGTACAGGGAAAACCTACCTCGCCGTTGCCGCTGCCGTGGATGCCCTTGAGCGCCAGGAGATCCGCCGTATTCTGCTGACCCGTCCGGCGGTTGAAGCCGGGGAAAAACTGGGCTTCCTGCCAGGCGATTTGAGCCAGAAGGTCGACCCGTATCTGCGCCCGCTGTATGACGCCCTGTTCGAAATGCTCGGCTTCGAGAAAGTTGAAAAGCTGATTGAGCGCAACGTGATTGAAGTGGCTCCGCTGGCCTATATGCGCGGACGTACACTGAACGATGCCTTTATCATTCTTGATGAAAGTCAGAACACCACTATCGAACAGATGAAGATGTTCCTGACCCGTATCGGCTTTAACTCGAAGGCGGTGATTACCGGCGACGTCACGCAGATTGACCTGCCGCGCAACATCAAATCGGGTCTGCGCCATGCCGTTGAGGTGCTGGCAGAGGTCGACGAGATCAGCTTTAACTTCTTCCACAGCGAAGACGTCGTGCGCCACCCGGTGGTAGCCCGTATCGTTAACGCCTATGAAGCCTGGGAAGAAGCCGAACAAAAACGTAAAGCCGAGCTGGCTGCCGAGCGCAAGCGTGAAGCTCAGGAACAACAGGAACAGAAATGAGTCAGGTGATCCTTGATTTGCAACTGGCGTGTGAGAACAACAGCGGTTTGCCAGAAGAGAGCCAGTTTCAGACCTGGTTGAATGCGGTTATCCCGCAATTTCAGGAAGAATCAGAAGTGACGATTCGCCTGGTGGACGAGGCCGAAAGCCACGACCTCAATCTGACCTATCGTGGGAAAGATAAGCCGACCAACGTGCTCTCTTTTCCGTTTGAAGCGCCGCCAGGGATTGAAATGCCGCTGCTCGGTGATTTGATCATCTGCCGTCAGGTAGTTGAACAGGAAGCCCGGGATCAAGGTAAGCCGCTGGATGCCCACTGGGCGCACATGGTCGTCCACGGCAGCCTGCATTTGCTGGGTTACGATCATATCGAAGACGACGAGGCAGAAGAGATGGAATCCCTCGAGACAGAGATTATGCTTGCTCTGGGCTATGAGGATCCGTACATTGCCGAGAAGGAATAAGCGACCGGGCGAATGCCCGGTGGTTTCTGGTGATGCCATGCGCTGAGTTTGCGCGCATTGAGCAAGAGATTAACTAACAAGAGAACCCATACGACGCCATGAGCGACGACAATTCACACAGTAGTGACACGTTAAGCAGCAAGAAGGGATTTTTCTCCCTGTTACTGAGCCAACTTTTCCACGGTGAACCGAAAAACCGTGATGAATTGCTGGCGCTGATCCGTGATTCCGGGCAGAACGACCTTATCGATGAAGATACGCGCGATATGCTCGAAGGGGTGATGGACATTGCGGACCAGCGCGTTCGCGACATCATGATTCCCCGCTCCCAGATGATTACCCTGAAACGCAACCAGACGCTGGACGAATGCCTCGATGTCATCATCGAGTCCGCCCACTCGCGTTTTCCGGTGATCAGCGAAGACAAAGATCACATTGAAGGGATTCTGATGGCCAAGGACTTGCTGCCGTTTATGCGCAGCGATGCCGAAGCCTTCAGCATGGAGAAAGTGTTACGCCAGGCCGTTGTCGTCCCGGAGAGCAAACGCGTTGACCGTATGCTCAAAGAGTTTCGCTCTCAGCGTTACCATATGGCTATCGTCATCGACGAATTCGGCGGTGTCTCTGGTCTGGTCACCATTGAAGATATCCTCGAACTGATCGTCGGTGAAATCGAAGATGAATACGACGAAGAAGATGATATCGACTTCCGTCAGCTCAGTCGCCATACCTGGACCATTCGCGCGCTCGCGCCGATCGAAGACTTCAATGATGCCTTCGGCACCAGCTTTAGCGACGAAGAGGTCGATACCATTGGGGGTCTGGTGATGCAGGCGTTTGGTCACCTGCCCGCACGGGGTGAAACCATTGATATCGATGGTTACCAGTTCAAAGTGGCCATGGCCGACAGCCGTCGTATTATTCAGGTTCACGTCAGAATTCCGGATGACTCCCCCCAGCCAAAACTGGACGAATAACACCGAACGGGAAGAAGAACTCAATGGCTTTTGCCTCATTACTTGAACGCCAGCGCATTCGCCTGCTGCTGGCGTTATTATTCGGTGCCTGCGGTACGCTGGCTTTTTCTCCTTATGACATCTGGCCCGCTGCGATTGTGTCGCTGATGGGCTTGCAGGCACTCACCCTGAATCGTCGCCCGCGTCAGTCAGCTGCTATCGGCTATTTCTGGGGACTGGGACTCTTCGGTACAGGTATCAACTGGGTTTACGTCAGTATCGCGCAGTTTGGTGGGATGCCAGGCCCGGTGAACGTCTTCCTTGTGGTGCTGCTCGCGGCATACCTTTCGCTGTATACCGGACTGTTTGCTGGCGTACTTACGCGTCTGTGGCCAAAAACCAGCTGGCTGCGGGTTGCTATTGCTGCGCCGGTGGTCTGGCAGCTAACGGAATTTCTGCGTGGCTGGGTGCTGACCGGATTTCCATGGCTGCAGTTCGGCTACAGTCAGATCGACGGCCCGCTGAAAGGGCTGGCACCGGTCATGGGTGTCGAAGCCATAAACTTCCTGTTGATGATGGTCAGCGGATTGCTGGTTCTCTCGCTGGTCAGCCGTAACTGGCGTCCGCTGGTGGTCGCCATCGTTCTTTTCGCGCTCCCTTTCCCACTGCGCTATATCCAGTGGTTCACCCTGGAGCCGGAAAGAACAACCCGCGTGTCGCTGGTTCAGGGCAATATCCCGCAGTCGTTGAAATGGGACGAAGGCCAGTTGATGAATACGCTCAAGATCTATCTGGATGCGACGCAGCCCGAAATGGGGAAATCGCAGCTGATCATCTGGCCGGAATCCGCCATTCCGGATCTGGAAATCAACCAGCAGCGCTTTCTGGGCATGCTGGATGACCTGTTGCGTTCGAAGAACAGCTCGTTGATTACCGGTATTGTCGATGCGCGACTGAACAAGCAAAACCGTTACGACACCTACAACACCATCATCACGTTGGGGAAAGACAATCCTTACCGTTATGACTCCACCAACCGCTACAACAAAAACCATCTGGTGCCGTTTGGTGAGTTTGTGCCGCTGGAATCCATTCTTCGCCCCTTAGCGCCGTTCTTTGACCTGCCGATGTCCTCGTTCAGCCGTGGCCCGTACATTCAGCCGCAGCTGCATGCGCACGGTTTAGCACTGACCGCCGCGATTTGCTACGAGATCATTCTGGGTGAACAGGTACGCGATAACTTCCGCCCGGACACGGACTTTCTGCTAACCATCTCCAACGATGCGTGGTTTGGTAAGTCGATTGGTCCTTGGCAGCATTTCCAGATGGCGCGGATGCGCTCGCTGGAGCTGGCACGCCCCCTGCTGCGCAGTACTAACAACGGTATTACAGCGGTGATTGGTCCGCAGGGCGAGATTCAGGCGATGATCCCGCAATTTACGCGCCAGGTGTTAACCGTCGATGTAACGCCAACAATGGGCTTAACGCCATATGCTCGCACCGGCAACTGGCCGCTGTGGCTCCTGACCGCGCTGTTCGGTTTTGCCGCCGTGTTAATGAGTTTGCGTCAACGTCGTAAATAATCGATTTCTCCCTGTATCAGGCCGGATAACCGCGCTTACGCGTCTTATCCGGCCTACCATTCTCCATCCTCTTCTTCCATTCTGGCACGCCTATTGCTTTGTTAACAAAGGCAAACCTGTTTTTGGCGTTCAGCGCAACGTCGTCGCACTAAAGCAGTTCACCAGTAGCACCGAAACGGTGCAACGAGGGATTTTTGCCTCTAAACGGTGCGGCGCACTTCGCAAAAATAAACAATAACGCAGCAATATCTTTACATTAAGCCAGACTAAATGTTAACAAACAGGTAAAACACTGCACGCTTAAGTTGCAGGTGATAACAACACAGACACTCACAATAGGTATCACTGCGTCGACGGCGCAGACGATAAGGAGTTGGATATGCAATTACGTAAGCTAGCCGCAGCAATGCTGGTAATGGGAATGTCAGCCGGTCTGGTACATGCGGAAGATGCGCCCCCTGCCGCAGGCAGCACGCTGGACAAGATCGCCAAAAACGGCGTTATCGTCGTCGGTCACCGTGAATCCTCCGTGCCGTTCTCTTATTACGACAATCAGCAGAAAGTGGTGGGTTATTCTCAGGATTACTCCAACGCCATCGTTGAAGCCGTGAAGAAGAAGCTGAACAAGCCCGATCTGCAGGTGAAGCTGATCCCGATTACGTCGCAGAACCGTATTCCGCTGCTGCAAAACGGCACTTTCGACTTTGAGTGCGGGTCCACCACCAACAACCTTGAGCGCCAGAAACAGGCCGCTTTCTCTGACACCATCTTTGTCGTCGGCACCCGTCTGCTGGCGAAAAAAGGCGGCGACATTAAAGACTTCCCGGACCTGAAAGGCAAAGCGGTTGTTGTCACCTCAGGTACCACCTCTGAAATTCTGCTGCACAAGCTGAACGACGAGCAAAAAATGGATATGCGTATCATCAGCGCTAAAGACCACGGTGACTCTTTCCGTACCCTGGAAAGCGGTCGCGCCGTTGCCTTTATGATGGATGATGCCCTGCTGGCCGGTGAACGCGCGAAGGCGAAGAAACCGGACAACTGGGAAATCGTCGGCAAACCACAGTCTCAGGAAGCTTACGGCTGCATGCTGCGTAAGAACGATCCTGAGTTCAAAAAGCTGATGGATGACACCATCGCCCAGGCGCAGACTTCAGGCGAAGCCGCGAAATGGTTTGATAAGTGGTTCAAAAATCCGATCCCACCGAAAAACCTGAACATGAACTTCGAACTGTCGGACGAAATGCAAGCGCTGTTCAAAGAACCGAATGATAAAGCACTTAACTAACTAGAACGAAATGGGGCGGGAACTCCTTGCCCTCTCGATTGCTATGCAGCACGGACAGACTATATGCCTGATGGTCGTTCCCCATCAGGCCTGAAAACCGAAGTACGCTGGATAACAATCTTCGAGGGTAGCGCTGCTACCCTTATTTTTTCGGAGTAGATGTATGTCAATAGACTGGAACTGGGGCATCTTTTTACAACAGGCCCCATTCGGCAACACCACCTATCTCGGCTGGCTCTGGAGCGGTTTCCAGGTTACCGTCGCACTTTCCATCACCGCCTGGATCATTGCCTTCCTGGTCGGTTCTTTATTTGGCATTTTACGCACCGTCCCGAATCGCTTCTTTTCCGGGATCGGCACCCTGTATGTAGAACTGTTCCGTAACGTACCGCTGATCGTCCAGTTCTTCACCTGGTATCTGGTGGTGCCTGAACTGCTGCCAGAAGATCTTGGCATGTGGTTTAAGGCAGAACTGGATCCCAATATTCAGTTCTTCGTATCGTCCATGCTCTGTCTGGGGCTGTTTACCGCCGCGCGCGTTTGCGAACAGGTTCGTGCCGCCATTCAGTCACTGCCACGCGGTCAAAAAAACGCAGCGCTGGCGATGGGACTGACCCTGCCGCAGGCCTACCGCTACGTGTTGTTGCCTAACGCCTATCGGGTGATCGTCCCGCCGATGACCTCTGAGATGATGAACCTGGTGAAAAACTCCGCCATCGCCTCGACCATCGGTCTGGTCGATATGGCCGCGCAGGCCGGGAAGCTGCTCGATTACTCGGCGCATGCCTGGGAGTCATTTACCGCCATTACCCTGGCGTACGTGTTGATTAATGCCTTCATCATGCTGGTGATGAGTCTGGTGGAACGTAAAATCCGCCTGCCTGGCAATCTGGGAGGCAAATAATGTACGAATTCGACTGGAGTTCAATTGTCCCTTCCCTGCCCTATCTGCTGGATGGGCTGCTCATTACGCTGAAAATTACCGTCACCGCGGTGATTATCGGTATTGTCTGGGGCACTATTCTCGCCGTTATGCGCCTTTCCAGTTTTGCGCCTGTCGCCTGGTTTGCTAAAGCGTACGTTAACGTCTTCCGCTCCATCCCGCTGGTGATGGTACTGTTGTGGTTCTACCTGATTGTGCCGGGGCTATTACAGGACGTACTGGGGCTGTCGCCGAAAACCGATATTCGCCTGATTTCAGCAATGGTCGCATTTTCGATGTTTGAAGCCGCCTATTACTCCGAAATTATCCGTGCGGGCATCCAGAGTATTTCCCGCGGACAGTCAAGTGCGGCGCTGGCGTTGGGGATGACCCACTGGCAGTCAATGAAGCTCATCATTTTGCCGCAGGCGTTTCGCGCAATGGTGCCGCTGCTGCTGACGCAGGGTATCGTCCTGTTCCAGGATACGTCTCTGGTGTACGTCTTAAGTCTCGCGGATTTCTTCCGCACTGCGTCTACGATTGGCGAGCGTGATGGTACACAGGTCGAAATGATCCTGTTTGCCGGTGCCGTTTACTTTGTTATCAGCCTGAGCGCGTCGTTGTTGGTCAGCTATTTGAAGAAAAGGACAGTTTAATGATTACCCTGAAAAATGTTTCTAAATGGTATGGTCACTTTCAGGTGCTGACCGACTGCTCCACGGAAGTGAAAAAAGGCGAAGTGGTGGTCGTCTGCGGCCCGTCAGGTTCCGGAAAGTCGACGCTGATCAAAACCGTTAACGGTCTGGAGCCGGTGCAAAAAGGTGAAATCACCGTGAACGGTATCATGGTCAACGACAAAAAAACCGATCTGGCGAAGTTACGCTCACGCGTCGGGATGGTGTTCCAGCACTTTGAGCTGTTCCCGCATCTGTCGATTATTGAAAACCTGACCCTGGCGCAGGTAAAAGTGCTTAAGCGTGATAAAGCCCCGGCGCGTGAAAAAGCGCAGAAGTTGCTGGAACGCGTGGGCCTTGCCGCGCATGCCAATAAATATCCAGCGCAGCTTTCCGGCGGCCAGCAGCAGCGTGTGGCGATTGCCCGCGCGCTGTGTATGGATCCTATCGCCATGCTGTTCGATGAGCCCACTTCGGCGCTTGATCCAGAGATGATCAACGAAGTACTGGACGTTATGGTTGAACTGGCCAACGAAGGGATGACCATGATGGTGGTGACCCATGAAATGGGCTTTGCCCGCAAAGTGGCGAATCGGGTGATCTTTATGGACGAAGGAAAAATCGTTGAGGACTCACCGAAAGAAGAGTTCTTCGCTAACCCGAAATCCGAACGCGCAAAAGACTTCCTCGCCAAAATCCTGCATTAATCTTTTCGGCGCGCATGTCAGAGTGCGCGCCATCTCACGCTTTCTTGCCTCGCTCCTCGAATCATTTTCACCCCAGCGTTACCCTTGCCACAATGTAGCATTCATAAGGAGCAACAATGGCACTGCCAATAATTATAGATTGCGACCCGGGTCATGATGACGCGATCGCACTGGTTCTCGCCCTCGCCTCACCGGAACTTGACGTTAAAGCCATCACCTCATCCGCAGGAAACCAGACACCCGATAAAACGCGACGCAACGTATTGCGAATGTTAACGCTGCTGAACCGCACGGACATTCCAGTGGCGGGCGGCGCGCCCAAGCCCCTGATGCGTGAACTGATCATTGCCGATAACGTCCACGGTGAAAGCGGACTGGATGGCCCGGCGCTACCGGAACCCGCCTTTGCGCCGCAGCCATGCACCGCCGTTGAGCTAATGGCAAAGACGTTGCGCGAGAGCACACAACCGGTCACCCTTGTCTCAACCGGGCCGCAAACCAACGTCGCACTGTTACTGAATAGCCATCCTGAACTGCGTGACAAAATCGCCCGTATCGTGATCATGGGCGGCGCGATGGGGTTGGGCAACTGGACGCCTGCCGCCGAATTCAATATTTATGTCGACCCTGAAGCCGCAGAAATCGTCTTCCAGTCGGGGATTCCGGTGGTGATGGCCGGTCTGGACGTCACGCATAAAGCACAAATTCATGTCGCAGATACCGAACGCTTCCGCGCCATTGGTAACCCGGTTTCCACGATCGTTGCTGAACTACTCGACTTCTTCCTCGAGTATCATAAAGACGAGAAATGGGGATTTATCGGCGCACCGCTGCACGACCCGTGCACCATCGCCTGGCTGTTGAAACCCGAACTGTTTACCACCGTTGAACGCTGGGTTGGGGTGGAAACTCAGGGGAAATACACTCAGGGGATGACCGTGGTGGACTATTACTTCCTGACGGGCAATAAACCGAATGCCACCGTGATGGTGGATGTCGATCGTCAGGGATTTGTAGACCTGCTGGCAGAACGGCTACAGTTTTACGCGTGACCAATGCCGGACGGTGCTGACGCTTATTCGGCCTACGTAATGAGTCACCGTAGGCCTGATAAGATGCGTCAACCTCGGCATCAGACTAGATTACGGTTCAAACGGACGACGCTGGAACTGGTCGTGTCCGCATTTTGGGCACAATGGCAACACGTCCGGCGTATACACCGCTAAGTGAAAATGGCACTTCTCACACACCAGATTGCCCAGCCCCACCACTTCGCCGCTGTGATATACCCCGTGATGACTTAGATCCTGAAACACTTCACGCCATTCGAGCTGCGTTTTGTCGGTGATATCCGCCAGTTCCTGCCACAGGCTCTCTTTGATTACCCGCATAAAGACGCTGTCGGACTCCTCTTCCAGACTCTCTTCGTAGCTGATGGCAAACTCTTCCAGGTCACGTCTGACAGCGCGCGTCAGTTCGTCCACTTCGGTTCGCGTTAACTCCCCGGCCTGCAAAACCTGCTGCCGCGCCTGTTCCACCAGCGCATCGATATCACGCTCGCCATTGCGCAGACGTTCACTTAATGACGCCACCAGTTCACGGTAGTATTGAGCAACCTTGTTCATCGTTTCGCCTCCTGGGTCGTTAACTGTCTATAATAATAGACGTTATTTGGGTTACGCTTTGCAAGACTGTCCACAGAGTGTGTAAATTCGTGCAAGGATTATCGTGGCGTGAATTCGAACCTGAATGCGCGAAAGGCTGTTTTGACGCGGGCGTTTGGGCTATGCTATGCGGATCTGAAACACCACATCGAAGCTACGTTTGTAGCTGTATTGAAAACAGGACCACTGGCTGCCATGCAAGAGCAATACCGCCCGGAAGAGATAGAATCCAAAGTACAGCTTCACTGGGATGAGAAGCGCACATTTGAAGTTACCGAAGACGAGAGCAAAGAGAAGTATTACTGCCTGTCTATGCTTCCCTATCCTTCTGGTCGACTACACATGGGCCACGTACGTAACTACACCATCGGTGACGTGATCGCCCGTTATCAGCGCATGCTGGGCAAAAACGTGCTGCAGCCTATCGGCTGGGACGCATTCGGCCTGCCTGCAGAAGGCGCGGCGGTGAAAAACAACACCGCGCCGGCACCGTGGACCTACGATAATATCGCCTACATGAAGAACCAGCTCAAAATGCTGGGCTTTGGCTATGACTGGAGCCGCGAGCTGGCGACCTGTACCCCGGAATACTATCGCTGGGAGCAGAAATTCTTCACCGAACTGTACAAAAAAGGTCTGGTCTACAAAAAGACCTCTGCGGTCAACTGGTGCCCGAACGATCAGACCGTACTGGCGAACGAACAGGTTATCGACGGCTGCTGCTGGCGCTGCGACACCAAAGTTGAGCGTAAAGAGATCCCGCAGTGGTTTATTAAAATCACCGCCTATGCCGATGAACTGCTCAACGATCTGGATAAACTGGATCACTGGCCTGACACCGTGAAAACGATGCAGCGCAACTGGATTGGTCGTTCTGAAGGCGTGGAAATCACCTTCAACGTGAACGATTATGACAACACGCTGACCGTTTACACCACCCGCCCGGACACCTTTATGGGTGCCACCTACCTGGCGGTTGCCGCTGGTCACCCGCTGGCGCAGAAAGCGGCAGAGAACAACCCTGAACTGGCAGCCTTTATCGACGAATGCCGTAACACCAAAGTGGCCGAAGCTGACATGGCGACCATGGAGAAAAAAGGCGTCGATACCGGCTTTAAGGCGGTTCACCCGCTGACTGGCGAAGCAATCCCGGTCTGGGCGGCTAACTTTGTGCTGATGGAATACGGCACCGGCGCGGTCATGGCCGTACCGGGTCACGATCAGCGCGACTACGAATTTGCCACCAAATACGGCTTAACCATTAAACCGGTTATCCTGGCAGCCGATGGTTCAGAGCCGGATCTTTCCGAACAGGCGATGACCGATAAAGGCGTTCTGTTTAACTCTGGCGAATTTGACGGTCTGGCCTTCGACGCGGCCTTCAACGCCATTGCCGATAAGCTGGCCGCCAAAGGCGTGGGCGAGCGTAAGATCAACTACCGTCTGCGCGACTGGGGCGTTTCCCGTCAGCGTTACTGGGGTGCGCCGATCCCGATGGTCACGCTGGAAGACGGCACCGTGCTGCCAACGCCGGAAGATCAATTGCCGGTGATCCTGCCGGAAGATGTCGTGATGGACGGTATCACCAGCCCAATTAAAGCCGATCCTGAATGGGCAAAAACCACCGTCAACGGTCAGCCTGCGCTGCGTGAAACCGACACCTTTGACACCTTTATGGAGTCATCCTGGTACTATGCACGCTACACCTGTCCGCAGTATCAGGAAGGGATGCTGGATTCCAAAGCGGCAAACTACTGGCTGCCGGTAGATATTTACATTGGCGGTATCGAACATGCCATCATGCACCTGCTCTACTTCCGCTTCTTCCACAAACTGATGCGCGATGCCGGCATGGTGAACTCTGACGAACCGGCGAAACAGTTGCTGTGTCAGGGGATGGTACTGGCGGATGCGTTTTACTATGTGGGCGAAAACGGCGAGCGTAACTGGGTTTCTCCGGTGGATGCGATCGTTGAACGCGACGAGAAAGGCCGTATCGTGAAGGCGAAAGACGCGGCGGGCCATGAGCTGGTGTATACCGGCATGAGCAAAATGTCCAAGTCGAAAAACAACGGTATCGACCCGCAGGTAATGGTTGAGCGTTACGGCGCGGATACCGTGCGTCTCTTTATGATGTTCGCCTCTCCGGCTGATATGACGCTGGAATGGCAGGAGTCCGGCGTGGAAGGCGCTAACCGCTTCCTGAAACGTGTCTGGAAACTGGTGTATGAACACACTTCCCGTGGCGATGTTGCGCCGCTGAACGTTGACGCGCTGACAGAAGATCAGAAAGCGCTGCGTCGCGATGTACACAAAACGATCGCCAAAGTGACCGATGATATCGGCCGCCGTCAGACCTTCAACACCGCGATTGCCGCCGTGATGGAGCTGATGAACAAGCTGGCGAAAGCCCCGCAGGATGACGAGCAGGATCGCGCGCTGATGCAGGAAGCGCTGCTGGCAGTAGTCCGGATGCTTAACCCGTTCACCCCACACGTCTGCTTTACGCTGTGGCAGGCGCTGAAAGGCGAAGGCGACATCGACAACGCGCCGTGGCCGGTCGCGGACAATGCTGCAATGGTCGAAGACTCCACGCTGGTCGTGGTTCAGGTTAACGGCAAGGTGCGCGGTAAAATCACCGTTCCGGTGAATGCGACAGAAGAGCAGGTTCGTGAACGTGCGGGCCAGGAACATCTGGTCGCTAAATATCTTGATGGTGTTACCGTGCGTAAAGTGATTTACGTACCGGGTAAACTCCTCAATCTGGTCGTTGGCTAAGCGCGGGAGGAAGCGTGCGATATCTGGCAACATTGTTGTTATCTCTGGCGGTGTTAACCACCGCCGGATGTGGCTGGCACCTGCGCAATACCACGCAGGTTCCGGACACCATGAAAACCATGATTCTGGACACGGGGGATCCGAACGGTCCGCTAAGCCGTGCGGTGCGTAACCAACTGCGTCTGAACGACGTTGAGCTGCTGGATAAGAGTACGCTGCGTAAAGACGTACCGTCTCTGCGTCTGGGTCGGGTCAGCATTTCGAAAGATACCGCATCTGTCTTCCAGAATGGGCAGACAGCGGAATATCAGATGATTATGACGGTTAATGCGTCAGTATTGATTCCTGGTCACGATATTTATCCTATCAGCGTCCGGGTATTCCGTTCGTTCTTCGACAACCCACAGATGGCGCTGGCGAAGGATAACGAGCAGGATATGATCATCAAAGAAATGTACGACAGAGCGGCGGAGCAATTAATTCGTAAGCTGCCAAGCGTACATGCTGCGGATCGTCTCTCATCGCAAGAAGAGGTTGCCGTTGACGATAAAGAAGCGGCTTCCGCTTCCTCTTCAACGCGTGTCTCCAGCACGCTGGGTAACTGATGATTCGGTTGTACCCTGAACAACTCCGCGCGCAACTCTCTGAAGGGTTGCGCGCGGCGTATCTGCTCCTTGGAAACGACCCATTGTTGTTGCAGGAAGGCCAGGATGTCATCCGTCAGGTTGCGGCAACGCAGGGGTTCGACGAACACCACACGTTTACTCTCGACAACAATACCGACTGGAACGCATTGTTCTCGCAATGCCAGGCGATGAGTCTGTTCGCCAGCCGTCAGACGCTGTTGTTGCTGCTGCCCGAAAACGGTCCGAATGCCGCGATTAATGAACAACTGGCAACGTTGGTTCAGTTGCTGCATGACGATCTGCTGCTGATCGTACGCGGTAACAAGCTCAGCAAAGCCCAGGAAAATGCCGCATGGTTTAAAGCGCTGACCGATCGAAGCGTACAGATCAGTTGTCAGACGCCGGAGCAGGCGCAACTTCCCCGCTGGGTGGCGGCGCGCGCAAAACAAAATAATTTGCAGCTGGACGACGCAGCAAATCAACTGTTGTGCTATTGCTATGAAGGTAACCTGCTGGCGCTGGCGCAGGCGCTGGAACGTTTGTCCTTGTTGTGGCCCGACGGTAAGCTCACCCTGCCTCGCGTCGAGCAGGCCGTTAATGATGCCGCCCACTTCACCCCATTCCATTGGGTGGATGCGCTGATCATGGGCAAAAGTAAGCGCGCACTGCACATTCTTCAGCAGTTACATCTGGAAGGCAGCGAACCGGTTATTTTGCTGCGAACCCTGCAACGTGAACTGTTGCTGCTGGTTACGCTGAAACGCCAGTCGGCCCATACCCCGCTGCGCACGCTTTTTGATAAGCATCGCGTCTGGCAAAACCGTCGGGGCATGATTGGCGACGCGCTGAACCGACTGAGTCCGGCGCAGTTACGTCAGGCGGTCCAGTTACTGACACGTACGGAAATCACGCTGAAGCAGGACTATGGCCAGTCGGTCTGGGCGGAGCTTGAAGGGCTCTCACTGCTGATTTGCCACAAAGCGCTGGCTGAAGTTTTTATTGATGGCTGATATGAAATCGTTACAGGCACTCTTTGGCGGCACCTTTGATCCGGTGCACTATGGTCACCTCAAACCCGTGGAAACGCTGGCCAATCTGATTGGTTTATCACGGGTCATCGTGATGCCTAATAATGTTCCTCCTCATCGCCCGCAGCCAGAGGCGACGAGCGAACAGCGCAAAACTATGCTTGAACTGGCAATTGCCGACAAGCCGTTGTTTATCCTTGATGAGCGCGAACTAAAGCACGACACCCCTTCCTATACGGCGCAAACGCTAAAGGCCTGGCGTGAAGAGCAAGGTCCAGATGCCCCACTGGCGTTTATCATCGGCCAGGACTCGTTGCTGACCTTCCCGACCTGGCACGACTACGAAACCATTCTCGACAATACCCATCTGATTGTCTGCCGCCGTCCGGGCTATCCGCTTGAAATGGCGCAGGAACAGCATCAGCATTGGCTGGATCAACATCTGACGAATACGCCGGACGATCTGCACCAGCTACCGGCAGGGAAAATTTATCTCGCCGAGACGCCGTGGTTCAATATTTCCGCCACGATCATCCGCGAGCGGCTGGAAAACGGCGAACCGTGTGATGATCTGATGCCGCACGCGGTGCTGGACTATATCAATGAGCATGGGCTGTATCGCTAAGCACTTCGGTTAACGCCGCCAGCAGGCGGTTGTTCTCTTCCTGACTGCGTATTGCCACGCGGAAATAGCGTCCATCAAGACCTGGGTAATTGGCGCAACTGCGGATCAGAATATGTCGCGTCAGCAAAGCGCGCTGGAGATCGGTTTCGCAACGCAGCAGAAGATAATTCGCCTGACCGGGATAGACCGTTAGTCCCGACAGCGCACACAGCTGCTGATAAAAACGTCCGCCCTCTTCCCGCAACCACTGCCATGTCGCCTGTTGATACGCGGTATCCTCCAGCACCTGTTCCCCTGCCAGTACAGCAAAAGCGTTGATCGACCACGGCATCTGGCGCGCCCTCATCGCCGCGACCGCCTGCACATCGCTGTTAAGGAGATATCCCAGCCGCAGTCCCGGGATGGCATAGAATTTTGTCAGTGAACGCAGAACCCAGATATGCGGGTTATCCTTTAACAGCGGAATAAATCCCGCTTCGTCTGCGATAAAATCGATAAATGCCTCATCAAGAATCAGCGCAATATTTAGCGCCTGACAGCGCCCGGCAATCGCCTCGAGTAACGCCCGCTCCGGCAGTAATCCGGTGGGATTGTTAGGCGTGCACAAAAACAGACAGTCCAGTTCTGCCGTTAACGCATCGAGAATCGCCCCGGTCAGTTGCCAGCCATCCTCTTCACGCAGCATGAACGTATCAATGACGCATTCGCTCCACTGCAACGCGCGGCGGTATTCGGCAAATCCCGGCGCGACGATCATCGCTCGCCGCGGTTTCAAACCGTTTACCAGGGTGAAGATCGACTCCGTCTCACCGTTTCCGGCGAGGATCCATTCGACGGGAACCTGATGATGTCGGGCCAGTGCCTGATGCAGGTGGCGGTAATCGACGTCAGGATAGCGCTCGGCTAGGTGTAAATTGTCGACAATGGCGCGTTTTACCGTTTCAGGCATACCCAGTGGATTAATATTCGCGCTAAAATCCAGCAACTTCTCGGGCGAGATCCCGAGGAACTCAGCCGCCTCACGGATATTACCGCCGTGGGCGCTTTTGAATAGAGACATCGTGCCGCTCCTGGCAAAAGAGGCTATTTTAGAGAAATTAGCGCGCGCATTCAGGGCGAATATCATGTTTTGCGCGAATACGTATCACGAGGGATAAATGCGACTCTGGTTAGTTCGTCATGGTGAAACCGAGGCTAATGTGGCGGGATTGTACAGCGGTCATGCCCCCACACCGTTGACCGGGCGCGGCGTGGCGCAAGCGCAAACGCTGAATACACTGCTTCGCCAGGTTCCCTTTAAGCAGGTGCTGTGTAGCGAACTGGAGCGCGCGCAGCACACGGCGCGCTTAGTGCTTCAGGGACGTGAACTGCCGCTACAGGTGAAGCCTGAGCTCAATGAGATGTTTTTTGGTGACTGGGAGATGCGTCATCACCAGGATCTGGCCCGCGAAGATGCCGAGAACTACGCGGCCTGGTGCAACGACTGGCAAAATGCCGTTCCCACCAATGGGGAAGGATTTCAGGCTTTCGCCCAGCGCGTTGAGCAGGCAATTTCGATCCTTGCTGACTATCAGCACCATGATCATGTGCTGATAGTCAGCCATCAGGGTGTTCTCAGCCTGTTAATCGCCCGGTTGCTTGCCATGCCCGCCGCGGCGATGTGGCATTTTCGCGTTGAGCAAGGCTGCTGGAGTGCTATTGATTTTACTGGCGATTTTGCCACGCTTCGGGTTCTCAACAGCAGAGCGATATGGGCACCCGGCGAGTAAAATATCTGTTTTTTACCGCCAGCAACGCTCCGCCCATTGACACCCCCGGACAGGCTGCTATTCTCCGCTGCCAGACTTTTCCCACCCTTCAGCGTTTTGCAGAAATTGTTTTACAAAAATGGCGATGCATTCTGTTGCATGGGGTGGGATGATAGCCCACTTTCCAAAACCGCCCGGTGACATTTGTCCCGAAAAGCCGGTGGGTTAAGGTATACTGACAGGCTTATTAATACTCATTCATGCACCCAGGGGGAAAACTTGCAGGGTAAAGCACTCCAGGATTTTGTTATCGACAAAATTGATGACCTTAAAGGTCAGGACATCATCGCCTTAGACGTTCAGGGCAAATCCAGTATCACCGACTGCATGATCATCTGTACCGGTACTTCCAGCCGTCACGTTATGTCTATTGCTGACCACGTCGTGCAGGAATCTCGCGCTGCGGGAATGCTGCCGCTGGGCGTGGAAGGTGAGAGCGTCGCCGACTGGATCGTCGTTGACCTGGGTGAAGTGATTGTCCACGTTATGCAGGAAGAGAGCCGTCGCCTGTATGAGCTGGAAAAACTCTGGAGTTAATGCGTGAAGCTTCAACTTGTCGCGGTAGGCACGAAAATGCCCGACTGGGTACAAACCGGTTTTACCGAGTACCTGCGGCGTTTTCCCAAAGACATGCCTTTTGAGCTGATCGAAATTCCGGCCGGCAAACGCGGCAAGAACGCGGATATCAAGCGTATTCTCGACAAAGAGGGTGAGCAGATGCTGGCTGCCGCTGGCAAAAATCGCATCGTCACCCTGGATATTCCCGGTAAGCCCTGGGACACGCCGCAACTGGCGACCGAACTGGAACGCTGGAAACTGGACGGTCGTGATGTCAGCCTGTTAATTGGCGGGCCGGAGGGATTATCCGCTGCCTGCAAAGCCGCGGCAGAACAAAGTTGGTCGCTCTCTGCACTCACGCTTCCCCATCCGCTAGTCCGGGTGCTGGTGGCAGAGAGCCTGTATCGGGCGTGGAGCATTACCACTAATCACCCTTATCACCGTGAGTGATCATTGAGCTTGAGTAGACTAAGCAGCGGATGAAATTACAGAATTCTTTTCGCGACTATACGGCTGAGTCCGCGCTATTTGTGCGCCGGGCGCTGGTCGCTTTTTTGGGTATCTTACTGCTCACCGGCGTGCTTATCGCCAATCTGTATAACCTGCAGATCGTCCGTTTTACCGATTACCAGACTCGCTCGAATGAGAACCGGATTAAGCTGGTGCCTATCGCCCCCAGCCGCGGCATTATTTATGACCGTAATGGCATTCCTCTCGCCCTGAACCGCACCATTTATCAGGTCGAAATGATGCCCGAGAAGGTTGATAACGTGCAGCAAACGCTGGATGCCCTGCGCAGCGTTGTCGACCTGACCGATGACGATATTGCCGCCTTCAAGAAAGAGCGCGCACGTTCCCACCGCTTTACCTCTATTCCCGTCAAAACCAACCTCACCGAAGTACAGGTTGCGCGTTTTGCCGTGAACCAGTACCGCTTCCCGGGTGTGGAAGTGAAAGGGTATAAGCGCCGGTTCTACCCGTACGGTTCCGCGCTTACCCACGTCATTGGTTACGTGTCGAAGATTAACGATAAAGACGTTGAGCGACTGGATAAAGACGGCAAACTGGCCAACTACGCCGCGACGCATGACATCGGGAAACTGGGGATTGAGCGCTACTACGAAGATGTGCTGCACGGTCAAACCGGCTACGAGGAAGTCGAGGTCAACAACCGTGGCCGCGTCATCCGTCAGCTCAAAGAAGTCCCCCCACAGGCCGGACACGACATCTACCTGACGCTGGATCTCAAACTGCAGCAGTATATCGAGACGCTGCTTGCCGGTAGCCGCGCGGCCGTGGTGGTCACCGACCCGCGCACCGGCGGCGTACTGGCCCTGGTTTCAATGCCCAGTTACGACCCGAACCTGTTCGTCGACGGTATCTCCAGTAAAGACTATTCCGGTTTGCTTAACGATCCGAACACGCCGCTGGTCAACCGCGCAACGCAGGGGGTTTATCCACCTGCGTCGACGGTGAAACCGTATGTCGCGGTGTCTGCATTAAGCGCGGGCGTTATCACCCGTAATACCAGCCTGTTTGACCCTGGCTGGTGGCAGTTGCCCGGCTCGGAAAAACGCTACCGTGACTGGAAGAAATGGGGTCACGGACACCTGAACATTACTAAATCACTGGAAGAATCGGCGGATACCTTCTTCTATCAGGTCGCCTATGACATGGGGATCGATCGCCTCTCCGAGTGGATGGGCAAATTCGGTTACGGTCACTATACCGGTATCGACCTGGCGGAAGAGCGTTCCGGCAACATGCCTACCCGCGAATGGAAGCTCAAACGCTTTAAAAAACCCTGGTATCAGGGCGATACCATTCCGGTCGGCATCGGTCAGGGCTACTGGACGGCAACGCCGATTCAGATGAGTAAGGCGCTGATGATCCTGATTAATGACGGCGTCGTGAAGGTGCCTCATCTGCTGATGAGTACCGCAGAAAACGGCAAGAAGGTTCCCTGGGTACAACCGCAGGAGCCACCGGTCGGCGATATTCACTCTGGTTATTGGGAACTGGCGAAAGACGGCATGTATGGCGTCGCCAACCGTGGCAACGGGACCGCGCATAAATATTTTGCCAGCGCGCCATATAAAATTGCCGCTAAATCCGGTACCGCACAGGTCTTTGGCCTGAAAGCCAATGAAACCTATAACGCGCATAAAATTGCCGAGCGTCTGCGTGACCATAAACTGATGACCGCATTTGCACCGTATAACAACCCGCAGGTGGCCGTCGCCATCATCCTGGAAAACGGGGGGGCGGGCCCGGCGGTGGGGACCATTATGCGTCAGATTCTTGACCACATCATGTTGGGCGATAACAACACCGATCTGCCAGCGGAAAACCCGGCGGTTGCAGCGGCGGAGGATCAATAACCATGACGGATAATCCGAACAAAAAAACATTCTGGGATAAAATCCATATTGATCCCACCATGTTACTGATTTTGCTGGCGCTGTTGGTTTACAGCTCACTGGTTATCTGGAGCGCCAGCGGCCAGGACATTGGCATGATGGAGCGTAAAGTCGGTCAGATTGCGATGGGTCTGGTGATCATGGTGGTCATGGCGCAGATCCCGCCGCGCGTCTATGAAGGTTGGGCGCCGTATCTCTATATTTTCTGTATTATTCTGCTGGTGGCGGTCGATGCATTCGGGGCAATATCCAAAGGCGCGCAGCGTTGGCTGGATCTCGGCATTGTACGTTTTCAGCCTTCTGAAATCGCCAAAATCGCGGTTCCTCTGATGGTCGCCCGCTTTATCAACCGCGACGTCTGTCCGCCGTCCCTGAAGAACACGGCCATCGCGCTGGTGCTGATTTTTATGCCGACGCTGTTGGTGGCGGCACAGCCTGACCTCGGAACCTCGATTCTGGTCGCGCTTTCCGGCCTGTTCGTGCTGTTCCTCTCGGGTCTGAGCTGGCGTTTAATTGGCGTCGCTGTGCTGTTGCTCGCGGCGTTCATTCCGATCCTGTGGTTCTTCCTGATGCACGATTATCAGCGTCAGCGTGTAATGATGTTACTCGACCCGGAAACCGACCCGTTGGGTGCCGGTTACCACATCATTCAGTCTAAAATTGCGATTGGTTCCGGCGGTCTTAGCGGTAAGGGATGGTTACACGGTACCCAGTCGCAACTGGAATTTTTACCCGAACGCCACACCGACTTTATCTTCGCTGTCCTGGCGGAAGAGCTGGGTCTGATTGGGATACTGATCCTGCTGGCGCTGTATATACTGCTGATTATGCGTGGCCTTTGGATCGCCGCCCACGCACAAACCACCTTTGGTCGCGTGATGGCCGGTGGCTTAATGTTGATTTTGTTCGTTTATGTCTTCGTTAATATTGGTATGGTGAGTGGGATTCTGCCTGTTGTAGGCGTTCCGCTTCCGTTGGTCAGTTACGGAGGCTCAGCACTGATCGTGTTGATGGCCGGGTTCGGGATTGTCATGTCGATCCACACCCACAGAAAAATGTTATCGAAAAGCGTGTAAGGGGTGCGCAATGCGTAAGCAGTTGCCTGGAGTCTGCGTCGTAGCAGGAATTATGCTGCTCGCGGCATGTACGAGTGATGATGGTCAGCAACAGAACACCGTCGCGCCGCAGCCGGCGGTATGTAATGGGCCCGTCGTTGAAATCAGCGGAGCCGATCCGCGTTTTGAACCTCTCAACCCGAGCGCTAATCAGGATTATCAGCGAGACGGGAAGAGCTACAAGATAGTGCAGGATGTCTCGCGCTTTAGTCAGGCAGGGTTCGCGGCGATCTACGATGCCGAGCCCGGTAGCAATCTGACCGCCTCAGGCGAAACGTTCGATCCTATGCAGCTCACCGCTGCGCATCCGACGTTACCGATCCCGAGCTATGCGCGGATCACTAACCTCGCCAATGGACGGATGATCGTGGTGCGCATTAACGATCGCGGTCCCTATGGCAACGATCGCGTGATTTCGCTGTCGCGTGCCGCTGCCGACCGTCTGAACACCTCCAATAACACCAAAGTACGTATCGACCCAATTATTGTCGCGCAGGATGGTTCATTGTCTGGTCCGGGTATGGCCTGTACCACCGTGGCCAAACAGACTTATGCCCTGCCCTCACGTCCTGATCTGAGCGGCGGCATGGGCAGCGCCTCCTCCGCACCGGAAGCGATGCAGCCTCAGGGTGACGTTCGCGCCATCAGCAATTCCACGTTGCAAAGTGAAGATAATGCCGGCGCACCGGTTCAGAGCAGTGGATTCCTGGGTGCCCCGACGACCCTGGCTGCAGGTGTACTGGAAGGCAGTGAACCGACGCCAGCGCCACAGCCCGCGGCTGCAGCTCCCGTTAGCGCGCCAGTCAGTGCACCGGCAGCAACACCTGCTGCGACGGCTGCGCCTGCCGCCGCTTCCGCCAGCGGCAGTTACGTAGTCCAGGTCGGCGCGGTGAGCGATCAGGGGCGTGCCCAACAATATCAACAGCGCTTAGGCCAGCAGTTTGGCGTACCTGGACGCGTCACGCAGAACGGCGCCGTGTGGCGTATTCAGCTCGGGCCGTTCGCCAGTAAAGCACAAGCCAGTGTGCTGCAGCAGCGCTTACAATCTGAAGCCCAATTACAGTCCTTCATTACCGGCGCACAGTAACGTAACAAGGGCATCTGAAGTGTCAATTTCTGTAAATGACGTTAACTACGTTAACAAAGTCATGCGGAAAGTCAGATGCCTGCCGGTATTGCATTTGCTATAGTAGGGCACTTTTTTTAATTCCATCACGGACGTCGTAGTTCAGACCATGAAGACCACTTTTTCCGCTCGTTTCCTGCAGCGCATGGCGCTCACCACGGCTCTTTGTACAGCCGCTATTTCAGGCGCGCATGCCGATGACCTGAATATCAAAACCATGATCCCGGGTGTTCCGCAGATCGACGCGGAGTCTTACATCCTCATTGACTATAACTCCGGTAAAGTGCTGGCCGAACAAAACGCCGATACGCGTCGCGACCCGGCCAGTCTGACCAAAATGATGACCAGTTACGTTATCGGTCAGGCAATGAAAGCGGGCAAATTTAAAGAAACGGATCTGGTCACTATCGGTAATGATGCCTGGGCCACGGGTAATCCGGTCTTTAAAGGCTCATCGCTGATGTTCCTGAAGCCGGGTATGCAGGTTCCGGTATCGCAACTGATTCGCGGGATTAACCTGCAGTCTGGTAACGACGCCTGCGTCGCGATGGCTGACTTTGCGGCGGGCAGTCAGGATGCGTTTGTCGGTCTGATGAACAGCTATGTGAATGCGCTGGGTCTGAAAAATACCCATTTCCAGACGGTTCACGGTCTGGATGCCGACGGTCAGTACAGTTCCGCTCGTGATATGGCGCTGATTGGACAAGCGCTAATCCGCGACGTTCCTAACGAATATTCCGTCTATAAAGAGAAAGAGTTCACCTTTAACGGCATCCGTCAGTTGAACCGTAACGGTTTGCTGTGGGACAACAGCCTGAAAGTAGATGGCATCAAGACTGGTCATACCGATAAAGCAGGCTACAACCTGGTGGCCTCGGCGACCGAAGGTCAGATGCGTTTGATCTCCGCGGTCATGGGCGGGCGTACCTATAAAGGACGTGAAACGGAAAGCAAAAAACTGCTGACCTGGGGTTTCCGTTTCTTCGAAACGGTTAACCCGCTGAAAGCAGGCAAAGAATTCGCCTCTGAACCGTCCTGGTTTGGTGATACCGATCGCGCCTCCTTAGGGGTTGATAAAGATGTGTATCTGACCATTCCGCGTGGCCGTATGAAAGACCTGAAAGCCAGCTATGTACTGAACAGCACGGAGCTGCATGCGCCGCTGCAGAAAAATCAGGTGGTCGGTACCATCAACTTCCAGCTTGACGGTAAAACCATTGAGCAGCGCCCTCTGGTCGTGCTGCAGGAAATCCCGGAAGGTAACTTCTTCAGCAAAATCATTGATTACATTAAGTTAATGTTCCATCACTGGTTTGGTTAAAAATTGAACACTTGAAAGTGTGATTTCCATCCCCATATACTAAGCATCAGTAAAACTCCCGCCCTCTGGCGGGAGTTGTTATTTATTTACGTTACGCCGGAGCTGACATGAAAACCAAACTTAACGAACTGCTTGAATTCCCTACTCCTTTTACTTACAAAGTTATGGGGCAGGCGTTACCTGAGCTGGTTGAACAGGTGGTTGAAGTGGTACAGCGCCATGCGCCAGGTGATTACTCTCCGACGGTAAAACCCAGCAGCAAAGGCAATTACCACTCGGTCTCGATTACCATCAACGCGACCCATATTGAGCAGGTTGAAACGCTGTACGAAGAACTCGGTAACATCGAAATCGTCCGTATGGTTCTGTAATACAGGTTCGGGCCCCGACCATGTTCGGGCGCCCACCTCGCCTCCTCTTCACTGTGATATACTTCCCTCCCCCATTGATTACTTCTCTACGGAGATGCTGTTTTGTCTCAGGATAAAATACTGGTCCGCCAGCTCGGTCTTCAACCCTACGAACCCGTCTCCCAGGCCATGCACGACTTTACCAACACCCGCGATGAACAGACTCCCGATGAAATCTGGCTGGTTGAGCACTATCCGGTTTTCACCCAGGGTCAGGCAGGGAAAGCGGAACATGTTTTAATGCCCGGCGATATTCCGGTCATTCAAAGCGATCGCGGTGGGCAGGTCACTTACCATGGGCCAGGTCAACAGGTTATGTACGTTTTGTTGAACCTGAAGCGACGTAAACTGGGCGTGCGGGAATTGGTCACGTTGCTGGAACAGACTGTCGTGAATACTTTGGCTGAACTGGATATTGACGCTCACCCGCGTGCAGATGCCCCTGGCGTTTATGTCGGTGAAAAGAAAATATGTTCCCTCGGTTTGCGTATTCGTCGCGGTTGCTCATTCCATGGACTGGCATTAAACGTTAATATGGATCTCTCGCCT
Organism: Citrobacter sp. MGH 55; assembly: GCF_016906145.1. Lineage (NCBI taxonomy): Bacteria > Pseudomonadati > Pseudomonadota > Gammaproteobacteria > Enterobacterales > Enterobacteriaceae > Citrobacter > Citrobacter sp. MGH 55. The sequence goes on from NZ_CP070239.1 coordinate 4,697,215, forward strand.
TTCTTACGAATTAATCCCTGCGGTTATGCCGGCATGGAAATGGCAAAAATATCTCAATGGGATAGTCAGGCCACGACAGATAATATCCGACCACGATTATTAGCCAATATTTTAGCACTGCTAAATAATCCCCCTTGCGAATATATTTCCGCTTAACTTATTGAATGCAATGGCCCAAAAAATCGGGGGCCATTGTCACCCTTCCGGCTCAAATGCTTTACAATGTCTCCTGGTTTCTATATTTTCTGTTTGTCTTAGTTTGAATTTTTAACGATTTTTCTCCGTCATAAAAAACGACGTAGGATTTTTCTTTATACGAACGTTAAACCTTCAATCCATTGCTATAAAAAAGGTTATCGATACCGCGAGATGAACAATAGTGGTGCAAAACGCATGCTTACAACAAATACAAGCATCACTATTATTTATAAAGTGAATTAAATTGGAGTTAGAACGTGAGTGAAAATAGTAAGCCGAAAGGACATTTCTACGAACACCGACCCGAAGATAAGCCGCAAATTTTCAGAACGCTGAGAAATATAGACCTGAACCTGCTGACTATTTTTGAAGCCGTTTATGTTCATAAAGGAATCGTCAACGCCGCGAAAGTTCTCAATCTGACTCCCTCAGCGATCAGCCAGTCCATTCAGAAACTGCGCACAATATTTCCCGATCCCCTGTTTATTCGAAAAGGCCAGGGCGTGACGCCCACGACTTATGCCACCCATCTGCATGAATATATCAGCCAGGGGCTGGAATCCATTCTCGGCGCGCTGGATCTCACCGGCAGCTACGATAAACAACGGACGATAACTATCGGGACCACTCCGTCTATCGGCGCGCTGGTCATGCCGACAATTTATCACGCCATCAAAACGAGCCATCCACAACTGCATCTGCGTAACATTCCCGTCCATGATGCCGAAACGCAACTCAGTCAGTTTCAGAGTGATTTGATTATTGATAACCACATCTACAGCAACCGCGCAGTAGAGAACCATGTTCTGTTTTCTGACAAAATCGAACTGGTCTGCCGCCAGAACCACCCTTCCCTGACGCGTACCCTGACCCCCGAAGCCCTCGATGACGCTGAACATAGTCTGCTGATGATCGAAGGACAAAGCTTCACGCTCCTGCGCCAACGTATCCAGGAATTGTTCCCCGATCGGCAAATCAGCTTTAGCAGCTACAACATTTTCACGCTGGCATCACTCATTGCTCACAGCGATCTGGTGGGTATTATGCCCGCGCGTTTCTTCACGCTGTTCAGCCACTGCTGGCCGCTTCAGCGGATCCCCCATCCATCCCTGAACCATGAGAAAATCGACTTCTCACTGCATTACAACAAGCTGAGCTTACGCGATCCGATACTGGAGAACGTAATCGCAGTGATCCGTGACGCCTTCTGAAAATGAAATGTTGCGACCAGGTCAAAACTGATGCCAGGCAAATGGCACAAAACAACAACTATTTTACATTTTGCCGGTCACTCAGGCTGCTTTCAGGCCCGTTTAAATGATATACTGCGTGTAGTGAATTCAAAAATAGTTGATAAATACAACATTCCCTTGAATCGAAACGCTTTCCCTCGTTATTCGCAACTGGAACACGCACGCTATGAGTAAACCCATTGTGATGGAACGCGGTGTTAAATACCGCGATGCCGATAAGATGGCCCTTATCCCGGTCAAAAATGTGGCAACAGAGCGCGAAGCCCTGCTGCGCAAGCCGGAATGGATGAAAATTAAGCTTCCAGCGGACTCCACTCGTATCCAGGGCATCAAAGCAGCAATGCGTAAGAATGGCCTGCATTCTGTTTGTGAAGAAGCCTCTTGCCCAAACCTGGCGGAGTGTTTCAACCACGGTACCGCCACGTTTATGATCCTCGGCGCTATTTGTACCCGTCGCTGCCCGTTCTGTGATGTGGCCCACGGCCGACCTGTAGCGCCGGACGCCAACGAACCGGTTAAGCTGGCACAAACGATTGCCGACATGGCCCTGCGCTATGTCGTTATCACCTCAGTTGACCGTGATGACCTGCGTGACGGTGGCGCTCAGCACTTTGCCGATTGCATTGCCGCTATTCGTGAGAAAAGTCCTACGATTAAGATTGAAACGCTGGTCCCCGACTTCCGCGGTCGTATGGATCGTGCTCTGGAAATTCTGACCGCCACTCCGCCGGACGTTTTCAACCATAACCTTGAGAACGTGCCGCGCATTTATCGTCAGGTTCGCCCGGGCGCTGACTACAACTGGTCGCTCAAATTACTGGAACGCTTTAAAGAAGCGCATCCGGAGATCCCGACCAAATCCGGTCTGATGGTGGGTCTCGGTGAGACGAATGCGGAAATCATTGAAGTGATGCGCGATCTGCGTCGTCACGGCGTGACTATGCTGACGCTGGGACAGTATCTGCAGCCGAGCCGTCACCATCTGCCCGTTCAGCGCTATGTCAGCCCGGACGAATTTGAAGAGATGAAAGCGGAAGCCATGGCGATGGGCTTTACCCATGCGGCCTGCGGACCGTTCGTCCGTTCGTCTTACCATGCTGACCTGCAGGCGAAAGGGATGGAAGTGAAGTAATTTCGAAATAAATACTTACATTTCGCCTATAAAAAACCCGCTTAATCGCGGGTTTTTTCTCATCAGGGTAAAACGGACAGGCGTTTAGCTCCGGGTATTACTCTTTATGAGAGAGTTTCTCAGCCTGAATGCTGCCGTCTGCGTCTTTTTTCGCGCCCGCATCTTCATCATTCATCGCTTTCTTGAAACCCTTAATTGCCGTGCCCAGGTCTCCACCCAGTGTACGTAACTTCTTGGTACCAAACAGCAGAACGACCAGTGCGGCCACCACCAGCAATTTGGTAATACTAATCTCACCCATAGATACCTTCTTAACTTAAAACAGGCAGCGTAGCGCGCCCTTAGTAACCTGAGAATATTAACGGTCATTTGACGCGCGCACACAATAGCAATCTGTAACAAGGTGAATCAAGCAGTGTTTAAAAAAACGTCATAATAATTGCGGTGGCACAAATCTGCGGTTGCGTAATACCGGTAATTGCGCCCGCACCTGGCGAATTCGCTCAGCGGTGATCTCGGCCATGATAAGCGTCGGGACGTCTGCCGCAGCCGCAATCGTCACCCCAAGGGGATCGATAATACGACTCTGCCCGATATTTTTGTTACCACACTCCCCTGCGGCAATCATATAGCAGGTGGTATCGAGCGCGCGGGCAGCCAGTAGTGTCGACCAGTGATGTTCCTTCAGCGCCCCTCTGACCCATGCCGCCGGTAGCACCAGCACTTCAGCGCCCTGCAACGCAAGCGCCATCGACAGCTCGGGAAAACGCAGATCGTAGCAGGTCATCAGCCCCACTCTGAGTCCATCCACGTCAAGCAGCGGTGCGATTACGTTACCCGCATCAACATTGCGGGACTCCTGAATGGAGAAAGCATCATAGAGGTGTAGCTTGGCGTAGCTTGCCACAATTTTCCCCCCACGCAGCGCCACCAGCGTGTTTACCGCACGACCGGGACGCGAAGGAACATGAACAGTGAGAATAGTGGCCATCGTATTCGACGCGCTTTCCCGCAACAGTTGTTGCAGGAATTTCCCCTCGAGAGACTGGGCGGATTTCACCGACAGGTCGGGATCTGTATCGTCTCGCGCCAGTAATGCCTCAGGCAGAACCAGCAATGACGCGCCGTTTCCCGCCGCCTGCGACATGAGCATGACGCAGGTTTCTGCGTTTTTTTCCCACACAGGACTGACGGCAAATTGCCCTGCAGCAACTAGCATAATTCCTCCGGTCAGGTTTATCAGGCTCGCCAACGATGATTATTCAGCGTTACACTTATCTTATATACCAACCAAAAGCAGGATTATGCAGTGTTACAACTTCTTTTAGCGGTTTTTATTGGCGGTGGCACAGGAAGTGTAGCGAGATGGATGCTCAGTATGCGGTTTAATCCCATGCATCAGGCGATTCCGATAGGAACCCTGACCGCAAATTTACTGGGTGCATTCATCATTGGTGTGGGACTGGCATGGTTTAGTCGAATGACTAATATCGATCCAGTATGGAAAGTCTTGATCACAACCGGCTTTTGTGGCGGCCTGACAACCTTTTCTACCTTTTCGGCGGAAGTGGTCTTTTTGCTGCAGGAAGGTCGAGTGGGCTGGGCAATGCTGAATGTGTTGGTCAACCTGTTGGGATCATTTGCGATGACGGCGTTAGCATTCTGGCTATTTTCCGCCTCCAGCGCGCACTAAAGACCAAAAAAAACCCGCTAATAAGCGGGTTTTGAAATCTTGCTGACGTAAGCTTACAGAGCAGTTACGTTTGCAGCAGAAGGGCCTTTGGCACCGTTAGTGATTTCGAACTCTACACGCTGACCTTCAGCCAGAGTTTTAAAACCATTGGTCTGGATTGCAGAGAAGTGTACGAACACGTCTTTGCTGCCATCTTCCGGAGTAATGAAACCGAATCCTTTGGACTCATTAAACCACTTAACGTTACCTTTAATCTTAGACATCAAAATTACCTTTACATGAAAAATAGACACAAATGCTGTGTCGGGTACCAGTACACCAATTGTGGTTCACTTTGTCCAGTCGAACTTTGGCAAAAAGTGATAAATGTCGCGTTATTTTTTGACATAAGCTTATATCACTTTGTTTTATATGAAATTTATTGCCATTAATTGGTTCAGAACTGAAAACGCATCCACGCAAAGTATACGTTACCGTTGTTATAAGTACCGGGGATATAGGTCATCTGAAACGTTGCCGGACCGTAACCGATGGAAGCCAGCGGCAGCAGGACAGGAAGAGGAATGTAGTTCCAGTTATCACGCGCCGTCACACCGGCGGTAAAACCTAACCCCAGGTGGAAATTGTCATCCGGCAGAGGTCGCCAGGTGCTCTCCCAGCCATAACCACCGATCGGCTCCCATTTATTCCATGAATCTTTGAAAGCCATGATATAAAGGCCGTGCCAGTTTCCCTTTTCATCCCAGCGCGACTGGCCAAAACCACCGCCCCACGGACGCTCGTTATAACGATCGGTTTTTTCTTTGTCATAGGCAAAACGCGCATGCCAGGTTATCGCGGGAATATATAAATCATAGTGCTCAGGTTGCTGCCAGGTTTCGGCAACATTGTCTGTAAAGGTATTAAACCACCCTTTTTCTTCTGCCACTGCACGCGGCAGCATCGCTAACTGAATAAAAAGAAATGAAAAAAGGAGAAAATATTTTTTAGCTGTACTCACAACGTTTATTACCATTCTTAAGTTCAGTCTTGATTATACCAAAAATAACTTGAATGAAACCTTAACAGCGGCAATGCAGACCTGAATCAGATTGTTCTAAGATTTTGAATGCCGTAATTAAACCCTATCTTTTGCAGTATTATTTATCGCTGGATTATCAGTCAGATATTGTATGCTTTTCACTCTGTTACGTTGAAAGCACTCTTTCGCCGTTATTCATTAACAGCAACGCTGCATAAACAAAACAAAAATGAAACAACAAGGAATTTTCCTGGAGACCGGAAAATAAAATATTTCACCTCCATCACGGCAACGAAAAAAATAGCCGCTGACCGACGACTAATCGTTCTGTTTATTGATTTTAATCAGCAAGTAGCAAACACTTATTCGGCACATTTTTACCCCAACTTATTGGTATTATCTTAATTTCACTTCTGGGTGTCTACGCGACAGGGGAAACAATGTTGACATTTATCGAACTCCTTATTGGAGTTGTGGTTATTGTGGGTGTAGCGCGCTACATCATTAAAGGGTATTCGGCAACCGGCGTGCTCTTTGTTGGCGGTCTGGTGCTGCTGATTATCAGCGCCCTGATGGGCCATAAAGTGCTGCCTTCCAGCGAGACCACGACGGGTTATTCCGCGACGGATATCGTTGAATACATCAAGATCCTGCTGATGAGCCGTGGTGGCGACCTTGGCATGATGATCATGATGCTCTGCGGATTTGCCGCTTACATGACCCACATCGGCGCGAACGATATGGTCGTGAAACTGGCGTCGAAGCCTTTGCAGTACATTAATTCACCTTATTTGTTGATGATTGCCGCCTATTTTGTTGCCTGTCTGATGTCCCTGGCGGTGTCATCCGCTACCGGACTCGGCGTATTGTTGATGGCGACGCTTTTCCCGATCATGGTCAACGTAGGCATCAGCCGCGGTGCCGCGGCGGCCATTTGTGCCTCGCCTGCCGCAATTATCCTTTCCCCTACCTCCGGTGACGTCGTGCTGGCTGCCAAAGCAGCCGAAATGCCACTGATCGATTTTGCCTTTAAAACCACACTGCCGATCTCCATTGCGGCAATCATCGGGATGGCGATAGCCCACTATTTCTGGCAACGTTATCTGGATAAAAAAGAGAACGCGGCCCACGAAATGCTGGACGTAAATGAAATCACCACCACGGCACCGGCGTTCTACGCCATTCTGCCATTTACGCCGATTATCGGAGTGCTGATTTTTGATGGTAAGTGGGGACCGCAATTGCACATCATTACGATTCTGGTGCTCTGTATGCTTATTGCGGCAGTGCTGGAGTTCGTCCGGGGTTTCAACACCCAGAAAGTGTATTCAGGTCTGGAAGTGGCGTATCGCGGTATGGCCGATGCGTTTGCGAACGTGGTGATGCTGTTAGTTGCGGCGGGTGTTTTCGCACAGGGTCTGAGCACGATTGGCTTCATCCAGAGCCTGATCTCCATCGCCACTTCGTTTGGCTCAGCGAGCATCATTTTGATGCTGGTACTGGTGATTCTGACCATGCTGGCAGCGATGACCACCGGTTCCGGTAACGCGCCGTTCTACGCTTTCGTGGAAATGATTCCTAAGCTGGCACAATCATCGGGTATCAACCCGGCGTATCTGTCGATTCCGATGCTACAGGCATCCAACCTGGGCCGTACGATCTCCCCGGTCTCCGGCGTGGTCGTGGCGGTAGCCGGGATGGCAAAAATCTCGCCTTTTGAAGTGGTAAAACGCACCTCCGTACCGGTCATGGTCGGGCTGTTGATCGTTATCATTGCAACCGAAGTAATGGTGCCAGGTACCTCTTCCGCAGTAACGGGAGGCTGATTCAGAACCCTTGCCGGATGAGGGCGCGCTATGTCTCATCCGGCCATACGCCGCGATTAACCGTGGTAAATTCGCTGCGGTCTCCCCACCTTGCCGTGCACAATTTCCGCAATAACCAAATGCCGACTGGCACAATATTCGAGGTACCGTCTGGCGGTCGTACGGCTGATGGTCAGCGCCTGCGCGACGGTTTCGGCGGTGTGCTGTACCTGAGGATCAGCAAACAGCTTTTTAACCGCATTCAACGTTAACGCATCAATGCCGGTGGGCAGCTCATCTTTCGGCTCGCCTCGCGCATAGGCATTAAACATCTCATCAATTTGTCGCTGACTGGCGCTGTCGTTTTCTGCCAGCATCCGTCTGCGCTGTTGGTAACGGGTGAGCGTCTGTCCCAGACGCTCATAGGCGATAGGTTTGATCAAATAATCAAACGCCCCGCTGCGTACCGCGTCGGCCACCGTTTCCATATCGCTGGCCGCGGTGGTAAAAACCACCCCACCGGGATAATGCGACGCCGTCAGCTCATGCAGCAGCGTGATCCCCTTCCCGTCCGGAAGGTAGTTATCCAGTAAAATGAGACCCGGTTTAAACCGTTCAATCATCATTCTCGCCTGCGCCAGATTACCGGCTAACCAGATCTGATTAAAACCGGGAATATGGCGGATGTACTCTGCGTGCATCTCGGCAAGCAGCATTTCATCTTCAACGATTAATAGGGTTAATGGTTCCGTCATTGTTCTTTTTCACTTTCGGAATAAAAAGAGAGAATAAGGTGCCGCAGGGATCGTTATCTTCCAGAGTAATCGTTCCGCCACAGCGCCCCACATAACTTGCAATCAGGTACAGTCCGATGCCGTGCTCACCCGGCTCATCGGAACGGGTGCTTACACCCTGTTCGAATATTTTTTCACGCAGTGCCTCAGGGACGCCGCATCCCTGGTCGGCCACTTCTATCACCACATCGTCGCCTTCATCGCTCAGATACAGTTCCACGACCTTATTCCCCTGCTCGGTACGCAAACTGGCGTCAAACGCGTTGTCGAGAAGATTTCCGACAATCGCCGCAAATTCGGTACTGTCCAGCCCTTCCGGCAACTGCTGAAGCTGACTGCCAGGAACGATCGTCATTTTGAGCCCCAGTTCGCGCGCGCGCTGAACCTTACCAAACAGCAGGCCCGCCACCTGGCGATCGGCAAACGCCTCGCGCAGGCTATCAATCAACTGTTGCTGCGCCTGCGATTCCCCCTGCACCATCTCTCTGACCCGATCGTACTCTTTCATTTGCAGCAGGCCATTGAGCGTTGACATCCAGTTTAGATGCTCATGGCGCAACGTTCGCAGACTCTCCACATATTGCTTAATCTGTGTCAGTTGCGCGTTCAGGGTGGCGATCTCATCTTTGCTGCGAAAGCTGATAATCGCGCCCAGCAACTCATCCCCTGAACGGATCGCCTCACGGTTGGCAATAACGCTCAGACCATTGAAGTTGACCATCGCGTCCACACGCCTTTCGGCAATCTGTTCGGTAAAGAAATCGGATGGGTTAACCACCTCATGAATCGGTTTGCCCAACCATTGTCGACCTGGCGAACGCAGGCCGAGCATCTTTCTCGCACTACGGTTAATGGCCGTAATATAGCCGTCAGGGTCCACGGCAATCAGCCCTTCATAAACAGAACTGAACAGCGCCTCCTGCTGACGAACTACCCGGGCAATTTGCTTCGGTTCCATCCCCATCATCTGACGGCGAATATGAGCGGCAAAAAACCAGGAAAGCAACATCAGTACCACCAGCAGCAAAACAAACACGCCGGCCATCGGTAGAATGAAGTCCAGCCGCCAGCTGTCAATTTTGCTGACCAGATAACCGATGGAGACCACGCCAATAACGTTGCCGTCATCATCAAAGATTGGCGTTTTCGCCCGCATTGCCAGGCCGATGGAGCCCGTCCCGGTAATGAAATAGCTTTCTCCCCTCTCCAGCGCGCCAGGCTTGGTAAACTGCATCGGGTAGCCAATTTTCTCCGGGTTAGGATGATAAAGCCGGATAGAGTGACTATCGCCGATCACCACATAGTCAAAATCAGTATCGCTCTGCAGTTTTCCGGCAATGGTTGCCAGCCGTTTGTAATCGCGATCCTTCACCGCCGCAATGATGCTGTCGTTGGCGGCAATAATCTTCGCCTGGTTCATCGCCATATCGCGAACATGCGTACTCAAGTAATCTTCAAAGCTCGCGGAAAAATACTGTGCCAGCGCGGCAATAATGAACACCGAAAAAACGAGAATAAGCAGAAAAATGCGCAACGGAAATGCCAGTCGGCGAAAAAAAGAAAACGGCTTTTTATTTTTTTGAACCAACATGACGGTTCCTTAATGGGCATAATTCGGTAAAAGCCGCCAGCATATGTAATGAAATTGTTTTATACAGACAGGCAGCAAATAAAGACAATCGTTACAGATTCACCACATTAAATCAATTAAGTCATTTAACACCACGTCACAATCTGTAATAAGAATAATTAAAAAACTTAAAACCATTAAACTCATAAAAACCATCTAAGTGTTTGTGAAATAAATCAAAATTTACCTCGAAAATACTCCTTACGATGTATGCACTCCGGAAAAAAAGAAATAGGTCGTTGCAAAATCGTCTTTTCCCCGGAATGAAAACAAAACGTTATAAAATCGTATTCTCGTACAACATACATACAAAACCGGCAACAACAATATATCTTCAGGACTTATCCACTATGTTTGGTAATAATGTGTTCACGCGCGTCAAACGCTCAGAAAATATAAAGATGGCGGCGATCACGCAATTCCTGAAAGAAAATGATCTGAGCGTCGATACCACCGTTGAGGTTTTTATTACCGTGACTCGTGATGAAAAACTCATCGCCTGCGGCGGTATCGCCGGAAATATCATCAAGTGTGTGGCCATTAGTGAATCGGTACGCGGCGAGGGGTTAGCGCTCACGCTGGCGACAGAACTTATCAATCTCGCCTACGAAAGGCACTGCACGCATCTCTTCATTTATACCAAAACTGAGTATGAATCGTTGTTCCGCCAGTGCGGATTTTCAACGCTGACCCGCGTTCCCGGCATCATGGTGCTAATGGAAAACAGCACCACACGTCTGAAACGCTACGCGGAGTCCTTAAGCAAACTGCGTCATGACGGCAAGAAAATCGGCTGCATCGTGATGAATGCCAATCCGTTCACCAATGGACACCGCTATTTAATCCAACAGGCGGCAGCGCAGTGCGACTGGCTTCATCTGTTCCTAGTGAAAGAAGATACCTCCCGTTTCCCGTATGAGGACCGACTCGACCTGGTGCTCAAAGGCACCGCAGACATCCCGCACCTCACCGTTCATCGCGGGTCGGAATACATCATTTCGCGCGCCACGTTCCCGTGTTACTTCATTAAAGAACAAAGCGTCATCAACCATTGCTACACCGAAATCGATTTAAAAATTTTTCGTCAGTATCTGGCACCTGCGCTGGGGATCACCCATCGCTTTGTCGGTACGGAACCGTTTTGCGGCGTAACCGCCCAGTATAACCACGACATGCGTTTCTGGCTGGAAACGCCGACTCTTCCCGCCCCGCCCATTGAACTGGTGGAAATCGAGCGACTGTGTTTCCAGGGGACGCCGATCTCTGCGTCTCTGGTGCGCAAACTGCTCGTGAAAAAAGATCTCACGGCTATCGCGTCGCTGGTGCCTTCAGCCACTTTGCAATACCTGCAAAGCATGCCTGAGCGCACACCCGCTCACGCGACAGTCCGCCAAAAGACCCCCGCATTAGTAACAGGTGAAAAATGAAAATAAACCAGGCTGCCGTCGCAGGCACACTAGAGTCCGGTGATGTGATGATACGCATCGCCCCTCTCGATACGCAGGAGATTGACCTGCAGATCAACAGCAGCGTTGAGAAACAGTTTGGCGAGGCCATTCGCGCCACCATTCTGGATGTTCTAACGCAGTATGACGTGCGCGGCGTGCAATTGAATGTCGATGATAAAGGCGCACTGGACTGCATTTTACGTGCACGACTGGAAGCATTACTGGCGCGCGCCAGCGGTATCCCGGCCCTGCCCTGGGAGGATCGCCAATGATTTCCGCTTCTCTGCAACAGCGCAAAACGCGCACTCGCCGCAGCATGCTGTTTGTTCCCGGCGCCAATGCCGCGATGGTCAGCAACTCGTTTATCTATCCGGCAGATGCCCTGATGTTTGACCTGGAAGACTCCGTCGCGCTGCGTGAAAAAGACACCGCTCGTCGTCTGGTCTACCACGCACTGCAGCATCCGCTGTATCGCGATGTCGAAACCATCGTGCGCGTTAACGCACTGGATTCCGAATGGGGGATCAACGATCTGGAAGCCGTCGTTCGCGGCGGCGCTGACGTGGTTCGTCTGCCGAAAACCGATACCGCTCAGGATGTTATCGATATCGAAAGCGAAATTCTGCGCATTGAAAAAGCCTGCGGTCGCGAGCCGGGCAGCACGGGTCTGCTGGCCGCCATCGAGTCACCGTTAGGCATCACTCGCGCCGTGGAAATCGCCCACGCCTCTGAACGTCTGATCGGGATCGCGCTGGGCGCGGAAGACTATGTACGCAACCTGCGCACGGAACGTTCGCCGGAGGGGACTGAATTACTGTTTGCCCGTTGTTCTATTTTGCAGGCCGCGCGCTCTGCCGGGATTCAGGCCTTCGATACCGTCTATTCCGATGCCAACAACGAAGCGGGCTTCCTGCACGAAGCCGCCCACATCAAACAGCTGGGTTTTGACGGCAAATCGCTGATCAACCCACGCCAGATTGACCTGCTGCACAACCTGTATGCCCCGACGCAAAAAGAAGTGACGCACGCGCGTCTGGTCGTGGAAGCCGCAGAAGCCGCCGCCCGTGAAGGCCTCGGGGTGGTCTCCCTGAACGGCAAGATGGTCGACAGCCCGGTGATCGAGCGCGCACGTCTGGTGCTCTCCCGTGCAGAACTTTCCGGCATCCGCGAAGAATAAGGCAAAAACAATGACCCAGAAAAACGAACAGTCTCAACGACAGGAACGGGTAGCAGCCTGGAGCCGCCAGGCTGAAAGCGACCTTTCCACCTATACCAACGCCGCAAAGCAGGCCCTGCAGGAACAGAAACCGCGCGATCAGAAACTGTGCGCCAGCCTGGAAGAGGCAATCCGCCGTTCCGGTTTGCAGGATGGCATGACTATCTCCTTCCACCATGCGTTTCGCGGCGGCGACCTGACCATTAACCTGGTGATGGCAACCCTCGCCAGCATGGGATTTAAAAACCTGACGCTGGCTTCCAGCTCCCTGAGCGATTGTCACGCGCCGCTGGTCGACCATATCCGTAACGGCGTCGTTAACCGTATTTACACTTCCGGTCTGCGCGGACCACTGGCAGAAGAGATCTCTCGCGGCCTGCTCGCCGCACCCGTTCAGGTTCACTCCCACGGCGGCCGCGTGCATCTGGTTCAGAGCGGCGAACTTAACATTGATGTGGCCTTCCTCGGCGTCCCGTCCTGCGATCCGTTCGGTAACGCTAACGGCTACACCGGTAAAGCCTGCTGCGGTTCACTCGGCTATGCCCGCGTTGACGCTGAAAGCGCTAAACAGGTGGTGCTACTGACGGAACAACTGCTGCCTTATCCGCACAACCCGGCCAGCATTACCCAGGATCAAGTTGATCTGATCGTCCAGATAGACCAGGTCGGCGATGCCGATAAAATCGGAGCTGACGCCACCCGAATGACCACCAACCCGCGCGAACTGCTGATTGCCCGCAGCGCGGCAGAGGTCATCGCCCACTCCGGCTATTTCAAAGAAGGCTTTTCACTGCAAACCGGTACTGGCGGCGCCTCACTGGCGGTCACGCGCTTTTTGGAAGACAAAATGCGTCGCCGCGATATCCGCGCAGACTTCGCGCTGGGCGGTATCACGGCCACCATCGTCGATCTGCATGAAAAAGGGTTGATTCGCAAACTGCTGGACGTACAGAGCTTCGACCGCAATGCCGCAGAGTCGCTGGCGCGCAACCCGAATCACATCGAAATCAGCGCGAACCAGTATGCCAACTGGGGTTCAAAAGGCGCCTCCGTTGACCGTCTGGATGTGGTCGTGCTGAGTGCGCTGGAAGTCGACACCCAGTTTAACGTCAACGTGCTGACCGGTTCTGACGGCGTCATTCGCGGCGCGTCCGGCGGACACTGCGATACCGCCGTCGCCGCTGCGTTGTCAATCATCGTCGCACCGCTGGTGCGGGGTCGCATTCCGACGCTGGTGGATAACGTGTTGACCTGCGTCACGCCGGGTTCCAGCGTCGATATTCTGGTTACCGATCATGGTATTGCGGTTAACCCGGCACGTCCGGAACTGGCGGAACGCCTGAAAGAAGCCGGGATGAAGGTGGTCTCCATCGAGTGGCTGCGTGAACGTGCGCAACAGCTCACTGGTGAACCCCGTCCCATCGAATTCACCGACCGTGTGATTGCCGTGGTGCGCTATCGCGACGGTTCAGTGATCGATGTTGTTCATCAGGTGAAGGAATAAGCCATGCACCTGCTCCCTGAACTTGCCACCCGCCACGCCGTTTCAATTCCCGAGCTGCTCGTCAGCCGTGATGCGCGACAAGCACGGCAACACGTCTGGCTAGCGCGCCATCCCATTCCACTGGTCTCCTTTACCGTGGTAGCGCCTGGCCCGATTAAAGACAGCGAGCTCACCCGTCGCCTCTTTAATCATGGCGTGACTGCGCTGCGTACGCTGGCGGCACAGGCGGACTGGCATATCAGGGAGCAGGCTGCACTGGCCTCAGCATGCGGGCCGGAAGGCATGCTCTCGATTGAGGCACCGGCCCGTGACATCAAGCTCGCAACCATTGAGCTCGAACATACACATCCTCTGGGACGTTTGTGGGATATCGATGTGCTCACACCCGGAGGCGACATTCTCTCCCGCCGCCATTTCGCCCTTCCCGCCCGCCGCTGCCTGCTTTGCGAGCAGAGCGCTGCCGAATGCGCGCGTGGGAAAACTCATACGCTCTCCGATCTGATCGCCCACATGGAGGCGCTGCTGCATGCTGCCGATTCCCAATATGCCCGTTGAAACGACCGCTCTTCCTCGTACGCTGTTTGACGCATATGGCCATCTGGCGTGGCGTGCAATGCTGACGGAAGTCAATCTGTCGCCAAAACCAGGGCTGGTCGATCGTCTGAACTGCGGCGCGCATAAAGACATGTCGCTGACGGATTTTCATCGCAGCGCGCTGGCGATTCAGGCCTGGCTTCCGCGTTTTATTGAATACGGTGCATGCAGTGCGCAGATGCCGGCCGATGCCGTATTAACCGGCTTACGCCCGTTAGGTATGGCCTGTGAAGCGGACATGTTTCGCGCCACCGCTGGTGTGAACACCCATAAAGGCAGCATTTTTTCTCTCGGTCTGCTGTGTGCCGCCATTGGCCGACTGCATCAGCAGCAGCAGCCCATCACCCCGGAAACGATCTGTACCACCGCCGCCCACTTTTGCCGCGGCCTGACAGAGCGCGAACTGCGCAACAACAACCAACAACTCACGGCAGGCCAGCGACTCTATCAGCAACTGGGGTTAACCGGCGCACGTGGCGAAGCCGAAGCGGGATATCCGTTGGTCATCCGCCATGCGCTTCCGCACTATCGCGCCCTGTTAGCCGAGGGACGCGATCCCGAGCTGGCGCTGCTGGACACCTTACTCCTGCTGATAGCGCGCAACGGCGATACCAACGTGGCCTCGCGCGGCGGTGCGGCAGGCCTGCGCTGGATACAGCAGCAGGCAAACGCATTGTTACAACAAGGGGGCATCCGAACCCCCGCCGATCTCGATCATCTGCATCAGTTCGACAGCCACTGCATTGAACGCAATCTCAGCCCTGGCGGCAGTGCCGACCTGCTGATCGTCACGTGGTTTTTAGCCCAGATTTCTCAAGTTAAACATTTACACAATTATTGAAAAGATCCTTTCCGGAGAATCACTTATGTCTTTATCGAAAGATAGTATATGGAAGTTGTTGGCTCCCCTGGTCGTCATGGGTGTCATGTTTCTTATCCCTGTCCCGGACGGCATGCCCCCTCAGGCATGGCATTACTTCGCCGTTTTCGTGGCGATGATCGTCGGTATGATCCTGGAGCCGATCCCGGCTACCGCGATCAGCTTTATCGCCGTGACCATCTGCGTCATTGGTAGCAACTACCTGCTCTTTGATGCCAAAGAGCTGGCGGACCCGGCATTCGATGCCGGTAAACAGGCGCTGAAATGGGGTCTTGCGGGTTTCTCCAGTACCACCGTCTGGCTGGTGTTCGGTGCGTTTATCTTTGCGCTGGGCTACGAAGTTACGGGTCTTGGCCGTCGTATCGCGCTGTTCCTGGTGAAATTCATGGGCAAACGCACCCTGACGCTGGGCTATGCGATTGTCATCATCGATATTCTGCTGGCGCCGTTTACGCCATCTAACACCGCCCGTACCGGGGGCACCGTGTTCCCGGTAATCAAAAACCTGCCGCCGCTGTTTAAATCGTTCCCGAACGATCCGTCCGCACGTCGTATCGGCGGTTACCTGATGTGGATGATGGTCATCAGTACCAGTCTGAGTTCTTCGATGTTCGTTACGGGTGCTGCGCCAAACGTACTGGGTCTGGAATTTGTCAGCAAAATCGCCGGTGTGCAGATTAGCTGGCTGCAGTGGTTCCTGGGCTTCCTGCCGGTCGGTATCATTTTGCTGATCGTTGCGCCGTGGCTCTCTTATGTTCTCTACAAGCCTGAAATCACACACAGTGCGGAAGTCGCCGCGTGGGCGGGTGACGAACTCAAAACTATGGGTACCTTGACGCGTAAAGAGTGGACGCTGATCGGTCTGGTTCTGTTGAGCTTAGGGTTATGGGTCTTTGGCGGTGAAATGATCGACGCCACCGCCGTCGGTTTGTTAGCCGTTTCACTGATGCTGGCGCTGCATGTGGTGCCGTGGAAAGACATTACCAAATACAACAGCGCCTGGAACACGCTGGTGAACCTTGCCACCCTCGTGGTCATGGCAAACGGTTTAACCCGCTCCGGTTTTATTGACTGGTTCGCCAGTACTATGAGCACCCATCTGGAAGGGTTCTCGCCTAACGCGACGGTAATTGTGCTGGTGCTGGTGTTCTACTTTGCCCACTACCTGTTTGCCAGCCTGTCGGCGCACACGGCAACCATGCTGCCGGTGATTCTGGCGGTCGGTAAAGGAATCCCGGGCGTGCCGATGGAACATCTGTGTATCCTGCTGGTGCTGTCCATCGGGATCATGGGCTGTCTGACGCCGTACGCAACAGGCCCAGGGGTCATTATCTACGGCTGCGGCTATGTTAAATCCAAAGACTACTGGCGTCTTGGCGCCATCTTCGGGGTGATTTACATTGCGATGCTGTTGCTGGTTGGCTGGCCGATTCTGGCGATGTGGAACTAGTTCTGACGTAAAACACTGAATGGATCAAGGCCCGCAGGGTAAAGACACCTCGCGGGCTTTTTTTATGGTTAAATAGATACTATTCAGATTTTATATAAGTTCAGAATCATCATGAAACCGACCTGGCAAAAATGGGTGTGGCTCGCCGCCCCACTCCTCCCCCTTTCTACCGCAACCGCCAACGAATTACAGGCAACGCAGTACGGTGACTTTGACCGTTATGTGCTGGCGCTCTCCTGGCAGACAGGCTTCTGTCAGAGCCAGCACGATCGGGACCGCCGTGAGCCTGACGAGTGTCGCCTGCAAAAAGAGACCGCCAACAAAGTCGATTTTCTGACCGTTCACGGATTGTGGCCAGGATTACCGAAATCGGTCGCTTCACGCGGAGTCGATGAACGCCGCTGGATGCGCTTTGGCTGCGCCACGCGTCCGATCCCTAACCTGCCGGAAGCTCGTGCCAGTCGCAAATGTTCTGCGCCAGAAACAGGACTTTCGCTGGAAACCGCCGCTAAACTCAGTGACGTTATGCCAGGAGCAGGCGGACGTTCTTGCCTCGAACGCTATGAATACGCGAAACACGGCGCCTGTTTTGGCTTCGACCCGGATGCGTACTTCGGCACCATGGTGCGGTTGAACAAAGAGATCAAGGCCAGCGAATTAGGGGCATTTCTGGGCGAGAATTACGGTAAGAGCGTCAGTCGCCGCGCCTTCGATGCAGCGGTGGCCCAACGCTGGGGAAAAGAGGCCGTCAAAGCAGTAAAACTGAGTTGTCACGGCAATCCGGCTTATCTGACGGAGATCCAGTTCTCGCTGAAGGCCAGTGCCATCAACGCGCCGCTCTCCGCCGACTCGTTTGCCCCGCAACCCCATCCGGGAAACTGTGGTAAGCAGTTCGTCATCGACAAAGTAGGTTACTGATCTTTTGACCCGACGTGAAATCCGCGCCGGGTCAAAAATCAACGTTTCGCACGCGCATCCGGGCGCACCAGATCAAAACGGTGCGACTCGCTGATCGCATAGTAGGCCGTAGGGCCGCCAGCACGCAGCACGGGCTGTGCTTTTGCGGTCTGGTAAATCCCCTCTTCCAGCAGCGTTTCGGCAATATGAATCCCGACAACCTCACCGAGGATCAGCCAGGTTTCGATGGCTTCACCCTGCGCGGTCGTCAGTTGAATACTCTGCGACAGGCGACATTCAAAATTCACCGGGCTTTGCGCAACGCGTGGCACTTTTACCAGCCGACTTTCCGCCTTCGTCAGCCCGGCAGCGAAAAATTCATCTTCGCCATGCGGCAGACTGGCAGAGGTTTCATTCATCGCGCTGGCTAATTCTCGGGTGGTCAGGTTCCAGACAAACTCTCCGGTTTCCATGATGTTACGCACGCTATCTTTCCAGCCGGTGCTGGCAAAACCGATAATGGGCGGCTGATAATTGAAACAGTTAAAGAAGCTATAAGGCGCCAGATTATCCCGGCCTGCGGTGTCCTGAGAAGCGATCCAGCCAATTGGCCTGGGGCCAACAATGGCATTCAGCGGGTCGTGCGGCAGGCCGTGTCCCTGCGAGGGTTGATAGAAATACATAGTATTCTCTGATGAATTTAACGTCGGCGAAGCACGAAATGCGCTCCGCTCATCCCCCTGATGGAAGAGGATCAGCGTAGAGCAATCCGTTAAAGATTACGACTGAATAAAGTTGAGCAGATCCTGATTTATCTGCTGCTTATGGGTGGTGCAGATGCCGTGGGAACCACCCGCGTAGACTTTCAGTTGCGCGTCGGGCAAGATTTGCGCCGCCACTTTGCCGCAGGTTTCAAGCGGGACAATCTGATCGTCATCGCCATGAATGACCAGCGTCGGAATGGTCATTTTGCGCAAGTCTTCACGCAGATCTGTTTCCGAGAACGCCTTGATGCAGTCGTACAGCGCTTTTATTGAGCCCTGTAATCCCTGCTCAACAAAACTCTCGCGCACGGCTTTCGACTCTTTCGCTCCCGGACGGTTATAGCCGTAGAAGGCGGCAGTGAGTTCATAGAAAAAGGCGGCACGGTCATTGACAACGCCTTCACGGATACCGTCGAACACCTCTTTTGGCACACCGTTTGGGTTGAAATCCGTTTTCACCATGATAGGCGTCACCGCGCCAATCAATACCGCTTTCGCCACCCGCTGCGTCCCGTGTCGCCCAATATAACGCGCCACTTCGCCACCGCCCGTCGAGTGACCGACGTGCACCGCATTTTGCAGGTCCAGGTGTGCGGTCAGTTCAGCCAGATCGTCGGCATACTGATCCATCGTGTGCCCCTCCCACGGTTGCGCGGAACGCCCATGCCCGCGCCTGTCGTGGGCGATCACCCGATATCCTTTCGACCCCAGAAAAAGCATCTGATCTTCAAAGGCATCTGCCGTTAACGGCCAGCCGTGGCTGAAGACAATGGGCTGTCCACTGCGATCACCCCAGTCCTTAAAATACAGATAGCTGCCATCTTTGAGAATAATTTTGTCGTACTGGCTCATGAGATCTCCTGTAGCGGAACGCTGAGAAAGTGACGCGCTCGCGGCGCGCGCTTAAAAAGCATAATGCAAATTTGAGAACGATCACGTTTATCGAATAAAATTCATACCAGCGATGCTTTTTTAGCTATTTACCCGAATGTGAACTAAATCACTTCAAACCCAGGGTAAGTCTCAGTATCATCGGGAGAGTTAAACCCTTGCCGCCAGACGGTGAGGGTTTTCTTTTGGGAATATTACCTGCGGCAAAACGCAGTACTGACGACATGGAGTAAAAATGTCCAGACCAACTATCATCATTAACGACCTTGATGCAGAACGCATCGATCGCTTACTGGAGCAACCCGCGTATGCAGATTTACCCATTGCCGACGCGTTAAATGCCGAGCTGGATCGTGCCCAAATGTGTTCGCCAGAGACCATGCCGCATGACGTCGTGACCATGAACAGTCGTGTTAAATTCCGCAATCTGAGCGATGGCGAAATTCGCGTGCGCACGTTGGTTTATCCTGCGGCGATGACCGACAGCAGTACGCAACTTTCAGTGATGGCGCCAGTGGGGGCAGCGCTGTTGGGCGTGCGTGTGGGCGACACCATTCACTGGGAACTTCCGGGCGGCGTATCCACCCACCTCGAAGTGCTGGAGCTGGAATACCAGCCAGAAGCTGCTGGCGACTTCCTGCGTTAATCCCATCTGCATAAGCGACTTTCCGCTTTACCCAGAGGATGCACTCGCATCCTCTTTCCGGCATCTTCCGTAAAATCACCCTTTCTTCCTGGTTCGCCTTTCTCCTGACTCGTCCACACTGAATCGGTTTCATTGGCAGGTGCGGTCATGAACGATACATTCAGCATATTACTGGGATTCTTCATTATGGCGGCGATCATCGTCGGCGCCGTGCTTTACCTGGAGAATCACTGGTAGCGAATGAACAAGGAATCGCCGCACATGTGAAAAATACCCTGCAGAAAGCAGACAGAATTATTATTATATGCTTGAATGATTTAAGTATTAATTAACAGGGAGAAACGGGTATGTATAAGACAATCATTATGCCGGTTGATGTTTTTGAAATGGAACTCAGCGATAAGGCGATTCGCCACGCTGAATTTCTGGCGCAGCAGGATGGCGTCATTCATCTTTTGCATGTGCTGCCTGGTTCTGCCAGCCTGAGCCTGCATCGCTTCGCCGCCGACGTTCGTCGTTTTGAAGAACACTTACAGCATGAAGCCGAAACCCGACTGCAAACGATGGTCGGTCACTTCAGTATCGATCCTTCCCGTATTAAGCAGCATGTCCGCTTTGGCAGCGTCCGTGACGTGGTCAATGAGCTGGGTGAAGAACTGAATGCTGACGTAGTGGTCATTGGTTCACGTAATCCGTCAATTACCACACACCTGCTGGGTTCTAACGCCTCAAGCGTGGTACGTCATGCCACGCTGCCGGTACTGGTTGTGCGTTAATCATCTGATGACTGACAAAAAAAGAGGTGCCAGTCGGCACCTCTTTCATTTTGCAGGTGTAGTCTTACTTTCTTTTTTTATGCCGTCTTCGTACGAATCAGGTAATCAAAGGCGCTCAGGGAGGCTTTCGCCCCTTCGCCGGTCGCGATGATAATCTGCTTGTACGGTACGGTGGTGCAGTCGCCCGCCGCAAATACGCCCTTCACACTGGTTTCGCATTTCGCGTCGATGATGATTTCACCCATCCGGTTGCGTTCAATCGCCCCTTCCAGCCAGGTGGTGTTTGGCAACAGGCCAATCTGGACGAAGATCCCCGCCAGTTCAACGTTGTGAACGTCGCCGCTCACACGGTCGCGGTATTCCAGACCAACCACTTTCGTGCCATCGCCTTTCACTTCTGTCGTCTGCGCGTTCAGAATAATATCGACGTTTTTCAGGCTGCGAACTTTGTCCTGCAGTACCTGGTCCGCCTTCATTTCCGGGGCAAATTCCAGCAGGGTCACGTGTTCCACAATCCCTGCGAGATCAATCGCCGCTTCTACGCCGGAGTTACCGCCGCCGATCACCGCCACACGCTTGCCTTTAAACAGCGGACCATCGCAGTGCGGGCAATAGGTGACGCCTTTGGTACGATACTGATCTTCGCCCGGAACGTTCATGTTGCGCCATTTCGCACCGGTAGCAATGATAATGCTGCGCGCTTTCAGTACCGCACCGGAAGCGGTTTCAATCTGATGCAAACCGCCTTCGCTGGCCGCTGGCACCAGTTTGCTGGCGCTCTGGCTGTCGATGACATCCACGTCATAATCATCGACGTGCGCCTTCAGTGCACCAGCCAACTTCTGCCCTTCCGTTTTCGGGACAGAGATGTAGTTTTCGATATCCACAGTATCGAGTACCTGGCCGCCAAAACGCTCACCCATCAGGCCGGTACGAATCCCTTTACGTGCGGAGTAAACCGCTGCAGCTGCCCCCGCAGGGCCGGAACCGACAATCAGAACATCATAAGCATCACGCTGGCTCAGTTCTTCTGCGGCGCGTTTTTCAGCGCCAGTATCCACTTTCGCCACGATTTCCGTCAGCGTCATCCGACCCTGACCAAACTCTTTCCCGTTAACGTAGACAGCCGGTACGCCCATCACGTTACGCTCAGTGATCTCGTTCTGGAACGTGCCGCCATCAATCGCCGTATGCTTGATACGCGGGTTCAGCACCGCCATCAGGTTCAGTGCCTGCACCACGTCAGGGCAGTTATGGCAGGAGAGTGAGTAATACGTTTCAAATTCAAAATCGCCGTCAATCTCGCGGATCTGCTCGAGCAGAGACTGCGCTTCTTTTGACGGGTGTCCACCGGTCCACAACAGCGCCAGAACCAGCGACGTAAATTCATGTCCCAGCGGAGAACCTGCAAAACGCGGCCCCTGCGTTGAACCCGGATTGGTGATCAGGAAAGAGGGTTTGCGCACCGACAGGCTGTTGTCTTCTTTAAAGGTGACTTTCTCTGACAGTCCAGCGATTTCAGCCAGCAGTTCCTTGATTTCCGCCGATTTAGCGCTGTCATCCAGCGTCGCAATCAGCTCAACAGGTTTCGTCAGTTTCTCAAGATAAGCCTTGAGCTGGGTTTTCATATTTGTGTCGAGCATTGTTCTTCCCTCTCTGAAAACATCATCATGCAAGCTGATTTGGCTGAGTCTGCATTAATACAACTTGCGTCATGGTGCTGAATAAAACGGGCACCCATAAGCACCCGTATGTGAGGTAAATTCCCTGTATTCCTTGTCACAGGAAGGCGGCAATCTTATGAATCCCCGGGAGCTTACATAAGTAAGTGACCGGGATGAATAAGCGCAGCCAACACACCTGTGGCATGAAAAACGCCGGAATTTTTAGATTTTACCGACCAGATCAAGGGATGGAGCCAGCGTCGCTTCGCCTTCTTTCCACTTAGCCGGGCACACTTCGCCTGGGTGAGAAGCAACATACTGAGCGGCTTTGATTTTACGCAGCAGGTCAGAAGCATCACGGCCGATACCTTCAGCGGTAACTTCGATCGCCTGGATGATACCCTGCGGGTCAACAACGAACGTCGCGCGGTCTGCCAGACCTTCGTCTTCACGCATGTTGTCGAAGTTACGGGTCAGGGCGCCAGTCGGGTCGCCGATCATCGCATATTTGATTTTAGCGATGGTCTCTGAGCTGCTGTGCCATGCTTTGTGGGTAAAGTGGGTGTCGGTAGAGACGGAGTAAACGTCTACGCCCAGCTTCTGCAGTTCTTCGTAATGGTCTGCAACGTCACCCAGTTCGGTCGGGCATACGAAGGTAAAGTCAGCCGGATAGAAGAAGAAGACGCTCCAGCGGCCTTCGGTATCTTTCTCGGTCACTTCGATGAATTCACCGTTTTTGAACGCCTGGTTTTTAAAAGGTTTAATTTTGGTATTAATCAAAGACATCTGTACTTCCTCCATGTTTTCGTTGAGAGATAAGTTACCGAAGATTGACTGACAGGGCTAATGCGTTTCCTTTATCAAATCAATAAGCGTTAGCTAACAAACCTCTCAATTCAACGTTGTGAACGTGCTACGACGCAAAGTAAAAAGGGCCACCTTTGCAGGCAGCCCCGTTACCTGAACTACCCGTGGGTAACTTCAGCGCCAGTGAAACTGGCTATGTGTTGCGCTCTACATTACCTTAACAAAGGCTGTAACAGCGAGAATGATTACACCACCCCACTCCTCAAAGGGCAACGTTCCAGCCTGAGGTCTTATCTATGGCTGTGATAGGTTTCCCCACCGTTCTCGCAATCGCTCTGATTTATAAGGATAAATGATGTTAAAACGTACGCTTTTGCTCTCCCTGCTCCCTCTTTTTGCCTGGGCCGAAGACCTGCCTGCGCCCGTTAAAGCGATAGAAAAACAAGGGATTACCATTATAAAGTCGTTCGATGCGCCCGGCGGGATGAAAGGCTATCTTGGGAAATATCAGGATATGGGGGTCACTATCTACCTGACACCTGATGGCAAGCAGGCCATTTCAGGCTACATGTACAATGAAAAAGGCGAAAACCTGAGCAATCAATTGATAGAGAAAGAGATCTATGCGCCTGCCGGACGGGAAATGTGGCAGCGCATGGAAAAAGCCGACTGGCTTCTCGATGGCAAAAAAGAGGCTCCGGTGGTGCTGTATGTTTTTGCTGATCCTTTCTGTCCGTATTGCAAACAGTTCTGGCAACAGGCCCGCCCATGGGTGGAGTCCGGCAAAGTCCAATTGCGAACGCTACTCGTCGGCGTCATCAAACCAGAGAGCCCAGCTACCGCCGCTGCCATTCTGGCATCGAACGATCCGGCAAAAACCTGGCATGATTATGAAGCCTCTGGCGGAAATATGGCGCTCACGGTGCCCAAAGCGATTTCTCCGGCACACATGAAAATCCTTAATATGAACCAAAAAATCATGGATGATTTAGGCGCAAACGTCACGCCCGCAATTTATTATATGAATAAAGATAACGTTCTTCAGCAGGTCGTTGGCTTGCCTGAAAAAGCGCAACTGGATGCCATGATGACACATCCATAAGTAATACGGGTAATTATATGCCATTAGATATAATTACCCTGAATATTTCTCATAACACGTTGTAAAAATCACTTCGTCATTTAAGTTTTACTTAAGTAACACTCAAACCAGAAAGAAATATTTCTTTGCAAAACTCCTTTGTTTTTAACCACGCCAGCTTGTATAGCGAACATGTAATATCAATTGAAATATATTCAAAACGGATATATTTAAGATAATTTAATTAATTCATTGAATTTATTTAAGCATTGCACGTTCCCAAAAAAGGCTTATATTATAGAGGGATATCTATTTCAGGCGAATGACTTTAACGTTTAAGGATAAGCGATACATGTCCGTTTATAAAATATCATTAAACCAAAATGTTCTTGAAGCCGCTGAAGAACGCATCACCTGGACTCTCGAAAATCTTCCCCGCGTATGCGTCTCCTTTTCCGGTGGTAAAGATTCTGGCTTGATGTTGCATCTGACGGCCAATATTGCCCGTAAGCTACACAAAAAAATCAATGTGTTGTTCATTGACTGGGAAGCGCAATTTTCCTGTACCATTAGTTATATTACCGCGTTGCGCGAAATGTATGCCGATGTCATCGACCATTTTTATTGGGTTGCCCTTCCGCTCACCACCCAAAACTCACTGTCACAGTTTCAACCTGAATGGCAGTGTTGGGAACCCAATACCCAGTGGGTTCGTCAACCGCCGCCAGACGCCATCACCGATCCGGGTTATTTTCCCTTCTATCAATCCGGCATGACCTTCGAACAGTTTGTACGTGAATTTGCCGACTGGTTTTCGAATAAACGCCCGGCAGCGATGATGATCGGGATTCGGGCCGATGAATCCTATAACCGTTTTGTGGCAATCGCCAGTTTACGTAAACAGCGTTTTGCCGATGACAAACCCTGGACGACCGCCGCACCAGGCGGACATACCTGGTATATCTATCCGCTGTATGACTGGAAAACAGCTGATATCTGGACCTGGTTTGGTCGCACCAATTTGCCCTGTAATCCGCTCTACAACCTGATGTATCAGGCCGGTGTTCCGGCCCGTTACATGCGTATTTGTGAACCATTTGGCCCTGAACAGCGCCAGGGATTATGGCTCTATCATGTTGTTGAACCGGAAAGATGGGCCGCGATGTGCGAGCGCGTGAGTGGCGTCAGGAGCGGCGGGATCTACGCCGGGCAGGATAATCACTTCTATGGTCATCGAAAAATTCTCAAGCCCGATCACTTGAGCTGGCAGGACTACGCCATGCTGTTACTGCTCAGCATGCCCATCTCCACGGCAGAGCATTACCGCAACAAAATCGCCGTCTATTTACAGTGGTACAAGAAAAACGGCCTCGGTGAGATCCCGCAAACGCAGACGGGTGATATCGGTTCGAAAGATATTCCCTCCTGGCGACGCATCTGCAAAGTGTTATTGAACAATGATTACTGGTGTCGGGCGCTCTCTTTCAGCCCAACTAAACCGAAAAGTTACCAGCGTTATAGCGAACGCATGAAAGCGAAACGCAAGGAATGGGGAATTTTATGCAACAACGATTAACTCAGGACCTCCTTAGCTATCTTTCTGGCTTATCTGATGACGAAAGAATTAAAGCCATCAATGAGTTCAGAAAGGCGATTCACAGCGTCAGTCCATTTCGCGACGAGCCGGTTGACTGTGTGCTATGGATAAAAAACGATCACATTTCGCCTAACGATTACAATCCTAATAACGTCGCTCCGCCGGAGAAAAAGCTGCTGCTGAAATCCATTGAGGCGGATGGCTTTACCCAACCTATTGTTGCCACCCAATCCAGTCCAGAAGAGTATGAGATCGTCGACGGTTTTCACCGCCATGAACTGGGGAAAAGCAAAGCCTCGCTTAAATCCCGTCTCAAAGGCTATTTACCCATTACTTGTCTGGAAGGGGAGCGGCATGACCGCATGGCAGCAACTATTCGTCATAACCGTGCCCGTGGTCGTCATCAGATCCACGCGATGTCGGAGATCGTACGTGAACTGGCATTACTGGGATGGGAAGACGAAAAAATCGGTAAGGAACTGGGGATGGACGAGGACGAAGTCCTGCGCCTGAAACAGATCAACGGTCTTCAGGAGCTGTTTGCCAGTCGTCGGTTTTCAAAAGCGTGGACGGTGAAATAACCTGATTATGCCGGATGACGTGCTTATCCGGCCCGAAGATCCTTGAGTTTAACAGCAGCGCGCCCCGCCCTTTCCGCCATAGCGCGCATCCTGACGCTCACGGAAAAACTCCTCATAGGTCATAGGCGTCTGATCCGGATGGGTGATCCGCATATGCTCGACATAGTTGTCATAGTCCGGCACGCCAATCATGAGTTTCGCGGCCTGGCCCAGATATTTCCCGGCTTTCGAAAGCGTATCAAACATCATTACCACCTGTCAGAAAATCCCCTCTCCCGATCGGGAGAGGGGCATAATTACACGTTAGTGTGCGCCTTTGGCCTGCGCAACGATCTCTTCCACATTTTCCGGCATCGGCTCATACGGCGTCTCTTTTGCCGTCGGCTTGTCCTCTTTGAGAGCGGCGAGCGCCGTCTTAATGGAGAACAGTGCCAGTACCACGACCACCACCATGAAGAAGATAGTCAGGCCCGCATCCAGACGGTTGTTAAACACCAGTTGCGCCAGTTGCGATTCCGTGTACTGCGGCGGGATATTGCCGCTGTCGATCATCGCCTGGAACTTATTGGCAATCGCCAGGAAGCCCACTTTTGTATCTGGGCTGAAGGATTTCTGCCAGCCCGCCGTCAGGGTACAAATCAGCAACCATGCAGTCGGCACCAACGCCACCCACGCATAACGCTGACGTTTCATCTTGAACAGGACAACCGCGCAGAGCATCAGTGCCATACCTGCCAGCATTTGGTTAGCGATACCAAACAGCGGCCACAGGGTGTTAATGCCGCCTAACGGATCCACCACGCCCTGATGCAGGAAGTAGCCCCACGCCAGCACGCACAGTGCGGTCGCCAGCAGGTTGGCAGGCAATGAGTCCGTACGTTTAAGGCCTGGAGAAACGACACCCAGCAGATCCTGCAACATGAAGCGCGCGGCACGCGTCCCCGCATCGACCGCCGTCAGAATAAACAGCGCTTCGAACAGAATGGCGAAGTGATACCAGAAGGCCACATCCATCATCCCACCCAGCGCGCCGTGCAGGATATAGGCCATGCCCACCGCCAGCGTAGGCGCACCACCCGCACGGGAGATAATCGACTGCTCACCCACCTCGTTAGCAATCTGATGCAGCGTGTCCGGCGTAATCGCAAAGCCCCAACTGCTGACCACCTGAGCGGCAGACGCCACCACATCCGCCGTGCCGGCAGGCGCCAGCACGGCCATTGGGCTGTTCATAGCGAAGTAGACGCCCGGATCGATGATGCAGGCAGAAACCAGCGCCATGATGGCGACAAACGATTCCATCAGCATACCGCCGTAGCCAATGAAGCAAGCCTGACCTTCGTTTGCCAGCATCTTCGGCGTCGTGCCGGAGGAGATCAGCGCGTGGAAACCCGAAACGGCGCCACAGGCGATAGTGATAAACAGGAACGGGAACAGGTTACCTGTCCACACCGGCCCGGTACCATCAACGAATTTGGTCAGCGCAGGCATCGTCAGCGTTGGACGCATGATCAAAATGCCAACCGCCAGACCAACAATGGTCCCGATTTTCAGGAAGGTTGAGAGGTAGTCACGCGGCGCCAGCAGCAGCCACACCGGCAGTACCGCCGCCACGAAGCCGTAACCCACCAGCATCCAGGTTAACTGAACGCCAGTGAAGTCAAAGTACGGCGCCCAGGTAGGACTTTCCGCAACCCAGCCGCCGGAAATAATCGCAAACACGAGGAACACCAGACCGATAACCGACACTTCGCCGATACGACCCGGACGCAGATAGCGCAGATAGATCCCCATAAAGATCGCCAACGGAATCGTAAACGCGACGGTGTAGGTTCCCCACGGACTGTGGGTCAGCGCTTTCACCACGATCATCGCCAGCACCGCAAGGATAATCACCATGATCATGAAACAGGCCACCAGCGCAATCACCCCTGCGGTTGGGCCCATCTCTTCTTTGACCAGTTCACCCAGCGAGCGGCCATCGCGACGCGTCGACACGAAGAGCACCATGAAATCCTGTACCGCCCCGGCTAAAACCACGCCAGCCAGCAGCCAAATCATGCCCGGCAAATAGCCCATTTGCGCCGCCAGTACCGGCCCGACTAACGGACCCGCGCCGGCAATCGCCGCAAAATGGTGACCAAACAAGACTTTTTTATCGGTGGGGACGTAGTCGAGCCCGTCGTTATGGCGTACTGCAGGCGTCATCCGCGTCGGGTCAACCGCCAGCACATTTTTGGCGATGTACAGACCGTAAAAACGATAGGCAATGAGATAGACACAGACCGACGCCACGACTATCCACAGTGCGTTGATCTGTTCCCCACGGTTTAGCGCAATATAACCCAGAGCAAATGCACCCATTACCGAGAGCACTGTCCAGATGAGGTATTTCCCTGATTTATTCATGGTTGTTATCCGTTTGCGTGTTCCAGAGAAGAGAGATGTTACATTTTGTTTCTATAACATCTTTTCTGGTTTTAACAACCTGACAACCCAATAAACCTGAAGTATCACCGACTATTTACATTGCATTGTTAACTGGATCACTCCATTCACCCGTTAACGCTGCAATCACATAACATTAAGCGTGCTCAGCCCAACACTGCGGTTCCCAGTCGGCAAGTACAGCAACGCCGCCCTTGCTCATCAAACACCACGATTTCCCAGCTCTGGCTTTGACGCCCCAGATGCAGCGGCTGGCAGACACCGCGCACCTTACCCTGCGAAACCGCCCGGTGATGAGTGGCATTCAGTTCTGTCCCAACCACGCATTGCCCGTCGCGGGTCATCAGATAACCCGCCATTGAACCTAACGTTTCGGCCAGCGCCGCTGAGGCTCCGCCGTGCAGTAAACCAAAGGGCTGGTGTGTGCGGGTATCCACCGGCATTTCGGCTTCCAGCACGTCGTCACCAAGTCGGGTATAGATAATGCCCAGATGCGCCACCATCGTGTTCTGACTGGTGGCGTTCAGTTCATCAAGCGTGAAATGACGTTTCCAGATCATCGTTACGCTCCCAGCGTGGAGCCGCCGTCCACCACGATGTCCTGCAGCGTAATGTGGCTGGCCAGATCGGAGGCAAGGAACAGAATGGTGTTAGCGATCTCCTGCGGTCGGGCAATTTTGCCTAAAGGAATACCGAGCTTAAACTGCTCACCAAAGCCGCGAATGCGCTGCTGTTCCGCATCATCACTGACCCACAGCATGCGCTGCATGTCAGTATCCGTTGATCCTGGCGACACCAGATTACAGCGCACTCCGCTGCCCGCCAGTTCCAGCCCGACGGTCAGCGCCAGACTTTTCAGCGCCGCCTTCGACGCCCCATAGGCGCTCATGCCTATACGTGGCGTATGCGCGGCGTCTGAAGCCACGGTCACTATCGCCCCACCCCGCTGATGGCGAAACTGCGCCATCGTCTGCTGGAACAGATTAAAAGCACCTCCAACGTTAACTGCAAACGTCTGCTGCCAGTCGCGCGGACTCAGCGCGTCGGTCGCGCCCATGCGTAAAATCCCGGCAGCATTCACCAGCACGTCCAGCCGGTCGGTTTGCACCAGCAGGCGCTGACAGACCTCAGCCACCTGTCCGGCATCCGCCACATCCATCACCTCGGTAACAAACGGGTAATCCTGCAAAGTGAACTCACGATCGAAGCCCGTGACCTGTGCTCCGGCCTCAACAAACGCCAGCGCCGTGGCATAACCAATGCCTTTACCTGCGCCGGTGACCCACACCGTTTTGCCGTGAAAATCGAATCCAGCCATCAGCGCACCTCACGAGAGAGTAGCGCCCACCAGGCATCAATGGTCGGGTTTTTCGCCAGCATCACGAAGTCGATATCACCATGCACTTTCCGCCAGCGTGCTGCCAGCGCCATCATCCGTACCGAGTCGAGACCGTAATCGATCAGGTTCTCGTCATCCATCGGTTCATCGGACTCATCGAGCAGCGGTAAAATCAGCGCGCGCAGTTCATCTTTGCTGGTTGGTACCGGCGCGGGCAACAACTCCTGAGTCATTACGACGCGACCTGAACGTCCCGCAACATACTTCAGCGACATCAGGTGCTCTTCACGGCTAAAGTCGGCCAGCGCGTCCGCTACCATGAACGGCTTGATATCGCGCATAAAAGCATCCGTCGCGGTGGTCATGCAACCAATGTGCGCATATACCCCGGTGATAATCAGCTGATCGCGACCGGTTTCTTTCAGCATCAGTTCCAGCGGAGAACGGTGAAACGCGCTGTAACGCCATTTCACCAGTACATTATCAGCTTCATCCGGCGCCAACGCGGCAACCACTTTTTGCTGCTCTGGTGAGCGTGTCAGTCCCGGCCCCCACATGTCGTTAAGCAGGGCACGATCTTCATCGCTCTGCTCCTTCGGCTGTGCGGTGTAATAAACCGGAATATTATGGACTTTACAGTAATTGCGCAGCGCGGCGATATTGGCGATCACCTGTTCCATCATCGGACAGTTTTCACCCCAGAAGCTGACGAAGTAGTCCTGCATATCGTGGATCAGCAGCGCTGCACGGTCCGGCTCGAACGTCCAGTTGACCTTATTGACCGGAATATCGAGCGCGGTTGGCAGCGCGTAAGCCTGCAGTTTAGGAATTGCCATTGCGTGTTCTCCTTCAGGCCGAACGTGTTGCCAGCCACTGACGTAATTGTTTTTTATCGACTTTACCCACCGGGGTCAGAGGCAGCGCCTCAACGGTTTCCACCCGGTCCGGTAACTTGAATTCAGCGACGCCCTGCTCACGCAGAAAGCGGCGAACCTGTACCGCGCGCAGCGGTTCTTTCACCACCAGATACGCGCAGCTTTTCTCCCCCAGCAGCTCGTCTTCCATACTGACCAGCGCCGCATGGATCACCGCCTGATGACGCAGTAACAGGTTTTCGATCTCTTCCGCGGCAATCTTCTCGCCGCCACGGTTGATCTGATCTTTCTCTCGTCCCTGAACGGTGATGTAGCCATCCTCGTCGATGGCGATCAGATCGCCTGAGCAGTAAAAACCGTTGTCGTCAAATGCGCTGGCGTTATGCTGCGGGCTTTTGTAATAACCGCGGAAGGTATAGGGACCACGTGTCATTAGCCGTCCCGTTTCCCCTTGTGGCAGCGGGTTGCCGTCGGCATCTGCCACCCACACTTCATCATCCGGACACATCGGACGCCCCTGGGTATTGATTACCCGCTCCGGGTTGTCGTCGAGACGGGTATAGTTCACTAAACCTTCCGCCATTCCGAAAACCTGCTGCAACTGGCAGCCGATTTCGGCTGGGATCCGCGCCGCCAGGGATGCGGAGAGGCGCGCACCGCCAACCTGTAACAGCTTCAGCGAAGCCAGTTGCGCATTGCTGCCCCATTCATTAATCGCCTGTAACCACAGGCTGACCGCTGGCGGCACCAGCGCCGTCGCGTTGATCTGATGTTTTTCAATCAGCGGGAAGCACAGCGTGGCGCTCGGGTCCGCGGCCAGTACGACCGTTCCCCCCGCCAGAAATACGCCCAGCGATCCGGGTGAACTCATGGCGTAGTTATGCGCAGCAGGGATGGCGCATAAAAAACGCGTATCGGCGGTGAAGTGACAGATTTCATTACTACGACGCACGCTGTAGTAATAGTCGTTGTGGGTTCGCGGGATCAGCTTCGGCGTCCCGGTCGTGCCGCCAGAGAGCTGGAAGTACGCCACCTCATCCGCAGGCGATGGCGTAGTGGTAAACGCGTCTGCCGGCTGGTTTATCGCCGCTTGCAGGCAGTGCTCGCCACTGTCATTGAGCAGATGCACCACGCGAATAGAATTATGCTGAGCAATAAACGTATTCAGAAAATCATTGTCGGCAAACAGCGCGTGCTGACGATCGGCAATCAGCAGCGCGGGCTCGATCTGCGTCGTATACGCGGTAAGTTCGGTGCGTTGATGACTGAACAGCGCAAGCACGGGCGCGACGCCAAGCTTCAGCAGCGCAAAGAACGTGATATACAACTCCGCCACGTTGCCCAGTTGTACCAGCGCGGTTTCGCCGGATTTGATCCCCTGACGGCGCAGCGTACAGGCGAGGTTATCCACCGCCTGGTTCAGTTCACGATAGCTCAACTGGCGCTCACCCTCGATGACCGCCGTATGGTCGCTTTCTGCATGGCGGGTCAAAATATCCGTCAGCGGCAGATCCTGCCAGTAGCCTTTTTCGCGGTACCGACGGGCAAATTCGTCAGGCCACCGGGTGAAAGGAATGCTCATCATCGCTCCTTAATGCAATCCAAAAACGTTCAACATGGTGGAAAGTTTGACGCCGGTTTCACGCCATTCCCCCACCGGTGAAGAGGCCGGGACGATCCCTGCGCCTGCAAACAGACGCACCTGGTTTTTCCGTAATGTCGCGCAGCGGATGGTCACTACCCACTCTCCGTTGCCTTCGGCGTCACACCAGCCGACGATGCCACCAAACAGTTCGCGATCAAACGGCTCCAGTTCGGCAATCAGTTGTTTTGCCACCTGATGCGGGAAACCGCTCAACGCAGGCGTCGGGTGCAGCAGACAAGCCAGCGTCAGGGCGTTTTCTCCGGCATTGGCTGTGCCTTCAAACGGCGTGCCGAGGTGCCAGAGCGTGGGCGTGGTGATGAGCTGCGGTGAAGACGGTAGTTGTAGATCCTGACAGCGATCGCGCAGTACGGTTTTCATCGCCTGCGTAACCAGCTCATGTTCATGGCGATCTTTTTCAGAGGCCAGCAGGCGGTTTCCGGCTTCCCGATCCAGCAGGTCATCAGGCTGACGGCGCGCGGAGCCCGCCAGCGGCAGCGAGCTGAAGCGATCGCCTTCTTTGCGCAGCAACAATTCTGGGCTCGCGCCGAGCAAAATGCCGCCATCGCGCAGTGGGACATGGAAGTTGTAACTAACCGGGTTTTGCGCCACCAAACGTTCCAGCAGCGCACCGCTGTTGATCTCAGCGTCGGTGGTGATGTCAATCAGTCGTGACAGCACCACTTTGTCGACTTCAGGCGTCGCTGTCAGCGCAGCGGCGCGCGCGACCATCGCTTCGAACGTCTCCTGCTCGGGAATCGCGTTACGCGCCGTGACGTTGAGTGTTTGATGATCGGTAAAGTAACGTGATGATCGCTGCTTTTCCTGACGAGAAAAGGTCTGCCAGCGCTGAGGAATAAACAGCGACGATGGCTGGCGAGTATCGAACGGAATCGCCCCCACCATAACCGGGTTTGCGATACCCTGCGCTTTGGCATCGGTGAACAGTGCGTGTAATTTTTGTTGGAAGGGGCTGTCTGGCGAATCACCGTTAATGGCGGGTTCATCGAAGCGGGCGAAGCATCCTGACGTCGTGAAACTCCGATACGGCGACATAAAGAAAAAACACTGGGGTGCAAGTGTTGCCATGGTCTGCTGAACTTCCTCGGCCAAAGACGTATCCATATCATCCTCCAAAAATGATAAAGGTTTTAATAATGATTATCATTTATATTTTCGGGCGCTAACCTAAAAGCAAACAGGCGACATGTCAACTCTTGAGGTAGCACAATGTGCGACTAACGCTTGCATCCCTTACGCTTAATAATGAAAATGAGAAGCATTAATAACTCAGCACAGGAACTGATTTGTGAGACTGCCTTCCCTGCTCGTTACGCTCTTCGTTTTCGGATTCTCCTCAGCTCATGCGGCGGACTGGCCGCGTCAGGTGACCGACATTCGCGGCAACCATACGCTGGAACACAAACCTGAACGCATCGTCTCTACCAGCGTCACGCTGACCGGTTCATTACTGGCGATTGATGCACCGGTGGTCGCCAGCGGGGCGACAACCCCCAATAACCGCGTGGCTGACGATCAGGGTTTCTTACGTCAGTGGGGCGACGTGGCAAAAGCACGCAAGTTGACGCGCCTGTATATTGGTGAACCGAACGCCGAAGCGGTGGCAGCACAAATGCCCGATCTCATTCTGATTAGCGCGACCGGCGGCGACTCCGCCCTGGCGCTGTACGATCAGCTCTCGCCTATTGCCCCGACGCTTATCATCAATTACGACGATAAAAGCTGGCAGTCGCTGCTGACGCAGTTGGGCGAGATTACCGGCCAGGAGAAACAGGCCTCCGCACGTATTGCCGAATTTGATAAGCAGCTAACCATCGTTAAGCAGCAGTTGACGTTGCCGCCACAACCGGTGAGCGCGCTGGTCTACACCGCCGCCGCCCACAGAGCCAATCTGTGGACGCCAGAGTCTGCGCAGGGAAAAATGCTGGAGCAACTCGGCTTTACGCTGGCAACGTTGCCTGGCGGACTGCAGCCCAGCCAAAGCCAGGGGAAACGTCACGATATCATTCAGCTTGGCGGTGAAAATCTGGCGGCCGGACTGAACGGCGAGGCGCTGTTCCTGTTTGCCGGTGACGAGAAAGATGAGCAGGCGATCTACGCCAACCCACTGCTGGCGCACCTGCCTGCAGTACAGAACAAGCGCGTCTACGCCCTGGGCACCGAGTCTTTCCGTCTGGATTATTACAGCGCGATGCAGGTG
Source organism: Citrobacter sp. MGH 55 (assembly GCF_016906145.1). NCBI lineage: Bacteria > Pseudomonadati > Pseudomonadota > Gammaproteobacteria > Enterobacterales > Enterobacteriaceae > Citrobacter > Citrobacter sp. MGH 55. The sequence continues at coordinate 4,732,062 of NZ_CP070239.1, forward strand.
TTAAACCGTCTCGCCACACTGTTTTAATTGTCATTACCGGATGGCGGAGATAACGCGTTATCCGGCCAGTCTCATACTATGCCGGTTCCGGCGGCGTTTGCCGGAATCGACGTAATTCACTGAGTAACAGCAGCAGTAGCAGTCCCACAATCACCAGACCAAAGCCGCTAACGCTCGCCGACGCCACCGGCGTCATGATCGCTCCCAGACCGCCTAATAACGCCGCACCAATGGCGTCCCCGGTGACGTTTTGCGCCGTCCACAAACCGTTGATGCGCCCTAACATATTTTCCGGCGTCTGCGTTTGCAGCATCGTGTACTGCAACAGCGAACTAATAGCGCTCAGCCAGCCGAATAGCGCCAGACACACCACGCCTAACGCCCAGACGGGCATCAGGGCAAACAGGCCAATCGCCAGAAACGACCCGATGGTCGTGGCCAGCATAATTAACCCCGGACGCAGGCTGTGCGCCAGTTTCCCGCTGGTGAGCGCGCCAACCGCCGCCCCAAGCGGGATGGCGGCGTACAGCATGCCAATCTGTGCCGCTGACATCTGCCAGCTAATCGCCAGTGCCGGATAGAGCACGCGCACAGCGCTTGCCATCGTCATCAGGCCGCCGAGCAGCGCAATACCGCCGACAAGCGGACTGGCAAGCAAGAAGCGAAACGCCGCGAGTAGCGCATTCAGCGGATGTTCACGCGGCTGTGGCGGTGGCGGCAGTGCCGGAAGACTTAACAGCGGCAGTAAGGTGATAAAGGTACCTGCCGCCGCCAGACCGTAATTCCAGGCCACACCGCCGGTGGCGAGCAACAGCCCACCCAGCATGGGCGAAATCACCGAGCCCAGACGCACGGTCAGCATGGTAATCGCCCCTGCCTGCATCAGGTTTTCACGCCCCACCAGCGCAGGCGTCGCCGCCAGCAATGCCGTCACGCCCAGCGAGGCAAAAAAGCCGTCCCACAGACCCAACAAATAAATGGCAATCAACGAAGGCTCCGGCAGCATGGCGTTCAGGCACAGACCGATGAAGCCAATACCGCAGGTACCGCGCGCCAGCAGGATCACTTTTTTACGTTCATAGCGATCGGCGAGGACACCACCGACCATCAACCCGACAAACATCGCGCTGCCGGTCAGCGTTACCGAAAGCCCCACCTGCCAGGTGGAATGCGTCATCATCTGGATCTGTACGGGTACCGCGACGCCGAGCAGTCCGAGCGAAACAATAGAGATAAAACGGGCCAGGAAGACCGCGCGAAATGCCGGGTGTGTCTTCAGCAAACTGAGGTTCAGCAGCCAGGATTGTCGATTCATTACAACGCCTTAATGCGATCTTTTTTTCATTATCCATTCAATGGCTGCACATGCTAACATAATCAAATAAGATCGATAACGATAATTACTATCATTATCAGGGAAGTTGATATGTCATGTTCTGTTTCCGTGACGCGTGCCCTTGCCGTGCCCGGATTGTTGTTATTACTGGTTATTGCCACGGCTTTAAGTCTGACCATCGGTGCAAAATCCTTACCCGTCTCCGTGGTGATGGAAGCGCTCACCGGCACCTGTCAAAGTGCCGATTGCACTATCGTGCTGGACGCCCGCCTGCCGCGAACGCTCGCAGGATTGCTGGCCGGAGGCGCGCTGGGACTCGCCGGGGCGTTAATGCAAACGCTCACCCGCAATCCGCTGGCCGATCCTGGGCTGCTTGGCGTCAATGCCGGAGCCAGTTTTGCCATCGTGCTGGGGGCAGCGCTGTTCGGCTTTTCCACACCGCAGGAACAACTGGTGATGGCCTTTATCGGCGCGCTGGTGGCGTCACTGATTGTGGCGTTTACGGGCAGTCAGGGTGGCGGTCAGTTGAGCCCGGTACGTCTGACGCTGGCGGGCGTCGCGCTCGCCGCGGTTCTGGAAGGTCTCACCAGCGGTATTTCCCTGCTGAATCCTGACGTCTACGATCAGCTTCGTTACTGGCAGGCCGGTTCACTGGATATCCGCAATCTGCAAACCCTCAAGGTGGTTATTCTGCCGGTGCTGATAGCCGGTACCACTGCGCTGATGCTCAGTCGGGCGTTGAACAGCCTGAGTCTGGGAAGTGATACCGCCACCGCGCTTGGTAGCAAAGTCGCGCGTACGCAACTGATTGGTCTGTTAGCCATCACCGTCCTGTGCGGGAGTGCCACGGCGATTGTTGGGCCGATTGCGTTTATCGGCCTGATGATGCCGCATATGTCGCGCTGGCTGGTTGGTGCCGACCACCGTTGGTCGCTCCCGGTGACGCTTATCGCCACGCCTGTTCTGTTGCTTTTTGCCGATATCATTGGCCGCCTGATTGTTCCCGGCGAGCTGCGCGTGTCAGTTGTGAGCGCCTTTATTGGCGCTCCGGTGCTGATCTTTCTGGTTCGTCGTCGTCCGCGAGGTACCGCATGATGTACGTATCGCGTCGCCTGCTGATCGCGTGCCTGCTGCTAACGGTCGGCAACCTGATCTTCGCGCTCTGGGGTCTGCGCAGTGGCGCAGTGACACTGGAAACCTCACAAATTATTGCTGCTTTTACCGGCGATGCGCCGCGCAGCCTGACGATGGTAGTGACCGAGTGGCGCTTGCCACGCGTGTTGATGGCGCTACTGATTGGCGCGGCACTCGGCGTCAGTGGAGCAATTTTTCAGTCCCTGATGCGTAACCCGCTCGGCAGCCCGGACGTGATGGGCTTTAACACCGGCGCCTGGAGCGGCGTACTGGTCGCGATGGTGCTGTTTGGCCAGCATCTGACGGCTATCGCGCTGGCGGCGATGGCTGGCGGGATCCTGACGTCACTGGTGGTCTGGCTGCTGGCCTGGCGTAACGGTATTGAAACCTTCCGTCTGATCATTATCGGCATCGGCATTCGTGCCATGCTGTTTGCGTTTAACACCTGGCTGTTGTTGAAGGCTTCGCTGGACACGGCACTGGCTGCCGGATTGTGGAATGCCGGATCGCTTAACGGTTTGACCTGGGCGAAAACCTGGCCCTCCGCGCCGATCATTATGCTCATGCTGGCAGGCGCCGCACTGCTGGTACGGCGCATGCGTCTGCTGGAAATGGGGGATGACAGCGCCTGCGCGTTGGGAGTCAGCGTAGAGCGCTCGCGGCTCGCCATGATGCTGGTCGCCGTGGTGTTAACCGCAGCCGCCACTGCGCTGGCCGGGCCGATTTCCTTTATTGCGCTGGTTGCCCCACATATCGCCCGTCGCCTGAGCGGCACCGCGCGTTGGGGATTAACCCAGGCCGCGCTCTGCGGCGCACTGTTACTGCTGGCAGCCGATTTGTGCGCACAGCAACTGTTTATGCCTTATCAGCTTCCGGTGGGTGTCGTCACCGTGAGTATCGGCGGTATTTACCTTATCGCCTTGTTAATTCAGGAGTCCCGCAAAAAATGACCGAATCAGTAGCCCGTTTGCGTGGCGACCAGTTAACGCTGGGTTATGGAAAGTTCATCGTTGCCGAAGACCTCAACGTCACTATTCCCGATGGTCATTTCACGGCCATAATCGGACCCAATGGCTGCGGGAAATCGACGCTGTTGCGGACTCTCAGTCGGCTGATGACCCCGGCAAACGGTCACGTCTGGCTGGACGGTGAGCCGATTCAGCGCTATCCCAGCAAAGAGGTCGCTCGCCGCATCGGTTTGCTGGCGCAAAATGCCACGACGCCAGGCGATATCACCGTGCAGGAACTGGTGGCGCGTGGGCGCTATCCGCATCAGCCGCTGTTTACCCGTTGGCGCAAAGAAGATGAAGATGCCGTGACGCAGGCCATGCGCGCCACTGGTATTACGCATCTGGCCGGGCAAAGTGTGGATACGCTATCCGGTGGTCAGCGTCAGCGCGCGTGGATAGCGATGGTTCTGGCGCAGGAAACGTCAATCATGCTGCTCGATGAACCAACCACCTGGCTGGATATCAGTCATCAGATTGATTTGCTGGAATTACTGAGCGAACTGAATCGCGAGAAAGGCTACACCCTCGCCGCCGTGCTGCATGACCTCAACCAGGCCTGTCGCTATGCCACTCATTTGATCGCGCTGCGTGAAGGAAAAATTGTCGCAGAGGGCGCGCCGAAGGAAATTGTCACCGCAGAATTAATTGAGAAAATCTATGGGCTGCGTTGCATGATTATCGACGACCCGGTTGCGGGCACACCGTTGGTGGTGCCACTGGGCCGCCGTTAACCGCTGGCCGGAAGGCGCAGAACCTTCCGGTCGGCAATCAGACCAGACGTTCGTTGATCGTGGCGTCATCCCGTTTACGCGATACCATTGCATGCTGGAGAAGTACGCCACCGCAGGCCACAATCCCTCCCAACAGTGCCGCCAGCACGACCACGATCATTCTACCCGGCCCCTGTTTTTTCACCGGTAATGAAGGCTTAAGCTGATATTTGAACGGCGAAAATTTCACGTCCTGAACATTGACGGACTCCAGTTGTTCAACATAATACTGCCGGTTTTTTAGCTCCGCATTCAGTTCAGCCACATCCGTGACTGATTTTTCAATCTCCAGCTTTCGCTGGATCCCATCAGCGCCCAGAGAAATAGAAAAATCAGGATCGTCTTTCACCGCCTGGCCATTACTGTAAACCGGCTTTTTAATTCCGGCGGCATTTGCAATCTCCAGAGAATAATTGAGTCGTTGAATATTGGTATCCAGCTGATTTTTAAGTTTGACGCGCTCCAGAGCCAGACGCTCTTTCTCAAAGCGGGTTTTAACCTCCAGCTGATTGCGAATATTTTCCAGCGAGTCCTGCACGACTATCTCAGAAATAAACTGGATATAGCCCGCCAGGACCTGTTGCGCCTCTTCTTTGGCTGGAGCCGTAAAACTCAGCACCCATGACGTGTACAGTGCTGTTTCATTTTTCTTTCCGACATTGCTGTCTACCGCGCTCATCTTTTCGCTCAGCGCGACAATGGCCCGATGCAGATCCAGTTCATCGATTTTCGCCCCTTTTAACTGCTCCATCACATACGGTGACGAGCGTAAATATTGCTCCAGCAGTGAAGTTGACTGAAATTTCTTGATGAAGAGATTGAAGGTACTGTTACGATCCACATTGACATCGACATCCAGAACCCGTAATCCCGTCAGCGTTCTTTGCAGATCCTGCCACTGAATTGACTCAGCTGGCGTCACCACCGCTTCGCTGGTCCAGCGTTGTGGCAAAAAGAAAGTGACAAATAACCCGACGCACGCAAACGCGAGCGTGCACACGATAATGCGTTTTTTAGCCTGCCATAAAATATCAATCAGATTTACTAAATCGATTTCATTATGCTGAGTGTGAGGCAACGGAAAATCAGTAAGTTCCGTATTTTTACCCTGCTGAATATTAAGTGACGGCATACC
>NZ_CP070239.1:4737667-4765532 GCF_016906145.1 Citrobacter sp. MGH 55
ATATTTATTACAGCATGCGGCAATGATCGGACCAATATTTTCAAAGGCTGACGGAGAGATAATCTCCACATGCGCGCAGTCCTGGCGATACACATCCAGTGCCGCGATCCACGGCGCCCAACTACGCTCCGGACTTACGCCTTCCGGCAGGGTGCGCTCAGCAACAAACAGCGTCGCGCGCCCATCAAAGGGAACGCTGTGCGCGCTGGTCAGTAAGCGAACCGCATCAGCGTAGTTCCCTTCAATAGTGCTAAACAATTCGTCAGAGGCGTTCCCCTGCTGCGCGGCCAGAAAGGCTTCCCGCTCGCGATCAATCTCCGCCAGCACTTCCGGATCGAGTCCATTGGCCTCTTTTTCTGACCAGTTTTGCGTTTCCGGCGGCCAGGTATCCAGCAGGCCGAGGAAGGCGACGGTTTCCCCCCGCATCCGCAGACGTGCGGCAATGCCGTGCGCCAGCGTGCCACCGAGAGAATAGCCCAACAGGTAATACGGGCCATGCGGTTGTTGTTCAAGGAGCGTCGCCAGATGGTGTTCGCAGACCGCGTCCAGATCGGCTGCCGTCTGCATCGGCCCTTGCGGACGCGGCGACTGAATACCGGTAATGGCCCATTGCGGACTGAGATAGCGCGACAGTACGCTAAACTGCCAGGCAAACCCTGATGCCGGATGGAAACAAAATAGCGTTGGGCCGTCGCTTTTGCGTAACGGCAGCAGCGTTTCAAACCCCAGACGCTGTGCCTCTGCGTCATCGTCTGTATCCAGCAGCGCCGCCAGTTGCGCGACCGTCGAGGCCACCATGACCTGCCCCGGCGTCACCTGACGGGAGAAAGTGCGACTCAATTGCGCCGCCAGCTTCATGGCCAGTAGCGAATGGCCGCCCAGCGCAAAGAAATCGGCCTCAACGTCATTGACGTCACAACCCAGCAGCTCACTGAATGCCTTCGCCACCGTTGTTTCACTGCCTGGCTGCGGGGCTCTTCCTTTGGTTCGCGACGTTAATTCCGGCATCGGTAGTGCTTTACGATCCAGCTTACCGTTGGCGCTGAGCGGCAGTTGCGCCAGTTGCAACAGCACCACTGGCACCATATGCGGCGGGAGTTTTTCCCGTAGCTGTGCCCGGAGCGAGGGGATATCAAGCGGAAGCCCTGACTGCGAGACCAGATACCCCACCAACTGGCGGGCATCGCCCCCTGTTGCCGCCGCCTGATTAAAGACGCAGGCGTGAACCACCGCCTGTTCAACATCAGGCAATGCCTGCATCACACGATCGATCTCGCCCAGTTCGATACGCTGACCGCGGATCTTGAGCTGATCGTCACTGCGTCCCAGATACTCAACAGCACCATTATCCAGCCAGCGCGCAACGTCTCCGGTACGGTACATCCGCTCTCCCGGCGCAAATGGATCGGCGATAAAGCGACTTGCCGTGAGGTCCGGTCGGCCAAGATAGCCCTGCGCGAGCTGGATGCCGGTCAGATAGAGATCGCCCGCCACGCCAACAGGAACCGGATGCATCATCGCGTCGAGGATCCGCAACCCGGTATTCCATACCGGGAAACCAATCGGTACGCTGCTGCCAGTAACGTTTGCCAGTTCATCCCCCCAGGCCGGATACCAGCTCACATCAACTGCCGCCTCCGTTGGACCATACAAATTATGTAACGGTACATGCGTCAGCCGTGCCCATTCGCGGCATAAATCAGCAGGTAAGGCTTCTCCGCTGCAAAAGACATGCTGTAACGTTGCGCAGCTTTCACCGGCGCTCTCAGGCGTCAGCGACGCGACGAATGCCGCCAGCATCGACGGTACAAAATGGGTCGTCGTCACCCCGTAATGGGCAAAGAAGCGCTGCATGGCCAGCGGATCGCGATGCGCTTCCGGTTCCGCCATCACCAGCTTCGCCCCGGCGATAAACGGCCAGAAGAATTCCCACACCGAGACGTCAAAGCTGCACGGCGTTTTTTGCGCCACCACATCCTTCGCCGTCAGTCCATACTGGTTTTGCATCCACAGCAGACGGTTAACAATGGCGGTTTGCCCGACCATCACTCCTTTCGGTCTGCCCGTTGAACCAGAAGTAAAGATGATGTACGCCGTATGCTGCGGTTGCGATAACCCCAGCGGCGCGCTATCGCCTGCCGACAGCGGTTCGCTATAGCAGAGGCTTTCCAGCCCCGGAATATCGCTAAAGCGTGGTAACTGTTCCACTGTGGTGATCAACAGTTTCGGCTGCGCGTCTTCCAGCATCATTCGCAGACGATCGTCCGGATAACCGGTGTCTAATGGCAGCCATGCCGCACCGGCTTCAACAATTCCGTGCAGCGCCAGCGTCAGAAATACAGAGCGCGGTAACGCCACCGCAACGCTGTCGCCCGGCTGCACGCCGTGTTCACGCAGCACACCGGCGAGCGCCACCACCTGCTCGCGCATTTCGCGGTAGCTGAAATCATAGCGGGCATCCGCCAGCGCGGGCGCGTCCGGCGTTCTGCTCGCCTGTTCCGCCACCAGCGCACTGAGCGTCGTGGACGGGATCTCAACCGCCGTGGCGTTGATCTGCGCAATCTGCTGATATTCAGCTGGAAGCAGCAGATCGGCATCACCACAGCACAGGGCTGGGTTAGCGGCAAATTGTTCGATCAGCGCCATCAGACGCAGCGCATGCTGTTTGAGCGTTGCTTCATCATAACGTTGTTGGTTGGCGAGAAGCTCAATGCTCAGCCCGCCGCCTTCATCCGGGAACAGTGCCAGTTCAAGATCGTTAACCGGTCCCGTCGCCAGCGTATGAGTTTGCGCCGTGACGCCCGGGATCTCCAGTTGATAATCGAAGACTTTGACGTTAAGCACCGGGCCAAACAGCGGCTCTTCTCCGGCCGCCCGGCCACTGTCACGGACGATTTGCTCCGCATCATAGCGCTGATGACGGCGCATTTTCTTAAGCTGAGCGGACAGTCGTTTTGCCAGTTCTGGCAGTTTTTCTGCTGCATCAATACGCACGCCCAGCGGTAACACGTTGAGCACGGGGCCGGTGGCGGTCAGCGCCGCCGATCCCATGCGACGCATAAAGATAAAGCCTGCCGCGTATTCCATCCGGCTGCACAGCCGTCCCAGCCAGAGGGCCACCAGCGCCAGCGCCAGATCGGTTCGCTGCACGTCTGGCAGTTGCGCCGCCAGGTGGCGAAACGCGCCTTCCGGAGCGTTAAACTTCATGCGGTAAATGTCAGACGTCGCCGCCCGTCCCGGCAACGGTGCGGGTGAAAGCGACGCTGGCGGCGGAAGCTGTTTACGTTGCTCGGCCCAGAACGCACCGTCCCGTTGCCAGGCCTCACTCTGACGATACTGCTGATACTCTTCCACCACCCCGGCATACGGCGTGAAGGGTGAGTCAGGTGTCGCGTCACCCCGAAGCCATGCGCTGTAAATCGCAGCTATCTGGCGGGTAATTGCCGGGAAACTGAAACCATCGACCAGTAAATGATGATAGCGCTGATACCAGTACCACTGGTCGTCACCAACCTGGATCAACTGATGATGCACCAGCGGCTTGCCGCCATCGACGCGCAGATTTTGCTGCAGATCGGCCTGCATCAGCGCCAGCGCGGCGTCATGCGGGTTCGCCGCGGTGCGGAGATCGCAAATCTGCGGTTCAGCAAACGTAAAGGCGTCATCAACCCATTGCCAGACGTCGCCGTTATCCTCAGTAAAACGCATCCGTAAGGTATCGGCCTGCTGTAGACCGGTGACGACTGCACGCGCCAGTCGTTGCGCATCCAGTTCACCGGTTAACGCCACATAATGTGCGACGCTCCAGGCGGAAGGTAATGTGGAGAGTTTTTCGGCCATCCAGATGCCGGGCTGTGCGGCGACAAGCGGTAAACGACGGCTCATTGCGCCTCCTGCGAAACGGCATAATAACCGGGAATTAACGTGGTCCAGTGACGCGCCAGCCACTGCTGGCAGGCTTCCTGAGACTGCGGTTCGCATACCACCTGCCAGCCAGCAGGTAATGCGCAATGCTGCGGCCAGAGGCTAAACTGCTGCTGCGAATTTTGCAGAATGTAGAACTGTCCCTGCGGATTATCGAAGGGATTACTGAATTCCATACTCAACTCCTGTCGTGGAAAATCGCTCGCTCAGAGCAGCGGCGTCCAGAGGTCGATCAACCCCTGCGTCAGTCCGCCACGCCAGCAAAGCGCATCATGTCCGCCGTCAACCTGACGCCAGAAAACCGACTGCTGTGTCGTCTGTAGTTGTGTGTAGAGCGCCTGATTCGCGCGCAAGATAACCGGCTCGCGGACTCCCGCCTCGAGAACAATCCGTAGTCCCTTCGCGGACAGAGTGTCGGCGCGGAGTTGCTCAATAATCAGCCCGTTCTGTTGACCGCCACGATGGGGCCACCAGTAAGAACCGGACTGGCTGAGCACGCAGCCAAAGCGTTCCGGCCAGTGCAACCCGGCAAACAGCGATGACAACCCGCCAAAACTTTGCCCTGCAACGATCGTGCGCTCAGGACGATCGCTGAAGGGTGCGGCGCGCCGGACCTGCGGTAATAACTCGTGTTGAACCGCCAGCCAGAAATCCGCGTTGCAGGGAAGTTCACGGCTGCGATGTGTGGTATCGATGGCATCAATAAGCAGATACACCGCCGGTGGAAGTTGCCCCCGCTGAGTGAGTGAAGTGAGCGCAGGCCAGACGGGCATGCTCTGCGCCCAGAATTGCCCGTCGAGGAGAACCGCCAGGGGACGTTCATCCGGCTGCGCATCACCGGTCGTAAAGACCCATACCCGACGCGTATTACCCAGACGCGCGCTATTCCATTGCAGCACCACCGGCGACGACACTGGCGTTTGTGGGGAGTCCCAGCCCGGTTGCGCAGGGGCGTGCGGCATCTCAAGCGCAGACACGGCGTGCCCTCGTCCCCCTTTCCAGCTCAACGGATTAAGTGGATCGGCAATCGCCTGTGGCAACAGTTGCCGCCAGCCTTCGCGCAACGCCGCGCGATCCAACACGCCATCAGTCTTCAACGAGGCAAATGACTCCTCCTGCGTTGAGGGAATAAAGCAGTAGCTGCCGCGCCAGTTAGCGCTTAACACGGTCTGCCACTGCCAGACATCCGTTCCGGCAATACGCTGCATCGTCTGAGGAAAGACATTCTGGTGATGATCGGTAACGCCCGTGATGTATACCCAGACTCGCTGAATGGCCGAGTGAAATTCACTCCCCTGCGGATCGCGCCACCAGAAGGTCACCCGGTAATTTCCGTCTGCTTCACGCGTCCATTGCGGACCGTTTTTTGACTGCCACCAGGCCTCGCTGCCTACCGTTAACGCCGTCACCGTCATAACCTCATGTTTATTGTGATTTTTTTCATTGTTTTATGAAATATATTGATAATATTATTGATAACTATTTGCATTTGCAATAGCGTATTGACGCGCCGTGGGAAGCGCGAACAGTTTTTAACCAACCGCGCTGCGGGCTTTTCTGGAACGGAGGGTTTTCGCAGAGGCGGGCGACATCGGGCCGGATACCGATCTCAGGTGTCTGGTACACGTGGCTAAAGAAAAGCAGGAAAGACAATGAACAAGAAGATTCATTCCCTGGCCTTATTGGTCAACTTAGGGATTTACGGGGTAGCGCTGCCCGCAATGGCAGAAGAAACCGCTGATAGCACCGCCGTCTCTCATGAAGATACTATTGTGGTTACCGCCGCCCAGCAGAACTTGCAGGCGCCTGGCGTGTCGACTATCACCGCAGATGAAATTCGCAAAAACCCTCCCGCTCGCGACGTCTCTGAAATCATTCGTACCATGCCAGGCGTTAACCTGACCGGTAACTCGACCAGCGGCCAGCGCGGCAATAACCGTCAGATTGATATTCGTGGGATGGGACCAGAAAACACCCTGATCCTGATCGACGGTAAACCGGTGACCAGCCGTAACTCCGTGCGCCTCGGCTGGCGCGGTGAGCGCGATACCCGTGGCGATACGTCCTGGGTGCCGCCGGAGATGATCGAACGCATTGAAGTCCTGCGCGGGCCTGCGGCTGCACGTTACGGTAATGGTGCCGCCGGCGGCGTAGTAAATATCATCACCAAAAAAGGCAGCAACGAGTGGCACGGCTCCTGGAATACTTATTTCAACGCACCGGAACACAAAGAGGAAGGCGCAACCAAACGCACTAACTTTACCCTCAACGGTCCGCTGGGCGGGGATTTCAGCTTCCGCCTGTTCGGTAACCTGGATAAAACGCAGGCCGATGCGCGCAACATCAACCAGGGCCATCAGTCTGAACGTACCGGTACTTATGCCGACACGCTGCCAGCCGGTCGTGAAGGCGTTATCAACAAGGACGTTAACGGTGTGGTGCGTTGGGACTTCGCACCGATGCAGTCTATTGAACTGGAAGCCGGCTACAGCCGTCAGGGTAACCTGTATGCCGGGGACACGCAGAACACCAATACCAACCAGTTGGTGAAAGATAACTACGGCAAAGAGACTAACCGTCTCTACCGTCAGAACTACTCGCTGACCTGGAACGGCGGTTGGGATAACGGTGTCACCACCACCAACTGGGTGCAATACGAACATACGCGTAACTCCCGTACGCCGGAAGGTCTGGCGGGCGGTACGGAAGGGATCTTCGACCCGAAAGCGTCACAGAAATATGTTGATGCCGACCTGAACGACGTCACGTTGCACAGTGAAATCAGCATGCCGTTCGATTTGCTGGTTAACCAAAACCTGACGCTGGGCACTGAATGGACCCAGCAGCGCATGAAGGATATGCTCTCCAACTCGCAGACCTTTATGGGCGGGGATATTCCGGGCTCCAGCAGCACCGACCGCAGCCCTTATTCAAAAGCGGAAATTTTCTCGCTGTTCGCTGAGAACAACATGGAGCTGACTGACAGCACCATGCTGACGCCGGGCCTGCGTTTCGATCACCACAGCATCGTGGGCGACAACTGGAGCCCATCGCTGAACCTGTCACAGGGTCTGGGCGATGACTTCACCCTGAAGATGGGCATTGCGCGGGCGTATAAAGCGCCAAGCCTGTATCAGACCAACCCGAACTACATTTTGTACAGTAAAGGCCAGGGCTGCTATGCCACGGGTGCCGCGACCGGTATCGGCTGTTACATGATGGGTAACGACGATCTGAAAGCAGAAACCAGCATCAACAAAGAGATTGGCCTTGAGTTCAAACATGATGGCTGGCTGGCAGGGGTGACCTGGTTCCGCAACGATTATCGCAACAAGATCGAAGCCGGTACGGTACCGATGAGCCGTACGTCTATCACCAACAAAGGCAAAACCACCTACACCGATATCTATCAGTGGGAGAACGTACCTAAAGCGGTCGTGGAAGGGCTGGAAGGGACGCTGAACGTACCGGTTAGCGACACCGTTAACTGGACCAACAACATCACTTACATGCTGCAGAGTAAAAACAAAGAGACCGGCGAACGCCTGTCGATTATTCCGGAGTACACGCTGAACTCAACGCTGAGCTGGCAGGTACATCAGGATGTTTCTCTGCAATCCACCTTTACCTGGTACGGCAAACAGGAGCCGAAGAAATACGATTATCAGGGCAAACCGGTGACCGGTTCAGATAAACAGTCTGTCAGCCCCTACAGCATTGTGGGTCTGAGCGCGACCTGGGACGTGACCAAAAATGTCAGCCTGACCGGCGGCGTGGATAACGTCTTCGACAAACGTTTGTGGCGTGAAGGTAATGCGCAAACGACCGGTAGCACGACCGATGTCTCTTATATGCGTGGCGCAGGTGCGTACACTTATAACGAACCGGGTCGTACGTGGTACATGAGCGTTAACACCCACTTCTGATGCCCACTCCCCTCCTCCGTGCGGAGGAGGGGTTTCGGTTTTAATGACACGATGCAGACAACGCACTCCTCTCTCATTCTGGCTCACCACACCTTGCATGGTGTGACGTTTGAACCAGACACCTTCCACGAACACGATCTGCTGTGGCTGCCTCATCATGCGCAACTGGCACGTGCCGGACGTAAACGTAAAGCCGAACACCTGGCCGGTCGTATTGCCGCCGTTCAGGCGCTACGTGAATGGGGTCATAAAAACGTGCCGGGAATGGGTGAACAACGACAACCGTTATGGCCGGAAGGTCTGTCTGGCAGCATCAGCCACTGCGCCACCACCGCGCTGGCGGTAGTTTCCTACCAGCCAGTGGGAGTTGATATAGAAGCGATATTCACAGCGCAAACGGCGGCTGAGCTGGCAGGCAGTATCGTCACAGAAGCAGAAAAAGTTCGGCTGGCAGGGAGCGGATTACCCTTTGAACAGGCGCTCACGCTGGCATTTTCCGCCAAAGAGAGCGCCTTTAAGGCAACCCCAAAACGCTCGCAGGCAGGCTGCGGATTCATGCACTATCACATTCTCGACGTTCAGCATGACCAGATGAGGTTACAGGCCATCGACCAGATCTGGCATGTGCAGTGGCTCGTAAAAAATAACCATGTCATTACCGTGGCAACGGGTTAACCCTCACAGCATTTCCCGGGCCTGGGCCGCAATCGACTGGGCATCGAAACCGTGGTGCTGGCGCATCCAGTTGCGATCTGCTGCCGCAGCGTATTCACCATCCGGAATCCCTAAGCGCTTCAGAACCGCCCCCGTGCCGCCTTCCGCCAGGACTTCCGCCACCAGGCTTCCCAGTCCACCGTTGATATTATGTTCTTCAACGGTAATCACCGCTTTACAGTCTTTTACTGCCGCTAACAAGGCTTTGGTATCACACGGACGAATGGACGGTACACTCACCACCGTCGCCTGAATACCGGAGTCGGCTAACAGCGCGGCCGCATCAACAATTTCGTGGACCGTAGAGCCCGTCGCCACCAGCGCCAACGCGTCGCCTTCACGTAACGTCACCACGGCACCCGACACAAACTGATAGCTCTCGTCATACAGTTCCGGGAGCGCCTTTCCGTCCATACGAATATACACCGGCCCCTGATGGCCAATGGCATAGTCGATAATCTGCCGACATTCTCGTGGTGAAGAGGGGGCGAAAATCTGAATATTGCCAAATCCGCGCATAATAGCGATGTCGTCGATCGCGTGGTGCGTACTCGCCAGCGGACCATAGCTGGCCCCCGCGTTCAGACCAAACAACTTCACGTTGGTATTGTTGTAGCAAACGTCAACTTTGATTTGCTCATTAGCGCGAGAAATCAGGAAAGGCGCCGCGTTACAGGTGACCGCAACCTTGCCGCCGAGCGCAAGCCCTGCCGCTGTCCCGACCATACTTTGTTCGGCAATCCCCACGTTGACCAGTCTGTCCGGGAACTGCTTAATGAAGGGGCCAATTTTCGCGGTGGAGGTTGAGTCAGCCACAACCGGCACCAGATCAACACCCTTTTCCACCGCATCGATAAACGCCTGAACCATGACGTTCGCGAGATGTTCTGCATTACTCATCTTTCAACTCCTCCAGCGCCAGTTCAATCTCTTCGCCTTTCGGCACCCGGTGGTGCCACTCAGGACGCCCCTGGATAAACGAAATACCCGCGCCTTTTATGGTATTGGCAATCACCACATTAGGTTTCCCTTCCTGTTTCAGTCCTTCCAGCGTACTGACGACCGACGCCATATCATTTCCCTGACATTCGGTTACCTGCATGCCGAAGGCACGCCATTTATCCGCGAGCGGATCGGTATTCATGATTTCACGCGTGGGTCCGGCCAACTGGAGATTATTCTTGTCATTAATGATCACCAGGTTATCGAGTCCATAATGCGCTGCCGCGAGCGCAGCCTCCCAGTTGCTGCCTTCCGCCAGTTCACCATCGCCGGTAATTAAAAAGATGCGGCGTGCACTGTTGCTTTTCTTCGCGGCCAGCGCCAGTCCCACCGCAACAGGCAAACCGTGGCCCAGCGCGCCGGTGTTCAGTTCAATACCCGGCGTTTTCTGCCGTACCGGATGACCCGGAAGATGAGAGTTGGCGTGCTGGTAGGTGCTCAGCCAGTCAACAGGGAAAAAACCGGCCTCAGCCAGAACACAGTAGTAGCAACCTACCGCATGACCTTTGGACTGGATGTAAATGTCCCGTTCCGCATCGTCGATACGATCCGGCGCGACATTCAAAATTCGGAAATAGAGCGCGGTGAGCAATTCAACCTGGGACAGGTCCGCACCGGTATGCCCTCCTGCAGGGCTGTAGGCGTTTAATTTAACGATGTGACGGCGCACCGCTCGCGCTGTGCGCTCAAGAGTCTGGATATCATAGTGCCAGGGATTCATTTAACACCTCTGAATTTATTTTCAATATGGAATATTTATTCCATCGGGGACTAAAAAAACCAGAAATCCCTTTGCTTCGCATCACACGGCTTACGCCACGGCATCTTACTCAGGAACATTCTGCCTCCTCACCGCGACCACATTGACGTCGGGAACAATCAGTTGACCTGAAATCATCATGAATATATATTCATAAATGATTCTTTATTCAATTATGCAACCACATTTTCGTATTTGTCCATCCCTGTTTTTGAGGATTGGCTAAAGTTAGAGCTTTATCACACTTACCTGCCTTTTGTTTTCGCGTATGATAAAACTCTCTAAAATAATGGCTGTACGTAAATGATTTTCGGGGAAATATATGGCTAAGCAGGACGAACAACGGCTATTGGTTAAAATCGCCACCCTTTACTATCTTGAAGGACGCAAACAGTCCGATATTGCTCAACTTCTCTCGCTTTCTCAGTCGTTTATCTCCCGAGCCATCACCCGCTGTCAGAAAGAAGGGGTGGTAAAAATCAGCGTCGTACAGCCCTCAAATATCTTTCTGAACCTTGAGAAAGGGATCGAAGATCGTTACGGACTCAAACAGGCAATCGTGGTGGATACCGAAGACGATGCTACGGACCACAGCATCAAACGCGCCATTGGTTCCGCCGCCGCCCACTATCTTGAAACCCGCCTGCGGCCCAAAGATCTGGTGGGCGTTTCCTCATGGAGTTCAACCATCCGGGCGATGGTTGACGAAGTGCATACCCAGAATCTGAAAGCGGGTGGCGTGATCCAACTCCTCGGCGGCGTCGGGCCAAACGGCAATGTGCAGGCGACTATTTTAACCCAGACGCTGGCGCAACATCTTAACTGCGAGGCCTGGCTGCTCCCTTCACAAAGCATTGAGGGATCGGTTGAGGAGAAAAATCGGCTGATTGCCAGCAAGGATGTCGCCGAGGTGATCTCGCGTTTCGATAATGTCGATATCGCCATTGTGGGGGTGGGGATTCTGGAACCATCCCAGTTGCTTAAGACGTCGGGTAACTACTACCACGAAGATATGCTCCAGGTATTGGCCGATCGCGGTGCCGTGGGAGATATCTGCCTGCACTACTACGACAAAAACGGTGAGCCGGTCTTACAGGATGATGAAGATCCGGTCATTGGCATGGCGCTCGAGAAAGTCAAAAAATGCCCCAACGTCGTGGCGCTGGCGGGGGGAACGGACAAAGTTGCCGCCATCAAAGGGGCGCTTAACGGCGGTTATATCGACGTGTTGATCACGGATTATCCTACCGCGCGCATGCTAGTCACAGCCTGAACTCTCTCCCTCTTCGGTCTTTGCGTAAAACGAACTCAACGCAAAGACCGTGTAAAAACCCCTATATTTCAATAAACTGAAAGGATTCACCTCTGCGTTAATTTCGTACAAACCTGATATTCTTCCCGTTGTGTAAGTGTGATTCCCAGCACAATTGATGATTTTTTCTATAGCCCAACTGAAAGATTCTGGCTAAGGTATTAAATAAATAGTCAGCATCGAATATATATTCAAGACATTAAAAATACACGATGTCACAAACAAGCCTGATTAAGTAAAGACGCGACAGCAAGGGAGTCCCTCTTCCCTTCAACGCCGGGACGCAATGTGACTCAGGAGATAATCAATCTATGTGTGCAGCAACGAAAGAGTTCATCATTGCGCTGGATGAAGGGACTACCAACGCGAAAGCCGTAGCACTGGACGCACAGGGTCAGGTGGTCGCCAAATTTTCTCAACCGCTGGCCATTCAGACGCCGCGTGAAGGTTGGGTTGAGCAATCCGGCGAGGTATTGATTGATGCCTCACTCGATGTGATTGCGAAAGCGATCAACCATGTTGGCGCCGATAACGTCGCGGCTCTGGCAATCAGTAATCAGCGTGAAACCGCCATTGGCTGGTATCGCCAGACGGGAAAACCACTGAATTCCGCCATCACCTGGCAGTGCACGCGCAGTGCGGCGTACTGTGAAGAACTACGCCACGCCAACAAAGAACACCTGATCAAAACAACGACTGGCCTGCCGATTGCACCGCTTTTTTCCGCCTCTAAAATGCGCTGGCTGCTGGAGTCGGTAGCCGATGGCCCGCGGCTCGCGGCCCAGGGGAAAATCTGTCTGGGAACCATCGACAGTTGGCTGCTGTGGAATTTAACCGGCGGCGAGGCTTTCTGCTGCGACTACTCTAACGCGGCCCGCACCCAGTTGCTCAATCTGCACACCGGGCAGTGGGATGACACCATGCTGGAACTGTTCCACATCCCCCGCGCCGCCTTACCGGAAATTAAACCCTCCAGTGGATTATTTGGCTATACCCGCGGCCTGAACGGTATTGCGGATGGTATCCCGGTGATGTCGATGGTTGGTGACTCGCACGCCGCGCTGTTTGGTCACGCCCTCGGCGAGATGGGGTGTGTCAAAGCCACTTACGGCACCGGGTCCTCCGTGATGGCACCGGTGACCTCAGCCCAGTGCGATAGTGGCGCGCTGGCGACCACCATTGCCTGGCACGATGGTGAGAAGATTATTTACGGCCTGGAAGGCAACATTCCACACACGGGCGATGCGGTGGCGTGGATGGCTGATAGTACCGGGCTGAGCGAACTGTCTGACGCCGAACTGGCTCATGAACTGAATACGCTTCCCGCTTCCGTTGAGTCCACCCTGGGCGTGTACTTTGTCCCGGCATTAACCGGGCTCGGCGCCCCCTGGTGGGATGACAGCGCGCGCGGCGTGATCTGCGGGCTGAGTCGCGGCGTTAAGCGTGCCCATCTGATCCGCGCCGCCCTGGAGTCGATTACCTATCAAATCGCCGATGTCGTGGTCGCCATGCAACAGCATGAGGACTTTAGCGTGTCGGCACTGATGGTCGACGGCGGCCCGACAAAGAATGACTGGTTAATGCAATACCAGGCAGACCTGCTGGGCTGTCCGGTGATGCGCAGCGATGTGCCTGAGTTGTCGGCTATTGGCGCCGCGTTACTGGCACGCAAAGCGCTCCATCCCGGCTCGCTCACTGATTTAAAAGCCTTTTTAACCGTACACAGCGCATTTCAGCCCGACATGGCTCGCCATCATCGCCTGCAAAAAAGATGGCAGGAGTGGCGCAATGCGGTGAACAGAACACGATGGAAACCGGCCCCGTCCGCCTGACGCCTCACCAGGGAAGATGCGTGACACCCCTATTCATTAACAGAAGGAGAACCCCGGACCATTAGCCCTGTTTTACAAGAATTCATGCTTTACGTTGTTTCACCGTACCCGACAATAACAACACAGAGAGAACATTGTCATGAAATTACGTTTAACGCTGTTAACCGCTGCAACCCTGACTGCTTTGTCTTTTTCTGCCCATGCGGCAGAAAAAGGGACAATTATGATTATGGTGAATTCACTGGATAATCCGTATTACGCGTCAGAAGCCAAAGGCGCCAGTGAAAAAGCCCAGGAGTTAGGCTACAAAACCACCATTTTGTCGCACAGCGAAGATGTCAAAAAACAGAATGAATTGATTGATACCGCTATCGGCAAAAAAGTTCAGGGCATCATTCTGGATAATGCGGATTCAACGGCCAGCGTCGCCGCCATTGAAAAAGCGAAGAAAGCCGGTATTCCCGTCATATTAATTAACCGCGAAATTCCCGTAGATGATGTGGCGCTGGTGCAAATTACCCATAATAACTTCCAGGCAGGTTCTGAAGTTGCCAACGTTTTTGTTGAGAAAATGGGGGAAAAAGGGAAATACGCTGAGCTGACTTGTAACCTCGCCGATAATAACTGCGTTACCCGTTCTAAATCTTTCCACCAGGTGATTGACCAGTTCCCGGACATGGTCAGCGTCGCCAGACAAGATGCTAAAGGGACGCTTATCGACGGTAAGCGAATTATGGACAGTATTCTGCAAGCCCACCCGGATGTGAAAGGCGTCATCTGCGGTAACGGTCCTGTTGCGCTGGGTGCTATCGCCGCGTTGAAAGCCGCAAACCGCAATGACGTTGTGGTCGTCGGTATCGATGGTAGCAACGATGAACGCGATGCGGTGAAAGCCGGTACCTTACAGGCGACTGTCATGCTGCAGGCACAGGCGATCGCCGCACAGGGCGTGACCGATCTGGATAACTACCTGCAAAAAGGCGTGAAACCAGAGAAACAACGCGTCATGTTCCGCGGCATTCTCATCACCAAAGATAACGCAGATAAAGTACAGGATTTCAATATCAAGTCCTGATCTCGGGTAGTTGCGCCTCTGCGGAGGCGCAGAGGAGAACATTATGTCTAAAAAAGCCTGGCTGGCGCTGGTGGTATTGACCGTGGGCGGATGCCGCATTGTCTCGCAGCAGGAGCTTGCGGATCTGAAATCTCCGCCAAATCCCCATATGGCCAATATAGACCAGACGTGGCAAAACAAAATTGTGCCGCAAATTGTTGGGCAGGCTCGTCCGGTGGCAGATTTAATAGCTGCTTTACAGGCCGAGAAAGACTTCGATAGTGCCTGTAAAAAACTGGGCTATCGTTCTCAGGAAGAGAACCCCTGCATCTTTTACGTAAAGGTTGAAGGCAATATTGGCACGATCGATACCGCTTCCCGGAGTGGAAAAATGACCATCGCGGACAAAAGCGGCAGCAATATTATTGTTCAGATTGGTCCAACATTACGCGGTACGCAATTACGTGATGCTTATAAGGGCGCGACTTACGGCGATTTTAACGACCAGGTGTTATTTGGCGAGTATGGTCGTGCGATTAACGACCAGGCGATAAAAATGATTCAGACGGCCCAACTTAAAACCGGCGAATCGGCGCAAGTGTACGGTGTATTTTCCGCCTGGGATATTCCTCAGACGGTCCCTGATATTACGCCCGCAAAAATTGAACCTGCAGGAGGACAATAACATGCAACAGCAAGATATCGTCACTCCCCAACCCGTCGAATCGGAAGTCATTATCGAAACCCGCAGCCTGTCGCGTGTCTATCCTGGCGTGGTGGCATTAGATAACGTCAATTATCGGGTATATCGGAATAAAGTGAATGTTCTGATCGGAGAAAATGGTGCGGGTAAATCCACCATGATGAAAATGCTTGCTGGTGTCGAAACTCCATCCTCCGGTGAAATTTTTCTGGATGGTACACCTGTTTCTATGAATTCGACGCATCAGGCTGAAAAATTGGGTATCAGTATTATTTTTCAGGAGTTGAATTTATTCCCGAATATGAATGTCATGGATAATATTTTCATGGCTAACGAGTTTTTTCAGAAAGGGAAAATTAACGAAAAATACCAGTACGCGTTGGCACAAAGCCTTCTAAAGCGACTGGAACTGGATGTTGATCCATACACACCCTTAGAAGAACTGGGGATCGGCCACCAGCAACTGGTCGAGATTGCCCGCGCGCTCTCAAAAGATACGCGCGTCTTAATCATGGATGAACCCACCTCTGCGCTGAGTCAGTCTGAAGTCAAAATCCTGTTCAACGTGATTGAGCAACTCAAACGACGCGGCGTCACCATTATCTATATTTCCCATCGGCTGGAAGAGCTCATGGAAATTGGCGACTACATCACTATTTTCCGCGACGGTCGCTTTATCAGCGAGCGTCCGGTCAGTGATGCCAGCATTCCGTGGATCATCGAACAGATGGTGGGCGATAAGAAAAAACACTTCGATTATCAACCGGCTCCACAAGGCAATACGGTTCTCGACGTGCGGGGGCTGACCGCGCTTCACTCCAGCGGCGGCTATAAGCTCAATGACGTGTCGTTTAGCCTGAATAAAGGCGAGGTGATTGGGATCTACGGTCTGCTGGGTGCCGGACGCACCGAGTTGTTCAAAGGACTGGTGGGTCTGATGCCCTGCCAGAGCGGTAGCATTCAACTCAACGGTGAGTGTATCGATAAAGCCCACTTTCAGTCTCGACTTAAGAAAGGGCTTGCGCTGGTGCCGGAAGATAGACAGGGCGAAGGCGTCGTTCAGATGATGTCGATTCAATCCAATATGACGCTCTCTGACCTCAGCCTGCAGGGTTTTCGTCGGGCCTGGAAATGGCTGAATCCGCATAAAGAGCAGACCAGCGTGAAGGAGATGATTCAGCAACTTGCCATCAAAGTCAGCGATCCTGCATTGCCCATCACCTCACTCAGCGGTGGAAACCAGCAAAAAGTGGTACTGGGTAAAGCATTGATGACACAGCCGCAGGTGGTGTTCCTCGATGAACCGACCCGCGGCATCGACGTAGGGGCGAAAACCGACGTGTATCACCTTATCGGCAAAATGGCGCAACAGGGGCTGGCAGTGATGTTTTCTTCATCAGAGCTGGACGAAGTGATGGCGCTGGCGGACCGTATTCTGGTGATGGCTGATGGCCGGATCACCGCTGATGTCCCCCGTCATGCAGTCACCCGCGAGAAGTTGATCGCGGCTTCTACACCGCAAGATTAATCAGGCTGGAATCCATCATGAACCAGAAATATATGATTTACATGTACCTGCTGAAGGCCAGAACGTTTATCGCGCTGCTGCTGGTCATCGCATTCTTCAGCGTGATGGTACCGAATTTCCTGACCACATCTAACCTGCTGATTATGACCCAGCACGTTGCGATTACCGGCTTACTGGCAATTGGAATGACGCTGGTGATCCTCACCGGGGGCATTGATCTGTCGGTCGGCGCCGTTGCAGGCATCTGCGGCATGGTGGCGGGAGCATTACTCACCAATGGCTTGCCCATCTGGGGCGGTAACATCATCTTCTTCAACGTAGCGGAAGTGATCCTCTGTGTCGCCATCTTCGGCGTTCTCGTCGGGTTCGTAAATGGCGCCGTCATCACCCGCTTTGGTGTGGCTCCTTTCATTTGTACTCTCGGCATGATGTACGTTGCCAGGGGATCTGCCCTGCTGTTTAACGACGGTAGCACCTACCCCAACCTTAACGGTATGGAAGCGCTGGGAAATACCGGTTTTGCTACGCTGGGTTCCGGCACGCTGCTCGGGATTTACCTGCCAATCTGGCTAATGATTGCCTTCCTGGTATTGGGCTACTGGATCACCACCAAAACCCCGCTTGGCCGCTATATCTACGCGATCGGCGGTAACGAATCCGCAGCGCGTCTGGCCGGTGTGCCGATCGTCAAAGCGAAAATTTTCGTGTACGCCTTCTCCGGATTGTGCGCTGCCTTTGTTGGGTTGATTGTCGCGTCTCAGCTACAAACAGCGCACCCGATGACCGGCAACATGTTTGAGATGGACGCCATCGGCGCCACCGTCCTGGGCGGAACCGCGCTCGCTGGCGGTCGCGGACGGGTATCCGGTTCTATCATCGGGGCCTTCGTCATCGTCTTTCTGGCCGATGGCATGGTGATGATGGGCGTCAGCGATTTCTGGCAAATGGTCATTAAAGGTGTCGTTATCGTCACCGCCGTGGTTGTCGACCAGTTCCAGCAAAAGCTACAGAACAAAGTCATTCTGATGCGTCGCCATGAAGAAAAACAGACGACAGCACCCTCAGCGAATACCGTATCCAGTTAAGTAGCATCACTCCGCCGGGCATCACCTGTCCGGCTTATACAGGGGAAAGAAATATGCAACGTGATTTTCATGGTAAGACGGTCGTCATCACCGGGGCATGCCGGGGAATTGGCGCAGGTATCGCCGAACGTTTCGCCCGGGACGGCGCAAACCTGGTGATGGTCTCCAACGCGGAGCGCGTTCACGAAACGGCAGAGCAACTGCGCCAGCGCTACCAGGCTGATATTTTATCTTTGCAGGTTGATGTCACTAACGAAGAGCAGGTACAGGTGCTGTATGAGCAAGCCGCTGCGCGCTTTGGCACGATTGACGTCTCCATCCAGAACGCTGGTGTGATCACCATCGATTACTTTGACCGGATGCCAAAAGCTGATTTTGAAAAAACCCTTGCCGTCAATACCACGGGGGTGTGGCTCTGCTGCCGGGAAGCGGCGAAATATATGGTGAAACAGAACCATGGCTGTCTGATTAACACCTCTTCCGGTCAGGGACGTCAGGGCTTCATTTACACCCCGCACTATGCCGCCAGCAAAATGGGGGTGATTGGTATCACGCAGAGCCTGGCGCATGAACTGGCCCCGTGGAACATTACCGTTAACGCCTTCTGTCCAGGGATCATCGAAAGCGAAATGTGGGATTACAACGACCGCGTATGGGGCGAGATCCTCAGTACCGATGAAAAACGCTATGGCAAAGGTGAACTGATGGCGGAGTGGGTTAAGGGCATCCCCATGAAACGCGCCGGTAAACCCGAGGACGTCGCCGGACTGGTCGCCTTCCTGGCCTCTGACGATGCGCGCTATCTTACCGGACAAACCATCAATATTGATGGTGGCCTGATTATGTCGTAATACCCGCCAGGGTATTGATGAAGAGAGTTATCACTATGATCGCAAAAGATTTTGCTCAACAACTGTTTAACCTGCAAGGACGCGTCGCTTTCGTCACGGGCGCAGGTAGCGGCATCGGTCAGACCATTGCCTGGGCGCTGGCCAGCGCGGGTGCACGGGTCGTCTGTTTTGATCTGCGTGAAGACGGCGGATTGAAAGAGACCGCTAATCATATCGACGCGATGGGGGGGCAGTCGGCACTCTATACGGGAGATGTTCGTCAGCTTAGCGACCTTCGCGCCGCCGTTGCCCTGACCAAAGAACGGTTTGGTCGTCTGGATATCGCGGTGAACGCTGCCGGTATTGCCAACGCCAACCCGGCCCTGGAAATGGAAAGCGAACAGTGGCAGCGCGTTATCGACATCAACCTCACGGGCGTCTGGAACTCCTGTAAAGCGGAAGCGGAACTGATGCTCGAATCCGGCGGCGGATCTATCATCAACATCGCCTCCATGTCCGGGATCATCGTCAACCGAGGCCTTGAACAGGCGCATTACAATAGTTCTAAAGCGGGGGTTATTCACCTCTCGAAGAGCCTGGCAATGGAATGGATTGAAAAAGGCATTCGTGTGAACTCCATCAGCCCGGGATACACCGCCACGCCGATGAACACCCGTCCTGAGATGGTTCATCAGACACGTGAATTTGAAAGTCAGACACCAATACAGCGCATGGCAAAAGTGGAGGAGATGGCAGGTCCGGCGCTGTTCCTCGCCAGCGATGCGGCATCATTCTGTACTGGCGTCGATCTCGTTGTGGATGGCGGATTTATCTGCTGGTAGACAGATAATCGCCCGCAGCCAGGACAGACTGCGGGCGAGGCGATTAAGCGGGTGCCGTCTCATCCAGACCTGACTCGCGGATATGCGGGGATAACTCCCCGCATAACGGCAACTTCTTCGTTTAGCTCGTCCTACATGCCCGGGAACAACACGCCATTTCCTGGCGCTTCGCGATCGAGATGAATGAAGTTCAGATGACGTTCGTACTGGTCGAGGATATCGGTAATCACCTGCTCTTTGCTGTAGTCCATCAGGTCATTGCCCTGACTGCCTTCCAGCAGGAAGGTCTCCAGTCGGTAATAGGTCGATTTCCCGCTGCGCGCACGGTAGGTGAAACCAGGCACGGCATACTGCTGAGGCCAGATCTGATAGATAAAGTTACGTTCATCGCCCATATGCACCAGCAGGTCGAGGTGACCAAGATTGTCCCCTTCTTCTGGTGGCATACTTTGCAATTCCACCCTCGCGCCACGCAACCGCAGTTCCTGAGCAACCTCTTCCATCGCCGGATAACAGACTGTTTTCATCATCTCGCGGGTGTAGCGTGTGCCGGGATAGTTCATCAGCCGCGAGAGGCGTTTTTTCCAGCTCAGTCGATCCTGCGTTCCCATGGGTCGCGGCGCGGTATGGCGGCTGGCGCTCTCGCGGCGATAATCTTCAACCTTGAGCGATTTATACAACCCGGCCATCACAAAGAAAATCACAAAGCTGAACGGCAGGCCCATGATCACCGTCGTGTTCTGCAGGGCTGAAATTCCGTTCGTCATCAGCATTCCCAGGGTCAGCAGCCCGATGGCCACCGACCAGAAGATACGGATCCAGTTTGGCGCATCGCTGTTGATATCCTTCAGCTTCGAGGTGAAGTTTCCCAGCACCAGCGCGCCGGAATCGGCTGACGTCACATAAAACAGCAGACCGGTGATGGTAGCGACGGAAGCGCTAAACGTGAATGCCGGATATTGTGCCAGCAGGCTATAGAATCCGCGCTCCGGATGCACCATCGCTTCCTGGGCAAAGCCCGCATCGCCGTGGATAATTTCATACAACGCGCTGTTGCCGAACACCGACAGCCACAGCAGAGTAAAGGTGAACGGAATAATCAACGTACCGAAGACAAACTGACGGATGGTACGCCCACGTGAGATCCGCGCGAGGAACAGACCGACAAACGGCGACCATGCCACCCACCACGCCCAGAAAAATAGCGTCCAGTTATTCATCCACTCAACCGGGCGATCAAACGCAAAGCTGTTGAGCGTCATCCCCATAAAGCGATTCACATAGTCGCCCACATTGAGCACCAGCGCGTTGAGCAGGAACGAGGTGTCGCCCATAAACAGCACAAACAGGATCAGCCCCAACGCCAGCAGAACATTAAGCTCTGAAAGTACGCGGATGCCCTTATCCACCCCGGAAGTGACCGAAATCGTGGCGATCACCACCGACAAGACAATCAGCGCTGCTTTCGCCGCCATCGAATCCGGGATATCAAACAACACGCTCAGACCGTAGTTGAGCTGAACCACACCAATACCCAGCGTCGTGGCGATACCAAAAATAGTTCCGATGACAGCGGCGATATCGACACTATGCCCAATCGGTCCGTTGATGCGTTTACCGAAGATCGGATACAGCGCAGAACGGATGGTCAGCGGCAGGTTATAGCGATAGCTAAAGTAACCCAGCGCCATGCCCATCAGGGCATACATCGACCAGCCGGTCAGGCCGTAGTGGAACAACGTCCAGACCATCGACTGGCGCGCCGCTTCAATGGTCTGCCCTGCCCCTTCGGGTGGCTGCATATATTGCGTCACCGGCTCCGCCACAGAGAAGAACATCAGGTCGATACCAATCCCGGCAGCAAAGAGCATGGCCGCCCAACTGAGCAGGCTGAACTCCGGTTTCGACTGCTCCGGGCCGAGCTTTACCGAGCCAAAACGCGAACAGGCAATGAAAACAACAAAGACGATGTACAGCGTGGCCGCCAGCAGGTAGTACCAGCCAAAGGTTTTCGAGACCCAGTTCAGGGTCCGGCCAATCCAGACGGCGGAGAAATCACTAAAAAAGAGGGTGGTCAGGGAAAACAACAAAATCAGCCCGGCGGAGGTGTAAAACACCACCGGATTGATTTTGTCCTTTTCTCTGCTCTGCGGAAGGTCTGACATCAATTATCCTCACTTTTCTTGTAACTATTTGAAATCAAATTCGCAACAATTAAGACACATTTATATTGAACGTTCAATCAATAAAAGGTTAAATACATAAACATTACTGATGAATGGAGCCGCAACATGCCCAAACTGGGGATGCAAACCCTTCGGCGCAGACAGCTGATCGACGCTACGCTGGAAGCGATTAATGAAGTCGGGATGCACGATGCGACGATTGCGCAAATCGCCCGTCGTGCCGGTGTTTCAACCGGGATCATTAGCCATTACTTTAAGGATAAGAATGGATTGCTGGAGGCAACGATGCGCGACATCACCAGCCAGCTGCGTTATGCCGTTTTGCATCGACTCCATGCGTTACAGGGAGCACGCGCCGAGTTGCGATTGCGCGCCATCGTGGCGGGAAACTTTGACGAGACCCAGATAAGCCACGCCGCAATGAAGGCCTGGCTGGCATTCTGGGCCAGCAGCATGCACCAGCCGATGCTGTATCGCCTGCAACAGGTCGCCAGTAAACGTCTGTTGTCGAACATTGTGTACGAATTTACGCGCGAACTGCCGCGTGAACAGGCGCAGCAGGCGGGCTATGGACTTGCGGCGCTGATCGACGGGCTGTGGCTACGCGCCGCGCTAAGCGGTAAGCCGTTTAATCTCAGTCTTGCGCAAGCGCTGACCACCCATTTCATCAGGCAGCACTTACCCAAAAGCCACTGACTCACCGAGGAGAATGCATGTCCCGAATGGCAGAACAACAGCTTTACATTGATGGTGGCTATACCGCCGCCACCAGCGGTCGGACTTTCGAGACGATCAACCCTGCCAGTGGCGAGATTCTGGCCACCGTACAGGCCGCAGGCCGTGAGGATGTCGACCGCGCGGTAAAAAGCGCTCAGCGCGGACAAAAAATCTGGGCGGCGATGACCGCCATGGAACGCTCGCGCATTCTGCGCCGTGCTGTGGAGATTCTGCGCGAACGCAATGATGAACTGGCGAGACTGGAAACGCTGGATACCGGCAAACCGTTCAGCGAAACCGCCAGCGTCGATATCGTCACCGGCGCAGACGTACTGGAATACTACGCCGGGTTGATTCCCGCGCTGGAAGGGAGCCAACTCCCGCTGCGCGAGACCGCGTTCGTCTACACCCGCCGCGAGCCGCTGGGCGTTGTCGCCGGGATTGGCGCATGGAACTACCCGATTCAAATCGCGCTGTGGAAATCCGCACCGGCGCTGGCGGCGGGTAATGCGATGATCTTCAAACCCAGCGAAGTCACCCCGCTGACTGCCCTGAAGCTGGCAGAAATCTACAGCGAAGCGGGTCTGCCGGACGGCGTCTTTAATGTCCTGCCGGGCGAAGGCGCAGAAACGGGCCACTATCTGACTGACCATCCGGGCATCGCCAAAGTGTCCTTCACCGGCGGCGTCGCCAGCGGTAAAAAAGTGATGGCAAACGCGGCCGCCTCGTCGCTGAAAGCGGTGACAATGGAGCTGGGCGGCAAATCGCCGCTGATCGTTTTCGAGGATGCTAACGTTAATCTCGCCGCAGACATCGCGATGATGGCAAATTTCTATAGCTCCGGTCAGGTCTGCACCAACGGAACCCGCGTGTTCATTCCGGCGCGGATGAAAAGTGCGTTTGAGCAGACCATTTTGTCCCGCGTGGCGCGGATCCGCGCAGGCGATCTGTTTGATCCCGCTACCAATTTTGGCCCGCTGGTCAGCTTTGCGCATCGCGAAAACGTCCTGCGCTATATCGAAAGCGGTAAAAAAGAAGGTGCAACGCTGCTGTGCGGCGGAGAGGTACTGACGGGAAACGCGTTCGATGAGGGAGCCTGGGTCGCGCCAACGGTGTTTACCGACTGCCGCGACGATATGACCATCGTGCGCGAGGAAATCTTTGGACCGGTGATGTCCATTCTGACTTACGAGAGTGAAGACGAGGTTATTCGTCGCGCCAACGACACTGATTACGGTCTGGCGGCGGGTGTGGTCACTCAGGATCTCAACCGCGCCCATCGCGTCATCCACCAGCTTGAAGCAGGGATCTGCTGGATCAACACCTGGGGGGAATCCCCTGCCGAAATGCCGGTTGGCGGCTACAAACATTCCGGTATTGGCCGCGAAAATGGCCTGATGACGCTACAAAGCTACACCCAGGTGAAGTCCATCCAGCTCGAGATGGCCCCCTTCCAGTCCGTATTTTAACCAGGAGGTTTCATTGCATTTTGACTACATCATTATTGGTGCCGGCTCTGCCGGTAACGTACTGGCTACACGACTGACAGAAGACAGCAATACCACCGTTCTGCTGCTGGAAGCGGGCGGCCCGGATTACCGTGCGGATTTCCGTACCCAGATGCCGGCGGCACTCGCCTTTCCGTTACAGGGAAAACGCTACAACTGGGCCTACGAAACCGAACCCGAACCGCATATGAACTACCGCCGGATGGAATGCGGACGCGGAAAAGGGCTCGGTGGCTCCTCGCTGATTAACGGCATGTGCTACGTGCGTGGCAATGCAATGGATCTCGACAACTGGGCGCAAGCGCCCGGGCTCGAACACTGGAGTTACCTCAACTGCCTGCCCTATTACCGTAAAGCAGAAGCGCGCGATATTGGTGCCAATGACTATCACGGCGGCGACGGCCCGGTCAGCGTGACCACCTCAAAACCGGGCGTGAATCCGCTCTTTGAAGCGATGATCGAGGCGGGCGTTCAGGCAGGCTATCCGCGGACAGACGACCTGAACGGCTATCAGCAGGAAGGTTTTGGCCCAATGGATCGTACCGTCACGCCTCAGGGACGGCGCGCCAGCACCGCGCGAGGCTACCTGGATCAGGCGAGAAAACGCCCTAACCTCACCATTGTGACCCATGCGCTGACTGACCACATCGTCTTTGACGGCAAAAAAGCCGTCGGCGTGGAGTGGCTGGAAGGCGACAGCACGATCCCGACCCGCGCCAGGGCAAACAAAGAAGTGCTGCTGTGCGCAGGGGCGATTGCTTCACCGCAGATCCTGCAACGCTCCGGCGTGGGTGATGCTGCGTTGTTAAAGGCCTTTGCAATCCCACTGGTTCACCACCTGCCCGGCGTCGGGGAAAATCTGCAGGATCATCTTGAAATGTACCTGCAATATGAGTGTAAAGAGCCCGTGTCGCTTTACCCCGCTCTGCAATGGTGGAATCAGCCGAAGATTGGCGCTGAATGGCTGTTTGGCGGAACCGGTATCGGCGCGAGTAATCACTTCGAAGCGGGAGGATTCATCCGCAGCCGTGAAGCCTTTGCCTGGCCGAACATTCAGTACCATTTCCTGCCGGTGGCGATCAATTACAACGGTTCTAACGCAGTGAAAGAACATGGTTTCCAGTGCCACGTCGGGTCAATGCGCTCGCCGAGCCGCGGTCACGTCCATCTGAAATCCCGCGACCCACGCGAACATCCGGCGATTCTGTTTAACTACATGTC
This sequence comes from Citrobacter sp. MGH 55, assembly GCF_016906145.1. Classification (NCBI taxonomy): domain Bacteria; kingdom Pseudomonadati; phylum Pseudomonadota; class Gammaproteobacteria; order Enterobacterales; family Enterobacteriaceae; genus Citrobacter; species Citrobacter sp. MGH 55. The sequence continues at coordinate 4,762,812 of NZ_CP070239.1, forward strand.
AACAGAACAAGACTGGCAGGAGTTCCGCGATGCGATTCGTATCACGCGGGAAATCATCAACCAGCCGGCGCTGGATAAATTCCGTGGGCGAGAGATCAGCCCCGGCATCGCGTGTCAGACTGACGAACAGCTGGACGCATTTGTGCGCGAACATGCGGAGACGGCGTTTCACCCCTGCGGCACCTGTAAAATGGGCTTTGACGAGATGGCAGTGGTCGACGGTGAAGGGAAAGTGCATGGCGTTGAGAATCTGCGCGTCGTGGATGCGTCGATCATGCCGCAAATTATCACCGGCAATCTGAATGCAACGACCATTATGATTGGCGAGAAAATTGCCGATGCCATTCGCGGACGCGCTCCGCTGGCGAAAAGTACAGCGCGTTATTACGTGGCAGGCGACGCGCCGGTACGCAAACCGGCGCGACGTTAAGCATATTACTGTCGACACTGGGCCAGCGTTTTGATCTGCTGGCCCTGCGCGTCAAAATTCTCCGCCGCTAACCAGCGCTGCAATGCGCGGTCACACTCAGGCCACTCGCCATCAATCATTGATAGCCAGTCGCTGTCCCGGTTGCGGCCTTTGCGGACAATTTTCTGGCGAAAGCGGCCTTCAAAGACAAATCCCAGGCGCTCTGCCGCCCGGCGCGACGCCAGGTTGAGAGAATCACATTTCCACTCCACCCGGCGATATCCCTGTGCGAAGGCGTAGCGCAACAGCAGCCAGACGGCTTCTGTGCCCAGTACGCTATTTTTCATCCGCGGCGACCAGGTGACATGGCCGATTTCAACGCTACCGTGCTCGCGTTCGATCGCCATAAAGCAGACTAACCCCACCGTACGTTCTGCGCGGATATCCACCACGGTGAAAGGTACCAGCGCGTCATCATTCGCTTTTCCACTGAGCCAGTGGAACGTCGCCGCAACGCTATCGGGTCGACGGCTTGCCAGCCACGTCCAGTCTCGCTCGTCGTCTGCCTGCGCATAAGCGTCGAACAAATCGGCGGCATGACGTTCAGGATCGAGCGGCTCAAGGCGACACCAGCGACCTTCCAGCACCGTCCGTTGCAGAACGGACGCGCCATGCCAGTCCGGTAGCGCATCGCCCACCGTCTGACCGTATTCATTGATTTCCGGCACCGATTACTCCTTACACAAGGATAAAATTTGGTTATAGCAGTTCCCGATGCGCCTTCAAAGCACCGGATTCAGATTTCTTCCACCACGCCGAAACCCGCGCTCACTTCTATACTCATCTGACAAATCAAAGGAGAAGCGAACACTATGCCACTACCCGATTTTCACGTCTCTGAACCGTACACCCTCGGCATTGAACTGGAAATGCAGGTGGTTAATCCGCCGGGATATGATCTGAGCCAGGACTCTTCGACGCTGATTGCCGCAGTGAAAGACCGGGTGCACGCCGGCGAAGTGAAGCACGATATCACCGAAAGCATGCTGGAGATGGCGACTGACGTTTGCCACAGTATCGATCAGGCGGCGGCACAGTTTTCCGCGATGCAACAGGTGATCCTGCAAGCGGCGGCTAACCATCACCTCGAAATTTGCGGCGGTGGTACGCATCCGTTTCAGAAATGGCAGCGCCAGGAAGTATGCGATAACGAACGCTATCAACGCACGCTGGAAAACTTTGGCTATCTCATTCAGCAGGCCACCGTATTTGGCCAGCATGTCCACGTCGGCTGCGCCAGCGGAGATGATGCGATTTACCTGCTGCACGGGCTGTCGCACTTTGTCCCGCATTTTATTGCACTCTCGGCGGCTTCACCTTATATGCAGGGTTCCGACACCCGCTTTGCCTCGTCGCGGCTGAATATCTTCTCTGGTTTTCCGGATAACGGCCCCATGCCGTGGGTCAGCAACTGGCAGGAGTTTGAAGGGTTATTCCGTCGTCTCAGCTATACAAACATGATCGACAGCATTAAAGATTTACACTGGGATATTCGCCCCAGCCCGCATTTTGGCACGGTCGAAGTGCGGGTGATGGATACGCCGCTCACCCTCAGCCATGCGATCAACATGGCCGGTTTAATTCAGGCAACCGCGCACTGGCTACTGACGGAACGACCGTTTAAACATCAGGAGCGTGACTATCTGCTGTATAAATTCAACCGTTTTCAGGCCTGTCGCTACGGGCTGGAGGGGATTCTGACCGACGTGCATACCGGCGACCATCATTCGCTTTCAGAGGACACGCTGCGCCTGCTGGAAAAAGTTGCGCCGTCCGCTGATAAAGTCGGCGCTGCAAGCGCGATTGAAGCCCTGACCCGGCAGGTTAAACAGGGTGCCAGCGAAGCACAGAAAATGCGTGAGTTTGTCAGCGATGGCGGATCGCTCATCGGGCTGGTGAAAAAACATTGTGAGATTTGGGCCGGGTAAGCGGCGCCGGTTTGCGTTAACGGTGAAGATCCCGGACAATGGCTTTTTTAACTCACGTTTAACATTGCCATGAAACACCCGCTTGAATCACTAATGACCGTCGCCGGTATTCTGCTGATGGCCTTTCTCTCCTGCCTGCTGCTTCCCGCGCCTTCGCTAGGCCTGGTGCTGGCACAAAAGCTGGTTGCGACCTTTCATCTGATGGATCTCAACCAGCTCTATACGCTGCTGTTCTGCCTGTGGTTCTTAGCGCTGGGCGCTGTTGAATATTTCGTGATTCGCTACGTGTGGCGTCGTTGGTTTTCGCTGGCTCACTAAGCCGGT
>NZ_CP070239.1:4765781-4769922 GCF_016906145.1 Citrobacter sp. MGH 55
ATAACGGCATGATAATGAGCTGGKCAGTGGGCGAKGGYCCCGGCTCTGCCTATACCYTGCCRRTGKSGAAATGGAATCTYGTCAACGGCAGCRTCACTGYGCTYGCCTGYGMCATACAGTCCGGTMMYARYCTYGCGTTYCCCATTGGGGATGTRCAGGCCGACCAGTTTACCCAGTTGGGTACYCATTCACAGCAAASCAGCACGGCCRACCTGAAACTCGACTGTGACGCGGACGCYMATATCAATGTGACGTTAACCGGCRCACAAAACCCKGATACCRCGGACGACAGCGTGCTCGARCTCAGTAACCAGGGYGAYGACAAGGTTGCCKCGGGGATCGGCGTGCAGTTACTGTACAACGATACGCCACTGGAACTGAATAAGATGCTTAATCTTAAACGCTCGGCTGGCGRCCAGGAGTCGTTCCCCATTACCGCCCGYTATATTCAGACCAARGATAAAGTACGGGCCGGRCAAGCAAATGCGACRGCGACMYTCAATCTGACRTATCAATAAAACCCCTCAGGCTATTTATCGTAAATCGCCCATTATTGGCAAATATCCCTCATGCCCCTCACTTATGTTTTTTAATCCAGAGTGAGGGGATGTTTTGCCAAAGAAAGCGTTTTTCAGGGAGATCAGTGTGCCCGACTGTGATTTTCTTTGCGGTAGGCGCCCGGCGGCTGGTTAAACGTGCGGGTGAAAATACGGGTAAAGGTCTGTTGAGAATCAAACCCGTAGCGCAGACAAATGTCATACACTTTTTCGTCGGACTCACGCAGATCCCGCGCCGCGAGCAGCAGTTTACGCTCACGAATGTAGCGTCCCAGACTCTCCCCTTTGTACTGTAAAAATAGACGCTGCAGATGCCATTTGGAATACCCCGCGTGGCGCGCAATGTCGTCAATGCGCAGCGGCTGATTCAAATTATCATCTATCCACTCGACAATCGTGTCGATAACCTGAGCAGAAATGGTCATTCGGAACTCCTCTCCTGCAAATGTGAGGTCCGCTCCCACCAGACGGTGAACGGCTGCGCCGGATCATCCAGTTTTACCGGTTCACCCTGCATCGGCGTGAGCAGACGGTACGCTTTATGTCGACTGGCCAGCGCCAGCCGTTTATAAGGGTCATCCCAGGTATGTTTAGCCAGCACAAAGCGTCCGGCATGACCGGGCAATATCGCTTTTGCCCGCAAATCCTGGGCCGCCTGCGCGGTCTCTTCCGGCATCATATGAATGTACTTCCAGTCCTGGTCATATTGACCGTTCTCCAGGATGGCGAGATCGATGCCGCCAAACTGTTCGCCGATGGTCCGGAAATGTGGCCCGTAGCCAGAATCACCGCTGTAGTAAATTTTCTGTTCCGGCGTTTCGAACAGAAAACTGGCCCACAGCGTCTGGTTGCGCTTAATGCCGCGGCCGGAAAAATGCCGCGCAGGCAGAACGTGAATCATCAGCGAATCGTCAATTCGCACGGACTGATTCCAGTCGCGCTCTTCAATGATGTCGCTATTCATTCCCCAATAACGCAGATGCGAACCGACGCCCAGCGGTGTAAGCACGCGCTTCACTTTGGGCATTAACGCCTTGATGGTGGCGTAGTCCAGATGGTCATAGTGGTCGTGCGAAATGATCAGCAGGTCGATCTCTGGCATCGCCTGCGCCGTCCACGGATAGTCTCCTGCGAAAGCCTTATTGAGGAAGGAAAACGGCGCGGCATAACTGCTGAGCACCGGATCAATCAGAATACGTTTGCCGTCCAGTTGCAGATACCACGACGAATGCCCGAGCCAGATTAGGGTGTCTTCAGTGACCGGCAGACTGGCAAGATCGGTCGCAACCAGCGGCAGCGGCTGAGCGGGGCGCGCATTCTCACGCTTCGCGACCAGAAACTCCCACCACGCCGCGAGCATACTTTTGTTTCCGGTATAGCCCGGCGTCGGTATCTGATTATGGAATTGCCCGTCCCGGTAGTGTGCAGATTGTTCAACCTGGCTAAGCTGAGCGCCCTGTGGCGCCTGGCCGAAGCCAGCATTGAGGACAAACGGTAACGTTGCTGCACTGGTAATGAGCATAATAACAACCACGCAAACTGTGAGACGCTTCATATCCTGACCTGAAAACGCGCGCCTGTCCGATGGTTTGCGCGACGCACCCTTGATTATGAGTGAGTAAGCACTCATTATAGAAATCAGATGTTTCTCGTCAAGATGATTTTCAATCTTTGACATTCACCGTTGCGGCGCTGCATACGCCGTGTTTCAATCACATTTTTAGACCAACTAAAGGGTAAAGTGTAGTGGCTCGTCCGAAGAGTGAAGACAAAAAAAAGGCATTACTGGAAGCAGCTACCACGGCTATTGCGCAGTCCGGGATCGCGGCGTCAACCGCAGTGATTGCCCGCAATGCTGGCGTGGCGGAAGGGACATTGTTTCGCTATTTCGCAACCAAAGACGAGTTAATCAACGAACTGTATCTTCATCTTAAACAGAGTCTCTGCCAGTCGATGATCGCCAATCTGGATCGTTCACTGACCGATGCCAAAGCGCTGACCTTTTATATCTGGCGCAGTTATATCAGTTGGGGGATAAACCATACGCAGGGGCATCGCGCCATTCGCCAACTGGCCGTCAGTGAAAAAATCACCAAAGAGACGGAGCAAAAAGCCGACGATATGTTTCCTGAACTGCGCGATCTCTGTCACCGCTCGGTGCTACCGGTCTTTATGTCCGATGAATATCGCGCCTTCGGCGATGCGCTGTTTTTAACGCTGGCAGAAACGACAATGGAATTTGCCGCCCGTGAACCGGCTCGCGCTGAAGAGTTTATTTCTCTGGGTTTTGAAGCCATGTGGCGCGCCCTCACCCGCGAGGAAAAGTAATGGACGAAAAAACGCTGCACGAGTGCGCGAAACGCCTGGCATTAGCCTTCCCCTTTACTGAGCACTGCTGGCCGTTCGGTCCGGAATACGACGTGTTTAAAGTCGAAGGAAAGATTTTTATGATCGTCACCGAGTTTAACCGCCGTGCGGTAATAAACCTGAAAGCCGACCCGGAAAAATCCCTGTTAAATCAGCAAATTTACCCCAGCATAACCCCCGGTTATCACATGAATAAAAAACACTGGATTTCCGTCGCGCCCGGTGACGATATTACCGAGTCGTTACTGGAAGAGCTGGTGAACGACTCGTGGAATTTAGTGGTCGATGGTCTGCCCAAACGCAGCCAGAAACGAATCCGCCCGGTCTGATTAGTCTCAAATAACGAAAACTGTGTTCGCCATTTCTCTCTTATCATCTTCGGGAGAACCCTGTAACCTGCGAAGATTAAAACCAACCGGGAGTCGTTATGGATATCGTTTCAGTTGCCTTAAAACGTCATTCAACCAAGGCATTCGACCCAGCTAAAAAGCTGACCGCTGAAGAAGCCGAAAAAATCAAAACACTGCTGCAGTTCAGCCCGTCCAGTACTAACTCTCAGCCGTGGCATTTTATCGTCGCCAGCACAGAGGAAGGCAAAGCGCGCGTGGCGAAATCTGCCGCCGGGAACTTTGTCTTCAACGAGCGAAAAATGCTTGATGCGTCTCACGTAGTGGTGTTCTGCGCCAAAACAGCAATGGATGATGCATGGCTGGAACGCGTGGTTGATCAGGAAGAGGCCGATGGGCGTTTTGCTTCCGCGGAGGCGAAAGCCGCTAATCACAAAGGCCGCACGTTCTTTGCCGACCTGCACCGTAAGGAGCTGAAAGACGATGCACACTGGATGGCAAAGCAGGTCTATCTGAACGTGGGTAACTTCCTGTTAGGCGTCGCCGCACTGGGTCTGGACGCGGTGCCAATCGAAGGTTTCGACGCCGCCATTCTTGATGCAGAATTTGGCCTGAAAGAAAAAGGCTTCACCAGCGTGGTGGTGGTGCCTGTCGGTCATCACAGCGTGGAAGATTTTAATGCCTCGCTGCCGAAATCTCGCCTGCCGCTGAGCACGATTATTACTGAATGCTAATGCCTTCAGGCACGTTGCTTCGCGACGTGCCTGTTCTTATTTCCTCTCCACTCGTTAAGATTTTTTCAAGTTTTCTACACATTATGTAACACCTCAGAAATATTTCGAGCAAAAATTATCCATATTATTAATCAAT
>NZ_CP070239.1:4770061-4776399 GCF_016906145.1 Citrobacter sp. MGH 55
TAAAAAAAAACGAATCGTTACAAGTCCTTTTCAGGATTAAAGAGATCGCATGATTTCATACCCCCCCCATTTTTCACCAATGAAATGGGGAACTTATGTTCAAGGAAATACAAGGATCTGTAAATGAAAAGCAAAAATATTAATATCGTGCGCAATCATCGCCAGGTTTTACACGCAAAGCTGGCTCCGACCTGCTTTGCAACGATGCTTGCGCTTGGAATGATTATGCCAGCTCACGCTGCGGTTGTAGCAGGTAATACTAACCAACCGGGTATTCATACCAACGCAAATGGCACTACCGTTGTTGATATTAATAAAGCCAGTGCGGGTGGCGTTTCACATAACGTTTATTCTGAGTTCAACGTAGACAGCAACGGCGTTATTCTGAACAACAGTAGCAGCAATTCGAATACGCAGTTAGCCGGCCAGATTGATGGCAACGCTAATATGGCGAACGGCAGCGCAAAAGTGATTCTTAACGAAGTGCGCTCCTCCGATCCGAGCCAGCTTAACGGCATGATCGAAGTCGCCGGTCAGTCTGCTCAGGTCATTATTGCTAACCCATCAGGTATTACCTGCGACGGTTGCGGTTTTATTAACACCAACCACGCTACGCTCACCACGGGTACCGCCACCTACGATAATCAGGGCAACGTAACCGGACTGGACGTCAGCAAAGGCCAGGTGTCTATTACCGGTAAAGGTATGGACACCCGCTCCACTCAGTACACCGACATTATCGCTCGCTCCGTGAAGGTCAATGCTAAGCTGCAGGCGAATGAGCTGAACATCATTACCGGTAATAACCGTATTGATAAGAATGGTCGCGTACAGAAAAAATATGACGCCAGTACCAGCCCGGATGTCGCGCTGGATGTATCTGCGCTGGGTTCCATGTATGCCAATAAAATATACATGGAAGGGACAGACAGCGGCGTCGGCGTGCGTATTGATCACGCAGACCTGACCGCGACGGATACCTTGTCTCTCAATGTTGATGGCGTGATTGAAAACAACGGCGGCCATATTAGCGGTAAAAACTCCACTGCCGTAATGGGGTCATCTGTTCTGAACCATAATGGCCAGATCACGTCTGATGGGATGGTTTCCGTTTCTGCCGACGAATTACTGGACAACAGCAATGGTCAAATCAAAGGCAATTATGTTGATTTGTCTGGTAAAAACACAGTAAACACCCATGGCAAGATTCAGGGAAACCAGCAGACCACCATCATGGCGGATTCGCTGAATAACACCCAAGGCGAAATCACCAGCGAAGGCGCCCTGAGCATCGCTCGCTCTTCTAACAGCTATAACTCCTGGGGAGCGACCGGCGTCAATAATACAAACGGTCGTATCAATGCTAAAGGCTCGTTGACCGTGAACTCAGCAAATCTGGACAATACGTCTGGCAGCCTGGCAAGCAACGGCTCGATGAGTGTTAACGTCGATACGCTGACCAACAATAATGGGGTTATTTCTGCAGGTAATGGCTGGAATATGATTAACGCCTCCATGTTGAATAATGATAACGGCGTTATTCAGACTCAGGGACGTGACAGCCAGTTGCAGGTAAGCGGCAATAACATGCTCTCTAACCATAACGGCACGATTCATAGCGACGGTTCCGTTTCTATTAATGGCGCACTGGATAACATGTCCGGCACGATTTCTGCCGGCAATGATATCTTCATGTATGGTTCGTCTTATTATTCTGATCTTGCCAGCAAGCTGGAGGCGGGTCACAACCTTGATATGACGGTGACAAATACCTTCCAGAACGCAGGGACTCTCGCTGCGGGACAGGATATGTCATTAACCATCGGTTCCAATGGTTGGGGCAGCTACGGTGGCCCAGCTCAGAACAGTGGCTCTATTACCGCCAACGGTAATTTGAATCTGCAGATGAATAGCAGCGTGTTTAATAACAGCGGTGCGATCAATGCTAATCAAATGAACCTGCAACTGTCCGATCTTGCTAACAGCGGTACGATCTCCAGTAACAATGACATCAACGTTAACGCCAACAATGTCTATAACCTGATGCATGGCAACATGAATGCTGGCCATAACATCTACATCACAACCTCTTCTCTGATGACTGACGCAGGAAGCGTTATTCAGGCAGGGGAAGATGCTAGCCTGTTTGTGATGAGCAACCTGAACAATACCGGTGATATCCGTGCCGCGCATGATATCAACCTCAATGTGATGGGAAGCTACGGTTATTCACAGAGCACCTCTTATAACAACGGTACCATTGCCGCTGGTAATCAATTGAATGCCCAGATGGATCGCGTGACGTTGATAAATAGCGGTACGCTGAGCGCGGAAAACGGCATTACGCTGACCACTAATTATCTGAACAACGGCGGCAATATCTCCAGCACCGGTGATGTTAAGCTGAATACGTCTAACGGTATGTTCAACGAAAGCACCGGTAAAATTACGGGCGATCACGTTTATACCACGGGTTACGTCACTAACATGGGCGTTATTAATGAAACGGGTTCGGCTAATCAGGATGATGGCGCAAATACCCCTGACAACAATAATACCGATAATGGTGGTTCGACCAATAACGGTGATAACACCGAGGTACAGCCTAATGGAACACCTGCAGGGAACGGTGTCTGGGAAAATGGCGTCGTTTATAAGCCAGGTGACATGTATTATGGCTACGTCGTGGTAGATATCATCTATTATCCTGGCGGTTATGTTATCTGTACTGGGATTTAATATATTTTAGTTCCAAAGCCCCATGAAGTTATGGGGCTTTATTAATTTAATTTAGAAATGCTTCTGAGGTTCAGTACCTACAGGGAAGAGTTAAATATCATGATTGTTTATCGTACCAGCCTCAGTCTCATTCTTTTCTCACTGTTCGCGATACACCCTGGCATCGTGGAAGCTGAGCCCGTCTCAGGCCAAGGTGCCACCAGTCAACAACAGGATCAGGCAAGGCATAATCAGCTTGCTCCTCAAAGTAAGACCTTGCTCACGGCAGAAAATGTACAGGATAGCGATACGCTGATCCTGCCCAAAGAATCCGTCTGCTATGACATGAAACACGTAGTTATCGACAAAACGGTCGCCCTGCCCCACTGGCTAACCTTTAACGATCTTATTCGCCAGGTTGAAAAGCATTGCATCGGAATACAGGGGATCACAGCCCTGCATAAAGCCGTCCAGAATCGGTTAATCTCCCATGGATATATTACCAGCCGGGTGTTAGTTCCAGACCAAAATTTAAAAGAGGGAACATTAACCCTGCGAATTTTGCCCGGTCGTATCAGTGAATGGCTGTTACAAAATCAGGAAGGCCGCACCGTTCATCGCTGGAATAATTTCCCGGAAGCTGAAGGCGACGTTCTTGATTTACGCGGTCTGGAACAGGGACTGGAAAATTTGCAGCGTATTCCCGGATCGCAGGCAAGTATTCATCTTGTTCCCGGTGAACATCCTGGCGATACTCGCGTAGAAGTCAGTCGCAGCCAGAATAAAGCATGGCGTCTGGGGACGTGGATGGATGACGCCGGAAGTAAAAAAACGGGGCGTTATGAAGGCGGTCTGGCCTTTTACCTTAATAACCCCACGACGCTGAATGACATTTTTTATGTTGCTTATGGCGGCGGTTTTAAAAATGAGTATGGACGTCGCAACGACAACACTTCCGCCTTCTACTCCGTCCCGTGGGGCTACTGGCTGCTTGAACTCTATGGCAGTAAATATCGCACGGTTCAGACAATCCATAGCGGTGATTACCACTATCAGTACAGCAGCAGTGAAACATTACTGACTGCAGAAATCAAACGCGTTATCTACCGCAGCGCCAGCCAAAAAACAACGCTGGGTTTGAAAGGCATTAAACGTGATTCACACTATGACCTCAACGATGTTGAAGTGGAAGTACAGCGCCGGGACACCAGCAGCTGGCAACTCAACCTGGAACATTTAGCTTATCTGCCCTTTGGGCAACTCACCTCCCGACTGGGATATCAACATGCCGCGCACTGGTTTGGCGAACAAGCCGATGCCGAAGAAATGGTAGGTAGTGCCGATCCCCTGGCGCGCATTATTACCCTGAGCGTCGACGGCACATTTCCGTTTAAAGCTGGCGATCTGTCGATGAGCTATGAGCCACATTTCATGCAACAAACGTCACCGGATAAACTGACGCAGCCGGATAAATTTACCATCGGTAACCGCTGGACGGTACGTGGCTTCGACGGTGAATCCTCCATTTATGCTGATAAGGGCTGGTATCTGCGTAACGACATTAACCTGAATCTCCCCAAATGGGGAATGCAGCCCTATGTTGGCTTTGATTACGGGGAAGTCAGCGGTTCGAAAAATGATTACTGGAGCGGCACGCGCATCGCCGGTGCGGTTGCCGGTGTGCGAGGTGTTAAAGGCAACGTTGGCTATGATCTTTTCGCCGGCGTTCCGGTGATAAAACCTGATGATATGCAGACCAGTCCGTTTACACTTGGTTTTTCAGTGCAGTGGCAATATTAAATCGATGCCTGAATGGATCAGTCTTAGAATGGACAGGACTTAAATAGCGCCATCTTGAGTGGGTAAATACAATATCGATTTACCCACTCAAGAATATTATGCCCGCCCGAATGCTCGCGTTTTGCAAATCTGGGGAAACCTTCACTTCCTCCCGCCTTGTGCAGCTTTTTTTATACTTCCTGCTCAGTTTTTACTGGTTAGTGCTGATTCATATTCCCTGGCCAAACGGCGGCGATTACGGCATGAATTTACCGATGAACCTGCTGTCGTGGGCTGCGATTTTGCTTCAGGCGCTGATCGTCTGGCTGTCGCTGCAAGCGGATAAAATACGTCTGACACCCACGTTTTTATGCCTGCTTCTCAGTGCGATAGCATTTACGTTACCCGTCTTCTGGTCACCTGACCAGGGACTCGCCATCGCCCTTCCTCGACTAACAGGGATCTGGGGAGGCGTGTTTACCTATCTCACCTTACTTCAGTACCCACCGCGGGAAAAAGAAATTGTTGCTCTGAGCTATATGATCGCTGCGGCAGCTTGCATTGAAACCGTTTATTCTCTGATGGGTTTCTGGTGCCCACAATGGCTTCCCTTCCCGCTTAACGCACTGGCTGAAAATTATTCCGGTGGCGCACCGGGTATTTTTCAACAGCGTAATGTCACCGCCACATTTCTGGCGACAGGTTTATCTCTTCTGCTGGTGTTGATGGCGGACAGGCAGCGAACGCTTAAATCGTTTCGCGCGGAAACTGCGCGGAGGTTCGCAATCTGTTTTGCAATTATCCTCATCTCTGCGACGCTGGTACTATGTCGTTCCCGAATTGGCTGGCTGGGCGGTCTGTGCGGAATTGCCTGCGCATCGCTTCTTTTCTGTCAACAATGTTGGCGTGACAGAACCACGGGTTGCCAACGCCTTGCGATTATTTTCTTACCGTTCATCGGTGGTCTGTTGGGTTCGGTTTTGCTCCAGGGTTCCGTATTACATTCGTTGGCTCATGAAGGGTCAAATCAGCAACGACTCCTGACGCTGGAATACACCGTGCGCCTTATCATGACGCATCCCTGGAAAGGGATTGGCTTAGGCATGTTTGAATCGGTGTATCAAAATTTTATGGCCGATCTTCCTTTCGAGAATCCTGGCCGGGAAATGATGCAGCATCCACATAATGAGACGTTATTTATTCAGGCGGAAGGCGGAATTGTCGCCCTCCTGGGCGGGTTGATTCTTTTATGGGGTTGGATTATTTTATTCCGCCGCCCAAAAAGCTTGTGGCAGTGGGTGACGCTGTTAACCACCCTACCGATTTTGTTACACACTCAGGTCGAGTTTCCTCTTTATTACTCCGTTGCGCACTTTTTTCTCATCCTGCTACTAATGGGTGCAACTGAAAGCCGTAAATCCACGTTCACCTTGCCGGTAAAATATCTGCGTCCAGCCCTGGCCGCAACCGCACTGTACGGTATTGTGCTGTCAATGCAACTCTTTCGCGCCAGTGTGACACTGGGAGAATTCGAAACGGGCCGACTTGAACCACCGGAAAGTATTCGTCAATTATCCGTGCCCTGGCTGATGCAAATACGCTGGCAGCGGGATCTCTCCCGCTTACATCTGATGCATTTTAATCAAAGCGGTAATATTAATGAGCTAGATTTATTTGCTCAGGAGAATGCCGAGTGGATCACAATGCATATGGAAGAAGATGCCTGGAGCGACCAGATTAATATTCTGATGTTTCTGCAAAAGCGGGAAGAGGCGCTGGCGCTAAGGCTGCGGGCTCATCGCTTAATGCCATGGGATGATCGCTTTAATCCGGGTGAGTAA
>NZ_CP070239.1:4776805-4776981 GCF_016906145.1 Citrobacter sp. MGH 55
AGGCATAGTTCACCACAAAGGTCACTGAAACATTTGCACTTCCTGGCGTCACATCATCAACTACAGACTGATAACTCGCTGAAAATTTAAGTTCAACGGAGTCCTCACCACCTTGTAAAGGGATGCCTTCAGAAGGTTTATCGGGTGGGAGTAAATTACCTTTACTGTCATAAATT
>NZ_CP070239.1:4778522-4778718 GCF_016906145.1 Citrobacter sp. MGH 55
GCCCGGGAGCGTCAAATCATATCTCTCGAGCATTATGCTGAATCGATGAGTTTCGTGTTGCATAAAGGCACCGTAGGAGTTTACCGTAGCCGCGACCAGCTGTTAGTTAAGCATCTTAGCGCACCTATGATTGTTGGCATGAATTCGTTAATGAATACGAATGCTGATTTTTTTTATCAGGCCAGCGGGGAAATCC
>NZ_CP070239.1:4778765-4809838 GCF_016906145.1 Citrobacter sp. MGH 55
AAAAATCTTTGGCAGGACGCCTCATATACGTTTATGTATGCCATAAAAAAACTTCTTGAAGCGCATCGTTCCTCTGTCGGCCTGTCCACATATGAGCTGATCCGCACCAATCTTATTGCATTGATGGCAGAGAAAGAGGAACTGCGTCTTGCGGTTAACGCGAGTGATTACATTCAGGAAAAAACGCATCTTTCGCGTAGCCGGGTGATGAAAATTTTGAGCGATCTGCGACTGGGTGACCATATCGTGATGGAGCGGGGTATCCTGATCCGGATCAATCGTCTTCCCGAACAGTACTGACCAGGCTCATTTGCATAAATTCCTTACAGCAGTCATCATAGGTCACTGTTTTGTAAAGGAGAGGTTATGCAGGAATTAATTACTCAGGTCGAGGATTTAGCGGGTATTGAAATGAATCACACCACCTCGCTGGTGATGATTTTCGGTATTATTTTTCTCACAGCCATCATTGTGCATATTATTTTGCATTGGGTGGTATTGCGCACCTTTGAAAGGCGTGCCGTTGCCAGCTCCCGTCTGTGGCTACAAATTATTACGCAGAATAAGTTATTTCACCGTCTGGCATTCACCCTGCAGGGTATTATCGTCAATATTCAGTCCGCACTGTGGTTGCAAAAAGGCAGCGAATCCGCGGAGATTCTTACTGTCTGCGCGCAGTTGTGGATCATGATATATGCCCTGCTTTCATTATTTTCGTTACTCGATGTCATATTAAACCTGGCGCAAAAGTTCCCCTCAGCCTCTCAGCTTCCTCTCAAGGGGATATTTCAGGGTATAAAACTCATTGGCGCGATTATTGTCGGTATATTAATGATATCGCTATTAATCGGCCAATCGCCCGCGATACTGATTAGCGGCCTGGGCGCGATGGCCGCCGTGCTGATGTTGGTATTTAAAGACCCGATTCTGGGGCTGGTTGCGGGCATTCAGCTTTCTGCTAACGACATGCTGAAACTGGGTGACTGGCTGGAGATGCCGAAATACGGTGCTGACGGCGCGGTGATTGATATTGGTCTGACGACGGTGAAAGTCCGCAACTGGGACAATACTATCACTACGATTCCGACCTGGTCGCTGGTCTCTGATTCGTTTAAAAACTGGAGCGGCATGTCGGCATCAGGTGGTCGGCGCATTAAACGCAGTATCAATATCGACGCCACCAGCATTCATTTTCTGGATGATGATGAAAAGCAGCAACTGTATAAAGCGCGCCTGCTGAAACCTTATCTGGAGACGCGCCATCAAGAGATTGATGAATGGAATCAACAACTGAATGCGCCGGAATCGGTATTGAACCATCGGCGGATGACCAATATTGGGACTTTTCGCGCCTACCTGAATGAATATCTGCGCAACCATCCGCGCATCCGCAAAGATATGACCTTAATGGTACGTCAACTGGCACCAGACGATCACGGTCTCCCCCTCGAAATTTATGCTTTTACCAACACCGTTGTCTGGCTGGAATATGAAAGCATTCAGGCCGATATTTTCGACCATATTTTTGCAGTCGTAGACGAGTTTGGATTGCGCATTCACCAGTCACCTACGGGCAACGATATTCGCTCGCTGGCGGGAGTATTTCAACGATAACGCGAAAGCGCCGATCTCATTACGCGAATGAGATCGGCTTCCCCTCAGCGTACTTTGCGAGAAAGTTTAAACGCAACAAACAGGAAGATGACCCATACCGGCAGCAACATGGCTGACAAACGCATGTCGTCGATGGTGCACATCAGCACAAGGATCATCGCCAGGAAGGCGATGCAGATATAGTTTCCTGCCGGGTAGAGCAACGCTTTGAACTGGGTATCGCGCCCTTTGCGACGCATCGCGGCACGAAAACGCAGATGCGCCAGACAAATCATGATCCAGTTCAGCAGCAGCGTCGCCACCACCAATGCCATCAGCAGACCGAAGGCCTCTTTCGGCAGCAGGTAGTTGATGAGCACCACCAGCGAAGTGATCGCGCCAGAGAGCAGTAGTGAATTCACCGGCACGCCACGACGGCTGACACGGGTCAGAAACTTCGGTGCATTGCCCTGGACTGACAGACCAAACAGCATGCGGCTGTTGGAGTAAACGCCGCTGTTATAAACCGACAAGGATGCCACCAGAATCACGAAGTTCAGCGCTGAAGCCACTACGTTACTGTTCAGATCGTGGAAAATCATCACGAACGGGCTGCTGTCGGATTTCACTTCCACCCACGGGTAGAGCGCCAGCAAAACCACCAGCGAACCGATGTAGAACAGCAGGATACGGTACACCACCTGATTAACCGCTTTCGGAATGCTTTTGTGCGGATCGCGCGCTTCCGCTGCGGTGATGCCGATAAGTTCCAGCCCACCGAAGGAGAACATGATCACCGCCAGCGACAGAATCAGCCCTTTCCAGCCCGTCGCCAGAAAACCACCATGCTGCCACAGGTTATCGATGGTCGCCCGCTCACCGCCATTCCCCGAGAACAACAGCCATAAACCAAAGCCGATCATGCCGATGATCGCCAGCACTTTGATGAGCGCAAACCAGAATTCGGTTTCACCATACAGACGGACGTTCACCAGGTTGACAGAGTTAATGATGATAAAGAAGGACGCGGCCCATACCCAGGTGGGAACCTCGGGTAACCAGTACTGCATGTAGATACCAGCGGCCGTCAGTTCAGCCATCCCGACCAGCACAAACATGACCCAGTAGTTCCAGCCTGACAGGAAGCCCGCAAACGGTCCCCAGTATTTATAGGCAAAGTGAGCGAAGGAACCCGATACCGGCTCTTCGACAACCATTTCGCCAAGCTGGCGCATGATCAGAAAGGCAATAACCCCGGCGATGCCGTAACCCAGCAGCACCGCTGGACCCGCCATCTGAATCGCGGGCCCGATGCCGAGAAACAGCCCGGTACCAATCGCGCCACCCAGGGCGATTAATTGAATATGTCGATTTTGCAAACCACGTTGCAGCGTCGGACTCTGTTCCGACGACGCTTCAAAACGGCCGTTGCCTGAAGCGGATGACGCGTCTTTCACGCCCTACCCCTGTCTCTTTTTTAGAAGGGGCACGTTTTAACACTTCATGCTGGAGGTAGCAAGTTAAAGGCACTGGAATGGAGGGGGCATCCTTGCCCCTGATAACGAGGTGGAACTCAGAACTCGTAACCAACGGACACTTTAAAGCTTCGCGCTTCCCCCTGTGTGACGTACGTGCCGGAATCATCAACACTGGCCCAGTAGTTTTCGTTGGTAACGTTGTCGATGCCCGCGCGAACGGTCATCTGATTTTGGTTCTGGTTAAGCGCGAAGCGATAGCGCATACCCAGATCCAGAGTAGTGTAGCTGTCGAGCTTTTTGCTATTAGCCAGATCCGCATACTGAGAACCGGAATGGTTCACGCGCGCGGTAGCGGTCAGACCTTCAATCGGCTTGATGTCATACTCGGCACCCAGCACAGCGTAAAAATTCGGCACGCCGATCGCATCATTACCCTGGTTCAAACCGTTGTTGGTTTTGGTCATCTCGGCTTGCAGCCAGGTGGCGCTGGCGTTCAGACGCATGCCCAGCATCGGTTCGCCGAAGACGTTCAGCTCAACGCCACGGTTACGCTGCTCGGCATCCAGACCATAATGTTTGGTTTCACTGTCAAGAATTGCCGATGGCATCTTGATCTCAAACAGCGCCAGCGAGCCGCCAACACGCCCGAAGTCTACCTTCACGCCCACTTCATTCTGCTTAGAATGGACGATACCGGTGCTCTGACCATAGTTGGTTGCCGTGTTGGGCGCTGTTTTACCCGGCTGTAACGCTTCGGTGTGGTTGGCATAGAAAGATATCTCTTCCCACGGCTTGTAGACGACGCCGTAAGTTGGCATCCAGCGGCTACCGTCAAAACCGTCGGCGGCGTTTTCCGCGCCGGTGATTTTGTCATAACCCCGAATCACCACTTTCTGATGACGTGCCCCGACGGTAAACAGCAGTGTGTCATCCAGCACGCCCAGCGTATCGCTCAGCAACCAGCCCTGAGTCCGGGTACGCCCGCTGGTCAACGGATCGCTGTAGTTACCGCCTTTACCATTCGAGTTAGTACTGGCCGGCGCGTCAACGCCACGGTTGTGATAGATGTTGGTATACGGGTTATCCGCCGCTTTAGACATCTTCCACGCGATTTTTTCGTTTTTGCTTTGTGCCGAGTAGCCAACGTTCACCTTGTGCGAGACAAAGCCCGTAGCGAAATTGCCGCGAATTCCCGCCATGCCGCTGACCGTGTCGCTGATACGGTTGGTATCAAGACGACTGGCGGTGGCCGTCCCGCTCTTATCCAGCAGTTTCGGCGCGCTGTAGAGACCTTCCTCGTGCGCGTGCTGAGCGCCAAGTGCTGCGTAGGCAGTCCAGTTGTCAGTGATGTCGTATTCGCTACGCCACATGCCGAACTCGTTTTCAATGTCGCTATACGCCCATTTCTGCGAGAAGTTACGATCATTTTTTGGCGGCGTGGGAACGAAATCGACCAGAGAAATGTTGACGCTGGTTGGGCTGCCGTGGAAGGTTTTTTTCTGATAACCCACGTCCAGTGAGGTGCGGAAGTTATCGCCTCTGTAGTCCAGAACGGTGGAGAGCAGCGTAGTACGACGGCGATCGTCCTGAATCCGGGTTTCGCCTTCACGGTGGACCAGATTCACCCGCGCACCAAACTGATCGTTGTCGCCAAAGCGACGACCGGCATCCAGCGTGGTGCCAATCTGTGAATCCGACGTGTAGTCCACGCCGACTTTAGCCTGCGGGATGTCACCTGCATGTTTCGGTTCAAGGTTGATCATCCCGCCGACGGCAGAACTCGCGGCGCCGTTCATCAGGGCGTTTGCCCCTTTGAAGATTTCGATGCGATCCACCATCTGCGCATCCACCACCTGACGCGGCAGAACACCAGACATCCCGCCAAAGGTCATATCATCGCCGTCAAATTTCAAACCACGAATGCGAAAGCTTTCCGCGCTGTTGCCGTAGCCCTGGACATACTGCACGCCCGCATCGTTTGCCACGACGTCGGCGATGGTTTTCGCCTGTTGATCTTCAACCAGTTTAGAGGTGTAGCTGATGACGTTGAACGGCACGTCCATCGCACTTTGTTGACCGAGCATGCCGAGTCTGCCGCCGTTGGCGACTTGTCCATCAAGAAACGCTGGCAGCGGCGTGTCACCACCCGGTTTGAGATCATTTCGGGTTGTCGCCTGGACCACAATGGTGTCCTCCGCTTTTTTCGCGGTGTCTGCCGCCCAGGCCGAGCCAGAGATTGCGCCCATCGTCAGCGCCAGAATAGTTTTGGTGTTGTTCATGTGAATGCCATCAAAAAGAGTCAATGTGGCGGGGGACAACATCCGTCCCCCGACTGATTTTTATTATTTATTCAGCTCAATACGCACAACGCTGTCCGGCACATCGGTTGAGTGGTCTTTATTAAATTTCTGTTTCACAGTGACATACAGCGTCTGGCCGTCAGCAGAGAGCAACAGGCTGTTTGGATTCGGCGGCAGGTCCCAGCTTTTTTTCACGCTGTAATCACTGGCGTTGAGACTGAGCAGCTTCCCGGAATCACGCTGGGTGATGTAAATTTCGTTGCGTTTGGCGTTGAATGTCACCGCCAGAGAATCCCCAACGTCCAGTTGCTTCAGCACCTTGCCGGTGTGGATATCGAGCACCAGCGTGGTTTTCGCTTTGGCGTTATCGGTCACGAACAGACGTCCGGTTTGTGGGTCTTCCGCCATATTCAGCAACAGCGCCGGCTTGTCGCCCAGCGGCTTCCAGCGTTTCTCAACGTGCTGGTTACGCGGGTTGATTACCAGGATTTCACCACCGCCATTCGCGGCGTAGATGCGCTGGGTCGTTTCGGAGTAGTGCAGACCGGTCATCCATTTGCCCGTATTTTTAATGCGCGTTTTCAGCTTCAGCGTTTCGGCATCAACCACCCAGATCACCGCAGGATCGGCGACCGCGCCGATATACAGCAGGCCGTTATGCAGCAACACCTGACGAGCGCCATACGGGAAACCTTCCGCGTTCCGCTCCGGAAACAGGACGCGATTTTTAACTTTGCCATCCGCAGTGTTCAACGCGCTCAGGCCACCGTCCAGCGAGTTGGTGACGTACACCGTTTTGCCATCAGGCGAAATCGCCATACCAAAGTTTTTCAGATCCGTGTGGCTGCGACCGATCGTCTTAAGGGTTTTGGCATCCAGTTTGTAGATCACCCCGCCCTGAACATCTTTAAAGCCTTCGGCACTGGCGACATACAACGCGTCCCCGGCAGGATTTAATGCCATCTCATACAGGCCATCCGCCAGATCGCGTTTTAACGTATCGGTCGCCACCGCGGGCGTCGCCGCTTTTTCAACGGTATTTGACGGTGTAGTAGTGGGCGTAGTGGTCGCGCAACCGCTTAATGCCGCCGCGATCAGCACGGCCAGCGCCGTAATATTTTTTTTCATCCTGGGTTCCTTACCAAAAAAGACACGCATTAAATAATAAAGAGAATGAGAACTATACTTATTCTCTTTTTCGAAGCAAGCGTATTTCGCGCAAAAAATACCCTTAATGAAACAGAGGTTCGAATTGTGAGAGCTCAAACGAAAATGGCGAGTGAACGATAATTTCTGCGAATTATTCTGGACGAACAGGCCCCACAGGCCACAGAATGCGATTTGCACTTTTTTTATATTTTTCAAACGAATGACTTAACCTAAATATCGTCATTCATGTGTCGGTCACGCCAGGCAACGGTGTCATGAATAAAATCATCAAACGACTCGAAATCATTAAAAGCGCCATCGAACTTGAGGATGAGGAGATCATCCAGCAGCAGCTTGTGCATCTGCAGCGGGAATCTGGCGATCCTGTAATAACGGCAATTGCCCAGGCTATCGAGACGCGCCGCTTCAGTGATGCAATGCGTGAAATTGCTACCTGGCTACAAAATCAGCGCGCCATAACCAGCTGGCAGGATCCGGCGATTGCCGCCAGCAAGCTGGAACTTAAGGCGCTGGAAAATCAGTTGCGTGAATTGATCGATACCCGTAATACCCGCATTCAGATTCTGGATGAGTTTAACGACCAGTATCATCTGCGCCTCGGGCCATTAATGAGCCGTATTCTCGAGCTGCGTAAACAGCTCGCAGCCAGCGCCCTGCGTCGGCAGGAAGCAGAACGCAGACGTCGCGAGAAAGATTACCTCTCCTGTCAGCAGTACATCTCACTGGCGGTCGATCGGTTAGCCCAGCTTAAACAGCAGTGGATGGGCATGGATTCAGCCTCTCGTGCCGCAGTCGACATCCGTCAGCGCATCCAGCAGCAAACGGAGCTGATTACCGACCTGCTCGCCGAGATCCGTGAACTGGAAGCCGATTTTTCCCGTCAGGATGACAGCGACACGCGGCAGGCACAGGAAGAGGCAGCGCATGAATATGAGGAGTATCAGGAACAGCAGCAGGATGCTCAGCACCGTTTCGCACGCGATCAGCGCCTTTCACCGGATGAGCGTAATGAGCTTAAGCGCCTGTGGCGTCAGGCCAGCCGTTTGTGTCACCCGGACGTTGTCGCTGATGAACTGAAAGAGAAAGCGCACCAGATGATGGTGCAGCTCAATCTGGCGCGGCAAAACGCCGATCTGGCGGCCATTCGCGCCCTGCTCACTCAGTTGCAAAGCGGTCTGGAGCCAATGATGGCCAGCGACCGGTTGAACAATCTCGACCATCTGCGGCAGAAAATCCAGCAGTTGCGGATCCAGATTGACGCGCTGATGAAAGAGATCGCCGGGCTGGAAGCAGAAAATGCCTGGCGTCTGGCGACCTCGGTTCGCGATAAAGAAGCGTACTTTGCAGAACAAGAACGCGCGCTGGCTGAGCTTCGCGATACGCTGGAGACCCAGGTTAAACACGTTGAACAGGATCTGCTGGCAGGTTAAGTTTTTTTGTAACAAAAGGGTGGCGAAGGAGTGCTGGCCAGTTGCCCGTCCATAAACAGCACAAAAAATCAAAAACAATACTTAATTACGTTAATTTAAAAAATTATAGAGTTTAATTCTACACAATAATCAATAAACCAGATTTATTCACTTAAATTAAGTGAACCTCAAGAGCATTACGAAGAGGGAGTGTTTTTACGGTGACATTACCCAGGAATATTCTTAACTCCCGATTCCGCACATCATCACGTTTATCCCCTACCTCCACACCGCATGCCTTTACCTCCGATGGTCTCCGCTATTTTTTAAGACTTTCCCGCAAACGCTCCATTATTTTCCTACCTGTTTTCATCAATCCATAAGTGAAATCTATCAATCATTCTTCAGGAGGTGAAATAAACGATTTATCTTAAATTTTAACAAAGCGTAATATTTCAATTGAGAATAATCCCAATACAGGTTGTGGATTTAAACAGATTCCCAGGCTGGGAAAGAACCCTTTTTTAAAATGTTAAAGAGGGGCAGGATGCTATTGCCGACTCAAGGAGAATTTAATGTCAAAAGCTATTTTTATGGGTGATGATTATTACACCTGGCTTGGCATGAAAAATATTCTGCGCGGCACATCACTCTATTATGGTATGCAATATTATGCAGCCAGTTCACCGCCCTCTTCCCTCCCGATTTTTCAGAATAATGATTACCTCATTATTCATCCCGAAGAGACGGATATTCTGAAATACGCCAGCATCATTCGCCGTCTCTCCTCGCGTGCGTCATTGATGCTTTTTGTGCTGACGAATGCCGAAACCTTTGCGGTATTCCAGACCATTTGCGGCATGCAGATGCACTTTCTTGACCGCACATTGAGCCTTGACGCACTGCACCGCCGGGTGACTCAACTCATTAACTGCAAGAACACAAGTGTGAACCGACCGCTGGATAATGCCATGAGCGTGAATGAATTTAACGTCATGATGATGTATTCCCGTGGCTGGTCACTGTCCAGAATTGCCACTATTGCGCATAAAAGCGAAAAAACTATCGGTACCTATAAAAGCAATATTGCCAAAAAACTGGGGCACAACAATACCCATCTGAAATATATATTCTCCCATTATCGCTAACAACCTACTAAGGAAATACAACACGGACGACTGAGCATTAATTAAGACGTTATCAATCACTAAAAATTATTCCGCCCTGCGGAAGGGACTCCTGTTTTCGAAATTTGACAACCCAGGCCAACTCATCGTGAGCCCCCCCTAACCACAAACGCAACGTGTCAACCAACTAAAAACAGAAATGCAGACGAGGTTATTATGAATAAGGTTTACAACATCATATGGAATGCGACACTCGGGCTTTGGGTTGTCGCCTCCGAATTATCAAAAGGGAAGAAAAAAAGCAGCTCGCGTAAAACAGGACTGCGTGTTGTTTCCGGTTTAGTTGCTGGCGTTTCTTTCACGGCCGCCGCCATACCGATCGTGACCGATGGCACACGCGATATTACCGTGGATTACCCGAATGTCATCTCCGCCGGCGTTCATCAGGACGTATTCAACTACGGTTTTTTATATGAAAACAAAAACAACGCCAGTGAACTGAATATCACCGGCGCGATCCCCAACATCGCCTACGGACAGACCGGCATTGTGGAATCGTCTACCATCAGGGATCTGTTGGAAAACGGCAAAATTATTATTACCGCGACCAACCTCGACCACGAACCAAAACCTATCACCACAATTGAAGAACTGGCGGAATACCTGAGCCATACACAGTCGTCTACGCCGCAGCAAAGCGTGGAATTTCAGGTGATTGACCCGGCCGATCCCGAAACAACCTCCACACTGAAGGTGTTTGATACCACAAGCCTGGCAAACTTTATTAGCGTTTCGCAGATTGGCGATGCAGTGCTTAACACGTTTGATGCCAATGTGTCGCAAATCTATAAGCAGTTTGGCTTTGCCCTTGCCAAAGATGGCGCAACCGCCAATCTCAATATTGGCGATCATTCACTGAACGTAAGAGAAAATGCTATCCGTCTGCTGGCAAAAGACTCTTCTCTGCTCAAAGCGCAAGACCCGAACAGCAAGGTCAACTGGCAATCCGATAACTATATCCAGTTTGGTGCTGCACCAGTCGTTCCGAGCAAAACCTTTGCGGGTTCGAAACAGACCACCGTATTTGGCAAAGACATTACCTTAATGACCTACGGCTACGACGAAGAGGGGAATGTCGTTGAAACGGGTAACCGCACCTTTTCCATCAAAAACACGGCGGATCTGGCGAATTTCAACAACTGGCTGATTGGCGCCGGCAGTGAGAGCGCCAAAACACCCGACGGGCAAGATATCAGCCAGATCCAGCTATGGCTGGATTCTGGCGCTATCAGTAAAGTTTCTGACGCACAGAGCTACTACGCGAGCCTGATCAACCAACTGCTGACCTCCAGCACCAATGCCGACCTGCTGACCTGGGATTACGATGTCTGGACTGACGGACAGGCGCACACCAATAACACCACAGCGGCCACTGGGGAACTGCATGCCATCTATGCTAACGGACTAGGCACCACCGGTACATTGGTTGCGGGCGCGACTCTGGCTGTCGATGGCAGTATCAATGGGGCAATGAAGGCCGATGGCGGTGGTTCTGTCGTCAATGAAGGCGCCCTGAACGTGCTGCGAACGTCTACCGGACAGGGGCTGGCGATTGGCATGTTGGCCAGTGATGCCAGCGCCATTAACCACGGCACGATCAACTCCGGTTTGTTTATCGATAAGGATGGGAATCGGAAGGTCAACAGTTACGGTGCCTACGGTATGCAGGGGCTGGGAAACAGCACCGTCGTGAACGAAGGGACCATTAACCAGGCCATCACGACCAACAACTACGGTACGGCGGCGGCGGCCGATCCGTGGTCAACGGATAAACCGGACAGTTCTCTGACGCTCGCTATCGGTATGCAGTTGTCCGATCAAACCAGCGGGACCAACAGGGGTGAGATTAACGTCGTGGACGGACGCAGTAACGGCGGCTCATTTGGTAAGGGAACGGCTTACGGCGTTGAAGTGTCCGGTGAGGCCACCTTCACAAACACCCTTGATGCCGCCATCTCTCTTGGGCGTAACGCTAACGATCTCACACAGGATGTCGATATGGCAGGTGGCGCCAGCCCCAGCGCCGGGATCCTGACCCGAAGTTCAGGCGATGTCACCAATGACGGGACAATCACCCTTGGAACAGGCGTACGTAACGCGGCGGGGATCCTGGTCGGCAACGCCACCGGGAATGTGACCAACACCGGTAAAATCACCCTCAATGGCGACTCGTCATCCGGCACCAGCCATAACTTCGGTATTTCCGTGCGCGACAGCGGCAGCGAAAACGGCCAGCAGATCCGTAACGACGGCGAGATTAACGTCAACGGCCACAACAACATCGGTATCCATCTGACCGCCAGTTCGAAGAACGCGCATGTGACATCCAGCAATACAGGGGCAATCACGGTCGCGGGCGACGGTGGCACGTCGAACCGTAACTATGCAATCTGGGCAGAAGGGAGTAAGACTGCTCAGGCCACCGTTGACGTGTCTTCTTCGATCACACTCGAAGAAGTCGGCAACATTGGCGTTCATGTCCGCGATAATGCGGTGGCTAACGTTAACAGTACCAGCAGTCCGCTATTCAAAAATAGCGATCAAATTGGCTACTATCTGTACGGCAAAGGTGCGACCGCCAATATCGGCGAAGCCGTGATGAACGATAACGGTCAGGCGCGCACCACGTTGTTCCGCATTGCTAATGGCGCAAACTTTGCCGGCAATACGTTCGACCCGTTGACGCTCCAGCCATCTAAACTCGAGATGACCTTAACGGGCGAAAAATCGATTGGCGTCTTTGCGACCGGTAAAGGCAGCACCGTGGATACGGGTGAAGCGACATTTACGGTAAGCGGCGACGGCGCGGCGGCGCTGCTGCTCGAAGGGGGTGCAGAAGGCACCATCAGCGATAAGACCCTTATTGAACTGACCGGCTCAAATACCACAGCCGGGATTGTCGATGGTCAGGCGCACCAGTTGAACGGTAATAAACAGGGCACCCCTGTCGAAACCATTCTTAACTCCAGCGCCATTATTAAATCCCTGGATACCGGGCTGAACGTCATCGCCTATGTGGCGAAGAATCTAGGCAACATTGTTCTGCAACAGGACGCGGTTATCGATCTCGCCAGTAAAGACAGTATCGGTGTCGACGTGCAGGAAGGAGGACGGTTAACCAACAACGCATCCCAGGCATTGCATGTCAGCAATGGGATTGGCGTTCGCGCCTCTGGCAAAGATGCGCAGATCAAAAAGCTGGGCGCCATTGTGGTCGATGACGGTACCGCAGGCGTGCTGCTGACCAATGGCGCAACGCTGAATATCACGACGGGAACCGGTGGAGTAGCCGATACCATTACGACCAACGGCACGGCGGATGGAATTCGCCTTGCCGTTGGTGCGGGGTCGCTGACCGCCAAAGGCGTCACCATCAGCGCATTGGGCAGCGGCGCAGGGATTCAAAACCATGCCGAAAGTTCGGATATCACGCTGAACAACGTCACGATTAACGCCAACGACGGTCCGGGGATCCGCACCAGCGTGGCGCTGAACGTGAAAGACGGCGCCGATAATCTACTCAACGTCACCGGTGCGGGTTCAGGCTTTGCCTTCATGAAAGAGAACGGCGACAACGCGACCGGCGATCTGACTATCGGCACCGGTTATACGGTGCTGGTACACAACAATACCGGAAACGCCACGGGGAACGGGATTGATGCCCGCACCAACGGCAGACTGACCACCCGCGCCGATATTACCATTCAGGACGCGACGGGCGGCTCAGCGATCCTGGCAAAAGACGTTTCCGCCATCACCAACAGTGGCAAAGTCACCTCCAATAGCGTGAACGGTCCGGTGGTGGATGCCAGTGGCGACAGCAGCAAAACCATCAGCAACACCGGGACTGTCCTCGCGGCCACCGACAGGGATGTCGCGATTCAGTCCGGTAACGGCAGTGACACCATCAACATCAGCGGCGGCAATACGCGGGGCGTCATCAATACTGGCGCCGGTAGCGATCGTTTTATCTGGAACAGCGGAACGTTCGCCGGGGAGGTGAACTTCGCCGGGACAACCAACAACAAGGCCAACATCGGCAACGTATCGCTGGCGAACACGCGTCACATCACCACGCTCGCCGGTACGGGTAATGCCCTCACCTTCACCAATACCCGGGGTAATATCGGTACGCTGCTGGCGGATGACCTCAGTCTGGGAACCCACATCGGCAGTGGCTGGAATACCTTAACGCTGACGGGCGCACAGGCGGATATGCGCATTGTGGATAGCCTGACGCTGGCTGACGGCACCCTGGCTGTTAACAACGGCGCGACGCTGCGCACAGGTGACCATCGCGATGCCAGTAATACCAGCGCGACTATTGGCAATTACAGCATTACCACCAGCGGTATAGCCAGCAACATCATCTTTGATACGCAGGGCAATGACGCTGACAGCCAGATTTATCAGGGCACCATCAGCGGTAGCGGCAACTTTGTCCGCGCAACGGGTGGCACGACGGTGTTCACTACCGACAATAGCTACAGCGGTTCTACGACGATCAATCAGTACGGGATTTTACATCTTGGTCAGGGCGGTACAACGGGCGGTATCAATCCGGTTTCGCAGATCATTGATGACGGTATTCTGACCGTGAATCGCAGCAATAACGTCCTGCTTAACGGGGTGATTTCCGGTATCGGCGCGCTGGAGCAAATCGGTAAAGGTATTACCCGTTTAACCGGCGCCAACAGTTATAAAGGAGTGACTACCGTCGACAACGGCACACTGCTGGTCAATGGCGATCAGTCTGCCGCGACGGGCATGACAACCGTGAACGGCATTGCAACCCTGGGCGGCACCGGCACCCTCGGCGGCGACGTCGTGATGAATGACGCCACCACCCTTAGCGCAGGTGACGGCGGTGCTGGGACGCTGAAGATCAACGGGAGTCTGCAACTGGGCAGCAAAACCACCTCCGCGTTTGAACTGGGAGAAGCCTTCGTGCCCGGTGGCGCACAAAACGATCTGGTCGATGTCACCGGCAATCTGCGGCTCGATGGCACGCTGAACGTCAGCCAAAGCACAGGCGGCACGTTTGGCCCAGGCGTTTATCGTCTCTATAACTACGGCGGCACCCTCGACAACCAGACGCTGGAATTAGGCGACGTTCCGGCGAGTCAGGATAAGCGCAATATTTTCGTCCAGACGGTGCTGGATAAGCAGGTCAACCTGGTTAACGCCAACGGCGTCACGCTGCAGTTCTGGGACGGCGCGCAGACGGGTGAAAACCACGGTAAAACCGGGATTGAAGGCAACGGTAAAATCGATGGTGGCGATGGCAAATGGATGGCTATCGGCAGCCTGGGCGATAACAACTGGACGCAGCAGGACGGTATCGGCAACGCGCCGTGGGCGCAAAAAGCCTTCGCGGTCTTTACCGGCAACGCCGGTACGGTCGAGGTCGATCAGAGCGCGGGCAACGTTCAGTTTTCCGGCGCGCAGTTTGACGCGGACGGCTATGTCATCAAAGGCGATGCGCTGAACGCATGGGAGACCACCGCAGGCAGCAAAGAGCTGATGCTCCGCGTCGGTGCTGGTGGCGCAGGCGAAAACTTCACCGCAACGATCGAATCGACGATCCGCGAAGGCGACAGTACGGATAGCCTGACGCTGGTCAAGACTGACCAGGGGCGTCTGATCCTGAGCGGTGATAATACCTATCATGGCGGCACGCGCATTGACGGCGGTACGCTGCAAATCTCGGCGGATAACAACCTGGGCCAGTCCGGAACCGGCGTCACTATCAACAACGGCTCAACGTTCCAGCTGGGCGCGGATTTCACCACTCAGCGCACCCTCACCCTGGGGACGTCTGGCGCGGATGCGGTGTTCGATCTGAATTCGCACCACTTCTCCCCTGTCGGCGATATCACGGGCGCGGGTAACCTGAAAGTCACCAGCAGTACCCATGATGCGGCCAGTACGCTGTCGCTCGATCGGGCAAACCGCTATCAGGGTACGACGCTGATTGAAGGTACCGGACAAGCTCACAACGTTACGGTCAATGCCAGCCAGACGGGAACATTTGGTAGCAATGCCAGCAGCACGGTGAGCGTAACAAAAGGCGCGGCGCTGAACGTCAGCGGCGCGGCAACCAGTCTGCAATCCCTGACGATGGAGATTACCGACAGCCTGTTAACGCTAAAAGACACGGTCACTGCCGCCGACGCGACGCTGAATCTGAACGGCACCGCAAAGGCGCTGATTGCAGGCAATGCAACAGCAGGACAATCCATGATTAACGTCTCAGAAACGAGCACGCTGGCGCTGGAAGAGGATGCCAGCGGCGGCAGCGCAACGGTCACCAACAGCGGGCTGATGTCCTTTGCCGATCGCGCACTGGCGGAAATGACCACGGTGAAAAACCTCTCCACCGGTAGAGTGGATATCAGCCATGTCGACAGCGCGACATCCGTCGGTTCGCTGTCCGGTGCGGGTAACGTTGAGCTGGGCGATAAAACCCTCTCCCTCGGTAATCTGGGTCTCAACGACACCATCAGCGGCATCATCAGCGGTGACAGCGGCAATCTGGTGAAAATCGGCGACGGCATACTGACCTTAACCGGTGACAACACCTGGACCGGCACCACATCGGTCGATGAGGGCGTACTGCTGGTCAACGGCAATCAGGCGGCGGCGACCGGTGACGTAACGGTCAAGGCAGGCGCGACGCTGGGCGGCAACGGCATTATTGGCGGCGCGGTAAATGTTGCGGATAACGGCCATATTACCGCCGGTTCCACACTGAACAGCGTCGACAAACTGACCACCGGCGCTCTGACGCTGAATGACCTGTCGCAACTGGATTATCAGTTTGGCCAGGCATATACCCCGGGCGGTGTCTTCAACGACCTGATTAACGTCAACGGCGATCTGGTACTCGACGGCAAGCTCAACATTGAAACCTCACCCGGCGGCAGCTTTGATGTCGGCGTCTATCGCGTCATTAACTACTCCGGCACGCTGACCAACAACGTGATGGACATTGCCAACGCCCCAACGGCGGCAGACAGTCTGTACGTGCAGACATCGGTTAGCAATCAGGTCAACCTGGTGAACCACGGCGGTCTGACCCTGCGCTTCTGGGACGGCACCGGCGGTGAAAATGGCGAACTGAAAAACAACGGCGTGATCAACGGCGGCGATGGTATCTGGCAATCCAGCCACGGCAACGATAACTGGACCACCGATGAATCCACGCCAGAAGGCGCGCTGAACGCCCCGTTCACCGATGCCGCGTTCGCCGTTTTCCAGGGGGTGGCAGGCAATGTCACCGTGGATAACAGTCTGGGCGATGTGATCATCAGCGGCGCGCAGTTTGCCACCGATGGCTACCGCGTAGCGGGCGATGCCATCACCACCAACACCGCCAATACGCTGATTCGCGTCGGCGACGGCACCGTCGATGGCGCAGGGTATATCGCCACCATCGACAGTGAGATCCGCGGCTCCGGTGGCGTCAATAAGAGCGACCTCGGCACGCTGATCCTGACCGGCGAGAACAGCTACAGCGGCGGTACAACGATTACGGCAGGGACACTACAGGTTTCCGGCGATAAAAACCTCGGCGCAGCCAATACCGGGATCACCTTTAACGGCGGCACGCTGAAGTATGGCGATGCGTTTAATACCGCCCGCCAGGTGACGCTGGAATCCGGCGGCGGAACCTTCGACACCAACGGCTTCAACGTCGAACTATTGACCGACGTTGAAGGCAGCGGCCAGTTAACGAAAACCGGTCAGGGTACGCTCATGCTCACGCTCGACACCTCCTACACTGGCGGCACCCACGTCGTGCAGGGCACGTTGCAGTTGGGTAATGGCGGTGAGATCGGCAGCGTACAGGGCGATATCATCGCTGACGGCATACTGGATGTGAAACGCTGCAACAGCTACACCCTGAGCGGCAATATCAGCGGCGAAGGACAGCTCCACCACACCGGTAGCGGCATCACCACGCTGGAAGGCGCGAACAGCTACAAAGGCGCAACGCTTGTCGCCAACGGGGTTCTGCAGGCCGGTGGCGCCAATACGTTGAGCGCAGCGTCCCATCACATTGTGGCGAGCGAAACCACGCTGAAAACGCAAGGCTACGACCAGACGATCGCCGGATTAACCAACGGCGGCAATGTGTCGCTGACGGGGGTGGCGATTGGTTCCGCGTTGACGGTGAAAGGCGATTACAGCGGCAAAAACGGGACGCTTGAATTAGCCGCAGCGCAGAACAGCGGCGGTCAGGGCATTGCAGACCGACTGGTGATCGATGGCGGTAAGGTCAGCGGCAGCACGCTGCTGAAAGTAGACGGTTCAGGGCTGGGTGCGCCGACAGTGGGAGACGGGATCGAAGTGGTGACGGCGAAAAACGGCGCCACCACCACGGCACAATCCACGCGTGACGGCTTCTATCTGGCGAATAACCGGATGTCTGCCGGGGCGTTTGAATACCAGTTGTATGCCGGCAACGCGAAAGGCCTGGGCGAAAACTGGTACCTGCGCAGTGAATACCGCCCGGAAACCATGCTCTACTCCGGTCTCGCCAGCGTAGTGCGTCAGGGCGACCTGAGCCTATTAGGCAATATGCACCAGCGAATGGGGGACGACGTACGACCGGGTCTCGATGAAGACCACCGTGCATGGGCGAGAATGATTGGCTACTCCGCTAAAACCAAACTGGACGACATCACCGGCACACAGACCACCAGCCACACGATGGGGATTCAGGCAGGGGTTGACCTTTACGCGGATACCAGCTGGAAAGCCGGTGTCTACACCAGCATTCTGGATATCGACAGCAGCGTCAAAGGCAGCCATGCGGGTAGCGCGGGTAAAGGCGGTAACATCGATGACAACGCGTTTTACCTGGGCGGTTATGCTACCTGGTTCTCCACCGATGGCATGTATGTGGATAACGTCCTGCAATACGGTAACCATGACGCTCGCCTGTCGGCATCCGGAAACAAGGGTTCCCATACCGTGAAAGGCCATACGCTGACCGCCTCGACGGAGATCGGCAAAGCGTTCCGCTTAGGAGCAAGCGCATGGAGTCTGGAACCCCAGGCACAGCTGATCTATCAGTACAGCGATTTTGATGACAGCACGCTGGGCGGCGCGACGAAGACGAAGGTCAGACTCGATACTGCCGATGCCTTTACCGCCCGTGTCGGGCTGCGACTGAAAGCTGACTATGACACCCGTCACGGTAAGATTCAGCCATATGGTCGCGTCAACCTGTGGCAGGGACTGGGGTCAAAAGACAAAACCCACTTCAGCAATGCGGTTGCCACCACAACGCTGGAATCTTCGCAGCAGTACTCCAGTACCGAAGTGGCCGCAGGTCTGAGCTGGAGCATCGACCGCGATCTGCAGGTGTACGGCGAACTGGGAACGCAGTTCAACAACGGCGGGCATAAATCGCAGGTGGAAGCGCCAGTCAATGCCTCCATTGGCTTTAAAAAGTTGTTCTGACAACCGCTGAGGGAATCAGGCCGGGTGAAGGCAATGCCTCACCTGGCCTACGTTGTTCAGGATAGCTGTAGGCCTGATAAGCGAAGCGCCATCAGGCTGATGATAAACTCAGGATAAAAAAGAGAACGGATGGTTGAATCTGACGATCAGTTTATTCAGTTCAGTCGAATGGGCCAGACCCAGCTTCGTGATGATTCGCATTTTATGCGTCTGTATCGTTTTATAGCTCACACTGATCAGATCCGAGATTTCATTTGGTGAATATCCGCTCACCAGCAAACTGAGGATTTGCTGTTCACGATCGCTCAGCCGTTTTTGTGAACGGAATAAGCGGGGATTCCAGCACTCCCCCGTCAGGGTCGTCAGTCGGCCAAAATCACGCAGCGGTGATTTATCGGTCAGCACAATCACTTTTTCGACATACAGTAACTCAATGCACAATTTCGCCAGACGGTCATCGGCAATCACCACCACGGCATTATCGTAAACTTTAAAGCGGTTCTTATTTAAATAGCTGACAAAATCAGCGTAGGACTGTTCGTGGCTGATGATATTAAAAATCATCATCCGATGGCGATAGCGTGCAGAGCAATCTACCATCACCTGCCAGGGGACATCCGTTACCTCAGCATTTTTACTTTTTAAATACGTTGAGACACTGCTACCGACAAAATCTTCATTTCCACACATCAACATAAAGTTCACCTTCCTTTATAAACTTTTTAATTTATTACTCATCAAAAAATGAATAATGACCTTTTCGACATCCAACGCGTCGCGTGGATGTTTGAATTCGAACTTGCAGGAGATCTGCTGACAGGAATAAAGCTGATTGTTTTCATCAAATTCGTTGATAGCAACAACGTTGACGACCCGGAGATCGCAATGCAAACGACCAAACTGTTCAAAATCCAGAGATGCCCCTTTAATCAGCGCATTTTTATAAAGAAAGCGGGTGTTTATTTTCTGTGAGATCAGCGCGCAACCGCCGCGAGAGATATTCTTAATCTGCAGCAAGTAATTCTCACCATTTTTATAGCGTCCAGAACAGTAGAAATGATACCCCTTTAAAAAGGAGAAACGCTGATGCTGGCGGCGCTGAACCAATAAGATCACTTCAGGTATGCGATACGCCAGTCCGCACTCCAGTTTATCGGTCAGCGACTGACTGAACCGGGCATTGAACCGGATAATGCCGCTGTCGCTGTGCAAGATAAAAGACTGGATTGAAGAGAGTGGGATGTCGCTGTTGTTGGTAATCACGAAGTAGTCGAAGTCAACCTTTACTAATTGAGTGACCACGCTGGCGTCTTTAAATTTCAGTTCTACCTTCGTTTTTCTGAGAAGCTCTTCGCGAATAATGGCCACGATCTCAAATTTATTGTCCTTTGCCATCCCAAATCCCATAGTAAAATCCTTATTTTATATTTCAGATACTTCTCATTCGTGTTTAATGATAAAAGGCTAAAACTGGCTCCCGCAGATGGTTTTTTGATTACCATAAGGGATTACCTTTCAGATATTTCGCATGATATTAAGTTTTTGACTATTTTTACTGATTAATTGATATGTAAAAACATTCAGTGAAGTGTAAAAGTGGCCCGCATTATGCGTAAAAGAGAATGAACTTAACGAAAACTTGATAACAAAAATGAATAAAATGCGATTAACTGCACGATCCTGAAATATAAAACTGATGTTTACACTATTTGCAACACAAGGATGCGGGTTGTGCTTTTTATGCACAACCCGCTGAGAGGTAACGGCAAAATTAAATATCAGAGGGAACGAATAGCAATAAAGGGAGATTCAGAAAGGGATAACGCTTATCATCAGAAAAAGCATTTTACAGTATTGCAGAATATGTCAGAAAGAATGAAAAATCACCGTTAAAATGATTTTTCCGGCCCGCTTCATTTCAGCAGGCCGGATGATGAAGATGTTAACGGGATATTTTACGGTGACGATGTATCCACATCAACTTATAAGCCGCAGGGATAATAAACAGTGACAGTAGCGGCGCCGTAATCATACCGCCGATCATGGGCGCAGCAATCCGACTCATCACTTCCGAACCGGCTCCTGTCCCCCACAAAATCGGCAGAAGACCGGCAATGATCACCGCTACGGTCATCGCTTTGGGTCGTACCCGTAGCACCGCCCCGTGATACAACGCGTCATCCAGTTTCTCTGTGCTGAACGTCTGCGGGTTGTCCAGTGAAGGATCGGACTCAATGGCATGGCGCAGGTACATTAGCATGACCACGCCAAATTCCGCAGCGACCCCCGCCAGAGCGATAAACCCGGTTCCCGTCGCCACCGACAGATGAAATCCCATCCAGTACAGGAACCAAATCCCACCCACCAGCGCAAACGGCACGCTGGTGATGATCAGCAGCGCTTCTCCGACCCGGCGGAACGCCAGATACAACAAGACGAAGATGATCATCAGCGTCATGGGCACCATCAGCTTCAGCTTATGGTTCGCCCGCTCCAGCAATTCAAACTGACCAGAAAACGCGACGCTGGTACCGGGCTTCAACTGAACGTTATCGGCAATCGCCTGTTTCAGATCGTTAACCACAGAGACCATATCCCTGTCGCGCGCATCAATGTAGATCCAACTGGTGGGCCGCGCGTTCTCCGTTTTTAGCATCGAGGGCCCCGGCGTGATGTTGATTGTGGCGACATCCCCCAGCGTAATTTGTTGCTTCATCGGCGTCAGGATTGGTAACTGGCGCAGCGCCTGCGGGCTGTCCCGGAAGCTCTGCGGATAACGCAGATTGATCGGATAACGGGCAATCCCCTCAACGGTCTCCCCAACCATCGCCCCACCGACGGCAGAGGTAATAAACAACTGCACGTCCCCCACCGTCATGCCGTAGCGGGCTGCTTTCTCACGGTTGATATCGATGTTGAGATAGCGACCACCTTGCAGACGCTCAGCGAGCGCAGATGTTACGCCAGGGACGGTGCGGGCAACCTCTTCAATCTGCTCGGCCATCGCGTCGATATCGGCCAGTACGTTACCAGAGACTTTAATCCCAATCGGACTCTTAATCCCGGTAGAGAGCATATCAATACGGTTACGAATCGGCGGCACCCACAGGTTTGCCAGCCCTGGCAGACGAACGGTGTTGTCCAGTTCCTCGATGATTTTTTCCATCGTCATTCCCGGACGCCACTGATCCTGCGGTTTGAGCTGAATCGTGGTTTCCACCATCTCCAGCGGTGCCGAATCCGTGGCGGTTTCCGCTTTCCCGGTTTTGCCAAAGACCCTGGCGACTTCCGGTACGGTCATGATCAGCTTATCGGTTTTCTGTAACATGCTTGCCGCTTCTGCCGCCGAAATTCCCGGCAGCGTGGACGGCATGTACAACAGATCGCCTTCGTTAATCTGCGGTAAGAACTCGCCCCCCACTTTACTCAGCGGCCAGGCCACCGTCAGGATCGAGAGCCCCGCCACCAGCAGCGTGACTTTCGGCCAGTGCAATACTTTCAGCAGTAGCGGATGGTAAATACGGATCAAAAAGCGGTTAAGCGGGTTGCTGCTTTCCGCCGGAATTTTCCCGCGGATCCACAGCCCCATTAGGATCGGGATCACCACGATCGCCAGAAACGCCGCCCCCGCCATCGCATACGTTTTGGTGAACGCCAGCGGCCCGAACAGGCGTCCTTCCTGCCCTTCCAGAGTAAAGATGGGAATAAAAGAGAGCGTGATGATCAGCAAACTGATGAACAGCGCCGGACCAACCTCTACAGAGGCATTGGTGATCACCGTCCAGCGCGTCTCGTTATCTGGCACTTCGCCCGGATGCTGGTGTTCCCACTCTTCCAGCCGTTTATGCGCATTTTCGATCATCACAATGGCGGCATCCACCATCGCCCCCACGGCGATAGCGATCCCGCCAAGCGACATAATGTTGGCGTTCAGCCCCTGAAAATGCATCACGATAAAGGCGATACACAATCCCAGCGGCAGCGAGATGATCGCCACCAGTGCGGAACGCACGTGCCAGAGAAACAGTGCGCAGACCAGCGCCACGACGATAAACTCTTCCAGTAGCTTATAGCTGAGGTTATCGATGGCGCGGTCAATCAACTGACTGCGATCGTAGGTGGTCACCACTTCCACGCCTTCCGGCAGACTACTTTTCAGCGTCTCGAGTTTATTTTTAACCGCCGAGATCACCTCACGCGCGTTTTTACCGGAGCGCAAGATAACCACCCCGCCAGCCACCTCTCCCTCGCCGTTAAGTTCGGCAATCCCCCGGCGCATTTCCGGGCCTGTCTGCACTCTTGCCACATCTCGCAGGTACACGGGTACCCCGTTTTCCCCTGACTTCAGAACGATATGATTGAAGTCATCCAGCGTTTGCAGATACCCGCTGGCGCGGACCATGTATTCTGCTTCCGACAGTTCCACCGATGAGCCGCCCGCCTCCTGGTTAGAGGCATCCAGCGCACCTTTCACCTCCGACAGGTTGATGCCGTACTGAGCGAGTTTCATTGGGTCGATCACCACCTGATACTCTTTCACCACACCACCCACGGAGGCCACTTCCGACACATTCGGGATAGTTTTTAACTCATATTTCAAAAACCAGTCCTGCAACGAACGCAGTTCCGCCAGGTCGTGCTTACCGCTGCGATCAACCAACGCATACTCGAAGATCCAGCCCACGCCGGTGGCGTCTGGCCCCATTTCCGCGCTGACGCCCGCCGGGAGCTTACCCTGCACCTGGTTGAGATATTCCAGCACGCGAGAACGCGCCCAGTACGGATCGGTGCCATCTTCAAAAATGACATAGACATACGAGTCGCCAAACTGCGAGAAACCGCGCACAGTTTTTGCGCCGGGTACGGACAGC
This sequence comes from Citrobacter sp. MGH 55, assembly GCF_016906145.1. Lineage (NCBI taxonomy): Bacteria > Pseudomonadati > Pseudomonadota > Gammaproteobacteria > Enterobacterales > Enterobacteriaceae > Citrobacter > Citrobacter sp. MGH 55. The sequence continues at coordinate 4,802,245 of NZ_CP070239.1, forward strand.
ATGGTGGTGGTCAGCGGATAGGTCACCTGATTCTCGACAATCTGCGGCGCCTGTCCCGGGTAGCTGGTTTTGACGATCACCTGCACGTCGGACAGGTCGGGCAGCGCATCCACCGGCGTGTTAACGATGGTCCAGGTCCCCCAGACGCTGAGAAAGAGCGCGCCAATGATCACCAGAAAACGGTTAGCGACCGAGCGGCGAATAATCCATTCAATCATCTGCGTTCTCCTCAGTGCGCATGGGCCGCAGGATCGGGCATCGCCGACGGTTGCTGCGCGCGCATCCGGTCTAACGCCCCCGAGATGTTGGCTTCTGAATCAATCAGGAACAGGCCGCTGGCAACCACCTTCTCACCTTCAGCCAGCCCGGAACGGATCGCCGTTACCCCCTGCGAGGCCTGGAAGACAGAGACGGCTTTAGGGACAAAACGCCCTTCACCGTCCACCGTGATCACCCGCTGCTCGCTGCCGGTATCGATCAGCGCTTTAGACGGGATCAGCAACATCGGCTCACTTTCTGTTTTCAGATTAAGATAAGCGTTCATCCCCGGTTTCAGCGCTTCGTCGGGGTTATCGACTTCCAGGCGCAGTTGCAGCGTTCGGGTGGTGGCGTCGGCGCTGGGCAACAGCGTCCACTTGCGAACGGTGAAGGACTTGTCCGGACGCGCCGGAACGGTCAGCGAAAACGGCGACGCGTCTTTAATCAGCCACGCGATGGATTCAGGCACCGCAGCGGTTACCCATACTGGATCTATCCCCTGAATTTTCGCGACCACGTTATCTTTGGCGATGTTCATGCCAGCACGTAAATCAAAAGCGGTAATTACTCCGTCAATGGGTGCAGTAAGGATAAAGCGGGTCTGAATTTTGCGCGTTGCAGTCAAACGCCGAATATCTGCTTCTGGCATTCCGGCCAGGCGCAGCCGCTCCAGAATCCCCTCAACCTGGGTTGCCGTGCCGCCAGTTTCTTTCAGCAGCAGATATTCACTCTGCGCTTCCACCCAGTCAGGGATCGTGAGTTCAAGCAGCGGTGCGCCTTTTTTCACCTTATCACCCACGGTGAGCGGCCAGACTTTCTCGACAAATCCGGCGGCACGCGCCTGCATAATGACAAACTGATACTCGTTATAGCTGACGTTGGCCGGGAACGTCTGGGCAAAAGTGAGGGGTCCGCGACGCACAGCCTCAGTTTTCACACCGAGGTTTTGCGTTTGCGTCGGATCGATACGGACGCCCGGCGCAGTAGCGCTGGCAGACTCTTCATCGGCATATTTCGGCACCAGATCCATATCCATAAAGGGCGATTTGCCGGGTTTATCGAAGCGGGTATTCGGGTACATCGGGTCGTACCAGAACAGCACCTTGCGGGCTTCTTTTTCCGTGACTGGCGGTGTATTCGCCGACGGGTGCGCCGCGGCGAAATACGCGTAGCCGCCCACGGCGATAATGCCGCCCGCCATCATGCTGCCGATAATCAGCGCGATATTTTTCATGAGGTCATGCTCAACGTTAAAATAAGAGAGAATTACTGGCTTTTAATATCCTGCAATAAAGAGAGATTGCCCTGCTGGATAAATGTAAACGCCACGTTGTCACCGGGTTTAATATCGTTGAGCTGCGTTTGCGGTGTGATGGTAAAACGCATGGTCATTGCCGGCCAGTTCAGCGCGGGGATCGGCCCATGTTCAATGGTGACTTTTTTGCTTTGCGTATCAACGCTTTTTACTACGCCAGTGGCGCTGATCGCCGGGCTTTGTTCGGCGGCAGGCATGGCGCTCATCATATCGCCGTGATGGTGTTCATTGGCCTGAGCGTTAATTGCCAGCGTAGAGAAAATGGCGAATACCACCGCTTTACATACTGTGTTCATGTCAATCTCCTGTGATGTGTTTCGGTTTATTCCAGCCAACCACCGCCAAGCGCGGTATAGAGCGTAATTTCGTTAACCTGTCGGGCGTAATTAAGGTCAAGCAGGGTTTGTTGCGTCGCAAATAGCGAACGTTCAGCGTCCAGCACGTTGATATAGCTCACCGCTCCGTTGCGATAGAGCGCTCTCGCACGCTGAAGCGTGATTTGTAGCGAAGTCAGGTATCGCTGCTGACCGCGAATCTGATCGGTAAGGCTCTGGCGTAGCGCCAGCGCGTCGGCAACCTCTTTGAACGCGTTCTGGATCTTCTGCTCATAATTGACCACCGACTGCTGCTGGCGGATCTCAGCCAGATCGAGGTTGGCCTGATTACGTCCGGCGTTGAAGATCGGTAACTCCACTTTCGGAATGAAATTCCACATCCCGCTTGCCGCCGAGAACAGACTGGAGAGATCGCTGCTGCTGCCGGAGATCCCGCTGGTCAGCGTGATGGAGGGAAAAAACGCCGCCCGTGCCGCGCCGATATTGGCGTTTGCCGCCATCAGCGCGTGTTCGGCTTCCATGATGTCCGGACGCTGCAACAGGATTTGTGATGACAGCGATGGCGGTAACGTCACGCCGTTGATATCGCCGACATTCTGTCGCGCATCGTCCGGCAGCTTAGCGTAGCTCCCCAGTAACAGCTGCAACGCGTTATTCGCCTGCGCCAGTTCCCCCTGACGCTTCGCGATATCACTGCGGGTACTTTCAATCACGCCGCGCGCCTGTTCCAGCGCCAGCACGTTGGTACTGCCGGTGACCAGTTGTTTTTCCACCAGCGCATATGCACGCTCGTAATTGCTCAGCGTTTCTTGTGCCACCTGAAGCTGCGCGAAGGCCAGACGCTGATTGAACCAGCTCTGTGCAACATTGGACACCAACAGGATATGCACCGCCCGGCGCGCCTCTTCGCTGGCGAAAAAGGTCTGTCGATCGGCTTCGCTCATGTTTTTCAGCCGACCAAAGAAATCCAGATCAACGCTCAGGTTCAGCCCGGCCTCATATTCACGCGTACTGCGGGTGTCGCCTTTCAGTTTCCCGCTCCAGTTTCCGCTGCTTTCCGCATTCAACTGCGGATAGCGATCGGCATCAGTCACCCGATATTGCGCCCTCGCCTCCTGTACTTTCAGCGTCGCCATACGTAAATCGCGATTGTTACGCAGCGCCTCGTCAATCAGCACTTTCACCTGCGGATCGACAAAAAACTGCCGCCAGCCGCTGTCCTGATAACCTGTCGGTGATGTCACCAGTTGGTTCTGACTGAGAGAAAACTGCTGCGGTACCGGAAGCGCCGGGCGCTGATAGTCCGGGGCGAGTGAACATCCTGCCAGCAGTAACGCCATTGAGAGCGTGAGACGCTTAAAATTACGCATAAGCCTGATTTACATGTGGGTTGATATCAGCCACTTTACCTGGCGCTCTCTGTTCAACCCGTGACAGCAAAATGACAAAGCTGTCATTTTCCCAGAATGCGATTGCTATCCGATCTGGCTTCTCTAGAATTGAGAGGCCCCATGACCGTCGCGTGGCGAAGGAGAATGTGTTGAAAATTTTGATCGTCGAAGATGAGAAAAAAACCGGTGAATACCTGACTAAAGGGCTGACGGAAGCGGGCTTTGTTGTCGATCTTGCTGACAACGGTCTGAACGGCTATCACCTGGCGATGACCGGTGATTACGACCTGCTCGTTCTTGATATCATGCTGCCCGACGTCAACGGCTGGGATATCGTCCGGATGCTGCGTGCCGCGAATAAAGGCATGCCGATTCTGCTGCTTACCGCGTTGGGAACCATTGAACATCGGGTAAAAGGGCTGGAATTAGGGGCGGATGATTATCTGGTTAAGCCGTTTGCCTTTGCCGAACTGCTGGCGCGCGTCAGATCCCTGCTACGCCGGGGGGCGGCGGTAATCGTCGAAAGCCAGTTTCAGGTGGCCGATCTGATCGTTGACCTGGTGAGCCGCAAAGTGAGTCGTAGCGGTACCCGCATCACGCTCACCAGCAAAGAATTTACCCTGCTGGAGTTTTTCCTGCGCCACCAGGGAGAAGTATTACCCCGCTCGCTGATTGCCTCTCAGGTGTGGGACATGAATTTTGACAGCGATACCAACGCCATTGACGTGGCCGTGAAGCGCCTGCGCGGCAAAATTGATAACGACTTTGAGCCTAAGCTGATTCAGACCGTGCGTGGCGTGGGATATGTGCTTGAGGTGCCGGATGGTCAGTAAGCGGTTATCCCGCCCTTTTTCGCTGGCGACGCGCCTGACCTTTTTTATCAGCCTCGCGACCATTGCCTCCTTTTTTGCCTTTGCCTGGATCATGATTCAGTCGGTAAAAGTGCATTTTGCCGAACAGGACATCAACGACTTAAGCGAAATCAGCGCCACCCTCGAACGTATCCTTAGCCCCTCCGACGAGCCAGAATCCCGCCGTCTGGAGATCCTGAAAAACGTGGTAGCCGGTTACTCAAACGTCATTATTTCGCTGGAAGATGCTAACCAGCAGGCGCTCTTTCATTCCCCTCATATGTCGGATATCCGCCAGTTTCTTGCCCGCGCCACGGTGGATAAAACCGTTCCGGGCGGCAACGTCTATTTGATTAATGGTCCGTCGATGCAGATGGCAAGCCACGGCACCCATTCCAGCTGGCGTATGATCCGCCTGCCGGTCGGGCCGCTGATCGACGGAAAACCGGCCTATACCCTGTATCTGGCGCTGTCGATCGATTTTCACCTGCATTACATTAACGATTTGAAAAACAAGCTCATCATGACCGCCTCGATCATCAGCATGTTGATCATTTTTATCGTGCTGTTTGCCGTTTATAAAGGCCACGAACCGATCCGCAGCGTCAGCCGACAGATTCAGAACATCACCTCGAAAGATCTCGACGTCCGACTGGATCCCCGGTCGGTGCCTATTGAACTGGAACGGCTGGTGCTCTCGTTTAATCACATGATCGAGCGTATCGAAGACGTTTTTACCCGCCAGTCCAATTTTTCAGCTGATATTGCCCATGAGATCCGTACCCCTATCACCAACCTGGTGACGCAAACAGAAATTGTCCTCAGCCAGCCCCGTAGCCAGAAGGAGCTGGAAGAGGTGCTCTATTCCAACCTCGAAGAATTTAGCCATATGGCGAAAATGGTCAGCGACATGCTGTTTCTGGCGCAGGCCGATAACAACCAGCTGATCCCGGAGAAAAAGACGATCAATCTGGCGGATGAAGTCAGTAAAGTATTCGACTTTTTTGAGGCGCTGGCGGAAGAACGGGAAGTCGGGTTGCATTTTGAAGGGCGTCCATGCCTGGTATCCGGCGATTCAGGTATGCTGCGCCGGGCGATCAGCAATCTCCTCTCCAACGCGATGCGCTACACGCCATTGGGCCAGAGCATTACCGTCCGGCTGACAGAGGCGGACGAACAGGTGCACATCATCATTGAAAACCCGGGAACACCTATCCCTGCCGAACATTTACCACGGTTGTTTGATCGCTTTTATCGCGTGGATCCATCCCGCCAGCGCAAAGGCGAAGGCAGCGGCATCGGACTGGCGATCGTGAAATCGATTGTGACCGCACACCACGGAAAAGTGTCGGTGACGTCGGATGTAAACGTGACCCGGTTTACGTTGAGTTTACCGAAAGAGTGGGTCTGAGATCCTACCGGATTCGAATACAGGTCATATAACCATTGTTATTACAGCGTTTTTATCTGTTCGAAAAACGCCGGAGCCCCCAATCGTATTTCGCTAAAAACACCCGTGATATCGAGCCCGGTAATGATAACGATGAACTATCATGCTGCCAATATCCCCGGATAATGCTTAGTGATAATGTCATTCAGTTTTTCAACAAGTTCTGACCGCTTAAAGGTAATGTGCGCAGTCCCCATTTATTCGCGTTGCCCCCGCCAATACTGTCGGTGAGTGCAGAAATATCACTGAGCTGATGAATAAGGATTTCTGTCTGGCTCAGCGCAGCATTACGTCCAGAGATGATGCGTTCAATGCTGGTGGAGCAAATCACGTCAGTGTAATCGGTTAACAGGGTCTATTCTGAGCTGATGGGATTAGGTGTGGTCACTAACTGTTCGGCGCGCCTCAGACGCATTGCTGCGGATCTTGTCGGCGTTCCCTTCGATGTCGTCGTGACTTCCGAACAGGCTGATTTTTACAAGCCGCATCCTGAGCCGTATCGTCTGGCGTTGTGTAATACAGGCTTTGTTCCTGCCGAGGCTATATTTGTCGCTGGCTCTGCTTATGACATGTTTGGGACGCAAAAAGTGGGAGTGCCCACGTACTGGCATAACAGGGTTGGGCTGACAGCACCTGAAGGTGCGCCAGAACCTTTCACAGAGCGCGCCACGATCGACACGCTGTTGCAGGATATTGAATCCCTTGGCCGTTCTTAGGCTTCACCCTTTCTGATTGCAATAGGGATTGTCTCCCTCTCGCGCGGATCCGGACGTGTGCTGCTGGCCTGCAAAGAACGGGATCCGGTGAACCGCACCGGCTTTTTTGTCCGAGGTTTCTGACTTGATGATCCATCCATTTATCTAACGGGATGGAAATGTTCTGGGTTGCAGCGACACGAAACAATGAGAAACGCTTAATACACGAAAAAATGGGCATGGCATAAGGCTAATTTACTGATACGTCCCCCTTTATCAGGTTATTGTTCAGAAAGAAAAATCTGAATTTTATAAAATTTACCCGGTCAGATTACGAATTACGGCTGCCACCCTCTCGTAACACTATTTTTTTAACAAATTTTCACATCTAACGAAAAAACACAAAAAGAATAATACAATCATAAAGTTATGTTTTTTACATGATATAAAAATGGAGATTATTAATCCATAACAACAACTTAGGAAAATATCATTATATACAATCACTTAAATTAAAATCACAAACCACGCCCATTACTTTTTAGCAAATTGTGCTCTCGGGTGACTACTTCCAGCCTCATCTAATGTTTGTAATATTCTTATTGTCAGATGCAAATATCTCAACCTCAAAAGAGCAAGTGAGTGATATTTCCTGAAAAGACGCCCCTCATTTAAAACGACCACCAGGAATTATATAACAGGTTTATCCAGTAGCATTAATATTACATTTCTAACATTTTAGCTCTTCTTGACTCTCTTTTAGTACAGTGCAAAACTGGAATTGGGGAATAGCAAAAGGACAGATCCATAAAACCATTTCAACTGGTAGTGTGTCGATATCATAAACAGAAAAAGAAAATGTCTTTATGATACTTTCTTATTTGTTCCCTTGTTGTTTTATTTTACAGAGGTCGTAGAAATGTAGACCATCCTCCGAGAATGCAGTTTGTCAGCAGACTGCAATACGTAATGAGTAGTTATATTTGCCGACCAGGCACCGTTCAGGTGCCTGTAAGGGCAGTAATGTCATTTCATTACCCCTTATATAAAACCTTAATGTAGGTAATAGGAAATATAACTACCCTCTCTAAGATTATTTTTTTTCGTGCTTCAGATATTGAGAGGCACCGGAAGTCTTTTATCGCTCTTACGGAAAAGAAAGCATTCGCTTGAACAACAAAAAAAACATAAAAAATCACCAACGAGTATATAGCATGGAACAACTAAAAATTCGCAATATCAATAATTCTTGGGGGCTGATTTCAGTACCGGAGAATGACTCTGGAAGAGGCAATAATT
>NZ_CP070239.1:4811075-4811385 GCF_016906145.1 Citrobacter sp. MGH 55
AATCTCATCCGGACAAATAAAAAGACTGCGCCAATGATGCGTAGTGGTACAGGGAAGGCTCAGTACAGTGACAGAGCCGACACCTGTGTAGTCAGTATTGGCACGGTATAAGAGGTGTCCATTATGAACAAAATTTATCGCGTTATATGGAACAGCACGCTGATGCAGTGGGTTGTCACCTCTGAGTTTGGACGCGCCAGAATCAAAAGAGCGGTCAGCAAATCAATGAAAGCTGCAGGTCTAATGGTTGCTATGTCCACCGGGGCTTTTGCCACCACCTGTGATGTTGCTACTTTTAATTGCCAGCTTG
>NZ_CP070239.1:4812719-4812832 GCF_016906145.1 Citrobacter sp. MGH 55
CATATCAATTTAGGTTACACCCAGGACGGTAGCGACGAAGCATATCTGAATACCGAAAGTGCCGGTATTCGTACCGAATCTGGTGGCAGCGGTGAAAACCAGGGGACAATAAC
>NZ_CP070239.1:4813487-4848185 GCF_016906145.1 Citrobacter sp. MGH 55
GGTAATGTGTCGGCCTTTAACTCCGGTGGCATGACCCTTAACCTGTCCGGTGAAGATTCCACCGGCGTACTGGTTCAGGGCGGCGCCCAGGGCAAAATCACCTCGAACGCTGATATCAACATGACTGCCGAAGGCGCGGTGGCGGGGATTGTCGACGGTCAGGGCTATGACATTAACGGTAACGCACTGGGTACTCCGGTTGCGGGTGTACTGGCGAATGCGGCGCTGGCAGCCGGCGCGGCGGGCTTTGGTACTGGTACCCTTCTGGTGACCGAGGCTGCGCTCAGCTCCGCGCTGGATGCGGTGACCGGGTTTATTGCCCGCAACGGTGCTGAAATCAGCAACGTCGGCAACATCACCCTCACCGGTGAAGACACCACCGGCCTGCTGGTTGAAGCGGGTGCCCGTGGGGGTAATACCGGCAGCATCACCATCGGTGCAGGCGGCACCGGTATCGTGGCGAAGGATGCAACCGGCACCCACACCACCGTGGTCAACAACTCGGGCAATATTGTGCTTAACGGCGGCGATGTAGCAAACCGTACCACCGGCATCCGTGCCAGCGGCGCACAAACCACCGTGAATATGACCGGCGGCACCGTGACCCTCAACGGCGACGGCGCCATCGGGGTCCGCGCCTCTGACGGGGCGACGGTGAACCTGTCCGGCACCGCCACGCCGGACTTCTCTGAGTCGGCCACCGACCAGATCCTGTTTGCCATTTCCGGTGCTGGCTCCACCATTAATACTGATGTACCGGCCAGTACCATCCTGGATGCATCCGGAACGCGTTCCACCCTGTTCCGTCTCGAAGATGGGGCGACAATGGACGGCGATATCCAGGTGGCGGCCAGCGGCCAGGAAGCGACGGCGCTCTATGCCACCGGCCCCGGAACCCACGCCACGATCGGCAGCGGCAGTGCGCTGGATATCAGCGGCGCAGGCGCCACGGGGGTGATTGCCTCCGGCGAGGCCACCATTGACATCGAAAGCGGTGCCTCGCTTGCCCTGACCGGCACCGGCGCACGCGCCGGGATTGTGGACGGCAACACCTACGGTTCTGACGGTTCGCTGATTTCCACCAACAGTGGGGCAGTACTGAACAACGCGGCCACCATCACCTCTTCGGTCAACGGTGCCACTGCCTTTACCGCGCAGAACAGCGGTACCCTTGATAACAGCGGCGACATTGTCCTCACCGGTACCGGATCAACGGCGGTGAAAGTACTGGGCGGTGAAGTCGGTAACAGCGGCAATATCACCGCGAACGGCACCGCCCTGTATGTCGGGGCCGGTGACCAAGGGCAGAGCTCCACCATCACCAACAGCGGAACCGTGCTGGCCACCAACGGTAACGCCGCCATTGAGCTGGCCGCCGGGGCGCTGAACCTGGTCGGCAGCGGCGTGGGCACGGTTGAAGCCCGCGGCACGGCTGATGGTGTGCTGGTAAGCACCGGTGCCACCGGGCTTGATGTGAACGGGGCACACATCATCGTTAACGCGGCAGGCGCCACGGGGAACGGTATTGAGAACGCCGCGAACCTGACCGACCTGCAACTGACGAACACCACCATTGACGTGGCGAACGGTGCCGGGGTGCGTACCTCGGTGACCATCGACAAAACCAACAGCGGTCTCATCACCGTCAGCGGTAACGGTGAGGGGATTGCGTTCGAAAATGCCGACGGCAGCGCCACCACCGGTAACCTCGACCTGTCCGGCTCCTCCGGCCTGACCATTAACGTCACCGGCGCGGGCGGTACCGGCATTTATGCCAACACCACCGGCACTGTGGACACGGCGGCGTACGTCACCGTGGGCAACGCGGCGGGCGGCCCTGCCCTGAAACTGGGCAGCGGCGTCACGTCTGCCACCAACCGCGGCATACTGGAATCGGCCAGTGCCACGACCTCCACGGTTGATACGGCGAATGCCACCACCTTCACCAACGCGGACACCGGGGTGATTACCGCCTCCGCCGCCGGCACACCGACGCTGGCGATGAGTGCGGCAAATGCCACGATGAACAACGCCGGGCTGATTAACGGTGACGTGGTGATGAACGGGGCGAATGCCACGGTGAACAACACCGGCACCGTCAGTAACAACATCACCACAAGCAGCGGCAATAACGCGGTGACGGTGGACGACGGTATCGTGGGCGGCAACATTGCGCTCAACGGCAGCGGCACCAACACCGTCCTGCTGACAAACGGCGCGGATGTGAACACCGTCAGCGGCTCTGCGGGTGTGGATACCGTCACCGTACTGGGCAACGGCAACACCTTTAACGCCCTTTACGGCGGCAGTGGTAACGCCACGGTGGCCTTTAAAGGGGTGACCGAAGGTTTCACCATGGACGGCACCGGTGCGCGAATCAACAACTACAACCAGGTGAACCTGCGTGAGGCGTCCCTGTTCACACTGAACAGTGGCTACGCGCTGGGCGGTAAACCGGCAGGCGGCGCGGCGTTTGATATTGATGCCACCTCGGTTCTGGCGGTGAACAGTCCGGCTGCCCGTACCTTCACCAATAAACTGACCGGCACCGGGACCATGGCGGTAAATGCCAGCGGGGCGGTATTTGATTTTGCCACCACCACCGGCAGCGCCTTCGCCGGGACCGTGGACCTGAGCAATGCGACCCTGTCGCTTGACGGTGTGAACACCACGGCCATGACGAATGCCACCCTGAACGTGAATACCGGCAGCTTCACCACGGTGGGTAACGGTGAACAGGCGATTGGCGGGCTCAGTTTTGAGGGCGGCTATATGGCCTTTAACGCCACCGCGCCGCATGACATCGTGGCCGCCAGCCATGTGACGGTGAACACGCTGGATGCCTCAGGCAGCGGCACGGTACAGGTGAACATTCCCGACCCGTATGTACCGGAAATAGCGACGGACACCACCTCGTCCCTGATGACCCAAGATGACACCAACGTTGGTGTACAACTGGTCAGCGCAGCGAACGTCACCGGCAGCGGGGGTAACCTGACACTTGTGGACCAGTACGGCCTCGACATCCCGGCTGCGATGCAGGTCGATATTGCCCAGGGCGGGAACACCGTGGCGAAAGGTACCTACGATTACCGCCTGACCACAGCACCCGGTGACGGCCTGTACGTGAACTACGGCCTGACAGAGCTTGAGTTGCTGCAGGACCAGACCCTGACCCTTGTCGGAACACCGGGGGCCACCGGCGCGGCGGCAGACCAGTCCGCCCGCATCACCGGCAGCGGTAATCTGGCTGTCAGCACCACCGATAGCGACGTGCTGTCGCTGTCGAACAGCAGCAACGATTACACCGGCAGCACCACCGTGGTGGGCGGCACCCTGCGTACCGACGTGGACGGCGCGCTGGGCGACACCGCAAAACTGGCGATTCACAGTGACGCGAAAGCGGACCTTAACGGCACTGTGCAGATGGCAGGTCAGCTGGCAAGCGATGTTAATTCCGTCCTCGACGTGAACGGCGGCTCGCTGAGCCTGGCAAACGGTGGTTACAGCAACGGCAGCCTGACCGGCAGCGGTAAGCTGAACGTAGACGGCGGCGTGCTGTCCATCGACGGTGCCAACAGCGGCCTGAGCGCCACCACCACCATCAGCAGCGGTGCCGAAGTGGTCATTAACAACGCGAAAGGCGCAGGTACCGGTGATATTGCCGATGAAGGTATCCTGACGCTGGACGGTGCGACCGGCACACTGGCAAATAATATCAGCGGTACTGGTCATGTTGACGCGACTAACACCACAAACGCCGCCGTCACCGGTGACAACAGCGGCTTCAGCGGCCTGTTTAACATTGATGACGGCAGCAACCTGACCGTCAACAAACAGAACCACCTCGGTACCGCATCCGTCAACGATAACGGTCTGCTGACCGTGAACACCGGCAGCGACTGGACACTCAGTAACAGTGTCAGCGGCAGCGGTGACCTGACCAAAGCCGGTACCGGCACCCTGACCCTAACACAGGACGCTGCGGCGTACACCGGCACCACCGGCATTAACGCCGGTGAACTGGCGCTGGGCAGTGACGCGGACTCCGCCGTGGATATGGCGAGTGGTCTGGTGAACGTGCTCAACGGAGGCACCTTCACCGGTTACGGCAGCACCGCCGGGGATGTGAACGTCATGCAGGGCGGTACCATGCAGATGACCGATTTTCTGGTCGGAGGCAGCCTGACCAACAGCGGCTCAGTCCTGCTGATCCGTGAAGACGGAACGCCGGGTAACACCCTGACGGTGAACGGCAACTACACCGGGAACAACGGTCTGCTGGCGCTCAACACCGTACTTGGCGATGACAGCTCAGTGACGGACAAACTGACGGTAGAGGGCGACACGGCTGGCAATACCCGTGTCAGCGTGACCAATACCGGCGGGACCGGTGCACAGACGGTGAACGGTATCGAGGTCATCCAGGTCGACGGCAACTCAGCGGGGAGCTTCGCCCTGACCACCGGGACCGTGGAAGCCGGGGCCTACGTATATACCCTGGCGAAAGGGGCCGGAGCAGCGGCGAAGAACTGGTACCTGACCAGTAAATGGAAAGACAGCACACCGCCGCAGGATGAGCCAGATCCGATTGACGTTGACCCGTCGGAACCGACACCACCGGTAGTCGATCCGACCGCCCCGGACGCGCTGCGCCCGGAAGCCGGCAGCTATATCAGCAATATCGCGGCAGCCAACACGCTGTTTCACCACCGCCTGCACGACCGTCTCGGTGAACCGCAGTACACCGATGCGCTGTATAACGGTGAGGAGAACGTCAGCAGCATGTGGATGCGCCACGTCGGCGGTCACGAACGTTCATCTTCCGGTGACGGCCAGCTGCAAACACAGAGCAACCGCTATGTGCTGCAGATTGGTGGCGACATCGCGCAGTGGAGTTCTGACGGACTAGACCGCTGGCACCTGGGCGTGATGGGCGGCTATGCGAACGAGCACAGCAACACCCGCAGCGACCGTGTTGGCTACGGCTCTGACGGACGCGTCAGCGGCTACAGCGCCGGTCTGTACGGCACCTGGTACCAGAACGATGCGGACAAAACCGGCATGTATGTGGACAGTTGGATGCTGTACAACTGGTTTGACAGCAGCGTGGAATCAGACCACCGGGACAGCGACAGCTACAAATCGAAAGGTCTGACCGCATCCGTCGAAGCGGGTTATACCCTGAAAGCCGGAGAGTTTTACGGCAGCGAGGGCACACTGAACACCTGGTATGTGCAGCCGCAGGCGCAGGTCACCTGGATGGGCGTGAAAGATGATGCGCATCGCCGTAAAGACGGAACCCGCATCGAAACGCAGGGCGACGGCAATATTCAGACTCGCCTCGGGGTGAGAACGTATCTGAGCAGTCACCACAAAATGGATGACGGTAAACAGCGTACCTTCCAGCCATTCGTGGAAGTGAACTGGATCCACAATACGGAAACCTGGGGCGTGAAGATGGACGGGACAAAAGTCAGCCGCGATGGCGCGCGTAATCTGGGCGAAGTCCGCACCGGGGTGGAAGGCAAGCTGAACGACCATCTGAGCGTGTGGGGCAACGTGGGTGTGCAGATGGGCGATAAAGGCTACAGTGATACCCAGGGCATGGTGGGGGTAAAATACAGCTGGTAAGTCATGTGTCTGAAATAGGCGGAGCCGGGAAACCCGGCTCCGTTTTTCGTGAAATCACCGGAGCCGTAATCAGGAATATGCATTTATCAGGAAGAGAGATGATGTCAAAAACAAAGCAGGAATGGCTTTTCCAGTTAAGGGAATGTACCTGTCAGGCAACGCTGGATAAAGTCATCGAAAAAAATAACGATGAACTGGCAGAAGATGAACTGGTGAATTTTTACGCAGCAGCCGACCATCGACTGGCGGAGATAATAACGAACACCCTGTATGATAAAGTGCTGGCAGCCGTATGGTCGCTGGTTCGTTAAAAAAGAGGTGATCTTTTTATATCTTCCGGGCGTCCTCTCGCTTCAGGCGAGCCTCAGCCAGAGATATATCAGGATTAACACCGACAGGGAGTTTTTTCTCATTTCAGGGAATATAACGGATAAAAAGCGAATTCAGTAGAGGTATATTGACTTCGAAATGGCGCCCCCTACAGGATTCGAACCTGTGACCGACGGCTTAGAAGGCCGTTGCTCTATCCAACTGAGCTAAGGGAGCATTGAACTGTAATGCGGGTGACACAAAACTGGTCGGTATTATACGTTCACAACCTTAGCGGTCAATGGCTTTCCTCTCAACTGCTTGAGTTATGAGCATCCCATCTGTTTGCAGGGCAAATCCCCTTCAGATAACCCTCTAAAACAACGCCAATAGTAAGCGGTAACTGACAACCGCCTTCACTTCTGACAAAATAGCGCCATCCCCTTTGACGTGAAGTAACAGATGGAATCCTCTCTCTGATGGCAGCAAAGATTATTGACGGTAAAACGATTGCGCAGCAGGTGCGCTCTGAGGTTGCTCAAAAAGTTCAGGCGCGTATTGAGGCCGGGCGTCGAGCCCCTGGCCTGGCGGTAGTGCTGGTAGGCAGCAACCCGGCTTCGCAGATTTATGTGGCAAGCAAGCGTAAAGCCTGTGACGAAGTGGGATTCGTCTCCCGCTCGTATGACCTGCCGGAAACCACCAGCGAGGCGGAACTGCTTGAGCTGATTGATACGCTCAACGCCGACAACACTATCGACGGTATTCTGGTGCAGTTGCCACTTCCGGCAGGCATCGATAATGTCAAAGTGCTGGAACGAATTGATCCGGATAAAGACGTGGACGGTTTCCATCCTTACAACGTCGGTCGCCTGTGCCAGCGCGCCCCGCGTTTGCGCCCCTGCACGCCGCGCGGGATTGTCACCCTGCTCGAACGTTACAACATCGACCTCTATGGTCTGAATGCAGTCGTGATCGGTGCCTCTAACATCGTGGGTCGTCCCATGAGTATGGAACTGCTACTGGCCGGTTGCACCACTACGGTGACCCACCGCTTCACCAAAAATCTGCGTCATCACGTTGAGCATGCCGATCTGCTGATCGTTGCCGTCGGGAAACCGGGCTTTATTCCAGGTGAGTGGATCAAAGAAGGCGCGATCGTGGTGGATGTCGGCATCAACCGTCTGGAAAATGGCAAAGTCGTCGGCGACGTGGTATTTGAAGACGCTGCCGCACGTGCCTCGTACATTACGCCCGTACCGGGCGGCGTGGGGCCAATGACGGTGGCCACACTTATCGAAAACACGCTACAGGCGTGCGTTGAATATCACGATCCTCAGGACAATTAATATGGCAACCTTTTCTTTAGGCAAGCATCCTCACGTTGAACTGTGCGATTTGCTGAAACTGGAAGGCTGGAGTGAAAGCGGCGCCCAGGCGAAAATGGCGATTGCCGAAGGTCAGGTAAAAGTTGACGGCGCGGTAGAAACCCGCAAGCGCTGTAAAATTGTGGCCGGCCAAACCGTGAGTTTTGCCGGACAGACCATCACCGTAACAGCCTGAGCGGTCTGACACCTCAACCCGATCTCTCCTTCGGAGATGTCGGGTTGAGGCTCCCCTTCTCCTCCCCTATCACCCTACGACCATAGCGGTTAATTATCGATCAACTTCAAAGAATCACGATTTCATTTGATGAAGCGTGAAATTTCAGTTGCGCAAAATCCACGCCTTCATCACGATAAGTAGAACGTTCTACTATAACGTTCTACTTACAATAACAGCGTCAATAAAAACGCTACTCGGGGGAATCAGCATGAGTCTGATATCAGGGTTTTTTAAATCGTTGTCTAAATTATCAATGATTGGTCGCGCTTTAATGCTGCCAATTTCACTACTTCCTGCTGCGGGCCTGCTGCTGGCCTTCGGGGATAAATTCCATCTGCCGCTGATGATGAACGCAGGCGGCGTTATCTTTGATAACCTGCCGATGTTGTTTGCTATCGGCTCTGCCGTCGGTCTCGCTTCAGAATCGGGTATTGCCGCGCTGTCGGCGGCGGTCTCCGTGTTTGTCACCAATATCACCATCAGTACGGTGCTGAGCATCACGCCGGAGATGGCCTCCCAGGGCGGCAAATACGCGATGGTGGTCGGAATCCCGACCCTGCAGATGGGCGTCTTTGGCGGTCTGATCTGCGGTATTCTCGCCGCCTGGTGTTACAACCGCTTTCATACCATGCAGTTACCGGAATTCCTCGGTTTCTTCTCCGGTAAACGTTTTGTGGCCATCGCCACCGCGTTTCTCTCCTTCGTGCTCGGTCTGCTGCTGCCCTACGTCTGGCAACATATTCAGTCCGGTATCGATGCGCTCTCGGTGGTGGTTAACGGCGATAATCAGGCGGTCTCAACCTTTATCTTTGGCCTGGTTGAACGTGCGCTGATCCCGCTCGGTTTACATCACATCTGGTATCCCTCTTTCTGGTATTCCTTTGGGGATTACACCACTCAGGCCGGCCAGGTGATCCACGGCGATCAGACCATCTGGTTCAAAATGCTGGAGGAAGGGGTCAAATCCTTCAGTAGCGATACCTATCAAAACGCCGGTAAGTTTATGCAGGGCGAGTTCCCGCTGATGCTGTTCGCGCTGCCTGCGGCATGTCTGGCGATGTATCACGAAGCACACACGAAGAATAAGAAAATTGCCGCCGGTATTCTGTTCTCGGCGGCGCTCACCTGCTTCCTGACAGGGATCACCGAGCCGGTTGAGTTCACCTTTATCTTCGTGGCACCGATTCTGTACGTCTTCAACGCCGTGATGGCGGGTCTGGCCTATATGACCATGTACCTGCTGCATGCGCATATTGCCAAATCGTTCTCCGCCGGTTTCATCGACTACCTGTCGTTTGGCATTCTGCCGTCCTTCAATGGTTATCAGACCAACTTCCTGAACGCCATTATCATCGGTGTGCCGATGGCGCTGATTTACTACTTTACCTTCCGCTTTGTCATTCGCCGTTTCGATATCAAAACGCCAGGTCGAACCGAAGTGACCGCCAATGCCAACGACAAGACGGATACGGAAATTGCCACTGAAATCATCGGCCTGCTGGGCGGTGCGCAGAATATCGACTCCGTCGGCTCTTGCATCACCCGTCTGCGTCTGGAAGTGGCGAAAAGTGACGTGGTCGATAAAGACGGTCTCAACGGCCTCGGCGCGCGCGGCGTGGTCTTTGTCGGCGACAACGGTATCCAGGTGATTTTCGGTGCCAGAGCACAGTTTATCGCCCAGACCATGTCCACGATGATCGGCAAATAATAAGATGTCTGAGTGACACGTCTCCTGTACGCTGGGAGACGTTGTTGTATCAGGCTGATAACCGGTAATTTTCAGGGAGCGATTTTGAAGAAAGTCAGCATTATTGATGTGGCAAAGCTGGCGGGCGTTTCGGTCTCAACCGTTTCGCTGGTGCTACGCCAGAAAGGGAAAATCTCAGAGGCAACCATTGAGAAGGTTCATGCCGCCATCAATACGCTTGGCTATGTCCATAACATCGCCGCGGCGAATCTTCGCGCTAACACCTCTAATTTGATCGGCCTGATCCTGCGCGATTTTAGCGACAGCTTTTCCATCAAGGTAATGGCAAGCATTGTTCAGGAACTGGAAAAAAACGGTTTTATGGTTTTTCTCGGCCAACCGCTTAACGATGGCGATCACCTGGAGCGCTGTCTGCTGTCGTTTAAGCAGCAGGGCGTCGCCGGGGTGATTTACCTCGCCTCTGATAATCGCGCCTCAACATTGCCAGAGAAAATCCGCCACTGCCCGCTACCGCTGGTGGTGGTGTCTCAGTCGCTACTGGAAGACAAATGCGATCTGGTGATGCGCGATAATCGCCAGGCCGCGAATCTGGCGACCCGCTACCTCATTCAGCGCGGGCACCGTAATATCGCCTATATCGGCGGTCAGGAAGGCTGCCACATTCGTGAGCAACGACTGCTGGGTTTTCGCAGCGCGATGACGCAGAACGGCCTGGTGTATCGCGAAGAGTCCGCACCAGCCTGTAGTGACGATACTCAGGCGGCGGGGCTCGCCACGCGCCAGTTACTGGAAAAAAACAACACCTTCACCGCCCTGCTTTGCCATTCTCCCGCCGCGATGATTGGCTCGTTCTCCGGCATTCATCAGGTTGGGCGCACGGTCGGGAAAGATGTTTTCCTCACGCAACAGGTTGCCCTGATTGGGTTCGAAGACATGCTCCACGTGAATCTGACCTCGCCGTCATTGACCTATGTTTCATCCGCCAGTGAAGAGACCGGACGCCAGGCGGCAGTCCTTATGATGCGCAAACTGAAAGAGCCGGCGCTACAAATCCAGCGCATTACCCTTTCCGGTCAACTGGTCGTGCGCGAATCGGCGTAAATTCGGAATTCACCCGCCTCCTCTCCCCGCTTGCCACTGCTATATTGCTATGATTTGCCAGGGATAATGACAATGCCTACCGTTATCACGCACGCCGCCGTCCCGATTTGCCTTGGGCTGGGTCTGGGACTGAAAGTCATTCCTCCACGTTTACTGTTTGCCGGGATCGCGCTGGCAATGCTACCGGATGCCGACGTCCTTTCATTCAAACTCGGCGTGTCCTACGGGAACGTGTTCGGACACCGAGGGTTTACCCATTCTCTACTGTTTGCGTTGGTGGTTCCGCTGCTCTGCGTGTGGATGGGGCGGCGATGGTTTAAAGCCGGGTTAATGCGCTGCTGGTTGTTTTTGACGGTTTCGCTGCTGTCGCACAGTCTGCTGGACGCAATCACTACCGGCGGCAAAGGAGTTGGCTGGCTGTGGCCGTGGTCGGACGAGCGCTTTTTCGCACCATGGCAGGTGATAAAAGTCGCGCCGTTTGCCCTGTCGCGCTACACCACGCCGTACGGGCATCAGGTGATTATGTCCGAGTTACTGTGGGTGTGGTTGCCGGGTGTACTGCTGATGGGGATGCTGTGGTGGTACCGGAAGCATTGAATTGCCGGATACGACGCAAAGCGTTTTATCCGGCACGGCTCAGGTATGTTGTCGGCCGGATAAGGCCTTAGCCGCCATCCGGCAAGAACGCTACTTACGACGCCAGGTCGTCCCCTGCGGGCCATCTTCCAGCACGATGCCCATTTCGTTCAGACGGTCACGCGCCGCATCCGCCGCCGCCCAGTCTTTGGCTTTACGGGCATCCAGGCGCTGTTGAATCAGCGCTTCAATTTCCGCGACTTCACCGTCATCCGCCTGCGCACCGCTTTGCAGAAACGCTTCCGGATCCTGCTCCAGCAGTCCCAGCACGCCAGAAATCTTACGCAGATGAGAGGCCATCGCATTCGCGGCGGCCATATCTTCACTCTTCAGACGGTTCACTTCACGCGCCATGTCGAACAGTACGGAGTAGGCTTCCGGGGTGTTGAAATCGTCATTCATCGCCTCAACAAAGCGCGCTTCAAACGCCTCGCCACCGGCTGGCGCGACCGACGTATCCGTCCCGCGCAGCGCGGTGTACAAGCGCTCCAGCGCAGAACGCGCCTGCTTCAGGTTCTCTTCACTGTAGTTCAACTGGCTGCGATAGTGGCCGGACATCAGGAAGTAGCGCACGGTTTCCGCGTCGTAATACTTCAGCACGTCGCGTACGGTAAAGAAGTTACCCAGCGATTTGGACATCTTTTCGCGGTCAACCATCACCATCCCGGAGTGCATCCAGTAGTTCACGTACTCACCGTCATGCGCACAGGTGGACTGGGCAATTTCGTTTTCGTGGTGCGGGAACATCAGATCAGAACCGCCGCCGTGGATATCAAAGTGATTACCCAGCTGTTTGCAGTTCATCGCGGAACATTCAATGTGCCACCCAGGACGGCCAGCGCCCCACGGTGACGGCCAGCTCGGCTCGCCCTCTTTGGACATTTTCCACAGCACGAAGTCCATCGGGTTACGTTTCACATCGACCACATCCACGCGCGCGCCGGCCTGCAGTTGGTCCAGATCCTGGCGCGACAATTGACCGTAGTTTGGGTCGGTCGGGACATCGAACATCACGTCGCCATTGTCCGCCACATAGGCGTGACCTTTGGCAATCAGCTGTTCAGTGATTTCAATGATTTCAGCGATATGGTGAGTCGCGCGCGGCTCCAGGTCCGGACGCAGAATATTTAGCGCATCAAAGTCGTTGTGCATTTCGGCGATCATACGATCCACCAGCGCGACAAAGCTTTCGCCATTTTCATTTGCGCGTTTAATAATTTTATCGTCAATATCGGTGATGTTACGCACGTACTTCAGCTTGTAGCCCAGAAAGCGCAGATAGCGCGCCACCACGTCAAACGCCACAAACGTACGGCCATGACCAATATGACAGAGATCGTAAACGGTAATACCACACACGTACATGCCGACTTCCCCGGCATGAATGGGTTTGAATTCCTCTTTTTGGCGCGTCAGTGTATTAAAGATTTTTAACATCGAAGATTCCGTGTAAGACGTGTGTGGATAACAAAGTCTGTATAATACCCATAATTCGGACGGGAAGCAGCACACTTTGCGAGGTGATCGCAGCGTGCGGTTATGCTATAACACCTCCCTAACTCTGACCCTTAGTTGGGTTAAAGCACTACTATATCGGAACAGGATGCAAAAATGGTTACTTTCCACACTAATCACGGCGATATCGTAATCAAAACGTTTGATGATAAAGCGCCTGAAACAGTTAAAAACTTCCTGGACTACTGCCGCGAAGGTTTTTATAACAACACCATTTTCCACCGTGTGATCAATGGTTTTATGATTCAGGGCGGCGGTTTTGAGCCTGGCATGAAACAGAAAGCCACCAAAGACGCTATCAAAAACGAAGCCAACAACGGTCTGAAAAACACCCGTGGTACGCTGGCAATGGCGCGTACTCAGGCTCCGCACTCTGCAACAGCGCAGTTCTTCATCAACGTTGCCGACAACGACTTCCTGAACTTCTCCGCCGAAAGCATGCAGGGCTGGGGCTACTGCGTCTTTGCGGAAGTGGTTGAAGGGATGGACGTGGTTGACAAAATCAAGGGTGTTTCTACCGGTCGCAGCGGCATGCACCAGGACGTACCGAAAGAAGACGTCATTATCGAAAACGTGACCGTCAGCGAGTAATCGTGACGACACTGTTTATTGCAGATCTTCATCTCTGCACGGAAGAACCGGCGATCACCGCCGGTTTTCTGCGTTTTTTAGCGGGTGAAGCCCGTCAGGCTGACGCCCTGTATATCCTGGGCGACCTGTTCGAAGCGTGGATTGGCGATGACGATCCCAACCCGTTACATCGTGAAATCGCCACCGCCATTAAAGCGGTTGTTGATTCCGGCGTCCCCTGTTTCTTCATCCACGGTAATCGTGACTTCCTGATTGGCAAACGCTTCGCCTGCGAAAGCGGCATGACGTTGCTCCCCGAGGAAAAAGTACTCAATCTGTACGGTCGCCGGGTGCTTATCCTGCACGGCGATACGCTGTGCACCGATGACGCGGGTTATCAGGCATTTCGCGCAAAAGTCCATCAACGCTGGCTGCAAACGCTGTTCCTCGCCCTGCCGCTGTGTATTCGCAAACGCGTGGCCGCCCGAATGCGTGCCGACAGTAAAGCCGCTAACCGCAGCAAATCGCTGGAAATCATGGACGTCAACCCACATGCGGTGATCGCGGAAATGGAAAAACATCATGTCCAGTGGCTGATTCACGGCCATACTCACCGTCCTGATGTCCACCCGCTCACGGCTAATGGCGAACCCGCCTTTCGCGTCGTGTTAGGTGCCTGGCATACGGAAGGATCGATGGTTAAAGTCACGCCGGACGATGTGGAACTGATCGCTTTCCCGTTTTGAGAAAAAGCCCCCTCATTATCGACTGGAATACTCGCGATGATCATTAGTGCCAGCCGTCGCACCGATATACCCGCTTTCAACAGTGAGTGGATGTCAATATTGCTACGCGACTTACAATCAACATCAAGCCAACAGCAATTTCAAAAAGCATGATCCACAGAGTCCCTTTTTGTCAGGGGGCACAGAGGGGGTTGATCCGCTTCTGTTAGAACCGGTACGTTTCCAGCGAAATCTCTTTTGACATCGCAGGAAGCCTTAAAATCCAGCTACGCAACCGTTTTCCTTGGCGTTGTATCGTGCTATTCTCTGTGGCCTCAAAAGCAGCGTGTCCCGCACCACAGGAGTTTTCAGACGCATGTCTTCCCGCAATAATCCGGCGCGTGTCGCCATCGTGATGGGGTCCAAAAGCGACTGGGCTACCATGCAGTTCGCCGCCGAAATCTTTGAAATCCTGGATGTCCCACATCACGTAGAAGTGGTTTCTGCCCACCGCACCCCCGATAAACTGTTCAGCTTTGCCGAAAGCGCCGAAGAGAACGGCTATCAGGTAATTATTGCTGGCGCAGGTGGCGCTGCCCATCTTCCAGGTATGATTGCGGCGAAAACGCTGGTGCCGGTATTGGGCGTTCCGGTACAAAGCGCGGCGCTGAGCGGCGTTGATAGTCTGTACTCAATCGTGCAGATGCCGCGCGGTATTCCGGTCGGTACACTGGCAATTGGTAAAGCGGGCGCGGCTAACGCGGCGCTGCTGGCGGCGCAGATTCTGGCGACGCATGATAAGGCATTGCATCAGCGCCTGAACGACTGGCGCAAGGCGCAAACGGATGAGGTGTTGGAGAATCCGGATCCGCGAGGTGCGGCATGAAACAGGTTTGCGTACTGGGCAACGGGCAGTTAGGCCGGATGCTCCGTCAGGCCGGTGAACCGCTGGGCATCGCCGTCTGGCCGGTGGGGCTGGATGCGGAACCGGCTGCCGTGCCTTTTCAGCAAAGTGTGATTACCGCAGAAATCGAGCGCTGGCCGGAAACTGCGTTAACACGTGAACTGGCGCGTCATCCGGCTTTCGTTAACCGTGATGTATTCCCAATTATTGCTGATCGCCTGACGCAAAAACAGCTTTTCGATAAGCTCGGCCTGGCGACCGCGCCATGGCAGTTGCTGGCCGACAAAAGCGAATGGCCTGCTGTCTTTCAGCGTTTAGGCGAACTGGCGATCGTGAAACGTCGTGTCGGTGGTTATGACGGTCGTGGTCAGTGGCGTTTACGCGCCAGTGAAACCAATCAACTGCCTGACGACAACTACGGCGAATGCATTGTTGAGCAAGGCATTAATTTCTCGGGTGAAGTGTCGCTCGTTGGCGCACGCGCGCATGACGGCAGCACGGTGTTCTACCCGCTGACGCGTAACCTGCATCAGGACGGTATTCTGCGCACCAGCGTCGCTTTCCCTCGAGCCGACGCGAAGCAACAGGCACAGGCCGAATCCATGCTTTCGGCCATCATGCAGGAGCTGGGTTACGTTGGCGTGATGGCGATGGAGTGCTTTGTTACGCCGGAAGGTCTGCTGATCAACGAACTGGCCCCGCGCGTGCACAATAGCGGTCACTGGACGCAAAACGGCGCCAGCATCAGCCAGTTTGAGCTGCATCTGCGGGCGATTACCGGCCTGCCGCTGCCGTCACCGGTGGTGGACAGTCCATCGGTAATGGTGAATCTGATTGGCAGCGATCTGAACTATGACTGGCTGAAACTGCCGTTAGTACACCTGCACTGGTACGACAAAGAGGTGCGTCCGGGGCGTAAAGTGGGTCATCTGAATCTGACCGACAGCGATACCGCGCGCCTGAGCGCCACGCTGGAAGCCCTCGCGCCGCTGCTGCCGCCGGAATACGCCAGCGGTATCCTCTGGGCGCAAACTCAGCTCAAGTAAGCCTAAAATGCGGGGAAGTTTAACTTATACTTCCCCGCCCTCTCGTTCCGCGCGTAAAATCCCGTCCATTGCTGTTTGTCTTCTTCAGGATTTCTCATGAACGATGGAACGGACTATCGCGCGATCCTTACCGCCGATACGCCCTTAATCGATGTCCGCGCGCCGGTTGAATTTCAGCAGGGTGCTATACCGGGCGCGATAAATTTACCCTTAATGAATGATGACGAGCGTGCCGCCGTGGGTACCTGCTATAAACGCCAGGGGCCAGAAGCTGCACTTGAGCTCGGCCATCAACTGGTCAGCGGCGAGATTCGCCAGCAGCGTCTGGCTGCCTGGCGCAAAGCCTGCCAGCAACACCCGCAGGGCTATCTCTGCTGCGCCCGGGGCGGTCAGCGTTCGCACATTGTCCAGCAGTGGCTACGTGAATCCGGCGTGGATTACCCGTTGATCAACGGTGGCTACAAAGCGCTACGCCAGGCCGCGATTGCCGCCACGGAGGAACAGGTCCAAAAACCGATCGTGCTGATTGGCGGCTGTACCGGCAATGGCAAAACGCAACTGGTGCAAAAGCAGGAAAACGGGGTAGATCTTGAGGGATTAGCCCACCATCGCGGCTCCTCTTTTGGGCGCACGCTGGAACCCCAGCTCAGTCAGGCCAGTTTTGAAAATCTGCTGGCGGTGACGCTGCTCAAAAAGCAGGCCACGCGCTGGGTGCTGGAAGATGAAGGCCGAATGATCGGCGCTAACCATCTGCCGGAATGTCTGCGCGAGCGCATGACACAGGCCGCTATCGCCGTGATTGACGATCCGTTCGGGCGCCGTCTTGAGCGCCTGCGGGAAGAGTATTTCGTGCGGATGCATCATGATTTCACCCATGCGTATGGCGAAGAGCCGGGATGGCAGGAATACAGCAATTATCTGCATCATGGGCTTTCTGCAATTCAACGGCGTCTGGGTTTGCAGCGGTTTAACGAGTTAACCGCCAGGCTGGACGTGGCGCTGGAGGCACAGCGTCAGACCGGCAGCACCGAAGCGCATTTCAGTTGGTTAGTGCCGCTGCTGGAAGAATATTACGATCCGATGTATCGCTATCAACTGGAAAAGAAAGCCGGACAGATTGTCTTTCGTGGAACATTTGAAGAGGTTGAGGCGTGGTTGCGCGGTTGAAAAACGCCGGAGGGTGATGATTTGTAGGCCCGGTAAGCGTTAGCGTCACCGGGCACAGCATCAGACTCAGAAGTCGTAACGCAGACGCACCAGGTTCATATCACCCAGGTTATCGGTGCTGGAGGTAAAGACGTGTTCGTAATCAACACGGAAACCATAATCCAGCTGGAAACTGATACCCACGCCGTTGTCGGTACGCAGGTAGTTGCGACCATTCACGTATTCAATACGGTCACCCATGAAGTACGGCTGAACGGATTTCAACGCATACTGGTTGATTGGGAATGTATAGCCCGCAAAGTATTCCAGACCCCACGCATCACCGGCAAAGTAGTCGTTAACAGACACTTTTTTGGTGGTCATAAAGTTCTGATACCAGCCGCCGCCCATGGAGAAGGTCCAGTTATCCGGGGTCCAGCTCAGTGCCGTACCGACGATATTCTGATCGTACGTTTTGTTGCCGTTACCGCGCATTTCCGCACGGGTGTAGTTCCACGCCGTACCCCAGCTCAGATCGTCCGTAATGTGATAATCCGCACCCAGTGAACCACCGCCTTTACGCTTGTAGTTCAGGCCATTATTCGGGTTGTAGTCGTCGCTGAACAGATAAGATGCGTAGAGATCAACATCACCCACCGTTTTCTTATATTTCAGCATTTTGCGGGAACGGTAAGAACCATCATAGTCGCCGTTAATCCCGTTACCCGGTGCCTGACCAATCATGTCGTAGTCCCAGATATCGGTTTTCGCACCGACCACATCGTAGTAGATGCTGTTCTGTTGACCGAAGGTCAGCGTACCCCAGGTATCGCTCTTCAGACCGGTGTACAGCATACGACGCGTGGTGTCATGCGCGCCGTCAGCATAGTGGTTGTCCCAGTTGAACTGCGCCGGAATGTTAACGCCCAGCTCGTAGAAGCTGATCCAACTGATGTCATCAAACAGATAGTAATCTGCCGCGAAGCGGAAACGGGTACCGCCGTCGAAGCCATTACGTTTATAGCCATTTGCGCCGTCGTCGCCCGTCATGTTCTGGAACTGAGGACGAATACTCCCGCCAACGGTAAAGTTGAGACGGCTCAGCGGATTACCCGCCTGCGGATCTTGTTTCAGAACGGTGATTTCCGCCTGAGAGGCGAAAGACGTCAATGCCACTGCTGCGCCGATCGATGCCGCCAGCGCTGTTGTTTTTATAGTCATTATTTTTCCTTGATAGATTTCCTGCTAATTATTCAGCGCTTGAATATTAACTGGTATTAACACTGACGTGTTGGCGGGTTTTTAATGATTTGTGCCGTTAAACAGCGAGGGGTTATCAATTTATGCTACTAAGAAAGTACGCGCCAGCATAAAAACCGGCGCGTCATTATCACGGGATTAAACAGTAAACTGACGGAACAACGCTTTCCCTTTCAGCAGACGGACACCGAGCCAGCCCCCGCAAAGAGAAAGTAAAAGCGCGCCGCAAAGAGGCAGGACAATCCACAAGCGCCAGTCAGGTTCCCACGGGAAGTCAAACACCTGCGTTTGCAGCACCGCCAGCGCGGTTTCCGCGCCGATGGACGCCACCAGCCCGGAGACCAGCCCCAGCATGGCAAATTCACACCACAGCGTAGTGCGCAGGAGTTTTTTGCCCGCGCCTAACGTACGCCAGACCACCAGTTCCTGATGGCGCTGGCGCATGCCGACCTGCACCTGCGCCAGTAGCAACAGCATGCCGCAGGCGGTTACCAGCACAACCATGACCTCCAGCGCCCGGCTAACCTGCTCCAGCACCTGCCCTACCTGCTTAAGGATCGCGCCGATGTCTAACAGGCTAATCGTCGGGAACTCACGATTAAGTTGCGTCAGCATGCCGTTGCCGTTTTCCCAGCGGAAGCTGGTCAGCCAGCTTTGCGGCTGACCATCCAGCGCGCCGGACGGGAAGATAAAGAAGAAGTTAGGGCGCAGGCTTTCCCAGTCGACCCGGCGCAAACTGGTCACCTTCGCACTGAACGCCTGAGTGTCACCCATAAAAGTGACGCTGTCGCCGAGTGAAACGTTCAGCCGTTTTGCCAGTCCCTCTTCCATTGATACCTCGCCTTTTTCTGGCGGCCAGTTACCGGCGGTGATGGGGTTGTGATCCGGACGGGTATCCTGCCAGGTCAGATTCAGCTCACGATTCAGAGACTCATCTTGTCCCCCTTCTGTCGGCGTGTTATTTATCGCCGTCAACCGCGCCCGCACGATCGGGTAGAACGCTTCCGGGATCACCTGATGCTCGGAGAGAAATGCCTTCACCTGCGGCACCTGCTCTGGGGCAATGTTGATCAGAAAATAATTGGGACTTTCCGGCGGAAGCTGCTGCTGCCAGCGATCCAGCAGATCACCGCGTAAAACCAGCAGCAGCGCCAGTAGCATAAACGACAGCGAAAACGCTGACAGCTGGCTCAGCGTCGACCACGGCTGACGTAGCAGGCGACTGACCGCGAGGCGCAGCGGCAACGACGACAGCGTCATCCCACGCAGAACGTTCAGCAGCATCCAGCCCAACACGCCGCACAGCAGCGCCAGCACGACCGCCCCCGCCAGCACCGCCCACAGCAACGGACTGCCGCCCATTAACCCGGCCAGTAACAGCACCACCACCACGGTCACGATCGGCAAATAGAATTTCAGCGGCCAGACGTTGGCCACCACGTCACGACGCAAGACGCGCAGCGGTTGGGTAGCTAATAACAAGCGATAGGGACGCAAACCGACCAGCAGCGAGATCACCGTCATGGTGCCCAACGCCCAGATCCACGGCCAGAAACTGGCAGGCGGCAGCGCGGCGGGCAGCACCGGTTTAAGCAGTACCATTAGCATCTTTTCGAATAACAGGCCGATCGCCCCGCCCGTCACGGCGGAAAGCGCCAGTACCATCAGCCACTGCCCAACAATCAGTTTTCGCAGTTGTGCCCTGCCCGCACCGAGCGTTTTCAGAATCGCCACCAGATCATAACGACTGCGACAGTAGTGATTCATCGCCACCGCCACGGCAGCGACGGCCAGCAGCAGTGTTAACAGTGCCGAAAGAAGAAGAAATTGTTGCGAACGCTCCAGGGATTTGCCTAGCGCGCCGTCGTCCTGTTCAAGTCCGTACCAGCGATGTTCCGGCTTCAACTGCGGTAGTAGCCACTTTTCATAGCCGTCAAGCTGTTGCGGCGTGCCACCAAATTTATAGCGCCACGTGACGCGACTGCCGGGCTGCACGGCACCGGTTTTCGCAACATCCGCTGTATTCATTAACAGGCGCGGCGCCATCTGGAAGGGGTTAAAGCCGGAGTCTGGCTCCTGCACCACTTCCCCAGCAATGCGCAGCGTGGCGTCGCCGAC
Source organism: Citrobacter sp. MGH 55 (assembly GCF_016906145.1). NCBI lineage: Bacteria > Pseudomonadati > Pseudomonadota > Gammaproteobacteria > Enterobacterales > Enterobacteriaceae > Citrobacter > Citrobacter sp. MGH 55. Next base: position 4,833,762 of record NZ_CP070239.1, read on the forward strand.
ATCAATAGTGTCGCCGATTTTCAGGTTCAGCAACGCCATCAGTCGCGGCGCCAACAGTACCGTTCCCTGCTGCGGCTTGAGCCCCGGCGGATTGGTTTCCAGCTCGCCGTACATCGGATAGATGTCATCGACCGCTTTGACGTTCGCCAGCTGTGGCGTATCGCCGGCAAAGGTCATGGTGGCAAAGGTCAGTTGTTCTCCGACCTTCAGACCGCGCTGACGCGCGTCATCAATCCACGCCTGCGGCACCTCGCGTGAGCTGCGCAGTGCCCGGTCCCCCGCCATGAACTCGCGGCTTTGCTGACTTAACCCTTTTTCCATCCGGTCGCTGATGTTGCCCAGCGCCAACACGCAGGCCACCGCCAGACTCAGCGCCAGCCAGACAATCAACAGCGACGGCGAGCGCCATTCGCGCCAGAACCAGCGTGCGATCATGCCTCCTCCTGCAACTGTCCATTCACCAGGCGCAGTCGTCGGTTGCAGCGCGCCGCCAGTTGCGGATCGTGAGTCACCAGAATCAGCGTGGTGCCGTGTTCGCGGTTAAGCGAAAAGAGCAGATCGGCAATTTTCTCACCGGTCTGCCGGTCGAGGTTCCCCGTTGGTTCATCGGCAAACAGGACGTCCGGGCGACCATTAAAAGCGCGCGCCAGCGCCACGCGCTGCTGCTCACCACCGGAAAGCTGCGCCGGAAGATGGTCCAGACGCTTGCCCAGACCCAGTTGTTCCAGCAGGGCTTTCGCTCCCGCTTTACTTTGTCCGCTGTTTTCGCCGCGCAGTAGTGCGGGAAGTTCGACGTTTTCCAGTGCATTCAGCGTGGGAATCAACATAAATGACTGAAAGACAAAACCGACATGCTGTGCACGCAGTTGAGCCCGAGCCTCTTCATCCATCTGATGCAACGGTTTCCCCACCAGATTGACGGCGCCGTCGGTGCCATCGTCCAGTCCGGCGAGGATCGCCAGCAGCGTAGATTTCCCTGAACCCGACTCGCCAATCAGCGCAATGGTCTCGGCGCGTTTGACAACCAGGTCAACTCCGGTAAGGATGGAAAGCTCGTGCTCCCCCTGACCGACGGACTTCTTAAGATGATGAACTTCAACAATGTTTTCCGCTGGCATTTGCCTTTCCTGTTCCTGATCCTGTTTACCTGTCGGGCCGCTGCGGCTGACACGTTGTTAATCCTCGGCGACAGCCTGAGCGCCGGGTACCGAATGTCCGCCAGTGCCGCCTGGCCTGCACTGCTCAACGACAAATGGCAGAGCAAAACCACCGTGGTGAACGCCAGCATCAGCGGCGACACCTCCCAGCAAGCGCTGGCGCGCCTGCCTGCGCTACTCAAACAGCATCAACCGCGCTGGGTGCTGGTTGAGCTGGGCGGCAACGACGGGCTACGCGGCTTTGCGCCGCAACAGACCGAACAAACGTTGCGTACCATCGTGCAGGAGGTGAAGGCGGCGAATGCCGAGCCGTTGCTGATGCAAATTCGCCTGCCTGCAAACTATGGCCGTCGGTATAATGAAACCTTTAGCGCGCTCTATCCAAAGCTCGCCAAAGAATTTGATATTCCTCTGTTACCCTTTTTTATGGAAGAGGTCTATCTAAAACCGCAGTGGATGCAGGATGATGGTATCCATCCTAACCGCGATGCCCAGCCGTTTATCGCTGACTGGATGGCGAAGCAGCTGAGTCCTTTAGTAAAACACGAGTCTTAATTCAACGGAGATCCTGACAGGTAAAGTTATGCAAAAATCGGTCTTAATAACAGGGTGTTCCAGCGGTATCGGCCTGGAAAGCGCGCTTGAGCTGAAGCGTCAGGGTTTTCAGGTTCTCGCCGGCTGCCGCAAACCCGACGATGTCACGCGTATGAATAATATGGGATTCACCGGCGTATTGATCGACCTCGACTCGCCTGAGAGCGTGGATCGCGCCGCTGACGAGGTGATCGCCCTGACCGATAACTGCTTATACGGGATCTTTAACAATGCCGGGTACGGCGTTTACGGTCCGCTGCCCACCATCAGCCGCGCGCAGATGGAGCAGCAATTTTCCGCCAATTTCTTTGGCGCTCATCAGCTCACGATGCGTCTGTTACCGGCCATGCTGCCGCACGGCGAAGGTCGGATCGTGATGACCTCCTCGGTGATGGGGCTTATCTCCACACCCGGACGCGGCGCCTACGCGGCCAGTAAATACGCGCTGGAAGCCTGGTCAGATGCGTTACGCATGGAGCTACGTCACAGCGGAATTAAGGTCAGCCTGATTGAACCCGGCCCTATTCGCACGCGCTTTACGGAAAACGTTAACCAGACCCAGAACGACAAACCGGTGGAAAACCCCGGTATTGCCGCACGTTTTACGCTCGATCCTGAAGCCGTCGTCGCCAAAGTGCGCCATGCTTTTATCAGCGATAAACCCAAACTCCGCTATCCCGTCACGCTGGTAACCTGGGCCGTCATGCTGCTCAAACGTCTGCTGCCGGGACGCCTGATGGACAAAATTTTGCACGGATGAGTTGAAGCGCACGCGTCAGCCCCCATGTAAAAAAGAAATCGACACAAGAGAGCGACTCCATGTCCACACAGAATATTGTCAACATTAACGAAGCGAACCTGCAGCAGACCTTAGAACTGTCGATGACCACGCCGGTCCTGTTCTACTTCTGGTCTGAACGCAGCCAGCACTGCCTGCAACTGACGCCGGTGCTGGAAAGCCTTGCCGCACAGTACAACGGTCAGTTCATTCTGGCGAAGCTCGACTGCGATGCCGAGCAGATGATTGCCTCTCAGTTCGGTCTGCGCGCTATTCCAACCGTCTATTTGTTCCAGAACGGTCAGCCGGTTGACGGCTTCCAGGGACCGCAGCCTGAAGAGGTGATTCGCGCCCTGCTCGACAAAGTGCTGCCGCGTGAAGAAGAGCTAAAAGCGCAACAGGCCATGCAACTGATGCAGGAAGACAACTACATTGAAGCGCTGCCGCTGTTGAAAGACGCCTGGCAGCTATCTAACCAGAGCAGTGAAATCGGCCTGCTACTGGCGGAAACGCAGATTGCCCTCAACCGCTCTGAAGATGCAGAAGCCGTGCTGAAAACCATTCCGCTTCAGGATCAGGACACCCGTTATCAGGGGCTGGTCGCGCAAATTGAACTGTTGAAACAGGCGGCGGATACGCCAGAGATTCAGCTACTGCAACAACAGTTGGCGGAAAACCCGCAGGACGCCGGACTGGCCGCACAGTTGGCGCTGCAACTGCATCAGGTAGGACGCAACGAAGAAGCGCTGGAACTGCTGTTCAGTCATCTGAAAAAAGATCTTGCCGCCGCAGACGGTCAGGCGCGTAAAACGTTCCAGGAAATTCTTGCCGCACTGGGTACCGGCGACGCGCTGGCGTCGAAATATCGTCGTCAGCTCTACGCGCTGTTGTACTGATTAACGTTGCCCGATGGCGCTACGCTTATCGGGCCTACGCAAGTCGCTGGTTACGATTTCTTCAAACGCGTCACCACCAGTTGGTGGCGCGAGTTGTAAAACTTCCGATAGGTTAAATAGCAGGCAATGATGGTCGACAGGCTCGCCGTTGAGAGCAACATAAAGGTCACCATAATCTGATATTTAATCGCTTTGACCGGATCGATACCGGCAAAGATCAGCCCTGACATCATCCCCGGCAAACTCACCAGTCCGACCGTTTTCGCGGAGTCGATCGTTGGGATCAGCGAGGCGCGAATACTGTCGCGGATCAAGCCCGCAGACGCCATTTTCGGCGTGGCGCCAAGACTGAGTTTTTCCTGAATCTGCTGTTGTTCGCTGCTGAAACGCTGACCGAGATTGTTGTAGCATAATCCGACGGCCACCATCGCATTACCAGCGATCATCCCGGAAATAGGGATCACCTGCATCGGGATAAATTCAATCGACCCCGACAGCACCAGCACCGCCAGCGTTAACCCTGCCCCCGTCGTGATGGCAATAAACGAGGAAACAAACGCTTTATCAATATATTTACTGCGCTTCTGCGCGTTATACGCGGCGTTAAAACAGATGAATAACACCATCACTAACGTCAGGACAGCATGATTGACCGCGAAGATATATTTCAGGACATAGCCGACGATAATAAGTTGAACCACGGCGCGAGCGACGCTCCAGAGAATATCTTTCTCCAGCGCCAGTTTCTCTTTATGGCTTATCAGCATCGCCACCACCACCAGCATCATCGCTAATGCCAGTGACTCGTTAGTAATATTATGTTCATTCATTACGCGCTTCCTGCATTTCTCCGGCATGCGGCATCAGAGTGATTATTTCATCCGCATGATTAATTTCATCTTTATCGTGAGTCACCCACAGCACCCCTATCTGCTTATCACGAGCATAGTGATGAATAATCTCATTCACATTGCGCTTATTGCTTTCATCCAGTGCGCTGGTGATTTCATCAAGCAGTAAAACCTGCGGTAAAAACTGTAAATTGCGGATCAGGGAAATGCGCTGCTTCTCGCCGCCGGAGAGCGCATTGATATTTTTCGCCAGAATCGACTCCGGCAGTTGAAAGCGGGCCAGGTCCGCCAGAAAAGCCCCAGGATCTGGACGCTGGTTACGGATTTGCCAGGGGAAGATCAGATTATCGTAGACCGTATCGCCAAACAGCGCGGGCGTCTGGGCGCAATACGAAACCTGTTGACGATAATGTTCCGGGTTGAGAGTAGCGATATCCTCTCCACCAAAGCGGATCTCACCGCTATTCGGACTGAGCAACGACGCAATAATCTTCAGTAAGGTACTTTTTCCGCAGCCGGAAGGGCCGGTGATTAATTTAAATTCACCAGGACGTAAGTCAAAACTGATGTTATTCAGAATTTTGATGGTCCCGACCTGGTAACCCACATTGTTTACCTGCAACAACCTGCTATTTTCACGCATTATCTATCCTGTTTTCGCGTTTTATCACAAAATAGTGTATCCCTCTAATTAACAGGAGGGGAACTCTCTTTAATGAATCAGGTATAATTTCAAGAGTTACATCGCCAATCTCGACATCATGGACAGTTCAACAGGAGGTTTTTCAATGCTTATTGTTATTCCTATTCTCATTTTTGTCGCGCTGGTCATCGTCGGCGCCGGCGTGAAAATTGTTCCCCAGGGGTATCAGTGGACAGTAGAGCGATTTGGCCGCTATACCAAAACGCTGCAACCGGGCTTAAGCATCGTTGTGCCGTTCATGGACCGGATTGGCCGTAAAATCAATATGATGGAGCAGGTGCTGGATATTCCCTCGCAGGAAGTGATCTCGAAAGATAACGCCAACGTCACCATTGATGCCGTCTGCTTTATTCAGGTGATTGACGCGCCGCGTGCGGCCTATGAGGTCAGCAATCTGGAACTGGCGATCATCAACCTCACTATGACCAACATCCGTACCGTTCTGGGGTCGATGGAGCTTGATGAAATGCTCTCCCAGCGTGACAGCATCAATACCCGACTGCTGCATATCGTCGATGAGGCCACCAATCCCTGGGGCATTAAAGTCACGCGTATCGAGATTCGCGATGTCCGCCCACCGGCTGAACTGATCTCCTCCATGAACGCCCAGATGAAAGCGGAACGTACTAAACGTGCGTATATTCTTGAAGCCGAAGGGGTGCGCCAGGCGGAAATCCTTAAGGCAGAAGGGGAAAAACAGTCGCAGATCCTGAAAGCTGAAGGGGAACGTCAATCCGCCTTCTTACAGGCAGAAGCCCGCGAACGTTCCGCTGAAGCGGAAGCCCGCGCGACCAAAATGGTGTCTGAAGCGATCGCCTCCGGTGATATTCAGGCGGTGAATTACTTTGTGGCGCAGAAATATACCGAAGCGCTACAGCAAATCGGCTCGTCCAGTAACAGTAAAGTGGTGATGATGCCACTGGATGCCAGCAGCCTGATGGGTTCCATTGCCGGGATCACTGAACTGATCAAGGACAGCGCCAGCGAACGGAATAAATAATGATCGAGATGATTGTGGGGCATCCCCATATTTTCTGGCTCAGCCTTGGCGGTCTGCTTCTGGCCGCTGAGATGCTGGGCGGCAACGGTTATCTGTTGTGGAGCGGCGTCGCGGCGGTCATTACCGGCATTCTGGTCTGGCTGTTGCCCGTCGACTGGGAATGGCAGGGTGTTATCTTTGCCGTCTTAACGCTGCTTGCCGCCTGGTTCTGGTGGAAGTGGATGGCGAAACGCGTTCGTGAACAAAAACCGGCAGACAGTCAGCTCAACCAGCGCGGCCAGCAACTGGTCGGCCGTCGGTTTGTCCTGGAGTCGTCTCTGGTCAATGGTCGTGGACACATGCGGGTTGGCGACAGTTCATGGCCGGTCAACGCCAGCGACGATCTACCCGCCGGCACGCACGTTGAAGTGATTGCCGTTGAAGGCATCACGCTCTATATCAGACCCCTTACCCGATAAAACCGATGACAGGAATCGCATGATGGTCAGGAAGACGCCTCTGGCATTTAGCTTTTGTGCATTACTGGCGAGCGCCGCCCCTCAGGCATTCGCCTCGTTTGATATCGCAGACTGCACCTGGAGCGACGCGCGCTGTCTGCTAAAAGGCGCCCCTGTTCTGACGCCCGATAATGATTCACGCGATAACCTGTTGCGCCTGCTGAGTGAGGCAAAGTCGTTTGCTGTGCCCGTTCAGTCGATGCCTGCGGATATCACCCGCTCACGCGATTTCTATTTTGCTTATCACCCGCAGTGGGATGACGCTGATGTCCGCACGGACTTGCCTGCACAAACGCAGAATGCACCCAATACACTCGCTCAGCAGATGGCAACGCTGCAGGTAGCGGCGGTTGAATTCAACCACGACGGTGAGCAGGAAAACCGTTTTGTCTCCAATAATACCGACAGCGTCAGTCAGTTTTTTGCCGCGCTACTGAGCGATGCTACGCTGACAGCAGAACAAAAGCAGGCGCTGGCGCAGGCACGTCTGGGACTCTATTCCGGGGCCAGCGCAGAGCAAATCACGGCCTCTCTCACTACGCTCCCGGCGGACTCACCTGCCCTGGCGTATAAAACCTATCTGATCGCCGCAGCCCATTTTTACGCGGGTGAATACGAAAGCGCGGCGCAGGTCTTCACGTCGCTGCTTAAGAGCGATCGCCCGTGGCTGGCGGAAACCGCGCAATATATGCTGATGCGCACAGCGCTGAACAAAAGCAGCCAGAACAGCGTCGGCGAATATGGCGATTTTGATATCGCGCGAATAAACCGTGAAGACGCCTTACTCGCGCAAAAAGAGGCGCAAACCTATCTCCAGCGCTGGCCTGAAGGCCGCTATGCCGATTCCGCACACGGCATGCTGCGTCGCATCCACTGGTATTTGCAGGACTGGACGTCGCTTGCAGGATTGTATGAGCAGGCATTCCGGCAGGCCGCCGATGCGCAGACGCTGCGAAACCGGGTGATTGAATACGATAATGTCTATGGCAGGCAGTTTTACGATCAATCGGTACAGGAGGCGTTCGCCGACGCCCCTCTCGTCAGCTATACCGAGATGCTGCGCGCCCTTCGTCTGAACAGCGACCAGAAGCCAACCCTGACGCAGGCTAACCTGGATGCCAGCAAACCGGTTTTTGAAAAAAGCGGAAAACTGCCGCTGTGGCGCGATCTGCAACTCAACCTGTGGCTGGCGACAGAAAACAATGCTGCGATTCTTCAGGCGGTTACCCCGGCGCAAAAACTACCGGCTCACGATATCCTCGCTTTCAGCGAACAGGTTCTCTACGGTAACGCGCTGATGGGTCAAAAGCAGTGGTCAGCGGCGCGTGATTTCTGGTCGACACTGCTGAAGCTGAGCCAGGATAACGAACAGCAGCAGTATGTGCAGGCAAAACTGGCGGCCACGCTGGTGTACAGTGGCGATACGGTGGCGGTTTTTGCCCCGGACAGCGCGGTCACCAACCTGCGTTATCGTTCCCGGGTACTGAAAACCGTGGCGACGCCTGAACAGTTGCGTCAGCAGGTCAGCCAGGGACCGAATAACGAAGAACGCACTATCGCGCTGCATACGCTGCTGGTGCGCGATCTCACAGAAAACCGCTTTAGCGACTGGCTGCAGGACCGCAAACTCGCCAGCGCCATCACACAACCGGTGATCGGCGAAGCATTCGACGACGTCAATTTGAGCACGTTTGACTGGAACGGTGACGCCGCTGAAGTCGGTTACGTGTGCCGCAGCCTCAATGAGACCATCGGCACGCTGAGCAAAAAACCCGATGATGCCCATGCGCTGAACTGTCTGGGTGAGTTCTTCCGCACGTCGCAAACCCATGTCGATTTGTGGAAAGACAGCGCAGGGAATGGCGTGCTGGAGGCCGCTATCGACCGCAAGCGTCCGGTTGGGCAGTATGATCGCCAGAGTTACTACCAGCAGGTCATCACCTCGCCGAAAGCCGAGCACGAAGACAGAAGTTACGCACTGTATCGCGCCATCATGTGTTACGCCCCGTCCGGCACGAATGAGTGTGGCGGAGAAGAGGTGGACAAACAGCAGCGCAAAGGCTGGTTCACGCAGTTGAAAACCCAGTATCCGGGCAGTCCGTGGGCGCAAAAACTCAAATACTACTGGTAATCGCGCTACTGGCGGGACAGGCGCAGGCGGATGAGACGGTTATCGCCCGCGAACATCCCGCCTTCTGGCTCTGGTCAGGGGTGAAAGCCAGTGATGAACTGAGAGGCGCCCAAACGGTCTATCTGCATCAGGGGGAAGTATTGATGCGGGCAAAGGGCGCGGAGTTTCAGCGTCTGGGACTTCCCGTCAGCCGCCTGACGTTTCCGTCCATCTGGCTTACCGTGCGCTTTACCACGCTCGACGTTGCGGACGCGATTACGGCACGCATCGTGCGGTTGATGCAGCGCTGGCAGGCGGCGGGAAATCAGGTGGTAGGGCTACAGGTCGATTTTGACGCCGCGACGCATCAACTCGCCGACTATGCCCACTTTCTGCGGGAATTGCGCCAACAACTACCACCCGATTTTGCTCTTGGGGTAACCGGATTGCTGGACTGGGCGAAAACCGGTGACATTGCAACGCTGAACGCGCTGCCAATCGATGAACTGGTAGTGCAGAGCTATCAGGGACGGCACACGGTGACGAATTATCAGGACTACCTGCCCGCCCTCACCCGCTTGCGAATTCCCTTTAAGCTTGGTCTGGTACAGCACGGTAAGCGGGAAAGCCAGGCGGAAGCGCAGTTACGCACATCCCCGTGGTATCGCGGCACGGTGGTCTTTATGCTTAATCCCGACGCGCGTTAAACCTGCGCCTTGTGGTGGCAACAGCCAGAAAGGTTATCAATAATAGGGCATTCCGCGCTGTCATCGCCCGGACACGACTCTGCCAGCGCCAGCAACTGTACGCGCATTGACTGTAATTCACTGATATGGCGCTCAATTTCAGCCACTTTCTCCAGCGTCCGCTTTTTGACATCCGCGCTGTGACGCCCTGGATCGTTGAACAGATTTACCAGTTCACCGCACTCTTCAAGGTTGAATCCGACCTGGCGTGCCTGGCGCAGCAGCGTCAGTTCATTGAGATGCTGTTGCCCGTAGGTGCGATAACCGTTTTCACCACGCAGCGGCGGCGTGACCAGCCCTTTTTCTTCATAAAAGCGGATCGCTTTACTGGTTAAACCGGTTTTTTTTGCTACATCGCTGATATTCACACGTCCTCCGCACCTTAAGCTATGGCATGGTGTCATTATAACGTACTTGTGGCTGACACCACACACCCATCCTATAGATGCCAGTAACCTCCTGTCACTTCACAGGTCGCGGGCGTTACCACTGCCACTTTCACATTTCCGGAACCGTCGAACGTTCGTACTTCATAAACAGTGAAGAACATCGAAGCAGGCGTACCTTTTTCTGTAACAATTGCCTGTTATAAGTGATCGCTTTCGCAATTTTAACTCTTTTACTTGATCATTCTACGCGGGTAGATTTATTAATCTCCGGTAAAAATATAATATCTACGCGAGTAGAACGTGAAGAGCACAAGCCTGCGACGTATGTCGACAGATAACTTCAAGGAGTTCTTATGAACACGCATTCATCCTCTGTTCCCCTGACGGACAACCAACAAGCCGCTCAGGAGCGGCTGGAAACCCCCGAAGGACGCCGCGAATTTTGGCGAGCGACATTTTCCTGCTGGTTAGGCACCACGATGGAGTATGCCGATTTTGCCCTGTACGGCCTTGCCGCAGGCATTATCTTTGGCGATGTCTTTTTTCCAGAAGCGACACCTGTCATGGCGTTACTTTCCAGCTTTGCCGCCTATTCCGTTGGGTTTATTGCTCGCCCCATCGGCGCACTTCTGTTCGGCTGGATAGGCGATAAACATGGCCGGAAGATTGTCATGGTTATCACGATTGGGTTGATGGGCACGTCGACCATGCTAATAGGTTTAATCCCCAGCTACGCCCAGATAGGCGTCTGGGCGCCGGTATGCCTGGTTATCCTTCGATTTTCTCAGGGCCTGGGGGCCGGAGCGGAACTTTCAGGCGGTACCGTGATGCTCGGTGAATATGCTCCCGTTAAACGCCGTGGGCTGGTTTCCTCGATTATCGCGCTGGGCTCAAACAGCGGAACATTACTGGCTTCGTTGGTTTGGCTAATCGTCCTGCAAATGGACAAAGATGACTTATTAAGCTGGGGATGGCGTATTCCTTTTCTTTGCAGCATTCTTATCGCCGCTGCTGCGCTATTAATTCGTCGCCATATGCGTGAAACGCCCGTTTTTGAACGTCAAAAGGCCCTCCTGCAGGCCGAGCGAGAAAAAGTTCTTCGCGAGGGAAAAGCGCAGCAACAGCATGATACACGTAGCTTCTGGAAACGAACCCGTGCGTTCTGGACCATGGTCGGCTTACGCATTGGCGAGAATGGCCCCTCCTACCTGGCACAGGGATTTATCATTGGCTATGTCGCTAAAGTGCTGATGGTGGATAAATCAGTGCCGACCGTGGCGGTGTTTATCGCATCGGTTCTGGGATTTGCCATTATTCCTCTGGCGGGCTGGCTTTCCGATCGATTCGGCAGACGGATCGTCTATCGTTGGTTCTGCTTATTACTGATCCTGTATGCTTTTCCGGCATTCATGCTGCTGGATTCTCGTGAGCCATGGATTGTCATCCCAACGATCATTACCGGGATGGGAATCGCTTCACTGGGTATTTTTGGTGTTCAGGCTGCATGGGGCGTTGAGCTTTTCGGTGTCACGAATCGTTATACCAAAATGGCATTTGCAAAAGAGCTCGGTTCGATTATGTCTGGCGGGACAGCGCCACTTATCGCCTCTGCATTGCTCTCGTTTTATGGGCACTGGTGGCCAATCGCTCTCTATTTCGCTCTGATGGCCACAATTGGACTGGTAACCACGTTCTTTGCACCAGAAACCCGTGGACGGGATCTTAACTTACCCGAGGATGCAATTTGAGGCCAGAGAACGTGAGATGCGCGTTCTTTACCAAAGATTTTTGGGTCATAACGCCTTATGCTGTCTGGAAAAAATCACTCTGAACGCAATCAGGTAGGTGCCTCGTGACTCAATCACATTCGCAACGCGTAACACGTTCTGACGTGGCAAAAGAAGCGGGAACGTCCGTCGCTGTCGTTAGTTACGTTATTAATAATGGTCCACGTCCCGTTGCCGAAGCGACCCGGCAACGTGTACTACAAGCCATTAAGAAAACCGGCTATCGACCCAATGGCATCGCGCGTGCGCTGGCTTCAGGGAGTACACAAACTTATGGGCTTGTCGCACCGGATATCTCAAACCCGTTTATCGCCTCTATGGCTCATGCTCTGCAACACGAAGCATTTGCTGATGGCAAAGTACTCCTGCTGGGTGATGCGGGCGACAGCAGCTGCCGTGAACGTGAACTGATTAATAATATGTTGCACCGCCAGGTTGACGGGCTGATCTACACCAGTGTGGATCGCCATCCTTATATCAATTTGATTCAGGAGAGCGGTACGCCCTGCGTTATGCTCGATCGCGTGGATCCTGGACTTAACGTCAGCGTTATCCAGGTTGATGAACAACAGGCGGCGATGCAGGTAACCCAACATCTGATTGATCACGGATACCGCGACATCGGCATCATCTGTGGCCCGCGTGAAATGCTGAATACTCAGGATCGTATCCGGGGCTGGCAGCAGGCGCTGGAAGCCTCATCGCTAATGGTCAATCCTTCATGGATTTTTTCGACCAACTATACCCGCGCCGGAGGTTACGAGGCGACAAAACGTATGCTGCAACGCCAGCCACCGCGCGCGTTGTTCGCGACGAATGAACAGCAGGCACTGGGTTGCTTACGCGCCCTGGCGGAACATGGGCTGCGCGTTCCTGAAGATGTTGCACTGGTCTGTTTTAACGCAACACATGAATCGGCTTACAACGTCCCTTCTTTGACCGCCGTTCTGCAACCGGTCGATAAGATGGCCCGTGCGGCAATTGACATGCTGAAAAATTGGGATGGAGAGGTTCGCCGCGTTGAATTTGAGTTTTATTTACGAACAGGAGAATCGTGTGGCTGCCAGGGACATGAAGTACAACCCGAGACAACGTGAAAATACATCGATGCGTATCATAATTGACTGCGATCCAGGCAATGGCATTCCCGGCGCGAATATTGATGACGGTCTGGCGCTGGCGCTGGCGATTGCCGCTCCGCAAATCACTCTGGAGATGATCACCACTGTCGCAGGAAATACACCGGCAGACGTGGGATATGCCGTCGCTAAAGATCTCATTGCGCAATTGGCTATTCCCGTTTCTGTTTACCGTGGAGCCTCGCGTGCGCTCCGGGAAGATCCGCTTCCCTGGCGTGAAAAACTGGATCAGGGTGTCGATCAGTTTGGCTTACGGCAACTCTGGTCGGAAGTTCCTGCCCCGGCATTGTGCCAGCAGGTGCCCCCCCATGCACCCGAGGCGATAGGTGAACTCATCTGTAATAACCCTGGTGAAATCACGTTGGTTGCTACCGGTCCACTCACCAATGTGGCCATTGCCCTGCAGCTTTACCCGCAGATTGTTCACGCGGTCAAAAATATCGTTGTTATGGGCGGCGTATTCAATGTGCCGGGCTACCTGAAAGATACCAATTTTGGTCTGGATCCTGAGGCGGCTCATGCGGTGCTTACCAGCGGCGCCCCCGTCACGCTGGTCCCGATGGATGTGACAACGAAAACTCAAATGCTTCACGCCGATTTGGATCGTCTGGCAAAAACAGAAAACGGGCTTAGCCGTTATCTGGCGCAAACCATTCGCCCGTGGATCACCTACTCGATGCAAACCCGCCATCTGCCCGGATGTTGGATCCACGATGCGTTAACCGTTGCCTGGTTACTGGACCCCTCTCTGGCAACAATGGAGGAAGATTACCTGGATGTCTCTCTGGAAGGCATCACGCGCGGTATGACCTGTCGCTATGGACGTGACACGTTGCGTCTCAATGTAGGAATCCCTGAACCAAAAGGTGCGCGGGTAAAAATTCTGCAGAGCATCGATAACCGACGACTTCTTTCGCTGATTGAGCACTATATCCATACCTACCGCGCCTAGCGTTACGGGTCAGAAAAGGAGACCTTTTTACGCTGTTTGAGGTGAGTTTTCCGGAGGAAATATGAATACGTTATCCTTCCTCTTATTCGGTGAAGGAGAATCTCTGTTAATTACGCTGGGCAAAATTTGCGTCGCTTTTATCCTCGGCGGGATCATCGGTCTTGAAAGAGAATCGAAAGGAAAGCCTGTAGGATTTAAAACGTGCGTCATTATTTCCGTCGCCAGCTGCGTTCTGACCATCGTCTCTATTCAGTCAGCAGAGTATTACGCGGAAATCTCGATGAATATACGTAGCGATCCGATGCGCCTGGCCGCACAAATTATCAGCGGCGTAGGCTTTCTCGGTGCAGGTGTTATCCTTCATCGCCATGATGACGCCATCTCCGGACTGACAACCGCAGCCATTGTATGGGCTTCTGCGGGAGTGGGAATTACCAGTGGCGCCGGTTTTTATATGCATGCTCTTCTTGCCACAGGCTTGTTCCTGCTGGCCATAAAGCTCAGCTATTTTGTCATCTTTTTACAAACTAAAAATCAATTGCCCGGTAAAGTTAAGATTCGCATTATTCTTGACGAAAAATCAGGACTACAAACGCTGGTGGAAAGTATTAATCAGCAAAAAAACATTATTGAAGCTATCACCATCCGCGATATCAAAAAGGGGAAAATAGAGGTTAATCTAAAAGTCGTGATTAGAAAAAAAATGACCTTACCGGAACTTTACAACAACCTTTCCACCCTCGAACATGTCTGCGCCATCGCACTGGAACATTAAAAAAACAGGGTGAAAACAAATCCCTTGACCTTCCCCTTGCTGGAAGGTTT
>NZ_CP070239.1:4849745-4874148 GCF_016906145.1 Citrobacter sp. MGH 55
CACTTGACCTTCCCCTTGCTGGAAGGTTTAACCTTTATCACAGTCAGTTAATCCCTGTAATAAAGGAGTGAAGAGATGTCTCACACTATCAACCTGACCCTGGACGGCCTGTCCTGCGGTCACTGCGTCAAACGCGTAAAAGAGAGCCTTGAACAACGCCCGGATGTTGAACAGGCTGAGGTTACCGTGACTGAAGCGCTCGTCACCGGTACCGCCAGCGCCGAAGCGCTTATCGACACCATCAAACAAGCCGGTTACGGCGCAGAGTTAAGCCACCCAAAGGCTAAACCGCTGGCGGAGTCATCAATCCCGTCGGAAGCACTGGCAGCGGTCCCTCCTGAGCTTCCGGCAGCGACGGCTGAAGATGAGAGCCAACAGCTGCTGTTAAGCGGCATGAGCTGCGCCAGCTGTGTTTCCCGGGTACAAAATGCGCTGCAAAGCGTTCCCGGGGTCACGCAGGCACGGGTAAACCTCGCGGAACGTACTGCGCTGGTGATGGGCAGTGCGTCCGCTGCCGATTTAGTCCAGGCGGTGGAAAAAGCCGGCTATGGCGCGGAGGCGATTGAAGACGATCTCAAACGCCGTGAGCGCCAGCAGGAAACCGCCGTCGCGACAATGAAACGCTTCCGTTGGCAGGCGATTGTCGCCCTGCTGGTGGGTGTGCCGGTGATGGTCTGGGGGATGATGGGCGATAACATGATGGTGACCGCCGACAACCGCAGCCTGTGGCTGGCGATAGGTCTGGCGACGCTCGCCGTGATGGTTTTTGCCGGCGGCCATTTTTATCGCAGCGCGTGGAAGAGCCTGATGAACGGTACCGCCACGATGGACACCCTGGTGGCGCTGGGCACCGGCGTAGCCTGGTTGTACTCGATGAGCGTCAACCTGTGGCCGCAGTGGTTCCCGATGGAAGCGCGTCATCTTTATTATGAAGCCAGCGCGATGATCATTGGTCTGATTAACCTCGGACACATGCTGGAAGCCCGCGCGCGTCAGCGCTCGTCTAAGGCGCTGGAAAAATTACTCGATCTCACGCCGCCAACGGCGCGAGTGGTGACAGAAGACGGTGAAAAGAGCGTACCGCTGGCAGAGGTTCAACCGGGGATGCTGTTGCGTCTGACCACCGGCGACCGCGTACCGGTTGACGGTGAAATCACCCAAGGCGAAGCCTGGCTGGATGAGGCGATGCTTACCGGCGAACCTATCCCACAGCAAAAAGGGGAAGGCGACAGTGTGCATGCCGGTACCGTTGTGCAGGATGGCAGCGTGTTGTTTCGCGCCAGCGCAGTCGGCAGCCATACGACGCTGTCGCGCATTATCCGTATGGTGCGCCAGGCCCAGAGCAGTAAGCCGGAAATCGGTCAGATGGCCGATAAGATTTCCGCCGTGTTTGTTCCGGTTGTGGTCGTGATTGCGCTGGTCAGCGCGGGTATCTGGTACTTCTTTGGCCCGGCGCCGCAAATTGTCTACACCCTGGTGATTGCAACCACAGTACTGATTATTGCCTGTCCGTGTGCGCTGGGTCTGGCAACGCCAATGTCTATTATTTCCGGCGTGGGTCGTGCGGCTGAGTTTGGCGTACTGGTGCGAGATGCCGATGCGCTGCAGCGCGCCAGCACTCTGGATACCGTGGTCTTCGACAAAACCGGGACACTGACCGAAGGCAAACCCCAGGTGGTGGCGATTAAAACTGTAGGCGAGACTGATGAGGCGCAGGTGCTGCGTCTGGCGGCGGCGCTTGAGCAAGGCTCCAGCCACCCGCTGGCGCGAGCGATTCTCGACAAAGCCGGTGATGGTGCACTGCCGCAGGTCAACGGTTTCCGCACCCTGCGTGGATTAGGCGTTAGCGGTGAAGCCGAAGGGCATACGCTGCTGTTGGGCAACCAGGCCCTGCTGAACGAGCAGCAGGTTGACATTCGCGAACTGGAAACCGAGATATCGGCCCAGGCTTCTCAGGGCGCTACGCCGGTGCTGCTGGCGATTGATGGTAAAGCGGCAGCGCTGCTGGCCGTGCGCGATCCGTTGCGTAGCGACAGCGTGGCCGCCCTTCAGCGACTGCACCGCGCCGGCTATCGTCTGGTGATGTTAACCGGCGATAACCCGACGACGGCTAACGCCATCGCCAAAGAGGCGGGAATTGATGAGGTGATTGCCGGCGTTCTGCCGGACGGTAAAGCCGATGCCATTAAACGTCTGCAAAGCCAGGGGCGTCAGGTGGCGATGGTCGGTGACGGCATCAATGATGCACCGGCGCTGGCGCAAGCCGATGTCGGGATCGCAATGGGCGGCGGCAGCGATGTGGCTATCGAAACCGCTGCAATTACTCTGATGCGTCATAGCCTGATGGGCGTGGCAGATGCACTCTCTATTTCCCGCGCAACGCTTCGAAACATGAAGCAAAACCTGCTTGGCGCATTCATCTACAACAGCATCGGTATTCCTGTTGCAGCCGGTATTCTGTGGCCGTTTACCGGTACGTTGCTGAACCCGGTGGTTGCCGGTGCGGCGATGGCGCTCTCGTCCATTACCGTGGTGAGCAACGCGAACCGACTGCTGCGCTTTAAACCGAAAGAGTAAGCGATGCCGGATGGCGTTTTAGCGCCGCCATCCGGCAATTCACACATTGCACACCCCTGGGCCACGCGTTAGCATGGGCTTCTGATTAGGGAGGTCGCATGGATCTGTTTTACCGGGTAAAAACATTCTTCGCTACGCTATCCGGCAATCGCTATACCTGGCCCGCCATTGATGTTTCGTTGCCCGGCAACCGCCATTTCCACCTGATTGGCAGTATTCATATGGGCAGTCGCGATATGTCCCCTCTCCCTGCCAGACTGCTCAAAAAGCTTAACAGCGCCGATGCACTAATTGTTGAGGCCGACGTCTCCGGCAATGACAGCCCTTTTGCCGATCTACCCGAATTTGCCGCACTGGAAGAGCGCATCAGCGAGGAGCAGTTGCGCAATCTGCATCGCGCGACTGATGAACTGGGGATCTCCCCTTCCCTGTTCTCTACGCAACCGCTGTGGCAAATCGCGATGGTGTTGCAGGCCACCCAGGCGCAACAGTTGGGGTTACGCCCGGAGTACGGTATTGATTATCAGCTGTTGCAGGCCGCGAAAAAGGCAGAAAAACCGGTGATTGAACTGGAAGGTGCCGCCAGCCAGATTGCACTGTTGTGTGAACTGCCGGACAACGGCCTGGCGCTGCTGGAGGACACACTAACGCACTGGCACACCAACGCCCGGTTACTGCAACAGATGATGAGCTGGTGGCTTGACTCCCCGCCGCAGGACAATCACCTGACGCTTCCCAACACCTTCAGTCAGTCGCTGTACGATGTGCTGATGCATCAACGCAATATCGCCTGGCGGGATCGTCTGGCGGCACTGCCTGCGGGTCGCTATGTGGTGGCCGTCGGCGCGCTGCACCTTTATGGAGAGGGAAATCTGCCGGAGCTGATGCGATAAAAAAAGTGGCCAATATTTCTATTGGCCCGTCAAAGAGGAATTTCATCATTATTATTATGCCGCCGCTTAATGCGACGGTGTATGTCGATTGTCGCTCAAACTCTGCATCCTGCCAACATAATTGCGCAAGATGGTACTATATTTCGAACATTCGTTAGAGATATGCTTGACTCGTCATTTGGTTTAGCCAGGAAAAATAGCTATGACACCCGCCGTTAAATTACTCGAAAAAAACAAAATTACGTTCAGGATCCATACCTACGACCACGATCCCGCCGAGACCAACTTCGGCGATGAGGTGGTGCGCAAGTTAGGGCTGAATGCCGATCAGGTGTACAAAACGCTGCTAGTGGCGGTGAATGGCGATATGAAACATCTGGCGGTTGCAGTCACGCCCGTGGCCGGACAACTGGATCTGAAAAAAGTCGCCAAAGCACTCGGCGCGAAAAAGGTCGATATGGCCGATCCGCTGGTTGCGCAACGCACGACCGGGTATCTGGTCGGCGGCATTAGCCCACTGGGACAAAAAAAACGTCTACCGACGCTGATTGATGCGCCAGCCCGGACGTTTGACACCATTTTTGTCTCTGGCGGCAAACGCGGGCTGGATATTGAACTGGCGGCGGTTGATTTAGCCGCGATTCTGGAGGCTGAATTCGCCGATATCGCCCGCCGGGATTAAGTGATTATAGAATGATGGCCTGATAGCGCGACGCTTATCAGGCCAGGAAACCGCACTAACCTGTAGGCCGGATAAGGTGCCCGCACCGCTATCCGGCACTCCGCCCTGTTACTGCCAGCTAACTTCCCCCTTCGGCTCATACGCACTGGCATCCAGCGGTGAGTTTTTCTGAATGTATTCCTTCAGCACTTCCGCATCAATAAACCCGGTGTTGACGTACCCCGGTTTGTTATCAATACGCGGATAGCCGTCGCCGCCGGTCGCGTTAAAGCTGAGCGTCGCCATACGGTAGGTTTTTGCCGGGTCAACCGGCTCGCCGTTGATTTTCAAATCGTTGAGCTTGCCCTCTTTTGCCACAAAGCTAACCCTGGCAAACTGCGGATAGGCGCCGGAGTCCGGTTTCATTTGCGCCACGGCCGTCAGATAGTCCGTCACATCCTTACCGTTCATGTCGGCATATACGACAACGTTGCCGAATGGCTGAACCTTCAGCACGCTTTTATAGGTGATATCCCCGCCGTCAATCGAGTCACGAATGCCGCCGCCGCTCATAACGCCAAAATCGGCACCAGTGCGCGCCATTTGCGCAGCCAGAATCAAATGCCCCATGTTGGTTTGTACAAAACGGACCTTGCTGCGATCGCCTTCCAGTCGGTCATTCACCGCACCAATTTTCACATCCAGCTGCGCTTTTCCTTTATTCTGGAACGGTGACAACAGCGAGAGCATCTGCGCATTCTCCGCGATTTCCGGGGTGTAAAGTACGTGCTCACTTTTCCCGTCTTCCCAGGTCACTTTCTTCTTCAGGTTCACCGGAATCAGCTGATAGTTGACCATTTTCATCTCGCCGTTACGGAACTCAAAGTCCGCGCGACCCACGTATTTCCCCCACTCATGAGCCTGCACGATCCAGATACCATTCTGTTTGTCCGGTGCACACGGCGTACCGGGAACGTAATCCACCTGTTTCTTATTTTCCGCCGCCATGCACACCGGGTCCTGTGAGTGACCACCCACAATCATCGCCAGCGCGCCCTCCGGCAGACTGCGCGCCATTTCAACGTCGCCCGGTGCGTTCGATCCGTGGTTGCCGTTGTCGTAATGCCCCATATGAGTGGTGGCAATCATGACGTCCGGCTTTTCATTCATCTGCAATTCCTGAATCACCACCTTTGCCTCTTCCGCTGGTTTGCGAAATTCAATATCGGTGAAGAACTCAGGGTTACCGATTTTCGCCGTGTCGTCGGTGGTCAAACCGATCACCGCGATTTTCAAATCCTGGCGTTTAAAAATGGCCCAGGGTTTAAACAGGCGCTCGCCGGTACTTTTCTGGTAAATATTGGCTGAGAGAAACGGGAACTTCGCCCACTTCTCCTGCTGACGCAGGACGGTGAGCGGATTATCAAATTCGTGGTTACCGACCGCCATCGCGTCATAACCAATCAGGTTCATCCCGCGAAAGTCGGGCTCAGCATCCTGTAGATCCGATTCGGGTACGCCGGTATTGATATCACCGCCGGACAGCAGCAGGACGCTGCCCCCTTCGGCAGCCACCTCGCGACGAATCCCGTCCACCAGCGTTTTTTGCGCTGAGAGACCGTACTCGCCGTATTCGCTGCGCCAGAAATGGCCATGGTGATCGTTGGTATGCAGAATGGTGATTTTATAGGTTTTATCTTTTTCATAAGCCTGAGCAGGCTGACTTGCCAGCGTGAATGCGGCGAACAGTGCCAGCGCCACACCCCGTTTCAAAAATTTCATGTTTCTCTCCCTGATTCCTTCACTCGGCTGAAATTACAATTATCTGAAATAATAGTCGAATAAGTTTTCAGAATTGAGACTTCCTTCAAACCTCGTCCGCAGGTATGTTAGTCAGGTAATAATCACAATGACGATATTCCCCTGTGCGCAACATCATTCACGTTGCATCCGGGTAGCGTGAAGGATAAAGCGCATACATCGCAAATCAGACAGAAGTGACTTTCTATGGCAATGAGTGAACAAACCCAGCCAGCACCTGGTGCGTCCGCGCCAGTCGCTAAGGCACGCACGTCGTTCGGCATTTTAGGCGCGATCAGCCTTTCACATCTGCTTAACGATATGATTCAGTCGTTAATTCTGGCGATCTATCCGCTATTACAGTCCGAATTTTCACTGACCTTTATGCAGATAGGGATGATCACCCTGACCTTCCAGTTGGCCTCTTCGCTACTACAACCGGTGGTTGGTTACTGGACCGATAAGTACCCAATGCCGTGGTCGCTGCCGATTGGCATGTGCTTTACGCTAAGCGGTCTGGTGCTGTTGGCAATGGCCGGCAGTTTTGGCACCGTGCTGTTGGCTGCCGCGCTGGTCGGCACCGGTTCTTCGGTATTCCACCCGGAATCGTCCCGTGTGGCGCGTATGGCCTCAGGCGGACGCCACGGTCTTGCCCAGTCCATCTTCCAGGTGGGCGGTAATTTTGGTAGCTCCCTCGGTCCGTTGTTGGCGGCAGTGATTATCGCCCCTTACGGCAAAGGTAATGTGGCCTGGTTCGTTCTTGCGGCGCTGCTGGCCATTGTCGTGCTGGCGCAAATCAGCCGCTGGTATGCCGCGCAGCATCGAATGAGCAAGGGGAAACCAAAAGCAACGATTATCAATCCACTGCCGCGCAATAAGGTGGTGCTTGCGGTCAGCGTCCTGCTGATCCTGATTTTCTCGAAATACTTCTATATGGCGAGCATCAGCAGCTATTACACCTTTTATCTGATGCAAAAATTCGGATTATCGGTACAAAACGCGCAATTTCACCTCTTTGCTTTCCTGTTTGCGGTTGCTGCAGGAACGGTAATTGGCGGGCCTTTAGGCGATAAGATTGGCAGAAAATATGTCATTTGGGGCTCTATCCTCGGCGTCGCGCCGTTTACGCTGATTTTACCTTATGCCACCCTGCACTGGACCGGCATTTTAACGGTGATCATTGGTTTTATTCTCGCCTCGGCGTTTTCCGCCATTCTGGTGTATGCCCAGGAGCTGCTGCCGGGTCGTATCGGCATGGTTTCTGGTCTGTTTTTTGGTTTTGCCTTTGGGATGGGTGGCCTGGGAGCCGCGGTGTTAGGTCTGCTCGCTGACCATACCAGCATCGAGTTAGTCTATAAAATCTGTGCTTTCCTGCCACTTCTGGGGATCTTGACCATATTCCTACCTGATAACCGGCATAAAGCCTGAGTTTTTGCGGCTAAAGCTAAACTTTAGCCGCCCTCTCAACCTGCTGCCATAAGCCTTTGCTCTGTCTACAGCCCATTCGTTTTCCGATCCGTGCTTTTTTCAGCTCAAATTGCAGTTTTCTTCAAAATTCAATAATTATTCATAAACATAATAGTCAAAATTGTCATAAACTATTACCTGGAATTTTGGAAATCAGCTACCAAAGGAGACGGAATGCATCACGCCACCCCGCTTATCACCACCATTGTTGGCGGCCTTGTGCTCGCTTTTATACTCGGCATGCTTGCCAATAAACTGCGTATTTCTCCTCTGGTGGGATATCTGTTAGCGGGCGTTCTGGCCGGCCCTTTTACGCCAGGCTTTGTGGCTGATACCAAACTTGCGCCGGAGCTCGCTGAGCTTGGCGTTATTCTGCTGATGTTCGGCGTCGGTTTGCACTTTTCACTGAAGGATTTGATGGCGGTAAAGTCGATAGCCATTCCCGGCGCGATCGCCCAGATAGCCGTGGCGACGCTGTTGGGTATGGCTCTTTCCGCCATGCTGGGCTGGTCGCTGATGACCGGTATCGTCTTTGGTTTATGTCTTTCAACCGCCAGTACCGTGGTGCTGCTGCGCGCGCTTGAAGAACGACAACTGGTCGACAGTCAGCGAGGGCAGATCGCCATCGGCTGGCTGATTGTTGAAGATTTGGTAATGGTACTGACGCTGGTGCTGCTGCCAGCCGTCGCCGGAATGGTGGAAAAAGGTGACGTCGGCTTCGCCTCGCTGGCCGTCGACATGGGCATTACCATCGGTAAAGTTATCGCCTTTATCGCCATTATGATGCTGGTTGGCCGCCGTCTGGTACCGTGGATTATGGCACGCAGCGCGGCAACCGGCTCCCGCGAACTGTTTACCCTTTCCGTACTGGCGCTGGCATTAGGTATCGCTTTCGGCGCAGTGGAACTGTTTGATGTCTCCTTCGCGCTGGGCGCGTTCTTTGCCGGGATGGTACTGAATGAATCGGAACTGAGCCACCGCGCGGCCCACGATACCCTGCCGCTGCGCGACGCGTTTGCTGTCCTGTTCTTTGTCTCCGTCGGTATGCTGTTTGATCCGCTGATTCTGGTCCAACAACCGCTGGCCGTGCTGGCAACGCTTGCCATCATTATCTTTGGTAAGTCGGTCGCCGCCTTTTTCCTGGTGCGTCTGTTTGGCCACTCGCCGCGCACCGCACTGACCATCGCCGCCAGCCTGGCGCAGATTGGTGAATTCGCCTTTATTCTCGCCGGTCTGGGGATGGCGCTGAACCTGCTGCCGCAGGAAGGGCAAAATCTGGTGCTGGCAGGGGCGATTCTGTCGATTATGCTCAACCCGGTGCTGTTTGCTCTGCTGGAAAAATATCTGGCAAAAACCGAGACGCTGGAAGAACAAACGCTGGAAGAGGCTATCGAGGAAGAGAAGCAAATTCCGGTGGATATCTGCAACCACGCGCTGCTGGTCGGTTTTGGCCGCGTCGGCAGTCTGCTCGGTGAAAAACTGATGGCGGCCGGGATGCCGTTAGTGGTTATCGAAACGTCGCGGACACGAGTGGATGAGCTACGCGAGCGCGGGATCCGCGCGGTGCTGGGGAATGCCGCCAATGAAGAGATTATGAATCTGGCGCATCTGGACTGCGCCCGCTGGCTAATCCTCACTATTCCGAACGGCTATGAGGCAGGCGAAATTGTTGCGTCTGCCCGCGAGAAGTGCCCGAATATTGAGATTATTGCTCGTGCGCATTATGACGATGAGGTCGAGTACATTACCGAACGCGGCGCTAATCAGGTCGTGATGGGCGAGCGTGAAATCGCCCGTACGATGCTGGAACTGCTGGAAACACCCCCTGCGGATGAAATCGTGACCGGGTGATCGTCGTGGCATCGGCTCGTTTGCCTGATGGCGCTTCGCTTATCAGGCCTACGTGATGACACAGATAATGGTTACGCCAGGCCGGATAGGACGTTTACGTCGCCATCCGGCATAATGACTTAACGATCCCAGTACGACTCTTCGAGGCTATCCTCACGCTCCGGCAGTCCACGCGTCAGACGCGGAGAGTGCTGGTTCAGTACCTGATAACTCACACGATTGGCATATTTACACACCTGAGCTAATGACGAATAGGTCAGCCAGGTGAACTTATGCTTACTGGAATTCGGCACGTTCGAACGGTGATAGCTGTTGGCGGTAATATCGTGCAGCAGCGCTGCCAGCGCGCCGTCACCAGCGCCATTGGTGTTCATGATCTTTTCCGGACCGCCCATATACGGCGCGATATGGGAATAGACGCGCAGCGGATTGCGACAGTCTTTATGGCGCATCGCGCGGCTGAACTCATACTGGTTAAATTCGGCAATCGCCCCAGGCAACAACGGGTGTTGAGTTTTGCGTTTGGCTTCCTCTTCGGTAAAGCCCGCCATGTACAGCCCTACCGGTCCGGCGGTACACAACACCAGATCGACCCAGTCCAGCGCTTTATCAGATGCCAGCAGCGGATCGTTTTCACCGGTCAGCGCTTCGGCCTCTTCTTCATTCATGGCCAGGATTGAGACGTTCTCTTTCAGGAAACCCTGCCACCACTGTGGGTTATCGGCGATCACGAATTTGGTCCCAAGCGTCAGCACCACGGGCACATTGTGCTTTTTAGCGTACTCAATGGCCTTCATGGTGGCTTCCGGCATCGGCTCGCCTGGCTTGCAGCGTACCAGATAGGAGGTCAGCACCAGCGCCGATGCCCCGGCAATCACCGGTTCCGGAATGCTTTCCGCGCGCAGCTGGTTCATGTGCCCTGGGCTGATGGCGAAGGTACGCTCACCGGATTCGCCTATCAGGGTAAAGCAGCGGCCAATCGGCCCGTCAACGCCCTGCAGATAGTTGAGGTCGGTCCGGCTGGAGGTGTTGCACAAATAGCGGTAGGCGTAGCTGCCAATTTCGATGTTGCTGCACATCACGCCCAGCAACACCGAACGGTCATCGGCCAGCACCGAGTAGTTGTGCATAGTGTTACCAATCGTGCCACCGGCAAACTGATGGGTGATCAGATTGTCACGCACCAGTTCCTGATACAGCGCTTCGGCCACATCGTCTTCAATCACCAGTGAATGCCCGGCACTCAGTCCATAACGTTGTACAAACGCGTCATCCACTTTCGCTTCAATATCGACCAGCGTTTGATCGATCCCCACCACCCATGCGGCGCTGGTTTCATGTTCTGGCTGGATTTGTTGCAGCAGTGGATCGCGTGCGTTGACAGGAAAATAGTGTTTGGATTTGCGTTTACCGGGAAATTTCATAGCTGTTTTTACAGGTGGATAACTGAGCGGTGCATGGTAGCACATTCCCCTCTGGACGACAGAGTTTCAATAACAGACGAACGGATCGCAGTTTCCACGACGGAAGCTTTTACAATGGGTCGATTTCACAAGGAGCGTTTTATGAAACCAGAGAATAAACTTCCCGTACTGGCCAGCATTTCAGACGAGATGCGCGCGGTGCTGAATGTCCGGCAGGACGATTTGCCTCCCTGGCCTGCCGCCGATGATGTGCCAGCGATGCGCCAACACTACATTCTTGAACGGCGCTTCTGGAACGCGGATGCACCGCAAATGCCAACGCGGGAATATGCCCTCCCCACGCCCTGGGGAGAGGTGACAACGCGCCTGTACAGCCCGACGCCAGACAGTCAGGCCACGCTGTTTTACCTGCATGGTGGCGGTTGTATTCTCGGGAATCTGGATACCCATGACCGAATCATGCGCCTGCTGGCAAGCTATACCCAGTGCACGGTAATCGGCGTCGACTATTCACTCTCACCTGAGGCGCGCTTTCCGCAGGCCATTGAAGAGACCATTGCCGCCTGCCAGTTCTTTTATCAGCAGGCGGACGACTATCAGTTGAATATGACGCACATTGGCTTTGCCGGTGATTCCGCTGGTGCGATGCTGTCACTCGCCAGCGCGCTGTGGCTGCGCGATAAGCACATATTTTGTGGAAAGGTGGCAGGCGTGCTGTTGTGGTACGGCCTGTATGGCTTGCAGGACTCGGTAAGTCGTCGGCTGATGGGCGGTGAGTGGGACGGCCTCAGCCGCCAGGATTTGGAGATGTACGAAAGAATGTATCTGCGTGATGCCGACGATCGCGAGTCGCCGTACTATTGCCTGTTCAACAACGACCTGACGCGCGATGTGCCGCCCTGCTTTATCGCCGGTGCGGAGTTTGACCCGCTGATCGACGACAGCCGTCTGCTCTTCGAGACGCTTCAGGCGAACCAACAGCCCTGCGAATACAAAATGTATCCCGGCACGCTGCACGCCTTTCTGCACTACTCACGCATGATGAAATCTGCCGATGACGCCTTACGCGATGGTGCGCGTTTCTTCACTCAGCAGATTAACGCTGCACGTTAGCGGTACGGGGCTGTCAGTTTCAGCATCATATCGATATGTTCCGGTGCGGCATTTAGCGCCGGAATATATTCATACTTTTTACCGCCCGCTTCGAGGAAGATCTCTTTATTCTGCACCGCAATTTCTTCCAGCGTCTCCAGACAATCCGCCGCGAAGCCCGGACACATCACCTGAATATGGCCCGTTCCCTTCTCGCCTAACATCTTCAGCGTTTCATCCGTGTAGGGCGTCAGCCACGGTTCACGACCAAAACGCGACTGGAAGGTCATCATTACTTTTTCTGGCGGCAGACCGAGCGCAGAAACCAACTCACGGGTCGTGTCGCGACAGCGTTGCGGATAGTCGTCGCCTTCATCAGCAAAGCGCTGCGGAATGCCGTGGTAGGACAACAGCAGCAAATCCGGTTCGCCGTGTTCGGCGAACGAAGCCCGCGCACTGTTCGCCAGCGCGTCAATATAAGCGCGATCGTCGGCGTAATCGCGAATAAACGAAATGCCGGGAATACGACGTTTACGCGCCAGAATGCGCGCCAGCTCATCCCAGACCGCAGCAACCGTTGAGCAGGAATATTGCGGGTACAGCGGCAGCACGACGATATGATCCACGTGGTTTGCCAGCAGCTCGTCCACCGCGCTTTCCAGTGACGGCGAGCCATAGCTCATGCCCAGCGCGACGGGCGTGTCCGCCAGGCGCGCAGCAAGCGCCTGCTGCTGTTGACGGCTGTAGACCATTAGCGGAGAGCCGCCTTCCATCCAGACAGACTGATAAAGCTTTGCCACACGCGGGGCGCGAAGCGGCAAAATCACGCCGCGCAGCAGCGGCCACCACAATACACGGGGCGTATCGACAACGCGTGTATCGCTTAAGAATTGCCGGAGATAGCGTGTTACTGCCGCCGGAGTGGGGGCATCGGGAGTACCAAGATTTGCCAGCAGGATACCGGTTTTCGTCTGACGCATTACCGCCTCTTATCGATTCAAATTGTTGATAATTGTAGCGGAAAAGTGAGTAAGAAGAACTAATTGCTGTGAGAGGTAAAACGAGAATTTGCCTGATGGCGCTACGCTTATCAGGCCTACGCGACAATGGCAGGCCTGATAAAAGGTTCACTACGCGAAAAACTTAACCGAGGATTTTTTCCAGCGCGGCGCGCACGTCAGCAACGGCCTGAGTCCCGTCAACTTTCGCGTATTGCGTGTTACCTGCTGCCGCTTCTTTCTGGTAGTAACCAATCAGCGGCGCCGTCATCTGATGGTATTCTACCAGACGCTTACGCACGGTCTCTTCCTGGTCGTCTTTACGGGTGGTCAGCTCTTCGCCGGTCACGTCGTCTTTACCTTCAACCTTAGGCGGGTTGAATTTGATGTGGTAAACGCGGCCAGACGCAGCGTGTACGCGACGACCAACGATACGGTCAACGATCAGCTCATCCGGTACGTCGAATTCGAGAACATAATCTACCACGATACCGGCTTCTTTCATGGCGTCAGCCTGCGGAATCGTGCGCGGGAAACCATCTAACAGAAAACCGTTACGGCAATCTTCCTGCGCGATACGCTCTTTTACCAGCGCGATCACCAGCTCATCCGTCACCAGCTTACCGGCGTCCATGATGTCTTTCGCTTGTTTGCCCAGCTCGGAGCCAGATTTCACGGCGGCACGCAGCATATCACCGGTGGAGATTTGCGGAATACCATACTTCTCCATGATGAACTGAGCCTGAGTTCCTTTACCCGCGCCCGGAGCGCCAAGCAGAATGATACGCATTACGAAAATCCCCTTAAAGGTTGTCGATATTTTTAAAAAAGCGCTAAACGATACCACCATCACGCATTTGTCTCAAGGAAGGTGCCAGCGCTGAAACGGTTAATGAGGGAAAATTTAGAAAAGAGAGGCGATTAAAAGAAATGCCGGATAGCAATCACGCTTATCCGGCATTCACATCGCAGTTATCAGGAAACCAGCAGTTGGTTCATGCGGCGGATGAACTGGTTTGGATCTTCGAGCGTGCCGCGCTCAGCAAACAACGCCTGATCCAGCAGAAGTTCAACCCACTCGTTGAATTGCGCTTCATCCTGGGTATCCGCCGTGCGTTTCACCAGCACGTGGTCCGGATTGAGTTCAAAGATGTATTTCACTTCCGGTACGTTCTGACCCGCTGCGGCAAACAGTTTCGCCATCTGGGTGCTCATTTCGTCCGCGTCGGTGGTGACAATCGCCGGCGTATCGGTCAGACGGTGCGTCAGACGTACGTCTTTCACCCGGTCGCCCAGCAGATTTTTCACGCGCTCAACAAACGGTGTCAGCGCTTTTTCCGCTTCTTTCGCGCTTTCATCAACCTCATCGGCCAGCTTGTCGATAGACTCGTCCGCTTTGGCGACGGACTGGAACGCCTTACCGTCAAACTCGGTCAGATAGTTCATCATCCACTCGTCAATGCGATCGGAGAGCAACAGCACTTCGATGCCTTTCTTACGCAGCAGTTCCAGGTGCGGGCTGCTCTTCGCTGCCGCATAGCTGTCAGCGGTAATGTAGTAAATCTTCTCTTGCCCGTCTTTCATGCGAGAGACGTAGTCTTCCAGAGAGACGGTCTGCGCAGAAGAGTCGGTATGCGTCGACGCGAAACGCATCAGTTTGGCGATGGTTTCCTGGTTAGCATGATCTTCCGCCGGCCCTTCTTTCATCACCAGACCAAACTGCTGCCAGAACGTCTGGTATTTTTCCACATCATCTTTCGCCAGTTTTTCCAGCATCTGCAGAACACGCTTAGTCAGCGCGCTACGCAGGTTGCGGGTGACGGTGCTGTCCTGCAGGATCTCACGAGAAACGTTCAGCGGCAGATCGTTGGAATCAATAAGCCCTCGCACGAAGCGCAGATAGTTCGGCATGAACTGCTCGGCGTCGTCCATGATAAAGACGCGCTGGACGTACAGCTTCAGGCCATGTTTGTGATCGCGGTTCCACATGTCCCACGGTGCCCGCGACGGGATGTACAGCAGACTGGTGTACTCCTGCTTTCCTTCTACGCGGTTGTGGCTCCAGGTCAGCGGATCGGTAAAATCGTGCGCGATATGCTTGTAAAACTCGTTGTACTCGTCGTCTTTGATTTCCGACTTGTTACGGGTCCACAGCGCCTGCGCCTTGTTGATTTTCTCCCAGGTAACGACGGTTTCGCCGTCTTTCTCTTCCTGTTTTTCAATCTCAACCGGCAGGGCGATATGGTCGGAATATTTGCTGATGATGGAACGTACGCGCCAGTCATCGAGGAACTCGTCTTCGCCTTCACGCAGATGCAGCGTGATTTCCGTTCCGCGATCGTCTTTGGTGATATCGGCAACGGTGTAATCACCTTCGCCCGCTGATTCCCAGAACACGCCGTTCTCCGGCTTGTCGCCTGCGGCGCGAGTGCGGACCGTGACTTTATCCGCGACGATAAAGGCCGAATAGAAGCCTACGCCAAACTGACCAATCAGTTGGCTGTCTTTCGCCTGATCGGAGCCCATGGATTCAAGGAAGGATTTGGTCCCGGACTTCGCGATGGTCCCCAGATGATCGATCACGTCATCACGGTTCATCCCCACGCCGTTATCGGCGATGGTCAACGTACGCTTATCTTTATCGAAGGAGACGCGTACACGCAGTTCACCGTCGCCTTCATAGAGGTCCGGGTTCGACAGCGCGCGAAAACGCAGCTTGTCTGCCGCATCGGAGGCGTTAGAGATAAGCTCACGCAGGAAGATTTCTTTATTGGAATACAGAGAATGGATCATCAGATGCAGAAGCTGTTTTACTTCTGACTGAAAACCACGAGTTTCTTGTCCTTTCATGTAGATCTACCTCAACAATGCCATTTTCAATGGTAAAAACACGTTGAGGGTGAAATGGGGACAACCGGGGGGGATTTCAAGCGGAGGCCGCGAGCACAGCCTCCGTTTGTTCAGAATTTAATCTTGTGGCGTCCTGCCAGAGAATGTGACAGCGTGGTGCCGTCCACCATCTCCAGTTCACCGCCGACCGGCACGCCGTGTGCGATACGGCTGGCGTCAACGCCATATTGCGCGCAGAGTTCAGCAATGTAGTTCGCCGTGGCTTCCCCTTCGACCGTCGGGTTGGTCGCGAGGATCACTTCACTGAGTTGCTCGCAGGACAGGCGCTGCTCAAGTCTGTCGAGACCGATATCATCCGGCCCGATGCCGTCGAGCGGCGACAAATGCCCCATCAGCACGAAGTAGCGCCCAGAAAACTGCCCGGTCTGTTCAATCGCATAGATATCCGCAGGACTCTCGACCACGCAAATCTGGCCGTTTTCCTGACGACGCGGATTTGAACAGATATTGCAAACCTCTTGCTCGGTGAAGGTGCGGCAATCGGCGCAGTGACCGATTTCCGACATCGCCCGGGTGAGCGCTTGCGCCAGACGCATCCCGCCGCTGCGGTCACGCTGAAGCAGCGTAAACGCCATGCGCTGCGCCGACTTCGGGCCAACGCCCGGCAGGCAGCGCAGTGCTTCCATAAGCTGAGTTAACAGCGGGCTGGTTTGCATCAGAACGGCATCTTAAAGCCTGGCGGCAGTTGCATACCGGAGGAGACAGAGGCCATTTTTTCTTTCTGGGTCTCTTCAATGCGACGGGCAGCATCGTTAAACGCAGCAGCAACCAGATCTTCCAGCATCTCTTTGTCATCTTCGAGCAGGCTTGGGTCGATCTCCACGCGACGGCAGTTATGCGCGCCGTTGATGGTCACTTTCACCAGACCCGCACCGGATTCACCGGTCACTTCCAGCTTCGCGATTTCTTCCTGCATCTGCTGCATTTTTTCCTGCATCTGCTGGGCCTGCTTCATCAGGTTACCCAGACCGCCTTTACCAAACATAGGCTTCTCTCTCAATCACGTTAAGGGATGACAACCATAAGCGTCGCTTACGATCAAATGGGGCGGATACTCTCTTCATCCAGATCCGCATCGAAGAACCGACGCAGGGTCTGGATGTTGTTATCCGCAACTATCGACTCACGCGCCTGCGCAAGTTTCTCTTCATAAATCGCCTGACGCCACTCCAGCGGCGTTCGCACCGCCGGATTATCATCTTCTACGATGGTCAGTTCAACCGTTGATCCCGCAAGCTGACTCAGTGCTTCCGCCAGCTTTTGCTGCGCACCGCTGGAATTCAGGTGACGCTGGCTGGAACGCAAATGCAGACAGACCGCATTATCGTTCTCTTCTTTCCAGGCGTTGAGAGCGACCTGCTCAACCAGTTTTGGCAGCGAAAGCTGGCTGACCTGTGCCGCCCACGGATCGCGTTCAATCGCTTCTGCGGCAAGCTTAGCTGCCAGTTCCGGTGTTTTCTCATGCTCCAGCGCTTTTTTCAGCGCCTTTGGTGTCGCCACCACCTCTTTCACTTCAGCAACCGGCGTGGTCGCCTTCCAGCGATAGGCCTCTTTCTTCGCCGGCGCCTGCTCGAGCGCAGACGGTGCAGGACGAGCCTGTACGCGTTCTGATACCGAAGCCAGTCTTTCCAGCGCAGCGTTATTCACCGGCCGCGCGCGGGGTGCGGCTGCCGGTTCACTCTTTTTTGCTTTGGTTGCTCCCTGCGCACGTTGCAGTTGGTTGCGCGCCGCCAGCACCTGACTGGTGGATTCCGGTAGCGGTGCTGCCGGGGCCGGTTGCGCGGGTGCAGACTGCTGCGGCACCTGGGTCGGCGTCATTACCGCCGTTGGCGCGACAGGGGCAAATGATTGTCGCGGAACCTCGGGTTCTGGTAGCGGCATACGCGGATGAAACGCCAGCGCCCGCAGTAAGGTCATTTCAACGCCCATGCGTCTGTCTGGCGCGTACGGCAATTCTTTACGGCCAATCAACAACGTCTGGTAATAAAGCTGAACGTCCGCCGGCGGCACGGTGCGCGCCAGTTCACGCATGCGCACTTCGATCGTCGCCATGTCGCCGCCGAGTGCGGCAGGAGACAACTGGACCAGCGCAATACGGTGCAGCAGACCAAGCATTTCGACCAGCAGTGCTTCCCACTCAATTCCCCGCGCTGCGGCCTCGTTGACCAGCGTCATCACCCGTTCACCGTCGGCAGCGATTACCGCCTCCACCAGCGACAGCGCCTGATCGTCATCCAGCGTGCCGAGCATCGCGCTCACCGCCTGGGTGGAAACCTGGCCATCACCGCTGGCTATCGCCTGATCCGTCAGACTCAGCGCGTCACGCAGACTGCCATCGGCCGCACGGGAAAGCAGTTGCAGTGCGCGCGGCTCGTGGGCTATCTGCTCTTCGTTAAGAATGTGTTCAAGCTGATGGCGGATCTGGTCGACATCCAGCGCCTTAAGATGGAACTGCAGGCAGCGGGACAGAATGGTCACCGGCAGCTTCTGCGGATCGGTTGTCGCCAGCAGGAATTTGACGTGCGACGGTGGCTCTTCAAGCGTTTTGAGCAGCGCGTTAAAACTGTGGCGAGACAGCATATGCACTTCGTCGATCAGATAAACTTTGAATCGACCGCGCGCCGGGGCGTACTGGACGTTATCCAGCAGATCCCGGGTGTCTTCAACTTTAGTGCGCGAGGCAGCATCGATCTCAATCAGATCGACAAATCGCCCCTGTTCGATTTCACGGCAGTTATCACACACGCCGCACGGCGTGGCGGTAATGCCGGTTTCGCAATTCAGTCCCTTTGCCAGCAGACGGGCAATGGAGGTTTTACCGACACCCCGGGTACCGGAAAAAAGATATGCATGGTGAATACGCCCTAACGACAAGCCGTTCGCCAGTGCGGTCAGCACATGTTCCTGGCCGACGACGTCAGCAAAGGTTTGTGGGCGCCATTTTCGGGCTAAAACCTGATAACTCATTGGCTGGCTCTGAAACGCTGGAAGGTGGATTCATAGGGGGGAATGCTAACACAACCTCACTAATTCAGCGAGGTCATGTCTTCAGCTAATACGTCAGGTGCTGTTGAGCCGATTAGTGCCCCGGGAAAGGAACCAGGCTATAACAGTTGATGCCCTGCTGCGCCAGACGCTGTTCGCCGCCGAGGTCAAACAGGTTGATGATGAACGCCGCATCGGTCACTTCGCCGCCCAGACGACGGATCAGTTTCACGGTCGCTTCAATCGTACCGCCGGTTGCCAGCAGATCGTCAACCACCAGCACTTTATCACCGGCGTGGATCGCATCAAGGTGGATTTCCAGTTGATCGGTGCCGTATTCCAGTTCGTAGCTTTCAGCGATCGTTTCACGCGGCAGCTTGCGCGGTTTACGCACCGGCACAAAGCCAACGCCCAGACCCAACGCTACCGGCGCGCCAAACAGAAAGCCGCGAGCTTCGGTACCGACAACTTTGGTGATGCCTGCATTTTTGTAACGCTCAACCAGCAATTCGATGCTGAGTGCGTAAGCTTTCGGATCTTCCAGTAAGCTGGTGACATCACGGAAAAGAATGCCCGGTTTCGGGTAGTCCTGAATGCTTTTAATGCTATTTTTGAGAAACTCAAGCTGCTGTGCAGTTGCGGTCATAAGTTTGTGCCTGATTAATACGGTGTTACTTCACGGCGCACTATACACTTCATCCTTCAAGCGGCCTCTTTGTTGGCTGCATTAATTTGACCCAGTGCGCCTGTGCTCGAAAACGGTCGAATTTACTGGCTACCGCTCGCAATTGCAACCGCGATTATTATGCTTCAGTGCTTTTGTTGCTTTTCGTCAATCACAGGTATTCGCCACATAAATACCAGCAGGCAAGCCAGGATCACCAGCAGCAGGATCCGCACCCACCACATCGGGGTCAACCACAGCGATACGGCGAAGGTGATGAGGATCATTACGATCGCGCGGGGCTTAACGCCCGGCGGCATAGCCTTATATTTCTGCCAGAATCGCAAATAGCTGCCAAACCACGAGCGGTAGAGTAACCAGTTATGGAAACGCGGCGATGAGCGGGCAAAGCACCAGGCAGCCAGCAGGATAAACGGTGTCGTCGGCAATACAGGCAACACGACGCCCAGCGTCCCCAATACAACCGCCAGCCAACCCGTGATGATTAAAAGGATTCGTTGCATAATAAAGGAATATCGCAAACCAGAACGCTACTTTAGCATAACAGTTATCATTTTCATCGGAGTGTTACAGTGAAAACCGCCATGCTGCTGCAAAAGCTGGAAGATCAGCTCGCCCTCCTGCGCCAACGCTGTGCGCCGGTGGCGCAGCATGCCACGATCAGCGCCCGTTTCGATCGCCATCTTTTTCAGACGCGTAGCACCCTGCTCCAGGCCTGTCTGGATGAAGCTGAAGGCCACCTTCAGGCGCTACGTCAGGCAGTTGAACAGCAGCAACTGCCGCAAGTGGCCTGGCTGGCGGAACATCTGGCGTCGCAACTGGAGGCAATCTCCCGCGAAACCGCCAGTTGGTCGCTGCGGGAGTGGGACAGCGCCTCGCCGGGTCTGGCACACTGGCAACGCAAACGCATCCAGCATCAGGAATTTGAGCAACGTTTGCAGGAAATGACCGCGCAACGCAAAGCGCGGCTGGCTCAGGTCACCCGTCTGGACGAACAACAAACGCTGCAACGCGAAGTGGAAATCTATGAAGGCCGTCTGGCGCGCTGTCGTAAGGCGCTGGACAATATTGAACGTGTCCTGGCGCGTTTAACTCGCTAATCCCTGGAGACGCTATGTCACTTGAAAACGCCCCGGATGAGGTCAAACTGGCCGTCGATTTGATTGTATTGCTGGAAGAAAACCATGTCGCCCCGGATACCGTGTTGAAAGCGCTGGAAATGGTTAAACGGGACTATGAAAAAAAAGTGGCTCAGACTGCTGACAAACTTGATTGATTTTTGCCTGATGGCGCTGCGCTTATCAGGCCTACATTTCTGAGCGGGTATTGGAATTTACCCTGCGTTGTAGGCCGGATTAAGACGCAAGTGACGCCATCAGGCATGCGATCGTTTGATTAAACCGCAGGCGCCGGATCGTCGCCTTTAATCTCGCGTTTCACCTCTGTGACCTCATCGCCCTTCTCGTTGCGCAGATGCACTTCAAGCTGGTTAAAGGCGATATCAATGTTATTTTCACGGCACAGACGATCGATTGATCGGTTCAGTTCATCAACCGTGTGGCTACGATCGCGAAGTTCACGCACGTACAGACGCAGTTCATGATCCAGGGTACTGGCACCGAAGGTAGTGAAGAACACCGCCGGCTCGGGATCGTGCATCACCTTCGGATGCTCCATCGCGGCCTGAAGCAGGACTTTCTTCACTTTATCCAGATCCGAACCGTACGCCACGCCAATGCGGATCACCAGACGGGTGGTGGTATCAGACAGCGACCAGTTGATCAGGCGCTCGGTTACAAACGCCTTGTTCGGGATGATCACCTCTTTGCGATCGAAATCGGTAATGGTGGTTGCGCGGATACGGATCTTGCTGACGGTACCGGAGAATGTGCCGATCGTCACCGTATCGCCAATCCGCACCGGGCGTTCGAACAAAATGATCAAACCCGAGACAAAGTTACCGAAAATCTCCTGCAAGCCGAAACCGAGACCGACCGATAAGGCCGCCGCCAGCCATTGCAGTTTATCCCACGACACGCCGAGCGAACCGAAGACCGTCATCGCCCCAACGGCAATGATGATGTAGTTCAGGATCGTGGTGATGGCGTACGAGGCGCCCTGGCGCATTTTAAGACGCGACAGCACCAGCACTTCCAGCAGACCCGGCAGGTTGCGGATCAACGCCCAGGCGACCATCGACGCGATAATGGCAAACAGCAGGCTGCCCATCGTCACGCTTTTCACTACCGCTGCGCCCGCTTCGGTGCCGTTGTAGTGCCAGAGCGTAATGCTGTCGAGATAGCTGAACACGGTGATCAGATCGGACCAAATCGCCCAGAACACCACCGCAAACAGTGAAATCATCAGCAGCATCGTAATGCGTAACGTTTGCTGGTTCACCTGCTCCAGCGCGATGGTGGGTTCTTCCTGCGGTTCTGCCCCTTCGGCCCCCTCTTTCACCAGATTCTGCCGACGCGCCAGTGCACGACGCCAGGCGATACGCCGCGCCGCGACGCTTAAACCGCGCAGCACCGTCTGGTAGAGCAGGTTCCAGATGATGACCAGATAAACGGTTTCAATCCAGCGGCCCGACAGGCGCAGCGTGGTGTAAAAGTAGCCGGTTGCCGTCAGCACCATCAGCGCAATCGGGATGATTGACAGGATGGTGATCGTCACCAGGCGCAGGCCATGTGACTCTTTATCACGCCAGCTTTCGCGGCACATCGGCCAGACCAGAAACGCGATCAGCAGCAGGTTGAGGAAAATCATCGCCTGCCCCAGCACATCGTCCATCAGATGCAAGGGAGAAAGCTCTGCCACGACTGACCAGAAGTGCAGCGGCAGTAGCGCCAGGCTGATGCGCACAATCTGGCGACGCCAGTGGCTGGTCAGTTGCGCAGGCATACCGAAATGGCGAATCGCCACCCCGTCTTTTTCGAGCACTTTCCAGCACAGCCCGAAAACCAGCCAGAAGATTGCCAGTTTTTTACTGAATGCCCACAGCAGATCGCTGATGTTTAACTGCATGGTCAGCAAAATCAGGCCGACCGCCAGAATCAGCAGACATACCGGCAGCGCACGAATCAGATCGATCAGAATCGCTTTCGGTGTGTTTAGCTGACTGTCATTGCGCAGCGATCCCACCGCGGCGGCGAGTTGCTGCTGCCAGGCTTTCAGCCACTTCAGACGCCAGCGAATCAAGCCGGCAATGAGCAGTAGTGGCAACCCAGCCAGGAAGGCGATAAACACCGCCGGCCACGCTTTTTCCCAGTTCACCGTGATTTTCATCGACTTGAACTGATCTTTCAGCGACTGCGGGAAGGCTTTGATCCAGTCCCAGTCCATTGGCCGGTTGCTGTTTACCCAGAAGATTTGCTGGGTCAGGATCTCTTTCAGGCTTTTCGAGACGCTCATTAACTGCTGCTGATTAATTTGCAGATTAATGGCCATCATGAGCTGATTACCCAGTTGCTTGTTCAACTGGTCCAGCAGTTCACGGCGCATATCGACAACCTGTAACAGCGCATCGTGGACTTCGTCATTCACTTCATTACTGTGGCCTTCTTCCAGCTTAGCCACGAACGCATCGTTCTGGAACAACGCGTCACGCTGCTGGTTGATTTCGAACTGCTCCAGACGCAGGTCCGCAATGCGGTTGGTCATGTCCGAGAGTTCATCCGCCGACGGCAGCGTTTGCTGCTGTTGATAGAGAATACGCGACAGCAGCAGACTGCCCTTCAGCACCGCGATTTGTTCTTTGATATTGCGTTCAGATTGCAGTGCGCGGTCCAGCCAGTTTTTGACCCTGATGTTTTGCTGCATCAGCGAGTTGCCATTTTCCGTCGCGGTGATCAGGCGCTGGCTGAGCTGATGGTTGATTTCCAGTTCCTGTTTCACCAGTGGGTTGGCCTGGATCCGCGCGGTTTCATCCGGGGAAATGGCCTCCTGCGCCGTTTTTTCCGTTAAGGTCAGACGCTTGCTGTTGACCGCTTCCTGCAGTAGCTGTAACTGGTGCTCGAGCCGGTTGCTGTTTGCCGTAATATAGTCACGCTGCTTTTGCAGGGTGTCCTGCAACACCGTATTGCCTTCCAGGCTTTTACGTTGTTGATCGATCTGGGCGTTCAGTAACGTCTGCTGGGCCTGTAAAAGCACCTGCTGAGTCGGTCGCAACGCCGCTTCGCCCACGCTGGTGCCGTCCAGCCGGTTGCGGATCTGCTGAAGCTGCTGAGAAGCCGTATACATCGCATTTTGTACACGCTCGGGCTGCGTTTGCAGGGAAACGAGCTGGCTGTTATAGGTGGCGAGATCGTTTTGCGCGTTCTGCAAATCATCCAGAACCTGCGCCACGCGCAGTTCTAACTGGCGTAATGAAAGCGTACTGAGCGTCTTACGCGTTTCATCATCATTATCCACATCGCTGAGCGCACTCAGCGCCTCTGTCGCCTGACGCATTTTTTCTGGTGCCTGCGCCACGCGCTGACGAAGCTGGGTCGTCTCGTCTTTCACCCGCTCGATTTTCTCAAGCGTTGCAATGGTCTCGACGAGATCCTGCTGAACCAGTTTATCCTGCGCGGAGAGGTCTTTTTGCTTATTGAGCGTATCCAGTTGGCTTTGCACATCCGCCTTCGAGGGCAGATCGCTGTTTGACGATGCGCGAGCAAGCGCCAGAGACTGGCAGGATAGCATTAAGATGAAAACAGCCACCGTGATAAAAACTCGGTGCTGAGCACGTTTATAGAGCGGCAACATAGTCATGTGAATGAAGGTTTCTGAACCGAAAAGACGACCGAAAATAGTCAACGCGCAAGAATATCACGGCTCTGTCAGACAGAATAGCGGCAGCGAAACCGACCAGGATTATTCCTGGAGTAGCGTCAGGATACGGCGTCAGGCCCCGTCGACTGTAAGGTGGGACAAAATGTTAACATTTCCAGCAAAACGGCGACGTAATCCCGCGCTTCTTTTTTGAGATCAAACGATTGGGGGGCAAAAAGCCAGTTTTCCATCAGACCTGAAATCATGGCGCGCATCATCACCGCCGCCCGCCGCGTAATCAAATT
>NZ_CP070239.1:4875381-5000218 GCF_016906145.1 Citrobacter sp. MGH 55
AACAAATTTGCAGGCAACATTTTTGAATGAATACAATGATCTAAAGTTTGTTCAATCCGATCATAGCTTTCGAGACAGATGTTTCTTTGCGCCTGCTGAACTATAGTCATTTCTCCCACAAATTCACATTTGTGGAATATAATCTCCATCAATAAACGTCGCCGTTCTTCTGTCACGGTAGATTCAAGGAGATGAACGAGTATTTCTCTTAACACTGATAGTGGATCGTCGGGGAATTTTGCCTGATACTCAGTCTCAAGCTCACCAATACTGGATTCTGATAGTTCCCAGATTTCACTAAATAAATCCGACTTGTTTTTGAAATGCCAATAGATTGCACCGCGAGTCACGCCAGCGGCTTTTGCAATCTCCGCCAGCGAGGTGGAAGATACCCCTTGTTGCGAGAACAACCGTAGCGCTACATCCAGGATGTGTTGTCGTGTTTCCTGCGCTTGTTGTTTGGTTTTTCGTGCCATATGTCGGTGAATTTACAGGTGTTAGATTTACATACATTTATGGATGTATGTACCATAGCACGACGATAATATAAACGCAGCAATGGGTTTGTGGACTTTTGACCATTGATCAATTTGAAATCGGACACTCGAGGTTTACATATGAACAAAAACAGAGGGTTTACGCCTCTGGCGGTCGTTCTGATGCTCTCAGGCAGCTTAGCGCTTACAGGATGTGACGACAAACAGGCCCAACAAGGGGGCCAGCAGATGCCAGAAGTTGGGGTTGTGACGCTCAAAACCGAACCTCTACAGATCACAACTGAACTGCCGGGTCGCACCAGTGCTTTCCGTATTGCGGAAGTTCGTCCTCAGGTAAGCGGGATTATCCTGAAGCGTAATTTCGAGGAAGGTAGTGATATCGAAGCAGGAGTGTCTCTCTATCAGATTGATCCTGCGACGTATCAAGCCACTTATGAAAGCGCGAAAGGCGATCTGGCGAAAGCCCAGGCCGCTGCCAGCATCGCTCAGGTAACGGTTAACCGTTATAAAAAGCTGCTCGGCACGCAGTACATCAGTCAACAAGATTACGATCAGGCGCTGGCCGATGCGCAACAGGCGAATGCCGCTGTCGTTGCCGCGAAAGCCGCCGTTGAAACCGCGCGCATTAACCTGGCGTACACCAAAGTGACCTCTCCGATTAGCGGCCGTATTGGTAAATCTGCCGTGACGGAAGGCGCGCTGGTGCAAAACGGTCAGGCGACAGCGCTGGCAACCGTGCAGCAGCTCGATCCTATCTATGTTGACGTGACGCAGTCGAGCAACGACTTCCTGCGTCTGAAACAAGAACTGGCTAACGGAACGCTGAAGCAGGAAAACGGCAAGGCGAAAGTCGAGCTGGTGACCAGCGACGGCATCAAATTCCCGCAGACCGGTACGCTTGAGTTTTCAGACGTGACCGTCGATCAGACCACCGGTTCTATCACCATCCGCGCCGTCTTCCCTAACCCGGATCACACCTTATTGCCGGGAATGTTTGTTCGCGCGCGTCTGGAAGAAGGAACCAACCCTACTGCGTTACTGGTGCCGCAACAAGGCGTGACCCGTACGCCGCGCGGCGATGCTACCGTGCTGGTTGTGGGTGCGGATGACAAAGTGGAAAACCGTCAAATCGTGGCCAGTCAGGCGATTGGCGACAAATGGCTGGTGACCAGTGGTCTGAAAGCAGGCGAACGCGTCATTATCAGTGGGCTGCAGAAAGTGCGTCCTGGTGCGCAGGTGAAAGCACAAGAGATTACCGCAGAGAACAACCAGCAAGCCGCTAGCGGTAACCAGCCTGAGCAGTCTAAGTCTTAACTTAAACAGGAGCCGTTAAGACATGCCTAATTTCTTTATCGATCGCCCCATATTTGCATGGGTGATCGCCATCATCATCATGTTGGCAGGGGGGCTTGCGATCCTCAAGCTGCCGGTCGCGCAATATCCGACGATTGCGCCGCCCGCAGTGACGATCTCCGCAACCTACCCTGGCGCTGATGCCAAAACCGTGCAGGATACGGTCACGCAGGTTATCGAACAGAATATGAACGGTATCGATAACCTGATGTACATGTCCTCAAACAGTGACTCCACGGGTACCGTGCAGATCACCCTGACGTTTGAATCCGGTACGGATGCAGATATCGCGCAGGTTCAGGTGCAGAACAAACTGCAGCTGGCGATGCCGTTACTGCCGCAGGAAGTACAACAACAGGGTGTGAGCGTTGAGAAGTCGTCCAGTAGCTTCCTGATGGTTGTCGGGGTTATCAATACCGACGGCACTATGACGCAGGAAGATATTTCGGATTACGTCGCCGCCAACATGAAAGACACCATCAGCCGTACTTCCGGCGTGGGTGACGTTCAACTGTTTGGTTCGCAGTATGCGATGCGTATCTGGATGGACCCGACCGAACTCAACA
The DNA here is from genome assembly GCF_016906145.1 of Citrobacter sp. MGH 55. NCBI lineage: Bacteria > Pseudomonadati > Pseudomonadota > Gammaproteobacteria > Enterobacterales > Enterobacteriaceae > Citrobacter > Citrobacter sp. MGH 55. The sequence continues at coordinate 4,877,798 of NZ_CP070239.1, forward strand.
AGTATCAGTTGACCCCGGTCGATGTCATTGCGGCTATCAAAGCGCAGAACGCCCAGGTAGCCGCCGGTCAGTTAGGCGGTACGCCGCCGGTGAAAGGCCAGCAGCTTAACGCATCGATTATTGCTCAGACCCGTCTGACATCAACCGACGAGTTCGGCAAAATCCTGCTGAAAGTGAACAAGGACGGCTCTCAGGTTCGCCTGCGTGACGTCGCGAAAATTGAACTGGGCGGCGAGAACTACGACATCATCGCGAAGTTCAACGGTAAACCGGCCTCCGGTCTGGGGATCAAACTGGCGACCGGCGCGAACGCGCTGGATACCGCCGCGGCGATCCGTGCCGAACTGGTGAAGATGGAACCTTTCTTCCCGTCAGGCCTGAAAATCGTTTACCCGTATGACACTACCCCATTCGTGAAAATCTCTATTCACGAAGTGGTGAAAACGCTGGCGGAAGCGATCATCCTCGTGTTCCTCGTGATGTATCTGTTCCTGCAGAACTTCCGCGCGACGCTGATCCCGACTATTGCAGTACCGGTCGTTCTGTTGGGGACCTTTGCGGTGCTTGCCGCTTTTGGCTTCTCGATAAACACCCTGACGATGTTCGGGATGGTGCTCGCCATCGGCCTGTTGGTGGATGACGCCATCGTGGTGGTCGAGAACGTCGAACGTGTCATGTCCGAAGAGGGGTTACCGCCGAAAGAAGCCACGCGTAAATCCATGGGCCAGATTCAGGGCGCACTGGTGGGTATCGCGATGGTGCTGTCTGCGGTATTTATCCCGATGGCTTTCTTTGGCGGATCTACCGGTGCGATTTATCGTCAGTTCTCCATCACCATTGTGTCCGCAATGGCGCTGTCCGTACTGGTTGCGTTGATCCTGACGCCGGCGCTGTGCGCCACCATGCTTAAACCGGTTGCCAAAGGCGACCACGGTGAAGGCAAGAAAGGCTTCTTCGGCTGGTTTAACCGCATGTTCGATAAGAGCACGCACCATTACACCGACAGCGTGGGTAATATTCTGCGCAGCACCGGTCGTTATCTGCTGCTGTATCTGATCATCGTCGTCGGCATGGCGTTCCTGTTCGTCCGTCTGCCAAGCTCCTTCCTGCCGGACGAAGACCAGGGCGTATTCCTGAGCATGGCCCAGTTGCCTGCGGGGGCGACCCAGGAACGGACGCAGAAAGTGCTTGATGAGATGACCGACTACTTCCTTACCAAAGAGAAGAACAACGTTGAATCGGTGTTTGCGGTTAACGGCTTCGGCTTTGCAGGTCGTGGTCAGAACACCGGTATCGCGTTCGTCTCATTGAAAGACTGGGCTGACCGTCCGGGTGAAGAGAACAAGGTTGAAGCCATTACCCAACGCGCTTCTGCCGCCTTCTCGCAGATTAAAGACGCCATGGTATTCGCCTTTAACCTGCCCGCGATTGTGGAACTGGGAACCGCGACTGGTTTTGACTTCCAGTTGATTGACCAGGCGGGACTCGGTCACGAAAAACTGACCCAGGCGCGTAACCAGTTGTTCGGCGAAGTGGCAAAACATCCGGATCTGCTGGTCGGCGTTCGTCCGAACGGTCTGGAAGATACGCCGCAGTTCAAGATTGATATCGACCAGGAAAAAGCACAGGCGCTGGGTGTTTCCATTAGCGACATTAATACCACGCTGGGTGCCGCATGGGGCGGAAGCTATGTGAACGACTTTATCGACCGCGGTCGTGTGAAGAAAGTTTACGTCATGTCCGAAGCCAAATACCGTATGTTGCCGGAAGATATCGGTAACTGGTATGTGCGCGGCAGCGATGGTCAAATGGTGCCATTCTCAGCCTTCTCGTCTTCACGCTGGGAATACGGTTCACCGCGTCTGGAACGCTATAACGGTCTGCCTTCTATGGAGATCTTAGGTCAGGCGGCACCGGGTAAGAGTACCGGTGAAGCGATGGCAATGATGGAGCAGTTGGCCAGTAAGCTGCCATCCGGTATCGGCTACGACTGGACGGGGATGTCCTACCAGGAACGTCTGTCCGGTAACCAGGCCCCTGCCCTGTATGCCATCTCACTGATTGTCGTCTTCCTGTGTCTGGCGGCGTTGTATGAGAGCTGGTCGATTCCGTTCTCCGTTATGCTGGTGGTTCCGCTGGGGGTAATTGGTGCGCTGTTAGCGGCCACTTTCCGCGGTCTGACCAACGACGTTTACTTCCAGGTGGGCCTGCTCACAACCATTGGGTTGTCGGCGAAGAACGCGATACTGATCGTCGAATTCGCCAAAGATCTGATGGATAAAGAGGGCAAAGGCCTGATTGAAGCGACTCTGGATGCGGTTCGTATGCGTTTACGTCCGATCCTGATGACCTCTCTGGCGTTCATTCTGGGCGTTATGCCACTGGTTATCAGCTCCGGTGCCGGTTCCGGCGCGCAGAACGCCGTAGGTACTGGCGTAATGGGTGGGATGGTCACCGCAACGGTTCTGGCTATCTTCTTCGTCCCGGTTTTCTTTGTGGTGGTACGCCGCCGCTTCAGCCGGAAAAGTGAAGATATTGAACACAGCCATTCCGTAGAACATCGCTGATGCTCATCTGATAAAAGGCCGCGCAAGCGGCCTTTTTTTCGAATGAAATCAGCAAAAGGGCTTATTGATACCTTGTTGACTTTTGGTTGTAGATAATAAAGGTTATAATCCATAAGAGGATGAAGGCTATTTCTGGCCATTTGGCTTATGGCTTATTCCCTGCTTAACCACTCATTATTAAGACAATTCCTGGGGGGCATCCGTTTCTGGTTTCGTGCCGGAGGTAAGCGATGAGGATGGAAAGAGAGGATAATCTGATGAATTTCAAAATAATCACGTAATTATCTCATTTCGGAATGGGCTGGCGACATGCTATAATGAGAAAAATCCACAAACCTTCACTTTCTCTCATATTACATTAATTGTAATTTTTCGTAATATAACGATGAAATCTTTTTTAGAGTAGATTATAGTTAAATCATCAAGCGTAGAAGGCAAGTACCAGGTCAGTTAGTTGTACCCATCCCGAAAGGTGTTCGGTTAGTTCAAGCCACTAAGAAGGGGATGCGTTATGGATGAATACTCACCCAAAAGACATGATATAGCGCAGCTTAAATTTCTTTGTGAAACGCTTTATCACGACTGTCTTGCAAACCTTGAAGAAAGCAATCATGGCTGGGTAAACGACCCAACCTCGGCGATCAACCTTCAACTCAACGAACTGATAGAGCATATTGCAACCTTCGCACTTAATTATAAAATTAAGTATAATGAGGACAATAAGCTGATTGAGCAGATTGATGAATATCTGGACGACACATTTATGTTGTTCAGCAGTTATGGCATTAATGCGCAGGATCTGCAGAAATGGCGGAAATCAGGTAATCGCTTGTTCCGCTGCTTTGTGAATGCCACCAGAGCTAACCCTGTTAGTTTATCTTGTTAAAAATTATTACAATCATAGGTAAGATTTATGTCCGATAAACCATTAACTAAAACTGATTATTTGATGCGCTTGCGACGCTGTCAGACAATTGACACGCTTGAACGCGTGATTGAGAAAAATAAATATGAATTATCTGACAATGAATTGGCTGTATTTTACTCAGCCGCCGATCACCGTCTTGCAGAATTGACGATGAATAAACTTTACGACAAGATCCCCTCCTCCGTCTGGAAATTCATTCGTTAATTTGATTACTGAATATCAGGAAATACGGATGTTTTCCTGGGGAACATTTATCTTATTTGCAATAACAATAGCATGGCTATTGTGACTTCTGTCACGGTATAGTTCAGGGATCGTTCCCTGATTAACGCAGACCCTCTACTGTATTGCCTCACCAGTGAACAGGCAGAGAGCGCAGAATGAGTGAAGAGAAGCGTAAAATGATAGCGGGTGAACGGTATCACCCGGCAGATGAGACTCTGCGCCATGACCGATTGCAGGCGCGTCGGTTCGTTCACCGCTACAATCACACCGCCCCGGATGAAAAGGCCGAACGCCTGGCTATTCTCCACGCCCTGTTAGGTCAGTGCGACCGCCCCTACATCGAGCCGTCATTTCGCTGTGACTACGGTTACAATATCTTCCTGGGTAAAGACTTTTACGCCAACTTCGACTGCGTCATGCTCGACGTTTGTCCCATTATTATTGGTGATAACTGCATGCTGGCTCCCGGCGTTCATATCTATACCGCCACGCATCCGCTGGATGCGACAGAACGCAATAGCGGACTGGAGTTCGGCAAACCCGTCACGATTGGCAATAATGTCTGGATTGGTGGGCGTGCGGTCATTAATCCCGGCGTCAGCATTGGTGACAATGTGGTGGTTGCCTCCGGCGCCGTAGTGACCAAAAGCGTACCCGCCAACGTCGTGGTGGGGGGTAATCCAGCACGGATTATTAAAACACTGTAAATAGAATTGTAACTGTTATGCTAAATTGTGGTTAATCTGTTACTTTTTTCAGGCTAATCGCCCACTTAAAATAGGGCGTTCCCCTGTAAGTTGCGAAATCACGAAGGCAAAAAATGACAGAAATACAACGCCTGCTCACTGAAACCATCGACGATCTAAATGTGCGTGAGAAGCGCGATAATAAGCCCCGCTTTAGCATCAGCTTTATTCGTAAACATCCAGGCCTGTTTATCGGGATGTATGTTGCGTGGTTTGCCACGCTGGCGGTCATGCTGCAATCAGAAACGCTGGTTGACTCCGTCTGGCTGCTGGTGGTGCTGTTTGTCATCCTCAACGGTTTTTTCTTTTTTGATGTCGCCCCGCGCTATCGCTATGAAGATATCGACGTACTGGATTTCAGGGTGTGTTACAACGGCGAGTGGTACAACACCCGCTTTGTGCCTCCTACACTGATTAGCACCATCCTTCACTCCCCGGACGTTGACGATGAACGCAAAGCGCAATTACAGAAGATGCTGACGCGTAAAGGCGAACTGTCGTTTTACGATATCTTCACTCTTGCCCGCGCAGAAGCCACACCATAGCCAATTGGTATTGCCGGATAGACTTTCCCTCTATCCGGCCCTCTTCTCTCTAACGCCGTTTTTTCCTTCCCTGTACCGCTTTGAAACGCGGGTTGCTCTTACAAATCACATATAAACGCCCTTTCCGCTTTACGATCTGACAGTCGGGATGGCGCTGCTTTGCGCTACGTAATGAATTCAAGACCTGCATGATATCCTCATCAGCGTTGATATTGTGTTATAGTATAACATTACTTTATCGCTGAACGCATGACAGTTCAATCCTTTCCGCATTAACGCGCGTTCTTTTGCATTGAAGACGGCGAAAAGTCGGACTCCCCACAAAAAATTCTGCAGATTAACGACATCATTTACAGGGCTTTTTTCCCGATCGGATATACTTTCTCTACAATGCGTTATTAAGGATATTTGCGTGAGAACACGACATCTGGTCAGTCTGGTAACAGGAGTGCTTATCCTCGCCGTATTGGTTCCGGTCGGTTTGAGTGTCTGGCTCGCTCATCGCCAGGTCGAAAAGAAATTCATCGAGGAGCTGGATACCTACTCATCGCGCGTCTCTGAACGTACTGAACGCGTGGTGGCCCAGGCAAAACAGGCATTACAGCAGATTAACGCCGTGAACAGCGCACCGTGCTCGCGTGAACACTTACTGGCGATGCGGAGACTTTCCTTCAGCTATCGCTATGTCCAGGAAGTACTGTATCTGCGAAACAACATACCACGCTGTTCCTCTCTGGAGCAGGAAAGTTATACGTCGGCCTTCCCGCCGCCCATGAAAATCACTAACGATGGCTACCGCGCCTGGTTTACCGCGCATAACGATCTGGGGATCGAGCGTTACATGGCAGCACTGGGCTATGGCGACTATATCGTGATGATTGATCCCGCCTCATTTATCGACGTGGTTCCTTTTGGCGCCTGGCAGATCGATGTCGCGATTATTGGCGTAAAACGCAATACCGTCATTGCCAGCAGCAGCGCGCTCGCACCGAATATTCTGCAATTTACTCAGGAAACCACGCCTCGCCACATGGAAAGTCATGGCATTATTTATGAGATTCGCCCTTTCCCGGAGATGGGCATTACCATTGTCAGTTGGGCGTCGACCCTCCCACTACAAAAAATCTGGTACCGGCAGGCGCTGATCTGGGTTCCCGCCGGCACTCTGATCGGTCTGCTGGCCGCCGCCTTTATTTTGCGCATTCTGCGCCGTCTCCAGTCACCCCACCACCGATTGCAGGATGCCATCAATAACCGCGATATTAAGGTCCATTATCAGCCTATTGTGTCACTCAGCACCGGCAAAATCGTAGGGGCGGAAGCGCTGGCGCGCTGGCCGCAAACTGACGGCAGCTACCTGTCGCCCGACATTTTCATCACTCTGGCCGAAGAGACTGGTCTTACCGAACCTCTCACCCGCTTAATCATTGAAACGGTATTTGAGGATATGGGGAAATGGCTGAAGCAGCATCCCGAACAGCATATTTCCATAAATGTTGAAGCGGCGGATCTCGCCTCTGAAAAGCTCCCGACGTTGCTCAGTAAACGGCTTAACCGGTATCAGCTTGCCCCCTCACAGATTGCGCTGGAACTGACGGAACGGGGATTTGCCGATCCGAAAACCAGTTCACCCATTGTCGCCCGCTATCGTAAGGCGGGGCATGCTATCTATATTGATGATTTTGGCACCGGCTATTCCAGTCTTAGTTATTTGCAGAATCTGGACGTAGATATCCTGAAAATCGACAAATCGTTTGTCGATGCGCTCGAATATAAAAACGTGACGCCGCATATCATCGAAATGGCCAAAACGCTGAAGCTGAAAATGGTGGCGGAAGGAATTGAAACGGCTAATCAGGAAGACTGGTTGCGCCAGCACGGCGTCCATTATGGGCAGGGCTGGCTTTACAGCAAAGCACTGCCCAAAGAAGCATTTATTCTGTGGGCGGAAAAACGCTTATAACGCAAAGATGGCTGGCGGCACGCCGCACAGCCAGTCACGCTAGTCGTCGATAATGGGGGAGAATCCGCCGTAAATCATACGTTTACCATCAAACGGCATCGACTCACTGAACGCTTTCATGCGCGGATCGTTCATCATCTTCTGATTCGCCGCATCCCGCACTTCTTTCGACGGGTATTCAATCCAACTGAATACCACTTCTTCGTGCTCCTCGGCTTTCACCGCCATACGAAAATCGGTGAGTTTGCCATCGGGCACATCCTCAGCCCAGCATTCCACAATGCGGAGCGCGCCAAATTCCTTGAACAGCGGTGCTGCTTTTGCCGCCATCGCCTTATAAGCCTCCTTGTTTTCGGCAGGTACGGCAAGGACAAATCCATCCACGTACTTCATGAGAAAAACCTCCGAAGTCCACCGCACGGCAAGCCTATTCCAGCCGCGTCAGTCGTGAATAAGTGTAGTCGCCCTCTCCTGTCTACGCCGTCTGAATCCGCGCCCTGGGTTTGTAGCGAAACCACGGCAGGCAGATCTGGATCAGCGGCCCAATCGCCAGCGCATACAGCACGGTTCCGACGCCAAGCGTACCGCCGAGCAGCCAACCGCTCAGTAAAACAGAAACTTCAATCGCCGTTCGGATCGTACGCACCGACCATCCCGTGCGGGCGTGAATACCGGTCATCAGACCGTCTCTCGGCCCGGCGCCAAACCCCGCGCCAATGTACATCCCCGTCGCCAGGGCGTTCACTACCACGGCCGCCACCAGCATAAGGCTACGCACCGCGAGAGAGGAAAACGTTGGTATCATCGCCAGCGCGGCATCGGCGGCAAGCCCGATCACAATCACGTTACTGAGCGTCCCCAATCCTGGGCGCTGACGCAGGGGGATCCACAGCAGGAGTACCAGCGCGCCGACAATAATCATCACCACGCCAATCTTCATCGACAACAGATTCGCCAGCCCCAGATGGAACACGTTCCACGGATCGGCACCTAAATCCGCGCGCACAAACATCGCGGTTGATACCCCATACAGAGCCAGCCCAAAATAAAGTTGAACCAGACGACGTCCCATTTTCACCCTCCCCGTTCAGATAGTCTTCATCATCTCTGTAATTGGCACTATGATTAATGACCAGTTTTGAAAAAGTGGACTGCAATGTCATCACGTCGTTATGGAAGTCAATCTCTCCAGCGCCTGATTGGGCACTGGCAGGACAGCGCCGCAAGAACTCCGCTCTGGCGGCAACTGGCAGAAGCGTTGCGTCTGCTGATCCTCGACGGGCGTCTGGCACTCGACAGCCGTTTGCCCGGAGAACGCGAACTGGCTGCGGTACTCGACATCAGCCGGACCACCGTGGCCAGCGCGCTGGCGCAATTGCGGGAAGAGGGATATCTGGAGAGTCGGCACGGCAGTGGGTCGCGTGTGGTTCTGCCAGGTCATATCCGCGAAGTGCCGACGCGAACCGGTACCACGATGGCATTGGATCTCTCCACCGCCGCCCTCAGTGCGGGGCCTGAAATCCATCAGGCTTATCAACAGGCGCTGGTTGCGATGCCACCGCATTTGCTGACGTCGGGCTATCAACCGCAGGGATTACTCTGCTTGCGTGAATCGCTCGCCCGTCATTACTGTGCGCGAGGCCTTCCGACAACGGCGGATGAAATCATGGTGGTCAACGGCGCGGTCAGTGGTCTGGCGCTGATCCTGCGCTTATTGACTGGCCCCGGTGATCGGGTAGTGGTCGATCATCCGACGTACCCGCTGGCAATTGCGGCCATTCAGGGCGCCTCCTGTCGACCGGTGGGCGTGTCATTACCCGAACAGGGTTGGGATACGGATGGACTGGCCGCAACCATCGCCCAGACCTCACCGAGAATGGCCTATCTGATGCCGGATTTCCATAATCCCACCGGGCGGTGTATGGATGATGGGACGCGGCACGTCATCGCGGATATCGCTGCCCGTACGCGTACAACGCTAGTGATTGACGAAACGATGGTGAACCTCTGGTACGACGCCCCACCGCCCCCGCCACTGGCGGCGTATCACCGCGACGCCCCGGTAATTATGCTGGGTTCAGCGGGCAAGAGTTTCTGGGGAGGACTGCGTCTGGGCTGGGTGCGTGCGCCATCACGTACCATCGCCGCGCTGGTGCAAACGCGGGATACGGTCGATTTGGGCTCGCCGGTCATCGAACAACTTGCCACCACGTGGCTCCTGGATAATGCTGATTCATTTTTGCCGCAGCGCAGACAACAGCTCGCCGCGCGGCGCGCACTCTGCAACACCCTGATGCGCAAACACTTTCCCGAGTGGCGCTATCAGCAACCACAGGGCGGATTATCCTTCTGGGTAGAACTGCCGGATACGCTGGCAACGCTTTTCGCCACGCGGGCGGAAAGCGTCGGGATCCAACTCGGAACAGGCACCCGTTTTGGGCTCGCGGGCGCGTTTGATCGTTTCTTACGTATGCCGTTTGCCTTACCGGAAGAGCCTCTGCGCGCGGCGTTTAACACCCTGGAACCGATCTGGGAAACACTGCGTCTGCAGTCCGGCAACGCTAAGGTGCGTAAGATTATTTAATGCTGACGAGGAACCGGAAACCCCTTGAGGGAAATCACAAAATTATCGCCCTCTTTCTTTATTTTGGCACCGGCATCGCACCAGTCAGAGGCTATACGGAAAAATTCATCACTACCGACGTTCCAGCTCAGGCAAACATGCTTAACATAACCCGAGCGGAGCAGTTCACAGGCTTCGCCATAGTTACTGGCGATGGAGAGCGTTTGCTGTTTCATTTTTTCTTCTTCAGTAGTCTTCGCAATGCTTTGATTTCTTTAGGAGTCAGTGGCTCAACAAACGACTCTTCCGTGTGTTGGCTATCGATATCGCCAGCCGAGACCCCCGCCTCTGCCGCAACGTCGAAGGCAATCAGCAGCAGTTTTTCTGTCGTGACGCTTAAATTCTCATTATTCAGTTCAGCGTAATGACGAAGTTTTTCTTTTAATGTCTCATCAATTTTGACATTCAGTACTGCAGTAGCCATCGTAAGAATCCTTGTGGACAGGCAAAAGCACGGTTCCGGCGACGACAGGATCGCCATGACGTGATAAGCGAATTGAGCGCCAGGATTTAACATCCCAAGAACACTCTGCCAGCATTTGATGACAAAAAAATGACAAAACTATGACAACAACAAGAAGAAAAACGAAGATGTGATGCCAGATGGCACAAATGGGTGGGGGYCCTGCCAGCTACATCCCGGCACACGCGTCATCTGCCTTGGCTGCTTCCTTCCGGACCTGACCTGGTAAACAGAGTAGCGTTGCGGGAGAACCAACAGAGCCCCCATTGAGAGCGTTGTTAACCAACGCGCAGGCGCATTATCACTGCTGCCCCCTGTAATTGCAAGCCATCGGCGGTCAGATGCTGGTTTCTTGCGCAATGGAACTTCCCGCGCCCGCCATTCCAGATTATGCTGAAAGATTACCGCAGGAAGAGACCATGGACAGACAAGACACTTTCCCACAGCGCGTCTGGCAAATTGTTGCCTCCATTCCCGAAGGCTGTGTCACCACTTATGGCGACGTCGCGTTGCTCGCAGGTTCTCCGCGCGCGGCCAGACAGGTCGGCGGCGTACTCAAACGTTTACCCGAAGGCAGCACTCTGCCCTGGCATCGGGTGGTGAATCGGCACGGCGCGATTTCACTCACCGGTCCCGATCTACAGCGACAACGGCAGGCATTACTGGCGGAAGGTATTGTGGTATCAGGGAGCGGGCTGATTGATTTGCAACGGTATCGCTGGAATTATTGACCCTCTCCGGGTGGAGAGGGTCAGACAGGCCTTAGTACTGTGTCGGAGCAGGCACCGCTGAAGACGGGTTGACCTGCGTTGGCGAAGTTGAAGGCACCGTTGTCGCTGCCCCACCGCTTGCCTGCACAGGCACTTCCGTTTGCTGCACCGGCACCAGAGTCAGATCGGCTTTCGTACCGCCCTGGTTGATGACCGGCTGAACGGTATCGGTAATAAACACCAGTTTGTCATTCACCGTAATTGCCGCACTCAGCAGAATGCGGGCATTCGGCTGCACGTCAGCCGGGTTAAACGGCAGAACGAAGCTAAATGGCGCCTGTTTCCCTTCGGTACGAACCGCTTTCTGGGACAACACTTTCGACGGGGCGTCGGCGAGCGACGCATCCGACAGGGTCACGGTAAGCACGGCGTCAGGCGGCAATGCCACTTTCTGACGGATCCATACGGTACCCGAGACATTAGGTTGCTGAATAGCAGGCTGTGTGGCCGTTGCTGAAGTGTTTGGGTTTGGCGCTGGCGTCTGGATATCCGCGCTTTTATCCGCGCAGGCGGCCAGAGCAACCGCAACCGCTAAACCACTTACCATGTGCATGAGCTTCATTAAATTCTCCTTATCATCTCTGCACCAGCGGGTTTTCCTCCCGCCGGAAGAGTGGTTAACAAAAACGTAACGTAGCTAAGTGTGGCACATATCACTTATTTTTGCCTGGAATTGGCCAGTTTTTCAGACTATTGCACCCATCGGACCACTTCCAAAATTGCGTTATACTCTGCCTATCTCGCTTCGGCGTCGTTGTTACCTGGAGAGCATGTATGAGTCAGGCACTGAACAATTTGCTGACATTGTTGAATCTGGAAAAAATTGAGGAAGGACTCTTTCGGGGCCAAAGTGAAGACTTAGGGTTGCGCCAGGTATTTGGTGGACAGGTCGTCGGTCAGGCGCTGTATGCAGCGAAAGAAACGGTACCAGAAGAACGCCTGGTCCACTCGTTTCATAGCTATTTTTTACGCCCTGGTGATAGCCAGCGACCGATTATTTATGACGTGGAAGTTCTGCGCGACGGCAACAGCTTCAGCGCCCGCCGCGTTGCCGCTATTCAGAACGGAAAGCCTATCTTTTATATGACCGCTTCATTCCAGGCGCCAGAGCCCGGTTTCGAACATCAAAAAACCATGCCGCACGCCCCCGCGCCGGAAGGATTGACATCAGAGACCGACATTGCCCGGTCAGTCGCGCATCAGTTGCCGCCGATTTTAAAAGATAAATTTCTCTGCGATCGCCCGCTGGAAGTGCGTCCCGTTGAGTTTCATAACCCGTTAAAAGGCCATGTGGCAGAACCCACGCGCCAGGTGTGGATCCGCGCGAACGGTACGTTACCCAACGACATTCGCGTCCATCAGTATCTGTTGGGCTACGCCTCCGATCTCAATTTCCTGCCGGTTGCCCTGCAACCTCACGGCATTGGTTTCCTGGAAAAAGGGATTCAGATTGCCACGATCGACCACTCCATGTGGTTCCACCGTCCGTTTGATTTGAATGAATGGCTGCTGTACAGCGTGGAAAGCACGTCGGCCTCCAGCGCGCGTGGATTTGTTCGCGGCGAGTTCTACACGCAGGATGGCAAACTGGTGGCCTCGACCGTGCAGGAAGGGGTAATGCGTAATCACAACGAATAAAAAACCGGATGGCATTGCTGCGCATCCGGCGATATCCCGCGTTGCCCGGTTAAGTTCACCGGGCATTTTTCTGTTATGCGTTGTAGGCATTCTCGCCGTGACTGTTCACATCCAGCCCTTCGCGCTCTTGCTCTTCCGGGACGCGCAGACCAACGGTCATATCCGCCAGCTTGTAGCCGATGAAGGCCACGACGCCAGACCAGACGATCGTGATGGCGATGCTCTCAAGCTGAACCAGCAGCTGATGCCCCATCGTCACCCCTTCAGCAAAGCCCACACCGCCCAGTGCGCTTGAGGCAAAGACCCCGGTAAGAATACAACCGACAATCCCGCAGACACCGTGAACGCCAAACACATCACACGGGTCATCAACGCGCAGCAGACGTTTGAGCATTGTCACGCCCCACAGCCCGGCCACGCCAGCCACCACGCCAATGATTAACGCGCCACCGACACCGATGTAACCACAGGCAGGCGTCACGCCGACCAGACCAGCAATCGCCCCTGAGCATGCCCCCAGCAGAGACGGTTTACCGCGCAACGCCCACTCGCCGAAGATCCAGCCGAGGATCGCGGCGGCCGTGGCAACAACGGTGTTCACAAAGGCCAGCGCAGCAATTTCGTTCGCCGTCCCTGCGGAACCGGCGTTAAAGCCGAACCAACCGATATAGAGGATCGCCGTACCGGTAAAGACCATCGGCAGGTTATGCGGTTTGAACGCCTCTTTGCCGAAACCCACACGTTTGCCAATCAGGTAAGCCCCCACCAGGCCAGCGATGGCGGCGTTGATATGCACGACGGTACCGCCGGCAAAGTCCAGCGCACCGTGCGATCCCAACAGGCCGCCGCCCCACACCATATGGGCAATCGGAATGTAGGAGAGGGTCAGCCAGACCACCACGAAGATCAGGACGGCAGAGAAACGGATGCGTTCCGCCAGCGAACCGACGATCAGGCCGACAGTAATACAGGCAAACGATCCCTGGAATGCAACGTGAATATATTGGTAGATACTGCCCATTACGGCGGTCAGTTCAATGTTTTTCAGCATCACCCAGTTGAAGTTACCGAAGAAGCTGTTCCCTTCGCCGAATGCCAGTGAATAACCAAACACCACCCATATGATGCACACCAGCGCAAAGGTGACGGTGACCTGCGTCAGCATCGACAGGACGTTCTTCCCGCGGATCAAACCGCCGTAAAACAGGGCGATACCCGGTATGGTCATAAACAGCACCAACGCGGTACAAATCATCATAAAGGCGTTATCGGCTTTATCCGCCACTGCCGGAGCAGCCATCGCGAGACCTGGCAGCAGCGCCAGCGAAGCAAGGCCCGTTTTCATCGTTGCTATCTTCATTTTGTCGTTTCCCGTTACTGTGTGCCAGGCTTTACAGCGCCGCTTCGTCAGCTTCGCCGGTGCGAATACGAATGACGCGTTGCAGCTCCGCGACGAAAATTTTGCCGTCGCCAATTTTTCCGGTGTAGGCCGCCTTGCTGATGACATCGATCACTTCATCCAGTTGGTCGTCGGCAATGGCCACATCAATCTTCACTTTAGGCAGGAAGTTGACACTGTACTCTGCACCCCGATATAACTCGGCATGACCCTTCTGACGTCCGAACCCTTTCACTTCGGTGACGGTCAGCCCTTGAATACCAATAGAAGAGAGCGCTTCGCGAACGTCTTCCAGTTTGAACGGTTTGATTACCACGGTAACCAGCTTCATAGATCCCCTCCAGTCAGAATTCGGCATATGGTGCGACTACACGACTGAGGTATTGCAAGGGGTATGCCAGAATTGAAAAAGCGGGGCCGATGTCTGTTCTACAGGCCGTCTGACTGGCGATTCAGAATGGAAAACGGAACGGGAAAAGAAAAACGCACCATGGCAGTGCATGATGCGTTACATTTTTGCACCACCGCCGAAGCGACCCGGCAGTGGCGGTGCATCAGGCGGGAAGCGACTCCTCACGAACGCTGGCGGCAAGCTCTTCGCCAGCGAGCTGGAGCTGATACATCTGCCAGTAGCGCCCTTGCGCCGCAAGCAGTTGCTGATGAGTACCACGCTCTACCGCCTGTCCACGATGAAGCACCAGAATGGTGTCCGCCTCAACAATGGTCGACAGTCGGTGCGCAATCACCACCAGCGTGGTGTGTTCGCGCACGGCGGCCAGCGCATGCTGAATGGCCTGCTCGGTACCGGAATCGATACTGGCGGTCGCTTCGTCGAGGATCAAAATTTGCGGCGTTGCCACCAGCACCCGCGCCAGCGCCAGTAACTGTTTCTGCCCGACGGAGAGATTGTTCCCCTGCTCGCCAAGTTGAGTATGAATGCCTTCGCTCATCCCGCGAGCCAGCTCCGCCAGTTGCACCGTCTCCAGGGCTTGCCACACTTGTTCTTCAGAGATATCCCGCCCCAGCGTCACGTTTGCCAGGAATGAATCCGCCATGACCACCGGATCCTGTTGCACCATCGCGACGCCCTGACGCAACGCGCTGTGACTCAGTGAACGTAATGGACGCCCGTCAAGGCGAATCTCCCCCTGACTCAGTGGGTAATAGCCCATCAGCAGACTGGCAAGCGTACTTTTACCGCTGCCGGTATGCCCAACCAGTGCAACAAAACTGCGGGACGGTACGGAAAGGCTGACATTTTGCAGCACCAGATTATCATCGCGGTAGGCGAACGACACATCCTCAACGTCAATCTGCCCGGACGCCAGCGGTCGCGGGTCCTGCCCGTAACGCTGGCGCGGCCCGTCCATCAGTTCAAACACGCGCTCCCCGGCCACCACGGCCTGTTGCAGCATCGACTGCTGAGTGGTCAGTTCGATCAGCGGTTCATTAAGGCGTCCCAGATAACTGATAAAGGCGTAGAGCACCCCGACTTCTATTGTTCCTGCCGACGTAAAACTGAACAACATCAACAGACCGCAGAGAATGAGCGCGGAAAACAGGCTCAGCAGAGGCCGTAATAAGAAGCCATCTAAACGCAACGTCTGCATACGCGCCAGATAATGCGAGCGGCTGGCTTCGCCCATCCTCTCACCAAAGCGCGCCTGCTGGCGAAACTGCTGGATCACGCTCATGCCGTTAATCACTTCGTTGAAGCCATCATTGATATCGGCGAGATAAGCCCGCACACGACGGACTATCGGCGTGCTGTAACGCTGATAGATAATCATCACCACCAGCACCGCCGGGAAAATCAGGATCGCCACCAGCGCCATGCGCCAGTCGAGACTGAACATTGCCACCAGCATCGCGCCAATCAGCGCCGCGCTGCGCAGAACTGTCGCGACTACCGTGACATACAGATCGCGGATCACTTCGGTATCGTTGGTGACGCGCGAAATGAGCTGTCCGACGGGCTGCGTGTCAAATTCACTCAACGGCTGGCGCAGCGCGGCATCCATCACGTCGGTACGCAATTGCTGCACCACGCCGACCGCAGCGCGGTTAAACAACAGCGACTGAGCATAGTGCAGACTGGCGGCGAGAATCTGTAGCCCAAGATAGGCGGCAATGAGTCCGGTCACCCTCCCCAGCGGCAGGTTATTTTTAGCCACCATGTTGTCGATGAAGTAGCTTATCAGTAGCGGCCCGCTGACTTCTGCTGCCGCCGCGACCCACAGCATAATCACTGCAACGCCTAATGGTTTTCGCCATGGCGATCCATAGGCCAGCAGGCGTTTGAGGGTCGGCCATAACTGCCCAAAACTACGCATTTGCCGCCTCCTCGTTATTTTCCGGCGCATCATCAAGCGCCGCTTCCAGTTGCTGATAACGGTACATATCGCGATACCAGCCCGCCTGCTGCACCAGTGCCTCGTGATCGCCGCGCTGCGCGATATGCCCATGCTGCATCACGATGATTTCGCTCGCTTCAGTCAGCGCCGAGAGGCGGTGCGCGCTGATAATCACCGTTCGCCCTTCTCCCCACTGGCGCAGATTGTGCAAGATCTGATGCTCCGTTCGCCCGTCCACCGCCGACAGGGCATCATCCAGGATCAGGATTTCGGCATTCAGCAACAGCGCCCGCGCAATGGAGATACGCTGTTTCTGTCCGCCGGAAAGCATCACGCCGCGCTCACCGACTTCAGTGTCGTAACCCTGCGGCAGACGGAGAATATCCTCATGCACACTGGCTAAACGCGCGACATGTTCAATATCCTGCTGCGTGGCGCCGGGGCAGCCCAGCGCAATGTTATTGGCTACCGTATCCGAAAACAGGAATGGCGTCTGACTGACCACCGCCAGCCGACTGCGCCAGCTATCCAGTTGCAGGCATGGCAGAGGGATGTCATGAAAACGGATATCTCCCTGGGTGACATCGAAATGGCGCTGAATCAGCGACAACACGGTACTTTTACCCGCACCAGTCGGCCCGCAGATGCCGAGCATCTGCCCAGGCTTAAGCTGAAAATTGACATTTTCCAGCGTCGGGTGCGTGGTTTGCGGATAGCTGAACTCACGGATTGCCACCGCTAGCTCGCCCCGCCCTTCCGGCACCGGTTCGCTGCCATCATTCACCACCGGCGCTTCTGCCAGCATCGCGCGAATACGACCGTAAGCCGCACTGCCGCGCTCCACGATGTTAAACATCCACGCCAGCGCCAGCATCGGCCAAATCATCAGCCCGAGATACATCATAAAGCTGGTCAGTTGTCCCAGCGTCAGCGAACCTTGTACGACCATCCAGCTACCGCCGCCGATAGCCAGCAGGTTCGCCGTGCCGATGGCGATATAAATCGTCGGATCAAAGCGGGCATCAATACGCGCCACACGCATGTTTTTCTTCCCGGTATCTTCCGCGTCAGCCGCAAACAGCGCGGACTGCCGATCTTCCAGGCCAAAGGCTTTGATCATGCGAATACTGGTCAGGCTCTCCTGGGTACGGTCGTTGAGACTGGAGAATGCCGCCTGCGCCAGCCGGAAGCGGTCGTGCAGACGATCGCCATAACGTTTGATCATCAGCGCCATCACCGGCATCGGCAGCAGGGCAAACAACGTGAGCTGCCAGCTGATCTGCGTGGACATCACAATCAGCACCGCACAGCCCATCACCAGCGAATCCACCAGCGTCAGAACCCCTTCCCCGGCGGCAAAGACAACGCGGTCGACATCATTGGTGGCGCGCGCCATGAGATCCCCAGTGCGGTGGCGCAGATAAAATTCAGGATGCTGGCGGCTGAGTTGGCGGTAATAATCTTCGCGTAGCTCCACCGCCAGTTGGTAAGACGCACCAAACAGCAGCACGCGCCAGACGTAGCGCAGCAGATAGACCACCACGGCAATCAGGGCGATGGTGCCAATCCACAGCATGATCTGTTGCGGCGTAAAGCGTTGTGTAGATACGCCATCCACCACAATACCGACCACTTTTGGTGGAATGAGTTGCAGAATAGCGATGAGGATAAGCAAGGCAACCGCCCCGAGGTAGCGACGCCACTCCCGGCGAAAATACCAGCTTAATTGAGCAAATAATCGCACGTATTATGTCCTGACCTGATTTTCCGGCAAATCGTGCCGGGAGAGTTATTCGATTGGCAGCGCAGTGGTGTATTTAATCTGTTCCATGGCAAAGCTCGACGTGACGTCCGACAGACCGGGAACGCTATTGACCAGACGTTTATAGAAGTCGTCATAGCGCTTCATGTCGGCCACCTGAACCCGCATCAGGTAATCGTACTCCCCGGCCATGCGCCAGAAGCCCAACACCTCCGGCATCTCACTGACCACCGTCACGAAGCGGCAATACCAGTCACTGCTGTGATGCTGGGTTTTAATGAGCACAAAGGCAGTTAATCCCAGCCCCAGTTTTTCCGGATCCAGCAGTGCGACTTTACCGACCAGAATACCCTCATCTTCCAGTCGTTTGAGGCGTTTCCAGCAGGGTGTGGTGGTCAGATTAACGGCATCCGCCAGCGCCTGCAAAGAGAGGGTGCAGTCCTGTTGCAACAATGCAAGCAGCTTACGGTCAATTTTATCTAACATACCGGCACCTCAGAGAAGAATTTTCTCCTTACATTCTATTTTAAAGGCTAAATGGCAACAATTTTTTCCGTGCTTTTCGCTACTCTTGGCACAAAATGACAAATGGATACTAATGATGAACAGCACCTGGGTTAAAAATGCCATCAATGAGATTAACGCGGATTATCAGCGCTCGGCGGATACCCATCTTATCCGCCTGCCATTACCGGCATTTCCGGATATCCAGCTCTATCTGAAAGATGAAAGCACCCACCCGACCGGTAGCCTGAAGCACCGGCTGGCGCGTTCGCTGTTCCTCTATGGGTTGTGCAATGGCTGGATTAAGGAAGGCACAACTATTATCGAATCCTCTTCCGGTTCAACGGCAGTCTCCGAAGCCTATTTCGCGCGCCTGCTGGGGCTGCCGTTTATCGCCGTCATGCCCGCCTGCACGGCCAAACGGAAAATCGAACAGATTGAATTTTACGGTGGTCGCTGTCATTTCGTGGACAGCGCCTGCGAGATTTATGCGGCGTCAGAACAACTGGCGCATGAGTTGAACGGCCATTATATGGATCAGTTCACCTATGCCGAACGCGCCACCGACTGGCGCGGTAACAACAATATCGCCGACAGCATCTTCCGCCAGATGCAGTGTGAACCGCATCCCATACCGAAACACATTGTGATGAGCGCCGGAACCGGCGGGACCTCCGCGACCATTGGCCGCTACATCCGCTGCCAGGGTTACGATACAAAATTGATGGTGGTGGACCCGGAAAACTCCGTCTTCCTGCCTTTCTGGCAGTCGCGTGATGCTACGCTGCGCAGCCCTGTCGGCAGCAAAATTGAAGGAATTGGACGCCCGCGCGTCGAACCGTCATTCATTGCCGACGTGGTCGATGAGATGCTGCGCGTACCGGATGCCGCCAGCGTGGCGACCGCGCACTGGCTGGAAACGCAACTGGGCCGCAAAGTCGGCGCCTCTACGGGCACCAATATGTGGGGTATGCTGCAACTGGCCGCCCGCATGCGCGAAGCCGGAGAAACCGGTTCGCTGGTGACGCTACTGTGCGACAGCGGCGAACGCTATCTGGACACCTACTACCATGCTGAATGGGTGAGCGCCCATATTGGCGATCTTCGCGCGGCGAAAGCAGAGCTGGCGCGGTTGCTGAATACGCATTAAATCAAAAAAAACCGGGCTGAACGCCCGGTGCTGGTAGGGTCTCTCATTCGGGGGAATAAGGAAGATTTGGATAGTCCAGCCAATGTGTCAAAAAGTGTGATACCGCCTGGTTGCGACAATGACCAATCACCGGTAAATGGGGAAGTTCGGCAATAAGCTGCGGCATGGCATTGCCCATGATCAGGCCACGGCCGACACTGCCAAGCATTTCGCGATCGTTCATCGCGTCACCAAACGCCATACATTCCGCCAGCGACAGCCCCAGATGTCCGCTCAGGACCTCCAGTGCAGAACCTTTGTTACAGCCTACCGGCAGTACTTCCAGGCAATCGATCGCCGAGTAACAAAGATGGGCTCGTGCACCCAGTACCTCTTCAAGCTGAATTTTCAGCCTCGTCAAATCGTCATGATCGCCACAGAAGCAAACTTTAGTCACCCGATCTGCCGGAATACGCGCGACATCCACAATCTGATAGCGAAAACCGCTATAGACGTGGGCGTGCAGCATCTCGGGAATCTCTTGTCCGGTAAACCAGCCGTTATCGTTGAAGACATGCATACTCGCCTGTGTGTCCCAGTGCTGATGCAGGACGATCTCAGCAACAGCCGGATCCAGATCCTGACGGTGCAGCACCTCGCCTTCCAGCGAGTGAATGCGTGTCCCGTTACCGGTGATCAGAAAAGCATCGAGTGAAAAGGTGCCGAGAATATGGCGCATTTCCAGTACATGGCGTCCGGTGGCAAACGTCAGGGTAATGTCACGTTCACGCAGACGCGCCAGAGTAGAGAGCGTTTCATCACCCAAATGGTGATTTGGCATCAACAGGGTGCCATCCATATCAAATGCAGCCAGGCGTGCCATCTCTTTCTCCACTCGGTGACGGATTAACTTGTGATTCAGTATTACCTGAGATATACGGAAGTAATAGTGAATAGATAAAAGAAATTGTTCCGGGTTTATATGCGACTTCTCAATCGGCTTAATCAGTACCAGCGACTCTGGCAGCCTTCTAACGGCGAACCGCAGCACGTGACCGTCGGGGAACTGGCTGAACGCTGCTTCTGTAGTGAGCGGCACGTCCGCACGTTGTTGCGCCAGGCGCAGGAATCAGGTTGGCTGGTCTGGGAGGCGCAGTCCGGACGCGGTAAGCGCGGGCAACTGCGTTTTCTGGTGGCCCCGGAATCATTGCGCACGGCGATGATGGAACAGGCGCTGGAGAAGGGCCAACAGCTTAGCGTACTGGAGCTGGCGCAACTGGCACCCGGTGAACTGCGGGCCATGCTGCAGCCCTTTATGGGGGGTCAATGGCAAAACGACACGCCCACGCTGCGTATTCCCTATTACCGTCAGCTTGAACCGCTGCATTCTGGTTTTCTTCCCGGTCGCGCCGAGCAACATCTCGCAGGGCAGATTTTCTCCGGACTGACCCGTTTTGACAGCCAGACGCAGCGGCCATGCGGGGATTTAGCCCACCACTGGGATATTTCCGCCGACGGGTTGCGCTGGGACTTCTATATCCGCTCGACGCTGTTCTGGCACAACGGTGACGCGGTAGAGACCACACAGCTTCATCAGCGACTGCTGATGTTGCGCAAACTCCCGGCACTGAACCGGCTGTTTATCAGCGTAAAGCACATTGAGGTGACGCATCCACAGTGCCTGACGTTTATCCTGCACCGCCCGGATTTCTGGCTGGCGCACCGGCTGGCAAGCTACGGCAGCCTGCTGGCACATCCGGAACACCCCGTCATCGGAACGGGACCTTTTCGTCTGACGCTGTTTACGCCCGAACTGGTACGTCTGGAAAGCCATGACCATTACCATCTCGTACATCCACTGCTCAAAGCCATTGAATACTGGATCACCCCTCAGCTTTTTGAGCAAGATCTCGGCACCAGTTGTCGCCATCCGGTGCAGATAACCATTGGCAAACCCGAAGAGCTCGCCACGGTGAGCCCGGTAAGTACCGGCATCAGTCTCGGCTTTTGCTATCTCGCGCTGAAAAAAAGCGCCCACCTGACGCCACTGCAGGCTCGTCGGCTGGTCAGCCTTATTCATCGTTCTTCACTGCTGCAAACGCTGGATGTGAGAGAAAACCTGATTACGCCCTGCAACGAATTGTTGCCTGGCTGGGCCATTCCGCAGTGGGAGGGGCTGGAATCGGTTGAACTACCGAAAAAAATGACGCTGGTTTATCACCTGCCGGTGGAACTGCATACTATGGCAGAACACCTGCGCCACACGCTGGCCGCCCTCGGCTGCGAACTGACGCTGATTTTTCATAACGCGAAAACCTGGGACGGCTGCCAACGGCTTGCCGAAGCGGATCTGCTGATGGGAGACCGCCTGATTGGCGAAGCGCCCGAATATACACTCGAACAGTGGCTACGCTGTGATTCACTTTGGCCGCACGTGCTTGATGCACCAACATTCTCACATCTTCAGGCCACGCTGGATGCGCTGCAAATCAGACCGGAAGAGGATCATCGCTATGCCGCGCTGCGGCAAGTTTTCGCCAGCCTGATGGATGACGCGACGCTGACGCCGCTGTTTAACTATCACTATCGCATCAGCGCACCACCTGGTGTGAACGGGGTGCGGTTGAATCCGCGCGGCTGGTTTGAGTTCACCGAAGCCTGGCTACCGCCACCCGCGTCGTGAAGAAGCTGGTCGCCAGGCAACTCTGGCGCTACCATAGCGGCTTTATACACGTCATTCTTCAAACTGCCTCTTTGTCGGCTACGTCTGTTCACCCCTGTCATTTACTTATGTAAACTCCAGGAGATTCTCAGACTTTTCGTCTCGATGCAATTTGAATGGCTTTGTGTACAGTAACTTATCAGGATTAACCATGAAACGTGCCGTCGTAGTATTCAGTGGAGGCCAGGACTCCACCACCTGTCTGGTGCAGGCGCTGCATCAGTATGATGAAGTGCATTGCGTGACCTTTGATTATGGTCAGCGCCATCGCGCGGAGATTGATGTTGCACGTGATCTGGCCCTGAAACTGGGTGCACGTGCACACAAAGTACTGGACGTGACGCTGCTGAGTGAACTGGCAGTCAGCAGCCTGACCCGTGACAACATCCCGGTTCCGGATTATGAACCGGATGCTGATGGGATCCCGAATACCTTTGTCCCTGGACGTAATATTCTGTTTCTGACCCTGGCGGCGATTTATGCTTATCAGGTAAAAGCAGAAGCGGTGATTACCGGCGTCTGCGAGACCGATTTCTCTGGTTACCCTGACTGCCGCAATGATTTTGTCGAGGCGCTGAATCACGCCATTAAACTGGGGATGGCGAAAGATATCCGCTTTGAAACGCCGCTGATGTGGATTGATAAAGCCGAAACCTGGGCGCTGGCAGATTATTGGGGTAAGCTGGATCTGGTACGTGAAGAAACGCTGACCTGCTATAACGGCATCAAGGGCGACGGTTGCGGCCACTGCGCAGCCTGTAATCTACGCGCAAATGGCCTGAATCATTACCTGGCAGATAAACCGGTCATAATGGCGGCAATGAAGCAGAAGACCGGTTTGAAATAATTGCGGGTTTCGCCGGATGGCGGTGCCAGGCACCTTATCCGGCCAACAGTTGGATCATCCACCCCTACTTCACCATCTGCTCCAGCTTTTCGCGTAACTCCCCTTCCAGCGGCAGCGCTTTTTGCGATTTCAGATCAATACAGACGAACGTAATAAGCGCATCAGCCACCACCTGTCCTTCCGGTTCCAGCGTAATCACCTGGCTTAGAATACCGCTTTTCCCGTTTAGCTGTTGCACCTGACTGGTGACGGTTAGCAGATCACTCAGAACCGCTGGACGGCGATAGTTAATATTGATGTTGACCACCACGAAAGCGATATTGTGGGCCGTCATCCATTGAAAACTATCGCTGCTCTCCAGGCCATCCCAGCGGGCTTCCTCCAGAAACTCAAGATAGCGGGCATTATTCACGTGCTGATAGACATCAAGATGATAACCACGAACCTTAATCTGTGTTTGCATAGCGCAGAGACCTTACGTTTTTGTTATAGAGAGACAAGAGTAGAGAGATCATAACTGGTATGACCTCTCTCAGTCTGGCAAATATTTGCCAGTGCGCAAGTGATTAAAGTGTTAAAGCAGACAGATTGCGCTCCACTAACGCGTTGCCCATCCCCGGCACTTGTTTGAGATCTTCCACCGTTTTAAACGGGCCGTACTCTTCACGATAGCTGACTATCGCCTGCGCTTTCTTCAGGCCAACACCGTTCATCGCCCGCGCCAACTCTTCTGCCGATGCGGTATTGATGCTGACCCTGGTGCCCTCTTCGGTGCTGGCTTTCGCCGGAACCGCGGATTTGTTTTGCCCTGCAACCGGTGCTTGTGCGCTGGTCTCCACCGCCGGGCTTTTCGCTGCCGCTGTCGATGACGCCGCCAGCGCGCTTTGCGTCATACCCGCGCAGGCGAAGGAAAGGGTGATAAGTAACGCTTTGATTCCATGTTTCATACTGTTTTCTCCTTGTTAGTGAACAGTGGAATCACGATAACGAGGTTAAAACCAGCGAACAAATGGCAAATGTCAGAAATGGAAAAGGCCGCGAAAGCGGCCTTCAGGTGTTACAACGGTTGTGCAATGATTTGCGAGACGTCTCGACGATTACGGCTGTTGATCCATCGCATCGCCGATTTTGATTTTCGCCGATTTACGCAGGTTACTCATCAATGCCTCAAAGACAATCTGCGCATTGTTCTGGGTGATCCCCTGAACCATCGCTTTCTTCTGATCTTCCGGCATGGAGCCCGCTTTCACGTCGTCCAGAGCCAGCAAAACCACATTGCCCTGCATATCGTTGGCAATGCCATAGCTCGGCTTATCTTTCGCCGGCAGGCTCAGACCAAACGCCACCTGGCTAACCGGATCCTGGCCCGTACGGCTCAGCGTTTTAGACTCTCCAAAGCTCAGACCAGCGGCTTTCATCGCTTCTGCGCCTTTACCCGCCTTCAGCTCAACCAGCAGTTTTTCCGCATCCAGTTTAGCCTGCTGCTCTGCCTTGTTGTGCTTAACCAGCGCCGTAACCTGATCTTTCACCTCAGACAGCGGCTTCACGGCCTCTGCCTTGTGATCGCTGATACGCAGAACAAACGCGCGATCGCCATCGACGGTGATGATATCGGAGTTTCTGCCCGGCGCGCCGTTTTCACCCACCAGAGCACCATCAAAAATGGCGTCTGATACCGGTTTGAAATTCAGCTCTTCCGGCAGGTTCTCGTGACTGAACCAGCCCGTCTGTACCGCTTTCGCGCCAGCTGCCTGTTCGGCACCCGCCAGAGATTCCGTATCATTGTTCGCCGCATCGCTCACTTTCTGCTGTAAAGCAAAGTAAGCATCCAGCGCTTTTTCCTGTTTCACTTTCGCTGCGATGTCATCACGGACTTCGTTCAGCGGCTTCACAACCGCCGGCTGAATGTCGTCCAGACGCACAACCAGAAAGCCAACAGAGGATTTAATCACGCCAGAAAGCTGGCCCTTCTCTTTCAGCCCGGCATTTTTCAGCTCTTCCGGCGTGGTGGCGTCTTCCAGCCAACCCATATCGCCGCCGTTGCGGGCAGAGATGATGTCGGCCGATTTCTCTTTCGCCAGCGCAGCAAAGTCACCACCTTTGTTCAGCGCGTCGAGTACCGCTTTCGCTTCATCTTCCGTTTTAGTCTGGATGATGCTGTAACGGCTACGCTGTGCCTGGGTGAACTGATCCTGATGCTGATCGTAATAAGACTGGATATCTTCATCGCTAACCGGCTTTTGCATCGAGGCGGCGTCCAGCTTGATGTAGCTGACGCGGAACTGTTCCGGAGTCATGAAGCTGTTTTTGTGCTGCTCGTAGTAGCTGGCCACTTCCTGATCCGTCACCGACTGCTTCGCTGCAAGAGCATTGACGTCAATCGTGGCTTCACGGACGACACGCTGCTGTGCAACCAGCGCCGCCAGCTCATCAGTCTCACCCTTGAGCATAAAATCGGTGCCCGCGACGCCGCTGATAAGCTGCTGTGTAGTCAGTTGGTTACGCAAGGCTTGCGCATACTGGTCAGCGGTCATCCCCATCTGATTAACAATCGCGTTATAACGGTTGTTATCAAATTTGCCAT
Source organism: Citrobacter sp. MGH 55 (assembly GCF_016906145.1). NCBI lineage: Bacteria > Pseudomonadati > Pseudomonadota > Gammaproteobacteria > Enterobacterales > Enterobacteriaceae > Citrobacter > Citrobacter sp. MGH 55. Next base: position 4,903,567 of record NZ_CP070239.1, read on the forward strand.
CGACCTGGAATGCCGGCGTGGAGAAAATCGCCTGCTTCACCTGCTCGTCGCTGATGCCAAGTTTGAGTTCGCGGGCATACTGATCAAGCAGCGCTTCATCAATCAGACGATTAAGCGTCTGCTGGCGCAGGGTTTTCATGTAACCTTCGTTTGCCGCAAGCTCAGAGTACTGATCGCCCAACTGTTGCTGCATGCGATTACGTTCGCTGTTGAACGCATTCTCAAACTGCCCACGGCTGATTTCCTGGTCATTCACTTTAGCGGCGTAGTTGTTGCCTCCGCCAATCAGGTAACCACTCACGCCGGTCAGAATGAACGACACGATAATGATTCCGAAAATAATCTTGAGCACGAGACTGTTAGCAGCCGTGCGTAAGCTGTCCATCATGGTGTAACCACACTCCGCTGTAGGTGACTATACACGGCATCTTTCACGCGGCCTCGTCGTTAACTGCCCCGATGAAACGTGAATGCCTTGTGTATATACGCGTTACGCAGCATAGCGTTTCCTGAACGCTGCGCATAAAGGCCTATTGTGACAAGAAACAGGGGCGATTGTCAGCCCACAACATGTAGAAAATCGCTGCAAAAACAAAAAAGGCACATCAATTGATGCGCCCTTGTACTGAGTCCTGTCCCCGGAAGGGGATCACGCTTAGTTTACTGCGTCTTTCAGTGCTTTACCTGCACGGAAACCAGGTACTTTGGCGGCAGCAATGGCGATCTCTTTACCTGTTTGCGGGTTGCGGCCAGTACGGGCAGCACGCTCTTTAACAGCAAAAGTACCAAAACCTACCAGCGCAACGTCATCCCCTTCTTTCAGAGATTCGGTAACAGAAGCAATAATTGCGTCTAACGCACGCCCTGCCGCAGCTTTGGAGATATCAGCCCCTGCAGCAATTTTGTCGATCAGTTGAGATTTATTCACTCTTCTCTTCCTCATTATAATTTATATCGCACCAGAATCCTTCAAAGTGCGACCGCGCAGCAGTTATATCAGGCCTGCCATGCCCTTACAACACCCGATAATGATGGCAAGCCCAATCCGTCATCTAAATTAGCTATACAAAAAAAGGCTGGCAAGTACGAAATGGCCTGCCAGCCCTGTTTTTATTAGTGCTCTTTGCGCGAGGTCACTATTTTGCCGTCACAACCTGCATTCCAGAGGGTTCATTTTGCAATGCGAGCGTCAGAACCTCTTCAATGCGTTTCACCGGATGGATGTCCAAATCGGCAATAACATTGTCCGGAATCTCTTCCAGGTCGCGTTTGTTTTCATCCGGAATTAAGACCGTTTTAATACCACCACGGTGCGCAGCCAGAAGTTTTTCTTTTAACCCACCGATCGGCAGTACCTGACCACGCAGGGTGATCTCACCGGTCATCGCCACATCGGCACGCACCGGGTTACCGGTCAGGCAGGAAACCAGTGCGGTACACATCGCAATACCGGCGCTCGGACCGTCTTTCGGCGTCGCCCCTTCCGGAACGTGAACGTGAATGTCGCGTTTTTCGTAAAAGTCCGGATTAATACCCAGTTTTTCCGCACGCGCGCGCACCACGGTCAATGCAGCCTGAATGGACTCCTGCATCACTTCACCCAGCGAACCGGTGTAGGTCAGCTTGCCTTTGCCCGGCACGCAGGCGGTTTCGATGGTCAGCAGATCGCCGCCCACTTCCGTCCACGCCAGACCGGTCACCTGGCCTACGCGGTTTTCATTGTCCGCGCGACCATAGTCAAAGCGCTGTACACCCAGGTAGTCGTGCAGGTTATCGCCATTGATCACAATGTGTTTCAGTGACTTATCCAGCAGCAATTGCTTAACCGCTTTCCGGCACAGTTTGGAAATTTCACGTTCCAGACTACGCACGCCAGCCTCACGAGTGTAGTAACGAATAATGCCGATAATGGCGCTGTCGTCGACCGTCAGCTCGCCTTTCTTCAGCGCGTTACGCTCAATCTGCTTCGGCAACAGGTGCTGTTTGGCAATGTTCAGCTTCTCGTCTTCGGTATACCCGGACAGACGGATCACTTCCATACGATCCAGCAGCGGCGCTGGAATGTTCATGGAGTTGGAGGTCGCGACAAACATCACGTCGCTGAGATCGTAGTCCACTTCCAGGTAGTGATCGCTGAACGCCACGTTCTGCTCAGGATCCAGAACTTCAAGCAGTGCGGATGCCGGATCGCCACGCATGTCGGAAGACATTTTGTCGATCTCATCGAGCAGGAACAGCGGGTTTTTCACGCCCACTTTCGCCATTTTCTGGATCAGTTTACCCGGCATTGAACCGATGTATGTCCGACGGTGGCCACGAATTTCCGCTTCATCACGCACGCCGCCCAGCGCCATACGGATGTATTTACGCCCGGTCGCTTTGGCGATGGACTGACCCAGAGAGGTTTTACCTACCCCCGGCGGTCCCACCAGGCACAGGATCGGCCCCTTGATTTTGTTCACACGGCTTTGTACCGCGAGATACTCAAGGATGCGGTCTTTCACGCGCTCCAGACCATAATGGTCGGTATCAAGGATTTCCTGCGCCTGACGCAGGTCTTTTTTGACCTTGCTACGCGCATTCCATGGCACCTGTACCATCCAGTCGATGTAACCACGCACGACGGTCGCTTCCGCTGACATCGGCGACATCATTTTCAGCTTCTGCAGTTCAGCTTCGGCTTTCTCTTTCGCCTCTTTCGGCATTTTTGCCGCGTCGATCTTCCGCTTCAGCGCTTCGTTTTCGTCCGGCGCATCGTCCATTTCGCCGAGTTCTTTCTGAATCGCCTTCATTTGCTCATTCAGATAGTACTCACGCTGGGACTTCTCCATCTGCTTTTTCACGCGGTTGCGAATGCGCTTCTCCACCTGCAGCAGATCGATTTCAGACTCCATCATCGCCATCAGATATTCCAGACGTTCATTCACATCTGACATCTCCAGCACGGACTGCTTATCCGCCAGCTTCAGCGGCATATGGGCAGCGATGGTGTCCGCCAGACGTGCCGGATCGTCAATGCTATTGAGCGACGTCAGCACTTCTGGTGGGATTTTCTTGTTCAGCTTGATGTAGCCTTCGAACTGGCTGATCGCTGTGCGTACCAGCACTTCCTGTTCGCGCTCATCAATAGCAGGCGAATCAAGGTATTCCGCTTTCGCAGAGAAGTGCTCGCCGTTATCAGACAGCGCAGAAATACGCGCACGCTGTAACCCTTCGACCAGCACTTTGACGGTGCCGTCAGGCAGTTTCAGCATCTGCAAAATAGAGGCCACGGTCCCGACGGTGAAAAGATCGTTTACACCCGGCTCATCCGTTGATGCTTCCTTCTGGGCGACCAGCATGATTTTTTTATCATGGTCCATAGCCGCTTCCAGACAACGGATAGATTTTTCCCGCCCTACAAACAAGGGTATGACCATGTGCGGATAAACCACCACATCGCGCAACGGCAATACGGGGATTTCAATGCGTTCAGAACGCTCAGGATTCATAGAGCTCTCTCTTAGTTTAGTGTCCGCCAGGTAATCAGATGGCATAGCTGTGCTTCATGCCACCTTTAACATGTATGTCAGTATATGGGGATGTTTCCCACACATTCAACGCCATGATTACGGAAAAAGTAAAGGGGAGATAAAATCCCCCCTTTTTGATTAACTGATTGTATGGATTGGCTAATTATTCACCAGATGCCTGCTGGGCTTCCGGCTTGCCGTAAATCAGTAATGGCTTGCTCTGACCGCCGATCACCGACTCATCAATCACCACTTTTTCGACGTCTTCCATCGAAGGCAGATCATACATGGTATCCAGCAGCGCGGCTTCTACGATGGAACGCAGACCACGGGCACCAGTTTTACGCGCCATGGCTTTGCGGGCAATCGCATCCAGCGCTTCGTCGCGGAACTCCAGGTCAACGCCTTCCAGATTGAACAGCGCCTGATACTGCTTGGTCAGCGCGTTTTTCGGCTCTTTCAGGATCTGGATCAGCGCTTCTTCGCTCAGTTCGCTCAGCGTTGCCACAACCGGCAGACGACCAATAAACTCAGGAATCAGACCAAACTTGATCAAATCTTCCGGCTCAACCTGCGAGAGCAGTTCGCCTTCGCTGGCCTTGTCGGATTTCGCTTTCACCGTTGCACCAAAACCAATGCCGGAGCCGGTTTCAACGCGGTTGGCGATCACTTTATCCAGGCCGGCAAACGCACCGCCACAGATGAACAGGATCTTAGAGGTATCCACCTGCAAGAATTCCTGCTGCGGATGTTTACGTCCACCCTGCGGCGGAACGGCAGCAACCGTCCCTTCGATCAGTTTCAGCAGCGCTTGCTGTACGCCTTCACCGGAAACGTCACGGGTGATCGACGGGTTGTCAGACTTACGGGAAATCTTGTCAATTTCATCGATATAGACAATACCACGCTGCGCTTTCTGCACATCGTAGTCGCACTTCTGCAACAGTTTCTGGATGATGTTCTCAACGTCCTCACCCACGTAACCCGCTTCGGTCAGCGTGGTGGCATCCGCCATCGTGAACGGAACGTCCAGCAGGCGCGCCAGCGTTTCCGCCAACAGCGTTTTACCGGAGCCGGTCGGACCGATCAGCAGAATATTACTTTTGCCCAACTCGACGCCATTACTGGTGTCGCCGTTGCGCAGACGTTTGTAGTGGTTGTATACCGCGACCGCCAGCACTTTCTTGGCCTGTTCCTGACCGATGACGTAATCGTCAAGATGGTTACGAATTTCGTGTGGCGTCGGCAGCGCACTGCGTTCACGGTGCGGTGCTACTTCCTTAATCTCTTCGCGAATGATGTCGTTACACAGATCGACACATTCATCGCAGATATACACGGATGGACCGGCGATGAGCTTACGCACTTCATGCTGGCTTTTGCCGCAAAAAGAGCAGTACAACAATTTGCCCGAGCCATCTTTGCGTTTATCTGTCATGAGTCAAAACCTCTTCTTTGTTCTTTGTGCCGCACACGACGACGCAAAATGCCATTCTCAGGCGCAACTCGCTTTGTCGCGTTGTGCCGCCCCTGGTAAGTATAGCGGCAGAGTTGCGCCCCGGGCATCAATTACGATGGGTCAAAATCGAGTCGACTAAGCCATACTCAACTGCCTCAGCGGCAGAGAGGAAGCGATCGCGCTCAGTATCACGCTCAATCTGCTCAAGAGATTGACCCGTATGGTGTGCCATAAGTTCGTTCATGCGCCCTTTAACTTTCAGGATTTCACGGGCGTGAATTTCAATATCCGTTGCCTGGCCCTGGTAACCGCCCAACGGCTGATGAATCATTACGCGGGAGTTCGGCAGGCAGAAACGTTTACCTTTCGCCCCGGCCGTCAGCAAGAACGCGCCCATTGAGGCCGCCTGGCCCATACAAATGGTGCTGACGTCTGGCTTAATAAACTGCATGGTGTCATAAATCGACATGCCTGCGGTAATTACGCCGCCCGGAGAGTTAATGTACAGGTAGATATCTTTTTCCGGGTTTTCAGCTTCCAGGAACAGCATCTGCGCCACAATCAGGTTAGCCATATGATCTTCGACCTGGCCGGTCAGAAAAATGACACGTTCCTTAAGTAGACGAGAGTAGATATCAAAAGAGCGCTCACCACGTGAGGTCTGTTCAATGACCATCGGCACCAGCGCCATATGGGGTGCAAAGTTATCTCGTTCGCCGCTGTATGACATTTCCGTCTCCTGGATAAAAAATGAAAAAACCTGCTGTACCGATTGTAACCTTATGGACGGATTATCAGCTAGTCCCTCTGTTATGGGTACGGCATCGCCATAATTCAAGCATAACAATCTTTTGCCTGAACGCTAACACCGAAAAGGGCTTTTTCGCACGCTTCCATGCAAAAGTCATGACAAAAAAAAGACCCGCCACCTGACGGTGACGGGCCTTTGAGCGAAATTCGCGCGTTTAAGCGGAATTACGCCTGCTGGTTCATCAGCTCATTGAAGGTCGTGGCTTTTTCAGTCACTTTGGCTTTCGCCAGAACCGCTTCAACCGCCTGTTCTTCCAGAGCGACGTTACGCATGTTGTCCATCAGCTCTTTATTTTTGCTGTAGAACTCGATCACTTCTTTCGGATCTTCGTAAGCAGAAGCCATCTCTTCGATCAGGCCCTTCACGCGATCTTCATCCGCTTTCAGTTCATTGGTACGAATCACTTCGCCCAGCAGCAGACCCACAACTACGCGACGCTTAGCCTGTTCTTCGAACAGTTCACGCGGCAGTTCCAGCGCTTGTTTCTCGTTACCACCGAAACGCTGAGCAGCCTGACGGCGCAGAACGTCGATTTCGCTGTCAATCAGTGCAGCAGGAACGTCGATGTCGTTCGCTTTCACCAGACCGTCGATTGCCTGAGATTTAACACGGTTACGCACCGCGCCTTTCAGCTCGCGTTCCATGTTTTTACGGACTTCAGTACGCAGACCGGCAACGGAACCATCTTCAACGCCAAAACGTTTGATGAATTCTTCAGTCAGTTCCGGCAGCTCACGCTCTTCCACTTTCTTCAGGTTGATGGCGAATTTCGCCGCTTTACCTTTCAGGTTTTCAGCGTGGTAGTCTTCCGGGAAAGTCACGTCGATGGTGAACTCTTCGCCCGCTTTGTGACCTTTGATACCGTCTTCAAAGCCCGGGATCATACGACCCTGGCCCATCGCCAGTACGAAATCAGACGCTTTACCGCCTTCGAACTCTTCGCCGTCTACAGAACCGGTGAAGTCGAGGGTAACGCGGTCTTCTGCATCCGCAGCGCCGTCTTTATCTTTCCAGGTCGCCTGCTGTTTGCGCAGGGTATCCAGCATCACGTCAACATCCGCATCGGTGACTTCAACAACCGGTTTTTCAACTTCGATTGTGTCCAGGCCGGTCAGTTCAACTTCCGGATAGACTTCGAATTCTACCGCGTAGGTGAAATCTTCACCCAGTTTGTATTCGCCCGGAACGTAGTTCGGTGCGCCAGCCGGATTGATTTTTTCTTTGATGATGGCATCAACGAAGTTGCGGCTCATCAGGTCACCCAGAACGTCCTGGCGAACGGACGCGCCATAACGCTGAGCAACAACATTCATCGGTACTTTGCCTTTACGGAAGCCGTCAATACGCACTTTCTTCGCTACGTTGACCAGCTCGCTTTTAACAGCGGTCTCGATGCTGTCAGCAGCGATAGTAATCGTTACACGGCGGCCAAGGCCTTGAGTGGTTTCAACTGAAACTTGCATCTTGTTACCTCAAAAAATCACAGTGCTCGGTCAACTCTACTCCGCAAGCACAGATTATTAGCTTCGCGGAACCGGGATGTTCTCTTAATCAATCACATTCCCTGTCGTCAGAATCATCCCGAAGACATTCAAATAAGACGCGGCATTATAGCGGCATCACTTTTATGAGTCGAGAACGGTTATTACGCGTTGCTGCGGCATTTTTCACAATTCCCGGCTATTCTTGCCCTGAAAAGGGTTTGACTCGTGCAAAATTCAGACAAAACAAAACGGCCCGCAGGCCGTTTTCACATAATCTTTAGCAACATACTGGAAAAACGCCAGCAGTTGCAAATGCGTTTTTACGCGATGCTTCCAGCACCACGACAGGGAGGTGACGCAAAGATCGTATCCTGCAACCCTTCCCACTCTTTAATGGTATAAGTATGCAGAGCTAGCGCGTGGACCGTCGTAGACAGTTCTGCGGTTAATGTACCGTAGATCATCCGATGACGATTCAAAAAACGCTCGCCGGTAAAGCGATCGCTAACCAGAACGACCTTAAAGTGGCTTTCTGAGCCAGCCGGGACATTATGACGATAGCTTTCATCCACGACCTCGAGGAACACGGGTTGGAACGCTGCCCTTAATTTTTCTTCTATTTGCTCACGTATCATCATGATATATCTCCTCAAACGGCGCTGAGATGTCACCCATCCCTTTAAATATTAGCCGCTTTTACCGGTTCCATTGCACCATTACAACAAAAATTTAGCCTTCGTCTGATTTTCGCCATCAACGCGATGAAGTTTACTGATTAAACCCGTTGGGGGATGGCATAAATGCCCAATTTGGTCTCTATAACTTCATTATTCCGACAACATGATGAATTTACATGCGTTACCCACTTCCCCTCGCCGTTGGCGATGTTATGATGGCGGGAATTTTTCTCTATCCATATGATTAAGAGTTACTGAGAGCACGAACATGTTAAAAAAAATCCTCTTCCCGTTAATCGCGCTTTTCATGCTGGCGGGCTGTGCGACACCACCAACCACGATTGACGTTTCGCCTAAAATCACGCTCCCACAACAGGATCCTAGCCTGATGGGCGTGACCGTTAGCATCAACGGCGCCGATCAGCGTCCGGACCAGGCGCTGGCAAAAGTGACCCGCGACAATCAGCTGGTGACACTGACGGCCTCCCGCGATCTGCGCTTCCTGTTACAAGAAGTACTGGAAAAACAGATGACCTCGCGCGGTTATATGGTTGGCCCGAACGGTGCGGTGAACCTGCAGATCATTGTTAACCAGCTATACGCGGATGTGTCTCAGGGCAACGTGCGTTATAACATCGCCACCAAGGCCGATATCGCGATCATCGCGACGGCGGCCAACGGCAACAAGATGACCAAAAACTACCGCGCCAGCTACTCCGTTGAAGGCGCGTTCCAGGCGACCAACAAGAATATCGCCAACGCGGTTAACAGCGTGCTGACCGATACGATTACTGATATGTCTCAGGACACCAGCGTCCACGACTTCATCAAACAGAACGCTCGTTAATTTCTGCCCCCTGACCCGGCTCCGCGCCGGGTCAGCTTTATATGCCCATGCCTAGTCACTACTTACGCATTTTTCAACAACCGAAATCAGCCATTTTGCTGATGTTAGGTTTTGCCTCCGGCCTGCCGCTCGCGTTGACCTCCGGTACGCTTCAGGCATGGATGACCGTCGAGAATATCGACCTGAAAACCATCGGTTTCTTTTCGCTGGTCGGTCAGGCTTACGTCTTTAAATTTCTCTGGTCTCCGGTCATGGACCGCTACACACCGCCCTTTTTAGGTCGTCGTCGTGGCTGGTTGCTGACGACGCAATGTTTGTTGCTGGTCTCCATCGCCGCGATGGGTTTTCTGGAGCCCGATAGCCAGTTGCGCTGGATGGCGGCGCTGGCGGTAGTGATCGCCTTTTGTTCAGCGTCGCAAGATATTGTGTTTGACGCCTGGAAAACAGACGTCTTAGCCGCAGAAGAGCGCGGAACCGGTGCGGCAATCAGCGTGCTCGGCTATCGCCTCGGCATGCTGGTGTCCGGTGGACTGGCGCTGTGGATGGCCGACCGCTGGCTTGGCTGGCAGGGCATGTACTGGCTGATGGCAGCATTACTGATCCCTTGTATTATTTCCACTCTGCTCGCCCCCGAACCGACCGACAGCATTCCGGTGCCAAAAACGCTGGAGCAGGCAGTCGCAGCCCCGCTACGCGATTTCTTCGGACGTAACAACGCCTGGCTGATTTTGCTGCTCATCATCCTTTATAAGCTGGGTGATGCCTTCGCCATGAGCCTGACCACCACCTTTTTGATTCGTGGTGTGGGCTTTGACGCCGGAGAAGTGGGCGTCGTCAATAAAACGCTGGGGCTGATCGCCACGATTATTGGCGCGCTGTACGGCGGGGTGTTGATGCAACGGCTGACGCTGTTTCGCGCTTTACTGATTTTCGGCATTCTCCAGGGCGTCTCCAACGCCGGATACTGGCTACTGTCGGTGACCGACAAGCACATGTTCAGCATGGCTGCGGCGGTGTTTTTCGAGAACCTGTGCGGAGGAATGGGGACGTCAGCGTTCGTCGCGCTACTGATGACGCTGTGTAATAAGTCATTTTCTGCCACCCAGTTTGCCCTGCTGTCAGCACTTTCTGCCGTGGGGCGCGTCTATGTTGGCCCGGTTGCCGGTTGGTTTGTCGAGGCGCATGGCTGGTCGACGTTTTATCTTTTCTCCGTCGTGGCCGCCGTTCCGGGCCTGATATTGCTGCTGGTGTGTCGGCAAACGCTGGAGTACACGCGACAGAGCGAAAGTTTCCTGCCGCGAACAGAATTCCGTTCGGCCTACCGTCTGGCGTTATGGATTTTGATAGCGGGATGCGCGTTGCTTGCTGTCTGGCTGCTGTTGCTGTCGCTGAACGCGCTGGATTTCACTAACTTCTCCTTCCTCGCCGGACTGCTGGAAGTCGCGGTGACAATCGCCATTTTCGGCATCGTGTTTGGCGGCTTGCTCGACTATCTGTCGCTACGCAAAACGCGGCTGGTGTAAGCGCCCCTTTATTTAGCCGTTGTAATCACCCTGCGTAATTATATCGGCTAAATAAACAACAACTGAAAAAATTAATATTTGTTGTTTTGTGCGCAATAGAATCTGGAAATTATTGACGCCTTTTATAGGTTTTATTTTCCTTACTCGATTCAGCCGAAACACATTTATTTTTTGTATTTTATTTGTCTCTTTATTGATAATCACTTGTTAACCAATTGTTTTATTTTTGCATTGGTTATACCAATTGCCCTCGCGTCGCCTCCCTGAAGTCCCCTTTCGTTATAACGTGATGTTGCAACAGGTTCTTAATGCTGAAACGACATATCTTGCAACATATGTGACACGGGCGGCAGAACCCGGTAACACAGATCCAATGATGTTTACAGTAATGTAACCTTCCCGTAAAATGCCCACACACTTTAAACGCCACCCGGTCCCGTGGAATTGAGGTCGTTAAATGAGACTCAGGAAATACAATAAAAGTTTGGGATGGTTGTCATTAATTGCAGGCACTGCATTACTCAGTGGCTGTAATTCTGCGCTGTTAGATCCCAAAGGACAGATTGGACTGGAGCAACGTTCGCTGATACTGACGGCATTTGGCCTGATGTTGATCGTCGTTATTCCTGCAATCTTGATGGCTGTAGGTTTTGCCTGGAAGTACCGTGCAAGCAATAAAGATGCGAAGTATAGCCCGAACTGGTCACACTCCAATAAAGTGGAAGCGGTGGTCTGGACGGTTCCTATCTTAATCATCATTTTCCTTGCCGTGCTGACCTGGAAAACCACTCACGCTCTTGAGCCAAGCAAGCCGCTGGCGCATGACGAGAAGCCCATTACCATCGAAGTGGTTTCCATGGACTGGAAATGGTTCTTCATCTACCCGGAACAGGGCATTGCTACCGTGAATGAAATCGCCTTCCCGGCGAACACTCCGGTGTACTTCAAAGTGACCTCTAACTCCGTGATGAACTCCTTCTTCATCCCACGTCTGGGCAGCCAGATTTATGCCATGGCCGGTATGCAGACTCGCCTGCATCTGATCGCCAATGAAGCCGGTATCTATGACGGTATCTCCGCAAGCTATAGCGGACCTGGTTTCTCCGGTATGAAGTTCAAGGCTATCGCAACAGAGGACCGCGCCGCATTCGACCAATGGGTTGCTAAAGCGAAACAGTCACCGAACACCATGAGCGACATGGCGGCGTTCGAGAAAGTGGCTGTGCCAAGCGAATACAACCAGGTGGAATACTTCTCCAACGTGAAACCCGATTTGTTTAAAGACGTGATTAACAAATTTATGGCTCACGGTCAGAGCATGGACATGACCCAACCAGAAGGTGAGCACAGCTCGCACGAAGGAATGGAAGGCATGGACATGAGCCACGCGGAAGCCGCCAACTCAAGGGGCTGAGGAAGAATACGATGTTCGGAAAATTGACACTGGATGCAGTTCCGTTCCATGAACCCATCGTCATGGTTACGATCGCTGCTATTATCATCGGTGGTGCGGCTTTACTTGGCCTGATTACTTACTTTGGTAAGTGGACCTACCTGTGGAAAGAGTGGCTAACTTCGGTTGACCACAAACGCCTTGGCATCATGTATGTCATCGTCGCTATCGTCATGTTGGTTCGTGGCTTTGCTGACGCCATCATGATGCGTAGTCAGCAAGCGCTGGCGTCTGCAGGTGAAGCGGGCTTCCTGCCGCCTCACCACTACGATCAGATATTCACGGCTCACGGCGTGATCATGATCTTCTTCGTGGCAATGCCATTTGTTATCGGTCTGATGAACCTGGTGGTTCCACTGCAGATCGGTGCGCGTGACGTTGCGTTCCCGTTCCTGAACAACCTGAGCTTCTGGTTCACCGTTGTCGGCGTTATCCTGGTTAACCTGTCTCTGGGTGTGGGTGAATTCGCGCAGACCGGTTGGCTGGCGTACCCGCCGCTCTCGGGAATTGAGTACAGTCCAAGCGTCGGGGTCGACTATTGGATATGGGCAGTCCAGTTGTCCGGTATTGGTACAACCCTGACCGGTATCAACTTCTTTGTGACTATCATTAAGATGCGCGCGCCAGGCATGACCATGTTCAAGATGCCGGTCTTTACCTGGGCATCGCTGTGCGCGAACATCCTGATTATCGCCTCCTTCCCGATTCTGACGGTTACCGTCGCGTTGCTTACCCTGGATCGTTATCTGGGCACCCATTTCTTTACCAACGATATGGGCGGCAACATGATGATGTACATCAACCTGATTTGGGCCTGGGGCCATCCGGAAGTGTACATTCTGATTCTGCCGGTATTCGGGGTGTTCTCGGAAATCGCCGCGACCTTCTCACGTAAACGTCTGTTTGGTTACACCTCGCTGGTGTGGGCAACCGTGTGTATTACCGTATTGTCGTTCATCGTCTGGCTGCACCACTTCTTTACCATGGGTGCCGGTGCGAACGTTAACGCCTTCTTCGGTATTACCACCATGATTATCGCCATCCCGACCGGGGTGAAGATCTTCAACTGGCTGTTCACCATGTATCAGGGCCGTATCGTATTCCACTCAGCAATGCTGTGGACGATTGGCTTTATCGTGACCTTCTCAGTCGGCGGGATGACCGGCGTACTGCTGGCGGTCCCGGGCGCGGACTTTGTACTGCACAACAGTCTGTTCCTGATTGCGCACTTCCATAACGTTATTATCGGCGGCGTCGTATTTGGTTGCTTCGCGGGTATGACCTACTGGTGGCCAAAAGCGTTTGGCTTCACGCTGAACGAAACCTGGGGTAAACGCGCATTCTGGTTCTGGATCATCGGCTTCTTCGTTGCTTTCATGCCGCTGTATGTGCTGGGCTTTATGGGGATGACTCGTCGTCTCAGCCAGCAGATTGACCCTCAGTTCCATCCGATGCTGGTTGTTGCTGCCTGTGGCGCCGCGCTGATTGCAGTGGGTATCCTGTGCCAGTTCATTCAGATGTATGTTTCTATTCGCGACCGCGAACAGAATCGTGATCTGACCGGTGACCCATGGGGTGGCCGTACGCTGGAATGGGCAACGTCTTCTCCGCCTCCGTTCTATAACTTTGCCGTTGTGCCGCACGTTCATGAGCGTGATGCCTTCTGGGAAATGAAAGAAAAAGGTGAAGCGTACAAGCAGCCTGCGCACTATGAAGAGATTCATATGCCGAAGAATAGCGGTGCCGGTATCGTCATTACCGCCTTCGCTACGCTGTTTGGTTTCGCCATGATCTGGCATATCTGGTGGCTGGCTATTGCAAGCTTCGCAGGCATGATCATCAGCTGGATTGTGAAAAGCTTTGATGAAGATGTGGACTACTACGTGCCGGTCCCGGAAATCGAAAAACTGGAAAACCAGCATTTCGATGAGATTACTAAGGCAGGGCTGAAAAATGGCAACTGATACTTTAGCGCACGCGACTGCCCACGCGCACGAACACGGGCACCACGATGCAGGCCAGAACAAAATCTTCGGATTTTGGATCTACCTGATGAGCGACTGCATTCTGTTCTCTATTCTGTTTGCTACCTATGCCGTTCTGGTGAACGGCACCGCAGGTGGCCCGACAGGTAAGGACATTTTCGAACTGCCATTCGTTCTGGTTGAAACTTTCCTGCTGTTGTTCAGCTCCATTACCTATGGCATGGCGGCGATCGCCATGCACAAGAACAACAAGAGCCAGGTGGTTTCCTGGCTGGCGTTGACCTTCTTGTTTGGTGCCGGCTTCATCGGGATGGAAATCTATGAATTCCATCATCTGATTGTTAACGGTATGGGCCCGGATCGCAGCGGCTTCCTCTCTGCGTTCTTCGCGCTGGTCGGCACCCACGGTCTGCACGTGACGTCCGGTCTTATCTGGATGGCCGTGCTGATGGTACAGATCGCCCGTCGCGGCCTGACCAGCACCAACCGCACCCGCATCATGTGCCTGAGCCTGTTCTGGCACTTCCTGGACGTGGTGTGGATCTGTGTGTTCACTGTTGTTTATCTGATGGGGGCGATGTAATGAGTCATTCTAACGTGAACAGCGGCGCGTCCCATGGCAGCGTAAAAACCTACATGACAGGATTTATCCTGTCGGTCATCCTGACGGTCATTCCGTTCTGGATGGTAATGACAGGTGCTGCCTCTCCGGCCGTAATTCTGGGGACTATCCTGGCAATGGCAGTGGTGCAGATTCTGGTGCATCTGGTGTGCTTCCTGCACATGAACACCAAATCTGATGAAGGCTGGAACATGACGGCTTTTGTCTTTACCGTGCTGATCATCGCCATCCTGGTTGTCGGTTCCATCTGGATCATGTGGAACCTCAACTACAATATGATGATGCACTAAGAGCGGCGGTTATGATGTTTAAGCAATACCTGCAAGTAACGAAACCAGGCATCATCTTTGGCAACCTGATCTCGGTGATCGGGGGGTTCCTGCTGGCCTCCAAGGGCAGCATCGACTATCCCCTGTTCATCTACACGTTGGTCGGAGTGTCACTGGTTGTGGCGTCGGGTTGTGTATTTAACAACTACATCGACAGGGATATCGACAGAAAGATGGAAAGGACCAAGAATCGGGTGCTGGTAAGAGGCCTGATCTCTCCTAAAGTCTCGCTGGTGTACGCCACCCTGCTGGGTATTGCTGGCTTCATGCTGCTGTGGTTTGGCGCGAACCCTCTGGCCTGCTGGCTGGGGGTGATGGGCTTTGTGGTTTATGTGGGCGTTTACAGCCTGTATATGAAACGCCACTCGGTCTACGGGACGCTGATCGGCTCTCTCTCCGGCGCGGCGCCGCCGGTGATCGGCTACTGCGCAGTCACCGGAGAGTTCGACAGCGGCGCGCTGATTCTGCTGGCGATTTTCAGCCTGTGGCAGATGCCGCACTCTTATGCCATCGCGATTTTCCGCTTTAAGGATTATCAGGCGGCTAACATCCCGGTTCTGCCGGTGGTGAAAGGCATTTCCGTCGCCAAGAACCACATTACGCTGTACATCATCGCATTTGCCATCGCGACGCTGATGCTCTCTCTGGGCGGCTATGCCGGATATAAATATCTGGTAGTGGCGGCAGCGGTGAGCGTCTGGTGGTTAGGCATGGCGCTGCGCGGTTACAAAGTGGAAGATGACAGAGTCTGGGCGCGCAAGCTGTTCGGTTTCTCCATCATCGCCATTACCGCGCTCTCCGTGATGATGTCCGTCGACTTTATGGTGCCGGATTCACACAATCTGCTGACCTACGTCTGGTAAGACAGATAACGGTATTAAAAGGGTGCTTCGGCACCCTTTTCTATTTCTGTCACAAATCTCTCTTCCGGTAATATTTACTCAATAACCTCATGTTTACCCCGCCTGCTTAGCGCTTTACACTAGGCGCGAAATTGAGACAGAGGTGGGAATGAACGATTATAAAATGACACCGGGTGAGTTGCGCGCCACCTGGGGTTTAGGGACCGTATTTTCGCTGCGCATGCTTGGCATGTTTATGGTCCTGCCGGTTCTGACCACATACGGTATGGCGCTACAGGGCGCCAGTGAAGCCTTGATTGGACTCGCCATCGGCATCTATGGTCTGGCGCAGGCTATCTTCCAGATCCCCTTCGGACTGCTTTCCGACCGTATCGGTCGTAAGCCGCTGATTGTCGGCGGCTTAGCGGTGTTTATTCTCGGCAGTGTTATCGCCGCGCTGTCGGACTCCATCTGGGGCATTATTCTTGGCCGTGCGTTACAAGGTTCGGGCGCGATTGCCGCCGCGGTGATGGCGCTGCTGTCAGATTTAACCCGCGAGCAAAACCGCACGAAAGCGATGGCGTTTATTGGCGTAAGCTTTGGCATCACCTTCGCGATCGCCATGGTGCTTGGGCCAATCATCACCCACGCCCTGGGGCTTAACGCCCTCTTCTGGATGATCGCCGTCCTGGCGACGCTTGGGATCATCCTGACGCTGTGGGTGGTGCCAGACAGTGACAACCACGTGCTCAATCGCGAATCAGGAATGGTGAAAGGCAGCTTCAGCAAAGTGCTGGCGGAACCGAAACTGCTGAAACTCAACTTTGGCATCATGTGTCTGCACATTCTGCTGATGTCCACCTTCGTTGCTCTACCCGGCCAGTTGGCTGATGCCGGGCTACCCGCAGCGGAACACTGGAAAGTGTATCTGGTGACGATGCTGATTTCGTTTGGCTCGGTCGTCCCGTTTATTATCTACGCCGAAGTGAAGCGGCGGATGAAACGGGTGTTCCTGTTTTGCGTCGCGCTGATTGTGATTGCCGAGATTGTTCTCTGGGGCGCGGGCAGCCATTTCTGGGAACTGATTATCGGTGTGCAATTGTTCTTCCTCGCCTTCAATCTGATGGAAGCCCTCCTCCCTTCGCTCATCAGCAAAGAGTCTCCGGCGGGCTATAAAGGCACGGCGATGGGCGTGTATTCCACCAGCCAGTTCCTCGGCGTCGCGCTGGGCGGTTCACTGGGCGGTTGGGTCGACGGGATGTTTGACGGTCAGACGGTTTTCCTTGCCGGGGCGTTTTTAGCCGTTGTCTGGCTTGCCGTCGCCAGCACCATGAAAGAGCCGCCGTATGTCAGCAGCCTGCGGGTGGTCATTCCACCGGAGATTGCAGCCGATGACGTGCTGAAGCAGCGTTTACTGGCAACAGAAGGCGTCAGTGAAGTGTTGATTGCACAGCAGGAACATTCCGCCTATGTGAAGATCGACAGCAAAGTGACTAACCGCTTTGAGGTTGAGAAGGCCATCAGCCAGGCGTAAAAATGAAAACGGTCCGGAAGGCCGGACCGTTAAAGATTAATCGCGGAAGTTTTTAAACTGGAACGGCTGTCCCAAATCGCCGCCGCGCACCAGCGCCATCACGGACTGGAGGTCATCGCGGGATTTCCCGGTCACGCGAATCTCTTCGCCCTGAATCTGCGCCTGCACCTTCAGCTTGCTGTCTTTAATCAGCTTAACGATCTTCTTCTGCACGGCGCTCTCGATGCCCTGCTTCAGCTTCGCTTCGACAAACCAGGTTTTCCCGCTGTGTACGAACTCTTCCGGTACATCAAGCGATGCCCCTTCAATGCCGCGCTTAAGCAACTTGGCACGCAGAATATCTAGCAACTGGTTGACCTGGAAATCGGATTCGCTCAGCACCTTGATGGTTTTATTGGCATCATTGAGCTCAATGGTCGCTTCAACGCCGCGAAAATCAAAACGTGACTCAACTTCCCGAATGGCGTTATCTACGCCGTTACGAGCTTCCTGAAGATCAACTTCAGACACAATATCGAAAGATGGCATCTTTTCCTCTCCCTTCATTTTTGATGCGAAGCATAATACCTGCAAAGTGACTCAACAGACAGCGCTATACTATGTTAGCAAACACCTGGTGCTGTTGCGGGTGAGGAGGAAGAATGAAAATTACCGTACTGGGATGCGGAGCCTTAGGACAGTTATGGCTTTCGGCGCTGTGCAAACAGGGACATGAAGTACAAGGTTGGCTGCGCGTTCCGCAGCCCTATTGCAGCGTGAATGTGATTGAGACGGACGGGTCGATATTTAACGAATCCCTGACGGCAAACGATCCGGAGTTTTTAGCCACCAGCGATTTGCTATTGGTGACGCTCAAAGCGTGGCAGGTCTCCGACGCGGTCAAAGCGCTGGCGTCAACGCTGTCGGAAATGACGCCCATTCTGTTGATCCATAACGGCATGGGAACGATTGAAGAATTGCACGCTATCCACCAACCCTTGCTGATGGGAACGATCACCCACGCCGCACGTCGCGATGGCAACGTCATTATCCACGTCGCGAACGGCACCACGCGTATCGGTCCGGCGCGCGAGCAGGATGGCGATTTCAGCTATCTTGCCGATTTGCTGCAATGTGTGCTGCCTGACGTCGCCTGGCATAATAATATTCGCGCCGAGATGTGGCGCAAGCTGGCGGTGAACTGTGTGATCAATCCCCTGACCGCGCTGTGGAACTGCCCGAATGGCGAACTGCGCAACCATCCTGAAGAGGTCAATCTGATCTGCCAGGAAGTCGCGGCGGTCATTGAGCGCGAAGGTCACCATACCTCGGTGGACGATTTACGCTATTATGTCGAGCAAGTTATTGACAGCACAGCAGAAAATATCTCGTCTATGCTGCAGGATATCCGGGCCATGCGTCATACCGAGATAGACTACATTACCGGCTATCTGTTGAAACGCGCCCGTGCCCACGGGATTGCGGTGCCGGAAAACAGCCGCCTGTTTGAGTTAGTAAAACGTAAGGAGAGTGAGTATGAGCGCATCGGCACTGGTATGCCTCGCCCCTGGTAGTGAAGAAACCGAAGCGGTTACCACTATCGACCTGCTGGTTCGGGGTGGAATCAACGTCACCACCGCGAGCGTCGCCAGCGACGGCAGTCTGACCATTGTCTGTTCACGCGGCGTAAAACTGCTGGCGGATGCGCCGCTGGTTGCCGTGGCCGATGGCGACTACGACATCATCGTCCTGCCGGGCGGCATTAAAGGTGCCGAGTGTTTTCGCGACAGCACGTTGCTGGTCGAAACCGTCAAGCAGTTTCACCGTTCCGGACGGATTGTCGCCGCCATTTGCGCGGCAGCCGCTACCGTACTCGTTCCGCATGACATTTTTCCCATCGGCAATATGACGGGCTTCCCGGCGCTGAAAGATAAAATACCCGCAGAACAATGGCAGGATAAACGCGTGGTGTGGGACCCGCGGGTGCAATTACTGACCAGCCAGGCGCCGGGCACCTCTATCGATTTTGGCTTAAAGATTATCGACCTGCTGGTTGGGCGTGAGAAAGCCCACGAAGTGGCGTCACAACTGGTGATGGCGGCAGGCATTTATAATTACTACGAGTAAGATGACGCCACACATGTCAGTCTCCAGGCCGGATAAGACGCTTTAGCGTCGCCATCCGGCCTGGAGACCAATCATTCAAAACCAGGGCGCGGAACTCATGACATTGCTGTAAAACAGCATTCTACCGGCCAGTTCTCCCGTGATGATGAGTGCCACCCATAGCCAACTGCGCATCCCGCTGTTCAGACGTGATACTCCCCACACTGCGACGCACACGCTGGCGAACAGCTGCCACCAGAGCAGAGGGCTGGATGCATCGGCGCCCGGAACCTGATAACGAAGGCCCAGTGCGCCTGCACTCAGTACCATGCCCGCCACAATCCCCGCATTACAGACCGAAGAAGGTGAAAGGTGCCAGTACGCTCTGGCAATGGCGACACTCATAAACCCCGTCAGCAGCGCCGTTCCCAGGAAAGCGGCAGGCGTCGCAGCGCTGTGCCAGAGCGGGTGTAATGGCATCTGGTAATAGACCTGCGACGTCACCAGAATAGTGCCCAATCCCACCAGTGCCGTCACACCGCCCAGCAGCGTCATTCCGCGCGGCGCAGGCCTGAACCAGCACAGCAGTAGCCAGCAAAACATCACGCCATTGAGCACAATAAACGCGGCAACTTCCCGACTGAGCCAGGAGCTTCCCAGTCCAGTCAGAGAGCGGTAAGCACCTTCAGGCGCGCCCAGATGCGCCAGCGACGCACAGGACCCCAGCACGGTAATGATCCAGAACCGAAGCGCCAGCGTACGACACTGCATTGCGCTGAATTTCTGTGCGCTGAAAACCTGGCATAGCGTCAGCGCCAGTACCCCGCCAGCCCCCCACTGAGCAAAGACAGTAAAGAAGACCAACGGCAATTCATACTGTTCCATGTTGTTCTCCTTAATCCCGCGGCGGAATAATGACAATGTTAGGCTGGCTAATCGTGTGATCGGGCAGGTTGTAGCGTTTTTCCAGCACCGTCCATGGCGTCGTATGCTCCTTACGCAGCTCAGCGATCTCGCCAAAACGTAATACGCCTGCAGGACAGGATTCTACGCAGCGCGGCTGCAATCCTTCATCGAGACGTTCAGCACACAGATTGCACTTACTGGTTTTCCCTTCTGCGGGATCGTACACCGGCGCACTCCACGGACAGGCCATGATGCACATCCGGCAGCCAATGCAGCGATCGTGATCCTGCACGACAATGCCGTCGGCGCGTTTGCTGTACGTCCCTGCCGGGCAGACTTTCATGCATTGCGGGTCATCGCAGTGGTTGCACGACATACTGATGAAGGCTTGCGTATTGGGTTCATCCGTATGGCGTTCACGAACCCGACGCCAGAGAACGCCCATCGGCGTCATGTTTTCTGATTTGCAGGCCATGCTACAGGTTTTACAACCGTAGCAATTTTGCATATCAATAAGAAATCCATACTGTTTCATGCAATTAAGCCTCCCTTCTCACATCGACGAGCGTACTGTTGCAACAGTGTCCATTGCCCAACACTTCCACCTGATCGTTAGTCACATGGCTACTGCTTCCGCCCTGCTGCTCCCACCAGCCGTTATCCAGACTCACCACTCCGCGTTTGATATGGGTGGTCACGTCAGCAATCGCCCGATGCTGACCGCGGTGATTGAACACCACGACCCACTCTCCGGGCTGAATCTTTCGCTGACGGGCATCTTCCGGATGGATCATCACATTCGGGCGGTTACGCTGAACCTCCAGGATCCACTCATTCATCCCGTGGCTGGAGTGCACGCTGCGCGCCAGTTTGCGCTGCACCGCCATTAGCGGGTAGGTTTGAGCCAGTTCAGGCGATCCTTTAACCGATTCTTTCACCTGCTTCCAGGTCACCACCGGCAGGAAATCTTTCTTCGCCCACTCCTCAATGTACAGATGCGC
This sequence comes from Citrobacter sp. MGH 55, assembly GCF_016906145.1. Taxonomy (NCBI): domain Bacteria; kingdom Pseudomonadati; phylum Pseudomonadota; class Gammaproteobacteria; order Enterobacterales; family Enterobacteriaceae; genus Citrobacter; species Citrobacter sp. MGH 55. The sequence continues at coordinate 4,924,637 of NZ_CP070239.1, forward strand.
TTTGCCGGTCGAGGTGAGGAACTGGCCGTCTTTAAACGGGATCCAGTCATCTTCAACGGGACACACCGGCCCCTTTTTCAGCATGTCGCGGGTAATGCCCGAGCCTTTCAGGCAGGTGTCGATATAGTGCTCAATAGGCTGGTTAAAAACCTCTCCAAAACCAAAGCGTTCAGCCAGCCGGGCAAAAATCCAGTAATCGGGTTTGGCTTCTCCCGGCGGCTCCACGGCCTTCTCCATCAGTTGCACATAGTGACTGCGCACGCCCGCCATAAGGCTGACATCCTCAAAAATGGTCGTGACGGGGAGCACCAGATCGGCGTACAGCGCAGACGAACTCATCAGATTGTCGGCTACCACCACAAACGGTACCTTTTTAAAGGCCTCTCTGACCTGGTTGGTATTGGGTAACTGGGTCATCGCACCCAGCGTCATATTCCACCAGAACTTAATCGCATGCGGTTTTTCATTAACGACCCAGTCACCAATTTTAGGAATAGGAATGGCGGGAATTTTGGCCGCATTTGGCGCCGGAGGAACGATGGGCGAGAATTTTGCCATCTGTCTGACGCCACCCGCATCGCAGACCCCCGCCCCGGCTTTGCCGATATTGCCGGTGATCAACGCCAGATAGAACTGGCTGGCAGCGACGTAAGTCCCAAACTCGGTTCTCTGTGCCCCCGACATGTTCTGAACAATCATCGCCGGTTGCGTTGCAGCGTAATCTCGTGCCAGACGGAGCACTGTCTGCGCGGGCACGTCAGTCTCCTCCTCCACTCTCTGTGCTGTCCAGGGTTTTGCCTGCGCCCAGACGTTATCCAGCACGGTGGTGAATTCACTGTTGGCAGGTAATTCCTCGCTGAGCAATGCGGGTATTACGCCGGGCGCATCATGGCGTTTCAGGGTCTGACTCTGGGTATCAAACACCAGATAGCTGTCCGCGTCATTTGGGTCGGCACGCATCAGTTGCTGCTGCGGATCCACCAGATAAACCGCACCGGTATGCGCGCGCAGGAAATCCGCGTCATAGCGTTTCTCCTGCATGATGATGTTAATCATCCCTAATGCCAGGGCGATATCCGTACCCGGCACGATCGGCACCCATTCGTCGGCTTTGGCCGCCGTTTCGTTAAATCGCGGATCGATCACCACCAACCGTGCGCCGTTTCTCTGCGCCTGTGAGTAGTTTTTAAAATAGGCATGCATGGTGACCGCCGGGTTATTCCCCCAACATAAAATGTAGCGGCTGTCTGCAATGGTATCGCGGGTATCGGCATAGCGCAGGCCAACCATCGGCATCATCGCCGCAGTGACCGCCGCGCAACAGAGCGACCCCGCGGTTTTGGTACTGCCGCCAAGATAATCGAAAAAGGCTTTGGCCATATCGTTCTTGATGGAGTCCATGTTCCCGGAAGCGGCAGTGAGCAGTAACCCTTTATTGCCCTCAGTGGCAATGGTCTCCCGGATGTTCTTTTCAATGAGATCCAGCGCGGCGTCCCAGGTGATCGGTTTAAATTTTCCCTCGCCTTTTTCTCCCGTCCGCAACAATGGCTGCGTCAGCCGTAATGGGTGATAGACCCATTTGGTACGGCTAATTCCCCGTAAACAGCACTTCACATTGAAGCCTTTCGTCGCTTCAATTTTCATTAACCGGTCTTTCCAGACGTACGCCGTCAGGTTGCAGTGCAAACATTCCATCGCACAGGTCGAGCGGAACGTCTGGTAGTCCGATTGCTTAAGACGAAATCGGGGTAAAGGCGCACCGTTAGCCTGACGTAGCGTCAGAAACGTCGGTGCTAATGAAGATAACCCCACCACACCGAACCCTTTTAACAGGGTTCTTCTTTTTAAGCGGATATTGCTCAATGCGTCCATGTTCTTGCCTCTAAAATAGTTCATTATTAGTTAACCCAGGTTCACCAGTGATTAACCTGACCCAGGTCAACATCTAACCATTTAGGCGTAGTACGCTTTTTAAATTGCGAAGGCAGTACTGATTTCAGCCGCGATGGTATACTCGCGAAGAATCAAAAAAGAGAACGCATATGGCTGAAACATCGCAAGGGGTCAATTCGGTTGATATCGCCGTCAATATTCTGGCGTTTGTTGCCAGTCAAAACGGCCAGACACGGGCCATCGATATCGCCACGGGATGCAATCTGTCGAAAAGTCGTTTACACAAGTATCTGGTCTCACTCTGTCGAACCGGTATGCTGGGGCAAAATGAAAAAGGACTTTACTGCCTGGGGTCAACCCTTCTTCAGATGGCGGGGAATCCAACAGCAGCACGCGATCCGGTGAGTGAACTCAATACGGCGCTGATCGCGTTTCGCGATACCTTTAACCACTCTACCGGCGTGGTGGTTGAGACGGACGGCGGATTAGTGCTGAAGCACTACAATCGCAGCTTCCGTAATGTAGATATCGATTTTCTACCCAACACGCCCGTTCCGCTTCACGCCAGTTCAGCGGGTCAGGTATTCATGAGTTATTCCACTTATCAGCCGCAAAACCAGGCGCAGGCACAACTGATCGAGCAGATACGCTCTCGGGGCTACGCGGTGCGTCACCATCCGACACAGGGGATCCCTGGCGCACAGTCGATTGCCTGTCCGCTACGGAATGAAAAGGGAGAGCTGGTGGCGATTGCCGTAACGATGGGGTTCTTCAGTGCAGACGACATGCCGCAGATTGCCGGGCAGTTAGTGAGAAGCGTCGAAGCGCTTCATCTGCAGGAGTAAGATTCCCCCGGCGCGGATGGCCGGGGAAAATCGCGATTACGGGCGATACACCTTCACATTCTCAAAGCCCTGTTCGCGCAGATACAGCGCTTGCAGACGACTCATCACGCCGCGCTCGCACCACAACAGCCAGGTTTTATTCTGGTCGAGATCGCCGAATTGAGTGCTCAGCTTGTAGAACGGCAGTGAAACCACATCGACACCTTCTACCTTCAGCGGCTTATCGTCCTGCTCGTCGATGGAGCGGATATCCAGAATCACGTCGTTCGGGCCAAAACCGCTGACGGTTTCAACTTCCACCACGTCCTGCTGGGTCTGCTGCGCGATGTCGCGAATATCGATATTACTGGCTTCTTCGACCACTTTGTCGAGGATGCTGAAGTCAAAGTTCTGCTCTTCCGCTTCAATCTTCGCCTTGATGGCTTTCACCGTTGGGCTTTTTGAAATCACGCCGCAGTATTCCGGCATGGTGCGGGCAAAATCTTCAGTCCCAATCTGGCGCGCCAGATTGATGATGTGCTCTTTATCGTAAGAGATCAGCGGACGCAGAATCAGCGTATCGGAGACGTTATCGATCAGACGCAGGTTGGTCAGCGTCTGGCTGGAGACCTGTCCCAGCGCTTCGCCGGTGACCAGCGCCTGCACGCCATAGCGCTCCGCCACTTTCGACGCCGCACGAACCATCATACGTTTCAGTACCACGCCCATCTGGCCGTCATCCACTTTCTCGAGGATCTCGCCGACCACCGGTTCAAAGTTGATGGCGACAAAACGCACGCGATGCGAACTGCCGAAGCGGTTCCACAGATAGTGCGCCACCTGACGAACGCCGATTTCATGGGCCGCGCCGCCGAGGTTAAAGAAACAGTAGTGAACGCGGCAGCCACGACGCATCAGCATATAGCTGGAAACGCCGGAGTCGAAGCCGCCGGAGATCAGCGACAGTACGTCTTCCTGGGTCCCGATCGGGAAACCGCCGATCCCTTCGTAACGACCTTTGATCAGCAACAGACGATCATCTTCCACTTCCAGATGCACAGTAACGTCTGGATTGGTCAGCTTCACGCGCGCCGATTCAATATGCTGATTTAAACCGCCGCCTACGTAACGTTCCACGTCAATAGAGCTAAACTCGTGTTTACCGCGACGTTTAACGCGCACGCAGAAGGTTTTGCCTTCCAGTTGATCGCGGTACTGCACCAGCGCCTTCTCGAAAATATCGTGCATATCGGTAAACGGCACGTCTTCAACTTCGAGAATGTGGTGAATCCCCGGGATACGGGTCAGCGCGTCGCGGATCGCCAGACGCTGGTTTTCATCTTTCGCGCGAACTTCGATGTTATCCCAGTGACGGACCACGGCGAGGGCCTCATCATAGTGCTTTAAAACGTTACGAATGTTCCCGGTCAGCATTTTTATAAAGCGCAAACGCACAGATTGGCTTTTGATGGTGATTTCCGGGAACAATTTAATGATAAACTTCATGGCGGCAATGGTTCTTTAGCAAGCCAGTTACGGCTTGTCGTGGAGAAATAGTACAGCAACCCCGTTAAGCGGCTGCATCCAGGCGCGGAAGTATACCACTATCACGCGATTCCTGTGCACATTGCGCGTTATACCCTCAATAATTCAAGTTGCAGGCGGGCGGCAAAGGGGAATATCCCCTGGCGCTAAACACGTAAGCGGCTGGAGTGAGCGAATGCGGCCAACGTACATGCAGCCTGAAGTTGGGTGGGTAAATTTGATAATTGCTCTGAGTCCGTTACCATATCAGGGCTGAAAATACTGAGAGTCCGACATTTATTATGGCGAAGAAAAATGAGGCGCCGGTCAGCTTTGAAACGTCGCTGAACGAGCTGGAGCAAATTGTAACGCGTCTGGAAAGTGGCGATCTGCCGCTGGAAGAGGCGCTGAACGAATTCGAACGTGGCGTGCAGCTGGCACGTCAGGGTCAGGTGAAATTGCAACAGGCTGAACAGCGTGTGCAAATTCTGCTGTCTGACAATGAAGACGCATCCCCTACGCCTTTTACAGCGGATAACGAGTAAATGGATTTTTCGCAGCAGCTTCAGGCCTGCGTCGAGCAGGCCAACCAGGCGCTGAGCCGTTTTATTGCCCCACTGCCCTTTCAGAACACTCCCGTGGTCGAAACCATGCAGTATGGCGCATTATTAGGCGGTAAACGTCTGCGTCCGTTTCTGGTGTATGCCACCGGTCAGATGTTTGGTATCAGCCTGAACACGCTGGATGCCCCGGCAGCCGCCGTTGAGTGCATTCATGCTTACTCGCTGATCCATGACGATCTGCCTGCAATGGACGATGACGATCTGCGTCGCGGCCTGCCGACCTGTCACGTCAAGTTTGGCGAGGCCAATGCGATTCTGGCGGGTGATGCCCTGCAAACGCTGGCATTCTCGATTATCAGCGACGCCCCGATGCCGGAAGTTGCTGACCGCGATCGAATCGCAATGATTTCCGAGCTGGCGAGCGCCAGTGGCATCGCCGGAATGTGCGGTGGTCAGGCGCTGGATCTCGACGCCGAAGGTAAACAGGTGCCGCTGGAGGCGCTGGAGAAAATCCATCGTCATAAGACGGGCGCGTTGATTCGCGCCGCGGTTCGCCTGGGGGCGTTAAGTGCCGGAGAAAAAGGCAGAAATGCGCTGCCAATACTCGACAAATACGCAGAAAGTATCGGTCTGGCATTCCAGGTTCAGGATGACATTCTGGATGTGGTGGGCGATACTGCAACGTTGGGTAAACGTCAGGGCGCCGATCAGCAGCTTGGCAAAAGTACCTATCCTGCACTTCTGGGCCTTGAGCAAGCCCGGAATAAAGCCCGGGATTTAATCGCAGAGGCTCGCCAGTCGCTAAACCAACTGGCCGCACAGTCACTCGATACCTCGGCACTGGAAGCGCTAGCGGACTACATAATCCAGCGTAATAAATAAACACTCTGTCTTACTTAAAGGCCTCTGATGAGTTTTGATATCGCCAAATACCCTACCCTGGCACTGGTCGACTCCACCCAGGAGTTACGACTGCTACCAAAAGAGAGTCTGCCGAAACTCTGCGACGAACTGCGCCGCTATTTACTCGACAGCGTCAGCCGTTCCAGCGGACACTTCGCCTCCGGGCTGGGCACGGTCGAGCTGACTGTGGCGCTACACTATGTCTATAACACCCCGTTTGACCAGCTCATCTGGGACGTGGGTCATCAGGCTTATCCGCACAAGATTTTGACCGGTCGTCGCGATAAAATTGGCACTATCCGCCAGAAAGGCGGTCTGCACCCGTTCCCGTGGCGCGGTGAAAGTGAATACGACGTCCTGAGCGTGGGTCACTCCTCCACCTCGATCAGCGCAGGCATCGGTGTGGCGGTTGCTGCGGAAAAAGAGGGTAAAGATCGTCGTACCGTCTGCGTGATTGGCGACGGGGCGATTACCGCCGGGATGGCATTCGAGGCGATGAACCATGCGGGCGATATCAAACCCGACATGCTGGTCATCCTCAACGACAACGAAATGTCGATTTCCGAGAACGTCGGCGCGCTGAACAATCACCTCGCGCAGTTGCTCTCCGGTAAACTTTACTCTTCCCTGCGCGAAGGCGGAAAAAAAGTATTCTCTGGCGTACCGCCGATTAAAGAACTGCTCAAACGCACCGAAGAACATATCAAAGGCATGGTCGTGCCCGGCACGCTGTTTGAAGAACTGGGCTTTAACTACATCGGCCCGGTCGACGGTCACGATGTCCTGGGACTTATCACCACGCTGAAAAACATGCGCGACCTGAAAGGTCCGCAGTTCCTGCATATCATGACCAAGAAAGGTCGGGGTTATGAGCCGGCGGAAAAAGACCCCATTACTTTCCACGCCGTACCGAAATTCGATCCGTCCAGCGGTTGTCTGCCGAAAAGCAGCGGCGGTCTGCCGAGCTATTCGAAAATCTTCGGCGACTGGTTGTGCGAAACGGCGACCAAAGACAGTAAGCTGATGGCGATCACCCCAGCCATGCGCGAAGGATCCGGCATGGTCGAATTCTCGCGTAAATTCCCGGACCGCTACTTTGACGTGGCGATTGCCGAGCAGCACGCGGTGACCTTCGCTGCCGGACTGGCGATTGGCGGTTACAAGCCGGTTGTCGCTATCTACTCAACGTTCCTGCAACGCGCATACGATCAGGTGATTCATGATGTGGCGATCCAAAAGCTACCGGTCATGTTTGCGATTGATCGTGCGGGGATTGTCGGGGCTGACGGACAAACGCACCAGGGGGCGTTCGATCTCTCCTATCTGCGCTGCATCCCGGACATGGTCATCATGACCCCGAGCGATGAGAATGAATGCCGCCAGATGCTGTTTACCGGTTATCACTACAGCGATGGCCCAACGGCAGTGCGCTATCCACGTGGAAATGCCGTCGGCGTTGAGCTGACACCGCTGGAAAAACTACCGATCGGAAAAGGCGTGGTGAAGCGTCGCGGCGAAAAGCTGGCGATCCTCAACTTCGGTACGCTGATGCCAGATGCGGCGAAAGTCGCGGAATCCCTCAACGCCACACTGGTCGACATGCGCTTTGTGAAACCGCTGGATGAAGCCCTGATCCTTGAAATGGCAGCGTGTCATGAGGTGCTGGTGACGCTGGAAGAGAACGCCATTATGGGCGGGGCCGGTAGCGGCGTGAACGAAGTGCTTATGGCGCACCGCAAACCGGTTCCTGTCCTGAATATTGGCCTGCCGGACTTCTTCATTCCGCAAGGAACTCAGGATGAAGCCCGTGCCGGGTTGGGTCTGGATGCCGCAGGCATTGAGGCCAAAATCAAGGCCTGGTTGGCATAATCACCACTTCGCTCCTGCTATGCTTACTGAATAACGAGCATAACAGGAGCGAAATAATGCAATACAACATCTTAGGAAAAACGGACCTCCGGGTTTCCCGCCTTTGTCTGGGATGCATGACGTTCGGCGAGCCGAATCGTGGAAACCACGCCTGGACGCTTCCCGAAGAGAGCAGTCGCCCTATCATCCAGCGCGCCCTTGAGGGCGGCATCAACTTTTTCGATACCTCGAACAACTATTCAGCCGGCAGCAGTGAAGAGATTGTCGGTCGCGCACTGCGCGATTTCGCCCGTCGTGATGAGGTGGTGGTCGCCACTAAAGTGTTTAATCGGGTGGATGACCTGCCGGAAGGATTATCCCGCGCGCAAATCCTGCGTTCTATTGATGACAGTCTGAGACGGTTGGGGATGGACTACGTCGATATCCTGCAAATTCACCGTTGGGATTACAACACGCCGATTGAAGAGACGCTGGAAGCGTTAAACGATGTGGTCAAGGCCGGTAAAGCGCGTTATATCGGCGCGTCATCAATGCATGCGTCGCAGTTTGCCCAGGCGCTGGCGCTGCAAAAACAGCACGGTTGGGCGCAGTTTGTCAGTATGCAGGACCACTACAATCTCATCTACCGCGAGGAAGAACGCGAAATGCTGCCGCTGTGCTATCAGGAAGGTGTGGCGGTGATCCCGTGGAGCCCGCTGGCCCGCGGGCGTCTGACGCGTCCATGGGGAGAAACCACGGCGCGCCTGGTTTCTGACGAAGTGGGGAAAAAGCTGTATAGCGAAAGCGACGAAAATGATGCGCAAATTGCCGCCCGGCTGGCCGGCGTGAGCGAAGAGCTTGGCGCAACGCGTGCCCAGGTGGCGCTGGCGTGGCTGTTAAGCAAACCAGGGATTGCCGCGCCGATTATCGGCTCATCGCGGGAAGAACAGCTCGATGAGTTGTTGAACGCCGTGGATCTCACGCTGAAACCCGAGCACATCGCCGAGCTGGAAACACCGTATAAACCGCATCCGATCGCCGGATTTAAATAGCCTCACATTGCCCGATGGCGCTTTGCTTATCGGGCCTACGCACACGATCCCTGGCCGGATAAGGCGTTAACGCCGTCATCCGGCACCGGCATCACCCGTCAAATAATCCCGATCGGCCAGTGATGTCCGATGAAATAGAGGATCCCCGCGGAAATCACTCCGGCGACAATATCGTCCACCATGATCCCCATCCCGCCATGTACATTGCGATCGAACCAACGGATCGGCCACGGCTTCCACATATCCAGAATACGGAAAATCACAAACCCGGCGGCGACCCACCGCCAGTCGAGGGTCGGCAGCGCCATCAGCGTGATCCACATTCCGATGAATTCATCCCAGACGATACTGCCGTGATCGTGCACGCCCATATCTTTTGCCGTCTGATGGCAAAGATAGACGCCGATACAGATGCCCAGCATCACCACCAGTGAATAGAGTTGCCACGGCAGAAAGGTCATCAGATACCAGAAGGGAATCGCCGCCAGCGATCCCATCGTACCTGGAACAATCGGACTGAGGCCGCTACCAAACCCGGTCGCCAGTAAATGCCACGGGTTAAGCAGATTCAGGCGGCTTTTGGCGACATCTTTATGGCGTGGCAAAATGGTCATATCCTTTCCAGTCAAAAGTGACAGACGTTCCGTCACGCATGAAATGAATCCCTTCCACATCCGCGCTCATCTGCCCAATGCAGGTAAAGGCAACGCCAAGCTGTCCCATAGCCACCTCCAGCGCGCCGCGGTTCAGTTCCGGTACCGTAAAGCATAACTCATAGTCTTCACCACCGGACAACGCCCAGCGCAGCGCCTGTTCGGGCTCGACGTGACGCGTCATCGCGCCTGACCACGGCAACGCATCGAGATCGACGCGCGCGCCACAGGCGCTGGCTTTAACAATATGCCCAAGATCGGAAATCAGTCCGTCAGAGAGATCAATCGCTGAACTGGCCAGATCGCGCAGCGCCTGGCCCTGCAAAATACGCGGCGTCGGACGCAGGTGACGTTTGAGCAGATATTCGCGGTCACCCTCATCGGCAACCTGCAAACGGTTCTGCAAAATCGCCAGACCTGCGGCGCTATCGCCCGGCGTGCCGGTCACGTAAATCCAGTCACCCGGTTTCGCCCCAGAGCGTTTCAGTGCGCGCCCGGCAGGAACAAAGCCGTGGATACCCAATGTCATCGACAGCGGCCCCCGCGTGGTGTCGCCGCCAATCAGTTGCATATCGTAATAATTCAGAAGATCAAACAGACTGTCGCTGAAGGTTTCCAGCCAGCGTTCGTCCACCTCAGGCAGGGTGATCGCCAGCGTCAGCCACGCCGGATCGGCCCCCATTGCCGCCAGATCGCTTAAATTCACCGCCAGCGCTTTGTACGCCAGATCGGCAGGATCAATGTCGGTCAGGAAGTGGTTGCCTGCCACCAGCGTATCGGTGCTGATTGCCAGCGTCTGTTTATCAGGGATGTTCAGAAGTGCACAGTCGTCACCAATACCGGTTTCGACGTCAAGACGAGAGCTTCTGACACGGTCAAAATAACGGGCAATCAGGGAAAATTCGCCGCATGCCATACGTTATGCCTCAGCAGAAAAAAAGAAAAAGCCGCCAGGGGAGAGGAATCGCTTCCACTTCACTGACGGCCTGGAGATTACTTTTTGTTGGGGCGAATCGCAGGCGCTGCTTTATCCAGAACGCCATTGACGAACTTGTGGCTGTCTTCCGCGCCGAACGTTTTTGCCAGTTCGATCGCTTCGTTGATGGCCACTTTATATGGCACATCACTGCGTTTAGACAGCTCGAACAGCGCAATACGCAGTACGGCTTTTTCCACCTGACCCAGCTCTTCCAGCAGACGAGACAGGTAAGGCTTCATCAGGCCATCCAGGTACGCGCTGTTAGTCGCCACCCCGGACAGCAGTTCACGGAAGTACATGACGTCAACATCTTTCACGTCCTGTTCTGCCAGGAACTGGTATTCAACATCAGCGATGTCGTTCTGGGACAACTGCCAGGAGTAGAGCGCCTGAACGGCACACTCACGAGCGCGGCGACGAGCAGCAGGTTTCACGGATTTCCCCTTACAAAAATCAGGCCTTGATGGCTTTCAATACATTAATCATTTCAAGCGCGGTCAGTGCAGCTTCCGCACCCTTGTTGCCAGCTTTGGTGCCAGCACGTTCGATAGCTTGTTCAATGCTTTCGGTGGTCAGGACGCCAAAGGCGACCGGAATTTCGCTGTCCTGAGCGACATGCGCCAGGCCGTTGCTTGCACCGCCAGCGACATATTCGAAGTGAGCTGTGCCGCCACGAATAACCGTACCCAGTGCAATCACCGCGTCATATTTACCGGTTTTCGCCAGCGCGCCTGCTGCCAGCGGCAGTTCGTAGGCACCCGGAACCCAAACGACGGTAATGTTTTCATCTTTGACCTGACCAATACGTTTCAGGGCGTCAATCGCACCTTCCAGCAGGCTGTCATTGATAAAGTTGTTGAAACGCGCAATGGTGATGGCGACGCGAGCGTCCGGAGTAGCAACGTTAGCTTCAATAATGTTCATATTCTTCCTTCGGGTTCGATATGGCCCCGTAAGGGGGGCGGATTTTATCATAATATTCTGTGCGCTGCTTCCAATAATTCGATAATTCGAAAGCCTCACGCAGGGGTTAAATGCAGGCAAACGTCCGGGCCCACCTGGCGTATCTCATTGAATTTGAAATGGGGGGCGTCAGCCAGTTTCTCAAGCCCTGGCAGTACACATAATCCCCTGGCGTCACTGCCTAACAGTTTAGGCGCAAGATAGACGATAAGCTCGTCAACCACTCCGGCCTGCAAGAGCGCACCGGCGAGCGTCGGCCCGGCCTCCACCCACAGACTGTTAATTTGCTGTTTGCCGAGCAACATCATCAGCACCACCAGATCCAGATGCCCGTTATGCTCCGGCACCAAAATCGTGCGAACCGAATCGGGCCAGACGCGTGCGTCTTCTTTGGTGCGCGCAATCCAGGTTTCTCCTGGCTGCTGTACCAGGCGGTGCTCCGGTGCTACGCGGTTCTGACTGTCTATCACAATTCGCACCGGCTGACGCACGGCATCCTGCGGATAAAGAGCTTGTGTCGCCTCGCCGAGTTCTGACCAGCGCACGGTGAGCTGCGGATCGTCCGCCAGCACCGTCGCGCTGCTGGTTAAAATGGCATGGCTTTGCGCGCGTAGACGCTGAACATCACGTCGCGCCTCGGGAGAGGTAATCCACTGACTTTCGCCGCTGGCCATCGCTGTACGGCCGTCCAGCGAAGCGCCGAGTTTCAGTTGCACATACGGAAACCCGGTGCGCATCCGTTTGAGAAAACCTTTATTTAACGCTTCGACTTCACTCATCATCAGCCCGTGGCTGACGTCAATGCCCGCCTGCTGCAAACGGTATAATCCGCGTCCCGCCACTTGTGGATTCGGGTCCTGCATCGCCGCCACCACGCGAGAAACGCCCGCGGCGATCAGCGCGTCGCAGCACGGCGGAGTGCGGCCATGATGACTACAGGGCTCAAGCGTGACGTACGCAGTGGCCCCTTTGGCCTTTTCGCCCGCCATGCGCAAGGCATGCACTTCCGCATGCGGTTCGCCCGCGCGATGGTGAAAACCTTCACCGACAATCTCGCCGTTATTGACGATCACGCAGCCGACGTTAGGGTTGGGATGGGTGGTAAACCGCCCGCGCTGCGCCAGCTTCAGCGCTCGCGCCATGTATAACTCATCCTGCATGGCTTAATCCTGTAGGCGAGCGATCTCTTCGCCAAATTCTTTAATATCTTCGAAGCTGCGGTAAACCGAGGCAAAGCGGATATAGGCGACTTTATCGAGTTTTTTCAATTGTTCCATCACCAGATTGCCAATCATCTTACTGGGGACTTCACGTTCGCCGGTGGCGCGCAGTTGCGACTTAATATGATTCAACGCCATTTCGACGTCATCGGAACTCACCGGACGCTTTTCCAGCGCGCGTTGCATTCCACTGCGCAGCTTTTCTTCATTAAACGGTTCGCGCACGTCGTTGCTTTTCACAACGCGTGGCATTACCAGTTCTGCCACTTCAAAGGTAGTGAAACGTTCATTACAAACCAGACACTGCCGACGGCGGCGTACAGAAGAGCCCTCGCCCACAAGACGAGAGTCAATTACCTTAGTGTCTACGGCGAAACAGAATGGGCAATGCATACGGCGTCCTGACCAGGTGGTTAACAGAAATCTATTTTAACCTGAACTGACGTGACAACAAAGGCGCAACGCTTTTGAGACAATGGATCGATGTCTTTGATCATATTACGAACTACCATTATGGTATCGCGACTATTCAGGAAATAAGAGAGATGACAAGACGTTACCTAAGAATTCTCCTGGTGGGAAGTCTCTTTAGTCTGAGCGCCTGCGCGCAACAAAGCGAAGTGCGCCAGATGCATCAAAGCGTTTCAACGCTGAATAAAGAGATGAATCAGCTTAATCAGGAAACCGTGAAGATTACTCAGCAAAACAGTCTGAACGTTAAATCCACCCGTGGTGTTTACCTGCTACCGGGCTCCAATACGCCCGCACGGCTGAACAGTCAGATAGGCACACTGCGCATGTCGCTTATCAACATTGCGCCGAATGCCGCTGGCACCCGGGTGACGCTGCGCATTCAGGGGGAATCCAACGATCCGCTGCCGGCCTTTAGCGGCACCGTTGAATATGGGCAAATTCAGGGAACTACTGACAATTATCAGGAAGTGAATGTGCAGAATCAGTTGATCAATGCCCCGGCCAGCGTGCTGGCACCGAGCGATGTGGACATCCCGCTGCAACTGAATAACCTCACCCCCGACCAGTTAGGATTTGTGCGTATCCACGACATCCAGCCTGTTACGCAATAAACCTCCTTGCGGAACGTTTTGTGCGTTCCGCAACATCCCTCCGCCTCTTTTTGTGACTCCACTGACATCCACGTCAGTTTTTGTCAACGTTGGCAATCAGCATGAAAGTCAGTACAATCGCCGCGCTAAAATACGCAAACGTGAACGCAATCGATTACGTGAATGATAGAACTGTGAAACAAGACATATTTTTGTGAGCAATGATTTCTATAATAGGCTCCCAGAAACATGAATTATTCAGAAACGCTATTTGCGCCTTTTTCACTCCCGTCAGGGATTTCAAACAGTGGCATACAATATGAAAAAAACATTACTTGCAGCCGGTGCCGTGCTCGCGCTCTCCTCGACATTCACCGCAAATGCTGCGGAAAATGACAAACCGCAGTATCTTTCAGACTGGTGGCACCAGAGCGTCAACGTCGTCGGTAGCTATCACACCCGTTTCGGACCGCAGCTCCGTAACGATACCTATCTGGAATATGAAGCTTTCGCGAAGAAAGACTGGTTTGACTTCTATGGCTACATGGATGCGCCGGTTTTCTTCGGTGGTAACACCGACGCGAAAGGGATCTGGAACCACGGTTCTCCGCTGTTTATGGAAATCGAACCGCGTTTCTCCATCGACAAACTGACTGGCACTGACCTGAGCTTCGGTCCGTTTAAAGAGTGGTACTTCGCCAATAACTACATCTACGACATGGGTCGTAACAAAGATGGCCGTCAGAGCACCTGGTACATGGGTCTGGGTACCGATATTGATACTGGCCTGCCGATGAGTTTGTCTCTGAACGTATATGCGAAATATCAGTGGCAGAACTATGGCGCCGCTAACGAAAACGAGTGGGACGGCTACCGTTTCAAAGTGAAATACTTTGTTCCGATTACCGAACTGTGGGGCGGTAACCTGAGCTATATCGGTTTCACCAACTTTGACTGGGGTTCCGATCTGGGCGACAACGACTTCTCCGATCTGAACGGCAACAAAGCGCGTACCAACGACTCCATCGCCTCCAGCCATATTCTGGCGCTGAACTACGACCACTGGCACTATTCGGTCGTAGCGCGTTACTGGCACAACGGGGGTCAGTGGAACGACGACGCAGAGCTGAACTTCGGCAAAGGTAACTTCAACGTGAAATCTACCGGCTGGGGTGGCTATCTGGTTGTCGGCTACAACTTCTGATAACATTCCTTTCCTGCAAAAGCCAGCCAGAGCGCTGGCTTTTTTATGCGTGCGTTTCGTCGCGGATCTTACGTAAAAAATCACTCAGCGATCGATCGGCGCACTCGCTAAATCGCCTGTCGAGCGGCGTGATGCTTAAACAGCGATCGACACGAAAACAGCGATAGTCCTCGCGCCGTTCGCACCAGGCTACCAGCAGCCAGAACTCTCCCTGGAAAAAAATGCCTAACGGCTGCACATCCCGCCAGGTGAGCTGCCCCGCCTCATCACGATAATGTAACGCCAGCACCTGTTGCGTGCTCACCGCCCGGTGGATCATATCGAACGCGCTACGTGAATGCTGTTGCCTGCCAAAATCCGGCGCGAAAATACGTGCCTGCTCGGCTTTACGTCGGCTTTCTTCCGGTAATATCGCCAGCACCTTTTCCTGCGCCGACTCCAGTTCTCTGGAGAGCAGATCACCGCCCCAGGTGTGCAGCAGACGAATGGCGGCAATCAGCGCTTCCGATTCCCGGTGCGTTAGCATCAGCGGCGGGAGATCAAACCCCGCCATCAGCCGATAGCCGCTTCCCGCCTCCCCTTCGACCGGCACGCCGGAGAGCGAAAGGTCACGGATATCACGATAGATCGTCCGCTCTGACACCTCAAGCCGCTCCGCCAGCAGCGCTGCCGTTGTCAGCCGCCTGCCACGCAGGATCTGGACTATCTGAAATAAACGGTCAGCGCGACGGGTCATAGTTGCTCTCTGTGATTAAGCCGGTTGATGTAAACCCACACGATTGCCTTCGCTGTCAGTAAACAGCGCGATGGTACCAATCTCTTTACCGAGATCGAGCGGACCAAAAACGCAGTTGCCACCGGCACTGGCGACGCGATCCAGTGTGGCGACGAGATCGTCCGTATGCAGATAAATAATGGCGCCCTGTAATGAAGGCGCGATGCCATCAAACTTCGCCAACGCCCCACCGGTGGCCGGATCGTCATACGGGAAAACCGCCAGATCGGCAAAATCCATTTTTTCACGACGCAGCGACAGCCCCATGACCGGCTCATAAAACGCAATCGCGCGTTCCATATCCGTTACGGGAATTTCAAACCAGTTAATAATGCTTTTCATCGTTCCTCCTGCCTGTGTGGGTAAGTTCAGGAAGAGGATAAAACAGGGCTCCTGACAGCATAGTGTCAGGAGTGATTGCAGGACAAGAGAAAGGAAGAAAAGAAAAATCCCGATCGAATGACCGGGATTTCTGAGCGTGAACTGAAAATCGGGTTACGGCAGAATTGACGGCTGATCCGCCCCTTCTTTCTCGACTTTCTGTTGCAGCATATGCTCGCGCTTCATACCAAGTTTCAACGCCAGCGCCGATGCCACGTAAATGGACGATGCCGTACCGATGGACACCCCGATAAGCATAGTCAGCGAGAAGCCTTCCAGCACCGGACCACCAAACAGGAACAGCATCAGGATAACCATTAACGTCGTACCGGAGGTAATCAACGTACGGTGCAGCGTCTGGGTCAGTGACACGTTAAAGATTTCGTAAGGCGTCCCGCGACGAATTTTGCGGAAGTTTTCACGAATACGGTCAGAGACCACGATACTGTCGTTAAGCGAGTAACCGATAACGGACATCAGCGATGCCACGATAGTCAGGTCGATCTCGATATGGAATAACGACAGGATCCCCAGCGTAATGATGACGTCGTGCGCCAGCGCGATAACCACGCCCGCCGCCAGTCGCCATTCGAAACGGATACCAACGTAAACCAGGATGGAGATCAGCGCTGCCAGCAGCGCCATCGCACCGGTTTGCGCCAGATCGGCACCTACGCTCGGTCCGACGAATTCAATACGCTTCACCGCTGCGTTCTGGTTGGTGGATTCATTAATCACACTCAACACTTTGCTGCCCAGCACCTGGCCGCCGTTGGCCCCTTCGGTCGGCGGCATACGGACCATGATGTCGTGACTGCTGCCGAAGTTCTGTAAAAGCGGATCAACAAAGCCCGCTTTTTCCAGCGCGTCGCGCATCACGTCCATCTCAGCCGGTTTTTCCAGCGTGATTTCAATCACCGTACCACCGGTGAAATCGAGACCCCAGTTAAAGCCGCGCACGCCCATCACGATGATGGCCAATACCAGCAACAGGCCTGAGATGCCGAAAGCCCAGTAGTCCCAGCGCATAAAGTCCCAGACTTTACGGCCGTGGTTCAATTGTTCAACAGTATATTCCTGTGCCACTTCGCACTCCTCAGATTGACAGCTTTTTAACGCGCTTGCCGCCATACAACAGGTTTACGATGGCACGCGTACCGACGATCGCGGTAAACATCGACGTCGCCACACCGATACCGGTAGTAATCGCGAACCCTTTAATTGCCCCGGTGCCGACAGCGTACAGGATAATGACCTTAATCAGCGTCGTAATGTTCGCATCAAAGATGGAACTGAAGGCGCCCGCATACCCTTCGTTGATCGCCTGCTGCACCGAACGTCCGTTACTCAACTCTTCTTTGATACGTTCGTTGATCAGGACGTTCGCATCGACGGCGACGGCAAGGGTTAAGACGATCCCCGCAATCCCCGGCATACTCAGCGTTGCCCCCGGCAGCAGCGACATAATGCCAACAATCAGTACCAGGTTAGCAATCAACGCGCTGGTCGCAATCAGACCAAATTTCTTGTAGAACAGAATCATGAACAGGATGGACACCGCCAGACCGGCCAGACACGCTTCCAGACCCTGCTTGATGTTCTGCATCCCCAGCGTTGGACCGATGGTCCGCTCTTCAACAATCTGAATCGGCGCAATCAGCGCACCGGCACGCAGCAGCAGAGAAAGCTGACGCGCTTCGTTCGGGTTGTTGATCCCGGTAATACGGAAGCTGTTACCCAGACGAGACTGGATGTTGGCGATGTTAATCACCTCTTCCTGTTTCACCAGCACCGCGCGACCGTTAGCGTCTTTTTTACCGCTGTCTTTGTACTCCACAAACAGGGTCGCCATCGGTTTACCGATATTGTCCTTGGTGAAGTTAGACATGATGTTGCCACCTGCGCTATCCAGCGAGATGTTTACCTGCGGTTGGTTGTATTCGTCCTGGCTTGAAGTGGAGTCAGTGATATGGTCACCGGTCAGGATAACGCGTTTGTACAGCACAACCGGCTGACCTTCACGCGTCTGTTTCACTTCGGAATCACCTGGAACACGCCCGGATGCCGCCGCAGACTGATCAACGTTGGTGTTGACCAGACGGAATTCCAGCGTCGCTGTCGCGCCAAGAATCTCTTTCGCACGCGCCGTGTCCTGAATACCCGGCAGCTCGACCACGATACGATCCGCGCCCTGGCGCTGTACCACCGGTTCGGCGACGCCCAACTGGTTCACACGGTTACGCAGGATATTGATGTTCTGTTGTACCGCGTATTCACGCGCTTCGCTCAGACGTGCATCGGTCATCACCGCGCGCAGCGCATTGCTGCCCTGACTTGAGATAACCAAATCCGGGTGACGCTTGCTGAGATAAGCAATCGCTTTATCACGTGCGTCAGCATCACGGAAGTTGATGCTCAGGCCGTAATTGTCTTCTTTACGAACGGTAGTATACGGGATGCCTTCTGTACGCAGATCGCTGCGCAGGCTATCGATATTTTGTTCCTGCAGTTTACCCAGCGCGGTATCCATATCCACTTCCATCAGGAAGTGAACGCCGCCGCGCAGGTCAAGACCGAGTTTCATCGGTTCTGCTTTGATGGCCGCCAACCAGCGCGGAGTTGCCGGAGCAAGGTTAAGCGCCACGACGTATTTATCACCCAGCACGTCCACCAGCGCTTCACGTGCACGCAGTTGGGTGTCGGTGGTGTCGAAGCGCGCAAGAATCGCGCCCTCTTCCAGTGCCACAGACTTAGCGGTAATTTTTTCTTTTTGTAACGTATTCTGGACCTGGATCAGCGTTTGCTCACTGGCGGCGACACCGCGCGCGCCAGTGATTTGAACGGCCGGATCCTCACCATACAGGTTGGGAAGCGCATACAGCAGGCCGACGACAATGACGACGATCAGCATGATGTACTTCCACAAAGGATAACGGTTTAACACGGCAGTTCCCTTAGGGAAAAGTTACTATTACAGCGCCTTCATGGTGCCTTTCGGCAGAACGGCAGCTACGAAATCACGTTTGATAACCACTTCAGTGGTATCGTTCAGTGCGATAGCGATGTAACCAGATTCTGCAACTTTGGTCACTCGGCCTACCAGGCCACCGTTAGTCAGGACTTCATCACCTTTCGCGATGGAGGCCATCAGGTTTTTATGCTCTTTAGTGCGCTTCTGCTGTGGACGCAGGATCATGAAATAGAAAATCAGACCAAACACCACCAGCATCAGAATCAGAGACATCGGGCTGCCCTGCGCCGGAGCACCTGTTGCCGCTACCGCATCAGAAATAAAAAAGCTCATTCAAATTCCCTCATTATTAAAATTAATCAACGTTCAAAGGTGGAACCGGTCGACCCTGACGTTGGTAAAAATCGGTCACGAAGCTCTCTAATTTACCCTCTTCAATAGCCTTGCGTAAACCCGCCATCAAACGCTGGTAGTAACGCAGGTTATGAATCGTATTGAGTCGCGCGCCCAATATTTCGTTGCAACGATCAAGATGATGCAAGTAGGCACGTGAATAATTGCGACAGGTGTAGCAATCACACTCAGCATCGAGTGGGCTGGTATCGCTCTTATGCTTCGCATTGCGAATTTTCACCACGCCATCGGTCACGAACAGGTGACCATTACGCGCATTGCGGGTTGGCATCACGCAGTCAAACATATCGATACCACGACGCACGCCTTCAACCAGATCTTCAGGTTTACCGACACCCATCAGGTACCGCGGTTTATCTGCCGGAATTTGCGGGCAAACATGCTCAAGGATGCGATGCATATCTTCCTTCGGCTCACCCACAGCCAGACCGCCGACAGCGTAGCCATCAAAGCCAATCTCTACCAGACCTTTCACAGAGATATCACGTAAATCTTCGTAAACACTGCCCTGGATGATGCCAAAAAGCGCATTTTTGTTGCCCAGACCATCAAAACGGTCGCGGCTACGCTTCGCCCAACGCAGTGACATCTCCATCGATCGTTTAGCATAGTCCCAGTCCGCCGGGTACGGCGTGCATTCGTCAAAAATCATGACAATATCGGAACCGAGATCGTACTGAATCTCCATCGACTTTTCTGGATCAAGGAAAATCGGATCGCCGTTGATCGGATTGCGGAAGTGTACGCCCTGTTCGGTGATCTTACGGATATCGCCCAGGCTGAAAACCTGGAAACCGCCGGAGTCCGTCAGAATCGGTCCTTTCCACTGCATGAAATCATGCAGGTCGCCATGCAGCTTCATGATCTCCTGGCCTGGACGCAGCCAGAGATGGAAGGTATTACCAAGGATAATCTGCGCGCCAGTGGCTTCAACTTCTTCCGGCGTCATGCCTTTAACAGTGCCGTAGGTCCCCACCGGCATAAAAGCAGGCGTTTCCACAACGCCACGATCAAACACCAGGCGGCCACGGCGGGCGCGTCCGTCGGTGGTATCCAGTTCGAATTTCATTTTTTCTCCAGTACGTCAGAAAAACAGTCCAACGTGTCAACCTGCGCCGCGGATTTACTCCCCGACGCGCTCAGAAATAGCCTGCGGATTGTACGTGATAAACATCGCGTCCCCGTAGCTAAAAAAGCGATAATGTTGTTCTACCGCAGCCTTGTATGCATTCATCGTGTGCTGATAACCGGCAAATGCCGAGACCAGCATAATCAATGTCGATTCAGGCAGATGGAAGTTAGTCACCAGCGCATCAATCACTTTGTATTGATAACTTGGATAGATGAAGATTTGTGTGTCACCAAAGAACGGTTCAATGAGCGCGTTCTTCGCCGCCTGCGCCGCGCTCTCCAGAGAACGCACTGAGGTCGTGCCAACCGCAATCACCCGATTGCCGCGCGTTTTCGCCGCCAGCACCGCGTCCACCACCTCTTGCGGCACTTCCGCATATTCGGAGTGCATGATGTGATCTTCAATGGTGTCCACACGCACCGGCTGGAATGTCCCCGCGCCGACGTGCAGCGTTACAAACGCCATCTCGACACCTTTCTCGCGCAGTTTTTCCAGCAGCGGTTCGTCAAAATGCAGCCCCGCGGTCGGCGCGGCAACGGCACCGGGCTTTTCGCTGTATACCGTCTGGTAAAGCTCGCGATCGGCGTCTTCGTCCGGGCGCTCAATGTACGGCGGCAGCGGCATATGGCCGATGGCGTTCAGGATATCGAGCACCGTGCGCGCGTCATCAAACTCCACCTCGAACAGCGCGTCGTGGCGCGCGGTCATGGTCGCTTTGATGCTCTCATCATCGCCCAGCAGCAGCTCCGTACCCGGTTTCGGCGCCTTAGAAGCGCGAATATGTGCCAGAATACGTTTATCATCGAGCATACGTTCGACCAGCACTTCAATCTTACCGCCGCTAGCTTTACGGCCAAACAGACGCGCCGGGATCACGCGGGTATTATTAAACACCAGCAGATCGCCTGGGTTGAGCTTGTCGAGCAAATCGGTGAACGTGCCGTGCGTCAGCTCGCCCGTTGGCCCATCCAGTGACAGTAAGCGACAACTGCTGCGCTCAGGCATGGGATAGTGAGCAATCAGGGATTCAGGTAGTTCAAAGGAGAAATCGGCGACGCGCATGACGTATACTCGTGACTTAAAAACAGGCGGCATAGTCTAGTGCTCACACCCTCTTGCTGCAACAACTAGCCGCTTCTGGAAAAATAAAACGCATGAATTTTCTCGCTCATCTGCATCTCGCTCATCTCGCTGACAGCTCTCTTTCCGGCAATTTGCTGGCCGATTTTGTGCGCGGCAACCCCGCAGAGGACTATTGCCCGGAGGTTGTCGACGGTATTTTTATGCATCGCCGCATCGATGTGCTAACCGATAACCTGCCCGAGGTAACGGAGGCCAAAACGTGGTTTCGCCCAGAAACGCGCCGTGTTGCGCCGATCACGCTCGACGTGATGTGGGATCATTTCCTGTCGCTCCACTGGTCACAGCTGTCCCCGGACATGCCTCTACCGGCGTTCGTGCGCTATGCCCATCAGCAGGTGTCGGTTATTCTGCCCGATTCGCCGCCGCGTTTTGTCAATCTGAACAACTATCTGTGGTCGGAAAAGTGGCTGGAGCGTTATCGCGATATGGATTTTATTCAGAATGTGTTGAACGGAATGGCGAGTCGCCGACCACGTCTGGATGCGCTTCGCGATTCCTGGTATGACCTGGACAACCATTATGATGCCCTGGAAGCGCGCTTCTGGCGGTTTTATCCACGCATGATGGAACAAGCCAGGCAGAAAACGCTCTGATACCCGAAGTTCAGTCGACCGGATAAGGCAAAGCCGCCTCCCGACGATTTGCCCGGTGGCGCTTTCGCTTACCGGATCCCCTGAGAATATTGATAGGTAAAAGCTCACTGAACGATTGCCAGTGCCTCTTTGTCTTATTCGCCTTCACCTTCTATACTGGCCCGCGTTGCGTTCCAAAAACCCTTAACTTTGCAGGAGAATAATATGGTACTGGTGACTCGTCAGGCTCCGGATTTCACAGCAGCTGCGGTACTCGGTAGCGGTGAGATTGTTGAGAACTTCAATTTCAAACAGCACACCAACGGCAAAACGACCGTTCTGTTCTTCTGGCCAATGGATTTCACCTTCGTTTGCCCGTCTGAACTGATCGCGTTCGACAAACGTTATGAAGAATTCCAGAAGCGCGGCGTTGAAGTGGTTGGCGTTTCTTTTGACTCTGAATTCGTCCACAACGCATGGCGTAACACCCCTGTCGACAAAGGCGGCATCGGTGCAGTGAAATACGCAATGGTTGCTGACGTTAAGCGTGAAATCCAGAAAGCCTATGGCATCGAACATCCGGAAGCGGGCGTTGCGCTGCGTGGTTCTTTCCTGATCGACGCAAATGGCGTGGTTCGCCACCAGGTGGTTAACGACCTGCCGCTGGGTCGTAACATCGACGAAATGCTGCGTATGGTTGACGCGCTGCAGTTCCACGAAGAGCACGGTGAAGTTTGCCCGGCACAGTGGGAAAAAGGCAAAGAAGGTATGAACGCCTCTCCGGACGGCGTTGCAAAATACCTGACCGAAAACGTCTCCAGCCTGTAATCGGCATGAATTCACGAAAAGGCTCGCTACGGCGAGCCTTTTTTGTTTCTGACCGCCTGGCCCTACCATCACGCAACACCTTTTTAACGCATCGCCATACAAATATTGATGTCATCAATGAGTAGGATCGCCCTCGAGTCTGATTTTTGCTAACTCGTTCAAACTTTGTGAAAAAAACGCCCCATTATTTGTGATAAAAATCGCATTTCTTCATTTTAAATTCAGACATTTGACTGCTTATCTTTCCTTTCTATTTATTCCACGCCAAAAAGGTAAACTCTAACGCATTGATATAAAACAAAATAAAAAATAAAACGCTTGTCGACAAAATAACGCCAACATTCCCCTGATGTGATCGGCTTCAACATTTAAAAATCCATATGTGATCTGGCCCATAATTTTTGTTGCTATATTTGGCCATGATCATGTTCAGGAATATGAACGCATTAAGGATCGGATGATGGACATTATTTTTAACCCTGGACTGATTACGCTTAAGCAGAATATTTCCAGCCCCGAGCAGGCTATCGAACTGGCTGGCTCGTTACTGGTCCGACAAAATATTTGTCGCCCGGAATATGTCAGTGAAATGGTTAAGGTCTACCGGGATTTCGGCTCCGCTATTGTTATCGACTATGGCCTGGCGATGCCCCATGCCCGGCCAGAAAAAGGCGCATTGCTGACCGGATTTTCTTTAGTCACCAGTCAACAACCAATTGCCTTTGGCCATGAGGAATTTGATCCGGTTAACGTCATCATCGCCATTGCAGGCGCGGATGCCGATAGCCATATCAAAATGATCCAGCTGATCGCCTCATTGATTGAGTCCGATATCGTGACCTTTCTTCAGCAGGAAAATGACATTCATTCAGTATTACATTTCATCCAAAAACAAATGGAGTAGTCATTATGTTAGTTATCAGAACGGTTTGTGGTAACGGTATTGGCAGTTCATTAATGGCTGCGAATAATGTCAAAAAAATATGTGATGAATTAGGCATCAAAGCCGACGTTGCTTCCGTTGATTTCGCTAATGCCGTAGGAGAAAAAGCCGATCTTTATGTCACGATTAAAGAGCTGGCAAACCAGTTTCCTGCGCATTGTAACGTCGCCATTATTCGCAGCTACGTGCATAAAGCGAAAATTGCTGAAGATATTACCGAAGCACTTACCAAAATTGCTGCAACTCACTCTTAATCATTATTGAGGGAACGATCATGCAGGCTATTCTTAGTTTCTTATCAGAAATATTTAGCCAACCCGCATTCCTGATGGGGATTATCGCCTTTGTATGCAGCGCCGTCGCTGGCACTGAATATCTCCGTACGATAACGGATCAGAACATGTTGATCTTCTCTATTCTTACCGGTCTGCAGTTTGCGGTTGGCGTCGCCATCGTCTACAACGGCGTGCGGCTGATCCTCGGCGATCTGGTTCCGGCATTCCAGGGGATTAGCCAGAAGCTGATTCCTGACTCGATCCCTGCTGTTGACTGCGCGGTCTTCTTCACCTTCAGCCCAACGGCAGTCGTCGTAGGCTTTATCAGCTCATTTCTTGGCGGTCTGGTCGGTATGCTCATGTTGGGCGGACTGGGAATGGCGCTGATTATTCCGGGCATGGTACCGCACTTCTTCTGTGGCGGGACTTCCGGGGTATTCGCCGACAAGCTTGGCGGTAAACGCGGCTGCATCATCGCCTCCTTTATCGGCGGCATATTCCTTGCTTTCCTGCCAGCCATGCTGCTTCCGGCATTGGGGAACCTGGGCTTTGAAAACAGCACCTTCGCTGACTTCGATTTCGCAGTGTGGGGAATTATTATCGGTAACGCCTTCACCCAGTTTGGTCAGATCACTATCTATCTGATTTGTCTGGCGCTTATCGTCGCGCTGCTGGTGCCATTCTGCTTCCGTTCGGTTCGCGTAGTCGGTGACACGCTCAGCTATGAGGAGCTCACTGCGGATAAGAAAAATGAATAAGCCGTTTCATTTTTCCCTGCGGGAAGGGATGTCTTCCCGCAGCTGACAAAATAATCAGGAGTTGTTATGGCTATCTTGTCCATCGGGTTTTCATGTTTTGATCAGTTTTTCTTTTTGAACGAATGGCCGCAGGAAAATACCAAAAATTTCTGCCATGACTTTATTGAAAGTGGCGGCGGCCCGGCAGCAAATGCGGCGTGGTTACTGGGATTATGGGGTGAAGATGTTTATTACATTGGCCATCTGAACCAGGACCTTTACGGTCAGCGTATTATTGATGAGTTTGCCCAAGCGGGTGTCGATACCAGTCAGGTCGTGTTCTCTGATGAAATGATCACACCGCTGGCATCGGTGCTGGTAAACCGCTTAACGGGGTCGCGGACGATAATTACCCGTAAAATGCAAACGCCACCTTCGCTGACTTATGACCAGAAGCTCAAGCTTGATGATTTGGCTGAACGGTTGATTGCGTCAGACGAGCCCGTAACGCTATTAATTGATGGTCATGAAGCCGAAATCAGTGAATATTTAATTAAGAAACTGCCATCGGCACGGGTGGTCATGGACGGCGGTTCATTACGTGACAGTAATATTAAACTAGCGGCCTGGACCGATTATTTTGTGGTCAGCGAGCATTTTGCCCGTGACTATATGGGATATCGTGCCCTGAGTACCGAGGCGGAAATTAAAGCAGCGTTAATTGAGTTAAATAAAATTTGCCGTGGGGAAGCCTTTATTACCCTTGGGGAAAAAGGCTGCGCGCTATTAAAAAATGGTATGCTGCAAATTGTGCCTGCCTGGCTGTGCAATGCCGTTGATACCACCGGCGCAGGAGATGTATTCCACGGCGCCTTTACTTACGGCGTTCATTACTCATGGCATATTGATAATATCATTTTATTTGCCAGCCTGACTGCCGCCATTTCCATAGAGAAAAAAGGTGTCCGCGAATCTATGCCGGACCTTGCCGTTGTCCACAACTCGTTAAATAGCTACGAAAGAAACTTAAAGCAATATTTTGGCGAGTAATTGCTTTTAATGAATATCAAGAGGTGATTATGTTAGTTTCTATGAAGGACATGCTTCGGCATGCCCTACGGGACGGTTATGCCGTAGGACAATTCAATATCAATAATCTGGAATGGGTCGGTGCGGTATTAAGCACCGGACAACAGCTACGCTCTCCGGTTATTTTAGGCGTTTCCGGCGGTACAGTTAAACATATGCTGGGATTAAAATGTATTCATGACATCGTGGTGAATGCGATGGATTATTTAAACATTGATATTCCGGTCGCACTGCACCTGGATCATGGGACCACCCGTGAAGCCTGCGAAGCGGCTATCGACGCCGGATTCAGTTCTATTATGTTTGATGGTTCGCACCTGCCGTTTAACGAGAACCTGGCCATTACCCGTCATCTGGTTGAACTGGCCCACAGCAAAGGCATTTCGGTTGAGGCTGAGCTGGGCACCATCGCCGGCAGTGAAGATGGTATTGTCAATTCCGAGGTTATCTACGCGGACCCACAAGAGTGCTATACCCTGGTCAAAGAAACCCAGGTCGATTGCCTGGCGGCAGCGCTGGGTTCAACCCATGGACTGTATAAAGGCAAAGCTAAACTAGGGTTTACGGAGATGAAAACCATTTCCGAGTTGGTGAAAGTCCCCCTGGTATTGCACGGCGGCACCGGTATTGCAGACGATGACATGCGTAAAGCCATTGCCTGCGGGACGGCAAAAATTAACGTCAATACCGAAAACATGTACGCCTGGTGCCAGGAAGTGAAAGCGATATTTGCTGCCGATACCGGTCACGACGTCAATGACCCGCGGAAAGTGATCAATCAGGGGCTAAAACCGGTACGCGAGATGATTGCGCGGCGCATCGAACTGTTTGGCTCGCAAAACCGCTATTAGAAACGTTTGGCCTCATCGTGTGATGCCATCTCAGGGAAAACCCGCCGCCGGTCAACGCCGGGGCGGGCGATATCGTGCTGACGGCGAGCCTTTTTATCGCTTACTGCGTCCCATCCTTTTTGACTTCCCGCCAGATACGCCAGGCCATTAGCGCCAGAATGGCAACACCCAGTATCAGCGCCGCCCACACCAGCACCGTTTTCCACTGGCTTTGTTGCTCAGCGGCTGATGTTGCCGTTAATCGCGCCTCGCCACCGAGGGCGACCTCATTCTGCGGCGTGGCCCGTGGCAGAGAGTCCAGCTCCTGTGTTTTACGTAGCGACACTGGAATCAACAGATCAAGACCGATATCCGCTTTTTGCGCCGCCCGGTTGCCCCAGGCCAGCATGTAAGGCCCTTTCCCCTGGGTATTAAATACCAGTTGATAGCTGTCGCGCGCGCCGCTCAGCGCAGGCAGTCTCTCCGGCAGGCGAGCGTTGATGGTCGTCATCCGAACGGCGTCAACCAGCCCACCGGAAAGACGAATATCCTCAGAACGCTTGCCGTTCAGGCGATAAAGCACGGTTTTCGTCAGTGGCTGCCAGGGCGCTTTTTCAGCGCTACGCCACGCCAGCTCTACCGGTAAAACGCCTTCATCATCCAGAACGATGCTGAGCGAAGTCAGCGGCTGCGGCTGTGTCCAGCGCCAGATCGCTTCGTCATCAGACACCTTCTCCTCTTGCGCGCCGATCTCGATTCGTGCGGATTCCGGCGCGCTGTTTTCGGCAATGGCGGTCACGCTGTTTAACGTCAGCGCCAGGCTTTGCGAATCGAGGATCACCAGCAGATAACGATTCCCATCGGCAGAAAGTCTCAGACTGGCGCTGATGGTATCCATTTTCAGCCGATCGTTATCACGCGTCAGCGCCAGCAGCGGCGCCTCTTCCTGTACGGACCGCCAGTAGCGTAAATCACGACTGGCATAGACCGACGCTTTCCCCTGCCAGTTGCCCGTCGGGGTCTCCCAGTTCAGACGCAGTTGCTCCAGGAAAAAGTCGTCTTTCATCTCCTCCGGCAGCATCAGTAAATAGCTCTGTCCAACCGTTTTAACGTCATCACTTTCCAGATGAATTTCAATGCCGGTCTTCGAGCGTAAGACAAAAGATTCCCCGCTACGTCTCCCCTCCTCACGCGGCGGGACGGGCGACATATCCAGCGGGAAGAGTCTCAGCGTGACCGTTTGCGGCGTAACGGGTTGGGTTTTCTGCGCCACCAGCGTAAACGGCACCGTCTCCCCCGCATGATTAAAAACGCGGACGTCGCGCAAATCTGGCCAGGCGGTCCCCATGTACACCGCCTGCGGGAGCGACACGCGATACCACGGCGATGTGCCGAGCGTTTCCAGCATAACGCCCGTCGCGTAATCCCTCGGTGACTCCTTCACGTCATCACTGCCGATGGCGGTTCCTGCCACGCCCAGTAGCACACTACATAATACCGCTTTCATCCATTTCATTTTTCTTCTCCAGCTTTGGGCGGTAACGGTGAAAAATACCCGACAATGAGCACCAGTATAGCCACACCGATAAACGCAACCGCACGCGCCAGGCCGCCGCCACGCGCGCTGTCCACCAACATCAGTTTCACAATCACAATCCCTAATAATGCCGCCCCGCACAGCCATTCCCGGCGTGAACGATAGCGAGTCGCGCGCAGCATCACCACCAGCGCCGCCAGCATCCAGAACAGCGCAAAACAGGTCTGAATCAGCCGAGAATGCCACAGCGCTTCCATGTTCCACGCCACGTCGCCATACCAGGCCAACGCGCGCAACAGCATACCGTTCAGCCACCAGAAGCCAAGTGCGGCCAGGGCAACCACTGGCCACGGACGACATACCGACACCTGCACCGGGAAAAAGCGCAGGCAGGCGCGATAAAACACGATCAATCCCAGTAATGCAAAAGCCGCCCCTTCTTCCAGCGGATTGAGCAGCGGTAGCCAGGTCTGACGGTAGACTACGCCGTCCTGCAAATTGGTCAGCACTAACAGCCCGACCAATGCCGCCGCGACGGGAATCAGCGCCTGACAGGCATACAGCGCGGGCCAGACCCGAAACGGCCAGAACTGACGACGAACGGCCATTGCGACGAGGAAAATCAGCGCACCGCCTGCCGCCATTGCCACACCGCTGCCCCAGGCCGCCATGCCCCACGGCAGGTCGCGGGCAAACCAGAACAGTTCCGCCGCCAGCGCCAACAGAATCATCCAGAAGAATGAGAGATGCGCCAGCCTGGAAAGACGCGGCGGCAACGCCTCAGCATCACGCCAGAGCAACGCCACCGCCGCCGGCAATGCCAGACACCAGGCCAGATTCTGCCAGCCTGCGGCAAAAATCTGCTGCTGAGAAATCTGAAACAGCAGCGCCACCAGCATCATCGGCCATAGCAACCATTTGCAGGCATCCAGCGCCTGCCACGTCAGGCGTGCGGCGGCAAATCGCCAGCCCCAGACCGACACGGCCATCAGCGCCAGCACGCCCGCCATCACCTGCGAATCGGAGGTCAACTGCCACTGCGCCGCGCCCGCGAGCGCCACAATCCAGAATATCACCCCGCCCGCCAGCAGTCCCATGCTGCCGCGCAGATGAATCTTGCGCCACAGCCACGCCCCTGCCAGCCAGCAAACGCTAAGAACGGCAAAGATCAGCATCAGCGAAAGCGCAGTGGTGTCGTTCGCCTGCGCCCACAGCGCGCTGCCGAGCGCCAGCACCAGCAGTGCGGTACCGCTGTAACTCATGCGTCGCTGCTGCTGTTGTACTCCCAGCCACAGGATCCCCACCCCTTCCAGCGCCCAGGCCATGGCCGTCCACTGCGCCGACAGCGCCAGCGGGATCGCCAGCGTGGTAAACGCGCCGCCCAGCGCCAGTGCCGCCAGCACCAGCGGTCGGCCCTGTGACGGGTAGCGACGTAATGCCAGCCAGGCCAGCACCAGATAAAAACCGCCGTAGCCCAACGCGCTGAGCGCCGGACCATATTCCCAGTGGCGGATAATGGCGTACTGCATGCCAAAACCGATCAGCGGCGGCGCAAACAACAAAACGCCATCAATAATCTGCCTGCCTTTCTCTTGCGCCCGTAACGAGAGCGCCACGCTCAGCACGCCAAAAAGCAGAATGTTGGCTATCAGGAACAATTGGCAGTTCAGGTAATACGCTGGCTGATAGTCATCCAGCCCCCAGAGGCCGCCAACGCCAAAGGTAAAAAGCAGGCCGAGCAAATTAAGCTCGCGCCAGTGTTGCCAGGCGCTGATCGCCAGAATGCCGACCGAAAGCAGCAAATAGAAAGAGAACAGCGCGACATAGTTACCGCTTCCCGTCGAAAGCAGCAGTGGGGCAAGATAGCCACCGAGGCTTGCCAGCATCGCCAGACTGAGCGCTTTTTGCAGAATCGCCAGTCCTACGCTCGCTGCGCAGATAACCACCAGCAGCACAAAGGCCAGCGTCATCGGCAGCATTTGCCAGAGGCGAAACGCGCCAAAGACGGTAAGATAGAGCGCACCTGTCGCGCCACCCTGCAAAATGAGGGCATAGATCGGCTGTTTATGCCGCAGACGCCAGCCTATCGCCAGCAGGACA
The DNA here is from genome assembly GCF_016906145.1 of Citrobacter sp. MGH 55. NCBI lineage: Bacteria > Pseudomonadati > Pseudomonadota > Gammaproteobacteria > Enterobacterales > Enterobacteriaceae > Citrobacter > Citrobacter sp. MGH 55. The sequence goes on from NZ_CP070239.1 coordinate 4,955,054, forward strand.
ATCGCAAACAGCGCCGCCGCAACCAGACGCAGTTCAAGCGGAAACAGGGAGTGCTCGACCGTATAGCGCAACAGGAAAGAGAGACCGAGGAAGAGAAGCAGGATCCCCAGCTTAGCCAGCGGATTGCCCTGCATAAACCAGCGCACCAGCGATGACATCACACCGCCAAAGGCGGAGGGTTGCGCGGCGGCAACAGGGACGTCTCTTTCGACGATTTTCTCGGCGCTTGCCGTGTTCTGCGGCGTATGCGAGCGCCAGGGGTTGACGTGAGCCGGTTTGGGTTCAGGTTCAGGTTCAGGTGCCGCCACCGGAATCGGAGCTGGGTCGCTCTCCATAACCGTCTCCGCAGGCTGAACCGGTGCCGCTGCCGTCGGTGTCATCGCAGGGGCAACAACGCCACGTTGTTCAAGCTCCTCCACCCGACGGCGTAAGCGGGCAAGCTCATCACGCGTCGTTGAACTTCGGCTGATGGCGACAATCGCCAGAACAGGCACCACGACCAGTGCGAAGAACAGAATGATGCAGCCGAGGATTAAAAGGTCGTCCATGTATTCACCTTCACTGTACGGGATCGACTAAGATTGACACAAATTGTTGCATTCGCGCTATCTCTGAAGGTGAAAATGCCGGATATGCCGTTAACGACACATCCGGCTGGCGCGTTAAAATGCGAAGCACGAACAGCCGAGCGCGCCCCAGAAGGCCCGATCGTCAGACACCGGGATCCCCGACTGGCGGGCAATATCATGCTGGTGACCGTGTACGCCGCAGCTCCCGCAGCACTGGTGAATCTGCACCACGGCGCCTGCTTTCGCGGCGGCTGGCGGCGCCGCGCGATAGTGCCCCGGCACGTTCACCACCGGAGACCAGTCCGGGACGACCGGGATCGCTGGCGGCGCGAGCGGAGTAAACTGTCCGGCGGCATACACCACTTTGCCATCGACAATCGTCATCACCGACTCAATACCTTTGATCTCCTCTTCCGTGACGCTGAAGTAGTCTTTTGACAGCACTACCAGGTCGGCCAGTTGATCTTTGACAATGCGCCCTTTTTTGCCTTGCTCGCTGGAAAACCACGCGCTCCCTGCCGTCCACAGTTCCAGCGCCACGTCGCGCGGTAAACGGTTGTTGTCGTCATACATCGCCGTACCGCCGACCGTGCGTCCGGAAACCAGCCAGTACAGCGCCGTCCATGGGTTATAGCTGGCGACGCGGGTAGCATCCGTTCCGAGCCCCACCGGCACCTCGGCGGCCAGCATTTTCGCCACTGGCGGCGTCTGTTTCACCGCTTCTTTCCCGTAGCGGTCGATAAAGTATTCGCCCTGGAAGGCCATACGATGCTGTACCGCAATGCCGCCGCCCAGCGCTTTCACGCGATCGATATTGCGCTCGCTGATAGTCTCGGCGTGGTCGAAGAACCAGTGCAGGCCATTGAACGGAATATCACGGTTCACTTTCTCGAACACATCCAGCATCCGGCTGATCGATTCATCGTAAGTGGCATGCAGACGGAACGGCCAGCGGTGCTCCACCAGGTGGCGCACCACGCGCTCCAGTTCATCCTCCATGCCTTGCGGTAAATCCGGGCGCGGTTGCAGGAAGTCTTCGAAATCCGCTGCGGAGAAGACCAGCATCTCCCCGGCTCCATTCGCACGGTAGAAATCGGTCCCCTGGCCCGGCTTGAGCATATCGGTCCAGCGCTCAAAGTCTTCCAGTTCCTGCTTCGGTCGCTGCGTAAACAGGTTATAGGCAATGCGCACCGTCATCTGATTGTTGGCATGCAGTTGCTCAATGATCTCGTAATCTTCCGGGTAGTTCTGAAAACCGCCACCAGCGTCGATGGCGCTGGTCAGTCCGAGACGGTTCAGTTCACGCATAAACTGGCGGGTGGAGTTCACCTGCATCTCCAGCGGCAGTTTTGGCCCTTTCGCCAACGTCGAGTAAAGAATCATGGCGTTAGGTTTGGCGATAAGCATCCCGGTAGGGTTACCGTTACCATCACGGACGATCTCGCCGCCTGCCGGATCGGGTGTCGCTTTGGTGTATCCCACGGCTTTCAGCGCCGCGCGGTTTAACAGTGCACGATCGTACAGATGCAGCACGAAAACGGGAGTATCCGGCGCGGCGTCGTTAAGCTCTTCCAGCGTCGGCATCCGGCGTTCGGCAAACTGAAATTCACTCCAGCCGCCCACCACGCGAACCCACTGTGGCGACGGGGTTCGATCGGCCTGTTCTTTCAGCATACGCAGCGCATCGGCCAGCGAGGGTACTCCTTCCCAGCGCAGCTCCAGATTGTAATTCAGCCCACCGCGGATCAGATGCAGGTGGGAATCATTAAGCCCCGGAATCACAGTGTGACCTTTCAGATCAACCACCTGTGTACCGTCTGCGGCAAAACGCATCACCTGGTCGTGCGTTCCCGTGGCGAGAATTTTTCCGTCCTTGATCGCCACGGCTTCCGCCTGCGGGCTATGGCTGTCGAGGGTATGTATTTTTCCGTGGGTCAGAATCAATGAGGCAGTTTGAGACATAACGTTCTCCTGATAAGCCGATCAGGCTTTTTTTAGCCAGCCGGCAAACAGACGGGTTACGATGGGCATCCACAACCAGACCACCAGCGCAACCACACAGGCATCGTTAATCAGATGCAGTAACAGCGTTCCCTTCAGCGACGGCAATAGCATGCCGGTCAGCCACGGCACCAGATTAGTGCTGGGAAAAATAACCAGCAGAGTGATCAGGAACTGCTTCCAGCGCAGCGGTTGACGGACGTGTGGCGCGGGGGGCGTAAACCAGAATGCCGCTTCGGTGTGGATTTCGGTTTTATCGCCTTCCGCCAACAGCGGAGCGATCTCTTCGACCAGGAGCCGTCGCGTATCTGATTGCGTCCAGTTATAGAGATGCTCGAGCGTGTCGAAACGAATGATGATGCTCCACAGATTGTGCCCGTCCGTCGGGCGAATGACGTTCGCGCCAAGGTGTCCGGGAAATTCCGCCGCAACCGGCATAATTTTCCCCAGCCATTGTTCATATCGCGCCGCCTGATTGGGCTGCAAAGTATGCGTAATCACCAGCGTCACAGGTTTATTCTGCGCCATGTCGGGTTCCTTGCTGAAGGTTAATGGCGGGTTGCCCCGCCATCAGACTGCTGACAAAGAAGGAAAAAGGTGGTTTTCCCTTCTTTGTGGTTATCAGCCGAGAATCAATGAATTGATTTCCCTGGTTTTTAATTCAGAATCAAGCCTTACGTTCCGGTGCGCCATGCACCATCGTGTAGGCATAATCCACGCCCATGCCGTAAGCGCCGCTGTGTTCACGAACCAGATCCATCACCGCGTCATAGGTCTCTTTGCGCGACCAGTCACGCTGGTACTCCAGCAGAACCTGCTGCCAGGTCACCGGTACGGCACCGGCCTGCACCATGCGATCGATCGCGCGCTCATGCGCATCAACAGAGGTACCGCCGGAGGTATCCGTCACCACATACACTTCGTAACCGGCTTCCAGCGCCATCAGTGCCGGGAAGGTCAGGCACACTTCAGTCCATAGCGCAGAGATAATCAGCTTTTTACGCCCGGTCGCCGCCACGGCTTTCACAAGGGCCGCGTCTTCCCAGGAGTTCATGGAAGTACGTTCAATAGGTTTCACATCCGGATGCACCGCCAGTAACTCAGGCCAGATGTAACCACTAAAACTTTTTGTTTCGACTGAAGTATAAATGACCGGCACATTAAATATTTTGCCTGCTTTCGCCAGTGCGACGGTATTATTTTTCAGCGTCTGGCGATCAATATTCGCAACCCCAAATGCCATTTGCGGCTGATGGTCAATAAAAATGAGCGTCGAGTTAGAGGGATTAATCAGTTCCCGAATAGACATAATATACTTCCTTAATCAATGAGTTAGAAATTGACGTCTGGTATCCGCCGTCAGCCATCAAATCCTGAATCAGAAAGCCTGTTTAGTATAGTTGGAAATTTCTAACGACTTATTAAAGAAAACTTACCAGCGTATGAAATAAGCCTTTTCCGGCGATATAGTCTGGCACCTTCAAAAAAATGAGGATCTTCCGTCTAATTTATTCACTGGTTTTGTTTATCGCTATTCGGTACAACAGTGAGGTTTACTTTCAGGGATATATTCAGCCTATGCGCATTAATCTGGACGTTCTGCTTATCCTGGACGCTATCGACAAATACGGTACTTTTGCCGCCGCTGCCGAATCGTTGTTTAAGACGCCCGCGGCGCTCAGCTATATGATTCAGAAGCTGGAAAAAGACCTGAACATCGAACTGCTTGACCGCTCCGGGCATCGGGCCAAATTCACCGACACCGGCCTGATGATGCTGGAAAAGGGGCGTTTGTTGCTCAGTGCGGCAAAAGATCTGGAAAAGCAGGCGCTGCAACTGAGCTCCGGTTGGGAAAAAGAGCTGGTCATTGCGCTGGATGTTTCCTTCCCCTTTGAGGTGGTGTTACCTCTCATCGACGCCTTCCACGCGCTGAACAAACAAACGCTGCTTAAATTTTCGTATCACACGCTGGCAGGGTCATGGGAAGAGCTCACGCATAATGGCGCGGATATCATTCTTGGCGCGATTAACGAACCACCGACCTCTGCCGCGTGGTCCTACAAAATGTTAGGGACTCTGGATAATGTTTTTGTGGTGGCGCCCAATCATCCGCTGGCCGCACTCTCTGACAGACTGACGAATGAACAACTCTGCCTGCACCGCGCCATTGTCATCAGCGACAGCGCGCGTTTTTGCCATCCGCTGCAAACTAACCTGATGGAAGAACAGCCGCAAATCCATGTTGACGATTTTCACAGTAAAGTGGCGCTGCTGCGCGCCGGGATGGGCTGCGGTTTTCTCCCGCGGCATATCGCCAGCCCGTGGCTTGCCACGGGCGAACTGGTCGAAAAAAGCGTCATCTCTTTTCGCGAAAAAGATGTCGCCTATATGGCATGGCGCGATGGTAGCCACGGGCTGGCGCAGCAGTGGTGGCGGGAAACGCTGCTTGCCAGCCGCGACATCGCGCAGTTGTATCAGTGATTCAGCCAGAGGGTGGCGGAAATCGTCGGCAGCGACAGGACGTCCTCAACCACCTGCCCTTTTCCTTCTTTACAACGCCATTCTGTTACGTTCAGCAGCGGTGACGCCGGGAGCACCACCTCACACGCCTCGCCGCGGTTAATGGCTACCAGCACGCGCTGCTGCTGGTAGACGCGCAAAAATACCACTACGTTGTCTTCCGCATAGACCACCTGGCACCCACCGTAGCGTAACGCCGGGATACTATGCCTCAGTTTCGCCATCCGCTGGTACAGGGCAAGCAATGTGACATCCTGTTTTTCCGCCTGCCAGGGAAACGTCTTGCGGCAGAACGGATCGTTATCGCCATCCAGTCCCACCTCATCGCCATAATAGATACAGGGCACGCCGGGCCAACTAAACAGCCAGACTACCGCCAGCGGCAGGCGGGCGACATCGTTGCCCAATAGCGACTTGAAACGGGCGGTATCATGACTGTCGAGCTGGTTGAACATCCTCAGTTGCTGCTGATGAGAGAGCCCGGCGCGATAGTTATCCATCCACGCCATACAGGTCTGCGCATCAATCTGCTGAGGATCGTAAGAGATATCGGTATTGGCAAGAAACCCCCACAGCGGAAAGGTGAAGCCACGATAGTTCATCGCAGCATCTTCTGCATCCGCCTGCAGCCACTGTCGCGCGTCACCAAAGTGTTCGCCAAAGACGTAGGCTTCTGGCTGCGTTTCCTTCGCCGCCTGAACGATCCCGGCGACATGCTTAAGGTTGTTACGCGCTCCGCCCGCTTCACCCAGCATATGCACGACATCGAGCCGCCAGCCGTCCATGTTCCACGGCGCTTTCAGCCAGTGACGAACGATGCTGTCTTCGCCGCGATATATTTCGTTGACCAGACTTTCGGACTGATAATCCAGCTTCGGCAGACTGGCGTATCCCAGCCAGTCCAGCGCAACGCCGTCTGGCGAAAAGCTGTACCAGTCACGCCAGGGCGATTCTGGGTTATGGCACGCGCCGCCGGAGCCGCGCTGATGACGATCGAACCATGTATGAGAGTCGCCGCTGTGGTTAAACACGCCGTCCAGCACCAGCCGCATTCCCTGCTGCTGCGTTTTCTGCCGCAGACGCATTAACGACTGATCGCCGCCAAACTGCGGATCAACATGACGATAATCTTCGGTGTCGTACTTATGCACGCTCGGCGCAGTAAACACAGGGTTCAGGTACAGCGCGGTGACGCCCAGTTTTTTCAGGTACGGCAGCTTTTCGCTGATACCGTCGAGGTCGCCGCCATAAAACGTGGAGCCGCCAGCCTGCGCAGTCACCGGTTCATCCCAGTCACGTAGCACAATCTCCTGCCCGGCGGCGTGATGGTAATAAACCTTATCCTGCTCTGCGTCGCGTGACGAACTGCGGGCAAAACGGTCAGGAAAGATTTGGTAGAAAACCTGATCGACCACCCACTGCGGTCCGCTGTCCGGTGCATCTACGGCAAATTGCTCCAGACGAGCAGGCGGAAAACGGCTGAACCCAAGCGGTGTAAACCACAACTGGCAATCAATCCAGAGCAGTTTGAAGCTGTAGCGCCGACGCGGCTGCCCGCTGCGAAGATCAATCGCCGCACGCCAGGCGGTCACGCCCGGGAACGGCTGCGTGCGTAATTTATGCATCGCCAGCGCAATTTCTTCGTTGTCATTCTCCGCACGCAGCGTGACGCGCTGCGGCAGGTTCTCCCCCGTCAGCCAGAGCGTAATGGCCAGTTGGTCTTTGTTTTGCTTAACAAATGGGGCAACCGGTAGGTGCCAGGCGTTCAACATCACGTATCCCCTTTGATGAAAATGAGCACACCTTGCCATAGCGATTTACAGGATAACTCATCATCTGAAGGTTTATTGGGGGAGGAGTTCGGGGGAGGAGTTCGGGGGAGGAGAAATGACCGGATGGCATTCACGCCACCCGGTACAATCTTACTGCGCTTGCGCCATCTGGCGATCGTGGCGACGCTTGAACATCCAGCCAATCATCAGCAGAACAATCCAGCCACAGCCCACGTACAGCGAGATGCGGGTGTCGGGATGATAGCCAATCAGTCCGATGATAAAGACGAGGAAAATCAGGCCTACAATGGTCGTTGCCACGCCGCCCGGCACTTTAAACTTCAGCGCTTTCACCTCTTCCGGCGGCAGACGACGACGGAACGCGATTTGCGACAGCAGGATCATAATCCACACCCAGACCGTTGCGAAGGTCGCCAGCGACGCAATCACCAGGAAAACATTCTCCGGCATGATGTAGTTCAGATACACCGCAAACAGCAGAGCGATAGTCATCACCATCACCGTGACCCACGGGATCCCCCGACGCGAGGTTTTGGCGAACACTTTTGGCGCACTGCCCTGCTCCGCCATCCCGTGCAGCATACGACCGACGCCAAAGACGTCAGAGTTAATCGCCGACAGTGACGCCGTCAGCACCACAAAGTTAAGAATGCTGGCGGCAAAGGTGATACCGAGATGCTGGAAGGTCAGCACAAACGGGCTGCCAGCGGTTCCCACCTGGTTCCACGGGTAGATAGACATAATGACAAACAGCGTCCCCACGTAGAACACCAGAATACGCATCGGCACCGAGTTAATCGCGCGCGGAATGGATTTCTCCGGGTCTTTCGCTTCGCCGGCAGTGATACCAATAATTTCAATACCGCCGTAGGCAAACATCACCATCTGCAACGACATCACCATCCCCAGCCAGCCGTTGCTGAAGAAGCCGCCGTTGGTCCACAGGTTATGGATCCCTGTCGGTTGTCCACCGTTGCCAATCCCCCAGATGATGATACCGAAACCAGCCACGATCATGATGATGATGGTGGCGACTTTAAAGAAGGAGAACCAGAATTCCAGTTCACCAAACACTTTCACGCTCATCAGGTTGATGGCACAGATGATCAGCACCACGCTGAGCACCCAGATCCAGTGCGGCACCGTCGGAAACCAGACGCCCATATAAATGCCGAACGCGGTCACGTCGGCAATGGCGACAATCAGGATTTCAAAACAGTAGGTCCAGCCGGTAATGTAACCGGCGAGCGGGCCGAGGTTTTCCTGCGCATAGCGCGAAAAGGAACTGGCAGAAGGGTTGTGTACCGACATTTCACCCAACGCACGCATAATGATATAGGCCGCCACCCCGCCAATAATGTAGGCCAGCAGCACGCTTGGCCCGGCCATTTTAATGGCATCCGCAGAGCCATAAAACAGCCCGGTGCCAATGGCTGAGCCCAGGGCCATAAAGCGAATGTGTCGGGTGCTTAGCCCACGCTTCAGCTTGTTATTACTTTCCATCGATTCCTAACCCATCAACACAATAAAAAACCACGGGGCCAGTAATAGCCCCGTGGTTAAAACACTTTTCCGCAATCTTAGTGTGCGCTGGAGGTCACCTGTCGACCTGCTGCGCGATCCCAGACAACCGCCAGGACCACCATCACGACGGTGGGCATTAACCACGCCAGACCTTGTTCCGCCAGCGGTAAGCGCTGGGTCCAGGCCGGTAACACGTCGCCGATTGCCGATGCTTTAATACCATCAAGGATACCAAAAATCAGGCTGATAAACATTGCCGAAGCAATGACGCGGGTCGAATTATGCCACCATGAGCGGGTAAAACTTAATACCACCAGTGCGATACACGGCGGGTAGATCGCCGTCAGCACCGGAATAGAGATCTGAATCAGATGGCTGAGTCCCAGGTTGGACACCACCATTGAGAAGCCGCCAAGAATAAACACCAGCGTGCGGTAGGAGAGCGGCACATACTGGGCGAAGAATTCGGCACAAGCGCAGGTCAGGCCGACCGCCGTTACCAGACAGGCGATAAAGATCAGTGCCGCCAGCAGCAGGCTGCCTGCACCGCCAAAGGTGTGCTGAACATAGGCATGCAGGATCGCCGCGCCGTTCGCCGACTGATCGACCAGCGTAGCGCTGTCAGATCCGAGACGGAACAGCGCCAGGTACAGCAGCGTTAATCCGACGCCCGCCATCAGGCCAGCCCAGACGGTGTAACGGGTCAGCAGACGCGCTTCGGTTACGCCGCGAGAACGCGCGGCGTTAACAATAACGATGCCAAAGACCATCGCGCCCAGCGTATCCATCGTCAGGTAGCCATTAACGAAACCATTGGAGAACGCGGCGGTCTGGTACGCTTCCATCGCATGGCTGATCGGGCCGGCAGGCCAGATGATGGCCGCAACGGAGAGCACAATCAGCGCCAGAATCTTCAGCGGCGCCAGGAAGTTACCCACGGTATCCAGCAGTTTGCCCGGATAGAGCGAGACCAGAATGACAATGGAAAAATAGACCACGCTGTAGATAAGCAGCGGCATAGCCGAATCGCCGGTCAGCGGGGCGATCCCCACTTCAAAAGAGACCGTCGCGGTGCGCGGCGTGGCGAATAACGGCCCGACGGCCAGATAGCAGACAGTCGCCAACAAAACGCCAGCGACTTTACCGATAGGGGTACTCAGACTATCAACACCACCACCGACTTTCGCCAGCGCGATAACGGTCAGCACCGGTAGCCCAACAGCGGTGATCAGAAAACCGAATGCCGCCATCCAGACGTTTTCGCCTGCCTGCAAACCAACCATTGGAGGAAAGATGATGTTCCCTGCGCCGACGAACAGCGCAAAAGTCATAAAGCCCAGCGCAATAATATCGCGCGATTTTAACTGATGGGTCATAAAGCTTACGGCCTGTGGATGTGGTGTTGATTAAATTAACGTAGTGTCTATCCCAGCGGGAAGAAACAGCGGTTTTTTTAAGCTATTCCAGAGGGATATCTCCCATAACCTGGAAAGCAAAGAATAGTTTTTCGATTTACCGCCTGAATACAGTCAGTCTGACAGCATCTGGGGCGCAATTTAAACGCTTATAACGTTTTAAAGCAAGGAGGGATCCAAAAACCGGAAGATTATAGTGATATCAAATCTCATACCAGTGTAAAACACCATACTACAGAAAAAGTCATGGCTTATCATGCGAACAAAAAACAACCAGACGTTGATAAATTCAGCAGACTTATCTTAGCCGCAAAGAAAATAAGCCAGCATTGGCTGGCTTATGGAAAGAAAACCTTACGATTGCACTTTAAGCACTTTTTTTGGCAATTAATCGTTCCGGCAGCACAAAACTAAAGCGCGTCCCTTTACCCAGTTGACTGTCGATCATCAGGCGACTTTCATGATGATTCACCGCGTGTTTGACGATAGCCAGCCCCAGTCCACTGCCGCCCGTTTGCCGCGAACGCGCTTTATCAACGCGATAAAATCGCTCCGTTAACCGCGGGATATGTTCCGGCGCAATGCCCGGTCCGTTATCCTCCACGCTAAACTCCGCGCCGTGCGGTACCGTCTGCCAGCGGACGGTGATATGGGTTCCCGCTGGCGTATGGTTCACCGCGTTATACACCAGGTTGGACATCGCGCTACGCAGTTGTTCTTCATTCCCCAGCACTTTCAGCTGGTTATCCACCTCAAAGCTAAAAGTGTGCTTCTGCTGACTGAGCGTCTGCGCCTCGCGTTCGACCATGCGCAATATCATCGGCACATCGACCTGTTCATTGAGCAAAAGCGTCGGTGCGGCTTCAATTTTCGACAGCGTGAGCAACTGTTTTACCAGTCCTTCCATGCGCGAGGTCTGGTCGCGCATCGTTAACAGCGCTTTTTCGCGCGTTGCCCCTTCCAGCGTCTGCTCGTACATCATTTCAAGATAGCCCTGCAACACCGTAAGCGGGGTACGCAGCTCGTGGCTCACGTTGGCGAAGAAATTACGTCTTGCGCCTTCGAGCTGGTGCATCTGGGTCATGTCGCGCGCCACCATCAGCAGTTGCTTATCGGTATACGGCATAACGCGAATTTCCAGATGTCGCCCAGTATTAAGCACCAGATTCAGCGGCCGACTGAAGTCCCGCTGCTTGAGGTACTGCGTAAACTCCGGGTAGCGCAGCAGGTTAAGGATGTTCTGTCCGCTATCGTCCGGCCAGCGTAAGCCCAGCACCTGTTGCGCCAGACCGTTACACCAGAAGATCCCCCCCTCTTCGGTGGTCAATACCACCGCATCGGGCAGCGACTCCGCCCCGCTGCGAAAGCGTTTAATCAGATTGCCCAGCTCGCGACGACGCTTTTTATTGCGCAGTTGCATCTGATGCAAACCGTACAGCAGCGGTTCCCAACTGCCTCGTCCCGGCGGCGGCGTCATGCTTCTGTCGACCCACAGCCACCATGAGAGACGTAATAAATTCCAGAAATGCCAGATAAGCAGTCCTGTTACCGATGCCAGTAAAAACCACGGCAGGTAACCAAAAAATGCACTTAGGATGAAGGCCGGGATACAGCAAAGTATCAGCTCCAGCACCAACCTTTTCCATGACAGCCGTTCCAGCACGGGTCACTCTCCCTTCAGAGCCAGGCTCTTGTTCTTGCCTTTCAGAAACGGGTCGAAAAACGATACCCTGTCCCGCGAACCGTCTGCACCATCCGATCGTGGCCGCTGGCTTCCAGCGCCTTACGCAGACGGCGAATATGCACATCAACCGTGCGATCCTCAACGTAGACATTGGTGCCCCAGACGTGATTCAGCAGTTGTTCACGGCTGTAAACCCGCTCGGGATGCGTCATAAAGAAATGCAGGAGTTTAAATTCCGTCGGCCCCATGTCGAGTGGGTTGTCGCCGGTCATCACGCGGTGCGATGTGGGATCCAGGCTTAACCCCTGCATCTCAATGACCTCTTCCACCGCCATCGGCGAGATCCTACGCATCACCGCTTTGATACGGGCAACCAGCTCTTTCGGTGAGAACGGTTTGGTAATGTAATCATCCGCACCGGTTTCCAGGCCGCGTACACGATCCTCTTCTTCCCCTCTGGCGGTCAACATCATGATCGGAATATCCCGGGTCATCGCTTCACGCTTGAGGTGTTTAATAAACTGTAGACCAGAACCACCGGGCAACATCCAGTCAAGGAGGATCAAATCCGGCCAGGGTTCATTAAGCTGGTTCACCGCACTGTCATAATCTTCAGCTTCAACGGGTTGAAAGCCATTTTGCTCAAGCACGAAACAGACCATTTCGCGAATTGGAGCTTCATCTTCTACGACCAGAATACGTCTCGCCATGATTTGCCCTGTTATATAAGTTGCTTATCATCATCTGTCTTAATGCGGCGCCATTATGCGTCAGTTTTATGACAGATTTATGAAAATGTATGCTGACGTTAACCTTAGGTTGTTGATTTATGACACCCGAGAAACGAGATATTACAGCTCCCGAATGGTTATAATCCCCTTTATGCTTTTTTGCCATGGAACCGTTATGCGCATCCTTCACACCTCTGACTGGCATCTGGGACAAAATTTCTACAGTAAAAGCCGTGCCGCTGAACATCAGGCTTTTCTTGACTGGCTGCTGGAAACGGCGGTTAAGCAGCAGGTGGACGCGATCATCGTGGCAGGCGATATCTTCGATACCGGCTCACCACCAAGCTATGCCCGCGAGCTCTATAACCGTTTTGTGGTCAACCTACAGCAAACGGGCTGTCATCTGGTGGTATTAGCGGGAAACCATGATTCCGTCGCCACGCTGAATGAATCCCGTGAGATTCTGGCGTTTCTCAATACCACGGTAGTGGCCAGCGCCGGTCACGCGCCGCAACTCCTGCATCGTCGCGACGGTCAGCCCGGCGCGGTGCTGTGCCCGGTGCCGTTTTTACGCCCGCGCGACATTGTCAGCAGCCAGGCGGGACTCTCCGGTCAGGAAAAACAGCAGCATCTGCTGGGTGCCATCACCGACTATTATCAGCAGCAATACGAGGCCGCCTGCGCGTTACGTGGCGATCTCGCCCTGCCGATTATCGCCACCGGCCACCTGACCACCGTTGGCGCCAGCAAAAGTGACGCTGTGCGTGACATTTATATTGGTACGCTGGATGCTTTCCCGGCGCAGAACTTCCCGCCTGCCGATTATATCGCGCTGGGCCACATCCACCGGGCGCAGAAAATTGGCGGTACAGAGCACATCCGCTACTGCGGCTCGCCCATCGCGCTGAGCTTTGACGAATGCGGCAAAAGCAAATATGTGCATCAGGTGGACTTCCAGGACGGCGCGTTAGCCGGCGTTGAGGAACTCATCATTCCGGTTACGCAACCGCTGGCAATATTAAAAGGCGATTTCGCCGCCATTACCGAACAGCTGGAGCAGTGGCGTGACAGCCCTCCGGCCCCCCCGGTCTGGCTGGATATCGAAATCACCACCGATGAATACCTGCATGACATGCAGCGGAAAATTCAGACGCTGACGGAAACGCTGCCCGTTGAGGTACTGTTAGTCCGACGCAGTCGGGAGCAGCGCGAACGCATGTTGTGTAACGAACGCCGGGAAACGCTGAGCGAGCTGAGCGTGGATGAGGTATTTACTCGCCGTCTGGCGCTGGAAGAACTTGAGCCGCCGCAGTGCGAACGCCTGACAGCACTTTTTCACCGCACACTGCAGACACTATCCGGGGAGCATGAGGCATGAAGATTCTCAGTCTGCGCCTGAAAAACCTCAATTCGCTGAAAGGGGAATGGAAGGTCGATTTCACGGTGGAGCCCTTTGCCAGCAACGGCCTGTTTGCCATTACCGGGCCTACGGGGGCGGGTAAAACCACTCTGCTCGACGCGATTTGCCTGGCGCTGTACCACGAGACGCCACGCCTGAATACCGTGTCGCAATCGCAGAACGATCTGATGTCCCGCGATACGGCGGAATGTCTGGCGGAAGTGGAGTTTGAAGTCAAAGGCGAAGCGTATCGTGCGTTCTGGAGCCAGAACCGGGCGCGCAACCAGCCCGACGGTAATTTACAGGTTCCGCGCGTTGAACTGGCGCGCTGTGCCGACGGGAAAATCCTTGCCGATAAAGTGAAAGACAAACTGGAGATGACGGCGGAACTGACCGGTCTGGATTATGGTCGATTTACCCGTTCGATGCTGCTCTCGCAGGGGCAGTTCGCCGCCTTCCTCAACGCGAAGCCGAAAGAGCGTGCGGAACTGCTGGAAGAGCTGACCGGCACGGAAATTTACGGCCAGATCTCTGCCCAGGTGTTTGAGCAGCACAAAACCGCACGCACCGAACTGGAAAAATTACAGGCGCAAGCCAACGGCATCGCGCTGTTAGCCCCCGACGCGTTGCAGACGCTGACAGAAAGTTTGCAGGCACTCACTGACGAAGAGAAACAGCTGGTCGCCCAGCAACAGACTGGACAGCAGCAACTGAACTGGCTGACGCGACAGCACGAACTGCAGACCGACGCAAACCAGCGTCAGCAGATGCTGCGGGTTGCCCAGGAAGCACTGGAAAACGCCCAGCCACAGCTGGCAACGCTCAGCCTCGCACAACCTGCCAGAGCGTTGCGCCCATTATGGGAGCGCATTCAGGAGCAATCCGCTACCGTTTCCCGAACTCGCCAGCAGATTAACGAAGTAAATACTCGCTTACAGAGTAGATTCACGCTGCGCAACCACATCCGACGCCAGGCAGAGCAACAGTCCACCGCCCTGCTCGCTACGCAACAGACGCTGAGCGAGTGGCTAAACGAACACGATCGCTTTCGCCTATGGAGCAACGAGTCAGGAGGATGGCGCGCCCTTTTTGCTCAGCAGGCCAGCGATAACGTTCAGCTGGCTAAATGGCAGCAACAGCAGGTCAACGATAGCCGCAAGCTGGAATCGCTGCCGCCAGTGACGCTCAATCTGACGGCAGAGGAAGTCGCAGCGGCGCTGGTGCAACATGCGCAACAGCGTCCTCTGCGCCAGCAACTGCTTTCGCTCCATGGTCAGATTGTTCCCCGACTGACGCGTTTGAGTCAGCTTCAGGCGACGATAACGCATAACAAACAGGAACTGGCCCGACTCAATACCCTGCTGGAGGCAAAGCGCCAGCAGTATAAAGACAAATATCAGCAGTATCAGGATGTTAAAACACTTTGTGAGCAGGAGGCGCGGATCAAAGATCTGGAAAGCCAGCGTGCGCAGTTGCAGTCCGGCCAGCCCTGCCCGCTTTGCGGTTCCACCACCCATCCTGCTGTCGCGGCATATCAGGCACTCGAACCCGGTGTTAATCAGGCGCGACGCGATGCGCTGGAAAAAGAAGTCAAAACGCTGGCCGACGAAGGCGCCACCCTGCGTGGACAGTCCGAGGCAGTCAACCAGCAGCTACAGCGTGACGAAAGCGAAGCGCAGACGCTGGCTAAAGAAGAGCAAGCGCTCACTCAACAGTGGCAAACGACGATCGGTGCACTGAACCTCACGTTACAGCCGCAGGAGGATATTCAGCCCTGGCTGACGGCGCAGGACGAACACGAGCAGCAACTCTACCAGTTGAGCCAGCGCCATGACCTACAGGCGCAAATTACCGCCCATGCACAGCAGGTGGCGCAGTTCCGCCAGCAAATCGACCAGCGCCAGGCGACGCTGGCAGCACAGTTAAGCCGCTATACGTTGTCACTTCCTGAGGAAGGCCGCGAGGAGGCATGGTTAGATGCGCGCGCGGCAGAGGCACAAACATGGCAACAGCGGCAGACGGAGTTGACGGCGATACAGGCGCGCATCGCGCAGCTCACCCCGCTACTCGAAACGCTGCCCGCCGTTGATACCGACGCTGAAGATGATGCAAGCGTGACGCTGGAAAACTGGCGTCAGGTTCATGACGAATGCGTGTCGCTGCGCAGTCAATTGCAGACATTACAGCAGCAGGAGAAACAGGAAACTCAGCGCGCTGCCGATGCGCAGGCGCAGTTCGATGCCGCGCTGTCGCACAGTATATTTGCCGATCAGGCGGCATTTCTTGCCGCGCTGCTGGATGACGAGGCGGTCACGCGTCTGGAACAGCTAAAACAGTCGCTGGAAAACCAGGTTCAGCAGGCACAGACGCTCGCCACACAATCGGCGCAAGCGCTGGCGGCACATCAGCAACAGCCGCCAGCGGGTCTGGATCCCACGCTGTCGATTGAGCATATTCAGCAAACCGTGGCGCAGCTTAACGATCGGGTACGCGATAACGCTACGCGTCAGGGCGAAATACGCCAACAGCTAAAACAGGACAGCGACAATCGCCAGCAGCAGCAGACGTTGATGCAAAAAATCGACAACGCGATGCAACAGGTTGAGGACTGGGGCTACCTGAATGCGCTAATCGGCTCTAAAGAGGGGGATAAATTCCGCAAATTCGCCCAGGGGCTGACGCTGGATAACCTGGTCTGGCTGGCGAACAACCAGTTGACCCGCCTGCATGGTCGCTATTTACTGCAACGTAAAGCCAGTGAAGCGCTGGAACTGGAGGTGGTCGATACCTGGCAGGCCGACGCCGTACGCGATACCCGTACCCTTTCCGGTGGCGAAAGTTTCCTGGTCAGTCTCGCGCTGGCGCTGGCGCTCTCCGATCTGGTCAGCCACAAAACGCGCATTGACTCGCTGTTCCTTGATGAAGGCTTCGGCACGCTCGACAGTGAAACGCTGGATACCGCCCTTGATGCGCTGGATGCGCTCAACGCCAGCGGCAAAACCATTGGCGTGATTAGCCATGTAGAAGCGATGAAAGAACGGATTCCGGTGCAGATCAAGGTGAAGAAAATCAACGGACTGGGCTACAGCAAACTCGACAGGATGTTTGCCGTAGAATAACAGGTACGACAGGCCGGATAGCGCCGGCCTCTCCTGGCACTATTCCTGCGGCCACAGCCACGCCGCACCGCGCACGCCGCTGGAATCTCCGTGCACAGCTTTGCGCACCAGCGTTTCGCACTCACCACCAAACACAAACCGTTTAATTAGCGGCGGTATCGTTTTGTACAGGCGGTCAATGTTGCTCATTCCGCCGCCGAGAACGAAAACGTCCGGGTCAAGAATATTCACCACATGAGCCAGCGATTTTGCCAGCCGCAGCTCATAGCGGCTGAGCGCCAGTTCGGCCAGCGCATTTTGCTCCTCCACCAGACGGATAATCTCACTGCCTTTTAAGGCGTTACCGCTCAGGCGCTGGTAATCGGTGGCGAACCCGGTACCAGAAATAAACGTCTCGATGCATCCCTGTTTTCCGCAGTAGCAGGGGACTTCTTCACGGTAGCGAAGCTCATCCTCATCCATCCACGGCAAAGGGTTGTGACCCCATTCGCCCGCCGTCCCATTGCCGCCGATGTGCGCCCGACCGTTGAGCGCCACACCTACGCCGCAGCCGGTACCAATAATCACGGCAAAAACCGTCATTGCCCCGGCAGCCGCTCCATCAACGGCCTCAGAAACGGCCAGACAGTTCGCGTCATTCGCCAGACGAACGTCACGCTGCAGACGGGCGCTGAGGTCTTTATCAAACGGCTGACCGTTCAGCCACGTGGAGTTGGCATTCTTCACCACGCTGGTGTAAGGCGAAATGGAACCCGGGATCCCTATCCCTACCGTCCCCGTTTGTCCGGTGGTCTGCTCCGCCATCGCCACCAGCGTGGCAATGGTTTCGATGGTTTGCTGATAGTCATTTCGCGGCGTCGGCAGACGATGGCGGAACAGTTGTTCCCCAGCCTCACTGAGCGCGATCACTTCCGTTTTGGTGCCGCCTAAATCAATACCAATACGCACACGATGTTCCTCTTTTTTTGGGAATATCAACAGAGTAGAGCGAGGTATAGGGAATGGCAATGCAAGCCTGCCGACAATTCGTTACTATACGCGCTGGATTTAACGACAAGGCCGTGGAAATTATCATGCTGTGGTTCAAAAATTTAATGGTTTACCGTCTTAGCCGCGATATTTCATTGCGTGCCGAGGAGATGGAAAAACAGCTAGCCTCGATGACGTTTACCCCTTGCGGTAGCCAGGATATGGCAAAAACGGGCTGGGTGCCGCCAATGGGATCGCACAGCGATGCGTTGACGCATACTAACAACGGCCAGATTTTGATTTGCGCGCGTAAAGAAGAGAAGATCCTGCCCTCTCCGGTGATCAAACAGGCGCTGGAAGCGAAGATTGCCAAACTGGAAGCCGAACAGGCGCGTAAGCTGAAGAAAACCGAGAAAGACTCGCTAAAGGATGAAGTGCTGCATTCGCTGCTGCCGCGCGCCTTTAGCCGCTTTAGTCAGACCATGATGTGGATCGACACCGTGAACGGATTGATCATGGTGGACTGCGCAAGCGCAAAAAAAGCGGAAGATACGCTGGCGCTGCTGCGTAAGAGCCTCGGCTCTCTGCCGGTGGTTCCACTGGCGCTGGAAAACCCGATTGAGCTGACGCTCACCGAGTGGGTGCGTTCCGGCACCGTGGCGCAGGGCTTCCAGTTACTCGACGAAGCCGAACTGAAGGCCATGCTGGAAGACGGCGGCGTGATCCGGGCAAAGAAACAGGATCTGGTGAGCGACGAGATCGCCGTGCACATTGAAGCCGGTAAAGTGGTGACCAAACTGGCGCTCGACTGGCAGCAGCGTATTCAGTTTATGATCTGCGATGACGCGTCGATTAAGCGCCTGAAATTCAGCGACGAACTACGCGATCAAAACGAAGACATCGACCGGGAAGATTTCGCCCAGCGTTTCGACGCGGACTTTATCCTGATGACCGGCGAACTGGCCGCGTTGATTCAGAATCTGGTGGAAGGTTTAGGCGGCGAAGCGCAGCGCTAAACGAAGATTCCCTCTCCGCACGGAGAGGGAAAAAATATCACAGATAGCGACAAAGATAAGAGGTCGGTTCTGCGACCTGTAAATGAAACTCGCTATGGCCCGGGACGTTAAATACCTCTCCTGCGGCATACACTTTCCATTCGGTGGCATCCGGCAGTAACACATTCAACGCGCCGCTTACGACCGTCATCTCTTCAGGCTCTGCGGTACCAAAGGTGTATTCACCTTCCAGCATCACGCCTACACTGGCACGGCCAGTACTGCTGCTGGTAAAGCCGATTGATTTAACTTTGCCGGAAAAGTATTCGTTACTTTGAAGCATAAACGGACCCTGTCTCGTTGGTAAATTGACAACCAATATAGGGGGCAGCCCTTTGGCCTGTCACGCAAAATTAAACCAGCAGTTCTGAAGCCAGTCGCGCAATCAGCACATTAGAGAGCAGTACCGGGACATCAAGCGATTTTTGCAGGACATCGCGGTGGCGCTGATGAAAACCCAGGCAATCGAGCATAATAACATCTGCCCCTTGCTCCAGTAGATCTTTACCGGCTTCAATCAACTGCTCGGTGGTGCCGTGAACCGGATTCGCCAGCGAGAACAGCGGCGGCGACTGTAAAACCTGCCATTTCTCCGCTTGATCGGCCATCAGATCTTCAACCGGCACAATCACCCCCACCTGATGGCCATCGACAATTGAGGCCACCAGCGGTGGAATAATACGCAGCGGCTCAAGCAGAATGCTGTTACGGGCGGTCATGCTGGCAATCGACACGGTGCTCATCAGTAAAATGACGTCGTAGCCCTGGTTATCCAGCACTTCGATGACGCTTTGCAGATCGCGTTCTACTTTCTGCCGCGAAACATAAGCCAGTTCATTATCGTTAAGCAGGGTTAACAGCGGGTCTTCGTCGGATTCCAGCGCATATTCCGCCAGAACGTCATCACGACTCATTTTTCCGAGCAAGCTGTGATGGGTGATATTTTGTTCGTCGATGTACTCAGTCAGAAGCGGTAAGACTTCACTCATGGGTACAACACCGATTGTGAGGATAGCCAACGACGCACTCATTTTTTCCACCTTCTTTTTTACTTCGTCGTTTATTCCCGGGCAAATGCGCTGCACCACTGCCGACACTTACCTTTTGCAAATGCAAAAAAGCGTAGCAGGCGCAGCGCAAATCGCTGTGTAAAGATTCCAGATCATTCCAGTAATAGGTTGTTATTGTTTGATGTTAGTTTTCAGGTACAACGATTCATCGGCGAAAAATGTGATGCAGGTTGGGTTTACACTCGCTCAGATTCCATTCCGAGCCGTTCAGTCGTCAGGTTTTATCAGGATCTTCGTAACGGGCTTTCGCATCCATCGCTTCCTGCGCGCTGGGATGCTCGCTGATTAACGAATCCGGTTTAGGGTGATCGGCACGTAACTGGTACCAGGTGACCGTCTGTCCCGGCGTCCCTTTCTCAATGGTGACAATATACGCTTCGCGTGGATATGGCGGTTTGGTTGGCATAGTGCTTCCTTCTGTCGAATGAAGTTTAAGTATAGACCCCGCCTTGCCTGCAGCGCGCGCGCTGCGCCAGCCTGCGCTGAATTTCAGAAATCACCTGGTCAGGTGAATTCGCCGCATCAATGATGAAATGGGCCGCTTCGCGATACAAAATATCCCGCTGTTGCAACACCTCCTGCACCTCTTCGCTCAGGGGTTTACCGGTCAGCGTGGGGCGCAACTCCTCTTCAGGCGAGGCCTCAAGACGATGAACCAACGTGGAAACCGGCGCGCTTAAATAAATGACGATGCCGTTATCACGCATAAAGTGACGGTTATAATCAGTGAGAATGATTCCTCCACCGGTCGCGATGACCGTTGACGGTGCAGTCACCGCCGCCAGTGCAGCCGTTTCTCTGGCGCGAAAACCCGGCCAGCCTTCACGCTCGACGATTTCCGCGACGGTCATTTGTACCTGCGACTGCAGCCATTGATCGGTATCGACAAACCGACAACCAATTGCCGTAGCCAGCGCCATGCCAACCGTTGTCTTTCCACAGCCGCGTGGGCCAACAAGATAAAGCGGTTGCGTCATAGTGGGCGTTCCCCAGAAGGCCGCAAAGCGGCAGGATCAGATGTCATTAAAGGAATAATCATACCATCAAACTAGTACAGCGTTAAGTGTAAAGTATTTATTCCACTAAAAGTGAAAATATCAATGTACGCCCTACTATATCAAGAAATAGCGCCGAGGAAAGTGTAAAAAATAAATTACATTCACGCGTTTCTGCGCTGAACTTCCAGCCACCACTTTTCCAGTTCCGCCGCAAAATGCTGACGATCGCGGGCAGAGAGGCTATCCGGACCGCCCGTCTGGATCCCGCTGGCGCGCAATGTATCCATAAAATCGCGCATTGTCAGACGTTCGCGAATGGTCGATTCGGTATAGCGCTCACCGCGCGGATTAAGCGCCGACGCGCCTTTCGCCAGCACCTCGGCGGCCAACGGGATATCGGCCGTGATGACCAGATCGCCCGCCGCACACTGGCGCACAATCTCGTTATCCGCCACGTCAAAACCCGCAGGTACACGCAGCGTACGGATATACGGCGACGGCGGCACGCGCAGGCTCTGATTCGCTACCAGAATCAGCGACATTTGCATGCGCCCGGCGGCACGATAGAGGATCTCTTTAATTACGTTCGGACACGCATCCGCATCCACCCATATGGTCATACTGGCTCCCGTCTCTTGTGCAATCGGCTATTGTCTCGTGCTTTTGCGCTGCGGCAAAGTGCTGTTTACCCTTCATGCGTCTTTCAATCCGCGCTAAGCTAGGCTTTATCAAACAAAACAACAACTATCACCCATAGGGAGTGACGAGATGGAGAAGAAAATCGGTTTTATCGGCTGCGGTAATATGGGGAAAGCAATCCTCGGCGGCCTGATTGCCAGCGGTCAGGTGCTTCCAGGCCAGATCTGGGTCTACACCCCTTCCCCCGATAAAGTTGCCGCGTTGCACGATCAGTATGGGATCAACGTCGCGCAGTCCGCCCAGGAAGTCGCCCAGGTGGCGGATATTGTTTTCGGCGCCGTGAAGCCGGGCATTATGATCAAAGTGCTCAGCGAGATAACCTCCAGCCTCAACAAAGAGTCGCTGGTGGTCTCTATTGCAGCAGGCGTGACCCTCGATCAACTCGCCCGCGCGTTGGGACACGACCGGAAAATCGTACGCGCAATGCCGAACACGCCGTCGCTGGTTAATGCCGGGATGACCTCAGTGACGCCAAACGCGCTGGTTACCCCGGAAGACACCGCGGATGTGCTGAATATTTTCCGCTGTTTTGGCGAAGCCGAAGTGATTGCCGAGTCGATGATTCATCCTGTGGTTGGCGTCAGCGGCTCCGCCCCGGCGTATGTCTTCATGTTTATCGAAGCGATGGCAGATGCCGCAGTATTGGGCGGTATGCCGCGCGCACAGGCTTACAAATTTGCCGCTCAGGCGGTCATGGGTTCCGCGAAGATGGTACTGGAAACGGGCGAGCATCCTGGCGTACTGAAAGATATGGTTTGTTCGCCTGGCGGCACGACGATTGAAGCGGTCCGCGTACTGGAAGAGCGAGGATTTCGTGCGGCGGTGATTGAAGCAATGGCGAAGTGTATGGAGAAGTCAGACAAACTCAGTAAATCCTGAGTGAACAACCGGACGTCAGGCCGCCACTTCGGTGCGGTTACGTCCGGCATTCTTTGCTTTGTAGAGCGCCAGATCGGCCGATTTCAACCATTCCCGATAGTGACTGAACTGCGGCGTTAACGGCGCAACGCCCACGCTGATATGTAAAATGACCTGCGGCGCGCAGGCCAGACGTAACCCACGTAGCCCCTCATGAATCCGTGACATCGCCGCGATGGCGCTCTCGGCTGGCGTACCGCACATAATCACCGCAAATTCATCACCGCCAAAACGCCCGATCACATCGCTCCCACGCAGGGTCATTCTCAGCTGTTGGGTTAGCGCCAGAATAGCTTCATCGCCAACGTCATGACCCCAGGTGTCATTAATACTTTTGAAATGGTCGATATCAATGATCAGCAGCGTGGCCTCCCGATGCTGGCGACGACAGTGCTCAAATTCGTTGCGCAGTAATATTTCCCAGTGTCGCCGGTTGTAAACCCCTGTCATGCCATCACAGGTACTCATCACCTGTAACCGACGCTTATGTTGCGCCAGCTTTGTCGCGGCCTGATAGCTAATCCAGGAGAATAACAGCGGGTAAATCACGATGACCGGCAGCGTCAACACCCCTTCCAGCGGCGCGCTTCTTAAAGCCAGAGAGGTTCCCGTTAACTGCAATGTGACCAGACAGGCAACCACCATCATGGCCAGTCCGGTAACAAACAGTCGCACACCGCCTGCGCCCATCAGATTCATACAGATGATCATCAACAACGCGGCGGAAGGCAGCGCATTGACGCCCATCAGTCCCATCCACATTCCGGCGAGTACCGCATCCGTTTTTAAATTGGCAAATTCCCGACTCATCGGGTCGATGGCTCTGCTGGCGATTTGCCAGGCCAGATGAGGCCAGACGAACGCCCATCCCACCAGCAACAACCACCAGACGCCGGGGACAGGGTTCGCGACCAGCGCGGCGGCGACAGGGAAAAACATCCCTCCCAGCGCCACTGCGCGCGGCACTCTTACTCGCCGGGCGAATCGCAGTCCAGAGCGTTGATGGTCGTTTTGCTGCGATGAAAGAGAGGTTTCATCGAGATCGACCGCTTGTTTGTAAAAGTTTTCGTCGTTCATTATTTTTTGGGAACATTCTGAAACAATTTTCCCAAATTATAGAGACGGGTCAGGCGGGGAAAGTATGATATTTCGGGTGAGCGTTTTTCTTTGCTCACCCGTAAGCACTAGGTCGGCTAGGCTGCTTTCTTCAGGCAGGCACTCATAAACTTACTGCGGTCGTCACCTTTTAGCGATTGTTCCGTCGCCTGGACGTTGCACTCGCGCATTTTTTGCTGTTGCGGCGTCAGGCTTTTTTCACCAGGAGCTGACTTGCTGTTTTTAAGGCAATCGCTCATGTACGTCTTACGGGCATCTCCTTTCAACGCTTTCGCCGTCGCCTGTTGATTGCAGGTGGTCATGCGCTGCTGCTGCGGGGTTAACGTTTTCTCAGCCGCACCAACGGTCGTTAAAAAGATCAAACCAAACAATAGGGTAACCAGTAATGTTATTTTCATAGCACCATCCTTTTTTGAGTATTCACTCGACTATCTCCCGCGAATAAACGCCGGGAGATTCAGATAAGTCTGGCTGCTAACGATAAAAAAACCACCCGACAGCAAAAGTTATCCTGCCGGGGGTGGATTATTTCAGGCCGAGTGCCGCTTTCATGGTATAGAACAGGTCGGTTTGATCGGTCAGCCCCACCACGTTGGCCGCATGAGGGCCGTAGGCCGCAATACGCAACTGGCTGCCGGTATGCTCCTGCGATTCCTCTTCGGAGTTGCCATAGCTGATCACCATCACGGCGCCATCTTTGGTGTTTAATGCCTGGGTCAAGCCCGGCGCTTTTGTCTCTGGTGCGACGATCTGGCTGGCGTGAGCGTGATCGGCAGTGACGATCACCAGCGTGTTACCTTCTTTTTTCGCAAAGGCCAGCGCGCGCTGCACCGCTTCGTCCAGATCCACCGTCTCGCCGATCTGTCCGCAAGGATTGGCGGCGTGATCCTGTTTATCGATGGAGGCCCCTTCCACCTGCAGGAAGAATCCCTTCTCATTTTTGCTGAGCAACTCAATGGCTTTGTCGGTCATTTGCGCCAGCGTGGGTACGGTCTCATCGCGTTTTGGATTCGGCGTACAGGTTACGGCAGGCTTATCAATATTGCCGTGATAAGACGCTTTTGGGCCTTCCCAGCGCACAGGCATGTTGCCGTCAGAGAACAGTCCCAGCAACGGTTTGTCCTGACTGGCTTCGCCGATCGCCGCCAGCGAAGCCGCATCGCCGACCAACTGGTAACCCCGGGCCTCGGCCTGTTCACGCAGCGTTTTGCCCTGCCACTCGCCGGCGGTTGCGGTTTCGGCGAACGTTTTCGCACCGCCGCCCAGCGTGACATCCGCGCGGGCATTCAGCAGTTGTTCGGTGATCGAGCCTTTACCGCCATTTTCCAGCGCATTCGTCGGGCATTTCTCGCTCGTTACGCTCGGGCCATAGCATTTACGAGACGTCACGTGCGCTACCAGCGCGGCTGGAGTGGCATCCTGCAGCTCGGCGGTTGAGACGTTACCCGTCGCCAGCCCCGCCGCTTTCGCCATTTCCAGCAGCGTCGTATGATCTTTTTCGTGAATATCGACGCCCAGCGCGCCATTGTAGGTTTTCACGCCGGTTGTCCATGCGGTTGCTGATGCCGCAGAATCCGTCACGTAATCCGGTTTACCGGTTTTTTTATTCAGCGCATAGTGGGTGTATTGGCCAGTCAGCGGTAAGGCATCAATCCCTTTAAAATAGCCACCCGCACCTTCAGCATAATTTCGCGCGGCCGTAATTTCCGAATCACCCATACCATCGCCAATCAATAAAATAATATTTTTAGCCGGTTTATCATTCAGTGATTCGCGCAATGCTTGTGTTTGATCGGCCGATAATCGGCGTGCTCCGCCTGGCGTTGTAATATCACCCTGTGCGGCACGATTGTCCAGCACCGCCATTGACGACGTTTCAGAATGACTCACAGGCATATACAACAGTAGTAACAATGCAAGAGCAATAGCGCTTTGTTTCACTTTATTTTCTCCATGTACTTAATACACTTAAAATAAAAAACAAAGCGACTATAGGTCTCTGATATGACAGGTTTATGACAGCATAGAAACGAAATAAAACTAGTAACGAGGATGCCTCAACAGCTTTTGTACGTACTGGCGCAGCAACTCCGTATCGTTATCCGGAACGCTGGCATCGGGCTTTACGTCATCAAGTGCGCCCTCTACCTGATGAATCAGCATTTGCTGCTCGTTCTGAGCCATATTGCGCAGCATCGCTGTAACGATAATCTCTAATGCTTCTACCTGAGCAACCAGTTCTTTCGACTCTTCCTCTTTCTGGGCAAGCTTAAGCAACAACTCAGCTATTAGATTTTTCATGACCGCATTTCCTTATCCAAAGAAGGCTGACGGTATCACTATGAATCCATGCTGCCTAGAGTCTGAAAGTAGTATTTTTATAAAAAAGGAAAGACTTTGCGTAAATAATCACAGAATACGGTGAGCGAAACGTTTCTCGCGCGAAAACCGAACGCTAAATTAAAAGCCAGGAATAAAATAGTCACCCCTGGCCATAATCAAAAGTTATGCTAAAAAATGACTAATTTCACTTAAGTCATTTCTTTTTAATCGCTTCACACCCGCTTGCGGATATTTCGCCGCTGACGCAGAACCAGGGCTAACTGACAAATGTTAATCATCACGATAATGGCAGTGGCAATAAATACCCAACGAAATCCTGCCATGGCTGAAACCGTTGCGCCCATCAGCGGGCCAGCGACATTGCCAAGATACATAAACGATTGGTTATAACCAAATATACGCCCGGTTATTTGGTCACTGGAATATTTGACCAGCAGCGTCTGAACTGCGGGTAGCATGGCGCCATCGGCAAAACCGAGCAGAAAACGTAATACCCCGAGCTGGAAAGGCGTCGTCACCCACGACATGGCAAAAAACAGCACGACCGCACAAATCAGCGTTGCCATCAGGATCCTTTCGGTGCCGATGCGATCCCCAAGTTTACCCAGCCGGGGCGCGGAGATAAGCGCGGAGACCCCAGGCACCGAGGCAATTAATCCACTCAGAAAAGCAATATTATTACTATCAGGGGCCATCGACTTAATAAATAGCGCCAGGATCGGGCTGATTGAGCCATTACATAACTGAATCACCAGCGTGGTGAAAAACAGGCTGATCACCAGCGCCGGATAAGGTAGCGACGCAAATACGGCTTTCCCGCTCAATCGTTCGCTCTTTTTCAGCGTCGGGCGCACGCCTTCTTTAATCAAAAAGAGCGTGACCATAAAGCTGACGATCAGCAGCATTGCAGTGATAAAAAAGACCGGGCGTAAGCCCACGTGATCGGCAATAAAACCGCCCATCAGCGGGCCACCAATCACACCGCTGATTTGCGCGGTCGCCAGCGTACTGAGCGCCCAGCCACTTCGTTCACGGGGCACCTGAGACGCTACCAACGCCATCGCGTTAGGAATATAGCCGGACGTTAACCCCATAATGCCGCGTAGCAGGAAAAGCTGCCAGACGTTGGTAGCGAAAGCCTGCAGCAGTATCGCAATCGCCATGCCGAGCGAGGCGCGTAGCAACATCAGCTTGCGACCTTTACGGTCTGCCAGGCTACCCCAGAGCGGAGAAACAATCGCGGAAATTAAGAATGTGACACTGAATGTCAGACCGGACCACATTGAGAGCGCTTCGTGGGAGGTCACCCCAAGCTGCGAAATATAGAGTGGCAAAAACGGCAGGATTTGACTGATTGCCAGACCGGTAAAAAAGCAGCCGAACCAGACGGAAATGAGATTAACTTTCCAGGATTCCATAAACGCTCATCGTGATAAATAGCAGAAAACGCCGGCTAGTTTAGCAATCTCCACGTCTGTCAGGGGATCCGCAGGTGCGGTGGCGCGCAATTTGCTATTTTATCTTCCCGTTCACCAGATTTGTGAAATACATCACATTAAAACCCAACAAGCCGCAGGGCTTTATGCTTAGCGACAAAGGCCAATTCCCCGAATTCCCAGGTGAAAATGGTTGGCGTGAGCGGCGTTGTAGTCCGGTCCCAGGCCGTTGCCATAATATTGACAGCTCGCACTGAGCAACGCCCGCAGCCACGTTGCGCTTTCTTCCTGCTTCCAGCCGCGCAGAACGGTAACGTGTCGCCCGTCGGCAAGAATAAAGCCGCTGATGTCCAGGGCCTCTGCGCTCGCGTGTTCGCTACGGCGTGCATCAGGGCGATGGTAAATGTTGCGGCAGGCATAGCTGCCGAGATGCTCGATCCGGGTCAGCCGGCTTTCCATCATACGTTCCGTTAAGGGTGCAGCCTGCTGAGCGACATACAGCGCGGAACGCAGTGCCAACGGACAGGAGGCAAGGAAGCTGCTGCTCAGTTTGACTGCGCCAAAATCCCGCACCCGTACTACGTCGGTTAAGGGACATTCGCCAGCGCTGTCGGCTACGGACTGCGACGTGATTAGCTTCTGCTCGTTTGCCTGTTGCAACAGCGTCTGACAGCGCGCTGGCGTCAGACGTTTAAGCTTAAATTGGGTAAGCCAGTTTGGCGGATCGGATACCTCAAGCGGGGCGAGCGGGTCATAATAAGACGGCAGATAGCGATATCCCACGCCACACGCCACGCTCAGAATGATCATCGTCAGCCAGACTTTTCCTCTCACGCTTCCTCCCGTGTAATTCTCCCTAACA
This sequence comes from Citrobacter sp. MGH 55, assembly GCF_016906145.1. Taxonomy (NCBI): domain Bacteria; kingdom Pseudomonadati; phylum Pseudomonadota; class Gammaproteobacteria; order Enterobacterales; family Enterobacteriaceae; genus Citrobacter; species Citrobacter sp. MGH 55. The sequence goes on from NZ_CP070239.1 coordinate 4,983,275, forward strand.
TTATGGCAGAAGCCCGCGAATCCCTCGTTTTGTCGTGGTAATGTATACGCTTTGCGTTCGAAGGAATGGGTTTAAGATGGCAAAGTTGCGGGTAGGAATCGTATTTGGTGGTAAATCAGCGGAACATGAAGTGTCATTGCAATCGGCAAAAAATATTGTCGATGCCATCGACAAGACCCGCTTTGAGGTCGTGCTGTTAGGCATTGATAAGCAAGGGCAATGGCACGTCAGCGATGCCAGCAATTATCTGCTCAATGCCAACGATCCTGCGCATATTGCGCTGCGTCCTTCTGCGACCAGCCTTGCGCAGGTTCCGGGTAGACACGAGCAACAGTTGATTGATGCGCAGAATGGTCAGCCGCTGCCGACCGTAGACGTGATTTTCCCGATTGTTCACGGCACGCTGGGTGAAGATGGTTCACTGCAGGGAATGCTGCGCGTGGCAAATCTGCCCTTCGTGGGTTCCGACGTGCTGGGTTCAGCCGCGTGCATGGATAAAGACGTCACCAAACGCTTGTTGCGTGATGCCGGACTGACTATCGCGCCGTTTATTACGCTGACGCGAGCCAACCGTAACACGATAAGCTTTGCCGAGGTAGAAGCCCGTCTTGGCCTGCCGCTGTTCGTTAAGCCCGCCAATCAGGGATCGTCTGTCGGCGTTAGCAAAGTCACCAGCGAAGCGCAGTACGCGCAGGCGGTCGCCCTCGCCTTCGAATTCGATCACAAAGTGGTGGTGGAGCAAGGGATCAAGGGGCGCGAGATCGAGTGCGCAGTGCTGGGCAACGATCATCCGCAGGCCAGCACCTGTGGCGAGATCGTGCTCAACAGTGATTTCTATGCCTACGACACCAAATACATTGACGATAACGGCGCGAAAGTGGTGGTTCCTGCGGCGATTGATCCGCACATCAACGACAAAATCCGCGAGATCGCCATTCAGGCGTATCAGGCGCTGGGCTGCGCTGGCATGGCACGCGTCGATGTCTTTTTAACCGCCGACAATGAGGTGGTGATCAATGAGATCAACACCCTACCAGGCTTTACCAACATCAGCATGTATCCAAAACTCTGGCAGGCCAGTGGCTTAGGTTACACCGACTTGATCACCCGTTTGATCGAACTGGCGCTGGAACGCCATGCTGCAGATAACGCGCTGAAAACGACGATGTAATCTGCACTCCCCGATAAGCCTGACAGCGGTTTGTTGTCAGGCTTACGCCGCGTCATCCTCCACGCGACGACGAATAATCAATCCTGCCAGCCAGAAACTGACGATCCAGGTCACCAGCCCCACGGCATAGGTTTGCCAGCCCCTGGCTTCAAATCCCAACAGCCCGACAACGCCGTTCAGAATGAAAATCAGGCCGATAGCAAAGGCGTAGTAGTGCCAGTCACGGCGAATTTTTAAAGGCAGGTTCATGGAAACTCCGCAGCGAAAAAAACGTATCGTCGCATATTACGGGAAACCGGTCTGTGTCGTGTGCGGAATTTCTTAAATGTTGCCAAATTTAATTTAAGGTAACTAATTTGTGACAACTGACAAAAATCTGCAATCCAGGATTCATCCCAGACTGAAATTACCATCATTCTGATATTGACAAACGCGATGACCTGTCACACTCACGGTAAGTTACTGGCATGGTGTCAGAGATGCAGAATTACTCGCGGAGGTCATTTATGGCTGATTTCACTCTCTCAAAATCCTTGTTTAACGGGAAACATCGAGAAACCGCCTCTACGCCAGGCAATATCGCTTATGCCGTGTTCGTTCTGTTCTGTTTTTGGGCCGGGGCGCAGATCCTGAACCTGCTGGTTCACGCGCCTGGCGTATATGAACATCTGATGCAAGTGCAAGAGACAGGACGCCCGCGCGTAGAGATTGGGCTGGGCGTCGGCACCATCTTTGGTCTGGTGCCGTTTCTGGTCGGCAGTCTGATTTTCGGCGTCATCGCCGCCATTCTGCGCTGGCGCTACCGCCGCGAGTAATGGCCAGGCGGTTATTGCCCCATGCACTTCGCCCGACGATCGTCGACCCGTTTTGCAAACCATGCCGTGGTGAGATTACGGGTGATTTTCGGGCTTTCCAGTTGAATACCGGGCAGCATTTCACGCGGTAATGTCTTCCCTGTCTTTGCTTCAGCAAGCGTAAACACCTTTTCGTAAAGCGCCGTTTCTTCAAACGCCAGACTGTCGCCTTTCTCCAGTTGGCGACGGATCGCGCTTTCGCTGAGATCCAGTTTTCCCGCCAGTTTACGCACCGCCAGTTCCGTTTTACCGGCGTCTTTACTGCCGTAGGCGATCAGGTCGCCATCCAGCGCCAGTTTGACGCCGCTGGCTTTACTGACTGCGTTCTGAAATGCGGCGTTTCGACTGGCATACCATCCGGCGTTGAAGTCGGCAAAGCGGAAAATTGGCGCGCTATAGTTGGCCGGGTGATTGAGCAAATGGTAGGTTCCGAACCAGAGTCCACCGCGACGGCTGAACACTTCCTGGCGCACCGTTCCCTCCATCTTCCACGGATATCCTTTGCTGTGCTGCTCGGCAAACGCAATGCTGACCTGCATCGGACCACCGGTATGGACCGGATTCAGCGAACCGAACAGCGTCTGCCCCATCGGCACCATATTAATAAAGTCATCGAAAATGGCACTGAGCTGTTTTTCCGTTTTTACTGTGTCCAGACGCTCGCTATAGCTTTTCCCGTTTGGGGAGGTGATTTTCAGCGCGGTATGCACCAGGAAAACCGGAATATGCATCCGTTCGGCGCGCCGGTCTATCTCCTTCCAGGCAATGTTGTTCAATCCCGGAACGGCGGGATCGACCTGATAGTTGGACTCCTGCTGCGCGACCGCCAGCACCGAACAGATATTTTCCACCGTCGGTGCCAGCTTCTGGCTTTCAAAGGTTTTGGCGATATCCTGCGCCCAGTCATCCCGATCCTTCACACTGGCCGGCATTTTCTGGCGCACCACGCTCGCGACATCGACCGGTTTCTCGCCTTTTTTTAGCGGTTGCGAAGGCTGACTGCTACATCCTGCCAGCACCAGTCCGGCCAGCAATGACAAAGGGTAAAGACGAGACACCGCCGACATAACGTTTCCTTTTGTTAACCAAGTGTGTGGGTGACAGCCTGAATATCCCGCTCGTCCAGTTCGCGCTCAAAACTGCGCAGACGTTTATAGATAGACATCAGTTCAACCAGCGTTGTCCATGAGTTGATCAGGTACTGGAACGCGCCCCGCACCTGGCTAAAGACGTTGGTAATTTGCGTCATCAGACCCAGGGTAATCGTACCGGCAACAATCGACGGAAACAGCAGGAACAACCCGAAAACGTTGTCCACCTGCAGGTAGAGAATGCGCGCGATATTAAAATACATGTAGTGGAAATAGAGACGGAAATAGTTCTGGCGAACCGCACTGAACAGCTCACGAACCGTCGGCGGCGTGGCGCGGTTGGCATCATCTTCCCCGTATACCAGCTCTTTACGATAAGCCGCTTCCACCCGCTGATTTTTAAATTCCAGTCCCGGGAGCTTGATCCCGACTACCGCCAGCATACCGGTGCCCATCAGTGACCAGACGATCGCCGCAATCACCAGGCCATAAGGCACATGGCCGACTATCGGCAGTTCGGGCACGTGCGGAGAAAGCGCAACCAGCACCGGCAGGAAGGCGATTAGCGTCATGATAGCGTTAATAAAGCTCACGCCCATGCTTTCCAGCGTTGAGGCAAAACGCATGGTGTCTTCCTGCACACGCTGCGCGGCCCCCTCGATATGGCGCAAATGCTGCCACTGCGCCATGTAATATTCGTTCATCGCCGTACGCCAGCGGAACACATAGTGGCTGACAAAAAAGTTGTTCAGCACGCTAATCACCACGGCAATCAGCGCGATACCAAGAAAGATCCCCAGTTCGTTATAGAACTGGCTCATGGTGACCTTATGTGGTGCGCTGAGGGCGGTCTGGATCAGATCGTAAAATGGCGCATACCAGGCGTTGACGGCCACCCCGACTTCAACGAGAAACCAGGTGACGAAGATAATCAGCGAGGTGCCAAGAATTGACCAGTACTGCCAGCGATGCGGACTGTAGAGAAACCAGAACAGCGCAAACAGCCCGACGCAGAGCACGTAGTAGGCATAAAAAATCAGGTAGCTCGGCGACCAGAAACGGGCGGCGCTGATAGGCACGGCGCCCGTTGCGCCAGTCATCCGCGCAACCCAGTCCCCACCACCGGCTTGCCAGAAAATAACCGCGACTATTGCCCAAATAAAAGCCGAAAGGAAAAAAGGACCCGGCTTTGGGAAAAAAGACTTAAACATGATGCTCTCCTGCTCACTTCTTATCGTTATGACAACTGCTGTGCTTCTGCCGCTGTGCGGACTAAAAATAAACGATCACAACAGGCGAAACCGCCCATTGTGACCAACATGGCGACGCTTAGTTCGTTTTCCAGTCCTGAAGAATTGTTTCGACGGGTTTCACACGTACCGGATTGCCCGGCACGATCAGATTGCGCCAGACATCATTATGGTGCGCAATCAGCGTCTGGGCAGGTGCAGCCGGGCGATGTGCGGTGGTGTGGGCATCTTCCGCAACCGTAATGCGATAACCCCGGCTGGCACCGTTTCTGATGGTGGTATCGACGCAATAGTCCGTCGCACAGCCGCAGATGACAACGTGTGAAATCGCCTGATCGCGGAGCAACTGTTCGAGTGCCGTTTTGTAAAAAGCATCACAGGCGGTTTTCGTGACATATTTGGCGTTCACGGGTGTCTCCAGTTCAGGCAGCAGCGCAAACCCCGCGCTCCCCTCCTCCAGGCCACCCGCCTCGGTGTGTTGAATAAAAATCGTGAGATCGGCTGCCCGCGTCAATTGATTGATACGTTCCACACACGCATCCCGATTAATACGCGGCGTGGCAAACACGCCGATTTGCATATCAACAACCATCACAACCCGTTTTTCAGACATCGTCAGCCCCATCCAAGAGTGGTAATGAAAGATTATTGCACGCCCCGGATCACAAAAGCGGACTTTCTTTCGCGGCAAAAACGCTACGTTTACGCGTCGTTACGTTTTTCTCACTATCCTTGCTCTAATTAGCGCTTTGCAACAGGCGGTACAGTAGTATAAATACGCTTAGTTTTTTACTCTCATTCATGGACACCACCGTTGAAACGTAGTCTGCTTTTTTCTGCCGCGCTGTGTGCGGCGTCATTGACCTCAGCCCAGGCGGCTCAGCCTGTTGCCGAACCGGTTTTTGCGTCTGATATTGTCGAACGTTACGCCGAACATATTTTTTATGGCAGCGGCGCGACGGGGATGGCACTCGTCGTGATCGACGGAAACCAGCGTGTTTTTCGCAGCTTCGGTGAAACCCGTCCGGGCAATAACGTTCGTCCGCAGCTGGATTCGGTGATTCGCATTGCGTCACTCACCAAACTGATGACCAGTGAAATGCTGGTCAAACTGCTCGATCAGGGCACCGTAAAACTGAACGATCCGCTGAGCAAATATGCCCCCGTCGGCGCGCGCGTACCGTCGTATGCGGGAAAACCGATCACGCTGGTCAACCTGGCGACGCACACCAGCGCACTGCCCCGTGAACAACCCGGCGGCGCGGCAAAGCGCCCGGTATTTGTCTGGCCGACGCGTGAACAGCGCTGGAGCTATCTCTCCACGGCGACGTTAAAAGCCGCTCCGGGTTCACAGGCGGCCTATTCTAACCTGGCGTTCGACCTGCTGGCGGATGCGCTGGCAAACGCCTCCGGCAAACCCTATGCCCAGCTTTTTGAAGAGAAAATCACCCGGCCGCTTGGCATGAAAGACACGACCTATACTCCCTCTCCCGATCAGTGCAAACGTCTGATGGTCGCGGAGAAAGGGGCCAGTCCGTGTAATAACACGCTGGCAGCCATCGGCAGCGGCGGGGTTTATTCAACGCCGGGGGATATGATGCGCTGGATGCAGCAGTACCTTTCCTCTGATTTTTACCAGCGCAGTAATCAGGCCGACAGAATGCAAACGCTGATTTATCAGCGCGCGCAGTTAACGCGGGTAACCGGTATGGATGTCCCCGGCAAGGCCGATGCGTTGGGCTTAGGATGGGTCTATATGGCGCCGAAGAATGGACGCCCGGGCATTATTCAAAAGACCGGCGGTGGCGGAGGGTTCATTACCTATATGGCAATGATTCCGCAAAAAAATGTGGGTGCGTTTGTCGTTGTCACTCGCTCTCCGCTCACCCGCTTCACAAGCATGAGCGATGGTATTAACGAACTGGTGGTTGAACTGAGCGAAAATACACCGCGCGAGGTTCCTGCGTCTTAATTAATAATCTGAAGGCAAACGGTTTATTCCCACCAGTTTGCCTTTATTCATTTCGATGTAGCCGCCTTTTCGTAACGCCGCAAGAACCTCTGCTACCACGGAACGCGAAATTTGCGTGCGCTGATGAATATAACTCATCACCCCAATTTTTGAGCGTAAACCTTCATCCCACTCAATCATCGAGAAAAGGGTGGTTCGGATCTGTTCGTAGGAATTATTGCCAATTAACTGGCGATCGCGCTGCTGCAGGATACGGTTCTGCCAGGTCAGCCAGTAAAACGCCTCACGCCATAGCTGATATTCTTCAATAATCTCAATAGCTTGTGACGACGGCAGGTGATAGCCTGAACATAATCCCTCGCTGATGAGATCATAATGAGCATCATTTTTCATCACCCCATTGCTCAATCCCATAATGAAAGGGGCCTGGGCGATACCCACAAGAATATGTTCATTACGTCTTAATGAGATAATCCCCTCCAGAATCACTACCGTCGTGTCGGGATTTTTTTCAGTGGAATAAAGAAGATGTTTTGCATGGACATATTCAAAACGTGTCCCAAATTTTGACAACGACTTATCAAGCTGAGCAAATTCTTTTAACGGTTTATTCAGAGATAACATCTGCGCGTTCCTTGCAGTAATGCCCGCCAAATTCTTGACGGGCATTTTTTAGATTAACTACGCGATATCCATTTCCGTAAGGGAATGATTACCAGGTATATTTAACGCCTGCGTTAGCCGACCAGTCCTGATCAACATCGCCGCCGCCAAGGTAGTTCGCATCGGTATACGCGCTGAAGTTCTTGGTAAAGCTGAACTGCGTACCCAGCCCAACGCGAACCGCTGAACCTTTGGTGCCATTGTCGATTGAATCGCCGTTGACATCCGCATGGTTGCCCTGATCGTCATACACGTACGCCAGTTTGAAGTAAGGCGTCAGAGCCTGATCCTGGCTATAGGTGAAGGTATAGCCCGTATCTACACCCAGTTCATAACGCATGCTGTCGTAAGACTGACCATCAAGATGCATGTCGTTGCTCAAACGATAGTCGTCACCAGACTGGAACAGACCTGACACGCTGCCATACGGCGTAACATAACCCGCGTCACCCACTTTCCAGTCGTAGCCCACTTTCAAACCGAAGCCCCAGGCATCTGTTGACGTGTTGCCATCGACATACTGACCGTCACTCATATTGGCAGACAGATCGTTGTTGAAGTGAGAGTAGCTCAGGTTGCCATCCACAAAGACGTCATTGGCAAATCGGGCAGAGGAGTACAGGTAAGCAGACTGACTATCCTGATCTACCTGGCCGGTATGGTCGCTCATGTCGCCTTTAGCGAAACCAGCTGCCGCACCAACAATCCATTTAGCGTTGTTACCATCAACTTTGGTATCCACACCCACCATGATGGCGTTGACATCCTGGTCGTAATTGATGGTGCCATTGTCGCCGCTGAAACCGCCGCCGAAGTAGCTTACCCATGCGCCGCCGTTATCCGCCAGACCGTGGCGAGAGTTGGTCAGACGTGTTCCAACGGTATCCTGCTCCAGGTTCCAGGTATTGGTGTTCGCAGACGGGATGCTCAGCGCCATATTGGCATAGTCAGTCAGCTCCATCTGTTGCATAACAACCGTATTACCCTGCTGCTGAGCCTGGTACGTGTACGCCCCCAGGTCTGCTTTATTGGCCGCAGAGAAAGTCGCGGTGCTGTTCTTATCGTTAACGTAGATCAGCTCTTTGCCTTTGTAATCGGCAATGGAGCCTGCACCCGTGGCGTTATCGATACGCACTTTGTAGTTACCGGTTGCCGCCGCAATGCCGTCGCCCGCGTTATCCACTTCAGACTGGTCAGCGGTGTAAGCATCGCCGTTACCATTAATCGTCAGGTGACCATCGGAATTCATGCCGATAACACCGTAACCATAGTTAGACTTGCTGGTGTCTGCAGTGCGATCGTTGACCAGAGCAGCGTTCAGAACGTAGTTGTTGCTGTGAAGGTCAAATACACCGGCATGCACATTGCCACCCGCATCGGTGGTGCTGGTCAGATTCAGGGTATCCGTCTGCAGCGCATAGTCCGCGCTGTTACCGACATCCAGAACACCGTCGTTTGTGACCTTAATGGTGTTGGCATACAGCGCAGCATCACCCACGCTCCAGCCTGAAGCCACATCATCAGCAATAGTCACGGTACTGTTGTCAACCGTCAGGGTATCTGTCGCGACATGACCATCTTCGTTAATGTTCAGCGCTGCGCCACCGGTCAGGCCAATGGTGTCAGAAACCAGCGATGAATCGCCGACGTTCACCACAGAACCGCTGTTGATGCTCAGCGTATCAATCAGAGAGGTTTTGGTGGTATCCCACTGTGAACCATTCTTCAGCGTGACGTTGAACAGACCGCTTTGATAAACCTCTTTCCCCACAACATGACCATTTTCGTCATAGGCGGTGTCGCCGTTATCAATGCCATACGTTGAGGTCGGCCACAGGCTGTTAGACGCGATATCAATCAGCGTAGCAGTCGCGTCCGTACCCGCAGCAACGCTGTCATACACACCGTCGCCATCGGTATCGACCTGGTGGACGGACATCGCCGCACCCACCCATTTACTGCCGTTATCTAATGTCAGATCCAAACGATCGGTGCCATCCCAGCCGTTGGTATCCACATTTGCATCGGTATCACGATAGCTATCAGCACCGTTCGGGAAGAAGTTTTCGTCAAAGTTGCTGGAGAAAACCACATCGCCCATCAGCGTAGAATTACTGAAAGTTGCGGCGGTCTGCATCGCATTGTCTGCCGCCGGGTTTGCAATCACAGCTAATGCAATATCATCTGCGGTGTTTGTACCGCTGTAATCGCTGGCGTTACCGTTATTGCCGAACCAGCCCGTGGTGCCTTCGTCAGACAATGAGCCTGAGGTCACGGTAGAGTCCTTCACCGTAATGGTGTTATTGAACACTTCAGCGCTGTTTACGCCGGAACTGACGGTATTATCGTCAACATCCTGCCACTCATAACCCTGAGTCAGGGTAATACCGGCAACATGGGAGTTGTTGCTGATAGCCAGGTCAACTTCCTGGTCGAGGGTGATCGCGGTACCCAGATCGTAAACATCAACCACATGCGTATCCGCGGTGCCATCGGTATGGGTGCCGTTGTAAGTATAATGTTCGTAGTTGTCGTCGATCGTAGAGTTATCAACGGTCAGCGCCAGACGATCGTAGACATAGCCCGTCGCATCGCGTCCGGTACAATCCTCCGTCATGCACTGTGAGGTAATCATTCCGTGAACAGTACTGTTTTTAATCGTCAGGCTGTTACTGTTGGTGTTGGTCGCCAGACCATCATCCAGATAGTACGTTGAAATCACGCCGTTAACGGTCGCGTTATTAATGACCGGATAGATGTCTCCGTTATACACGCTATCGGTGCCGTAGTTATTCCAGCCGACATAGCCATCGTAGTACACACCATCTGCATAAGTCGCGTCGTTAAGGTGTTCAAAGGTGGTGTAAGTTTTGCCAGAAATATCTGTTGAAGCATTCGCCTGAGAAGTGATTGCCAAAGTGCAGGCTAATGCTAATTGTGAGACTACAAGTTTCTTTTTCCAGGAGTGCATTTGTCATCCCTCCTCAGGGACGTAATAGTGTTGATCCATCAATATCAATGCATAGAAAACATTATGTTTCGCGAAGAGGATTATGCGGTGTCCACAATGAAAGGTTCAATTATTCTTTATCCGTAGTCCGAAAACGGACAATAACAAAAACCAGGAAAACACTCAGTTGAAAAATAAAAAATTACTTATAAATCAATGCAATAAAAAGGAAAAAGACAAGGATATATATAATAAATCAATACTTAATGCAGCGAGCATTGATAATAACGAACAAATAAAAAACCAGCCAACCTAAATAAATAAAAACTCAAATAAATAGATATTTAAAATAACCAAACGAATAACAATCACACTTTCAAATATGAATTTTTAGCTATTCATATTAAAAAATTGCCATGCGATTTCTTTTATTTATTAATAAAACAAAACAATAAGGCCCATTTTCGTAAAACACTCGCCCGCGGCTTCAGGTATACTATGGCCTTCACTTTCACAAGCATCAGGCATCCCATGACAGACTTAATCCATCGCCCTCGCCGTCTGCGCAAATCTGCAGCGCTACGTGCCATGTTTGAAGAGACAACACTCAGCTTGAACGATCTGGTGTTGCCGATCTTTGTTGAAGAAGAACTCGACGACTACAAAGCGATTGAGGCCATGCCCGGCGTCATGCGCATCCCGGAAAAACACCTGGCGCGCGAGATTGAGCGTATTGCCAACGCCGGTATTCGTTCCGTCATGACCTTTGGCATCTCACACCATACCGATGACACCGGTAGCGATGCCTGGAAGGAAGACGGTCTGGTGGCGCGGATGTCGCGTATCTGCAAGCAGACCGTACCGGAAATGATCGTGATGTCAGACACCTGCTTCTGCGAATATACCTCCCACGGTCACTGCGGCGTGCTGTGTGAACACGGCGTCGATAACGACGCCACGCTGGCAAACCTGGGTAAACAGGCGGTTGTCGCGGCCGCCGCAGGCGCAGATTTCATCGCCCCTTCCGCGGCGATGGATGGTCAGGTGCAGGCGATTCGCCAGGCGCTGGATGCCGCAGGCTTTACCGACACCGCCATCATGTCCTACTCGACCAAATTTGCCTCGTCGTTCTATGGTCCGTTCCGCGAAGCGGCGGGCACGGCGCTGAAAGGCGATCGCAAAACCTACCAGATGAACCCGATGAACCGCCGTGAAGCGATTCGCGAATCGTTGCTTGATGAAGCACAGGGCGCGGACTGCCTGATGGTGAAACCGGCGGGGGCCTATCTTGACGTACTGCGTGACATTCGTGAGCGCACAGAGCTGCCGCTCGGCGCGTATCAGGTCAGCGGCGAATACGCGATGATCAAATTTGCCGCTATGGCAGGCGCCATTGATGAAGAAAAAGTGGTACTGGAAAGCTTAGGCGCTATCAAACGCGCAGGCGCGGATCTGATCTTCAGCTACTTCGCACTGGATCTGGCAGAGAAAAAAATCCTGCGTTAAGTTTTCCCTGAACATGCCGGGTGGCCTCGCCATCCGGCCTTTCCCCAAAACGTCACCCAAACGTCATACCAGCGACACTTACCGCTTCTACTGTCAGCACAGGAAGAAGGAGGTGTTGTAATGTTCAGTCTCGATAACGTACTCAGCGACCTTTGGCCCAAGGCGAGAACCACGCCCTGGCAGAAAAAGGTGTTACAACGCGTATTGTATGAAAAAGAGTTCCAGCTGTTTGCCGCCCGCCATTGCCATCTGAAAGGCGTGGATATGGTGGAACAAGTCCTGGAACATCTCCAAATACGTTGTGAAATCCCCGAGCACCACATTGAAAACATCCCCGAAAATGGCCCTCTGATCATTATTGCCAACCACCCTACCGGGGCGCTGGATGGACTGGCGCTAATCTATGCCCTCTCCCGCGTACGGCGCGACATCAAAGTGGTGACTAACCGGCTGCTCTCCCATCTTGAACCTCTGAGTTCGTTGTTTATCCCGGTCGATAATATTCAGGGACGCACGCCCAAATCGTCGTTACAGCAAATGGATAGCCATCTGCAGACCGGCGGCGCGCTGGTTTTCTTCCCGGCAGGGGAAGTTTCGCGTCTGACGCTAAAGGGAATCGCTGAACGCCGCTGGCACTCCGGGTTTATCCGCATGGCAGAAAAGTACCGGACGCCGCTGCTGCCGGTACATATTCAGGCCTATAACAGTCCGCTGTTCTATGCTAGTGGACTGGTTTCTTCCCGCGCCACGCTGCTGCTGTTAATGCAGCAAATGTTTCGCCGCCGTGGCAGCACGCTACCCGTACGTATAGGCCAACAAATTGCCTGGACGCAATGGTCTACCAGCAAAAGCAGCGTGCGCGAGCAGGCGGAAAAGTGCCGGGAGCACGTGATTGCGCTGGGCAAAGGCCGACCAGGTCTCTTTCGTACCGAATCGACAATCGCCCCGCCGGAAAACAGAGCGCGACTGAAACGCGAGCTGGCACAGGCGGAATGTCTGGGAATAACCGCCGACGGTAAGCACATTTATCTCTGGCAGCGCAACGGGCAAGAGGAAGCGACGGTCCTGCGCGAGCTGGGACGACTGCGTGAAATCGCCTTTCGCGCCGTGGGTGAAGGGAGCGGCAAGCGCAGAGATATCGATCGCTACGATGATGACTATCTGCATTTGATCTTATGGGACGAGGAGGATCTTGAGATCGTCGGCGCTTACCGGTTTATCCCCTGCGCACAACAACTGGAAAAGCAGGGGCTGGATGGACTCTACAGTCACAGTCTGTTTGATTACGATGAGCAGATGGCGGACATCATGAAACACGGTATTGAACTGGGACGTAGCTTTATTCAGCCGCGCTACTGGGGACGTCGCGGGCTGGATTATCTCTGGTCAGGAATCGGCGCATACCTGGCGCGTTACCCGCAGTATCGTTACCTGTTCGGACCCGTGTCTATCTCCGGAGGATTACCGCCGGATGCGCGCGATCTGCTGGTTGCCTTCTATCGTCTGTGGTTCCCGCCCACGCATCCGCTGGCCGTCTCACGCCAGCCGTATCCCGCTTCGCTACCGGATGTGCTGGCGCAGTTTACCGGTAGCGACTACGCCGACGATCTGACGCGGCTGAAGTCGCTGCTGGGAAATCTGGGCTGCGGTATTCCCCCACTCTATAAGCAATACTCAGAGCTCTGCGAACCCGGCGGCGTACAGTTCATCGATTTCGGCAGCGATCCGGATTTTAACCACTGCGTAGATGGCCTGGTATTGGTGGATTTGACCCGTCTGAAGGCCAACCGTTATCAGCGCTATATTGAGGCACATTTATCACGCCATTGCCCGGTGACGTGACGCGTACCGGGCCGACAATGACATACCGGCCCGAGGCGGAAATTACGGCGCTCGATAAAACGGTTTATCCCCTAAAATCGTGGCCCGGTGCATAATACGCCGCTGCGGCAGGTAATCGGCGTTCGCATAATGCTGCGTCACACGATTATCCCAAATCGCCACATCATTCAGCTGCCAGCGCCAGCGCACCTGGAATTCCGGTTTCGTAATATGCGCAAACAGAAAGCCAAGCAGCGCCTCACTCTCTTTCTCCGTGACGTCAACAATGCGCGTAGTGAAGCCTTCATTCACAAACAGCGCCTGTTTACCACTGATCGGATGGGTTCTTACCACCGGGTGCACCAGCGGTGGATGCTTTGCCACCGCTTCACGCCAGCGCTGATGCCCTTCCTCTGTTTTGCGGTATTTGTATTCCTGGAAGGACTTGCGGAAGTCATGCTCCGCCCGCAAACCGCTCAGCAACTGACGAAACGGCTCCGACAACGCCTCATACGCCGCAATGCCGCTGGTCCACAGCGTGTCGCCCCCGGTTGACGGCAACGCTTTTGCCGCCAGAATCGCCCCGGCAGGCGGTGTCTCAATAAACGTCACGTCGGTGTGCCAGTTGTCATTATCCGGCGGATTATCATTGTGGGTATCCAGCACGATAATCTCCTCGACGCCCTCCGCATGCGGATAGACCGGATGGATATGCAGATCGCCAAAGCGCTGGGCCAACGCCCGTTGCTGTTGTGGCGTAATGGCCTGTTCGCGCAGGAACACCACCTGATGGCGCAGTACCGCGTGATAAAGCTGCTCAAACTGATTGTCGCTCAGCGGGCGAGTCAAATCCGCCCCGGCGATCTGTGCGCCGATGTACGGCCCCAGCGGGGTAATGCTCAGACGTTCACTCATTGGACTTCTCCATGCCAGGGCGTCAGACGGCGCTGAAGCGCACGCAGACCCAGTTCTAAAATAAAGGCGATAATCGCAATCACCGCGATCCCCGCCAGTACCACGTCGGTCGCCAGAAACTCACCGGCCGACTGCACCATAAACCCTAACCCCCGCGTTGCCGCAATCAGCTCCGCCGCCACCAGCGTCGACCAGCCCACGCCAAGTCCGATGCGTAATCCGGTGAGGATCTCCGGCAGCGCGCCTGGCAGGATCACCAGCCACAGTACCTGCGCCCGGCTCGCGCCCAGCGATCGGGCGGCGCGGATCCGTACCTGCTGCGCGCTCTTCACCCCCGCCAGCGCCGACATGGCGACCGGGGCAAAAATTGCCAGGTAGATCAACAGGATCTTGGACGTTTCGCCAATCCCGAACCAGATAACCATTAATGGCAGATAAGCCAGCGGCGGCACCGGACGATAAAGCTCGATGATCGGATCGAGAATGCCGCGTAGCGTCGGACTGAGCCCCATCGCAATCCCGACCGGAATACCGAACGCCACCGCAGCCAGCAGCGCCAGCACGATGCGGGTCAGGCTCGCGGCCAGATGTTGCCACAGCGTGGCATCCATAAATCCTTGCGGACCGGCGATGGTGATAAGCTTTTGCAACACCTGGTCCGGCGGCGGCAAAAACAACGGGCTTATCAGCTGCAGCGCGGCAACCGTCCACCACACCGCCAGAATCACCGTTAGCGTCGCCAGGCTCAGCGTAATCTGGCGCGAGAACGGCCAGCGCCATCTCAGTGGCCGTTGGCGCGGTTTGTCGTTGATCACCACACTCATGAGAAGGCCTCCCGTTGTTCAAAGACGCGGCTTAAGACATATTCGCGGGTCGCGATAAACTGCGGATCGGACTTAATGCTGCGGCTCGCTTCGCCTGCCACAAAGCGCCGGGCAAAGGTCAACGGCAGACGCTCCAGCACCCGGCCAGGTCCTGGTGACAACAGCAACAGTTCGGTCGCCATAAACACTGCTTCTTCAATATCATGTGTTATCAGCAGCACCTGCTTGCCGGTCTCATGCCAGAGTTTCAGCAGCAGGGTTTGCATCTGTTCACGAGTAAAGGCGTCCAGCGCGCCAAAGGGTTCATCCAGCAGCAACAGCTGTGGGTTCGCCGCCAGCGCGCGGGCAATGCCAACGCGCTGGCGCTGACCGCCGGAAAGCTGCCAGATGAAGCGTTTTCCCGCGCCTTCCAGCCCCACTTTTTTCAACATATTCTGAGCGATGCTGACACGCTGCGCTTTCCCGATGCCCGCCAGTTGCAGACCCAACGCGACGTTATCCTGCACGTTGCGCCACGGCAGCAGCCCTTCGTGCTGAAACACCACGCCGCGCTCTGCCCCCGGCCCGTCAACGCGTTTTCCCGCCAGCTGAATGCTACCGTGTTGATACGGTAAAAATCCGGCAATCAGGTTCAGCAGCGTTGTTTTGCCACATCCCGAAGGCCCCAGCACCACCAGCAGTTCACCGCTGTCGAGCGTCAGATTGATATCTTCCAGCGCCGGCTTACCACCGTAATCGGCGTACAGATGAGAAAGTTGCAGCATCAGCGCCTCCTTTATTGCACGAAGCGGTCGGTGACGTACTGACTGTAATCGCTTGCCACCGCAGGCACCTTGCCCTGCTCTTTCAGAAACTGCGCGGTGTCGATAATCGCTTTGTTCACCGGTCCGGTTAGCTCAGCCGTCTGCTGCTGGGGAGTGAGATAGGTATTGCCTTTTACCAGTCCCGGCACATCGGCTTCCGGAACGCCGCTCAGACGCGACAGCTTGCTGATGTTCTCCGGTTGCTTCAGCCATTCGTCGGGATTGGCGATATAGGACTGCTGCGCGTCGATGGCACTTTTCGCGAAGGCTTTCACTACCTCCGGATGCTTCTCGGCAAAGTCTTTGCGCACGACCCACACATCCAGCGTCGGTGCGCCCCACTCACCGACTTTTTCCGAGTCGGTCAGCACCTTGCCGTCTTTTTCCAGCGCGTTAACGGCAGGCGCCCAGACGTAGGCACCATCAATATCTCCGCGCTGCCAGGCGGCGATAATCGCTGGCGGCTGCAGGTTCACAATCTCCACCTGACCGGGTTTAATCCCCCAGTGTTTTAACGCGGCCAACAGGCTGTAGTGGGTGGTGGAGATAAACGGCACCGCGATGCGTTTGCCGATCAGATCATTGGGTTTACCGATCGTTTTTTTCACCACCAGCGCTTCGGAGTTACCGAGTTTTGACGCCAGCAGGAAAACCTCTATCGGCACCTGCTGACTGGCGGCAACCGCCAGCGGGCTGGAGCCGAGATTACCGATTTGCACGTCGCCAGACGCCAGGGCGCGCACAATACTCGCGCCGCTGTCGAATTTACGCCAGTCGACGGTAGCCCCGCTCTCTTTGGCGAAGCTGTTATCCGCCTGGGCCACTTTTGCCGGTTCAGCGGAGGTTTGATACGCGACGGTGACGTTCACCGCCTGCGCCTGAAAGGTGATGAATGCCAGTGCGGCAAGAAGTGTATTACGCGATGAAACGGCCATAGTGTCTGCTCCCCTGTCTTGTTATGGAGGCAGTATTTCGTTGTGGCCGGATTTGATAAAGGAATTAAAAATTCTTGCTAAGAACAAAGCGTTTTTAGAAAAAAAGTGGGAATGGTTAGTTGGGATATGACTTTCATCTCACCGTATCAAACGGTTCCGTTCGCCTTGTATTTCTAACCGTGGAACAGA
>NZ_CP070239.1:5000887-5030162 GCF_016906145.1 Citrobacter sp. MGH 55
ATGAAATAACATGAAAACGCATACCACCAGCGCCCCCAAATATTGCCATTTTGTTACATTCATTCCATAACTGTACCTGATTGATTGCCAGCGCAGCGGCGCCAGGCATCATAGGATCATTATCCGGCAAGAGAGCAAAATCATGATACGTGTGGTGCTGGTGGACGACCATGTGGTGGTGCGTTCCGGCTTTGCGCAGTTACTCAGTCTCGAAGAAGACCTCGACGTCGCAGGCCAGTACAGCAGTGCGGCGGAAGCCTGGCCTGCGTTGTTGCAGGACGACGTTAACGTTGCGGTGATGGACATCGCCATGCCGGACGAAAACGGTCTGAGCCTGCTGAAACGCCTGCGGGCACAGAGGCCGCAATTTCGCGCCATTATTCTTAGCATCTATGACACACCAGCCTTCGTGCAGAGCGCGCTGGATGCGGGAGCCAGCGGTTATCTGACCAAACGCTGCGGGCCGGAAGAGTTAGTGCAGGCCGTCCGTTCCGTTGGGCTGGGGGGACATTACCTCTGCGCGGATGCGCTGCGGGCGTTGCGTGGTGGAGAACCATCATCACCGGTACTGGAGGTTCTGACACCACGCGAACGGGAAGTGTTTGATTTACTGGTCAAAGGCGACAGCGTTAAGGAGATTGCCTTCAAACTCGATCTCAGCCATAAAACGGTCCATGTCCATCGCGCCAACGTGCTGGGCAAGCTGAACTGTCACAGCACTATCGAGCTGGTTCATTTCGCTCTCGACCATCAGTTACTGGCGGGGCATTGATGTCGCACAACCTCCGTCACGTCGTCATTTCACTGTTTATTGTGCTGGCCTGGGGCACCGGCTGGCTGATGCTGTGGACGCTTGGTTTTTATCTGACCCACAACGGCCAGCAGGCGGCCCTGTTCCTGCCGCACGGCGTCTACCTGGCGCTGCTGATCCTGCTTTCACGCCGCTACTGGCCCGCGCTGGTGCTGCCACCGATGATGATGATGTTCTGGCTGCACAGCGAGCAACTGCTCAATGGTTATATTCTGCTGACCACACCGCTTATCAGCATGATTCCCGCCAGCCTCGCACAGACTTTCTGGTACCGTTTCCCTCTTTACTGGCAGCGGCTGACGCTGCTGCTGGCCACGGTAACAGCCGCCTCATTGCTCAACGCCGCTCTGCTGTCGCCGTTTGTTAAAAGTCCGGCGATGCTGCTCGGGCTGGCATCGTTTACCGGTGGCGTGCTACTGACGCCGTTCGTTTATCTGATCTTCGAGTTTCTGCGCCAGCAGCATCGCTACCACCTGCTGGGTCTGGACACCAATAACCCGCCGCTGCGTACCTCGCTCATCATCTGGTGCAGCCTGTTTTTTATCATTGGCATTGGCACCCAGATGGTGCTGTCGCCAGAGATTGAACGCCTGCTGTTGATTGTGGTGTTTCTGCCCAACGTGGTGATGGCGTGGAAATTCGGCTGGCAGGGGGGCGTGCTCTCGGGGCTACTCGGCAGCATGATGATCACCATCGCCCGCCAGATTGGCGTGGGCTTCAGCAATCTGATTGAACTGGAGATTTTTCTCGCGACACAGTCACTGCTCGGTATTGGTCTGGGGATCGCCATCAGTCGTCAGCAGCATCTGGCGCAAAACCTGCACCATTATCGCCGGCGTCTGGAAGCGGAACTGGCGGCGCGGCGCGCGCTGGCCGAGAAACTGGTGCATACCGAAGAGGATACGCGCAAGAGCCTGGCGCGCGAACTGCATGACGAGATTGGGCAAAACATCACCGCCATTCAGATCCAGTCGCAACTGGTAAAACGGGCGCACGATCCGGCGCAAGCCCAGGCCGCCGCCAGCCAGATCAACGATCTCGCCCGGCGAATCCATCACTCCACCCGCCAGTTGTTGCGCCAGCTTCGCCCACCCGCGCTGGACGAACTGTCGTTCAAAGAGGCGCTGCTCCACCTGCTCAACGAGTTTGCCTTTACGGAACGTGGCATTCACTGCCAGTTTGACTATCAGCTTACCACCATGCCCGAGAATGAAACGGTGCGCTTCACTCTCTATCGACTGTTACAGGAGTTGCTCAACAACATCTGTAAACACGCCGGGGCCAGCGAAGTACGAATTGTTCTGCGTCAGCAGGGAGATATGCTGCATCTGGGCGTGTCCGACAACGGCGTGGGGATCAGTGCAGACAAGATAGCCGGTTTTGGCATTCAGGGAATGCGCGAGCGAGTCAGCGCCCTCGGGGGTGAACTGGCGCTGGAATCGCGGCACGGTACGCGGGTAAGTGTTAACTTGCCCACAAATTTGCAACAAATCGCCTTCTGACCAGGAAAAAGTCTTAGTCACTCCGGACTTTCTCTCATCCCCTTTCGGTTTCTCTTTCTTATAGTCAACAAAACGGAGACGGCTATGCACGCAGGCGCAGCAACTGACATCACACAACGTTACCGGACGCTGCGTCCCCGGCTGCTGATGTACATGGTCATCGGTTACGCCGCGTTTTACCTGACGCGTAAAAGCGTTAACTACGTGCTGCCAGCGCTGCAAACCGATCTCGGGCTGGATAAAAGTGACATCGGTCTGCTGGGTTCCCTGTTTTATCTGACCTACGGCCTGTCGAAATTTACCGCCGGGTTGTGGCATGACAGCCACGGACAGCGTTGGTTTATGGGCGCGGGACTGTTCGCTACTGGCCTGTTGAACGTGGTGTTTGCTTTTGGTGAGTCGCTGACGCTGCTGTTGGCGGTCTGGACGCTGAACGGATTTTTTCAGGGCTGGGGATGGCCGCCCTGCGCTCGCCTGCTGACCCACTGGTATTCGCGTAATGAACGCGGCTTCTGGTGGGGCTGCTGGAATATGTCTATCAACATTGGTGGGGCGATTATCCCGCTGATTAGCGCCTTCGCCGCCCACTGGTGGGGCTGGCAGGCCGCAATGCTGATGCCAGGGATAATTAGCATGGCGCTGGGAATGGGGTTAGCGCTGCAACTGAAAGGCACGCCCCAGGAAGAGGGGTTACCGTCCGTCGGCAACTGGCGTAACGATCCGCTGGAGCTGCGCCAGGAGCAGCAGAGTCCACCGATGGGACTGTGGCAAATGCTGCGTACCACGATGCTGAAAAACCCGATGATCTGGCTGCTGGGCGTTTCGTATGTACTGGTCTATCTGATCCGCATTGCGCTTAACGACTGGGGCAACATCTGGCTGACGGAAAGCCACGGCGTCAACCTGCTCAGCGCCAACGCCACGGTGATGCTGTTTGAAGTCGGCGGACTCCTCGGCGCGCTGTTTGCCGGCTGGGGGTCTGACCTGCTATTTAGCGGTCAGCGGGCGCCGATGATTTTGCTGTTTACGCTGGGCCTGATGGTTTCTGTCGCCGCGCTATGGCTGGCACCCGTTCATCATTACGCCCTGCTCGCTGTCTGTTTCTTTACGGTGGGCTTTTTTGTCTTTGGTCCACAAATGTTGATTGGTCTGGCGGCGGTGGAATGCGGGCACAAAGCGGCTGCAGGCTCAATCACTGGTTTTCTCGGCCTGTTCGCCTATCTGGGGGCAGCGCTGGCGGGCTGGCCTCTGTCGCTGGTCATTGAACGCTACGGCTGGTCGGGGATGTTCAGTTTGCTCTCGGTCGCCGCCGTACTTATGGGTTTACTGCTGATGCCGCTGCTGATGGCGGGCATCACCACCACTCTCAGTCAAAGGATAAAACAATGAAAATGACCCTTACCTCTACTCTGATTGCCTCTGCCGTTGCGCTGGCGACCTTATCGGGCGCCGCACACGCGAAAGGGCGTCTGGTGGTGTATTGCAGCGCCACCAACGAGATGTGTGAAGCGGAAACCAAAGCCTTTGGGGAAAAATATGACGTGAAAACGTCGTTTATTCGCAACGGCTCCGGCAGCACGCTGGCGAAGGTTGATGCCGAGAAGAAAAACCCGCAGGCTGACGTCTGGTACGGCGGCACGTTGGATCCACAATCTCAGGCCGGTGAAATGGGTCTGCTGCAGCCGTACAAATCCCCTAACCTGGAACAGGTCATGGAGAAATTCCGCGATCCGGCGAAAGTGAAAGGCAACCTCTCGTCAGCGGTCTACGTGGGGATCCTCGGTTTTGGCGTAAACACTCAACGCCTGAAAGAGAAAAACCTGCCGGTGCCGAAATGCTGGAAAGACCTGACCAAACCGGAATACAAAGGTGAAATTCAGATTGCCGATCCGCAAAGCTCCGGTACGGCCTACACCGCACTGGCCACTTTCGCCCAACTCTGGGGTGACGATCAGGCCTTTGATTACCTGAAACAACTGAACGCCAACGTCTCGCAGTACACCAAATCCGGTATTGCCCCGGCGCGTAACGCGGCTCGTGGCGAAACCGCCATCGGCATTGGCTTCCTGCATGACTACTCGCTGGAAAAAGAACAGGGCGCACCGCTGGAGCTGATCTCTCCGTGTGAAGGTACCGGTTATGAAATCGGCGGCGTCAGCATCCTGAAAGGGGCACGTAACCTCGACAACGCCAAACTGTTCGTCGATTGGGTACTGTCAAAAGACGCCCAGGAACTGGCGTGGAAGAAAGGCAAGTCCTATCAGATCCTGACCAATACCACCGCCGAAACCTCGCCAAACTCGCTGAAGCTCGACGACCTGAAGCTTATCAACTATGACATGGATAAATACGGTTCAACGGATGTCCGTAAAGCGTTGATCAATAAATGGGTCAGCGAAGTGAAGATGGGTAAATAAGCCCACACGATGACTTCCTGACGTTAAGGTTACGTAGGCCGGGTAAGGCAACGCCGCCCCCCGGCAATCATCGTCACCCTGAATGCCGGATGGCGCTCACGCGTATCCGGCCTACTCGGGATTGAACACCGGAAAACGTATGTCACACACACTTGCACTCCATCCTGTGAAAAAGCGGGATGCGATATTCCTTTGGGTTTTACTCGGCTGGCTGGCATTCGTTCTGCTGCCGAGCTGGAGCCTGGATTACGGTCTGCTGGAGTCCACGAGCGATGAAATCCTCGAGGCCTACGGCTGGTCACGGTTCAATATCAGTTGGCTCTGGTATCTGCTGCCGAGCCTGCTGCTGGTACGCCCGTTCCACGAAGCCAGACGCGAACAGCGCAGCCGCCACACCCTCGATGCGGGCTGGGCGCTGTTGTGTATGGCGTTTATCGTCATCAGCGCCACCGTTGAAGGGCGCGGTTTAGGCTACGCCACTATCGTGCTGTTTGTCGCGCTGGGGGCGATCATGACGCTGGCGCTGACCCGCCTCGAATGGCTGGGCGGCGACCGGTTTGTGATCGGTTCGCTGGTCACTATCGTGGCGCTCATCGGCATCTTTATCGTCTGGCCGAGCATCGCCATTTTCATCCCAATGTTCACCAACGACGCCGGGGAGTTCGCGCCGCTGGCGTTTATGAATGTGCTGTCGCAGGCGCATATCATTCAGGTGATCCTCAACTCTATCGCCCTGTCGATTGCGGTAGGTATCGGCTGTACTTTCTTCGGTCTGGTACTGGCGATTTATACTACCCGCATCGCTCAGCGAAGCGCCATTATTGGGCGTATCTTTTCGATTCTGCCGATCGTCACACCGCCGTTTGTGGTGGGGCTTGGCGTCACGCTGATGATGGGCCGTTCCGGCTATGTGACCGAATTAATGGTCGACTGGTTCGGGTTGACGAACACCAACTGGCTGTACGGATTTACCGGCATCTGGCTGGCGCAGGTGCTGGCGTTTACCCCAATGGCGTTTATGATCCTCGACGGCGCGATCAAAACCATTCACCCGTCGCTGGAAGAAGCGTCATATACCCTGCGCGCCAGCCGCTGGCAGACGTTTAACGGCGTGTTTGTCCCACTGCTGAAACCGGCGCTGGCGAACGCCTTCCTGATTGTCATCGTGCAGTCGCTGGCCGACTTCAGTAACCCGTTGGTGCTCGGCGGGAACTTCGACGTGCTGGCAACGCAAATTTACTTCTACATCACCGGCTCACAGCTTGATTACCAGGCCGCCAGTACGCTGGGTGCGTTCCTGCTACTGTTCTCGCTGCTGGTGTTCTGTGTACAGTACATGTGGATTGGTAAGCGCTCTTACGTCACCGTTTCCGGGAAATCGTACCGTGGCGACGTCCAGCCACTGCCGGTCACGCTGGTCTGGAGCGTGGTGGCTATTCTGGCGATATGGATTGCCTTTAACGCCCTGCTCTATGGCAGCATTTTCTACGGCAGCTTCACCGTGAACTGGGGCGTGGACTACACCCTGACGCTGGATAACTTCATCAAACTGTTTGGTCAGGGGATGAGTGACGGCGCATGGCCTTCGCTGCTCGATACCCTGTTGTATGCCGGGATTGCCGCGCCGATCACCGCCGCCTTCGGTCTGCTGATCGCCTGGATTGTGGTGCGCCAGCAGTTCAAAGGCAAAAAGACCATCGAGTTCACCACCATGTTGTGCTTTGCCGTACCGGGCACCGTGGCGGGCGTTTCGTACATCCTTGCCTTTAACAGCGCCCCGGTGTACCTCACCGGTACGGCGGCGATTGTCATTATCTCGATGGTGATGCGTAACGTCCCGGTCGGTATTCGCGCCGGGATCGCCGGACTCGGCCAGATCGATAAATCACTGGACGAAGCCTCGCTCAGTCTGCGTGCCGGGAGCTTACGCACCATCACGCACATTCTGTTGCCGCTGCTGCGCCCGGCCATTCTCTCGGCGCTGATCTACAGCTTCGTGCGCGCCATCACCACCGTCAGCGCGATTGTCTTCCTCGTTACGCCGGACACCCGCGTAGCAACGGCCTACATTCTGAACCGCGTGGAAGACGGCGAGTACGGCGTGGCGATTGCCTACGGGTCGATTCTGATCGTGGTCATGTTGGCGATTATTTTCATCTTTGACTGGCTGATTGGGGAAGCGCGTATTTCCCGGTCTAAAGCCAAAAACCAGGCGTAATGGAGCGCACTATGAGTCAGAAAAATTTCGTTGAACTGCGCAACGTCACTAAACGATTCGGCAGCAACACGGTCATCGACAATATCAATCTCACCATCCCGCAAGGGCAGATGGTGACGCTGCTTGGCCCGTCCGGCTGCGGCAAGACCACCATTCTGCGCCTGGTTGCCGGTCTGGAAAAACCGAGCGAAGGTCAAATTTTTATTGATGGCGAAGACGTCACTCATCGTTCTATTCAGCAGCGCGATATTTGTATGGTGTTCCAGTCGTATGCTCTGTTCCCACATATGTCGCTGGGGGAAAACGTCGGCTACGGTCTGAAGATGCTGGGCGTGTCGCGCGCCGATGTGAAGACGCGGGTGAAAGAGGCGCTGGCAATGGTCGATCTGGAAGGATTCGAGGACCGCTATGTTGATCAGATCTCCGGCGGTCAGCAGCAGCGCGTGGCGCTGGCGCGCGCGCTGATCCTCAAACCGAAGGTGCTGTTATTTGACGAACCATTGAGTAACCTCGACGCCAACCTGCGCCGCAGCATGCGCGATAAGATCCGCGAGCTGCAAAAGCAGTTTGATATCACCTCGCTGTACGTTACCCACGATCAGAGCGAAGCCTTTGCGGTTTCCGACACCGTGCTGGTGATGAACAAGGGGCATATCATGCAGATCGGTTCGCCGCAGGATCTCTATCGCCAACCCGCCTCCCGTTTTATGGCGAGCTTTATGGGTGACGCCAACCTGTTCCCGGCGACCTTCAGCGAAGCCTCTGTTGATATCTTTGGTTATCGCCTGCCTCGCCCGACGCACTTTGTGGCTCAGGGCACCGGCACCGTTGGCGTCAGGCCGGAAGCGATCACCTTAAGCGATCGCGGAGAGGAGAGTCAGCGCTGTGTGATTCGTCATGTCGCCTATATGGGACCACAGTATGAAGTCACGGTGGAGTGGCATGGACAGGAGATCCTGTTACAGGTCAACGCTACACGCCTGCAGCCGGATGTCGGTGAGACGTACTATCTGGAAATCCACCCGTACGGCATGTTTGTGTTAGCGGATGCGGCATGATGCAATGCCGGGTAAGGCATCAGCCACACCCGGCACAAACTCAACGTTGCGCGTTCAGCGCGGCGATATCCTCTGGCGTGGTGCGACAGCACCCGCCAATCAACTTCGCCCCGGCCGCCTGCCACTGCGGCAGGTAATCCGCCAGGCGCGCACACGATTCATCATGATGATGCCAGCTTTTGCTGCTCGCATCGTAATGCTCTCCGCTGTTCGGATAGACCACCAGCGGCAGCGCCGTTATCCCGTGCAGATGCTGCAAAGCGGCGGTGGCCTGTTGCAGGGCAATACAGTTGATCCCCACCGCCACCGTCTGCGGATAGTGTTCGAGAAACGTCACAACCTCGCGCAGCGGCGTGCCGTCGCTCAGATGCTCGCTGTCGCGCAGGGTAAAAGAGTACCACGCACGCGCACGCGGATATGCGGTTAACAACGCCGCCAGTGCCTGAATCTCGGCAAAATTTGGTAGCGTTTCGCAGGCCAGCAGATCGACTCCGGCATCCAGCAACGCCTCCACGCGCGGACGGTGGAACGCCTGATAATCTTCGCCGCTCAGCGTGTAATCTCCGCGATACTCCGAACCATCAGCCAGAAATGCGCCGTAAGGTCCGACCGAACCGGCGACCAGCAGCGTGCCCGCCTGCGGATTTTCTGCCAGATACGCCTCACGCGCTTTACGCGCCAGCTCGACACTTTTCCCAATCAGCGCTTTCGCCTGCGCCTCATCAAAGCCGCAGGCGGCAAATCCCGCTGGCGTCGCCTGATAGCTGGCGGTGATGGCGCACTGCGCCCCCGCCCGAAAATAGTCAAGGTGCACTTCGCGGATAAGCTCCGGGTTTTCCAGCAGGATTTTCGCTGACCATAGGCTGTCGACTAAATGGCACCCACGCGCTTCCAGCTCCGTCGCCAGTGCGCCATCCAGCAACAGGAAATCCTGCTTATCCAGGAGGGCGCTTAACGGATTATATTGCGACATGATAAGGCTCCTGTTTTGCGAACGAGAACAGTCACCATAACACAGCGTCAGCGACGGGGATCCGCGCTCGCACGCAATTCCCGATATACCGTCAGCGTTGCACCAGTCGCAAAAACCCGCGTCGGGCGCTTAATGCAGGATCAGGAGTCACAATCAGATACAGAATGGGTCGCCAGCTCATAACGCCTCCACTTCATGGGGTTATCTACACTCTGGCAGGGGCAAAGCAGCCTGACACTAAGACAAAAGTAGGAATGCTGCGCTATTGCTCATACCACAACGTGCGGGGCAAGTAAGAGAGAAACAGCCCTCCCGGCAAAAAAGCCGGGACGGCTGGAGACACATCATAAGGCTAGAACTGGTATTTGATTCCCAGCACGCCGCTCGTATCGCGAAAACCGTTATGACCCATTTGTTGCGCAACGTTGCCCCAGACGCTCAGGTCCCGGGTCAACCGCCCCTCGACGCCCACCTTCACTT
This sequence comes from Citrobacter sp. MGH 55, assembly GCF_016906145.1. Lineage (NCBI taxonomy): Bacteria > Pseudomonadati > Pseudomonadota > Gammaproteobacteria > Enterobacterales > Enterobacteriaceae > Citrobacter > Citrobacter sp. MGH 55. Next base: position 5,010,347 of record NZ_CP070239.1, read on the forward strand.
CACCGACGTTTCGACTTCCCTGCAGGGAGGTGCTCGTGTCATTCATCCTGACGCCGTACAGCTTCGAGTTGTGTATCCAGTTCGCCTCGATAAAGGGTTCAAACTCGCGTACGGTTCCTTTTTCCGCAGCGCTTTTACCATTGACGTAAAGACGCATACCCAGACGGGTCTGAATATTGTTGTCGCCCTGTCCCTGAACCCGCGTGCCGTTTTTCTCCGTATGGTCGTTAGCTTTCACCCCCATCCAGGTGACCTGTGCCTGTGGGCGAAGATACACGTTGCTTTCTATGTCGTCTGCCGCCGTGAATGACCCCAGATGGAAGGCGTAACCCGATTCCAGCGACGCCGTCAGCCCCTTGCTTTTATAGCTTTCCTGAGCAATCTCATCACCTTTAACCGTATTGTCAAACCAGTTATAGAGTACCCATGAATCGACATACAGGCCGGTTTTATCCACGGCGTTCTGATACCAGGTTCCGTACAGACCCGCGCTGTAGCCGCTCACCTCACCACGAGAATCGTAGCCTGACAGGCTGTTATGGATGTCGTTATCCTGCTTACCATAGCCTGCCATTACGCCCAACTGATAGCCATCCGTGCCGTTCACACTCCCCTGCAACAACGCGCCGCCGATCTGCACAACAACGCGGTTAGAAGACGATGTGTTCTGATCGTCTGACATCCGCCCCTTGCTGTGCCCGCCTGACGTACGCAGCCACAGACTGGTCATATGCCGTTCCCCGGTAGCAGGGTCGGTATACCAGGTACCTCCCTGACGGTCCTGCAGTCGGGTGTTAAACAGCGTATTCGCTGCCGCCAGGTTGCTGGCATAGCTTCCCCCCTCAGGGCGATAGAGGTTGACCGCATCCGAGGGTTCGCCCGGCGCAGGTCGATCGTTATCAATGACATCAGGGGAATCATCAGGAACAGGCGTGTCCGCCAAATGGGTTAAATACCAGTTATTCCTGTCACTGCCGGAAGCCGTTCCCTGCTTCACGTGATATTCATAGCTTCCCGCCACGATACGACCTCGTTGCACAAAAGCCTCTGGCGTTGAACTGCCGGTCTCAATAATTTTAATCCCTTCATGCAGCAAGGCCCCTGAGCCATTCTCATTGTTAACATGCACATAGGTCGTGCCGGTCGCGTTGCCGGTAATCACCAGCTTATCCGTCAGGCTGTTGTCGCCGCCGAGAACGGTGCCCAGCGAAAGCGTACCGCCATTACCCGCATAGTCACCATTGATGGTCAATGTATTCCCGGCGCTGGTCACGCTGTTGTTAAGAATGATATTGCCGCTATTCGTCACATCGCCCGTCAGCATGACGTTGAGAGGTGAGGAAGGCGGAATACCATAATCATCAATCAGCAAGGTGCCACGGTTCTCCAACGCATTGACGGTCTGGCTGTTGCCGTGAAGGTTAAGCGTCCCTTCCTCGCCGACGATGACGCCGGAGGTACTGGCAAATGCATTCGACGTGGTCGTCTTCAGCATGCCTTCACTGACAAAAGTCGACCCCGTATAGGTATTTTCCGCTGACAGTATCAGCGTGCCTTCTCCCGCTTTGGTCAGGCTTTTACCATCCCAGGCCGGATTGACCTGCACCGTATTGTCCGCCAGCGCGACGCCGAGATCGAAGGTTCTGCCCTCATCAAGCGTGAACGTTCCGTGCGCATCCGAATCCAGCCCGTTCCAGTACAGAGAGTACTTAATGACTCGAGAACCTGCGTTGATATAAGCAAAGTCCGGCTGGTTCATGCCTGCCACGAGGGCATTACTGTAAGAAAAAGCGCCCGTAATCCCGTTTGTGGTTTCAACCAGAAGAATGTCCTGCATATCCCAGTGGGTAATGTTGGCATTAAGCGAGGCGTTGTCGCCAACAGTAAGCGATGCCGCCTTGAGGCTGACGTCACTGCCAAGGGTGAGCGCTGCCCCATCGGCAAACGAAGCATTACCGGAAAATTCAATCGGCTGTTCAGCCAGCGTCACGCTGGCCGACTGACCCACCGTCAGATTACCGTTGATGGCTCTGTTTGCTTCATCATTACTGACGATCTGCAACGTTGTCGCGCCATCGGCCAGCCTGATATCGCCGGTGATAGTCGAGTCGGTATTCAGTGTCAGCATGTTGTTGCCGCCGGTAAGACTGATAGCCGCGCCAGCTTCGCCACCGCTCGAGTACGGAGCGCCGCCGGTAATCACGCGGTTATTGATTATCGTCAGGTTACTGCCGGATATCGCTGCGCCACCTGCACCGTTAGTGCCACCGTTTCTGCCATTGCTGGCTCGCCCTCCGACAATAGAGCCGCTATTCATAATCGTCAGACTGTCGCCGACGATTCCGGTACCACCGTTACCACCGTTGTTGCTATCACTGCCAGCGCCACCGTAGGATCCCTCGCCACCGACGATCGAACCGCTGGCCATATTGGTTATGGTCAGATGATTACCATATATGCCTGCACCGCCGTCTGCGCCATCGGGGCCTGTTGTCTGACCGCCAGAAAAACCCCCATCACCACCGGTAACCGATCCCGCATTGGTGATTGTCATATTATTACCCAGTATTCCCGCGCCCCCTGCGCTGGGCATCCCGGCACCGCCCGCATCGTCCAGACCGCCATAGCCGCCTTCACCGCCGGTCACGGAACCACCGGCTAAATTGTTAATGGTCATATTGCTGCCGGATATTCCCGCGCCAGCATTGCCGGCATTCTCTCCGTAGCCAAACCCTCCTTCGCCCCCGACAATGGATCCGCCGTTGGTGATTCTCAGGTCGGTACCCGATATCGCATCGCCACCTGCGCTGCCGGATTCGCCTCGCCCCCCCGTAATTGACCCACGGGCAATATTATCAATCACCATATTACTGCCGGATATTCCGGCGCCGGCATTGCCACCTTCAGCCCCATCATAGCCATAGCCCCCTTCGCCACCAAGAATAGCGCCGCTGTTGGTTATGGTCAGCGCAGAGCCCGAAATGGCATCGCCTCCCACGCCACTGGAATCGCCTTCACCACCGGTAATACGGTAAGTATTGATAATCGTCAGGTCAGTGCCGGATATTCCAGCACCGCCAATACCGCTCCTACCGCTGTAGTCATCATAACCGTAACTGCCATCGCCTCCGGTGATAGCACCATCGTTGGTTATCATGAGGCTGTTACCTGAGATACCCGCACCGCTAGCGGAATATCTGTCCCCTTCGCCACCAGTGATAGAGCCAGTACGAGAATTGGTTATCGACAGGTCAGAACCCGAGATTCCCACCCCCCCTGTGCCACTGCCGCTAACGCTATAGCTCCCATCACCGCCCGTAATTGCTCCGCCGTTAGTGATGGTTACATTATTACCGGTCATTCCGTCAGCACCGTCGCCGCCAGCGTAGCCATTACCGCCTTTAATCGTGGTGCCGCTGCCGACGTTTACGCTGTTATCCGCCGCGGTCGTTTCCGGGTTCGGCGATAAGACATACCCGGCTCCGGCGCCTTCACTGCCGCCGCTAATCCCGTGAGTCCCTGTGTTGGATTGCGCCGTATAAGGAAATGAGCCATCAACATGAATCGTGGCACCGATTACCAGTCCGGGGGAAATAAAGAGTGAAGCAAGCAATAACGCTATTTTATTTTTATTAAAATGTTGCATAAATAAATCCTTTGTTAGTTTCTACAACATTTAATTCATTTCAATGCATTATTTAGATAATAAATAAGCCTGAAAAAACTAACGAGTAAGAAAAACAGTGAATATTTAAATTATGGAATTTTGCTTAACACTGAATGGGTAGCAAGCATAGTATTTGAAAACTACCGAACTTCCGTTATAGAGTAAATAGCAAAAGAAAAGTAACGAATAATTCTTAAATAACTTTATGCTTTAATAAATAAGAACATTAACAACACAAAATCAACAAGTTAGTTAGAATTCAAATCGCCATGGCATTAATATAGAGACAATCACTTAAGCAACAGCATCAATTTAATTCTTGATAAAAACAGGCTGTTACCTCTCGTACTCGACAATATAAAGCGGTACGTTTATAAATCCTTAATTTTCTTTATTTCATCTGCAACCAACAAATAAACTGGGAAATGTAGAAGCGGTATTCGGATTTGGCACAAATTCCCTCTGTTGACCCAATCCCATCGGTATTCGCCCATTTGCCCACATTCAGCTTCTGGTCAACACTCTACGATGACACCACTGGCCCCCTCACGTGGAGTATCACCATGAACATTACCCATATTCGCAACGCCACCCAGTTGATTACCTTTGGCGGCAAAACCTTTCTTGTCGATCCGATGCTCGCCCCGCAAGGCGCGTATCCCGGTTTTCCCGGCACAGCGCGAGCCGACATCCGTAATCCGACGGTGGAACTTCCGTGCGACATCGACACCCTGTTACAGGCCGATGCCCTGATCGTCACCCATCTCCATGCGGATCACTGGGACGAGGTCGCCGCAAAGGTCGTGCCGAAAGAGAAGCCGATATATGTGCAAAACGACCAGGATGCGCAAATCCTGCGGGGCCAGGGTTTCAGCCAACTCACCGTGCTGACGGACGAGAGCCGATTGGGTGAGGTAACCCTGCGCAAAACGGGCGGTCAGCACGGTTCCGACCGGCTGTACGCCATTCCCGCCATGGCCGAGCGGATGGGCGATGCCTGCGGGGTAATCTTCCAGCATCCGCAAGAAAAAACGCTGTGTCTGGTTGGCGATACGATCTGGCGCGATGAGGTTGAAAGCAACTTCATCACCTTCCAGCCGGATGTGGTGGTCCTGAACGCCGGGTTTGCCCACGTGATCGGTTTTGGCGCGATTATCATGGGCGCAGAAGATGTGCTGAAAACCCACTTCGTTCTGCCCGACGCGCAGATTGTGGCTGTTCACATGGAGGCGGTAAACCACTGCCTGCTGACACGCGCGGCGCTCAGGGAATACGCGCGCGATAACCAGATTGCAGAATGTGTCCGGGTGCCGGAAGATGGAGAAACCCTGACGTTTTAATCCCCAGTCGAGGAGTGGTATGCGCCCTGTTACCGTCGCGATCGTCGCCGTTGAAGATTTTAGTCCGTTTCACTTCTCAGTGCCGTGCATCATGTTCAGTGAAAAAGCGGCAACGAAGAAACGCTTTGAGGTGCAGATTTGCGCAGAAGTCCCCGGCGTGGTCACCTCTGTTGAAGGCTTTTCCGTTACTGCCCGCCAGGGATTTGCAGCGCTGACGGGGGCTGATATCGTGATTGTTCCCTGGTGGGGGACGACCGCGATTCGCCCACCGCAGTCGCTACTCGATGCGCTGGTTCAGGCCCGGCAAAACGGCGCCCAGGTGGTCGGGTTATGCCTTGGCGCATTTGTTCTCGGTTACGCAGGACTGCTCGACGGCAGACGCGCCGCTACCCACTGGGAGTTTGAAGCCGATTTTCAGACGCGTTTTCCCGCCGCGCGCCTGGATATCAACGCCCTGTACGTCGACGATGATGGCATCATCACCTCGGCCGGTACCGCCGCTGCGCTAGACTGTTGTCTGTATCTCATTCGCCAACGGTTTGGCACTTCGGTGGCGAATCAGATTGCGCGCCGGATGATTGTGCCACCGCATCGCGAGGGGGGGCAGGCGCAGTTTATTGCCCAACCGGTGGCAAAAAACACCCAGGATCAACGGATTAACGGCCTGCTGGAGTACCTTCGCCAGCACAGCCACGAACAGCACGATCTGGACTCGCTGGCGCAAAAGGTGATGATGAGTCGCCGCACTCTGACCCGTCATTTTATGAAAGCCACTGGCTCAAGCGTTGCTGAATGGCTGATTGCTGAACGTCTACGCCGCAGCCAGGAACTGCTGGAATCCTCCCGGCTGCCCGTCGAGCGTATCGCCACAGAGGTCGGTTTTCTGTCTCCGGTGACCTGGCGGCAGCATTTTAAGTCCCGCTTCGGCGTCAGCCCGGCAGAATGGCGAAAAACCTTTCAGGGTGTGACGCAAGCAGATTCTGAGTGAGAGACCTCACTCATTCCTCTTTCTCACCTTTACAGGCTTTCACCGCACACCGTATCTTCAGCAACCTGTGAACGAACAAACTGCGCAACAGGATGCCTCCATGACCTTCAGCACGAATTCACTCGCCGCCGTACTGGCCCGACGCGACTGGGAAAATCCCGGCGTCACGCAGCTAAACCGTCTGGAGGCGCATCCTCCTTTTGCCAGTTGGCGCAACGCGACTGATGCGCGTCACAATACCGCCTCCCCCTCCGTTCGCAGTCTGAACGGCGCGTGGAAATTTATCTGGTTCGCCTCGCCGGAAGCGGTACCGGAACGTTGGCGTCTGGGCGATCTGGACGATGCCGATACGATCGCGGTGCCATCAAACTGGCAGTTGCTCGGCTATGACGCCCCCATTTATACCAACGTGACCTATCCGATCCCGGTGGATCCGCCATATGTGCCGCATGAAAATGCGACAGGATGTTATTCGCTAACATTCGCAATCAGCGAAGCTGAACTGCGTGATGGACAGACGCGAATTATCTTTGATGGCGTAAATTCCGCTTTTCATCTCTGGTGCAACGGGCTTTGGGTGGGCTACGGTCAGGATAGTCGCCTGCCGTCGGAGTTTGATCTCAGTGAGTTTCTGGTCAGCGGTGAGAACCGTCTGGCGGTGATGGTGCTACGCTGGAGCGACGGCAGCTATCTGGAAGACCAGGATATGTGGCGAATGAGCGGCATTTTCCGCGATGTCTCCCTGTTAAACAAACCCGCCACGCAAATCAGCGACTTACGCATCACCACCCACCTCAACGAGGATTTCAGCCGGGCAATCTTTGCCGCCGAGGTCAGAATGCGTGGAGAATGCCGTGACACTCTGCGCGTGACCGTTCAACTGTGGGATGGCGACGAGCTGACGGGCGAAATCACCGCGCCTTTTGGCAGCGAGATCGTTGATGAGCGCGGAGCCTATGGCGATCGCACGACGCTGCGTCTGCATGTCGATCAGCCTTCACTGTGGAGCGCCGAAACACCGCATCTTTATCGCGCAGTTGTGCTGCTCCATACGGCGGATGGCACACTGATTGAAGCCGAGGCCTGCGATGTCGGCTTCCGGAAGGTGTGCATTGAAAATGGCCTGCTGTTGTTGAACGGTCAGCCGCTGCTGATTCGCGGCACCAACCGTCATGAACATCATCCTGAAAACGGTCAGGTAATGGACGAAGCGACGATGGTGCAGGACATCATTCTGATGAAGCAGAACAATTTTAACGCCGTGCGTTGCTCCCACTATCCGAATCATCCGCGATGGTACACACTTTGCGATCGCTATGGTCTGTATGTGGTGGATGAGGCCAACATCGAAACCCACGGCATGGTGCCGATGAATCGCCTGAGCGACGACCCGACCTGGCTGCCCGCCATGAGCCAGCGCGTGACGCGCATGGTGCAACGCGATCGCAACCATCCGAGCATTATCCTCTGGTCGCTGGGGAATGAATCGGGTCACGGCGTCAACCATGACGCGCTGTATCGCTGGCTGAAATCAGACGATCCGTCACGCCCGGTGCAGTATGAAGGCGGCGGCGCGGACACGGCGGCAACGGATATAATTTGCCCGATGTATGCGCGCGTCGATCAGGATCAGCCGTTCCCGGCAGTGCCGAAGTGGTCAATCAAAAAATGGCTGTCGCTGCCCGGCGAACAGCGCCCGCTGATCCTCTGCGAATATGCCCACGCGATGGGTAACAGCCTCGGCGGATTCGCCAAATACTGGCAGGCGTTCCGCCAGTACCCGCGCCTGCAGGGCGGCTTCGTCTGGGACTGGGTCGATCAGTCGCTGATTAAATACGATGACGAAGGCAACCCCTGGTCCGCGTACGGCGGCGACTTTGGCGACACGCCTAACGATCGCCAGTTCTGTATGGACGGGCTGGTGTTTGCCGACCGCACGCCGCATCCGTCGTTGTTTGAGGCGAAGCACGCGCAACAGTTTTTCCAGTTCACGTTGCTGCCTGGCGCGCAACGTCAGATTGAGGTCACCAGCGAATATCTGTTCCGCCATAGCGACAACGAGATCCTGCACTGGACCCTCGCTCTGGATGGCAACCCAGTTGCCACCGGGGAGGTCACGCTGGATATCGCGCCGCAGGGTCGTCAGCGCATCACCCTGCCGGACATCGCACAGCCTGACGCGGCAGGTCAGCTCTGGTTGACGGTGCGTGTGGAACAACTGCAGGCAACCGCCTGGTCGCCTGCCGGACACATCAGCGCCTGGCAGCAGTGGCCGCTGGAGGAAAAACTGAGCGTCGTATGCTCACCGCGCGCCAGTACTGCGCCACAGCTCAGCGTCAGCGACGCCGCGTTTACCGTCACGCTCGGCTATAAGCGCTGGGAATTCTGCCGCCAGCAGGGCACGTTAACGCAATACTGGATTGGTGATGAAGCCCAGTTACTGACGCCACTGCGCGATCAATTTACCCGCGCGCCGCTGGATAACGATATTGGTATCAGTGAGGTGACACGGATCGATCCTAATGCCTGGGTTGAGCGCTGGAAAGCCGCCGGGCATTACCAGGCGCAGGCGGTGTTGCTGCAATGCGAAGCCGATACCCTTGCCGATGCGATTCAGGTAGCCACCGTTCACGCCTGGCAGTATCAGGGCGAAACCTTGTTTATCAGCCGTAAAGCCTGGCGCATCGACGGCCACGGCGAAATGCAGATCGCCGTTGATGTCGATGTTGCCAGCGGCACGCCGCATCCGGCACGTATCGGTCTGACCTGCCAACTGGCGCAGGAAGCAGAACGGGTGAACTGGCTGGGGCGTGGTCCGCATGAAAACTACCCGGATCGCCTGTCTTCGGCCTGTTTTGACCGCTGGGATTTATCACTGGATGAGATGTATACCCCTTACGTTTTTCCCAGTGAGAACGGCCTGCGCTGCGGTACGCGTGAATTGAAGTACGGTGCGCACGTCTGGCGCGGTGATTTTCTTTTCAACATCAGCCGATTCAGCCAGAAACAACTGATGGAGACCAGTCATCGCCATCTGCTACAACCGGAGGCCGGGGCATGGCTGAATATTGATGGTTTCCATATGGGCGTCGGCGGCGACGACTCCTGGAGTCCTTCTGTGTCGCCGGAATTTCAACTGAGCGCCGGGCGCTATCACTATCGTGTTAGCTGGAGCTAAGTGACTGATGGCGCGACGCTTATCAGGCCTACATGTTGAGTCATTGTAGGCCTGATAAGGCGTTTACGCCGCCCTATCGGGCCATCAGATTACTCCTCCATTGCCTGGCGGATTTGCTGCAGCGCCGCCGGATCGTCAAGCGTGGTGAGATCGCCCGGATCGCGGCCTTCGCAAATGGCCTGGATCGTGCGGCGGAGCATTTTGCCGGATCGGGTTTTCGGCAGTTGCGAAACAAACCAGACGTGGGCAGGACGACCAAAATTGCCAATCTGGCTGTCCACCAGCGCCATGATCGCTTTCTCTTCCGAATGCGCCACATCGCGGTCTTCCAGACTGTCGCTCTGTTTGGGAATGACAAATGCCACCGCCACCTGCCCCTTCAGCGCATCTTTTACCCCGACCACCGCCACTTCCGCCACGTTCGGATAGCTGGAGATACTCTCCTCGATTTCCCGCGTGCCCAGGCGATGCCCGGCGACGTTAATCACATCATCCGTCCGCCCCAGAATGAAGTAGTAACCGTCTGCGTCACGGATCCCCCAGTCAAACGTGGCGTATACCTGACGATTGAACAGCGACCAGTAGGTATTCACAAATCGTACATCGTCGCCCCAGATGGTCTGAATACAGCCGGGTGGCAGCGGCCCTTCGATCACCACCATCCCCTTCTCGTTGGCGCCGCAGGGTTCACCGGTCATCTCATTGAGCAACTGCACGTTATAGCCATACATGGGCACGCCGGGACTGCCGAGGCGCGACGGCCGGTCATCCAGTGCCCGGGCCAGCGCCATAATCGGCCAGCCGGATTCGGTCTGCCAGTAATTATCAACAACCGGCACGCCCAGTGTTTCCGTTACCCAGCTTGCGGTCGGTTCGTCCAGCGGCTCGCCTGCCAGATAGAGCACCTCCAGCGAGGAGAGATCGTGATTGCGGATCTGCGCGGTCGGGAATTTTTTCAGCACGCGAATGGCGGTCGGTGCCGAGAACATCCGGTTGACCTGATATTTCTCGACGATCTTCCACCACACGCCGCAGTCCGGATACGTCGGCAGTCCTTCATACACAATGGTTGCCATCCCTGCCAGGAGCGGCGCGTAGACAATATAGGAATGCCCGACAACCCAACCGATATCCGACGCGCAGAAGAACACGCCCCCCGCTTTGCCGCCAAAAATGGTCGCCATTGAGGTCGCCAGCGCCACGGCATAGCCGCCGACATCGCGCTGCACGCCTTTGGGTTTTCCGGTGGTGCCGGAGGTATAAAGAATGCAGGACGTTTCATTGGATTCCAGCCACGTCACCGGCACCGTGGCGCCGAGGTGCTGCTGGCGCAACGTCGCAAAGTCGAGATCGCGACCGGTCACACGCGCCATTTTCGCCAGCCCGCGATCCACCAGTAACACCTGTTTCGGCTGATGTTGCGCCTGCTCGATCGCATCATCGAGCAGCTTTTTATAGGGCAACACTTTACCGCCGCGCGCCCCCGCATCGGCGGAGACAATCAGCACCGGCTTCGCGTCATCGATGCGTGCCGCCACGCTGTGCGAAGCAAAACCGCCGAACACTACCGAGTGGATCGCGCCAATCCGCGCGCAGGCCAGCAGCGTGATATGCGCCTCGGCGATCATCGGCATGTATACCAGAACCCGATCGCCGCGCTGCACGCCGAGCGATTGCAGCATTGACGCCACCACGTTCACTTCGTCATAGAGCTGACGGAAGGTAAAGGTGCGCTCCTCTTCGGTCTCGGATGAGACAGCGATCAGCGCCAGCGCATCCGGTTGTTTCTCCAGCCAGCGGTCAATGGCGTTATGACACAGATTGGTGGTACCGCCGCAAAACCAACGGGCAAACGGCGGATGGCTGTGATCCAGCGTGCGGATAAACGGCTGCTGCCAGTCAATCCGCCGGGCCTGTTCGGCCCAGAATGATTCCGGTTGCGTAACAGAACGCTGATAAAATTCGCTAAAAGACATAACGCTCTCCTGTTGAACTTACGCCTGATGAAGCGGGTTCTAGATGACATAAAGGTCCATGTACTCATTGACCGGCATCTGCTCCAGGCGAGTTCTGTCCAGGGAGACCTCCAGGATGCGCTGCTGCTGGCGAGTCGGGAACTGACGCGCCAGGTTAATTTTGAATTTTTCGATCAGTTTCGGGATCCCGTCGGTACGGCGACGTGCATGGCCAATCGGGAACTCCACGACCACCTCGTCAAACTGTGAACCGTCAGTGAATTCCAGGGTGATCGCATTAGCGATGGCGCGTTTTTCCGGATCGTGATAGTCCGCGGTAAACGCCGGATCTTCAACACAACGGATCTTCTCGCGCAGGGAATCGATTCGCTTGTCCTGTGCCACGCCGTCCTCATAATCCGCCGCCGTTAAGCGTCCGAACAGCAGCGGGATCGCCACCATATACTGAATACAGTGATCGCGATCGGCCGGGTTATTCAGCGGCCCCTGCTTATCAATGATGCGAATGCAGGCTTCGTGGGTGCGAATGGTCACTTTTTCGATATCCGCAGCGCTTTTACCTGCTGCCTGCATTTGCGCGTACAGCGTCATTGCCGCTTCAACCGCCGTCTGAGAGTGGAACTCCGCCGGGAACGAAATTTTGAACAGCACGTTTTCCATTACGTAGGAGCCGTATGGACGCTGGAAGCGGAACGACTCGCCTTTGAATGAGACGTCATAAAACCCCCAGGTTTTCGCCGTCAGCGCTGACGGATAACCCATCTCACCGGTTTTCGCCATCAGCGCCAGACGCACCGCGCGCGAGGTCGCATCGCCCGCCGCCCAGGATTTACGCGTGCCGGTATTCGGCGCATGGCGATAGGTGCGCAGCGACTGTCCGTCGACCCACGCCAGCGACACTGCGTTGAGGATCTCATCACGCGTTAGCCCCAGCATTTCAGCCACCACGGCGGTGGAGGCCACTTTGACCAGCAGAACGTGGTCAAGCCCCACGCGGTTAAAGGCGTTTTCCAGCGCGATACAGCCCTGAATTTCGTGGGCCTTGATCATTCCGGTCAGCACGTGTTTCATGGTCAACGGCGCTTTACCCGCCGCGACCGCGTTGCGTGAGAGCCAGTCCGCTGTCGCCAGGATCCCGCCGAGGTTATCGGAAGGGTGGCCCCACTCCGCCGCCAGCCAGGTGTCATTGAAGTCGAGCCAGCGGATCATCGCGCCAATGTTAAACGCGGCCTGTACCGGGTCGAGCTGAAACTGGGTACCCGGCACGCGCACGCCGTTGGGCACCACGGTCCCCGGAACAATCGGCCCCATCAGTTTTTTACAGGCCGGATATTCCAGCGCTTCCAGACCACAGCCCAACGTATCAAGCAGGCAGTAGTGGGCGGTGTCATACGCCACCGTTGACGCTATCTCGTAGTTGACGACGTAATCCACGATATCAACGATTTCACGATCGAATTCCGGGCGAACATTTAAAATTTGAGCGGACATAAGGTACGTTTCCTGTTTTTTTATCTTTAGAGGTAATGAATTACTGACGCTGATCGATCGGCACAAACTCACGATCGTCCGGGCCGGTATAGTTGGCGGAAGGACGAATGATTTTGTTGTCCTGGCGCTGTTCAATAATGTGTGCCGCCCAGCCGGTGACGCGGGCGATAACAAACAGCGGGGTAAACATTTCGGTGGGAACGCCCATCATGTTGTAGGAGACCGCCGAGAACCAGTCGAGGTTAGGGAACATCTTCTTCGTCTCCCACATCACCTCTTCCAGACGATCGGCAATGTTGTACATCTTCAGCGAGCCCCCCTCTTCGGAAAGCTGCTTCGCCACACGTTTGATGACCTGATGACGCGGATCGGCAATGGTATAAACCGGATGACCAAAACCAATCACCACTTCTTTGTTTTCCACGCGCTTACGGATATCGGCTTCGGCTTTGTCCGGCGTTTCGTAGCGCTGCTGAATCTCCAGCGAGACCTCATTCGCCCCGCCGTGTTTCGGACCGCGCAGTGCGCCAATCGCGCCGATAATGGCCGAGTAAACATCCGATCCGGTGCCGGCAATCACGCGGCTGGTAAAGGTGGAGGCGTTGAACTCATGCTCGGCGTACAGCACCAGCGAAATGTGCATTGCTTTTTCCCAGCTCTGCGTCGGTTTTTCGCCGTGCAACAGGTGCAGAAAATGGCCGCCGATAGAGTCGTCATCGGTTTCCGGCTGAATACGCTCTCCGTTGTGACTGTAGTGATACCAGTAGAGCAGGATGGAACTGAGCGAGGCCAGCAGCTTATCGGCAATATCACGCGCGCCGGAAACGGTGTGCCCCTCTTTTTCCGGCAGCGTACAGCCCAGCGCCGATACGCCGGTGCGCATCACGTCCATCGGATGCGATGCCGCTGGCAGCGCTTCCAGTACGGTACGGACGTTAGCCGGTAATCCGCGCAGCGCTTTGAGTTTACTTTTGTATGCCTGAAGTTCGTCACGGGTCGGGAGTTTGCCGTGAATCAGCAGATGCGCGACTTCTTCAAATTCGCACTGCCGGGCGAGATCGAGAATATCGTAGCCGCGATAGTGCAGATCGTTGCCGCTTTTGCCGACGGTGCACAGCGCGGTATTGCCCGCCGGTACGCCGGACAGCGCGACGGATTTTTTAGGCTTAATGACATGGGTATTATTTTGCAGGATCGTTGTGTCGCTCATGTTGTCCTCATCATTATTGTCATATGTAGGGTACTGAGGGTTTTCGTCCAGGCCTGATAAGGCGTAGCCGCCATCCGGCCTACTTGATATACAACGCGTCGAGCTTCTCTTCGTACTGGTAGTAATTGATGCTTTCATACAGTTCGTTGCGGGTCTGCATGATGTCAATAACGCTCTTTTGCGTCCCTTCCTGGCGCAGCACGTTGTAGACCTTTTCAGCAGCCCGGTTCATGGCGCGGAATGCCGAGAGCGGATAGAGCGCCATCGCCACGTTCGCACTGCGCAGTTCGTCGGTCGTGAACAACGGCGTCGCGCCAAATTCGGTGATATTGGCAAGAATCGGCACCTGGACTGCATCAGCAAACTGGCGGTACATCGAAAGCGCCGTGATCGCCTCCGGGAACAGCATGTCGGCGCCCGCTTCGACATAGGCCTGCGCACGATCGATCGCTGCGTCTAACCCTTCCACCGCCAGGGCATCGGTACGCGCCATGATCACAAAGTGGGGATCGGTACGGGCATCCACTGCCGCACGAATGCGATCGACCATCTCCTCTTTCGAAACGATCGCTTTATTCGGACGATGACCGCAGCGCTTGGCGCCAATCTGATCTTCGATGTGTAGCGCCGCCGCCCCGGCTTTGATCATCGACTTGACGGTGCGCGCAACGTTAAACGCCGACGAACCAAAGCCGATATCAGCATCCACCAGCAGCGGGAGCGGACAGACGTCGGTGATGCGGCGAATGTCGGTCAAGACGTCGTCCAGGGTGGAGATGCCCAGATCCGGCAGTCCCAGCGAACCAGCCGCGACGCCGCCGCCCGAAAGATAAATCGCCTGATACCCGGCGCGCTGAGCCAGCAGCGCATGGTTGGCGTTGATGGTGCCGACGATTTGTAAGGGGTTTTCTTTGGTGAGGGCAGCGCGAAACGCCTGACCCGGAGAATCCAGAGACATAGTCCATCCTCGTGTTATCAACTTGTAACTAACCGTTGATTCACATAAAGCAAGGGCTATGCCAAAGGCGCTTTGAAAGAGAGTGTTTTAAATAACCATCGATATAACAATAAGATAAACCACAGCATACCGCGATAAGCGAAAAAAAGCGTGTCAGCTAACGTTTCATGAAACGTCCCGACCGGTTTCATTGCAACAATTATGAAACAAGACTACACCCAATACTCTGTCCTTTTATTTTGGGTTGGCTATGGCGACGACAACGCTTCCCCCGCGGGTGAATGATGACAAACCGGTTATCTGGACGGTCTCGGTAACGCGACTGTTCGATCTGTTTCGCGACATCAGCCTGGAGTTTGATCATCTGGCGACCATCACCCCCATCCAGCTCGGTTTTGAAAAAGCGGTCACCTATATCCGTAAGAAGCTGACCACCGAACGCTGTGATGCGATCATCGCCGCCGGATCGAACGGCGCATATCTGAAGAGTCGCCTGTCGATACCGGTTATTCTGATCAAACCCAGCGGGTTTGACGTTCTGCAGGCGCTGGCAAAGGCCGGAAAACTGACCGCCTCCATTGGCGTGGTGACCTACCAGGAAACGCTGCCAGCGCTGATGGCTTTTCAAAAAACCTTCAACCTGCAACTGGAACAACGCAGCTATATCACCGAAGAAGACGCGCGCGGGCAGATTAACGAGTTGAAAGCAAACGGCATTGACGCGGTGGTTGGCGCGGGACTGATCACCGATCTGGCGGAAGAGGCAGGCATGACCGGTATCTTTATCTATTCCGCCGCCACGGTGCGTCAGGCCTTTAGCGATGCGCTGGACATGACCCGCCTGACCCAGCGTCGCCACGGTCATTATGCCTCCGATCAGGCGCTGCGCACCCGCTATGGGCTGGGAGATATTCGTGGCGAGTCCGCACAGATGGAACAGGTGCGCCATACCATTATGCTGTATGCCCGTTCACCCGCCTCTGTCCTGATTCAGGGGGAAACCGGCACCGGGAAAGAACTGGCAGCCCAGGCCATTCACCGCGAGTTTTGTACGCGTCCTGGCACGCGCGGCGACAAAACGGCGCATCCGTTCGTCGCGGTGAATTGCGGGGCGATCGCCGAATCGTTGCTGGAAGCGGAGCTGTTTGGCTACGAGGAAGGCGCCTTCACCGGATCGCGACGCGGTGGTCGTGCCGGGCTGTTTGAAATCGCCCACGGCGGAACGCTGTTTCTCGATGAAATCGGCGAAATGCCGTTGCCGCTGCAAACCCGACTGCTGCGCGTGCTGGAAGAAAAAGAGGTCACCCGGGTGGGTGGACATCACCCCATTCCGGTAACAGTGCGGGTGATTAGCGCCACCCACTGCAATCTGGAAGACGAGATGAAACGCGGGCAGTTTCGTCGCGATCTGTTTTATCGCCTGAGTATTTTACGTCTGTCGTTACCGGCTCTACGGGAGCGCCCCGCCGATATCCTGCCGCTGGCGGAAGGTTTTTTAAAACAATCGCTGGCCGCGCTCTCCGTACCGTTTACCGAGTCGGTGCGCGCCGGACTGGCGCAGAGTGCCGGTGCGCTGTTGCACTATCAGTGGCCGGGAAATATTCGCGAATTGCGCAATATGATGGAACGGCTGGCACTGTTTTTAAGCGTTGAACCGATGCCACAACTGAATGAACATTTATTACAGCAGATACTGCCGGAACTGGCGGAGAACGAATCGCCGTCATACCCTTCGCCTTCAGCTACGCCACAGCAGGTGCTGGCGCAGTTTAACGGCGATAAGCGCGCCGCCGCGCGTTATCTGGGGGTCAGCAGAACCACATTCTGGCGACGGCTGAAGGAATGAACGGCCGGATGGCGACACACAGCGTCTTACCCGGCCTACACATTTCACCAGGCCAGCGCCATCCGGCACGCTTACGAATTACTTTTTCTTGTAGATATTGGCAGTGCCATGAATTTTGTTGTCGGTTTGACCGGAAGTCAGCACGACCACATCAGCCCCTTTCTCATCCGCTTTTTTGAGCAGATCTTCTTTCGCATCCTGAGTGGACGTTTCATTGCTGGTATTGATGTTGCCAATCAGGGTGTACTGCGACTCCACTTTCTCAAACTCAGCTTTTGTTAACAGCTCCGCTGCAAACGCATTTGTCGCCACAAAAGCCAACGCACCAATCAAGAGTTTATATCCAGTTTTCATAGAGAAGCTCCAGGTTATGTTATGACGCTATCATCACCGCTGAATCCATGCCGCTGTTCAGGGATGATTAATAACTAGTTCAGCTTCCAGAAAAAATCCAGAGCCCTTTCAGTGATAGGTTGCTTTTGTGATTTCGGCCTGCTCAGTCCTTTTTTGCATACTACGGTAAAGTTAAGTCACTTTCTGCATATAAATAAAATAATGACCGACAACCCTGTCTTTTAATAAATCTCTCATTATTGCGTAAATATGCATAACCCTGTTCGGAACAACTCCACTTAAGATTATTATCAAAACCCTTACAGACTTATTGGTAATAATCTTAACATCGATAAAAGACATTCAGATTAATACCAATGTAAAAATTGATACTCATCAAAACAATGATAATTAGTCGGCCTAAAATTCTTAAAAAACATTATTACTGTCCGTAATTAAACATAGTGAAGCGATATTCATACTAATGTTAATCCTTCGCATCTATTCAGACTTCCTTATCAAAAACCTCATCTATCCTGTTGTTTTTCGCTTTATATTTGCATTATTCCTGGAGGTATAGCCAAAAACAATAAACATTTGTAATCAAATAATTAGCCATCACTTAAATATCTTAACTCTGTTAATGACGGTTAATAGACTCAGCCTATCAATATCGAATGCAAGCCTGCGGCAAAACGATTACGCTATATCGCCCGCGGCAAATAATATTAAAAATCATCAGAATTTTATTTGCATGAGCAACCCGACAAATAGCCGTGTATTCAGCACTGGCTTTTCTGGCTTATGCCTGGATGTAATATTTAAATCTTAAGGAAGAGTCAATATATGAAAATAAATGCACAGTGTTTCCCTGAAACTCTATTAGCCATTGCAATTTCCATGGCTTTAACGTCCACTGCGGTAGCCAATAATAATATTCCCCCACCAACAGGTGTGGGTGATACTGTCATTATTAATAATGGACAAAATATTACGCTTTCCGCCACGGAAAATACTGACCCCGCATGGGATAACTTCCGCAGTCTTTGGGTGGGTGATAACTCCGACGGCTCACTGCTGATCGATGGTCGGGCTATCACCACCGCCGCCGGTATGATCGGTAATGGCGCAAACGGCAGCGTGACGCTGACGAATGGTGCGACCTGGACACTGGGCAATTTGAATCTGGTACTCGGGACCCATGATGGTTCAGGTACGCTGCGGGTAAATAACGGCAGTAAAATCAGCGGCATTGATGAATTACGTATTGGAGAATATGCCGCAAACGCGCAGGGAACGGTTACTATCGATGGCGCAAATTCGTCCGTCTCTTCCGTCTGGAGCGTGGTCGGCGATCAGGGGCGCGGCAACCTGATGATTACCCGCGGCGGAACCCTCTCCTTAAGCGAACACATGAACATTGGCTACGTCGGCAATACGAGTAACACCAGTCGTAATGGCTACGGTGTCGCCCTCGTGGACGGTGAAAACTCGCTGCTGGATGTGACGGAAGGTATTTACCTCGGGGGGTTTGCAACAACGCCCAATGACGCCACCGGGATCCTCACCGTCAGCAACGGTGCAACGGTCCGCTCGGGTAACTTAATCTGGCTGGCAGTGGGAGAAGGCAGTACCGGCATCCTGAATATTGGCGGCGCAAAGGGCGAAGCACAACAGGCTGCGGGAACACTGGACCTGCCGTGGATCTACCTTGGCAACACCAGCGGTATGAGCACGGCAGAGCTCAACTTTAATCACAACAGCGACGACTTCGTACTCTCGGCCAAAATCACAGGTATTGGCGAAGTCAACCATTTCGGCTCTGGGACGACCACGCTGACAGGCGCTAACACCTATCAGGGCCCTACCCACGTCGCAAATGGTACATTGCGCGCCGGGGCAGAAAATACCCTGAGTGCAAGATCCGATTACCGCGTGGACAGCGGCGCACAGCTGAATCTTAACGGCTATTCACAGACGCTGAATTCGCTGGAGCTGGCAGGCACAGCGATACTCTCTTCCCCGTCGCAAGTGCAAGCAACCTTTAGCCCAACCCTGTTGACAATTAACGGTGATTACACCGGAAACAACGGCTTGCTGGCCTTGCGCACTGTGCTGGGTGATGACCTGTCGCCAACGGATAAGCTGATTGTGAAAGGTGATACCTACGGCACCACGCGCGTCAGCGTCAGTAACGCGGGCGGTAACGGAGCCGCGACGATTGAAGGTATCCGTATTATCGACGTTGAAGGGACTTCAAACGGTACCTTTGTGAAAGAAGGCCGTATTGTCGCAGGCGCATATGACTACGACCTTGTGAAACGAGATAACCAGAACTGGTCGTTGACCAGCCTGGCCTTGCCAGAACCGGTTCCACCAACTGAGCCGAAAGAACCCGTAATTCCAGAGTCTCCGACACCTGAAGGTCCGCACCAGTATCGCCCGGAAACCGGCAGCTATCTGGCGAACACCCTTGCCGCCAACACGCTGTTCACCACCCGGCTTCACGATCGTCTGGGTGAAACCCAGTACACCGACGCGTTAACCGGCGAGCAGAAAGTCACCAGCCTGTGGATGCGCCACATCGGCGGACATMACCGCTTCAARGAYRGTTCCGGGCAGATCAGCACCCAGAGCAACCGCTACGTGATGCAACTGGGCGGSGATATCGCGCAATGGAGCACCGACGGCCTCGATCGCTGGCATCTGGGTCTGATGGCCGGTTAYGCCAACAGCAAGAGCCGCAGCCACTCCAGCCTGACCGGATACTCATCCCGTGGGGARATCAGCGGCTACAGCGCCGGTCTGTACGGCACCTGGTATGCCAAC
>NZ_CP070239.1:5030576-5033237 GCF_016906145.1 Citrobacter sp. MGH 55
AGCCGTTCGTCGAAGCCAACTGGCTTCACAACACCCGTAGCTACAGCGTGAAGATGGATGACATCAGCAACGACGTGAAAGGCAACCGCAATATTGGCGAACTGAAAGTGGGCGTTGAAGGCCAGCTTAGCCAGCGTCTGCAACTGTGGGGCAACGTCGCCCAGCAAATTGGCGACAACGGCTACAGCGATACTCAGGGAATGTTAGGCATCAAATATAGTTTCTGATCGCCCAAACAAAAAATGTCCTGCAAAGGCCGGACATTTTTTTCTTTATTACAAATAAAAATAAGTCGTTAATCTCACGGAGAGTCATAAATGACATATATAAAATGGAAATGTCTTGTACCTGTCGTGGTGGGAAGTTCGTTTCTCGCCTCACCGTTTGTCTTATCGGCCGAGTTGGAAAATAAGACCTTCACCAGTTCGATTTCGTCTATTAGCAGCGGAACCCACACCGTTAGCCTCGGTGATGTGACCCTGGACGCCAGCGGTTACACGGGCAGCGCCAGTTACCAACGCGCACTAATCAATACCCTGAACGGTGCAGTGAACATTAATATCAGCGACGGGAATACCCTGACACTGAGAGGTTTTAATAATAACACGACAGACGAACGTGCAACGCTGCATGCTTACAAGCGAGATACACTCAGCGGCACAATGACATTCACTGGCGGCAATATTGTCGTCAGTAATGAGGTCAGAAATAGTTACGCCGATATTTACGGTTTATTTGCCGGGCCAGGTGGTAAATTTGATTTCAAAAGCGACGGCGATAATAAAGTTAATTTGACTGTACTGATGCCGCAGGCGGGATATGTCAGCACCCACCGCTGGGGGATTGGTTTGTATGACGGTGAGCTGGCCTTTGATGGTGGAAACTTTGTCATCAATGTTGACGGCGATCCGGGCGACAACTCTATCGACCGTCGCGTGGGGATGGTTCTTGCCGCAGGAAGTGATGTGGATATCAAAGCCGATCGTATTGATATCGATGCCAATGAACTGGCATTACAGTTTGCCGCAAGGGCTGGCGCGAGCACGAGTAACACTGCTTATAACGTGATTAATACTGCCAAATTTGAAGCTGACTACATCACTCTGAAAGGCAGCCAGGGTATCCTGGCGGCGCTCCCCTACGCCACTTATGGGACGAGAAATAGCATCGAATTTACGGGGCTGACGAAGATTGAAGCGCTCTCACGTGGTGATGAAAATAACCTCTTTGGTGAGGCTGGCGGTGGCCGTGCACTTGACCTGATGGCAACGGATATCACCTTCAACAGCAATGCGATCATCGTCGGCGAGAACCTGACTTACCTGGGCAACCGACCCGGTTACGAGCATGAATTCGCAGGTTGGATCGACCCGTACTGGATGCGAACCATCTCCCTGACTGACCAGTCGTCGCTTATCGCAAAAGGCGATTTTCTGCTGACCAGCAACGGTGGCTATTACAACACAGGCCTTTACCTTTGGAAAAGTGAGGCGCAGTTTCAGGGTAAAACCGCTATTACTATGCAAAATGGCGTCGATACCGCACGAGCGGTTTATGCTTATGATGGCGGCAGTAACACCACAAAAGTTGAATTCCAGGATGATTTAGGCATCTCACTGTCTGATACGCACGCCAACTATGTGGCGGGTATCGAAGCCGCGGCGGGTGGTATTGTCGATGTGCAGAAAGGTCTGCTGATGACGGATAACAGCGATCCCACCTGGTCCCTGCTCTCCCGTGGAGCAAACAGCCTGATCAACGTGAATTCATTAGAAACCGGCACGGTACAGGTCATTGGCGACATTGGCGCAATTAACGATGCCACGCTCAATATGGTACTGAATAACGAAAACTCATTCCTGACGGCCACCAGTTATACCGCTACGTCTGGCTCAACCAGCAACGGTATTGTTAACCTGGATCTTTCCAACCAGGCCGTGTGGAATATGACCGGTAGCTCTCATGTCACCGACATCACCTTAGACAATGGGACTGTCAATTTCCTGCCTCCGGAAAGCAGCGGTGTGTTTAAGACTCTGACTGTAGAAGGTAATTTCTACGGCGGCGGAACACTGAAAATGAACACGACACTGGGTGGCGATGATTCTCCCACCGATAAACTTATCGTGGAAGGCGACACGTCCGGTAATACGCTGGTTGCGGTGAATAATATCGGCGGTACGGGCTCGCAAACGGTGAACGGTATTGAAATTGTCGAAGTGTATGGCGATTCCGCAGGTACTTTTGCCAAAGCCGGACGTATTGTCGCGGGGGCTTATGACTATGATGTGGTGAAAAAAGGCAGTAACTGGTATCTGACCAACACCTTCATCACTGACCCAGTGCCGGAGCCTACTCCCGATCCCGCCCCGACACCGGCCCCAACGCCACAGCCGGAAGGAGAGAAAACCTATCGCCCGGAAACCGGCAGCTATCTGGCGAACACCCTTGCCGCCAACACGCTGTTCACCACCCGGCTTCACGATCGTCTGGGTGAAACCCAGTACACCGACGCGTTATCCGGCGAGCAGAAAGTCACCAGCCTGTGGATGCGCCACATCGGCGGACATAACCGCTTCAAGGACGGTTCCGGACAGATCAGCACCCAGAGCAACCGCTACGTGATGCAACTGGGCGGCGATATCGCGCAATGGAGCACCG
>NZ_CP070239.1:5033565-5036154 GCF_016906145.1 Citrobacter sp. MGH 55
CACAACACCCGTAGCTACAGCGTGAAGATGGATGACATCAGCAACGACGTGAAAGGCAACCGCAATATTGGCGAACTGAAAGTGGGCGTTGAAGGCCAGCTTAGCCAGCGTCTGCAACTGTGGGGCAACGTCGCCCAGCAAATTGGCGACAACGGCTACAGCGATACGCAGGGAATGTTAGGACTGAAATACAGCTTCTGACTTTCTACCACCCGTGGTAACACGGGTGGTTTTCTTCCCTCGCCTCCCTTTGTGATCCCATTCGCATCCCTCAGATTTTGTTGTAAATAAGATGGAGTGACGTTATCCAGCTCAGGGAAATGTGGTTTATGGAACCTCTACATGCGGTTTTCCTCACCGTCAGCCTGTTCGTGTTAACCTTCTTCAACCCCGGCGCCAATCTGTTTGTGGTCGTGCAAACCAGTCTGGCCTCCGGACGGCGTGCAGGTGTATTAACCGGTCTGGGCGTTGCGTCAGGTGACGCTATCTATTCCGGGCTGGGGCTGTTTGGCATGGCGACGCTGATCACCCAGTGCGAGGCGGTTTTTTCGGTGATCAAAATTGGCGGCGGCGCGTATCTGCTGTGGTTTGCCTGGAACAGTATGCGTCACCAGGCCACACCGCAGATGCCAACGCTGCAGCAACCCGTTAGCGCGCCATGGACCGTGTTCTTTCGTCGTGGCTTACTGACCGATCTGTCAAATCCGCAAACCGTCCTGTTTTTTATCAGTATCTTCTCCGTTACGCTGAGTGCCGACACACCCATGTGGGCAAGGATAATGGCCTGGGCCGGGATTGTGCTCTCTTCGGTTATCTGGCGCGTCTTTCTGAGCCAGGCCTTTTCGTTGCCTGCCGTGCGTCGGGCATACGGCAGAATACAGCGCGTCGCCAGCCGCATCATCGGCGCGATAATTGGCCTGCTGGCGTTACGTTTAATTTATGAAGGGATTACGCATCGGTAACATACTGTTTAGAAAGAGGATTTCATGCCCATACTGCCGGATGGCGACGCGTTGCGCCTTATCCGGCCTACAGGTTTTTTGCCTGGCCGGGTAAAGCGAAACCGCCTCCCGGCACTTTGCATCAGAACGACGCTTTAATACCGATCATCGCTGAAGTGTCGCTGTAGCCGTTGTTACCAACCTGCTGAGCGACGTTGCCCCACAGGGCGACGTTCTTCGTCAACTGGCCTTCAACACCGGCTTTCAGTTCGCCGATATTGCGGGCGCCTTTCAGATTCACATTTTCACCGTTCATTGCGACGCCAAAGTCTTTGCTGTTGTGGAGCCAGTTGGCTTCGACAAACGGCTGGAAGGTGTGGTCTTTGCCGTCGTCCAGTGTGTTGTGGCCCTTGCCGAACAGACGGACGCCGACGCGGGTCTGGATGTTGCCATCGCCGTTACCTTCAACGCGGGTACCGTTAACTTCTTTGTGCTCATCTGCCTTCACGCCCATCCAGGTGATCTGGGCTTTTGGCTGAATATACAGCGCGTTACGCTCGCTGAGTTCGGCCAGTTTCCAGGTGTAGCCGGATTCAACAGAGGCGGTGAAGCCCTTCGAATCATACTCTTCAGATTCGACGTCACGACCAGAAACGGTGTTATCAAACCAGCTGTACTGCGCCCAGGTATCGACATACGCGCCTTCGTGCGTCGCGTTGTCCTGCAGCCAGGTGCCGTACAAACCAACGCTGTAACCACTGATGCGGCTGTCGGCCCGGTTACCGTTACGCTGGTTTTCGGCGCGCGCTTTCTGGTTCGCATAACCGGCCATCAGACCCAGATGGTAGCGGTCAGTGTTGTCCGAAGACCACTGCGCAATGTCGCCGCCCAGTTGCATGACATAACGGTTGGCCTGCATATCCAGTTGACCACTGCTGTCTTTCTGACGGGTATGACCGCCCACGTTACGCAGCCACATACTGGTGACGGCTTCTTCGCCGGTCAGCGCGTCCACGTAATGCGTTTCGCCCAGACGATCCTGCAAACGGGTATTGAACAGCGTGTTCGCCGCCTGCAGGTTCATGCCGTACAGACCGGCTTCCGGACGCACCGCGTGTTCGCGCGGCGTCGGAGCTGACGGCTGCGGATCGGTAGGATTCAGAGGATCCAGCGGAGTAACCGGAGACAGGGCGCTGCTCAGATACCAGTTTTTATTATTCTCGCCTTCACCGCGATGCAGGGTGTAGTCATACGCACCGGCCACGATACGGCCATTTTGTGTAAACACACCGTCAGAATTGCCGCCAACGCTAATCAGTTCGATGCCCGATGTCGTCAGACCGCCCGCGCCCCCGGCGTTCAGTACTTTAACGTTCGTGCTGCCGGAGGTGTTGCCCGCAACGATCATCCGGTCCGTTGGCGAGCTGTCATCGCCCAGTTGGGTGTTCATCACGAGATTACCGTTAGTGCCTGTGTAATCACCGTCCACTGTCAGGGTTTTGAAGCTCGCGGTATCACGCGTCAGCATACGACGCTTTGTGGCGGCTGGCATAAAGGTCAGCGTGGAGTCATTCAGCGTCAGGTTGGTGAGCTGAGAACTTTTGGTCATGTTCCAGGCCGAGCCGTCGGCCAGCGACAGGTTATTCAC
>NZ_CP070239.1:5036161-5043419 GCF_016906145.1 Citrobacter sp. MGH 55
CCGCTGGTGACCATCCCGCCGACGAAACGCGACTGGTTAATCGCATTCACATCAACCACGGCGGAATCCAGGGCTTCAATCGTCCCGATAACGTCGATTTTCTGCGGGTTAATCGTCACACGGGAGTCGGCATTTTCCGCCAGAATGGCAGTGGCATCCGGGTCGTTGTAGTTAACCCCCAGTTGCACTTCACCGTTTAGTGTGATCTCGCCGCCTTTATTCGCCTGAACGTAKTTCCAGCTCCCACTGCGGGTGGTATCGACAACATCAATGTTCAGACGACCATTAATGTCGATTTTACCCGCCGTGAGCGCATCTTCTTTACTGGCCCGAATGCCGGTACCGGTTGTTTGCTGATGCCCCTGAGTGTCCAGCGTGATATTCAGGTCGTTACTGGTAAACTGCGAAGCGCCCACGGACTCGACACCACTGAGAACCGTACTCTCCGCGCCTGACTTCAGCAGCAGGCTCGTCTTCCCTGCCATGGTCACATGTGCATCCAGATCAACGCCGGTGAGACCATCTGAAACCCAGATCCCGGAAATCACGCCATTCGCATCGTTCACGGTGACATCAATAGCGGTGTTGCCCAACGCTTCAACGTCAGCCCCGTTAGAACTGATACCGTCCGCATACTGATCGGCGACGGATGTAATCGTGGCATTTTTATAACGAATCAGTGAACGGTCGGCATCCACACTGGATTCCGAATCGAGGCCGACGGCGTAGAATGTCCCCTTACTATTGACGATCAAATTTTCAGCGTTGATTTTCGATCCCGACTTTGCATAGATCGCGAAATTCTTCCCATTCGCCCCGGTCACCGCAGAATTAACCGTGGTGGTGCCGGTTAAGGTAAAGACGCCATTGTGTTTATTGCCCAGAATGCCCGCAATATCTTTGCCATCACGCTTTTGACTCATATTTATCGTCAAATTATCGGCAACGATCGAGCCTTTTTGCGCGAGATAGGCTGCACTGTTACCACCAACCTGAACGATACCCACCGCATACATGAACTGATAATCATTATCCAGCGGAATATCTGGTCGCCCCTCGACGGTGCCTGGAATGACATCGCCGATGATATGATTCACGGTAGTCCCTGAACCTAAATTAATGGTTCCGCTGTTGGCAACAATCACTGTCCCGTTGGAAATTAAAAAGTCACCGTTTTCAAATTCGCCCCCACCCGAGACCGTGGGCGTTCCGCCTGGGTTGGTAATGGTTACACCACCATTATTCGCCACGGAGATCGTATTGTTTTCCCCTGCGGTGCTAATGATTTTATATTCCTGATCTTTAGCGATGATCCCGCTTCCGCTAATAATACCATCTACATCATGAATGACTGCACCGGCGTTATTTGCCATTAACAGACTACTGATTAACAACGCCATGGTTGTTAATTTAAATTCTTTTCTCTTCATATCAATTCCACTGTATCGAAATAACAGCACGCTATACATCGCATGATTAAATGCAGTGTATTTGTGAATGCGTTAAGTAAAAGTCACGGCAATGTAACGTATGTCCTTCCGACCCAAACGCCCTGAGTCTCATTGCGGTATTTAGGCAATATTTTCCAGATATCAGGCGTGAGAACAAATGAAATGATCTTAGCCATGATGACAATTCAATCATCTTAAAAACAAAACAATAAAAGAATATAATTCCTTAAATAGAATTATATACAGCATATTATTTCTTTAAATGCAGTTCAGAAATGAGGTGTTTAAGAATAATTAATCTCCACTTAAGATCTTTCCTCATTAATCAGACATAAAGGATCATGTGAAACCTCATTTTGTGAGGAAGAGTGACGGTATTTCGCCGATCATCTCCGGCAACATAGCGACAACAGGCCGACGTTTTTTCAGCCTGAAGCATGTTCTGGTGGGAATAGCATTAACGATTATGAGACGGGCGTTTGTTCGTCAGAATAAAGATTTTACCTGGCAAGAAAAAATAAAACCGGCGCATCAGGCACCGGTTTTATCTGCGAGTGTTAATTATCGGTCAGGCATTTTACGCCGGTTTTTGCTCCGTTTTCGTTTGCGCGTTTTCCAGCATCCGACGCACCGGAACAATCAGCACAATCAGTACTGCCGCACAAATCAGCAATGCAATGGAGCAGCGGGCGAAGAGATCAGGCAGCATGTCCAGTTGGTCAGCCTTAACATGCCCACCAATCAGACCCGCCGCCAGGTTACCTAAAGCGCTGGCGCAGAACCACAGACCCATCATTTGACCCCGCATTCTTTCGGGCGCTAACAGCGTCATGGTCGCCAGACCAATCGGGCTCAGACACAGCTCACCCAGCGTCAGCATCAGGATGCTGCCCACCAGCCAGAACGGCGATACGCCTGCTCCACCGTTGCTCAGGACATTCTGCGCCGCCATCATCATCAGGCCAAAGCCCGCTGCCGCGCACAGAATACCGATAACAAACTTGGTGATACTGCTCGGGCGCACATTTCGGCGCGCCAGTGCCGGCCAGGCCCAGCTAAAGACCGGAGCCAGCAGGATGATAAACAGGGCGTTGATCGACTGGAACCAGACGGCTGGAATTTCGAAATCTCCGATCATGCGGTTGGTATAGTCGTTTGCAAACAGGTTGAACGAGGTTGGTTTCTGCTCAAACGCCGACCAGAAAAAGGCCGCAGAAACCAGTAAAATAAAGCAGACCAACAGCCTGGCGCGCTCTTTGCGGGTCAGCCCGGCAAACACGAACAGGTAGATAAAGTAGAGCGCCACAGACGCGGCAATGACGTAGACCAGCATGCTGGCAACGGCGACCGGATTAATGACAATCACGCCCTGGGCAATCAGCGTCACAATGATGGCAACACCAACGGCCAGCGCCAGCAACCAGCGTCCCACGCCGTTTCTCTTCACCACCGGGCTGTTCCAGGTCGAATCAAGCCCCACTTCGCGGTCATAGCGTTTCATGGAAGGAACGGCAAACACGCGGAAGATAATCAGCGCGACCAGCATCCCGATCCCACCGATACCAAAGCCCCAGTGCCAGCCGTGAGATTTGATTAACCAGCCAGAGATCAACGGGGCAATGAATGACCCCATGTTAATCCCCATGTAGAACAACGAAAAACCGCCATCGCGGCGGGCATCGCCTTTCTTATAGAGGGTTCCCACCATGACCGAGATACAGGTTTTGAACAGACCCGACCCCAGCACGATAAACATCAAACCGATGAAAAACAGGTTGTCGCCCATCCAGGCCGACAGGGCAATCGACAGATGGCCGAGCGCGATCAGGATCGAGCCGTACCACACCGCGCGTTGCTGCCCGAGCCAGTTATCCGCGAGCCAGCCGCCCGGCAGCGCTGCCAGGTACATACTGCCGGCAAAAATACCGACGATAGCAGACGCATTTTCCCGCGCCAGTCCCATGCCACCGTCGTAGACGGTCGCGGCCATGAACAGAATCAGTAACGGACGAATGCCATAAAACGAAAACCGTTCCCACATCTCCGTGAAGAACAGTGACCCCAGCGGATAGGGATGGCCGAAGAACGTTCGGCTTTCATTTTTATTAACAGAGGAATGCATAATTTCTCCCGAAATGGTGTGTTGTCTTGCTTGTAGCCGCTGAATTACCCGCCGACCATTCATCTATCTGGTCGATCATTCACATCCAGCGAAATATTATTTAACCATTTGATAACCATAAGACAGTTTTGTCTAGTGCCAACATCGGGACTTTAAGATGAAAACTCGATAGATGTCTAGTTTTGTAGATTTTCTGTTTGATAAACAAGGATAATGATTGACTTTAAAGGCTTGCAAATAATTGCCTATCAATTTTTTAATAAACAAGGTGTTATCTACAAGCATTGTCCCGGGAAGCGCGAAGGATCGAGCTGTATCTTCCAGGGCATTTTTTTACTGAGATACTTGCACGGGAGGTTGAATCGCTTCGCCGTCGCCCGAATGACATAGCTGAGTCCTGAGGATGAATCATGCCCTTGCCAGGTAAGGTTCCCCGTTATAGCGAAAAAGCCCGACAGCGTAAGCCATCGGGCATCGGGTTTCTCTGGTTGCAGCGCAGAGCAATTGTCGTTTATACCGTCTCTCGACGTCCCATCAGGGCGTAGAGCTTGCCGGCAAAGGTTTCACTGACCGGCCACTCTTCAGCGGCAATACGGGTCGTCGTGTGAAAACCGCACTGCGCCAGCAACTGCAAATACTCGTCATCCCGCCAGGCCCGCGTCTGGCTGCTAAAATGCACAACGCTGGCGTCGGCCTTGAGCGCCCAGAACGTCGTGGTGCTCGTTTGCGTTTCTTCATTCCAGCGATTTTCGCTCAATAACAGATGCGGTTCGGCGAGAAACAGCCCCTCTGGACACCGCTGCCAGGACGCGGGAGCCATCCCCTGTCTTTTGACTTCGTCAAACGTATGCACTTCAATCAGCAACTTGCCCCCCGGCTTCAGCCAGGCTGCACTACGCGCCACCAGCCGTTGCGCATCCTCAAAACTGAAGACATTGATTTCACCGAAGGTCATCATAATGAAATCAAACGTGCCATCAGGCTGGTAGTCGCGGACGTCCTGTTCCTGATATTCAATATCCAGCGCTGCGCTCTGCGCCTGTTCTCGCGCCCACTGCACAGAGGCCGGAGAAAAATCGACGCCAGTGCAATCAAATCCGCGCTGCGCGAGACGTTGAGTGTAAAAGCCGGGGCCGCATCCCAAATCAAGTATTGTTGCGCCCACGGGAAGCTGGCGGGCGATCCAGTCGACCTGTTGTTCAATGACCGAGAGTTTACGACTGGCCCAGTCGTGTTCCTGCGACAAATGGTTTTCCAGCATCCTGCGGCTGAAATCCGGATCATTCCACGGGATCTTTCCGCCCGTTTCACGATCGTTGTATTGTCCACTCAGAAGTGTCAGTTCAAGAAGATTCATCCGTTGATCTCATCGTAATGTACCTGGTGGCTGAAATATCGCTCCAGCCTGCCTTCACAACGGGCGCATTATCTCATGCTTCCGGGATTATTTACCCCACTCCAACTCACACCAATTCAGATTTGTCAGCAGGAAAATCTGATAAGCGAACAGGATTAATCACCTTCAGGGTTTTATTTTTATGTTGAATAATCCCTTGCTGCGCAAGTTTTATCAGCGCACGATTGAGTTGCCTGACAGAAACACCCAACATGGCCGCGAGCGACTCTCTTTTCTCCAGTTGAATTGTGGCGCCTTCGTTTTGCGTTTTAATAAGTAAGAATTTACGCAATTTAGATTCCACCGAAATCGCGCCACTGGAATGGATCAGTGAATTATGCAGTAGTTTATGACTTAAATTCTGACACATAAAAAGAAGAAAAGCAGGATCGTTCATCGCGTGTTCTTTTACGGCCTCGACCGGTAGGGTCAGTAACCATGAGTCCGTTAATGCCTGAACGGAACCGACGGCCTTACTTTTCTTAATGGAGAAAAGTTCCATTTCGCCAACCACCGAAAAAGGCGTTTCAAAAGAATAAACCGCGTGCGTCCCGTTTGGATTATGGCGCTCGACCTGCAGTTTACCGTCAACCAGGAAATAGAGATGCGTCAAATAGGTGTTTTGCGTCATCAGATACTCCCCGGCATCAATTTTGACCAGACGTAGTGTCGCTAACAGGGAGGGGTTAATTATCGCCGATAACCTGTTCGTTAAAATAAACCGCTCTTTTAAGGCACTGTCATTGATATTTTTCATCTTCCCCTCGACGCAATCCCATTTTCCCTTTATGGGATAGCACAATAAAGTGAGCGCGGCGATAACAAAAAGGACATCTGTCTCTTTTACTATCGCCAACTCCCTGTGTTGTCACATTGATGCGAATTGACTGCTATGCGTACCACACCTTTTCATGACGTGTTCAGGAACTCAGTTCCACTTAAGTGTCATCGACTTGTCTTCACGGCAGGAGGCACCAGAGGTCTGCGCTACCGACGCTGAATATATTTGTTATGCAAATAAGATGTGGCGCTCATTTTTTGAACACAGTCAGCCCTATTCTGTGAACCGTTTTCAGGAGGTCAAAAACATGAAAAAGCTTCTGATAGGTTGTTTGTTCGGGAATACGGCAAATTCTCTTGCCAAAAAGATGCAGGTACTGGCTGAAAGCCGCGGCTATCCTCTCATGATAAGCGCGGTGGGGCTGGATAATTTCGAAAGCGTGGCGCCCGCTTTCGACGGTTTTCTCATAGCGCCGCATATTCAGTACAAGCTCAATGAAATTTATGACATTGTCGGAAGTGCACGCCCTGTCGCCATTATTGAAAGCCTGCCCTACGCGTCGCTGGATGCGGAGAAAGTGTTAAACTTTGTGATGGAGAAAATGCCTGAGCTGGCAGCCTGACGCCGCAACGTATTTGCCGCTTCCGCTCATGAATAAGAATAACAGGGGCAATCTCAAAAAATTAAACCCGGTGCGTTACGCCGGGTTTGTCTATGTTAGTAAAGCGTCACCCTTTCAAGAATTTCCAGCGTCTTCGGCAGTGCGGCCGCCCAGGGCTGGCTGCTGCCCATCTTGATATTGGGCTTGTTTTTACCGTGGAAATCGCTGCCGCTGGTCGCCAACAACGCTTTATCCAGCGTGAACTGATAAAGTTCGCGACGAAGTGCTTCATCATGATAGCTGGAAAAAACCTCCACGCCCTGTACGCCGAGCGGCAACATTTGCTCAATCACCGACAACGGCTTTTCCTTTACGTTGGCGCCGATATGCGCAATCACCGGAATACCGCCGTTATCAATAATCATCGACGCCATCTCTGCCATGGGCGGCAGTTCAACCTTCACATGACAGGGTTTGTCGCGGCCAAAAAAATCCCAGAAGAAGTTAATCAACGGCATGTCGCTGCGAGAGTTCCCTGCCCGGTACGGCAGCAACAGTTCATGATTCGCATTGCGCGCATCCTCTAAAATTAACTCCGCCATCTGCTCTTCCTGCGGAACGCGATCGCCCGCCAGGGCATACAGGCGATCGACGTCAAGCTGGAACCCGAGCGCCCGAAGTTTCGCCAGTTTCAGCGGGGTCGCGACGCTTTCCAGATGGTGGAAATTCTGCTCGACGACGTCAAAATCCCGACAATCACGACGAAAACCGTAGCCCAGCAGATGATAGTTATTACCCGCAAACGAGCAGTCAATTTCAATGCCCGTCATCACTCTCACAGCGTTTTCATTGCCATAGTGAATAGCTTCCTCAACGGACCGCGCCGAGTTGTGATCGGTTATCCGCC